>NZ_SJXD01000011.1 GCF_004336745.1 Roseococcus sp. SYP-B2431
GCGGGAGAGTCGGTCAGCGCCAGGCCACCCAACCGAAAACACACTCACCACCGCGGGGTGGAGCAGCCCGGTAGCTCGTCAGGCTCATAACCTGAAGGTCACAGGTTCAAATCCTGTCCCCGCATCCCAACCAATGACAAAACAAAAGCCCGTCGCCAAAAAGCGACGGGCTTTCCGCGTTCAGCACCCTCGCAGCCAAGCATTAGCGCATTTTCCGATCAGTCTGGGTCATATCCTGCTGCGCTGAAGTAGTTGGCGCACTCTCTTGGGGAGAAGAGCTGGCTGATGCGTCCGATGGTTTTGCACAGGCCGTCAACGGTGCGCTCGGCAGCTTTGCGCAGCAGGGCTTTGAGCTTGGCAAAGGCGTTCTCGATCGGATTAAAGTCGGGGCTGTAAGGCGGCAGGTAGAGCAGGCTGGCCCCAACGGCTTCGATGGCAGTCCGAATGCCAGGCCGCTTATGGCTGCCGAGATTGTCCATGATGACGATGTCTCCAGGACGCAGATCGGGAACGAGCACCTGATCGACATAGGCCTGAAAGCTCACGCCATTGATCGGTCCATCGAGCACCATCGGCGCGACCATGCCGGTGTTGCGCAGGCCGGCGACGAAAGTCGTGGTCTTCCAATGACCATGCGGGATCGCGGCACGCAGCCGTTGGCCTCGCAGCGCCCGGCCTCGGCTGCGGGCCATGCTGGTACTGGCCCAGGTTTCATCGATGAACACCAGACGGTTTGGGTCGAGATCGAGTTGTCCCTCGAACCATTCGAGGCGTCGCCTCAGGACGTCGGGGCGGTCCTGCTCGGCGGCGTGGGCCGTCTTTTTTTGCGCGTGATCCCGTGCCGCTTGAAGAACCGCCAGATCGCGCTCTCGCTGCAGGACAGGCCAGCCGGGGCCAACTGCGCCCGGATCTCCGCTAGGGTAAGATCGGGCTGGCGCTCCACCAGGTCCAGGATCAGCGCAGAATGGGCCTCGACCCGGCCGGAGCGACGATCACCTCCCAATGCGCCAGGCGTCACCGAGCCCGTTTCACGAGCCAGGGTGCACCAACCAATGGCGCTGGAGATGCCGACGCCAAAGCGAGCTGCCACGCGTCGTCGCGAGGCACCCTCAGCCACCGCAGCAACCACACGTTCCCGCAAATCCACCGATAGGGCTTTCGACATCTCTGCCAGCCTCCTCGCCGGCAGATAGCTTGAATCGGACTTCAACCGTGTCGGGGAAGGCTACCGATTCATTTAGGTCGAGGAACGCTCTAGACGGCAAGGCACGGGATGGGAGGCGGGCGATGCCGCCCTGTTCCTGATCTCTCACGAGACGCCCTAGGTGGCCGGGTAAAGTCTGTTGGTCGATGGCGGGCTGCGGGTGGGCATTTTGCGCGAGGCGTGACCGCCCGGACGCCCCATGAGCGGCGGCCCGGGCAACCCCGGGCCGCTCTCGGTCATCAGCGATCAGCGGCCGATCGGCCGATCGGTCGTGTCGCTGTAGCCGGTCCAGCCGCCGGCCCGGTAATCCGCCTCCCGTGCCGCGAGGTCGACATGCGTGTAGCGGTCGAGGATCGCGCGCGCTTCGAGCTCGCGGGCATCGTCGATCTTCACGGTGACCAGGCTGCCGCCCCGCCGCATGCCTTCAGCGTAGACATGCGCTTCCTCCTCGCTCACGCCGAGGCTCGTCAGGCTGCCGATGAGTCCCCCGGCGGCGGCGCCGGCGCCCGCGCCGGTCAGCGTCGCGGCGAGGATGCCGGCCGCGACGACGGGGCCGAAGCCGGGGATCGCGAGGGCGCCGAGCGCGGCCGCGAGGCCGGCCCCGCCGCCGACCAGCGTTCCCACGGTGGCGCCGACGCCGGCGCCGGATTTGGCTTCCTGCTCCTCGAGGACCGGCGTCGTGCCGTAGCGGTTGTCGGGATTGCCGGCGGCGATGCCGATGTCCGCATGCGAGAAGCCGGCGGCTTCGAGGTCGCGAACCGCCGCGAGGGCGTCGTCATGCTGGTCGAAGAGGCGGCTGATGGTCTTGGTGGCCATGATGATTGATCTCCTGGGTTCTGTTGCTTCGGACCGGCTCAGCGCGCGGGGGCGGCGCCCTCGACGACGTTGCCGCGGAAATCGACGCCGACCGCCGTGACCGTGCCGTTCCGAGAGGCGCGCCCGCGCCAGACTCCCTGATCGTCCTTCTGCAGTTCGGTCACATTGGTGAATCCTGCGGCTTCGAGGCGGCCGCGGGCCTGGGCCTCGGTGAAGCTGTTGGCGCCGGCGGCGGGCGCCGCGGTGACGGGCTGGCTCGGTGTCGCGGACGGCGCCTGGGCGCTGGCGAGCGACGCGCCCGAGACGGCGGCAGCGACGATGGCGATGATGAATGTGGGCCGCATGTCTGGTCCTCCTGGATGATGGCTGTGCCGTATGCACTCGCATGGGCTTAACGGCGAAAGGACCGTGGAGTTCAGGCGGAGGTAACAATTCTTGCGGCAAGGCAGGCCGCGACGACCCGGACGGTGACCATGTACGCCGCGGCGCGGCAGCCTCGCCCGGAGCGTGCCAAGGCGCCTGGGACGCCCGCGATCAGGTGGCGTCCGGCAGCGGTTCCGGCAGATGGTCCCTCAGGCTTCGGAAGGTCACCGACCATCGGGGGAGTTCCATTTCCGCGATGCTGTGCTCCCAGTCGTGCCGCGCCTCCCCGGCGAGGTGGTAGGCGCCGCGGGGCGGCAAAGGAAGGTTCACCCGCTCGAACTTCCCGCCCTGGCGTCGCCGGAACCGCATGGTGGCCGCCGCGCCGAGCGAGAGACCGACCACATGCTCATAGGCCGGGCGGTCCTTGTGCCAGCCGATGCCTGCGCCGGGACCGTAGCGGATCAGAAGCGCCTGGCGGAGATCCTCCTCGGCCAGTCGGGCGAAGCGCGCGGCGCGGCTGCGATAGGGGAGCAGCCATTCGGGAAAGGGCCCGCCACGCTGCACCCGGCCGGCGTCGAAGTCATAGGTCCAGCCATAGGAGGTCGTCAGCCGCTTGCCCGTCCAGCCCTGGAAGCGAAAGGGCGACAAATCCGCCGCATCGATCGCGGCGATCAGCGACTTCTCCTCCGTCGCGGTGACGAGGTCGTTCGTGGTGGCGAGGCCGGGCAGGGGCGGTGCACCGAACAGGTCCAGCATGTTTACGCCTCTCCCTGGCAGATCGCGCGCCCGCGCCGCCTGCGGCCACGCCCGGTCCACGCTGTAGTCTAAGTGGTCTCGAACATATAGGGAACATGCTGCGCAGGCCGCGGCCGGCGGAAGGGCGTGAATGATCGCGACCGGCGATGCGTCCATTGAAACTCGCGCCACGGCAGGGGGTTCTATGGGAGCCCTTCCATCCGAACCGTTCAGCACGGGGTCATCATGTCCGACGAATACGAACTCCTCCAGCAGCGCATCCGCGAGAGGGCCTACGAGCTTTGGGAAGAGGCCGGCTCGCCCGAAGGCGAAGAGCAGCGATTCTGGCACGCGGCCAGGATCGACATCGACCAGCAGGAGGCGAAGCTGGACAAGGAGGTCGCGGCCAGCTTTCCCGCGAGCGATCCCCCCTCTTCCTCGGTCGTAACGGGCGCCACCGGCGAGTCCCCGGCCACCGAAGCTCTCGACGAAACGGGCGCCCCCGTCGCGAAGGCGAAGCCCGCCAAACGCGGCGCCAAGTGAGGCGCATCGAGGCGGGCTCGCCCTTTCCCTTCGGCGCCACGGTCACGCAGCGCGGCACCAACTTCGCCATCTTCTCCGACAATGCGGAGGGGATGGAGCTCTGCCTGTTCGACGGCCTGGGCGCGACGGAGCAGGAGCGCATCCCCGTCACCGAATGCACGGACGGCGTCTGGCATTGCCATCTCCCGGGCATCGGCCGGGGCCAGGTCTATGGCTGGCGCGTGCACGGACCCTGGGCGCCCGAGGCGGGGCATCGCTTCAATCCGGCCAAGCTGTTGCTGGATCCCTATGCGCGGCAGCTCGTGGGGGAGATCCGGTGGGACGACGCGCTGCATGCCTATCCCATCGGCGCCGGCGACGATGCGGACCTCCAGCTCGACGATCGCGACAGCGCGCCCTTCATGCCCAAGGCGCGCGTGGTTCCCGAACTGCCGCTGACCGCGACCTCGCCGCCGCGCAACTTCTGGCCGCGCACCATCATCTACGAAGCGCATGTGCGTGGGCTGACCATGCGCCACCCGTTGATCCCCGACGAGGCGCGGGGCACCTTCGCCGCGCTGGGCTCCGCGCCCATGGTGGAGCATCTCCAGCGTCTCGGGGTGACGGCGCTGGAACTGCTGCCCGTGCAGGCCTTCACGCAGGATCGCAACCTCGTGGAAAAGGGGCTGGCCAACTACTGGGGCTACAACACGCTCAACTTCTTCGCCCCCGAGCCGCGCTATCTCGGCGCCGGCGGGCTCGAGGAAATCGCGATGGCGGTCGACCGCCTGCACCAGGCCGGCATCGAGGTGATCCTCGACGTGGTCTATAACCACACCTGCGAGGGCAATCACCTCGGGCCCACGCTGTCGTGGCGGGGCATCGACAATGCCAGCTACTACCACCTCATGCCCGGCGAGCCGCGCTTCTACGACAATCTCACCGGCACCGGGAACGCGCTGAACACCAGCCATCCCCGCGTGATGCAGATGGTGATGGACAGCCTGCGCCTCTGGGCCACGGTCTATGGCGTCGACGGTTTCCGCTTCGACCTCGCGACCACCCTCGGCCGGCGTCCCGACGGCTTCGATCCGGGGCATCCGCTCTTCCTGGCCATGCGGCAGGACCCGGTGCTCGGGCGATGCAAGCTCATCATGGAGCCCTGGGATGTCGGACCGGGCGGCTATCAGCTCGGCAATTTCCCGCCCGGATTCTCGGAGTGGAACGGCGACTATCGCGACGTGGTGCGCGACTTCTGGGTGGGATCGGAGGGGCTGCTGCCCGCCTTCGCGTCCCGCTTCGCCGCCTCGTCGGACCTCTTCGCCGGAGGGCGGCGGCGGCCGTGGTCCAGCGTGAACTTCATCACCGCCCATGACGGATTCACGCTGCAGGACCTCGTCTCCTACGATCACAAGCACAACGAGGCCAATGGCGAGGACAACCGCGACGGCCACGACGACAACAAGAGCTGGAACTTCGGCGCCGAGGGCGAGACCGACGATCCCGAGATCCTGGAGCGCCGCGCGCGCCAAAAGCGCAACCTGCTGGCATCGCTCTTTCTCTCGCAGGGCGTGCCGATGATGCTGGCCGGCGACGAGATGGGCAATTCGCAGGGCGGCAACAACAACGCCTATTGCCAGGACAACGAGATCGGCTGGGTCGACTGGGACAAGCAGGACGAGGCGCTCACCGGGTTCGTCGCGCGCCTCACCGAGCTTCGCAAGCGGCGCAGCGCGCTGTCGCGTCCCGCCTTCCTCACGGGCGTGCGCAACGAGCGCGGCGTGCCGGACGTCGCCTGGTTCGCCGTGAACGGCGCCCGCATGACCGAAGAGGAGTGGAACAAGCCGCATGCCAAGTGCCTGGTCGTGCGGCTGGCTCCGGCGGCGCAGGGCGATGCCAGCCTGCTCATCATGCTCAACGCGGCGCATCACGGCATCGACTTCACCATCCCGCCCGGCGGCACCGGCCAGTGGGAAGCGGTGCTCGACACGGCCGAGCGCCTCGAGGGCGAGCGCCGCGCCACGGGCCAGACCGTCATCGCGGAAGGCCGTTCGCTCATTGTCTGGGAGGCGCGGGCGTGACGACGCGCTTCGGTCCTGTGCTGCGGCCGGACGGCACCTTGTTCCGCCTCTGGGCGCCCGATGCGAAGCGCGTCTCGCTCGCGCTGCCGGAGGGCGACCCGATCCCGATGCGGGCCGGGCAGGAGGGCTTCTTCGAGCTGATGCGGCCCGATGCGCGCGCCGGCCAGCGCTATCGTTTCCTGATCGGCGACCAGCCCATCCCCGACCCCGCCTCGCGCCGGCAGGAGGGGGATGTCATGGGCTGGAGCGTGGTGCGCGCAGACCTGCCGCCGCTGCGCCGCCCCACGCCGCCCAGGCCCTGGCACGAGGTGGTGCTGGCCGAGCTCCATGTCGGCACGGCGACGCCCGAGGGCAGCTTCGAGGCGCTGATCGGCCGGCTGGATCACTTCGTGGATTGCGGCATCACCGCCATCGAGCTGATGCCCGTCGCGGATTTCCCTGGCCGCCGGAACTGGGGCTATGACGGCGTCCTGCCCTTCGCGCCCGACGAGGCCTATGGCTCGCCCGCGGCGCTGCGCGTCCTCGTGGATGCGGCGCATGAGCGCGGGCTCGGGGTGATGCTGGACGTCGTCTACAACCACTTCGGCCCGGAGGGAAATTTCCTGCCCCTCATCGCCAGGCGGTTCTTCACCGAGGCCCACCACACGCCCTGGGGCGCGGCGATCGACCTGGAGCAGCCCCTGGTGCGGCGCTTCTTCGTCGAGAATGCCCTGATGTGGCTCGGCGAATACGATTTCGACGGGCTGCGCTTCGATGCCGTGCATGCCTTCGCGCCGCCCGGCGGCGACCTCCTGCTGGCGGAGTTGGCCGAGGCCTGCCGCGCCCTGAAGCCCGAGGCCTGGCTCGTGCTTGAGAACGACCACAATGCCGCGCGGTGGCTGGAGCGGGACGGCGACGGCCAGCCGCGCTTCTACACCGCGCAATGGAACGACGACGCGCATCACGCGCTGCATGTCACCGCCACGGGCGAGGGCTCGGGCTACTACGCGGATTATGCGGAAGATCCCGTCGCGGCGCTCGGGCGCGCGCTGGCCGAGGGCTTCGTCTATCAGGGCGAGGCCTCCGCCCATCGCGACGGCCAGCCGCGCGGCGAGGTCTCGGCGCGGCTGCCGCCCCAGGCTTTCGTCAACTTCGCGCAGAACCACGACCAGATCGGCAACCGGCCGCTCGGCGACCGGCTGGCGGCCGCGCTGGAGCCGGAGCGCCTGGCCTTCCTGCGCTTCCTTCTGCTGATGGGGCCGGCCATCCCCATGGTCTTCCAGGGCGAGGAGGCGGGGCTGGAGACGCCCTTTCCCTTCTTCTGCGATTTCTCCGGCGACCTCGCCGAGGCCGTGCGCCAGGGCCGCGCCAGGGAGTTCTCCGAATTCTTCGCCACGGCCGGCGAATTGCCGGATCCGCTCGCCCCCGAGACGATGGAGGCCGCAAGGCTCCCCTGGGAGCGCATGACGCCGGCCGCGCTGGCCGCCTTCCAGACCCTGGCGGCGCAGCGCCGTCGGCTGGTCTGGCCGTTGCTGGCGACCGCCTATCACGGTGCCGAGCTGCGGCGGGAGGGCGCCATCCTGTCCTGGCGTTGGGGCTTCGATGCGGGGGTGCTCTGCCTCCTGGCGAATCCGGACGTCGTGCCTTCGGAAATCCAGCTTCAGCCGCGCCAGGACGGGGTGACGGCAGGCGACGCCGTCTTCGACGGCACGCATACGCGGCTCGGCCCCTGGTCGGCCTGCGCCTGGGTGGAGCCCACATGACCCGTCCCGACTGGCGCGCGACCTACCGGCTGCAGCTTCACGCCGGCTTCACCTTCGACGATGCGCTGGCGATCCTCCCCTATCTGGAGGAGCTGGGCGTCAGCCATGTCTACGCCTCGCCGCTCTTCGCCGCGCGACGGGGCTCGGCGCATGGGTACGACGTGGTGGATCCGACGCGCATCAATCCCGAGCTCGGCGGCGAGGAGGGATTCCGCCGGCTCAGCGACGCGCTGCGCGGGAAGGGCATGGGGCTGCTGCTCGACATCGTGCCCAACCACATGGTCGCCGACCGCGCCAACCCCTGGTGGATGGGCGCCCTGGCCGGCGGGCGCGAGGGGCCGGGCGCGTCCATCTTCGACATCGACTGGGAGCGGCACCCGCAGCTCCTTCTGCCGGTGCTCGGCGATACCCTGACCGAGACGCTCGCGCAGGGCGCCATCACGCTGGATCTGGCGGGCGAGGGGTGGCTGGTGGCCTGCGCCTATGGCGAGCACGCCTGGCCGCTGCGCCGGGAGGATGCGGCGGAGCTGCTGGAGGCTGCCGGTCTTGCCGCGCAGGGCGGCCACTGGCTATCCGACCGCTCGCCCGATTTTTCTGCCGCGCGCGCGGCGCTGCGGGCCCTGGACCCGCCGCAGCGGGAGGCCCTGCGCGCCGTGCTGCGCAAGCAGGACCTGCCCGCCCTGCTGGACCGCCAGCACTGGCGCCCGCTGCACTGGCGCTCCGGCCGCGACGCGCTGTCCTCGCGCCGCTTCTTCAATGTCAACGAGCTGGTGGGCGTGCGTGTGGAGCGGGAGGAGGTCTTCGCCCTCACGCATCGGCTGGCGCTGGAGCTGGTGCGCGAAGGCCGGGTGGACGGCTTTCGCATCGACCATATCGACGGCCTCGCCGACCCGGCCGGCTACACGGAACGCCTGCGCGAGGCCGTGGGGCCGGGCGTGCCGGTCCTGGTGGAGAAGATCCTCGGCCCGGGGGAGGAACTGCGCCCCGGCTGGCCCGTGGACGGAACCACCGGCTACGAGCGCCTGAACGTGCTGAACCGGCTGTTCGTTTCCGGAGAAGGCTATCGGACGCTGGCCACGCATCTGGAGGCGCAGGGCTGGGTGACGGGTGAGCCGGCGGCGCGCCTCGTCGCCGCCAAGCGCCAGATGCTGGAGGAGAGTTTCTCGCCCGAGCTGGACCAGCTTGCCGACCTCGCCGGGTCGCTTGCCGATCCGGAGCGCGCGATCGAGTTCGCCCGGCCGACCCTGCGCGCGGCACTCGCGGCCCTGCTGGTGCATTGCCCCGCCTATCGCAGCTACCTGACCGGCGCGCCGCCGGGCCCGGAGGACCGCGCCCTCTGGGAGGCGATGCTCGCCGGCGCCGAGGCCGAGGGCGATCCCTGGACCGCCTCCGCCGCGCGCTGGCTGGCGGAAATCATCCTGGCCGGCGGGGAGGGCGCGGCGGCCGAGCTTCGCCTTCGGTTCCAGCAGCTCAGCGGGCCTTTGACGGCCAAGGGCCTGGAGGACACCGAGTTCTATCGCTACGTCGCGCTGACCTCGGTGAACGAGGTGGGCGGCGAGATCGAGGCCGCGGCGGGCGACATCGGCGCGTTCCACGCCTGGGCCACGCGCCGCGCCGCGCTGAATCCGCTCGACCTGACGCCGCTCGCCACCCATGACACCAAGCGCGGCCCCGAGGTGCGGGCGCGGCTGAATCTCCTCTCCCTGGAGCCCGAGGCCTGGATCGCCGCCTGCACGCGCTGGATGGAGACGAACACCGCGCTTCGCCCGGCGGAGGGCCCGGACCCGGCGGACGAGTGGCTGATCTACCAGACCATGCTCGGCGCCTGGCCGATCGGCGCCGACCGGCTGCGCGAATACCTCACCAAGGCCCTGCGCGAGGCCAAGCGACACACGCGCTGGGAGAATCCGCAGGAGCCCTATGAGCAGGCCTGCCTGGGCTTCGCCGCCGCCCTGCTGGAGGATCCGGCCGCCGAGGGCTTCCGCCGGGACATGGCGGCCTGGGCGGAGCGGCTGACGCTGCCGACCCGCGTCAACGGCCTCGCGCAGACCATCCTGCAGCTCACGCTGCCAGGCGTGCCCGACCTGTACCAGGGCACCGAATGGTGGGACTTCTCCCTGGTCGATCCCGACAACCGCCGGCCCGTGGACTATGCCGCGCGCGCCACGGCGCTCCAGGCCCCCGTGCCGGGACTGGCGGAGGATGCGACCGGCCTCTCGAAGCAGCGCGTGATCCAGCGGCTGCTCCGTCTTCGCAAGGAGCGGCCCGGCCTGTTCCAGGGCTATCGGCCGCTCGATGCGCCCCCGGGCTTCCTAAGCTTCACCCGGGGCGAGGGCGCGCTGCTGGTCATGGTGCCCCTCGAGGCCGAGAAAGCCGTCTCGCCTCCGGCGCTGCCGCCCGGCTCGTGGCGGGATGTGCTGGCGGAGGCCGGGCCGGCGGGAGGGCCGTTTCGTGTCCTCGTTGGGCCGTGAGCACGGCCGCCGGCGGAGGACCGTCCGGTCTCAGCCTTCGTCCAGCTCGGAATCCCAGTACAGGTAGTCCCGCCAGCTCTCGTGCAGGTGATTGGGCGGGAAGCTCCGGCCATTTTCCTGCAGCTCCCAGCTCGTCGGCTGGCGCGGCATGTGGCGCGGCGTCATGTGGCACTCGCGCGGCAGCTTGTCGGCCTTGCGCAGGTTGCAGGGGCCGCAGGCCGCCACGACATTCTCCCAGCTCGTCCGCCCGCCCCGGCTGCGCGGGATCACGTGGTCGAAGGTGAGGTCCTGCGCGGGCAGGTCCTCGCCGCAGTACTGGCACTCGAAGCTGTCGCGCAGGAAGACGTTGAAGCGCGTGAAGGCCGGGCGCCGGGCCGCGGGGATGTACTCGCGCAGCGCGATCACCGAGGGCAGCCGCAGCGCGAAGGACGGCGAGCGCACCTCGGTCTCGTATTCGCTGAGCACCGAGACGCGGTCCAGCACCACCGCCTTCACCGCATCCTGCCAGGACCAGACGGACAGCGGAAAGTAGGAGAGCGGGCGGAAGTCGGCGTTCAGCACCAGGGCAGGGAAGCCGCCCGGGCCGGAAATCTGAGGAATGAGACTGCCGTCGGGCAAGCGATGCTCCTCCTGGCCGCGATGGCGGAGGTTCCGACGCCGGGAGAGGCTAGGCTTCCGGACTCGGGTGCGCCGCCAACAACTGCGCCGCATGCATGACACCCTTGCCGCACTGCCGCAAGTCGGGGCTATTGCGCCGATGCGCCTTTCATGGGCCCGTCACAAGCCCTTGCGGCAACGGCCGATTCGCGCGAGAGCCGCGCCATGATGCCCGAGATGCCCGCTGGAAGCGTGACGCGCTTCGCGCCTTCGCCCACCGGATTGCTGCATCTGGGCCACGCGCATGCGGCGCTTTTCGCGCGGCGGACGGGGGCGCGGTGCCTGCTGCGGATCGAGGACATCGACGCCGGCCGCTGCCGGCCGGAATTCGCGGCGGCGCTGATCGAGGATCTCGCCTGGCTGGGCCTGGAATGGGACGGAACGCCGCGCGTGCAGTCCCGCCATTTTATCGACTACCGTCGCACCCTGGACGCGCTGGCCGGGCGCGGGCTGCTCTACCCCTGCTTCTGCACGCGCGGCGACATCGCCTCCGCGATCGCGGCCCAGCACGGGGTGCCGGCGCATTCCTATCCCGGCACCTGCCGCGGAATGCCGCGCGGGGAGGCCGAGGCGCGGATCGCGCGGGGCGACGCCCATGCGCTGCGGCTAGACGTCGCGCGGGCCCTGGCCGCGACGGGGCCTCTCGCCTTCACCGACCTGATCCAAGGCCCGCGCCGCTGCGCGCCCGAGGCCCAGGGCGACGTGGTGCTGGCCCGCAAGGACACGCCCGTCTCCTACCACCTCTGCGTGACCCATGACGACGCGCTCCAGGGCGTCACGCTGGTCACGCGTGGCGAGGATCTGCTGGAGGCGACCGACATCCACCGCCTGTTGCAGGCGCTGATGGGCTGGCCGGAGCCGCTCTACGCGCATCACGCCCTGATCCTGGGGCCGGACGGGAAGCGCCTGGCCAAGCGGGACAGGGCGCCGACGCTGCGGGCGCTGCGGACGGCGGGGCACCGGCCGGACGAGGTGCGCGCCATGGCCGGATTCTGACAGCCTCGCGCCGGGTCCCGGCCGCCCGGCGCCCTGCACATTCCCGGCGGACGGCATCGCGGCTAGCCTCGGCGCCGTGACGCCCAGAACAACCGGCCTGCTCCTGCTGCTCGCGACGACCGTCAACTGGGGCGCCACCTGGCCGCTGCTGAAGTTCATCATGACCGAACTGCCGCCGCTGACGCTGCGCGCCTGGGGCGCCGGCGCCGCGGCCCTGCTGCTGATCGCGATCACGAAAGCGCTGGGCGTCCCGCTCGCCGTGCCGCGGAGCCAGAGGGTGCGGCTGGGACTCTATGCGCTGCTCAACGTGACCGCCTGGATGGCCCTGGGCACCCTCGCGCTCCGTTGGCTCTCGGCCTCGGAAGGCGCGATCCTGGCCTATACCATGCCGATCTGGACCGCCCTCTTCGCCTGGCCGATCCTCGGCGAGCGGCCGGGCCTCGGGCGCATGGCGGGGCTGCTCATCGGCTTCGGCAGCGTGGCCGTGCTCTTCGCCGGGCGCGGCGCCGAGGTGGGAATCGAGAAGCTGCCGGGCATGGCGCTCATCCTCGCCTCCGCCGTGCTCTTCGCGATGGGCTCGGTGCTGTCCAAGCGCATGCCGCTGCGGCTGCCACCGCTCTCCGCGCTGACCTGGCAGATGGCACTCGGCGCCATCCCCATGCTGGCCCTGGCGCCGTTCCTGGAGCATGCGGATGTGGGCGCCGTCTCCGGCGCGGTGTGGTTCTGGTTCGGCTGGATGGTGATCTTCTCGATGGGCTTGTCCTACTTCACATGGTTCGGGGCGCTGGCGCGGCTACCCGCCTCCACCGCCGCGCTCGGCACCTTGCTCGCGCCGGTCCTGAGCGTGGTCGGCGCGGCCGTGGTGCTGGGCGAGCCGCTGGGCCTGCGCGAACTCGGCGCGCTGGGCGGCGTGGCCGTCGCCGTCACCCTCGCCATCACGCAGCCGGAGCGCCACGCATGAGTCTTCCCCTGATCCGCCTGCTGCCGGCCCGCGACAGGCGGGTGAAATCCGGCCATCCCTGGGCCTTCTCGAACGAGATCGCCATGAATGCGGAGCTGCGGGCCCTGCCGCCCGGCAGCCCCGTGCGGCTGGAGGGCGACGACGGGATGAAGCACGGCGTCTGGCACTTCAACCCACACAGTCTGATCGCGGCCCGCGTGCTGGACCGCAATCCGGAGGTCGAGCCCGGCGGCAACTGGTACCGGCGGCGGCTCTCCGACGCGCTGGCGCTGCGGGCGCGGCTCGGCGTGCCGAATTTCTGCCGGCTGGTGCACGCCGAGGCCGACGGGCTGCCGGGCCTCGTGGTGGACCGCTTCGACGACGTGATCGCGCTGCAGGCCAATACCGCGGGCATGGAGGCCGCGACGCCGCTCATCGTGAAGGCGCTGGGGGAATTGCTGTCTCCGCGCGCCATCGTGTCGCGCAACGATTCCGCGGTGCGCACGCTCGAGGGGCTGGCGCTCGGCTCGGGCCTGCTGCATGGGACCGAGGCGCGCGCCCGCGTCGAGGAGGGCGGCATCGGCTTCGAGGTCGACCTGCTCTCCGGCCAGAAGACCGGCTGGTTCTTCGACCAGCGCGAGAACCGCGCGCGCGTGGCCGCCCTCGCGAACGGCGCCACCATGCTCGACGCCTTCTGCCACACCGGCGGCTTCGGCCTGCTGGCGGCCAAAGCGGGCGCGGCCCAGGTGACGCTGCTCGACCGTTCGCAGCCCGCGCTGGACCTCGCCATGGCCACGGCCGCCGCCAATGGCCTGGCCGAGCGCGTGGCCGCCCAACGGGGCGAGGCGCTGGAGGCGCTGGAGCGCATGGTCGGCGCGCGGAAAACCTTCGACATCGTGGTGGCCGACCCGCCGGCTTTCGCCAAGTCGCGCAAGGACATCCCGGCGGCGCTGCGCGCCTATCAGCGCCTCGCGCGGCTCTGTGCCCAGCTCGTCGCGCCGGGCGGCTACCTGTTCATCGCCTCCTGCTCGCACCATGCCGCGCCGGCGGAGTTCTTCGAGGCGGTGGCCCAGGGCGTCTGGCGCGCGCGGCGCGAGGCGCGGATCCTCTGCAGCTCCGGGGCGGGGCCGGACCATCCGGTGCATCCCATCCTGCCGGAGAGCGCCTATCTGAAGGCGCAGCTGCTCCAGCTGGCATGACGCGCGACGCGGCCTATCGGCGAACCCTCTACCGGAGCGGCGGGGTCGTGGTGCGCGTGGGCTGGCGCAGCGCGAGCGCCGAGGCCTGGATGGCCCGGCACGGCGCGCACGAGGCCTGGTTCCTGGGGGCGTGGAACCCGTTCAGCCGGAGGATGCCGCCGCGCTGGAACGAGGCCGCGCATCGGCGGCTGCGGCGGGACGTCGCTTCGCTTCCTGCGTCCGAGGCCGAAGGCAGCCTGGGCCGATGGTCGGAGGATATGCTGCTCCTCGCGGCCAGGACCGCGACGATCCGCAGGCTGATGCGCCGATACCGGCAGGCTGCCGTGGTCCACGTTCCGAGACAGCGACGCGCCCGTCTGCTGTGGCAGGCGCGCCCCATGCGGTCGTGGGCGTCGAAGACTTTCCAACGCATGGGAATCACCGCAGGGTGACGGCGGGAGAGGCGGGCGCAGTGTCGCGCTGGCCGCCGCCGGAGATGCCAGGATGCGCTACGTCGCCGAGATGCAGGTGGCCCAGAACGATTTCGAGCTCGGCTTTCCGAGCATCAACTGCTGCAACGCCGTCATCTATGCGACCAACCGCGGCCTCTTCGGCTTCCACAGCTACGGCGGCGACACGAAGGCCAAGTGGGACGAGCGCGCGGCTCTCTTCGCGCAGTTCGTCCTTGCCGCCGCCGCCGGCCCGGTGACGGGAAGCCGCCTCTACAGCGTGACCTTCGTCGGGCGGCGAGGCTACTCCTCGCCGGATGAATGGCGGGAGGAGCTGGTGGCCTATGCCGATGCGTTGCATTTCGGCGGCAAGCTCCGGGGCGTCGATCTGTCGCAGATCCTTCTCGGCAACGGAGACTCCGCCTATGTCCGGGCGCGGCGGGCCGGCGACAAGTGCGAGATCTGCTGCAAGCCCTGGAGCGATGCCGATCGGCTGACCTTCGGCGTCCCCAATCCCGCTCTGCACCAGGAGATGTTCACCCAACGCGTCGCGGGCCACAATCAGATCACGCTCCGGAACATCCCGGGCCAGATCCTGACGCACATGAACCAGGCGGGGGCCAATCGCGCCCATTCCAGGCGGCTTCGGGGTCTCTGACCGCCCATGCTTCCTGTCACGACGGTCGCCTCCGCGCCGCCGGCTACAGATACCGCTCGATATCCAGCGTGCTCTCGCGTCCCACCTTGTCGAAGCTCTCGCGGAGGAAACGGTCTGCCGCCTCCCGCCCGTAGTCGCGCAGCGTGGTCAGGAAATCCCACTCTCCGTTGAACTTGGTGCTGAGCTTGAAGGCCCGCATCCGCTCCTCGTCCTCGATCGAGTGGAGGAAGATGCGGCGGTAGCGCGGCTGTTCCAGCCGGCCCGCGTCCAGCATGCGCTGGACGAAGTCGATCGCGCGCATCTCGCTCATCAGCGAGGCGTTGAAGCTGATCTCGTTCAGCCGGTTCATGATGTCGCTGGTGGAGGTCGGCAGCTCGGGGCGCAGCAGCGGGTTCAGCTGCACCAGCACGATGTCGGCGGCCATGCGCTCGTGATAGAGCGGCCAGAGCGCCGGATTGCCGAGATAGCCGCCGTCCCAATAGGCCTCGCCGTCGATCTCCACGGCCTTGAACACATTGGGCAGGCAGGCCGAGGCGAGCAGCGCATCCACCGTGATCTCCTCGCGCCGGAAGATCTTGGGCTTGCCGGTGCGGACGTTGGTGGCCGAGATGAACATCCGCACCGCGCTCTTGTCCTCCCGCAGCCGCGCGAGGTCGAGGCTTTCGTCCAGCGCCTTGCGGAGCGGGTTGAACTCCATCGAGAAGGGGTTGAGCTGATAGGGGCTGAGCACACGCGTCATCGTGTCGAAGGCATTGTAGGCGAGGCTGTAGGTCATGTCCCAGCCCCAGAGCGCCTTCTCCACCGGATGCGCGCGGAGCGGCGAGACGGCGAACTTGGCCCCGAGCGCGCGCCAGAAGCGCTCCAGCGCGGCCTTGGCGCCGGCGCGCCCGTTCTCCAGCAGCCCCAGCGCCAGGATCGCGCCGTTGATCGCGCCCGCGGAGGTGCCCGAGAGCCCGTCGAACTCGACGCGATCGTCCTCCAGCAGCCGGTCCAGCGCGCCCCAGGTGAAGGCGCCATGCGTGCCGCCGCCCTGCAGGGCCAGGTTGATGCGCCGCGTGGTCCGCTGGGGCAGCGCGGGAGCCGGGATCCCGGCGGGGGCAATGTCCATCAGGCGGCGAGCCAGCCGCCGTCGATGGAGAGCGCCGACCCGTTCACGCCGCCCGAGCCGGGACCGACGAGGTAGAGCGCCATGCGCGCGACCTCCTCGACCTCGATCCAGCGCTTGGAGGGCTGCTTCTCGAGCAGATGGTCCTTCAGCGCCGCCTCCTCGCTCACGCCGAACTTCTCGGCGAGCGGCTTCACCTGCGCCTCGGCCAGCGGCGTGCGCACGAAGCCCGGGCAGATGGCGTTGCAGGTGACCGGCGACTGCGCGATCTCCAGCGCGACCGACTTGGTCAGCCCGACCACGCCGTGCTTGGCCGCGACATAGGCCGTCTTGTAGGGGCTCGCGACCAGGCCGTGCGCGCTGGCGACGTTCAAGATGCGCCCGTGCTTCCGCTCCAGCATGCCGGGCAGGGCGGCGGCGATCGCATGGAAGTTGCTGCTGAGGTTGATGGCGATGATCGCGTCCCACTTCGCCGCAGGAAAATCCTGCACCGGCGAGACGAACTGGATCCCCGCATTGTTCACCAGGATGTCGAGCTTGCCGAAGGCCTTCTCCGCCTCGGCCACCATGCCGCGCACCTCCTCGGGCTTCGACATGTCGGTCGCGCTGTAGGGCGCCTCGGCCATGCCCATGAGCGCGCCGATCTCGGCCCGGGCCGCGGCGATCTCCTCCGGCCGGCCGAAGCCGTTCAGCATGACCCGCGCGCCAGCCTCGGCGTAGATCTTCGCGATGCCAAGGCCGATGCCCGACGTCGAGCCGGTAACCAGGGCTGCCTGCCCGGCGAGAATCCGCTCCATGCGTTCCATCATTCCATTTTTGTTGCGCCGCCATAGCGGAGAATGGGCGCTCGCTCAATCAATCCGCGGCGGGCCATTCGGTCGCAGGCATCTTGCCAGGGAACCCTGCATCATATGCCTGCGCGACAGACGCGACGCAGGCAGGGATCGCCCGACGACATCGGGCCGGCATAAGGCCGGCGCACGGGGCCGGTCTGCCGGTCCGGTCCACCCCGTCCCATCCCATCCCATCCGGAGATTACCATGCCCCAGCTCCTCCTCGCCGTCATCGCCGCCGTCGTCGTGAGCACGGGCGCCGATGCCGCCACCATCGGCCATGGCCTGCGCTTCGTGGGCGCCGCTCAGCCTTCCTCGCCGCAGCGTCCGGACCCGGCGTCGGCCACCGGCCGTCCTGCCACGCAGCTCCAGGCCGAAGCGGCGCGCTGAGCCGCAGGCGGCCCTCGGCATGAACTGCCCGAGCCGCCCGAACGGCTGGTGACCGAGCTCCGCGCCATCGGCGAGACGCAGAACCAGGAATGGGCCCGGCGCGCCGGCCCCGAGGGCCAGCAGGCGCTGGAGCGCTACCGCGCCGCGCTCCGCTGAAGGTCAGGCGGCCGGCGCGGCGCCGCCCAGCGCGGGCCGCGCCACCGCCAGCGTATCGGCCAGCAGCTTGTCCAGCTGCCCCCGCGCCGCCTCCACCCCGATCACGTCCTCCGCGCGCGCCGCCTGCTCCATGGCCTGCGCGGCCTCCGCCAGCAACCGCGCGCCCACCATGCGCGACGAGCCCTTCAGCCGGTGCGCCGCCTCCGCCAGCCGTGCCCCGCTGGCCTCCTTCAGCCGCGCGATGTCGTGCGCCGCCTGCTCGGCGAAGCTCTCCAGGATGCCGAGCAGCCGCTCCCGGTCCTGCCCGAAGAGCCCGCGCAGCGCGTCGGGATCGAAGAGCGCCCCGCCGGTGGACGCGCCCTCCCGCGTCAGGCTTGGCATGAAGCGCCCGAGCGCGCGGGAGAGCCCGTCCAGGGTCACGGGCTTGGCCACGAAGCCGTCCATCCCCGCCGCGTAGCAGCGCTCGGCCTCGCCCTTCAGCGCATTGGCCGTGACGGCGATCAGCGTCGTGCGGGGCAGGCCCTTCGCCTGCTCCTCCTGCCGGATCGCCCGCGCCATCTCGAAGCCGTCCATCACCGGCATGTGGATGTCGAGCAGCACGACCGAAGGCCGGTGCCACTGCCAGTGCGCCAGGCCCTGCGCGCCGTCGTCCGCGGTGGCCGCGGGGATGCCGAGCAGCTCCAGCTGGCGGGTGATGACCTCGCGGTTCACCGGATGGTCGTCCACCACCAGCACGCGGCCGAGCGGGGCGGTGCCGACGGGCAGCACGGGCGCGACCGCCGGCGCCGGCACCGTCGGCACCGGCGCTTCGGCGAAGCCGAGCCGCAGCGTCACCACGAAGCGGCTGCCGCGCCCGGGCGTGCTCTCGGCGCGGACCTCGCCCTCCATGAGCTCGGCGAGGCGGCGGACGATGGAGAGGCCGAGCCCCGTGCCGCCGAAGCGCCGCGTCGTCGAGCTGTCGGCCTGGGTGAAGGGCTGGAACAGCCGCGCCAGCGTCTCGGCATCCATGCCCACGCCGCTGTCCTCGACGATCAGGCGGATCAGCGCCAGGTTGCCCTCCGCCCGCGTCTGCGCGGCCAGGCGGACGAAGCCGCGCTCGGTGAACTTCAGCGCGTTGCCGATCAGGTTGAAGAGGATCTGCCGCACGCGGGTGGGGTCGCCCTCCAGCCAGTCGGGGCCGGGGTCGGGCGGGTCGGCGAAGAGGGTGAGGCCGCGCTGGCGGGCCTGGGGCATCAGGGTCTCGACCGTGCCCTCGATGAGGCCGCGCAGGCTGAAGGGCAGGGTCTCCACCTCCATCCGGCCCGCCTCGATCTTCGAGAAGTCCAGCACGTCGTCGATGATGCGCAGCAGCGACTGAGCGCTCTCGCGCATCACCGCCACGCTGCGCGCCTGGTCGGTCGCGAGCTCCGAACGGTCGAGGATCTCCATCATGCCGAGCACGCCGTTCATCGGCGTGCGGATCTCGTGGCTCATGGCCGCGAGGAAGGCGGACTTGGCATGGGCCGCTGTCTCGGCGGCGTCGCGCGCGGCCTCCGCCTCCGCCTGGGCGGCCAGCGCGGCCTGCTCGCTCGACTTCAGCGCCGTCACGTCGCGCGCGTGGCTGATCATCCGGTTGCCGGAGAGCAGGGTGTAGGTGAACTCGACCCAGCGGCCGCCGGGCATCTGCCGCGCGTAGCGCTGGCTTCCATGCGCGCGGATGTGGTCATAGACCATGTCCTCCCGCGCCGCGGCCTCGGCCTCGATGTCGTCCACCGGGCCGAAATCGCCCCGCTCCGCGAGCCAGCGGATGCCGTCGCGAAAGGCGACGCCCGGCGCGAAGAGCTCCTGCGGCGCATCCAGCAGCTCGCTGTGGCGCTTGTTGGCCAGGATGATCCGCGTGTCCGCGTCGAAGAGCGTGACCAGCGCGTCGGTGCTGTCCAGCACCTCGCGCAGCAGGGTCCGCTCGGATTCCAGCTCCGCCTCGCGGCTGCGCAGCGCCGAAAGGTCTCGCGCGAAGGAGATGACGCGACCGCCCGAGATGAGCTTGAAGTTGAACTCGATCCAGCGGCCGTTGGGCAGCAGCCGCACGTAGCGGTCCAGATCGCCCGAGAAGACGGCGGCGAGGCGCGCGCCGACCACCGTCTCCTCGTCCTGGTCGAAGCCGAAATCCCCGCGGCGATAGATGAAGCGGATGATCTCCGAGAAGGAGCGGCCGGTCTCGTGCATCTCGGCCGGCACGCCGATCAGCTCCTCGAAGCGGCCATTGGCCAGCAGCACGCGCCCCTCGGCGTCGAGCACGATGATGACGGAATCGCTGCTGTCCAGCACCTCGCGCAGCATCGCGCGCTCGGTGGTCAGCTCCTCCTCGTGTTGCTTGAGCTCGGTGATGTCGCGCCCATGGCCGATGAGGCGGCCGTCCGAAACGCGCACATAGGTGAATTCCATCCAGCGCCCGTCGGGCATCTGGCGGCTGCTGCCCTGCGTCTCGCCGGCATAGACGCGGCCGATGCGCTCGCGCACGAAGGCGCCGACCTCCGCTTCGGGCACGGGGCCGAAATCGCCGCGCCGCGTCAGGAAGGCCACGCCGTCCGCGAAAGCGCGGCCGGGCGCGAACAGCTCCTGCGGGACGCCGATCAGCTCCTCGTGCCGGCTGTTGGCGAGCAGGACACGGCCCGTCTCGTCGAAGACCGTGACGAGGCTGTCGGTGCTGTCCAGCACCTCGCGCAGCAGGGTGCGCTCCGTCTCCAGCTCCGCCTCGCGCTGCTTCAGCGGGGTGATGTCGCGCGCCTGGGCGATGAGGCGGCCGCGCGAGACCCGACGGTAGCTGAACTCGATCCACTGGCCCCCGGGCATCCGGCGGTCGAACCGCGCGACCCTGCCCGCGTAGATGTCCTTCACGCGGCCCTGTACCAGGGCCTCGACATCCGTCACCTCGCCGTAGAAGCCGAGGGAGATCAGCGCGCGGATGCCGGCCTCGAAGGAGGCGCCGGTCTCGAAGAAGGGCTCGGGCAGGCCCATCATGTCCTTGTTCCGGCCATTGGCGAGCAGCACCCGCCCCTCGGCGTCGAAAAGCGAGAGCAGGGCGTCGCTGCTGTCGATCACCTCGCGCAGCAGGGTGCGCTCGGCCTCCAACTCCTCCTCGCGCTCCTTCAACTGAGTGACGTCGCGCGCATGGCCGATGACGCCGCCGCCGGTGAGCGGCGCGAAGGTGCGCTCGATCCACCGCCCGTTCGCCATCCGGCGCACCTCGCGCCGCACCCGGCCGGCGTAGATGTCGGCGAGGCGGCGGCGGATGAAGGCCTCCTCGGCCGCCGCGTCGCCGGGCGGGCCGTGCTCGCCGCGGCGGTAGAGGAAGCGGATGCCCTCGGCATGTCTGGCGCCGGGGGCGAAGAGCTCCGGCGGCATGCCGATCAGCTCCTCATGGCGGCCATTGGCCAGCAGCACCTTCGCCTCAGCATCGAAGACGGCGACCACGGCGTCGTTGCTGGCCAGCACCTCGCGCAGCAGGGTGCGCTCGGCCTCCAGCTCCTTCTCGCGCGTCTTGAGCTCGGTGACGTCGCGGTAGAGGGCGAGCACGCCGCCATCGGGCAGCGGGCACATGTGGAACTCCAGCCAGCGTCCGCCGGCGAGCTGGCGGGTGTAGCGGTTGCCGCCCGGCTTGCGGAGGACGGACAGGCGCTCGGCGACGAGGGCTTCCAGCGCCCCGGGGTCGGTGGGCGGCGGGCCGAAATCGCCGCGCATCACCTGGAAGCGATGCAGATCCCGGACATGCATCCCCGGCTCTGTGACCTCCGGCGGCAGCCGGTGGAATTCGCGCATCGGCCCGTTGGTGAGGCGCAGCCGGGCATCGGGGCCGACGAGCGCCACGCCGTCGGGCAGGTTGTGCACGACCGAGGCCAGCACCTCGCGCTCGGCCTCCAGCGCGAGCTCGGCGGTCTTCAGCGCGGTGATGTCGCGGACGAAGCCGAGCAGCCTGCCGTCAGCCATCAGCTGGAAGTTGTACTCGACCCAGGTGCCGTCCTGCATGCGCGCGGGGAAGGTGAGGGTGCCGGCCCGAAGGATCTCCGCGCGGCGCTCGCGGACGAAGCGCTCGGGATCCTCCACCGCGCCGAAGTCGCCGCGCGCGACCATGTGCCGCAGGATGGCCAGGTGCGAGGAGCCGGGGCGCGCCAGCTCGGGCGGGATGCTGAGCAGCTCGCCCGTGCGGTCGGAGTTCTCGAGGATGGTGCCGTCCTCATCCGCATCCATCAGCACCACCACGTCGCGCGTGCGGCTCAGCAGGTGCTCGACGCGGGCGCGGCCGGCGGCCAGGCGCTGCTCGGCCTCGCGGGCCTCGGTGACGTCGCGGCAGAGGGCGACGCGCGCGCCGCCGGGCGCGTCCAGGACGCTGAGCGCGAGGTGCCGCCCGTCGCCGGCCTGCCAGGCGATGTCCTTGCGGCCGGGTCCGGCGAAGGCGGCGAGGACGCCGACGGCGTCGGCCGGGCGCAGGAGGCCGGCCGCCTCCATCGCGGCGATCTGGTCCGTGAGGGGCGTGCCGGCGGCGGAAATCGGCGCGGGCAGGCCCAGCATCTCGTCCATCGCGCGGTTGGCGAAGCTGCGCCGCAGCTCCGCGTCGTGCAGCGACATGCCGCCGCCCATACCTTCGAGCAGAACGGGCAGGAGCGCCGCGGCGGCCTCCGGCGAAAGGGCAGGCATATGGGTATCGGGCATTTGGGGATCAGAGCTAGCACGCGGGCGCGGGCGGTTCTGTCGCGTGTGTCGCGCGCCCCATGTGGCGCCGGATCCACTGGGTTGTGACGAATCCGGGATCAGTCCGGCCGGGGCCTCCAGGTGTCCAGCTGGGCGTGGTTCAGGAAGAATTCGTCGCGCGGGAACATGTCGGTGAGCGGCGGCGCGGCCCGCGGGGTCTCGGGCGTCCAGACGGTGACCCCGCCTTCCACGAGCCGCGACAGGTCGGTCGAGGCCGCGTTGCCGCGCCGCGCATGGGCCGCGATGTCGGGCCGGCGCAGCAGCTCCATCAGCGCGGCGTGGTCGAAGGGAATGGGCCGGTCGCTGCCGATCATGGCCTGGATCGGCGTGAGCAGGATGGCGTGGGGGAAGGCGGCGGCGAAGGTGTCCACCACGCGCCAGGTCGGCGCCCATTGCACGTAGAGGCCGCCGGGCGCCAGCCGCTCGCGCAGCTGCGCCAGGAACTCGGCGCTGTAGAGCAGGCCGGAATGCGAGGATTGCGGCCGGATCGCATCGGCCTCGATGACGTCGTAGCGCTCGTCGCCGCGCGTCAGGGCGCGCCGGCCGTCGCCGTATTCGAGGCGCAGGCGCGGATCGGCCAGCAGGGCGGCCACGCCGGATTCCGGCCGCTCACGCGCGATCTCCTCCAGCGTGTCGAGCACCGGGGCCACGAGCTCGATGGCGCGGATCTCCCGCGTGGCCGGGTTCACCGCGGCGCCGTAGGGCGTTCCGCCGGAGCCCACGCCGATGGCCAGCACGCGCTCGGGCGCGGGATGCAGGAGCGGTCCCAGCATGCCGAGCAGGATGTGCTGCTCCAGGAAGGGCACGAAGCCCTGGCCGTGGCCCATGATGAAGAAGCGGCCCGGCGCCCGGCCCTCGCCCTCGCCGAACTCGCGCCAGAAGGAGATGCCGGAGCGGTCCTCGGCCCAGGCGAATTCCACGCCCTCCGGCAGCCCGTGCATGCGCGACCAGAAGCGCTGGTTGGAGGGCAAGGCGAGCGCGATGAGCGCGGTGCAGCCGGCCAGCGCCAGGATCGCCGGCCGCGAGCGCCGCGCCTGCCGGAGCCAGAAGCCCAGCAGCGCCAACGAAAGGACGGCCAGCAGCACCAGCGTCCCCATCGTGCCGAGGAGATGGAAGGTCACGAGGCCGGTGCCGATCGACCCTGCCGCATTGCCCAGGATGTTGGCCAGCTGCACCCAGCCCACGCGCGCGCCGACGCTCGCGAGATCCTGCTGCACGGCGCGCTGCACGAAGGGGAAGGTCATGCCAATGACGAAGGAGGGTGGCGCCACCACGACCACGATGATCGCCGTCGAGAGGACGATGGCGCGGTGGTGGAAGCGGTCGAAATCCGCGCCCATCCGGTCGGCCAGCAAGGGCTCGCCCATGGCCCACCACAAGACGCCGAGCAGCGCCACCGCCAGCACGAAGCCGCCGCCCTGGGTGAGGAAGAAGGCCGGGCGGGGATCCTTCATCCGTCGCACCATGCGGGCCGCCAGCGCCATGCCGAGCCCGTCGGCCAGCAGGAAGGTGCCGAGCACGGTGGGGAAGAGATAGGCGTGATACTGCC
Source organism: Roseococcus sp. SYP-B2431 (assembly GCF_004336745.1). Taxonomy (GTDB): domain Bacteria; phylum Pseudomonadota; class Alphaproteobacteria; order Acetobacterales; family Acetobacteraceae; genus Roseococcus. Next base: position 23,574 of record NZ_SJXD01000011.1, read on the forward strand.
CCACCTGGCCCAGCATCCGCACCCAGACGATCTCCAGAGCCACGATGACGTAGCCGGAGAGGAAGACCAGCAGGCACCAGAGCCGGAGGCCGCCGAAGGGCTCCGCCTGCGCCGCCGCGCGCGCTGCGGGCCGCGGCGCCTCGGCCGGCATGGCGTGCATCAGCGTCAGCGGGATCAGCGCGGCCGTCAGGTTCAGCGCCGCGGCGAAGCCGAGCGCGCCGGGATAGCCGAGATGGCCCACGATGACCCATCCGCCCAGCAGGGCGCCGAGGCCGGCGCCCAGGGTGTTCCAGCCATAGAGCGTGCCGATTCGGGTCGCGAGGCTTTCGAGGTCCGTCGCGATGGCGCGCGCCAGGAGGGGCAGGGAGGCGCCCATCAGCGTGGTCGGGATCACCAGCCCGGCGAAGCACAGGGCGAAGACGGCCAGCGGCTGCTCCACCGCGTCGGAGAGGCCGACGGCGATGAGGTCGTAGAGGAAGGGCTTGGAGAGCAGCGCGCAGAGCGCCACGCCCGCCTCGCAGAGCGCGAAGGCGAGCAGCGCGCGGCGCGGCGGCAGGCGGTCGGCCAGCTTCGCCCCCAGGATGGAACCGAGCCCCAGCCCGCCCAGGAAGGCGCCGACCACCAGCGCCGCCGAGACCGTGTCCGAGCCCGCGAAGACGCCCAGCATCCGCTGCCAGACGATCTGGCAGAGCAGCGCGCCGAAGCCCGAGCAGAAGAAGGCGATCGTCAGCCGGACCATTGGCGCTCCCGTTGATGGCGTTATCGTTACCCTCGATTCATGTGAGCGGGATCGCCGGAATGGATCAAGCGGCGATTGACCCGGGCCCCGGCTTCGCTGTCCCATGCGGGGGGGATCATTCGAGGAGGAACGACATGCGCGCCTGGGCCATCACGGAGCTGGGACAACCGCTCCAGGAGATCGAGCTGCCGACGCCGGAGCCTCATGGCGACGAGGTCCTGCTGGAGGTCACCCATGCCGGCGTCTGCCACTCCGACCTGCATATCTGGGAGGGCGGCTACGACCTCGGCTCGCGCGGGCGGCTCAGCATGGCCGACCGGGGCATGAAGCTGCCGCTGGCGCTGGGCCACGAGATCGTCGGCCGCGTGCTGAAATGGGGTCCGGGCGGCGAGGGGAAGGGGCTGGAGAAGGGGCAGGTCCGCCTGGTCTATCCCTGGGTTGGCTGCGGCGAATGCCCGCGCTGCGCGCGCGACGAGGAAAATCTCTGCACGGCCAAGCCGCGCGCGCTCGGCGTCTATCAGAACGGCGGCTACGCCACGCATGTCCTGGCCTCGCATTGGAAGCACCTCGTGCCCATCGAGGGCATCGATCCGGCCCTGGCCGCGACCTACGCCTGCTCCGGGGTCACGGTCTATTCGGCGATCAACAAGATCCTGCCCATGGAGCCGGACGAGTTCATCGTGGTCGTCGGCGCCGGCGGCCTCGGGCTGAATGCGATCGCCATCCTGAAGGCGCTGGGGCACCGGGCCATCTGCGCCGTGGACATCGACGAGGCGAAGCTGGCCGCCGCCAGGGAGCAGGGCGCCAGCCAGACGGTGCTGGCCGGCAAGGACACGGCACAGGGCATCATCGAGGCCTGCGGCGGACCGGTGATGGGCGTCATCGACCTGGTGAACGGCTCGCAGACGGCGCTCGCCGCCTTCGATGCGCTGGGCCGGGGCGGCAAGCTGGTGCAGGTCGGCCTCTTCGGCGGCGAGCTGAAGCTGCCCCTGCCGCTGATGGCCATCCGCGCCCTGACCATCCAGGGCAGCTACGTGGGCAACCTCAAGGAGCTGCGGGCGCTGATCGAGATCGCGAAGAAGGGGCAGATCCCGGGCATCCCCATCACGACGGAGAAGTTCGAGAATGCCGACGCCGCGCTGAACCGCCTCAAGGACGGCAAGGTGACCGGGCGGACCATCCTCGTCGCGGCCTAGCGGCGGCCCGTCTGGCGCTCCGCGGCCGGGAGGAGGATGATGCCCCCCGGCCAGGCTTGAGCGGGGAACGGGTGTTTTGGACGAGATGACGGCAGCGACGGCGCAGGCGGTCCCGGGCGGCACGAAGCCCTTGCCGCTGGCGGGCCTCCGGGTGCTGGAATTCTGCCACGTCATCATGGGCCCGTCCTGCGGGCTGGTGCTGGCCGATCTCGGCGCGGAGGTCATCAAGATCGAGCCGGTGGAGGGCGACCGCACGCGCCGGCTGTCCGGCTTCGCGGCCGGCTTCTTCGGCACCTTCAACCGCAACAAGCGCTGCCTCGCGGTGGACCTCAAGGCGCCCGAGGGCCGGGCCGTCATCGGCAAGCTGCTCGAGACGACCGACGTGCTGATCGAGAACTTCGCGCCCGGCACGATGGAGCGGCTCGGCTTCGGCTACGAGGAGCTCGCGGCAAAGCACCCGCGCCTCATCTATGGCGCGCTGAAGGGATTTCTCTCCGGTCCCTACGAGAACCGCCCGGCGCTGGACGAGATCGTGCAGTTCATGTCCGGCCTGGCCTATATGACGGGCCCGCCGGGCCGTCCCCTGCGGGCCGGCGCCTCGGTCTGCGACATTCTGGGCGGCGTGCTCGGCGTGGTCGGCATTCTGGCCGCGTTGCAGGAGCGCGGGCGCACGGGGCAGGGGCAGCTCGTGAAGTCGGCGCTGTTCGAGAGCGCGGGCTTCCTCATGGCCTCGCACATGGCGGGCGAGGTGGTCACCGGCCGCCCCATGCCGCCGATGCCCGACCGGCAGGGTGCCTGGGCCATCTACGAGACCTTCGCGACCTCGGACGACCGGCAGTTCTTCCTCGGCATCACCAGCGACAATCACTGGCGCCGCTTCTGCGAGGGGTTCTCGCGCCCCGACCTGCTCGCCGACCCGCAACTGAGGACCAACGAGGATCGCGTCGCCGCGCGGCCGTGGCTGAAGAAGATCGTCGCCGACCTGGTCCTGACCCGCACCCATGAGGAGATGTCCGAGCTTTGCGAGCGCGGCTCCATCCCCTTCGCTCCGGTGGCCCGCCCGGGCGACCTCTTCGACGACCCTCAGCTCAATGCCCATGGCCGGATGCTGGAGGTCGAGATGGGCGGTGGCCGCGTCTCGAAGCTGCCGCGCCTGCCCATCGAGATGGGCGACCACGACACCGGCCTGCGGAGCCAGCCCGGCGGGATCGGGCAGGACACGCTGGCGATCCTGGCCGAGCTCGGCATCACCGAGGAGGAAGGCCAGGCCCTTGTTGCCCGGGGGATCGTGGGCGCGGCCTCAACGTACAGCATTCCAGAAGGGCACCGCTCATGACCGACCTGCCGATATCCATCGATATCCACGAGGAAGGCCCGCGCGAGGGCTTCCAGATCGAGCCCGGCCCCATCCCGACGGCGGAGAAGATCAGGCTCATCGAGGCGCTGGCCGAGACCGGCCTTCACCACATCCAGGCCTGCTCCTTCGTCAATCCGCGGGTGGTGCCGGGCTGGGCCGATGCGGAAGCGACTATTGCGGGCTTCACGCCGAAGCCGGGCGTGCACTACACGGCGCTGTGGTTCAACGGCAACGGGCTGGAGCGGGCGCTGGCCTTCCGCGACAAGCTGCACATCACCGGCAGCATCTCGATCACCGCGTCCGAGGCCTTCACGCGCAAGAACCTCAACCGCAGCCATGCCGAGAACCTGGAGGCGATGCGCAAGCTGACCGCCACCCATATCTCGCACGGCGTGGCGGTGACGCGCATCGGCGTGCAGGCGGCCTTCGGCTGCAACTACCAGGGGGACATCACGCCCGCGCAGGTGATCTCGACGCTGGAGGACGCCTTCGCCATCGCGCAGGAGTACGGCCAGCAGATCCAGCGCATCTCGCTGGCGGACACCATGGGCTGGGCCGCGCCGCAGCGCGTCGAGCGCGTGGTCGGCGAGGTCCGCAGCCGCTGGCCGGAGCAGAAGATCGGCCTGCACCTGCACGACACGCGCGGTCTCGCGGTGGCGAACGCGCATGCGGGGCTGCGCATGGGCGTGGCGCAGTTCGACAGCACCGTCGGCGGGCTCGGCGGCTGTCCCTTCGCGGGCCAGAAGGGCGCGGCGGGGAACATCTGCACGGAGGAACTGGTGCTGCTCTGCGAGGAGATGGGCATCCACACGGGCGTGGACCTGGACCGGCTCATCGAGGTCGGGCGCATGGCCGAGGAGATCGTGGGGCACGTGCTGCCGAGCGAGCTGATCCATGCCGGGAGCCTGGGCGCATTCCGCCGGCGGGCGGCCTGAAGCGGAGCCCCAGGCCGTCTGTTCAGACCGCTGATTTGTCCAGCGCCGGATCGGCGAGATAGGCCCGGTTCCGGCCGTCGCGCTTGGCGCGGTACAGCGCCTCGTCCGCCGATCCGATCAGCCGCTCGGACGAGATCGCCGGTCCGCCCACGGCGACGCCGATGCTCACCGTGATCGGCACGACCACGTTCCCCGCCTGCACCGGCTCCGCGGCGATCGCTTCGCGCAGGCGGTCGGCCACCGCGAGCGCATAGCCGCTCGGCGCGCCGGTCAGCACGGCCAGGAACTCCTCGCCGCCGTAGCGGGCCACCACATCGGCCGCGCGGAGCTGGATGCGCAGCCGCTCGGCCACGTCGCGCAGCGCTGCGTCGCCGACATTATGGCCGTGGGTGTCATTGATGGCCTTGAACTTGTCGATGTCCACGAGCAGCACCGCGGCCTCCTCGGTGCGCAGCAGCCCGTCGAGGTGGCGGCGCACGTAGCGGCGGTTGCGCAGGCCGGTGAGCTGGTCCGTGACAGCCATCTCGAGCGACCGGTCCAGCTCCAGCCGCAGCCGCTCCTGATAGCGCCGGCGGCGGATCTGGTTGCGGGCGCGGGCGCGCAGCTCGTTGGGGTCGAGCGGACGGAAGGCGTGGTCGTTCGCGCCGAGGTCGAAGCCGCGCAGCACCTGCATCTTCTGGGCGGGATCGGCCAGCAGCAGCAGCGGCAGGTCGCGCGTGGCGTTCTGCGCGCGCAGGCGCGAGGCCAGCCGCAGCACCTCCATCGCATCCTCCGGCAGGGCGAGGAGGGCGAGGTCGTGATCGCCCTTGGCCAGCTGGCGCTGGGCCTCGTCGATGCTGGAGACCGTGGCGACCACGATGGCGTCCGCCTCCAGCGCCTCGCGCACCTGCTGCACCTCTTCGGGCCGGTTGCCCATCACCAGGGCGCGGGCGCCGGCCACGGAGATCAGCGGATCGGGCTGGGATTCGATGCCGAGGTCCCGCGCCGTCTCGGAGCGCAGGCGCCAGGCGTCCTGCACCTGCTTCACGCGCAGGAGGGCGCGCAGCCGGGCGAAGAGCGTGGCATCGTCCACGGGCTTGGAGAGGAAGTCGTCGGCGCCCGCATCGAGTCCCCGGACGCGCTCGGTGCTGTCGGTCAGGGCGGTGACCATGACCACCGGGATATGCTGGGTCCGTGCGTCGGCCTTGAGCGCCCTGCACACTTCGTAGCCATCCATTCCCGGCATCATGACATCCAGGAGAATGACGTCTGGCATTTGCGTGAAAGCTGTCGCGAGCGCTTCCGGCCCGCTGGAGGCCAGCAGCACTTCGTAATACTCGGCCTGTAGCTTGGCCTCGAGCAGGCGTAGATTGGCCGCGATGTCATCCACCGCGAGAATGCGGGCGGTCATCGGACGGAGGTTCCTCTCAGGCCAGGCAAGGACGGCAACAGGAGCATCACGTGTCTGAAATGACGTTCGATCGAGAAGGAGCGGCCAATAAAAGCCTCTTCTTCCGGCGCTGGTTGCGCAATCCCCTGCAGATGGGCTCCATCATCCCCTCCTCGCCCGCGCTCTGCCGCAGGATCGCGGCCGCCGTCGAACGGGGGCCGGACGAATACGTCCTCGAGCTGGGCGCCGGCACCGGCGTGATCTCCCGCGCGCTGCTCGCGGCCGGCGTCCCGGCGAACAGGCTCGTCGTGGTCGAGATCGTGCCCGAGATGGCCGGCTTCCTGCGCGAGAGCCTGCCGGGCGTGAACGTGATCTGCGGCGACGCCTTCGACTTGAAGAACACCCTGCCCGCGCACATGCACGACCAGATCGGCACCGCGATCTGCGGCATCCCGCTGGTGCTGCTGCCCCTGGAGCGGCAGGCGGCCTTCCGCGATGCGGTCGAGGCGGTGGCGCCGGGGAAGGGCTACCTGCTCTACACCTATTGCGCGACCTCGCCGTTGCCGTACCGCAAGCTTGGGATGACCGGCCAGCGGCTCGCCTTCACGCTGGCGAACTTCCCGCCGGCGAGCGTCTGGCGCTACCGGCCGGCCGTCCGTCCCTGAGCTCTGCGGTTCCGCGCCGATTGACATGCGATCGCAGATAGCATGACGGGCGGGCGCCGAGGAGGGGTTCTTCCCGATCGGCGCGATCGCCGCTCAGCTGGCGAGGGTGTATTCCACACCATCCTTTCCGACGAGCCTGGCCAGCAGGCGTCGGTGCGGGCCGTGGCGAACGGCGAGGGCCTCTCCGAGGCCGCGGTCGCGCAGGGCGAGGCGGAGCGCGTCGACCTCGGGATGCTCGGCCTCCAGCGCGACCAGGCGGAGCTGGCTGTCGTGCAGGCGCTTTCCCGCCCGCTCGCCCTTCCACTCGATCAGGCAGGGAATGAGGTTGTCCATGTCCTGCCGCTGCGGGGGCTGGGCGAAGCGCCAGGAGAGCTCGCCGCGATGCATCTCGCGGATCGTGCCGCCGCGCGGGCCGAGGCGCGACATGACCGCATCCATGGCGGTGGTGCGCGCGACCCAGGTCAGCAGCCGCGGGCCGGATTCGAGCATGGTGTGCGTCGCCGGGTCGTCGAGGTCGAAGAGGCGCGGATGGGCGGGCTCCGGCTGCGAGGGATCGGGCGCGATCACCTCCAGGTAGCAGTCCGGGCCGAGGCCGAGCAGGAGGTTGTGCGTGCCCGCGCCGTCGTGCCTGCCGCCGGGCTGCGGCTTCACGCCCAACTCGCGCTCCACGAAGGCGGCGCCCTCCTCCAGGGTGCGGGCACCGATGACGATGTGGTCGATCTCGGCCATGGCTCAGCGCGCCGCGGAGCGGCAGCAAGGGGAGGATGGGCTACGGGGCGCCGGCATATGATGTTCCTCGATCGTGAGAAGGAACGATGATCCTGCCGCGTCGGTCCCGCAAGGAGAACCGCCGCGGCCGATCTGCCCGGATCAGGCGAGGGCGCGTTCCACCCGCGGGCCGGGCGCGGGAACCGACGCCACCTCGCGGATGATCTTCCGCCGCACCGCCTGCTCGAAGCTCTCGAAGCCGTCGGCCACCATCAGGAAGGCGCCGGGGCCGCCGATGACGCGCTCCTGGTAGTACTCGTCAAGCGGCTGCATGGCCCCAAGCCCCGGAGGCGGCGGCGTGCGGTCCAGCACGGCCAGGCCGTTGACCACCACGCCCTGGTTCAGCAGCTCCTGCCGGGCAGAGCCGACCTCGCGGCCGGAGTTGTTGATGCCGTCGCCCGAGATGTCGATCACCCGGCGCGTGCCCTCGAAGCCCTGGCCGTAGAGGCCGGCGGCGAAGTCCATCGCGCCGGAGATCGAGGTGTAGAGATGCGTCCGCCGTGGCGCGGCGTCGATCGCCTGGGCGAAGCGCTCGGCGGAGTCGGGGCCGTCCAGCTTCATCCAGGGGATGAGGTGCTCCTGGATGTTCCAGTCGGACCAGGTGAAGAAGGTACAGGCGATGGAGCCGACCGGCCCGCGCATCATCGCCTCGATAAGGCGCGGGTCGCGGAAGGCGGCGGCATAGCCGTCGAACTGCATCTCCTGCTCCTCGGAATCCACCGAGCGGGACACGTCCACGGCGAGGACCAGCTCCACATCCACCGGCTCCATGGCCCTGGCGGCGCGGCGCCCCAGGAGGACGGCCGGTGCGGCGAGCGCCGCAGCGAGAATTTGACGACGATGCATGCGAGCCCCCTTCGAACCAGGAGCCGTGCAGCGATTTCTCCCAAGTCCGTTCCGAATTTCCGTCCACATCGGACAGGGGTCAATACCTATTTGCTGCAACGCAGCATGACTTGACAGGTTCTTCTGCCGAAATTTTCGGCAGGTCGCGACCCATTTCTGGTCTCGTCCCGAAGGGATCGGCCTGTCAGAAGCCCGCGCCGGGCTGGGCGAGGTAGGCCTGCTCGGCCAGCGTGCTGTCCCGGCCTAGGACGGCGTTGCGATGGGGGAAGCGGCCGAAGCGGCGGATGACGTGCCAGTGCCGCCAGGCATAGTCGATGGTGCCGCCGGGCCGGGCGCTCTGGGGGACATCGCGCAGCCCCTCGAAGGCCGCGACCGACTCGTTCTGGGCCGCCATCGACTCCGCGTGCTCGAGGGGGAGGTAGAGGAAGCCCCGCTCGACGGGCGTCAGGTCGAGATCCAGGCGCTCGCGGATTACGCGCCGTGCCAGGACGAGGGCCTGCGGATCGCTGGCGAAGGCCTCGGGCGAGCCGCGGAACAGGTTCCGCGGGAACTGGTCGAGCAGGATCGCCAGGGCGAGGGCGCCCTCGGGCGTGTCGGCCCATGAGTTAAAGCGGCCTTCCCGGGCAGGGATGACGAGCCCGCCGAAACGGGCGCGGATTTCCGCGTCGAAGGCGTCGTCGCGCCTGAACCAGAGCTCTCGATAGCCGTCCCGCCCGTCGCGGAACCAGAAATCCAGGATGTCGCGGATCAGGTCTTGTTCCATCACAGGGCGCGGTCCAGCACGCGGATGGAATGCACGGCCTCGCGGCCGGCGAGGTCCTGGATCTGGTGGCGGCAGGAGGTGCCGTCGGCCACGACGACATCATCCGCCCCAGCGGCCCGCACCGCCGGCAGCAGGGACAGCTCCGCCATGGCGACGGACGTCTCGAAGTTCCTGGCCTCGTAGCCGAAGGCGCCGGCCATGCCGCAGCAGCTCGACGGGATCGGCTTCACCTCCATCCCCGGCACGCGCTGCAGCGCCTTCACCGCGGCGGGGAAGGCACCGAAGGCCTTCTGGTGGCAATGGCCGTGGATATGGGCCGTGCCGGCAACGGGCTTCAGCGTGGGCAGCGCCTCCTTCGCCTCCAGGAACTCGGTCGCCAGGAAGGCGCGCTTCGCCAGGGCTTCCGCCGCCGGGCCGGGCAGGAGCGAGGGGAACTCGTCGCGCAGGGTCATGAGGCAGGAGGGCTCCAGCCCAAGCACCGGCGCCTCGGATTTCGACAGAGCCTCCAAGGTGCGCCGCGCCTCGGCGCGGGCCTCCTCCACCATGCCGGCCGCCAGATAGGTGCGGCCGCAGCAAAGGGGGCGGCCCTCGGCCTTGGGCGCGGTGACCCGATAGCCGGAGGCGGCCAGCACGCGCACCGCGGCGCGGAGGTTCTCCGGCTCGAAATAGCGGTTGAAGGTGTCGCCGAAGAGGATGACCTCGCCCTTCCAGCCGTCGCTGCGCGCCTCCTCGTCACGGAAGACGTCGCGGCGGAAGCGCGGCAGGCTGCGCTTCGCGGAGAGGCCGAGGAAGCGCTCGGACAGCTTCTGCAGCAGCGGCACGCTGTCGCGCATGTTCGCGAGCCAGGGGGCGAAGCGGGCGTAGCGCGCGAGCATGGGCAGCGCGGCCACCAGCCGGTCCTTCAGCGGTACGCCGTGCCTGGCGTTGCGCGCGGCGAGATGCTCGATCTTCATCTTCGCCATGTCCACGCCGGTCGGGCATTCGCGCTTGCAGCCCTTGCAGGAGACGCAGAGCGACATCGCCTCACCCACCTGCTCACTTGCCAGCGCATCGGGCCCGAGCTGGCCGGTCAGCGCGAGGCGCAGCGTGTTGGCGCGGCCGCGGGTGAGGTGCTGCTCATCGCGCGTCACGCGATAGCTGGGGCACATCACATTGGCGTCGAATTTCCGGCAGGTGCCGTTGTTGTTGCACATCTCGACGGCGCCGAGAAAACCGCCCTGCGACCCCGGCCAGGCGGACCAGTCGAGCACGGGCTTCACCCCCGCATCCGCCGCGTATTCCGGCGCGTAGCGGAACAGCGTCCGGTCATCCATCTTCGGCGGCCGCACGACGCGGCCGGGATTGAGCAGCGCCTTGGGGTCGAACTCGTCCTTCACCGCCTCGAAGGCGCGGGCGATCTTCGCGCCGAACATGGGCTCGTTGAATTCAGAGCGGACGATGCCGTCGCCATGCTCGCCGGAATGCGAACCCTTGTACTCCCGCACCAGCGCGAAGCATTTTTCGGCGATCTCGCGCATCTTCCGCACGTCCTCGCCGTCCTTCATGTTCAGGACGGGACGGACATGCAGGCAGCCGACGCTGGCATGGGCGTACCAGGTGCCCTTGGTGCCGTATTCGGCGAAGACGTCGTTCAGCCGCTCCGTATAGTCGGCGAGATCGTCGAGGCCGACCGCGCAGTCCTCGATGAAGGAGACCGGTTTCCCGTCGCCCTTCATGGACATCATGATGTTGAGACCGGCCTCGCGCACCTCGGCGATCGCGGCCTGGAAGCCGCCATCCACCGCGCGCACCACCTGCCCCGGCAGGCCGAGATCGCCCATCATCTCCTCGAGCCGTTCGAGCTGCTGCAGCAGCGGGCCGTCCTCCTGCCCGTGGAACTCGACGATGAGCAGGCTGTCCGGCTCGCCGATCACCATCTGGTCGATGGTCGCGCGGTAGATCGGGATGGAGCGGCCGAGGTCGATCATCGTCCGATCGACCAGTTCGACCGCTTCGGGATCCAGCGTGACGAGGTGGCGCGACGCCTCCATCGCGCGGCGGAACGTCGGAAACTGGCAGATGCCGACGACCTTACGCGGCTTGATCGGCCAGAGCTTCAGGTCGAGCGCGGCTGAGAAGGCCAGCGTGCCCTCGGAGCCCACCAGCAGGCGGGAGAGATTGCCGCGACCGTTCGCGCGCGCATCCGGCGTCAGCGCGTCGAGGTTGTAGCCGCCCACGCGCCGAAGCTGGTGCGGGAATTTCTCCGCGATCTCGGCGGCCTCGCGCTCGCCCAGCGCGTGCAGCCGCGCGACCAGATCCGTGTTCGGCGCGCCCTCGCCGAAGATGTGGCGCGAGCCGTCGGCCAGGATCGCGTCGATGGCGCGGACATTGTCGGCCATCAGCCCGTAGCGGATCGACTTGCCGCCGCAGGAATTGTTCCCCGCCATGCCGCCGATGGTGCAGCGCTGCCAGGTGCTGGGATCGACCGGGAAGAATTTTCCCGTGCTCTTGATCGTTTCGTTCAAGGCTCCGAGCGTGATGCCAGGCTCCACGCGGGCCGTGTCGCCCTCCACGCGGATCACCCGGCGCAGGTATTTCGAGCAGTCCAGCACCAGCGCGCGGTTCACCGTCTGGCCGCACTGGCTGGTGCCGCCGCCGCGCGCGAGGATGGGGATGCCCTCCTCGCGGCAGATCGCCATGGCGGCCTCGACATCGGCGGCGGTCTTGGGGATTAGCACGCCGACCGGCTCGATCTGGTAGATGCTGGCATCCGTCGCGTAGCGGCCGCGATCGGGCGCAGAGAACAGCACCTCCCCCTCCGTCTCGCGCGACAGGCGCTCGGCCAGGCGGGAATCACCGATTTTGGTCTTGGGAATCGTGATGGCGTTCATGCCGCTATCTATCCCCAGAACGCCGCGCCGTCAGATGGATAATCCTCATGAAGCGCACGAGCCGAACTCATTGGCACAGCCACCCCGATCCGGGCATAGGACAGCCAGCAAGAGGATCACGCCCCATGGCCTATTTCACGACCAAGACCTCGCCCGGCCGCCATTTCCTGCAGATTCCGGGCCCCTCCAACGTGCCGGACCGGGTGCTGCGCGCGCTCGACAACCCGACCATGGACCATCGCGGCCCGGATTTCGGCAAGCTGGGCGGCCAGATCCTCGAGAAGATCAAGGGCGTCTTCAACACGCAAAGCCACGTCATCATCTACCCGGCCTCCGGCACCGGCGCCTGGGAGGCGGCCCTGGTCAACACGCTCTCGCCCGGCGACCGCGTGCTGATGTGCGAGACCGGCTGGTTCGCGAGCCTCTGGCGCGAGATGGCCGAGCGGCTGGCCCTCCGGCCCGAATTCCTCCAGGGCGACTGGCGCCGCGGCGCCGAGCCCTCCGAGATCGAGGCCTATCTGCGCGCCGACAAGGCGCATGAGATCAAGGCCGTGGCCGTGGTGCACAACGAGACGAGCACGGGCTGCACCAGCCGCATCGCCGAGGTCCGCAAGGCCATCGACGCTGCCGGCCACCCGGCCCTGCTGCTGGTGGACACCATCAGCAGCCTCGGTTCGGTCGACTACCGGCATGACGAATGGGGCGTGGACGTCACCGTCGCCGGCTCGCAGAAGGGGCTGATGCTGCCGCCCGGCCTGTCCTTCAACGCGGTCAGCGCCAAGGCGCTGAAGGCCAGCGAGACGGCGAAGCTGACGCGCAGCTTCTGGGACTGGAAGCCGATGATCGCCTCCAACGCGACCGGCTTCTTCCCCTACACGCCGGCGACCAACATGCTCTACGCGCTGGATACGGCGCTCGACATGCTCTTCGAGGAGGGCATGGAGAACGTCTTCGCCCGCCACGACCGCATGGCCGAGGCGACCCGCCGCGCCGTCCGCGCCTGGGGCCTGGAGATCCAGTGCCAGGAGCCGGGCCACTACTCCCCCGTGCTGACGGCGGTGCGCGTGCCGGAAGGCCACAGCGCCAACGGGCTGCGGGCGACGATCCTGGAGAAGTTCAACATGTCGCTGGGCAACGGCCTCGGCCAGTTGAACGACAAGGTCTTCCGCATCGGCCATCTGGGCGATGTGGGCGAGCTGCACATGGTCGGCACGCTTTCGGGCGTGGAGATGGGGCTGCGCGCGGCCGGCATCCCGCACAAGCCGGACGGCGTGAAGGCGGCGATGGACTACATCGCGGGCAACGCCTGAAGCTTTTTCCGCCCTCCGGCGCCGGGCGCCGCCTCCGGCGGCTTGGCTTCGCCGCGCCATGGCAGCGGGAGTTGTCAGGTCGGTTGGGCGGCGCCGGCCGCCTTGCGGCCGGATGATCCTGTTCGGTGAGTTGGGCAAAGGCACCGCAAGGCGCCTTTGCCAGCCCGGACAAGCTCGGGCAGTCTTCGCCCCAATCAGCGCCGCCGGGGAGAAAACCCATTCCTAAATTCGCCGCGAACATCTCCATGATGTTCAACGAGATGCCCTTCCTCGACCGCTTCGCCGCCGCCCGCGCGGCCGGCTTCGAGGCGGTGGAATTCCTCTTCCCCTATGAGCATCCGGCGGAAGAGATCGCCAGGCGGCTTGAGGGCAACGGCCTCGCCAACGTGCTGTTCAACGCGCCCCCCGGCGACTGGAACAATGGCGAGCGCGGCATGGCTTCCCTGCCAGATCGCCGCGCCGAATTCCGGGAAAGCATCAAGCGCGCCCTCGAATACAGCGCCGCGCTGAAATGCCCGCGGCTGCACGTGATGGCCGGCCTCGTGCCGGCCGGCGTGCCGCGCGACACGCTGCTCTCCACCTATGCCGCCAATCTCGACTTTGCCGCCGAGGAATGCGCCAAGCTCGGCGTGAAGCCGGTGATCGAGCCGATCAACCACCGCGACATCCCCGGCTTCTTCCTCAACACCACGACGGAAGCCACGCGCATCATCGACGCGATCGGGCCCGAGCGGCTGGGCCTGCAGTTCGACCTCTACCATTGCCAGATCACCGAGGGCGACGTCTCCCGCAAGGCGGCCGAGCTGCTGCCCTATATCGCGCATATGCAGGTCGCCGACACGCCGGGCCGCCACGAGCCCGGCACCGGCGAGGTGAACTGGCCCTTCGTCTTCGACGCCATCGACGCGAGCGGCTATCGCGGCTGGATCGGCTGCGAGTACCGCCCCAAGGGCGAGACCCTCGCCGGCCTGGGTTGGTTCGCGAAGTACCGCGCGGCATAGCCGCGAGCCGGCCGATTCAGACTTCCGCGCCCTTCGGCGCTCCAGTCATCGGACGGCCGTCCTCATTCTCGAAAGGAAAAGACAGCACATGAAGATCGGATTCATCGGCCTCGGCATCATGGGCCTCCCCATGGCGCAGAACCTCGCCAAGGGCGGCCACGAGATCATCGTCCCCGAGCGCAAGTCGCTCTCCGCCGAGAGCCGCGCCGCCTACAAGGTCGTGGCCGACGCCACCGCCGTCGCCCAGGCCGCCGAGATCGTCATCCTGATGGTGCCCGACACCCCCGACGTGGAGCGCGTGCTCTTCGGCGCCGGCGGCGTCGCGGCGGGCCTCAGCAAGGGCAAGCTCGTCGTCGACATGAGCTCGATCAGCCCGACGGCGACCAAGGAGTTCGCTTCCAAGGTCAATGCGCTGGGCTGCGACTATATCGACGCCCCGGTCTCGGGCGGCGAGGTCGGCGCGAAGAACGCCGCGCTCACCATCATGATCGGCGCTAGCCAGGCGGCCTTCGACCGGGCGCTGCCGCTCTTCCAGCTGATGGGCAAGAACATCACGCTGGTGGGCGAGAACGGCGCGGGCCAGGTCACCAAGGTCGCGAACCAGATCATCGTGGCGTTGAACATCGAGGCCGTCTCGGAGGCGCTGGTCTTCGCGTCGAAGGCGGGGGCCGATCCGGCCAAGGTGCGGGCCGCGCTGATGGGCGGGTTCGCCAATTCCCGCATCCTGGAGGTCCATGCCGAGCGGATGATCAACCGGACCTTCGACCCCGGCTTCCGCATCGAACTGCACCAGAAGGACCTCAACCTGGCGCTGCAATCGGCCAAGGAACTGGGCGTGGCGCTGCCGAACACGGCCTCGGCGCAACAGCTCTTCTCCGCCTGCGCGGCCATGGGCGGCAAGGGCTGGGACCATTCGGGGATGGTGCAGGCGCTGGAGAAGCTGGCGGATCACAAGATCGGGTGATGGGCCCGATCGGTCGTGGGCCCCGGGACAGCCCGGGGCTGTCGGTCGGAAGCTGGGTGCGGTTCGCATCCAGCTCAGGATGGGAAGGGAAGGGGCCGGTCAACCAAGGCGGGACGCCGATCCGGCGAAGTGCTCGCGCGCCGCGCGCCAGCATGGGCACTTCAGGCGGGAGCCGCCGGAAGCGCGAGTCCTGCCCTCAAATCAAGGGCCAAAGGCTTTGTCGAGCGCCTCTGCTGGCGGGGAGGCAATAGGCCGCCCCTCCCGCGTCCCAGGTCTTCGGCGAGATTACTTGATCTTGCCTTCGCGGTAGACGACGTGCTTGCGCGCCTTGGGGTCGTACTTCATCAGCTCGAGCTTGCCCGTGGCCGTGCGGGTGTTCTTCTTCGTCACGTAGAAGTGGCCCGTGTCGGCGCTGCTGATCAGCTTGATGAGGACGGTATTGGCCTTGGCCATGGTCTTGTGCTTCGCTCTTTGCGCGCGGAGATGCGCAGGTGCCGGAAAGGAAGGGGTCTTCTAGCGGCCCAGGGCGCGGGGTCAAGTCTTTTGGCTGTCCCGCAGCCTGTCTACTGGCGCTTCCGGCCCCGCCCGCCGCGGAGCCGGGCCGGGGCCCCGCCCATCAGCAGCTCGAAGACCATGCTGCCCGTCTCCGGATTGGCCTCGCGCAGGCGGGCCTCCACCTCGTCGCCCAGCTTGAGCACCTGGCGCGAGTGCCGCCCCGCGACGCTGCGCTTGTCCTCGGCCACGATCCAATGGTCGTTCGGCAGCGCCTTCATGGGCACGAAGCCCGAGGCGCCCGTCTCGCTGAGCTGCACGAAGACGCCGAAGGGATGGATGCCCGAGACCCGCGCGGCGAAGGTCGCGCCCACCTTGTCCGCCAGATAGGCCGTCAGGTACCGGTCCACCGCGTCGCGCTCGGCCATGGCGGCGCGGCGCTCGGTGGCGGTGATGTGCTCGGCCGTCTCGGGAAACCGCGCCAGCTCCGCCTCGGCGATCCCGTCCGGACCCAGCTTGAGGCCGCGGATCAGCGCCCGGTGCACCAGCAGGTCGGCATAGCGCCGGATCGGCGAGGTGAAATGGGCGTAGCGCGAGAGCGCCAGGCCGAAATGCCCGATATTGTCCGGGTCGTAGGCCGCTTGGGACTGGCTGCGCAGCACCGTCTCATGGACCATCCGCGCCTCCGGCCGATCCCTCACCTTGTCCAGCAGCGTCGCGAAGTCGCGGGGCTGGAGCTGGCCCACAGGGTTGATGGAGAGGCCCAGCGTCTCCAGGAACTCCTTGAGGGAGGCCAGCTTCTCCTCCGAGGGCGGGGCATGGATCCGGTACATGCAGGGCTGGCCCAGCCGCTCCAGCTCCTCCGCCGCGCAGACATTGGCGGCGACCATGAACTCCTCGATGAGGCGGTGGCTGTCGAGGCGCGGGCGCGGGATGACGGCGGTGACCTTGCCCGCCGGATCCAGCAGCACGCGGCGCTCCGGCAGATCGAGGTCCAGCGTGCCGCGGCGCTCGCGGGCCGAGAGCAGGGCGCGGAAGGCGCCATAGAGCCGGGCGACATGGCCCTCGGCCAGCCCCTCCGGATCCTCGCCGGCATCGGCCGCGGCCTGCACCTGCTCGTAGGTCAGCCGGGCCGCACTCCGCATCAGGCCGCGGCCGAACTTGTGGCCGGTCTTCGTGCCCGCCTTGTCGAAGCGCATCTCGACGAAGAGGCAGCCGCGCTCCTCATGCGGCCTGAGGCTGCACCAGCCGTTGGACAGCGCCTCGGGCAGCATGGGCACGACGCGGTCGGGAAAGTAGACCGAGTTGCCCCGGGTCCAGGCCTCGCGGTCCAGCGCGGAGTTGGGCGTCACGTAGTGCGCCACGTCGGCGATGGCGACGATGACCTTCCAGCCGTCCTCGTCCGGCTCGGCGAAGACGGCGTCGTCGAAATCGCGCGCGTCGTCGCCGTCGATGGTGACGAGCGGGATGGCGCGCAGGTCGGTGCGCTTGCCGAGCGGAGTCGCCCTGGCGCGCTCGGCCTGTTGGACCGCCTCCGCCTCGAAGACATCCGGGATGCCGTGCGCGTGGATGCAGATGAGCGAGACCGAGCGCGGCTCGCCCATCAGGCCCAGCCGCTCGACGATCTTCGCAGGGCGCAGGCCGAATCCGGTGGAGGGCAGGGGCTCCGCCAGGACGATCTCGCCCGGCTGGGCGCCGCCGGCCTGGCCGGGCGGGACGGTCCATTCCGCCTTCTGGCGCCGGTCGGTCGGGATGATGCGGCCGTCCTGGTAGACGCCCAGGATGCGGCGGCGGTCCTCGACGGCGCCGAGGCGCTTCAGCGTGCGCCCCTCGTATTTCTCGCCGGAGATGTGGCGGAGCTTCGCCAGCACGCGCTCGCCGGCGGCCAGGGCCGTCTGTCCGCGCCGCTCGGGGTGCATGTAGACGACGGGCTTGCCGGCGCCTTCCCAGGCGACGGGTCGGGCGATGGGGTCGCCGTCGGGATCGGTGCCGAAGACCTCGACCACGGCGGTCTCGGGCAGGCGGTCCGGGACGGTGGCGGTCTGTTGGTGCCTGCGTCCCGAAGAGGCTCCTGGCGTGCGCTCGCCAGGCTGGGGCCGGCCCCGGGGGCCGCGGGGACGCGCGGCCTCCGCCAGCTCGGCCGGGGTGGATTCGACGCGCCGCGGCGGAGCGTTCTCCGTCCTAGGGCCGCCGCCCTCGAAGCTGCGCTTGCCGACGGGCTTCACGGCCGCGTCGAACTTCAGCTCGGACAGCAGCTGCCGCAGCGCCGGCCGCAATTCCGTCGCCAGCCCGAAATGCCGGGCCAGCTCGGCCTTGCCGACGCGGCCGCCCGCGGAGGCGATGAAAGCCTTCACCTCGGCCTTGCTCGGCAGGGGCTGGCCCTTGGGGGCCGTCTTCACCTTGGCGCGGGGAGCCTTCCCGGAGCGCTGGGGCGGCGGCGGATTTCCGACACCGTCCGCCCGCGCCTTGGCATTGGACTTGCGGGCCTTCTGCCCCTTCTTCGGAGGCCCGTTGCGCGGCATGTCAGGCCGTCACCGCCGCTGGCTTCTTCGCCGCGGGCTTCTTCTTGGCCGCAGCCTTCGCAGGTGCAGCCTTCTTCGCAGGAGGGGCCTTCTTCGGGGCGGCCGCCTTCTTGGCCGCCGTGGCTTTCACGGGGGCGGGACGGGCCTCGGCGGCCGGCTTCGCGGCGGCCTTGCGGGCCGGCGCCTTCTTGCCGCCCTTGCCGCGCGGCGGCAGCTCCTTGCCCTTCTCGGCCAGCAGCGCCACGGCCTCGTCGAGCGTCACTGCCTCCATCTCGACCCCGCGGGGCAGGTTCGCGACGCGCGTGCCGTGCAGCAGGTAGGGTCCGAAGCGGCCGCGCCGCACCTCGACGATGCCGCCCTTCGGATGGTCGCCAATGGTGATCCCGCGCGGCTTGGCGCTCGCCATCAGGTCCACGGCGCGGTTGAGGCCGATGGTCAGCGGGTCGTCGTCGCGGTCCAGCGACTTGCTGAGCGCCCCCATCTTCAGATAGGGCCCGAAGCGGCCGAGATTGGAGGAGATCTCCTCGCCGGTCTCGGGATGAAGCCCCACGATGCGCGGCATGGAGAGCAGCACCAGCGCCGTCTCCAAGGTCATGGTCTCGGGGTCCATCCCGCGGGTCAGGCTGGCGCGCCTGGGCTTGGTGGGCTTGCCCTTGGCGTCCGTGCCACCCTCGCCGAGCTGTGCGTAGATACCGTAGGGACCGCGCCGGAGGGTGACCTGCTCGCCGGATGCCGGGTCGGTGCCCAGCACGCGCACGCCGTCCGCGAGCGGGCCGCCGCCCTCGCCCTCGGCGCCGGGCACCGCGAGCGGCCGCGTGTAGCGGCATTCGGGATAGTTGGAGCAGCCGATGAAGGCGCCCGTCCGCCCGAGCCGCAGGCCGAGCCGGCCCGCCCCGCAATTCGGGCAGACGCGCGGATCGCTGCCGTCATCGGCCTTGGGGAAGAAGTGGGGGCCCAGCTCCTCGTCCAGACGGTCGATGACATCGCTGATCTTGAGGTCCTTGGTCGCGTCGATCGCGTCCCGGAAGTCGGCCCAGAACTGCCGCATGACCTCGCGCCACTCCGCCCTTCCGCCCGAGATGTCGTCGAGCTGCTCCTCGAGGCCGGCGGTGAAGCCGGTGTCCACGTATTTCTCGAAGAAGGCGACGAGGAAGGCCGTGACGAGCCGCCCGCGGTCCTCGGGCGTGAAGCGCCGCTTGTCGAGCTTCACGTATTCGCGGTCCTGCAGGACCTGGAGCACCGAGGCATAGGTGGAGGGGCGCCCGATGCCGAGCTCCTCCATCTTCTTGACCAGCGAGGCCTCGGAATAGCGCGGCGGCGGCTGGGTGAAGTGCTGCGTGGCCTCGACGCCCTGGCGCTTCAGCGGATCCCGCTCGCGCATGGGCGGCAGGATGCGGCTGTCCTCGTCGGCATCCTCCGGCGCGTCGTCCTGATCCTCGCGGTAGAGCTTCAGGAAGCCGTCGAAGGCGATGACGCTGCCGGTGGCGCGCAGCCTGGTCTTGCCGCTCGGCTCCACCAGCTCGACGCTGGTCTGGTCCAGCTCGGCCGATTGCATCTGGCTGGCGACGGCGCGCTTCCAGATCAGCTCGTAGAGCTTGCGCTGCTGGTCGTTGAGGTAGCGGGCGACCTTCTCCGGCGTGCGGGAGACGTCGGTGGGGCGGATCGCCTCGTGCGCCTCCTGGGCGTTCTTGGCGCGGCTGGAATATTCGCGCGGCGCGCCGGGGATGTAGTCCTCGCCGAACTCGGACTTGATGTGGTTGCGCAGCTCGGTGATGGCCTCGCGCGCCATCTGCACGCCGTCCGTCCGCATATAGGTGATGAGGCCGACCGTCTCGCCGCCGATCGCGACGCCCTCGTAGAGACCCTGCGCGGTGCGCATCGTGGCCTGGGCGCCGAAGCCGAGCTTGCGGCTGGCCTCCTGCTGGAGGGTGCTCGTCTGGAAGGGGGCGGGCGGATTGCGCTTGACGCGGCGCTTCTCGACCGAGCCGACGCTGAACTCGGCGGCCTCTACGGCGGCCTTGGCCGCCATGGCCAGCGCCTCGTTCGGCAGGTCGAACTGCTCGAGCTTGCGACCCTCGTGATGGGTCAGGCGGGCCGAGAAGGGAGCGCCCGCGGGCGTGGAGAAGCGGCCCTGCACCGTCCAGTATTCGCGCGCGAGAAACCGCTCGATCTCGGCCTCGCGCTCGCAGATCAGGCGCAGCGCCACGCTCTGCACGCGACCGGCCGACTTGCTGCCCGGCAGCTTGCGCCAGAGGACCGGCGAGAGGGTGAAGCCCACCAGATAGTCGAGGGCCCGCCGGGCGAGATAGGCCTCGATCAGCGGCAGGTCGAGCTCGCGCGGATGGGCTATGGCGTATTGCACCGCCCGCTTGGTGATCTCGTTGAAGGTGATGCGCTGGACGTTCACGCCCTTCAGCGCGCCCGATTTCGCCAGCATGTCCTTCACGTGCCAGGAGATGGCCTCGCCCTCGCGATCCGGATCGGTCGCAAGGTAGAGGTGCTTGGCGCCCCGCAGCGCCTGGGTGATGGCCTTGACCTGCTTCGCCCCGCGGTCGTCGGCCTCCCAGTCCATGGCGAAGTCCTCGTCCGGCCGGACGGAGCCGTCCTTGGGGGGAAGATCGCGAACATGGCCGAAGGAGGCGAGGACCTTGTAGTCGGCCCCGAGATACTTCTCGATGGTCTTTGCCTTGGCGGGGCTCTCGACGACGACGATGTTCGTCACTTCAGGGTCTGTCCTTACCGCCTCCGCCGCAATGGCTCACGGAAAGCGCTCCAGAGAATTGATTTTGCACGTAACTCAGGCCAGTGCCACCCGGTTGCCCGGCAGGGTTTCGATGCGTCCGGCCATCTCCAGTTCGAGGAGCAGGGCCGAGAGCCTCGGGGCGGATAGCTGGCAGCGCCGACCCAACTCGTCAACCGCTATCGGTGTAGACCCCATCATTTCAATAACTTGTGCGGCAGCATCCGAAGCGGGGGGAGGCTCCTCGGCCGGTTCCTCCGGCAATTCCGCCAATAGCGGCATCCGGAAGAGCGGCGCTTCGGCCGGCGCTTCGGGGAGGTGGAGCAGGATATCCTCGACGGTTTCCGTCAGCCTGGCGCCGCGCCGGATCAGGTCGTTGGAGCCGCGCGAGCGCGGGTCGAGCGGATGGCCCGGCACGGCGAAGAGCTCCCGCCCGGCCTCCGCGGCGAGGCGCGCGGTTATGAGGGTGCCCGATTGCAGCGCCGCCTCGATGACGACGACGCCCAGCGAGAGCCCCGCCACGATGCGGTTGCGGCGCGGGAAGTGCCGGGCCAGCGGCGCGGTGCCGAGCGGCGCCTCGCTCAGAACGAGGCCGCCTTCGGCGGCGATGCGCTCCTGCAAGGCGGCGTTCTCGCGCGGATAGGGCCGGTCCAGCCCGCCGGCGACGGCCGCGATGGTGGTGCCGGAGCGCAGCGCCCCGGTATGCGCCGCCGTGTCGATGCCCCGGGCCAGGCCGGAGACGACGCAGATGTCGCGCACGGCCAGGGCGTCCGCGAGATCCTCGGCGAAGCGGCGGCCCGTGCCGCTGGCATTGCGCGCGCCGACCAGGGCCACGCCGCGCCGGCCGAAGGCGGCGAGGTCGCCCCGGGCGGCGAGGACGAGCGGCGCATCCTCCAGCAGGGCGAGCAGCGGCGGATAATCCTCCTCGCCGAGGAAGAGGAGATGCGCGCCCAGGGCCGCCAGCCCCTCCATCTCGCGCAGCGCTGCGTCGCGGGGGAAGGCCCGCCGGCCCAGCGCCTCCAGCGCGGCCTCCGGCGTGCCGTGGCGCGCCAGGAGCCGGCCGTGCATGACATGGCCGACGCCCTCGGTCCGCGCGAGGCGCAGCCGCGCGAGGCCGTCCAAGGATCTACCTGCCTTCGCCGATGCGCGGCTCGGTGCCGGCGAGCAGCCGCTGGATGTTCTCCTTGTGCCGCCAGATCACATGGACACCCAGGATCAGCAGCCCGAGGGCGGCGCCCGGGGTCGCGAAGACCAGCGCCGCGGCGGGCGCAACGGCGATGGCGGCCATGGCGCCCACGGAAGACCTCCTGGACAGCCTCGCGGCGACGAGCCAGGTCAGCGCCGCGATCAGGAAGATCGGCCAGGCGAGGCCGAGCATCACGCCCAGCGCCGTCGCCATGCCTTTTCCGCCCTGGAAGCCGAGCCATGGCGGGTGGCAATGGCCGAGCACCGCCGCGACGGCCGCCGCGGGCTCCCAGCCTGGGCCCGCGATCCAGCCGGCCAGCCAGACGGCGGCTGCGCCCTTGAGCGCGTCGAGGAGCAGCGTCGCCGCCGCCAGCTTCTTGTTGCCCGTGCGCAGGACATTGGTCGCGCCGATATTGCCCGAGCCGATGCTGCGGACATCGCCGAGCCCGGCCGCCCGGGTCAGGAGCAACCCGAAGGGGATGGAGCCCAGCAGCGCCGCCAGGAGGATCGCGCCCGCGCCGAGCATCAGGAAAACACCCGGCGGCCGGCCTTGAAGGTGGCCATCACCTTGCCCTCGAGCGCGCGCCCGTCGAAGGGCGAGTTCTGCGCCTTGCCGGGCAGGGTCCCGGCCTTCACCTGCCAGCCGCGGTCCAGCCAGAAGAGGCAGAGGTCGGCCGGCGCGCCCTCGGCGAGCCGGCCGGAGTCGAGGCCGAGCAGCCTGGCCGGCCGGCTGGTCAGCAGCGCCAGCGCGTCGAGCAGCTTCAGATCCTCGCCATGCACCCGGGCGAGGGTGATGCCGAGCAGCGTCGCGAGGCCCACGCCGCCGGCCTCGGCCTGGGCGAAGGGCAGCCGCTTGTCGTCCGCATCGCGCGGCTGGTGGTCGGAGGCGATGGCGTCGATCGTGCCGTCGGCGAGCGCGGCGACCACGGCCTGCCGGTCCGCCTCGCGCCGCAGGGGCGGCGAGAGCTTGGCATAGGTGCGGTAGTCGCCGATCGCCGTCTCGTTCAGGTCGAAATAGGGGGGCGCCGTGTCGCAGGTGACGTGAAGGCCCTCGGCCTTGGCGGCGCGGATCAGCTCCAGCGCGGCGCCGGTGCTGACATGGCCGAAATGCACATGGCCCGAGGTGAGCCGGGCCAGCGCGATGTCGCGCGCGACCAGGATGGCCTCGGCCGCGGCGGGGATGCCGGGCAGGCCGAGCCGTGTGGCCAACTCGCCCTCGGTGGCGGAGCCGGTGCCGGCGAGGCTCGGCTCCTCCGGGTGCTGGACCACCATGGCGCCGAAGGTGCGCGCATAGGACAGGGCGAGGCGCATGGTGCGCGCATTGCCGATCGCGCGGCCGCCGTCGCTGAAGCCGACCGCGCCGGCCTCGCGCAGCAGGCCGAACTCCGAGAGCTCCTTGCCCGCGCAATGCTTGGTCGCGGCGGCGAAGGGCAGGAGGGTGAGGCTGCCGGTGGCCTCGCCGCGGCGGATGACGAACTCGACCAGCGCGGGATCGTCCAAGGCGGGCTGGGTGTCGGGCAGCAGGGCCAGGGTGGTGATGCCGCCGGCCGCCGCGGCCTGGGCGGCGGAGGCGATGGTCTCGCGGTGCTCGCCGCCGGGCTCGCCGATGCTGGCGCGCATGTCCACCAGGCCGGGGCAGAGGCAGGCGCCGGCGGCATCGAGCGTCTCGGCGCCCTCGGCGGGCGCGCCCTTCAGGCTGGCGATGCGGCCGTCCTGGAGCAGGATGGAGCCGGTCGCATCCAGCCCGGAGGCGGGGTCGAGCAGGCGGGCATTGGTGATGAGGAGCGGCTTCATGCGAGGGGCTTTTCCATGAAGACGCGGCGGTGGCCGCCCTGCTCGGCGCGGCGGGTCTCGGCATAGCCCAGGCGCGCGTACAGCGCGATGTTCTCGACCATCTTCTCGTTCGTGTAGAGCCAGATACGGCGGTGGCCGCGGCGGCGCGCCTCGGCCTCGGCGAAGTCCATCAGTTTGCGGCCGTGGCCCTTGCCGCGCGACGCGGCGGCCACCGCGATGTTGTCGATCAACAGGCCGTCCTCCGTGTCCTCCAGGACCAGGGCGCCGATCGACACGCCGTCCAGCTCCGCGATCCAGGCCTGGCCGGCGGCGATGCGCGCGGCGTAGTCGTCGGTCATGGGCGCGGGCTCGCGCCCGAGGCGGGGCACGTAATGGGCATAGGCCTCGCGCACGAGGGCGCGCAGGGCGCCGGCTTCCCCGGGCCTGGCGAGGCGGGGGGCCGTGTGCCCCGGCCCCAGGCTCCGCTCCCCGCTCACGCGTTGCGCCGCAGGTCGCGCGAGAGGATGTCGAGGACGGCCATGCGGACGGCCACGCCCATCTCCACCTGCTCGCCGATGACGCTGCGCTCCGGGTCGTCGGCGATGGCGCTGTCGATCTCGACGCCCCGGTTCATCGGGCCGGGGTGCATGACGATGGAATCGGGCTTGGCATGGGCCAGCTTGGCGGCGTCCAGCCCATAGAAGCGGAAGTATTCGCGCGGGGAGGGGACGAGGCCGCCGCTCATGCGCTCCTTTTGCAGGCGCAGCATCATGACCACGTCGGCGCCATCGAGGCCGGCGCGCATGTCGTGGAAGACCTCGACGCCGAGGCGGGCGCATTCGGCGGGGATCAGCGTCGGCGGGCCGACCACGCGGACGCGGGCGCCCATGGCCGAGAGCAGGTGGATGTTGCTGCGCGCCACGCGGGAATGCAGCACGTCGCCGCAGATGGCGACGGTCAGGCTGTCGAGATGGCCCTTGCGGCGGCGGATGGTCAGGGCGTCGAGCAGGGCCTGGGTGGGGTGCTCGTGCGTGCCGTCGCCCGCATTGATGACGGCCGCGTCGACCTTCTGCGCCAGCAGCGCGGGCGCGCCGGACTGCGCGTGGCGGATCACCAGGAGATCGGTGTGCATGGCGTTCAGCGTCGAGGCGGTGTCGAGCAGCGTCTCGCCCTTGTTCACGCTGCTGGTGGAGACGGACATGTTGACGATGTCCGCGCCCAGCCGCTTGCCGGCCAGCTCGAAGGAGGTGCGGGTACGCGTGCTGTCCTCGAAGAAGAGATTGATGAGGGTCCGGCCGCGGAGCAGGTCGCGCTGGGTCTTCCCCTGCCGGTTGAGGAGCGCGTAGCTCTCGGCGAGGTCGAGCAACGCGGAGATATGGGGCGCTTCCAACCCCTCGATGGCGAGGAGATGGCCGGTGGGGAGGATGGGGTAGGAGAAGGACATCGCATTCCCGTCACTGACGGCGATGCTGTTAGCACCTGCGCCGATTCCGAAAAAGCCGACGGATCCTGCGTTGTCCGCCATCTCCGGTGCCGCATAGATGAGCCGATTATTGCAAATTTTACAACCAGTAATCCATATTTCTGTAACGAAATTCGTTGGCTTGGTATAAGCTGCAATGATATCGATGTATGCTGTGCGATATCGAGGGTTCCATGTGTGTATCACGGAATTTTCGTGCAAAAGGCCGCCGGTCCAAATTCCTGAATATCGGAGCATGGGCCATATGTGGCCTGGGGATGGCCGCGTGCTCAGGTTGGCGGGCGGGTCCTGAAAGTCCCTATCGTGATCTGTCGGGGACCATCGACGCATTCGAGGCGGTCTATTCGGCACAGGAACTTCAGAGATGCCTTGCCGAGCCCTTGTCGGACCGTCCCGGCTCGGCCCATCAGGTGTGCCGCGACCGTATTTCGCAGGCGCTGATGGCGGTCATCGACGTGCGCTATGCCATCTTCGAGCAGGGCCTGCTCGATACCCAGAGGTTCACGGGCCTCGGCGCGACGATTCTCCAGCTCGGACTGTCGGCCGGCGCCAGCGTCGCGTCCGGCGGAACCACCCAGGCCCTTGCGGCGGCGTCCACCGCCATCGGCGGCGTGAACGAGGCGGTCAGCCGCGAGGTGCTGGTCAACCGGACGGCCACTGCCCTGATGAGCTCCATGCATGCGCGCCGGAACGAGATCTCCCTGCGCGTCCGGACCGGGCTCGGCCGGACCGCAGCGGCCTATCCCCTCGGCGTCGCCCTGTCGGACCTGTTTGCCTACTACCGCGCGGGCACTCTGGCGGGCGCGACCACCGCGCTCAGCGAGGCCGCGAGCACCCAGGCCATCACGGCGCGCCAGGGCGTGGACAGCACGCTCGGGATCGTTCCGTCGGTGCGGATCGTGCCGCAAGCCAATCCCGGCCTTCCGGTTCCCCGGCCGGGTGCGACACAGGAGCAGCGGACGGAAGGCCGGCTCGGGCCCCCGATCCGGCCCGACGACGATCCCTCGGCGCGGGAGTTCGCGAATATCCTTGTTCCGCGCAACGCGACTCCCGAACAGCGACGCGTGATCCGCGAGCGCATGCTCCTGGCCATGGCGGCCGAGGGTGTCGTCGGCGTGGAACTCTGGCGCCTGCAGGCCGATCCCGCGCGACGGGCCGAAAGGCAGCGCGTGCTGCTTCGCTACCAGGCTCTCGCCCCGCAGGCCGATTCTCCCGCACCGCTGCCGGAGCGCCCGCCCGCGGAGGATCCGGCGGCGAAGGAACTCAGGGACATCCTGGCCCCGTCGGGTTCGACCCCGGCGCAGCGAAGCGTCATCCGGGCCCGCATGTTCCGGGCCATGGCCGCTGCCGGAATCCCGGGGGGCGATCTGACCGATCTTGTGGCCAATCCCGGGCGTGAAGCCGAGCGAGGCCGATTGCTGGCGCAATATCGCGCCCTGCTGGCAGGAGGCGAATGATGGCAGACGAGGTCTGGGGGCCGTTCGAATCCGAGGAGACCTTCACCCAGTTCAGGATCATCGCTGAAGACGGCGGAACGCCCGAGAAGCCTGTGCTGGTCGAGGAACTCCGCAGCAAGGAGGGCAAGATCTTCGCCATCGTGCGGGATCTATCGGCCGCGGCGGCGGGGCCGCCGGCTCCAGGGAGCGACATTCCGGATGCGCCACCCGTCGCCGAATTCGAGTCGCCCGATCCTGCGCCCGCAGGCGCCCCTGGAACCTTCGTGTCGGCGCGAAAGACGGCCCATCTGACGATCACCTATCTGGATGCGCAGGGGCGCGGACTCATTCGCCAGGGCGGAACCCGCGCCTGGAGAAACTGCAATCCCGGCAACATCCAGCGCGGCCCCTTCGCGCTTGGCAAAGGCGCGATCGGCGATGACGGGCGCTTTGCCGTCTTCCCCGACGAGGGGACAGGCCGGAACGCTCTCGTCGCGCTGCTGCGCGGGCCGAAGTACTTCGACCTCAGCCTTCGCGACGCCATTTTCAAATATGCCCCGCCGACCGAGAATCCTTCCGATCGCTACGTGCAGTTCGTCAGCGAGAAGGCCGGTATCGGACCAGCCCAGCGCCTGCGCGAGGCCGACGACAAGATCCCCGCCATGTCCGAGGCGATCAAGGTCATAGAGGGCTGGAAGGAAGGAGAGGAGGCCCTTCTCGGAGCGACCGGCGCCGTCGATGCTGGCGCTGGAAAGCCTCCGCTTCCGGTCGTGTCGCGGGCTGCCGGGAACTGGATGGAGATCGCGCGCCAGGAGGCGGCGCGGCCGCCGGTGGACCGGACCGAATGGGCGGGCGGGAAGTCCAACCCCCGAATCCTCGATTACTTCCGGATTGGCACGGCCTGGCGCGAGGTGACCCAGGACGAAACCGATTGGTGCGCGGCCTTCGTGAACTATTGCCTGGTCAATGCAGGCCATCCCGGAACCAACAGCCCCGGGGCAAGGTCCTTCTTCTGGAACCGGAACGGGCGCTTCGAGAGCCTGGCGGCACCCAAGCCGGGCTGCATCGTGGTGATAAGGCGGCTGCCGTTCGACGATCCCAAATGGGCGCTCGGGCCGGGGCATGTCGGGTTCTTCGTCGCCGGGACCGACAGTTCCGTGACCCTGCTGGGCGGCAACCAGTCCAACACCGTCCGCGAGAGCAACTTCCCGAAGGAGGAGCGGAGTGGTGGAAAGGTCGTCGCGAAGGTGGTCGCCTACATGATGCCGATCACTTCGTGAGGCCGGCCGTCGCGTCCAGCGCCGCCTGCAGCGTATAGGCCGCCGCCGCGGCATCCACGCTGGCCGCCCGGCGCTTCCGGGTGAGGTCAGCCTCCTCGATCATGGCCCGGTTCACGGCGGCGCTCGACAGCCGCTCGTCCCACATCGCGACCGGCAGGCCGGTGGCCGCGCCGAGCGCCAGCGCCCAATCGGTCGCGGCCTGGGCCGCGGGGCCCCGTGTGCCGTCCATCGAGAGCGGCAGCCCGACCAGCAGCCCGGCCGCCCCTTCCTTCGCGCAGATCGCCGCGATCTCGGCCGCGTTCGTCTTGAGCTTGCCGCGCTTCAGGCTGCCATAGGGGCTCGCCAGCATCAGCGTCACGTCGCTGAGCGCCAGCCCGATGGTCTTCGCGCCAGGGTCCAGCCCCAGCACCCGCGCATGGCGGGGGAGGGCGGCGCGGAGATCGGCCATGTTGAAGAGTGCCATGCGCGGCCTTATGGTCCGCCCCCTCCAGGAACGGAAGCATATGTGATGTCGCTCGATGCCGCGACGGTGCGTCGCGTCGCCAATCTGGCCCGACTGCGCCTCGATGAGACCGAAGTCGAAAAGCTCCAGGCCGAGATCAACGGCATCCTGGGCTGGATCGAGCAATTGCAGGCGGTCGATACGGAGGGCGTCGAGCCCATGGCCGGCGGCTCGCCCGTCGCCGGGAACCTCCGGTGGCGGCAGGACGCCGTGACCGATGGCGGCCAGGCCGATGCCGTGCTGCGCAATGCGCCCGACCGCGAGGGCGAATATTTCGGCGTGCCGAAGGTGGTGGAATGATGCGTCCGACCGATTACACGATCGCCGGGGGGCTGCGCGCGCTGGAGCGCCGCGAGATCAGCGCCGTCGAGCTGACCGAGGCCTATGTGAAGGCCATCGAGGCGCATAACCCGCGCCTCAACGCCTATATCACCGTGACCGCCGAGCAGGCGCTGGCGGAGGCCGGGGCCTCCGACGCGCGCCGCGCGAAGGGCGAGGCCGGCGCGCTGGAGGGCATCCCCCTCGGCATCAAGGACCTCTTCTGCACGGCGGGCACAAGGACGACCGCCGCCAGCAGGATCCTCGGCGAGTTCGTGCCGCCCTATGAGAGCACCGTCAGCGGCAACCTCAAGCGCGACGGCGCGGTCTTCCTGGGCAAGCTGAACCTGGACGAGTTCGCCATGGGCTCCTCCAACACCACCAGCGCCTTCGGGCCGGTGGAGAACCCCTGGTCGCGCGCCAACGATCCCACGAAGCGGCTGGTGCCGGGCGGCTCCTCGGGCGGCTCGGCGGCGGCGGTGGCGGCGCGGATGGCCATGGGCGCCACGGCGACGGATACGGGCGGCTCCATCCGCCAGCCCGCGGCCTTCTGCGGCATCGCCGGCATCAAGCCGACCTATGGGCGCTGCTCGCGCTGGGGAATCGTGGCCTTCGCGAGCTCGCTGGACCAGGCGGGGCCGGTGGCGCGCAACGTCGAGGATTGCGCGATCCTGCTGCGCAGCATGGCGGGCTTCGATCCGAAGGACAGCACCAGCGCCGACCTGCCGGTGCCGGATTTTCAGGCCGCCTGCACGCGCTCGGTGAAGGGGCTGCGGATTGGCGTACCGGCGGAATACACCATGCCGGGGCTGGCGCCGGAGATCGAGGCGCTGTGGCAGCAGGGGCTCGCCTGGCTGAAGGACGCCGGGGCCGAGATCGTGCCGATCAGCCTGCCGCACACGAAATACGCGCTGCCCACCTATTATGTAGTGGCGCCCGCGGAGGCCTCGTCCAACCTCGCGCGCTATGACGGGGTGCGCTTCGGACTGCGCAGCGCGGAACGTGATTCCGACCTGCGCGACCTTTACGAGCGGACGCGTGCGGCCGGCTTCGGCGCGGAGGTGCGGCGGCGCATCATGATCGGCACCTATGTGCTGAGCGCCGGCTACTACGACGCCTATTACCTCAAGGCCCAGAAGGTCCGTGCGCTGATCGCCCGCGACTTCACGGCAGCCTGGGAGAGAGTGGACGCCATCGTGACGCCCGCGACCCCCACCGCCGCCTTCCCGATGGACGAGCGGCAGGACGATCCTGTCACCATGTACCTCAACGACGTCTTCACCGTGACGGCCAATCTCGCGGGGCTTCCGGGCATCGCGGTGCCGGCGGGGCTGGACGGGCAGGGGCTCCCGCTGGGCTTGCAGGTCATCGGCAAGGCCTTCGACGAGGAGACGGTCTTCGCCGTCGGCTCCGCGCTGGAGCGGGCGGCCAACTTCACAGCCAAGCCGCAGGTGATGGCATGACCTTCGCCTTCGACCCGAGAAAGCTTTCCGACGATCAGTTGCTGAACCTCAGCCGGTGGCTAGCGGATAATGGCCAAGGAGATTCGGAAAAAGCTCGCTTAGTGCGAATCGAATTGGCCCATAGGCGGCCAGCTTCCGCTCGGCGGCCCGCTAATACAACTAGGGCGGCCATAGATGCATCAAGTGCAGCGGCATTGCTGTCCCTGGCTGTTCTGCGGGAGCGGCTGGCTGAATGCGAAGGGAAAGATAGCCCTGAGTGTGACGAGATCCGGGACGAGTTTCAGCGAAGCGACCACTCCCGTATCAACCCTGATGAGATTCTTGAGCTGATTCGGTCCTACGCCAAGCTGGGAAAATACCTGTGCTACAAGGACATCACCGATCATTATGGATTGCGATTTGATCGGGTTAGACACCCCTTGGCGAAGCTGCTGGATGAGATCTGTGAAGAACAGTACAGGAAAAATGGAATTTTTCCCACGTCGATCATAGTGCCCAAACCCAGCGTTGCTTCGGGACAGATGACGTCTGATATCATCAAAGGGTTCGATGATCTGTTCGATCGGCTGAATACACCCGATCAGTCGCGTGGTGAAAGTCGGATCCGAAACGAACAGCAGCGAATGTTTTCCTGGGCTAGGGGCGAGGCAGCTGAATGAGTGCGAGCTACACCATCGAAGGGGACACCGGCCCCTGGGAAGTCGTCGTGGGCCTCGAGGTCCATGCGCAGGTGCTGTCGCAGTCCAAGCTGTTCTCGGGCGCGGCCACCGCCTTCGGCGCCGAGCCGAACAGCCAGGTCAGCTTCGTGGATGCCGGCTTCCCCGGCATGCTGCCCGTCATCAACGGCGAGTGCGTGGCGCAGGCCGTGCGCACGGGCCTCGGGCTGAACGCGAAGGTAAATCTCTGGTCGCGCTTCGACCGGAAGAACTATTTCTATGCGGATCTGCCGCAGGGCTACCAGATCAGCCAGTACAAGGACCCGATCATCGGCGAGGGCGTGATCGAGATCACGCTGGCCGACGGCACGACCAAGAACATCGGCATCACGCGCCTGCACCTGGAGCAGGACGCGGGAAAGTCGCTGCACGACCAGCATCCGAGCAAGTCGTTCATCGACCTGAACCGTTCCGGCGTCGCGCTCATGGAGATCGTGAGCGAGCCCGACATGCGCTCCCCCGAGGAGGCCGGCGCCTATCTCGCCAAGCTGCGGCAGATCGTGCGCTACCTCGGCACCTGCGACGGCAACATGGACGAGGGCTCCATGCGCGCCGACGTGAACGTTTCCGTCCGCAAGGCGGGCGAGGGCTTCCGGACGCGCTGCGAGATCAAGAACGTGAACTCGGTCCGCTTCGTCATGCAGGCCGTGGAGGCCGAGGCGCGGCGGCAGATCGAGGTCTGGGAATCCGGCGGCACCGTCGAGCAGGAGACGCGGCTCTTCGACACGGCGCGCGGCACCACGCGCTCCATGCGGTCGAAGGAGGACGCGCACGACTACCGCTACTTCCCCGATCCGGACCTGCCTCCGCTGGTGCTGGAGCAGTCCTGGGTGGACCAGCTCAAGGCGAGCCTGCCGGAGCTGCCGGACGCGCGGCGCGCGCGCTACGTGGCGCTCGGCCTCTCGCCCTATGACGCTCATGTGCTGACGATCGAGAAGGAGACCGCGACCTTCTTCGAGATCGTGGCCAAGGGGCGCGACGCCAAGGTCGCCGCCAACTGGGTAACGGGCGACTACTTCGCCGCACTGAACCGGCTGAAGCGCGACGTTTCCGACAGCCCGGTGAGCGCCGAGAACCTCGGCGCGCTCCTGGACCTGATCGCGGACGGCACGCTGTCCGGCAAGCTCGCCAAGGATGTCTTCGAGGCGATGCTGGAGGTCGACGAGGCACCGGCGCAGATCGTCGAGAAGCGCGGCCTGCGCCAGGTGACGGATACGGGTGCCATCGAGGCGGCGGTGGACGGCGTGCTCGCCGCGAATGCCGACAAGATCGCGCAGTACAAGGGCGGGAAGACGGGGCTCTTCGGCTTCTTCGTGGGGCAGACCATGAAGGCCATGGGCGGGAAGGGGAATCCCGCCATCGTCAATGATCTGCTGAAGCAGAAGCTCGACGGCTGAGACGCCGGCAGGGGCGGCGCCGCCGTCCCTGCCGCGGTCCGGCATCAGGGACGGGCGGGATCGTCCACGGCCTCGCCGTCGCCGTCTTCCCGGTCTTCGTCGTCATCCTCGTCGTCGAGGTCCAGGATGTCGGCGTCGCGCACCACCGCGAGGCAGGCGGCGTAGGTTTCGAGGTACCAATTTCGGTCGCCATCCTCCTCCTTGCCTTCGGCCACGGCAATCATGCGCAGCAGTGCCAGCGCCACGGCGGCATCGCTGTCGCCCTCGATCTCGATTGTCACATCCGACATCTCTGTCCCTCCGTTCATGGAATGAACCGATTTCACGCCGCGGGCTGCGACAGGATCATCGCCATTCCATGACACTTCAACGCGCGATGCGGTCGATCAGCCGATCATTGTAGCGCTGGGCCATCCCGGGGATGAGCAGCGCGTCCAGCAGCCACCAGATGCCGATGACGCCCAGGCCGAGATAGCCGATGAAGATGAGGGTCAGCAGCATCGAGACGCCGAAGATCGCCAGCATGACCAGGCCCGAGCCCCAGCGGCCCAGATACATCCGGTGCACGCCGCCATAGCCCAGGAAGAACCAGATCAGATAGGCGGCCACCACGGAGCGGCTGGCCGCGTCGTAGCGCATGCGCGCGACCATGTCGTCGGAGGGGCGGGTGGGCGTCTGCATCGGCGTGATCCTTTCGGGCCCGGCTTTCCGGGCGGCGCATTCCAGCCATAAGGTGGTGGAAACACCCGTCCACGAAAAGGCACGCCATGACGATCGAGTTGCATAGCTGGAACACCCCCAATGGCCGCAAGATCAGCGTGGCGCTGGAGGAGATGGGGCTGCCCTATACGGTGAAGACCGTGAACATCGGCAGGGACGAGCAGTTCGAGCCCAGCTTCCTGGAATTCTCGCCGAACAACCGCATCCCGGCGATCCGGGATCCGGACGGGCCGGGCGGGAAGATGATCACCGTCTTCGAGAGCGGCGCGATCCTCTACTATCTCGCTGAGAAGACCGGGAAGTTCATGCCGAAGGACCTCCGCGCCCGCATCCCCGTGATGGAATGGCTCATGTGGCAGATGGGCGGCTTCGGCCCCATGCCGGGCCAGGTGCATCACTTCCTGATGCAGCCCGAGGGTCCGGCGCGCGACTATGGCTTCAACCGCTACCACAAGGAGACGAAGCGGCTCTACGGCGTGCTGGACCGCCGCCTGGCCGGCCGCGACTTCGTGGCGACGGAAGGCGAGCCGAGCATTGCCGACTTCGCCATCCTCGGCTGGGCCTGGCGGCACGAGCGGCACCAGGTCTCCTTCGACGACCTGCCGAATGTCGGCGCCTGGTACGCGCGGATGATGGCGCGGCCGGCGACGGCCAAGGGCTTCGAGGTGGCGCTGAGCTGAAGACTCGAAAGGCCGGTTTGACGGCGCGGAAACGGCCCTGTATCAACCGGCTCGCATACGTCGTGTGAACTTCAAGCCCTGCGGAGGGGTGGCCGAGTGGCCGAAGGCGGCGGTTTGCTAAACCGTTATAGGATGTCAAGTCCTATCGTGGGTTCGAATCCCATCCCCTCCGCCAGTTCCTTTCGTGTTTCCATTTCTGCTGGCAAGCCCCGTCCGCAACGCCAAGCGCAGGAACGCGCGAAGGCCCGCGTCAGGAAGCAGGCACCCTGACCGGCACCGCAACCCGGAACACATCAGGCCCTCGCCAAGGGCTACTGAACTCGACAGGCCTCCGCGTCACAACGAGGCGGCCGCCGCCTCCAACCCATCCCCAGCGCACCCCGCGGCCCTCGTGCTGCCCTCAGTCGGCAAAGGCGCCTGCCGCCTCGATGATCGGCCGCCAGCGCGCGATCTCCTCGATATGGTAGCGGCGATGAAGGGCGATGCTCGCTCGGTCCGGCGTGGCGGGATCGGTGACGAGGTCGGCGAAGCGCGAACGCAGCCGCTCCTCGCGGAGCGCCGCCTGCAACGCGGTGGATATCCGCTCCTGCACCGCCTCCGGGGTGCCCGCCGGTGCATAGAGGCCGTGCCAGGTGGTCATGACGAAGGCGGGCGCACCGGCCTCGGTCGTGGTGGGTATATCCGGCAGCCCGGGCAGGCGGGCGGAGCTGGTCACGGCAAAGGCGCGGATCCTGCCGTCGCGGATGAAGGGCGCGGTGTTGGTCGCCTGGTCGCAGAGCAGGTCGAGGCGCCCGGCCATGAGTTCGGTGATGGCCGGAGCGGTGCCGCGAAAGGCGACGATGGTTGCCCTGTTGCCCGCGGCACCTTGCAGCAGCAGGCCGCAGAGATTGGCGGCCGAGGCCAGGCCCGCGGTGCCGAGGTTCAGCTCGTTGCCGCGCCGCCGCAGCTCGCCGAGCAGCCCGGCGAAGTTCTCTGCCGGGAAGCCGGGCCGTGCGATCACCGTCATCGCGGCATCGGACACGAGGCCGAGCGGCGCGAAGTCCGCGGCGGTGTCATAGGCGAGGCGGCGGAACAGCGTCGCGCCGGCCGCCAGGCCCACATTGCTCATCAGCAGCGTGTAGCCGTCGGGCCGCGCCTGGGCGACGCGCTGGGCACCGAGATGGGCAGGGGCCGTATTCTCGACCAGGACGGGCTGCGGCATGTGGCGCGTCATGCTTTCCGCCACGATCCGGGTGACCACGTCGGTGGGGCCGCCGGCAGCCCCGCCCGCGACGATGATGACGGGCCGGTTGGGATAGTCCTGCGCCCGGGCTGCCGCGCACCCGATGGTCACGGCTGCGAGGGCCAGCAAGGCTTGGCGGATGGGCGTCATGCGTCTTCTCCCTCCGCGATCGCAGGGGCACGCCGCGGTTCCCGCATGTTTGGGATCATCCGCGCGCGCGTGCAAGGCGCCGTCACCCGCCTTGCCTCCGAGGGCGCGAAGACCAGCCTAGGCGTCGGCCATCAGGGCTCCCGCGAGGCGCTGGCGCGCCTGACGCAGCGCGCGAACCGCGTTCCAGCCCAGCGCCCCGACCAGCCGCCCCTCGACCCGGCACAGGGCGACGAAGCGCCCCGGCGCCGCGGCATCGGGCTCTATCTCGATCTCGCCCCCCGGAGGAAAGAGCCCGTAGCTCTGCAGCTTCACGTCGAACTGATCGGACCAGAGGAAGGGGATCGGCCGAAAGGCCTCCCGCGCGCCGAGCAGGTTGCGCGCGGCAGCGGCGCCCTGTTCGGAGGCATTCATGCGATGCTCGATGCGAAGCCGCCGCCCATAGCCCTCATGCCACCAGGATGCGAGGTCGCCCGCCGCGTAGATGCCGGGTGCCGCCTGGCAGAAGGCGTCGCAGACCACGCCATCGGCGAGGTCGAGCCCGCTGCCGGCCAGCCAGCCCGTCGTCGGCACCGATCCGATGGCGACCAGCACCAGCTCCGCCGGAAGGATCCGGCCGCCGGGGAGGCGCAGGCCGGTCACGTGATCCGCGCCCTCGATTCTGAGGACCTGCGTGGACGGCAGTAGGGCCACGCCCGCCTCCCGATGCCGCTGCGCGATCATCTCGCCGATGCGCGCGCCGAACTGCCGGGCCATGGGCAGCGCGGCCTGGCCCACCAGCGTGACCTCGCAGCCCAGCCCCCGCGCGGTCGCGGCGAACTCCGTCCCCAGCACGCCGGAGCCGATCACGGCGACGCGAGGCTTCGCCGCAAGCGCGTCACGGATCGCCAGCGCATCGTCGAGGCCGCGCAGCACGTGGACCCCGGCCGGCATGCGCCCCGGCAGCCGGCGCGGACGAACGCCGGTCGCCAGGATCAGCCCGTCGAAATCGAGGCCGTCGTTATTCTCGAGAGTCACCCGCCGCGCGGCGACATCCAGCGAGACGGCCCGCACACCCAGCCGCCATTCGGCGCCGAGCGCGTCGAGCGCCGCCTGGTCGCGCAGCGCCAGCCGCCCGGCCTCCCAGGCGCCCGACATGAGCTGCTTGGACAAAGGCGGCCGGTCGTAGGGCGCGTGCCGCTCCTCGCCCACGAGGGTGATGGTGCCGCCGAAGCCTTCGGCCCGCAGGGTCTCCGCCGCCGCCAGCCCCGCCGCGGAGGCGCCGACGATGACGACGCGCCTCACACCTCGACCTTGATCGCCAGCGCCGGGCAAAGGCGGATCGCCTGCCGGACCTCGGCCAGCTTGTCGTCCGGCGGCGTCTCGTCCAGCAGGATGACGATGCCGTCCTCCTCGCGCTGGTCGAAGACGGTCGGGGCCGCCAGCACGCATTGGCCGGCGCCGCAGCACTTGTCTTCTTCGATGGTCACTCGCATCGCTGAATTCCCCCTACCAAGCGACCGGCAGATGTTCGATGCCGTAGACGAAGTTGTCTTCCTTGAAGTCCAGCTCGGAGACCGGCACCGCGAGGCGCATTGTCGGAATCCGCCGCATGAGCGTGCCGATGGCGATCTGCAGCTCCGCGCGCGCCAGCGGCTGGCCGAGGCACTGGTGCACGCCGAAGCCGAAGGCGACATGGCCCCGCGCGTCGCGGCGGATGTCGAAGCGGTCGGCATCGGGGAAGACCTCCGGGTCGCGGTCGGCGGCCGGGTTGTGGCAGATGATGCCCTCGCCGGCGCGGATGGTGACGCCGCCGATCTCGATGTCCTCGATCGCCGTGCGGCGGCGTCCTGCATGGGCCGCGTCGACGTAGCGCAGGATCTCCTCGATGGCGCCGTTCAGCAGGGAGGGATCCTCGACCAGCGCCTTCTGCTGCTCGGGATGCTCGAGCAGCGCCAGCAGGCCGAGCGACATGGTATTGGCCGAGGTCTCGTGCCCCGCCACCAGGAGCAGGCGGCCGATGCCGATGAGCTGCTGCTTGGTGATGTGCCCGGGGCGCAGCTGGGTCACGACCAGCCGGCTGAACATGTCCTCGCCCGGATCGGCGTTCTTGCGGTCGATCAGCGAGCCGATATAGCCGTCGCAGAGCTCCACGATCGCCGCCGAGGCCACGGCCGGCGG
Source organism: Roseococcus sp. SYP-B2431 (assembly GCF_004336745.1). Taxonomy (GTDB): domain Bacteria; phylum Pseudomonadota; class Alphaproteobacteria; order Acetobacterales; family Acetobacteraceae; genus Roseococcus. The sequence goes on from NZ_SJXD01000011.1 coordinate 60,593, forward strand.
CGTCTTGCCGTTGGCGATGACCATGCCCTTCTCGTGGAAGTAGTGCTGGTCCTCATAGGGCACGCCCAGCAGGTCGCAGATCATGATCATCGGCAGGGCGAGCGTGAGCTCATGCACGATGTCGGCGGGCGGGCCCTTGGCGAGGATGGCGTCGATCCGCTCGTCCACCAGGGACTGGATGCGCGGCCGCATGGCCTCGATGCGCTTCACCGTGAAGTCGGCCGTCAGCATGCGCCGGAAATACGGGTGCTGCGGCGCGTCCATGGTGATGAAGCTCGGATACTTGGCCCGCACCATGGCCATGCCCGGATTCGCGCCGGGATAGCCGGGCCTGGAATTGTCGGCGCTGACGCGCGGGTCGGCGAGCAGCGCGCGCACATCCTCGTAGCGCGTGACGAGCCAAGCTTCCTGGCCCGTCCACATCTTCACCCGCGCGATGGGCTGCGTCTTCCGCAGCTCCCGCAGCTCGGGCGGCGGGTCGAGCGGGCAGCCGCTGCGGCGCGTCGGATAGTCGGGGACCCGCCCCGCATGGAAAGGGCAGCCCGCGGCAGCGGCGTCGTGCGAGACGGACATGGGATCTCCTTCTCAGGCGGCCTGATCGCTCTTCTTCAGGAAGTCGGCGAGCTGGTAGGATTGGGTGACGTTCCTGGCCATGCCCGTCGCGCGGCCCCAGTCGTAGGTGCGGTAGCTGTGCCCGCGCGTGACGTATTGCCCACCCGCGTAGAACATCTCGTATTGCAGGTGGCGCGAGGCGAATTCCGTGCCCACGGCGTCCCAGGTCAGCTTCATCAGCTTCACCCGCTCCTCGCCCGTCATGGCCGGCGAGATCTGCGTCGCCGCGATGACGCGCGACAGCTCGGGATGCGAGAAATCCTCCACCGACGAAGGCAGCATCAGCAAGGCGCCGCCGGCCAGCTCGCGGATCACCTGGATCACCTGCGGGTACATCTCCTGCGACTGGACCTGGGCTGCGTAGAGCAGGTGCTTGTTCGGCAGGTAGTATTCGCCGACCATCTGCCCGCCGGCCTCCATGCCCAGCACCATCCCCTCGATCAGCGCGGCTTGCGAGGCCAGCTTGCCCAGTTGCTCGCGCACGGGCGGCATGTTCACGGTGCCGATGGTCTCCGCCACCCCGCGGGCGAGGCCCACCAGGAAGCGCAGCTTCACCGAGAGGCGGATCTGCGCCTGGTAATTCTGGTAGACATGGGCCCCGGTGTCGTGGAGCTGGGCGCGGCACATGTCGGTGTCGCGATAGACGAAGATGCGCTCCCAGGGAACCTTCACGTCGTCGAAGAAGATGAGGGCGTCGTTCTCGTCGTAGCGGAAGGAGAGCGGGTGGTCGTATTCGCTGGTCGCCGCCTCCTCGAAGCTGCGGCGGGAGAGCAGCTTCATGCCCTTGGCGTTCATCGGCAGGGCGCAGGAGAAGGCCATGTCCTCCTCGCCGCGCTTCAGCGGCTGGCCGGAGCCCACGAAGATCTCGTTGGCCATGATGGCCGAGGTCGCGAAGAGCTTGGCGCCGCGGATGGTGATGCCGGAGCTGTCCTCGTCGACGATTCGCGCGATCATGTCCTCCGCGCCCTCGCCCTGGTCGCCGAAGGCCTTGGAGCGGTCGCCCTGCACGTTGTTGATGACGTAGGTGAGGAAGAGGTCGTTGGCGCGCGCGTGCTCGTACCAGTCTCGGAAGGCCTTGCCGCGCGCGGGGTCGTGGCGGTCGAAAACCTCGGCGCCCATGTACTGCGCGGAGACAGAGGAGGCGACGTGGTCGGGCGAGCGGCCGAGGAAGCCGCAGGTGAGCTCGGCCCATTCCACCAGCGCCTTGCGGCGCTCCACCATCTCCCCGTAGCTCCTCGGATGCTGCCAGGCGCGGTTGACGCGCCGGCCGCCGCCGAGATCGAAGGTCATGCGCTCGATATTCTCGGGGCGGGCCTGGTGGTCGTAGAGCATGGCGGCCGAGCCGATGGCGTTCCGGTAGGCCGGGTGGGCGGTGACATCGCCCACGAGCTTGCCGTTGAGGTAGACGGCACGGCCGTCGCGGACGGCGCTCAGGTGCTGGGCCCCATCCTTGACGATGCAGTCCTGGACGGCCGGCGGGTTCGCGCTGCTCATGGAGATGTCCTTCCGAAGGGAGATGCGCGCAATCCGCTGCGCGCATCTCTAATACCTATCTTAAAAAGCTATTTCAAGACGCATTCAATCGAGTCGGGCATTGGCGAGCTGCACCATACGGCCCCAGCGCGGACGCTCGTCGGCGATCTTGCGCTTCAGGGCTTCCGGATCGGGAAGCAGCGGATTCGCGCCCGCGGTGCGGACACGCTGCTGGAAGTCCGGCTCGGAGAGGATGGCATGCATGGCGCCGGAAAGCTTCGTCACCGCGGCCTGCGGCATGCCGGCCGAGGCGAGCACGCCCGTCCAGACCGTCGCCTCCAGCTGCGGCATGCCGACCTCGGCCATGGTCGGCACCTCCGGCAGCGTCGGCCAGCGCGTGCCGCCGGTGACGGCCAGCGGCGCGAAGTCGCCCGAGCGGACATAGGCGCTGAGCGAGGCCACGTCGGTGATGGTGAAGCGCAGGTCGCCGCGCAGCATGGCCTGGGCCGTCTCGGCCGCGCCGCGGAAGGGCACGTGCAGGCCGTCCAGCCCGTTCTGCTCCATGAAGAGCGCGCCCAGCAGGTGGGGCGAGGTCGCGATGCCGTTGGAGCCATAGGGGATCGGCTCGCGCTGCGCCTTCGCCCAGGCGATGAACTCCGCCATGTTCCGCGCGGGCACGGCGCGCGAGGGAACGGCGGCGAGGTTGTAATACTCCCAGACCAGCCCGATCGGCGTGAAGTCGCGATCGAGGTCGTAGGGGATCGAGCGATAGACGAAGGGATTGCAGAGCAGCTGCGAGACCGTCGCCACGATCAGCGAATAGCCGGCCGGCTGCGATTTCGCCACGTTGTCGAGGCCGATGATGCCGTTGCTGCCCGAGCGATTCTCGACGGTGAAGGGCTGGCCCAGGCGTTCCTGCAGCTCGCGCGCCAGCAGCCGCGTGAGGATGTCCGAGGCGCCGCCGGGCGGGTTGGGGACCACGAACCGGACCGGGCGGTCAGGATAGTCCTGGGCACGGGCGACGCTCAGCACGGCGGGGGCGGCGAGCAGCCCGCCCAGCAGGGCGCGGCGTGGGGCGATCAGGTCATGGGCCATGGAAATCTCCGCTTGGGGATGGGTGCTGCGCCGGGCGTTCTTCTTGGAAAAATACCTATGTGACGAAGTGAAGCGGCGCAAGTCGAAATTGCGATACGGTCGTCCCCCCGGTTCCGCCTCAGCCGGCCGCGGCGCGAAGCGAGCGCCATTCGAGCAGGGCCGCCGTGACCGCCTCCGGCTGCTCGAGAGTGGAGAGGTGCCCGCAGACCGGGACGACGACGAGGCGCGAGCCCCGGATGCCCGCGGCCATCTCCTCTGCGTGCTCCCTCGGCGCCAGCCTGTCCTCGTCGCCGACCAGCACCAGCGTCGGGCAGGCGATGGCCTGGAGCGTCGGCCGCGAGTCGGGGCGGTTCATGTTGGCGGTCTGCTGGTTAATGTAGCCGGCGGGGCCGACATCCTCCGTCATGCCGCGATGCGTCGCGCGGAGTGCGTCATCCGTCTGGCGCGAGGGATGCACGTTGTTGGCGTAGTGCAGCGGCGGCAGCTCGGCAAAGCGGCCCTCGCGGGCCATCCGGATGCGCTCGGCACGGATCTTCCCGCCGGGGCCGCCCGGCACCTCGGCGCGCGCGCTGGTGGAAAGCAGCGCCAGTCGAGTCACGCGCTCCGGGCAGCGGCGCAGGATCTCGAAGGCGATGAAGCCGCCCATGGAAAGGCCGGCCAGCGCGAAACGGTCCGGCGCCTCGGCGAGGATGAGGTCGGCCAGCCCCGCGATGCTGTCTGCGCCGCGATGATCGGCCACCATCACCGGGCCGAGGCGCCACATCGCCGGGATCTGGTGACGGAACAGCGTCGCCGAGCAGTTGAGGCCGGGGATCAGCAGGGTGGGGATGCTCATGGCAGGCTCAATGGCCGATGTCAGTGGAAGGTGCGGCCACCGTCGACCGCCAGCGCGGTGCCGGTGACGAAGGCGGATTCCGGCGAGCTCATGAACAGCGCGGCTTGCGCGACCTCGAGCGCGGAGCCGTTGCGCTTCAGCGCATACTGGCTGCCGTCGCCGCTGCGCCCTTCGGTGAGCGGCGTCTCGACCATCCCCGGGCAGACGCTGTTCACGCGGATTCGCGGCGCGAGTTCCTTCGCGAGCGAGCGCGTCAGGTTGATGAGCCCGCCCTTAGAGGCGGCATAGGCGTGGTTGGCCGGGCCGGCGGGCTGGAGGCCCTGGCCGGAGGCGATGTTCACGATGGTCGCCCAGGGCGCCTCGCGCAGCCAGGGCAGGGCGGCCTTCACGACCATGTGCGGGCCGATGAGGTTGATGCCGATCACCTCGCGCCAGGCCTCCATGGACACGTCGGCGATCAGCCCCGGCCGCGAGACGCCGGCGGAGTTCACCACGCCGTCGAGCCCGCCCAGCTCCCGCGCCACCTGCGCCACGGCGGCGTTCACCGAGGTCTCGTCCGACACGTCGCAGGGGAGGGGGATGCCGCCGGCCGCGCGCGCGCAGCGCCGCAGAGCCTCTTCCTGGCGGTCCAGCAGCGCGAGCGCGGCGCCCTCGGCCGCGAAGAGCTCGGCGATCTTCCAGCCGATGCCGGAGGCCGCGCCGGTCACGAGGATCCGGCGGCCGGCGAGCCGGCCGGAGGGGGGCTGCGGCCCGAAGCTGGGTGCGGCGGTGCTGGTATCGGCCATGATGTCCTCTCGTCCGGTCTCATCATGATAGTCGAAAAAGCTATCTCGGAAAGTGTTTGGACGGCGGGTCGCGCGCTCCGGCCGCCGGACGGCGAGGGGCCGTCGGGAATTTCGTATATTGAATGCAGAGATAGCTTGCTAAGAGAGCTAGATGATGGAAGCTTCCGTCGCCGGCCGCTCCGGCCCATCCATGGAGACCGCAGACTTGGACCATTCCGTCCCTGCCGAAACCACCATCGTGGCCGAGAGCTACCTGAGGCTCCTGGCCTCGCGCGGCGTGAGGTACCTCTTCGGCAATGGCGGCACGGACTTCGCGCCGATCATCGAGGCCTATGCCCGCGCCGGCGAGGGCGCGCCGGAGCTGCCGGTCCCTGTCATCGTCCCGCACGAGAACGTCGCCGTCGCCATGGCCCATGGCTACCACATGGTAAGCGGCGAGCTGCCGGCCGTGATGGTGCATGTGGGCCTCGGCACGGCCAATTCGCTGAACGGCATCTACAACGCCTGCCGCTCGCAGATCCCCATGCTCTTCACCGCGGGCCGCACGCCCATCCTGGAGGAGGGAATGACCGGCGCGCGCACCAACCTCATCAACTGGGCGCAGGAGATGTTCGACCAGGCCGGCATGCTGCGCGAGCTGGTGAAGTGGGACTACGAGCTGCGCCTGCCGCAGCAGGTCGAGATCGTGGTGGACCGCGCGGTGGCCCTGGCGCAGAGCGAGCCGCGCGGGCCGGTCTACCTGACGCTCCCGCGCGAGGTGCTGGCCATGCCGGCGGCGGGCGCGGAGCCGCTGCCGCGGACGCGCACGCAGCCGGCGGTGCCGCCCCGCGCCGACACCGCCGCGCTGGAGACGCTGGCCGCCTGGATCCGCGAGGCGAAGGCGCCGCTGATCATCACGGCCGAGCTGGGCCGCGACCCGGCCGAGGTGCCGGTCCTCGCCGCGCTGGCGGAGGCGGCCGCCATCCCGGTCGTGCAGAACCGCCCGCGCTACCTCGGCCTGCCCAGCTCGCATCCCATGGCCTGCGGCTTCGACCCCGGCGCCCTGCTGCCCGAGGCGGATCTCGTGATCGTCTCCGATTGCGACGTGCCCTGGATGCCGACGAAGACCTCGCCGAACCCGGCGGCGCGCATCGTCCATCTCGGCACCGACCCGCATTTCGCCCGCTATCCGGTGCGCGGCTTCCATGCGGACCTCGCGATCACCGGCGCCGCCGGCCCCGCGCTCGCCGCGCTGCACGGCCTCCTCGGCAGGCTCGAAGGCCCGGAGATCGACGCGCGCCGCGCGAAGGTGACGGCGCACCACCAGGCGCTGCTCGACCGCGCCGCCAAGGTCCGGGGCGAGGCAGAGGCCAAGTCGCCCATCTCCTTTGCCTGGGCCACCCATTGCATCGACCAGTCGATCGATGCCGACACCATCCTGGTGAACGAATATCCGCTGGTCCTCGACCAGCTGAGCTTCGAGACCCCGGGCAGCTTCTTCTCCTACAGCCCGGCCGGCGGCCTGGGCTGGGCGGTCGGCGCCGCGCTCGGCGCCAAGCTCGCGGCGCCGGAGAAGACGGTGATCGCGACGGTCGGCGATGGCGCCTATATGTTTTCCAACCCGACGCCCGCGCATTTCGTCAGTCGCGCGACCGACCTGCCGATCCTCACCATCGTCTTCAACAACTCGCTCTGGGGCGCCGTGCGCGGGGCGACGCTCAGCGTCTATCCGGACGGGCATGCCTCGCGCGCCAACCGCATGCCGCTCGCCACCCTCGACCCCTCGCCGGATTACGAAAAGCTGGTCGAGGCGAGCGGCGGCTATGGCGAGAAGGTGACCGATCCGGCGGAGGTGCCGGCCGCGCTTCGGCGGGCGCTCCATGCCGTGCGCGTGGAGCGGCGGCAGGCGGTGCTGAATCTGATCGTGCGTTAGCGCCGGGCCGCGTCGAAGGCGGCGTGGCCGGAGGCGTGAGTCAGTCTCGACGAGGGAACAGGGCTGCCGGAGAGCGGCTGGAAACCAGGCACCGGGCGTTTCCACGGCGTCCTTCGCCAATGGAGGTTCGGATGAGAATGTCGCGGCGCGGCCTGCTGGCCGCTGCGCCGGCCATGGGAGCATGGCAGGCGAAGGCCCAGGAGGCCTGGCCCTCGCGGCCGGTGCGCATCGTCGTGCCCTTCGCCCCGGGCGGCGCGATCGACCTCGCCGGCCGCGTCATGGCCGATGCGCTGAGCAAGGCCTTCAACCAGGGCTTCGTCGTGGAGAATCGCGGTGGCGCGGGCGGCATCCCGGCCATGCAGAACGTCACCCGCGCGGCGGCCGACGGCTACACGCTCGCCGTCGCCTCGGGCGGGCCGCTGACGGTCTCGCCGACGCTGTTCCGCAACGCGGGCTTCGATCCCCTGGCCGAGATCGAGCCGGTCATCATCTTCGCCAATACTCCGATCGTGTTGGTCGCGCGCAAGGACCTGCCGGCCGGGAACCTCGCGGAACTGGCGGCGCTGTCCCGAGGCACGGCGGGCGGGCTCAGCATGGCGGGCGCGAGCCCGGGCGGCTCGGTGCCGCAGCTCGCGGCCGAGTTCCTGCAGGAGCGGCTCGGCGTGCGCTGGGTCAGCGTGCCCTATCGCGGCAGCCCGCCCGCGCTCGCCGACCTCACCGCCGGACGAGTGGACGTGATGGTGGACGCGGTGCCGGCGCCCGCGCCGCTGGTGCGGAGTGGGTCGATCAAGGCCTTCGCCGTGACCACCGCGCGCCGCGCGCACCAGCTGCCGGACGTACCGACCATGCAGGAGCTGGGTTATCCGGACTTCGACATCGGCTCCTGGATGGGACTGGCCGTCCGGCGCGGTACCCCGCAGGACATCGTCGCCGCGCTGCACCGCGCGCTGGCCGCCGCGCTCGAGACGCCCGAGGTGCGGCAGCGGCTGGAGAATGCCGGCGCCCTGCCCGAGGGCGGCCCGCCGGAGCGCATGACGCGGCTGATCGAGGCCGATATCCCGCGCTGGGCGCGGATCATCGAGGCGACAGGCCTCAACCGGGAGAGATTGTGATGCGACTGCACCGCCGCGCGCTACTGGCCGCGCCGTTCCTGGCCGAGCCCGTTCTGGCGTCGACCGCCCAGGCGCGCATGCTCGACCGCCCCGCGCGGCTGCTGGTGGGCTTCGCCCCCGGCGGCTCGGCGGACCTGGTCGGCCGGCTTCTCGCCGACCGGCTCCGCGACGTCTATGCGCCCCAGGTGATCGTGGAGAACCGCAGCGGGGCCGGCGGCCGCCTTGCGGTGGAGGTGGCGAAGTCCTCCGCGCCGGACGGCGGGACGGTGCTGCTCTCGCCGGCCGGGCAGTTCACCATCCTGCCGCACCTGTATCCAGGCCGGCTGCGCTACGAGGCGGCGGACTTCCTGCCGGTCACGCCCGTCTGCTTCTTCTCCTACGGCTTCGCCGTCGCGGCGAACCATCCGGCGCAGGATCTGGAGAGCTTTGCGCGCTGGGCGAAGTCGCGCCCGAGCGTGACCTTTGCGAGCCCCGCGGCGGGTTCGGTCGGGCACTTCATCGGGCTGCGGCTCGGCGAGGCGCTGGGGATCGACATGGTCCACGTCCCCTATCGCGGCACCGTGCCGGCGCTGAACGACCTCATGGCCGGGCAGATCGACGCGACGATCAGCGTGGTGGGCGAGGTGGCGGAGCTGCATCGAGCCGGGCGGGTGCGGATGCTGGCCTGCACCGCGGCGCAGCGCTCCCCGGGATTGCCCGCCCTGGCGACCTTCGCCGAGCTCGGCCAGCCGGGGCTGACGGAGGAGCAGTGGTTCGGGCTGTTCCTGCCCGCCGACGCGCCAGATACCGCGGCCCGGGCCCTGTGGGAGGGGGCGGAAGCGGCGCTGCGCTCGCCCGCCGTCGCGCAGGTGCTGGCGTCGCAGGAATATCGGCCCGCCACGGAAGCGTCCGGCGCCTTCCGGGAACGGATCGCGACCGAGTTCCGCCGCTGGGAGCCGATCGTCGCCCGCTCCGGCTTCCGCGCGGAGGATTGAGGCTACCTCGCCGCGCCGGAGGGCAGCCCGCGGCCGAACAGGCCGAGCCTCGTGCGGGTGCCGACGACCCGGCCCTCCTCGACATAGGCCATGGTCACCTCGTTCCGCTCCGGCCGGCCGGGGACCTCCCAGGCGGAGATGCCGCCGACCGGATCGGCGCCGGGCAGGGGCCTCGCGCCGCACTGCATGATCCGCGCGACGTCCATGTCGACCGTCACCTCGCAGGGCTCGACCGCGCAGCCGCCCAGCCCCAACCCGGCCACCAGCAACGCCCATCGTCTCATCGCCATCCCCGCCCGCTCCGCTGCTCCCGCTCCGACGCCTAGGGGGATCCGGCCCCGGGTTCAATCTCCCGGGACGCGCCCGCGCGCGTCCGCCTTCGCGGTCAGGGCCGTCCGCCGGCATTTCAGGCGAAAATCCGCACGGGGTCGCAACCCTGCGCGCGGTCCGCCGTTTGTCGCGCCGGAGGGGTTGATGGAACAGAATCTTTGGGACAGGTCGCGCGCGATCATGTCGATGCTGCGGTCCGAAATCGAGCGTCGCTCGCGCGACGCCGCGGGCGATCGGGGCGCCGTCGCGAGGGCGGTTCTCAATGAGCTGACGCCGCCGGGATGGCGCTACCAGCTCTATCCGCCGACGGGGTCCGACGGGCCGGACTTCATGCTGATCCCGGCGGCCTTCGCCAGTTGATCAGATCGCGTCCGTTCGCCACTCCATGAACTCCGCCTCGGCGCATTCGGCCGGGTCGTCGTTCCGGAAGGCGGGATAGCCGCCGCGGGCGCAGGTCAGGGCGAAGGCGCGCAGCTCGGGATCTGGCATCGGCGGCTCCATCTCCCCGGCGGACAGCTCGACGAGCCGCGTGACGTAGCGCTCGATCCAGGCCTGCGGGGAGAGGGTGCGGGAGATTGCCTCCATATGGGAATCCATGCGGCGTTCCTGTTCTCCGGGCGGCACCTCCACCGCCGTCTCTGGCAAACGCCCGAACCGCATCGGGTTTGCACGAGCTGCCGATTTTTGTGGCAGCATTGCTCCCACCTGCCCAGGAACTCGCACAGTCCGCGGTCTTCCAGATTGGCCCGATCGGCGCCGCTCGGCCCCGGCCCATGCTTTACCCGGCTCGACAAGTCCCGTGTCGGCCCGCATCGTCGGGGCATCCTGGGAGGGACGACATGATTCACGAGCTTCGCATCTACCACTGCATCTCCGGCCGGCTGCCGAACCTGCTGCGCCGCTTCGAAACCATCACCCTCGATCTCTGGAAGAAGCACGGCATCCGGCAGGCGGGCTTCTGGACGGTCGCCATCGGTGATTCGAACCAGGACCTCTACTACCTGCTGGAGTGGGAATCGCTGGCCGAGCGCGAGACGAAGTGGGCCGCCTTCCAGGCCGATCCGGAATGGATCGCCAAGCGTGCCGAGACCGAGAAGGATGGCGCCATCGTGGCGACCATCAGCAACCTGATCCTGCAGCCGACGAGCTTTTCCTCGGTGAAGTGGCGCCGTCCAACGGCTCCGGCACTCGGCCTGCCCCCTTCGTCGCCGGGGCAGCGCAAGGCTGGACGCCGGGCGGCGGAGAGCGTCGTGGGTTGGGCCGCTAAGCCGTCAGGAACTCGGCCAGCACGCCGATCGCCGCCATGAGGTCTGGCGTGTCCATCGCCTCGTGCGGGTTGTGGCTGCCGTTCCGGTTGCGGACGAGCAGCATTCCCGTCGGCACGCCCGCCGCGGCGAAGTTATTGGCATCGTGGCTGCCGGGGCTGTTGAGCCGCGGGGCCTCGATGCCGCAGCGCCGGGCGGCGGCGGAGAAGCCCTTGACGATGGCGGGATCCATCGGGCCGGGCGAGGCGGCGCTGCGCTCGCCCAATACGATTTCGACGTTGCGGCGCGCGGCGACCCTGGCGGCGATCTCGTCGAGCCGCTTCTCCAGCGCGGCGAGGTGCGCTGCGTCATAGGCGCGCAGGTCGAGGCTCAGCTCGAAGCCGCCGGAGACGGCGGTCAGGCTGTGCCGGGCGGCCGTCGTGTGGAAGCGGCCGATGGTGACGGCCATGGGGCGGCCTTCCGCCTCCTCCTCGAGCCAGAGGCGCTCCAGCGCCAGCGAGAGGTCGGCGCCCGCCAGCGCGGCGTCGCGGCGGAAGCGGTGGGGCAGGCCGGTATGCGCGTCCTCGCCCGTGATGCGGATGAAGGGGTGCCGCACATTGCCCGGGTTGGCGAGGCAGACGGCCACGGGCGCATTCGCCTCGACGAGCTGCGGCGCCTGTTCGATATGCACCTCGAGATAGGCGCCGAGGGAGCGCGGGTCGCGCAGCGGCGTGTTTTCGCGCAGGCGTGCGGAATGGCCGCCGCAGCGGTCGATGCTCTGCGCCAGGGTGAGGCCGCTGCGGGCATGCGGCAATTCGAGCGCGCCGGCGGGAAGCCGCGCCAGCAGGCTGCGGCTGCCGATCAGGCCCAGGCCGAACCACACCGCCTCCTCGCAGCGCAGCGCCAGCACCTCGATGTCGCGCTTCGGCGCCAGACCCGCGGCCTGCAACGCGGCAACGGCGCCGATGCCGGCGATCACCCCCGCCGCGCCGTCGAAATTGCCCCCCTGGACCACGCTGTCGAGATGCGAGCCGATCAGCACCGGCGGCGCGTCCCGGCCGGAATCCCAGCGCAGCGAGAGATTGGCCCCGGCGTCGATGGACGGCGTCATCCCCAGGGCGCGCCCCGCCTCGGCGATCAGCGCCTGCGCCTCGTTCTCGCCGCGCCCATAGGCGTCGCGGGTGATGCCGGGCGGATCGGCGCCGATGGTGGCGACCCCGTCCAGCAGGCGCCGCACCAGGGGTGCCTGCGCGGACACCGCATCGGAAAGCTTCAAGCCACGTCTCCCAACTGCCGGCGACATCCTCGCCAAGGCCGGGAGGGATGGACAGGGGGTGGCGCCGAAGATTCGACGCCACCCGGCCGGTCAGCGGACCTCGACGGTCACCAGATCCTGGAACCAGGACTGCGCCGAGACGAAGCCGTGCACGCGCCGGCTCATCGCGCGCGGGTTGGTGTCGTGCACGATGTAGAGCCAGGGCGCCCCGTCCACGAGCCGCTCATGCGCGCGGCGAATGGCCGGCGCGGCCTCCTCCGGCGTGCGCGCCCGCTCCACCTCGGCCATCGCCGTGTCGAAGGCCTCGTCGCGCCAATGCCCGGCATTGCTGCCGCGCGGCGACGAATTGGCGGAGAGGAACCAGCGCGCCATCTGGAACGGATCGGAGGAGACGAGGCTGACATTGGAGGCATCCGCGCCCAGCCAGCCCGGCGCCGTCGGCTCGGCGCGCAGCGTGCCGAGCAGCACCGTCCACTCCACCACTTCGAAGTTGACCTGCACGCCGCAATTCTCGCGCAGGTTCTGCTGGATGGCCTCGTTCATCGGCAGCGGCTGCATCTGCCCCGAGCCGGAGCTGGAGATGCCGACCTTGATGCGCAGCGGGCGCTGGGCGTTGTAGCCCGCCTCGGCCAGCAGCGCCCGGCCCCGCGCGGCGTCCAGCCGGTAGCGGTTCTGCGGGCTGCCGAAGAGCGGGTTGCTCGCATTGTAGAAGCCGACCGCCGGCTCGGCGATGCCGCTGAGCATGCTGACCAGCCCGTCGCGGTCCAGGCAGTAGTTCAGCGCCTGGCGGACGCGGACATCGGCGGTCGGGCTGTCCGGCTTGCCGGCCGCCAGGATCCACGGCCAGACATGCGGGTAGGAGTTCGTGACCACGTTGAAGCCCGCCGAGCGCAGCGGCGCCAGCGCATCCGGCGGCGGCGCCTCGATCCAGTCCACCTGGCCCGAGCGCAGCGCGGCGATGCGCGTGTTGGCATCGGGCACCGGCAGCAGGACCACGCGGTTCAGCCGCGGGCGGCGCGCCGTATCCCAGTAGTTGTCGTTGCGCGTGAGCTCGACCGACTGGCGCGGCACGAAGCGCGTGATGCGGAAGGGGCCCGTGCCCGCCGGCGCGTTGCCGACGCGCGCCCAGTCGCGGCCGGCGGCCTCGAAGGCGCGCGGCGAGGAGAATAGGATATAGGGAACGACATAGGGAAAGTAGCTCAGCGGCCGCTCGCTGCTGATCTCGATCGTCATGTCGTCGATCTTGCGATAGCTCGCGAAGCCGGCCGTGCGCGGCCGCGTGAAGGCGGAGCCCTGCGGGTCGTAGTTCGGCGCATCCTGCCGGTAGAAGCGGTCAAGCCCCCAGATCGCGGCGTCGGCGTTCCAGGGCGTGCCGTCATGGAAGGTGACGCCGGCGCGCAGCTTGAAGCGCCACTTGGTCGGGTCCGCCGCATCCTGCTCCCAGGATTCCGCGAGGCCGGGCCGCACCCCGGCCAGCGCGTCGCTGCGCGAGAGATCCCAGAGCACGAGGGATTCGAAGATCGGATAGCCCAACCAGCGCAGGCCTTCATAGCCGTTGTTGGGCGCGCCGTTGGTCGTCGGCACGTCGGCCGCCGTCATGGCGATGCGCAGCGTCCCGGCCTCCTGGGCCTGGGCCGAGGCGCCGATGCCCGCGGTCAGCAGCAGCGCCGCCGCGAGCCGTTGAATCCTGATCCTCATGTAGCTTCCCCTTCCTAAACGCGGTCGCGCAGCAGCGGCGCCGTGGAGCAGTGCAGCCCGCCGCCGCCGGCCCAGACCTTCCGGTAGTCGAGCCGCCGCACCCGGATGCCGAGCCGCTCCACCGCCTCGCAGGTGGCATCTGTGATGCCGGCCGACATGATCACGCGATCGGGGGCGATGGCCAGGCAATTCCCCGCATCGGTCGGATCGTCGGCTTGCAGCTCGACCAGGCGGATGCCGAGCGCGCGAACCTCCTCGATGAAGCTGAAGGGCAGCAGGTTCTGGTTGATGATGGCGGCGTCCCGGCCGCACATCACGATTCCGCCATCGAGATGCAGCCGGTAGCCCGGGCACTGCACCCGAATGAGGCGAACGCCCATCGGGCGCAGCACCTCCTCGATCTGCGTGGCCGCCTGCGCGTTGCCCCGGCAGGAGAGGCCGATCGCGGCGGTCGTCGCGTTCAGCCAGACGAAGCTGCCCCCCTCCATCACCGCGTCGGCGTGCAACGTGCGCAGGATGGGCATGCCGAGGCGGGCGAGGGCGCGCGTGATCTCCAGCTCCTCGCCGCGGCGCACGCGCGGCCCCAGCCGGCAGACGATGGCGCCGCCCGGCACGGCGATCATGGCGTCGCGCGTGTAGATGGACTTCATGAGGTGCGGGCGCACCCCGTCCAGATAGGCGATCTCGACGCCCTCCTCGCGCAGGGCATCCGCGAAGTGGTCGTGCTGCTCCTGCATAGCGGCGAGATCGGGCGGCGCCTGGCCCATCCAGTACCAGCCGGTATCGGGGTCGCCGAAGCCACCGATGTCCAGCGGCCTGGAGGTGTCCACCGTGGCCATCTCGGCGCCCGGCCGATGCATCAGCACCTTGCGCAGGGTGCCCCAGTCGCTGTTGCAGCCCCACTCGCCGCCCCAGACCGAAAGCTGCTCGCCCGGATCCTCGAAGACCGGCAGCGGCTCCATGGGGAAGCGCTGCATCATCGTCGCGAGCTTGAACTCGCCGGGGGACATCACGGCCATGACCGCACCTCGCATTCGCCGGGCCGTAGTCAAGCCGATCCCGATCGACCTGTCGACAGGTTTCCTTTGACGAACGCGGCCCGGATGGAGGATGAGGGGGCATGGATGCCCTCCCGCCCAACCTTGCCGATCGCGCCGAGACGGAGATGCGCGCGCTGATCCTCGGCGGCGCGCTGAAGCCGGGCGAGCGCATCTTCGAGGCCGCCACGGCCAAGCGCATGGGCATCAGCCGCGCGCCCCTGCGCGAGGCGCTGCGGCGGCTGGAGGCGCAGGGGCTGGTGACGGCCGTGCCGGGGCAGGGGGTCTTCGTCCGCGCGTATACCCCCGAGGATGTGTGGCAGGTGGCCGAGCTGCGGCGCTGCCTGCAGCAATTCGCGGTGAGTGCGCTGGTCGCGCTGCCCGACGTCGCGCTGCCGGATCTGGCGGAGCGTCTCGCCGCGCTCGAGGCGCAATATGCCCGGGCCTTCGAGAATCGGAGCCCCGGCGCGCTGATCGAGGCGAATCTGGCCTTCCATGTCGGCCTTGTCCGGCTGGCCGGAAATGCGCGGCTGGCCGCCGCCTTCGAGCCGCTGGCGGCCGAGCTGCGGCTGATCCACAGCCTCAGCCAGTCGGAGCAGGATCCCGCCTTCCTGAATCCGCGGACCTATTCGCCGCTGATCGGCCGGATCGTCGCGCGCGACGGCGCCGGCGCGGAGGCGGAGATCGCCCGGCTCATCCGCGGCTTCGCCTCCAAGGCCGCGATCGCGGCGGGCGAGTCGAACGGCGGCAGCTCCTCGCCGCGGAGAAAGGCCTCCAGCGAGCGGAGCTGAGCGCCGGCTTCCGCGCGGAACAGGTCCCGCCCGATCCCCCGCGCGAGGTGCGGCACGCCGCAGCGGAGGCCGGCGATGGCCGAGCCGGTGAGGCCCATGCTCGGCAGGGCGGCGTAGTTGAAGAGCCGGATGCGCGAGAGGCCGGGCAGGGCCCCCGGCTCGCGCTCCAGCAGCTCGAAATCCTCGCCGAGATAGGGCTGGGCCGCGAGCGAAGGCTCCTCCTCGCCGGGCGGCGCGCGGTCTCGCCAGAGAAGGGTGGCGGGCGCGATGGCGGCCAGCTCGGGGCGGAGCGGCAGCCCCCATTGGACCCCGGTCCCCAGGATGAGGAAGTCCGCCGCCAGCGCTTCGCCCGAGGTGAGTTCTGCTTGGATCTCCCCGTTCCAGCGCCATCGGGTGACGCCTCGTCCGGCCAGGACGGAAACGGTGTCCGAGGCTGCGACGGCCTCCAGCGTGGCCTCGGTCGGCGGCTGGCCGAACCGGTGGAAATGCCGGGCGAAGCGCCAGCGGGTCGCGTCGTCCAGCGAGCGGAAGAAGTGGAGAAAGCCGTCCTGCTCCATCCAGATGAAGGGATTGGCGCGCCGCAGCTCCGGGCGCCGGGCCAGCAGCCGGACGGAGACGGCGCCGGCGGCCTCGGCCGCGAGCGCGGCGTCGAAGGCGGAGGCGCCGGCGCCGAGGACCAGCACGCGCCTCCCGGCGAGCGCGGCGGGGTCGATCGGCTCGGCCGTGTCGGCATAGGCGGAACGGGGCAGGGCCGCCGCGACCTCGGGCGGGACGTGCCAGGCGCCGGCGCCATCCATGCCGTTGGCCAGCACGACGTGGCGCGCGCGGAACGGGCCCTGTCCGGTCTCGACCGTCACCCCTTCGGCATCCGGGCGCAGGCTCGTGACCTCGACGCCGTTCTGAACGCGCGCGCCGGTCATGCGGCGGTACCAGTCGAGATAGGCGGCCCAGTCCGGCGTGGGGATCCGCGTGGCGGACGCGAAGGCGGCGGCCCCATGGACGGCCTCGAACCAGGCGCGCGGCGTGAGGCTCGGGATTCCGAGGTCCGGGCCGGTCAGGTGCTTGTAGGTCCGCAGCGTCGGCATGCGCGCGAAGCTGCGCCACGGTCCCTCCAGGCCGGGTAGCGACCTGTCGACAATTAGGATATTGGCGATGCCGAGCCGGCGAAGCGCGAAGGCGATGGACAGCCCCCCCTGACCGGCGCCGACAATCAGGACGTCCAGCACATCATCCTCGGCCGGGCGCCATGGCCGGGACTGCGGATCGAGCAGCGTCAGCTCCTCCCGCACTCTTCGTTCCAGGGCTGCCAGTGGTCCGCTCGTCATGTCCTCGAGTATCGAGGCAATGCCCTGTCCCTGTCGACCGAATAGCATCTGGCCGGGCGGCCGCCGGAGGCCGCACCTTGCCGCCCGGATGCTGCACCGCCACACTGGTGGCTCAGCCTTCCGGGAAGACGCCCATGGACATCAACACCCCCGCCGCATTGTCGCCCGCCGCCTTGTCGAAGGAAGACGCGCTCGCCCTGCGCTACGGCGCCGACGCGATCCCCGCCGCCGGCCCCTGGAACGAGCACATCGCGCTGCTGCTCTCGCACCGTTCGGTGCGCGGCTACCGGCCCGACGCGCTGCCCGAGGGCACGCTGGAGACGCTGATCGCCGCGGCGCAATCGGCCGCCACCAGTTCCAATATGCAGACCTGGTCCGTCGTCTCGGTCAGCGATCCGGCGGTGAAGGCCGAATGCGCGCGCATCGCCGGCGGCCAGAAGCACATCGAGCAATGCCCGCTTTTCCTGGTCTTCCTCGCCGACCTCTCGCGCAACGAGCGGCTGGCCAGGGCCAACGGCGCCGAGCTCGAGGTGCTGCCCTATATCGAGACCTTCATGATCGGGGCGATCGACGCCGCCATGGCGGCCCAGAACGCCGTGGTGGCGGCGGAGGCGATCGGGCTTTCCACTGTCTATATCGGCGCGATGCGCAACGATCCGGCGCGCGTCGGCGAGCTGCTGGGCCTGCCGCAGGGCGTGGTCGGGGTCTTCGGTCTGTGCGTGGGCTATCCGGCGCCAGGCGTTACCAACGAGGTGAAGCCACGCCTCCCACAGGCTGCGATCCTGCACCACGGCACCTACGATCACGCGGAAGAGCCGGCGCATGTCGCCGCCTACGACGCGAAGCTTTCTGCCTTCTCCGGCCGCTTCGAGATGGCGCAGACCACCTGGAGCGGCCGCGTGCTGAACCGCATGGGCAAGCTCAGGGGCCTCGCCGGCCGCGAGAAGCTGAGCGGCGTGCTCAAGGCCATGGGCTTCCCGCTCCGGTAAGGCGCGGCGGGACGTGCCGGCAATGGGCCGTCCCGTCCCGGTCATCCCCGGCGCCTGCGCCTGTTCACGCGCCGCCGACGATGTGTTTTGAGGCCGGGGGGAGGCGCTCGCCGCGGCTTCCGGCTATGCGGGCAACCAAGAACCATTCCTGGTGTTGAAAGTTGACCGCAATCTGCGTGCCTGAGGCGCGTTCGGGAAGGAGAGGTGCTTGTCCCCCGGGATTTCGCGCAAATGGGTCGGCTGGACCTTCCTGGCGTTGCTGGCGTCTACCATCGAGCCGCTTCGCGCGCAGCCCGAGGGCGATCCCGCGCCCATGGCGACCGACGCGCCAAACCTCCCCTACCGCGCCACCGTCAAGCCGACCGGGGACGACAATCTCGACCGCGTCCTGCGCCTGTCCTCGGGGCTGATCGCCCTGCAGGAGCGCGCGCCGACGGATGCCGAGGGGGTCGTCTCCCGGATCGGCGCCGAGGCCGAGAAGCTCCGCCCCGCTCTGGAGAGCGAGGGCTACTGGGCAGGCCAGGTGGAGGTGGTGGCGCCCGGCGTCGCCGAGAGGGGCGGCGCGCTCGACCCCGCCGCGCTGGCCGCCCAGCCCGCGCCGCTGGCGCTTGAGATCCGCGTGACGCCGGGCCCGCGCTACACCTTCCGCAATATCCAGACCCTGGGCGGTGGCCCGCCGGTGGCCGTCACCCCGGGCGCCCCGGCCCGCGCCGAGACGGTCATCGCCGCGCAGGAGGCCGCCTGGAACGCCATGCGCGAGGACGGCCGGCCGCTGGCCCGCATCGACCGCTCCGTCACCGTGGACCACGGCGCCCGCGCCATGGACGTCACCTTCACCGAGCAGCCCGGGCCCCGCGCCGACTTCGCCATGCCCGAGGTCGCCGGCACTGAGCGCGTGGACCCCGAGGTGGTGCGCCGCGTCGCCGCCCTGCGCCTGGCCGAGCGCGGCTACCTGCCCGCCCGGCTCACCCAGGCGCGCGCCGACATCTCGGCGCTGGGGCCCTTCTCCCAGGTCCGGATCGACCAGGCGACGGCGCTGGACGCGAATGGCCGGCTTCCCGTGACGGTCACCGTGCGCGAGCGCCCCTTCCGCGCCATCAGCGCCTCGGCCGGCTACGAGACGAATTTCGGCGCGCGGCTCGGGCTCTCCTGGGAGCACAGGAACCTGCTCGGCGGCGCGGAGAACCTGCGCGTCGAGTTGGAGGGCAGCCGGATCGGCAGCGAGGCCGACCGCATGAATGCCCGGGCCGCCGTCATCTGGCGGCAGCCCCTGCCGCTCGGCTACGCCGGCACGGCCGTGGGCAGCCTCTCCTATGTGCGCGACCGGCTGGACAGCTACGACCGCGACGCCGCCATCTTCAGCCTGCTCTACGAGCGCCGGCTGAGCGATCGCTGGACCCTCTCCACGGGCCCGGTCGGCGAGGTGGGCCAGTCCGCGCCCTCGGGCGGCACGCTGGAATCCTACCAGATCGCCGGCTTCACCGGTCAGCTCCGCTACGACAGCACGGACAGCGCCCTGGACCCGCGCCGCGGCATCCGCGCGCTGGCCAGCATCACGCCCTCCTACGCCTTCACCGAAAGCCAGGTCTTCGTGCCGCTGCGGATCTCGGGATCGACCTATTTCGACCTGTCGGGCGGCGGGCGGACGATCCTGGCCCTGCGCGGCGCCTTCGGCAGCCTGCTGAACGCCACCGCCGGCACGGTGCCGCCGCCGCAGCGCTTCTATGCCGGTGGCGGCGGCTCGGTGCGCGGGTACGACTTCCAGTCCATCGGCCCTCGGGATGCGCGCGGCAGGCCCTCCGGCGGCGCGAGCCTGCTGGAGGGGTCGGTCGAGCTGCGGCAGCGCTTCGGCTCCTCCTACGGGGCGGTGGCCTTCGTCGATGCGGGCGCCGTCGGCACCAGCGCCGGCGCGCCGACCGACGAGATCCGCGTCGGCGCCGGCGTGGGCGCGCGCTACTACACGCCGATCGGGCCGATCCGCGCGGACGTGGCCATCCCGCTGATCCGCCAGCAGGGCAGCGGGTCCTTCGGCTTCTATATCGGCATCGGGCACGCCTTCTGATGCGCTGGCTCGCGATCGCCCTCGGGATCCTGATCCTGATCCCCGTGCTGCTGATCGGCGCGCTGGCGACCCCCTTCGGGCTGAACGCCGCGGCCGGCCTGGCCATGCGATTCGTGCCGGGGCTGGAGCTGGAGGGCGTCTCCGGGCCGCTGCCCGGCCATCTCGCGGTCCGGCGCATCGCCATGCGCGACGCGGAGGGCCCCTGGCTGGAGATCGAGGAGGCGCGCATCGACCTCGCCTGGCGCGACCTTTTCGACCGCCGCGCGACGCTGACCGCGGTGCAGGCGCGCCGCATCGCCCTGCATCGCCTGCCGCCTTCCGATCCGAACGCGCCGCCGGCCGGGCCGACGCCGATCGCCATTCCGAGCCTGCCCCAGCTGCCGGTCGCCATCAGGATCGACGCCTTGCAGGTGGAGCGCATCGAGATCGCTGAGCCCGTGGCCGGGCAGGCGGCGGCACTGTCGCTCAGCGGCTCGCTGTCGCTGGAGGGGCAGCGCCTGCAAACGGCGCTCACGGCGGCACGGCTGGATCGTCCCGGCCATGTCCTCGCCCATGTCACTCTTCAGGACGAGGCGCTGACCGCCCAGGTCGAGGCCTCCGAGCCGCCGGGCGGGCTGGTCGCCGCGCTGGCGGGCCAGCCGGACGCACCCCTCGACGCCAGGATCGACCTCTCCGGCCCGCTCTCCGGCGCCGACTGGAAGCTCACGGCATCGCTGGGCGCCAGCAGCGCCGAGCTGGGCGGCCGCCTTTCCGTCGCGCCCGACGGCGCGACGACGCTGACCCTGGACGGCACGGTGATGCCCGGGCCCTTCGTGCCGGAGGCCCAGCGCGCGCTGGCCGACCGCGTCACGCCCAGCCTTTCGCTGCGCCGGGCGCCGGACAATGCGATCGCGATCGAGCGGCTGACCGTGGTCCTGCCGGCAGGCCGCGCCGAGGTCAGCGGCACGCTCAGCGGCTCGCAGGCGCTCGCCATGCGCTTCCGGGTCGATCCCGCGCCGCCCGAGACCTTCGCCGGCCTGCTGCCCGAGGGCACGGGCTGGGCCACGCTCGCGCTGGAGGGCGAGGTGGGCGGCACGGTCTCCGTGCCCGAGATTGATCTGCGCGTCTCCGGCACCGGCTTCAAAGGGGCAGGGGCGGTGGACGAGATGCTCGGCCAGGCCGTGACCCTCACCGCCACCGTGCGCGGCGAGAACAGGCTGGTCGACGCCACCCTCCAGGCCGATCGCATCCGCGCCACCGTGCGTGGCCCGGCCGCCTCGCCCTTCGACGTCGCCTTCGACCTGGAGGCGCGCGACCCTCCGCAGGTCCAGGGCACCGTCTCGGCCGAGGGCCGCCTCACCGGCACCGCCGAGGCGCCGCAGGTGCAGGCGCGCATCCGCACAGATCGCCTCGTGGCGGCCGGCCGGCTGGCGGAGGGCTTCGAGATCACGGCCCAGGCCAGCCTGCAGCAGGTGACGGCCTCCGCGACGGGCCGGCTCGACGGCAAGCCGCTGCGCCTCGACCTCGCCGCCGGCAAGGAGGGCGAGACGCTGCGCGTCAGCCGTCTCGAGGGGAGCTATGCCGGCATCGCCTTCGACGGTCATGCGGCCGGCGCGCTGCCCACCGGCCCCTTCGACGGCGCGCTGCGCCTCGATGCGCCGGACCTCGCGCCCCTGGGCATGGGCCTCGCGGGGCGGCTGACCGTGGACCTCCAGGCGCGCGCCATCCCGGGCGCCACCGGCATGGCCGCTCAGGGCATCGAGCTGCGGATCAACGGCGCAGGCGTCGGCGTGGGCGCGACCCGCGCCACGGCCCAGGTCGAGATGACCGGCACGCTGGCCGCGCTGAACTTCCGGCTGGGCGTGACCGCGCCGGCCTATGGGCTCGATCTCGCCGGGAATCTCGGCCAGGAGGGCGCGCTCAACGTCATCACGCTGACGCGGCTGGAGGCCCGGGCGGCGCAGGATGCGCTGCGCCTCGCCGCGCCGGCGCGGATCCTGGTGACGGAGACGGGCGAGCTCACGCTGCAGCCGGCGCGGCTGACCAGCCGGCGCGGCGGCACCCTGGCGCTGAACGGGCGGCTCGCCGACGGCAACGTCACCGCGCGGGCGGACATCGCGAATGTCCCGCTGGCCCCGCTCAGCGGCGGCTTCGTGACCGGCACTGTCTCCGGCCAGGTGAACGCGGCGGGGCCCAGCGGCGCGCCGCAGGTGGACGCGAATATCCGCGTGGCCGGGCTGCGCGCGGCCGATCCCTCGATGGCCTCCATCCCGCCGGCCAATATCAATGCCACCGCCCGCATGCAGGGCCAGGCCTTCCGCGCCCAGGCGCAGGTGAATGCCGGGCCGGGCGTGCAGCTGAACATCGAGGCCGCGCAGTCGAGCGGGATCGGCCCCGCCGCGCCCTTCGAGGCCTCGGCGCGCGGCCGGCTCGATCTCGGACAGCTCGCGCGGCCCTTCCTGGCCGGCGGCGCCGACCGCTTCCAGGGCCGCGCCGCGATCGACCTGCGCGCCAGCGGCACGGCCGCCGAGCCGCAGCTGGCCGGCACCGTCGTGCTGTCCGACGGCCGCTACTCCAACCCGATCTACGGCGTGCGGCTGGACGCGCTCTCGGCCCGGCTGGCGGCCCAGGGCCAGCGGCTGGTCATCTCCTCCTTCAGCGGCCGCACGGTCGGCGGCGGCACCATCTCGGCCCAGGGGTGGGTGGAGCCGATGGGCGCCGGCATCCCCGCCGAGATCCGCCTCACGGCCAACGACGCCCGCCCGGTCACCGGCGAGACGGGCGACGCCACGATCGATGCCGACATCACCCTGCGCGGCCCGCTCACCGACGGCGGCAGCCTGGATGGCCGCGTCACCATCCAGCGCGCCGAGATCCGCATCCCCGAGCAGCTCGGCGGGAGCGTCCCCAGCGTCGGGCCGGTGCGCGAGATCGGGCCGCTGCCGCCCGGCCGCCGCCCGCCCGCGCCGCCGCGCGCGGCGACGGCCGTAGCGCGCCCGTCCCTGCCCATGACGCTGAACCTCGTGATCGCCGCGCCGCGCGCGATTTTCATCCGCGGCCGCGGGCTGGAGGCTGAGCTGGGCGGCGAGATCACCATCGGCGGCACCGTCGCGGCGCCCGTCCCCTCGGGCGGGCTGCGCATGCGGCGCGGCACCTTCGACATGGTCGGCCGGCAGCTCCAGTTCACGCGGGGGGTCGTCGGCTTCGATGCGGGAACCTTCTCGCCCAGCCTGGACTTCCTCGCGACGGCGCGGAGCCGTTCCCACACGATCAGCCTGACCGTGAAGGGAACCCCGGCCGCGCCGGAGATCAAGGTCACCGCCGATCCCGAACTGCCGCAGGACGAGGCCCTCGCCCGCCTGCTCTTCGACCGCGAGACGAGCAAGCTGTCGCCCTTCGAGCTGGCCAGCATCGCTCAGGCGGTGGCGCAGCTCGCGGGCATCATGCCCGCCGGCTCCGGCGTGCTGGACCGGCTGCGGAGCGCGGCGGGGCTGGACCGGCTCGGCGTCGGCAGCGACGGCGGCCGGGGGGCCTCGCTGGAGGCGGGGCGGTATGTGGCGCCGGGCGTCTATGTCGGCGTGCGGCAGGGAACCAGCGGCGGCACGCCGGGCGTGGGCGTGCAGGTGGAGCTGACGCCGCGGCTGCGGCTGGACGCGCAGACCTCCACCGGGCCCGGCGGGGATCGGCTCGGCGTCACCTGGGAATACGAATACTGAAAAGCGCGCGCTCATATGGCGCCGCCGCGAATTGCAATTGGTTCTCAATTGGGGCTATCTGCCGGTCCCGCCCCGGCCGAAGGACCAATCCCATGTTTCGCGGCTTCCTCACCGCCCTCTTCCTGCTTGCGGGCGTCTCGCCCCTTGCCGCCCAGACCCCGTCGCCCCTCCGCATCGAGCTGAACCGCCTCGAGGCCCGCGAGGGCGCCTGCCGCGTCTGGATGGTGCTCAACAATGGCGGCGGTGGCGAGGCGCTCGACCCGTTGCGGCTCGACCTCGTGATCTTCGGCAAGGATGGCGTGGTCTCGCGCCGCCTGGCCGTCGATGCCGGGCCGCTGCCGGCGGGCCGCACCGTGGTGCGCCTCTTCGACCTCACCGGCCAGGGATGCGACACGGTCGGCAGCGTGCTGCTGAACGACATCCTCGCCTGCGGCAGCCAGGAGGCCGATGCGCGCAACGCCTGCGTGGGCCGGGCCGCGCTGGCCTCGCGCGTGAGCGGCGTGAACTTCGAGAAGTGATCGCCGCCTGATGAACCCGGTTCCGCACGACTTCTCGCCCCTCGGCCTGTTTCTCGCGGCCGATCCCGTCGTCAAGGCGGTGATGATCGGCCTGGCGCTGGCCTCCATCGCCTGCTGGGCGGTCATCATCGAGAAGAGCTTCGCCCTCGGCCGGCTTCGGCGCGAGGCGCGGGCGTTGGCCGGCGCCGCCGTGAACCCCTCGATCCTCCATGAGGGCGCGGCCGACCTCACCTCCGTCGCGCTGCGCGCCGGCCTGCCGGAATGGCGCCTCGGCCAGGGCTTGCAGGAGACGGACGGGGAATTCCGCGCGCGGCTCGACGGCGCCATGCGCAAGGCCGTGCTGAAATCCGTGCGGCTGGCCGAGCCCGGGCTGCAGATCCTGGCGACCACCGGTTCCGTGGCGCCCTTCGTGGGGCTGTTCGGCACGGTCTGGGGCATCATGAACAGCTTCACCGGCATCGCCGCCAGCAACGACACGAGCCTCGCCGTCGTGGCGCCGGGCATCGCCGAGGCGCTCTTCGCGACCGCGATCGGCCTCGTCGCCGCCATCCCCGCCGTGATGGCCTACAACCGCTTCGTCGGCGGGCTGACGGGCGCCCGGCAGGAAGCCATGAGCGCCGCCTCTGACCTAGCGCTGCGCCTGAGCCGCACGCCGCGCCAGCAACTGGCGGAGTAGCGCCGGCATGGCGATGAGCACCTCCGGCCCTTCGGGCGACGACGACGAGGACAGCGCCGGCACGGCGATGTCAGACATCAACGTCACGCCCTTCGTCGACGTGATGCTGGTGCTGCTCATCATCTTCATGGTCGCGGCCCCGATGATGATGGTGGGCGTGCCCGTGCAGCTCCCGCGCACCGCCGCCGCCCGGGTGTCGCAGACGGCACCCCCCGTGGTGGTCAGCGTCAACCGCGAGGGCCAGGTCTTCCTCCGCTCGGAACCAGTCGCCGAGGCCGATCTCACCGACCGCATCCGCGCCATGCGGGAGGCGGAGGCGAATGATGGGCCCGTCTATGTCCGCGGCGACCGAAGCGTCCCCTACGGCGACGTGATGCGCGTCATGGGCAAGGTGACGGCCGCGGGCGTCGCGCGCGTCTCGCTCATCGCCGAGGCCGAGCCCGCCGGCCCCGCCGTGCAGGCCCGCTGACCCGTGCCCGATTTCTCGGCCCAGCACCTGCTGCCCGAGGAAGCGGTCCTGAGCCGTCCGACGGCCCATGCGCGCCGCTTCGCCCTGCCGACGGCGGCGGCGATCCTACTGCACGCGGCCGTGGTCGGCCCGATGGTGTGGTGGACGCAGTCCAAACCGCTGGAGCCGCAATCGAGCGAGATCGAGATCTCGCCCCTGGCGGAACCGGCGCCCTCGGAGGCTTCGGAGCCCACCGAGGTCACCGAGCAGACCCAGGCCGCGCAGCCGGAAGCCGCGCCGACGGAAGCGCCTCCCGAGGCCGCGCCGCCTCCGCCGCCGGACGCGGTCCAGCCCCCGCCGCCCGACGACACGCCCCCGCCGCCTCCCGAGGCCGTCCAGCCCCCGCCGCCGGACCAGGCGCCTCCACCCCCGCCGGACGCAGTCCAGCCGCCGCCTCCGCCCGAGGCCGCCGCGGAGCCTCCGCCGCCCGACATGCCCCCGCCCGAGCAGATCGCGCCGACGCCGTTGATCGAGCCCCTGGCCGTCGAGCCGCCGGATTCCGAGGACGTCGTGCCGCCGCCACCGCCGGAGGACGCCGCCGAAACGCCCCCGCCTCCGCCGCCGCCCACGCAGGCCCCGCCGGACGAGACGGTGCGCGCCGTCGCGCCCCCTCCGCCGCCTCCGCCGCGTCCGCGGCCCGCCGCGCCGCCGCGCCCGGTGCCGCCGCAGGAGGCCCCGCCGGCCGCCGCCGCGCCCGCGCCCCCCGTCGTAGCCCCGGCCGCGCCGGCCCGGCCACCGGTGAGCTATGTGGGCCGGCTGATGGCCGCGCTGGAGCGTCACAAGGATTATCCCCTCTCCGCGCGGATGCGCCGCGCCGAGGGCACCGTCGTGCTGCGCTTCGCCATGCGGCGCGACGGCTCGGTCGCCCATTGGCGGATCGAGCGCAGCTCAGGCCATGAGGATCTGGACATGGCGGTGGCGGCCATGATCCGCCGCGCCTCGCCGCTGCCCGCCCCGCCCGTGGAAATGCCGGGCGACCCGGTGGAGCTCGTGGTCCCGGTGCGCTTCACGCTGAGACCCTGACAGCAGGGCAACCCCGCCCGACATGGCGCGTTGCCCATCCACCTCGCGGCTCGCGAGGCGGCGATGGGGTGACAGCCCGATCGGCATCAACAGCGGAGAAGCCTTATGTCGCTCGGAACTATCCTGATCATCATCCTCATCATCGCCCTGCTCGGCGGCTTCAGCGGCCGGTTCGGCGGCTACGGCTATGGCTTCGGCCATGGCGGCGTCGGCGTGCTGGGCGTCGTGCTGATCATCCTCATCGTGCTCATGGTGATGGGCCGGATCTGACCGGCTTCCGGCAAGAGCCTCGCCGCATCGCGGACGCCCCGCGCCGAAGCGCATGGGGTGGCCGCGGCATCGGCGCGATGACCTGATCGTCCCCGCCGCGAGCCCGATTCCGGATCGCGGCGGGGACGGCATGCCTCGCCGCCTGCATCTTCCCGGAGCCGGCGCCGGAGGGTCACCCCCGTGGCGGCGGCAGCTCTCTCGCGCGCCTCAGATACGCCTCGGCCGCCTCGGGCGTCAGCGGCTTCGCGACCAGGTAGCCCTGCATGATGTCGCAGCCGTGCTCGGCCAGGTAGTCGCGCTGCGCCGCGGTCTCCACGCCCTCGGCGACCGTCTGCATGCCGAGGCCCTGCGCCAGCCCGATCACGGTGCGCGCGATCGGGTTCGGCACGCCCCCCGCACCGATGTCGCGCACGAAGCGCCGGTCGATCTTGAGCCGGTGGACCGACAGCCGGGTGAGGTGGGACAGCGAGGCATAGCCCGTGCCGAAATCGTCCAGCGCGATCGAGACGCCGAGCGCCTCCAGCTCCGCCAGCACCTGCGCGATGCGGACGGTGGCGCGATCGAGCAGCACCGTCTCCGTCACCTCGATCTCCAGGCAGGCGGGCTCGACGCCATGCGCGCGCAGCTTGCGGCGCACCAGCCCGGCGAAGTCCGGCATCAGCAGCTGCGAGGCCGCGACGTTCACCGAGACCCGGCCGGGATCCAGACCGCGCCCGCGCAGCCGGGTGACGGCTGAAAGCGCGAGATCCAGCACGCGCGACCCCAGCGGCACGATGAGCCCCGTCTCCTCCGCGACCGGGATGAACTCGGCGGGCGGGACCGGCGCCCCGCCGTCCGACCAGCGCGCCAGCGCCTCGAAGCCGACATGCGCGCCGTCGCCGAGACGGGTCTGGGGCTGCAGCGCGATCTCGACCCCGCCGGCCTCGATGGATTCGCGCAGGGCGGCCGCGAGATGGGCGCGGCGCGCCAGGACGGCCGTGATGGCGGGCTCGAAGAAGGCGGTGCCGCCGACGTCCTCGCGCTTGGCGTGGTAGAGCGCCGTGTCGGCGCAGCGGAACAGCCCGTCCGCATCCGCGGCATCGCCGGGGTAGAGCGCGACGCCCATGGAGAAGGAGGGCGAGAGCCGCGCCGCGTCCAGCTCATAGGGCCGCTCCAGCTCGCGCCGCAGCCGCCGGACGAAGGCGGCGGCCTGCGTCGCGCTGGCGATGCCGGGGAGCAGCAGCCCGAACTCGTCGCCGCTCAGGCGGGCGACGGTGTCCTCCGCGCGTAGGAAGTCGCGCAGCCGGACGGCCACCGCGCGCAGCAGGGCGTCGCCGCAGTCATGGCCGCGCGTGTCGTTGACGGCGCTGAAATGGTCGAGGTCGAAGAAGACGAGGCAGGCCGCGGGCCGGTCCTCCGCGCGGCGCGCGGCCACGAGGCCGCTCAGCCGCCGCTGCAGCAGCGCCCGGTTGCCGAGCCCGGTCAGCGGATCCTCGCTGGCGCGGCGCTGCGCGGTCTCGGCCATCGTCTTCACGCGGGTGACGTCGGTGCCGATCGAGATGAAGGAGCCATTGGCGAAGCGCCGCGTGCGCTGCTGCAGCCAGCGCCCGTCCGGCAGCTTCAGCAGGCGGGAGGGCCCAGGCGTGCGATGCGCCGCGATCTGGTCGCGCAGCCATTCCTCGCGCGCGGCGGGGGAATCGCCGGCATCGGGATACTGGCCCTGCGCGAGGCCGGCGCGCAGCACCTCCTCCAGCCCTGCGCCGACGCCGACCAAGGGCGCCGTGCGGTCGAAGATGCGGGAGTGGGCGCGGTTGAAGTGCATCGCGCGCTCGTCCCGGTCATAGGCGACGACGGAGTTGGGCAGCGCGTCCAGCACCTCGTGCAGCAGCGTCTCCGCGGCGGTGCGGCGCGCGAATTCCAGCCCTATCGCGGCGTCCATGTCCCGCCGCGCGGTGATGTCCTCGAAGGTGCCGACGAGGCGCACGGGGCGGCCGTCCTGCCGCACGGCGCGTCCCCAGACGCGCACCCAGCGCCGGCGGCCGCGCGCCGTGACGAAGGGCACCTCGCGGTCCCAGGGCTGCCCCTCGGCCATGGCCTGGGCGACGGCCGCGGCGATCTCGTCGCGCGATTCCGGCGGGTAGAAGCCCAGGGCCTCGTCCACGTCGCGTTCGCCCTCGTCCGCCAATTCGTGGATCCGGTGGGTCACCTGGCTCCAGCGCACCTTCCGCGTGGCGATGTCCACCTGCCAGGTGCCGATGCCGGCCATGGCCAACGCGTCGGCGAGGGGATCGTCCTCCATCGGCGCCAGGCGCCGGGACGGGGAGGGCGCGGGCCGGCTGTCCTGCATGGTGTTAGCCATGGTGCATCGCGGGCTGCGGCTCCGTCATCGGCGGGCCGCCGCGCGGGATCAGCGCGTCGAGATGAGGTTCCAGCGCCGTCGCGGCGCCGCGCCAGGCCTGCAGCGGCGCGTCGAGGCTCAGGCCCTTGCGCGCGGCGGCCTCCAGCGTGGCGGTCGCCTCCGCCAGCGGCACGGCTCCCAGCGCGCGCAAGGGGCCGAGCAGGCGATGCGTGGCGGCGGCCACCTCCGTCGCGATCGGCGACGCGGCGGGAAGCTGGCGCAGACCGTCGCGGGCCTCCCGGGCGAGCTCGGCGATGATGCGGCCCGCATCCGCGCCCAGCTCGGCGCGGAGCCGGTCCAGCGACGCGGCGGGAAGCGGCGAGCCCTCGTCGCCCTCGTGCCGCCGCCGTGCGATCTCGGCGACCGCGGTCAGCATCTCGGCGCGGTTGATCGGCTTGGCGAGGTGGGCGTCCATGCCGGCCGCGCGGCAGGCCTCCACCTGGTCGGTCATGGCCGAGGCCGTGAGCGCGATGATCGGCACGCGCCGCGCTTCCCCGGGCAGCAGGCGGATGCGGCGTGCCGCCTCCAGCCCATCCATCACGGGCATCTGCACGTCCATCAGCACGGCGTCGAAGGTGTGGGCCTCGACGGCCGTCAGCGCCTCGCCGCCGTCGGCGGCCAGCGTCACCTGGTGGCCGGCCTGCTCCAGCATGACCCGCGCCAGCGTCCGGTTCACCGCGATGTCGTCCACCACGAGCAGGCGCAGCGGCCGGTCCCCATCCTCCGCCGGAGGAGCCGCCGCCGCCGGCAGCGGCGGCGACGGCATGGCCGGGGGCGCCGGGGTCTTCTCCACGGCGGGCAGCGGCACCTCGGCCCAGAACATGGCGCCCTGCGCCGCCCCTGGCCCTCCGCCGTCGCCCACGCCGATCCGGCCGCTCATCGCCGCCACGAGCTGCGCCGAGATCGCGAGGCCGAGGCCGGTCCCGGTGCCATTGTCGGAGCCGGCCTGGAGCTGGCTGAAATCGCGGAACAGCCGCTCGCGCTGCTCGGGCGGGACGCCGGGGCCCGAATCCTCCACCTCGAAGCGCACGATCCCGGGACTCGGCGTCGCACGCAGCCGCAGCGCCACGCGGCCCCCTTGCGGGCTGAACTTCACGGCGTTGGAGAGCAGGTTGATCAGCACCTGCCGGAGCCGCATCGCATCCACCGAGACAGTGGCCGGCAGCGAAGCCTCCATGTCGAGCGCGATGGCGATGCGCTTGCGCTCCACCTCGGGCATCACGAGGGCGATGCAGGCCTCCGCCAGCGGCCGCAGCGCCGTGGGCGTCGGCCGCAGCTCGAGCTTGCCGGCCTCCGCCTTGGTGAGGTCCAGCAGCGTGTTCACCACGTCGCGCAGATGAGCCGCGGCATCGTGCATGAGGCGCAGCCGGTCCCGGGATTCGCCCTGGATGTTCTGGTCCTGCAGCACGATCTGCGCGTAGCCGAGCACGGCGTTCAGCGGCGTGCGGAGCTCGTGCGACATGCGGGCGAGGAACATGCCGCGCGCCACCGTGGCCTTCTCCGCCTCGTCGCGCGCCGCGGCGAGCTGCGTCATGGCTGCCTTGAGCGCCGTGATGTCGGTGCGGATGCCCACGGTGCCGCCGTCGGGCATGACGCGCTCCGTGATCAGGATCCAGCGCCCGCCCGGCAGCAGCCGCTCGACGATGAGGCCGCCGGCGCGCCGCTGCTCCTGCAGCTCGCGGATGAAGCTGTCGATGTCGCCCTTGAGCTGCGGGTACTGGCCGCGCCGCGCCCCCTCGCGGACGATGTCCTCGAAGCGCGCCCCTTCCTCGATGAAGGGAGCGGACAGCTCGTACATCTCGCGGTAGCTCTGGTTGGAGACGATCAGGCGGTCCTCGGCGTCGAACATCACGAAGCCGTCGGACATGCTGTTCAGCGCGCTCTCCAGCCGCAGGCGCCAGCGCAGGCGCTCCGTTTCCACCCGGCTGCGCTGCGTGACCCAGACCAGCAGCGAGATCATCAGCGCGACCAGCACCAGCGTCAGCACGACGGAGAAGAGCGCCGCGCGATCGCGATCGTCGCGCCAGTCTGCCAGCACGGGATCGAGGTCCATCTCGGCGACGATGCGGATATGTGGGTAGATCGTGGGACGGGTGGCGACGATCACCTCGCGCCCATCCAGCCGCGACGGCCGGATCGTGGCCGGGCCGGGCTCCGCGGGATCGGCGATGCGCTGGCCCAGCAGGGCGTTGTCCTGCGGGGAGGAGGCGAGGAGGGTTCCGTCCGCGCGCTCGATCCACACGCGCAGACCCGGAGCCTCGCCGCCGGCGTTGAGCAGCGTGGCTAGGCTGGACAGGGTCACCTCCGCGACCCCATGCACCGTGCCGAAGCTCGCCAGCTGCAGCGTGCGGGTGAAGAAGAGCGAGAACTCGGCGGTCGCCGGGTTCAGGGCGGGGCCGCCGATCGCGAGGCCGCCGGCATAAAGCCCCGCCTCCTGGAAGTTCGGCCCGAGCGGCACGGGCAGCGAGCGCCGGCGCGAGGCCGGCAGCGCGGCGGCGATCGGCTGCCCGTCGGGGCCGACCAGCAGCAGGTCGCGGAAGGCGAAGTTCTGCGTGTTGATCTGGCGCAGCGCGGCATTCACGCCCGCGATGTTCCTCGTCTGCTCGCCGGTGAGCGGCGCGAGGAGGAGCGGCAGGCCGAGCATCGTCGCGTCCACCTGCACGAGAGCCCGGTTCACGGCTCCCTCGACGGAGCGGCCGATGCGCTCGGCCAGGCCGGTCGCGGCCGTGATCGCCGTGTCGCGCCCCTTGGTGACGAACTGGGAGACGGCCAGCACCTGGGCGATCAGGAGGACGCTCATGCCGAGAACGATGGAAAGGCGGATCCGGCGTGCCGAGCTCGGCAGCGCCGCCGTCGTCGCGCGCGGATCCTCCGGGACGGCCGGCCGCCCCGGAGCCATGGCCCCAGCGCTGGACGGGCGCGCGCTCATGGGCGGGCCGGGATGCCGACCGAGCTGGCGAGGCTTTCGTTCCAGGCATCCGCGCAGGCCGGCCCGCAGCGTTCGATCCAGTTCGGCAGGACCACGTCGCGCAGCAGAACCCTGCGCCGCCGTTCATCCTCCTCGCTGACGGGGACGACCTGCATCCTTCCCGGCCGGCCGGCGGCGCAGGAGGGCTGGCCGGAGTTGCAGGCGAAGCCTTCCTCCGTCTCGCGCTCGGCCGCGGCCCAGATCTCGGACTCGAGCTCCGCGAGGCCCTGGCGCAGAATCTGGCGCAGGTCGGCCGGCAGCGCGTTCCAGCTGGGCCGGTGGGCGCCGAAGACGCTGAGCCCCCAGGTCAGGGCCATGCGGTGGACATGGGCCGTGACCTCCGACAGGCCTATGGCATTGCCGGACAGCGAGCCGGTGATCGCGCATTCCGCCTGGCCGTTCCGCACGGCGCTCACGGTCTCGGCGAAAGGCATGACGACCGAGATGGCGCCGAGGGCGGTGACGATGTCGGCCTGGCCCACGGAAGAGGTCCGGATGCGGCGGCCGCCGAGGTCGGAGAGGCTCGTGAAGGCGCGGGTGCAGAACAGCACCTGGGCCGGATAGGCGTAGATGGCCAGAACCTCCATGTCGTAGTTGTCGGCCAGGTTGCGCACGACGCGCGGGCGATAGGCCTGCATGTTCTCGCGCAGCCGTGCCATGTCCGGGTTCAGGACGGGCAGGTCCCCGCCCGCGAGCTCGGGCTCGTCCGCGGCGGTGGTGGCAAGGAGAAAGGTGCCGAAGGGCACCACGCCGAGGCGCATGAGGTGCAGCATCTCGGCAGGGCGAATGCCGCTGCGGTCGGAGGGCTCGATATCGGCCGTCATCCGGCCCTGGGTGATCTGGGGCAGCCGCTGCTGCCAGAAGGGCGCCTCGTACCGTAGAAACTGGCTCACGCCCGCGAGGCCGCCGATGACCTTGATCCGGATGGGCTCGGATGGGGCCGGACGTCCTTGGACGGCCGGAGGCGAGGGCTGCGCCTGGGCGCCGGCCGCGAGAAGCCATCCGCCGAGCAACGCGCCGAAGCACGCCGCCAGCAGGGCCCGGCCGGCAGCCTGCGCTCCGCCGAGGTTCCGCGACGGGCCGGTGCCCTTGAGGTCAGCGGCCGCCGGGCGTCGAAACTGCATGCTCATCTCGCTATGGTTGAGCGAAGGCTCGGGAAATCACTAGGAGATTGTATCTTCCGGTTCCGGCTCGCGGTAGCGCCTATGCCCCGGCAGGTTGTAGAGTTTTGTTGCGGAAGATGCCCGTGCATGCGCGAAGCCGCGGTCTTGCAGCGCCGTGTTCGCCTCGCTCCGATCCGTGGAGGGCCGTCCGAATTCGTCCGAAGGAGGCCGCGGCCTTCCCGCCACACCCTGACCGGCCTGGGCCGCGAGGACCGCCAGCACGTTCAGCATAGCCTCACGCAGGCCCGATTCGCGGATCCGGGCCAGGTGCCCGAAGGCGGCGCAGGCGTCGGCGAAGATAGGATCGTCCGGGCCGGGGCTGCCGCTGTCGGCACCGGGATGAAGGTTCATCAGCAGCGCCGCGGGCGCCACGTCCAGCACCGCGGCAAAGCGCAGCAGCCGCCCGATCGAGAGGCGGGTGAGCCCGGTCTCGTACTTCTCGACCTGCTGGGGCGAGACACCTAGGCCGGCTGCCACGATCCGCCGCGAGATCCGTCGCGCCTCGCGGATCTGTCGCAGCCGGACCCCCAGCGCGAGGTCGGCCGCGTCGGCGCTGACGGGAGGCTCGCGAAGCTTCTTGGCGGTCATGGCCGGAACTCCTTTCCTCTTCGACCCCGGGCAACGGCGTCGGGCGGCGCGGTCCGTCCTGTCGACCGCCGGAGAGCTTCCGGGCGCCGGGGAGGGCCTACCGTTTTTCGTATGTGAAGGAATGAAATGCCCGCAAAGGTTGTGCAAAGGGGGATATGTCGGATTTTGTGGAGGGTCCGGAATGACCCTGCTGGGGAATCTTCATTGCTAAGAATTCCAGTTGGTTATGGGATTCTTTTGCAGTCCGGATTGCGTTTTCGGTATTCGGTTTAACCGCCCGAGCAAATTTTTTGCGTTCCGCACGACTGTGGCCTGGGATGTTACGTTACAACCGTAGGCAGTCGAATGCTTGTTGACTTCAAAGCATGCCAAGTTAACCTATCGCGTAAGCGTGAAGTCGACAAAGATCTTCCTATGCGCAGGAATACAACCTATGCGAGCAGCCCGCCGGCAGAATTTCTGCATGTGCGTGTCGCCAGTCGGCAACCGCATGCGCTGCTCCGCACCGGGAACGAGAGGGGGATGGCGTGTGACCGGGAATGAGGTCGACGGGGCCCGCGAGGATATGCGGCCATGATGGCTGCGGTCTTCCGGCGCGGCCCGCGGCTGACGGACAGGGCCGCCACCTATCTCGTGCTGCTTGGGCTCTTCGTCCTCTGCTCCGGCATCGCGGTGGCCATGGCCTGGCGCGCCCTCGCGTCCAGCGACCGGCTGGCCCTCGAGCGGGTGGATGCCCTGGCGCGCGTCGCCCAGGCGGGCGCCTCGATCCAGGCTGAGAGCGCCCTGGCGGCGGTCCTGGATTTCCAGGCGCTGGCGCAGTCCCTGCTCGTCTCCCGCACACGCCGGCTGGCCGTGCCGAGCGCGACGCTCGACAGCCATTTGCGGGAGATGTTGCCGAGCCGTCCCGAATTCACCGATCTCATGCTCTTCGACGCGGCCGGCGCGCCGGTCTGGTCCGCCGGCGCCGCCGCCGGATCGCAGGCCCGCGGCACCGTGACCGCCTGTTGGGACCATCTCGGCGGCCCGGACGGCATCCAGATCGGCCGGCCGCGCCGTGCGGCGCCGCTGCAGCAGCCCGTCATCTGTCTCCGCCGCGCGCTCTGGAGCCCGGCGGGCGAGCTGGCCGGATACGCCGCGGTCGTCTTCGACGCCGAGCAGCTCTCGATGCGGCTGCGGGAGGCCCAGGGCGAAAACCCCGGCGTCACCACGCTCCTCCGCGGCGACGGGGCCATCCTCGCCCGCAGCGAGAATCCGCGCCTGCATGTCGGAGCGGTCTTCCCGCCAAGGGCCATGGAAGCGATGCAGGAGCCGCAGGGGCTTCGCCGCGGCCTCAGCCCGATCGACAGCCGGCCCCTGCATTCCGCCTGGCGCCGCATCCCGGGGACGCCCATGGTCGTCACGGTCGGAATCGACCCGGCGCCCCAGGTCGCCCAGGCCGCGAAGCGGCAGCGGATGGTGCTCTGGACGCTCGCGGTCGGCTTGGCCGCCATGATGGCCGCCTTCGCCGCCGCGGCCGTCGTCCTGGACCGCCGCGTTCGCTCGGCCGAGCGCAGCCGCGTCCAGGAAAGCCTGGAGCGCGACGAGGCCGAGCACACCCGCCTGCTCCTGACCTTCGACCCCCAGCCGAGCGCGACCTATCGCGGCACTGTCGATGCCGAGGGCTGGTTCTACGATCACGAGGTCGGCCCGGAGATGCCCCGGATCACCGGCGGGCCGGACCTGCCCGTCATGCCCGGCGGTCCCGCGGCCCGGCGCGCCTTCTTCCGGCGGGTGGCGGAGTTCGGCGAGCATGTCCGCGAGTACCGCCTGCGCATGCCGGACGGCTCGGGGCTCTGGATCCGCGAGCGCTGCCGGGTGGCGACCCAGCTCTCGTCCACCGAGGCCGAGGTGGTCGGCGTCGTGACCGATATCGAGGAGGAGCGGCAGATGAGGGCCCAGACCGAGGCCGGCGCCCGCCTCACCGTGCTCGGGCAGATGGCGGCGAGCATCGCGCACGAGATCAGCCAGCCGCTTTCGGCCATCTCCATCGCGGCCGAGATCAGCCTCGCGCATCTGGAAGAGCCGGGCGACCTCTCGAAGGCGCAGCGCTACATCGAGAACATCCTCCGGCAGGTGGAGCGGATGCGTGACATCGCCAGCCACCTGCGCACCTTCTCCCGGACCGACGACGGGCCGCTCGACGACATCCCGCTCGAGGCGGTGGTCCGCGGCGCGCTGGAGGTGGCGGGCGCCTCGCTGCGCAAGGACGGGGTGGTGGTGGAGGTTCCCGATCTTCGGGACCTGCCGCCCGTGCAGGGGCGGCTCATCCCGCTGGAGCAGGTGCTGGTCAATCTTCTCGTCAATGCGCGGGACGCGATGGCCCACCTGCCGGCCGGACAGCGCATCGTGACCATCTCCGTCGAGCGGCCGCGCGGCGCCGACTGGCTGTCGATCTTCGTCCGCGACCAGGGGCACGGCCTGCCGGAGGGCATCGTCCAGCACGCCTTCGAGCCCTTCTTCACCACCAAGCCGCCGGGCCAGGGCACCGGCCTCGGCCTCTCGATCGCCTATGGAACGATCCTGGCCTTCGGCGGCGAGATCACGCTCGGCAACCGGCCGGGCGGCGGCGCCGAGGTGGCCATCCGCCTGCGGCTCGCCGCTCCGGCCGAGACCGCGCCGCCCGAGCCCGAGATACAGGCTCCGCCCGCGCCTATTGCCCGAAGCCGAGCCGAACTGAGGCCTATCGGATGATGAACATGATGACCTCCAGCCCTCCTCGCATCCTCGTCGTCGACGACGATCCGGACTTCGCCCAACTGCTCGGCGACTATCTCGGCCTGCACGGCTGCACGGTCCAGGCCGCGCAGGACGAGCCGCAACTGCAATCCGCCGTCACGACCTTCGCGCCCGACCTGGTGCTGCTCGACCAGCGGCTGGGCCATGTCTCCGGCACGGACGTTCTGCGCGGGCTCCGCGCCGTCTCCGATGTGCCCTGCATCATCGTCACCGGCGCTTCCGAGACGATGGACCGCATCGTCAACCTCGAGATCGGCGCGGATGACGAGATGGAGAAGACCATCACGCCGCGCGAGATGCTGGCTCGCATCCGTTCCGTCCTGCGCCGCCGCCGCCGCGAGGGCGACGCCCCGGCCGTCGAGCCCGCGCGGCCGAGCTGGCATCTCGACACCGAGCGGCGGGTGCTGAGGCAGCCGGGCGGCGCGGTCTGCGCGCTGACCAATGCGGAGTTCGAGACGCTGCAGATGCTGCATGCGGCGAAGGGAAATCCCGTCAGCCGGGCCGAGCTGTGCCGGCAGGTCTTCGGCCGGCCCTTCCGCGTCGGCGACCGCGCCGTGGACACGATCGTGAAGAACCTGCGGCGCAAGATCGAGCCGGAGGCGAGCGACTTCGTCGCCATCCAGGCGGTGCGGACCTTCGGCTACGTGTTCGTCGGCTTTCCGTAACGGATTCCGTGCCCTTGTCCGCACGGATCGGTTGACGATACGGTCCTGCCCGCAAGCCTCCATGACGTGGGGCCCTTGGGGGAAACATCATGCGCTCCGTCGCGCGCCAGCCGCCGTCCGTGCCCGCCCGTCCCGATGGCGCCTTGCCTCTTCCGGCCGGGGACGATATCGACGGCCCCGGATGGTCCCGCGCAAGCGGGTCAAAAGGGAATGCCGTGAGTTCCTCGGAACAAGTCGGCAGCTGCCCCCGCAACTGTCAGCGGCGAGACGCTGGCCCTTCCGCCGTGCGCGATGCGCGGCGGGCCACTGCGGCGAAAGCCGCGGGAAGGCCGGGCCTGCATCGACGACCCGCGAGCCAGGAGACCTGCCATCCGAACGACCCATCACGACCAGGCGGGGTGCCCTGGGCAAGGAGAATGAGATGACCGATCACGCCGCCTCACGGCCTGGCTTCGCTTTGTCGCGCCGCGCGCTGGCCGCAGGAGTTGCCGGCGCAGGCCTGGCAAAGCCGGCGCTGGCCCAGGCCCGCCCCCGCCTTCGCGTCGGCGTGCCGACCAAGGCCTATTGGCCGACCATCATCGCCACCGCGGCCGAGCAGCAGAAATTCTTCGAAAAGGAAGGTCTTGCCGTCGAGACCACCATCTACCGCGGCGGCGCGGAGTGCTTCGAGGCGCTGGCCGCCGGCGCGGCGGACCTGATCCTCGATCCGCCCTCGCTCGTCGCGGCCGGCATCAGGCGCGGCTTCGGCTCCAAGCTCGTGACCTCCGGCGCGCTCGCCTATTTCGGCTGGCATCTGATGGTGCGGACGGATTCGCCCATCCGCGAGGTCTCGGAACTCGCGGGCAAGAAGCTCGGCATCACCTCGCGCGGCTCGGGCTCGGACCTGCTGGCGCAATGGACCGAGGTGGACCGCCGGGTCACGACCAACCGCGTGCCGGTGGGCGGCGGCGGGCTCGTGCCGAACCTGCGCTCGCGCAACATCGACGCCGCGGTGATCTACTCGCCGCTGAGCTTCCAGCTCCTGCGGGCCAACCAGGCGCGCAGCCTCATCGATTTCGGCACGGCGATCCCGCAGCACACCACCGCCGGCTGGATCGCCAGCGACCGCATCATCCGCGACACGCCCCAGGCCGTGCAGGGCGGCGTGAACGCGATCTATGGCGGCCTGGGCTGGCTGCGCGCGAATCGCGGCCCGGCGGTCGAGCTCATCTCCACCAACAACGAGATCCCGCCCGAGATCGCGACGATCGAGTACCAGGAGACCATCCTCAAGCTCTCGGTCGACGGCGTGATCGAGCAGGCGCAGGTGGCCTATTCGCTCGAGCTCGCGCGCATGATCGGCATGACCGACCTGGCCCCGGTCGAGGAGGTCTTCACGACGCGCTTCCGCCCGGTTCCGACCCGCTGATGTCACGCGCGTCCATGCTGGCGGCGCGGCTGCTGCTGCTGGCGCTGGCGCTCGGACTCTGGGAGGCGCTGCCGCGGCTCGGCTGGGTGGACGATGAGATCCTGCCGCCGTTCAGCGCCGTCTTCGTCACGGCGCTGCAGCTGCTGCAGCGCCCGGCGATCCATGGCGATCTCGTGACCACCGGGCTGCAGCTCGGCGCGGCGCTGATCATCTCCGTGCCGACGGGCGTCCTGCTTGGCATCCTGCTGGCGGAGAACAAGCGGCTCGCCCAGGTCTGCGAGCCGCTGCTCTACTTCCTCTTCAGCGTGCCGAAGTCGATCTTCCTGCCGCTCTTCATCCTCACCCTCGGCATCAGCTTCTGGCAGAAGGTCGCCTTCGGCTGCTTCTCGACCATTCTCATCGTGCTGATGAGCGCGACCGCCGCCGTGCGCTCGGTGCGCGAGGAGCATGTGCTGACGGCGCGCTCCTACGGCGCGACCCGCGCGCAGATCACGCGCCACGTCTACCTGCCGAGCATGCTGCCGGTGCTGCTCGAGGCGCTGCGGCTGGCCGTGATCTTCTCCACCACCGCCGTGGTCCTGGCGGAGATGTACGCCTCGCGCAGCGGCATCGGCCAGCAGATCGCGAGCTGGGGCGAAAGCTTCATGATGCGCCAGCTCTTCGCCGGCGTGTTGATCGTCTCGGTGACGGCGATCGTGATCAACGAGTTCATCCGATGGATCGAGAACCGATGCAGCCACTGGCGCAGCTAGAGCGTGATGACTTGAGGCCGCTCCGGCCGAAAAGTCTGAATCACGCTCTCGGCAAAATCTCAGAGCGCGGATTGTGAGCGGATGCGAATGAAGCAAGCTCTGAGCGAGCGGGCGGTGACGGAGCGGCCGATGATCGAGGTCATCGGCCTCGGCCACACCTATGAATCGCGCGGCGTCGCCTCGCGCGCGCTGGAGGACATCGCGCTGACGGTGCAGGCCGGGCGCTTCACCGTGATCGTGGGGCCGAGCGGCTGCGGCAAGTCCTCGCTGCTCATGATGATGGCGGGGCTGCGCCGGCAGACCGAGGGCACCATCCTCGTGGACGGCAGGCCCATGCTGGATCCGGACCCGGACCGCGTGGGCGTCGTCTTCCAGGACGCGAACCTCTTCCCCTGGCTGAGCGCGATCGACAACGTGGCCTTCCCGCTCATGCTGCGCGGCCTGGGCAGGTCCGAGCGGCTTGACCGGGCCTCCGCGATGCTGGAGCTCGTGGGCCTCGGCCATGCCGGCGCGCGCTACCCCTCCGAGCTCTCGGGCGGCATGAAGCAGCGCGTCTCCATCGCGCGCGGCCTCGTGCAGGACCCGCCGGTGCTGCTGATGGACGAGCCCTTCGCCGCGCTGGACGAGCAGACCCGCATGACGATGGGCGAGGAACTGCTGCGCATCTGGTCCCAGACCTCCAAGACGGTGGTCTTCGTCACGCACAGCCTGAGCGAGGCCGTCTACCTGGCCGACGAGGTCCTGGTCATGTCGGCCCATCCCGGCCGCATCATCGACCGCATCGAGGTGGAGCTGCCGCGGCCGCGCACCTACGAGATGATGGCCACCGCCACCTTCGGCCAGCTGCGCGACCGCATCTGGCGGCAGATCCGGAGCCCCCAGCCCGGAAATCCCGCGTGAGCCCTTCCGCCATCCGCTGGCTGATCGGCGGAATCCTGCTGGTGCTGTGGGAGGTGCTGCCGCGCGCGGGGCTGGTGCCGCAGCTCTTCCTGCCGGCGCTCAGCCAGACCATCGCTGTCGCAATCGCCGACTGGCGCATCTTCGCCGAGGCCCTGGCGGTGACGCTCAGCGAGGCGGCGGTCGCGCTCGTCTTCGCCTGCGGGGGCGGCATCCTGGCCGGGGCGTTGCTGGGGAGCGTCGCGCGGCTGCGCGGGCTGCTGCTGCCGGTCGTCTCCAGCCTCTATGCGGTGCCGCTGGTGGTGCTCTATCCGGTCTTCACCGCCTGGTTCGGCATCGGCGCGCAGTCGAAGATCGCCTTCGCCTCCCTCTACGGCTTCTTCCCGACGCTCCTCGGCACGGCCGCCGGCATCCAGACGATCGACGCGCAGCTGCTGGTGACCGCGCGCAGCATGGGCGCGACCCTGTCCCAGCGCCTGCGGCACGTCGTGCTGCCCGCCGCCATCCCCACCGTCATCGCCAGCCTGCGACTCGGCGGCGCGCTGGTCATCGTGGGCGTGGTGGTCTCCGAGATGCTGACCTCCTCGGCCGGCATCGGCTATCTCATCACCTCCTACCGCACGGTGCTGGACAGCCCGCGCGTCTATGTCGGCATCCTGCTCGTGCTGCTGCTCGGCGTCCTGCTGGACCTCGGGATGCGCCTGCTGGAGCATGCCGCCACCCGTCATCGCCCCTCGGCCGTACCGCGCCGCGCGGCGCCCGCCATCTGACCACCGATAGGACCGCATCCCATGGCCGACACCCTTCCGCTCCTGCCCACGACCGTGGTGGGGAGCTATCCGCAGCCGGCCTGGCTGGTGGACCAGGAGGCGCTGCGCCAGCGGCTCGTGCCCCGCGTCCGCGCGCCCGAGATCTGGCGCGTGCCTGAGGAGCGGCTGCACGCCGCGCAGGACGACGCCACCCTGCTCGCCATGCGCGACATGGAGCGCGCCGGCATCGACATCATCACCGACGGCGAGATCCGGCGGGAGAGCTACTCCAACCACTTCGCGAATTCGCTTGAGGGCATCGACGCGGCCAATCCGGGCGAGGTCATCGGCCGCACCGGCAAGCCGACGCTCGTTCCCCGCGTCGTCGGCCGCGTGAAGCGCGCGCATGCCGTCGAGGTGGAGGACATCAGGTTCGCGCGCGCGAACACCGACCGGCAGCTCAAGATCACGCTGCCCGGCGCCTTCACCATGACGCGGCAGGCGAAGAACGAGTTCTACAAGGACGAGGCCGACCTCGCGATGGACTACGCGGCCGCGCTCAACGAGGAGATCCTGGAGCTCAAGGCCGCCGGCGTGGACGTGATCCAGCTCGACGAGCCCTGGATGCAGGCCTTCCCCGAGGAGGCGCGCCGCTTCGCCGTTGCCGCCATCAACCGCGCGCTGAAGGACGTCCCCGGCACCACCATCGTGCACATGTGCTTCGGCTATGCGGCCATGGTGGACGGCAAGCCGAGCGGCTACTCCTTCCTGCCGGAGCTCTCGGAGACCATCGCGCAGCAGGTCTCCATCGAGGCGGCCCAGCCCAATCTCGACCTGGGCGTGCTGCGGGAGCTGAACAAGACCGTGCTGGTCGGCGTGCTCGACCTCAGCTCGCCCGAGGTGGAGACGCCGGAGATCGTCGCCGAGCGGCTGCGGCGGGCGTTGAAGGTGCTGCCGGCCGAGCGCATCGTGGCCGCGCCGGATTGCGGGATGAAGTATCTCCCGCGTGAGCGCGCCTTCGGGAAGCTCAAGGCGATGGCCGAAGGGGCCGCGATCGTGCGACGGGAAATCCAGTAGAGGGACCGGGCGAGGGGCCTTGCCCCTCGACCGTGGCAGCGATCGCCGGCGCATGTCGTGGTATCCGCGATGGGGGCGGTGCCGCCCCAGGGGCGAGATGAGCTTGAGCACGACCGTCGGACCAAGCTTGCACCCCCATGCCGCGCGGCTGCTGATCCTTCACCACTCGCGCACCGGCGGCACGGCAGCCATGGCGGAGGCCGCCTGCGAGGCCGCCGCGTCCGAGTCGGAGACGCGGCTGCTGAAGGCGGAGGAGGCCGGCCCCGACGATCTGCTCGCGGCCCAGGGCTATATCTTCGCGGCGCCGGAAAACCTGGGCTCCCTCTCCGGCCCGATGAAGGACCTCTTCGACCGCTGCTACTACCCGCTGCTCGACTGCATCCAGGGGCGGGCCTTCGCGCTGATGGTCTGCGCCGGCACGGATGGGCAGGGCGCCATCCGCCAGATGCGCCGCATCGCCACGGGCTGGCGCCTGCGCGAGGTGGCCGAGCCCGTGCTCGTCCTCACCGGCGCGCAGACGCCGGGGGTCATCCTCGCGCCCAAGCGCCTCTCCGACGCGCAGCTCGCACCCTGCCGCGACCTCGGCGCCGCCATGGCGGCCGGCCTGGCGCTCGGCATCTTCTGAAGATCGCCGTCTTGCCGGATCGCGCCGCGGCGCGGAGAGTTCCGCGGCCAACAACCGTGGAAACGTCCCTCATGAAGCTCTCCTTCTCCGGCGCCAGCCCCTACGTGCGGAAGGCCATGGCCTGCGCGATCCTCCGCGGCATCGACGGGCAGCTCTCCGACCTGGGCCTCAAGACGGCGGATGCCGGCCTCGCCGCCCTGAACCCGCTGGGGAAGATCCCCACCCTCGTCACGGCCGAGGGCGTGGCGCTCTACGACAGCCCGGTGATCTGCGAGTATCTCGACAGCATCGGCTTCGCGCCGAAGCTCTTCCCGGAAGCCGGACCCGCGCGCTGGAAGGCACTGCAGCTCCAGGCGCTCGGCGACGGCATCATGGATGCCAGCCAGCCCCGCCGCCGCGAGATCGCGCTGCCGCAGGATGACGGCCGCAAGGAGTATATCGCGACCCAGCGCGGCAAGGTCGAGCGGGCGCTGGACAAGCTGGAGGCCGAGGCCGGCCAGTTCGGCTCGCTGACGACGATCGGCGAGATCACCGTCGCCTGCGCGCTCGGCTATCTCGACTTCCGCTACGCGAACGAGCCCTGGCGCGCGGGGCGCCCGAAACTCGAGGCCTGGTACGCCAAGGTCCTGGCCATGCCCGCGCTGGCGCGGACCATGCCTGTCGCCTGAATGTCATCGTCGCGATGATTGAGTGGGCGCGGACTCGCCCGTAAGGATGAGCCCTCCAGAAGCAGGGGTGCCCCCGATGAGCGATCCGCGGCTCGCCCAAATCGCCGAGCTGATCGAGCTCAAGGCGGGCGGGCAGTATGGCCTGGCCGAGATCAACCAGCGCCAGCACGCGCTGCAATCGGCCTGGCTGGCCGAGCGGCAGGGCTGCCCCGAGAGCCTGATCGCGGCGGCGCTGCTGCACGACATCGGCCACATGGTCCACGACCTCGGCGACAATCCCGCCGAGGACGGGGTGGACGACAGGCATGAGGAGCTCGGCCACGCCTTCCTCGCCTCCATGTTCGGCCCGGAGGTGACGGAGCCCGTCCGGCTGCACGTCGCCGCCAAGCGCTATCTCTGCGCGGTGGAGCCGGACTACTTCGCCCGGCTTTCCCGGGATTCGGTCCAGAGCCTGAGCCTCCAGGGCGGACCGATGTCGCCCGGCGAGATCGCGGAATTCGAGGCGGTGCCGCAGCACCGGGAGGCGGTGCAGCTCCGCCGCTTCGACGAGCAGGCGAAGGTGAAGGGGCTGGAGACGCCGCCCGCCTCGCACTTCATGCGGTATGTGGAGCGGGTGATCCTGAAGTAGCTGGCGCCCTCCGGCCCGGCCCCGGGCACGGCCTCCGGCCGCCTTGCGGCCGGGTGCGGCGCCCGCCTGGAACTATTCCTTCTCGATCCCCGCGATCCGAACCACCTCGCTCCACCGGCGCCGCTCGCTGGCCAGGATGCGCTCCATGTCCTCGACCGTGCCGCCGACGGGCTCCGAGCCCCAGGACAGCAGGCGCTCCGTCACCTCCGGCGTCTTCACGATGCGGTCGATCTCGGCGGCCAGCCGCTGTCGCACCGCCATGGGCGTGCCGGCCGGCGCGCCATAGCCCATCCAGGCCTCGGCCTCGTAGCCCGCGATGCCGACCTCCTGCAGGGTCGGCACGTCGGGCAGCAGGCGGAAGCGCTGGCGGCCGCCCACGGCCAGCGGCTTGAGCGTGCCGGCGCGGAAATCCTCCAGGAAGGCGGGTGCCTGCTCGATGACGAGCTGCACGCGGCCGGCCAGCAGGTCCGTCCGCGCGGGCGTGCCCCCGCGATACTGCACCATCTCCATCGGCACGCCGCCGGCCAGCGCGCGGAACAGCTCGACCGTCAGGCGGGAGGCCATGCCGGAGGTCGCGAAGTTGATGCTGTTCGGCTGGGCCCGCGCCCGCGCGATCAGCTCCTGCACCGAATTGATGCCGAGCGAGGTGGGCACCGCCATCACATAGGGCACGGAGGCGACCATGCAGACGCCGCAGAGGTCGCGCTCGGGGTCATAGGGGAGCGACTTGTAGACGTAGCCGTTCACGACCATCGGGCCCGGGCTGCCGCCGAGCAGCGTGTAGCCGTCCGCCGGCGCCTTCGCGACGGCGTCGGCGCCCAGCATGCCGAAGGCGCCGCCCCGATTCTCCACGACCACCTGTTGGCCGAGCGGCCCGCCCAGCCGCTCGGCGACGAGGCGCGTCATCAGGTCGGTCGTGCCGCCGGCGGCGAAGGGCACAATCACGCGGATCGGGCGGGCGGGCCAGGCCTGCGCGGCCGCCGGGCCGGCCAGGGCCGGGGCGGCGAGGGTGCCGAGGAGGGCGCGGCGCGGCAGCATCGGAAGGGTCATGTCTCGTCTCTCACAGGATGGCTGACGCTAGCAGGGGAAGCTATTCGTTCAAGTCTTGTGCTGGCCGCTGCCGCGCGTTCGAGGATCATTGCCGCCAGCAGCCTCGCGCTGGGCGAGGGGCGGCGGCCCACCACATACAGCGCGACCTCGGAATCCTCGATCGCCGGCAGGCCGGCCTCGGGCAGATGGCGTGCAGCTCGTCCCCGAGATTGCCCTCCGAGAGCAGCGCCACCCCGAAGCCGGCCGCCACGGCCGCGCGCATGCCCCCGATGCTGGCGCTGGTGAAGGCGGCGCGCCAGGCGATGCCCGCACGGTCCATCCCCTCCAGCGCCTGGGACCGGAAGACGCTTCGCC
Source organism: Roseococcus sp. SYP-B2431 (assembly GCF_004336745.1). Lineage (GTDB taxonomy): Bacteria > Pseudomonadota > Alphaproteobacteria > Acetobacterales > Acetobacteraceae > Roseococcus. Next base: position 105,577 of record NZ_SJXD01000011.1, read on the forward strand.
AGGGATGGAGCACCAGCGGCAAGGGCCTATGAGGCGGCGGTCATGCTCTGCCGCCGCCTCGGTCTCGACGGCGCTACTTCGCCATAGCCTCCGTCCCCGCCGGCACGAAGAAGCGGTTTTCGGGCCGCGCGAGGCCGAGATTCTCGCGCAGCGTGCGGCCCTCGTATTCGGTGCGGAAGAGCCCGCGCTTCTGCAGGATCGGGATCACGAGCTGCGTGAAGCGCTCCATGCCGGTCGGCACCACGGGGGCGGCGATCATGAAGCCGTCGCAGGCCTTGCCGCGGTACCAGGCCTCCAGCTTGTCGGCGACCTGGACCGGATCGCCCCGGAAGATGTTGCCGGCCATCTGCGGCAGGACCGTCTTGTAGGTCTCGCGCACCGTCAGCCCCTTGGCGCGGGCCATCGCCACGATCGAGTGGCCGATGGCCGTGGGCCCGATATGCTCGCCTGACAGCTCCGGCATGGGCCCGTCGAGCGGGTAGTCGGCCATGCGCACGCCGACCATCTTCGACAGGTAGTCGAGGCCGACGGGGACCGGGACCAGCTCCTCCAGCTCCTGCAGGATGCGCTCGGCCTCCGCCTCGGTCTCGCCGACGACGATGGTGGTCCCGGCCAGGATCTTCATCTCGTCGGGCCGGCGGCCGTATTTCGCCATCCGGCCCTTCAGGTCGGCGTAGAGCTTCTGCGCGTTCTCGATCGTGCCCTCGATGGCGAAGACGCAATCGGCGGTCGAGGCCGAGAGCTCCTTGCCCGCATCCGACTGCCCGGCCGAGAAGATCAGGGGATGCCCTTGCGGCGGCCGGGGCGCGTTGAGCGGGCCGGCGACCCGGAAGTGCTTGCCCTTGTGGTTGAGCGCATGGACCTTCTTCGGATCGAGGTATTTTCCCGAGGCCTTGTCCTGCGGGAAGGCGTCGTCCGCCCAGGAATCCCACAGCCCCTTCACGATCTCCGCGAACTCGCCCGCGCGCTCGTAGCGGTCGGCGCGCGCCACGTGCTCGTCATGCGAGAAATTCAGCGCGTCGCCCGGATTAGAGGTGGTGACGAGGTTCCAGCCCGCGCGGCCCTTGCTGAGATGGTCCAGCGAGGCGAAGCGGCGGGCCACGCCAAAGGGCTCGTCATAAGTCGTGGTGGCGGTGGCCACGAGGCCGATATGCCGCGTCACCATGGAAAGGGCGGAGAGCAGCGTCACCGGCTCGAAGATGCCGGGGCGATCGGAGGGGGCGGTGGCGGCGAAGAGGTCCGGCTTGTCCAGGTTCCGCACGCCGTTGCCGTCGGCCAGGAAAAGCAGGTCCATCTTGCCCGCCTCGGCGATCTGCGCGAGGCGGACGGCGTTCTCCAGATTGGCGGCGGGCTTGTCCCAGGCAGTCGGGTGTCGCCATTCGCCGACATGGCTTCCCTGGGCATTGGCATTGGCGGCGAGGATCATGGGCATGGCGAGGCATCCGGAAAGCTTGTGGGGATAGCATCGTCGCGAACCGGAAGCCGATGCAAGGGCCGGCCCGGATGGACGGCACATGAAAACCTCGCCGCCTCCGGGCGTTCAACCCCGGAATCCGGTTGGCAGGAGCCGCCCGGATGCCCATTCTCCGTGACCGAATCCACGCCACGGCCATAGCGAAGAGGCGGCCATCGCGAGAGGCGGCCATACTGTAGAGACTGGACCGAGAGAGACTGGATGACCGCTCCGCCCCGTTCGCCCCGAACCGGCTTCCCCATCGAGGTCCACGGCGCCCTTCGCCAGCTCCAGGGGGCGCTGGCGCGGCGGCGCGGCACCGTGAACCATCACCCGGCCGAGGCCCGGCCGGAGGGCTGCGTGATCGCCGCCTCCTACAACGTCCACAAATGCGTGGGCGTGGACAAGCGCTTTGATCCCAACCGCATCATCGGCGTCATCGCCGAGCTGAACGCCGACATCCTGGCCCTGCAGGAGGCCGATCGCCGCTTCGGCCAGCGCACCGGCCTGCTCGACGCCGCCTCGCTGGAGAAGCGCACCGGCCTTACCGTGCTGCCGGTGGCCGACACGCCGGGCGGCCATGGCTGGCACGGCAACGCCCTGCTGGTCCGCGAGGGCCGGCTGCTGCGCCTGCGCCGGATCGACCTCCCCGGCGCCGAGCCGCGCGGCGCCCTGATCGCCGAGCTCAAGCTGCCGGCCGGGCGCATCCGGGTGATCGCGACGCATCTCGGCCTCATGCGGCGCCACCGGGCCATGCAGGCCGCGACGCTGCTGGCCGCCATCGCCGAGGGCGATGCCCGGGCCCATACGCCCATGCCCACGCTCCTGATGGGCGACCTCAACGAATGGCGGCCGGGCGTGCCCTCCTCCCTGGTCGCGCTGGAGGAGGCCTTCGGCCCCCTGGTCGGCGGCGCTCCGAGCTTCCCGTCCCGGCTGCCCTTCCTGGCGCTGGACCGCATCCTGGGGACGCAGGGGATCGTCTCGGCGGTGGAGGCGCACAGCACGCCGCTCGCGCGGCTGGCCTCCGACCACCTGCCGCTGAAGGCGCGCCTGGATCTTTCTGCCGCTCAGCTCGCCACGGCGGCCTGAGCGGCCCTCGACCGCGCGGGCTCAGCTGGCCGGCTCGAACCTTCCTTCGAGACCCGACCGGTCGGCCAGGGCGATGCTCTGCGAGAAGGCCTCGCGGCGGGCGATGTTGGTCGCCGCCAGGCTGCGCAGCCGGTCGGCCGCCGCCGAGCCGCTCGACACCCGCACCTGGGGGATCACGGTGAAGGCCGAGCTCGACGCATAGCCCCGCGCCTGCGGGCCGGAATCGGCGAAGGAGAAGCCGTTGGGTCCCGGCCGGAGCGTCGCCTGGGCCCCGGCGGGCAGCCGAGCCACGATCGGGGAGACGGCGTCTGGCCGCAGCCGCAGCACGATGGGTGCCGAGACCACCGCCCGCGGCAGGGCGCCCGCGCCGGCGCGGGCGGCCGCGACCGCCGCCCGGGTGCCGGGCGAGACCCGCTCGACCGCCGCCTCGATTCGCGCGCTCCGCGCCGCGAGGCTGTCGCGGATCTGCCCGCCCTGGGCCACATCGCGGCGGAGCCGGCCTTCGGCCGTCGCGAGACGGCGCGGCGCCTCGGCAGGCGGGATCGTGCCGGATTCGGCATCGGCCCGGATCAGGCGCACCTCGGTCCACCGGCAGTAGAGCAGGGCGTCGAAGGCGATCTGCAGCCGTTCGAGCGCAACGTTCTCGCGCGCCAGCTCGGCCTCCAGCTCCTCCTGGCTGGGCGGGGCCGCGCGCCGCGGCGGCTCGCCGAAGAGGTCGCCGGCCGAGACGAAGACCACCACCTGCGGCCCGCAGGGGTCGCCCGGATCGGCGGCGAGCGGCGAGGAGCGGAGGGAGCCGGGCGGGGCGGGCGGCACGCAGGCGGCGAGCAGCCCCAGCCCTCCGGCAAGGGCGGCGGCCCGGAACGTCTGGACGGCGAACGACATGGCGGAACCTCACCCTTTTGCGAAAGGACGCTAGCCCATCCTCGGCCGGATTCCGAGCCGGTACCTGTTCCCCAAGGAACGGCGGGCGATCTTCCCATGCGGCACGGCGGCAACGCCCCGCCCACGCATCGCGCCACGGGGGAACTAGAGGTTTTCCCTGGCTTGCATGGATCGCGGAGAAGGACATGATCCCGCCATGGGGATTCGCACGAAGTTCAATCTCGGCCTGCTGGCGGTCTTCGCCCTCGCCTTCGCCACCGCCTGGGTCTTCCTGGACCGGCAATTCGTCGCGACGGCCCGCAACGAGGTGCTGCAGAACGCGCGCATCATGCTGAGCGCCGCCAACGCCGTGCGGGAATACACCGTGCGCGACGTCGTACCGATCGTCACGCGCAACAATCCCGGCTGGATCGCCCCGCTGACCGTGCCATCCTATGCCGCGCAGACGAACCTCCGCACCATTCGCGGCGAGCATCCCGACTACACCTACAAGGAAGCGGCGCTGAACCCGACCAACCTGAACGACCGCGCGCTCGACTGGGAGGCGGACTTCATCAACACCTTCCGGAACACGCCCGGCCTGACCGAGATGATCGGCGAGCGCGAGACGCCGACCGGCCGCGTGCTGACCCTGTCGCGGCCCATCACCATCCGCGACGAGGCCTGCCTCACCTGCCATTCCACGCCGGAGGCCGCGCCGCCGCGGATGATCCAGGTCTACGGCACCGCCAACGGCTTCGGCTGGCGGATGAACGAGACCATCGGCGCCCAGCTCGTCTCCGTGCCGATGAACCTCGCCCTCGGCAATGCCCGTCGGAACCTGCACAGCGCCATGGCCATCCTCTTCGGCACCTTCCTCAGCATGATGGTCGTGCTCAACGCGCTGCTGCACATGGTCGTGATCCGGCCCGTCACGCGCATGTCCCGCGCGGCGACGGCCGTCAGCCTGGGCCAGGCCGGCGAGGGGGACAGCTTCGAGTCGACCGGCAAGGACGAGATTTCCGAGCTTGGCCGGGCCTTCACCCGCATGCGGCGCAGCCTCGACCAGGCCGTGAAGATGCTGGGCGACTGAGCGCATGACCGGAGGGACCGCGCCGCCGGCCCGCTTCGGCCGGTACCTGGCGGTGGAGGAGCTGGGCGCGGGCGCCATGGGCCGCGTCTACAGGGCGCACGACCCGCTGATCGACCGCACGGTCGCGGTGAAGACCATCCGCGCCGACCTGCTGGAGCCGGAGGACCGGCCGGAATTTCTGGAGCGCTTCCGCACCGAGGTGCGCGCCGCCGGCCGCTGCGCGCATCCCGCCATCGTCGGCGTCTACGACTTCGCCGACGACGCCGACCCGCCCTATATCGTGATGGAGTTCGTGCAGGGGCGGGCGCTCTCCGCCATCCTGCGGGAGCTGCGCGGCAATCCCTCGGGCCGCGGCGCCGCCCTGCCGACCCTGACCCGGGCCATGCTCCAGGTGCTGGACGGGCTCGGCGCCGCGCATGCGCTGGGGGTGGTCCATCGCGACATCAAGCCCGGCAACATCATGGTGACGCCGCAGGGCCTGCCGAAGATCGCCGATTTCGGCATCGCCCGGCTCGGGCTCTCGGCGCTGACGGCGGCCGGCGGCGTGGTCGGCACGCCCAGCTACATGGCGCCCGAGCAGGCCATGGGTCATCCGGTGGACCACCGCATCGACCTCTTCGCCGTGGCCGCCATGCTTTACGAGATCCAGCTGGGACGACCGCCCTTCGCGGCGCCCAGCCTCGCCGAGACCCTGCTGCGCCTGACCGCGCCCGAGCCGGCCGAGCTCGGCGTCCTGGCGGGAACGACGCTCGGCGCGGTGCTCGCACGCGGCCTCGCGAAGGACCGCGACTTCCGCTTCGCCTCCGCCGCGGATTTCGCCGGGGCGCTGGGCACGGCGCTGGCCGACGGCGTGCTGCCGGACGAGGCCACGCGCGTGCTGGCCCCAACGGCGCCGCCGTTGGCCGTCTTCGATCCCGGGCTGATCGATCGCCTGCGCGTGGACCTGGCGAGCCGGCTCGGCCCGCTCGCCGTCACGCTGCTGCGCCGCGCCGTCGCGACTTCGGCGAGCGAGGAGGAATTGCTGCGCGCCTGTTCGGCCATGATCGAATCCGCGGAGGAGCGCATGGCCTTCCTCAGGCTGCACGCCGCCGCGCCCGCGCCACCTCCGCCTCCCGCGGCAGCAACGGCAACGGCGGCCCGCACGTCGCCGCCGACAAGCATCCCGACCCGCAGCTCGGCCTCCGCCGCGGCGCCCGGCTTCGAGCTTTCGCCGGCGACCCGAGCCGCGGCCGTCCAGGCGCTGGCCTATGTGGTCGGGCCTTTGGCGAAGATCCTCGTGCAGAAGGCCGCCGCCCAGGCTGCCACCGCGCCGGAATTCGTCGGCCTGCTCTGCGCCCATGCGACGCCGGCGGAGGCGCCCGCGCTGCGTCGCGAACTCGAGGCGCTGTTCTGACGCGGCCTCCCGGAAGGCCGAGTTTCCCTGCTGGCAAGCCGCGCCATCGCCTGTAGTCTGCGCGGCAACCGGGAGGTGGCGGGGTTCATGGCGGAGCAGGTCGGCAAGTACGAGATACGCGGTCGCCTCGGCGCCGGAGCGATGGGCACCGTGATGGACGCCTTCGACGTCGTGATCGAGCGCCGCGCCGCCCTGAAGGTGATCCCCCGGCCCGCCGCCGGCGATATCGAAGGGCAGGAATCCCTGGCCCGCTTCAAGCGCGAGGCCCAGGCCGCGGGCCGGCTGAACCATCCGAATATCGTCGCGGTCTACGACTACGGCGAGGATCACGAGAATGCCTGGATCGCCATGGAGCTGGTCGAGGGCGGCACGCTGAAGCAGGTGCTCGACCGCGGCGAGCGCTTCGCGCTGCCCGAGATCGGGCGGGTGATGGAGCAGATCCTCGCCGGGCTGGACTACAGCCACAAGCGCGGCGTGGTGCACCGGGACATCAAGCCGGCCAATATTATGCTGACCTCGGACGGCACGGTGAAGATCGCCGATTTCGGCATCGCGCGCATCGAGAACTCCTCGATGACGCAGGTGGGCACGGTGATGGGCACGCCCTCCTACATGGCGCCCGAGCAGCTGCGCGGCGAGCCGGTGGATTCGCGGGCCGATATCTGGGCCTCGGGCGTGCTGCTCTATCAGCTGCTGACCGGCGAGAAGCCCTTCGAGGGCGGCTTTTCCGCCGTGCAGCACAAGGCGATCCACACCGAGCCGACGCCGCCCTCGACGCTCTCCGTGACGGCGCCGCGCGGCTTCGACGCGGTGGTGGCGAAGGCGATGGCCAAGCGTCCCGAGGACCGCTTCGCCTCCGCGGCGGATTTCGCGGCGGCGATCCGCGGCGCGCTCTCCGCGCCGGCCGCCGCCGCGCCCCTGCCCATGGCCGATTCCGACGCCACGGTCGTCTCCGGCACGATGCGGCCCGCTGCGCCGCCGCCGGTGGCGGCCGCCGCGCCGCCCCCCCCGAAGGCGAAGAGCGGCCCGCCCGTGGTGCTCATCGGCGGCGGCGTCGCGGCCGTGCTGGTGGCCGGCGCTGCAGCCTTCATGTTCCTCGGCAACGGCACGGGCCCCGCGCCCTCGCCAACGCCCGCGCCCACCACGATCACCCTGGCGCCGACGGCTGGGCCTTCCACCGACACGCCGGCGCCGTCGATGCCCTCCGCACCTGTCGCGGCGCCACCCTCCGCGCCCGCCCCGCGCCCGGCCGACGTCGCGGTGCTGCAAGCGGCGCCCGCCGCGCCCAGCCCGGCCGCGCCGCCGCCAGCGCCCCTGGTGCCGACCCCGGTTCCCGTCGCCCCCGCGCCCGCGCCCGCCCGCCCCACGCCGGTGACACCCGCGCCCGTGGCGCCCACGCCCGCGACACCCACGCCGGCTCTCGTCCCGGCCACGCCCGGCCCATCGCCGTCGGCCACCGTCTCGACGGGCACCTTCCCCTCGGCGCCGCTGCCCCCGGCGGAGCGGCCGACGCCGCCCCAGCAATTGGCCCTCGCGCCCCGCCCGGCGCTCGACTTCCGCGCCGCCGCCCGCGCGGCCGCCGCCGCGCCGGCCTGCGGCCTGATCGCCGCTTCCGCGACGGACGACGCCCTGACCCTGGAAGGCGTGCTGCGCCGCGGCGAGGACGGGACGCTGCGCCGGGCGCTGGCCGCGCGCGACATCCCGCTGGCCTCCGCCCGCCTCGCGGTCCAGGGCTTCGACGGGCCCTACTGCCCCGCGACGGATGTGCTGCGGCCCTATCTCGCCACGCCGGATGCGGGGCCGCACGTCCGCCCGGTGGGCAACCTGCCGCTGGTCAATGGCCAGCTCCTGCGCTTCGACGTCACCATGCCGGACTGGGCGGGCAACCTCTACGTCGCCTATTTCATGAGCTCGGGCGAGGTCGCGCATCTGGTGCCCTCGGCCCCGCATCCGGGCAATGCCACGGTGCGGCTGGGCGAGCCTCGCGCCGGCTTCCCGGGCTGGGAGGTCAGCGAGCCCTTCGGCACGGACCTGCTGGTGGCGATGGTCAGCGAGGGGCCGCTCTTCCCCGTGCTGCGCCCCGAGGTGGAGAAGCAGGAGGCCTACCTGGCGGCGCTGGCGGAGGCACTCCGCAACGCGCGCGGGCAGAACCGCCGCGTGCAGATCCGCCCCTTCGTCATCGAGACGGCGGCGCGCTGAGCGATACGCACGCCCTCAAGGCCCGGGCGGCGTCGTGGCCGTCCTGCGCGGGCCCTCACGGCTCCTCCGGCGCGCCCGACCGCAACATCGCCCGAATCCGGTCGGCCTGCTCGTCCGACCAGCCCAGGTCGCGCGCCGGGTCGAAGAAGCGCCGGTCCGGCGTGTAGAGGAGATAGGCCATGGCCTCGTTGGCCATCATCTCCTCCGGCCTCGTGTCGTAGCCCTCGGCGCCGAGGAAGCGGCGCACCGCGGCGCGCTCCGCCTCCGAGAAGCCGCGCTCCCAGACGCGCATCACATGCGCCGCGAAGAAGGGGAGGGTGAAGAACTGCCCGTGCCCCAACTCGTGCCGCAGGATGGCGCCGCGCATCGCGGCGTCGACATGCGGACCGAGCGCCGGAAGGGTGAGGATCGCCGCGTCGCGGGAGCGGTCGACCCGACGCGCCAGCTCCACCTGCTCGCGGACCCAGAGCTCCAGAGGGTTGAGGGGCACGCCGTCGCGCTCGGCCCATTCGAAGAAGCGCGCGAGGTCCGAGGCGCGGTAATTGTGCCCGAAATACCAGTTGGCGGCCGTGCGGCCGTCGGCGGCGATGGCGCCCGCGAGCGCCTCGTCGCCCAGCACGCGGTCGCGCGGGGTGCGCGCCTTCTCGAGGAGCGCCGCCATGCGGTTCATGGCGCGGCCCTGCAGCTCCAGATTCGGGAAGTCGAGCACCCAGACCAGCGGATTGGGGGCCCAGCGCAGGGCCAGGGGCTCGACGGCCCGGTTCGCCAGGATCTCCTCGGTGGAAAGCGCGGGCGGCCCCTCGGGAACCGGCGGCGGCTCGGCCGGACGGCGGATGGGTGGAGGCTCGACCGGCGCGGCCGGGCCGCTCAGCCACCACCAGACGCCGCCGCCGGCGGCTGCGAGCGCCGCGGCGCCCGCGCCGATCCCGGTCCAAAGGCCCAGCAGGCTCCGCCGGCCATGGGAAGGGCGCGCGGAGCTGGGGGGCAAGGCGGCGGCGCGGCGCGCGGAGGGCAGCGCGCGGTCCATGGCGGCCGCCCGTGGCAGACGTACGGTGTCGTCCTCGTTCATGCCGTGTCCTCGTGCCCCGCTTCGTGGGGCCAGTCGGTGAGGCGGCGCCCGCGCGGACGCCGCGCGCGGCTCAGCCGCCCATGTTCACCACCTGGACGCGCCGGTTCCGCGATTCCGGGGACTGGTCGGGCGTCGGCACCAGCAGCTGGCTCTCGCCCATGCCGACGGCCACGAGGCGGTCGGGCACCACGCTGAACTGCGCGCGCAGGAACTCGGCCACGGCCTCGGCGCGGCGCTGCGAGAGCGACATGTTCATGTCGGCGTCGCCCACCGTGTCGGTGTGGCCCTCGATGCGGAAGCGGTAGGGCGCGAGCTCGGGGGAGCTCAGCGCGCGGCCGAGCGAGGCGAGCGAGGCCTTGGCCTGCGGCGTCAGCGTGGCCGAGCCGGTGGCGAAGTTCACCGTGATGGAGACGGCCGCGACGCCGGCCGGCGCGGTGGTCTGCGGCATGGGGGCCGGCGGCGGCCGGTTCACCGCGACGCCGGGCGGCTTCGGATCGGTCGCGCGCCCAGCCGGCGCCTGCGGCATCGCGGGGGTCAGCGTGGGCGGCGGCGCGGTGACGGTGCCCGTGTCGCTGCCGGGCATGCGGATTCCGCGCGTCTGGTTCTCCGTCGGGCGCAGGCGCTCGATGAGCTGGCGGGCGGCGGGATCGTTCTGGGCGAGCGCGGTGCCGGCGAAGGGCAGGGCCGTCGCGCCGATCAGCGCGCCGGTGGCGTAGAGGGCGGCGTAACGGATTGCTCTCGACATGGTGTGCCTCTCCTGGGTGGGCCGCCATTCGGCGAGCGGCCCTGAATGCGACCTGTGCCCACAGAACCAGCGGAACGTGGCGAAGTCATGGGAAAAATTGTCGCATGGGCCGCGTCCGGACGGAATGGCCGGACGCGGCGCGTCTCAAAGGATTCCGAAGCGTTGCCAGACCGGGATCCGCTCGTCCCAGCGCTCCGCGATGATCGCGGCCGCGCGCTCCTGGCCCTCGGGGCTCAGCCCCGGCTGGAGGCGGCGGGCCAGCGCCATCGGATCCTCCGGATCGGCGCCCTCCAGCAGCGCCGCGGCCAAGGCCAGGTCGAGCGCGGTGGCCGGCAGCCCGCCGGCCGCGACCGGCGAGGCGAGCGCGAAGTGGCCGGTGCCCTCGCCGGTCGGCGCGTGGAGGGCGGCGGCGGCCAGGTTGAAGCGGGTCGCGGCCGGCGCCCGCTCCGGCGGGCGGTAGACGGGCAGCACCAGCTCGGTCCCGGTCAGCAGCGCCAGCACTTCGCCCGGATGGAGGGCCTCCGCGACGCGGGCGCGCAGGGCGCCGAGCGGTTGCGGGCCCTCGGCGAGCCCGGCGGCGATCGCGTCCCAGGCCGGCTGCGGCAGGGCCGCCTTGCCGGTGCCGGTGGCGAGGACGGGGCTCTCCTCCGGGATGGGCGCGCAGGCGGCGATCACCACCGCATCCAACGCCTCCAGCGGGTCGGTGCGGCGTCCGCCGCGGATGAATACATCGGCGCGGAAGCTGCGCGGCAGGCAGAGGTCCTTCAGGAACTCGCGCGGCGGGCCCTCGGGCAGCGTGGCCATCGCCTCGAGCTGCGGCGCATCGCAGACCAGTCCGGGCACGGCCTCGAAGAGGTTGCTGCTGCCGACGAAGTCCAGCTTGGCGGGCCCCAGCGCGGCGCAGAGATCCTCGAAGAAGACCGGGCGCCAATGCGTGGTCAGGAACTCATGCGCGACGAAGGCGGGCTCCATCACCGGCGGATCGGCCAGCAGGCGCTTGAGCATCGGCGTCTCGCGCAGCGGCAGGTGCCCCGCCATGCCGCGCAGGCGCTCCAGGGCCATGGCGGCGGCCGCCTCGGCTTGGCCGGGATGGGCGCCCACGGGGCCGGCGAGGTGGCGCAGCAGGCGCTGCAGGGCGAGGTCGGCGCCGGCGGCCGGCAGGGCATTGTAGCCGAGATAGGCCAGGCCGCCCGGCTTCAGGCGCCGCGCCAGCAGCCGCACGATCCCCTCGCGCACCTCGTCCGACACCCAGGACCAGACGCCGTGGACCATGACGACGTCGAGCGGCGGGATGCGGTCCAGCCCGGCCTCGTCCAGGGCCGCGAGGTCGGCTTCCAGGAAGAGCGCGTTGCCGAGGCCGGCGCGGCCGGCCGTCTGCGTCGCCTCGGCGATATGGACCGGGTTGTGGTCGAGCCCGACCACCGTCCAGTCGGGATTGGCGGCGGCCAGCGTATTGGCTGCATAGCCGCGCCCGCAGCCGATGTCGGCCACGGTCATGCGCGGGCGGGGCTGCCAGTCGACGCCGGCGGCGGCGCAGACCATGGCCATGTGCGCGGGGGTCTGCGCGGCCTGGAAGGCGACGCCGTAGGTGCTGCCGGCGACGTAGCCGTGGGACCAGTCTGCCATCGTCAGATGATCCCGAAGCGCCGCCAGATGGCCGGGCGCTCACTGAGCAGCTCCTCGACCATGCCCTTGGCGGCCTCCAGGGCCTCGCCGGAGATGTCGGGCAGGATGCGCGTGGCGATGGTCTCCGCATCGGGCCATTCGGGGCCGGAATCCCCGATCTGGCAGGCGACGGCAAGCTCCATCCAGGTGCAGGCCAGCCCGGCCGCCGTGACGGGCGAGGCCATGGCATATTGCCCGCCGCGCCGCCCCTCGCGCCAATAGGTCTCGGCGACGGCGCGGTTGAAGCGCTGCGTGGCCTCGCTCGGCCCCACGTCGCGCAGCACGGGGAGAACGAAGCCGGCCCCGGCGAGCACGGTCAGCAGCTCGGCGGCGTTGGGGTTGCGGTCCGGGGTGAGGCTCCGCAGGCGCCCGAGGCTCTGCGGCGCCTCGCGCAGCGCGGCGGCGATCGGCTCCCAGAGATCCGGGCCGAGCTCCGCCGAGCCCACCGGCACGCCGATGCTGGGGCTCTTCTCGGGCAGGGTCTTGCAGGCGCCCAGCACCAGGCGGTCCAGCGCGACGGCGGGGTCGGTGCGGCGCAGCCCCCGCACGAAGACGTCGCGCCGGAAGGGGCGCTGCAGCACGAGATCCTTCATGAACTCCCGCGCCGGGCCCATGGGGAGGGTCTCGTAGATCGCGCGCTGTTCGGGCGAGAAGATCAGGTCGGGCACATTCTCGTGGAAGCCGGCGCTGCCCACGTAATCGAGCTTGGCAGGGGCGAGGTCGGCGCAGAGATCCTCGAAGAAGACCGGGCGCCAATGGGCGGTCAGGAACTCGTGGGCGAGGTAGGAGGCGTCCAGCTCTGTCTCGTCCTCCGCGATGCGCTTCAGCATGCCCGTGGGCAGCAGGTTGGCGGGCTTGGAGGCGTGCAGGGCGCGGATCGTCGGAATGACGGCCCGCGCCTTCTCCGGCGAGGAGCCCAGGGGCTGGAGGGCGGTCAGGTGCCGGAACAGCCGTTGCAGGGCCATGTCGCCGCCGAAGCCGGGCAGGGCGTTGTAGCCGACGTAGCAGAGGCCACCCGGCTTCAGCCGCCGCGCCAGCAGCCGCACGATGCCGGCGCGCACAGGGTCGGACACCCAGGTCCAGACGCCGTGCAGGCTGACCACGTCCAGCTCGGGGATCTGGTCGATCTCGGCATCGGTCATCTCGGCGAGGTCGGCCTCGACGAAGGTCGCGTTGTCGATTCGCGCCTTCTCTGCCAGCGCAGCGGCCTCGGCGATATGGGCCGGGTTGTAGTCGAGGCCGAGCACCGTCCAGCCGGGATTGGCGGCGGCCAGCGTGTTGACCGTGTAGCCGCGGCCGCAGCCGATGTCGGCGACGTTCATGCGCGCGGTGGGCTGCCAGTCGACGCCCATCATGGCGCAGATCAGTGCCAGGTTCCCCGGCGCCTGCGCGGCCTGATAGGCGAAGGTATAGGGGCTGTCGGCGACATAGCCATGGGCCCAGGAGGTCATGCCGGTTTCCTTAAGCGATCGATGCCGCGCCGCGCGCGGAGGGAGACGACGAAGTCAAGCCCGCGGAGCGGGCGCCCGGCGCCTGAGGGCAGACAATGACGGGCGTCATATTCCACTCGGCCGGAGGTAGGCGTCCCGGGCGGGCGCACGGCGGGGCTTGGAGGCGCCCATCCAGGAGGTGAGGCCCAGGCGCCCGCCGTCGCTGCCTGTGCCGGCGCGGGTGGCGGGCACGGCATCGGCGGCGAGGATGGGATTCAGCACGAAATCCTGCTCCGGCCCGACGAAGAGCCGCGTCAGCCCGCAGATCTGCTCGAAGAGCGGCTGGCCCGGCAGCAGCCGCGCGAAGGACTCCGCGTCCAGCGGCCCGAGCCGGATGATGAAGCGGGCCTGCGGATCCCAGACCTGCGCGCCGACAGCCGCGTCCACGCCGAGGCGGCCGTGCACGACGCCGACGCGTGACTGCTCGGTGACCGGCAGGCGCAGCCATCCGCCGGCGAACTCCACGATCTCGACCTCGGCGCCGGCCTCCTCGGCGAGCATGGCGCGCAGGCGCTCGGCGCTGCGGGTGCGCGCGGCGAGATGGCCGGCATGGTAGCGCAGGCTTTCCGCCGGCACCGCGAGCCGGCCGGAGAGGCCCGGCGTGCCCATACCGATCGCCGCGTCCAGCGCGCGCCGGGCCGGGCCGGAATCGCGGGCGGGCCGGTACTTGGCGCCGGCGCGGACCCACATGCCGGTGAAGCGGCGGGCCAGCATGTCGAGGAAGGCGTGCAGGGCGCGGCTGCGGTTGCGGAGCTCGGCGCCCGTCGTGGAGGTGTAGTGCCGCGGCAGCGTGCCGCCCGGTCCGATGAGCCCGAAGAGCGGTGAGGTGAGGGCGCCGGTCTTCGGATCGGCCGCCGTCACTTCGGCGAGCGGCAGGCCGAGCCGCGCGACGCTGGCGAAGGGCAGGTCCACCGCATCGCGCTCCCGGGCGATGACGAAGGCGGCCTGGTCGAGGTCGAAGCGCTCGGGATGGGCGGCGAGGGTGGCCATGGGGCTCGGCGCCGGCGCGCCGGGGGCCACGGGCAGCGCCTCGGCGGGCTGCTCCAGGATCGCGGCCTCGGCCGGGGCGATGGTGACGACCGGCTGCTCCGGCGGTGCCACAGGGGGCGAAGCGGCAGGGGGTGGAGGGGCAGCGGCCGGCGCGGTCGCGGCGGGCGACCGCCGCACGATCATCGTGGCTTCCGGATCGTCCTCGCTTTCTGCCTGGGAGCTCACAGCAGCACGCGCGTCCCGCTGCGCGGGGCCCAATTCGCCACGGGCGTCCCACGGCCGCGCAGATAGGCGCGCGTGCGGACAAAGCCGTTCACCGAGACCTGCAAGGCCAGGAAGCGCTCCAGCACCGCGCCCAGCAGATAGAGCCCCCCCGAGTTCCACGCCTGTGCCTCGAAGGTCAGCGAGACCTCGAGGCCGCGCACGAAGACGCCGGGGCGCTGGCCGGGGATGCGGGCCACGCCCGGACCCGAATTCACCGCCACCAGCGCCGCGATCGCCGTGCGCGTCTCCGGCGTGTCGCGCAGGTCGTGCAGGCGCAGCATCTCGCGCAGCGCGACTGCGGCGCTCTCGCCGCCCATCACGCCGAGATGGTTGAGCGCGAGATGCGAGACCAGCCGCCAGGCGCCGCGCTCGCCGAGCCGCGGCCGCAGCGTCGAGGTCGGCGCCGAGAGGCATTCCGCGGCCGCGGCGGGACAGCTCGGCTCGGCGATGCGCAGCCGCGGCTGGCCGCCGCCGAAGGGCAGCAGCTCCGGCAGGTCGCGGTTGCAGCAGGTGGCGTTGACGGTGAGCACGCCGTCGGCCGGCGCGTCGGGATCGAAGTTGAGGTCGCGCAGCATGAGCCGCGTCTCCGTGCCGGTCAGCGAGGCGGGCGCGGGACCGCGCATCGCGATCCACTGCATCGGCGCGGCGTCCTCCTCGGCGGAGCCGTCGCGCGCCAGCCGCTGGAAGGGCAGCACCATGCGGCGGGCGCCATCGGGCCGGCTCTCGCGCACCTCGTCGATGCTGTGGATCTCCAGCGCCGCGGGGCGCCGCGCGTCGGGGATCACCAGCCAGTCGGACTGCGTGCCGTCCATCGGGATGGGCTCGCAGCGCTGCGGGAACAGGTTCACCGCAGGCGTGCAGTGCAGCGCCAGCGTGTCGTTGCCGATGGTGCGCTCCAGCTCGGGCGCGGCGCGGTTGAGGTAGACGAAGATCTCCAGCTTGTTGCCGTGCTGGAGCATGGTCCGCGCCTCCAGCCCGTCGATCTCCAGGTAGAGGAACTTCTCGGGGTGGGCGAAGTACTCGGTGAGCAGCCGGTGGCCGTCGAAGGCGCGGCGGGGCCAGGGCAGGGCGGCCTGCTCGCGCTCGAAGCCGAAGGGGCGGATCTTCTCCGGGCCGATGAGGGTGGGGGAGGGATCGCCCGGCCCGTCGGCCAGCGCGATGCCGACGCAGGCGGTGGCCAGCAGCTCGTGCAGGCCGGCGGCCACCTGCGGCGCGCCGCGCAGGTGCAGCCGCAGCGTGTCCAGCCCCGTCTCGGCGAAGTTGAGGTCGGGCACCTGGGTGCGCAGCGTGATGCGCAGGCAGGCGGAGGCGCCCGGCGCGCGCGGATTGGCCGGCGCCGCGAGCGGCAGGCCCATGAGCCGCACGGCCTCGATCACGACGGGCCAGAGCGTGACCTCGTGGCAGGTGACGTAGCGCAGCGGCTCGCCGCGCACCGCCTCGGTTTCCAGCGGCGTGCCGCGGACGGCGACGGCGGGTCCGC
This sequence comes from Roseococcus sp. SYP-B2431, assembly GCF_004336745.1. Classification (GTDB taxonomy): domain Bacteria; phylum Pseudomonadota; class Alphaproteobacteria; order Acetobacterales; family Acetobacteraceae; genus Roseococcus. The sequence continues at coordinate 121,371 of NZ_SJXD01000011.1, forward strand.
GCGCCTCGGCCTTGGGCTGCAGGCGCACCGTGGTCATGCTCGGCACCGGCGCGAGCAGATGCGGCGAGAGCAGCTCCAGCAGGGCATCGGTGATCTCGGGCAGCTCATCCTCGAGGCGCTGCTGCACGCGGCCGCCGAGGAAGGCCACGCCCTCCAGCAGGCGGTCCACATGTGGGTCGTCCACCGTGCCGTCGGAGGTGACGCGCAGGCGCCCTGCCACCTTGGGATAGGCCTCGGCGAACTCACCCGCGAGGCGGCGCAGCGCTGCCAGCTCGCGGTTGTAGAAGGGGAGGAGGCTTTCGCTCATTTCGCCGTCCCGCCCCGGAGCGAAGCGGAGGGATCGGCGGGCCGGCCAGCAAAGCCGATGGCGCGCAGTGGTGTGAGCATGGAATGAAGGAGGTACGGCATGCGTGCCATCAGCCGCGCTCGGTCACGATGACTTCGTGGGAGACAGCCTCGATCACCGTCTCGAAGCTGATCGGCTCCGGGATGGGATCGGTGCGCAGCACGGCGTCCACCTTGAGGCGCAGCGTGCGGTCCAGCTCGTTGCCCGACTCGCGCAGCTGCACGCGCACCGAGAGCAGCCGCGGCTCGAAGCGGCGGATGATGCGCTCCACCTCCAGCGCCAGCCCCTCGCGCCGCTCGGGCAGCGCATAGGCGCCCGAGGTCGCGTCCGGGATGCCGTAGCCGAGCGGCGAGAGGGCCAGCTCCGGCCCGTTCGCCGGCAGCGGCCAGCGCCGGCGTCGCGCGTTGAGCAAAGCCTCCAGGTCGCGGCGAACGGCGGCGCGCAGCGTGTCCAGCGCCTCCGCGGGCGTGGGCAGCTTCTCCTCCTTCGTGCCGGGATCGGGATCCAGCAGACGGTCGAGCAAGGGCAGCCGGACGCGCTGCGTCGGCCGCGTGCCGGAACTGCGCTCGCTTGATCCGCTCACAGGGGGCCGCTCATCCCGCTCATGTCATTCCCTTCAGGGCGCGAATCGGATGGCGGCGAGATCGGAGAGCGCGATCGCCTCCTCGCCGATCAGGAAGAGCCGCTGGCCGCGGCCGCGCACGGGGCCGGCGCCCTCGGTCCATTCGGTGACGCGGCCGAGCTTCACGGCGTCGGGCTGGCCGGCCGGCGCGGCATAGGTGGTGGGCATGTAGACCACGCCTTCCGTGCCGTCCTTCAGCTCGATGGTGGTCCGGCGCCAGGCGAGGTCGCGCGGGCGGCGCGGGGCGTCGAAGTCGAGCGCGACCAGGCGTTCCACCGGCACCAGAATGTGCTCGCCATTGGTGGTCAGCACCTCGACCATGGGGGCCAGCAGATCGTCGGCGTCGCGGAAGTCGTCGAACTGGATGGTCGTGCCGTCGGCCAGATCGGCCTGGCCGGAGATCTTGGGGCGGGATTCCTCGGCGGCATTGGCTTCGGCCAGCGCTTCCTCGACCGCGCCGGAGCGCGCGAGGACCGAGGCGCGGATGACGGCGGACTGCGCGTCCGTCGCATCGTCGGCGGAGAACTTCGGCGCGCGCGCCTCGTTCCAGACCTGCTGCCGCACGACCTCGGCGCGGAGCAGCTTGCGGAACTCCATCACCGCAGGCGAGGGCTCGTCGAGCACCGCCGCGTCGAGCATGCGGTCCGCGCGCTCCGCGTCGCCCGCGAAGAGCATGAGCTCGGCGAGCAGCCAGCGCGCCCCCGAATCGCGGGGCGCGGCCTTCACCGCCGCCTGCGCGGCCGCGACCGCCGCCGTCAGATCGCCCGCCTTGAATGCCTCGCCCGCAGTGGCCATGAATCCGTTTTCCTTCCTAAAGCGGGATGACCGCAGGCGCGAAGGCGCCGGAGGTCTGAATCCCGCGGCAAAGCGAATGCCTTGGACCATCGTGAGTGAGCGAATGCGAACTCATCATGGTCTAAGCCGCGCGCGGCGCGGCGAGATCGGTGACGAGCCGGAAGGAGGCGCCGACCTCGTCCAGCTGATAATGCGGCTGCAGATGAATGGTGCAGCCATAGGAGCCCGGCCGCCCCGGCCGGTCCCGCACCTCGACCCGTGCGTCGCGCAGCGGGTATTTGGCCGCCGCCTCGCCGCTGCCGGCGAGGCCGGTGACGTGCTTGTTCAGCCATTGCTGCAGGCGCAGCTCCACCTCGTCGGCGCCGAGGAAGCTGCCCACCATGTCGCGGCCCATCAGCTTCACGATATGCGCGAAGCGCGAGACGCAGAGCACGCTGTTGAGCTGGGCCGAGATGCGCTGGTTGGCATCCGCCACCTGCGACGTCATCTTCGGCGGCCTGTGCAGGCTCGGCACCGCGCCGAAGGAGCCCTCGGGCAGGGAGTCGAGGCCGCAGAAGGCGACCATGCCGCCATCGGCCGCCTCGCGCTCCTGGTCGTCGGTGAGCGCGACCTCCAGCGGCGGGCGCGGCGGCGGACCGGGCGGATCGGCGCGGAAGCGCTCGTGCGGCAGCGTCTCGACGATGCCGCCCGTGGCCTCCCAGCCCGGCTCCGCGCCGCGGATCTCGGCAGGCCAGCGATAGCGCGCGAAGGCACGGGCCGCGACGGAGGCGAGCGCATAGACCGGCGTGGTCCAGACGCGCTGCGATGGGGCGCCCGCCTCCTCGCGGTAGCGGAAGCGGTCGGCGCGGCTGCCGTCGTCGCGCCAGGCCGGACGGCCGAGCGTGCGCGGCAGGACGAGCGCGAGGAAGCGCGTGTCGTCGCGGGTGGCGAGGCTGCGCCAGCGCGTGCGCTCCGGCGCGCGCAGGATCTCGGCCAGCGAGGTGGTGGTGGCGAGGTCATGCCAGGAATCCAGCCCGAGCAGGGCGGGCGAGGCCGGCATCACGATCGGGCAGAAGGCCGCGGCGGCGACGGCGGCAAGCTGGTCGAGCACGCGCACATCGTCGACCGGATGGCCGGCTGCGGGGCCGGGACGGATCTCGAAATCGGCGGCCAGCATGCCGTAGGGCTCGCCGCCGGGCGTGCCGAACTCATCCTCGTAGATCAGCCGGAAGAGCACGGACTGGTCGAATTCGGCGGCCCGCTCCAGGTCGCGCGCCAGCTCCTGCCAACGCGCCGTGAGCAGGCGGACCTTCACCAGCCGGTCCTGCACGAAGCCCTCGACGAGCCAGTGCAGCCCGCGCCAGGACCCCTCCATCCGCGTCAGCCGGGGATGGTGCAGGACGGCATCGAGCTGGCGGGAGATGGCGGCGTCCAGCGCCGCGATATCGCGGTCCAGCGCCTCCTCGAGGATGGCCTTGCGGCTCTTCCCCGAGGCGGCGATGGCGCGCAGGCGGTCCCGACCCATCCAGCTGCGCAGGATGGCTCCGGGATCGCGCTCCATGAGGAAGCCGGCCATCTCGGCCGCCGGCGAGCCAGCCGAGAAGTGGCGCCCCGAAAGGGCCACTTCCCGAAGTCCTGTATCGGGCGAGATGGCGCCAAGCCCCGCCATGTCTCGCCCCCTTCCCCGCGGATCAGGCCTTCTGCGGAATGCGCGCGACCATGCGCATGGAGGTGGTGAGCTCCTCCATCTGCAGCCACGGACGCATGTACGCGACGGCGTTGTAGGAGCCGGGCTTGCCCGGAATCTCCTTCACCTCGACGCGCGCCTCGCGCAGCGGGTACTTCGCGCGGCTGTCCTGACCCGCACCCTCGATCGGGTTGACGTAGTTCTGGATCCAGCGGTTCAGCCACTGCTCGACATCGGTCGCCTCCATGAAGGAGCCGATCTTGTCGCGCGCCATGACCTTGAGGAAATGCGCGAAGCGGCTGGTCGCCATGATGTAGGGCAGGCGCGCGGAGATCGCCGCATTCGCCGTGGCTTCCGGCCGATCGTACTTCTTCGGCTTCTGCGTGGTCTGCGCGCCGAAGAAGACCGAGTAGTCGGTGTTCTTGTAGTGGCAGAGCGGCAGGAAGCCGTTGTTGGACAGCTCGGCCTCGCGGCGGTCGGTGATGCCGATCTCGGTCGGGCACTTGGTGTCCATGTCGCCGTCGTCCGAGGTGAAGACGTGCGTCGGCAGGTTGGTCACCATGCCGCCGCCCTCGGCGCCGCGGATCGCGGTGCACCAGCCATGCTGGGCGAAGGCGTCGGTGAGGCGCGCGGCGTGGACATAGGCCGCGTTCATCCAGCAATAGTCGCTGTGCTCCATCGCCTTGGCGGTGCCGTCGGCGTTGAAGGGCGCCTCCTCATAGGCGAACTCGTCGATCGGCTTGGTGTTCGCGCCATAGGGTAGGCGGGCGATGACCCGCGGCAGCACGAGCGTCACGAAGCGGCTGTCCTCGCTGTCGCGGAAGGAGCGCCACTTGGCGTATTCCTGCGTCTCGAAGATCTTCGTGAGGTCGCGCGGCTTGGAGAGCTCACGATAGTCGGAGAAGCCGAACATGCCCGGGCCGGCCGCGGAGATGAAGGGCGCGAAGCCCGCCGCCGCGACGTTGGACATGAGGCGCAGCGTCTCGACGTCGTCCGGGTGGTTGGTCCACTCGTAGTCGCCGATGAGCGCGCCGTAGGGCTCGCCGCCGGGGGTGCCGAACTCGTTCTCGTAGATCTTCTTGAACAGGCCGCTCTGGTCGAACTCCACCGCGCGGGTGAGATCGCGGTTGAGCTCGCGCTTGGAGGCCTGCAGCAGCCGGATCTTGAGGCTCGTCCCCGTCTCGCTGCTCATGACGAGATGGTTCAGCCCGCGCCAGGAGCCCTCGAGCTTCGTGAACTTCTCGTGGTGGATGATCGCGTTGAGCTGCTGGGACAGCTTGGCGTCGATCTCCGCGATGGCGCGGTTGAAGGTCTGGGTGAGGTTCTTGCTGTAGGTGACGGTGCCCTTCAGCGCTTCCTCGGTCAGGGCCTTGATGAGATCCTGCGCGCGATCCTTCTCGGTCTGACGCGTCGCGCCGATGACCTGGTCGAGGAAGGAGGCGCCACCCTCTTCGGTGGTGGTCGTGCCGGCTGCGCCGGGCTGGGTCTGCGTGCTGCTCATGGGGTCAGCCCTCCGTCTTGCCGAGGCCGAGCTGGTCCGACAGCTGCTTCAGCTTGGCTTCGTCCTGCAGGACCTCGTCCAGCAGCTCTTCCAGCTTCTCGGAATTGTCGACCTTGCTCATGAGGTCGCGCAGCTTGCTGCGGGTCTCCATGAGGGCCTTCAGCGCCGGGACCTGCTCGGCCACCTTGGCGGGCTCGAAATCGTCCATGTGGCGGAACTTCAGGTTCACGCCCATCTCGCTGCCGTCGCCCGCCAGCGTGTTCTCGACCTTCATGTTGAGGCCCGGCGCGATGCGCGCCATGACGTCGTTGAAGTTGTCGCGGTCGATCTGCGTGAACTTGCGCTCGGCGAGCGGCTTCAGCGGCTCGCTCGGGTCGCCGGCGAAGTCGCCCATCACGCCGACGATGAACGGCAGCTCGCGCTCGATCGCCGCGCCCTCGGTCTCGACGTCGTAGGTGATGTGGACACGCGGCTTGCGCACGCGGTTCAACTTGTCATGAACGCTGGCCATGGCATTCTCCCCGGCGCCACGGCGCCGCCCTGGTTGGTCTGCACGCCGCGGGGCCTCCGGCCGGGCTCCGCTTGGCGCGGAGCGTAAGCCTTCGGATTTCGCGGCGTCAATCTTGCGATCGCCTTTATTCTACTGCCCGTTGCAGGCGAGGGAAGCGGCTATTCTGTCGCGTCCATCGCGCGGGGATGAATTCCGAGCGCGGTGAGCATGGAGGTCCGCGCCCCTTCGTCCTGCATCACCTCGGCCAGCAGCTCGGGCAGCGACATGCGGCCGCGCCGCGCCGCGTCCGAAAGCGTATAGGCGAGGAAGGAGTGGGGCTCCGTCTTCTGGAAGAACTCGGCGAGCTGCTCCAGCGTCTTCAGCGCCTGCTCGCGGTTGGCGAGGCTCCCCGCTCCGGGCATCACGAGGCCGCCCCCCGCCGCCGCCGCTGCAGCTGCCGGCTGGCCGGGGGCGGCCGGCGCGCCATCCTCCGCGACCATCCCGCCCCCGGCATCCTCGGCGCCGCCGCCGAGCCGGGTCGCGACCTCGGCCATGCGGTCAAGGACCTCGGCAACCCGGCGTGACGGCGGCGCGTCGTAGCCGAAGCGCGCGTCGAGCTGGTCCTGGAAGAGCTGCCAGGCGGCCCGCGTCTCCGTCGTGAGCGCGACCATTGCGCGCAGGCCCGGGCGGTCGAACTTGGCCTCCGTCTCGACCGTCTCCAGCGGAATGACGCCCTGGGCGAAGCGCTGCTCGCGCCGCGTCTCGTCGGAGATGCCCGCCGTGTCGGCCGAGGCCTCGTATTGATAGATGCTGAAGCCTTCGCCCGAGGGGCGGCGGAAGAGCGGCGCGCGGCGCAGCGCCTGCATCACCGTGCCGTCGGTGTCGCCGCCCGCGAGCCCGCCGAGCGGCGCGGAGCGCCCCTCCAGCCCGTCCTCGTCCGGCTGCGGGAAGCCGGCGTCCCAATGCTGCTCCAGCAGCCCCGCCAGCACGCGCGCGCCCGCGGAGAGGCCGGCCAGCCCCTCCTGCCGGACCAGCGCCTCGGTCAGCCAGGCCGCGATCTCGAAGTCCTTGCTGTTGCTGGTGAGCGCGTCGACGGCGAGACGGCGCACCTGGCGCCAGCCCTCGACGGGCGCGGTCTCGCCCTCGCCCTCGCTGTCCCGCGCGCGCTCCTCCGCTCGGGCCTCCGCCCGCGCGTCGCGCAGCTTCTGGTAGATGGAGGAAGGAGAGTAATCGAGCCGGAGATCCTCACCGGCGCCGTCGCCGCTGCCGAGCGGCTCCACCAGCGTGGCCACATCCACCACGTCGTCGACCATCCGAATCCCCCGATTGCCATTGCAGCGCCAGTCGGGCACCGCTTCGCCGAACTAGAGCATGAAGCCTGGGCTTTGGCACCTTTTGGCGCGGCTTTCGACCCGCTGCCCGGACAGGTTTGTCGCGTCTGTCGCGCGCGTGCCGTTTGTTGAATTCTGCATGATGGCAGGACGTGATCCTGCGGGTATTCAACACGTCGTGCACATGCACGAAATTCTCATCCATTCATGATCTTCCCTGGACACAGGGCAAGAGCGACCCGTAGCTTCCCGCCGATCAAAGGTTAGGGTGCCGGGCAAGCGGCAAGGGAGACGTCGGCTTCATGGTAGCGATCGATCTGAAGTCCCTGGTGGCCCGGATGACGGAGCTGGGCCGCCGGCAGCTGGAATCTGCGGCCGGACTCACGCTGTCCCGGACCCACTACAATGTGGAGATCGAGCATCTCCTCATGAAGCTGATCGAGACGCCGGGCTCCGACGTCTCGATGATCCTCAAGCAGGCCGGCATCGATGTTGGCCGCGTGCTGAGCGAGCTCACCAAGGCGCTCGACAAGATGCGGACGGGCAATGCCCGCGCGCCCGGCCTCTCGCCCGACATCGTGACCTGGCTGCGCGAGGCCTGGATGATCGCCAGCCTCGAGGCCAACCAGGGCAAGATCCGCACCGGCCACATGCTGGCGGCGCTCATCAGCGACGAGACGCTGGCGCGCACGGTGAAGGACAGCGCGCCGACGCTGCTCAACATTCCCACCGACGCGCTGCGCAAGAATCTCGAAGCGCTCACCAAGGGCAGCGAGGAAGAGGCGCAGGCCTCCATCGCCGCACCCCCGGGCGCGAGCGGCGCCCCTGCCGAGGGCGCGCCGCGTGCCGGCGGCCCGCTCGACCAGTTCTGCACGGACCTCACGGCGCAGGCCAAGGCCGGCAAGATCGACCCGATCCTCGGCCGCGACGCCGAGATCCGCCAGATGATCGATATCCTGACGCGCCGCCGGCAGAACAATCCGATCCTCACCGGCGAGGCGGGCGTGGGCAAGACCGCGGTCGTCGAGGGCCTGGCGCTGCGCATCGCCTCGGGAGACGTGCCGGAGGCGCTGGCCAAGGTGAAGCTGATGTCGCTCGACCTCGGCATGCTGCAGGCCGGCGCGGGCATGAAGGGCGAGTTCGAGAATCGCCTGAAGGGCGTGATCGACGCGGCGAAGTCCTCGCCGGTTCCCGTCGTGATGTTCATCGACGAGGCGCATACGCTGATCGGCGCCGGCGGCCAGGCCGGCCAGAACGATGCGGCCAATCTGCTCAAGCCCGCGCTCGCGCGCGGCGAGATGCGCTGCGTCGCCGCCACCACCTGGGCCGAGTACAAGAAGTACTTCGAGAAGGACGCGGCGCTCACCCGTCGCTTCCAGGTCGTGAAGGTTGAGGAGCCGACGCTGCCGCTGGCCAACGCCATGCTGCGCGGCCTCGTCGCCACCCTGGAGAAGCACCACGGCGTGCGTATCCTCGACGAGGCGGTGACGGAGACGGTGCGGTTGTCCGCCCGCTACATCCCCGCGCGCCAGCTGCCCGACAAGGGCGTCTCGCTGCTCGACACCGCCTGCGCGCGCGTCTCCATGAGCCAGGCGGCGATCCCGGCGCCGATCGAGGACCGCACACGGCGCCTCGCGCTGATCGCGACGGAGCTGTCGGCGCTGGGCCGCGAGGCCGCGACCGGCGGCGACCACGAGAAGCGCACCGGCGCGCTCGTCGTCGAGCAGGCGGAGGTCGAGGCCGAGCTCGCGGCGCTCAAGGAGCGATGGGAGCAGGAGAAGGACTACGTCACGAAGATCCGCGAGCTGCGCGAGGGCCTGGAGGCGCCGGCCGACGGCCACGACACGGTCGCCGCGCTGGGCGATCTCACGAAGCTGACGACGGAGCTGCGCGCGCTGCAGGGCGAGGAGCCGCTGGTGCATCCCGTCGTCGACGGCCAGGCCGTCGCCGAGGTCGTCGCGACCTGGACCGGCATTCCGCTGGGCCGCATGGCGGGCGACGAGATCAAGGGCGTGATGGCGCTGCAGGAGAAGCTGGAGGAGCGCGTCGTCGGCCAGAGCCATGCGCTCGCCGCCATCGCCCAGGCCATCCGCACGAATCGCGCCGGCCTCGCCGATCCGCGCAAGCCGATCGGCGTCTTCCTGATGGCCGGCACCTCGGGCGTCGGCAAGACCGAGACGGCGCTGGCGGTCGCGGACCTGCTCTATGGCGGCGAGCAGAACCTCACCACCATCAACATGAGCGAGTTCAAGGAAGAGCATAAGGTCGCGACGCTGATGGGCAGCCCGCCCGGCTATGTGGGCTATGGCGAGGGCGGCGTGCTCACCGAGGCGGTGCGCCGCCGGCCCTATTCGGTGATCCTGCTCGATGAGATGGAGAAGGCGCATCCCGGCGTCCAGGACGTGTTCTACCAGGTCTTCGACAAGGGCAACATGAAGGACGGCGAAGGCCGCGACATCGACTTCAAGAACTGCGTCATCATCATGACGTCGAATGCCGGCACCGACACCATCGCCAAGCTCTGCGCCGATCCCGAAACGGCGCCCGAGCCCGAGGCGCTTGTCGAGGCGCTGCGGCCGGACCTGCTGAAGTCCTTCAAGCCGGCCTTCCTCGGCCGCTGCAACGTCGTGATCTACTATCCGCTCGCGGATCACGTGCTGAAGCAGATCATCGGCCTCAAGCTGCGCAGCATCGGCAAGCGCGTGCGTGAATCCTACGACGCCTCCTTCGAGGTCGATCCCGCGGTCACCGAGGCGATCGTGGAGCGTTGCCGGGAAGTCGAAAGCGGCGCGCGCAACATCGAGAACATCCTCAACCGCACGCTGCTGCCGGAGCTCTCGGCGCAGGTGCTGGAGCGCCTCTCGGAAGGCAAGCCGATCGCCAAGGTGCGCGTGGGAATGAATGACGAGGGCGGGTTCAGCTACACGCTCGAATGAACTCGCATGGGACGGCGCGACACACGCGAAGAATATGCCGTTGCAGGAATAGGTACTTCGCGTGAGTCTGTGACTGTGGATTTCAGGATTCCGCAAGCATCGGCATCACAAAATGGTCCGAATGTGCGGGAACCTGCCAGGCGGCGAGGTGGTCTCGCCGTTGGATCAAACCGGCCAGGTCGCCGCCGCGGCGCCCGGATCGGCTCAGCGCGCGGCAACGGAGTGAAGAAGAAATGGCCATCTTTCTGAAGTACGGTACGATCAAGGGCGAGACCACGCAGCTGGCGCACAAGGAATGGATCGAGATCGAGTCCTTCCAGTTCGGCGTCGGCCGCGGCATCTCGATGGGCGTCGGCGGCGGCTCCAAGCGCGAGGCCTCGGCCCCGTCGGTGAGCGAGATCACGCTGACCAAGACGATGGACATCTCCTCGCCCCTGATCTTCAAGGAAGCGCTGGGCGGCAAGGCCGTCGAGGTCAAGATCGAGCTGACGCAGACCGACAACAGCGGCAAGCACGTCGCCTTCCAGAAGTACATCCTGACCGACACGCTGATCTCCGGCTACAGCATCTCCTCCGGCGGCGCGCGCCCCTCGGAGAGCCTGAGCCTGAACTTCGCGAAGGTCGACAGCGAGTACATGAACATCGACGACAAGTTCGCGTCCAAGACGACGGGTCACGTCATCTTCGACATCGGGCTCTCGAAGCTCTCGTAAGCGAGGCGTGGCGCCGGGGCGCAACCCGCCCCGGCCTGCAGCCCAGGCTCGCGCACGGCGCGCCCGGCCCAGGAGGGTCGCGGCGCGCCGATCGTTTTCAGGGCGTTTTTCGGAAGGACGCTTGCAAATCCGCCCGGCGCGCCATAAGCGCCAGGGAACTGGGCCCTGACGTCCGGGCCGGATTCTTCCTTTGACCGAAAGTCCACAGATGCCCGATTCCGACGGCAAGCTCGAGACGCTGATCGCCGCCCTGCCGGGCCTGTCGATGGAAGAGCTCGGCATGCTGTCCGACGCCATCGAGAAGGCGCGCGAGGACATGGCGACCGCGGGCCGCGCCGCGCTGCTGGAGGAGTTCCGCCTCAAGGCCGAGCGCCTCGGGCTGTCGGTTGAGGAACTGGTGGGCGCCGCGGCGCCGGAAGGCTCGCGCTCGCAGCGGTCGGATGCCGGCAAGAAGGTCGCCGCCAAGTACCGCGGCCCGAATGGCGAGGAATGGACGGGCCGCGGCCGCATGCCGAACTGGCTGGCGGCCATGGAGGCCGAGGGCCGCAGCAGGGACGAGTTCCTGATCTGAGGGGCCGGCCGGTTCCGGCCTTTACCCATCGCGCCCTATATCACGCCTCGATCAGCACCACGCTGACATTGTCGCGCCCGCCCGCCTCGACCGCGAGGCGCACGAGATCCTCCGCCCGGGCGCCCTGAGACAGCAGCGCGGCGATGCGGGCCTCGGGCAATTCCTTGAACACGCCGTCGCTGCAGAGCATGTAGCGGTCGCCCGGCTGGATGCGGTCGGCCACCTTGTCCAGCACCAGCTCGCCGCCCGCGCCCACCGCGCGGGTGATCACATTGGCCCGGGGATGGGCTTCGGCATCCGCCGCGTCGATCTCGCCCGCATCCACCAGCTCCTGCACGAGGCTGTGGTCGCGCGTGAGGCGCAGGAGCTGACCGTCGCGCATGAGGTAGATGCGGCTGTCGCCGGCCCAGAGCGCCGCGAAATACGCCCCGCGGGCCAGCAGCACGACGATGGTGGAGGCGATGACGCCGCCGGTGCCGCGCGCCTCTGCCCTGGCCTGGAGCTCCGCATGCACCCCGGCGAGGCGCAGGCGTACCTGGGCCAGCATCTCCGCCGCCGTCAGGCCCGGTGGGATGGCGGAGAGCGCATCGGCGATCGCCGTGCTCGCCACGTCGCCGGCGCCATGCCCACCGGCGCCGTCGGCGACGGCCCAGAGCCCGAGGTCCGGCCGGTCCACGAGGTTGTCCTCGTTGCGGGTCCGCACGGCCCCCGGATGCGTGGCGGCGCTGGAGGCCAGGAGGGTGGCTCTCATGTCTCGGGCTGCTCCAGCTCGTGCCGCTCCAGCAGGAGCACGAAATCGACGGGCGCCGGCATGGCGCGCGATGGCTGGCCTGCCGACCAGAAGACGCTGCGGCCGTCGAGCGTCACGTCCGGATCGGCGTCGGGCGGCGGATCGGGCAGGCGCGCGGCCAGGCTGTCGGCGTCGATCTCGCCCGCGCGGGCCTCGAGCGCGGCCGCTTCCAGCGCGTCGTACCATGCCTCCGGCGGAGGCAGGCCCGCCATCGGCAGCACGGCGGCGAGCGTGAGCGGGAAGCGCCGGCCCACCGTGTCGGCCGAGGTGACGACGATGCCGAAGGCCGCGTCCGGCCCGCAGGCGCCGGGCGCCAGCCGGAAGCGCCAGGCGGGCGCGGCCTCCCAGGCCGTCTCCCAATCCTCGCCCAGTTGCTCCCGCGAGGCGGCGACGCCTTCGCTCAGCCAGGCGTCCCAGGGCGCGACGAAGCTGCGCGGCAGCACGCGCCGCACGAAGTCCCCATGGGCGGGGAGCTTGCCGAACAGCCCGGTACGCACCTCGTCCATGGCTAGGCGGCACATCCGGCGCGCGGCATGGCCGCGAGCCGTGCCAGCTTCGGAAATCCTCCTTCGGCGATCGATCCGCGGTCCATCCGGAAGCCTCCTAATTCTGCGGCGGCGCGAAGGTCGGGCAGCGGAAGTCGGTCATCTCGCGTAGCCCGAAGGGGTTGATGCTGCTCGCCGCCTGGAGCGTGAAGTCCGCCGTCCTGTCGCCCTGGATGACGCTCAGGCGGAAGCGGTCCGGCTGCGGCGTCGCCACCACGCGGTGCAGGAAGACGAGCTTCAGCGTGGACCAGGCGCCGTCATAGGCGAGGTCGCCGCGGCTCGAGGCCGGGTCGAAGGTCAGCGTGATCGGCTGCAAGGACGGGAATTGCAGGTCGATCGGCCGTCCCCCGCCGCCGACGGGCAGCGAGACGCGCGCGCCGGAGGCCTCCAGCGTCGCGCTCGACGTTCCCGCCGAGAGGCCGGCCGGGACGATCTGGAAGCGGAAGCCATTGGCCACGCCGGCCGGGAAGAAGGCGTCGCGGATCGCCTGGGCCCGCTGGAACTGCATCAGGTCCGAAGCCGAGACGGGCGGCGGCAGGCCGTCCGTCGCCACCGGGCGCCAGGGGCGCTGCGTGACGTCGGCATAGGGGCGCAGATACTGCGTGAAGAAGGTGTCGAAGGTTCCGCCCGGCGCGAAGAGGCGGATGAAGTCGTCCACCGGCATGTCGGGCGTATTGGGCTGGCGCCGGAACGGGAAGCGCGTCTCGATGCCTCGGCAGAGCGCGACGAGGCTGGTGCCTCCGCCCCCGGCCGCGGCGCCGCCGCCTCCGCCACCACCACCACCACCGCCGGCCGCGGCGGCAATGGCCGCCTGGGCGCCGCCGGCGCGGGCGCGGCCGGTCGCCTGGGCCAGCGCCGTCATCCAGCTGCGAAGCGGCTCGGGCTGGCGCTGCGCCTCGGAGAGCAGACGCTGGCCGGGATCGAGGCCCACGCTCGGCGGCATCACCGTGCCGGGCGGGGAATTGGCGAGCCGCGCGACCTGCACATAGAGGTCGTTCATGATGGCGAGCACGCCGTCGAGCGGCTGGCCGGACGCCTCCCGCAGCGCCTGGAAGCGCCGCTCCACCACCTCGGCGACCGGCGCGGCCCCGTTGCCGAGCTGGACGCCGACGGCCGCGGCGACCCGGCTCGCGGCCCCGGCCGCGGCGCCCGCGGCGGCACTCGCGGCCCCCTGGGCGGCCTGGCCCGCGGCTCCGGCGGCGCCGGGCGCCTCGGGTGCCGTCCCCGGCGAGAGCTGCCGCGCGATGCCGCGGAGCAGGTCCTTCATCGGCGAATTGGGCGCGCCGAGCAGGTTCAGCGCCTCTGCCGAGGCGTTCAGCCCGACGACCGGCGGCAGCACGAGATCCTGCAGCATCGCCTCCCAGGCCCGCACGTAGTCGGCGGCGTAGAGGGCGAGCACGTCGGCCTCGAGCCGGCGCGGATCGCCCGCCCCGGCCGTCGCGGCCTCGGGGCCCAGCACCCAGGATTCGCTGGCCGCCTCGAGGGCGGCCTGCGGCAGGCGCGGCAGCACGGCCCCGTAGAGCCCGTTCACCGTGAAGAAGCCCGGCACGCCCTCGGTCAGGGGGCGGCCGCTCGGGCGGACGAAGTAGCGCTGGCCCGCGGCGCCCAGCGCCTGGGCCGGCGCCCAGGCCGGGACATTGGCCGTGTCGGCGAGGTTGCGGAGCCGCGCATAGACGCGCTGGGCCATGGGCAGCCGCGAGAAGACGCGCCGCGCCTGGTCCACCAGCGCGCCGTCCAGCGGATAGGTGGCGAGCTGGCCGGCCAGCAGCGCGTCCAGATGCCGGCCGAGCGCATCGCGGCCCGGCTGGTTCACGGCGCCCGGGAAGGCGGCCTGCCAGTCGAGCCCGAACCACTCCTTCACGAGGCTGCGGTCCATCGGCCCCTGCTTGCCGAGCATGAGGTAGACGCGCACGGCCTCGTAGAGGTAGTCGGGCCGCTGGATGCCCTCGCGGATCTGCTGTTCCAGCCGCGCCAGCAGGCGGGGCAGCAGCACGCGGTTGAGCGCGCGGCCATAGGCGCTCTCGGCGCCGGCCTGGAGCATCTCCTGCTGGCTGAGTCCGAAGCCCGGGCCCTCGCCGGCGGCGGCCGGCGGCAGGGTCTTGGCGGCCTCTAGATAGGCGAGGATGGGCGCGAGGTCGGGGCCGCGCACGCGGTCGAGCGGCGCGGCACCGCCGGCCCGCTCGGCGGCGGTCACGGCGACCGCGAGGCGCTCGCTGCGCCCGCCTTCCGCGTGGAGCGCGGTCCAGCCCCAGACGCCGCCTCCGAGCACCAGCAGCAGCGCCGCCGCCCAGGAGCCGATCTGCACGATGCGCCGGCGCGATTCCAGCCCGCGGTCATTGGCCGCGAGCCGCGCCTCGTTGAACACCACGTCCTTGAGCAGCCGCGTCAGGAAGTAGGCGCGGCCCTTCTGGCCCATGATCGCGGCCGGGCGGCTCGGATCCAGCCCGAAGGAGCGCGAGAGCGCGCCGGCCAGCCGGTCGAGCGGCGTGCCCTCCTGCGTGCCCGAGGTGAAGTAGACGCCGCGCAGCAGGGGCGCGGGATCGAGCTTGGAGCCGCCGAAGGCCGCCTGGGCGAATTCCTTCAGCGCGGACTCCAGCGAGGCGAGCTGGGTCGGGAAGCCCGCGATCAGCGCGCGCTGCTGCGGTCCGCGCTCGGTCTGCAGCCGCTCGATGAGGCGGACCATCAGCCGTTCGGAGAGGGCCGTGAATTCCTGGCCGAACTGCGTCACCGCGCCCTCGGGCGTGTGGCCCATGGGGAAGGTGAAGCCCCAGACCTGCTCGCGGGCATTCTTGTCGAGGTCGTCGAAGAACTCGATGAAGCCGGGCAGCAGGTCGGCCTTGGTGACGACGAAATAGACCGGCAGCCGCTGGCCGAGCCGCGTCTCCAGCTCCTTGATGCGCCGCCGCACGCTGCGCGCATGCGCCTCGCGCTGGGTCGCGTCGAGGCGCGAGAGCATGTCGACGCCGAAGGCCACCAGCACGCCGTTCAGCGGCTGGCGCGGGCGGTTCTTCTTCACCAGGTCGAGGAAGCGCTCCCAGCCGGCCTTGTCCGCATCGGCGTCGCTGTCCTGGGTGGTATAGCGGCCGGCCGTGTCGATCATCACGGCGCGCTCGGTGAGCCACCAGTCGCAGAATCGCGTGCCGCCGACGCCGCCGACGCGGCCCTCGGCGAGCGGGAATTCGAGGCCGGAATTGAGCAGCGCCGTCGTCTTGCCCGAACCCGGCGGGCCGATGATCGCATACCAGGGCAGGTCGTAGAGATAGGTGCCCTTGCCACCCGTCGCGGCCTTCAGCTTGGCCAGCGCCTCGGTGAGCTTGGCGCGGAGTTCGGCCTCCTCGCCGGCGGCGGCCTCGTCCTTCTTGGCCTGCGGGTCGGGCGCGGCGGCGGCCTCGACAAGGCCCGCGTCGCGGCTCTCGCGCTTCCGGCCGATCAGGAAGAAGACCAGGAACCAGAGGATGACCGGGATCGCGACGAGGATCGCGCGCAGCCAGATCGCGTCGAAGGCCTCGCCCAGCAGCGGGGAGAAGAGCCAGATGACGACGTCCAGCAACAGGACGCCGAACAGGGCGCCGAGCGCCGGGATGGTGAACAGGCTGCGCATGTCAGCGGCCCCCTCGCAGCAGGATCACCTCGATGCGGCGGTTGGCCTCGCGGCCCTCCGGCGTCGCGTTCGAGGCGATGGGCTCGGCATCGGCCTTGCCCTCGATGGTGAAACGGGCGGCCTCGCCATTGGCCGCGATGATGATGTTCCCCGCCTCCTGCGCGCGCGCCTGGGACAGCGCGAAGTTGGAGGGGAAGCGCACGGAGCGGATGGGCTGGTTGTCCGAATGGCCCTGGATCAACACGCGGCCAGGCTCGGTCTTCAGCGCCTCGCCGATGCGGCGCAGCAGGTCGTGGAAGCTGGACGCCACGGTCGAGGAGGCGGAGGGGAACATGCCACGACCGCGGATGCGGACGAGAACCCGTTGCGCGTCGCCTTCGACGGTCACGAGGCCCTGCGCGATCTCGGGGGCCAGGAACTGCCGCAGCGTCGGCAGGGCATCCGGCCGGGGGGCGGCGGTGGGCGGGGGGGGCGGCGCGGGGGCCGGCGGAACGGGCGGCGCGGTGCGGTCGATGGCGGGCAGCGCGCCGGGCGGCAGCGCCGCCATGCGATCATAGAGGTCGCCGGCCTGGGCGCCGAGCTTGTCGGAGAGGTAGTACCACCCGCCGCCCAGCAGGGCCAAGGCCAGGGCGAAGGCCACCCAGGCCGGCACGCTGCGGCTCACGCCGCGATGCGGGGCGTCCACGCCGCGCCAGCGCGGCGAGAGCTCGCGCTCGTAGTTGCCGCGGAGCTGCTGCAGGAGCTGGTAGAGCCCTTCGCGCACGCGATCGAGCTCGGCCGCGCCGCGCGGCATCAGACGGTACTTGCCCTGCAGCCCGAGCGAGAGGGCCAGGTAGCTGACCTCCAGCGCGCCCTTGTAGCGGCCGGGATCCTTCTGCATGCCGGTCAGCAGGTCGAAGACGCGCTCGCCCGAGCGCACCTCCTGGTGGAAGGTCGAGACCAGCGACTTCTGCGCCCAGGCCGATTGCGCGCCCCAGGGCGTGCTGAGCACCACGTCGTCGAACGCGGCGGAGATCACGTAATGCGCGGCGCGGATCTCCTCGGCCGTCGCGCCGGAATCACGCGCATCGGCCTCGAAGGCGCGCAGGGCCCGGAGCGCGCGCTCGCGCAGCTCCTCGACGGGTGGCTGGCCAGCCACGCCGGCATTGGCGAGGCGCGCGAGGATCTGCAGCAGGGGCGATGCGGCGGCGGCGAGCGGCCCGGGCCCGACCTTGGGCAGCGCCTCGGCCTCGCCCGCCAGCCGTGGCGCGGCGGCGCCGGCGGAGCTGGCCTGCGGCGGCGGCGGCGCCGCGCCCTGCGGCACGCCGGCCACGGGCCGCGGCGCTCCGCGCCCGACGACGGTGCGGTCGTTGTCCTCGGGTTCGCCGAAGGGATTGTCGCTCATGTCAGTTCTCGACGGTCCTGCCGGCCGGCGCGCGGCCGGCCGATTTCGGGAAGGGCAAGGGGCTCATGCGCGGATCGCCCAGAGGCTGAGACGCAGATTGGGGAAATCGCCCGAGACGTGGATCGCGAAGCCGCCGCTGGTCTGCATCTGCTGCCAGTGGGGCGAGCCGCGATCGAGCTCGAAATAGACGGCGCCCGCATGGAAGGGGATCTGCCGCGGTGCGACGGGCAAAGGCCGCACGATGATGCCGGGCAGCGCCACGTTCACCAGCTCGCGGATATGCTCGACCGCGCCGATCTTCACCTGGTTGGGGAATTGCCGGCGGATGGTCTCGCCCGGAATGTCGGACATCACCGTCATCACGAACTGGCCGGCGCGCAGCAGGTTTCGATCGAGGATGGGCCCCACGCGCACGCCGTGGCTGCGCTCCTGGAGCGGGATCTCGACGGCGTTGGTCTCCAGCACGGCCGAGAGGCTGCGGCGGAGATCGGCGATCACGGGCGCGAAGCTGCGCTGCAGATCGTCGTGCCGATAGGCCGGGTAGGTGGTGGCCTTCTTGTCGGGCGCGGTGAAGGTGGCGAGCTCGCCCGCGATCTGCACCAGCGTCCCGTAGAGCGTCTCCGGATGCACGTTGCCCGCATCGGCGTAGTGCGCGAGCAGGGGCAGGCAGCGATTCACCGTCTGCAACAGCAGGAAGTCGGCGACCTCCGCCACGCCGCGCGCGCCGGGCTGCGAGAGCCGGGCGCCCAGCGCCTCGGCGCGCTGGCCCAGCATGCCCACCAGCTCGCCCAGGACGTTGGAGAGCGGCGGCACGGCGGAGACGCGCAGGCAGGGCGGGATGAAGCGGTCGTCCACCAGCACGCGGCGGTCGGCCTGCACCTCGACGATGCGCGCAAGGCCGAGGCAGGTGAAGCCTGCGCGCTCCTCGCTCTCCAGCATGTAACGCAGGCGGGGGCGGCCGACGGCGAGCTCGGCCGGCAGGGTCGCGTCGGAATGGGTGTCATAGGCCTCGAAGGCGCGCAGGCCGTAGCGGGCGGCGGCGCCCTCCGGCCCCTCCGTCGCCGTGACCTCGGGGCTTCCGGGCTGGCGGACGGGGAGCGCCAGGTAGACGATCTGGTTGCGCGTGCCCTCCAGCAGGTCGAGCGGGGCCGGCTGGTCGGCCGTGCCGGGGATGGCGAAGGGCGTGCCGTCCTCGAGCACGCCGGCGATGTTGGAGAGCGCGAACTTCCCGGCGCCCAGCAGGTCGCGGTCGAGCGCGATCTCCGTCACCCCCCAGGGATGCGGGCGCAGCGGCGCGCTGCGCGCCTGGAGCAGGTGCTCGAAATACCGGTCCTGCTGCTGGTAGTGCTGCGCGCGGAGGAACATGCCCTCCTGCCAGACGACCTTGTCGTTCCAAGCCATGCCGCGTGACGTTCCCCGGTTGGGTTTAGAGGCTGATCATCGGCCGCCGCGCGCGGCCTCTTCATAGGCGCGGGCGAAGGCCTTGCCGAAGGCGCTGTCGAAATCGTCCTCGAACTGGTCGGTCACCTGCTGATGCAGGCGCTTGTAAGCCTCCCAGAGTCGCTTCTCCCGCGCGCCGGGCAGCAGGCCGCCGCCCGTGACCTCGCCCTCGAGCGGCGCGGGCGCGAGGCGCGCGAGCAGCGCCTTGGCCGCCGCCTGTGTGGCCGCGAGGGTGGCGAGCTGATGCGCCGTCAGGTCCTGCACGGTCTCGCGGATCGCGGCCGGGCCGCCGCGCGGCGCGGTGAGCAGCGCCTGGAGCGCCGCATCCTCGTCGGCCGCGAACTTCACCGGGTTGTTGCCGGCCGCGCGGATCATGGTCTGCTCGATGCGGAACTCGCGCTTCACGTCGGCCCGCGCGATGAGCAGGGCGCGCATGCCGGCGATGGCTGCGCGCAGCGCGAGCCCCGCGGAGCTCAGCGCGGCCGAGGGATCGAGGCTGGGCGGCGGCGGCGGAAGCCCGGCCGCCTGGAAGACGATGGCGAGCGCGGCCTGCAGGTCGCCGCCCCCTGCCGGTGCCGCCGCCGGCGTCACGTTGACCGCGACGGTCACCGCCGGGCCCGGCGGTGGAGGCGGCGGTGGCGCGTCCAGGAACGGATCGGCGGATCGCGCGGAAGGCGGGGCCGGTTCCGGGAAGGCCGGCGGCGGCTGGTGGGCGGAGGGATGCGGCGCCGGGGGGCGTGGCGCCTGCGTGGGCGGCGGCAGGTCCGCGAAGGGATCGCCGAGGGCGGGCGCGGCGGCCGGCACTCCCGGTGGCGGGGCGTCGGCGAAGGGGTCGGGCAGGGGCGAGGGCAGGGGCGAGGACGCGACGGCGGGCGGCGACGCCGCCGGCGCGAGATCCGCGAAGGGACCGGGCAACGGCGTCGCCGGCCGGGCGGGGGGCAGCGGGGTTGCCACATCGGCGAAGGGGTCGCCCAAGGGGACGGGCGGCGGCGCGGCAACCGGGGCCGCAGGCGGGGGGGCGAAGGGATCGGGCTGCCGCGCACCGGGGGGAGGCGCGTCGGCGAAGGGATCCGGCAGATTCGCGAAGGGATCGCCGGCCGTTCCGGCCGGCTTCGGCCCCACCGGCGCGTCCCAATTCGTCGGCAGCAGGTCCGGCATGGTGGCGCGGGGCGGGGTGAAGACGTCGTTCGTGCTCGGCCGGTGGTCGGGCATGACGGGGCCATGGTCGTCCGGCGCGAAGGGATCGAAATCCGAGGGAAGCAGCGGCGCCGCGCCCGAGGGAGGGCTGTCGCCGGCCGAGAGTCCCGGCAAGGGGACGGAGAAGATGTCGCTGACCGGGGCGGCGGGCGGCGCCATCGGATCGGGCACGGCCGCCGCGGACTGCCAGCGGCCCTCGCCGTAGCCGGCCTCCTCTTCGACGCGGCACTCGATCTCGTAGGCGCCGAGGCGCAGCCGGTCGCCGTCGCGCAGCACGCGGACCTGGTCGCGGCCCACCGGCTCAGCGCTGCTGTTCAGGAAGGTGCCGTTGGTCGAGAGGTCGCGCACCTGCCACGCGCCCGAGAGATACTCGACGGCGCAGTGCCGCTTGGAGAGGACGCGGTCGGGGTCGCGCAGCGGCCAGTCGCATTCGGTGCCGCGGCCCATGACGTATTCGCCGCCCGGCACGCGCCGCTGCTCAGGGGTGGCCTGCTCCGGACAGCGAAGGACGGACAGGACCAGCACCATGCGACGTTCTTTCTCAACCCTTCGGCGGCGTCCATGCGGACGCGTTTGAGGCCTCTTACTTCGGCTTGCGCCGTGACAGTAGGCGTCCCGCGGCGCGATTGCGTCAAGCGCAACGCCCTGGCGGGACTGCCTCGCGCGACGGTCGCCCGGCGCCCGAGGCGAAGAGCTAGGGGCCGATCAGCACGGTCGGCAGGCCCATGATCAGCGAGCCGCCATGCGCCGTCATGTCGCCGATCCGCGCGGCCGGACTTCCGCAGACAAGGACGGTGAAGCTGCCGAGCACGATCGCGTCCGGCGGGCCCACGCAGATGCAGGTGTCGCCGACCCTGGCTTGCGGCAGCATGCCCGTCAGCACCGTCGGTGCGCCCATGACGACCGGACCTCCGACATGGGGGATCGGCGGAAGTCCCGGCGTGACCATCGGGCAGACATGCATGTCGGTGATCCGGGAGGCGGGCATGCCCATCAGGGTTTCTCCGGTTCGAGGCGGCCGGCGCCGCCGCCGGCGATGTCGCGCGCGGATTGAAGGAAGCGCTGGAAGCGCGCCTCGGCCTTCTCCGGCGCCACGCGCGTCGCCGCCAGGATGATGGCCCCGGCCACGGCCACGCCGGTGAGGTGGTCGGCCGGCGGCACGACCGGCTGGCCCTCCGGCGCCATGCTGCCGCCGGACCAGAAGGCGGCAACGGCCGCCCAGGCTTCGGGGCTGCGGAAGCCGCCGCGCTGCGCGACCTCCATGGTGGCGCGGCGCGCCGGCTCGTCGGGCTTGCGCACCCAGGTCTCGGCGGCGGTCAGCGCCTCGGAGTCGCAGGCCGGCGGCTCCGCGACGGGCACGGCGCGGGCGCACATGCAGGCCCACCACACCGCCTCGCGCTTGGGCAGGGCATGGGCGACCAGGCGGAGCGCGTCCGGCATGCGCCCCGCCTCCGCCAGGCGGGCCACGCCGGCCGCGGCATCGGGCAAGCCCGTGACCAGCGAGGTGCCGGGGCCATCGAGCTCGAGCCGCGGCAGCAGCGGTTCGAGGGGGGTGGTCAGCTTGTTCGGGGAGGAGGCGCTCATGTCAGTTGATCATCACCAGGCCACCCTTGAGCGTCAGCATCGCATCGCCCTTGTGCGTGGCCATGAGGCCCTGGCTGTTCAGCATCAGCGACGCCTTCACGTCGATGTTCAGCGATTCGATGCTGATGCTCATGGGCGTCATGTGGATCTTGCTCTGGCCGCAGGTGAGCGTGATCGACTGCATCGCCTCGTATTTGATGCTCCCGAGCGAGGCTTTCTCGGTGATGTTCCCCATTTTCACCAGCCGGTCCAGGTTGCCCATCTCGATGGTGAGCTTGTCGTTGCCCTGGCTGACCGTGGCGGTGCGGTCCAGCTTCGTGGTCTCGGTGTGCTTGCCGTCGACCGTTTCCGTGCGGTGCCGTTTGATGGTCTCGGTGCGGTCGTTCTTGATGAGAAGGGTCATGTCCTTCTCGGCCTGGATGTTGATCTCCTCCGAGCCCTTCTTGTCCTCGAAGCGCAGCTCGTTGAAGTTGGACGCGCCGCCGCCCTTGCTGGAGCGCGTCTTGAAGCCCGACTGCGTCTTGTTGGCGGGCAGCGTGTAGATCGGCTTCTGCTCGGAATTGTAGACGCTGCCGATGGCGATCGGCCGGTCCGGGTCGCCATGCTCGAAGGCCACCAGCACCTCGTCGCCGACGCGCGGCAGCGTCCAGGAGCCGCCCCACTTCCCCGAGAAGCTCTGCGCCACGCGCACCCAGCAGGAGGAGGTGTCGTCCTTCTTGCCCGCCCGGTCCCAGAGGAAATGGACCTTGATCCGGCCGTATTCGTCGCAGTGGATCTCCTCGCCGGAGGGGCCCGTGACGATGGCGCTGTGCAGCCCGACCATGGGCGGCCGCGGCCGCGGCTCGGCGGGGCGCCAGGGCCGGTCGGCCGGCATCAGCACGAGGTTGTTGCTGTAGCCGGAGGCGCCGCCGCCCGAGAGATGCGTCTCGTCGAAGGCCTCGTGCCGTGTCGAGGCGACGAGCCAGGTGACCGGCGCCGCGATGTCGATGCCGGCCTTCACCTTGAGCCGGCCGCCGGCGAAGATGGTGGGGTCGTTGCCCGTCGCCGTGATGCGGTCGGCGGCGGTCTCGTAGGTCTCCATGCCGAGCTTGGCGAGGTCGCCCTCCGGCCGCACGGCCTGGCCGCCGGGCCAGCGGTAGATCTCGTATTTCGAGGCATTGGGCGAGCTCAGGATGGTGCCCGTCTGTTTCTGCAGGAGGGTATTGGGCTTCAGCCCGTCGAAGTCCTCGGCGACCATCTTGCCCGGCTGCAGCGACGACACCGGCTTCCAGTCGATCAGCGTGCCGACCTCGCCGGCATCGGAGCGGACCACCTGCGGGTCGCCGCCGATCATCGGGTAGTCGCTGTTGGCGCCGCAGACCACCAGCGTGTGCTCGTTGTCCTTGTGCTCGAAGAAATAGCCGCAGCCGGCCTCGTCCAGCATGCGCTGCGAGAAGTCGAGGTCGGTCTCGTTGAACTGCACGCAGTAGGTGCGCGGGCTGCTCGGCACCGAGCCGCCCCAGCGCACCGGGGCGACGCCGCTGTCGCCCAGGACGGCCGTCACGATGTCCTTGACGGACTTGTCCTGGAAGATCCGGCAGTCGGCGGTGCGCGAGAGGTGCCAGAAGTTCGGCACCACCTCCAGCCGGTAGGCCGCGAGGCCGCGGCCGAAGGCGCCGACGCGGCCGAAGGCGCGCACGACGCCATGGAAGTGCCGTGGGTCCACATGCTTCACGCGGATCGTGCAGGTGACGGCCTTGCCGATCAGCGCGGAGGGCTGGAGGTCCATCTCCTGGCTGATGACCTCGGCCGTCAGCGCGAAGGGCCGGCCGATTGTCTCCTGCACCGACAGGCGCCGGAGAATCAGCTTGTCGGCGCCGAGTGGAGACGAGATCTCCAGCAGCCGCTCGGCATGCGACAGATTCAACACGTCGCTCAAAGGAGGCGTTCCCCACGAATCCTGATCACGACCTTAGAGGGCCTAAACCACGACGGGGACATAAGATTTGTCATGTCTATCGCGCGACGACCCCCATCGGGAACGAGCGCAACTCGCGCTGCGCCGTCCGGAAGACCGCATCCTGTCGGTGCTGCTTCTCGGCCGCAAGGACGGGGACCCGCCGCGTGACCCATTCGCCGAGCGCCAGCGCCGAGACATGGCCCTCGCTGTCGGTCGCCGCCCGGCCGCTCATGGCCTCGCGGATGGCGAAGGCGAAGACGCCGTTCCGGTCGTCGTAGCTGTCCAGCGCCTCCTGCACGCTGCTGCTGGCGGCCAGCAGGAAACGCCCAGTCTCGTTGCCCAGCGCGGCGAGGCTGTCGATGGTCACCTGGCCCGCATGGCAGGTGTCGATGAAGAGGAAGCCGTCCCTGGCCCGGATGCGGGCGAGGGCGGAGACCAGCGTGCCCTCGTCCAGGGAGGTGCGGCGCAGCGCGTCCCAGTTGGCGGTGCTGGTCGTCTCGTGCGGCAGGAAGAGGAAGCGCCGGTCAGGCTCGGACCGCACGCCATGGCCGGCGAGATAGAGCACGAAGGTGTCCTCCGGCCGCGCCACCTGGGCCGCCGAGGTCAGCGCCGCCAGGATATTGGCGCGGGTGGCCTCGCGGTTGGTCAGCACCGTCGAGATGACCTCGCGGAACACGCCCTGCGCCCGGCTGCGCAGCGTCTCCACGACGCTGCGCGCGTCGGCGACGGCGAAGCGCAGGTTGAGGTCGGCCAGCTGGTACTGGTCCACGCCGACCGCGACCAGGATCAGGCGGCCGGCCCCCGGCGGCGGCGCGGCCTCGCCGGGGCGGCGGAGCTCCATCACCGGGCCCTCGGCGAAGAGCGTGCGGTCATCGGCATAGAGACGGGCGGCGACGCGGTTCGGCCCGGGGTCGAGCGGAACCTCCACGGAATTCGGGCCGGCCACGGCCGCGCTGCGCACGGCGATCCGGTCGTTCACCATGACGTCGAGCGGGCCGAGGCCGAGGCCGCGATCGGTCGTGTTGAAGGTGAGGCGCAGCGCGCTGGCGCCGGCCGGCAGCTCGGCCCCGCCCCAGGCAACGGGCGAGCAGCCGCCTTCGACCACCGCGCAGGCCTGCCCGGCGGACAGCGTCGGCAGCCGGCCGATGCGCGCGCGCACCTCGCCGAGCTCGTTCATGCGCGCCTGGGCGAGCCGGGTGTCCCCGAGCAGCCGCGCCCGCACGGCGGCGGGGGCGTAGAGCGCGCGATAGGCCTGCTGGAAGCTCGCCCATTCGGGCGTCTGGCCGCGGCCGTTGTTGAGATGGACGCCCACCAGCTCCTGCCCGCCGTGGGGCGCGTGGTCGAAGAGCCCTTCCGTCGTCCAGGTCACCCAGCGGCGGGCATCGGCATGGACGAAGAGGGCGCCGCGCTCGCGCAGCTGGTCGGTCGCCTCGAACCAGCGGATCGTGCCGTCGCCGAGCGCGGCTACGGCCATGCCCTCGACGGCGACCACGGCCCAGACGGTGCCGGGCATGGGCAGCTGGTCGAGCAGCCGGCCCGAGCGGTCGAACAGGCGCAGATGCGTGTCGGTGCCCAGGAGGAAGGCTTCGTCCTTCGGCAGGATCGAGAGGCTGCGGCTGTATTCGCCCTCGGCGAGGCGCAGCGGCTGGCCGTTCAGCCGCGGCCGGTCGCGGTTCTGCCAGTCGGTGACGACGAGGCGCCCCCCTGGCGTCGAGGTCTGCTGCCGCGCCGGCAGCAGCCCCCGGCCTTCATCGGCCACGAGCTGGCCCGACTGCCCGTCGAAGACGAGGGGCGGCGTGCCCGGCCGAATCACGAAGCGCACGCGCTGCCCATCCGGGCTGGCGGCGAGCCATTCGGCGGTGTTGCGGAAGTCGCCGCCCGACGGGCTCGGCGCCTGGACCACCGAGCCGTCAGGCGCGATGCGGCCCCAGCCGGGATCGGCGGCGGCATAGGCGAGCCCGCCCTGCGGCAGCGGAAGGAGGTGCGAGATGGCGTCGCGCGCGGCGGGGATGTCGCGCGCCGGGCCGAGGCCGAAATCCGACCAGCGCCGGATGACGAAATTGGCAGCGCCCGGTGCGCCGCCCTGGCGCCGGGCATAGCCGCCGGCATAGAGCTGCACGCCGCCACGCGCGTCGGAGGCCCAGGTCACGGCCGGCAGGCCCTCGCCCTGGAGCCAGGTGGTGTCAGGCACCAGCACGCTGCGGAGGTCGTTGGCCTGCAGGACCTCGACGCGCAGCCGGTCCTCGAAGCCGATGGCCAGCAACGCGCCGTCCGGCGACCAGGCGAGGCCGTAGGGGCGCCCGCCCTGGACCGGCGCGCGCTCGACCACCTTGCGGCCGGAGGCGTCGTAAACGCGCACCTTTCCGTCGGCCGAGCTGGCGGCGAGCCGGCCGGCGCCGTCGAAGGCGACCATGCGGGCCGGGCCCATCCAGCCCGCGCTGTCCTCAGCGAGCTGCCGGCCGTTGCGCGCGTCCCAGATGCGGATGCCCGAGCGCCCGCCGAGCGCGGCCGCGATGCGCGTGCCGTCCGGCGAGACGGCGAGATGGAAGACCGGCGCCGGCTGGTTCGGCAGCCGCGCCAGAAGACGGCCGCTCGAGGTCTCGAAGACGTAGATGGAGAAGGCGCCATCCCAGGACCGGCCAGTATAGCCGGCCGCGACGGCGCGGGTGCCGTCCGGCGTCAGCGCGACGGCGTAGAGCTCGCCCTCCTCGCGGTCGCCGATGGGCGGGCGCAGCACGCCGATCGGCGTGCCGTCGGGCAGCGCCCAGAGGCGCAGCGTCTTGTCATCGGAGACCGAGGCGAGAATGCGCCCCGTGGCATCGGTGGCTAGCCTGGCGACGGGCGCGATATGCGCCGACGCCTCGACCCGCAGGATCGGGGCCTGCGGCGGCTCCTGCGCGCGGACCGCCCCGGCAAGCGCGAGGCCGCCGAGGACGAGGCCGGCCGCGAAGACCGCCGTGAGGGGCCGGCGCAAGCGGGCCTCAGCCCGCGAGTTCGAAGCCGCCGCCGGCCGCGGCCAGGCGTTCGGCATTGCCCACGCTCTCGGAGAAGTTGTCGCGGCGCGAGATATTGGTCGCCGCCAGCGAGCGCACGTCCGTGCCCCCCGAGGGCGGTGTCGCGGCCGCCCGCTGGCCGCGGGGGGCCGGGGGGAAGGCATCCGCCGGCGCATAGCCGCGCACGCCGGAGGCGGTTTCGACCTGGACGTAGCCGGCCGGCCCGGGGCGCGTCGCCACGACCTCGCGGGCGTTGATCTGCGCAACCTCGGAACTGCCGGCGTCCGGCCGGAGCTTCACGACGACGGCGCGGCGCGGCGCGGCGCGGACCGGCTGGGGCCGGCTGTAGCTGGCCATGACCGCCGACTTGCCGCCGGGCAGGGCGCTGTCGAAGGCGGTGTCGAACTGGGCGCCGCGGCCGGTGATGCTCTGGTTGATGCGCTGCGCGACCTGGATGTCGCCCTGGAACCGTGCGCGGATCTCGGCGATCTGGGCCTGCGCGACGTCGCGGCTCAGGCGGCCGGACTTGAAGGCGTCGCGCACGGTCGCGGCCGTGCGGAGGCGGCAATCAGTCAGCTGGTCGAAGGCGACCTGGGTGCGATCGAGCTGGGCGTTCTCGCGCGAGAGGTCGCTGCTCATCTGGGCGAAGATGGCCTGCTGGTTCTGCGCCTGGCGCTGCAGGGCCGAGTAGTAGCCGACCGCCGCGCCGGTCGCGCCGCCGACGGCCGCGCCGATCAGCGCGCCCTGCCAGCTGCCGGAGGCCAGCCCGCCGACGAGGGCGCCGCCCAGCGCGCCCACGGCCGCACCTTGCAGGATGTCCTCGCCGTAGTAGTCGCCCGTGCTGTCGAGGGCCACGAGGTACTGGCGGCAGACATCGCGCCCGTCATCCGCGCCGATGCGGCCGGCTTGCGTCGTGACGCAGCCCGCGAGCATCACGGTCGCAGTGAGAAGCGCGGTCGCGCGGGTGAGCGGACGGCTGGCCATGGCGGTTCATCCCTAACGCAAGAGAATTGCATGCTAATGCGCGGCTCGAAAAACGCCTAGGCACATTACACGCTGCAACGGCCCCGTGAGACAGACGCGACAGAACTCCCCGCGACGGTGCTGCTCAGTCCGCGGGGTCGGGGCGGGGCATGTCCCGGAAGTAGGGCACGACCTTGCCCTGGACCTTCATGGTCAGCGGCAGGCCTTTGCGGCCGACGGCCTTGCCGACGACGAGGCGGACCCAGCCCTCGCTGACGCAGTATTCGTCGACATTGGTCTTCTCGACCCCCTTGAAGATGATTCCCACGCCGCGTTCGAGCGCGGCGGCATCGTGGAAGGGGCTCTTGGGATCGCTGGCGAGGCGGTCGGGGGGAGTGGCGGGCCTGGCATCGTCGGACATGCCGCCCTCCTAGCGCAGAAGGCACGCGCTTGGGAATTCGTCCGGTTGGCGACGGCCGCCAGGCTGTCATGATGGCGGCCGCCTCACGGAAGGATTTCCGCCGCATGTCGCCAAGCCAGCCTCTCCCGGGCCGCTCCCGCAACGCTCCCGCCATCCGCGCGCCGCGCGGGCTCGAGATCACCTGCCGCCAATGGACCACCGAGGCGGCAATGCGGATGCTGATGAACAACCTCGACGACGAGGTGGCGGAAAAGCCGGGCGAGCTCGTGGTCTATGGCGGCATCGGCCGCGCCGCGCGCGACTGGGACAGCTACGAGCGAATCGTGGCCTCGCTGAAAAAGCTGGAGGGCGATCAGACTCTGCTGGTGCAGTCGGGCAAGCCGGTGGGAGTCTTCCGCACACATGGGAACGCGCCGCGCGTGCTCATCGCCAACTCCAACCTCGTGCCCGCCTGGGCGCACTGGCAGCACTTCAACGAGCTCGATCGCAGGGGGCTCATGATGTACGGCCAGATGACGGCGGGTTCCTGGATCTACATCGGCAGCCAGGGAATCGTGCAGGGCACCTACGAGACCTTCGTCGAGGCCGGGCGCCAGCACTTCGGCGGCTCGCTGGCGGGGCGCTGGATTCTGACGGGCGGGCTCGGCGGCATGGGGGGCGCGCAGCCGCTGGCCGGCGTCTTCGCGGGCGCCTGCGTTCTCGCGGTCGAGTGCCAGCCCAGCAGCATCGAGAAGCGGCTGGAGACGCGCTACCTGGATCACCGCGCCGACGATCTCGACGCCGCGCTGGAGATGATCCGCAAGGCCACGGCCGAGAAGAAGGCCATCAGCGTCGGCCTGCTGGGCAATGCCGCCGAGGTGTTTCCCGAGCTGGTGCGCCGCGGCGTCGTGCCCGACATCGTGACCGACCAGACCAGCGCGCATGATCCGGGCAACGGCTACCTCCCCGCGGGCTGGACGCTCGGCGAATGGGCGGCCAGGCGCGAGAGCGACCCGGCCGCCGTCTCGGCCGCGGCCAAGCGCAGCATGGTGCAGCACGTGCAGGCCATGCTCGACTTCCAGAAGATGGGCTCGGCCGTGCTCGACTACGGCAACAACATCCGCCAGATGGCGAAGGACGAGGGGCTGCGAAACGCCTTCGACTTTCCGGGCTTCGTGCCGGCCTACATCCGCCCGCTCTTCTGCCGCGGCGTCGGGCCCTTCCGCTGGGCCGCGCTCTCCGGCAACCCCGAGGATATCGCCAGGACCGACGCGAAGGTGCGCGAGCTCATGCCGCACGACACCCATCTGCACCGCTGGCTCGACATGGCGCGCGAACGCATCGCCTTCCAGGGCCTGCCGGCGCGGATCTGCTGGGTGGGCCTGGGCGACCGCGACCGGATCGGCCTCGCCTTCAACGAGATGGTGGCGCGCGGCGAGATCGGCCCCGTCGTCATCGGGCGCGACCACCTGGATTCCGGTTCCGTCGCCTCGCCCAACCGCGAGACGGAGGCCATGCGGGACGGCTCCGACGCCGTCTCCGACTGGCCGCTGCTGAACGCGCTGCTCAACACGGCGAGCGGCGCGACCTGGGTCTCGCTGCATCATGGCGGCGGCGTGGGCATGGGCTACAGCCAGCACGCCGGCATGGTGATCGTGGCCGACGGCACGCCGGAGGCGGCCGGGCGGCTGGCGCGGGTGCTCTGGAACGACCCGGCGACGGGCGTCATGCGCCACGCCGACGCGGGCTACGACATCGCGCTCGACTGCGCGCGGGAGAAGGGGCTGGAGCTGCCCGGCATCCTGCGCTGATCGCGAGGGGGCGGCGCCCTTCGCGGACTACCGCGCCGGTGGCCGGGACAGTCCGAGCGTCCGCGCCACCTCGCCCAACGCCTCGTACTCAGCCCGCATCGCGCGGCCCATCTCGTCCCCGAAGAGCGGCGCGAGCGTGGCGCCCTGCGCGTCCATCGCCTCGCGGAAGCGCGGCGTGCGCATCGCGGCGCCGAAGGCCTCGTTGAGCCTGGCCATGCGGTCAGCCGGAATGCCGACGGGCGCGATCATGCCCCACCAGATGGTCACCGCCATGTCGCCGAGGCCGAGGCTGTCCAGGCCCGCGCCGTCGGGCGCGGCCGGATGGCCCTCGCGCGTTGTCAGCAGCAGGCAGCGCGCGCTGTTCGCGCGGATGGCCGGCATCGCGCCGACGATGGAGCCGCCATAGAAGGTGATGTGCCCGCCGAGGAAGGCCGGCAGCGTCTGGCCCGCGCCCTGGAAGGGCACCGTCGTCATCTGGAGGTCGAGGCGCCGGAGGATGCGCTCGACGCCGAGATGCATCACGCCGCCGAGCCCCTCATTGCCCCAGGTATAGGTGTTCGGGTTCTCGCGGATCTTCGCGATCATCTCGGGCAGGCTGCGGGCCGGGAAGTCCGGCTTGGCGCAGAGCGCGAAGGGCGAGTAGCCCACGGTGAAGACCGGCGCCATCTGGTCGATCGTGTAGCGCGCGCCGAGCGTGTGCGGCGCCGCGGTGATCGGCGTGTTCCAGATGAAGCCCAGCGTGTGGCCGTCGGGCCGGGAGTCGATCACATGCTGCACCCCGATCGTTCCGCTGGCGCCGGGGCGGTTCTCCACGATGATCGGCTGGCCGAGCGAGCTGCCGACGATCTCCTGCAGCACGCGGGCGAAGATGTCCGTCCCGCCGCCGGGGTTGATCGGCACGACGATGCGGATCGGGCGGTCCGGGAAGGACTGTGCCGCGGCGGGGCGCGGCTGGAACGGCACCAGGGAGAGCAGGGCAATTCCCAGGGCGGCGAATCTGCGAGGCATGGGTTCCTCCTTATAAGGATATATCCGGCACAGATTGCGCTCTGGTCCGGCTTTCCGGAAGTGAAGCAGGGTTTGCGATCTCTGTCTGCGGCGCCATACTTGCCCATCGAACATGCAGAGGCCGCCATGAAACTGATCGATCTGTCCCGTGAAATTCATCATAAGGGCCAGCGCCTCGTGAATCACCCGACCATCGAGGTCTATCCCTTCAGCACGCATGACGAGAAGCGGGTGGCCGACGGCTACGAGTTCTCCTCCGCGACCATGGTCCTGCACATGGGCGACCATGGCGGCACCCATGTCGACGCGCCGGTCCATTTCGACGAGACGCCGGGCGCGATGACGGTGGACCAGATGCCGCTGGAGACCTTCTTCACCGAGGCCGTCTGCCTCGACCTCACCCATGTGGCCGACAAGACCGACATCACGATCGCCCATCTGGAGGCGGCGGAGAAGGCGGCCGGCATCACCATCCAGCCGAAGGACACGGTGCTGCTCTATACGGGCTTCTACAAGCGCGCGACCGGCACGGAGGGCTACATCACCGACTTCCCGGGCTTGACGAAGGAGAGCGCCACCTGGCTCGGGAAGAAGGGCATCACGGCCTTCACCGTGGAATCCGTGAGCCCCGGCCGTCCGGGCCGCAACAACTTCGAGGTGCACCATGTCTGCCGCGACATGGGATTCACGCATTACGAGGGCGTGATCAACCTCGACAAGGTGGTGGGGAAGGGGCGTTTCCGCTTCATCGCCTTCCCGCTGAAGATCCGTGGCGGCACGGGCAGCCCGGTGCGGCCCGTCGCCTGGCTGGAGGAGTAGCCAGGGCCGGAAGCGCCGGCCCGAAGGCCGGCGCTCCTTCCGGGCTTCAGGTTCCGACCGACCGCCGCGGCAGGATGGAGAGATCCTGCGCGGCCATCCATTCGCGGCCGCCCTGCGCGATCCAGAGTGAGGCCGCCAGCGCCGCGAATCCGCGATGCGCGACCAGATCCGCCTCGCCGAAGGTGTTGCGCGCGGCATTGGCGCAGATCAGCACGCCCAGATACTCGCCCTTCCACATCAGCGGCGCGAAGAGCGTGGAGCCGGCGCGGAAGCTCTGCAGGATCTTCACGAAGCTCGCATGCAGCGCCGTGTCGCGCAGGAGCATCGGCTGCTGCCTGTGGGCGACCTCGCCCGGATGGCCGAGATGGATGTCCACCAGCTCGTGATGCTGCTCAGGCGCGAAGTTCACCGGCGCCACGATCATGTGGTGCCGCCCGTCCGCCGTGCGCATGAAGGCGGTGCAGGCGGCGCCGACCTTGGGCGGCGGATCCTCCCGGAAGGCATTGGGGCGCAGCGCCGCGGAAGGATCGCCCAGCAGGGCGGGGATGGCGCGGGTGATGGCGTAGAGCGCCTCCTCGGGCCCATCCGCCGCCGCGCCCTCGGCCGCGATCCGGGCAAAGCCCGCCATGTGTTCGAAGCTCATGCTCAACCCTTGAACCGCAACAGTCTCTCGGGATCCGGCACCACGCCGATCCCCGGTCCGGGCGGCAGGATGGCCTGACCGCCGCGCACCGTCACGGCGCCATTCCTTATAATATCCTCCGCCAGCATGCCATGCGTGACGCTAAGGCCCCATTCGACGTCCGGCAGGAGGGCCGCGAGATGCAGCGCGGCGGCGGCGCCCACCGAGGTCTCCGCGATCTTGCACGCCAGCGTGCCGCGCATGCCGTTCTCGCGCAGCAGCGCATCGGCCGCGAGGGTGGGCAGCAGCCCGCCGAGCTTGATCGACTTCAGGCCGAATCCGGCCGCGAGTCCGCGATGCGCCGGGATGTCGCGCAGCCCGTGCAGCCCCTCGTCGATGCAGATCGGGCAGCCGGGCTGCCGCGCCAGCACGGCGAGGCCGGCGAGGTCGTCGTCGAACAGGGGTTGTTCCAGATAGTCGAGCGTGCCCTCGGGCAGGGCTGCGCGAAAGGCGCTCGCGGCCGTGATGTCCCAGGCCATGTTGGCGTCGCCCGAAAGATGGGCCTCCGGGCCGAGTGCCGCGCGCAGCGCGCGGATGAGCGCCGCATCCTCCCGCGGATCGGCGCGCAGTCCAAGCTTCACCTTGATATGTCGGAAGCCCTCTGCCTGCGCGGCGCGCGCGGCCGCCAGCACCGAGGCGTCGTCGGCCCCGCCGATCATGGCAATGGCGGGCACGGAATCGCGCAGCGGCGCGCCGAGGAAGCGCGAGAGCGGCAGCCCCGCGCGCCGCGCGGCGAGGTCGAGCACGGCCATCTCGGCGGCGGCCTTGGCGCCGGTGTTGCCGCGGATGGCGCGGGCCAGGCGCGGGCCGATCGCGTCCGCATCGGGCAGCGCCTCGCGCAGCAGGGCCGGGCCGAGATAGCGCCCGGCGACCTCGGCCATGCCGGCCAGCACCTCGCCGGTCATGGTCGGCGCGACGCTGGCCTCGCCCCAGCCGGAGCGACCCTCGGCGTCGCGCAGCTCGATCAGCAGGGTTTCGGCGTCGGTGATCGTCTCGCTGGCGAGCAGCAGCGGCTTCTTCAGCGGAATGCGCAATGGCCAGACAGCGACATCAGCGATCCGGAGGGGCCAGGCAAAGCTCATGGCGCAGGGAACCACACTCCCCGCCAATGAAAAACCCGCCGCCAGAACTGGCGACGGGTTCCCAACTCTCCGGCCGCGAATGCGGCCGGCGCGCCCAGGACTACCGGACGGCCTCGCGCGACTGCGGCGGCGCGAAGCCAAGCCGCCGGAGGCGGCGCCCGGCGTCTGAGGGCACCCCAACAAAAAACCCGTCGCCAGAACTGGCGACGGGCTTCCAACTCTCCGGCCGCAAGCGCGGCCGGCGCGCCCAGGACTACCGTTCGGCTTCGCGCCACCGTGGCGGCGCGAAGCCAAGCGCGCGGAGCGCGCGCCCGGCGTCTGAGGGCATCAATCAAACGCTATAATACATCTCGAACTCGACCGGGTGCGGGGTGTGCTCGAAGCGGTACACCTCGCTCCACTTCAGCTCGATGTAGCTCTCGATCTGGTCCTTCGAGAACACGTCGCCGGCCAGCAGAAACTCATGGTCGGCCTCGAGCGCGCCCAGCGCCTCGCGGAGCGAGCCGCACACCGTCGGGATGTCCTTCAGCTCCTCGGGGGGCAGGTCGTAGAGGTCCTTGTCCATCGGGTCGCCCGGATGGATCTTGTTCTTGATGCCGTCCAGGCCGGCCATCAGCATCGCCGCGAAGGCGAGGTACGGATTGGCGGTCGGGTCGGGGAAGCGGACCTCGACGCGCTTGGCCTTCGGGTTCGTCGCATAGGGGATGCGGCAGGAGGCCGAGCGGTTGCGGGCCGAGTAGGCCAGCAGCACGGGGGCCTCGAAGCCCGGGATCAGGCGCTTGTAGGAATTGGTCGAGGCGTTGGTGAAGGCGTTCAGCGCCTTGGCATGCTTGATGATGCCGCCGATGTAGTAGAGCGCCGTCTCCGACAGGTCCGCATAGCCGTTGCCGGCGAAGACGGGCTTGCCCTCGTTCCAGATCGACTGGTGCACGTGCATGCCCGAGCCGTTGTCGCCATAGATCGGCTTCGGCATGAAGGTCGCGGACTTGCCGTAGCTGTGGGCCACGTTGTGGATCACGTACTTGTAGATCTGCATGTGGTCGGCCTGGGTGACCAGCGTGCCGAACTTCGTGCCGAGCTCATGCTGCGACTGCGCCACCTCGTGGTGGTGCTTCTCGCCGACGACGCCCATCTCGATCATGGTGGACAGCATCTCGGCGCGCAGGTCGACCTCGCTGTCGACCGGGTTCACCGGGAAGTAGCCGCCCTTGACGCCCGGGCGGTGGCCCATGTTGCCCTCGGGGTAATCCTTCATCGAGGCGCCGGGGCCTTCGATGCTCTCCAGCGAGAAGTGGCCGAAGTTGCCGCCGGTGCCGAACTTCACGTTGTCGAAGATGAAGAACTCGGCCTCGGGGCCGAAGAAGGCCGTGTCGCCGATGCCGGTGCTCTTCAGGTACTCTTCCGCCTTCTTGGCGGTGGAGCGCGGGTCGCGGTTGTAGCGCTGGCCGGTCGAGGGCTCGTAGATGTCGCAGAACAGGATCAGCTGCGGCTTGGCCGAGAAGGGATCCATGCAGGCCGACGCGGCGTCGGGCATGAGGATCATGTCGGACTCGTTGATGGCCTTCCAGCCGCCGATCGAGGAGCCGTCGAACATGATGCCTTCCTCGAAGGTCTCTTCCTCGACCGTCGAGACGTGCTGGGCCGTGTGCTGCCACTTGCCGCGCGGATCCGTGAACCGGAAGTCCACATACTCAACGCTGTTCTCCTTGATCATTTCCATGACCTTGGAGACGGCTTCGGGGGAATTCATCGCCATGTCTCTGTCCTGTTCACTGCGTCCCTAGGTGATGTCCCGCGCGGAGAGCCCGCGCAGCCGCCCACCGCCAGCCAGGGACGCCCCCAGGGCCAGCGCTGGACGAAACTCGTGGAGGCGTCAGGCCCCCTGGAAGCTCAGACCGCGTCCTCGCCGCGCTCGCCGGTGCGGATGCGGATCACCTCCGAGATGTCGGAGACGAAGATCTTGCCGTCGCCGATCCGGCCGGTCCGCGCGGCGGCCTGGATGGCCTCCACGGCGCGCTCCAGCATGTCGTCGGCGCAGATCACCTCGATCTTGACCTTCGGCAGGAAGTCCACGACGTATTCGGCCCCGCGATACAGCTCGGTATGGCCCTTCTGGCGGCCGAAGCCCTTCGCCTCGAGCACGGTCAGGCCCTGGAGGCCGATCTCGTGCAGCGCGTCCTTCACCTCGTCGAGCTTGAAGGGCTTGATGATGGCCTCGATCTTCTTCATCGCATCCGTCACGTATTGGCGCAGGCGGATGGTCGGCCCGCGGCGTTTCCCCGATGGCCCCGGGCGCGGTGCGCGCCGATGCCCGTCGAGCCGCCCCTGTTTGGCACGCGCCGTGCCATGGGCGCAATCGGCCCGTGACGGCGTTTGTCATGCCTTTCCCGGAAGGTAGCGCCTGAAAGACGGGCACGCTGCCTTCGTTCAAGGCATGTCTCGTTCCGGACCATTGCGCAGCGGGGGGAGGACCCTCATGCTAGATTCCTCGTTTCGCCAGCCATCCAAGGTTCCTGCCGATGAAGCCGATGAATGACCTCCTCTCCGCCACGGGGACGACGATCTTCACCGTCATGTCCGCCCTCGCGGTGCAGCACGGGGCCATCAACCTCGGCCAGGGCTTTCCCGACTATGACGGACCGCCCGACGTGGTGAAGGCCGCGGCCGATGCGCTGATGGACGGCCGCAACCAGTACCCTCCGCTGACCGGCGTGCCGGAGCTGCGCCAGGCCGTGGCGGCCGCCAACAAGCGCTTCTACGGCATCGAGGTTGACCCGGACTCCGAGGTCGTCGTCACCTCCGGCGCCACGGAGGCCATCACCGCCGCGCTGATGGCCGTGCTCAACCCGGGCGACGAATGCGTGCTGATCGAGCCGCTCTACGACACCTATCTACCGGTGGTGAAGCTGCTCGGCGCCGTTCCGAAGCTCGTCCGCCTGAGCCCGCCGAAATGGGAACTGCCGAGGGACGAGCTGGCGGCGGCCTTCTCCTCGAGGACCAAGGCCATCCTCTTCAACACGCCGATGAACCCGACCGGCAAGGTCTTCACCACGGCCGAGCTCGCCTTCATCGCCGACCTCGTGCAGCGGCACGACTGCTACGCGGTCTGCGACGAGGTCTATGAGCACCTGACCTATGACGGCTGGTCGCATATCCCGCTGATGACACTGCCCGGCATGCGCGAGCGTTGCTTCCGCATCGGCAGCGCGGGCAAGACCTTCAACCTGACCGGCTGGAAGGTGGGCTACGTCACCTGCGACCGGGCGCTGGCGCCCAACGTCGCCAAGGCGCACCAGAACCTCACCTTCACGACGGCGCCCAACCTGCAGCGGGCCGTGGCGGTGGGCCTCGCCAAGGACGACGCCTATTTCGCCGGACTCTCCGGCCAGCTGGCCGACCGGCGGGATCTGCTGGCGGAGGGGCTGACGGCGCTCGGCTTCCAGGTGCTGCCGGCCATGGGCAGCTACTTCGTCACGGCCGACATCCGCTCCATCGGTTTCACGGGCGACGACGTGGCCTTCTGCCGCATGCTGACCGAGGAGGCCAAGGTCACGGCCATCCCGGTGACGGCCTTCTATGCCGGCGCGAATCCGCCCAGCCACTATGCGCGCTTCGCCTTCTGCAAGAACGAGAGCGTGCTGCGCGAGGCGCTGGCCCGCATCGGCGCCTGGATGGAGCGGCGGGCCGGCGCCCAGCGCGCGGCAGGGTGATTGCCGGCCCAGGCGGCGCTCGCCGCCCGGGCGCGCGAAAAGCGCCCCATCATCCGCCACCGCCGCTTGCGGCCGTGACCGTGGGTTGACGCATCCCGCACGGGGGGCCTATCCAGCGCGCCGTGCGGCGGTCGTAGCTCAGGTGGTAGAGCGCCAGGTTGTGGTCTTGGATGTCGCGGGTTCGAGTCCCGTCGATCGCCCCATCCGACATATTCATATGCCCTTGGTCCGATTAAGCTTCCGGTAACCAGACCGGGAGACAATCGTCCATGATGCACCGTATCCTTCTCCTCGGCCTGCTCGCGCTGCTCGGCGCGGCGCCGGCCTCCGCCTTCCCGGATCGCCCGATCCGCATGGTCGTGCCCTTCTCGGCCGGCGGCGCCACCGATGTCGGTGCCCGCGTGCTGGCCGAGGCCATGGCGTCCCATCTGCCGCAACCCATCGTGATCGAGAATCGGGTGGGCGGCGCCGGCATCGTCGCCTCGGAGCTGGTAGCCCGCGCGGCAGCCGACGGGCACACGCTGCTCTTCAACAACACCTCCCACGCGGTGCTGCGCCTCGTCGTGCCCAATGCCCCGATCGACGTGACGACGGCGCTGGCGCCCGTCTCGGTGCTCTCCGAGATGCCCATGGTCATGCTGGTGGCGAACAACTTTCCCGCCCGCGACGTCCGCGAGTTCATAGCCCTGGCCCGCGCCAACCCCAACCGCTACGACTACGGGAGCACCGGCGGGGGCGGCACGCTGCAGATGGCCGCGCTGCTCTTCCTGCATGCGGCGCAGCTCCAGCTCAACGAAATCCCCTATCGCGGCGGCGCGCCCGCCACCCTCGACCTCGCGGCCGGGCGCATAGGTCTGGTCTTCGACGTCGCCCTGACCGGGGTTCAGACCGCCCGAAGTGGCCAGGCCCGCGCCTTCGCCGTCACCAGCGCCGGCCGCAGCCCCGCGCTGCCCGACGTGCCGAGCCTGCGCGAGATCGGCCTGGATGCGGAGATGAACGTCTGGCAGGCGGTCTTCACCGCCAGCGCGACACCGGAGCCGGTCAAGCTCGCCCTTCAGCGCGCCATGGCCACGGCGCTCGCGCAGGAGGGCGTGCGTCAGCGCATGCTCGGCCTGGGCGTGGACCGGATCGTCGCCAGCACGCCAGAAGCGGCGGCGGCCTACGTGGCTCGCGAAGTGGCCCGCTGGGAGGAACTGCTGCGCGGCCGCATCGCGCCCGGGGGCTGAGGGAAGCGTCGCACGAGGCCTGGTGCCGGGCGTCCCGCCTTGGACGAACCCGGCGGGCTCTGCCATGCTCGCCGCGGCTCGGAGACGGGATTTGGCTGGCGCAGGACAGGTGAGGAGGCCGGCACGAGGGCTGCGCGGCCATCTGGCGCTGCTCGGCGCCGTTCTGCTGCTGCCGGGCCTCCTGCTCGGCGGCGGCATGACCTACGACCTCGCCGTCCGTCTCCAGCGCAAGGCCGAGGACGACCTCACCACCAGCTCCCGCGCGGCCGCCCTGGCCGTGAACGAGGAGCTGGAGGGCGCGCTGATGGTGCTCACCACGCTCGCCACCTCGCCGCATCTCGATCCCGCCACATGGCGGCTCGAATCCTTTCACTGGCAGGCGCGGGAGGTGGCGGCACAGCTCGAGACCTTCGTCATCCTGGTCACCATCGAGGATCTCGGCCAGCAGGCGGTCAACACCGGCCAGCCCCTCGGCGGCCCGCTGCCCAGCGTGCCCAACGGGGCGGCCTCGGTGATCGCCGCCCGCACCGGCCGTCCCACCTTCGTGCCGCCGGTCTATATGCCGGAGATCGACCGCGCGCTGGCCATCGTCGCCGTGCCGGTGATCCGCGGCGGCCAGGTCCGGGGCGCGCTGGCCATGCCGCTCGCCACCAGCCGCATCGAGCAGCCGCTGCGCCCGCTGCCGGACGCGCTGGGCTCGACCGCCTTCATCCTGGGGCCGGCCAGCCGGCTGGTCGCGCGCCAGCCCGATCCGGAGCGGACCATCACCCGCTCGGCCCCTGCCTGGATCTCGGAGGCGATCGGCGACCGGCGGCGCGGCATCCTGCGGGGGGAGGGGCTCGACGGGCTGCCCTCGGTCATGGCCTTCAAGCGGCTGCCGATCAACGACTGGGTCGTCGTCGTCAGCGTCGGCGAGGCGGAGGAGCGGGCGACCTGGCAGCCGGTCGTGCTCTGGCGCCTGGGCCTGGTGGCGGCGCTGCTGCTGCTGGCCGTGGCCGCGATGCTGCTGCTGATCCGGCGGCTGATGCGGCCGCTCGAGAACCTCGTGGACGGCACGACCGTGCAGCCGCCCGGGACCGCGCGCGTGGCCGAGTTCGAGGCGCTCGCCGCGGCCGTCGTCGCCGCCCAGAACGCCCCCCGCCGCGAGGCCGAGGCCGCCCGCCGCGCGGCCGAGGAGAACCTGCTGCTCACGCGGGAGGCCGAGGACGAGCGTCGGCTGCTGAAATCCGTGGTGCAGTCGGTGCCCGAGGCCATTTTCGTGAAGGACACGGAGCTGCGCTACGTGCTGGTCAACCGGGCCGCCGCCGGCGCCTTCGGCCGCAGCGAGGACGAGGTGATCGGCCGCACCGACGCGGAGCTCACCCACCCGGACGTGGCCCGCGAGATGACCCTGACCGACCGCGCCATGATGAACAGTGGCATCACCCAGGAATACGAGAACCGCGTCGTCCTGCCCGGCCACGGGCACGAGGCGCGCACCTACCTCACCGTGAAGGGGCCCTGGCGGGATTCGTCGGGCCGCATCGCGGGGCTGGTCAGCGTGGCGCGCGACGTCACGCTGCGCCGCGCCACCGAGGAGCGCCTGCGCACGGCCGAGGAGGCCATGCGGCGCATCGCCCGTGCCGACAGCCTCACCGCCATGGGCGTGGGCGTCGCGCACGAGCTCAACCAGCCGCTCACCGCTGTCGCCAACTTCCTCCGCGCGGGAGCCCGGTGGCTGCAGGACGATTCGCCGGATCCGGCGCGCATCGGCGCCGCGCGCGAGGCGATGCAGGAGGCCGCCGCCCAGGCCCAGCGCGCCGGCGAGATCGTCCGCCGGCTGCGCGACTTCATCGGCCGCGGGGAGACCGATCAGAAATATGTCGCGCTCGGCCCGCTCGTGGCCGACGGCGTGGCGCTCATCTGCGCGGCGCGCGGCGAGGAGAGCCTGCCCATCGCGCTCGACATCGCGATCAACGGCTGCATCGTGATGGCGGACGAGGTGCAGCTCCAGCAGGTCTTCGTGAACCTGCTGCGCAACGCGATCGAGGCGACGGAGGGGCTGAAGGATCGCGGCCTCTCCGTTTCGCTCCGGCAGGAGGAGGGGCGGGCGGTGCTGCGCTTCGCCGATGGCGGGCCCGGCCTGCCGCCGGAGGTGAAGGAGCGGCTCTTCGAGCCCTTCGTCTCGACCAAGGAGGGGGGCATGGGCATCGGACTGGCCATCTGCCGTGCGATCGTCGAAGCGCATGCCGGCCGGATCACGGCAATGGCGCGGGAGGGCGGAGGGACGGTGATGCGCATCGACCTGCCGCTCGCCCCAGCGGAGGGCTCGGGCTGATGAACCGCGTGGTGCATGTGGTGGATGACGACACGGCGGTGCGCCGGTCCCTCGCGATGCTGCTGCGCTCCACAGGCCACCAGGTGGAGACCTATGGCAGCGCGGAGGCGCTGCTGCAGACGGCGGAGGCGCCCGGCGGGCTGGCCCAGGGCTGCATCGTGCTCGACGTCCGCATGCCCGGGATGGACGGGCTTCTCCTCATGGAGGTGCTGTCGCGGCGCGGCATCCGGCTGCCGGTGGTGGTCGTGACGGGCCATGGCGACATCCCGCTCGCGGTGCGGGCCATGCGCGCGGGAGCGCTGGACTTCGTCGAGAAGCCCTATGCCGAGGAGCGTATCCTGGAGGCGGTCGGCAGCGCGCTGGCCTCTTCGCGGCAGGTGGATCGCCAGCGGCTGCTCGCGGCGCAGGCCCAGGCCAAGGTCGGCGCGCTCTCGCCCCGCGAGCGCGAGGTGCTGGCGGCGCTGATGGAGGGCAAGGCCAACAAGGTGATCGGCTTCGAGCTCGGCATCAGTCCGCGCACGGTGGAGGTGCATCGCGCGAATCTGATGGAGAAGCTCGGCGTCCGCAGCCTGCCCGAGGCGGTGCGGATCGGCCTTGAGGGCGGCATCGGCGGGGCAGGATAGCTTGCGGCCATCACGGGGGCGGTCCAGCATCCGCGGGATCCGGAGAGGTTTCCGCTGCGCTGGCTGCTGCCGCTCCGGTTCTTTGCTTTGTCGCATTTTCCGGGCATCCGGCGCTTCCGCCGGACTTGAAGATGCTCAGCCGGAGACGCCCGCCGCATGTCCTCGACCCGCCTCGCCGCCGATCGCGGCTTCCGCTACGTGCCAGGGGTCTACCAGTACTCCGCGGGCGTGGCGGCCGAGCCCGGCTTCCGCATCGAGCGCGTGCGCTTCGCAGACCCCGTTCCGATGGCCGCGGGCTTTTCCCGCATTGCCGCGGTGCTGGAGGCCGCAGGACGGCCGAGGACGGCCTTCTGCGCCTGCGAGCTGCGCTCGCCGGCCCCCTTCACCGAGCAGGGCTTTGCCGATTTCAACAAGATCTACGGCGGCGTGCTCACGGAATGGGGCATCTTCCTGGACGGCGACAATCCCGTGGCGCGCAGCAATGTCTGCCCCGAGATCGCCCCGCCGGCCGAGCCCTCCTTCCACGCCTTCAGCTACACGGTGCCGGATGGCGGCGCGGCGCCGAGCTTCGTGGTCGCGGGCAGCGGCGAATCCCAGGAGGGCAAGGCCAATTACCGAGACCACGCCATCGCGCTGGGCGACCTCTCGCCGGCCGGGCTCCTGAGCAAGGGGCAATTCGTGCTCGGCGAGATGGAGCGGCGCATGAAGGCGCTGGGCTTCGGCTGGGCCGACACGACCGGCGTGCAGGTCTATACGGTGCATGACCTGCACCCCTTCCTGGCGAGCGAGATCGTCCGTCGCGGCGCCGCGCGGCACGGCCTCGCCTGGCAGTTCTGCCGGCCGCCGGTGCAGGACCTGGAATACGAAATGGATTGCCGAGGCGTGCCGGTGGAGCGGGTGCTGCCTGCCCGGTGACGCTTTGCGCGCTTGCTGGGCAAAGCTTGCACGGAAAGCCATGTTCCGAGCCGAAGCGCGCTTGACCGGCATCTCCGCCCGGCAAGGATCGGACCTCCACGCAGGAGGTCCAAGCCGTGCCGTCCATCCGCCTCACCCGCCGCGCCGCCGCGGCCGCGATGCTTGCCTCGCCAACCCTCGTCTCGCCCGCCCTGGCGCAGGGTTCGAACGGATCGCGCTGGTCGCCGACGCAGCCGGTCCGCGTCATCATCCCGTTCACGCCGGGCGGCACAATGGACCCGGTGGTGCGCCTCTCGCAGACCTTCCTGCAGCAGGAGCTCGGACAGCCCGTCGTCATCGACTACAAGCCCGGCGGCGCCACGGTGGTCGGCACGCAGGAGGTCATGCGCGCGGCGCCGGACGGCCACACGATGATCATGGTGGCGAACAGCTTCGCCGCGAATATCACGCTGCGGCCCAGCATGCCCTACAACCCGCTGCGCGACTTCGCGCCCATCTCCATGTGCACCGTCGTGCCGCATGTGCTGGTGGTGCATCCCTCCGTGGCGCGGGACTTCGCCGGCTTCCTGGAGGCCGGGCGGCGGCCGGGCGGCGGGCTGGCCTTCGGCTCCTACGGCATCGGCACCTCGAACCACCTGGGCGGCGAGCAGTTCCGCGAGCTGGCGCGGCTCAATGCCACCCACGTCCCCTATAGCGGCGCGGCGCAGGCCAATACCGACCTCATGGGCGGCCGGCTGCAGTTCATGTTCTCCAACCTGCCGGATGTGATCCAGCCGGTGCAGGGGGGCCGGCTCCGCGCCGTCGCCATCTCGGCCGAGGCCCGCACCCGCGAGCTGCCGGACGTGCCGACCATGGCGGAGCTGGGTTTTCCCCTGGTGCTTTCCGACAGCTGGTTCGGGCTGCTGACGCGCGCCGAGGTGCCCGAGGCGGCGCGGGCGCGGCTGGAGGCGGCCTGGACCGCGGCGCTCGCGCGGCCCGAGGTGAAGGGTCGGCTGGAGGAGACGGGTTTCACCGTGCTGGCGCGTCCGGCGGCGCAGTTCGGCGCGGAGATCCGGCGCTACACCGAGACCTATGCGCAGGTGATCCGCGCGAACGACATCCGCGTGGAGTAGCGCGTCCGCTCAGTCCACGGTGATCCCCGCCTCGCGCACGATGGCCACCCAGCGGGCGCGCTCGCGCTCGATGAAGGCCTGGAACTGCTGGGGCGACCCGCCGCCGGGCGTGACGCTCATGCCGCGCAGCCTGGCCTCGACGTTGGGATCGCGCAGCGCCTCGTTGGCGGCCTCGTTCAGCGTGGCGACGATCTCCGGCGGCGTGCCGCGCGGCGCCATCAGCCCGTACCAGGAGCTGATGTCGAAATCCGGATAGCCGAGCTCCGCCATGGTGCGGATCTGCGGCAGCACCGCGAGCCGCGTGGCCGAGGTCACCGCGAGCGCGCGCAGCTGCCCGCCCTCGATCAGCGGCACGGAGGAGGGCGAGATCGCGAACATGAAGTCGACGCGGCCCGCGGCGACGTCGCGCTGGGCATCGGGAATGCCGCGATAGGGGACGTGGACGACGTCGATGCCGGTTGCGCGCTTGAAGACCTCGGCGATGAGCTGGGTGAGGTTGCCGTTGCCGGCCGAGCCGAAGGTCAGCACGCCCGGCCGCGCCTTGGCGGCCGCGACGATGTCCTGCGGCGTCCGGAAGGGGCTGCTGCCGCCGACCACCAGCACGCCCGGCGCGAGGCCCGCCAGCATGATGGGCACGAAGTCGTTCACGGGGTCGTAGGGCAGCCGGCTGTAGAGCGCGAGGTTGGCGCCGAGGGCGCTGATCGTGCTCATGATGAGGTTATAGCCGTCCGGTGCCGCGCGCGCCGCCGCCTCGTGGCCGACCAGCGAGCCGGCGCCCGGGCGGTTCTCCACCACGAAGGGCTGGCCGAGCTTGTCCGACATGCGCTGGGTCAGCAGCCGCGTGACGAGGTCGTTGTCGCCGCCGGCGGCCAGCGCGACGATCACGCGCACGGGGCGGTTCGGATAGCGCGCCTGCGCCTGGGCAAGGCCGGGCAAGGCGAGAAAAGGGGCGGCGAGCAGGGGGCGGCGCGATGTCATGCCCTGGCGGCCTTGCGCGCCGCCAGTTCGGCGACGAACTTCTCCTGCGGCGGGGCCGAGGGCGGATGCTCGGCGCGCATGCGGTAGAGCGGCAGGTACTCGCTGTACTCCTCGTAGATGCGACGCATTTCCTCCACGGCGTGCGGGTGGGAATCCACCCGCAGGTCGAGCTCCGGCTGCTCGTCGCGATGCTGGATGAGCAGGGACGAGGAGCGCTCCGGCAGGTGCCCGTTGCCGCCGGACTGTCCGCCTGCGTCGCGTCCCGCTTCCAGGACGCGCATCAGGCGCTCGGCGAGCGTTTCTCCCCTGGTGGCCAGGAAGGTCTCGGCCATGGCGTCCACCACCTGCTCGCCCGCGAGGACATTGCCGAAGACCGCATAGCCCGGGCCGGTGCGATGGCCGTGCCAGGGGCGCGTGTTCGGCCCGGTATGCGCGGCCGAGCCGCCGTTGCGATCGACGATGCCGCATTGCCGGTAGTCCGCGAACTCGTCGGTCGCGAGCGTCGCCGCCAGAGCGGACCGCGCATCGTGCCCGAGCGCGAGGAAGCTGAGCGAAAGCCGGGCCAGCCTCGGGTTGGAGAAGGCCTGGCTGCTGGCGGCACCAAGGTTGGAGCGCGCCTGCGGACACTTGGCGCCGACGCCGAGGGAGTAGGTCGCGATGGCGACGCCGAGGCGCCCGGTCTCCTCGCAGAAACCCAGAACTGTGAAGGTCATCGCAGCTGCTCCATTCCCTATAA
This sequence comes from Roseococcus sp. SYP-B2431, assembly GCF_004336745.1. Classification (GTDB taxonomy): domain Bacteria; phylum Pseudomonadota; class Alphaproteobacteria; order Acetobacterales; family Acetobacteraceae; genus Roseococcus. The sequence continues at coordinate 166,197 of NZ_SJXD01000011.1, forward strand.
GGAATGCTAGCGCCTTCCTCCTCCGGAGCGCAAATCGCTATGGCCGCTAGGCATCTTCCGGCCGAAGGCCGACCGCGCCCGCCACGGCGGCGAAGCGGGCGACCGTGTCGCGGACCAGGGCGCCGAAGGCCTCCGGCCCGCGGCCTTCGACATCGAAGCCCTGGCCGTTCAGCCGCTGGACGACACGGGGATCGCGCAGGGCGCCAAGGCCCGCAGCCTGGAGCGCGGCCAGGGCCGGCGCGGGCGTGCCGGCAGGCGCCAGCAGGCCGATCCAGGTGCGGATCTCGAATTCCGGCGCGACGGTTTCGGCGAAGGTCGGGATGCCCGGTGCGGCAGGGCTGCGCTCCTTCCCGGTGACGCCGAGCGCAACCAGGCGGCCCTCGCGGATGTGGTCGAGCGCTGCGTTGAGCGTGACCACGCCGGCATCCAGCGTGCCGCCCAACACGTCGACCAGCAGCGGGCCGCCGCCGCGATAGGCCACGTGCTCGGGCCGGCCGCCGAGCGCCTGGCCGAGCAGCTCGCTGGCGAAATGATGCGCGGTGCCCAGGCCGGGCACGCCGACATTCACCGGGCGGCGCGAGCGCAGCCGCGCGGCATAGGCCGCCGCATCGGGCAGGCCGGCGCGCGGGTGGGCCACGACCACATGCGAGGCCGCTACCCCGAGCAGCACGGGCGCCAGCCCCGGCACGAAGGGCCCGCTGCCGGGAATGGGCAGCGCCTCCACGGCGGCCAGCGTGTCGTTGGTGATGAGGATGGTGTGCCCGTCCGCCGCGGCGCGCAGCACCGCTTGGTTGCCGACGCGCGAGGAGGCGCCGCCGATATTCTCGATGACGACGCCCTGGCCGAGCGCGGCCGCGAAGGCCGGCACGAAGGCGCGTGCGAAGACGTCCACGCCGCCGGCGGGCGGGAAGGGGACGACGGCGCGGACGGGCCGGCTCGGGAAGCCCTGTGCCTGGACGGCCCCCGTCTGAATGGCGGGGGCGGCGAGGAGGGAGGCCGCGAGCAGCGCGCGGCGGGGGATGCGGATCATGGGTTCAGCCTCGGGGAGAGCGTTCGGCAATGGCGCGGATGACGGGGGCGGCCTGCGCGCTGGAGGCCGCCGCCCGGGCGGCAAACTCCTGGGGCGGCAGGGCCGTGATGGTGAAGCCGAGGCCGCGCAGGCGATCGGCGACAGCGGGATCGGCCAGCGTTGCCGCGACGCCCTGATGCAGCGCCGCGACAATGGCGGGCGGCGTGCGCACGGGGGCGAGGATGCCCTGCCAGGAATCCACGTCGAAGCCAGGCGCCACGGTCTCGGCGAAGGTTGTAACCTCCGGCAGGGCAGGATCGCGCGCGCCGGTGCTGACGCCGAGCGGCACCATGGTGCCCTGGCGGATGTATTCGGTGACCGCGGGCAGGGTGATGACGACAGCATCGGTGTTGCGGGCGATGAGGTCGGTCGCGGCCGGGCCGCCGCCGCGATAGGAGACGAATTCCACCCGGAGGTCGCCAAGGCGGGCGGTCAGCAGCTCGTGGACCACCTGGGCGATGCCGGCCTGGGCCGCGATGCCGACGTTCAGGCCGCCCGGCCGCGCGCGCATGGCGGTCAGGTAGCCCGCCATGTCGCGGATTCCGGTGCCGGGATGGGTCACCAGGATTTGCGCGGCGCGCACGGCATGGATGACCGGCGCGAAGCTTTCGAAGGAGATGCCGGCGCGCGGCTCGGCCAGGGCGGCGAGGATGATGGCGTCGCCGGTCAGCAGCAGGGTGTGGCCGTCGGGTTCGGCACGGGCGACCTGCTGGGCGGCGAGGAGGCCATTTGCGCCGCCCTGGTTCTCGACGAGCACGGGCTGGCCGAGGCGGGCCGATAGCGTGGGCGCGAGAATGCGGGCCAGCGCGTCCAGGCTGGCGCCGGGCGCGGAGGAGACGACGAGACGCAGCGGGCGCTGCGGGAAGGTCTTGGCCTGGACCGGACGTGCGGCGAGGAGCGCGCCGGCGGCCAGGATGTGGCGGCGATGAAGCATGGGACAGTTCCGATGGAAGGAGGGGATGGCGGTGCGGACCGCGCGTCAGGCGCGCCGGGCGGCCTTCCGACATCGCGCCGCGTCAACATGCTTCGCGGGAACGGGTGGTTCTGCGGACATGGCGAGGATGCGATGGCTCCGTGATGGCTGACGGCCGCAATATGACACCGGATTACGGGATAGAAATATTATTTTACAATGTAAAATGCATTACTCTCGTCGATCCGGCAGGATTTCGCCCCCACCGTCATCCTGATGTCTTAAAATAGATGTTTATTTACAGCGTATTATACAGTTTTCGGGCCAGCTAAAAATATACATATAAGCTCGTGGAAAGAGCTTGACCTATACCGATTGGTCGCATAATCCTTCGTCATGATCACGCATCGGACGATCCAAGCTGGCGGGTGTTGTCGCGTGTGAACGCGCCCCGCCCTTCCTGACCCTTCCGGATCCACCCATGTCGCTCGTCGAACTCGCTGAAGCCGCCGGCTTCGCCCTTCCCCTCCTGGCCCTCTTCTGGACCGCGGCATTGGGCCTCGTGCTGCACGCCGGCTACCCGCCGCCGTCCGAGGACATCGCGCACGCTGTCCTGGCCGCCAGTTTCGCGTCCTAGATCTTACGCGTGCACCCTCTCCGCTTGTCGCCGGCGGAGCGGCCTTCGGGCCGTGTCAGGCGACGCCTTGCTAGCGTTTCCTCCCATGACCTTGGCCGGGGCCTTCGGGCTCCGGCCACTTTCCGGCAAGGATGAATTCACCGCGTCGGGCCTTGAAGGGCGTCGGATCCCGCCAAGATGCCGCTCCAGTTCACAGAGGAGAAGGCGATGCCTCGGACAGCTTCCGGACCCTGCGCGTCCCGGCTGGCGGGATGTATCGCCATGGCTGAACTGCGGCCTGCCTCGCCTTCGCACTTCCAATTGCCGCGCGCCGCTCCGGCGCAGGAGTTGCACATGCGCCTTTCCGTGCCCGTGACCGACGCCGGATCCCTCGTCGCCGTCGCCGCCCAGGACGAGGAGGCGGGCTGGTTCCTGATCGCGATCGATGCCCGCCTCGAGCCGCTCGACCGCGCGAGCTTCGGCAGCGCGAAGGAGATCGAGGTGGCGGCGCGCGCCCATTTGCGCCGCAGCCAGCCCGGCCCGCCGCCCCGCTGGTCCTGACCCCCCTTCTGCCCGGGCACCGACGAGCCTGGGCCTTCCCCCGGAGTTCGCCCATGCTGCGCCGTTCCATCCTCGCCTTGCCCGCCCTGCTGCCCGGCCTCGCCGCCGCCCAATCCGGGGAGCTCGGCACCCAGGCCCGGCCCGTGCGCGTGGGCGTCACCCAGGGCGTGCATGCCCAGACCTTCGAGAAGGTGCGCGACCTGCTGGCCGCCAACGGCTTCTTCACGCGCGCCGTCGAGTTCGGCGACTTCATCCAGCCCAATGCGGCGCTGGCCGGCGGTGACCTGGAGGCCAATGCCTACCAGCACCTGCCCTTCCTCGAGGCGCAGCGCGCCCAGCGCGGCTACGACTTCGTTTCCGTCGGCAAGACGGTGCTGACGCTGATGGGCGTCTTCTCGCGCAAGCACCGCAGCCTCGACGCGCTGCCGAGCGGGGCGCGCGTGGCGATCCCGAACGACCCGACCAATGGCGGCCGCGCGCTGCTCCTGCTGGCGCAGAACGGGGCCTTCACGCTGCGCGCCGGCGCCGACCACCGCGCGACCGTCGCGGACATCGCGGCCAATCCGAAGCGCATCCGGATCGTGGAGCTGGAGGCCGCCTCGATCGTCCGCGCGCTGGACGACGTGGATGCGGCGGCGATCACGGGCAATTTCGCGGTGCCGGCCGGGCTCAACCCGCTGCGCGACGCGCTGGCGCGGGAGACGGAGCAGAGCGTGTACACCTGCCTCGTGGTGGTGCGCCGCGCGGATGCGCCGGCGGCCTGGGCGCAGCGGGTCGCGCGGGGCTATGCGCGGCCGGAGGTGAAGGCCTTCGTGGAGACGACCTTCGGCGGCGCGGTGATCGTCGGCGCCTGAGGCGGCACGGGGGTCGTTGATGGAATCCTGCTTCCCAGGACGCCTCCGGAGACGCTTCGTCTCGCATGACCTTGCCCGCGCAGCCGCCCGCACCGCCTCGTGGCTGGCTCGTTGAAGCGGCCGGCAGGCGCCATCCGGGATCGTGAATCATTCGCGGCGCAACCCGCCGGACGTCCCGAGGCGCTGCCCGTGAAGATCGGCCTTTACGAACGCGCCCATCCGCGCTTCGCTCGCCCCTGGCGCCGTCGGCGTCCAAGAAGCGGCGCCCCGCACGGCCTGCCACCCCAACCCAACGAGGCCCGGATGCGCCGATTGATCCTGAATGCCCTGCTCGGCCTGCTGGCCCTCTCATCCGCCGCGCAGGCCCAGACCTTCCCCGTCCCGGGGCGCCCGGTCACCTTCATCTACGGCTTCCCGCCCGGCACGCCTGGCGACGTCTACCTGCGGCTGGCGGGGCCGCGCATCTCGGCCGCCCTCGGCGTGCCGGTGGCCGTCGAGAACCGGGTGGGGGCCACGGGCAACATCGCCGCCGAGGCGGTCGCCCGCGCGCCCGCCGACGGGCACACCGTGGTGCTCACCACCACGAGCCTCGCCGCCGTGAATCCGCTGCTGCTGCGCATGCCGATCGATCCAGCCCGCGACCTGCTGCCCGTCATGCGGGTCTTCGACGCGCCCAACGTGCTGACGGTCAGCACCGCGCAGCGCCCGCAATACACCGATTGCCGCGCCCTGATGGCGGCGCTGCGCGCCCGGCCGGGCCAGCTCAACTATGCCAGCAGCGGCGCGGGCGCCTCCACGCACCTGGCCGCGGCGCAGTTCCTCCAGGCGGCGGGGCTGCAGGTGCAGCACGTCCCCTATCGCGGCGGCCCGCCGGCGATGATCGCGCTCTACCAGGGCGAGGTGGAGTTCTTCTTCTACCAGAGCGGCACGGTCATCGAGGACATGCGTGCGGGGCGCGTGCGCATCCTCGGCATCACCTCGGCCGAGCGCCATCCGCAGGTTCCGGAAGTGCCGACGGTGGCCGAGGCCTGCGGCATGCCGGGCTTCGTCAGCACGACCTGGCACGGGCTGATGGTGCCCGCCGGTGCCCCCGCCGGGGCCGTCGCGCGGCTGAACGAGGAGTTCCGGAAGATCAACGCCATGCCGGACATCCAGCAGCGGCTGGTGAGCCTGGGCCTCACGGTGCTGCAGGGCGACCCGGCGGAGATGGCGGCCGCGACCGCGCGGGACATCGCGCATTGGGGCGAGGTGGTGCGGCGCGCGGGGCTGCGGGCGGAGTGACGCCGCGGCGTCAGGGACGCCCCGGCCTACTCGCACGATTGGGTCCGATAGGCCGCGGGCCCGGGAGCCGAAGCGCCGCCCCGCTACCGCGCCTGGAGCAGCGCCGCCGCGAAGCCCGGCCGGTCGAGCAGGCGGTCGATCGCCTGGTTCATCGTCCGCAGCATGAGCGCATGCAGCCCTGCCGGATCGGCGAAGACGCCCGTATCCAGCGCGAGGATGCTGCCCTCCACATTGTTCACCTTCTCCCGGTCCTGCCAGAGGACGCGGCCGCTGCCGCGCTCGCGCAGGACGAGCTCCAGCTCCGCCGTGGCCTCCAGCCGGACATATCGGTTGGCTACGAATTCGCGAATGGTGATCTCGATCTCGACGCGCGGAGCCTGCTGCGCCAGCCAGCCGCGCGCGGCGAGCCCGTCGTTGAAGGCGCGCTGCACCGCCTGGTCCAGCGGACGGTCGGCCTGGAGGGTCCTGATCGGATTGCCGTAGCCGCCGCGGATGGTGCCGATCCAGACGGGATCCTCGCCGCCGGTGGCGCGACTGTTCCGCACCGCCGCCGTGCGGGCCACGGGCCCCGGCGGCTGCTGGGCCGTCACCGGCGAGGTCGGCGCGTAGGGCATAGGGTACTGCGTCGTGCCGCAGGCGGTCAGAAGCAGGGCGAGCAGGATCGCGGTGATTGGACGCATGCGTTTCCCCAGGCGATGTGGCCGTGCGAAAGCATCGCCCCGTTCCGGGCCCGCATCAACATATGCCGCGTCCTGCATATAAGGGCAGTGTCAGCCTTTCCACGGATGATGGGACAGGGTCACGCCAGACCGAGTTCCCGCGCCTGGATTTGCAGTGCCAGCACCTTCGAGTAGATGCGGCTCTGCGCCAGGCTGCCGGCGGTGAACCAGAGGCCGTCCTGGCCGGTTGGACGCCACATGTTGCGCAGCTCCCCATCCTCGCCAAAGCCCCAGACGGGGCCGATGCGGTCGGCGATCGCGCTGCCGAGGAAATGGCGCACCACCTCCTGCTGGTTGAGGTAGCCGGTGGCCAGCACCAGCAGCTCCGCCGGCACGACCGAGCCGTCCTTCAGCCTGGCGCCCCCGGTGACGAAGCGGTCGATGTCGGCAAACTGCAGCAGGCCGATGCGGCCCTCCACGATCATGTCCGAGGCGCCGACGTTGAAGTAGTAGCCGCCGCCGCGCTGCAGGTATTTCATCTGGAAGCCGGTCTCGTCGGGCCCGTAGTCGAGCCTGAAGCCGCGCGCCTCCAGCGCATCGAGCAGCGGCTTGTCGACCTGGCGCGAATGCGCCGTCGAGAGCTGGTAGCCGTGCTTCATCACCGGGAAGGGCGAGGCCATCGCCAGCAGGTCGCAATCCTCGAAGGGAATGCCCTCGGCATAGATGGAATAGACGCGCTGCGCCTCACGGATGCCGACCACGTAGGTCGGGCTGCGCTGCACGATCGTGACCTTCGAGCCGCTGGCCGCGAGGTCCTGCGCCACGTCGTGCCCGCTATTGCCGCTGCCGAGGACCAGGGTCGGGCGACCCTCCCAGGCGGCGCCTTCCGTATAGGCGCCGGAATGCAGGATCGTGCCCTCGAAGTCCTCGAGGCCCGGGAGCTTCGGCTTCACCGGGATGCTGCTGACGCCCGTCGCGAAGACGAGGTGGCGCGGCTTCAGCAGGCGCTCGCTCCCATCGGCGCGGCGCAGCGTGACGCGCCAATGCCCACCGGCCTCGTCCCAGTCGCCGCCGCGAAAATCCGTGCCGGTCCAGACGTTGAGGTCCATCGCCTCGGCATAGGCCTCGAACCAGCCGGCCAGCTTGTCCTTGGGGATGAAGACGGGCCAGGTCGGCGGGAAGGGCATGTAGGGCAGGTGGTTGACGTGCACCTCGTTGTGCAGCGTCAGCGCGTGGTAGCGCTTGCGCCAGTTGTCGCCGATGCGCTGCTGCCGGTCGACGACCAGCGTGTCCACGCCGAGCGCGCCGAGCCGCGCCGCGATGCCGAGCCCCGACTGTCCCGCACCGATCACCAGCACGGCGGGCTCGCGATCCTCGTAGCGCTGGTGGCGGAGGCGCTTGTCGAGCCAGTTCTCGCCGCCGAAGTCGCGCTGGTAGTCGGCCTCGCCTGCGCCCGCGCGGTTGAGCCGTTCCTCGTGCCCCCGGATGGCGTCGAGCGTGGTGAGCAGGATCCAGGCGCGCGTACCGGATTCGGCGGTGACGAGGCGCAGCACGCCCTCGCAGGGGCCGGTCGCGGTCTCGAAGGTGAACATGGCCTCGATGCACTCGGTGCCGGCGCGCTTCACGCGGCGCGGCGGGGTGCGGCCGGAGAGGCGGACGCCGCGGGGCCGGGTGCGGTCCAGCGCCGCGCGCAGGCGTTCCGCGATGGCGTCCGCGCCATTGCTGGTGACGATGTCCCAGCCGAAGGCGAGCACGTCGCGCCAATGGCCATCGGGCAGGAATAGGGCGGTGGCCGCCTCGGCGTCACCGGCGGTCATGGCCTTGTCGAAGGCCTCGAGCCAGGCGGCGGCGGTGCTGCTGGCCGGACGATCCATGACGTTCATGGCGGCGTTCCTCGATCGGTTTTCCCGAGCCGAGCGGAGTTGGCCGGGGCCGTCAACCGCCCCGGACGACGAACGCCGCCGGCCGGAGCCGGCGGCGTTCGGAAACGCGGATCGAGGCGGCCTCAGCCGATCTCGTAGAGTTCCACCTCGAAAACCAGCGTCGCGTTCGGCGGGATCACGCCGCCGGCGCCGCGGGCGCCATAGCCCTTCTCGGGCGGGATCACGAGGCGGCGCTGGCCGCCGATCTTCATGCCCTGCACGCCCTCGTCCCAGCCCGCGATCACGTGGCCGGCGGCGAGCGGGAAGCGGAAGAGGTCGCCGCGATCGCGCGAGCTGTCGAACTTGCGGCCCTTGTTCTCGGGCGCGGCCTCGTCGAAGAGCCAGCCGGTGTAGTGGACGGCGACCTGCTTGCCGGCGACGGCGGTTTCGCCCGTGCCTTCCTTGATGTCTGTGATCATGGCGATTCTTTCCGGTGAAATGGCTTCAGGCCCGTGGCGCCGGAGCGCCAGGGCCCTCAGTTCAACGCGACAGGCACCGGCCCGATGGGCCGGCGGCCCTCAACGTGGCGGAATTTCCGAAATCAGCAACTGCGTGGGCACGCCCGCGCCGCGATTGTAGTGGCCCACCCAGATGTCGTACTGGCCGGATTGCGGGTTGTTCAGCACGACGCCGGGGTCCGTGCCCTTGAAGTCGTCGTTGCAGATCCACCGCCCGTTCGGCAGGTTCACCACCAGCGTCACGTCCGAGCGCGAGGTCGCCGCGAGGTAGAGCGGATAGCCGCCCGCGCGATAGTTCAGCCGAAAATCCGGCGGGTCGGCGATGGAGCCGACGCAGCCCGGGCCGCCGATGCGCTCGGCCGGGATATTGCCGCCGGCCGTCACGTTCACGACATAGGGGTCGGGGGCGAAGTTGGCGCTCAGGTTCACCGTGCCGAAGGTCGGCCTGCGATTGTAGTTCTGCGCCACCACGCTGCCTGCGGTGACGGCCAGGACCGCGGCCGAAATGGCCAGGATTCGCGACAACAATCATGCCTCCCGTTTTGAGTCCGGCCCAGGCTCCTATGCCGGGCACGGCGAGGCAATGGGAATCTTGCATCGTTTGTAATGCGATGCGGAGGAATTCAACGCGCCTCGGACCGCCAGGCCACGATCGCGATTCCCAGCAGCAGCGGCAGCATCAGCCAGGGCGGCAGCAGCGGCAGGGCGGCGATGCCGGTCACCGTGTGGTCCTCGCGGCGCCGAAGCCCGATCCAGCCCGAGCCCTGCGCGTCGCGCCCGGCCGAGACGCTGCGGATCTCGGGGACGGAAGTCCCGTCGCCGAACCAGCGGGAAGCGCCGCCGGTCGCGGTCACCAGCGGCTGCACGCGCGCGGGATCGGCGCGCAGGTCGGCGAATTCGGGCGGGTTGGCCGGCATGGCGGCCGCGAAGGCCTGCCGGCGCCCGTCGCTCACCTGCCAGAGCCCCGGCGCGGCCGCCGGCGCCTCGGCCGAGGCGCGGCCGCCGCCGCCATTGGCGCCGCCATGGGACAGCGGCACGCGGCTGGTGGCGCCGTCGGGCGCCGTGATGGTGACTTCGGGCGGCGCGCCGGCATCCAGGCTGCGGCGGTTCACCATCAGCCGCCCGGCCTCGATCCGCGCCGTCAGGTCCTCCTCCTCCAGCTCCGGCTCGCGCATGAGCCAGTGGGCGGTGCGGCGCAACAGCTCCTGCTGCGGCCCGCCGCCGTCATGCCCGCGCGACCAGAGCCAGATATGGTCGGAGAGCATGAGCGCGACCCGCCCCTGGCCCACGCGGTCCAGCACCAGCAGCGGCGCGCCGCCGGCGCCCTCCATGACGGTCGTGCCCGCCCGCGCCTCGGTGCGGATGGTGCGGTACCAGCGGCCCCAGCTGGCCTCGGTGGCCTCGGTATTGGCGCCCGTCAGCCCCTCCGTGACCGGGTGCCGCGAGCCGGGGATGGAGATGCGCGGCCGGAAGGCCTGGTCCAGAATGGCCTGCTGCACGGGACGCGCCGGCAGCACGGCGCCGAGCGGCGTTCCCGCGAGGCTCGTGCCCCCCACGAATTCCGGCCCCACCGAGACCAGCAGCGCGCCGCCGCCGCGGACGTATTCAGCGATGTTGCGCAGGTAGCTCGGCGGCAGGATGCCGCGATTGGCGAAGCGGTCGAAGACCACGAGGTCGAAGTCGCGCAGCTTCACCTGGAAGAGCTCGCGCACCGGGAAGGCGATCAGCGCCAGCTCGTTGAGCGGGGTCAGGTCGTCCTTCTCGGGGGGGCGCAGGATGGTGAAGTGGACGAGGTCCACGCCCGGATCGGCCTTGAGCAGCCGGCGCCAGGTGCGCTCGCCTGCATGCGGCTCGCCGCTGACCAGCAGGACGCGGAGCCGGTCGCGCACGCCGTTGATGGCGACGACGACGCGGTTGTTCACGTCGGACACCTCTCCGCCTTGCCGGTCCCCGGCGGGGCCTTGCCGTGTCTCGACCACGAGGTCGATGACGGAAGGGCCGGCGCGCTCGATGGGCAGGGTGATGCGGTGCTCGCGGCCGATCGGCACGCTTTCGGTGATCGGCGCCTGGCCGTCGCGGCGCAGGGTGAGCTGGGCCTGCCCCGTCTGGGTGGGGACGCCCAGGTCCTCCACGATCAGCCGCAGCTCCACGCTGCGGCCGACGATGCCGAAGCCCGGCGCCTCTAGCAGGCGGATGCGGCGGTCCACCTCGCCCTGGCGGCCCGGCATGAGCAGGTGCAGCGGCACGCCCTCGCCGGGCGCCCAGGTGCCGTCGGTCGGCACGTCATGGACCTGGCCGTCGGAGAGCAGGAGCACGCCGGCCAGCCGGGTGGCGGGGATGTCGGCCAGGGCGCGCTCCAGTGCGGCGAAGGCGCGGGTGCCCTGGTTGCCGCCCTCGGGGATGTCGACCACGCGCAGCTCGACCTCGCGCAGGCGGCCGATGCGGGCCTCGACCTGGCGGCGGGCGGCCTCGATGGCGGCGTCGTGATGGGCGGCGACGCGGGTGCTGTCGCTGCGGTCCACCAGCAGCAAGGCGATGTCGGGCCGCGTCTCGCGCGTCTGCTCGACGAGGCGGGGCTGCGAGAGCGCGCCGAGCACCAGCAGGAAGGCCAGCGCGCGCCACCAGGCGCCCCGCGCCCGGCGCAGCAGGGCCGGCAGCAGCGCCAGGAGGCAGAGCGCGCCGAGCGCCAGGATCAGCCAGACCGGCAGGATGGGCGCGAAGTCGAAGGCGAGGGCGGTCTGCATCAGTTGCCCAGCCTTTCGAGGATGGCGGGCACGTGCACCTGGTCGCCCTTGTAGTTGCCCGTGAGCGCGTACATCACGAGGTTCGCGCCGAAGCGATAGGCGAGGATACGCTGGCGCGATCCGCCCGGCACGGCGGCGTGCAGGTTCTGGCCGCGCGCATCGACTGCCCAGGCGCCGGCCCAGTCATGACCGCCGATGACCACGGGGCTGACGCTGTCATTCGCGCGGTCCTGTTCCCGGGAAACCCAGACGGTCCCGCCCGCGAAACGCCCCGGCAGCTCGGCCAACAGATAAAAGGCGCGGCGCAGGACGTGCTCCTCGGGCACGGGCATGAGGGGCGGGATGGCCAGCCCCTGCGTCACCCGGCGCAGCGCGGCGCGCGCGCCGGGGGAAAATCCCTCGCCCGAGCCCTCGTCGCGCGTGTCGAAGAGAACGATGCCGCCGTTGCGCATGAAGCCGTTGAGCGCGGCGACGGCCTCTGGGCTCAGTGTCGGCGCGTCGGGCCGGACCGTGAAGTAGAGGAGGGGATAGAGGCTGAGGTCGTCGCGCCCGGGCGTGACGCCGGCCGGCTCGGCGAGCGCGGCGGCCGTGCGGCGGTTCACGAAGTCGGACAGGCCCGCCAGCCCCTGGCGCATGGTCTCGTCGGTGCCGTTGTCGCCGGTGACGACATAGCCAAGGCGCGTGACCAGCGCGGGAAGATTCTCCTCCTGGGCCTGGGCCTGGGCCGTCGCCGCCATCAGGATCAGCGCCACGCCCGCCGCCCGCGCGAAGCCCAGCAGCCCGCGCAGCCGCAGCGAGGCGAGCAGGTCGATCGCCAGGATCGCCAGCGCCGCCGCCATCAGCCAGGGCCCGAGGTCGCGCTCTGGCGGGATGCCGGCGATGGTGCGCGTCGCGGCCCCGGCCGGCGAGTTCGCATGCAGCCGCGGCGCCGGGAGCGTGTCGCCGAGGTTCAGCGCCCGGCGGAACCCCTCGCCGCCGGCGGTGCCGTACCAGCCGGGCGGGTTGCGCGCCGAGGGCACGGCCTCGCCACTGGCCGGGATGGGCTGCGCACCGGGCGGCGGCGGGACCAGCCGGCCGAAGCCGTCCAGCGCCTCCAGCGGCGCGAGGGCGCCGTCGCCCTCCTGGCCCGGGACGCCGGAGGAGAGCGCCACCAGCCGCCGCAGCATGCTCACGAAGAGGCCCGAGAGCGGCAGGTCCGACCACTCGGCCGTCGCCGTGACGTGGAAGAGCACGATGCGGCCCTGGCCGCGCGGCTCGGCCGTGACCAGCGGGGTGCCGTCGGTCAGCCGCGCCCAGACCTTGTCGGCCAGCCGGGCGGAGGGCTCGGCCAGCACCTGGCGCTCGACGCTGATCTCGGCCGGCACGGCGAGGCCGGCGAAGGGCGAGCCCTCGGCGAAGGGCGCCAGGTGCTGCGGCTGCTCCCAGGAGAGCGAGCCGCCCAGCTGCCGCTCCGCCCGGAGCTGCACCGGCAGCAGGCCATCCGGATGCTCGGCCAGCCGCGCGCCGGCGAAGCGGATCAGCATACCGCCGCGCTCCACGAAGCGGGTGAGGGAGGCCATCTCCGGCCCCTCGGCGATGGGCCGGTCGGCCAGGATCAGCACCGAGAGGGGGCGCGCCATCAGCCGGTCGACGTCGCCGCGCCGCAGCTCCGCGAAGGGGTTCAGCGCGCGCTCCAGATAGAAGAGGTCGCCGATCAGGGGAGCGTCGGCCGCCGTCTCCTCCGCGCCGGGCAGCAGGCCGACCGGGCGGCGGCGGAAGCGCTCGTCCAGCAGGACCACGCCGCCGGGGCCGGCCTCGTCCGCGAGGTCCAGCCGGTGGACGCGGTTGCGGATCTCCGTCGGCAGCTCCAGCACCGCCTCGGATTCCGTGGCGCCCGCGCCGAGCTGGAAGCTGGCGCGCGCCAGCGCCCGGCCGTCCTGCGCGCGCGCGATGACCTGCGCTTCGCCCGGCGCGTTCACCGGCGATTGCCGCAAGGTCAGCATCAGCCGGTCGCCTTCGGCGCGCGGCGGCGCGAGCAGCCGCACCGGGCGCTCCTCGGCCCGCGCCAGGGTCAGCGCGCCGCCCGCCTGCAGGCGGTTCATGAAGGCCTCGGCCGTGTCGTCGCTCCGATGGGCTATGCCGTCCGAGAGATACAGGGCGGAAATGCGCTCCGGGCGGTTCCAGCCCTCCAGCGCGGCCAGTGCCGCCCGCCGGTCCGGCGGCCAGGAGCGCGGCCGCAGCGCCGCCAGCCGGGGCGCAAGGTCGGCCGCCGGCATGGGGCCGATCACCCGTGGCGGCGCGCCGCCCTCGCCGGGCGCGGTGGCGAGCAGGGCCGCCGGGCGCCCCTCGCGCTCCGCCCGGTCCAGCTCGGATTGCGCGATGGCCACCCGCAGCGGCCAGTCGGGGCCCGAGGCCCAGCCGTCGTCCAGCACCAGCAGCAGCATGCCCTCGCCGGAGCCCGAGGCGCCGGGGCCGAGAACCGGGCGCGCCAGCCCCAGGATCAGCAGCGCCGCCGCGGCGATGCGCATCAGCAGCACCCACCAGGGAGTCCGGGCGGGCGTCTCCTCGGCGATGGGGAGATCGCGCAGCAGCATGGCCGCCGGGAAGTCCATGCGGCGCGGCTGCGGCGGCGTGACGCGCAGCAGCCACCAGAGCAGCGGGAGGGCCGGGAGCGCCAGCAGCAGCCAGGGGGCGGCGAAGCTGATCATCGGAAGGCTCTGCCCTTGTTTTCATGCTTGGGCATCAGGCAGATTAGGCCAAGGCTCATGACGGGGCCAATGCCTGCCACAAGGACAGCAACGCCAGATGGGGCGGCTGGTCCGTGCGGTGGGTCGAAAAACCCCAGCCCGCGGCCCGCGCCATCGTCGAAAGCCCCTCGCGATGCGCGGCCAGCCGCTCGGCGTAGAGGCTGCGGATCGTCTCCACCCGCGGCACCAGCAGGGGCGCCTCGCCCTCCAGCCCGTCGAAGCGGATGCGCCCCGAATAGGGCAGGCTCTCCTCCGCCGGATCGAGGATCTGCAGCATCTGCCCCCGCAGCGGCCGTGCCGCGTAGCGCGACAGCAGCGCCTGAAGCTCGGGCAGGGGCTGCAGGAAGTCGCCGAACATCACCAGCCGCGCATGCCGCGGCAGCGTGACCTCCCCGGCCTCCGCCCGCGCCGGGCGGATCATGGCCGCCGCCAGGGCCGGCAGCGCCGATCGCCCCATGAAGGCCTGCCGGTCGCCCGGCGTGAGCCGCACCCGCTCGCCCCCGCGCAGCAGCAGCGAGGCCAGCGCCAGCAGCAGAAGGTCGGCCCGTGCGGACTTCTCCTCGAGAGTCCTGCCGGAACGCCAATGCATCGACGGCGAGGGATCGCGCCAGAGAAGCACGGTCTGCGCCGCCTCCCATTCCGTCTCGCGCACGAAGAGCCGGTCCGCCTTGGCGCTCTGCCGCCAGTCCACGGAGGCGGCCGCATCGCCCGGCGAATAGGCGCGGAACTGCCAGAAGGCGTCGCCATGGCCCGAGCGCCGGCGCCCGTGCACGCCCTGCATCACCGTGTTGGCGACGCGCTCGGCCGCGACGACGAGCGGCGGCAGCCGGGCCGCGGCGACCTCCGCCCGGAGATGGGTGACGGCTTCAGGATCAGCCAAGACTGGCCTTCAGCTCGGCGATCACATCCGAGAGCTTCACCCCGTCGGCGCGGGCGGCGAAGGAAAGGGCCATGCGGTGCCGCAGCACGGGCTCGGCGAGCGCCAGCACGTCGTCCAGGCTGGGCGAGAGGCGGCCGTCCAGCACGGCTCGGGCGCGGGTGGCCAGCATCAGCGCCTGGGCGGCGCGCGGGCCGGGGCCCCAGGCGAGGTTGTTGCGCACGGTCTCCAGCCCGTCCGGCCCGGGCCGCGCCCCGCGAACGAGCTTCAGGATGGCGTCCACCACCTGCTCACCCACCGGGATGCGGCGGATCAGCGCCTGGGCCGCGATCAGCTCGCGCGCCGTCATGGCCGCGACGGGCCTTTGCTCGGCCGCTCCGGTCGTGGCGAGCAGCATGGCGCGCTCGGCCGCCGCGTCCGGATAGTCCACCTCGATCTCCAGCAGGAAGCGGTCGAGCTGGGCCTCGGGGAGGGGATAGGTGCCCTCCTGCTCGATCGGGTTCTGCGTCGCCAGCACGTGGAAGGGCTCGGGCAGGGGCAGAATCTGCCCGCCGACCGCCACCTTGTGCTCCTGCATGGCCTGCAGCAGCGCCGACTGCGTGCGCGGCGAGGCGCGGTTGATCTCGTCGGCCATCAGCAGCTGGCAGAAGACGGGACCCTGGAGGAAGCGGAAGGCGCGCTTGCCGTCCGCGCCCTCCTCCAGCACCTCGGAGCCCAGGATATCGGCCGGCATCAGGTCCGGGGTGAACTGCACGCGCCGCGCATCCAGCCCCATCACGGTGCCCAGCGTGTCCACCAGCTTGGTCTTGCCCAGGCCCGGCACGCCCACCAGCAGCACATGGCCGCCCGAGAGGAGCGTGACGAGGACCTGGTCGATCACCTCGTCCTGGCCGAAGATCACCCGGCCGACCGACTGCCGGGCCTTCTGGAGCTTGCCGCCCAGGACCTCGATTTCGGCGATCAGGGATTCTGCGTCGGCCACTTCACCCATCTGGTTGCGATTCCCATATTGACGAGGTGTGGGGGCGATGCTGCGTTGGGCGGCCGCGCCGGGACCACACGGTGATTGCTCAGGAAAGCCTATGCCGCCCGAAGCTGGGATCAAAGCATCGATTGGGAAGGGTCTCCCCGACTGCGCGCGGCGCATTGACCAGTCCATAGGCAAGGTGCTCCTGCGCCAGAAGCACGATTGCGGGCAGATCGACATGCGCATCGCGCGGGACGGCACCTGGTACTACAAGGGCAGCCCGATCCATCGGAAGGAGCTGGTCTGCCTCTTCGCCTCGGTGCTGAAGCGCGAGGAGGATGGCGGCTATCTCCTTGAGACGCCGGTCGAAAAGGGCCGCATCACAGTCGAGGACGCGCCTTTCGTGGCTGTGGAGATGGTCTGGCGGGACTGCGATTGCGGCGATGGCGGGCCGATCCGCCAGTGCCTCAGCTTCCGCACCAATTGCGACGAGGTCATTCCCTGCAACGCCGAGCATCCGATCCGCATCCAGCTCGACCCACGTACGCGCGAGCCGCGGCCCTATATCACCGTCCGGCCGGGCCTCGAGGCGCGAATCGCCCGGCCCGTCTTCTACGAGATGGTGGCGCTGGCCGTGACCGAGCGGATCGAGGACCGCCAGATCATAGGTGTCTGGAGCGAGGGCGTCTTCTTCCCGATCGACGAGGAACCCGCCCTCGGCCTGGCGGCGGAGTGACGGGCGAGGCGCCGTGACGGCCGAGGAGCTCTGCGCCCGGCTGCGGCATCCCCACTTCCTGGAATCGATGCCGCCGCCGACCGGCGACGACGCCCTGCTGCCGGCCGGCGCCGTCATCAAGCCCGCGGCGGTGCTGGTGGCCATGGTGCTGCATCCGCGCGAGCCGGGCGTGCTGCTGACCCAGCGCGCCTCGCATATGAGGAGCCATGCCGGCCAGGTGAGCTTCCCCGGCGGGCGCATCGAGCCGGGCGAATCCCCCGAGGAGGCCGCGCTGCGCGAGGCCTATGAGGAGGTGGCGTTGGATCCCAGCCTGCCGCGGGTGATGGGCCGCCTGCCGCGGCACCTGACCGGCACGGGCTACGAGATCACGCCCGTCATCGCCGCCCTGCGGCCGGGCTTCACGCTGATCCCCTCGCCGGACGAGGTGGCATCGGCCTTCGAACTGCCGCTCTCCATCCTGCTCGACCCCGCGGCCCCGCGCCGGGAACGGGCGGAGTGGAAGGGGCGCATGCGGGAATACTGGGTCTGGCCTCATGGCGAGCACCACATCTGGGGGGCGACGGCGACCATCCTGGTAAACCTCGCCACGGCGCTGCGGGCCGGCTAGGGACAGCCCCATGGGCGTCCTCATCGAATTGTTCTTCTTCGCGCTGCCCTTCGTGGCCTATCTCGCCTGGTGGCGGTTGGCCGGGCGGAAGCCGGGGCACGAGCCCTCGCGCCGGCTGGTCGTGCTGGCCGCGATCGGCGTGGTCTGCGGCGTGGCGGCGGCCAGCTATTACGGCCTCTCGCGCAGCTTCGAGGGGGACGACTACGTACCGGCGCGGATCGAGCGCGGCGGGATCGTCCGCGGCACCACGCGGTGAGCCTGCCCGACTATCTGAGCGCCGAGGGGCCCCGGAAGGTCTTCGCCGCGCTGCCGGATTCCCGCGCGGTGGGCGGCTGCGTGCGGGATTCGCTGGCGGGGCTGCCGGTGCGCGACCTCGACATGGCCGCGCCCTTCCCGCCGCGGGCGATCGCGGACCGGCTGAAGGCGGCCGGCTTCAAGGTCTTCGAGACGGGGCTCGCGCATGGCACGGTGACGGCGGTGCTGGGCGGCGTGCCCATCGAGGTGACCTCGCTGCGCCGCGACATCGCCACCGACGGCCGTCACGCCGAGGTGGAATGGACCACCGACTGGCGCGAGGATGCCGAAAGACGCGACTTCACCATCAACGCCATGTCCATGGGCGCCGATGGCGTGCTGCATGACGAGTTCGGCGGCCGCGCGGACCTCGCGGCGCGCCGCGTGCGCTTCGTGGGCGATGCAGCCCAGCGCCTGCGCGAGGACTATCTGCGCGCCCTGCGCTTCTTCCGCTTCCACGCGCGCTATGGCGGCGCGGAGCCCGATCCCGTCGCGGTCCGGGCGATCCGCGAGGCGGTGCCCGGCCTCGCCCGCCTCTCGGCCGAGCGCGTCTGGAGCGAGCTCAAGCGGCTGATGGAGGCCGAGGATCCGCGCGCCGCGCTGCGCCTCATGGCCGAGACGGGCGTCCTGCCCGCCGTGCTGCCCGAGGCGGGCGATCCGTCGCGGCTGGACGCCGCCCTGGCGCGCGGCGTGGCCGACGTGCTGCTGCGCGTCGCGATGCTCCTGCCGGTCGGCACGGATGTCGCGGCCCTGGCCTCGCGCCTGAAGCTCTCCGGCGAGGAGGCCGCGCGGCTCCGCGCCTTGCACGCCATCGCCGATGCCCCCGGCCCGTCGGAGCGCGAAGTCGGCGCCCTCCGCCGGTTCCGCGCCGCCGCGCGCCTGCGCAGCGAGGCGGCCCTGCCGGCGGAGATCCTTCTCGTCGCCGCGGCCCAGCATCCGGAACGGGACTACGGTCCCCTGCTCGACCATCTGGAGCCCGGCCCTGGCCCGGCCTTCCCCCTCCAGGGCCGCGACGCTGTCGCCCTGGGCGTTCCGCACGGGCCGCGCATCGGCCGGCTGCTGGGCCAGGTCCGCGACTGGTGGCTCGAGACGGGCGCGTCCGCCGATCACGCCGCCAGTTTGAAGAAGCTGCGCGAACTGGTGGAGCGGGATGCTTCCTGATACCCCGCGCCCCATGTCCTCCGAGACCGCCTCGATCCCCCTGATCCGCCGCTTCTGGCGCGACCACCTGCGCGAGCAGCGCGGCCGGCTGGCGCTCGCGGTCGTCCTCACCCTCGTCCTGGCCGGCATCACGGCACTCTACCCGGTCATCATCCAGCAGGCCTTCGACAGCTTCGGCAGCGGCGATTCCCGCATCGTCTGGCTGCTGCCGCCGGTCATCGTCCTCGTCACCGCCGCGCGCGGCGCGGCGATGTACTTCCAGCAGACCACCATGCAGGGCGCCGTGCTCGGCAGCATCGAGCACCTGCAGAACGCGCTCTTCTCCGCGCTCACCCGCGCCGACTACGCCGCCGTCAGCACCGAGGCGCCGGCCCGCCACGTCACCCGCTTCACGCTGGACGCGACCCAGATCCGCGAGGCGCTGTCGCGCAGCATCAACGGCCTGGGCGACCTGCTGACGGTCATCGGCCTCGTCGCCTCCATGATCTGGCTGGACTGGCAGCTCGCCGCCATGGCCGCGCTGCTCTACCCGGTCGCCGCCTGGCCGATCCTGACCATCGGCAAGCGCATCCGCCGCGCCTCGCGCGGCATGCAGGACCGCGCCGGCGAGACCAGCGCCCTGCTCAACGAGAGCTTCGCCGGCGCGCGCGTGGTGCGCACCTACCGACTGGAGGCGCAGGAGGAGGGCCGCGCCCGCGCCGCCTTCGCCGAGCTGCGCGGCAGCCTCCAGCGCATCGTGCGCGTCCGCGCCCGCGTCGATCCGATCCTGGAGGCGCTGGGCGGGCTGACCGTGGGCGTCGTGCTCGGCGTCGTCGGCTGGCGGGTGACGACGGGGCAGGGGACGATCGGCGAATTCACCGGCTTCGTGGCCGCCGTGCTGATCGCGGCGCGCCCGGTGCGCGCGCTCGGCTCGCTGAACGCGGCACTGCAGGAGGGGCTGGCCGGCCTCGCCCGCGTCTTCGGGGTGATGGACCTGAAGCGCGAGATCGCCGACGCGCCGGATGCGCGCGCGCTGCCCGCCGGCCAAGGCGAACTCGTCTTCGACCATGTCGGCTTCCACTATCCCGGCAGCACGGTCCCCGCGATCAAGGAGCTGAGCTTCCGCGCGGCGCCCGGCGAGACGGTCGCGCTGGTCGGCCCGTCCGGTGCGGGAAAGTCCACCGCCATCGCGCTGCTGCCGCGCCTCTACGACGCGACCGCCGGCACCATTACGATGGATGGCGCGGATATCCGTCACGTCCACATGACGGAGTTGCGCGACGCCATCGCCTATGTGGGCCAGGAAGCCGTGATCTTCGACGACACCGCGCTGGCCAATATCGCCTGCGGCCGGCCCGGCGCCACGCGCGCGGAGGTCGAGGCCGCGGCCCGCGCCGCCCAGGCGCATACCTTCATCGAGGCGCTGCCCGCCGGCTACGACACGCCGCTCGGCCCGGGCGGCGGGCGGCTCTCGGGCGGCCAGCGCCAGCGCGTGAGCCTCGCCCGCGCGCTGCTGCGCAATCCGCGCGTGCTGCTGCTCGACGAGGCGACCAGCGCGCTCGACGCCGAGAACGAGGCCGCGGTGCAGGCCGCGCTGGAGACGCTGCGCGAGGGGCGCACCACGCTCGTCATCGCGCACCGGCTGGCGACGGTGCAGAAGGCGCACCGCATCGTGGTGATGGAGGAGGGCCGCGCCATCGAGCAGGGCACGCATGCCGAGCTGATGGCGCTGGACGGGCTCTATGCGCGGCTGGTGCGGACTCAGGCCTTCGCCGAGGCCTGAGTTGACGCCAGTTCCCACAGATGCCGTGCCGGGTCGCGCGGCATCTCCTGCCCGCGTACCAGGTAGAGGCGCAGCGGCCCGCCGGCCAGCGCCAGCGGCCGGGTAACGCGGCCCGTCTGCCGGGCGGCCTCGGGCGCCACCCAGCCGAAGAGCGCCAGGATCAGCTCCGCCCCGAACCCCTCGCGCATCTGGCGGAAGTCCAGGATGTCGGGGATTTCCACCAGCGTGCCGCCGGCCTCGACCACCGGCTCGAAGAGCGCGCGCGACAGCTCGGGATTGAGGCCGCGCGTGAAGACCGCGACCTTGCGCCCGGCGAGCGCGGCCGGCGGGATTTCCGGCAGCGCCAGCAGCGGGTCGCCGGGGGCGAGGATGAGCTCCTGCGTGGTCTGCGCCAGCGCCAGCGCCTCCAGCCCGGCCGGCGGAGCCACGGCCACCGTGAAGGCGAGGTCCAGCACGCCCTGGCGCGCGCGCTCCAGCAGGACCGGAGTCCAGCCGATGTCGAGCTCCACGCTGACGCTCGGCCAGTGCCGGCGGAAAGCCTCGATCAGGCTGTTGGTGACGGGGATGTGGGCGCCATAGGGCGGCGTGCCCAGGCGCAGCCGCCCGGAGCCGCCGCGCAGCGTCGCGGCCAGCTCGTCCACGCCCTGCGCCGCCTCGACCAGCGGCCGCGCGCGTGCCAGCAGGGCGCGGCCCTCCTCGGTCAGCTCCACGCGCCGGGTGCTCCGCAGCAGGAGCGGCACTCCGAGCTGCGCCTCGAGCTGGCGGATGCGCGTGGAGAGCCAGGGCTGCGCCACGCCGAGCCGCGCGGCGGCGCGGGTGAAGGACAGCTCCTCCGCCACGACGCCAAAATGCAGCACGAGGCGGATATCCACCTTCAAGGCAGGCCCTCACTCATACGATTTCCGTCATAATAACCGCGATCCCGTATTGGACAAATCCATGCCTGCTCAGCTTCGATGTCCGGACAACAGGGCCCGAAGGGCCGCAGGGGAGGACGCGATGACGACACGTCGCCAGATGCTCGCAGCCGCCACGGCCGCGCCGACGCTCGCGGGAGGCCGGGCGAGGGCGCAGGGGCAGGCACCCATCCGCCTCGGCGTGCTGGGCGATTTCTCCGGCCCCTACCGCCATCTCTCCGGCCCCACCAACGTGGCCTGCGTGCGCCAGGCGGTGCAGGATTCCGGCCTGACCGAGCGCGGCATCGCCGTCGAGGTGGTACAGGCCGACCACCTCCAGCGCGCCGATCTGGGCGTGGCCATCACGCGCGAATGGTTCGACCGCGGCGGCGTGGATGCGGTGCTGGAGGTGAACAACTCCTCCATCGCCCTCGCGCTGAACGGCCTCGTGCGCGAGAAGGACAAGGTGCATCTCAACACGGGCGCGGCCAGCACCGAGCTGACCGGGCCGAGCTGCAGCCCCAATACCATCCACTGGACCTACGACACCTACATGGCCGCGCGCTCCTCCGGCGTGGCGACGATCCGCGCGGGCGGCGACAGCTTCTTCTTCATCACAGCCGACATGGCCTTCGGCCACCAGATGGAGCGCGACCTCTCGCGCTTCATCGAGGAGGGGCGGGGCCGCGTGGCGGGGCGCGTGCGCTATCCCTTCCCGGGAACCTCGGATTTCTCGGCCTTCCTGCTCCAGGCCCAGGCGAGCCGCGCCAAGGTCGTGGCCTTCCTCAATGCGGGGGCGGACCTCATCAACTGCGTGAAGCAGGCCAATGAGTTCGGCATCGCGCGGCGGGGCCAGAAGCTGCTCGGCATCATCAGCTTCATCAACGACATCCACACGCTGGGGCTGCCCACGGCCCAGGGCTTCCTGCTCACCGAATGCTTCTACTGGGACATGAACGACCGCACGCGCGCCTTCACGCGCCGCGTGCTGCCGCGCACGCCCGACAACTATCCGAACCAGTGCCAGGCCGGCGCCTATTCGGCCGCGCTGCACTACCTCAAGGCCGTCGAGCAGATCGGGGCCGCGCGCGCCAAGGCCTCGGGCCGCGAGGTCGTGGAGCTGATGAAGCGCATGCCGACGGACGACGACGTCTTCGGCCCCGGCAGCATCCGCGCCGATGGCCGCAAGCTGCATCCGGTCCATCTCTTCGAGGTGAAGACGCCGGCGGAATCGCGCGGCCCCTGGGACTACTTCAAGCTGGTGCAGACCTCGTCCCCGGAGGAGGCCTGGCGGCCGCTCGCCGAGGGCGGATGTCCGCTGGTGGCGGGACGATAGGGAGGACGGCGCATGTCGAAGGCGGAAGAGTTCGAGGTGGTGGTGGTCGGCGCGGGCTTCGCCGGCCTCTACATGCTGCACCGGCTGCGCGGCCTGGGCCTCTCGGCCGTGGTGCTGGAGGCGGGCGAGGATGTCGGCGGCACCTGGTACTGGAACCGCTACCCCGGCGCTCGCTGCGACGTGGAGAGCATGCAGTACTCCTACTCCTTCTCGGAGGAGTTGCAGCAGGAGTGGCGCTGGTCCGAGCGCTTCGCCTCGCAGCCCGAGATCCTGCGCTATGCGAACCATGTCGCCGACCGCTTCGACCTGCGCCGCGACATCCGCTTCAGCACGCGCGTCGTCTCCGCGGCCTTCGACGACGCTGCCGCGCGCTGGACGGTGCGGACGGAGGGCGGCGCCGTCATCTCCGCGCGGCATTGCGTGATGGCGACGGGCTGCCTCTCCAACACGCGCATGCCGGATTTCCCGGGCCTCGGCAGCTTCCACGGAAAGAGCTACCACACGGGCCAATGGCCGCATGAGGGCGTGGACTTCACCGGGCTGCGCGTGGGCGTGATCGGCACGGGCTCCTCCGCGATCCAGGCGATCCCGGTCATCGCGCGGCAGGCGCGGCACGTCACCGTCTTCCAGCGCACGCCCAACTTCAGCATCCCCTCGCGCAACCGCGCGATGGACGAGGAATACGAGCACTCCTGGAAGGGCGACTATCCGGCCCGCCGGGCCAAGGCGCGGCAGATGCGCACCGGCATCGATTATCCGGTGAACCCCACGCCCGCGCTGGAGGTCGGCGAGGCCGAGCGCCGGCGCGAATACGAGTCGCGCTGGGAGCGCGGCGGCACGGCCTTCATGGCCGCCTTCGGCGACCTCATCCTCGACGAGAAGGCCAACGAAACCGCCGCCGATTTCGTGCGCGGGCAGATCCGCGCGACGGTGAGCGACCCCGCCGTCGCCGAACTGCTCTGCCCGCACAACCACCCGATCGGCACCAAGCGCATCTGCGTGGACACCGACTACTACGAGACCTTCAACCGCGAGAACGTCACCCTGGTGGACGTGCGTTCCGCGCCCATCGAGGCCGTCACGCCGGAGGGCCTGCGCACGGCGGAAGCCGGCTACAAGCTCGACGCCCTCGTCTTCGCCACGGGCTTCGACGCCATGACGGGCACGCTGCTGGCCATGGACATCCGCGGCCGCGACGGCCTCACGCTGGGGGAGAAGTGGGAGGCCGGGCCGGTCACCTATCTCGGCTTGATGACGGCGGGCTTCCCCAATCTCTTCCTGGTGACGGGGCCGGGCAGCCCCTCCGTGCTGAGCAACATGATCGTCTCCATCGAGCAGCATGTGGACTGGATCGCCGGCGCCCTGGCCCATGCCCAGGCGCGCGGGATCGAGACGATGGAAGCGACGGCCGAGGCCGAGGCGCAGTGGGTGGAGCACGGCAACGAAGTGGCGCAGCGCACGCTCTACCCGCGCGCCAACTCCTGGTACATGGGCGTGAACGTGCCCGGCAAGCCGCAGGTCTTCATGCCGTATATCGGCGGCGTCGGGGCCTATCGCGAGATCTGCGACGCGGTCGCCGCGAAGGGCTACGAGGGTTTCCGGCTGGAAGGCCGGCGCGTGTCGGTGGCGGCCGAATGACCGTGCCGCAACGCGGGCGGGAGATCCGCGTTACGCCGGCATGCGAGCCCCAGCCCTCTCCGCCCTGGCCCTCTCCCTGATCGCCCTCGCCGCCTGCGGCGAGCAGCAGGCCGCCTCGGAACCGTCTTCGGGCCGACAGCAGGCGGCGCGCGCCGCGGCCGAGGCCTCGCTTCAGGCGCGCCTGCGCGGGCAGGGGGCGCAGCAGCGCGGCGTGCAGGTCTTCGCCCAGGCCCTGCCCGATACGCTTGCCATCTGCGGAAGGACCACCATGACCGGCGCTTCGGGCGCGCCCTACGTTCCCTATGTCGCCGTCGTGTCCTTCGAGGGCGAGTCGCCGCGCGTCGCCAACCTCGTCCTGGGCGCGACCGGCCCCGAGGCGTCGCGCGTCTTCGTGGAGATGACGGACCGCTGCTTCGACGGCGGCGGCCCCGCCACGGCGCGCGTCATGGCGCGCAGCTTTCCGCCGCTGCCGGTGCCCGGGGCGCCGCAGGCCGAGGGCGAGGCGGCGGCGGAGGTGGCCGCCGCGCCGGAGCCGGCCCGGCCCGCCAGTACCGTCATGGTCTCCTCGCGCAGCGCCGCCAACCTGCGGAGCGCCACGCGCAACGGCGAGGTCATCCGGACGCTGCCGCCCTCGAGCACGCTTGAAGTGATCGGCGAGGCGCCGGGCGGCTGGTACCAGGTGGGCGATCGCGGCAGCGCGATGGGATGGGTCCACGCCTCGGTGCTGGAGACGCCTCCCCGCTAGGCGGGCGCTTGCGCGCCGCCGCAGGCGTGGCACACATCGGGACGAGGCCCGCGCCAGGGCCTGGGAGGTCGTCCCCATGACACAACGCTTCATCCCCGCCGCCTTCCTGCGCGGCGGCTCCTCCAAGGGCGTGTTCTTCCACGCGAAGGACGTGCCGTCCGACCGCGCGGCGCTCGACGCCCTGTTGCTGGAGGTCCTGGGCTCGCCCGATCCCTATGGGAGGCAGCTCGACGGCATGGGGGGCGGCATCTCCTCGCTGTCCAAGGGCGTGATCATCGGCCCGCCGACGCACCCGGAAGCGGATGTGGACTACACCTTCGCGCAGGTCGTGGTGGACAAGCCCGCGGTGGATTGGAAGGGCAATTGCGGGAACCTGTCCTCGGCGGTCGGGCCCTTCGCGGTGGATGCCGGTCTGGTCGCGGTCCCCGACGGCGAGGCGCTGGTGCGCATCCACCAGGTGAATACGAGGAAGATCATCCATGCGCGCTTCCCCGTGCGGAACGGCAGGGCGGAGGTGAGGGGCGACTACGCCATCGCCGGCGTCGCCGGCACGGGCGCGCGCATCCGGCTCGACTTCCTGAGCCCCGGCGGAACCCAGACCGGCGCACTGCTGCCGACCGGGAACGCGGTCGACGAGATCGAGGGCCTGGCCTGCACGCTGATCGACGCGGCCAATCCCTCCGCCTTCTTCGCCGCTGCCGATTTCGGCCTGACCGGCGAGGAAGCTCCGGACGCCATGGAGGCCATCCCGGGGCTGATGGCGCGGCTGGACGTACTGCGCCGGCTGGCGGGCCTGCGCATGGGGCTGGCCGACGCGCCGGAGAAGGTCGGCCTCGCCCTGCCGCGCATCGCGCTCGTGGCGCCGCCGGGCCGCCCGCGCCTGCTGGACGGCTCGGTGATGGCCGCCGGCAGCCACGACATCCAGATCCGCATGCTCTCCATGGAGCGCGTCCACCGCGCCGTGCCGCTGACCGGCGCTCTGGGGCTGGCCTGCGCCTGCCGGATCGCGGGCAGCCTGCCGGCGAGCCTCTGCGGCGCGCCGTCGGGGAGGGACGAGATCCGCGTGGCGCAGCCCAGCGGGATGCTGGCGGTGGGCGCGGAGGTCCGGCAGGACGGCTCCGGCTGGCATGCGGAATCGGCGGTGGTTTACCGGACGGCGCGCATGCTGATGGTGGGCGCCGTCGGCGTTCGCGAATAGGTTCGCGGCCCCTGCGCCGGCCGAAGGTGAGCACTTGCTTTGCCCGTGCGCCTCGGGCAGCGTTCCCGAAGAGGCTGATCGGAATATGAATCGGCCCGTCCAGGGAGAACGCCATCATGACGACCAGCTCGTCCTTGTCCCGCCGCTCCGTCCTCGCCGGCGCCGCCACCTCCGGCAGCCTGCTGATGGCCGGCTCCGGCGCGGAGGCCCAGCCTGCCAAGCCCGCCGAGCTCAAGATCGGCATCACCACCTTCCTCTCCGGCCCGGCCAGCGTCTTCGGCGTCCCCGCCAAGCAGGCGGCCGAGATGCTGACCGACCAGATCAACGCGGCCGGCGGCATCGGAGGCGTGCCGATCCGCCCCATCTTCGTGGATGAGGGGCCGGGCACCGAGCATCTGGTCGGCGAGTTCCGCCGCCTCGTGCAGTCCGAGGGCGTGCATGTCGTCTTCGCCTCCATCTCCTCCGGCTCCTGCCTCGCCTGCACGCCGCTCTCGGACGAGCTGCGCAAGACGACGGTGCTCTGGGACTGCGGCACGCAGCGCATCTTCGAGGAGGGCAACCATCCCTTCGCCTTCCGCACCCAGGGCTACGGCACGCCGGAGGTGCTGGCGCCGCTGCTCTACCTGCTGAAGCACAAGCCGGACTTCCGCAGCATCGCCGTCATCAACCAGGACTATGCCTGGGGCCGCGATTCCTGGGAGCTGTGGAAGGCAGGCATGGACGCCATGAAGCCCGGCGTGCGCGTCGTGGCCGAGCTCTTCCCGCGCTTCAACAGCACCGATTTCTCGACCGAGATCACGCGCCTGCTGGCCCTGCGGCCCGACGTGATCCTCTCCACCTCCTGGGGCGGCGAGCTGGTCACGCTGGTGCGCCAGGCCAGCGAGCGGCGGCTGATGGAGCGCTCGCTGATGGTGCTGCCGGTGGCCGAGGCCTCGATGCCCTCGCTGGGCCGCAACATGCCGGCGGGCCATATCATCGGCTCGCGCGGGGACCATTGGATCAACCACCCGCGCCCGCGCGACAAGGCCTCGCTCGACCGCTTCACCGCGGCCTATCAGGCGCGCTTCAACCAGCCCAGCATCTATCCTTGCCATCACATGGCCCAGGCGCTCTCCGCGCTGCAGGCCGCCTACAACAAGGCCATCGCGGCCAAGGGCGGCGGCTGGCCGAACGACCAGGAGCTGGCGGCGGCCTTCCGCGGCCTGACCTTCGACACGCCCACGGCCACCATCACCATCCGCGAGGACGGGCAGGGGCTGGAGGACCAGATCGTCGGCCTTTCGTCCTTCAGCAGCGCGTATCCATACGCCGTGCCGGAGAAGATGATGCTCTACCCCGCCGCCGGCATCAGCGCGCCGGTCGGGCAGAAGAGCGTCGACTGGCTGAAGACGCTGCGCGCCGGCATGGAGAACACCGCCGGCTCGGCGATCTGAGCGGAGGCGCGCGGCAAGGGGACGAATATGTATGGATGGTTCGAGGAGAACGGGCTGCTCCTCGGCCTCGCGCTGCTGGACGGGCTCGCCTATGCGGCGCTCGTCTTCATGGTGGCGGTGGGGCTGAACCTCGTCTTCGGCGTGCTGCGCGTGCTGAACGTGGCCCATGGCTCGCTCTATGCGATCGGCGCCTATACGGCGGCGAGCCTGGGCCTCTTCCTCTCGGCCCGCGGCTTGCCCGAATGGGCGAGCCTCGCGGTGCTGGTAGTGGCCGCCGCCCTGGTCGGCGGCATCTTGGGCCCGCTGATCGAGCGGCTGCTGCTGCGGCGGATCTATGCGCAGGAGCCGGTGCTGCAGCTCCTCGTCACCTTCGCGCTCTTCATGATCCTGGAGGATGCGCAGAAGCTGATCTGGGGCACGCAACCCGTGCAGAACGACGCGGCGATGCGCCTGCTGGGCAATTTTGACGTGCCCTTCGCGGGCGATTTCATCCCCTTCACCGCCTATCAGCTCTTCGTGCTGCCCGGTGTCGCGGTGGCGACGCTGGTGGGTCTCGCCTGGTTCCTGCGACGGACGCTGACGGGCCGCGTCATCGTCGCCGTCACGACCGACCGCGAGGCGGCGACGGCCATGGGCATAGACGCCTCGCGCATCTATCTGCTGACCTTCACCTTCGGCGCGGTGCTGGCGGCGCTGGGCGGCGCGCTGTCCTCGCCCACGGCCTCCCTGGTGCCGGGCGTGGGCGCGCAGACCATCGTGCTCTCCTTCGCCGTGGTGGCGACGGCCGGGCTCGGCCAGATCGAGGGCGCGGCGCTGACGGCGCTGATGATCGGCCTCTCCCGCTCCATCGCCGTCTACTTCATGCCGGAGGCGGAGGTGCTGACGCCCTATCTCATCATGGTGGCCGTGCTCCTGATCCGCCCGCAGGGGCTCTTCGGCGCCGCGGAGACGCGGCGGGTATGAGAAGGACCGAAACGATCCTCGCGATCGGCGGCGCCGCGCTGCTGGTGCTGCTGGCCTTCCTCGCGCCCTGGCTGCGCTTCGTGCTGACCATCGCGCTCGCCAAGGGCATCGCGGTGCTGGGCATCCTGCTGCTGCTGCGGGCGGGGCAGGTGAGCTTCGGCCATGCCCTCTATCTGGCCTTCGGCGCCTATGTGGTGGCCTTCCTCGCGCCTTCGTCGCCCGAGGCGCTGATCCTGATGCCGGTCGCCATGCTGCTCTCGGGCGCGCTGGGGCTGGTGGTGGGCCTCTTCGTCTCGCGCTACCGCGAGATCTTCTTCGGCATGCTGAACCTCGCCATCAGCATGGTCTTCTACTCGCTGCTGGAGAAGCTCTACCACTACACCAAGGGCACGGACGGCATCCGCGTCGGCGTGCCGCGCTTCCTCGGCATGGTGCTGGAGCGCGACGACTTCGAATGGGCGATGTTCGCGACGGCGCTGCTGCTGGCGCTGGCCATCGGCTTCTTCGTGCGGCTCTACCTGGCCTCGCCGATGGGCCAGGCGCTCTCGGCCATCAAGACGCGCGAGACACGGCTGGAGTTCATGGGGCTGCCGGCGCGCGGGGTGCTGCTCTCCGCCTATGTGCTCTCCACGCTGATGGGCGGGCTCGCGGGCGCCATCATCGCCCTGACGACGCGCCATGTGACGCCGCTGCTCGGCTACTGGACGGTCTCGGGCGAGCTGGTCTTCATCGCCATCCTCGGCGGCGCGGGCGCGGCGCTCGGCCCCTTCCTTGGCGCCGTCACCTTCGAGCTGGTGCGCGTCTATGCGGCGGCGAGCTTCGCCGATGCCTGGCAGGCCATCCTCGGCCTCGTACTGATGGGCGTGATCCTGTTCTTCTCGCGCGGCCTCTGGGGCATGGTCGAGAGCCTGGCGAGGAAGCGCGCATGAGCGACGTGCTCCTCTCGGCGCGGGGCCTGCGCCTCGCCTTCGGCGGCGTGAAAGCGGCCGATGGCATCGATCTCAACGTGATGCGCGGCGAGTTCCTGGCCATCATCGGCCCGAACGGCGCGGGCAAGACGACCTTCATCAACATGACCACCGGCTATCTGCGCCCCCAGGCCGGCACGATCAGCTATGAGGGTGCGCCTATCACCGGCATGGCCCCGCGGCGCATCGTGGCTCGCGGCATCGCACGCTCCTTCCAGCTCCCTCAGCTCTTCACGGAGCATACGGTGCTGGAAAATGCCGCGCTCGCCATCGCCGCGCGCGAGGGGCCCTGGTCGCCGCTCAAGCCGCTGCTGCGCCCCGCCTGGCGCGAGGAGGCGCGGGATCTGCTGGAGCGTTTCGGCCTCTCCGCCATCGCCGATGCCCGCGCGGACGCGCTCAACGAGGGCGCGCGCAAGCTGGCCGACATCGCCATGGCCGTCGCGCTCAAGCCGCGCCTGCTGCTGATGGACGAGCCCACCTCAGGCGTCGCCGCGAGCGAGAAGATGCAGGTGGTCGAGACGCTGGCCCGCGTGCTGCGCGCGGCCCAGGTCACGGCCGTCTTCGTCGAGCACGATATGGATGTGGTCGAGCGCTTCGCCGACCGGGTGGCCGTCTGGTCGCAGGGCAAGATCGCCGCGCTGGGCCCGCCCGCCGCCGTGCTGGCGGACCCCGAGGTGCAACGCGAGGTGATCGGGATCGAGCGCCATGCTGCGGCTTGAGGGAGCTTCCGTGGACATCGCCGGCGTGCCGGTGCTGCGGCGCGTCTCGCTGCATGTGCCGCCGGGCGGGCGCGTCGCGCTGATCGGCCGCAACGGCGCGGGCAAGACCACCACGCTGCGGGCGCTGATGGGGCTGCTGCCGCTGCGCGAGGGGAGGGTGGCGGTCGCCGGCGAGGACGCCTCGCGCGTGCCCGCGCATTTCCGCGCGCGGCTGGGCGTGGGCTATGCGCCGGAGGACCGCCGGCTCTTCGGCAGCTTCACCGTGCAGGACAACATGCTGCTGCCGGCCCAGGTGCTGAAGCTGGAGCCGGCCGAGACGGCGCGGCGGATGGAGGCGGTGTTCACCCTGCTGCCTGAGCTGCGCGACCTCGCGCCCCGCAAGGCGGCGGGGCTCTCGGGCGGGCAGGGGAAGATGGTGGCGCTGGCGCGCGCGCTGATGATCGGCACGCGGGCCATCCTGCTGGACGAGCCCTTTCAGGGCCTCGCCCCCGCGCTGGCGCTGCGCTACGCCGAGGCGCTGCGGCGCCTGCGCGACGCGCTACCCGACGTCGCGATTCTGATTACGGAAAGCAATCCCGGTCTGCTGCGTCCGCTGGTGGACAGCACCTATGTGATCGAGCGCGGCGAGATCGCGCCTGCCTGATTGGCGAAGTCGATCAGGCCTGGGGCGGCGCGGTATCCGGCGGCGCGGAATCGCCGAGGCCGATGCTGCGCTGCAGGCAGATGGTGTCGATCCAGCGGCCGTGCTTGTAGCCCACCGAGCGCAGCGTCCCGAGCTTCTCGAAGCCCAGCGAGAGATGCAGCCGCAGCGAGGCGATATTGGCGCTGTCGCCGATCATCGCGATGATCTGCCGGTAGCCGAGGTCCTCGCAGGTCTCCACGAGCGTCCGCAGCAGCTGTTTGCCCACGCCCATGCCGCCCGCATCGTGCCGCAGGTAGATCGAGTTCTCGACGGTGTTCCAATAGGCCGGGCGCGGGCGGTAGGCGCTGACATAGGCATAGCCCAGCACCACGCCCTCCCGCTCGGCGACGAGATACGGATAGCCCTGCGCCGCCAGCGCGTCGCGGCGGCGGGTCATCTCGGCCGGGCTCGGCGGATCCGTCTCGAAGGTCGCCGTCCCGTGGAGGACGTAATGGCCGTAGATGGCGGCAACAGCCTCCATGTCCGCGTCGGTGACGTGGCGCACGGTCACGGCCTCGACGGCGCGGCGGCCGGCGTCTGCATCCATGAAGTCGAATTCCCTCTGCTGCATAGCCTTTAGATGCAACCGGTGAAGCAGCGCCAGGACGCAGAGCGCGCAACAGGAAATTCGATCCGCCATCAGGAGCGAGGGGGCGGCGCCCCCTCGCCTTCGGCAGGTGTTCAGGCCGCGACTTCGACCATCACCAGTTCGGCCTCGTCCTTCGCGACGATGACGATCTCCTTCTCCTTGTGGATCGCCGCGCCGTCGCGCTGGCCGAGCTCCGTGCCGTTCACGGTCGCGCTGCCCCTGGCGGGGACCAGATAGGCCGCGCGGCCCTCAGGCAGCAGGTAGCGCAGCTCCTGGCCCTTGGAGAGCGTGGCCGCCATCACCGCGGCATTCGCGTTGATGGGCAGCGCGCCCGCCTCGGCATCGCCCGGGCGGCCGCCGGCCAGAATCTCGAACCGCGCCTCGCGCCCCGCCTTGGGGAAGCTCTTGGCGCCCCAGTTCGGCTTGGCGCCGCGCACATCGGGCATGATCCAGATCTGGAAGAGAGTCGTCCGGACCGGCTCCAGGTTGTACTCGCTATGCGTGACGCCCGTGCCGGCCGACATGATCTGCACGTCGCCGGCCTCGGTGCGGCCCTCGTTGCCCATGCTGTCGCGATGGGTGATGGCCCCCTCGCGGACATAGGTGATGATCTCCATGTCCCGGTGCGGGTGCGGGTCGAAGCCGTTGCCCGCGGCGATCTCGTCGTCGTTCCACACGCGCAGCTTGCCCCAGCTCATGCGGGCCGGGTCGTGGTAGTTCGCGAAGGAAAAGTGGTGGCGGGCGTTGAGCCAGCCGTGGTCGGCATGGCCGAGGGTGTCGAAGGGTCGGATGTCGATCATGGATTTGATCCCGTGAGCCGGTTTGTGGCTTCGGGGATGAGATAGGCCCCCGGGGGTGGCTTCGCCATGCAGGCGGATGGATCACTCCCATTCAGGGCGGTGATGACGCGCCCGCAGAAGGTCGAGGCCTCTTTGGGTGGGTGCGACGTAGAGGCCGCCATCCGGCGCGCGGCGGCTCTCGATGACGCCCTCCTCCATCGCATCCTCCCAGACGGTGAGGCGCGGGCAGGAGGTGCGCCAGGCCTCGATGGCCTCGGCATAGGGGCGCGGCCTTCGCGCGAGCCACTCGACCATGTCCAGCATGAGGGCCTTAACGACGGGCGTGCTCATGGGTCGCTCATCCATCCGGCGATCAGGAGCCAGGCTCCCTGGGCGAGGTAGAACAGGCCGATCACGGTGATCAGCCGCCGCGACCACTTGCGGAAGCTCGTATCTGTCATCGCGTCCAGCACGCGGCGGGCCAGGGTGGTGCCGATCATGGAGCAGGCCACGCCCATCACGGCCAGCGAGACCGAGACGCTGCCGGAATTCGGGATGAGCGCCGCGAAGTAGACGAACTTCAGCGCATGGCTGACCACCTGGCAGAAGGCCTTGGTGGCGACGATCTGCCGCCGGTCCTGCTGGCCCGTGCTGAGGAAGAAGGCGTCGGAGAGCGGCCCGGTGACGCCGGTCACCAGCATCAGCATCATGCAGGCCGCGCCGTAGCAGAGGCCGTGCGAGATTCGGTCCGGGTCCGGCCGCATCTCCTGCGGCAGCGCGCGGGCGAGGAAGGGCGTCGCCCCGAGGGCGAGCAGCGCCCAGGGCTTGTCGGGCACGAACTGCACCGTGGCCCAGGCGGCTGTGGCGAGCACGGAGCCGGTGAGATAGGCGCCCACGCTGCGCCAGCGCACGTAGCGGATCCAGAGGATGGCCCGCCAGCCGTTGGAACCCATCTGGGTGATGGCATGCAGCGCCATGGCCTCGGGCAGCGGCATCAGCGCGAGCAGCACGCCGACCAGGATCAGCCCGCCAGCCATGCCGAAGATGCCGGAGAGCAGCGCGGTGCAGATCATGACGGCGCCGAGCAGCGCGGCGAGGGGCAAGGACATGCCGCGAAATCTGCGCGCTGGCGCGACGGGGCGATAGGGAAGATATTCTCGGCTTAGCCTCAGCTTTCCTGAGCGTGGGAGAGACGATGCCGCGGAGCCTGCCCTTCCTGAACGGGCTGCGCGCCTTCGAGGCCGCGGCGCGCCACGGCAGCTTCGCGGCCGGCGGCGCGGAGCTGCATGTCAGCCCGGCGGCGGTGAGCCGGCTGGTGCGGCTGCTGGAGCAGCGCATGGGCATCGCCCTTTTCGAGCGCGGCGCGAACCGGCTCGCGCTCACGGCGGCGGGCGCGGCCTATCGCGCGGGCCTGGGCGCGCTTTTCGACGAGCTGGAGCGGCTCACGGTCGCGACCGTCGCCCAGGCCGGGCAGCGGACGCTGATCCTGGGGGTGGGCCCCAGCTTCGCCTCGCATTGGCTGATTCCGCGGCTGGCCGACTGGCACGCGCGGGCACCCGGCCTGCAGGTGCGGGTGACCACCGGCGGCGCCGCGGCCGCCTTCGACGAGGGCTGGAGCTGCGGCATCCGGCTGGGCGGCGGCGAATGGCCGGGCTTCGTCGCCACGCCGCTCTTCGCGGCCGATCTCCTGCCGGTCTGCGCGCCGGCCCTGGCGGCCGGGCTGGCGCGGCCCGAGCAGCTGGCTGGCGTGCCGCTGCTGCGCGTGGCCCATGCGGCGGAGGACTGGCCGCTCTGGCTCGCCGCGCAGGGGCTCGGCGCGGTCGCCGCGCGCGGGCCTGTCTTCGACTTCTATGGCCAGGCGCAGCAGGCGGCTTCGGACGGGCTCGGCGTGGCCATGGGCATCCGGCCCTATATCGACGACGCGCTGCGGCAGGGGCGGCTGGTGGCGCCCTTCGCGGCGCCGGTGCCGAAGGGGCAGGGATGGTTCCTGATCCACCGGCCGGGGCGCGAGGAGGATCCGGCCTTCGCGGCCTTCCGGGCCTGGATCGTGGAGGCGGCGCAAGGTTGAGGGGCTTCTCCCCTCAAACTTCCCAGCAGGAAGCTCAGTTTCCTGCACCTTCGATCCGTAAAAGGGTCCAGGGCCAAAAGCCCTGGCGGGGGTTGGCACCGAAGGTGAGACAACGGGGCAGAGCCCCAGCCTTAGCCGTTCAGCGGCACATCAGCACGGGCACGTCGCTGTTCTCCAGCACGTGCCGCGTCACGCCGCCCAGGATGAGCTGGCGCAGCCGCGAATGGCTGTAGGCGCCCATGCAGAGCAGGTCCGCCCCGAAGTCGCGCACGCCGCCCAGCAGCCCGGCGCCGACATCCTTCGTCATCGGCTTGAACTGCATCGCCTCGGCCGAGATCTCGTGCCAGTGGAGATAGGCCAGGATGCCCTCCACCTTGGGCCCGCGGCGCTGATACTCGTCGGCATAGAGGATGCGGCGCGCATCGGCGCGGTGCAGCCAGGGCAGGGCAGCCTCGATCGCCGCGGCGGACTCGGCCGAGCCGTTCCAGGCGCAGCACACGCGCGTGCCGATGGTGGCCGGCGCCACGCGCGGCGCGATCAGCACCGGCCGGCCGCTGTCGAAGAGCACGGCATGCAGCGCGTCGGAGCTGGAGACGTCCTCGTCGGCCTCGGGATGCGGCACCACGGCCATGTCGTAGAGGCGCGACTGCTGGGCGACGATGTCCTCCTCGCGCCCCGCGATGGATTCGAAGGAAAGGGTGGGCCCCTCGGACTTCAGCGCCGTCTCGGCGGAATCGGCGATGATGACGTCGCCGGCGGTGGCGGCGAAGCGCTCGAACAGGGCGCGGACGCGGCCGGCGCGGTCGCCGCTCTCGCGCTCGGTGGCGGCCATCATCTCCTCGATCATGGCGCCGGAGAGGCCCTCGCCGGCCAGCGGCGCCACGTCCCGCGCATCGACGCGGACATGCAGGCAATGGACATGCGCGTTCCAGATGCGGGCGACGAGCAGCGCGGTGGCGAGCGCGGCTTCTCCCGCGGCCGTCCCCGTCATGGGCAGAAGCAGGCGGCGATAGGCCATGTCGTGTCCCCCGAAGGCCGGTTGTTCCGATCCGGTTATGGCGGGGCGGAAGGCAATGAGTCCAGCATCTTGCGCGCCACGGTCGCAGGGTCGGACGTGCTGTCGAGGCGCGTCCAGTCCAGCGGTCCGGCCTCGCGCGCGGCCATCATGTCGAGAACCGCGACATCGGCGTCCGAGGCGTCGCCGGAGCGAGACGCCACGCGGGCGCGCAGAGTGTCGAGCGGCGCTTCGAGCCAGAAGCCGAAGAAATCCGGCGCGGCGCTGGCGATGGCTTCTCGTTCGCGAGGGTCGAGATACGCGCCGTCGGCGACGACGGAGCAGCCGGCATTGAGCGCCGCGCCCGCGAGTTCACGCAGCTCGGCGAAGACCTGCCGTGCCTCGGCGGGCCCATAGGCCGTTTGCGGCAGGCGCTCCTCGGGCGATATTCCATGACGTCGCTTGCGGATCTCGTCGCTGCGCAGATGCACCGCGCCGGGGGAGGGGCCGAGCGCGGCGGCGACCAGCCGGCCGACGGTGGACTTGCCGCTGCCGGGCAGGCCGCCGATCGCCACCAGCACGGGGCGGGGCGGCGGCTCCAGCCACTCGAGCGCCGCCGCCAGCAGCCCGGCGGGATCGTCGCCGGAGCGCGCGGCGACATGCGCGCGGATGAAGGCGCGCAGCGAGAGCCAGAGCGGCAGCCCGCGCAGCAGCGCCACGTCGCCGGTGCGGGCGAGGTAGCGGTTCAGCACGCGGTTGGCCGGCCCGCGCCCGTGGCGGATCGTGAGGTCCATCAGCAGGAAGGCGAGGTCGTAGCCCGTGTCGATGGTCGCCAGCGCCTCGTCGAATTCCAGCGCGTCGAAGGGCGTGGGGCGGCCGTCGATCAGGCAGACGTTCCCGAGATGCAGGTCGCCATGGCAGCGCCGGAGGAAGCCGCGCGAGGCGCGCCCGTAGAGCCAGGCCCGCAGCCGGCCATGCAGGGCCAGCGCCGTCCGGGACCAGCGCAGCACCGCCTCGCGCGGCAGGCCGGCGGCGAGCCCGGCCTCCCGATTGCCGGTCAGCACGCGCGTCATGTCGCCGTCGCCCTCGCGCCGCGGCGCGCCCGCATGCAGCGCCGCCACGGCATCGGCCATGGGGTCGAGCAGCTCCGGCTCGCAGGGCCGCTCGGAGAGGAAGGCATCGGCGGGCAGGCGGCGCATGCGCAGCACCCAGTCCACCGCCTCGCCCTCGCCGCCGAGGCGCAGGCCCTCCGGGCCGCGCGTGAGCTTCTCGCAGCCCAGATAGAGCGACGGGGCCTGCGGGGCGTTGAGCTCGTGCTCGAACCGCACCAGCCGCTCGCGCTCCTCCAGCCGGGTGAAGTCGAGGAAGCCGAGATCCACGGCCTTCTTGAGCTTCAGCGCCTCGTCCGGCCCCAGGAAGACGGCCGAGACATGCGTCTCCGTGACGCCGCCGCCGGTCAGCTTCTCCAGGAAGGCGGCGGCCTCCCTTTGCCCGGCGGGGATCGCCATCAGGGGTAAAGGGCCTCTTCTCGCCAGCCGGCGCCTTCCGGGGTGAAGACGCGCCGCTCGTGCAGGCGGAAGGGCATGTCGCGCCAGAATTCGATGCGGTCGGGCAGTAGGCGGAAGCCCGACCAGAACTCCGGCCGAGGGATCGCGCCCACGCCGAATTTCAGCGTGTATTCCGCCACCGCCTTCTCCAGCGCCCAGCGGCCCTCCAGCGGCCGCGACTGGCGCGACGCCCAGGCGCCGATGCGCGAGCCGCGCGCCCGCGTGGCGAAATAGGCGTCGGCCTCGGCGCCGGTCACCGCCTCCACGCGTCCCTCGACGCGGATGCTCCGCCGCAGCGACTTCCAGTGGAAGCACAGTGCCGCGAAGGGATTGGCCGCGAGCTGCTCGCCCTTGCGCGATTCGAGGTTGGTGTAGAAGACGAAGCCCCGCTCGTCCTGGCCCTTCAGCAGCACCATCCGCGCGGTGGGCCGTCCCTCCGGGGTGCAGGTCGCCAGGCACATGGCGTTGGGGTCGTTCGGCTCGGACTTCTCCGCCTCGGCCAGCCATTCGGCGAAGAGGGCGTAGGGATCTTGCGGGTCGGACATGGTCGTTCCTTAGACCGGATCGCGCGGGGCGTGTATCCGATCGCGACACGGGATGGGATGGCCCTCGCGGATTCCATCGAACCTTCGAGGCCTTCCCTGGGGCCTTGCCGGGTTGTGGGGCATGTGTCACCACAACTTCCGTCCCCGCCACCTGCCGCGGTCCGCCCGCGCCGAGATACGGAACGCCATGAAGGAAGACGCCGCCCCCGCCACCCTGCCCGCCGGGACGCTGATGCAGGGCCGCCGCGGCCTCATCATGGGCGTGGCGAACGACCGCTCCATCGCCTGGGCGATTGCCCGGGCCTGCGCGGCGCAGGGCGCGGAGCTTGCCTTCACCTACCAGGGCGAGGCGCTGGAGAAGCGCGTCCGCCCGCTCGCCGAGAGCATCGGCAGCGACATCGTCATTCCTTGCGACGTCGGCAGCGACGAGGACATGGACGCGGCCTTCGGCGCGATCGAGGAGCGCTGGGGCAAGCTCGACTTCTTCGTCCATGCCATCGGCTTCGCGGACAAGCAGTACCTCCGGGGCCGGTTCCTCGACACGCCGCGCGAGGCCTTCCTCCAGGCGCTCGACATTTCCTGCTACTCCTTCGCCGCGACCGGGCGCCGCGCCGCGGCCCTGATGAGCGAGGGCGGCTCGCTGCTCACGCTGAGCTACCTCGGCGCCGAGAAATGGGTGCCGCACTACAATGTGATGGGCGTCGCCAAGGCCGCGCTCGAGGCCAGCGTGCGCTACATGGCAGCGGACCTCGGACCCGATGGCATCCGCGTGAACGCCATCAGCGCCGGGCCCATCAAGACGCTGGCGGCCAGCGGCATCGGCGACTTTCGCTACATCCTCAAGTGGAACCAGTACAACGCGCCCATGCAGCGCAATGTCGGGCTGGACGAGGTCGGCGGGGCGGGGCTCTACCTGCTCTCGCCGCTCTCCACGGGCGTGTCCGGCGAGGTGCATCACGTGGATTGCGGCTACCACATCGTGGGCATGAAGAACCCCGACGCGCCGGACCTCACCATCGACAAGGGCTGAAGGCGGGAGGGCTTCGCTCGCCGCGCCGCATCACCCCTGCCGCAGCCGGTCCACCGTCCGCTGCGCCTGGTCCGCCTCCAGGTCGAAGTGCTGCAGCGCGAATCCCGCCATTCCCAGCGCGATCTCCCGCTCCCCCATCACGACGAGCCCCACCCCGTCCAGCCGGCCCAGGAATCGCGCCTCCTCGTCGTTATGGGCGCGCGCGGTCGCCGCGATGGCCGGATTGGCCGCGCGCGCCATGTCGAGCACGCGGCGGCAGCCGAAGGCGTCGGGCATGGCGAGGACGATGAGGCTCGCGGTCTCCGGCCGCGCCGCCTTGAGCACCTCCGGCTGGGCGGCATCGCCCCAGATGACGGGCATCCCCCTGGCGCGCAGCCGCATGGCGACGCCGTGGTCGGCCTCGATGGCGACATGGGGAATGCCGTGCTCGGCCAGGGCCTTGGCGACGACGCGGCCGACGCGCCCGTAGCCCGCGATGATCGCGTGGCCGGAGAGGCCGGCCGGCAGGGCGGCGAAGGCACGGGCGCCGGCGCGGCGGGCGATCCAGGCGCGGTAGCGCCGCTCGCCGACGACGCGCGTGGCCAGCCGCTCGGCCAGCGAGAGCGAGACGGGCGCGAGGATGATGGTCAGCGTCGCCGCCGCCAGGATGGGGCCGCGCGCCTCGGCCGGCAGCACGTCGAAGCCGATGGCGAGCTCCTGCAGGACGAAGGAGAACTCGCCGATCTGCGCCAGCCCGCCCGCGACGGTGGCCGCGGTCGGCAGGGCCACGCGCAGCGCCGTCAGCAGGACCAGGATGGCGACGCCGGTGCCGAGCACGGTGGTGGTGAAGGCGGCCAGCGCCAGCCAGGGCGCGGCGAGAATGGCGACCGGGTCCACCAGCATGCCCACGGAGACGAAGAACAGCGCCACGAAGATGCGCTGAAGCGGCATGGTCTCGGCCGCGGCCTGGTGCCCCTG
Source organism: Roseococcus sp. SYP-B2431 (assembly GCF_004336745.1). Classification (GTDB taxonomy): domain Bacteria; phylum Pseudomonadota; class Alphaproteobacteria; order Acetobacterales; family Acetobacteraceae; genus Roseococcus. Next base: position 205,491 of record NZ_SJXD01000011.1, read on the forward strand.
CGGGCTCTCGGCCAGCAGCACGCCGGCGAAGAAGGCGCCGAGCGCCGGCGAGACGCCGAACAGCGCCGAGCAGCCGAAGGCCGTGCCGAGGGCCGCCACGACCACCGCGAGGGTGAAGAGCTCGCGCGACCCCGTGGCGGCGACCAGCGCGAGCAGGCGCGGCAGCAGCACGCGCCCGGCGACTCCCAGGAGCAGCACGAAGGCCACGAGCTCCAGCGCGGTCTTCGCCAGCGCGCCGCCCAGCTCCCCGGGATTGCCGGCCAGGACCGGCAGCAGCACCAGGGCCAGGACGACGACGAGGTCCTGCGCGACCAGCCAGCCCAGCGCGACGCGCCCGGCCTCGCCGGCCAGCCGCCCGCGCTCCTCGAGGGTGCGGGTGGCGACGGCGGTGGAGGAGATGGAGAGCGCCAGGCCGAAGGCGGCCGCCGGCCCCGCGCCGAGGCCGAGGGCGAACCAGCCCAGCAGGCCGCCGAGCGTGGTGCCGACGGCCACCTGGCCGAGCGCGCCGGGCACCGCCACGCGCCATACCGCCAGCAGGTCGCGCGGGCGGAAGTGCAGGCCGACGCCGAAGAGGAGCAGCGCCACGCCGATCTCTGCCATGGCCGAGGTCATCCCCCGGTCGGCGACGAAGCCCGGCGTATAGGGGCCGACCACAAGGCCGGCGGCGAGGTAGCCCAGCAGGGGCGGCAACCGCAGCAGCCGCGCCACGAGCCCAAGTCCGAAGGCGAGCGCGAGGGCGACGACCAGGGTCGCCAGGAGCGTGGAGACGGCGTGCACGCGCAAAGCGTAGCGCGTGCCCCGCGCGAGGTTCCACCCGGCCGGCCGATTCGGCCGGGGCATGCGGGACGGAGGCTGGCGGCCCAGGGCCGCGAGGCCGCGCCTGCGCCTTCCAGTGGCCGCGGCGCCCCGCCCGGGCTAGGAGGGCTCACCATGAGTCACAACAGCTTCGGCCATCTCTTCCGCGTCACCACCTGGGGCGAGAGCCACGGGCCCGCCATCGGCTGCGTCGTCGACGGCTGTCCGCCCGGGCTGGAGCTCGACGAGGCCTGGATCCAGCCCTTCCTGGACAAGCGGAAGCCCGGCACGTCCAAATTCGTGACGCAGCGGCAGGAGCCGGACCAGGTCCGCATCCTCTCCGGCGTCTTCGAGGGTCGCACGACCGGCACGCCGATCGCGCTGCTCATCGAGAACCAGGACCAGCGGTCCAAGGACTACGGCGAGATCGCGAAGAGCTTCCGTCCCGGCCATGCCGACATCGCCTATGAATGGAAATACGGCATCCGCGACTATCGCGGCGGGGGGCGGGCCTCGGCGCGCGAGACGGCGATGCGCGTGGCCGCCGGCGCCGTGGCGCGGCGCGTGCTGGGCGAGGGCGTGGTGATCCGCGGCGCGCTGGTGCAGATCGGCGCGGATGCGATCGACCGCGCGGCCTGGGACTGGGCCGAAGTGCGCGGCAACGAATTCTGGTGCCCCGACCCGGCCGCCGCGAGGCGCTGGGAGGAGCAGCTCTCCGGGGTGCGCAAATCCGGCAGTTCCGTCGGCGCTGTGATCGAAGTGCGGGCCGAGGGGGTTCCCGTGGGCCTCGGGGCTCCCATCTATGGCAAGCTCGACGCGGAGATCGCGGCCGGGCTCATGTCCATCAACGCGGTGAAGGGTGTCGAGATCGGCGACGGATTCGCCGCCGCCGCCCTCTCCGGCGAGGAGAACGCGGATGAGATGCGCATGCGCCAGGATGGGGCGGTGGAGTTCCTCGCCAACCACGCGGGCGGGATCCTCGGCGGGATCTCGACGGGCCAGCCCATCGTTGCCCGCTTCGCCGTGAAGCCGACCAGCTCGATCCTCACCCCCCGCCAGGCCGTGACCCAGGCCGGGGCGAACACCGACCTGCTGACAAAGGGCCGCCACGATCCCTGCGTCGGCATCCGCGCCGTGCCGGTGGGCGAGGCCATGCTGGCCTGCGTGCTGGCGGACCACCTGCTGCGCCACCGGGCGCAGAACCCCGGGGCGCCGGTCCTGGGGCGGCTCCCGCGCGAGTGAGCCGCCTCGCCGGCCGGCGCGCCGGCCGGCGGCGGACCGGACGAAGGATTTTGAGGCTCAGGAATATGAATCCTGATAGCATTTTCGTGCAAGACGGCGCGGTGTCGGCCGTGCTCGATGTCCCCGACACCCAGACGAGGGCTTATGCCGCCTGACGAATCGACCCCTGCCGATGTGAGCGCGCTGAAGGCCTTCGTGGCCCTGGCGGGCGGCGCCACATGGAGGAAGCGCGTGGCCGATCTCGGCGCGCGGGCGCAGCCGGGCTCGCTGGCCGGCCGCGCCGCCCAGCAGCGCCACATGCTGGAGTTGATCCTGGCCCGGCTGGACCGGCCGGAGATGATGGCCCGGGCTGGCCGCGCCGAGCGGCTGGTGCTGGGCTTCGCCCGTGAGCTCGCGGCGCTGGCCCGGGCGCTGCCCGATCCCGGGCGCAAGCGGGTCAAGGCCATGCTGGCCCAGGGCCTCGCCGGCGAGGCGAACCTGATCCCGCTCTTCCACCTCGTCCGCACCGCCTCGCTGCTCCGCGCCCGGGGCTTCGAGGTCCGCTTCGACGGGCTGCTCCACGGCACCGACCACGATCTTCTGATCGAGCGCGGCGGCGCGGCCACCGAGGTGGTTTGCGAGACCCTCTCCGCCGAGGAGGGGCGGCCGCTGCATCGCGGCCACTGGGCGATGCTGGTTGACCGGGTGAATCCGGAGCTGCAGACCTGGCTCGCCGCCCATCCCGGCCGCTACATCCTCAAGATGACCCTGCCCGAGGGCGTCTCGGACACGACGCAGCTCGCTGACCTGCATGCCCGGATCTCGACCATGCTGGCCGATGAGCGGCGGCAGGACACCAGCGCCGATGCCGTCATGAAGCTGGACCCGCTGGTGCTGGCCGGCGCCCAGGCCGCGAGCGACCCCCAGCGCGCTTTGCCGGCGCGCCTGCGGCAGGTCTTCGGGGTGGAGGCGCATCTCGCCGTCACGGCCGATCCGGCGAGCGGCAGCGTGCTGGTGATGGCGGCCCGGGCGGGGCGCGAGAACGCGATCTCCCAGGCGGTCGGCCGGCGGCTGGCCCTGACGGCCGGCGCGCGGCTCTCGGGAAAGCAGCCGGGCATCCTCTCGGTCTTCCTGGACGACCTGGAAGCCGCCGAATGGCACTCGCTGCGCGACACGCTGGAGCTGGAGGGCGCCGTACGGCGCTTCCTCACCGAGCCGGTGGCGCGCCGCGTCGTGGCGGTGACCTGCACCACGCGGCAGGAGTTCTTCGGGGCGGGCGCCTCGGTGCCGGAGGGCGAGCTCCGCTTCCGCAATCCGGGGCATCCGGCGGCGAAGCATGCGGGGCTGGAGCCCGCGATCAGCAGCAACTGACGGGCGGGCGCGGGCGGGAACCTGACCAGGCATCCGACCGCACGGCGGCCTGCGCCGCCCGGCCGACCTTTCGGCCAGGCGCCCCCGATCCGGCGAAGCCAGGGCCGCGGAGGCGGCCGCCCGGCGTCCGAGGGCAAGAAGACAGACTTGGCTACGCCAAAGTCGTCAGATCCTGGAACCAGTGCTGCGCCTGCGTATAGCCGCGCACGTTGCGGCCCGCCGCATGCGGGTTGGTGTCGTGCACCACGAAGACCAGCAGCGCCTCGTCGACCGCTTTCTGATGCACCTGGGCCATCAGCCGGTCCACCGCCGCCGGATCGAAGTTGCTCGTCGCCTCGTCGATCAGCCGGTCGATCTCGGCGTTGCGGTAATGGCTCCAGTTCACGCCGCGCGGCGAGATCTGGTTGGAGTGGAAGAAGCGGATCAGCGCGTAGAGCGGGTCGCTCGTCACATAGGCCACGTTGTTGGCGGTGATGTTCCCCGCGCGCGCGATCTCGCCGGCCGCGCCCTGGCGCCAGCAGGTGTAGGAGACCTCGAGCTCCACGACCTGGAACTCGATGTCGATGCCGACCTCGCGCCAGGCCGACTGGATATATTCGTTGATCGGCATCGAGAGCATCTGCCCCGATCCGCCGCTCGGCACCAGGAACTTCGTCTTCAGGGGATTGGCGCGCGAGAAGCCCGCCTCCTGCACCAGCCGCCGCGCGCGGTCCGGGTCATGGGTGATGCGGAAAGTGGGATGGCCGAACCAGGGCGAGGTTGGGTCCACGACACCCACCGCCGGCTTCGCCAACCCGTTCATCAGCGCCACGATCTCCTCGCGGTTGATGGCGAGGTTGGCCGTCTGGCGCAGCTTCAGGTCGCGCCAGGGCGAGCCCTCCACCAGGCTCAGATGGTAGTTCCAGACATGCGGCGTCACGTTCTCGATGATCCGCGCGCCCGAGGCGCGCAGCCGCGGCACGAGGTCGGGCGAGGGGGTCTCGATGAAGTCCACCTGCCCGGTGAGCAGCGCGTTGGTCCGCGTCGTCTCCTCCGGCGCCACGACCAGCACGATGCGGTCGGCCTTGGGCATGCGGGCGGGGTTCCAATAGCCCGTGTTCCTGACCAGCTCCGCGCGCTCGCGCGGGACGAGGCGGGCGAGGCGGAAGGGGCCGGTGCCCGAGGGCTCGCTCGCGAAGCGCTCCCAGCTGCGGCCGAGCTTCTCGTATTGCGCGGGCGAGGAGATCAGGAACCACAGCATCTGATAGGGGAAGATGCTGTCCACCGCGCGCGTCGTGACCTCGACGGTCATGGCGTCGATCTTGCGCCAGCTCGCCACGCTCGGCAGGCGGGGGCGGACCTGGGCGGCCTGGCGATTGTCGAAATGCGGCGCCTGCGGGTTCAGCACCTTCTCGAAGTTCCAGATCACCGCATCGGCGTCGAAGTCGCTGCCGTCGTGGAACTTCACGCCGGGGCGCAGCTTGAACACCCACTTCTTGCGGTCCGAGGCGTCGGCCTCCCATGCCGTGGCGAGGCCGGGGACGAGCTTGCCGGGACGGTCGGCGACATCCATCTCCCAGGCCACCAGCGGGTCGTAGATGGTGTAGCCGGTGAACTGGTAGGCGCCGGCGCCGCGGTCCGGCTGGCCGGTGGTCTGCGGGATATCGGCCATGGAGATGGCATAGCGGATCACGCGCTCGCCCGGCGATTGAGCGCTCGCCCCGCTGCCCGCCCAAGGCGCGGGCATGCCGGTGGCGCCGGTGGCCGTGGCGAGGGCCAGCAGGTCGCGGCGGGAGAGGGGCGATGAGGTCATTCGGGTCTCTTCCAGGGCTGGGATGCCTGCCGGCCTAGCAAGACGGGGGCCAGCCCGCCGGGCGCATGGCGCCCCAAAAACCGTGCCGTGGACCCCTCCGCGGCAAAAATGGCGCGAAGCCCCGGATTCCCTGGACGGAATCCCGCTGCGGCGTGGACGGCGGGCGCGCTTCCGCTTAGTTACGATCTGCGAGTCTGTGGGGATCAGCTTGGGCCGTTTGGGAATATTCGCGGTCGCGGGGCTTACGCTCGCGCTGGGCGCCTGGCTCGGCGGGGCCTTCCAGACCGCGCCCCATGATGATCTCTCCCGCCCCGCCGCGCCGTCCGCCCCCCGGCCGAACGCGGAAGCACTCCGGGCCGAAGCGCCCAGAACCGAAGCGCCCGGAACCGAAGCACCGGGAGCCGAAGCACCGGGAGCCGAAGCGCCGCGCCGCGCGGAGCCCGGCGTGACGGCGCCGACGCAGCCGCCCGCATCGCTCCCCGAGCGCCCCCCGGAGGCGGCGGCCCCGCGCTCCGAGGCCACGGCGCCGGCAAGCGCCGTCGCGGCCGCTCCGGAACCCGTCCCCCCGCGCCCGGAAGCTGCAGCCCTTCCGCCTCGTCCGGAGCCCGCCGCGCCGCCGGCCCAGACTGCCGCGCCCCAGACTGCGGCGCCCCAGACTGCGGCGCCCCGTCCCGAGCCGGCCCGCCCGCGCCAGGACCCGCCGCGCTTCGACGTGGCGCGGGTCGGTGCCCGTGGCGCCCTGGTCACCGCCGGCCGCGCCGCCCCGGGCGCCGAGGTCGTGCTGCTGGAGAACGGCCGCGAGATCGGCCGTGGCCGCGCCGATGCGCGCGGCGAATGGGTGATCCTGCCCGATTCCCCGCTGACGCCCGGCGCGCGCGAGCTGACGCTGACCGCGCGGCTCCCCGGCGGGGAGCCGCTGGCGGGGGAGGCCAGCGTGGTGCTCCTGGTCCCCGGCCCGCCGCCCGCCGTGCTGGCCGAGGCGCGGCCGCCGGCGCCCTCCGGCGCGTCGCCGGATGCCACGCCCGAGACCCGTCCCGCGGCCGCCGGGCCGCAGCCGTCGGCGGCGGTGGCGCTGCTCTTGCCGGCTCCCGGCGCGAGGGCGCCCGTCCTGGCGCTGCAGGCGCCGGCCACGGCCCGCCTTTCGATCGATCTCGTGGACTATGCCGGCACCTCCGGCATGCGCTTCGCGGGCGCGGCTCCGGCCGGGGCGTTGCTGCGCCTCTACATCGACGACGCGCCCTCGGGCGAGGTCTTCGCCGACGCCCAGGGCCGCTGGAGCCACTCCCCCCAGGCGCAGCCCGCCTACGGCCGCCACGTGCTCCGCGCCGACCAGATCGGCGCGCAGGGGCAGGTGCTCTCGCGCGTCGAGCAGCCCTTCCAGCGTGACCCGCCCCCGGCGGTCGCCAGTGCGGAGGAGGCGCCGACGCGGCACGTGGTCCAGCCCGGCCACAATCTCTGGCGCATCGCGCGCGGCACCTATGGCCAGGGCATCCGCTACACGGACATCTTCGCGGCCAATCGCGAGCAGATCCGCAATCCGCACCTGATCTATCCGGGGCAGATCTTCACCCTGCCGCAAGCGACGCCCTGATCAGGCCCCGGCCGCCTCCAGCCGGTCCAGATAGGGATCCATCGCCATCGCGAAGCGCACCATCTCGCCCAGCAAGGCCACCGCCGTGCCGCCCGCCGGGGCTTCCGCCTCCAGCGCCAGGCGATGGTCGGCTGTCAGCCGGAGCTGCCAGCCGTCCGGCAGATCGGGCGGCAGCGCGGCCACGGCGCGCAACGTTCCCGCGCGGTCGGCGTTGCGCTCCGCAGTGGAGGGGATGCGGCCGGCCATAGCGCGCAGCCGCAGGGCGCCTTCCACCATCAGGGCCTCGCAATGGCGTCCCCGCCAGGCGAAGCTCAAGGCGGGCCGAAGCCCGGGCGATCGGGGCGAGAGCGTACCGTCGCGGCCGACGGCAAAGGGACCGAGCGTGATCATGCGGACAGAAACTTGCCGCAGAAAGGTGAACAGAGGATAAATCCGCCGCATGTCCCTCGCGAACAGCCTGTCTCTCGTCCTCTCGCCGCCGCACCCGGCGGGGAAGCCCTTCATCTATGGCGGCGCCGCGGTCGCCGTCGTGGGCGGGCTCATCCTCGGCCCTTGGCTCTTCTGGATCGGCGTCGCCTTCACCCTCTTCTGCCTCTACTTCTTCCGAGACCCCAAGCGCGTGCCGCCGCAGGAGCGTGACCTCGTCATCGCCCCGGCCGACGGCAAGGTCGTCCTCGTCGGCCCCGCCATCCCGCCGGCCGAGCTCGAGATGGGCGACGCGCCGCGCTGGCGGGTGGCCATCTTCCTCTCCGTGCTCGACGTGCATGTGAACTATTCGCCCGTGCAGGGCCGCATCAGCCGCATCGCCTACCGCCACGGCACCTTCATCGATGCGAGCATGGAGAAGGCCTCCACCGAGAACGAGCGCAACGCGCTCCGCTTCGACCTGCCGGACGGCCGCCAGCTCGCCTGCGTGCAGATCGCGGGCCTCGTCGCCCGCCGCATCGTCTGCAGCGTGCGCGAGGGCGACCAGCTGCTGGCCGGCGACCGCTTCGGCATCATCCGCTTCGGCAGCCGCACCGACGTCTATCTGCCCGAGGGCGTGAAGCCCAAGGTGCTGGTGGGTCAGACCATGATCGGCGGCGAGACGGTCCTGGCCGATCTCGCGACCTCGCCGGTGGCGGCGGCCTTCGGATGACCCGGCCGAGCCTTCGCGGCCGGCTGCGCGGCCTCAGCGGGCCGCAGAGGCCGCGGTTCCGTGGGCCGTCCTTCAACCGGCTCATCCCGAACCTGATGACGATGGTGGGGCTGTGCTGCGGCCTGGTCGCCATCCGCTTCGGCATCGAGGGGCGCTTCCCGCAGGCGGCCTCCTTCATCGTGGTGGCCGCCGTGATCGACGGGCTGGACGGACGCATCGCCCGCCTGCTCAAGGGCACCTCGCGCTTCGGCGCCGAGTTCGACAGCCTGTCCGACTTCCTCTGCTTCGGCGTGGCGCCGGGGCTGATCCTCTACCTCTGGACGCTGCAGCATGCGGGGCCGCTCGGCTTCATCCCCTGCGTGATGTTCGCGGTGTGCAGCTCGCTGCGGCTGGCGCGCTTCAACGCGGCCAGCATCGCCGAGCCCGGCGTGATCCCGCCGCCCAAGCCGGCCTATGCCTACAACTTCTTCACGGGGGTGCCCGCGCCGGCCGGCGCGGGGCTCGCGCTCTTCCCGCTCTTCGCCTCGCTCGCCTTCGCGGAATGGGAGTGGGACGGCTTCGCGAACGCCATCCGCTATCCGCTCTTCAGCGCGATCGTGCTCTTCGTGGTGGGCGGGCTCATGGTCAGCACGCTGCCCTCCTGGTCCTTCAAGAACTTCAAGGTGCCGGCGCAGATGGTCCTGCCGCTGCTGCTCGGCACCGGCGCCTTCATCGCCTTCCTGGTGACCGAGCCCTGGGCGGCGCTCGCGCTCGGCGGCGCGATGTACATGGGGATGCTGGTGCTTTCCGTCCGCTCCTACGCGCGGCTGAAGGCGGAGGCCGAGGCGCTGCGGGTCTCGGAGGCCGCTCCCGCTCAGGAGTGACAGGTCGGCCGCAAGCCGTTCCGTCCCGGGGCGGGCGGTATCAGGGCCTCAGCATCAGCCCGATCGGCACCATCTCCGGAATCACCCGGGTTACGAAGAGCCGCAGCGTGCCGCGCGCGGCCGAAAGCGCCTCGGCCGGCGGCTCCGGCGGCGCCGCGAGACAGGGCCGCAGCCCATCCGCCTCGACTGAGGCGGCGGCGAGCACGGCCTCGCGGAGCGCGGCGATGCGGCCGGTCGCGATCATCGGGGAGAGGGCGGCGCAGAGCGGCGTCGGCAGCGCCGGCCAATGCGCGAGATGGAGGTAGAGCGTCGGGATCACGCCGGCCTCGTGCCCATGCAGCGCGCCGAGGGCGCGGACGGCGCGGGCCGTCGCCGCTGGCAACTCTTCCAGCTTCGGCAGGGGCACGGATGCCGGCAGCATTTCCGGCGGCGGGGCCTCGGGCGCGGTGGAATGGCCCTGCTTCCCGCGCAGCAGCGCCGTCAGCAGGATCAGGTTGCCGAGATTGCCGCGATTGTAGAGGGCGGCCAGCCGCGCCGCCTCCTCGCCGACCGGCAGGCTGGGCACGGCAAGGGCGGCGCGCACCCGCTCGCGCGCGCCGGCCAGCAGCGGCAGGGTAGGGCGCACGGAATTCCAGGCCCAGGGCAGCACCCCGTCCAGCGTCGCGAAATGGCGCCAGATGAGGTTCACCAGCGGCAGGCCGCAGGCCTCGCGCAGCTGGGCGTAGATCGCCGCGACCTCGGGTGGCGCATCCGCCTCCCGGACCTCGGCGAGCATTACTTCCGCCGCTTCTCGACCAGCACGCCGGCCTCGGCGAGGCGCGCGATCTCCTCCTCCGAGAAGCCGTGCTTCGCCAGCACCTCGTTGGTGTGCTGCGCGAATTGCGGCGGGGCCGTGCGCGTGCCGCCGGGCGTGCGGCTGAGCTTGATGGGGGTTCCGAGGCCGACGAAGCCGTCCTTCTCGGTGACCATGTTTCGATGCGCCGTGTGCGGGGCGGACATCGCCTGATCCACGCCGAGCACGGGACCGGCGGGCAGGCCCGCCGCCAGCATGCGCTGGCACAGATCGATGCCGTCCTCGCCGGCGAAGCGGGTATTGAGGATCTCGGTCAGCGCCGCCTTGTTGATCACACGCTGGCCGTTGGTGGCGAAGCGCGGATCGGTGCCGAGCGCGTCGAGTCCCAGGAACTTGCAGAATTTCCGGAAGGTCGGGTCATTGCCGCAGCCGACGAAGATCTCGCAGGTCTTCGTGGTGAACTTGGCATAGGGCGCCAGGTTCGGGTGCGGATTGCCCGTGGCCACGGGCCGCTTGCCGTTCAGGAAGAAGTTGGCCGCATGCGGGTGCAGCAGGGCCATGCCGCAATCATGCAGCGTCATGTCGCAGTATTGGCCCTTGCCCGACTTCTCGCGCTCCACCACGGCCATGAGGATGGCGATGGTGCTGAACAGGCCGGTCGCGATGTCCACGATCGGCGTGCCGAGGCGCGTCGGCCCGGAATTCTCCGTGCCGTTGATCGACATGAGGCCGACCATCGCCTGCAGGATGGCGTCGTAGCCCGGGAAGCCGCCCAGCGGCCCCGTCGCGCCGAAGCCGGAGACGCGGCAATGGATCAGCCGGGGGAAGCGCTGGGCCAGCACCTCCTCATAGCCGAGGCCCCACTTTTCCATGCTGCCCGGCTTGAAGTTCTCGATCAGCACGTCCGCGCCCTCGAGCAGGCGCAGCAGCACCTCGCGCCCCTGCGGCTGCGACAGGTCGAGCCCCACCGACTTCTTGTTGCGGTTCACGCCGACGAAGTAGGAGGCGTCGCCATGGCCGTCGAAGGGCGGGCCCCAGTCGCGCACCTCGTCGCCCTGCGGCGGCTCCAGCTTGATGACGTCGGCGCCATGGTCGCTGAGGACCATGGTGCAGTAGGGCCCCCCGAGCACGCGGGTGAGGTCCACCACGCGCAGCCCCGAGAGGGCGCCGGGACCGCTGGCGAGGGCGCGGCCCCCGGCCATCGGAAGGGCGTCGTTCATGCCGCAAGCTTCCTGTCGAACACCCGAGAGCAGAACTCGGGATAGGTTTCCATCATCTCGTCACACACCGAACCGCGCAGCAGCGCAAGTTCTTCCTCGGTCGGAGCCGGCGTTTGCGGCACCTCGCCATCGACGTCGAAGGCGAAGCCCGTCATCTCGCGCACGCCCTCCACCGTTTCGCCCGGATGCACGGAGGCCAGCGAGAAGCGGCCGCGATCGGGGTGGAAGGCGAAGACGCAGCGGCCCGTCACCAGGGCCTGCGCATGGCCGCGGCGATAGACGCCCGGCTCGCTGATGCCCGGGGCCGAGATATGCGCGACCTTGTCCACCAGCACGCGCGGGCTGTGCTCCTCGCGGAAGAGGATCGTGCGGCCGGTCATGAAGTACATGAAGGCCGAGCCGAAGCTGCCGGGGAAGCGCACCTCGCGGCCGGGCCATTCGCCCGTGCCGATGAGGTTGAGGTTGGCCTGCCCGTCGATCTGGCCGCCGCCCAGGAAGAAGAGGTCCACCCGGCCCTGGCCGGTGAGGTCGAAGAGCTCGCGCGTGCCCTCGGTGAAGGGGTTGCCGGTGCGCTTGTGGAGCAGCGAGAGCCGCACCGGCTCGCCCTGCTTCACCGCGAGCCAGCAGGCCGCGGCCGGGACGGGGGAGGCGGCGCCGACGGCGATGTGGCGCGTCGGCACGGCGCGGATCAGCTTCGCCAGCGTGACGGCCAACAATTCTTCCGGACGGTAGCTCATTCGGCGGCGACCGCCCGCGCCTCGAAGACATGCTCCGCGCACCATTCGGCGAAGCCGGCCTCGGTCTTCCCCGCGCGCGCATAGGCGGCAACATAGGCAGCGTCGAAGCCGTAGTCGTCGAGCAGCGCCGCCGGGCGCGCCCCGCGTTCGGCGACGGCGAAGGCGCTGATATAGGTCGCGTTGATCGTGCCGGGGGCGAGGCGCTCGTCCTCCAGGAAATTGCCCTCGACCACGCGCTCCACCGTCACCAGCGCGCGCCTGCTGGCATGCGCGATGGTGCCGCATTCGCGCCGGCGGCCGACATAGACGTTGCCATGACTGTCGGCCATCACGCCGTGGAAGACGGCGATATCAGGATGCAGCGCCGGCAGGACGACGATCTTCTCGCCGCTGTCGAAGGGGCTCTGGATGACCTTCCAGTCGGGTCGGTTCGCCAGGATGTCGCTGCCGATGATCCCGCGCAGCGGCATGAAGGGAACGCCCTTCTCGGCGGCCTGGAGCATGGTGTGGATGGCGGGGCAGGTGGCATCGGTGATGGAGAGCTTCCCCGCCTTCAGCGCCGCCGTGAAGCGCGGGGCGAAGCCGGCCTCGCCGAGGCTCACCGCGCTGGTCTGCACCGCGGCCACGCAGCCCGCGCCGATCAGGATGTCCGTCGCGAAGCCCGAGACCGGCACGCCCACCAGCCGCAGGTCACGCGCGCCCCGGCGGATGAGGGCCTTGGCCAGCGCCACGGAAGGCAGGGAATTGTCCGGCGGCAGGGCGATGAGCGCGCCGTCGGGCACGCTCGCGGCCATGGCTTCCAGGTCGATCGGGGTCATCTTGCGTTCCTTCCCCGCCGAAACTACGCGGAACCGGCACGCGAGGCGAGGGGGAAGCGCGGACGATCCTGCGAGGCCCCGGCGGCTCATGCACGAGGGCGTCCCAAGCGCCGGCGCCCGCCCCATCGGATGCGCGGCCCGCGCGATGTCGCCCCCTCAGAGCGGCGTGGTCGGCCCGGCTTTCGGCCCCTGCTTGCCATCGTCCGGCGGCGTGGGCGCGGCCGGCCGCTGGGTGGGCGGCGCCGCCTTGTCCGCCGGCAGATCCATCCGCGGCGGCCCGGCGGGGGCGGCGGGCGCCGGCGACGGGGCGGGGGGCTCGACGGGCGGCCGCAGCGGCTCCTCCGGCGGAGGCGCCAGGGCCGGCGGCTCCGCGGGCGGCGGCGGCCGGATGGGCTGGGCCTCGCCGGGCGTGATCGCCATCATGCGCAGGCAGCCCATGAAGGCGCCCATCACGGCATTGGTGCCGGTCAGGCTCAGGTTCCAGGGCGCGTCCGGCCCGGCCGGGAATTCGATGCGCATGAGCCTGCCCAGCCGGAAGGCCGGCTCGAAGGCCTCCAGCGCGAGCGGCCAGCTCATCTCGCGCCCCGCGCCCGTGGCGTCGGCGGCGACGACGCGCCGGTTGTCGATCACGATCCGCACCGGCCGCGCGGAGGAGGCGCGCAGGTTCCAGCCCGGACGGGAGAGCCGCAGGATCGGTCGCTCCTGGCCCACCAGATGCTGCAGCAGGAGGTGGCGCCCGGTGCCGGGGTCGCGCGTCTCCAGTCCGCAGGTGGGCACGCCGCCCTCGGTCGTGCCGCCGAAGGCGGACCAGCCATTGGCCTGGGCGACGATCCGGGTCTGGGCCGCGGCGGGCGCCGCCAGGCCGGCGACGAGGAGCAGAGTGGCGATGTGTCGCATGGCGCGGCTCCTCAGAAGGGCTCGGCCTTGTGCCGGAGCAGGCGGGCATAGCCGGCCTTCTCGCGGTCCTGGCCGGTGACGGCGTCCGCCAGCGCGTCGAGCCAGCCCGCGAACCAGGCCTTCCCCCAGTCGCCGGTCTGGGCCATCGGATTCTCGAGCACCGAGGCGCCGTCCTTGAACGCCTGGCGACCCGCCGCATAGGCGTCGTCGCTGACGAAGAGGTCGTCGGGATCCACATCTTCGGGCATGGGCTTCAGCATAGGGCCGGAACGCAGGATCGCCCACCCGGCTGCATGCGGCGGCCTCCATGCCTATATTGCCGCCATGAACCTGCTCGCCATGCCCATGCTGTTCCAGCCCATCCGGCAGCCCATGCCGCCGGCCGGCAAGCCGCTCACGGTCGTCAGCCCGTTCCAGCCCAACGGCGACCAGCCGCGCGCCATCGAGGAGCTGATCCGCGGCGTGAACGGCGCCGAGCGGGACCAGGTGCTGCTGGGCGTCACGGGGTCCGGCAAGACCTTCACGATGGCGAAGGTGATCGAGGCGGTGCAGCGGCCCACACTTATCCTGGCGCCCAACAAGACCCTGGCCGCGCAGCTCTACGGCGAGATGAAGAGCTTCTTCCCGGACAACGCGGTCGAGTATTTCGTCTCCTACTACGACTACTACCAGCCCGAGGCCTATGTCCCGCGCACCGACACCTACATAGAAAAAGACAGTCAGATCAACGAGCAGATCGACCGGATGCGGCACTCCGCCACGCAGTCGCTGCTCGAGCGGCGGGACGTGGTGATCGTGGCCTCGGTCTCCTGCATCTACGGCATCGGCTCGGTCGAGACCTATTCGAACATGGTCGTGAAGCTGGAGACCGGCGGCTCCATCCTGCGGGACGCGCTGCTCAAGGGCCTCGTCGAGCAGCAGTACCGCCGCAACGACGCCGCCTTCCAGCGCGGCACCTTCCGGGTGCGCGGCGAGAACCTGGACGTCTGGCCCGCCCATCTGGAGGACCGTGCCTGGCGCATCAGCCTCTTCGGCGACGAGGTGGAATCGCTGCGCGAATTCGATCCGCTGACGGGCGAGATCACCGGCGAGTTCGACAAGATCTCGATCTACGCCAACAGCCACTACGTGACGCCGCGGCCCACGCTCCAGCAGGCCATCGGCCGCATCAAGGTCGAGCTGAAGGAGCGCCTGGCGGAGCTGGAGGCGGAGGGCAAGCTGCTGGAGGCCCAGCGGCTCGACCAGCGCACCACCTTCGACATCGAGATGATGGAGACCACCGGCTCCTGCAAAGGCATCGAGAACTATTCCCGCTACCTCTCCGGCCGGAATCCGGGAGACCCGCCGCCGACCCTCTTCGAATACCTGCCCGAGGGCGCGCTGCTGGTCGTCGACGAGAGCCACGTCACCGTGCCGCAGATCGGCGGCATGTACCGGGGCGACTATGCCCGCAAGATCATCCTCAGCGATTTCGGCTTCCGGCTGCCGAGTTGCACCGACAACCGGCCGCTGAAGTTCGAGGAGTGGGAGAGCTTCCGCCCCCAGACCGTCTTCGTCAGCGCCACGCCCGGGTCCTGGGAGATGGAGCGCACCCAGGGCGTCTTCGCCGAGCAGGTCATCCGCCCGACCGGTCTCGTGGATCCGGTCTGTGACATCCGCCCCGTCGAGGGCCAGGTGGACGACCTGCTCGCCGAGGTGAAGGCCGTCGCGGCCAAGGGCTTCCGGTCCCTCGTCACCGTGCTCACCAAGCGCATGGCCGAGCAGCTGACGGAATACCTCACCGAGATGGGCGTGAAGGTCCGCTACCTGCACAGCGACATCGACACGCTGGAGCGCATCGAGATCATCCGCGACCTGCGGCGCGGCGTCTTCGACGTGCTGGTGGGCATCAACCTGTTGCGCGAGGGGCTCGACATCCCCGAATGCGGGCTCGTCGCCATCCTGGACGCGGACAAGGAGGGGTTCCTGCGCTCCACCACCTCGCTGATCCAGACCATCGGCCGCGCGGCCCGCAACGCCGAGGGCCGGGTGATCCTCTACGCGGACCGCATGACCGACAGCATGAAGCGCGCGTTGGAGGAGACGGAGCGCCGCCGCGCCAAGCAGATCGCCTACAACACCGAGCACGGCATCACGCCCACGACCATCCGCCGCGAGATCGCCGACGTGCTGCGCGACGTCAGCCAGGGCGACTACGTGACCGTCGAGGCGGTGGAGGGCGATGCCGAGGCGCAGTTCGTCGGCAAGGATCTCCGCCAGGCGATCGCCGAGATGGAGAAGAAGATGCGCGCCGCGGCCGCCGACCTGGAATTCGAGACGGCCGCCCGCTACCGCGACGAGATCAAGCGGCTGGAGGCGCTGGAGCTGGGGATTCCGGGGGAGGCGGCGCTCTCGCCCAACCAGGCGGGCCGATCCCTGCGCGAGGCGGTGCCGAAGAAGGAATGGAAGCCCAAACCCCTGGGCCCTGGAGGTGGCGGCTACGATCCGAAGAAGATGAAGCGCGGCCGCAAATAAGTCACTGGCGACTTAACCAAGGTTACTGCGACTGGGTGTTCCTGCGGATAAGGTCCAGTAGTTCCGCGGGCACGGACTCCTGGGCCACGTCGCCAAAGGAGGCGCGCAGGCTGCCGCTGAGCCAGCAATCGAACCCGGTTTCCGCGGGCGGACTCCGGCGTGGCCGCGGCGACCATTGGGATGCGGTCGGCATGCGCTTCTCGTCTCCAGACTCTTCAGGACCGTCGCTCATGGCAGACAGCTGATCTCCCCGGAGCGGCAAGGGTTCCGGCAAAATGCATTCCTGAACATTATTGTCGCGTGGCAAAGCATATTGTCACAACGCAAGCGGGGCCGAAGGGTTTCGCGGGTGAAATAGCATGTCAATCCTGCGGATGCGGCAAGGGCGGCGCGGGATATGAATCCCGCGCCGCCCCGGTTTCCGGAAACGACAGTTCGATCAGCCGCGGCGGAGCGAGTTGTAGTCGAACGGCGCCCGCGACTGCAGAGCCTCCTTCGACGCGCCCGGCATCACGATCCGGCTGTTCTCGGAGTTCCAGCGCAGGTCGTTCAGCGGCACGGAGACCAGACGGCCGCCCATGCCGAGGAAGCCGCCGACCTGGATGATGGCCATCGGCGCCTGGGCCGCACCCGAAGGCGTCGCCAGGATCACGTCATCGACCTCGCCCACGCGCTCGTTGCGCTCGTTGTAGACGTTGCCGCCGATGATCTGGCTGAGACGCGGGCGCTCCGTCACGACCGAGCCCGAGGTCACGGCCATCGTGGTCGCGCTCGTGGAGGGCGTGGTGGAGGCGGTGGAGGGCGCCGTCGTGGTGGAACGCTCGGCGGCGCGATCCGTCATCGAGCCGGGCCGGTTGGTGCCCGTGCCGTTGGGGGTCGTCGCCTGGCCGGTGACGCGCTCGGCGGCGCGGCCCGCCGCGGTGCCGGGCGGATTGCCGGGGGCGCCGTCCGGCACGGTCGGATTGCCCGTCGCACGGTCGATCGCACGGCCGGTCATGGTGCTCGGCGGATTGCCGGGCGTGCCGTCGGCCTGGGCGAAGGCCAGCATCGGAGCGACGACCAGGCCGGCGGCCAGCGTCATGGGAAGCAGGTTGGCGTGAAGGCTCTTCATGGTGTTTTCCCTCTCTCAGGATGACGCCGGTTGAACGATCGAACCGGTGTAAAGTTTCTGGCGAGGCTGATGAAAAACGGCGGATTTCCGCCGTTTCCTGCAGCAGCAAAAGGGGCGGGATTGCTCCCGCCCCGTCCCCGATCCGAAAAGGGCTCCGCCGCCGGGCTGCCGCCGCCCCGCATCCCCGAGGGATCAGGGGGCGGGCCAGGCTCCCCTTGCTTCAGCGCCGCATGAGGCTCGCGACCACGAAGCCGGCCAGTGCAGCCACGCCGAGCGCGATCAGCGGCCTGTCGTGCACTGCATCCGAGGCCCGGTCGGCCTGATGCCGCACCGTCTCCGTCGCCGATTTGCCGAAGGCGCTCGCGCGATCCGCCACGGCCGAGACGGCCGGGGTGACGCGGTCGTTCATCAGCGCCTCGACCTTCTCGCGCAGCTGCACGATCTCGGCCTTGGCATCGGCCACGAAGCGCGAGGCGTCGTCCTTCGCGTTGTGGGCGAGCTCGCGGGCATTGCCGGCGAGGCGGGTGGCCTCTCCCTTCGCATCGTTGGCCAGGTTGCGGGCGTTGTCAAAGGTCTGGGACATCATGTGCTCCTTGATGAAGAGGGAGAATCAGCCGAGGTGGCTGCGCAGCAGCCAGGCGGCCTTTTCATGAACCTCGATGCGCGCCACGAGCATGTCGTTCGTGGCCTGGTCGCCGGCGTCGTCCGCCTCCTCGGCCAACTCGCTCGCGCGCGCCGCCAGGGTGGCGTTGTCCTCGGCCAGCATGCGCGCGGCATCGACCGTGGAGACCAGGCCGTCCGGCGCCTCCTCCAGCTTGGCCAGCTGCAGCATGGCGTTCAGGCCGCCGGGGGCCGGGACGTCCAGCGCGCGCACGCGCTCGGCCAGCTCGTCGATCGCCTCGAAGAGCTCGCCGTACTGCGCCTCGGTCAGCTTGTGCAGGCCGTAGAAGTTCGGCCCCTTCGCGTTCCAGTGGCAGGCCTGCGTCTTGGCCAGCAGGACGTAGGTGTCGGCGAGGAAGCCGTTGAGGGAGGCTCCGACGCCCGCCTCCGCCTTGTTGGAGGCGGGGCCCTTCTTCGTCTTGATGTCGCTCGGCATGTCGGAACTCAGCGCCAGGCCGGCCGGCCGAGATTGACCGAGTTGGGCGAGGTCAGGCCGCCCACGGCGCCGCCGGCCACGGCGCCGGCCGCCGCGCCCGCGAGGGGGTTGCCCGCCATGGCGCCGATCGCCGCGCCGCCCGCGCCACCGATCAGGGCGCCCGAGCCCACGCGGTCGCCCGTGCTGTAGCCGCAGGCCGAAAGGCTGCCGAGCAGGAGCACGGCGCCGGCTATTCTGGAAGTCGTTCCCATGATCGCGTCTCCATTGGGTTCTGGTGGATTCAGAACGATGGAACCTCGCCCGCGTTGCATGGCCTTTTGTGGCGCCGTCGCGCAGCTCATTCCTCGCGCGGCGCCGCGAGCGCCTCGGCGAGGGCCTCGCGCAGGCCGCGCGGCGTGACGGGGCGGCCCTTCAGCCCCTGCGGCGAGAGGTGCAGCACCACGCCCGCGCGGTCGCGCAGCGTCTCGGCGAGCTGCCGCACGGGCCGCCCTCCCAGCTTCCCGGCCAGCACGACCACGTCCACGCGCCCGGCCTGGCCCGCGAGGAACATCGCCTCGGCCGCCGAGCGCGCCGGCCCCAGCACGTCGCAGCCGCCCTCGCGCAGCGTCGCGGCGATCGACAGGGCCAGGACCGGATCGTCCTCCACCAGCAGCACGCGCCGCCCCGCGAGCGGGCCCTCGGCCAGCCCGGGGGATTCGGACTCCCGGGCGAGCGCCTCGGCGCCGATGACGAGAATGCAGGTCAGGCCCTCCGGCTCCCAGAGGCGGCGGACGTCGCCGGCCAGCTGCGTGCGCATATTGGCGTCCACGAGCATGGAGCCGAAGCCGATGCGCTCCGGGGGCCCAGCGATCGGCGGCCCGCCGCGCTCGACCCAGCGCAGCTCCGCGCCGTCCTCCGTCCGCGCCCAGCTCAGCGCGACGTGCCCGCCCGTCCCGGAGAGGGCGCCGTGGCGCTGGGCGTTGCTGACCAGCTCGTTCAGCGTCAGCGCCAGCGGCTGCGCCGCCTGCGCGGTCAGCCGCACCGATGGGCCGCCGGCTTCCACGCGGCCCGGATGCGCGGCAAGTTCGCGCACGACGATCTCGCCGAGGTCGGCGCCCAGCCAGTTCTCGCGCGAGAGCACGTCGTGCGCGCGGCTCATCGCGCCGATGCGGCCCTCCAGCTCGTCGACCAGGGCGGGCACGTCGTCCGGCGCGTCGGCGGCGGAGAGGCGCAGCAGGCCCCGCACCACGCTGAGCGCGTTCTGGGCGCGATGGTCCACCTCCTGCGAGAGCTTCCGGGCCGAGTCCTCCATGCGGCGGCGCGCGGTGATGTCGACGACGGCGCCGCTGACGGCGGCCACCGCGCCCTTGCGGTCGCGGACGGGGTGGTAGCTGCAGAGCCAGCAGCGCTCCTCCCCCTCCGTCTCCGCGCAGAATTCCAGGTCCTCGACGGGCTCGCCGGTCTCGACCAGGCGGCGCAGGCGGGCGTCCAGCTCGGTCGCGAAATGCGGTGCGATCTCGTCCAGGCGGCGGCCGATATGGTCCGCGAGCGGGGCGCCATGCGCCCGGGCCAGCCGCTCGTTCACGTCGAGGAAGCGCAGCTCGCGGTCGAGCAGGCAGAGGCCCACGGGCGCATGGGCATAGACGGCGCGCAGCCGCGCATCGGCCGCGTCGGCCAGGGCCTCGGCCTGGCGCAGCTCGCGAACGTCCAGGCCGAAGAGCGCCCAGGCCACCTCGCCCTCGGCCGAGACCGCCGGCGCGCCCTTGAGCAGGCAGCGGTGGCCGCCCTGCAGCCGCATCTCCTGCAGCAGCGGCGCGCCCCCGGGATCCGCCAGGGCCGCGCGCCACGCGGCCTCGACGGCCGGACGGTCCTGCGGCGAGACGGCGGCGAGCCAGCCGTCGCCGCGGCTCTCCCCAAGGCCGAGGCCCGTCACCTCGCGCCAATGGGCATTGGCCCATTCCACGCGGCCCTCGCGATCGGCGGCCAGCACCAGCAGCGGCGCGGCCTCCATGCGGGCCTGCCAGCGGGCCTCGGCGCGCTGGCGCGTCTCGACCGCTTCCGCCATCCCGTCGAAGGCGGAGGCGAGCCGCTGGAAGTCCCGGCCACCTCCGATGCGGCCGACGCGGGCGCTCCAGTCCTGCCGGGACCAGCGCCGGCCGGCGCTGAGCAGCGCCTGCACCGGCCCCTCGGCCGACACGTGGAAGGTGAGCAGCGCCAGCAGGAAGCTCAGCAGCAGGGCGCCCACGATCATGAGGGCCACGCGGCGGTCGGCCAGCAGCGTGGCGCCCGGATGCTCGTGGAGCCCCACGGCCAGGAAGAGCCCGCCCGTGCCGCCGTCGGGCGGGATATAGGCGAGCTGTCGGAGCCCATTCTCGCCGGTCACGGCCTCCACGCCGGCCGCGGCCGCGCCGAGGAAGCGATGGGCGAGGCCCGGCAGAGCCCGGCCCACCCGCGTCTCCGCGTCGTGCGAGCTGGCGAGGACGATGCCGTTCCGGTCCGCGATGGTGGCCGTGCTATCCGGGGGCAGGCCGAGGGAGCGCAGGTCGCCGCCCAGCCAGTCCAGCGAGAGCGTCAGGACGACGGCGCCGGTCGGGCGATCCGCGCCGTCCCGCATCGGCGCGGCGAGGGCGAGCGAGCCGGCGGCCGGCGGCGTGCCGGCCTGATAGGCGCCCAGCTGGAAGGCATCGGCACGCAGGAGGTTCTGGAGGCCGGGCTCGCGGGGCGGGTCGGCGCGGGAGGAGCAGGCGGGGCGTCCCTCCGCATCCGAGAGGTCGACGGCGAGGTAGCGCGGATTGGCTTCGAGCACCCGGCGCAGGAAGGCGGCGCAGCCGTCGCCCTGGAGCGGCTGCGCCGCGGCGATCGCGCTGATCAGCTGCCGCGCGGCACCGACGGTCGCGGCCTGACGGGCCGCGACGCGCTGCAGGAGCTGCGAGGCCTGATCCGCCAGCCGGACCGCGCGTTCCGTCCTGGCGTCGTGCTCCATCTGCACGAGAACGAAACCGGCGGGGACGAGGGCCAGGAGAAGCCCCAGGAAAGCTCGTAGGGCGAGGGGCACGATGCGCGGCTCTCGCGCGACCTCGTTGTCGCGAAGGGGTTGCGATCCCGAGGCATTCCCCGGATCTGGTCTGCCCTCTCCAACGATGCCGGGGCCTCGCGGTTTCGCCATTCGCGGGAATCGAGAGGCGTCAGAGGCCGGGATCGCGCTCCGCCGCGATCAGGAACTCGCGATTGCCCTCCGGGCCGAGGATGGGGCTCGCCTCAACGCCCAGCACGCGCCAGCCGGGCAGGGCGGCCCACCAGGCCGAGATCTCGCCGCAGACGCGCTCGTGGACGGCGGCGTCGCGCACCACGCCGCCCTTGGCGATGGCCGGCCCGACCTCGAATTGCGGCTTGATCAGCGCCACGGCCCAGGCGCCGGGGCGGCAGAGGGCGAGCGACGCCGGCAGGACGACGCGCAGGCCGATGAAGCTGGCGTCGCAGACCAGCACGCCGAGGGGAGCGGCCTCGCCCTCCTCGCCGGCGCCCGGGCGCGGCGGCAGGGCCGTCAGATGGCGGGCATTGACGCGCTCCATCACGGTCACGCGCGGGTCGTTGCGCAGCTTCCAGGCGAGCTGGCCGTGGCCGACATCGACGGCGTAGACATGCGCGGCGCCCTGCGTGAGCAGCACGTCAGTGAAGCCGCCGGTGGAGGAGCCCAGGTCCATGCAGACCCGCCCCTCCGGCGAGAGGCCGAAATGCGCCAGCCCGTGCGCCAGCTTCACGCCGCCGCGCGAGACCCAGGGGTGATCCTGCCCGCGCAGCTCGATGGCGCGGTCGGGCGCGATGACCTCGCCCGGCTTGTTGATGCGCTGCTCGCCCGAATAGACGAGGCCGGCCATGATGAAGGCCTGGGCGCGGGTGCGGGATTCCGCGAGGCCGCGCTCGACCAGCGCGACGTCCGCGCGGATGCCCTTTTTTCCTGCAGCCATCCTCGAGCCCTCACTTGAGGGGGCTTTGCCCCCTCAAACTCCCCCAGCAGGGCTTTATGCCCTGCACCCTCCAACTATTGGGTTCCAAGGGCCCCTCGGCCTTTGGTGGGGAGGGTTTGGGAGGGGCAAAGCCCCTCCCAACTACGCCGTGGCGGGAACCGCCAGCGCCGCCTTGCCCAGCGCCGCCAGCGCCGTCTCGACGATCTGCGGCGCGTTCAGCCGCGCGAGGTCGTACTGCTTCTTCGGCGCCTCGTGGTCGATCCAGATGTCGGGCAGCGTCATCGGGCGAAGCTTCAGCCCGTGGTCCAGCAACCCCTGCGTGGCGAGATGGTGCATCACCAGCCCACCAAAGCCGTTCACGCTGCCTTCCTCGATGGTGATGAGCACCTCGTGATGGCGGGCCAGCTGCTCCACCAGCGCCGTGTCGAGCGGCTTGGCGAAGCGGGCGTCGGCGACGGTCGTGGAGAGACCGAAGGTCGCCAGCTCGTCGGCGGCCTTGAGGCATTCCTGTAGCCGCGCGCCATAGGAGAGGATCGCAACCTTGCTGCCTTCGCGCAGCACGCGGCCCTTGCCGATGGGCAGCACCGTGCCGCGGGCCGGCAGCGCCTCGACGCCCAGGCCCTCGCCGCGCGGATAGCGCACGCCCGAGGGGCCGTCGTCGATCGTCGCCATGGTGGCGACCATGTGGGCGAGCTCGATCTCGTCGGCCGCGGCCATCAGCGTGAAGCCGGGCAGGCAGCCGAGGTAGGCGATATCGAAGCTGCCGGCATGCGTCGCGCCGTCGGCGCCGACCAGGCCCGCGCGGTCCATGCCGAAGCGGACCGGCAGCGACTGCAGCGCCACGTCATGCACGACCTGGTCGTAGCCGCGCTGCAGGAAGGTCGAGTAGATGGCGCAGAAGGGCTTCATGCCCTCGGTCGCCATGCCGGCGGCGAAGGTCACGGCATGCTGCTCGGCGATGCCCACGTCGAAGCAGCGCTTCGGGAACTTCTTCGCGAAGAGGTCCAGCCCCGTGCCCGAGGGCATGGCCGCGTTCACTGCCACGATGCGCGCGTCGGCCTCGGCCTCGGCAATCAGCGACTGGGCGAAGACCTTGGTGTAGCTCGGCGGGCCCGGCGGCGGCTTCTGCTGCTCGCCGGTCACCACGTTGAACTTCACCACGCCGTGATACTTGTCGGCGCTGGCCTCGGCGGGCGCATAGCCCTTGCCCTTCTGCGTCACAGCATGGAGCAGGAAGGGGCCCTGGTGCCCGGAATCGCGCAGGTTGCGCAGCACCGGCAGCAGGTGGTCGAGGTTGTGCCCGTCCACCGGGCCCACGTAGTAGAAGCCCATCTCCTCGAAGAGGGTGCCACCGGTCAGCAGGCCGCGCGCATATTCGTCGGCGCGCTTGGCCGCGCGCTCGATCGGCCCCGGGAAATTCTTGGCCATCCTCGCCATGAACTCGCGCACCGAGAGGAAGGGGCGCGAGGAGATGGTGCGGCTCAGATAGGCCGACATGGCGCCCACGGGCGGCGCGATCGACATGTCGTTGTCGTTCAGGATGACGATGAGGTTGGCCTTGCCGGCCCCCGCATTGTTCATCGCCTCATAGGCCATGCCGGCGGACATGGAGCCGTCCCCGATGACGGCGATCACGTGCCGGTCGTCGCCCTGCAGCTCGCTCGCCACCGCCATGCCGAGGCCGGCCGAGATCGAGGTCGAGGAATGGGCCGCGCCGAAGGGGTCGTATTCGCTCTCGCTGCGCTTGGTGAAGCCGGAGAGCCCGCCGCCCTGGCGCAGGGTGCGGATGCGGTCACGGCGGCCGGTCAGGATCTTGTGCGGATAGGCCTGGTGGCCGACGTCCCAGATCAGCCGGTCCTTGGGCGTGTCGAAGACCGCGTGGACGGCGACGGTCAGTTCCACGACGCCGAGCGAGGCGCCAAGATGGCCGCCCGTGACGGAGACGGCGCCGATGGTCTCGGCGCGGACCTCGTCGGCCAGCTGCTTGAGCTGGTCGTTGGACAGGTTCCGCATGTCCGAGGGGAAGCGGACCCGGTCGAGCAGGGGCGTTACGGGGCGGTCTTGCATCAGTTCCTCCGCTCGATCACGAAATCGGCCAGGGCGCGCAACAAGGAGGCTTTCTCGCCGAAGACCTCGAGATGGTCCCGGGCCTGGGCCACGAGTCGTTCCGCCTGGAGTCTGGCACGTTCGACGCCCAGAAGCCCGACCAGAGTGGCCTTTCCGGCACCGGCGTCCTTGGCGGTGGCCTTGCCCATCGCCTCGGCGGAGGCGGTGGCGTCCAGCAGGTCGTCGGCGATCTGGAAGGCGGCGCCGAGATTGCGGCCGTAGCTCTCCAGCGCGTGGCGCTGCGAGGGGGCGGCCTTGCCCAGCACGGCGCCGGCCTCGGCCGAGAATTCGATCAGCTTGCCCGTCTTGAGCAGCTGGAGCCGGCCGATGGCCGATTCCTCCAGCGGGGCCGCCGCCTGCTCGGCCATCATGTCGAGCATCTGGCCGCCGCACATGCCGCGCGGGCCGGCCGCATGGGCGAGCATGCGCACCAGCTCGATCCGCACCTGCGGGTCGGGGTGGGTCGCCTCCTCGGCGAGGACCGTGAAGGCCTGGCTCTGCAGCGCGTCGCCGGCGAGGATCGCGGTCGCCTCGTCGAAGGCCTTGTGGTTGGTGGGCTTGCCGCGCCGCAGGTCGTCATTGTCCATGGCCGGAAGGTCGTCATGGACGAGGCTGTAGGCGTGGATCATCTCGATCGCCGAGGCCACGCGCAGCGCCGAGGTGCGCGAGACGCCGAACTGCCTCGCCCCCTCCAGCACCAGGAAGCCGCGCAGCCGCTTGCCCCCGCCGATGGTCGAGTAGCGCATCGAATCGAACAGCCGCGCCTCGTCGCCCTCGGCGATGGGGAGCAGCTGATCCAGCGCCGCGTCGATGTCCTGGGCGGCCTGCGTCATCGCGGCCGAGAGGGAGGCGGCGGAATTCCCGCCCGTCACCATGTCCATACCTGTTCCCGCGATCCTATTCCCACGTGGTTCAACGGCGCTTATTCGACGTCCCGCAGGGCGAGCCCGCCCGCGCCTTCGACCACCGCCTGCACCTTCGCCTCGGCCTCGGCCAGCTTCGCCTCGCAATGCCGGCGCAGCGCCGTCCCCCGCTCGTATTCGGCGATGGCCTGGGCAAGGGTGCTCTTGCCACCCTCGAGAGAGCGGACGATTCCCTCGAGCTGGCTCAACGCCTCCTCGAACGGCAGGTTCCTGATGTCGTCGCCGGCGGGTGGGGCCTGCAAAGGGGCGTCGGTTGTCATCGCTGCCCCTCCATTGGGCATCCTCCCGCGGAGCGGACGAGTATAGAACTTTCGGTTACAAAACCCAACTGGCGCGGACCGATCGGTATCAGCTGCGCAGCAGGGCCTGGACATGCGCCGCGGCCGAGGCGGCGAGCGCCTCGAGGTCATAGCCCCCCTCCAGGAGGCTGACCACCCGCCCCCCGCAGCAGCGGTCCGCAAGCCAACAAATTTCCTCCGTGATCCAGGCGAAGTCGGCCTCGTGCAGGCGGAGCTGGGCCAGGGGGTCGCGCGCATGGGCGTCGAAGCCGGCCGAGACGACGATCAGCTGGGGCGCGAAGGACTCGGCGGCGGCGAGCAGCGGGCCCCAGGCCGCCCGGAAGGCGGCGCCGTCGGCGCCGGGGGGCAGGGGGGCGTTGAAGACATTGCCCACGCCCGTCTCCGAGGCCGCGCCGCTTCCCGGATAGAGCGGCATCTGCTGCGAGGAGGCGAAGAGGATGGACGGGTCCTCCCGGACGCAATCCTGCGTTCCGTTGCCGTGGTGGACGTCGAAGTCGAGGATCGCCACCCGCTCCAGCCCGTGGACGGCCTGGGCGTGCCGCGCCGCGACCACCGCATTGGAGAAGAAGCAGAATCCCATGGGCCGGCGCCGCTCGGCGTGATGGCCGGGCGGGCGCGTGGCGCAGAAGGCCCGCAGCGCCTGGCCGGTGCAGACCTCGTCCACCGCGCGGACCGCGGCCCCGGCGGCGAGCAGGGCGGCCCGGGCGCTGCCATGGGACATGACGGTGTCGGCATCGAGCGCGATCCGGTCGCCGGGCTGCGGGCGGATGCCGAGGATCGCCGCCACATAGTCGGCCGGATGGACGCGGGCGAGCTGTTCCCCGGTGGCCTCGCCGGGCTCGTCGCGGAGCAGGTCGGCGAATTCCTCCGCATCCAGGGCCTGGAGCACGGCGCGCAGCCGATCGGGGCATTCGGGATGGCCCTCGCCCATGTCATGGGCCAACCCGTCGCGATGGGTGAGCAGCAGGACCGTCACGGGTCTTCCCTCCGTCGCAGCGCGAAGCGGAAGACGCGCTCGCCTGCCGGGCCGGCCTCCTCGGCCCAGGCCAGCAGCTCATGCCCCGTCTCCTGGGCATAGGCGTGGAAATCCTTCACGGCGGCGGGGTCGGTGGCGAGCAGGACGAGGGTCTCGCCCGGCGCCATGCCGCGCAGCGCCTTGTTGGCCTTCAGCACGGGGAGCGGGCAGGCGAGGCCGCGGAGGTCGAGGGGGTCGGGCATGGGCGCCTATCCAGCATCTCCCCAGGCCCGCCCGCAAGACCTTGCCCGCAAGGGGCCGCCGACGCAGCCTGAGCCGCATGCGGATCGGCGTGGATTTGGGCGGGACCAAGATCGAGGTGGCGGCGCTGGACGCCGGGGGCGCGCAGCTGCTGCGCCGCCGCCGGCCCACGCCGCCCGACTATGCCGGCGTGATCGCGGCCATCGCGGCGCTGGTGGCCGGGGCGGAGGCCGAGCTCGGCGCGCGCGGCACGGTCGGCGTCGGCATCCCAGGCAGCCTTTCCCCCGCGACCGGGCTGGTGCGCGGCGCCAATTCCACCTGGCTGAACGGCGGCCGGCTGGACGCGGACCTCGCGGCCGCGTTGGGGCGGGAGGTCCGCATCTCCAACGACGCGAATTGCCTGGCCCTCTCCGAGGCGGCAGACGGCGCGGGGGCGGGGGCTTCCAGCGTCTTCGCGGTGATCCTGGGGACGGGGGTGGGCGCGGGCATCGTGGTGAAGGGTCGCCTGCTGGAGGGCTTCAACCGGATCGGCGGCGAATGGGGCCACAATCCGCTGCCCTGGATGACGGCGGAGGAGTTTCCCGGCCCGGCCTGCTGGTGTGGCCAGCGCGGCTGCATCGAGACCTTCCTCTGCGGCCCGGCGCTCGCGGCGGATGCGGATGGGCCAGGCTCGCGGAACGCCTCGGGCCTGCCGGCGCGCAACGATTCCGCCGCAAGGGCCGCCCTGGCGCGCCACACGGACCGGCTGGCGCGGGCGCTGGCGCATGTCGTGAACATCCTCGACCCGGAGGTGATCGTGCTGGGCGGCGGATTGTCCAACATGGGGCATCTCTACGGGGAGCTGCCGGACATTCTGCGGCGCCATGTCTTCTCGGATGTGGTGCGCACGCGGATCGTGCCGGCCCGGCATGGAGACAGCTCGGGCGTGCTCGGCGCGGCCCGGCTGTGGGATTAGAAGCGGTGTCTCACGACCGGCAATAGAAGTCGGCGGACCCGACCGGATAGGATTCGTCACGAAACGATCACCCCCCGAGAACCGGGGTGGGAGCAAACAGCCGTGAACACTTACCATGCCGAACGTGACGCCATGACCATCGAGCTCGAAGACATCGGCAGCAACCCCGCGCCGCGCGCCACCATCAGCGAGATCATCGAGGCGCGCTTCTCCCGCCGGGGACCGCTGCTCGGGGCGCTGGCCGCCGGTGTGGCCGGCACGGCCGGGGCGCAGGTGCCCATGCAGGGTGGCCCCTCCACGCTGACCTTCCCGGAGCTCAGCCACCAGCTCGCCCAGACCGACGCCGTGGCCGAGGGGCATGAGAAACACGTCGTGATCCGCTGGGGCGACCCCGTGCTGCCCGGCGCGCCGGAATTCGACCCGCGCAACGTCACCGCCGCCGCGCAGGCCATGCAGTTCGGCTACAACAACGACTACATCGCCGTGCTCCCGCCCGAGCGCGGAGGCACGATCGGCGCGCGCGCGATCCTCTGGGCCAATCACGAATACACCAACACCAACCTGATGTTTCCCGGCATGGGCACCGGCCGCGAGGCCCGCGCCCGCGTCACGGCCGCGCAGGTCGAGGCCGAGCTGATGGCCCATGGCGGCAGCATCGTGGAGCTGGAGCGGGTCGACGGCCGCTGGAAGCCGGCCGCCGCGCCGCGCCTCAACCGCCGCATCACAGGCGTCACGCCCATGACCGTCTCCGGCCCCGCGGCCGGCCATCCGCGGATGCGCACCAGCGAGGACGCGTCCGGCGCGCGGGTGCTCGGCATGCTGAACAACTGCGCCGGCGGCACCACGCCCTGGGGCACGATCCTCACCTGCGAGGAGAACTTCAACGTCTATTTCGGCGGCGAGCTGGCCAACTCCGCGCAGGCGGAGAGCCACCGCCGCTACGGGATCGTGGCGAGCCCCGGCTATGGCTGGCACCGCCACGTCGCGCGCTTCGACCGCTCGCGCGAGCCCAACGAGGCCAACCGCTTCGGCTGGGTGGTCGAGATCGACCCCTACGATCCGGCCAGCACGCCCATCAAGCGCACGGCCCTCGGCCGCGTGAAGCACGAGGGCGCGACCCATGCGATCGCGCCCGACGGCCGCGTCGTGATCTACATGGGCGACGACGAGCGCTTCGACTACGTCTACCGCTTCGTCACCGCGCGGCCCTGGGACCCGCAGGACCTCGCGGTCAATCGCGACCTGCTGGACGAGGGCGTGCTCAGCGTCGCGAGGTTCGAGGCCGACGGCACCATGCGCTGGCTGCCGCTCGTCCACGGCCAGGGCCCGCTGACCGAGGCCAACGGCTTCCACAGCCAGGCCGACGTCCTCATCGAGACGCGCCGCGCGGCCGACGTGCTGGAGGCCACGCCCATGGACCGGCCCGAGGATGTCGAGGCCAACCCGGTCACGGGCATGGTCTATGTCATGCTGACCAACAACGCCTCTCGCACGCCGGAGCGCGTGGACGCGGCAAACCCGCGCGCCCGCAACGACCACGGCCATGTGGTCGAGATCATCCCGCCCGGCGCCGAGGGACGCCGCGACCACGCGGCGGAGAGCATGCGCTGGAGCCTCTTCCTGCGCGCCGGCAAGCCCGGCCTCGATGCCGGCGCCGCCTATCATCGCGCGACGAGCGACCAGGGCTGGCTCTCCTGCCCGGACAACTGCGCCTTCGACAGCAAGGGCCGCATCTGGATCGCGACGGACGGCGCGCCGGCGGCGGCCGGCGTGGCGGATGGGATCTATGCCGCCGACACCGCGGGGCCAGGCCGGGCGCTGACGCGGCTTTTCTACCAGGCGCCCGCTGGCGCCGAGGTCTGCGGGCCCTTCATCCTTCCGGACGACAGCGCGCTGTTCCTGGCGATCCAGCATCCGGGCGAGGAGCCGGGCAGCACCTTCGAGAATCCGTCGACCCGCTGGCCGGATTTCGCGGAAGGCATGCCGCCGCGGCCTGCGGTGGTCGTGATCACCAGGGCGGGGGGCGGCGCGGTGGGGAGTTGAAGGGCGAAAGGCGGCGGAAACTCCGCCTCTGTCATGAGAACAAACCACGAAAAATCCGCTTGCGTTCTTTGAATGTTCGCGTTTAGATCGCTCCCATGAGCACGACCCTTTCCTCCTGCGACGACCTCCGCATCCCGCCGATGCCGCGGACAATCCGCATCGCCGCGCGGCCACGCGCCTCGACCCTGCCGATGCAGCTCGCCGCCGCGGCCGCCACGGGATTCATTCTGGCCTGGGTGCTGACGCGCTTCGCGATCGGCTGATCGGCGGCGATGGACCGGGGCCTCGCCGCGTGCTGCATTTGCGGCATGAGGCCTGCGCCGATCCTGATCCTGCTGGCCGCATCGATGCTGCCGGGCTGCGGCTTCTATTCCCGCTCGCCCGGGCAGCAGGTGACGGCGCCGGACCCGACCCTCTACCCCGCGCCGGCCGCGGGCCTGGGCCGCTACATTCCCTGGGCCTCGGGCTGGATCGACGCGCCGCCCATGACGGTCGGCGGGCCGCTGCGGATCAGTCGGCCAGGTCGATCCACACCGGGGCGTGATCCGATGGGCTCTCTTCCGACCGGGCCGTGAGGTCCACGCCGCAGGTCAGCAGCCGCTCGGCGAGCTCCGCCGAGAGCAGGGCATGGTCGATGCGCAGCCCCCGGTTCTGCTCGAAGGCCGAGCCGTAGTCCCAATAAGTGAAGGGCGCGTCCTTCGGATGCAGCGCCAGCAGCGCGTCGGTCAGGCCGAGATGCGTCAGCGCCCGCCAGCGCGCGCGCGATTCCGGATGCACCAGCGCATCGGTCGGCGGCAGCGCGCCGGGCGAGAGGTCGTGATCCGTGGGGCAGACATTGTAGTCGCCGAGGATGACCAGCGGCTCGAAGCCGTCGAGCTGCGAGGCAGCCCAGTGGCGCAGCCGGTCCATCCAGCGCCACTTGTAGGCCATGCCCTCCTCGCCGCCGCTATTGCCGTTCGGGAGGTAGATGCCGGCCGCGACGATCCCGTCCTTCCGGACGGCGATGAAGCGCGCCTGGCTGTCGTCCTCCTCGCCGGGCAGGGCCTCTGCGACCACCTCGAAGTCCCCGCGCCCGACCACGGCGACGCCGTTGCGCCCGCCATGCTGGCCGATGGCCCTGAGGCTGTAGCCCTCGGCCTCGAGCGCGGGGAACTCCTCGTCCTTGCACTTGGTCTCCTGCAGGAAGACCAGGTCGGGCTCATGCCGCGCCAGGAATCGGCCGAGATGCGGCATCCGGCGGCGGATGGAGTTCACGTTGAAGGTGGCGAGGCGCATGGGCCCTGTTGTGGCGGGAGGGCAGGCCTGCGGCAAGCCGGCATGGCCGCGGGGCAGGGAAAACCTTCAACGCGCGTCAGGGCGTCCGAGGTTCCCGCCCGGGATCCGCGGGCCTGGAAATCACACCGCGAAGCTGACCCCGCAGCCGCAGCCGCTCGTCGCCTGTGGATTGCGCACCACGAAATGCGAGCCGATCAGCGCGTCGTGCCAGTCCAGCTCCGACCCCGCCAGGAAATCGAGCGAGACCCCGTCCACGAAGACGCGGATTCCCTCGACGGCGACCACGAGGTCGTCCTCCGAGGGTTTGTCCTCGAGATCGAAGCCGTATTGCAGCCCCGAGCAGCCGCCCGCTGAGACGCTCACGCGCAGCCCCGCTCCCGCGCGGCCCTGCCGTCCGGCGATGGCGGCGATCTCCTCCGCGGCGCGGGGGGTGACGTGGAAGGCGCGGATCTGGTTGCCGTCGGGCATGGGCAGGCTCTCCTTGCACCGCAATGTAGGGCCGCCGCTCCAGGATTTCCACAGACGCCCCGGCCTGATACGCCTGCGCCCATGCCGGAGATCCTCGCCCAGCCTCTGTCACCCACCTCTTTGGCCCCCTGGGCCGTGACTTCGACGCGCGGCCGCCTCTACCCCGAGCCGGAGGATCCCACGCGCAGCCCCTGGCAGCGCGACCGGGACCGCATCATCCACTCCCGCGCCTTCCGCCGCCTCCAGTACAAGACGCAGGTCTTCGTCTTCCACGAGGGCGACCATTTCCGCACCCGTCTGACCCACAGCATCGAGGTCGCACAGATTGCCCGCAGCCTGGCGCGCCGGCTGCGACTCGGGGAGGACCTCGCCGAGGCGCTGGCCCTCGCGCATGATCTCGGCCACCCGCCCTTCGGCCATGCCGGCGAGGAGGCGCTGGACACCGCCATGCGCCCCAAGGGCCGCTTCGACCACAATGCCCAGAGCCTCAAGCACGTGACCCTGCTGGAGCGGCGCTATGCCGGCTTCGATGGGCTCAACCTGACCTGGGAGACGCTGGAAGGGCTGGCCAAGCACAACGGCCCGGTGCGGCGCCCGGCCTCCTACCTCGTGCAGTACAACGAGCGGCACGACCTGGAACTCCCCACCCATGCCAGCGCGGAGGCACAGGTGGCCGCGCTCGCCGACGACATCGCCTACAACAACCACGACCTGGAGGACGGCATCCGCGCCGGGCTCTTCCGGCTGGAGGAGGTGGCGGAGCTCTCGCTGCCCGGCGGCGCGCTGGCCGAGGCCCGGGCCGCGCATCCGGACATGCCGCCCGGCCGGGCCGCGCCGGAGATGGTCCGCCGCGTGATCTCGGCGATGGTGAACGACGTGGCGGCCGAATCCGAGCGGCGCATCCGCCTCCTGGCCCCCGCCTCGGCGCAGGACATCCGGGCGGCGCCGGCGCCGGTCGTGGCCTTCAGCGAGGGGATGGCCCGCGCCAATGCCGATGTCCGCGCCTTCCTGATGGAGCGCATGTACCGCCATTTCCGGGTGAACCGCGCGACCCAGAAATCCAAGCGCGCGCTGCAGATGCTCTTCCAGCTCCTGCATGGCGGGCCGCAGATGCTGCCCGACGAATGGCGCGCCCGCGCCGGCGAGGCGGGAACGCTCCAGGCCGCCGAGACCGTCTGCGACTACATCGCCGGCATGACCGACCGATTCGCGCTCGAGGAGTACCGGCGGCTCACCGACCCGCATGTGGGCGGGTGACGCGATCGGGAGGAACGGATCCCCCTGAAACGCAACAACCCGCGGGCCGATAGCCGCGGGTTGTCGAAGTCCTGGTCGGAGCGCCCCTTGCGGGGCGCGCCGTTTTCAGCGGGCCGGCTGAACGACGGCCGGCGTGCCGGGCTGCAGCTCGCCAGGGGCCGTCGGGGCGACGTTGCGCGAGCCGCGACGGCCGGCGACGGTGCCCTGGGGGGCCTGCTGGCCGGGCTGCACGTAGGTGATGGTCGGACGGTTGCCGACGCCCTGGGTGCCGGTGACGACCGGGATGCCGCCCGGCGCCAGGTTGCCCGTGCCCTGGCCGATATGACCGATGATGGGGCGGCCGTTGTCGGTGCCGATGATGACCGGCGTGCCGGCCGAGGTCGGCGGGCTGACGCGTGGCCCGAGGGTCACCAGCTGATCGGTGCCGTTGATGTTCATGCGGATCGCGGTGCCCGGCGGAACGCCCTGGGCGGCGGACGGCGGCGCATAGCCGACGATGCGGCCGGTGTTGTCCAGGAGAGGAAACATCTCCGAGAAACCCGCCCGGCTCGTGTTGCCGGTTTCGCACGCCGCGAGGGCGAGCATCGCGCCCATCGCGAAAAGCGGCTTCATGTTCGACATTTGTCTCATCTTCCCAAGCCCTGCAACGCTTTCTGGGAGGGGCGGCCGCAGGATCAGTCCGCCCGTCCTCTGTATCGACCCTCGAACGCTAGCATTAACCTTGCTGCGCCGAATAGCGCAGATTGCCGTTATGAAAGGCCTCTGCGCCGAGTGATGTGTCTATTATAACGCATGTGTCTTTCTGGGCACAGAGCGAAGCGGTCCCCTCGTTCGGAAGCCGGGCTCCGGGCTCCGGGCTCCGGGACGGTCAGAACTTCACCACGCTCCGGATGCTCTCGCCGGCATGCATGAGGTCGAAGCCCTCGTTGATCTTCTCGAGGGGCAGGACATGGGTGATGAGCGGGTCGATCTCGATCTTCCCCTCCATGTACCAGTCCACGATCTTCGGCACGTCGGTCCGGCCGCGCGCGCCGCCGAAGGCGGTGCCGCGCCAGTTCCGCCCGGTGACGAGCTGGAAGGGACGCGTCGAAATCTCCTGTCCCGAGGCCGCCACGCCGATGATGATCGAGCTGCCCCAGCCGCGATGCGTGCATTCCAGCGCCTGGCGCATGACGCTGGTGTTGCCGATGCATTCGAAGCTGAAATCCGCCCCGCCGTCGGTGAGGTCCTGGATGGCCTGCACCACCTTGTCGCGCCCGACCTCGTCCGGGTTCACGAAATGGGTCATGCCGAAGCGCCGGGCCATCTCCTGACGCGCCGGGTTGATGTCCACGCCGACGATCCTGTCCGCGCCCACCAGCCGCGCGCCCTGGATCACGTTCAGCCCGATCCCGCCCAGTCCGAAGACCGCGACGGTCGCGCCCGGCCAGACCTTCGCCGTGTTGATGACGGCGCCGATGCCCGTCGTCACGCCGCAGCCGATGTAGCAGATCTTCTCGAAGGGCGCGTCCTCGCGGACCTTGGCCAGGGCGATCTCGGGCAGCACGGTGAAGTTCGCGAAGGTGGAGCACCCCATGTAGTGCATCACGTCCGTGCCCTCGCAGCGGAAGCGGCTGGTGCCGTCGGGCATCACGCCCTTGCCCTGGGTCGCGCGGATGGCGGTGCAGAGGTTGCTGCGCTGGCTGAGGCAGGTTTTGCACTGCCGGCATTCCGGCGTGTAGAGCGGGATCACATGGTCGCCGGGCTTCAGCGAGGTCACGCCCTGGCCGACCTCGCGCACGATGCCCGCGCCCTCATGGCCGAGGACCGCGGGGAAGAGGCCCTCCGGGTCCAGGCCCGACAGCGTATAGGCGTCGGTGTGGCAGATGCCGGTGGCCATGACCTCGACCAGGACCTCGCCGGCCATGGGGCCGGAGATGTCGACCTCGCCGATGGTGAGGGGCTTGCCGGCCTCGAAGGCGATGGCGGCGCGAGACTTCATGATCGGGAACCCCAGAATCCAGATCGCCAAACTGTCCGCAAAAGCGCGCCGTCTCAAGGGCCGGTCCCACCCCGCTGGCGAGGGGGCCGGCCCGGCGGCTCGTCAGTCCAGGCGCGCGCCGGCGATGCGCACCATGTCCTGCCAGAGCGGACGCTCGCGCCGGGCGCGCTGCCAGACCGCGTCCGGCTCCGAGCCGAGCGCGATGGCGCCCGTGCGGAGGAAACGGGCCTTCACCTCCGGGTCGTTGGCGATCTGCTGCATGGCCTGCGACGCCTTCTGGACGATCGGCGCCGGCACGCCGGAGGGAAAGGCCATCGCGCACCAGGAATTCACGACGAAATCGGGCACGCCCGCCTCGGCCATGGTCGGGACATTGGGCAGCGCCGGATGGCGTTCCTCGCCGGTCACCGCGAAGGCGCGCATGCGGCCCTCCTGGATCACGGGGACGTAGCTGGCGAGGTTGTCGATGGCGAAGGTCAGGTCGCCGGACAGCATGGCCGGGATGATCTGCGCGGCGCCGCGGAAGGGGACGTGCTGGCCGTCGATGCCCTGCCGGTTGCAGAACAGCGCGCCGCAGAGCTGGGCCGTGGTGCCCACGCCCGGGCTGCCGAAGCTGACGCCCTGGCGGCGCGCCTTCGCCCAGGCGACGAATTCCGCCATGTTGGTGGAGGGCACGTATTGGGCGGGTGCGACCACCACATTGGGCAGCTGCCAGTGCAGCGAGATCGGCTGGAAGTCCTTGTCCCAGTCAAAGGGCAGGCGGCTGTAGAGGTAGTTGGCGATGGACCAGACGCCGAGCGTCAGCGGGCCCAGGGTGTAGCCATCGGGCGTCGACTTCGCGAGCGCCTCTGCGCCGATATTGCCGCCCGCGCCGGGACGGTTCTCGATCACGAAGGATTGGCCGAGGCGGGTCGACAGCTGCTCGCAGAGAAGGCGGCAGAGCACGTCCGTGCTGCCGCCCGGGGGCCAGGGGACGATCACGCGCACGGGGCGCTCCGGCCAGCTGGAGGTCTGCGCCTGCGCCGAGGTGACGAGGGCGGGCGCGAAGAGGCTGGCGGCCAGGACGTGGCGGCGGGTGGTCATGCTGATTCTTTCTCCGGACGTTTGGTCTTGCCGCGGAGGATGGCGCATCGCGCCGACGAGGGCGAGGGGGGATGGCGGTTCGTTCCGCCGCCATCCCGCTGGTTCTAGGCCGCCTTGGCCATCTCGTTGGCGCCCGAATCGGCCAGCACGGTCAGGTCCTGGTCCGTCTGGCTCTCCTCCTGCAGCGTCTCGTCGAGGAGGGCGACCGCGTCCTGGTGCCCGAGCACCTGCGCCCAGCGCTTCAGCGTGCCGTAGCGGGTGATCTCGTAATGCTCGACCGCCTGGGCGGAGGCGATGAGGCCGGCATCGACGGCCGGCGTGCCGGCGTATTCCTCGATGATCTCCTCGCCCTCGGCCACGATGCCCTCGATGGCGTCGCAGGTCTTGCCCTGGGCGCGCTTGCCGATGATCTCGAAGACCTGCTGCAGGCGCTCGATCTGTCCCTCGGTCTGGGTCTTGTGCTTCTGGAAGGCCGCCTTCAGCTCTTCCGACTGGGCGGCGCGGGCCATCTTCGGCAGCGTCTTCAGGATCTTGCGCTCGGCGTAGTAGATGTCTTTGAGCGTGTCGTGGAACAGGTCTTCGATCGTCTTGGTCTTGGCCATGGGGGTCTCCGTTGTTTCGAGGTCAGAAGCGTCGCGCTCCTCGCCTCCAACAACGCCCGCCTTCAGGCTTCGTTCACCGCGGCTGCCACAAATTTGCCCCGCCGCGGGCCAAGGTCCGCCGCAGCGCGGCGCCAGAAGGGAGCCAGGTGATCTGGAGGCTCCCCGACGATGTTCGCTCGGCTCATGCACAAGTTCCGGCGCTGGATCGGCTACCGGCCCGAGCGCAGGTACATGCGGGGCTCGGCCCGCTAGCTTCCAGCCGCCTGCTGCGGGGCTTCTACCAGGCCGCCTCCGGCGCGGAATTTACCAAGCCGCCTCCGGCGGGAGGGACATCAGGATCGCCTCGACATTGCCGCCCGTCTTCAACCCGAAGACCGTGCCGCGGTCGTGGAGCAGGTTGAACTCGGCATAGCGGCCGCGGCGCAGGAGCTGATGCTGGCGCTCCTCCGGCGTCCAGGCCTCGTGCATCCGCTTCGCGACGATGGCGGGGTAGGCTTCCAGGAAGGCGAGCCCGACATCCTTCGTGAACGCGAAATCCGCCTCGGCGCCGCGGCCCGGCGTCCGGTCCCCGAGCCAGTCGTAGAAGATGCCGCCGAGGCCGCGCGTCTCCTTGCGGTGCGGCAGGTAGAAATACTCGTCGCACCACTGCTTGAAGCGCGGGTAGTAGGTCGGGTCATGCGCGTCGCAGGCCCGCTGGAAGGCGGCGTGGAAGAAGGCGGCATCCTCCAGGCTCTCCGGCGCCGTCAGGTTCATCGGGGTGATGTCCCCGCCGCCGCCGAACCAGGCCCGGCGCGTGATGATGAAGCGCGTGTTCATATGCGCCGTCGGCACCCGGGGCGACCGCGGATGCGCCACCAGCGAGACGCCCGTCGCGAGGAAGCGCGGATCCTCCTCGGCGCCCGGGATCTGCGACCGGAACTCGGGGGAGAACTCGCCATGCACGGTCGATACGTTGACGCCGACCTTCTCGAAGACCCGGCCGCGCATCACGCCCATGGTCCCGCCGCCGCCTTCCGGCCGCTGCCAGGGCGTATAGGTGAAGCGCCCGGCGGGGAGGTCCGCATGCGGGCCGGCGGCCAGGGCGTCCTCGTTCGATTCGAAGGCGGCGCAGAGCCGGTCGCGGAGCTGGACGAACCAGGCCTCGGCGGCGCCGGCGAGAGGGTGTGTCGGGGGGGCGAGGGGCGGTTCGGTCATGATGTTGCGAGCTTATCGCATCGCGCGCCGAACGGGCGAGGGGGGGCGGCGGCCTCACGAATCGCCGTGGCCGCCCGGTCAACCGGCAGGCCGGCGCTCCGCCGCCAGGAAACCGTCAAGCCACGGAGGCAATTGCGCGTTCTTAAGCCGCGGCGCGGTTGCCACATTCTCAAACCGACCGTAATAGGCACGGAGGTCTCCGGGGCCAGGCGACGCGTGCCCAAAGCCCCGGGGAGCAAGGGTTTCATCCGGACTTCGACGGATGGGCAGAGAGGTGACCTGAATGGCTGACGCGCTGGCAACGCCTGGGACGCACGGGGACCACCCGGGCTCGACCAAGCGGGACTTCCTCAAGCTCACGGCCGTGGCTTTCGCCGCGGTGGGCACCGGCGCCATCGTCTGGCCCTTCGTCTCCCAGCTGGCCCCGGCCCGCGACGTGCTGGCGCTGGCCAGCACCGACGTCGACATCGGGCCCATCACGGTCGGCCAGGCCGTCACCGTGATGTGGCGCGGCAAGCCCGTCTTCCTGCGCCACCGCACGGAGGAGGAGATCGCCGCCGCGCGCGCCGTGCCGATGGACGAGCTCAAGGACCCCGCCACCGACGAATCCCGCGTGCAGCGCGCGCCCTGGCTCGTCGTCGTCGGTGTCTGCACCCATCTGGGCTGCATTCCGCTCGGCCAGAAGCCGACCGATCCGAAGGGCGACTACGGCGGGTGGTTCTGCCCCTGCCACGGCAGCCACTACGATACCTCCGCGCGCATCCGGAAGGGGCCGGCGCCGCTGAACCTGCCGGTGCCGGGCTACGCCTTCACCTCCGACACCGCCATCCGCATCGGCTGACCGAGACCGGGCGGGCGGCATGACGCCGCGCCGCCCATGCCGCAACTTCTAGAGGACGAGCAACATGGCCGGCGGCCTGCACGACTCTCAAATC
The DNA here is from genome assembly GCF_004336745.1 of Roseococcus sp. SYP-B2431. GTDB lineage: Bacteria > Pseudomonadota > Alphaproteobacteria > Acetobacterales > Acetobacteraceae > Roseococcus. The sequence goes on from NZ_SJXD01000011.1 coordinate 243,732, forward strand.
GCGAACCCCGTCATCCGCTGGATCGACCAGCGGCTGCCGGTGTTCACCATGATGCAGAAGGAATACGGCGTCTTCCCGACGCCGCGTAACTTCAACTACTTCTGGAACTTCGGCGCGCTCGCCATGATCAATCTCGTGATCATGATCGTGACCGGCATCGTGCTCGCGATGCACTACACGCCGCATGTCACCATGGCCTTCGACAGCGTCGAGCGCATCATGCGCGACGTGAACTTCGGCTGGCTGATCCGCTATGCCCATGCCAACGGCGCCTCGATGTTCTTCATCGTGGTCTATATCCACATCTGGCGCGGCATGTACTACGGCTCCTTCAAGGCGCCGCGCGAGCTGCTCTGGATGCTGGGCGTCGTGATCTTCCTGCTGATGATGGCCACCGCCTTCATGGGCTACGTTCTGCCCTGGGGCCAGATGTCCTTCTGGGGCGCGACCGTCATCACCAACCTGTTCAGCGCGATCCCGCTCGTGGGCGACACCATCGTGACCTACCTGTGGGGCGGCTTCTCGGTCGACAACCCCACGCTGAACCGCTTCTTCTCGCTGCACTACCTGCTGCCCTTCGTGATCACGGGCGTGGTGTTCCTGCACATCGCGGCCCTGCACATCACGGGCTCGAACAACCCGCTGGGCATCGAGCCCAAGGGCCCGCAGGACACGCTGCCCTTCCACCCGTACTACACGATCAAGGACAGCGTCGGCATCGTCGTCTACCTGATGGTCTTCGCGGTGCTGGTCTTCTTCGCGCCGAACTACCTGGGCCATCCGGACAACTACATCCCGGCCAATCCCATGGTGACGCCGGCGCACATCGTCCCGGAATGGTACTTCCTGCCCTTCTACGCGATCCTGCGCGCGGTGCCGGACAAGCTCGGCGGCGTGCTGCTGATGGGCGGCTCGATCGTGCTGCTCTTCGTCCTGCCCTGGCTCGACACGTCGAAGGTGCGCTCGCTGCGCTTCCGCCCGATCAGCCGCGTGCTCTTCCTTCTCTGGACGATCAACTTCTTCGTCCTGATGTGGTGCGGCGCGAAGCCGGCGGAGCAGCCCTACGTCCTGATCAGCCAGATCTCGACCATGATCTACTTCGGCTACTTCCTGGTCGCCCTGCCGCTGCTCGGCCGCTTCGAGCGTCCGCTGCCGCTGCCCGAAAGCATCGCCGTCGCCGTGCTGGGGCCGAAGGCCCTCGGCGCCGGCCCCCTGCCGGGCGGCGTCACCGCCAAGCCGATGGAAAAGGCCTGAACCATGCGTAAGATCCAGGCCCTTCTCCTCGTCGCCGGCCTCCTCGGGGGCGGCCTCTCCGGCGCGGCGCCCGCCTTCGCGGCGGACGACCACGCGGCCCCCCAGGCGCCCGATGCCGGCTTCAGCTTCAACCGCATCTTCGGCACCTTCGATCGGGCGTCGGCGCAGCGCGGCTTCCAGGTCTACAAGGAGGTCTGCTCCAGCTGCCACTCGATGCGGCAGATGTACTACCGCAACCTCACCGACCTCGGGCTGAGCCCGGACCAGGTGCGCAACATCGCGGCGAGCTTCCAGATCACCGACGGCCCGAACGACGAGGGCGCGATGTTCGAGCGCGCCGGCCGCGTCTCCGACCATTTCCGCCGGCCCTTCGCCAACGACAACGCCGCCCGCGCGGCGAATGGCGGCGCCTTCCCGCCGGACCTCTCGGTGATCACCAAGGCCCGCGAGGGCGGCGCCAACTACATCCACGCGCTGCTCACCGGCTATCGCGAGCCGCCGGCCGGCGTCACGGTGATGGAGGGCATGCACTACAACGCCTACTTCCCCGGCCATCAGATCGCGATGGCGCCGCCGCTCAACGACGGCCAGGTGGAGTTCGCGGGCGGCGCGCCGAACACGGTCGAGGCCATGGCGCGCGACGTGTCCACCTTCCTCGCCTGGGCCGCCGAGCCCGAACTCGAGGCGCGGCGCGCGCTGGGCGTGAAGATCCTGATCTTCCTCGGCATCCTGGGCGTGCTCGCCTATCTGACGAAGCGGAAGATCTGGGCCGACGCGCACTGAGCCTTCGCGGGACTGTCATCGGCGGCTGATGTCGCCAGGCAGACATCTGATCTAGACCTCGTCTAGTTTCCTTTGGGGGGACGCTTCCGGCGTCCCCCCTTCGCATTTGGAGAATCCCAGCGTGAGCGAGACCCCCAGCGTGAGCGAGACGGTGGAACCGGTGATCGGCCTCATCGGCGGCTCCGGCCTTTATGACATCGAGGGCCTGGAGGACCGCGAGTGGCGGCGCGTCTCCACCCCCTGGGGCGAGCCCTCGGACGACCTCCTCTTCGGCCGCCTCGCCGGCATCAGATGCGTCTTCCTGCCGCGTCACGGCCGCGGCCATCCGACGCCGCCCTCCGCCCTCAACTTCCGCGCCAATATCGACGCGCTGAAGCGCTCCGGCGTGACGGACGTGATCTCGCTCTCCGCCGTGGGCTCACTGCAGGAGAACCTGCCGCCCGGCCATTTCGTGATCGTCGACCAGTTCATCGACCGCACCTTCGCGCGGGAGAAGTCCTTCTTCGGCACGGGCTGCGTTGCGCATGTCAGCGTCGCCCACCCGACCTGCCCGCGCCTCTCCGACGCGATCGAGGACTCCGGCAGGGAGCTCGGCCTGCCGATGACGCGCGGCGGCACCTACCTCGTCATGGAAGGCCCGCAGTTCAGCACCAAGGCCGAGAGCCTGCTCTACCGGCAATGGGGCTGCCACGTGATCGGCATGACCAATATGCCGGAGGCCAAGCTCGCCCGCGAGGCGGAGCTCTGCTACGCGAGCGTCGCCATGGTCACGGACTTCGACTGCTGGCACCCGGACCATGACCACGTCACCGTCGACCAGGTGGTGAAGGTGCTCTTCTCCAACGCCGACAAGGCCAAGGCGCTGGTGAGGTCGCTGATCCCGCGGATCGGCGCGCCGCGCGGACCTTGCCCCGCGGGCTGCGACCGGGCGCTGGACCACGCGATCATCACGGCGCCGGAGAAGCGCGATCCGCAGCTGCTGCGGAAGCTGGACGCGGTGGCGGGACGCATCCTGAAGTAGGCTCGGCGGCTTTGCCCGCGCATCCCGGACAGGGCCTTCCGCCCTGGGCCCGGAGGGTCATCTCTTGAGCTCCGTGCCTTCGCTCTTCAGCGGCACCAGGTAGCGGAGCGTCAGGAAGGTCATGACCGAGATCACCACCGCCACGTCGTAGACGCCCAGGCCCACGGAGACGCCCACCGCCCCCGTGGCCCAGAGGCTCGCCGCCGTCGCCGTGCCGAAGACCGACGTCCCGTGCTTGATGATGGCGCCGCCGCCGATGAAGCCGATGCCGGTGATGATCCCCTCGACGATGCGGGCCGCCGCCTCGGGATGGGCCGCCGTGATGCCCTCCGTCGCCTGGATGAAGCCGCAGGCGGCCAGCGCGACCAGCGGGAAGGTCCGCAGCCCGGCGCTGCGCTCGGAGCGTTCGCGGTCCCAGCCGATCGGGACGGCCAGGGCATAGGCGGTGCCCAGCGCGATCAGGTGCGGCACGATGGAGAACTGGTCGATCATCGGATGGAGCCTCCTCCCTGAATCAACCCGGCGCCGTCAGCGCCGGCCGGCCAGCCCGGCCAGGATGGCCCGGGCTGCCGGGGTGGCGAAGACGCCCTCGGCGTCGAGGGCGAGGCGGCGGCGCCAGTTCGGCCGCTCGCGATCGGTGCCGGGCAGGTTCACGGCGACCCGCTCGCCGGCGAGATCCTCGGCCTGGACCAGCAGCATGAGCGAGGGCGTGGCCGCGACATAGGCATGGATCGCGCCCGCCAGCTCGGGCGGCAGCTCGTCCCGGACGGTCCCGGGCAGGTCGATGCCGGCCTCGCGCAGCGCCGCGAGCAGGGCATCCCGCTCGGCCAGCCGGTCCGCGCGCGCGCTCCCGGCCGCCTCGGCGTCGAGCAGGCCCAGGGCCTCGCGCTCGGCGATGTCGGCGGCTTCCCACCAGCCGGCGAGCGTCGGCAGGTCGTGGGTGGAGATGCAGGCCGCGGCCAGCACCGGGTAGCGCTGCGGCCTGCGGAAGCCCGCGCCGTCGCGCTCGAACCAGAGCACCCGGTAGGAGAGGAGCCGCGCCTCCTGCAGTTCCTCGCGCAGCCCGGGCGGCACCGTGCCGAGATCCTCGCCCACCACGGCGCAGGAGGCCCGGTGGGATTCCAGCGCGACCTCGCCCAGCCAGGGGTGGAAGGGCTGGTCGAGGTAGCAGCCCTCTGCCGCCGTGGCGCCGTCGGGCACGAGGAAGAGCCGCTTGAGCCCCAGCACATGGTCGATCCGGAGCGCGGCCGCATGGCGCATATTGGCGCGGACCAGCGCCGCGAAGGCGGCGTGGCCGGTGGCCTCCGAGGCGACGGGGTCGAGGGGGGGCACGCCCCAGACCTGGCCGAGCGGACCCAGCGGGTCCGGCGGCGCGCCGACCGAGAGGCCGGGGAGGAAGTCCATGTCCCCGGACCAGAGCTCGGCGCCGTCCGGCGCGGTCCCCACGGCGAGGTCGCGATAGAGGCCGGCGCCCGCCTCGGCCGCCCCGGCCATCTGGCGGTCGGCGAGGAATTGCAGCCAGGCGTGGAAGCCGACCGCATCCGCCTCCTGCGCGCAAAAGGATTCCACGCCCGCGTCCCGGCCATGACGGAGGCCGGCCGGCCAGCGGCGTGCATCGCTGTGGCCCGCAAGCTCGGCCAGGGCGTTGAAGGCCGCGAAGCGCTCCAGCGCCGCGCCGCCCGCGGCGCGGAAGGCGCGAAAATCCGGGTCGTCGTGGTCGCAGCGCGTCCAGGCGGCGTGCAGCGCACGGCGCTTGGCCTGCCAGACGGCGGGATAGTCCACCGAATCCAGCCTGCGGAGGCCGGAAAAATCCCCGGCGCCGCCGAGACGCGACACGTCGATCAGCATCGGCTCCAGGAAGCGGCGGTCCGAGGGCTGGTAGGGGCTGGCGCGCTCGCGCTCCGTGGGATGGAGCGCGTGCGGCGGGCTGATGCCGAGCCAGAGCGCCTTCTCGGCCCCCGCCCGGCGGGCGAGCCCGGCGATGGCGGTGAAGTCGCCCATGCCCTGGTCGGCCGCGTGCCGCAGCGAATAGCTTTGCGCGGTCACGCCGAGATGGCGCCGGCCGGCTTCCATGGAGCGCGGCAGGAAACAGGAGGGCGGCGCCGCGGTGATCCGGCAGAGCGTGTCGCGGAAGCGCAGCTCGTGGCGGCCGAGGGGAAGGGCCGGGAGGGTGGTGCGGCCGTCCTCGGACTCCAGGGCCAGGTCGCGCCTGCTGCCGTCCTCGAGCGTCAGATGCAGGTCCAGCCTTGCCGGAAGGCCCTCGCCCAGGGCCAGGACCGTCGGCCTCCCGGCGCGCGCGGCGAGATGCAGGGGCAGCGGCGGCCGATGCCGGCGGCGCGCGAGGCTGTCGCGTGCCTGGGCCGCGGTCGCGGCGGGCAGGCCGAGCGCGCCGAGGATGTGGCGCAGCGTGGCCTCGGGCACCTGGTGCTCGCGGCCCTCCAGGTCGGGCCAGACGGGCGAGAGGCCGGCCTCTCGTGCCAGCCGCGCCAGCAGGTCGGGATCGGCGGCCTCCGGGCCGCGCCCCGCCGAGGGCCGCTCGGCCAGCAGCATCACGGAGCGCGGCGCCAGCTCTCCGACCGTGTCGGCCTGGGGCCGGGCGCTGTCGGCGAGCAGGCGCCAGGAGAAGTCCCACCGCGCCGGGGGAAGCCGCAACGCCAGCGCCTCGTCGCCGCCATTGCAGGCCAGCAGGACGCGGTCGCCCTCGGCATGGAGCAGCGCGACGAGGCAGCGGGCCTCCTCCCATTCGGCGGGCTCGATGGGCCGGCCGTCGGCGTGCAGCCAGGCGACATCGGGCAGGCCGGTGCCGTCGACGGGACCGCCGGTCAGCGTCGCGGTCGCATGCAGCGCGGGGTGCGCCCGCCGCGCGGCGATCAGCCGTGCGGTGAAGTCCACCAGCCCCTGGTCCATGCCCGCCCAGTCGAACCAGGAGGTCGCATTGTCCTGCGCATAGGCGTTGTTGTTGCCGTCCTGGCTGCGGCCCGCCTCGTCGCCCATGGAGATCATCGGCAGCCCGCGCGCGCTCAGCAGCGTCGCCAGCAGCGCCCGGACGTCGCCGGCGCGGCGGGCCTGGATGGCGGGATCGTCGGTGGGGCCTTCGGCGCCGTGGTTCCAGGAGTTGTTGTCGCCGGCCCCGTCGCGGTTCTCCTCGCCATTCGCGCGATTGTGCCGGTGCTCGTGGCTGACGAGGTCGCGCAGCGTGAACCCGTCATGCGCCGTGACGTAGTTCAGGCTGTCGGCCACGCGCCCGGCGAAGATGTCGCCCGAGCCCGCGAGCCGCGTCGCCAGCGGGCCCAGCCTTCCGCTCTCCCAGCCGCGCCAGAAACGGCGGATGTCGTCGCGGAACTTGTCGTTCCATTCCGGCCAGCCATGCGGGAAATTGCCGAGCTGGTATCCGTCCGGCCCCAGGTCCCAGGGCTCCGCGATGATGCGCCGGGCGCGCAGGATGGGATCCTGCCGCATGGCGGCGAGCAGCGGCGCATGCGGGTCGAAGCCCTGCGCCCGCCGCCCGAGGGTGGTGGCGAGATCCAGGCGGAAGCCGTCCACGCCGGCCTGCCCGGCCCAGTGGCGCATGGCGTCCATGGCGAGCCGCAGCGGCCAGGGCTGGTCGAGCGCCATGGTGTTGCCGCAGCCCGTGTCGTCGACATAGCCGCCGGGGCGCAGCCGGTACCAAGCCCCGTTGCCGAAGCCGCGCAGGGAGAGCGTCGGCCCGAGCGCATCGCCCTCGCCGCTGTGGTTCAGCACGATGTCGAGGATCACGCCGATGCCGGCGGCGCGCAGCGCGCCCACGGCCGCGCGGACCTCAGCCATGCCGCCCGGGGCCAGGCGGGGGTCGGGCGCGAGCCAGCAGACCGTGTTGTAGCCCCAGTAATTGGTCAGCCCGAGCGGGCCGAGATGCCGCTCGTCCACCCAGGCGGCGGTGGGCAGCAGCTCGACCAGGGTGACGCCGAGACGGGTGAGATGCGCGATGGCGGCCGGATGGGCGAGGCCGGCGAAGGTGCCGCGGATCGCCTCGGGGATGTCGGGATGCTGCCGCGTGAAGCCCCGGACGTGCAGCTCGTAGACCACCTCCGGGCGGGCGGGCAGGGGATGCCAGTCCTGGGGTGGCAGCGGCGCCTGGACGATGGCGCGCGCGAGATGCGGCCCGCTGTCGGCCGGGTCGGGTTCCTCTCCGGTGTCGAAGGCGGTGGGATGGAGGTGCAGCCTGCCTTCGAGGGCGCGCGCCCAGGGGTCGAGCAGGAGCTTCCGGGGGTTGAAGCGCCGGTCCCAGGGGCCCTCGGCCCGCAGGCCGTAGGCGGTGCCGGGGGCGATGCCGGGGATATGGCCGTGGAAGACGTCGCCGCGGCGGTTCGGCAGGGCGTGCCGCGCGATCTCCGTTCCGTCCTCGAAGACGCAGAAGAGGAGTCGCGTCGCCCCTGGCGCCGGGATGGCGATGTCGACTCCGTCCCCGGCTGGAGTCACTCCGAGTGACGAGGCGAGCGCCAGGGGGGGCAGGCCCCTCACGCTAGCCACGGGCCGCGACCATGGTCCGGAACGCCGCCGCGTATTTCGCCGCCGACCGCCTCCACGACACGTCCTGCGCCATGGCGTTCGCCTGCACCCGCCGCATCAGCGCCGGCTCGCGATACAGCGCGACGGCCCGTTCGATGGCCGCGGCCAGCATCTCCGGCCCGACCGGCGCGAAGTTGAATCCCGTGCCCACGCCCGAGGCCAGGGCCATTTCGTTCGCGTCCACCACCGTGTCCGCCAGCCCGCCGACATGGGCGACGACCGGCGGCGCGCCATAGCGCAGCGCGCAGAGCTGGCCGAGGCCGCAGGGCTCGAAGCGCGAGGGCATCAGGATGAAGTCGGCGCCGCCGTAGAAGAGGCGCGCGAGGCCTTCGTCGAAGCCGATGAAGCTGCCGATGCGGCCGGTCTGCGCGCCGGTGGCGCCGTGGACCCGCTCCTCCAGCGCCGGCTCGCCGCTGCCGAGGATGGCGAGTTGCCCGCCATGGTCCAGGAGGGCGGGCAGCGCCTCCAGGATCAGGTCCACGCCCTTCTGCCAGGCGAGGCGGCCGATGAAGGCGAAGAGCGGCGCGTCCGGCGCGGAGGCCAGGCCCATGCGGGCCTGGAGCTCCGCCTTGTTGGCGGCCCGCGCGGCGACGGTCTCCGCCGTGAAGCGCATGGGCAGATGGGCGTCGGCGGCCGGATCCCATTCCACCGTATCCAGCCCGTTGAGGATGCCGCCGACCGTCGCGCCGCGGCCGCGCAGCAGCCCGTCGAGGCCCATCCCCCATTGCGGCGTGCGGATCTCGGCCGCGTAGCCGGGCGAGACGGTGGAGACGCGGTCGGCATACCAGATGCCGGATTTGAGGTAGCCGACCATGCCGAAATATTCGAGGCCGTCGGTCGCGAAGGCCTCGGGAGGCAGGCCCAGCAGGCCGAAGATGCTCGCGGGGAACTGCCCCTGAAAGGCCAGGTTGTGGATGGTGAAGAGCGTGGGGACCTTCGAGCCCGCATGGCGAAGATAGGCCGGCGCCAGCCCGGCCTGCCAGTCATGCGCATGGACCGCGTCGAAGCCGGCCATGCCGCCGGCGCCCTGCGCCGCCCGCGCGGCCGCGCGGCCGAGCGCTGCGAAGCGCAGGGCGTTGTCGGGCCAGTCGCCGCCGGCCGGCGCCAGGTAGGGCGAGCCGGAACGGGCGAAGAAATGCGGCGCATCGAGCACGAGCAGGTCGCGCCCCTCGGCCTCGGCCCGCACCAGCCGCGCCGGCGCGCCGAAGAGATCGGCGACGGGCTCGCTCGCCCGCACGGGGCCGAGCGCGCCCATCACGGCCGGATAGCCGGGCAGCATCGTGGTGACCGCGACGCCCTCCGCCGCCAGCGCGCCGGGCAGGGCGCCCACCACATCGGCGAGGCCGCCGGTCTTGACGAAGGGGAAGCCCTCCGAGGCGACGGCCAGAACGCGCAGTGGCGCGGCCGGCTGGGCGGGGGCCGGTCTGAGTCGCGCTCCCTGCGTCGCGGCGCTCATGCCAGGCGGTCGAGCATCGCCTGGGTGATGAGGCAGACGCCCTTCTCGGAGACGCGGAAGCGTTGGCGGTCGAGTTCCGGATCCTCGCCGACGACCATGCCCTCGGGAATGCGCACGCCGCGGTCCACCACCACCTTGGTCAGCCGCGCATTGCGGCCGACATCGACCTCGGGCAGCAGCACCGCGCAATCCACCTTCGAATAGGAATGCAGGTGAACGCCCGTGAAGAGCAGCGAGCGATGCGCCGCGGCGCCGGACACGATGCAGCCGCCGGAGACCAGCGAGGAGATGGCCTCGCCGCGCCGTCCGATCTCGTCATGGACGAACTTCGCAGGCGGCACGACCTCGCCATAGGTCCAGATCGGCCAGGCCTTGTCGAAGAGATCGAGCGGCGGGATGATGTCGGTGAGGTCGATATTCGCCTCCCAATAGGCATCGACCGTGCCGACATCCCGCCAATAGGGCGCGGCTTCCATGCTGGAGCGCACGCAGCTCCGCTCGAAGCGATGCGCGGCCACGCGGCCGTTCTTCACCAGCCAGGGGATCATGTCCTTGCCGAAGTCGCGGCTGGAATTCGGATCCGCCGCGTCGCGCTTCAGCTGCTCGATGAGGAACTTCGTCTCGAAGACGTAGATGCCCATGGAGGCCAGCGCGAGGTCCGGGCGGCCCGGGATGCCGGGCGGGTCCGCGGGCTTCTCGACGAAATCGACCACCCAGCTGCCCGTATCGACATGGACGACGCCGAAGCCGGTGGCCTCCATGCGCGGCACGGCCATGCAGGAGACGGTGCAGTCGGCGCCCTGCTCCACATGCTGCTGGAGCATGCGCTCGTAGTCCATCTTGTAGATGTGGTCGCCGGCCAGGATGACCATGTGCTGCGGCGCCAGGTCTTCGATGATGTCGATGTTCTGAAAGACCGCATCGGCCGTGCCGAGATACCAGGACTGCTCCGAGACGCGCTGGCTGGCGGGCAGGATGTCGAAGCTCTCGTTGCGCTCGTGCCGGAGGAAATTCCAGCCGCGCTGAAGGTGGCGGATGAGGCTGTGCGCCTTGTACTGCGTCGCCACCGCCACGCGGCGGATGCCCGAATTGATGGCGTTGGACAGCGCGAAGTCCACGATCCGCGACTTGCCGCCGAAGAAGACCGCGGGCTTGGCCCGCCTGTCGGTCAACTCCATGAGGCGGGAGCCGCGCCCGCCGGCCAGCACGAAGGCCATGGCGGTACGGGCGAGCGGCGCGGGCGCGAGTGCGCGTTCAGGCATAGGTTTCCTCCGGGGACGCATTCTGCGCCTCCCAAGCTTCGGGCACGAGATAGATCGCCGCGAGGGGCGGCAGAAGCACTTTCGCCGAGGCGGGCTGCCCGAGAGCGGGCTCCGCCACTGCGGTCACGCGGCCCAGATTTCCCAGGCCCGAGCCGCCGTATTCCTCGGCATCCGTATTCAGCACCTCTCGCCACATTCCGGCCCGGGGCAGGCCGATCACGGCGTCAACCCGCGGAATGGGCGTGAAGTTGCAGAGCACCGCGACCGGCGGCCCGCCCTCGCCGTCGAAGCGCAACCAGGTCAGGACGGAGTGCTGCGCGTCGTTCGCGTCGATCCAGGCGAAGCCCTCCGGCTCGGCGTCGCGGGCATGCAGCGCCGGCAGCTCGCGATGCAGCCGGTTCAGCTCGCGGATGAGGTCCTGCACGCCCCGGTGGCTGCCGTGCTCCAGCAGCCACCAGTCGAGCTCGCGCTCTTCCGACCATTCGCGCCGCTGGCCGAATTCCTGGCCCATGAAGAGCAGCTTCTTGCCCGGATGGCCCCACATGAAGCCGTAATAGACGCGGAGATTGGCGAAGCGCCGCCAGTCGTCGCCCTCGTCGCCCGGCATGCGGCCGAGGATGGAGCCCTTGCCGTGCACGACCTCGTCATGGCCGAGCGGCAGCACGAAGGCCTCGTTGAAGGCGTAGACGAGGCCGAAATTCATGAGCTGGTGATACCAGCGGCGGTGGACGGGATCCTTCTCCACGTAGCGCAGGGTGTCGTTCATCCACCCCATGTTCCACTTGAAGCCGAAGCCGAGGCCGCCCTCCTCCACGGGGGCGGAGACGCCGGTCCAGTCGGAGGATTCCTCGGCGATCACGAGCGCGCCGGGCGCCTGCCCGGCCAGCATCCGGTTCGTGCGGCACAGGAAGCCGATGGCGTCGCGGTTGTCGTTGCCGCCATCCTCGTTGGGCTCCCATTCGCCGGGGCCGCGCGAATAGTCGAGATGGATCATGGAGGAGACGGCGTCCACGCGCAGCCCGTCGGCGTGGAAGCGCTCCAGCCAGAAAAGCGCGTTGGAGGCCAGGAAGGCCTGCACCTCCTTGCGGCCGTAGTCGTAGATCGCGGTCTGCCAGTCCGGGTGGTAGCCGCGCCGCGGGTCGGGATGCTCGTAGAGGGCGGTGCCGTCGAAGCGGGCGAGGCCGTGCGCATCCTCGGGGAAATGCGCCGGCACCCAGTCGAGGAGCACGCCGATGCCCGCCGCATGCGCCGCGTCGATGAAGCGGGCCAGGCCGAGCGGGTGGCCCATCCGCGCCGTGACGGCGTGCAGCCCGATCGGCTGGTAGCCCCAGGAGCCGTCGAAGGGATGCTCCATCACGGGCATGAACTCGATATGGGTGAAGCCGAGATCCTTCGCATAGGGGATGAGGTCGGCGGCCAGCTGGTCCCAGTGCCAGAAGCGGCCGTCGGGATGCCGCTTCCACGAGGGGGCGTGGACCTCGTAGATGCTCATCGGCGCGCGGCGGTGATCCTGCCCCACGCGGGCGTCCATCCACGCCTGGTCGGTCCAGGCGAAGCCGTCGAGCCGGGCCACGACGCTGGCATTGGCCGGCCGCAGCTCCGCCGCGAAGCCCACCGGGTCCGCCTTCAGGGGCATGAGCTCGCCTCGTGCGCCGAGGATCTCGTATTTGTAGGCCACGCCCTCGCCCAGGCCGGGGAGGAAGATCTCCCACAGCCCGGAATCCACGCGGCGGCGCATCGGGTGGAAGCGGCCGTCCCAGCGGTTGAACTCGCCGACCACCGAGACGCGCTTGGCATGGGGCGCCCAGACGGCGAAGCGCACGCCGCCCACGCCCTCATGCGTGAGGAGATGGGCCCCGAGCCGCTCGTGCAGGCGCCGGTGCGTGCCTTCGATCAGCAGGTGGTCGTCGAGCGGGCCGAGCGAGGGGCCGAAGGCATAGGGGTCCAGGATATCCATCTGCCCGCCGCCCTCGCGGACGCGCAGGCGGTAGGGCGCGGGCAGGGTCGCGCCCGCCCGGAAGCCCTCCAGGAAGGCCGTGGCGCCGCGCCGCTCCAGCCGCAGGCAGCGGCCGTCGTCGAAGATGGCCTCCACCGCGTCCACATTGGGCCGGAGGACGCGGATCGCCACGCCGCCCGCGGCCTCGTGTGGGCCGAGCACCGCGAAGGGATCGGCGTGCCGGGCCTCCAGCAGCGCGGCCACATCCGCATCGCTCGCGCGCCAGCCCGGCCCCACGCGGGCTATCCCTGCACCGGGACGCGCCAGATCTCCTGCGCGTATTCCGCGATGGTGCGATCGGACGAGAACCAGCCCATATTGGCCGTGTTCAGGATGGCGGCCCGGCCCCAGTCGGCGGGCCGCGCCCAGCGCTGCGCGACCATGCGCTGCGTGTCGTAGTAGCTGTCGAAATCGGCCGTGACCAGGAAGTGGTCGTGGTCGCGCAGCATCTGCACGAGGTCGCTGTAGCGGCCCGGATCGTCGGGCGAGAAGACGCCGGAGGAGATGGCTTCGAGCACCTGCTGCAGCCGCTCCGAGGCGTCGATGGAATCCTGGCCCTTCCAGCCGTCGGCCCGGCGGTGCGCCACCTGTTCGGTGGTCAGGCCGAAGATGAAGATGTTCTCCGCGCCGACATGCTCGTGGATCTCCACATTCGCGCCGTCCAGCGTTCCGATCGTGAGCGCGCCGTTGAGCGCCAGCTTCATGTTGCCGGTTCCCGAGGCCTCCATCCCCGCCGTCGAGATCTGCTCCGAGAGGTCGCAGGCGGGCACGATCATCTCGGCCAGCGAGACGTTGTAGTTGGGAAGGAAGGCCACCTTCAGCCGGTCGCGGATGGCCGGGTCGCGGTTGACCGTGCGCGCGATGTCGTGCGCGAGCTTGATGATGAGCTTGGCGCGATGGTAGCTCGCCGCCGCCTTGCCGGCGAAGATCTTCACGCGCGGTACGTAGTCCCGGTGCGGCTGCGCGCGCATCTCGTTGTAGAGCGCGACCGTCTCCAGCAGGTTCAGCAGCTGCCGCTTGTACTCGTGGATGCGCTTGATCTGCACGTCGAAAAGCGCGGAGGGATCGACGCGGACGTTGATCTCGCGCCGGATCAGCGCGGCCAGCGCCTCCTTGTTCGCCCGCTTCACCGCGGCGAAGCGCTGCTGGAAGCCCGCATCGGCGGCGAGCGGCTTCAACGCGGCCAGCGCCGTCGGCCTGTCCAGGAATTCCGGGCCGATCGCGTCGGTCAGCAGCCCCGTCAGCCCCGGATTGCACTGCTGCAGCCAGCGCCGGAAGGTGATGCCGTTGGTCTTGTTGGTGATGCGCCCGGGGAACAGCATGTTGAAGTCCCGGAAGACGGTCTTCTTCAGCAGGTCCGAATGCAGGGCCGAGACGCCGTTCACCTTGTGCGAGCCCACGAAGGCGAGGTTGCCCATGCGCACGCGCCGCCCATGCCCCTCCTCGATGAGCGAGACCGAGGCCAGCAGCCCCATGTCGCCCGGATGCGCCGCCGCCACGACGTCGAGGTGGATGGCGTTGATCATGTAGATGATCTGCATGTGGCGCGGCAGCAGCCGCTCCATCAGCGGCACCGGCCAGGTCTCCAGCGCCTCCGGCAGGAGGGTGTGGTTGGTGTAGGAGACGGTGGCCTGGGTGGTTCGCCAGGCCTCGTTCCACTCCATGCCGTGGTCGTCGAGGAGGATGCGCATGAGCTCGGCCACCACGATGGCCGGATGCGTGTCGTTGAGCTGGATCGCCACGCGGTCGGGCAGCGTCTCGAGGCTGCCATAGACACGGATGTGGCGGCGGAGCAGATCCTGCAGCGCGGCGGAGGAGAAGAAGAACTCCTGCCGCAGCCGCAGCTCCAGGCCGGCGGGGCTGTCGTCCGAGGGGTAGAGCAGCCGCGAGATCGCCTCCGCGCGCACTCGGTCGGAGAGGGCGCCGATATGGTCGCCGCGGTTGAACGCCTCGATCTGCAATGGATCGGCCGCGCGGGCCGACCAGAGGCGCAGCGTGTTCACGTGCTTGCCGCGCCAGCCCACGATGGGCGTGTCATAGGCGACGGCGAGCACCGTCTCGCCCGGCTTCCAGACCTGCCGGGATTCGCCGTCCTCGCCCTCCACATCCTCGACCGTGCCGCCGAAGCCGATGCGGTGCGCGATCTCGGGCCGGGCGAATTCCCAGGGATTGCCGTATTCCAGCCAGTTCTCCGGATACTCCTCCTGCCAGCCCTGGCGGATGACCTGGCGGAACAGGCCGTGATCGTAGCGGATGCCATAGCCGAAGGCCGGGATCTGCAGGCTGGCGAGGCTCTCCATGAAGCAGGCGGCGAGACGCCCCAGGCCGCCATTGCCGAGCGCCGCGTCCGGCTCGCTGGCGAAGACCTTCTGGGGGTCCACCTCCAGCGAGGCCAGCGCCTCCTTCACCTGGGCCGTCAGCCCGAAGTTGGAGATGTTCTCCCGCAGCAGCCGGCCGATGAGGAATTCGAGCGAAAGGTAGTAGACCTGCTTCTGGCCCTGCTCGTAGGTGCCGCGCATGTCCTTCAGCCAGGGCTCCACCACCTGGTCGCGCACGGCGAGCGCCGTCGCGATGAACCAGTCGCGGTCGAGCGCGCCGGCGCGGCTCTTGCCGAGATCGTAGGTGAGCTTGCGCAGGATGGTGTCGCGCAGCGTCTCGCCACTGGGCGGGGGAGGCAGGGCCTCCCCGTGCTCGCGGGGGATCTGCCGAGCGGAACTGGCGGGCGTCTCGAATTCGTTCACGGAAGTACCTCGGCTCTCTTCCCGGGGAACCGGGCGAATGGGACATGGATCACGCGGGCGACCTGGAGCGTTTCAGGTGCCGGCATTCTCCCTCGGAATTGCTGCGTTTTCCTGAAGGAACGCCTCCAGCTCCTTGCGATGCGCGGTGGCGCCGTCGCGGGCGCGCAGCGCGCCGGCGGCGCTGCTGAAGCGGATCGCGGCCTCCATCTCCATCCCCTCGGCCATCGCGAGCGCGAAGGCGCCGTGGAAGACGTCGCCCGCGCCGGTCGTGTCGCGCGCCTCGACCCGGAAGACCGGCGTCTCGCGGATCTTCTCCTCGCCCCGCATGATCCAGAGCGTACTCTTCTCGCCGCGGGTCACGGCGGCCATCCGCGTGACGCCCTCGGAGACGGCCTTGCGCAGCGCTTCGGGAGCCCGCGCGCCCGAGCCGTAATTGGTCAGCCCCGACACGGAGAAGATCGCGTAGCGGACGCGCGGCACGAGGTCGAGCAGCAGGCGCGTCTCGCTGCGTTCGCCGTCCAGCACCGTCGGGATGTCGCGCTTCTCGGCTTCTTCCAGCAGGACGTGCGCGCCCTCGGGCCAGCGCGGATCGCAGAGGACGGCCTTCGCCTCGTCCAGCATCTCCAGCGGCAGCCACGACGGATCGGTGCCGAGCCCGTCGCCGCGATAGCCCATGATCGCGCGCTCGCCGTAGCGGTCGACCAGCACGGCGGAGACGGGGCTGCGCGCGCCCGTCACCTGCTTCATGCCGGTCAGGTCGATCCCCTCGTCCTTCAGCCCGTCCATCAGCAGGCCGGCATTGGGATCGTCGCCGACGCGGCCCCAGAAGGCGGCGCGGCCGCCGAGGCGCGTCACCGCGATCGCCGCATTGGCCGCCATGCCGCCGACATTGAGCCGGTAGCCCTTGGCCTGGGCCTTGGCGGGAGGCTGCGGCACCTCTTCCACCCGGAAGACGTGGTCCGCCACGACATTGCCCAGGCAGATCACGAGGGGAGGCTTTGATGTGCTCATCGGCGCGACGCTAGACCATGTGCTGTGGATGGTGGAACCGGGGTGACGCGATGCCGCATGGAAAACCGCTTTGGAGGGAAGTCATCGGGGAGGCCGGGAGCGTATCCGGAGGGTAACGCCCGGCGGGCGCGCAGGATGCAGGGCGCCGAGGTTGCCGCGCGGCGGGCGCTGCGGCCATGATGGGATGAGGCGAGGAAAAAAGGATCCGGGACCGACATGGCGTCACCGCTGCACCCCGATTGCGTGGCCTTCCTGAAACTCGTGGAGGAGCTGGGCCGGCCCCGCTTCGAGGACATGGAATACGCGGAGACGCGCACCCTCTATGCCGGCGGCCGCAAGGTGCTGCAGCCGCCCTCGCCGGAGGTGGCCGAGGCCCGCGACCTCGCGCTGCCCAGCGGCGTTCCGGCGCGGCTCTACCGGCCGATGGGCAGCGCGGCCGGCGAAGCGCTGCCCTGCCTGGTCTTCGCCCATGGCGGCGGATGGGTGGTGGGCGACCTCGACACGCACGACCATCCGGCACGGACCATCGCCAACCTCTCCGGCTGCGCGGTGCTCAGCGTGGACTACCGGCTCGCGCCGGAGCACCGCTTCCCGGCGGCCGTGGAGGATTTCGGCGAGGCCGTCCACTACGCGCATGTGAACGCCGCGGCCCTCGGCCTCGATCCGGAGCGGCTGGCCGTGGGCGGCGACAGCGCGGGCGGCAACCTCGCGGCCGTGGCGGCGCTGATGGCGCGCGACGGCACGCTGCCGCCGCTCCGGTTCCAGATGCTGATCTACCCCGTCGTCGAGATGGCGCAGACCCATGGCAGCTACGCGCGCTTCACCTCGGGCCTGCCGCTGACCGATGCCACCATGCGCTGGTTCCGCGCGCATTACGCGCCCGAGCCCGCGAGCTGGGACGACTGGCGGGCCTCGCCGCTGCGGGCCTCCAACCTCGCCGGCGCGGCGCCGGCCTTCGTGCTGACGGTGGGCCACGACCCGCTCTGCGACGAGGGCCGCGACTACGCGGCGCGGCTGGAGCGCGAGGGGGTACGCGTCACCCATGTCCACGCGGCCGACATGCTGCACGGGGTGATGACCATGGGCGCCATCATCAAGCCGGCGCTGAGCTACATCGACATGGCCGCGCGGGCGCTGCGCGACGCGATGGCCTGAGGATCCGACGGGAGGAAAGAGGATGCGCTTCGAGGGGAAGGTCGCCGTGATCACCGGCGCCGCCAACGGGATCGGGCTCGAGGCGGCCCAGGGCTTCTGCCGGGAAGGCGCGAAGGTGCTGCTGGTGGACCGCGACGCCGCCGGCGAGGCCAGGGCCGCCGCGCTGCGGGCGGAGGGCTTCGAGGCCCGGTTCCAGCAGGCCGACGTGACGAAATCCGAGGACGTGCGCGGCTATGTCGAGGCGGCCGTGGACGCCTGGGGCGGCATCCACTGCTTCTTCAACAATGCCGGCATCGAGGGCAAGGTCGCCGCCGTCCAGGACCAGGACGAGGCGGATTTCGACCGGGTGATCGCCGTCAATCTACGCGGCGTCTTCCTGGGCCTCAAGCACGTGCTGCCGGTGATGATCCGGCAGGGCGGCGGCGCGGTGGTGAACACGGCCTCGACGGCGGCGCTGGTCGGCTCGGCGGGAATTTCGCCCTATACGGCCTCCAAGCACGCCGTGCTGGGGCTGACGCGCAGCGTCTCGGGCGAGGTGGCGCGGCAGGGGGTGCGGGTGAACGCGCTCTGCCCGGGGCCGACCGACACGCGGATGATTCATTCGCTGGAGGATCAGGCCAGCGCCCTGGGCTCGAACGACGTGGCCGAGCGGTATCGCGCGGCGATCCCGCTGGGCCGCTACGCGACCGTCACGGAGGTGGTGGCGATGGTGCTGTTCCTGTGCTCGGACGCGGCAACGGCCATCACTGGCGGCCAGTTCCAGGTGGATGGCGGGCGCACGGCATGCCCGGGGGGCAGCGCCCTCAGGTAGTCGAGGCCCCGGGGAGGGCCTCCCTGCCGGGGACGCGCGGGAGGCAGAGGCCCTCGCAATCCCTCAGCACATTCTCGGCCTCCGAGGTGAGGCTCCCATCCGCCTCATGCAGCACGAGGCCGGGCAGCATCTCGTCGGCTCCGCGCCCGCCCTTCCTGGCCTGGAGGAGGACGCGCTTGGCCGGGGCGCCGGCGCGCGGCCAGAGCGGCAGCAGCCGCACCGCACCGCAGCCGGCATCGCGGAACCCGGCCGCCGCCTCGGCGAGGCGGGCCGCGGGCAGGACGAGGGAGACCGTCCCCTTGTGGCGCAGCGGCCGGGTCAGCGCCGCGATCCAGGCGGAGAGCGGCACGTCCTCATGCGCCGCCTGCCGGCGCCCGGCGTGGGGCGAGGCGGTGCCGGCGGTCCAATAGGGCGGGTTCGCCATGGCGTGGTGCATGGGCGGCAAGGTGGGCAGGGCGCAGCAATCCTCGGCCAGGATCGTGGCCTCGGCCCCGTTCAGCGCCGCGTTGCGGAGGGCGAGCGCGGCCAGTTCCGGATCGCGCTCGATGGCCGTGACGGTGACGCCCCGCGCCCGGGCCGCCAGGCACAGGAAGGCCGCGCCCGTCCCGCAGCCGATCTCCAGCACCGCCTCGCCGGACCTGGCCGGCACGAAGGCGGCCAGCAGCACCGGATCGATCGCCGCCCGGAAGCCCTGGCGGGGCTGCAGCAGCCGCACCCGGCCGCCGAGCAGCCCGTCCTCGGTCAATTCTCCGGGGGGCGGCGATTCAGACACCGGAATCCCTGAGCAGCCGCCGCGCCCGGGCGGCATGCTCCGCCTTCACGGCGAGGCGGCGCGGGAAGATCGGCAGGCCCAGCCCCGCCAGGTTCTGGTCGAGCTGCACCGCCTCGATCCCGGCATCCCGCAGGAGCGCCGCAAGGAACTGGATTCGCACCGGATCGGCATCCTCGGCCACCACGTCCACCGCGAAAAATCCTTGATTTGCCTTGCCTTGCCGCCATGTCGGCTGCTCGGGTATCCTGCATGCGCCCGGCCGGGGTCAAGTTGCCGGTCGGCAAGGACATGAACTTCAGGGGTTTGGACGAGTGGCGGGTGCGATCGACGCGAAACGGGATGGCACCAGGCTCGGGCATCCGTCGCGGGACGGGGGGGAGGCTGCGCTCTCGCGCCTGATGGACCTCGTGGCCGAGGACCTCGCCGCCTGCAACCGCCTCATCGTCGAGCGCATGCACAGCCAGGTGGCCCTCATTCCGCAGCTCGCGGCGCATATCGTGGCGGCGGGCGGGAAGCGGCTGCGGCCGCTGCTGACCCTCGCGGCCTCGAAGCTCTGCGGCTATGAGGGCACGCGCCATGTGGCGCTGGCCGCCTGCGTGGAGTTCATCCACACTGCCACGCTCCTGCACGACGACGTGGTGGACGAGAGCGAGCTTCGCCGCGGGCAGGCCAGCGCCAATGCGCTCTTCGGCAACAAGCCCTCCGTGCTGGTCGGCGACTTCCTCTTCGCCCGCGCCTTCCAGCTGATGATCGAGGACAGGAGCCTGGAGGTGCTGCGCATCCTGGCCGCCGCCTCGGCCACCTTGGCCGAGGGCGAGGTGCTGCAGCTCATCACCCAGAACGACCTGTCCAGCACCGAGGCGCAATACCTCGAGGTGATCGAGGGCAAGACGGCCTCGCTCTTCGCCGCCGCGACCCGCATCGGCGCCGTGGTCGCCGACAGGCCACAAGCCGAGGCCGAGGCGCTGGATGCCTATGGCCACAATCTCGGCATCGCCTTTCAGCTCGTGGACGATGCGCTCGACTACTCGGCCGAACAGGCCAGGCTCGGCAAGACCGTGGGCGACGACTTCCGGGAAGGAAAGATCACGCTTCCCGTCCTCCTGGCCTTCCATGACGGCGACGAGGCGGAAAGGGCCTTCTGGAGGCGCACGCTGGAGGAGGGCGAGCAGGACGGCGGCGACCTCGCCGAGGCGCAGCGGCTGCTGACCCGGTGCCGGGGCATCGCGCGGACCGTCGATCGTGCGGAAACCTATGGCGATGCGGCGATCCGGGCCCTCGACATCTTTCCGGCGAGCGAGGCCAAGCTCGCGCTGATCGACGTGGTCCGGTTCTGCATCGACCGGGCGCGCTGAACTCGCTTTAGAAAAATTCAACCGAGGGCGAGTTCTTTTGGTTTGACCCGGAGCCCCGCTGCCGCGACCGTTTCATGGAACCGGAGGCTCCCATGTCCCAAGATATTCCCGTCCTCGACCTCGGCCCCTTCCTCGCGGGCGATCCCGACGCCCTGGAAGCCACCGCGGCGCAGCTGCGCCGCACCAACGAGACCGTCGGCTTCCTCTACATCGCCAATCACGGCGTGCCGCAGGAGCTGATCGACCGCACCTTCGCGGCCGCCGCGGCCTTCCACGCCCAGCCCATCGAGACGAAGATGGAGCTCAAGGTGGATGCCGCCATGCAGGGCTACCTGCCCATGCGCGGCTCGACCACGCGCAGCTCCACCATCAACGCGAACAACAAGCCCAACGAGAACGAGGCCTTCTTCCTCAAGCGCGAGGACCAGACGGGCGTCGCCAACCGCTGGCCCACGGTGCCCGGCTTCCGCGAGGCCGCGACAGCCTATTACGACGCGCTGGAGGGCCTCGCGCAGCGCATCCTGCCGCTCTATGCCCGCGCGCTGGAGCTGCCGGCGGACTACTTCGACGAGAAGTGCTCGCGCCCCTTCAGCTCGCTCCGCCTCAGCCACTACCCGCCGGTGCAGGAATACGACGAGAACCAGTTCGGCATCGCGCCGCACACGGACAGCACCTTCATCACGCTGCTCGCGCAGAACAAGGTGCCGGGCCTGCAGATCCGCCGGGCCGACGGCGTGTGGATCGACGCGCCCGTCCTCGAGGGCACCTTCATCGTCAACACCGGCGACATCCTGAACCGCTGGACGAACGGCCGCTTCCTCTCGACGCCGCATCGCGCCTTCAACATCTCCGACCAGCCGCGCTACGCCATTCCCTATTTCTTCCACCCCAATTCCGAGACGGTCATCGAATGCCTGCCGACCTGCAGGGCCGCGGGCGAGGAGGCGAAATTCCCGACCCAGACCGTCGGCGAGTACATGGCCTGGTTCCGCGGCCGGAACTACGACCACATCCGCAAGGCCGCGGCCGAGGCGGAGGCCGCGAAGGCGGCCCAGGCCGCCGCGGCCGAGTAGACTGACGGCGCCCCCCGGGAAAGGGGGCGCCCCACAGCAAAGCCCCGCCTATCGTGCCGGACCCCTGGAGGAGAGATTTGTCGATGACCCTGCGCCGGACCGTTCTTGCCGTCCTTGCCCTCGCCGCCGGATGGGGCGGCGCGGAAGCCCGGGCGCAGGAGCGCACGCTGCGCGTCTCGCTCAACACCGAGCTGCAGATCCTCGACGGCATCGTCACCACGACGAACGCGACGCGCGTCTTCACCTATCTCGTCTACGACATGCTCTTCGCCATCGACGACGCGGGGAACTACCACCCGCAGATGGTGGAGGACTTCACGGTCAGCGACGACCGGCTGACCTATACCTTCCGCCTGCGCGAGGGGCTGGAATTCCATGACGGCCAGCCCGTCACCTCCGAGGACGTGGTCGCCTCCCTCAACCGCTGGGCGCGGCGCGAGGCGCTCGCGCAGCAGATGATGCGCGTGGCCGAGAGCTTCCAGGCGCTCGACGCCCGCAGCTTCCAGCTGAAGCTGCGCGAGCCCTTCGCCTATGTCATCGAGGCGCTCGGCAAGCCCGGCAACGCCATCCCCATGATCATGCCGGCGCGGCTCGCCGCCGGCACGCCGCATACGACCGCCGTCGCGGACCAGGTGGGCTCCGGCCCCTTCATCTTCGAGCGCTCCACCTGGCGGCCCGGCGAGCGCGCCATCTTCCGCCGCAACCCGCGCTACCGGCCGCGCGCCGAGCCCGCCTCCGGCCTCGCCGGCGGCAAGGTCGCGCATTTCGACCGCATCGACGTGATCAGCATGCCCGACCAGGCGACCCGTGCCGCCGCGCTGCAGGCGGGCGAGATCGACTTCATCGAGATCATCGCGGCCGACTACATCGCGCCCATGCGCCGCAACCGGAACATCCGCATCGCCAATCCGCGCGGCGCGGGCCAGATCATGAGCATCCTCAACATCAACCACGCCCAGCCGCCGTTCAACAATCCGGCGATCCGGCGCGCGGCGCAGATCGCGATCAACCAGTCCGACGTGATGGCCTCGCTCGGCCTGCCCGAAGGGCTCTACATGCAGAGCTGCCAGGCGCTCTACATGTGCGACACGGAAGGCCAGAGCGACGCGGGCACGGAGATCTTCCGCGGCGCCGGCACGGCGCGCGCGCGCCAGCTCCTGCGCGAGGCCGGCTATGCCAACGAGCCGGTGGTCTTCCTGCATTCCGAAAGCTCGGCGCTGCTGAACCCGATGGGCCTCGTCATGATGGACCAGCTGCGGCAGGCCGGCTTCAACGTGCAGAACGTGACGACGGACTACGCGACGGCGGCCGCACGGCGGCTCAACCGCGGCCCGATCACGGCCGGCGGATGGAGCGCGATGAACGTCATCTGGAACGGCATCGACCTCATCAATCCGCTCGCCAATCCCGGCATCGCCTACAACTGCCAGAACTATCCCGGCTGGATCTGCGACGAGCGGCAGACGGAACTGCTGCGGCAGCTGGCGACGGCCCGCTCGCCCGAGGATCGGCGCCGTTTCGCCGACGAGCTCCAGGCGGCGTTCCATGACAATGTGAACTTCATCCTGGCCGGGCAGTTCACGGCGCCGGCCGCCTATCGGGCGGATCTGCAGGGCGTGATCGACTTCCCGATCGCGGTGTTCTGGAACATGGCTCGGCGGCGATAGAGGGCCGGCGGCAGCCGAGGGGCACCGCCCTTCGGTCGCCTCCGCTTCGCGGCCGACTTCGCCAGGGCTCCCGGCCCTGACCTGCCTGCCCGCTATTGCTCGCCCGCCGCCTCGGGGTGCCGCAGGTGCCACAGGCGCTCATGCGCGGCCACCAGCGTCTCGATGTTGCGGCGGCGGTTGATGTCGGGCGAAACCGGGCGGCGGGTCAGCATCATCTCCAGCACGCGCAGAAGCTGTTCGGCGACCTCGAAGTCCCCCTGATCGCAGGCCTGGTGGAAGGCGACCAGGATCTTGTCCGAGAGCCGCCGTCCCTGGCGCGGCGCGGAGCCGGCCCGGGCGGTGTCTTCCCCGCTCTCGCCCCGGTCTTCCTCGTCAGCCATTCGAAAACTCCTCAGGGGACCGGCGCCGAATCGAGCGAATCCATAGGAAGGTTATGCGCCGAATCGAAGCGCTTCGCCAAGAGTCACGAGCCGGCGCGCAGGGCCGCGCGCATCTGGCCCTCGACCGCCGCGGCGATCTGTTCGGGCGTCATTTCGGGCCGGAAGAGCGAGCGGACCCGGCCCTCGGGCCCGACCAGATAGATGAAGCTGGAATGGTCCATCAGATAGTCGGTCATCTCCGGCCGCTGCACGCGGGCGTAATAGACCCGGTACCGCCGCGCCACGGCGGCGATCTGCTCCGGCGTGCCGGTCAGCCCCTGCAGCCGAGGATGGAAGCGCGGCACGTAGTCGGCGAGGGCCGCCGGGGTGTCGCGCTGCGGGTCGATGGTGACGAGCAGCGGCGTCACCGCCTCGCCGGCGGCACCCAGGATGTCCAGCGCCGAGGCCATGGTGCCGAGCTCGGTCGGGCAGACGTCGGGGCAATAGGTGAAGCCGAAATAGACGAGCAGCCAGCGGCCGGCATAGTCGCGCTCGGTGACGGTCTTGCCGCTCTGGTCCACCAGCTCGAAGGGGCCACCGAGCGAGATGCCGCCCGGGGTCTGGAGCCCGCCGCCGCCCGCCGAGGGCACCGCCATGTCCTGGCCGAAGACGCCGGCCAGGCGGGACGCGAAGGCCTCGCCCAGCGTCTCCTGCGGGCCCTTGGTGACCCAGGCATAGGCCCAGATGCCCGCGACGAGCGCGAGGAGGAGAAGGGAGGAGATCCGGATGACACGAAGCATGGCGGGTAGGGCTTACGCCTCCCCGCCCAAGGCTTCAATGCCGCCCGTCGAGCTCGATCACGCCCTCGGGCTGCGGCGAGGTGAAGACATCGTCCGCGAAGGCCTCCTCCCACGAGCCCTCGGTCGAGGCCTTCGAGTATTCGGTCGAGCGGTTCTCGAAGAAGTTCGTGTGCTCGATCGCGTTCAGCATCTCGTCGAGCCAGGGCAGGGGGTTCTTCTCGATGTGGTAGAGCGGCTCGAGGCCCAGCTGCTGCAGGCGGCGATCCGCGATGAAGCGGATGTAGAGCTTGGTCTCGGCCGCGCTGAGGCCCTGCACCGGGCCCATGGAGAAGGCGAGGTCGATGAAGGCGTCCTCGTGGTCCACGATGGTCGCGCAGATGAGGTAGAGGTCGCGTCGCAGCTCCTCGTTCCAGATCTCCGGATTTTCCTGCACGAAGGTGCGGAAGAGGCGAATGACCGAGAGGCAGTGCAGCGTCTCGTCGCGCACTGACCAGGTCACGATCTGCCCCATGCCCTTCATCTTGTTGTGGCGCGGGAAGTTCATGAGGATGGCGAAGGAGGCGAAGAGCTGCAGCCCTTCGGTGAAGGCGCCGAAAGCCGCCAGGGTCTTGGCGATCTCGACCTTGTTCTCCACCGAGAAGTTCTGCATGTAGTCGTACTTCTCCTTCATCTCCTTGTATTTGAGGAAGGCGGAGTACTCGAGCTCGGGCATGCCGATGGTATCAAGCAGGTGGCTGTAGGCCGCGATGTGGACCGTTTCGATGTTCGAGAAGGCCGACAGCATCATGAGCACTTCCGTCGGCTTGAAGACCTGGGAGTAGTGCTTCATGTAGCAGTTGTTCACCTCGACATCGGCCTGGGTGAAGAAGCGGAAGATCTGCGTGACGAGGTTCTTCTCGCCGTCCGTCAGGTTCTTTTGCCAGTCCTTGACGTCGTCCGCCATCGGCACCTCTTCCGGCAGCCAGTGGACGCGCTGCTGCATCAGCCAGGCGTCATAGGCCCAGGGGTAGCGGAAGGGCTTGTAGACGGGGTTGGCCGTCAGCAGGTCGAACTTGATGGGGAGCTCGTCGATGGTGCCGTCGGCCATGGGGGGCGCCTTGGGTTGATGGTTTGAGGCCAGGGGCTCTGGCCCGTTGTCTCCGCTTCGCGGCCAACCCCCGACAGGAAACTCGTTTCCTGCACCTTCCTTCGTAAAGGGGTCCAGGGCCAAAAGCCCTGGTGGGGGAGTGTGAGGGGGCAAAGCCCTCTCACGTTCTTACTGGCAGGCGAGGCATTCCTCATAATTCGTCGAAGCGGGCGCCGCCGGCGCTAGCAGCTGCAGCGCCAGCTGCTCGTCCGTATAGCCCAGCCGGGGCTGCACCGCGACCTTCTCGCTGATGGTGTCGGCCCGCGCCATCGACAGCGAGCGGCAGTAGTAGAGCGACTTCATGCCCTTCTTCCAGGCCGTCATGTGGATCTGGTGCAGGTCGCGCTTGTGGACGTTCGCCGGCAGGAAGACGTTCACCGACTGCGACTGGCAGATATAGGGCGTGCGGTCCGCCGCATGCTCGATCACCCAGCGCTGGTCCAACTCGAAGGCCGTCTTGAAGGTGGCCTTCTCCTGCTCGTCCAGGAAGTCGAGATGCTGCACCGAGCCCTTGTTGACGGTCACCGTGGTCCAGGTCTCGTCGTCGTCGCGCCCGTGCTTTGCCAGCACCGCCTTCAGATAGGGGTTGCGCACGATGTAGGAGCCGGAGAGGGTCTTGTGGTTGTAGACATTCGCTGCGATCGGCTCGATGCCGGGCGAGGCGCCGCCGCAGATGATGGAGATGGACGCCGTGGGCGCGATCGCCATCTTGTTGGAGAAGCGCTCCAGGAAGCCGTACTCGGCGGCATCGGGGCAGGGGCCCCGCTCCTCGGCCAGCAGCCGCGACGCCGCATCCGCCTGCTCGCGGATGTGCCGGAACATCTTCTTGTTCCACACCTTGGCGATGACGCTCTCGAAGGGAACGTTCAGGCCCTGGAGGAAGGAGTGGAAGCCCATCACGCCCAGGCCCACCGAGCGCTCGCGCATCGCCGAGTAGCGCGCGCGCGCCATGCTGTCGGGCGCGGTGTCGATGAAGTTCTGCAGGACGTTGTCGAGGAAGCGCATCACGTCGGGGATGAAGCGCGGGTCGTCCTTCCACTCCATCCAGGTCTCGAGGTTGAGCGAGGAGAGGCAGCACACGGCCGTGCGCTGCTCGCCATGCTGGTCGAGGCCCGTGGGGAGCGTGATCTCGCTGCACAGGTTCGAGGTCTTCACCTCGAGGCCGGCGAGCTTGTGGTGCTCTGGCCGCGCGTTGTTCACGTGGTCGGAATAGACGATGTAGGGCTCCCCGGTCTCGAGGCGCGCGGTCAGCAGGCGGATCCAGAGCGAGCGGGCCGAGAGGGTGCGGACGATGGCGCCGTCCTTGGGCGAGGTGAGCGCCCAGGTGTCGTCGGTCTCGACGGCGCGCATGAAGGCGTCGCTGACGAGGATGCCGTGGTGCAGGTTGAGCGCCTTGCGGTTCGGATCGCCGCCGGTCGGGCGGCGGATGTCGATGAACTCCTCGATCTCGGGGTGGCTGATCGGCAGGTAGACCGCTGCCGAGCCGCGGCGCAGCGAGCCCTGGCTGATGGCGAGCGTCAGGCTGTCCATCACGCGGATGAAGGGCACGATGCCGGAGGTCTTGCCGTTCTGGCCGACCTTCTCGCCGAGGGAGCGTAGGTTGCCCCAGTAGGAGCCGATGCCGCCGCCCTTGGAGGCGAGCCAGACATTCTCGTTCCAGAGGCCCACGATGGATTCGAGGCTGTCATTGGCCTCGTTCAGGAAGCAGCTGATCGGCAGCCCGCGCGTCGTACCCCCGTTCGACAGCACAGGCGTGGCCGGCATGAACCACAGCCGGCTGATGTAGTCGTAGAGCCGTTGCGCATGCGCGGCGTCGTCGCCATAGGCGGAGGCCACGCGCGCGAAGAGGTCCTGGTAGCTCTCGCCGGGCAGCAGGTAGCGGTCGTCGAGCGTGGCGCGGCCGAAATCGGTCAGCAGGGCATCGCGGCTGCGATCCACCTGAACCTGATGATGGCCCTGAAGCTGAACTGCGTCGAACACGGTCAAATCCCCTCAATCCCCCGGTCGGGGAACATGCCCCAGCCGATCCGGGTTATCAACAGCCTCGCTACATATGGGGATGGCCGCCCCGGCTGCACACAAGATGGAGTGGTTTGTGCGATTTTAGTGAAAGCTTAGGAACTCCGCGCTTGTTCTCGCTTCGTTCATATGCCGCCGAATCTGTGCGCGCGCAACGTGCTGTGTCATGGCAGCAACAGGACAAGCGCGGAAGGGCTGGATTCGCTTATCCCCATGATCCCCCGAATCCACAGATCGCGGGTCCCGAGGGATGGCCCTGGCGGGGGCCGGGGGCAGAGTCTCCTATTCCAGCGCCTTGAGTCCGCACCAATCCGCGATGAAGGCCGCCATGGCCAGCGTGGTCGTCTTGAGATGTTCGAGGTGGGTCCGCTCGTCGAAGGCATGGGCGCCTTCGCCCTTCGGCCCGTAGCAGAGCGCCGGCATGTCGAAATACAGCCCGTAGAAGCGGGTGTCGTTCACGGCGGTGGTGATCCGCGCCGGCATCTCCGCGCCAAAGGCGGCGCGATGGGCCTCGGCGAGGACGGCCTCCGCCTCGCTGCCCGGCTCCAGCACGTAGCCGTCGGCCAGGAAGCCGTGCCACTGCACCTCGGGCGGGTTGTTGGCGAGGAAGTTGTCCGTTTTCGCGGCCGCCGCCACGGCCTTCTCGACGGCGCGCTGCTGGGCGGCCACGTCCTGGCCGGGGAGGAGGCCGATCCGGCAGTCGATCTCGCACCAGGCCGGGGTCGAGCTGGCCCAGTCGCCGCCCCGGATGATGCCCGGGTTGAACTTGATGGGATCCTGGAGCCCCGAATACCACTGGTCCTCCCTGGCCGCCCTGTTGAGCTCCCTCGTGTGCTCCTGCAGGGCCTGGATGAGGTGGTAGCCGCTCATGATGGCGTTGCTGCCCGACTGGGCCACGGCCACGTGCACCGGCACCCCCCGCACCTTGATGCGGAACCAGAGCGTGCCGGTATGGGCGCGGGTGATGGTGCCGCCGGTGGGCTCGGGGATCAGGCAGGCGTCGGCGCGGTAGCCGCGCAGCAGCGTCGCCAGCGCGCCGTTGCCGGTGCTCTCCTCCTCGGTGACGGTCTGCAGGAAGACGTCGGCGGCCGGGGCGAATCCGGCCGTGCGCAACGCCTCCATGGCGAAGCACATGGCCGAGACGCCGGACTTCATGTCGTGCGCGCCGCGGCCGTACATCCAGCCGTCCTTCACCGTGCCGCCATAGGGCGGGTAGGTCCACATCTCGGCCGGGCCCTCGGGGACGACGTCGATATGGCCCTGGATGATCAGGCTGCGGCCGGTCGGCGCGGCGCAGCGCTTCGAAGCCACGACCTGGAAGGAGCCGGCGGGGTCCACGTCCACCATGGGGCTGGCCTTGGGATGATCCTGCCAGCGGACATCGGCGATGGAGAAGCGGTCGACCGTGTAGCCGAAGCCGCGGCCGGCGAACCACCGGTACATATGGTCCTGCAGGGGCGCCTCGCGGCCGCGCAGCGAGGGATGGCGGACGATATCGGCCAGGAATCGCACCTGCTCGTCGAAATTGGCCTCCACAGCGGCCGAAAGCGTCTGCAGCGTGGTCTTGTCGGGCATGGGGTCTCCACCTCGGGCATTCGGTCGACGTGGCCATGATAACGCAGGCGGCGGCCCTGCGCTGCCCGGCGCGCGAAGGAGATATGGCCGCAAGGGCCGCCGATGCTCGCCGGACGGGCAGCCAGGCGGCGCGAGCATCTCTGCCGGCCCGCGAAGAAGCCTGGTCGGCGGATCTCGCCTAGGCGGCCCGCCTTTCCCCCGGGCGAGGGAGAACTTCCAGCAATCCGCGCGCGCAGGCCGCCTGCTCGAGCGAGGCGAGCTCGGCCTGGGCGAGCAGGTCCGGCAGGCGTGCGATGCCCCGCCCGCCGGCAAGCTCGGCGGCCGCTTCGCGCAGGAGGGCGCTGCCGTGCCGGATGGAATCGGCGAGCCGCAGGACCAGCTCCGCCGTCCCGTCCGGCGGAGGCGTCGCCGGCGAGGGGCGGCTGGCCAGGAGGGCGGCGAAGAGCGCGGCATCGGGGGAGGCGTCTGGCATCCCCGCAAGGTCGGGCCGGAAGGCTTTCGATTTCGTTAAAGCAGCAGCGAGATGCCGGAGAGGAACAGCAGCCCCACCAGCACCAGCCGGAACCCCTGCGCCGGGATGATGCGATAGGCCTTGAGGCCGAGCCAGGTGCCGAGCATCAGGGCGGGCAGGCCGGTGAGCAGCGTCCATCCCGTCTCCCGCGTGACGAAGCCGCCGAGGGCGAGGCAGGCCGCGGTGATGACCTGCATCGTGGTCACGAAGGGCTGCAGCCGGGCGCGGGCCTCCTCCTTGGTCAGGCCCTGGAGGTCCACCCACATGGCCGGCAGCGCGCCGGAGAAGCCGCCGATCCCGCCCAGGATGCCGGAGAGGAAGCCCACGATCTTGTCGATCCAGTGGTTCGCCGCCACGGGCCGGGGCTTGATGCGCAGGGCCATGCGCGCCAGCGCGTAACCGCCATAGCCCGCCAGCAGCACGCCCACGATGATTCCCACCTGCCGCGGATCGGCGACGCGCAGGATCAGGATCCCGATCGGCAGGCCCAGCACGCCGGCCAGGATCGGCCCCAGCAGCGGCCGCCATCGCACCGAGCGCAGCACCGTCGGCAGGCTGATCGACTGGACCACGAGGTTGCCGAGCACCAGCACCGGCGCCAGCACCTGGGGCGAGACGAAATGCAGCAGGATGCCGGCGGCGATCAGGTTGAAGGCGAAGCCCGCGAGCCCGGCGCAGAAGGCAGCGACGAAAAGTCCCAGGGGGACCACGATGGTCGGAAGGAAATCGGCGGGCATGGTGCTTTCCGGATGCGGGCATCCTGGCTGGAACCGCCAGGCGGGCCAATGCCGCCGGGGCGATCGGGCGCCGAGGGTCAGGCCGCGGCTCGCCGGCGGGGTGGGGCGGGAGGTCGCCGCGTCCGGGACGTCCTGTGGGGACCGTCCGGCCGCCGGCGCCGGCCCTCAGGCGAACACGTCCGCCGGCGTCTCGCGGAACAGCTCCTCGCCCAGCGCCCGGCCCATCCGGACGGCGTCGCCCGCCGCCCCCTCGACCCTCCGCCGGATCAGGAAGCTCCCGTCCCCGCGCGCGATCAGCCCCGTCAGCCGCAGCCGCCCTTCCGGCAGCAGCACCGCATGCGCGCCGATCGGCGTCCGGCAGGAGCCGTCCAGCGCGCCGAGCAGCGCCCGCTCGGCGAGGCTCACCGCCCTGGAGGCCGGGTCCCAGATGGCCGTCAGCAGCTCGCGCAGCTCGACGTCGTCGGCGCGGACGGTTACGCCGATGACGCCCTGGCAGGCCGCCGGCACCATCTCCTCCTCGTCGAGGATCACGTCGGCATGCGCCTCGAGCCCGAGCCGCTTCAGGCCGGCCAGCGCCAGCAGGGTCGCGTCGAACTCGCCGCTGGCGACGCGGGAGAGGCGGGTCTGCACATTGCCGCGGATCATCTCGCAGCGCAGGTCGGGCCGCAGGTGCAGCAGCTGCGCCTGGCGGCGCACCGAGGCCGTGCCCACCAGCGCGCCCTGCGGCAGGGCGGAGAAGGGATCCCAGGCCGCGCCGGAGAAGCCGCCGCGCCGGCAGGTCTCGCCCAGGACGATCGCATCGCGCGCATCCTCGCGGCGCAGGGTGCAGGCCAGCGCGACGCCGGCCGGCAGCTCCGTCTCCAGATCCTTCAGGCTATGGACGGCGAAGTCCACCCGGCCGTCGAGCAGCGCCTCGTGGATCTCCTTGGCGAAGAGCCCCTTGCCGCCGATCTCGGCCAGCCGCTTCTCCTGCGCGCGGTCGCCCGAGGTCGCGATCTCGCATTCCTCGAAGGCGTCCAGGTTACGCAGCACGGGACAGACGGCGCGGATGCGGTCCAGGAAGAGGCGCGTCTGGAACAGCGCCAGCGGCGAGCCGCGGGTGCCGACGCGCATCGGGATGGCGGGGGCGTGCGGCCGCGTGTTGCGCGCGGGCGCGCCGGCGGGATCAGGGTGCCTCATGCGCCAAAGATCGCCGGTAACGGGGCCGGGCTGCCAGATCCCAACACGAGATGGAACATCCTTCGGAAATGCGGGCGCTGCATAGCACAGCGATTGGCGCAAGCGAGTGACCCGTGCCTTGATCCTTGTCAATTCGTGCGGCGATATTCCTGCCATATGCGCGCGGGGGCTGCTTCCGCGGCCCGGGGCCGCTAGATTGCGGCGACGGGCTTCGGCCCGGGAAAGGCCAGCCATGGACTACGAAAACCTCTTCCGCACCCAGCTCGACGGCCTTCGCCGCGAGGGCCGCTACCGCGTTTTCGCCGACCTCGAACGGCAGGCCGGCGCCTTTCCGCGCGCCACGCTCCACCATCCGGACGGCGCGGGGCAGGTCACCGTCTGGTGCTCCAACGACTATCTCGGCATGGGTCAGCATCCCGAGGTTCTGGCAGCCATGCACGAGGCGCTGGACCGGACGGGCGCCGGCTCGGGCGGGACGCGCAACATCGCCGGCACGAACCACGAGCACATCCTGCTGGAGCGCGAGCTGGCGGACCTCCACGGCAAGGAGGCAGCGCTCCTCTTCAACTCCGGCTACATGTCCAACTGGGCGACGCTGACGACGCTGGCCGGCCGGCTGCCTGGCTGCGTGGTGCTGTCCGACGAGCTGAACCACGCCTCGATGATCGAGGGCATCCGCCACAGCCGCGCCCGCTGCGAGATCTGGCGCCACAACGACCTGGGCGACCTGCGCGCCCACCTCGAGGCGCTGCCGCGCGACCTGCCCAAGCTCATCGCCTTCGAGAGCGTCTATTCCATGGACGGGGACATCGCCCCCATCGCTGCCATCTGCGACCTCGCCGACGAGTTCGGCGCCATGACCTATCTCGACGAGGTGCACGCCGTCGGCCTCTACGGGCCCCGCGGTGGCGGCATCGCGGAGCGGGACGGGGTGCGGCACCGCCTCACCGTCATCGAG
Organism: Roseococcus sp. SYP-B2431; assembly: GCF_004336745.1. Classification (GTDB taxonomy): domain Bacteria; phylum Pseudomonadota; class Alphaproteobacteria; order Acetobacterales; family Acetobacteraceae; genus Roseococcus. The sequence goes on from NZ_SJXD01000011.1 coordinate 275,901, forward strand.
GGCACGCTGGCCAAGGCCTTCGGGGTGATCGGCGGCTATATCGCGGCTTCGGCGAACCTGGTCGACTTCGTGCGCAGCTTCGCCTCGGGCTTCATCTTCTCGACCTCGCTGCCGCCGGCGATCGCGGCGGGCGCCACGGCCAGCATCCGCCACCTCAAGCGGAGCTCCGCCGAGCGCGAGGCCATGCACGCGCGCGTGGCGCAGGTCCGGGCCCGGCTGGACGCGCTGCACATCCCCCATTTGCCGAACCCCAGCCATATCGTGCCGGTCATGGTGCACGACCCCGTGGCCTGCAAGCGCATCGGCGACCTGCTGCTGGAGCGGCATGGCGTCTATGTGCAGCCGATCAACTTCCCGACCGTGCCGCGTGGGACCGAGCGCCTCCGCTTCACGCCCTCGCCGCTCCACACCGACGCCGACATCGACCACCTGATGGGCGCGCTGGCTGAGGTCTGGGCGGAGTTCCGCCTCAGGCGCGCGGCTTGATGGCGCGCCTCACGGCTTGCGGACGGTCAGCAGGACGCTGAAGCCGCCGCTGCGGCCGATGTTGCGAAGCCGGAGTCGCAGCGGGCCGTCGCGATCGGCCTCCCAGGACAGGCGCGAGGCGAGGCCGTCGCCCCCGTCGTCATCATTGACCAGGCCGGTCTCATCGCGGAAGAGCGTCACGACCGTATCCACGTCCCGGTCGAGGCCATAGGTCGCCACCTCGATGATGTCGCCGCGGGAGATTCCATCCACCCGCGCGGTGCCGTCGCTGCCGGAATTGAGGTGCACCCTGAACAGCCGGTCGGGCTCGATCACGCTGGTGCCGCCGGACGCGATGTCGAGGGGGACAGGCATCTCGACCCTGAGCTCGGCCGCCTCGTGGGAGGAGAGGCGGTAGGCCCAGGTCCGGGGCTGGGGGTTCGTGCCCGCCGCGCGGGGCAGAATCCAGATCTCGTTGTGCTGGAGAAGGCGAGCCTCCCGCCGGTCGATCTCGAAGAAGGCGACCGGTCCGGCAGGGCTGGAGAGCCGCAGGAAGACTTCCGGACCGCTCGGCAGACGCAAAAGGCCAAACCGCTCGTCGGCCTGCGGGGCGAGGGGCGCCACTTCCGCATTCAACGAGGCGGGCGAAAGGCCGCTGCGCTCCAGCGGGGTCCAGCCGGCGGCCTGCATGATGTCCGCGCCGATCCGGCGCGCGGAGGAATCATCGAAGCCGAAGGGCAGCCGGGAACTCTCCATGAGGCGGTACAATTCGCGAAACCCGTCGTAACGCTCCAGCAGTTCGACCGCGACCGGCGCGTCGGCGGCAAGAGCGAGCGCGAGGACGTTGAGGATGCCGGTGGGGTTCTCGCGCAGCGAGCGGGAGAAGGGGGTGGAGGATCGCGGCGAGCCGCTGCCGACGCGCGGGTCGAGGGAACCGAACATCGCCATCAGCACGGATCGCCGCTCCGGCCGCGGCAGCTGCCTCACCCTGTCCAGGAACCATGTCCTGTCCTCGTCGGAAGGGCGGTGGATCCATCGGTTCGCGGCGAGGAAGGGCGTCGCGTCGGACATCACGTTCCGGAAGGCGTCGAAGGCGCCCCACGCCTCGCGGTCCGACATGGTGCGCGCGATCAGGATGGCCGCCAGCTGGAGGAGCGGCGGGGTCGGCTGCGCCAGTGTCAGGAGATCGGACAGGGGCGCCTCCTTGGCGGAAGGCGCTATGGCGCCGTGGGAGGCCGCGTTGGCCGACATGGCCCAGAGCAGTCCGAGGAGCGCCACGCGGTCGCGATGCGTCAGGTAGGGCCGCAGCTCGAACCATTCGGCCGTGCCGCGGGCGGGGCGCATCAGGGCGACCAGGGAGCAGAGGCCCGGCCGCATCCGCGAGACCGATTGGCTGCGCTGATCGGCCTCGATGCTGCAGGGATCGCGGGGCGGACGGCGGATTTCCGAGAAATCCTGGAAGTCGAAGCTCCGCCCCGTGGTCCAGGCGGCGAGGCTGCTGCCGCTGCCGCTGGCGCTGCGCAGGAAGGAGCGCGACAGCGAGGCCTCCGTGAGATAGGGGCCGCGCGTCGCGCTCGCGGTCCCGCGGGAGATCATGCCGATCGCCATCCAGGCGGCCTCCTCCACGGCGGCATTGATGGTCGTGGGGTCCACGAGCTTGTTCCAGACGGCCCGGAACAGCGCGATGCGAAGGTTGTCGGGATAGGCCTCGGCCGACAGGCTCCCGATGCCGGAGGCCGCCGAAAGCGCCAGGTCCAGGTTGTCCGATTGCGCCCAGGTCGCCAGCACTTCGATGGCTTCGGCCGAGCCTATCCGGGCCAGGGCCTGGGGCACGATGTCCAGGGAACTCTCCCGCCCGGGGGCATCGAGTTGCTGGACGAAGTCCTGGTGCCAACGGCTCAGGGCCGCGACCCAGGCCTGGCGCTGGTCGATCGGCAGCTCGCGGCCGCGGCGGAAGAAGTTCGCCAGGGAGGTTCGGGCGGTGGCGTCGCTGGCGCAGACGACCTCCGCGCAATAGAGGCGCCAGCTCCGCAGGGCATTTCGCAGCAGCGCGGCCGTGTCGTCCCCCTCGCTCGTCGTGCCGGCGAAGCTCACCGTGGCCAGCGCCTTCAGCGCGACGGAACGCTCCTCGCGCGTGGCGGCCCTTTCGACGAGGGCGGCAACTCCGGCGTTCGCCCTGGCCTGATCCATGGAGGCCAGGAGCGCGAGCGCGATCAGTATGCCGGAATCCTCCGCCGAACGTGTTTCGACCGAGCGCCGCAGCGCATCTGAGGTCATGCGCGGCACGGCCCCGCTTCGCGCGAGTTCCTGGACGACGTCGCCCGCGAAGCTGGCCCGGAAATCCGACTGGTCCCTCAGTTGCTGGAGGAACGCGGTGCGGAGATGCTCGCTGTTCGTCCGCCAGGCCTCCAGAAGACCTTCCCTGACAAGGCTGTCGAGGCGCGCCCGGAGTTCCCCCCCGGGCTCAAGCGCGTGCTCCAGGGACGCCATGGCCCGCTGGCCCCACTGGGTCACGAAGGCGTCGGCGACGGCGAGACGCGCGCCGGACGGAATGTCACGACTGAGCTGCCCGGAGAGGGAAGTCTGGAGCTTCTCCCGGATGTCGCTCGTCTGTGTCGCCACGCGCGCGTCGATCAGGTTGAAGGCAAGTGTTCCGGCGAGGGCGATGCCCGTGACGCCCAGGAAGGCGAGCGGCCGCCAGATCCGGTTCCAGGACTCCTTTACGACACTGGCCGCGAAGCGGTCCGTCAGGATCCGCTTCAACTCGGCCGTGGAGATCTGCGAGATGACGGGGTCGTTCCCCGGCGTATCTTCGGCCATTTCCCGCTCCGTCGATCTTGGATCAGGCGGAGACGCTAGTAGAGATCAAATAGATCTGGAAATCATTTCAGCAATCCGCCTGAACACCTGTAAGATATTCAGAACACCAGCCGCCGGTACAGGTGCCAGGTGGCATGGCCCAGCACCGGCAGCGCCACCGCCAGCCCCACCAGCGTCGCCATCCCCACGAAGAGCAGCACCGCCACCACCACGCCCCAGAGGGTGAGCACGAAGGGATTGGCGCAGAAGGCCGCCAGCGAGGTCTGCACCGCCTCGCCCGGGGAGACCTCGCGGTCCAGCATCATCGGGAAGGACACCACGCTGACCGCTAGCACGAGCAGGGCGAAGCCCGCCCCCATGAGATGGCCGAGCACGGCCAGCATCAGGCCCTCGCGCGTGAGCAGCTGGTCGCGCAGGGCCGCGATCGTGGCGGGCACCTCCGGCCCCATCAGCCCGTGGTAGAGCAGCCGCGCCGCGCCGAGCCAGACCACCAGGATCGCCACCAGCGCCAGCCCCAGCAGGAGGATCCCCACCACCGCGGGCGAGCGCAGCACGCCGAACATGTCGCGCCAGGTGACGGCAAATCCGAGCTCCCGCCGCCGGCTCATCTCGTAGAGGCCGAGCGCCGCCACCGGTCCCACCAGCGCGAAGCCCGTCAGCAGCGGCCAGACCAGCGGCAGCAGCGCGCCGCCCGCCGCCGCCCGGGCCAGGACCAGCCCGAAGACGGGATAGACGAGGCAGAGGAAGAAGATCTGCGTCGGCGCGGCCATGAAGTCGGCCCAGCCCTGCCTGAGGGACAGCCACAGGTCGGCGGGGGCGATGCGGTTGATGCGGGGCTGCGCCGCGGCGCCGGGCGCCGCATAGGCCGTTCGTGCCATGTTCGTTCCTCCGCGGCCCAGTGAGCCGAGGCCGCTCGCGGCTCGGGCGGGAACAGGCGTGCCCGCCCGATGGGGCATCCTACGCCCGCCGGCGCGCGGGAGGCCAGAAAATCACGCCGTTTCGTTCCGGTACGGGCCGCGCTAGTCTCGGCCGAACCACCAGGAGATGTCCCATGCTCGAACAGGCCCCGGCCCCCACGCTTCGCATCGAATCGCTGCGCAACAAGGTCTCGCCGCAGGAGTGGGAGGCGCGCGTGAACCTCGCCGCCTGCTACCGCCTCGTCGACCTCTACGGCATGAGCGACATGATGGCGAACCACATCTCCTGCCGCGTGCCGGGCGAGGACGGGGCCTTCCTCATCAACGCCTATGGCATGAGCTACGACGAGATCACCGCGTCCTCGCTCATCAAGATCGACGTGAAGGGCAACATCCTGCTCAAGCCCGACTTCGGCGAGCTGAACTACGGCGTGAACCGCGCGGGCTTCGTGATCCACGGCGCCATCCACGAGCACAGCCACGAGATCGACTGCGTGATCCACACGCACACCTGGCCCGGCATGGCGCTCTCCTCGCTGGAATGCGGACTGCTGCCGATGAACCAGACGGCGATGCGCTTCCTGAAGATCGGCTACCACGAATACGAGGGCGTCGTGCTCGATCTCTCGATGCAGGAACGGCTGGTCCGCGACCTCGGCGACAACAACGCGCTGATCCTGCGCAATCACGGCCTGCTGACGGTGGGCAGGACCATCGCCGAGGCCTTCAACGCCATGCACCGGCTGGAGCTGAGCTGCCGCGCGCAGCTGGCGGCGCTGGCCTGCAACGCGGCGATCCATCCGGTGCCGCAGAAGGTGCTGGACGAGACCTACATGAACTACCAGCCGCAGACGCGCCGCCCCTACGGCGTGATGGAATGGCCGGGGCTGCTGCGCAAGCTGGACCGGATCGACCCCAGCTTCCGGGACTGAGGCGAGGGGGCCTTCGCTGCGGGGAAGCTACTCCCGCAGCACCACGACCTCCCCGGGCTGGACGCCCGTCCGGATCTCCACCCCCTCCGGCGTGGAGATCCCCAGCGTCACCGGCCGCGACACGATGCGCGCGCCCTCGCGCACCCGCACCACGCGCGCCCCCTCCTCGTCGCGCACCGCCTGCGGCGGCAGCACGACAGCGTCCTCGCGCTGATGGGTGATGATGGACAGGCTCGCCGACATGCCGACCGCGAGCCGTGCCCGCTGCGCCTCGCTGAGCTCGGCGATCGCGATGGAGACGGCGAAGCTCGGCATGCCGCGGCCGCCGCCGCCCTGGTCCGTGCTCGCCTGCGCCGCCACCGAGGCGACGCGGCCGTTCAGCACCTCGCCGGCAAAGGCGTCGCCGGTGACGGTCACCGCCTGGCCCGGTCGCACCGAGTTCACGTCGATCTCGTCCACCTGGCCGCGGACCAGGAAGCCCGCGAGATCGCCGAGGCTGAACATGGCCTGGCCGCGGCTGACCCGGCTGCCGGTCTCGATCGTCGGCGCCCGCTGGCCGCCGCCCGGCTGCTCGGGCGGCGCGAGCACGACGCCGGAGACGGGCGCCGTCACCTCGGCGTTGCGCAGGTCGGTCTCGACCTCCTGCAGCTTCGTCTCGGCATTGGCGAGCTCGAGTTCGGCGGTGCGCAGGTTCAGCTCGTCGCCGCGGGCGAGGGTGGCCGCGAGGTCCTGCTGCGCGGCCTGCAGCTGCAACTCCTGGTTCCGCTGCTGCTGGAGCAGGTTGCGATGCTCCTCGGCCGGGATGATGCCGCGGCCGAGCAGCATGGCGCTCTGCCCCACCCGCGCGCGGAGGTTAGAGGTCTCCAGCTCCGCACCGGCCAGCGTGCGCCGGGCCCGCGCCACCTCGAAGCCCTGCGCCCAGCTCCTCAGCTCGTCCACCTTCTGCCGCGCGCGGATCTCGGCGGCGCGGGCCTCGCGCAGCCGCGTCTCCACCTCGCCGCGGTCCAGGCGCAGCAGCACGTCGCCGCGCGTCACCGCGCCGCCGTAGCGGAAGAGCCGCTCCCGCACCGTGCCGTCGAAGGGCGCGATCACGCTGACATTGGCGCCCGGCTCCAGCACACCCACGATCGCGATGCGCGCGCTGACCGGCTGCGCCGCGGCCGTCATGGTGAGGACCCCGGCCGGCAGCTCCTGCGGGAAGCCCGGCCCGTTGCCCGAGGACTGCCAGGTCCAGGCGGCGACGCCGAAGACCGCGAGGCAGGCGAGCCCGATCGCGCCGGTCCGCATCAGCGCGAGGCGCCGGCCGGTGCGCGCCGCCCGCACGGCCGACTCCTCCAGCTTCAGGAAGGCGTCCTGCAGCTTCGCGTATTGCTCGGCGATCTCCGCCTGCAGGCGCTCGGTCTCCGTCACGTCGGAGAAGACGGCGGTGATCGCGGGCCGGCCCGCCTCCGGGCCCTGCCGCACGCGCCAGACCGTCGCCTCGACGGAGAGCCGCCGGCCGCCGGGGAAGGAGACCGTGCGCCGCTGGCCGCTCTCGCCGTGCAGCGGCGCCAGGACGGCGTCGATGAACTCGTCCGTGCCCTCGCGCTCGTGCAGCATCGCGGCGAGGCTCCGGCCGACGGCCTCCTGCGGATCGAGGTCGAGCATCCGCGCGGCCGCCGGGTTCACCGTCATGATGCCCGCGCCGGGCCCGATGGTGAGCACGCCGTCCGCCATGGAATCCAGGGCGCGGCCGTAGTCGGCGGCCATCGCCTCGCCCATCCCGCGCATCGCCTCCTCGCTCGCGGCGAGCTTCGCGGTGGCGGCGTGCAGCTCCGCGCCCTGGCGGCGCAGCTCGAGCTCGGCGGTCACGCGCGCGGCGAGGCGGGCGAGGCCGTCGCGCTGCGCCTCGCGGAGGCGGCGCGGCACGCGGTCCAGCACGCAGAGCGTGCCCAGCACCTCGCCCGCCCCGCTTCGCACGGGCATGCCGGCATAGAAGCGCAGCGCCTGCTCGCCCTGGACCAGCGGGTGGTCCCGGAAGCGGGGATGGCGCGAGAGATCCTCGATCTCGGTGAGGTTGTCGTTGGCGAGGGTCTCGCCGCAGAAGGCGTGCTCCCGCGGGCAATCCAGCGCGCTGGACGGCATGCCCTGCGCGCCGAGGATCCATTGCTGCGTGCTGTCGAGCAGCGCGACGTAGCCGATCGGCGCCTCGCAGAGGATCGCCGCGAGCCGGGCCAGGTCGTCGAAGGCGGGCGCCGCGGTCACGCCCGCGGCGAAGCTGCCCGGATGGGTCATTCCAGGTCAGTCATTCAGCGCGATGCGCCAGGTGTCGAGCGTGGTTCCCAGCACCTGGTCGAGCTGCGTGAGCGAATTGGCATAGGCGATGACGGCCGCGAGTTCCGCGCTCTCGGCCGCTTGCAGGAACCCCTGGAAGGAGACCACCTGGAAATTCGAGGAGCGGCCGGCCTGCAGCTTCACGAGCTCGGTTTCGAGCTGCAGGCCGGCCAGCTCCCGGGCGCGCCTGGCCAGCTCCGCCTGGCGGCGCAGCGCGTCGATGTTGCGCACCGTGTCCTCGACCTGCTGGCGCAGCCGGTCGCGCGCGGCGTCGCGGGCGATCTCCGCCTGGCGCAGCCCGATGGTCGCCTGCACCTCCGGCGCCTCGCGGGCGATCTGGCCGAGCGGGATGTTCAGCCGCAGCCCGATGTTGAAGTCGTTGCGGGCCGAGCTCAGCTGCTCCAGCGTGCGCGCGATGTCGGCGGTCTGCGAGCCGGCGGCCGATCCCGCGACCAGCGAGAGGTCCCAGAGGCGCTGGTTGCGCGCGACGTCGAGGTTGATGCGCGAGACCTCGATGGCGAGGATGCTGCGCAGGTAGTCCGGCTGGTTGTCCGCGGCCACGTTCAGCGCGCGCTCCATCGGCACGCGCGCGGAATCCGCCGCCGGCCGCTCCACCGCCCAGATCTGCTGCGACTGGTTCACCGCGAGCAGGGTGAGCAGCGCGAGGCGGGCCTGCTGCTGCGCGTTGCGCGCGCCCACCAGCGCCAGCTCCTGCTGGGCGATGGAGGTCTCGGCCTGGATCAGCTCCACCTGCGCGATGCGCCCGGCGGCGGCCAGCGCCACGTTCACGCTGGCGAGCTCGCGCGCGCGGCGCAGCGCCTCGTCGGAGATGCGCAGCTGCTCCTGCGCCTGCAGCAGCGCGCGATAGCCGAGGATGGTCTGGCTGATCTGGTCGATCACCAGCGCCTTGAGCTGGAGCTGGCTGCCGATCTCCTGCAGCCGCGCGATGCGGGTGGGCGCCATGTTGTAGTCGATGCCGGCGCCGGCCAGCAGCGGCTGGATGACCTGGAAGGTGGCCTGGCCGACGGCCTGGGGCCGCCCGTTGCGGATATTGCTCTGCGAACCCTGCCAGCCGAAGGTGAACTGCGCGCCCGTCGGCAGCAGGATGGTCGCGGTGGGGTTGATCAGCGTCGTGGTCGTGGTGACGCCGCTGAGGCGCGTGCGGTTCGTGCTGGCGCCGATATTGTACTGCGGGTCGAAGCGCGCCTCCGCCACGCGAAGCGAGAAGCGGTCCGCCACGCGCTGGAGGTACTGGCTGCGGATCGAGCGGTTGCTGCGGATCGCGAGGAAGACGGCCTCGGGCAGGGTCAGCGGGACGCTGCCCTCGGGCATGTTGCGCGTGGAGGGTGGGGCGGCGGGCGCGGCCGTGCGCGGCGCGCGCTCGCGCGGCTGCGCCGCGGCGCCGGAGGCGGCCAGGACCACGCCGAGGATCGCCGGCAGCAGGCAGGATGGCCCGCGGCCTCCCATGTGTCGGCCCCCCATGTGTGTCTCCGGATTTTACACATTCACTATCCCATCCTCCGGGACGTGGCCGCAAGCGGGCATAAGCCCTTGTCCGATCGGTGTTTCCCATCGGTGCGATCGGCGCATGCGGGGTGGACCGGCGCGCCGGCTTCGTGGTTCCCTGCATCCATGGCGTGTCGGGCGAGGCGATGGGGGCGGGGCTGGCCGGCCGGGGCGGTTCTTCTGGCCCTGGCGGGCTGCGCGCCGCCGGGCGTGCTGCGCGAGCCGGTGCGCGGCGCCAGCTACAGGCCGGTGGAATCCGCGCTGCCGCCCTTGCCCGCGGTGATGGAGCGCACGGGCGATCCGCCGATCGCGCTGCCCGACGCCGCGACCTTCACTCCGATCGCAGCGCCTCGATGGGATCCAGCCGCGCGGCCATGACGGCCGGGTAGAAGCCGAAGAAGACGCCGACGGCCAGCGAGACGCCGGCGCCGAGCGGCGCGGCCATGGGCGAGAAGCTCACCGGCCAGCCTGACATCCAGGCGAAGCCGAAGCCCCCGGCGAAGCCCAGCGCCACGCCGAGGAGGGCGCCCAGCACCGAGAGGATCAGCGCCTCGGAGAGGAAGAGCCGGCGCACGTCGCGGCGCCGCGCGCCGATGGCCAGCCGGATGCCGATCTCGCGCTTCCGCTCGGCGACCGACATCAGCATGATGTTCATGACGCCGACGCCGCCCAGCACCAGCGCGATGCTGCCCACCGCGCCCAGCAGCAGCGCCACCAGTCGCACCTGGCTGTTCATGCCGGCGATGAGCTGGCGCGCCGACATCACGTTCAGCGTGGCATCGCGCAGGCCGGGGCCGAGGTGCTGCTGGAGCTGCGTCGAGGCGAGGTCGGGATCGGCCTCCGGCGCGAGGCGGGCCACCGCCATGGAGAGCTGCGGGATCGCCATCACCCGCCGCGCATTGGGCAGGGAGAGGAACAGGGTGCCGTTGATGTCGACCGGCAGCATGGGGTTCATCAGGACTGGCTCGACGATGCCGATGACGGTGAAGACGTAGCGGCCGACGCGGATCTGCGAGCCCACGCGGATCGGCGAGAAGGGCTGCGAGAGCTGCTCGGCCAGTTCGGATCCCAGCACCGCATGCAGCTCGAAACGGTCGAAGGCGGAGAGGAAGCGGCCCCGGGCCATGGGCAGCCGGGCCACGTCGTCGAAGCTGTCGGTGGCGCCGAGGAAGCCGGCATTGCGCGTCTGCCCCTCGAAGGCGACGGGGCCGCCGCCGATCATGAAGGGCGCGATCTCGCGCACGGTCGGGACCATCTGCGGGACGGATTCGATGTCGCCGAGGCGGAAATTGCCGAGGCCGCTGGGGCTGTCGGCGCGCAGGATGAGGGTGTCCGTGCCCATCTGGCGGAACTGGCGGATGGTCTCCTGCCGGGCCATGGAGCCGGCATGCAGCATGGCGATGACCGCGCCCGCGCCCACGACGATGCCGAGCAGCGCCAGCAGGCTGCGCTGCCAGGCGGCCATCAGGTTGCCGGCGGCCTCCATGAGGGTCTGGCGGATCATGCCGCCCCCGATCGCCGGAGCGCGGATGCGCGAAGGCGTGAATCGGCGGCCAGCCGCGCCCCCGATCGCCGAAGCGCGGATGCGCGAAGGCGTGAATCGGCGGCCAGCCGCGCCCCCGATCGCCGAAGCGCGGATGCGCGAAGGCGGGAACCGGCAGCCGTCACGCCGCATGCGCTTTCGGCTGGGGAGCGTGGGTCTGGTCGGCGAGGTGGCCCTGCGTCAGGACGAGGCGCCGGCGGCAGCGGGCCGCGACGCCCGGATCATGCGTGATGATGAGGACCAGCACCCCCATCTCGCGGTTCACCTCCTCGAAGAGGCCCATGATCTCGCGGCTGACGACCGGGTCCAGCGCCCCGGTCGGCTCGTCGGCCAGCAGCACGGCCGGCTCGCCCACCAGCGCCCGGGCGATGGCCACGCGCTGCTTCTGGCCGCCCGAGAGCATGTTGGGCAAATGCGCCAGGTGCTGGCCGAGCCCGACACGGGTGAGCATGTGCTCGGCCCGGCGGCGCGCCTCGGCTTCCGGCGTGCCGCGATACATCAGCGGCAGGGCCACGTTCCGCCAGGCATTGAGCCGCGGCATCAGGAAGAACTGCTGGAAGACGAAGCCGATCATCCTGTTGCGCATCGCCGACTGCTGGTCGACGCCGGCGGCCAGCACGTCCTCGCCGCGGATGCGGTAGGTGCCGGCGGTGGGCCTGTCCAGCAGGCCCACGATGTTCATGAAGGTCGTCTTGCCCGAGCCCGAGCCGCCCATGATGGAGACGAGCTCGCCGGCCGCGAGGTCGAGGTCCAGGTCGTGCAGCACGGTCCGCTCGGTGGGGCCGATCCTGAAGCTTCGCCTGATGCCGCGCAGTTCGAGCATGGGCGGGAGCCTATGGCCCGCGCCGGAGCCGCGTCAAAGCATCCGCAGGACGGCGTCCGCCGCCGCCTCGCTGGGCAAGCCCTTTTCGGGATGCAGGCGGGCGAGGGCCCGGGCGAAGCCGGCACGCTGACGGGCGACGGCCTCGTCGTCCTCGATCAGCGGCCGGAGCGCGGCGGTGAGGCCGTCCGGTTCGCACTTCTCCAGCAGGAGCTCCGGAACCACCGGCTCGTCGGCCAGCAGGTTCACGAGGCTGGCGTATTTGACGCGGAACAGCCGGCGGATGATGGCGTTGGAGATCGGGTTGAAGGTGTAGCCGATGACGTGCGGCAGGCCGGCCACCGCCGCCTCAAGCGAGGAGGTGCCCGACTTGATCAGCCCGGCGCGGGCCGAGGCGAAGGCGTCGGCCTTCTCCTGCGGGGCACGGACCGTCTGGATGGGGCGTCCCCAGGCGGCGGCCTGATTGCGGACGACCTCCTCCACCGTGCCGGCGAGGCCGATGACGGGCAGGATATCCGCCGGCAGCCGGCGCACCGTCTCGGCGAAGGGGGGCAGCATGCGCGAGACCTCGCCGCGCCGGCTGCCGGGCATGACGACCAGGGAGCGCCCGGACCAGGGCACGCGCGCGGCGTCGCCATGGGCGGCCTCGCTCTCCAGGATGGGATGGCCCACGAAATCGACGGGGATGCCGGCCGCCTCGAAGATCGGCGCCTCGAAAGGCAGGAGCGCGAGGATGCGGTCCACGCGCCTGGCGATCTTCTTCACGCGGCCCGGGCGCCAGGCCCAGACCTGCGGGGCGACGTAGTGGAGGATCGGGATGCCCAGCGGCTTCACCCGCGCGGCGAGCCGCAGCGTGAAGCCCGGGCTGTCGATGGTGACGATGAGTCGCGGGCGGCGGGCGGTGATGTCGGCCACCGCCTCATCCATGCGCTGGGACAGGCGGCGCAGGCTGGGCAGCACCTCCATGATCCCCATGAGCGCCAGCTGCCGGATGCCGAAGAGGGACTGAAAACCCTGCTCTGCCATGCGCTCGCCGCCGATCCCCGCGAATTCCAGCGTGGCGTCGCGGGCGCGCAGGGCGGCGATCAGGCGGGCGCCGAGGATGTCGCCCGAGGCCTCGCCGGCGGCGATGTAGATCAGCGTCACGCGAAGACGGCCGGGGTGCTGCGGGGCACGGGTGCGGCGGGCCAGTCGCGGTGGTTGCGCACGGCGCCGTCGGCGCGCACGGCCTCAAGCCGCGTCGGATCGAGCGTGGCGAAGAGGAGGCCCGGCGTGTCGTGGGCCAGCTCGGCGATGATGCCGTCGGCCGGGAAACCGCGGTCCACCGGGCCGTAGATGCCCGCCGCGCCGTGGTTCTCGTCCAGCGCGACCGAGCCCTCGAAGCCGCCCAGCGTGGGCGCGACGGCGACGAAGCACTGGTTCTCCATGGCGCGCGCCCGGGCGCCGATACGGACGCGGCTGAAGCCGTGGTCGGTGTCGGTGCAGGTGGGCACGAGGATCAGCCAGGCGCCGGCCTCGACCTGCGCGCGCACCATGTCCGGAAATTCCGCGTCGTAGCAGACGGCGATGCCGATCCTGCCCCAGGGCGTGTCGAAGACCTTGGGCGGGGCACCGGAGGAGACGCCCCAATGCTCGGTCTCGAACCGCGTCATGCGGCATTTGTCCTGCATCGCGATCCGCCCGTCCGGCGCGACGAGCGGCGCGCGGTTCACGACGGCATCGCCGGCGCGCATGGGCAGCGTGCCGGGCTGCAGCCAGATGCCGTGCCGCAGGGCCGCGCCGCGCATGGCGGCGAGAACCCCGTCGGAGGCCTCGACCATGGCGCGCAGCTCCGTGGCTGCATCCGGGGCGTTGCGGCCGGCCAGCGCGGCGCCAAGCTCCACGCAGGCATATTCGGGCATCACGACCAGATCGGCCCCGCCCGCCTTCGCCGCGCCGACCCAGCGGTCCAGCTTCGCGGCATAGGCGGCGATGCCCGCCGTCGGCTCCACCGGCCAGGCGAGCGCCGCGAGCGTCAGGGTGGTCAAAGCGCCTTGATCCAGAAGGAGAGGGAGTGCGGCGTCTCGCGCTCGTCGCCCAGCTCGCGCCAGTTGAAGACGCAGGAGAGCTCGGGATGGTGCGTATAGCCGCGCTTGCCCCAGAAGCCGTCCAGCGGCGTGTGATCGGCCGGCCTGCGCGGGTCGTTGATGTTGCGGACCACGGCACAGAACGTGGCGAAGGGTAGGTCCAGGCTCCGCGCATGCGCCTCGCGCGCGGCGAAGAAGGCGACGCCCGCACCCTGGCCGCGATAGGCCCTCAGCAGCACGGACTCCCCGAAGTAGCAGTAATCCGCCGGGTTGCGGCCCGACGCCTCGAAGGCCATGCGGACCGGGCCGTGCGTCGCGGCCATCGGCTGGGCGGTGGCGGCGCCGACGATGCGGTCGCTGTCCCAGGCGAGGATGATCGCCGAGGCCTCGTCCTCGGCGTAGTGGCGGAGATAGCGCGCCTCGTCCTCGGCCTCGCCCCGGTAGAGATAGGGCCATTCCGCGAAGACCACCGTGCGCAGATGCGCGAGCGCCGGCACATGCGCCAGCGCGGCCTCGCCGGTGACCGTCTCGATCCGGAGACTCATGCGGGCGCGGCTTGCAGGAAGGCGCGCAGCCCGTCCTCCACCACGCGCGGATCGAGGTCGCGCAGGATGAAGACGATGCGGCTGGAGCGGTCGTCCCCTTCCGGCCAGGCATCGAGCAGCTGCGGCGGATGGAAGCTGTGCTGCACGCCGTGCATCGCCACGGGGGCGGGCTGGCCGCGCAGGTTCAGGAGGGCCTTCATGCGCAGCACGTGCTGGCCCTGGGTGACGGCGAGCATTTCCAGGTAGGAGGCGAGGCCCTCCCAGGGCAGCGGCTCCGTGAAGCGCAGCGCGACGGCGCGGATGCGCGCATCGTGGCGGTTCACGTCGTGCTGGTGGTGGTGATGATGGTGATGCCCGGCCGCCTCGATCCACCTGTCGATGTCCGCCAGCTTGCCGTCGGCCGAGAAGGGCCCCGCATCGGTCAGCGCGGCGGCCTCGATCCCGCCGGACACGGCCGTCAGCACGGGCGCGATCGGGTTGAGCGCGGACAGGCGGCCGCGCAGCGCCGCGACCTCCTCGGGCGTGGCGAGGTCGGTCTTGGTCAGCACGATCCGGTCCGCCACCGCCGCCTGGCGCAGCGCTTCCGGCTGGGCGTCGAGCGTGGCCATGCCGTGCACCGCATCGACCAGCGTCACCACCCCGTCCAGCCGGTACTGCCGCAGCAGCCAGGGGTCGCTCATCAGCGTCTGGAGGATGGGCGCCGGATCGGCCAGACCCGTCGTCTCGACCACCACGCGGCGGATCTCCTGCGGCCGTTCCGCGAGGTCGCGCAGCGCGCGCGACAGGTCGCCGCGCACGGTGCAGCAGAGGCAGCCGGCGGCCAGCAGCACGGCGTCCTCGTCCAGCCGTTCGACGAGCAGATGGTCCAGCCCGATCTCGCCGAACTCATTGATGAGCACCGCCGTCCCCGCCATCGCCTCCTGCTGCAGCAGGCGGTTCAGCAGGGTGGTCTTGCCGGCCCCGAGAAAGCCGGTCAGCAGCGTGACGGGGATCGGGGTCATGCGCTGTAGAGGCTTTCGGGGCTGACCAGCGGCGCCGTCAGCTCCACCAGCCCCTCGTCGCGGGGCGCGGAATAGAAGCAGCTCCGTCGCCCCGTGTGGCAGGCGACGCCCTTCTGGTCGACCAGCAGCAGCAGCGTGTCGCCGTCGCAATCCAGGCGCAGGTCCAGCACGGTCTGGACCTGGCCCGAGCTCTCGCCCTTGCGCCAGAGGCCGCCGCGGCTGCGGCTCCAGTAGCAGGCGCGGCCCGTCTCCATGGTTTCGGCGAGCGACTCAGCGTTCATCCAGGCCATCATCAGCACCTCGCCGGTGTCGTGCTGCTGGGCGATGGCCGCGACGAGCCCCTTCGCGTCGAAACGCACGGCCGCCAGCACGGCGACGCGGGCTTCGGCGGAGGCGACGGGGACAGGGGAGGGGGTGTTTGGCATGGCGAGACACTATATGGGGTGTGATCATGCCCGGTGAGAACCCCATGGACCTGGAAGCGACGCTGGACCGAGCGGCCGAGCAATGCGCGGCGCGCGGGGCCCAGCTCACGCCCCTGCGGCGCAAGGTGATGCGCCTGGTGCTGGAGGCGGGCCAGCCCGTCGGCGCCTATGCGCTGCTCGACAGGCTGCGCGACGAACGAGGGCCGGCCGCGCCGCCCACCGTCTATCGGGCGCTGGACTTCCTGCTGGAGCAGGGCCTGGTCCACAAGCTGGAGCGGCTGAACGCCTTCACCCCCTGCATCGAGGCGGGCCACGACCACGGCGCGCATGGCCATCCGCACCAGTTCCTCATTTGCAAGGCCTGCGGCGACACCATCGAGCTGACCGACCATGCCGTGGCGCATGCGCTGGAGCACGCCGCCGGAAAGGCCGGCTTCAGGCCGGAGAAGATGACGGTCGAGATCGAAGGGATCTGCGCGCGCTGCGCGGCCTGAGGGGGGCACCGCCCCCATCGGGCGCGAGGAAGCCGGCCGGCCGTCAGCGCAACCAGGCGACGGCCTGGACGGCGGCCTCCCGGGCCGCCTCGCGCGTGGCGTAGACGTTTCCGAGGAAGTAGCTGACCGGCGTCCAGCGCCCGCGATCCTCGACATCGCGGCGGAACTCCTCGAAGCCGAAGGTCCCGTCCGGGCGCCGGAAGATGTCGACGCAACGGTTGTGCTGCTCGTTCTCGGGACTTTCGAGCATGGTCCAGTCCCGCGGGATGCGCGAGTCGCTCACGCCGGCACCTTGGAGCCGAAGCCCGCCGCGGATTTCAGCGATTCGGCCGTGTCGAAGTCGCGCAGCACGCCGTCATCCGGCACCTCCACCTCGACCAGCCGGTCCGCGTGCTTCGCGACGAGCTGCCGCGCGCCCATGTCGCCGGTCAGCTGCATCATCTCGGGAAGGAACTCGCGCCCCCAGAGCATCGGGTTGCCGTGCTTGCCCCGGAAGGTCGGCTGGACGATGGCGCGGCCCTCCTCGGGGTCGAAGCCGGCGAGGATGCGCGCGATGACCGCCGGCTCCACCAGCGGCATGTCGCCGAGCGCGACCAGCACGCCCTCGGCCTCCGGCGGCAGGGCCGAAAGCCCGGCCCTGAGGCTGGCGGAGAGGCCCTCGGCATAGTCCTCCGCATGGACGAAGCTCACGGGCCTGCCGGCCAGCGCTTCCTGCACGCGCTCGCGATCATGGCCGGTCACGACCAGCACCGGCCTCACCCCGCTCGCCAGCACCTTTTCCGTCACGCGCGCGACCATCGCCACGCCCTGGTCGTCCGTGACCAGCAGCTTGTTGAGCGGCGCCATCCGGCTGGAGCGGCCGGCCGCCATGACCAGCCCCGCCACCTGGCGCGCCTTGCGCGGCGCGCGCGCGGGCGGCGGCGTGGCGGGCGCCTTGGCCCGGGGCAGGGGGCGCGTCTCGATCTCCTTGAGCAGCCCGCCCACGCCCATCGCCATCACGTCGCGCGCGCGCACGGGCACGCCGGCGAACAGCCGCTGCAGCACCCAGTCGAAGCCGTTCACCTTGGGGCTGCGCGCGCAGCCCGGCAGCACCAGGGCAGGGACTTCTCCGACCTCGCCCAGGCAGATCAGGTTGCCGGGGTCCACCGGCATGCCGAAATGCTCGATCCGTCCGCCCGCGCGCAGGATGGCGGCCGGGCCCACGTCGCGCCGGTCGATGGTCGCCGAGGCCCCCATGACGAGCAGCATCTCCGCCCCCTGGCGCAGCAGCCGCTTCAGCGCCTCGGCCACGGCGCCGGCTTCGTGCCGCGCCCGCTCGACCGGCAGCAGCGTGCCCATCAGCGCCTCGACGCGCGCTCCGGTGATCTCGACGGCGCTGGTCATCACGCTCTCCTTCATGCCCGGCAGCTCGGTCAGCACGAGGCCGACCTTCAGCGGGCGGAAGGGGTGCAGCGAGAGCACGCGCTGCTTCCGCAGCAGCGCCTCCGCGACGCCGAGCGCGGCGCCGGGCACGGCGAAGGGGATGACCTTGATGGTGGCCAGCATCTCCTTCGGCCGGACCATGCTGTAGTTGGGCAGCGTCGCGACGGTGAGGCTCTCGTCCAGCGCGTTCAGCCGGTCGATCGTCGCCGCGTCCAGCACCAGCAGCCCGCCGGATTCCGCGACGAGGTTCACGCGGCCCGTCGAGGCACGCGTGCGCGCGACGAAGGGCGTCTCCATCGCCTCGCCCACGCGGCGCGCGGCCTCGTCCTCCGGCACGTCGTCGCGGTCGAGCCGGGCGGCGATGACCTGCGTGTGGCCCTCGGCGCGCAGGGCCAGGATGGCGGCGTGGTCGAGCACCATGCCCTTCTTCAGCGCGCGCTCCTTCAGCCGGATGGAATGCGCGAGGACCGCGCCCTCCGCCTCGTCCAGCGGCGTCGGGCCGAAATTCACTTGCCGCGCCGGCGGGCCACGACCTGGCCCAGGATGGAGAGCGCGATCTCGGGCGCGGTGACGGCGCCGATGTCCAGCCCGACGGGGGCGGCGATGCGGGCGAGCGCGGCCTCGCCATGGCCGAGCGCCTTCAGCCGCTCGATACGCTTGGCATGCGTCCGCTTGCTGCCGAGCGCGCCGATGTAGAAGGCCTTGCTCTTCAGGGCGACGTCGAGCGCGGGATCGTCCAGCTTGGGATCGTGCGTCAGCGTGACGACGGCCGTGCGCGTGTCGGGCGCCAGCGCCTCCATCGCCTCGTCGGGCCAATCGTGGTTGAGGGCGACGGCGGCGAACCGTTCCTCGCTGGCGAAGGCGCGGCGGGGATCCACCACCGTCACCGCGAAGCCGAGCTCGGCCGCCATCGGCGCCAGGGTCTGCGCCACATGCACGGCGCCCACCACGATCATTCGCAGCGGCGGGTTGTGCGGCTGGAGGAACCAGGCCTCGCCGTCGAGCGTGACATTGGCGGCCTTGTCGTCGAAGAGCAATCGCTGCGCCGCTTCCGCGAGCGCGCCGGGAACGGCATCCTCCGGGAAGAGGAACTGCGTGCCGTCGGACAGCCTCGTCAGCAGGGCGACGGGCGTGAGGGCAGCGCGCGCGCGCTGCAGCCGGGCCAGGTGTTCGGGCGTCAACCGAGCTTCTCCACGAAGACCTTCAGCTTGCCGCCGCAGGCGAGCCCCACCTCCCAGGCGCGCTCGTCGCTGATGCCGAAATCGAGCAGCTGCGGCTTGCCGTCCTGCATGGTCTGCCTCGCGACATCGGCGACCGCGCCCTCGATGCAGCCGCCCGAGACCGAGCCGGCCATGCGGCCCGAGGCGGTGACGGCCAGCATGGAGCCGGCGGGGCGCGGGCTGCTGCCCCAGGTCTCGACCACGGTCGCCAGCGCGACCTGCTCGCCCTCGGCGGCCCAGGCGGCGGCGGTGCCCAGAATATCCTCGCTCATCGGCGGCTCCCTTGTCTCATCCGGTCGCGCGATTCAGACCTCCGGCGCCTGCGCGCCTTCGATCATCCCGCTTCAGCGCCTCGATCAGCTGTCGCAGGCTCGCGAGATTATGCACGGGGCGGAACTCGTGCACATGCGGCAGCATCGCGCGGATGCCCTGGGATTTGGGTTGGAACCCCGCATAGCGCAACAGGGGGTTCAGCCAGATGAGCCGGCGGCAGGAGCGCTTCAGCCGGTCGGTCGCCTCGGCGAGGCCGCGCCCGCCCTCGCGGTCGAGCCCGTCGGTGATGAGCAGCACCACCGCGCCCTGGCCCAGCACGCGGCGTCCCCAATCCTGGTTGAAGCGCTCCAGCGCCTCGCCGATGCGCGTGCCGCCGGACCAGTCCGGCACCATGTGCGCGACCATCTCGAAGGCGATCTCGGGGTCGCGGTGCTTGAGCTGGCGCGTGATGTTGGAGAGCCGCGTGCCGAAGAGGAAGCTGTGCACGCGCTCGCGGTCGTTGGTGACGGCGTGGAGGAAGTGCAGCAGCACCTGGGCGTAGCGCGCCATGCTGCCGGAGATGTCGCAGATGGCGACCAGCGGCGGCGGCCGCACCACGCGCCGCCGGCGCAGGATCCTGACGAGCTCGCCGCCGCTGCGGGAGCCGGCGCGGATCGTCGCCTTGAGATCGACGCGCGGGCCCAGCGGATCGGTGCGGAAGCGCCGCGTCGGCCGGGCGTCGAGCGGCAGGACGAGGCGGCGGATCTCCTGCCTGGCCAGCGCGATCTCGGTGGCCCCCATCGCCTCGAAATCCATCTGCTGGAGGCGCTCGCGCTCGGAGACGGTCATCGCCGCGTCGAGCTGGGGTGGTTGCTCCTGCGGCGGGGGCGGCGGGCGGGGGCGGTCCGCGGCCATGGCCTCGGCCAGGCGGCGATCGCCGGCCTTCGGCTTTTGCGGCGCCTTCTGCTCCTCCAGCATGGCGAAGGCGGCCTCGGTCGCGCCCTTTTCGGGATCGCGCCAGAAGAGGGCGAAGGCCGCATCGAAGAGCCCGGCCTGCTCGTGCCGGCGCAACAGCGTGGCGGCGAGGGCGGCGCGGACCGTGGCGCGCGTCTCGACGCCGACGAGGGTCAGCGCTTCGGCCGCGGCCAGCGCGTCGCCCGGCCCGACCTGGAGGCCGACCCGCCGCAGCAGGCGGAGGAAGGCGAGCAGGTTGGGGGCGAGGGCCTCGGCGGAGGGCTGGTCGCGCGGCAGGAGCGGACTGCCGAAGGCGCGCTGCGCGGCCTCGCTCAGCGCCTCCCGGGGAGGGATCACGCGGCGTCCCGGGCCTCGGCCACCAGCCGCGCGGCCTCCTCGCCCTTCAGCTTGGCGATGTCGTCCTGGTATTTCAGCAGCACGCCGAGCGTCGCATCCACGGCGCCGGTCTCCAGCTCGCGCGCGTCCAGGGCGGCGAGCGCATTGGCCCAGTCGATGGTCTCGGCGACGCCAGGCAGCTTGAAGTAGTCCCCGGTGCGCAGCCGCTGCACGAAGGCCACGACCTGCGCCGAGAGTTTCTCCCCGACACCGGGCGCGCGCAGGGCCAAAATGGCCTTCTCGCGGGCCGCATCCGGGTAGTCCACCCAATGATAGAGACAGCGCCGGCGGATCGCGTCATGCACCTCGCGGGTGCGGTTGGAGGTGATGATCACCACCGGCGGCGTGGCCGCCTTCAGCGTGCCGAGCTCGGGCACGGTGATCTGGAAATCCGCCAGGACCTCGAGGAGGAAGGCCTCGAAAGGCTCGTCCGCCCGGTCCAACTCGTCGATGAGCAGCACCGCCGGCTCCCCCTCCAGGGCCTGGAGCAGGGGGCGCGCCTCCAGGTAGCGCCGGTCGTAGATGGAGCTTTCGATGCCGGCGACCTCGCCGGAGGCCTCGGCCAGCCGGATCGCCATCAGCTGCCGCGCATGGTTCCACTCGTAGGCGGCGGCCGAGAGGTCCATTCCGTCATAGCACTGCAGCCGCACGAGATGCCGGGGCAGCTGCGCGGCGAGCACCTTCGCGATCTCCGTCTTGCCGGTGCCCGGCTCGCCCTCGAGGAAAAGCGGCCGGCCCATGCGCAGCGCGAGATGGACCGTGGTCGCGAGCGCCGTGTCCGCCACATAGCCGCCGGCGGCCAGCATCGCGGCCGTGGCCGCGACATCTGGCGGCATGCCGCTCACGTGGACAGGAACAGCAGGTAGAGCACGACGGCCATGGCACCGAAGGCCAGCCAGGCGATGATGGGGAAGCCGGCATACTGGGTCGGCACGAGCGAGAAGACCGAGAAGGCCATCGGCGCCGGCACCGGCGGCGCGGCGGGATCGGCCGGGTCGACGCCCATCTTCTCCGCCACCAGCGCATGGGCGAAGCGGTCGAAGAACTGGTCGGCCATCTGCTTGGCGGTGCTGTCGATCAGTCGGGCGCCGAGCTGGGCCATCTTCCCGCCGACCTGCGCCCTCACCTCGTATTTCAGCAGCGTCTCGGTCGGGCTCATCTCGGTCAGCGCCACGTCGGCGCCGCCCTTGGCGAAGCCCATGGCGCCGCCATTGCCCTCGCCGGAGATGGTGTAGCTCGCGGGCGGGTTCAGGTTCTCGAGCTTGACCTTGGCCGAGAACTTGGCCGCCATCGGGCCGATCTTGATGGCCACGCGGGCCGTCAGATCCGTGTCGGAGACCTTCTCGATCGCCTCGCAGCCGGGGATCGCGGCCTTGAGGGCCTCGGGATCGTTGAGCGCTTGCCAGACCTGCTCGCGCGGGGCGGCGATGAGCCGCTCGCCAGACATTTCCATGGGAATACTCCGCCAGTTGCATCGTTATTAGGCGTCGGACCCCCCGGCTGCAAACCCCCCGCCCGCAAACCGCGCGGGCGTGGTTGACGGGGGAACTGAATTCCGGAAAAGCCGGGGGATGGCGGGGACGTTTCCTTCGCGCGGAACCCTGGCCGTCCTCTCGGCGGGCGTGCGCTCCATGGGCGCCAGGGGCCGCTCGGCAAGGCGCCCGAATTGATGGTCAAGACCATCGTCGTCGAGCGCGGATTCCGGAGGCCCGGCTTCTTCGGATGCGGCGGCTGGGCCATGATGATCCCGATCCCGCCCATCGGGCCCCGCGCCTTCCCCTTCTTCCGCTGACAGGAGTCCCCCATGCCCTACGTGATCGGCGCCGACCTTTCCAACGAGCCCGCCGGCGAGCGCTTCCGCGCCCTGCTGGAACGCCCCGAGATCCTGCGCATGCCGGGCGCGCATCTCGGCCTGGCCGGCCTCGTCGCCAAGAAGCACGGCTTCGAGGCGCTCTACCTCTCCGGCGCCGCCATGTCCGCCACCATGGGCCTGCCCGATCTCGGCATGATCACCGTCGAGGATGTCTGCTTCTTCGTCCGCCAGGTCTCCCGCTCGACCAACCTGCCGCTGCTGGTCGACGGCGACACGGGCTATGGCGAGGCGCTCAACGTCATGCACATGGTCCGCTCCTTCGAGGATGCCGGCGGCGCCGCGGTGCAGCTGGAGGACCAGGTGCTGCCCAAGAAGTGCGGCCATCTGAACGACAAGAAGCTCGCGAGCCTGGACGAGATGTATGCCAAGGTCGCGGCCGCCCGAAAGGCGCGGCGCCACCTCTACATCATCGCCCGCACCGATGCGGTGGCGAGCGAGGGGATGGACGGCGCCGTGGCCCGCGCCAAGGCCTATCTGGAGGCCGGCGCGGACGCGATCTTCCCCGAGGCGCTGACCACGCCCGAGATGTTCCGCGAGTTCGCCTCGCGCATGCCGGGCGTGAAGCTGCTGGCCAATATGACGGAGTTCGGCCGCACCCCCTTCCTCACGGCGGAGGAGTTCCAGGCGCTCGGCTATGCGATGGTGATCTGGCCGGTGTCGCATCTGCGCGTCGCGGCCAAGGCCTGGGAGGAGCTCTACGGGCAGATCGCCAGGGATGGCGGCGCGCAGAACGCCGTGGACCGCATGCAGACCCGCGCCGAGCTCTACGAGACCATCGGCTACCACAACTACGAGGAGCTGGACGCCAGCCTCGTGCGGACGGTGATCCCGACGGCGATGCCCCAGCGGGCCTGATCAGCGCGCCCCGGCCGGCTCCAACGGGGCCGGCGGGTCCTCGTCGCAGGCGTCCGCCAGCTCGGCCTTCACCTCGGCGAGCGTCTCCTCGCTCTGGTTCTCCAGGGCAATGAGGCGGTTGTGCGCCCCCTCGGTTGCGCGGATCAGCTCGTCCAGCTTGAGCTGGATCGCCTGGGTGTCGCGGTTCTGGGCGTTCTGGATGAGAAAGACCATCAGGAAGGTGATCACGGTGGTCCCGGTGTTGATCACCAGCTGCCAGGTGTCGCTGTAGTCGAAGAAGGGCCCGCTCGCGGCCCAGGCGACGACGACCGCCAGGGCCATCACGAAGGCCCAGGGGCGGCCCGTCTCCTGCGAGGAGCGCTGGGCTATTCTTGCGAAGATGTGTCCGACGGCCATATCGCTGCAAGTCGAGCGTCCGGCATTGGTTGCCGGATGTTAGAATCTTCATGGGAAGCTTTCTTGCCCGGACCCCTGCTGATCGGTTCCGAGATCTACCGGGGCTCCACCTATGGGCCGAAGCACCCGCTCGCGATCCCGCGCGTCTCGACCACGCTGGACCTGATCCGGGCCCTGGGCTGGCTCGACCCCGCGCGCTACCTGGACAGCCCGATGGCGAGCCCGGACGAGCTCTGCCGCTTTCACGACCCCGCCTATATCGCCGCCCTGCGCCGGGCCGAGGAGACGCAATCCGTGGCGCCGGAGGACCGCGAGCGCTATCGCATCGGCGCCGACGGCAACCCCGTCTATCGCGAGGTGTTCCGCCGGCCCGCCACGAGCGCCGGCGGGGTGATGATGGCGGCCCGGATGACCGCGCGCGACGGGGGGATCGCCCATGT
Source organism: Roseococcus sp. SYP-B2431 (assembly GCF_004336745.1). Lineage (GTDB taxonomy): Bacteria > Pseudomonadota > Alphaproteobacteria > Acetobacterales > Acetobacteraceae > Roseococcus. Next base: position 299,556 of record NZ_SJXD01000011.1, read on the forward strand.
CCCGGGAGGGGGCACGCATCACGGGCAGCGGGCGCGGGCCAGCGGCTTCTGCTACGTGAACGACGCCGTGCTCGGGCTGCTGGCCTGGCTGGATGCGGGCCTCGCGCCGATTCTCTACCTCGACATCGACGCGCATCACGGCGACGGGGTGGAGATCGCCTTCGCCGGCGAGCCGCGCGTCACCACGCTGTCCATCCACGAGGCGGGGCGCTGGCCCTTCTCCGGGAGCGGGCACGCCGGTCCGCAGGCGCTGAATCTCCCGGTGCCGCCGGGCTTCAACGACGCGGAGATGCGCGCGCTGCTGCACGGCGCGGTCCTGCCGCTCATCGACCGGCTGCGGCCCGAGGCCATCATGCTCCAATGCGGCGCCGATGCGCTGGAGGAGGATCCGCTGGCGCGGCTCTCCCTGTCCAACAACGCGCATGCGGAGTTCGTCGGCGCCGTCTGCCGGGCCGCGCCGCGCTTCCTGCTGCTGGGGGGAGGGGGCTACAACCCCTGGACGGTCGCGCGTTGCTGGGCCCGGAACTGGGCCGTGCTGAACCGCCTGCCCATCCCCGAACGCCTGCCGCCCGAGGCCGAGGAGGTGTTGCGGCGGCTCACCTTCAACCGCGCTGCCGGCCGCAACCCACCCGGGCACTGGTTCACCACCCTGGCCGACCCGCCGCGCGAGGGGCCGGTCCGCGAAGCTGTCGCCGATCTCATCCAGGGCACCCTGCCCGAAGCCCTCGGAGCTGTGGCATGATCGCGGGCATGAAGCGACGCCTCCTCCTCCTCGGCTCCCTCCTGGCCCCCGCGGCGGCGCGAGCGCAGCCTGGCGTGAACCAGCCGCAGCCCAGGCTCCGCACGGAGGACCTGGTCATCGTCGGCCGCGACGGCGCCCGCCACGTCTTCCGGACCGAGATGGCGCTCGGGCCGAACGAACAGACGGTCGGCATGATGTTCCGCACCGGCATGGCGCCGGACGACGGCATGCTCTTCGACTGGGGCGCGCCGCGCGAGAGCAGCATGTGGATGCGCAACACGCTCATCCCGCTCGACATGATCTTCATTGCCGCCGATGGGCGGATCCACCGCATCCACGAGCGCGCCGTGCCGCAGAGCCTCGCCACCATCGACAGCCGTGGGCCGGTGCGGGCCACGCTGGAGCTGCAGGGCGGGACAGCGGAGCGGCTGAACCTGCGCGTCGGGGATCGGGTGATCCACCCGATCTTCGGGACGAACTGACCTACTTGTTCAGGTCGATGCGTCTGCCGATCTCGATCCACTTGTTGACGATCTCGGCCGTCTGGCGCTCGTGCTCCTCGGGCGTGCTGGCGATGGTGCGGTAGCCCATCTCCACCAGGCGCCGCGCCATCGCGGGCTCGGCCATGACCTCGGCGAAGGCGTCGCGCAGGCGGCGGCGGATCGCGAGCGGCGTGCCGGCCGCCATGTGCAGCCCCCAGACGCTCGCCACGTCCACGCCCGGCAGGCCCGCCGCGGCGAAGGTGGGGATGGCGTCCATGCCGCCTTCGGCCGTCTTCGCGAGGCCCCGGATCGTGCCTGCGTTGATGAGCTGCGTGCCCGAGGCGAAGCCGCCGAAGTTCATCTGCACCTCGCCACCGAGCAGCGCGGTCATGGCGGGGCCGGAGGAGCGGTAGGGCACGTGCACGATCTCGATGCCGGCCTGGAGCGCGAAGAGCACGCCGGCAAAGTGGGTGGAGGCGCCGATGCCGCCGGTGGCGAAGGCGAGCTTGCCCGGCTCGGCCTTCGCCAGGTCGATCAGCTCGCGCAGGCTCTGGGCGGTGAAGTCGGACTTGGTCATGAGCACGACCGGCGCGTCGGCCAGCATGGTGACGCAGGAGAAGTCGCGCAGCGTGTCGTAGGGCAGCCGCGGCTGGATCGAAGGGTTGAAGTAGAAGGAGTTGTCGGCGACGTAGATGGTGTAGCCGTCGGGCTGCGAGCGGGAGACGAGCTCGGCGCCGACGATGGCGGTGGCATCCGGCCGGTTCTCGACGACGATGGTCTGGCCGAGCTTCGCGCTGACGCCGGGCGCCAGCAGGCGCGCGGTGATGTCGGACCCGCCGCCCGGCGCGCGCGGCACGATGATGCGGATGACGCGCGAGGGCCAGTCACCTTGCGCGAGGGCGGGGGTGGCGAGTGCGGTGCCCAGGATGGCGCGGCGTGTGATCTTCATGGTCGTTCCCTGTGATCGAAGGTACAGGAAACCGAGTTTCCTGCTGGGGGAGTTTGACGGGGCGAAGCCCTCTCAATCTGTTGCGACGCGCTTTCTACGCCGGATCTTGACCGGATTGTCGCTCGGAAACGCCAGCGCGCTGGCCGTGACCTTCAGTTCCGCCATGTTCCGCGCGGCCTGGATGGCGCAGCGATAGCCCTCCAGCACCGGGATGTTCCAGCCCATCTCCGCGAGCCGGTCGCGCAGCGGCTCGCAGAGCCAATAGGCGCCGGAGCAGCCGATGATGAGGACTTCCGCGCCGTCCTCCTCGATGGCCTCGACGGCATGGGCGACGGCTTCCTCGAGCATGCCGGAGACCTCGCCCCGCGCCCACCGCTCCCTCTCGCCGGAGAGGGGGTGCGGATGGGTGAAGGACGGGCGGGGCAGGGGATGGTCGATGTTGCGGATGGAGGCGCAGCGCCCGGCCATGCCGTAGCTCCGGACGAGGGCGGCCATCTGCATGTTGTGCGCCTCGGAGATGTCGATGATCGAGAACCTCGACCCGAGCGAGAGGGCCGCGACCATCTGCGCATGGGCGCAGGCGGTGACGGGGATGCCGTGCCGGACGCCGATCTCGCGGGCCTCGTCGAAGCCGGGATCGCCGCCGCCGAGCAGGACGATGGCGTCGTAGTTTCCGCTCTCGCAGGCCTCGCGGACGATCCTCAGCCGGTTGAAGCCGACGCTCATGAACTCCTCGCGCGTCTCGACGGGCCAGTTGCCGTGACTGGAGGGCGCGCCGGGATGCAGGTCCCACTCCACGGTGTCGAGCAGGTGGGCAAGCCTGTCGTAGTTCATCAGCACCTGCTCCTTGGCGCCCGAGGGCGGACGCACGTGGTAGGCGGCGCCCTCGGCGAGGCTGAAGGCGTGGATGAGCAGGAGGCGGGGCTTGGACATGGACGGTTCCGTTCAGACGGTGCGGGTCATGAAGCCGCCATCGACCAGCAGCTCGGTTCCCGTGACATAGCGGGCATCGTCGGAGGCCAGGTAGAGCGCGGCATGCGCCACGTCCCAGGCGGTGCCGCGATGGCCCAGGGGCACGCGCTGGCGGGCCTCCTCCTGCAGGGCCGCGAGGTCGCCGCGATGGCCGGACTTCACCACGCGCTCCTGCAGCAGCGGCGTGTCGATCATGCCGGGGATGATGGTATTGGCGCGGATGCCCCCGCGGCCGTACTGCGCCGCGATCTGCCGCGTGAACTGCACGAGCGCCGCCTTGCCGGCGGAATAGCCGACATGGTCGTGCCCCAGGTGCCGCAGCCCGCCGATGGAGCCCACGGTGGTGATGACGCCCTTGCCGCGGCGGAGCATGGCGGGCAGCACCGCCTTGCAGCCGATGAAGGCGGAAGTGACGTTGATGTCGAGCTGCGCGCGGAACTGCTCCACGCTCATCTCCAGCGGCCCACCGCGCAGGCCCTGGCCGACATTGCAGTGGAGGATGTCGATGCCGCCGTAGCTCCGCTCGCAGCGTGCCGCGAGCGCTTCCGTCGCGGCGAGGTCCAGCACGTCGAGCGCCGCGACGAGGCAGGCGCCGCCCTCCTCGCGGATGAGGCGGGCGGTGTTCTCGGCGGCGGCGAGGTCGCGGTCGACGAGGATGACGGTCGCGCCCTCGCGCGCGAAGAGCACGGCGGTCGCCCGGCCATTGCCCCAGCCGGGACCGACCGAGCCGGCTCCGGTGACGATGGCGACGCGTCCTTCGAGGCGGGCGGGCATGGGGATCCTTGGGCTGCGGGAGTGGTCGCAGCTTGGGATGGATCGCGTTCCTTGAACAGGCCTATCCTTATATGGACAGGAAGATCAGCGCCGGACGGAGCGGTTGAGCAGCAGCGCGCCCAGGGCCATCGCGCGCTCCTCCGTGCATTCCGCGCCGGTCCGGGCGGCGAGCGAGGGCACCTCGCGCGCCACGTCGGCGACGGAGCCGTTCTCCGGCACGCGGGTATGGGCGACGCAGACCGCGCCTTCCGGCGTCCAGCCCGCCTCGAAGCTCGTCGTGGCATCGTCCCCCGGCACCTGGATGCCGACATGGTCGTAGATGTCGATGAGCATGCCGTTGCGCGTCCAGCCGTGCTCGCCGCCGCCGTAGGCGGCGCGGACCAGGTTGTTGCAGGCGGCATGATAGGGCGCGAGCGGCCGCCCGTCGGGCAGGAAGGCCCAGGGCCGGTAGCCGAAGCGGATGCACTTGCCCATGGATCCGCTGGAGCAGGTGAGGTTCAGCGCGCCGCCCTCGCCGGGATAGACCAGGGCCAGCTGCTCGCCCTGCGGGTCGGGCACGCAGAGCTCGCCCCAGCCGCCGGCTTCGCCGCCGACCGAGATCCCGAAGAGCCAGACGTCGCGCACGGGGTCCGGCCCGGCATGGGGCACGGTGTCGTCCCGGCGGGCGGCGTCGATGCGGAGCGCCGCGCCGTCGAGGTGCAGGACGGCGCCGACCAGGTCGGTGCCGCGCAGGACGCGGCCGTCCGAAAGCTCGGCGCGGATGTCGCCGCCTTCCGCCGTCACGCTCGTCAGGCGCGGCTGGGCCGTGGCGAGATGGCTGGAGAGGGCCAGCAGCAGGATGGGCAGAAGGCGGCGCATCGGCATGCTCCTCAGCGGGCCGTCAGGCGCTCGCCGGAGGGCAGCTCGATCGCCGTGATGCCGGCGGTGGTGGCGGGCGCGTCCGTGCCGTTCGTGAGCAGTCCGTTGTTGCTCAGGGCATTCACGCCCAGGCCGTTCACGCCCATGCCGTTCAGGTTCAGCGCGTTCAGGTTCAGCGCGTTCAGGTTCAGTGCGTTCAGGTTCAGCGCATTCAGGTTCAGCGCATTCAGGTTCAGCGCGTTCATCCGCATGCCGTTCATCCGCATGCCGTTCTCGGTGGCCGCGTTGCCGGCGATGAAGGCCTGCGCCGGGCTCGCGAGCATGGCGAGGGCGAGGAGGGCGGTGCTGCCGAGGGTCTTGGCGATCATGTGTCTTCTCCTGTTTCATCCGCGCCGGATGTGGCGCGGTGTCAGGGCTTTTGATCCACCTCTGTCGCAGCCCGATCCTGGAGCGCGTCGCGTTTGTCGCGCTTCAGCCGCAGCGGACCGACATGCCGCCATCCACCACCAGTTCCGTCCCCGTGATGAAGCGCGCCTCGTCGGAGGCGAGAAACATCACCGCATGGGCCGTGTCGCGGCCATCGCCCGCCCAGCCCATCGGAATGCGCGAGAGCCGCTGCTGGATGAGCGCGTCCACGTCGCCGCCCGTGCGCTGCCCGGCCAGGCGCACCTCCACCATCGGCGTGTGCATCTGCCCCGGCACCACGGTGTTCACGCGGATGCCCCGCGCCGCATATTGCACGGCGACCACCTTGGAGAACTGGATCACCGCGGCCTTGGACGCCGCATAGGCCACCTGCGCGGAGCCCGTGAAGCGGATGCCGGAGGTCGAGGCCAGGTTCACGATCGCGCCGCCGCCTTGCGCCTCCATGATCGGGATCACATGCTTGCAGGTGAGGAAGACGCTCTTGAGGTTGGTGTCGATCTGCACGTCCCAGACCTCCTCGCTCATCTCGACGGGCCCGCCAGCGGCCGAGCCGCCCACATTGTTGACGAGGATGTCGATGCGGCCGAAGCGCTCCTTCGCGCCCGCGACCATCGCGGCCACGCCGGCGCTGTCGGTGGCGTCGCAGGTCATGGGGACGAAATGGCCGCCGAACTCGGCGATGCGATCCGCCGTCTCCTGCATCGGCGCCGGCTCGCGGTCGGTGCCGATGACCGTCGCCCCCTCGCGCGCGAAGCCCACGGCCGCCGCGCGCCCGTTGCCCCAGCCGGGGCCCACCGAGCCCGCCCCCGTGATGAGCACGATCTTGCCGGAAAATCTCGGTCCCATGGTCCACTCCGCCGCGTGTTGTCGCTGTCACTCCAGCACGATGTTGGCCGTGCGCGCGACAGGCCGCCACCATGCGCCGTGCTTTTCCTTGCCGCCCGGCCTCGGCGACATGCCGCTTCTTGCCGCGGGGTGACGAGCCTAGTCTTGCGCGCAGAAGAACGAATGGAGCGTCCATGAGCACCGCCACCCATCAGCATTATCTTCCCGTCCGCGAGGACTGGCTGGCCACCCACCAGGAGGAGATCCTGGACCCTGGCCAGCTCATCGTGGACCCGCATCATCACCTCTGGGACCGCGAGGGCTGGCGCTACCTGCTGGACGAGATCCTGGCCGACATCCGCACCGGGCACGACGTGCGCGCGACGGTGCTCGTCCAGGCCCGCGCCATGCACCGCGCCACGGGACCGGAGGCGATGAAGCCGGTGGGCGAGACCGAATTCGCCAATGGCGTGGCCGCGATGTGCGCGAGCGGCATCTACGGCGACGTGCGCGTCTGCGCCGGCATCGTGGGCTTCGCCGACCTGCGGCATGGCGACGCGATCAGGCCCGTGCTCGAGGCGCATCTCCGCGCCGGCGGCGACCGCTTCCGCGGCATCCGCCACATCGCCACCTGGGATCCGGACCCGCAGCTCATGAACCCGGCCTATCAGCCCGCCGAGGACATGCTGGACAGCGCCGGGTTCCGCGCGGGCTTCGCGCATCTGGCGCCGCTCGGCCTCTCCTACGACGCCTGGCTCTACTTTCCGCAGATCCCGCGGCTGGTCGCGCTGGCGCGGGCCTTTCCGGGCACGCAGATCGTGCTCGACCATTGCGGCGGCGTGCTCGGCATCGGGCGCTTCGAGGGACAGCGCGCCGAGGTCTTCGCGGCCTGGTCCGGGGCGATGGCCGAGCTCGCCACCTGCCCGAACGTCATGGTGAAGCTGGGCGGCCTGGGCATGCGCCTGCCGGGCTTCGGGCTGGAGGCGCGCCCGACGGCGCCTTCCTCCGAAACCCTCGCGCAGCATTGGAGGCCCTATATGGAGCGCTGCATCGAGCTCTTCGGCACGGATCGCTGCATGTTCGAGAGCAACTTCCCCGTCGACAAGGGCGGCTTCGGCTATGCCGCCGGGTGGAACGCCTTCAAGCGCCTCGCCGCCTCGGCGAGCGCCGGGGAAAAGGCGGATCTCTTCTGGCGCTCCGCGACGAAGTTCTACCGGCTGCCGGGTATCGGCTGAAGGCCGAGCCCGGGCCCTTCCGGGACGGCGATGAAGCCGTCCCGCACCGCGAGCGCGTCGCCATAGGGCGGCGACGCGAGGTCAGCGAAGTAGATCTCGATCGGCTGCTCCGTCGCGCAGGCCGCCAGGAAGTGCAGCGACGCCAGCAGCCCCGGCCCGAAATAGGGGCAGTGCGGCACCAGCTCCACATCCGCCTCGGCGGCCAGGGCGGCAACCTCCATCAGCGCCGTGATGCCGCCCAGCTTCGTCACGCTGGGCTGCGCGACATCCAGCGCCCTCGCCTCCAGGAGGTGCCGGAAATCCCGCGGCCCGCCGGCATTCTCGCCGGCCGAGATGCCGCAATGCGCCGCCTCGCGCACGGCGGCGGTCGCGGCGAAGTCCTCCGGCGGCCAGGTCGGCTCCTCGACCCAGCGGATGTTCATGCCCTCCACCGCGCGGCAGAAGGCGACGGCCTCGTCCGCGCTGTCCCAGGCGCAGTTGATGTCGAGCATGAGCGGGATCTCCGCCGGGGCGGCCTCGCGCGCGGCGCGGATGCAGCCGAGATCCACCTCGTGCAGCTTGATCTGCCGGTAGCCGCGCCGCACCGCCTCCCTCACGTTACGCGCGACATCCCCGGGAACGCCGTAGCGCAGCAGGCTGGCATAGGCCGGCACATGGCGGCGCGCGGCGGGGCCGAGCAGCGCATGCAGCGGCACGCCCGCGCGCTGCGCCTTCAGGTCCCACAGCGCGATGTCGAGGCCGGAGATGCCGAAGGTCACTGGCCCGTTGCGGCCGAAATTGTGAAAGCGCTTCGAGAGCATCCGGCCCAGGCCTTCGATGTCCTCCGCATCCTGGCCGATGGCGGCGGGCGCCAGCAGGCGGTCCAGCGCGTCCCTGGTCGTGTCCACGAGGTTGAAGCCGAAGGCTTCGCCCCAGCCATGGCGGCCGTCCTCGGTCTCCACGCGCACCAGCAGCGTGTCCATGCCCCGCAGGTGCAGGTTCCCGCCCACGCCGGCCTCGCCCGCGCCATAGGTGAAGCCGCTGCGGTGGATGTGGCTCTCGATCTTCGTGATCTTCATCGCGTTTCCCCTTCCGGCCGTGCCGCCGCCGGCCGATACTTGCACCCGTGACCGGCTCGATGAAGCCGGCGGAGGAACATTCATGAAGCTGCGCGCCGCCCTGGCCATCCTGCTGGGCCTGCTGGCCCCCCTCGGCTCAACCCATGCCTCCGCGCAGGAGGCCTGGCCCGCACGCCCCATCCGCCTCATCGTTCCCTTCGCCGCGGGCGGCCCCAGCGACATCGTGTCGCGCGTCCTCGCGCCACGCCTCACCGCCGTGCTCGGCCAGCCGGTGGTGGTGGACAACCGCGCCGGCGCCGGCGGCATCACCGGGATGGAGTTCGTCGCGCGCGCGGCGCCGGACGGCTACGTCTTCGGCCTCGGCAGCGCGGGCGGCCTCGCCATCTCGCCGCGCCTCGGCCGCGGCACGCCCTACGACCCGTTGCGCGACTTCTCCCCTCTTACCCTCGGCGTCGCCGTGCCCGAGCCGCTGGTGGTGCCGGCCGCGCTGCCCTACCGCACGCTGGCCGAGCTGGTCGCCGCCGCGAAGGCCGCCCCCGGGCGCCTGAACTTCGCCACCTCGGGGCCCGGCAGCATGCCGCATCTGGCCGCCGAGCAGCTGATGGCGGCCGCGGGCATCGAGATAACCCACATCTCCTATCGCAGCGGCGGCCTGCTCGCGACTGCGGTCCTGCAGGGCGAGGTGCAGATGGGCTTCGCCGACCTGCCCGTGCTGCTGCCGCATATCCGTGCCGGCACGCTGCGGCCGCTCGCCGTCGGCGCGCCGCGGCGCCTCTCCTGGATCCCGGATGTGCCCACCATGGCCGAACTCGGCCTGCCCAGCGTGGATGCCAGCAACTGGCACGGCTTCGTCGCGCCCGCCCGCGTGCCGGAGACGATCCTGGCGGCGCTGCACCGTGCCCTCGCGGGCGCGCTGCGGGACCCGGAGATCGCCCGCGTGCTGCACGAGCAGGGCGCCGTGCCGGGCGGCAATTCGCGCGAGGAGTTCGCCGCCTTCCTGCGTTCGGAGAACGAGAAGTGGGGCGAGGTCATCCGGCGCGGGAACATCCAGGCGGAGTGAGCGGCGGTCAGGCCTTTCGCGCGGCGATCAGCAGGAACATCGGCCTCTCGCGCTCCTTCTCCCAATCCGGCTCGGCGGCGATCTGCGCGTCGGTGGGGCACCATTCCTCGACATGGGCGAGGCGGAAACCGGCGCCCATCATCAGGTTCAGCGTGCTGCCGAGGGTCCGGTGCTGCTTCACCACGCCGGGCGTGAACCAGTCCGTGACGCGCTCGCCCTCGCGGAAATAGCCGTCCAGCGGCCAGACGGGCCGGCCCTCCCCGATGCGCCAGCCGGGCTGCGAGGGCGCCATGAAGATCGGGTGCTCCATCGACACGACGAGCGATCCGCCCGGCACGAGCGCGCGCGAGACCTTCGCCAGCAGCCCGCCGAGATCCGCGATGTAGTGCAGGACGAGTGAGGAGAAGGCGAGGTCGAAGCCGCCCTCCGGCAGGTCCACGCTCTCCAGGTCGGCGCGCCGGTATTCGATGGCTGGATCCTCGCCCATCGAGCGCGCCCGTTCCAGCATCCGCCCCGAGAGCTCGAGGCCCAGCACATGCGCCGCGCCCCGCTCGCGCGCATGGCGGGCGAACCAGCCGAAGCCGCAGCCCAGATCCAGCACGCGCGCGCCGCGCAGCTCGGGCAGCAGCGCGCGCAGCGCAGGCCATTCCGGCGCGCCGGCCAGCCCCTCGCGCGAGCGCGGCAGCGTGCCGTAGCCGGCGAAGAACTCCTCGCGGTCGTAGATGTTCTGCGGCATGTCAGTCGACGATGAAGAGCTTCGCGCCCGTCCGGGTCGAGGAGCGATGCGGCGAATCCCCGAAATCCGAAACCTGGTAGCTCATCCCCGCGGTGAGCCTGCTCTTCCGGCCATCCTTCAGCTCGGAATCCAGCTCGCCCTCGATCACGTAGAGGATATGGCCGCGGTCGCACCAATGGTCGGCCAGATAGCCCGGCCCGTACTCCACCATGCGGATGCGGATGTCGCCGATGTTCAGGGTGCGCCAGTAAGCCATCCCGGTCTCGCCGGGATGCTCGGTGCGCTCCACCCGGGACCAGTCGGTGACGGTGAAGGGCAGCTCGGGAATCTTCATCATTCTCGCCTTCGATGAGGAAGGGCCCTGGACCGCTCAGGCCGGATTGAAGCCCCTGGCCGCGGGATCGAAGCTCTTCGCCGTTCCAGTATCGAACCAGGCACTCGCATTGGCCATGCCCTTGGCGCGATCGCCGCCGGGCTTGCCCAGGCCGGGCACATAGAGCTGGTCCATGAAGAGGTGAGGGGCCTCGGGCGCGATGATGCGCAGGTCGTCGCCCGCCGCCGCCGTGCGGCCCGGCCCGGCATGGGCCGCGATCACGATGCCGCGCCTGATGTGCACGCTCACGATGATGTCCGCATCCGTCCAGCCCTCCGCGACCGGCAGGGCGAGCTGCCGCCGTGCCATCTCGCTGAGGCGCACGCCGGCGGTGCGCGCGCGATCGAGCAGGAGGCGCATGCGGTCCTCCTCCATCCACCAGGGCGAGTTCAGCAGGTTCGGCAGGCCGCCCCATTTCAGATCCTTGCTGCTCGCGATGCGGAACATGCGGTTGTCCTCCGCGAGCTCCACCCGCCGCATCGCGACGAGCCCGCCATTGCGATGGAACAGGCCCTTGGGATTGCGCTTCGCCGGGTCGGGATTGGGGTCGGGGATCATGCCGGGCTTGCCGTCGGGGCCGAGCTGGTAGCCCTCGGCCTCCATCCGCAGCCGGCTGTCGAGGAAATAGGCTTCGTTCACGGCACGGGCCACGCGGTCACCCCGAAATATTCGATGTCATGCACCCGGATTCCGGGCACAAAAAAACCGGCGGCCGCCCCCCGGAGAGGGCCGCCGCCGGCGTCACGAAAGCCTCAGGCCAGGACGAACATCGGCACCGGCACGTCGCCGTCGCTGTTCCTGAACTTCAGCTTCACCTTGAGGCCGACCTTCAGCGCATCGAGGTCGCACTCGATGATGTTGGTCAGCACGGTCGGCCCCTCATCCAGCTTCACATAGGCCACGCAGAAGGGCTCCTTCCCGCGCGCCACGCTGTAGCTGTAGATCTCGCCCGTGCCCCTGGCCTCGACGAACTCGACGTTGTTCGAGAGGGTGAAGGGCGAGACGTGGCGCGGATAGTGGAAGAGCTTGCCCGTGTCCTTGCACTTGCCGAGCAGGAACTTCCCGGCCTTGTACCCTTCGAGCACGACCTTGTTGTCGGGCGTCTCGCCGGGGCACTGGGGGGTACGGTCGAAGGCTTGCGTCGCCATGGTGTTCACTCCCTCTCCAGGATGACGGTGCCGCAGCCATGCCGCGTCCCGAGGCTGCCGCCCTTGCCGTTGGCCAGAACGAGGTCGGGGTTGGGCACCTGCACCTTGGGATGCGCCTCGCCGCGCGACTGGCGCACCGCCTCGATGACCTTGGTCATGCCGCCGCGGTTGGACGGGTGGTTGTTGCAGAGCCCGCCGCCATCGGTGTTGAAGGGCAGCTTGCCGACGCCGGAGATGAGCCCGCCATCCTGCACGAAGGCGCCCGCCTTGCCCTTCTCGCAGAAGCCGAGATCCTCGAGCTGCAGGATCACCGAGATGGTGAAGCTGTCGTAGATCGAGGCGTACTTGATGTCGGCCGGCTTCACGCCCGCCTTGCCGAAGGCCATCGGGCCCGAGAAGGCCGCGGCCGAATAGGTGAGGTCGATGCCGCCGGCATTCTGGTGCTTGTAGGCCTCGCCCCAGCCCTTCACGCCGACCTTCGGGCGCTTCAGCGTGGCGGCGATCTCCGGACGCGCAACGATCAGCGCGCCGCCGCCGTCGGAGATGACGCAGCAGTCGAGCCGGTGCAGCGGATCGGCCACCATCGGCGAGTTCACCACGTCCTCGACGGTGACGACCTTGGGCAGCATCGCATGGGGGTTGTACTGCGCATGCGTGGAGGCCGCGACCTTCACCCAGGCGAGCTGCTCGGAGGTGGTGCCGAACTCGTACATGTGCCGCGAGGCGACGTTGGCGTGCATCGTCGCGATGGTGCGCGCATAGGGAAGCTCGAAGGGCTCGTCGGGCACGCCCACGCCGGTGGAGCGCACGGCCGTGCCGGTCTGCATGCCCTCGGCGCGCGGACGGCCGGCGAGCGTGATCAGCGCGACGTTGCACTTGCCCGCGATGATGGCCTCGACCGCATGGCCGACATGGATGACGTAGGAGGAGCCGCCGCTCTCCGTCGTGTCGTAGTGGCGGATCTTGGTCAGCCCCATGTAGTCGAGCATGGAGAGGCCGCCCATGCCCGGCGCATCGCCGGCGCAGAAGTAGCCGTCGATGTCGGAGGCGGTCAGGCCCGCATCCTGCAGCGCGCCGTAGGCGACCTCCGCATGGAGCTGCGCGGTGGACTTGTCCTCGGCCTTGCGCGTCGGGTGCTCGAAAGCACCCACGATATAGGCGGGGTTCTTCATGGGCGGCACAGCCCTTTCCTGGCGATCATCGCATCCTCCCGGATGAGTGGGCCGCCATCTCATGAGGCGGCGGGAGGCAGCCTCGCCGCGCTGGGCGCAACAGTCAACCGCTCGGTCGGTCGGTCACGTCATGCATCTGGAAAGGCTTGCGAATCAACCGAGGTTCAGCTGCCGGGCCAGCCCGCGGTAGAGCTCGATCTGCGCCGCGACATGCGCGCGCGCGGCCGCGCCATCCGTCACCTGCGGCACGCTGCCGATGCGCCGCGTCGCCTCGATCCACTCGGGATCCCGGCCCGTCGTGGCGACCACGCGCGCCCAGAATTCCACCGTCTCCGCCGCCATGCCCGCGGGGCCGGCGAGCGCGTTCCATCCTGCGATCTGCGACAGCGCGGCCACGCCGGCCTCGGCCGCCGTCGGCACGTCCCGCAGCCCGGGCAGGCGCGCATGGCCCGTCACCACCAGCGCGCGCACCTGCCCGTTGCGGATGGCCCCCATCATGTCGCCGAGGTTGTTGCCGCCGAACTGCGCCTGCCCGCCGAGCAGGGAGGCCAGCGCCTCGCCGCCGCCGCGATAGGGGATGGCCTGCGCCGCGTCGATCGGCAGGTTGGCGGTCGCGAGCAGGTGACGGATGCCGAGGTCGAGGATCGTCGCGGGTCCGCTGGTCGCGAAGTTGAGCGTGCCCGGCGCGGCGCGGATCGCGTCCAGCAGCGCCGCCAGGTCCCGGTAGGGCGCGTCCTCGCGCACGCAGACCACATAGGGGTTGAGGTCGAGCAGCCCGAGCCAGGTGAAGTCGTCGATGCGGTAGGGCGTGCGCGGATCGATCGCGGGCAGGATGGCCGAGGCCGCGACGCGCGCGAGCAGCAGCGTCTGCCCGTCCGGGCGGGCACGGGCGACGTATTGCGTGCCGATCGCGCCCGAGGCGCCGGCGCGGTTCTCGACCATCATGGCCTGCGGGTCCGGGCCCATATGCTTCACCGCATGCGCGGCGAAGGTGCGCGCGGCAATGTCGGCCGCGCCGCCGGGCGTGAAGGGCGCCACCAGCGTCACCGCGCGCGCCGGCCCTTGGGACCGCGCGGCGCACGGCCACATTCCCGCCGCAACCATGCGCATGCTTCGCCGCGTGAACATCACCCACCCCCTGCCGGCCGCTGAACCTACCCCCAGACTAGAACCCTGCGGGGCGGGCGGGGTTGCCCTCCGCATTCACGGCATGCTACCGCGTGTTGCATGTTGACCGAGATTGGCCCGCACGGTGGGGGAAACCCCCTCCCGACGCCCCGGCACACGCCCCGCGCACCGAGACCGCTCGGCCCGCGCGGGCCCTCCAGACGGAGGAGCTTTCGTCGTCTCCTCGCGCTGGGTGCCTTGGCAGCCTGCCTGATGGGCGCGATGGGCTTCGCCATGCCGGGCGCCATGGCTGCCGAGCGCGTTTCCACATCGCGTGGCGTCCAGGCTCCGCGCCATCCGGCCCAGGCTGCACCCCGCGCCCCGCAGGCCCGTCGCGCCGAGGCGAGGCGTCCCTCCCGCAACGCTTCCGCCCGGACCAGGGTCGCAAGCCGGACCCATGTGCGCACCTCCATGTCGGACATGCAGGCGCGGCCCCGCATGCGGGACATGCCGCAGGAGCTGATCCCGGTGATCGGCCCGGACATGCGCGCCGGCATCCCCACCGACCCTCGTGGCGCCTGCCTGGCGGCGACGCGCCGCGCCGAGGCCGTCCACGGCGTGCCGCGGGGGCTTCTCACCGCCATCGCGCTGGCCGAGAGCGGGCTGCACGCCTATGCGCTCTCGATCGGCGGCCGCGCGCATTTCCCGCAGACCGAGGAGCAGGCGCGCGCCCTCTATGCCAGCGTGCCGCCGCAGCGGAGCATCATGGCCGGCTGCGTGCAGGTGAACGCCCGCGTGCATGCGCGCAACTCCGCCTGGCCGCTCGATCCCATGCGCTCGGCGGACTGGGCGGGCGGGATCATGGCCCGCTGGGCCGCCGAGACCGGCAGCTGGTCGGAGGCGCTGCGGCGCTGGCATGGCGGCAGTCCGTCCTCCACCCAGCGCCTGGTGTGCCGCGTTCGCGCCAAGATGGAAGTCACCAATCCGGACAGCACGCTGTTCGACAGCTACAGCTGCAACGGCGCGCTCGCCGAGCGCACGCGCCGCAACGGCGCCGCGCATCTTGCGACCGCCCAGCGCCTCTCGAACTGAGGCAAGCTGATCAGCCGCGCTCGGTTCCCATGCCGAAGGTGAGCTGGTTGCCGTCGGGATCGATGACGTTGAAGTCGCGCATCCCGTAGGGATGGTCCTGCGGCGGCTTCGGTGCCCGCGCCCCGCGGGCCTTCACCTCGGCATAGAGCGCGTCCACATCCTGCACGAAGATCGCGATGGCACCTTGTCCGGCCGGGCGCTTCGTCCGCCTCGCGGCGATGAGGTGCAGCTCCACGTCGTCGCGGCACAGCCCCGCGCAGAAGACCGGCTTGCCGTATTCGAAGGTGACGTCGAAGCCGAGCGCGTAGCGGTAGTGATGGACGCTGGCGGCGATGTCCTGGACCACGAACACCGTCGCCGCACCCGTGAGCATCACTCCTTCACCGCGCCCGTGAGGCTGCTCACATAGTAGTCCACGAAGAAGGAGTAGAAGATCGCGACCGGCAGCGAGCCCATGAGCGAGCCGGCCATCAGCGCGCCCCACTGATACACGTCGCCGGTCACCAGCTCGGTCAGGATCGCGACGGGGACGGTCTTGTTCTCGCTGCTCTGGATGAAGGCCAGCGCGTAGATGAACTCGTTCCAGCTCAGCGTGAAGGAGAAGATGCCCGCGCTGATCAGCCCCGGCACCGCGAGCGGCAGGGTGATCCGGCGCAGGATCTGCAGCCGCGTGGCGCCGTCGATCAGCGCGCATTCCTCGAGCTCGTAGGGGATCGACTTGAAGTAGCCGATCAGGAGCCAGGTGCAGAAGGGCACGAGGAAGGTCGGATAGACCAGCACCAGGGCGAAGGGGCTGTCGAACAGCCCGAGCTGCACCACCATGGTCGCCAGCGGGATGAATAGGATCGAGGGCGGAACCAGATAGGCCAGGTAGATCGCGAGGCCGACATACTGGCTGCCGCGGAACCTCAGCCGCTGGATGGCATAGGCCGCCAGCGTGCTGGAAAAGAGCGACAGCGTCGTCGCGCCGATCGAGACCAGCATCGTGGTCAGCAGCCAGTTCGGATAGGCCGTCTCGAAGAGCAGCTTGCGAATGTGCTGCAGGGTCGGCGACGTGATCCAGAACGGGTTGTGGGAGCCGAAGTCATAGAGCTCCGCATCCGGTTTGAAGGCCGTCACCGTCATCCAGTAGAAGGGAAAGAGCAGGATCAGCACGAAGCAGGCGAGCGGCAGCCAGAGCACCACCATGCGCCGCGCCCGGCTGTCCCAATGCATCGTCTCGGGGGCAGCCGTGGAAGCATTGCTCATGGCGTGGTCCTCGCGAATGGGTGGGTTGCGCGGGTTGGGAACGGATGCGAGGGGCTCTGCCCCTCGCGCTCCCCGCCAAGGGCCATCGAGCCCTTGGAACCCGCGAGTTTATGGGGATTGGGGAGAGGAGCACGAAGCGAGCGATGAACCGGCGGTCCCGCCATGCCCCTCTCCCGGCGTCCTTTCCAATTTGCGCAACCGGCCCGTGCGAGGCCCAGGCCATCAGTCATTGCCTTCTCCCTGCTGCCACTTGCGGCGGGCGAGGGCGAAGTAGCTGAACAGCGTCGCGAAGATCAGGAAGGGGATCATCGAGACGGCGATG
Source organism: Roseococcus sp. SYP-B2431 (assembly GCF_004336745.1). Taxonomy (GTDB): domain Bacteria; phylum Pseudomonadota; class Alphaproteobacteria; order Acetobacterales; family Acetobacteraceae; genus Roseococcus. The sequence continues at coordinate 316,135 of NZ_SJXD01000011.1, forward strand.
GCCGCGCCCTCGCCCAGCTGTCCGCCCGGGATGCCGCGCTGGAAGGCGAGGGTGGCGAGCAGATGGGTGGAGTTGACCGGCCCGCCGCGGGTGATGGCGTAGACGAGCTGGAAGTCGGTGAAGGTGAAGATGATCGAGAAGGTCATCACGATGGCGAGGATGGGCAGCAGCATCGGGAAGGTGATGAAGCGGAAGCGCTGCCAGGAGGAAGCGCCGTCCAGCAGCGCGGCCTCGTAGAGCGAGGGCGAGATGGTCTGCAGCCCGGCGAGCAGCGAGATGGCGACGAAGGGGATGCCGCGCCAGATATTGGCCGCGATGAGCGAGAAGCGTGCCGGCCATTCGCTGCCGAGGAAGTTGATGTTGGTCTCGCGCCAGCCCAGCACGTCCACGAAGATGTAGCTGATGATCGAGAATTGCGGGTCGTAGATCCACCAGAAGGCGATGGCGGAGAGGACCGTCGGCACGATCCAGGGCAGCAGGATGATGGCGCGCAGGAACGACTTGAAGGGCATGTGCTGGTTGAGCAGCAGCGCGAGCCAAAGCCCCAGGCCGAACTTACCGATCGTCGCGAGCGTGGTGTAGAAGACGCTGAAGAAGACGGCGTTCCAGAAGATCGGATCCGTGAAGAGGAATTCGAAATTCTCGAGGCCCACGTAGTAGCCGCTGCGGCCGATCGTCGTGTCCGTGAAGGCGAGATAGATGCCGAGCCCGAGCGGATAGGTCAGGAAGACCGTGAGCAGCCCGACGGCCGGCAGCAGGCAGGCCACGATGAGCACCGCCTTGTTGTCCAGGACGCGCACGAGCCAGCCGGGCTCCTGGCGCATCTTGGACCAATGCAGTTGGGTGGTGGCGTCCATGACGGGTGCTCCGGTTCCCGCGCGGCGCATCGCCGCGCGGGGGGATAGAGGATCGGGGCTGATCGCCGCGATCTGCGGCCTGGATCAGCCTGTCGGCGATTTCAGCGCCGGCGGAAGAAGCGCGCCGCGCGGCGCTCGGCCTCGCGCGCCGCGGCTTCCGGCGTGGCCTGGCCGGAGGCGACGGAGGCGCACATCTGCACCATGACGTAGTCCGCATTCGCGGCCGCCGTCCCCTCGGTGATCGGGCCGCGGTAGCCGTTCCAGAAGCCGGTATCCATCGTGTCGCGGAAGATCGAGACCTTCGGATCGCTGCTCCAGACGGCGCTCTGGCCATAGGCGTTGAGCGGCTGCGCCCAGTAGCCGAGGTTGGCCTGCAGCCAGGGATCGTACTGCTCCGTCTCCAGCAGGAACTGCAGCAGCGCCTTGGCGGCGTTGGGGTAGCGGCTGTGCTTGAACACCATGGCGTTGAGCGTCAGCCCCGCCATGGGCGAGGTGCTGGCGAGGCCCTTGGGCAGCAGCGTGTGCTCGGTGTCGGCCGCGATCGGCGCCGTGGCCGGGTCGTTCTTCAACGAGAAGTAGAGCGACACGCCATTGGCCGTCAGGAACAGCTCGTTCGAGGAATAGGCGCGGTTGTTGCTGATGTCGTTCCAGGCGATCGTGCCGGGAATGAAGGTCGCGTAGAGCTCCTTCAGGTAGTTCAGCGCGGCGATGGTCTCGCGGCTGTTGATGCCCGGCGTCCCGTCCTCGTTCACGAGATGGCCGCCGAAGGACCAGATGAGCCAGTTGGCGAAGCCGTTGCCGTCGCCCACGGCATTGCCGAGCGCGAAGCCGGCCGGCTTGTTGGCGCGCTTCAGCGCCTGGCAGAGGCGCAGGTAGTTGGCATGGTCCTCGGGCGGCTTCTCGAAGCCCACCTCCGTGAGGGCGGATTTCCGCCAGACGAGCGGGCCGCCCGAGGCGCCGAAGGGCAGGCCGATCCAGTTGTTGGTGCCGTGCCGCTTGCCGTAGCGCTGGGCCAGCGTCTTCCAGCCGCCGTATTTCGTGCCGATGTATTCGGCGACGTCGGTCAGTTCGACCAGCTTGTCGGCATAGACATGCGGAGCGTCGCCGAAGCCGATGATGAGGTCGGGGCCCGCGCCGGTGTTGCCGGTGACGGCGGTCTGCTGGTTGATGTCCTCCCAGCCCACGAAATCCACGCGCACCTGCACGCCGGTCTGCTGCGTGAAGCGCGCGCAATTGGCGCGGAACACCTCCTCGTCGGGCTGCACGAAGCGCACGGGGCGCAGCATGCGCAGCGTGGCGCCGTTCTCGATCGGCAGCCGCGGCGCCGTGGCCGGCTGGGTGGGGATGTTGCTCTGGGCGGCGGCGGTGCCGGCGAGCATCGTCGCAGCGCCGATCCCGGCGATGTCGCGGCGCTTGATGAGGTATGCCATTTTCTTGTTGTCCTCCCTGTGTGAAACCTTGGGCCGGCTACATGCGCTGTCCGGTTCCCTTGTCGAAGAGATGCGCCTGCGCCGCGGAGGGCAGGACCGGCATGGTGTCGCCGGGCCGGGCCGAGATGCGCTCGCGGAAGACGCCGTTCACGGCCGTGTCGCCGATGCGCATCATGACCTGCGTCTCGCTGCCCATCGGTTCCACGAGGGTCACGCGCGCGGGCATGCCGTCGCCGGCAAGGCGGAAATGCTCGGGCCGGATGCCGTAGATGGCGGGGCCGGGGCGGGCGTCCTGGGCGGGCGGCAGCGGCCAGCTCGTGCCGTCGGGCGTGAGGAAGGCGCCGTTCTCGATGCGCCCGTCGAGCAGGTTCATCGCCGGGCTGCCGATGAATCCCGCGACGAAGACATTGGCCGGCCGGTCGTAGAGCTCCAGCGGCGGGCCGGCCTGGCGGATATGGCCGAGCTCCATCACGACGATCTTGTCGGCCATGGTCATGGCCTCGATCTGGTCGTGCGTCACATAGACGGTGGTGACGCGCAGGCGCTGGTGCAGCTCCTTGATCTCGGAGCGCATCTGCACGCGCAGCTTGGCGTCGAGGTTGGAGAGCGGCTCATCAAAAAGAAAAACCTGCGGATCGCGCACGATGGCGCGGCCCATGGCGACGCGCTGCCGCTGCCCGCCGGAAAGCTGGCGCGGATAGCGGTCCAGCAACTGCTCCAGGCCCAGGATCTTCGCCGCGCGCGTCACCTCCGTCTGCATGACGTCCTTCGACGCCTTGGCCAGCTTCATCGAGAAGGCCATGTTGTCGAAGACGGTCATGTGGGGATAGAGCGCGTAGTTCTGGAACACCATCGCGATGTCGCGATCCTTCGGCGGGACGGTGTTGACCACGCGCCCGCCGATGGAGATCTCGCCCCCGGTGATGTTCTCGAGCCCCGCCAGCATGCGCAGCAGGGTGGACTTGCCGCAGCCCGAGGGGCCGACGAGCACGACGAACTCGCCATCCTCGATGTCGACGGAGACGCCGTGCAGCACCGCGGTGCTGCCGAAGGCCTTGCGGACCTGGTTGATCTGGACCGTCGCCATCAGAGCCTCGACACCTGCGTCTCCTTGGAGGTGATGAACTCCAGGAGAACGGGGATGCCTTCCTTGGTCTTGGCGATGCCGCGCTGGATGGCGGGGATGATGTCCTCCACCTTCTCCACGCGCTCGCCATAGCCGCCAAAGGCACGGGCCATGGCGGCATAGTCGCCGCTGATGTCGGTGCTTCGGAACTTCTCCGTGCTGATCGGCATGACCTTCAGCTCGATCGCCATGGAGAAGTTGTTCAGCAGGATGGACATGATGGGGATGCGCTCGCGCACCGCCGTCTCGAAGTCCATGCCGGTGAAGCCGATGGCCGCATCGCCCCAGACATTGATGCAGAGCTTGTCCGGCGCGGCGAGCTTCGCGCCCATCGCGAGGCCGAGCCCGTAGCCGAGCTGCGTCGTCTTGCCCCAGCCGAGATAGGAGAGCGGCGTGCGCGACACCCAGAAGGGCGAGAGCTGGTCGCGCGGCGAGCCGGCGTCATGCGTGATGATCGTGTTGTCCACGTCCACCGTGCGCCACAGGTCGCGCAGCACGCGATAGGGGTTGAGGGGCGAGGCGTCGCTGTCGCGCTTGGGCGCCCATTCGGCGAGCCAGGGAGCGCGGATCGCCTCGATCTCGTCCTGCACGGGCTTGTGCGGACGTGCCTCCTTGATCATGCCCTTCAGCTCGGCGAGCAGCGCGTCCAGCACCAGCGCGGCATCGCCGACGAGGCCGATATCGCAATGCTGGTCCTTCTCCAGATGATCCGGATCCAGCGTGGCGTGGATGATCTTCGGGCCTTTCGGCATCTTCACGCCGAAATTCGTCTCGGTGAAGGAGCAGCCGATGCCGAAGATCACGTCCGCATTGTCGAGGAAGTGCCGCACCGGCTTCGGAATGGCGAGGCCGCCCGAACCCAGCGCCAGCGGATGGTCCTCGGGGAAGGAGGACTTGCCGCCGAGGCTCGACGTCACCGCCGCGGCCAGCAGTTCGGCGAGTTCCTTCAGCTGCGGCCAGGCCTTGGCCCAATGCACGCCTGTGCCGGCATAGATCACGGGGCGCCGCGCCTTGGCGAGCATCTCGGCCGCGCGCTTCACGTCGATCGGGTCGGGGCCGGAGCGCGTGACGACGACGGGCGTGTAGCTCCAGTCGGCCGGCATCTCCTCGTTGAACATGTCCGTCGGGATCTCGACGACCACCGGGCCGCCGCGCCCGTTGCGCAGCCGCGCGAAGGCGCGGCGCATGATGTTCGGCACCTCCGCCGCGCTCATGATCGGCTCGGCGGATTTCGTGATGCCGCGCATCTGGACCGAGCTGTTGTAGTTCGGCGGCACATGCGCGATGCGGCGTGGATAGCCCATCGGCAGCACCAGCACCGGGATGCTCTCGCCGAAGCACTGCGCGACGCCGCCATAGGCGTTCTCGGCGCCCGGGCCATGCTGCATGCAGAAGGCGCCAAGCTGCCTGGCGGAGGTCACGCGGCTGATGGCGTCCGCCATGTGCAGGCCGATGCGCTCCTGCCGCACCATCACGGGGCGGATGTCGATGGCCGCGCAATTCTCGATGAGGTGGTTCACCGGATAGCCGGTGAGGACCTCGATCCCCTCCCGCTTCATGATCTCCGCGATGGCGTCGCCAACTTTCATGGCCGCTTTCTACTCCCGAGTGAAATTTTCTTGCCTGGAAGCTAGCCTCCGCTTCGCATGGGCTGCAAGCATGGCAAACTATTTTTCCCGAACAGCTTAGGACGTTCCATGGCCGAACCACTTTCCCCCGGAAGTTTCGCCACGCTTCTCGCGCAGGCCGGCATCGCGCTGCCGCCCGCCGAGGCGGAGGACCTGCGCCACGCGCACGCCAAGCTCATGACGATGCTCGCGATCCTGCGCGACCCGCCGGTGCCGCTCGCGGCGGAGCCGGCCTTCACCTTCGCCCCGGGCGGCGACGCATGATCCCGACCATTGCGGAGGCCGCATCCCTTATCGCGGCTAAGAAGGTCTCCCCGGTCGAGCTCACGCGCGACTGCCTCGCCCGAATCGCGGCCCGCAACGGCGAGCTGAACGCCTTCATCCTCGTCACCGAGGAGCGCGCGCTGGCCGATGCCAGGGCCGCGGAGGCGCGGCAGATGGCGGGCGCGCTGAAGGGGAGGCTCGACGGCATCCCGATCGGCCACAAGGACATCTACACGACGGCCGGCATCGCCACGACGGGGCATTCCGCGCAGATGCAGGGCCATGTGCCGGAGACCGACGCCGTCACCGTGGCGAAGTGGCGCGAGGCGGGCGTGGTCCTGCTCGGCAAGCTGGCGACGCATGAATTCGCCTTCGGCGGCCCGAGCTTCGACCTGCCCTGGCCGCCGGCGCGCAACCCCTGGGACACGGAGCGCTTCACCGCCGGCTCCTCCTCCGGCACGGGCGCGGCCGTCGCGGCGGGCCTCGTGCTGGGCGGCACGGGCTCGGACACGGGCGGCTCCATCCGCGGGCCGGCGGCGCTCTGCGGCGTCGCCGGCATCAAGCCGACCTACGGGCTCTGCTCGCGCACCGGCATCCTGCCGCTCGCGCAGACGCTCGACCATGCGGGCCCGCTCGCCTGGACCAGCGAGGATTGCGCCATCCTGCTGGAGGCCATGGCCGGCCACGACCCGGCCGACCCGGGCAGCGCCGACCGCCCCGCGCTGGGCTTCGACCTCGCGCCGGACATGCGCGGCCGCCGCATCGGCGTGATCCGCCATTTCCACGAGACGGACCACCGCGTCTCCGATGCCACGCTCCGGGGCATCGAGGAGAGCTGCGCCATCTTCCGCAAGCTCGGCGCCGAGGTCGCGGAGGTGACGCTGCCGAGCCTGCAGGAGTTCAACGCGGCCGGCTGGGTGACGCTCTCCGCCGAGGCCTGGGCGATCCATGAGACGTGGATGCGCGAGCGGCCCTTGCAATACGGCGAGTTCCTGCGCGGCCGCCTCGCGCTGGGCGGGCTGCTCTCGGCCGGCGACTATATCCAGGCGCAGCGCAGGCGCCGCTCGCTCATCGAGCGCAGCTTCGCCGCCAGCGCGGGCTTCGATCTCCTCGTCACCGCGGCGCAGCCCGGCGAGGCGGCGAAGATCCGCGAGGTGACGAAATGGGCGAGCCTGGAGAAGCCCAACTTCACCATCCCCTTCAACCTCACCGGCTGGCCCGCGCTCACGGTCTGCACGGGCTTCGGCGAGGGCGGCCTGCCGGTGGCGGCGCAGCTCGTCGGCCATCCCTGGACGGACGGCTTCGTGCTCGCCGCCGGCCATGCGCTGGAGCGCGAGAACGGCACGCGCGGCAAGCGCCCGCCGGGTGCCTGAAGCGGGAGCGGGTGCGGCGGCCGGACCCGGCCGCCGCCGCTCACCCCTGGGCCCGAGCCGAGCGCGACGGCGGCCTCACGCGTGGAGCGCTTGCATCACGCGCTCGAGCCCGCGCTGCCATGTCGGCAGGGCGACGCCGAAGGTGTCGCGGAGCCTAGCCCCGTCGGTTCGCCCATCGGCCGGCCGGACGGCCTTCACGGGGTATTCGTGGGTGGCGATCGGGTGGACCTTGGGCATGGGCCCGCCATAGGGCTGGGCCGCGGCGAAGATGGCTTCGGCAAAGCCGTGCCAGCTGGTCGAGCCGTCGGCCATGGCGTGGAAGACGCCGCGATAGCGGTCCTGCCAGCCCGTGTCGCGGACACAGCCCAGCACGCCGGCGATGGCGTCGGCGAGATCCGGCGCGGCGGTCGGATGCCCGAACTGGTCGGCCACCACGCGCAGCTCCGGCCGCGTCGCGCCCACGGTCAGCATGGTCCTGACGAAGTTCTTCCCGACCGGCGAGAACACCCAGGCGGTGCGCAGCACCGTGGTCCGCGGGTTGCCGGCCAGCGCCGCCCATTCGCCCGCGAGCTTGGTGCGCCCATAGGCGCTGAGCGGGTTGGGCGCATCCGTCTCGACATAGGGCGCGCCCTTCAGCCCGTCATAGACATAGTCGGTGCTGATCTGGAGGAGCGGGATGGCGGCCGCGGCGCACAGCCTCGCCAGCAGGGCAGGGCCCAGCGCATTGGCGCGAAAGGCGCCGGCCTCGTCCTCCTCGGCGGCGTCCACCGCCGTCCAGGCCGCGCAGTTCACCACGGCGTCGGGCTGCAAGGCCTCGAAATGCGCGACGACGGTCTCCGGCCGGTCGAATTCGAACTCCGGCTGGCCCACGAGCAGCGCGTCGAAGCCCTGCGCGAGCAGGGCCTCCTCCAGGCCGGTGGCGAGCTGGCCGCCCTTGCCGGTGACCAGGATGCGGCGCATCAGGCCGCTCCGCGGCGGGGCATCAGACCGATCCCGCGGGGAAGGGCGGCGCTATGCCGGCCAGCCGCGGGGCCGCGCGGTCCTTGTCCGAGAGGACGAGGCCGCCGGCCGGCACCGGCCAGGCGATGCCGAGCGCCGGGTCGTCCCAGGCGATGCCGCCATCGGCCTCGGCGTCGTATTCAGCGTCCACCTTGTAGAGCACCTCGGTGTCGGGCTCGAGCGTCAGGAAGCCATGCGCGAAGCCGCGCGGCACCCAGAGCTGCTGCCAGTTCTCGGCCGAGAGCTCGCAGGCGACATGCTGCCCGTAGCTCGGGCTGCCGACGCGGATGTCCACGGCCACGTCGAGGATGCGCCCGCGCACGACGCGCACCAGCTTGCCCTGCGCCGAGGGCGGCCGCTGGAAGTGGAGCCCGCGCAGCACGCCGGCCTCGCGCGAGAGGCTGTGGTTGTCCTGCACGAAGTCCACGTCGAAGCCCTGGGCCCGCAGCGCGCTGCGCTTCCACACCTCGCTGAAGAAGCCGCGCGCGTCGCCGAAGCGCTTCGGCTCGATGAGCAGGACCTCGGGAATGGCTTGCGGCGTGACCTTCACCCGTGCTCTCCGTCGGCGATCTCGATGAGGTATCGGCCATAGGCGGTCTTGCCGAGGGCCTTGCCGCGTGCCCGCAATTCGTCGGCGGTGAGGAAGCCGCGGCGGAAGGCGATCTCCTCGGGGCAGCCGACCTGGAGGCCCTGCCGCTCCTGCACCGTCTGCACGAAGGTCGCGGCCTGCAGCAGGCTCGCGGGCGTGCCGGCGTCGAGCCAGGCGCAGCCCCGGCCGAGCTGCTCGGCGCGCAGCGTGCCGTCCTTCATGTAGATCGCGTTGAGGTCGGTGATCTCCAGCTCGCCGCGGGCGGAGGGCACCACCTGGCGCGCGAGCTCGGTGACGCGGCTGTCGTAGAAATAGACGCCGATCACCGCCCAGTCGGACTTGGGGACGAGCGGCTTCTCCTCCAGCGAGATCACGCGGCCGCTGCCGTCGAACTCGGCCACGCCGTAGCGCTCCGGATCGGCGACGCGGTAGCCGAAGACCGTGGCCTCGCCCTTCCGGGCCCATTCGGCCGCGCTGAGCAGCCGGTCCGAGAGGCCCTCGCCGTAGATGATGTTGTCGCCGAGCGCGAGCGCGCAGGCCTCGCCGCCGATCCAGTCCGCGCCGATCAGGAAGGCCTGGGCGAGGCCGTCGGGCGAGGGCTGCTCGGCATAGGTGAGCGTCACGCCGAAGGCGCTGCCGTCGCCCAGCAGCCGCTGGAAGGAGGGCAGGTCGGCGGGGGTGGAGATCAGCAGGATGTCGCGGATGCCCGCCAGCATGAGCGTGCCCAGCGGGTAATAGACCATCGGCTTGTCGTAGACCGGCAGGAGCTGCTTGCTCGCCGCCAGCGTCATCGGGTGCAGCCGCGTGCCGGAGCCGCCGGCGAGGATGATGCCCTTCATTTGCTCGTCCCCAGCCGCTGGCCCGCATAGGCCTTCTCGCGGATCGGCCGCCACCAGGCCTCGTTGTCCAGATACCAGCGGATGGTGTGCTCCAGCCCGTCCTCGAACCCGTGGCGCGGCTTCCAGCCCAGCGCGGTCTCGGCGCCCGAGGGATCCATGGCGTAGCGGAAGTCATGGCCCGGCCGGTCGCGCACGAAGGTGATGAGGCGCTCGCGCGGGCCGGCGGGATCGGGGCGCAGCCGGTCGAGCGTGGCGCAGATGGCCTTCACCACCTCGAGATTCGTGCGCTCCTGCCGCGGGCCGATGCAATAGGTCTCGCCGGGCCTGCCGTTGAGCAGCGCCAGCACGAGCGCCTCGGCATGGTCCTCGACATGCAGCCAGTCGCGGATATTGGTGCCCTCGCCGTAGACGGGGAGCGGCCTGCCCTCCAGCGCATTCAGCGTGACGAGCGGGATCAGCTTCTCGGGGAACTGCCACGGCCCGTAGTTGTTCGTCGTGTTGGAGACGAAGGACGGGAAGCCGTAGGTGTGGTTCCAGGCGCGCACGAGATGGTCCGACGCCGCCTTGCTCGCGGAATAGGGGCTGCGCGGGTCGTAGGGCGTCTCGGGCGTGAAGGGCGCATCGCCGGGATAGAGCGAGCCGAAGACCTCGTCCGTCGAGACGTGATGGAAGCGGAAGGCGGCCTTGGCGCCGGCCTCGAGCGTGTTCCAGTACTCGCGCGCGGCCTCGAGCAGCACCTGCGTGCCGACGACATTGGTGCGGATGAACTCCGCCGGGCCGTCGATCGAGCGGTCGACATGGCTCTCGGCGGCGAGGTGCATCACCGCGGTCGGCCGATGCGCCGCAAAGGCGGCGCGCATCGCCTCGGGATCGCAGATGTCGGCCTTGATATGAATGTGGCGCGGGTCGGACGCATGCATGCCCAGCGAGGCCGGCGTCGCCGCGTAGGTCATCTTGTCGACGTTGACGACCGCATGATCCGTCGCCGTCAGGAGGCGGCGCACCACGGCGGATCCTATGAAGCCAAACCCGCCCGTGATCAGTAGCGTCAAGGTGCCCCCAATAGCCCAGCCTGCGAGGGCCCGCGGTTAGCGGCCTTTACCTGGGCGGTCAAGAAACAGCTGCCCGCCCGGACCGTGGCCAGGCCGGAGGACTGGCTTTCCGCGTCCCTCCCATGCGGGCGGACGGCCCCGAGGATTGGCCCCAAGGACTGGCCCCAAGGACTGGCCCCAGGACTGGCCCTGGTGGCCGCCCTGGGATAGGTCATACCGGCGGCCCACCGAGACCCGCCCACAACAATTGGAGCCCCTTGCATGCAAGACGCGGAAGTCGCGATCGGCCCGGTCACCCTTGGCAACCGCCGTCCCCTCGCGCTCATAGCCGGTCCCTGCCAGATGGAAAGCCGGGCCCATGCGCTGGAGACGGCGACGGCCCTGAAGGAGATCGCCGGCCGCCTGGGCCTCGGGCTGATCTACAAGACCTCCTACGACAAGGCCAACCGCACCTCGGCGAAGGCGGCGCGCGGCGTCGGCATGGCGAAGGCGCTGGAAGTCTTCGCCGAGATCCGCGACAGCCTGGGCCTGCCCACCCTGACGGACGTGCACGAGGTCACGCATTGCGCGCCGGTCGCGGAGGCGGTGGACGTGCTGCAGATCCCGGCCTTCCTCTGCCGCCAGACCGACCTGCTGCTCGCCGCCGCCGCGACCGGCCGCGCCGTGAACATCAAGAAGGGCCAGTTCCTCGCCCCCTGGGACATGAAGAACGCCGCGGCCAAGGTCACCGGCGCCGGCAATCCGCGGGTCCTGCTGACGGAGCGCGGCGCGTCCTTCGGCTACAACACCCTGGTCAGCGACATGCGCGCGCTGCCGATCATGGCGCGCGACACCGGGCTTCCCGTCGTGTTCGACGCCACGCATTCGGTGCAGCAGCCGGGCGGGCAGGGGACCTCCTCCGGCGGCCAGCGCGAATTCGTGGAGACGCTGGCGCGCGCGGCCGTGGCCGTGGGCGTGGCGGCCGTCTTCATCGAGACGCACGAGGATCCGGACAACGCGCCCTCCGACGGGCCGAACATGGTGCCCCTGAAGGATTTCGAGGCGCTGATGACACGGCTGCAGGCCATCGACTCGCTGGCCAAGAGCTGGATGTGAGGCCAGCCGGGCCGTCCGCCTCCGCGCCGGGGCTGCTCGGCGCGGCCGCTCCTGCGCCGGCCCGGACGGGGCGCTGCGCGGCGTCCCGCCCGGTCTGGATATTCTCCGGCAGGTCGTTCAGATAGTTTCGAGGACAGGGGGCGGGAGTCATGCGGGTCATCGGCTTTGTTCCCGTCAAAGGATCCAGCGAGCGGATCATATCGAAGAACATGCAGATCCTGGACGGCGAGTATCTCTTCCGCCGGAAGCTGCGCCAGCTGCTGGAGAGCGGTGCCTTCGACGAGGTGTGGCTCGACACGGAATCCGAGGAGATCGCCAAGCTGGCGAGCGACATGCCCGTCCGTCTCCTGCGCCGCGACGCCGCCCTGGCCAGCAACGCGACCGACGGCCACGAGCTCTTCGCCAATGAATGCCGCTCGGCGCCTGGGGGCGACATCTATGTGCAGGCGCTGTGCACGGCCCCCTTCGTGGACGCGAACACGCTGCGCCGTGCCGTCGCGGCCCTGAAGGGCGCCCCGGACGCCGACAGCCTCGTCGCGGTGACGAGCGAGAAGCATTACGAATGGGTGGAGGGCGAGCCGCATTACGGGCGGGGGCGCATCCCCAACAGCGTGGATCTGCCCTTCCGAACGATCGAGGCGATGAGCCTCTACATGATGCGCTCGACCGCGCGCGACTTCCCGAACAGGCGCTTCGGCGAGAAGCCCGTCTTCTTCGAGCTGACGACCGAGGAGCGGCTCGACATCAACTACCAGGCGGATCTCGACCTCGCCGAGGCCATCTGCGGCGGCGGGCGGCAGCGCGAGACGATGCTCTTCCGCGCCCTGCGCCCGCACCTGAGCGCCTGCGTCTTCTCGGACCTCACCAAGGAGCTCGGGCTGAGCTGCACGCTGCCGGCCGAGCTGAAGCCCGTCGCCGGGCGGCGGATCCTGGGACGCGCCAAGACGCTGAAGCTCGGCGCGCTGCCGGCGAATGCGACGCGCGAGAGCGGCGAGTGGAAGGGAATCTACGAGGCGCTGAAATCCTACGCCTTCATCCGCTCCGGCGACGTCATCGTCGTTTCGACCGAGGTGAAGGACCGCGCCTATTTCGGCGAGCTGAACGCGCATCTCGCCCTGCGGGCGGGCGCCGTCGGCGTCGTGGTGGACGGCTTCACGCGCGACGTGGAGGCGGTGCAGCCGCTGGACCTCACGGTCTTCGCCCGCGGCGTCTGGGCGAAGGACATCAAATACGAGGGCACGACCTCGGCGATGAACACGGCCGTCGAGATCGGCGGCGTCCCGGTGCGGAACAACGACATCGTCTATGGCGATGCCGACGGCGTGGTGGTGATCCCGCATGAGCGGTGGGACGAAGTGCTTCGCCTGAGCCTGGAGGCCATCGTGAACGAGTCCCAGGTCCGGCTGAACGCGGCGCTGGGCCGCCCGGTGGGCGAGCTGCTGGACAGGTTCGGATATTTCTGACGCGCCGGCCTCTGCCGCCGCGATCGGCCGCCGGCCAGGCCCCGTCGCCGCATGCCGGCCGAGCCGGCCCCTCGGTCAACCTGGCAAGGTTCCGTTCAGGAAGATGTCCACGGCCCTGGCCACGCGGGCCGAGATCTCCTCCGGGCCTGGAGCATGGCGCTGCGCCAGGATCATCCGCATATGCGGTTCTCCGATGGCCAGGCCGAACAGCATGCCCGCGGCCTCCTCCGGATCCTCCAGGCGAAGGTTCCCGCGTGCCGCCTGGGCGGCGAGATAGCGCTCCAGCGCGCCCTTGCCGCGCGCGGGTCCGGCACGGTGGAAGGCTTCCGCGAGTTCCGGCGTGCGCTTCACCTCGGCGGAGATGAGCCGGAAGAAGCCGGCATGCCGCTCGTCCAGAAGGTGGGTCGCGGCCCGATCCAGCAAGGCGATCAGGCCCTTCCGCAGGTCGTCCTCGGCCTCCTCCGGCGTGGCGACCAGCAAGGGCGCGAGATGCTCCGTCATGACCGCCTCGAACAGCGCCTCCTTGGAGGAGAAGAGCTGGTAGAGGGTCTTCTTCGACATCCGCGCGCCGCGCGCCACGTCGTCCATATTGGTCGCGGCATAGCCCTGGGCGAGGAAGACGCTCTCGGCCACGCGGAGGATCGCCTGGCGGCGTTCCGCCTCGGGCAGGCGAGGCCGGGGGCCAGCCGCCGGGACGCCTGCCGCCGGGATCCCTGCCGCCGGGGCGCCTGAGGGCGGCAGCCCGGCCAGGCCGGCTTTCATAGGCACGGTTTCCGTCATTCCCAGCCCTCCACGCGAGGCAGGCTTCAAGTCTACGCGATGGCCGGCGCCGCGCATCAGGGATGAGCGCCGCGCGGCCGGCTCGTGTCGGACCACCCGCCGCCCAAGGCCTTGTAGAGCGTGACCAGCGTCTGCAGCCGCTGGACCCGCAGCGAGATCAGCTCCTGCTGCGCGGCGAAGAGCTGGCGCTGCGAGTCGAGCGGCGCCTGATAGGTGTCGAGCCCGCTGCGGAAGCGCAGCAGGGAGAGCCGATAGGCGTCGGCATAGGCATTGGCCAGCGCCGTCTGGGCCGCGATCTGCGTGTCGTAGGTGCCCCGGGCCGCCAGCACGTCCGCCACCTCCCGGAAGGCGGTCTGGATGGTGCGCTCGTATTCCGCGACCTGAAGCTGGGTCTGCACCTTGGCCAGGTCCAGGCTGCCCCGCAGGATGCCGGCCGAGAAGATCGGCACGTTGATCTGCGGCGCGAAGCTCCAGCTCGCCGTGCCGGGCGCAAAGAGGCGGCTGAAGCTGGTGCTCGCGGTGCCGGCGCTGCCGGTCAGGGTGATCGAGGGGAAGAAGGCGGCCCGCGCGGCGCCGACATTGGCATTGGCGGCGAGCAGGTTGTGCTCGGCCGCCAGCACGTCGGGGCGGCGGAGCAGGATGGCGGAATCCACCCCCGCCGGCACCTCGGCCACCACGGGGCCGTCGAGGGGCGCGGATGGCAGCAGATCCGGTGTCACGGTGGTTCCGGCCAGCAGGTTCAGCGCATTGATGTCCTGCGCCTGCTGCCGCGTGTACTGCGCGAGGCTCGCCCGCGCCGTCTCCACGGCGGTCTGGGCCTGGCGCAGGGCCAGGGCGGTGGCGTTGCCGCCGTCGAAGCCGGCCTGGGTGAGCCGCAGCGCCTCCTGCTGGTTCGCCAGCGTCCGCTCGGTCAGGGCCAGCAGCTCGCGGTCGCCCAGCAAGGCCAGCCAGGCATTGGCCACCTGGGCGACGAGGCTGATCTGCGAGGCGCGGCGCGTTTCCCCGTAGCCGAGATACTGCTGGAAGGCCTGCTGGCTCAGGCTCCGCACCCGGCCGAACAGGTCGATCTCGTAGGAGGTGAAGCCGATGCCGCCGGACCAGACGCGACTCGTGATCGCCCCGCCGCCGGGGGCGAAGCTGGAGGGGATGCGCTGGGCCGTGAGGGAGCCCGAGGCGCCGAGCTGCGGCAGGAGCTCGCCGCGCTGGATGCGGTACTGCGCCTCGGCCTGCGCCACGTTCAGCGCCGCGGCGCGCAGGTCGCGGTTGTTGGCGAGCGCCAGCTCCACCACGCGCTGGAGCTGCGGGTCGCGCAGCACCTCGCGCCAGCCGATCGCATCCGCCGCGATGGCGGGATCGGTGTTCGCCGGCATGGCCGTGGGCGGTCGGCGATAGGCCGGCCCCTCGGGCCATGCGGCCGGGACGGGCGGGGCCGGCCGCGCGATCTCGGGGATGAGGCTGCAGCCGGAGAGCAGCGCTGCCGCCAGCGGCAGCGCGAGAACGGAACGGCGCATGGTCACTCTCCCGGCGCGGGATGCGGTTGGGCGGCAGAGCCCGGCCCGGGCTCGCCATGGAGCTTCGGCTTCACCCGGAACAGGCGCAGCACCACCAGGAAGAAGACCGGCACGAAGAGCAGCGCGAGAATCGTGCCGGACAGCACGCCGCCCACCACGCCGATGCCGATGGCGTTGCGCCCGCCGGCGCCCGCGCCGGTGGAGAGGGCCAGCGGCAGCACGCCGAGCCCGAAGGCGAGCGAGGTCATCAGGATGGGCCGCAGCCTCTGCCGGGCGGCGAAGAGGGCGGAATCGAGGAGATTGCTCCCGCGCTCGAACTCCTCCTTCGCGAATTCCACGATGAGGATGGCGTTCTTGGCGGTCAGGCCCACGGTGGTGAGCAGGCCCACCTGGAAATACACGTCGTTCGCCATGCCGAAGCCCCAGGTGGCGGCGACCGCGCCGAGCACGCCGAGCGGCACCGCCATCATCACCGCGGCGGGGATGGCCCAGCTCTCGTAGAGCGCCGCCAGGCAGAGGAAGACCACCAGCAGCGACAGCCCGTAGAGCGGCAGCGCCTGCGAGCCCGACTGGCGCTCCTCGTAGGAGAGGCCGCTCCAGTCGGAGCCGATGCCGGCGGGCAGCTGTGCCGCGAGGCGCTCCATCTCCGCCATGGCCGCGCCCGTGCTGGAGCCCGGCGCCGCGGCGCCCTGGATCTCGAAGGAGGCGACGCCGCTGAAGCGCTCCAGCTTCGGCGCGCCGAAGGTCCATTCCGCCGTCGCGAAGGCGGAGAACGGCACCATCTGCCCGCCCGCGTTCCGCACGAACCAGCTTTCCAGGTCGCTCGGCAGCATGCGCGAGGAGGGCGCGCCCTGGATGAAGACGCGCTTCACGCGACCGCGATCGATGAAGTCGCTGACGTAGCTGGAGCCCCAGGCGGAGGCGACGGTGCTGTTGATGCTCTCGATGGAGAGGCTGAGCGCGCTCGCCCGCTCCCAGTCGATGACGAGGCGGTATTGCGGCTCGTCGTCCAGGCCGTTGGGCCGCACGCCGACGAGGATGGGGCTCTGCGCCGCGAGGCCCAGAAGCTGGTTGCGCGCCGCCAGGAATTGCGCGTGGTCGAGGCCGCCGCGGTTGAGCAGCTGGAACTCGAAGCCCGCCGCATTGCCGAGCTCGGAGATGGCGGGCGGCGCGAAGGCGAAGATCATTGCATCCTGGTAGCCGCCGAAGCGCCGCATCACGCGGCCGGCCAGCGCCTGCACGCTGCCCTGTGCGCCGGGGCGATCGTCCCAGGGCTTCATGCTGACGAAGGCCATGCCGGAATTCTGGCCGCGGCCGCCGAAGCTGAAGCCGGTGATGCCGAAGACCGAGGCGACCACGTCCTTTTCCTCCTCCAGGAGATAGCGCGTGACCTCGTCCACGGCGCGCTGGGTGCGTTCCACCGTGGCGCCCGGCGGGGCCGAGACCTGGATGAAGAGCGTGCCCTGGTCCTCGTCCGGGACGAAGGAGGTGGGCAGCCGAAGGAAGATGAAGGCCATCCCCGCGACGATCAGCGCGTAGATCAGCAGGACCCGCTTCGGCCGCTTCAGCGCATGGCCCACGCCGCGCTGATAGCCGTGCGCGCCGCGGTCGAAATTGCGGTTGAACCAGCCGAAGAAGCCGCGCTTCTCATGGCTCGCCTTGGTGGGCTTCTTCAGGATCGTGGCGCAGAGCGCGGGCGTGAAGATGATCGCCGTCAGCACCGACAGGGCCATGGCCGTGGCGATGGTGATGGAGAACTGCCGGTAGATCACGCCCGTCGAGCCGCCGAAGAAGGCCATCGGCAGGAAGACCGCGGAGAGCACCAGCCCGATGCCCACCAGCGCGCCGGTGATCTGCGTCATCGACTTGCGCGTGGCTTCGAGCGGGGAGAGATCCTCCTCCTCCATCAGGCGCTCGACGTTCTCGACCACCACGATGGCGTCGTCCACGAGCAGGCCGATGGCCAGCACCATGCCGAAGAGCGTCAGCGTGTTGATGCTGTAGCCCAGCGCCAGGAGCACGGCGAAGGTGCCCAGCAGCACGACCGGCACCGCGATGGTCGGGATCAGCGTCGCACGGAAGTTCTGCAGAAAGAGGAACATCACCAGGAAGACGAGGACGATGGCCTCGATCAGCGTCTTCACCACCTCCTCGATGGAGAGGCGGACGAAGGGCGTGGTGTCGTAGGGATAGACCACGTCCACGCCGGCCGGGAAGCTCGGGCGCAGCCGCTCGATGGTGGCGCGCACGGCCTGCTCGGTGTCGAGCGCATTGGCGCCGCTGGCGAGCTTGATGGCGATGCCGGCGGCGGGATTGCCGTTGAACTGCGAGGAGATGGCGTAGTTCTCGCCGCCCAGCTCGACGCGGGCGACGTCGCGCAGCAGCACGCGCGAGCCGTCCGGCTGGACCTTCAGCAGGATCCCCCCGAACTGCTCGGGCGTCTGCAGATAGGTCGGGCCGATGATGGTGGCGTTGAGCTGCTGCCCCGGCACGGAGGGCAGGGCGCCGAGCTCGCCCGAGGCGATCTGCACGTTCTGCGCCCGGATGGCGGCCGTGACGTCGGAGGGCGTCAGGTTGAAGTTCACCAGCTTCGCGGGATCGATCCAGACGCGCATGGCGTATTGCGCGCCGAAGAGCTGGTAGTCGCCCACGCCGGGCGTGCGGCTCAGCGGGTCCTGGACATTGGAGGCGATGAAGTCGCCGATGTCGATATTGGTGAGGCGCCCATCCGTGGAGACGAAGCCGACCACCAGCAGGAAGTTGCGCGTCGCCTTGGCGATGCGCAGGCCCTGCTGCTGCACCGCCTGCGGCAGGCGGGGCGTGGCCAGCGCCACCTTGTTCTGCACCTGCACCTGGGCGGTGTCCGGATCGGTGCCCTGGGCGAAGCTCAGCGTGATGGCGGCGCTGCCGTCCTTGCCGGTCTCGGAGGTGAAGTAGAGCAGGTTGTCGATGCCGCTGAGCTGCTGCTCGATGACCTGCACGACCGTGCTCTGCACCGTCTCGGCCGAGGCGCCGGGATAGACGACGGAGATGGAGATGGAGGGCGGTGCGATGCTCGGATACTGCGCGATGGGCAGCGAGCGGATCGCCAGCACGCCCGTGAGCATGGTCGCGATGGCGAGCACCCAGGCGAAGATCGGGCGGTCGATGAAGAAACGGGCCATGATGCGGGCCTAACGACCTGCCGCGGGAGCGGCGTTAGCGGAGGCGGAGGCGGAGGCGGCGGCCGCGCCACGCTCGTTCAGCGCCTGCTGCGTGGTCTCGGTGGCGTTCACCTTGCCGCCGGGCCGCGCGCGCTGGATCCCCTCGACGATCACGCGGTCGCCCTCGCTCAGCCCCTCGGTGACGAGCCAGGCCGTGCCGATGGCGCGCTCGGCCTTGATGATGCGCGCCGCCACCGTGCCCTCGGCGTCGACGACCATGGCCGTGGCCTCGCCGCGCGGGGTGCGGGTCACCGCCTGCTGCGGGACCATGAGCGCGCGGTCGGTCACGCCCTCCTCGATGCGGGCCCGCACGAAGAGGCCGGGCATCAGCTGGCCGTTCGGATTGGGGAAGACGGCGCGCAGGGTGATGGAGCCGGTTCCTGGATCGACGATGACCTCGGAGAATTGCAGCCGGCCCGCCTCGGGGTATTCGGTGCCGTCCTCCAGCGTCAGATGGACCACCGCCTGGCCCTCGCCGTCCTGGCGCAGCGTGCCCTCGGCGAGGTCGCGGCGCAGCCGCATCACGCGCGCGGCGGACTGGGTCACGTCCACATAGATCGGATCGAGCTGGGTGATGGTGACGAGCGAGGCGGTCTGCTGCGAGGTCACCAGCGCGCCGGCCGTCACGGCCGAGCGGCCGGTGCGCCCGGCGATCGGCGAGGTCACCCTCGTGTAGTCGAGGTTGATGCGGGCGGTCTCGACGGCGGCGCGGCCGGAGGCGACATCGGCCTGGGCCTGGCGCAGCGCGGCCTCGGCGAGGTCGAGATCCTGCTGGCTCACGGCCCGGGCGCGGACCAGCGGGCGGTAGCGGTTCACCGTCACCGCCGCCGAGGCCGCCGCCGCCTCGTTGCGCCGCAGCGCCGCCTCGGCGCTGTCCAGCTGGGCCTGATAGGGGGCCGGGTCGATCTGATAGAGCGGTTGGCCGGCCTGGACCTCGGCCCCCTCGGTGAAGAGGCGCTCGCGGATCACGCCGCCGACCTGCGGTCGGACCTCGGCGGTCTGGAAGGCCGAGGTGCGGCCGGGCAGCTCGGTCGTGATGGTGACGGGCTGCTGGCGGAGGCTGACGACCGTCACGGCGGGCGGCGGCGGCGCTTCGGGCGCCGCGGCCTGCTTTTCCTCGCAGCCGACGATCGCCACGGTTGCCCCGAACATGGCGACCAGTCCGGCGACACGTGAAGGAGAAAAGGGCGGGCGCGGCCGGGATAGGGGCATGCGAGACTTCCGAGATGGAAACTGACGAGTTTCGATATGGGTACTCGCGAGTTTCCATGCCGTCAAGCTATGCTGCGGCGCAGCAGGCGGTGGACTGCCCGGCTGGTTCTCCGCCCGCCGTCGCTACCGCACGGGCACCGAAGCGCCGGGAATGACCTCTCCCACAGGCCGGCCCGTCTTCGCGTCGAGGAAGACGATCCGGTCGCCGTCCGGTCGCTGCACGAGCACGGCGAAGCGCCCCTCGGCCGCCGCGATCCCCAGGATCCGGCTGCCGGCCGGCAGGTCGAGGCTCATCGGCGGCAGGGGCGCGCCACCCCCGCGTCCGGCGCGCTGGACGAGGACCACGACGAGGGCCACCGTGCCGGCGACGATCATCACCCCCATCGCCACAACCAGGATTTTGAGTGCCCGCATTTGTCCAAGACCCATGAAATCGCAGCGACCGAAGCCGACCAGGGCACGCGCCTGGACCGCTTCCTCGCGGAGCGGATAGGCGGCCTCTCGCGCTCCCGCGTCAAGGCGCTCATCGAGCAGGGCCACGCGACCCGCGACGGCGAGGCGGTGACCGAGCCCGCCCATGCCGTCCGCGCCGGCGCCACCTACGCCCTCTCGCCGCCCTCGCCGGTGCCGGCCCGGCCCGAGGCGCAGGCCATGGCGCTGAACATCCTCCACGAGGACCGCGACCTGATCGTGCTGGACAAGCCGGCCGGCCTCGTCGTCCACCCCGCGCCGGGCAATGCGGACGGCACGCTGGTCAACGGCCTGCTGGCCCATGCGGGCGAGGAGCTGGAGGGAATCGGCGGGGAGAAGCGGCCGGGCATCGTCCACCGGCTGGACAAGGACACCTCCGGCATCATGGTCGTGGCCAAGACGCAGGCCGCGCACCAGGCCCTCTCCGAGGCCTTCGCCGCCCGCGACCTGGACCGCGAGTACCTGGCCCTGGTCTGGGGCGTGCCGAACCCGTCCCAGGGGGAGATCGAGGCCGCCATCGGCCGCCACGCCACCGACCGCAAGCGCATGGCGGTGGTCGAGCCGCGCTCGAGGGGAGGGGCGGCGGGCGCCACCTCCGGCAAGCACGCCGTGACCCGGTACCGGACGGAAGCCTCGTGGTTCGGCGCCGCCTCGCTGCTGCGCTGCAAGCTGATGACGGGACGGACCCATCAGATCCGCGTGCACCTGGCCCATCGCAGCCATCCGCTGGTGGGGGACCCGGTCTATCTCCGCCGCATCCCGGCGGCGAGCCGGCTGCTGCCCGAGGAGCTGCGCGAATCCCTGCTGGCCTTCCCCCGCCAGGCCCTGCACGCGACGACGCTCGGCTTCAAGCACCCGGTCACGGGAGCGATGCTAACCTTTCGGTCGGACCCACCGAAGGACATGGAGAACCTGCTGGCCCAGCTCGGCGCCATGCCCCGGTAAACCTTGTCCGCCCGGCGGAATGTCCTATCCGGACCAATATGGTCGGTTTTACTGGACATGGCGCTACAACCCGTCTAGGGTTGCGACATTGGCAACGACCCCGGGGTGCCGCTCCTAGATCCTGGCTGCTGAAACCGCCCCTTCCGTGACCGGGGCGGATGCAGCCCGGAGGGCCCCGGTCGCGTTATGCCGCAAAGGTCGCGCACCTGCCGCCGTCACGGGGTGGGGCGCGTCGCAGATGGAAGGCTCACTATGGCGTCCCTCAGCATACCCATGGCCCCCGAAGGCAACCTGTCCCGCTACCTGCAGGACATCCGCAAGTTCCCGATGCTCGCCCCTGAGGAGGAGCTGAGCCTCGCGAAGCGCTGGCGCGACTCCGCCGATGAAGGCGCCGCGCACAAGCTCGTGACCTCGCACCTGCGTCTCGTCGCCAAGATCGCCATGGGCTATCGCGGCTACGGCCTGCCCGTCGGCGAGCTGATCAGCGAAGGCAACGTCGGCATGATGCAGGCGGTGAAGCGGTTCGACCCGGAACGCGGCTTCCGCCTCGCCACCTATGCGATGTGGTGGATCCGTGCCGCGATTCAAGAATACATCCTGCACAGCTGGTCGCTCGTGAAGATGGGCACCACCGCGGCGCAGAAGAAGCTTTTCTTCAACCTCCGCCGGCTCAAGGGCCAGATCGGGGCGCTGGAGGATGGCGACCTGCAGCCCGAGGTCGTCACCAAGATCGCGACGACGCTGGCCGTGCCCGAGCAGGATGTGGTGAGCATGAACCGCCGGCTGGCCTCGCCGGACAACAGCCTGAACGCCCCCGTCCGCGCCGATAGCGAGGGCGAGTGGCAGGACTGGCTGGTGGACGAGTCCGAGAGCCAGGAGGAGGAGCTCGCCGAGCGGCAGGACATGTCCAACCGCAAGGACATGCTGAACGGCGCGCTGCGCACGCTGAACGAGCGCGAGCGCCATATCCTGATCGAGCGGCGCCTGAAGGATGAGCCGACCACGCTCGAGGAGCTGAGCCAGCAGTACAATATCAGCCGCGAGCGCGTCCGGCAGATCGAGGTCCGCGCCTTCGAGAAGCTGCAGAAGAGCATGAAGCAGCAGATCGTCGAGCGGCGGCTCGCGGTTGGATAGCCAGCGAAGGCTCGCGGTCGGATAGCCAGCGAAGGCTCGCGTCGGATAAGCAAGTATGAGCGTAAATGGGGCGGCGCCGGGCAACCGGCGCCGCCTTTTTCACGCCGCTTCAGTGATGGGCATGCGCCGCCGCGTTGCGCCTGCGGGTGGCGGCCGCCTTCTTCGCCGAGGCCGAGCGCTCCGCGGCCGTTCGGGAGGCGGCGGCCTTGCCGCCCGCCTTCCCACCCTCATGCGCGGCCGGATGGCCCGTCTCCTTCCCCCGTCCTGAGCCGCCGGGCTTCTTGCCGCCGCCGTCGTCCTTGTTGACGGTCGCCCAGGCGCGCCGCTCGGCCTCCTTTTCCGGCACCCCGCGCTTCTCGTAGCCCTCGGCGATGTGGTCGGCCTTGCGCTCCTGCTTGCCGGTGTATTTGGACTTGTCTCCGCGGGGCATGCTGTCCTCCTCGAGAGCGGTTCTTCCTCTGGAAAACGAGGGACATGCCCGGAGAGTTGCCGCATCCCGCCTTCCGGGGCGGCGAAGCCCATGTCCCGGCATTTGACCGCGCCCCCGCCAACGGGGCAGGAGCCGCTACGTTGCTGGTCTGGCCAAACGGGCCACCGCACACGCGAGTGAAAGTGCTTGTTTACAACTTAAACGCGATGCGTTCGCGGCTAACATGCGCCTACGGCCGACTTCGAGTCCTCATGGCCGATCCACCCAAAACGGAGCCTGCGATGACCTTCCTCTCCCTCCCGGAAACCCAATCCGTCCCCAGCTCCTCCTTCGGCGATCCCGCCGCGGTGCTGGCCGCGGCGCGCTTTGCCACGCTGGAGACCCGGCTCGAGCCGGACACCGCGAGCTTCTGGGCGCATATGCGCCCCGGCCCGAAGCCCTGCTTCACGCTGGACCTGCTGCAGGACATCCTGGCCCAGCAGGCCCTTCTGCGCGACGCGCTCTCGCCCGCCCGCCGCGCCGAGTTCGGCCCGACCCTGCGCTACTACGTGATGGGCAGCCGGCTGCCCGGCATCTTCAACCTGGGCGGCGATCTCTCCCTTTTCGCCGAGAAGATCCGCAGCCGCGACCTGCCCGCGCTGCGCCGCTACGGCCATCTCTGCGTCGAGGCGATCCACGGCAATGCCGAGGCCTTCCAGGCACCGGTCGTCACCATCGCGCTGGTCCAGGGCGACGCGCTGGGCGGCGGCTTCGAATGCGCGCTCGCCTTCGACGTCATCGTGGCCGAGCGGCAGGCGAAGTTCGGCCTGCCCGAGATTCTCTTCAACCTCTTCCCCGGCATGGGCGCCTACAGCTTCCTCTCCCGCCGGATCGGCCAGGTGGAGGCGGAAAAAATGATCATGTCCGGCCGCCTCTACTCGGCCGAGGAGCTGCACGCCATGGGCATCGTGACCGTGCTGGCCGAGCCGGGGCAGGGCGAGGCGGCGGTGCGCGACTACATCGACAACGCGACGCGCAAGCACAATGCCCAGCAGGCGCTGCTGCGCGTGCGCCGGCGCGTCGACCCGGTGACCCTGCCCGAGCTGAAGGATGTGGTGGACATCTGGGCCGAGACGGCGCTGGGCATTTCGGAGATGGACCTGCGCAAGATGCTGCGCCTCACCCAGGCGCAGGAGAAGCGCCTGGCCGCGGAGCTGGGAGCCCGGGAGCCGATGGTCCTGGCGGCGGAGTGAGGCCCGCCACGACCCGCCGGGGGGCCGAGGGCGCGCAGGCCATTCAGCTCCGCAACTGCCCGGTCCCACCCTCCGGGCCCTCGCGCAGCAGCAGCGGCCGTGCCCGCTCGAGCTCGGCCGCCAGCCGCTCCACGATGGACCGGCCCTGCTCGCGCAGCACGTCGGGCCCGACGTTCCGGCAGAGCTGGCACAGCTCGCACAGCGCGCGGGCGCCCACATGGGATGCCGCGCTGTGGAGCGCATGCGCCTTGGCGCGGAAGGCGCCGGAATCGCCCGCCGCCACGGCGCGCGACAGCTCGCCGAGTGTGAGTTCGGCATCCTCCAGGAACTCGGTCACCACCTCGCGCGCGAATTCGGCGCCGCCCAGCAGGTCCAGATCGTCCAGCGCGCGCCGGTCCACCAGCACCGGCCCGGTGGGGCGGAAGCGCGGATGGCTGGCGATGGCGGCGATGGCCGGCGGGTGTTCCGGGCCCTCCTGCTCGGGCCAGGGCAGCGCGTCGATGGCGGCGAGCAGCGCGGCCGGCGTCAGGGGCTTCACCAGGCAGGCGGCGAAGCCCGCCTCCTCGCAGCGCCGGCGCGCCTCGTCAGTGGCATCGGCGGTGACGGCGAGCCAGGGCACGCGGCGGCGGCCCAGCGCCTGCATCGCATAGAGCTTCGCGGCCTCGATGCCGTCCAGCCGCGGCATGTTGAGGTCCATCAGCACGAGGTCGAAGTCGCGGGCCTCCAGCGCGTCCAGCGCCTCCTCGCCGTCCGAGACGAGGGTCGACTCGTGGCCGACGCTCTCCAGGATGCGCGCGACCACCCGCAGGTTGACCCGGTTGTCGTCCGCGACCAGCACGGAGAGCCGGCGCCGGGGCGCGGGCTGCGGCAGCCGCGCCGGCTCCCGACGCGCCGTCCCGCCGGCCAGGAGCAGCGCCGCCGAAAGCTGGTCCGGCGCCGGGGCGGGGGGCAGCAGCGTGACGAAGGCGCGGCGCAGCGGCAAAGGCGGGAGCTCCTCCGGCGGCTCGGGCGCCAGCAGGATGGTGCGCCAGGCCCCCATGGGGTCGAGCGCCTCCAGCGTCTGGGCGAGGATGGCGGGCGTCATGTCGCCCCCCTGGCGCAGCGCCTCAACATCGACCACCAGGAGGCGCGGGGCGGCGGCCGGCAGGCCCTCCAGCGCGCCGACGGCCTCGGCCAGCGTGGCCGCGGGGCGCAGCTGCAGGCCGGCCGCGGCCCAGTCCCTGGCGCGGGCGGCGGCGTCGGGGACGAGCAGGACCGCCTCGGGCGCGGCCGCCTCTTCCAGCGGGGCCGCGAGGCCCATCGGCAGCACGCACCAGAAGGTGCTGCCCACGCCTTCCAGGCTTTCGACCCCGATCCTGCCGCCGAGCAGCTCGGCCGTCCGCCTGCTGATCGCGAGCCCCAGTCCGGTGCCGCCGAAGCGGTTGATGATGCTGGCATCCGCCTGGGAGAAGGCCTCGAAGATGCGCGCCTGGGCCTCGGGCGCGATGCCGATGCCGGTGTCCGTCACCTCGAAGCGCAGCAGCACGCCCTCCTCCGAGGGCACCGCGTCGGCGGCGACCACGACGCCGCCCGAGGCGGTGAACTTCAGCGCGTTGCCGACCAGGTTCAGCAGCACCTCGCGGGTGAGCGAGGGATCGCCCAGGAGCCGCCGCGGCGTGCGGCGCGTGGCGTGGAAGGTGAAGCGCAGCCCCTTCTCCCGCGCGGTGCCGGCGAGCATGCGGCGGACCTCGTCCAGCAGCGCGGGGAGCTCGAACTCCTCCCGCTGGACGGGCATCTGCCCGGCCTCGATGCGCGAGAAGTCCAGGATGCTCTCGATCAGCCGCAGCAGGTTGCGCCCGGCATCGGTGACGGTGCCGGCCATCTCGCGCTGTTCGGCGTCGAGCTCGGACTGCTGCAGCAGCCCGCCCATGCCGATGATGGCGTTGAGCGGCGTCCGCAGCTCGTGGCTGACGCTGGCCAGGAACATGCTCTTGGCCTGGTTGGCGGCCTCGGCCTGGGCCTTGGCCGCCGAGAGCTTGCGGACCAGTGTCGCCGCATAGGCCGGGATGGCGATGAGCCCGAGCAGGAAGCCGGCCGAGAGATGCGGCTGGTCGTGCCAGAAGGGTGTGAAGATCACGACCCCGGCGAAGCCCAGGATGCCCAGCGCCTGCCCGATGTAGAGCCAGGTCACGCCGAAGCGGAAGCCGTTGCCCAGGATGGCCCAGAGGTAGAGCGCCGCCAGCACCGAGGTCTTCTCGCCGCCGACATGCATCTCGTAGGAGAGCAGGGCCATGTCGAGCGCCAGCGTGACGACGCGCCGGAGGTTGTTGACCGCGGGGAAGGCCAGGATGTGCGCGAAGACGGCGATCGCGAAGACCCAATAGGCCGCCACCACCTCCAGCGCGTGCCAGGGCGCGTCCTCCAGCAGGAGGAAGACCGTGATGAGGAGCGCGAAGGCGAGCCGGTTGAAGCTCATCTCGTGCTCGGTGTCCGGCCGTCCGCGCAGCGCCCGGAAGCTGAGGAGGCGGGCGCGCCGCTGCTCCGGGGGCTGCGGGCTCACGGCGTCACGTGCCGGGCACCGGGGCCTCGGCCCCGGCCAGCCGGCGCTCCAGCGCCGCGGCCGTGATCGGGTGACTCACGAAGAAGCCCTGGATCTCGTCGCAGCCGAGCCTGCGCACGGCCTCCAGCTGCGCTTCCGTCTCGATGCCCTCGGCCACCACCCGCATCCCGAGGTTGCGGCCCAGCGAGACCACGCCCGCGACGATCGCGGCATCCACGGCGTTGCCCGGCAGCTCCGCGACGAAGGAGCGGTCGATCTTGAGCCGCTGGACCGGGAAGCTCTTCACGTAGAGGAGCGAGGAATAGCCGACCCCGAAATCGTCAATGGAGAGGCAGACGCCCAGCTCGCGCAGCTCCCGCAGCGTCGCCGCGACCTTCTCCAGGTCGTCCATGGGCACGCGCTCGGTGAGCTCCAGGTCCAAGGTCGCCGGCGCGAGCCCGGCCTCTTCCAGGGCGGCCGCGACCATGCCGCGCACATCCGCCTGGCGGAAGAGCGAGGGCGAGATATTGGCCGAGACGCGGACGCCGCCGCCGGGCCGCCGGGCCCAGGCCGCGCCCTGGCGGCAGGCGGCGCGCAGCACCCAGGCGGTGATGGGCGTCATGAGCCCGGTCTCCTCGGCGGCGCCCAGGAAGGCGCCGGGGGCGAGCAGGCCGCGCTCGGGATGGTTCCAGCGCAGCAGGGCCTCGGCGCCGACGATGCGGCCGGTGGAGAGGCACACCTGCGGCTGCCATCGCAACTCGAACTCGCCCCTGGCCAGCGCGCCGCGCAGGTCGGCTTCGAGCTGCATCGCCTCGCGGGCGGCGTGGTCCATGGCGGGGTCGAAGAAGCAGTAGCCCTTTCCGCCCTCGGATTTCGCCCGCGACATGGCGAGGTCGGCGTGGCGCAGCAGCTCCTCGGCCGAGGTGGCGTCGCCGGGGAAGAGGGCGACGCCGATGCTGACGGCGACCTGGACGCTGCGGCCCAGCACGGTGAAGGGCCGCTCCAGCGCCTCCTGGACGCGCAGGGCCAGCTGCGCGGCCTCCTGGGCGGCCCCGATCTCGGCCTGGAGGATGGCGAACTCGTCGCCGCCGAGCCGCGCGACGAGGTGGTCGGGGCCGACCGCCTCGGTGAGGCGGGCCGCCACGTCGCGCAGCATCCGGTCGCCCGCCTCGTGGCCCAGGGCATCGTTCACCGCCTTGAAGCGGTCGAGATCGAGGATATGGAGCGCGAAGGCCGCCTCGCCGCGTCGGCCGCCGGGGCGTGGCGGCTGCCGCCCGTCCTGGCGGCCTTGCGCGCAGCGGTCGCGCAGCCGCTCGCCCAGCATGGAGCGGTTGGGCAGGCCGGTCAGCGCATCGTGGCGGGCGAGGTAGAGGAGCTGCTCCTCGGCCCGCTTGCGGTCGGTGATGTCGATCGAGGTGGTGACGACGGCGGTGACCCGGCCTTCGCCGTCGCGCAGCGGCGCCTTGGTGGTGAGCAGCGTGCGCGAGCCGCCCTGGCCGTCCGAAAGCTCCTCCTCGAAGCCGGCCATGGGCAGGCCGGAGGCGAAGACCTCGGCATCGGCCGCAAGGCCCCGCTCCAGCCGCGCCTGGCCGAGGATGCGCAGCGCGCCGTGGCCCACCAGCTCGGCCGGGGTGGAGCCCGCGATGGTGGCCTGCCGGGCGTTCACGAAGATGAGCTTTCCCGCGCGGTCGGTCGCGCTGATCATGGCGGGCACGGTGTCGATGAGCTGGGCCAGGGATTCGCGGCTCTCGCGCAGCAGCGCGTGGCGCGAGCGCTCCGAGGCCTCGAGATCGCGCGCCAGCGCCTGCACCTGCCGGCGGGCCTGGAGCTGGTGCCGGCGCAGCGCCAGCAGGTTCCGCACGCGGGTGCGGAACTCGGCATGGTCCACCGGGGAGACCAGGAAGTCCGTGGCGCCGGCCTCGAGCGCGCGCAGCCGGAAGACGGGATCGTTGTAGGCGGTCACGACGATGATGGGCACGTCGGCGCCGGTCGCCTTGGCGCGGATGCGGCCCGCGACCTCGGCGCCGTCGAGATGCGGCATGCGGTAGTCGCTGATGACGAGGTCCGGCTGATGCCCGTCCATCCAGGCCAGCGCGAGCAGCGGATTGCCGAAGGTGACGACCTCGGCCGAGGGTTCCACCGACACCGCGAGCTGGGCGAGGATCTTCCGGTTGGTGCCGCGGTCGTCGAGGATCAGGATCAGGGACATGGGGGCGCCGGCCGTGGTTTTGCATCCGGCGGTTGCCCGGCCGAAGGATGCTGATGCACCTTTCCGGGTGCCATGGCCATGGCTATCGCGGCGTGACGCCCGCCGCGCCGCGCGAGCTCAAGGCGAAGCTGCTGAAATGCCAGAGGATTCACGGACTGCTCCCTCCTGCGCCTGGCGTGCGGCTTAGGCCCCGCATGCTGCCCAGTTCTTTGCCCGGCTTGCAAAGCAAATAGGGCGCGGCGTAGCGCCGGCCGACAGGGCGACCGCGGCGCATCGACGCCGCGTCAGGGGTCAGAAGATCCGCCCGCATCGGCGGCCGCACCGCTACGGCAAGGGCGCCAAAGCCTCCCGCCCCCGCGCCGTGCTCAGCGACCGGGCCGCGGCGATGGCCGGGCGAAGCGCCTCCTCCAACCGCCGCAGCCGCGGTTCCGGATCGGCCTGTTCCCGCCCGGTGAGGGCATCCTCCAGGCGCAGGGCCGCCTCGGCCACGCCGCCGGCCTCCAGGGAGGCCGCGGTGCCCCGGAGCGCGTGGGTGAGCTGCGCGGCCTCGTCCAGGCGGCCCTCCGCGATCTGCCGGGCGAGCGTGGCGGCGGTGTCGCCGAAGCTTTCGCCGAAGTCGACGATGAGCTTGCGCAGGAGCTTCCGCTTCCCGTTCACGCGGACGAGCGCGGCCTCCAGATCATAGGGCGGCAGCGCGGGGGGAAGGCCGTCGGCATCGGGCGCCGCCGGTGCGGGCGGAGGCGCGGCGGGGCCGGCCGCGAGCCAGCGATCGAGCGTCGCGATCAGCGCCGCCGGATCGACCGGCTTGGCGACATGGTCGTTCATGCCGGCCCGCAGGCAGCGCTCCCGCTCCTGCTCATAGGCATGCGCGGTCATGGCGATGATCGGCAGGTCCTGCGCGGGAATGCGCTGGCGGATCCGGATCGTGGCCTCGATCCCGTCCATCTCCGGCATCTGCACGTCCATCAGCACGGCGGCGAAGCCCAGCGGCTCGGCCAGGGCCTTGTCGCAGGCGACGCGGCCGTTCTCCGCGATCTCGACGACGAGGCCGGCATCGGTGAGGAGCTCGACCGCGAGCTGGCGGTTGATCTCGTTGTCCTCCGCCAGCAGGACTCGCGCCCCGTGGAACTCGGGCGCGACACGCGGGATCGGGGCCGGGCCGGGCGGCGTGGGGACGGCCTCGGGGCCGGCGCCGAGGAGGGTTGTCAGCGTGTCCAGCAGCAGCCCGGGATCCACCGGCTTCACGAGCACCGCCGAGATGCCGTTCGCCTCGGCCTTCTCGGCGATCTCCTCGCGGCCATAGGCGCTCACCATCACGACGAGCGGCGTCCTGACCCCGGGCGCCTTGCCCTGGATTCGCCTGGCCGCCTCCATCCCGTCCATGCCCGGCATCTTCCAGTCCATGAGGACGAGGTCGAAGGGCGCGCCGCTCGCCTCGGCGTCGTCCAGCGCGCTGAGCGCCTCGGCGGCGGAGGCGAAGAGCTCCACCCCGACGGACCAGGCCGCGAACATCTCCTGCAGGATCGCCCGCGAGGCGGCGTTGTCGTCCACGACCATGATGCGCAGGCGCGAGAGGGCTTCCACCGCCGGCCGCTGCGCGATGGTCGCCGCATCGGCGACGCCCAGCCGGAGGATGAAGCGGAAGCAGCTTCCCTCGCCGGGCGTGCTGTCCACGAAGATCGTGCCGCCCATCAGCTCCACCAGCTGCTTGCTGATGGCCAGCCCCAGGCCCGTCCCGCCGAAGCGGCGCGTGGTGGAGCTGTCGGCCTGGGTGAAGGAGCGGAACAGGCGGGCCTGCTGGTCCGGCGTCATGCCGATTCCCGTGTCGCGGACGGCGATCTCGAGCGCGATGTCCTCGCCCGGCGGGGACATCGGCCGGACGGTGACCGTCACCTCGCCGCGTTCCGTGAACTTCACCGCATTGGAGACCAGGTTGAGCACCACCTGGTTGAGCCGCAGGGAATCCCCCACCAGCGCCGCCGGCACCCCGGCATCGACCACGAAGCGCAGGCCCACGCCCTTCTCCTGGGCCCGCACGCCGGCGATGGAGGCGACGCCGTCGAGCGTGGCCCGCAGGTCGAAGGGCGCCCGCTCGAGGGTGAGCTTGCCGGCCTCGATCTTCGAGAAGTCCAGGATGTCGTTCACCAGCCCCAGCAGGGCGCCGCTCGCCGAGCGGATCTTGACGAGGTAGTCGCGCTGCTTGGGCGTCATCTCGGTGCGCAGGGCGAGATGGCTGAAGCCGAGGATCGCGTTCATCGGCGTGCGTATCTCGTGGCTCATATTGGCCAGGAAGATGCTCTTCGCCGCATTCGCCGCCTGGGCCTCCCGCGTCCGCTGCCCGACGCGCAGCTCCAGCGTCTCGTTCTGGTGCCGGATCTCCGCGCTCATCGACGCGATCCGGCGGAAGGTCCGGACCAGGGTGACGCAGAGCGCGACGAGCACGGCGCTCTGGAACAGGACGATCGCGACATGGAGATAGACCCGCGCGAGATCCGCCCCGCCGAGGAAGATCGCCGCCGGCAGCAGGAAGTTCAGCAGGAGGTGATGCAGGAGGACGGTCCCCGCGCCGACCACGATCACGCGCCAGTCGCACCATCCGATCAGCAGGGCGAGGCCGGCGAAGAAGTACATGTGCATGTCCATCTGCCAGCCGTGCCCGGCCAGCAGGTAGAGCATCAGGGCCGGCTGCCCCATCAGCGCGATCGCCGAGACGTAGCGCGACACGGGCGCGGGGCCCCGGAGCCACCAGCAGAGGTGGTAGGCGGCCACCAGGGCGGCGGAGAAGGCGGCCGGCGCGGCCGGCGCGCGGCCCAGCAGGACCGCGCTCAGCGCGACCGCAGGGACATGCAGCCAGAGCAGCCCGACGAAGGCGCGGCCGAAGCGTCGCCGGAGGCCGTCGAGCTCGGACATCAGCCGGCCCCTCCGCCGGAGCCGAGGCAGCCGCGCAGCAGCACGGGATCGAGCACGAGCCAGGCGCCCGCGCGATAGGCGGCGGCGGCGAAGCCGGGGCTGTCGGAATGGGCGAAGATCACGTTGGGCAGGCCGCCGGCATCGACGATCGTGCCGTCGGCCGCGGCCACGAGGGCCACCATCGCATCGGATCCCTTCCAGGGCGCGGCGATGATGGCGAACTGCGTCTGCCCGTCCTGCGGCATCAGCCCGACCGCAACAGGGGCCAGGAGGCTGAAGAGCAGAAGGGCAAGGACGGGAACCGCCGCGGCCCCGTCCTGGCGGCGGCCGTCACGCGGGCCGGGCGCCGTCGGGTGCTTCCTGCCGGAGGCAGCGAGGGAGACGAACATCGATAAGCTCACATAGTATTATAAGGAATATAGCACGTCGCCCGGCGCCGAGCTGCAACATTCCGTCGCGGCCGGCGCTTGCCCTGGGCTCCCGGCCGCGAAGGCGCGGGGACGGCCCCCGCGCGGAAGGTCAGAGCCCCGCGCTCTCCAGCCGCAGCACGGATCGCGCGAGCGCCTGCGCCCGCGGCACGAAGCTCGCGACCTCCAGATACTCCTCGGGACTATGCGCGAGCCCGCCCACCGGACCGACGGAGCACAGGGTCGGCGCGCCCTGGGCGGCGGTGAAGCCGCTATCCGCGCAACCGCCGGAGAACTCGCCCTTCACCTCGAGGCCGGCGTCCTTGGCGGCGCCCTGATACATGGTGAAGAGCCGCGCGGCGGCCTCGTCCTGGGTCAGCGGCAGGAACTCGCCCTTGATGGTCAGCTTCGCCTTCGTGCCGGGCACGTAGCTCTTCGCGACGATCTCGTGGATCCTGCCCATGATCTCGTCGCGATCGGCCGGATTCACGTAGCGCAGGTCGATCTGGCCGGCGGCGGAGGGCGCCACCGTGTTCACGCTCTGCCCGCCCGAGACGAGGCCGACATTGAGCGTGATGCCGCGCTTGAGGTCGGTCAGCGCGTGGATCGCGACGATCTTGTGCGCCAGCTCGCCGATGGCGGAGATGCCGGCCTCGAAATTCCCGCCGGAATGGGCAGCCTTGCCCTCGATCTCGAAGATGCTGAAGACGCCGCCCTTGCGGCCGGTGACCACGTTGCCGGTGAGCCGGCCCGGCTCGGAATTGAAGACGACGCGGGCGCCGCGCGCCTCCTCCTCGATCACGGCGCGGCCCTCGGGGGAGCCGATCTCCTCGTCGCCGGTGAAGAGGCCGACCATGGGGCCCGGCGCGCCGCCGAACTTCTTGAAGGCGGCGAGGACGAACATGTTCATCACGAGGCCGGCCTTCATGTCGGCGACCCCGGGGCCATAGGCGCGGCCGTCGCGGATGGTGAAGGGACGGCGGGTCGGCTCGCCCTTCGGGAAGACGGTGTCGCGATGGCCCATCAGCACGATGTTGGCGGCCTGGTTGCCGCGCGTGCGGATGGCGCCCGCCCCCTCATGCGGCAGCACGGCGCGGAGGCAGTCGCCATGCTTCTCGCCCTTCACGGTCTCGACCGCGATGCCGTGGGACTCGCAGAAATCCCTGACGATCCGGCCGACCGCATCGACGCCGGCCTTGTCGTAGCTGCCGCCGTCGGTGTTCACCATGGCCTCCAGGGCGTCGAGCATCGCCTGCTGCTGGGTGGCGAGCCAGGCGGTGATCTTGCCTTCGGTGGTTTCGGTGTTCATGCGGGCCTCCATGGAATGGGAGACAGGCTACTCCACCCGGCCGATCCGTTGAACCGCCCTGACGAGACGCGCGCTGTCCTCGGCGAGGAATCGGGCGAAATCCGGCGCGTCCATGTAGCGCGGGGGCGAGCCGGCGGCCTCGAAGGCGCGCAGCAGGTCCGCGTCCTGCATGGCGGCGCGCATCGCCTGGCGCAGGCGGGTCACGACGGGCGCCGGCGTCGCCGCGGGGGCGAAGAGCCCGGCCCAGATGTAGAACTCCACCTCCGGGAAGCCGGATTCCATGAAGGTCGGCACCTCCGGGAAGGCCGGCGCGCGCTCGCGGCCCCAGCAGCCCAGCACGCGCAGCCGCCCGGACTGGACGTGCTGGGTCAGCGTGCCGGGCGCCGAGGCCAGGGCCTTGATGTCGCCCGAGAGCAGGGCGGTGATGGCCGGCCCCGCGCCCTGGAAGGGCACGTGCAGCAGGCGGAGGCCGGCCGAGCTCGCGAACATCTCCATGGCCACATGCAGCGTGCCGTAGGCGCCCGAGGAGCCGTAGGGGATGTCGCCCGGCCGCGCCTTCGCATCGGCCACGAAATCGGCGATGGAGCGCCAGGGCGCATTGGCCGGGACCGCCAGCATGGTCGGGTCGGCATTGACCAGCGCGATGGGCGCGAACTGGTCGACGGCATAGGGCGGGGGCCGGCCGAAGAGCTTCTCGGCCTCGGGGATCACCGCCAGCGAGGAGAGCGCCATCAGCAGCGTGTGGCCGTCGGCCGGGGCGCGCGCGACGAAGCCCGACCCGATCGCTCCGGCGCCGCCCGGCCGGTTCTGCACCACCACCGGCTGGCGCAGGAGGCGCTCCAGCGCCCCGGCGACGGGCCGGGCCGCGAGATCGGCCTGGCCGCCCGGCGGAAAGCCCACGACGACGGTGACGGCCCGGCTCGGGAAGTCCTGCGCCCGGGCGGGCAGGGCGGCGAAGGGCGCCGCCAGGACGAGGCGCCGCGGCAGCGACGCCCGGCTCATTCCTTGGGGCCGATCCGCGTCACGGTCTCGCTCTGCCAAGGGCGGCCCTCGGCCATCTCCGCCTCCGCGCCGCCGCGCGGCGGCTCATAGAAGGAGGCCGCGTCCGGCAGGCGCTCGGGCGGGGTTGCCGGCGCCGCCATCAGGCAGCGGCGGCGCGCCAAAGGAAGAAGCTTCAGAGCACGCATTCGTCATCCTCCCGTCACGGGACTGCCTTATGGCCCTCAGGCCACCCGATTCTCCAGGGTCCCGATGCCGGGCACCTCGATCCGCACGACGTCGCCCGTCTTCAGGAAGACCGGCGGGTTGAACCCGATGCCCACCCCGGCCGGCGTGCCGGTGGCGATGAGGTCGCCCGGCTCCAGCGTGATGGCCACGCTGATCGCCTCGATCAGGGTCGGGATGTCGAAGATCAGGTCGGAGACGGGCGCGTGCTGCCGCTTCTCGCCGTTCACCCAGGTGGTCAGGGTGAGGCGGGTCGGGTCGGGCACTTCGTCGGCGGTGAGGATGGCGGGGCCCATCGGGCAGAAGCTGTCGAGCCCCTTGCCCAGGACCCACTGGCTGTGGCGCTTCTGCAGGTGGCGCGCCGTGACGTCGTTGACGATGGTGTAGCCGAAGACGTGGCTGAGCGCGTCGGCCTTGGAAATCCCGCGGCCGCCCTTGCCGATGACGACGCCGAGCTCGCCCTCGTAGTCGAGCCCGCCGGTCGGATCGAGATGGCCCAGGATCGGCTCGCCATGGGCGATGATGGCGGTGTGCGGCTTGCTGAAGACCACGGGATAGGGCGGCACCACGTCCTTGGCGCCGCCGTCGAAGCCCGAGCCCGCGAATTCCTTGGCGTGCTCATGGTAGTTCTTGCCGACGCAGAAGACGTTCTTCGGCGTGCGGGGGATGGGAGCGCAGAGCGTGGCCTCGGCCAGGACCGGAGCCTTGGCCGCCGCCTCGCGGAGCTTGCCGAGCAAGGCGGGCTCGCCGGCGGCGACGTCGATCATGGTCTGGCCGCGCAGCAGCGGCTCGACGGCGCCCAGGTCGAGGATGGCGCCGCTCGCGTCGAGCGCGCCGACTTCCTGCCGCACCTGCCCGGTGCGGGTGAAGGTCACCAACCGCATGCTGCCATTCCGCCCAAATTCCGTGAGGGGGGAGAAAGCAGTTTTACGTCTGCGTTACAAGATCGGGGCGGTGGGGATCTGCCTCGCGATTTCCAGGGCCCGCGCCGCGCGGAAGCAGAGGTCGTCGCGATAGAGCGCGGCCGCCACCTGCACCGCGCGCGGCATGCCCTCGGAATCCAGGCCCACGGGCACGGAGATCGCCGGCTGGCGCGTGAGGTTGTGGGTGAAGGTCCAGGGCGCCCAGTCGCGCCAGAGCGCCATCTGCGGATGCAGGGTCGGCTGGTCGGCGGCGAAGGCGGCGGTGGGCGTGCAGGGGGTGAGCATCAGGTCGTAGACCTGGTGGAAGCGGGCCATGGCATGGGCGGCCTCGATGCGCAGCGCGTCGGCGCCCAGGAAGTCCACGGCGCTCATGGCCGTCTCGGCCTGAGCGACCTCCAGGATGCCGTCGTCCAGCATCTCGCGCCGTTCCGCCGGCACCGTCGCGACCAGCCGGGCCAGCGCCACGCCCCAGACGCGGCCGAAGATGGCGCGGGTGTCGGGCAGCCGCGGATCGGCCTCCTCGACGATGGCGCCCGCCGCCTCCAGTGCCTTCGCGGCCTCGTCCAGCGCCGCCTCGCCCTCGGCATCCAGCGGGGCGTCGAAGCCGAGGCGCCGGACGACGGCCACGCGCAGCCCCGTCACGCCCTCCTCGATGCCGTCCCGCCATTCGCGCTTCTCGTCGGGGAGGCAGAAGGGGTCGCGCAGGTCGTGCCGCGCGAGGGCGTTGAACATGAGCGCCGCGTCGCGCACCGAGCGGGTCATCGGCCCGGCCACCGCGACATTGGCGAAGGCGCCCAGCGGCCATTGCGGGATGCGGCCGAAGCTCGGCTTCACGCCCACCAGCCCGCAGAAGGCGGCGGGGATGCGGATGGAGCCGCCGGCATCCGTGCCAATATGCAGCGGCCCGAACCCGGCCGCGCCCGCCGCGCCGGCGCCGCTCGAAGAGCCGCCCGGCGTCCGCTCCCGGTTCCAGGGGTTGCGCGTGATGCCGTGCAGCGGGCAGTCGCCCGGCGACTTCCAGCCAAACTCGGTGGTGGTGGTCTTGCCGACGATCACGGCGCCGGCCTGCTTCAGCCCCATCACCGAGGGGGCGTCCTCGGCTGCGGGCGTGTTGTCGGTCGTGCGGCTGCCGCGCCGGGTGGGGAAGCCGGCCAGGTTCAGCAGGTCCTTCACGGTGGCGGGCACGCCGTCGAGCTGGCCCATGGGGCGCCCGGCCATCCAGCGCGCCTCGCTCTCGCCGGCCTGCTGGACGGCGCGCGGGTTCAGCGCGGCGAAGGCGTTCACCCAGGGATTGTACCGCGCGATGCGCTCGGAGACGGCCTTCAGCGCCTCGACCGGCGAGAGCGCCCGGCGGGCATAGAGGGACAGCAGCTCCTCCGCCGCCATGAGCGCAGGGTCGGTCTTGGTCGTGATGTCGTGCATGGGGGAAGCATGCGCCGAACCGGCCTGGCCGTCACGCCCGCGCTCCGGCAGGGTCGATTGTGGCGGGGGGGCGCCTTTGCTAATCCGGAGCCCATTGCGAGCTGGAAGCACCATGACTGCCACAGAACTGTCCGCCGTCGACGAGGCGATCCGCGATTGCGCCGCCCTCTACGGCGTCTCGCCGGCGATCCATCCGGAAGACCATATCTACAACTTCGTCATCCAGCATCCCTCCTTCACCACCGACGCCGCCCGCGTGAAGTACTACTTCCGCGACGGCGCCCATTCCGCCCGGACCCTGTGCCACATCGTGGGCCAGCACCTGCCGGGCCGCGCCAGGATGGATCTCCTGGAATTCGCCTGCGGCTATGGCTGCGTCTCGCGCCATCTCGTGAAGATGGACCGCTTCGACATGGATTGCTGCGACATCCACGAGCAGGCGATGGACTTCCTGCGCGACCGGATCGGCGCCAGGCCCGTGCTCTCCTCCCCGGCGCCCGAGGCGCTGGAGCTGCCGCGGAGCTACGACGTGGCCTTCGCGCTCTCCTTCTTCTCCCACATGCCGCGGCAGAGCTGGGGGCGGTGGCTGGCCCGGCTCTCACGGGCGGTGCGGCCGGGCGGCATCCTGATCTTCACCACCCAGGGCATGCCGAGCCGCATGCACTTCGGCTATCCGGACATTCCGGAATCCGGCTTCTGGTTCCAGCCGACCAGCGAGCAGATCGACCTCTCCACGGCGGAATACGGCCAGACCATCGTGATGCCGTCCTTCGTGAAGGCCGAGATCGCGGCCATTCCCGGCCTGGAGCTCCTCGACCTGGACGAGGGATACTGGTGGGGGCACCAGGATCTCTACGTGGTCCGGCGGCTGTAGCGGGCGCCGTCAGACGCCCTCGGCCGTGACCTGTCCGGCGGAGGGTTCGGCCGGCGCCTCCACCCAACCCTCCACATAGCCCACCTTCACGGCCACCATGACGACCGCCGCGAGCGGCGCCGCCAGCACCACCCCGATCAGCCCGAAGCCCGAGCCCATCAGCGCCTGGGCGCCGAGCAGATAGGCGGGCGGCATGTCCGCGGTGCGGCTTTGCACCATGGGCGTCAGCAGGTTGCCCTCCACGTTCTGCGACAGCACGAAGAGCCCGATGACCCAGGGGATCAGCGACGGATCCTCGCCCAGGGCCACCAGCAGCGCCGGCACCACCGAGATCACCGGCCCGATATAGGGGATGAAGCCGAAGATCGCGGCGATCAGGGCCAGCAGGCCGGCCAGCGGCACGCCGAGCGCCCAGAGCCCCAGGCCGGTGATGAGGCCCGTGACGGCCATGGCGAAGAGCTGCCCCAGCAGCCAGCCCCGCAGCGTCTCCCCGGCCTCGTCGAGCAGCGCTCGGAAGCGCGGCCGGGCCGGCGGGGCCACCAGGCACAGCGCGGCCTTCCGGTAGGTCGCCGGGTCGCTCGCCAGATAGAGGCCGAGCAGCAGGATCAGCACGGCGTCGCCGAGCCCTCCGAGCAATCCGCCGAGGCTGGTGACGGCATAATTGGCCACCTGGCCCGCCGTCTCGCCCGAGGGCATGAGGCGGCGGGGATCGACCTGCTCGATGATCCAGCGGCCCCAGCCATAGCGCGACAGCCGCTCCTGCACGCCCTGCACGAGGCCCGGCAGCTCCTGCCGGAAGCTGTCGGCCTGGGCGGAGAGCGCGTCGGCGGCGAACCAGAAGGCCAGGCCGGCCAGCACGAGCGCGAGCAGCGCCACCGCCGCCACGCCCCAGCCTTCCCCGACCCCCAGGCGTGCCGCGATCGGGACCGCCAGCGCGCGCAGGGCCACGGCCAGCAACGCGCCGGCGAAGAGCACCAGCAGCACGCCCGGCGTCAGGATGAAGAGCACCAGCAGCGTGGCGAGAAGGATGAGCGCGGAGAGGAGCGTGCGGGACATGGGCGCTGAATGACGGCGGATGCCGCGCGGTTGCCGCGGCTTCCGAAAAAGGGAAGGCGGCGCTCAGTCCAGCCGGATATTCGCCGCCTGCGCCACCTCGCGGAAGCGCGCGATGTCCTGCCGGAGCACCTCCGCATAGTGCTGCGGCGTCGAGCCGCCGGGCGTCGCACCCTCGGCCTCGTAGACCCGCGCCACCTCCGGCTCGGCGAGCGCGGCGGCGACGGCCGCGCTGAGGAGGCGCAGGGGCTCGGCCGGGATGCCGCGCGGGCCCAGCAGCCCCCACCAGATCGAGGATTCGTAGTCGATGCCCGTCGCCTCCCTCACCAGGGGCGCCGGCGGGCTGCCCGGGGGCGCGCCGGGGGCGCAATAGGCCAGCAGGCGCACGCGGTTCTCGCGGATGGCGGCCGACGCGCTGGCCATCGTCGTGATCAGCATCGGCACGTGGCCGGCGATGAGGTCGGTCACGGCGGGCGGCATGCCGCGATAGGGCACGTGGTTCAGCCGCAGCCCCGCGCGGAGCGCGAAGAGTTCGGTGACGAAGTGGTTGATGCCGCCGGGGCCTGAGCTCGCGAAATCCACCTCGCCCGGACGGGCGCGGCAATAGGCGACGAGCTCCTGGATGCTGCGCGGCGGGAAGTTCCTGTTCGTCAGCACGAGGAAGGGCGCGCGGGCCAGCAGCGAGACGGTGTCGAAGCTGCCGATGGCGTCGTAGGACGTGCGCTGGATGGCGGCCGAGGCGGCGAAGCTGCTGCTGGAGACCATCAGCGTGTAGCCGTCGGGCGCCGATTGCGCGACCTGCCCGGCGCCGATCGATCCGCCGGCGCCGGGCCGGTTCTCGATGACCACGGGCTGGCCGAGCCGCTGCTGCATCTTCTCGGCCAGCGGGCGCGCGACCACGTCGTTCGAGCCGCCGGGCGGGAAGGGCACGACGATGCGGATCGGGCGCTGGGGCCAGGCGGGCTGCGCATGCGCGAGGGCAGGGGTGGCGAGCAGCGCGAGGGCGGTACGACGCTTCATGGAAATTCCTCCGCGCGCAGTCTGGACCAGCCCGCGGCGGAGGTCACCGGGGGCTTTCGCGAGGCGCGCCCGGGGTTCATGCTCGCGCCATGGACGCGCTCTGCCGCGACTGCTTCCAGGATCCGGGCCCCGACGCCGCCTGCCGCCATTGCGGCGGCCGCCGGCTGCTGCGCCATGCCGAGCTGCTTTCGCTGACCATCGCCCATGTGGATTGCGATGCCTTCTATGCGAGCGTCGAGAAGCGCGACCGTCCCGAGCTGGCGAGCCGGCCCGTGCTGGTCGGCGGCTCGAGGCGCGGCGTGGTGGCGGCCTGCTGCTACATCGCGCGCGGCTACGGCATCCACAGCGCCATGCCCATGTTCAAGGCGCTGGCGGCCTGCCCGGACGCGGTGGTGATCAGGCCGGACATCGCGAAATACGTGGCCGAGGGCCGCCGCATCCGGGCGATGATGGAGGCGCTCACGCCCCTGGTCGCGCCTTTGTCCATCGACGAGGCCGTGCTGGACCTCGCCGGCACCGAGCGCCTGCACCACGCGCCGCCGGCCGCGGTGCTGGCGCGATTCGCCCGGCGCGTGGAGCGGGAGGTGGGCGTGACCGTCTCGGTCGGGCTCGCGGGCAACCGGCTGATGGCCAAGCTCGCCGCGGGGCGGGACAAGCCGCGCGGCTTCGCGGTGATCGGCCGGAGCGAGGCGGCCGGCTGGCTGGCGCCGCAGCGGGTGGGCGTGCTGCCGGGCATCGGCCCGGCGGCGGCGCGGCGGCTGGAGGCGGCGGGGATCACGCGGCTCGGCCAGCTCGCGGCGCTCGACGACCGGGCGGCGGTGGCGCGGCTGGGCGCGGAGGGGCCGTCGCTGGCCGCGCGCGCCCGCGGCGAGGACGGCCGGCCGGTGGTTCCCGACCGCGAGACGAAGAG
Organism: Roseococcus sp. SYP-B2431; assembly: GCF_004336745.1. Taxonomy (GTDB): domain Bacteria; phylum Pseudomonadota; class Alphaproteobacteria; order Acetobacterales; family Acetobacteraceae; genus Roseococcus. Next base: position 356,547 of record NZ_SJXD01000011.1, read on the forward strand.
CGTCAGCGCCGAGACCACCTTCGACGAGGACCTCGCCGGCCTCGCCGAGCTGGAAGCCGTGCTCTGGCGGATCTGCGAGAAGCTGGCGAAGCGCCTGGCGGCGAAGGGTCTCGCGGCGGGCGGCGTGGTGCTGAAGCTGAAGACCTCCGGCTTCGAGACGATCACCCGCAGCGCCCGGATGGCCGCGCCGACCCTGCTGCCCGAGACGCTCTTCGCGGCGGCCCGGCCGCTGCTCGCGCGCGCGGCGGACGGCACGCGGTTCCGCCTGCTGGGCGTCGGCGCCGCCCCCCTGGCCGGGGCGGCCGACGCCGATCACGGCGACCTCGCCGATCCCGACGCCCCGCGGCGGGCGGCGAAGTGGCGCGCGATCGAGGCGCTGCGCGAGAAGTTCGGGGCCGGGAGCGTGGTGGCGGGCCGCGCCCTGGGCGGCCGGCGCGGGGGCTGAGCCGGGCCGCCATGGGCCGCCATCCGCGCCTTGCGCCTCCGGGCCTTTCTGGTTAGGCAGGCCCGCGAGGCTCCTCGCCGCCCGGCCCGAAACGCGCCGAGGGCCGCGCCGCGGGAACCGGTCAGAGAGGCATGGTGGACCACCCATCTCCCGCCGCGCCGGGCGCGCGGCTCCCACCCATCGCGGTCGACCTGGACGGGTCGCTCCTCCGCATCGACACGCTGCACGAATCGCTCTGCTCCTTCGCCAAAAGCGACCCGGCGGGCATGGCCGGCGCGCTGCTGCGCATCCGCGAGGGAAAGGCCGCCTTCAAGCGGTCCGTCGCCGAGGCCGCCGAGCTCGACGTCGAGACGCTGCCGTTTGACGAAGAATTGCTCGCCTGGCTGCGGGCCGAGCAGGCCGGCGGCCGGCGCCTCGGCCTCTTCACCGCGGCGGACCAGTCGGTCGCCGATGCGGTGGCCGCCCGGCTGCCGGGCCTCTTCGAGGTCGTCCGCGGCTCGGACGGGCACCTCAACCTGTCCGGCGCGCGCAAGGCCGACGCCATCGCCGCCGAGTTTCCCGAGGGCTTCTGCTACGTCGGCAATGCGGCGGTGGACGTGCCGATCTTCGCCCGCGCCGAGGCCGCCATCCTGGTGGGGGACGTGGCGCGGCTGCGCGGCATGCTGCCGCCCGGCAGCCGCGTCGAGGCCGAGTTCCCGGCGCCCGCCGCCGGCTGGGCCGTCTGGCGCAAGGCGCTGCGGCTCTCGCACTGGTCGAAGAACCTGCTCGTCTTCGTGGCGCCGCTGCTGGGCTTCCCGGTGGACCGCGCGCCGGCCACCCTCCTCGAGGCCGTGCTGCTCTTCGTGCTGATGGGCATGGTGGCCTCGGCGAGCTACCTGGCCAACGACCTCTTCGACCTCTCAGCCGACCGCCGGCACCCGGTGAAGCGCTACCGGCCGCTGGCCGCGGGGCTGATCACGGCGCAGCAGGGGGCCCTCGTCTCGGCCGGCATGCTGGCGGCGGCCTTCCTGCTCTCGCTGGTGCTGCTGCCCTATCTCGCGACGCTGGTGCTGGGCGTCTATCTCGTCACCACGACCTGCTACAGCTTCGCGCTGAAGCGCATGCCGATCGTGGACGTGATCACGCTGGCCGGCCTCTTCACCGTGCGCATCCTGGCGGGCTCGGCCCTGCTGGAGGAGCGCGTCTCGCTCTGGCTGCTGACCTTCTCGATGCTGTTCTTCGTCGGCCTCGCCATGGTGAAGCGCTACGCGGAGCTCGACCGGGTGGTGGCGGCGGGCGGCGCCGGCATCGATTCGCGCGGCTACACCGCCAAGGACCTGGCGCTGCTGCTGGGCGCCGGCCTCGCCTCCGGCTTCAGCGCCATCGTGATCTTCACCATCTACCTGATCCAGGAGCAGTATCCGCGCGAGATCTACGGCACGCCCGGGCTGCTCTGGATGATGGTGCCGATCATCATGGTCTGGCTGCTGCGGGTCTGGCACCTCACGCTGCACGGCAGGATGAACGAGGATCCCGTGGCCTTCGCCCTGACGGACCGCTTCTCGCTCGGGCTGGGCGTCGTCTCCGCGATCGTGCTGGTCGCCGCATGGGGGTGAGCGCGGTCCCCTCGCGGGACCATCTCGGCTGGGGCCGCAACCTGCGCGCCGAGCACCGGGTGAGCCGGCCGGCCACGCCGCAGGCCGCCGCGGCCTGCGCCGCCGCGCCCGGCGGGACGCGGCTCGCCCATGGCCTCGGGCGCTCCTATGGCGACGTGGCGTTGAACCCGGACGGCGCACTGATCGAGACGCGCGGGCTCGACCGCTTCCTCCGCTTCGATCCCGCGACGGGCATTCTCGACGCCGAGGCCGGCGTCGCCCTGGCCGAGGTCCTGGCCGTGCTGGCGCGGCCCGAGGCGGGCGGCGGCGGCTGGTTCCTCCCCGTGACGCCCGGCACGCGCTTCGTGACGCTGGGCGGCGCCGTCGCCAACGACGTGCACGGCAAGAACCACCACCGCACGGGCAGCTTCGGGCGGCATGTGCTCTCCCTCGATCTGGCGCGCTCGGACGGCCGCGTCATGACCTGCTCGCCCCAGGAGAATGCCGGCCTCTTCGCCGCCACGATCGGCGGGCTCGGGCTGACCGGGCTGATCCTGCGCCTGCGGCTGGCGATGATGCGGGTGGAGGGGCTGGCCATGGAGGCCGAGGACATCGCTTTCGGCTCGCTCGCCGGCTATTTCGCTCTGGCCGCCGAATCCGAGCAGTCCTGGGACTACACGGCGGCCTGGGTGGATTGCCTGGCCACCGGCGAGGCGCTCGGCCGCGGCATCTTCTCCCGCGCGCGGCACGCGGCCGGGCAGGGGGCCGCGCCGCCGCCCACCGCGCCGCGCCGCCGCCTGCCGGCGACGCCGCCCCTGTCGATGGTGAACGGGCTCTCGCTGCGCGCCTTCAACGCGGCCTACCGGCGGCGGCTGGGCAGCTCCGGCCGGTCGCATGCGGTGGGCGGCTACGAGAAGGTGCTTTATCCGCTGGACGCGATCGGCGGCTGGAACCGGCTCTACGGCCCGCGCGGCTTCCACCAGTTCCAGGGCGTCGTGCCGCCGGCCGACGCGCCGGCCGTGGTGGCGGAGCTGCTGCGCGAGATCGCGCGCAGCGGGCAGGGCTCGCCGCTGGTGGTGCTGAAGGGCTTCGGCGACCTTCCCTCACCGGGAATGCTCTCCTTTCCGAGGGAGGGCACGACCCTGGCCCTTGATTTTCCCGCCAGGGGCCCCGACACGCTGCGGCTCCTCGCCCGCCTGGAGGCGATCACCGTGGAGGCGCGCGGGCGCCTCTACCCGGCCAAGGACAGCGTCATGACCGCCGAGACCTTTCGGAGTGGCTACCCGGCCGCCGGCGCCTTTGCCGAGTGGATCGACCCCGCCTTTTCCTCCGGCTTCGCCCGGCGCGTGGGGCTGCGGCCTTGAGCCCCCGCGTCGCGATCCTGGGCGGAACCTCCGCCATCGCCGTGGCCGTCGCGCGGCGCTACGCCGATCGCAAGGCGCGCCTCGTGCTGGTCGGCCGCGACCTGGCGGCGCTGGAGCGCGAGCAGGCGGACCTGCTGGTCCGTGGCGCGGAGCAGGTGGTGCTGCAACAGGCCGACTTCGCGGATCTGGCCGCGCTGCCCGAGGCCGCGCAGGCGGCCTGGACGGCCTTCGGCGGGCTCGACCTCACGCTGGTCGCCTATGGCTCGCTGCCCGAGCAGGCGGAATGCGCCGCCTCGGCCGAGGCCGCCGCCGCCGCGCTGGCGCTGAACTTCAACAGCCCGGCCCTGCTTCTGGGCGAGCTCGCGAACCGGTTCGAGGCGCAGCGCGCCGGCGTGATCGCCGCCATCTCCTCCGTCGCCGGCGATCGCGGGCGGCAGAGCAACTATGTCTACGGCGCCGCTAAGGGCGGGCTGCAGCGCTTCCTGGAGGGGCTGCGGCACCGGCTGCACCCGGCCGGAGTCGCGGTGCTGGACATCCGCCCGGGCTTCGTCTCCACGCCCATGACGGCGCACCTCCCGCAGGGCGGCCCGCTCTGGGCGACGCCGGAGAAGGTGGCGGGCGACATCCTCGCCGCCATCGATCGCCGCAAGGCGGTGCTCTACACGCCCTGGTTCTGGCGGTTCATCCTCCTCATCGTGAGGTCGCTGCCGCGGCCGATCTTCCACAGGTCGAAGCTCTGACCATGCGCGGAATCCTCGTCACCGGCGCGGCCGGGCTCGTCGGCCAGAACCTGATCGCGCGGCTGAAGGCGGACCCTTCGCTGCGGCTCCTCGCCATCGACAAGCATCCGGCGAACACCGCCACGCTGCGGCGGCTGCACCCCGAGGTCCAGGTGATCCAGGCCGATCTCGCCGAGGCGGGCGACTGGGCGGAGGCGTTCGCCGGCATCGACACGGTCGTGATCAACCAGGCGCAGATCGGCGGCCTGGACGCGGCCGAGTTCGAGCGCAACAACGTCGCCGCCACCGCCCGCATCGTGGAGGCCGCGCGCGCCCATGGCGTGGGCTACCTCGTGCAGATCTCCTCCTCCGTGGTGCGCAGCCAGGCCTCGGATTTCTACGTGGACACCAAGCGGCGGCAGGAAGCCTATATGGACGGGGTCGAGATCCCGCATGCCTCGCTGCGGCCCACGCTCATGTTCGGCTGGTTCGACCGCAAGCATCTCGGCTGGCTGCGCCGCTTCATGGACCGCGCGCCGGTGTTCCCCATCCCCGGCGACGGGAAGTTCCTGCGCCAGCCGCTCTATGTGGGCAACTTCGCGGCCATCATCGCGAGCTGCATCGCGAATCGCACCACCGGCACACACGACATCTCCGGCCGCAGCGTGGTGGAATACGGCGAGCTGATCCGCATGATCCACCGCATCGTGAAACCGCGCGCCCGGATCGTGCACATCCCCTACCATCTCTTCTGGGCGCTGCTCTGGCTCTATGCGCGCCTCGACCGCAACCCGCCCTTCACCACCGCGCAGCTCGAGGCGCTGGTGATCCCGGAGACCTTCCCGATCACCGACTGGCCCGCCCGGTTCGGCGTCACGGAGACCCCGCTGGAGACGGCACTGCGCGAGACCTTCACCCACCCGGTCTATTCCGGCACCGTCCTGGAGTTCTGACGTGACACGTGTCCTCGTCCTCGGCGCCGGGCCCATGGGCCTGGCCGCCGCCCATCGCGCACTGGCTCTCGGCCATGAGGTGGACCTGGTCGAGGCGGATTCCGTGCTCGGCGGCATGGCCGCGCATTTCGACTTCGGGGGGCTCTCGATCGAGCGCTTCTACCACTTCTGCTGCCTCTCCGATCACCCGACCTTCGAGCTGATGCAGGAGCTGGGGCTCGGCGATTCGATGCGCTGGGTGCACACGCGCATGGCCTATTTCATGGGCGGCAAGGTGCATCCCTGGGGCGATCCCGTCGCGCTGCTGCGCTTCCCGCATCTGAGCTGGATCGCGAAGTTCCGCACGGGCCTGCAGATGTTCCTCACCACGCGGGCGAAAAGCTTCGAGCGCATCGAGGGCCTCACCACGCGGCAATGGATCGAGGGCGGCTCGGGCCGCGAGGTCTATGCGAAGCTCTGGTCGCGGCTGATGCAGCTCAAGTTCCATGAGATGGCGGACGAGGTCTCGGCCTCCTGGATCGCCACGCGGGTGAAGCGCATCGGCCGCTCGCGCAAGTCGATCTTCGAGGAGCGGCTGGGCTATATCGAGGGCGGCTCGCAGACGCTGGTGGACGCGCTGGAGCGCGACATCCGCGCGCGCGGTGGCCGCATCCACACCGGCACGCCCGGCGAGCGCGTGACCGTGGAGAGCGGCCGCGTCACCGGCCTGGTCGCCGGCGGGCGGGAGTTCCGCGCCGATGCGGTGATCTCCACCATCCCCCTGCCGCTGGTGCCGGGCCTGGTGCCCGACCTGCCGGAGGCGACGCGCGCGGCCTATGCGCGGCTGCGCAACATCGGCGTGGTCTGCGTGATCCTGAAGCTGAAGCGGCCGGTCACGCGGAACTTCTGGGTGAACATCGTGGACCCGGCCATCGAGGTGCCGGGGATCATCGAGTTCTCCAACCTGCGCCCGACCGGGGACACCATCGTCTATGTCCCCTACTACATGCCGGTGACCCATCCGAAATGGGCCTGGACGGACGACCGGCTCATCGCCGAGGCCTTCGCCGCCGTGCGCAGCGTGAACCCCTCCATCACCGAGGCGGACCTGATCGATTCCCGGGCGGGCCGCCTGCGCCACGCCCAGCCGGTCTGCGAGCCGAACTTCCTCGACGGCCTGCCGCCCTTCCGCTCGCCCATCGAGGGGCTCTTCATCGCCGACACCTCGCACTACTACCCCGAGGATCGCGGCGTCGCCGAGAGCATCCGCTTCGGCCGGATGATGGCGGAGGCCGTCCCGCGGTGAGGGCGCTGCTGGGCCACGAGTTCGTCCGCTTCGTGCTGACCGGCGGCACGGCCGCGGCCGTGAACATCGGCGCGCGGATGCTGCTCTCGCTGGCCATGCCCTACGAGGCGGCGGTGGCAGTGGCCTATCTCATCGGCATGGCGACGGCCTATCTCCTCGCCCGGCGCTTCGTCTTCGCCGCCAGCGGCGGCAGCATGGCCGGCGAATTCTGGCGCTTCGCCCTGGTGAACCTGATCGCCCTCGCGCAGGTCTGGCTGGTGAGCGTGGGGCTGGCGCGGCTGGTCTTCCCCGCCATCGGCTTCACCTTCCACGCCGAGACCGTGGCCCATGTCATCGGCGTGCTGAGCCCCATCGGCACCAGCTACATCGGCCACCGCCGCTTCAGCTTTGCCCGCCGCGGGGCATGACGGCGGGCCCATGACGTCCGTCCACGTCCTGCTGGCCACCTGGAACGGCGCCGCGCATCTGGGCGAGCAGCTCGCGAGCCTCGCCGCGCAGGAGGGGGTGGAGTGGTCGCTGCTCTGGCGCGACGACGGCTCCACGGACGCGACCGTCGCGATCCTGGAGCGGTTCGCGGAGGCCCATCCCGGCCGGGTCGCGCGGCTCGCCCGGCCGGAGGGGCGCCTCGGCGCCGGCGCCTCCTTCCTGGCGCTGCTGGCGGCGGCGCCGGAGGGCGGGCTCTACGCCTTCATGGACCAGGACGATGTCTGGCTGCCGGGCAAGCTGGCGCGGGCGGCCGCGCAGCTCGGCGAGGAGCCCATGGCGGTCTGCACGCGGCTCCGGCTGGCGTCATCCGCCCTCGCGCCGCTCGGGCTCTCGCCGCTGCCGTCGCGCCCCCCCGTCTTCGCGACCCTGCTGGCGCACAACGTCGCCGCCGGCTGCACCCTGGTGTTGAACGGGGCCGCGCGCCGGCTGGCGCTGTCCGCGCCGCTGCCCGAGGGCGGCCACCACGACTGGTGGTGCGCGCTGCTGGTGACGGGCTGCGGCGGGCGGCTGGTCTTCGATCCCGAGCCGAGCCTGCTCTACCGCCAGCACGGGGGGAACCTCGTGGGCGGCGCCTCGGGGCTGCGCCAGCGCGCCGGCCGTGCGCTCGGCCGGGGGGCGGCGGGCTTCCTCGCCCCGCTGTCGCAACACCTGGAGGCGCTGCGTGCCGCGCCGCTGACGGATCCGGCCCGCCAGGTCCTGGCGGCGCTGGAGGGGTTGCGGGCCGCCTCGCCGTTCCGGCGCCTCGCGGCCCTGCGGCGTGCCGGCCTCGCGCATCATGCGCGGGGCGCGAACTGGCTTCTTCGGCTCTGGGTGGCGCTGCATCCGCTGCCCGGGCGGAAATAGTCGGCCGGCGGAATTGGGCGGGCGGCATCTCCGCGCTATAGAGAATCGCGAGCGAACCGCCTCATGCGAGGACCGTCTCGCGACGGCGCCATAGGGGCATCTGGATGGGTTCGAAGGCTTCCGGCGAAGGGATGGTCGGACTGGCCCCGCGCTACTTTTTCGCCAGCGGTTTCGTGGCCGGCCGCCGCGTGCTGGACCTGGACTGCGGCGACGGCGCCGGTGCCGCGATGCTGGCGGCCGGGGCGGCGCAGGTCACGGCGATCGCGCCTTCCGCCGAGGCCGCGGGCGCGGCGGCGGGCCGGCACCGGCTTCCCAATCTGGAATTCCTGCCGCCCGGCGCCGAGCTGCCCGAGGGCGCCGATGTGGTTCTCGCGCTGTCCGGCCGCCTCGCGGAGATTCCAGGCATCCGGCGCCTCCTGCGGCCGGGCGGGCTGCTCATCGCCGCCGGCGATCCGGCCGGCGGCGTGGAGGAGCTGCTGCGCGCGCATTTCGCCGAGGTCGCGGTGCTGGGCGAGGGGGGGCTTCCAGCGGCGGGGCAGGAGGGGGAACGCTTCTTCGGCGCCCCCATGCCGGAAGGCGTCGCCTGGACCCGCGAAGGCCCGGTCCGCCGGCCGGAGACCGGCCCGCTGCTGCTCGCCTCCGACGCCCCGCTGCCGCCCGAACCGGGCGCCGGCGGCGCCGCGCCCCGGATCGCGGCGCTGCTGGCCGAGCTCGACCGGCTGCGCGACGAGCTGGCGGATTGCGAGGCCCGCGCCCGCGCCACCGGTGACCGGCTGGAGATCGAGCGCCAGCGCGCCAATGCCATCGAGACCAGCACCATCTGGCGCGCGAGCGGGCCGCTGCGCCGGATCCTCTCCAAGTTTCCCGGGCTGCGGCGGGCGCTGCGCGAGGGGCTGCGCCGGATCTACCGCTCGCGCCACACGCTGCGCCACCGGCGGGTGCGCCGGCGCCGCCAGTCGGAATTCGCCCCGCTGGTCAGCGCCATCGTGCCCAACTTCAACCATGCGCGGTTCCTGCCGCAGCGGCTCGACAGCATCCTCGGCCAGGCCTACCCGAATCTCGAGGTGATCGTGCTGGACGACGCCTCCACGGATGACAGCCTCGCCGTGATCGAGCGCTATCGCGCGGCCCATCCGGAGCGCATCCGCGTGATCGCGAACGCGGAGAATTCCGGCAACGTCTTCCGCCAGTGGCGCCGCGGCGTGGAGGAGGCGCGGGGCGACCTGCTCTGGATCTGCGAGAGCGACGACTTCGCCGAGGCCGACTTCCTGCAAGCGCTGGTGCCCGCCTTCCTCGACGAGAGCGTGATGATAGGCTTCGGCCGCATCCAGTTCGCCGATGCCGCGGGCAAGCCCTATGCCGGCCTGGACGCCTATCGCGAGCGCTCGCAGCCCGGCATCTGGAAGGGCCGCAACCTGCGCCCGGCCAAGGCCTGGTTCGACACCGCCTTCGGCGTGCACAACGTCATCGCCAATGTCGGCGGCTGCCTGCTGCGCGCCCAGCCGGTCGAGGAGGCCGTGTGGCGGGAGGCGGCGACCTATGGGATCCTCGGCGACTGGTATCTCTACGCGAGCCTCGCCCGCGGCGGGCGCATCGCCTACGAGCCGCAGGCCGTCAGCTACTTCCGCCAGCACGGCGGCAACACCTCGGCCTCCGCCTTCGGCACGGCGGCCTACTACGCCGAGCACGAGCGGCTGATCCGCCTGCTGCGCGCGCGCTGGGGCGTGCCGGAGGCCACGGTGCACCGCTTCGCCGAAGAGCTCCGCGCGCAGTTCGACCGCTCGGCCGCGGCGCTCGGCCCGCTGGAGACGGTCTTCGACGAGGCGAAGGTCCTCGCCACCCCGCGCGAGGGCCGGCACGTGCTGATGGTCCTCCTGGGCTTCTACCTGGGCGGGGGCGAAATCTTCCCGATCCACCTGGCCAACGAGCTGGTGCGGCGGGGCGTCACCGTCTCGGTGCTCGCGCTGCAGCCGGAGGACTGGAATCCGGGCATCCGCGCCCGGCTGGACCGGCGCATCCCGGTCTACGGCGCGGCGGCGGTGCGGGCACGCGGCCCGGCCGCCTTCCTGGCCGAGGCCGGCGTGGACGTGGTGCATTCGCATTTCGTCGGCGCCGAGCACCTCTTCCTCACCGGGCGCGAGGTGCCGGCGGTGCCCTATGTGGCCTCCATGCACGGCTCCTACGAGGTCACGGCGGTCGATCCCGACTTCACGCGCAAGGTGGCGCGGCATGTGGACCTCTGGGTCTATCTGACGGAGAAGAACCTCGACCATCTGCGGGTGCTCTCCGAGGCGGAGCGGGCCGCAATCGCGACGCGGCAGATCCCCAACGGCATGCCGCCCGACCCGCGCCCCTTCGGGCGGAGCCGGGCGGAGCTCGGCATCGGCGAGGACGACCTCGTCTTCGCCCTGGCCTCCCGCGCCATTCCGGAGAAGGGCTGGGCGGCGGCGATCGAGGCCCTGGCCCTGGCCCAGTCCCGGACGGGGCGGCGGCTGCACCTGCTGCTCTGCGGCGACGGGCCCGAGGCGGACCGGCTCGGGCGGCCGGGCGGGGGGGCGCCGGGGGTGATCTTCCTCGGCTTCCAGGAGCGGGTGCAGGGCGTGTACCGCCTCGCCGACGTCGTCCTCCTGCCGACCCGCTTCGCGGGCGAGTCCTTTCCGCTGGCGCTCGTCCAGGCGATGCAGGAGGGGCGGCCGGCCATCTCGACCGACCTCGGCGAGATCGCCCGGATGCTGCTGCGCGACGGGCGGCGGGCGGGCATCGTCCTCGCGCCGGACCCCGATGACGCGCGCTTCGTGGCGGCGCTGGCCGGGGCCATGCTGGCGATGACGGACGACACCGATCGCGCGGCCTTCGCCCGCGACGCCGCGGCGCTCGGCGCCGCCTATGGCATGGAGACGGTCGCGGCCGCCTATCTCGAGGCCTACGAGGCGGCGGCCGCGCGGCGGGCCTGACCCGCGCCGCGGTCGATCGCCTGGCCGAGCGGCGCGAAGCGCCGGAAGACGCGCCTGCCCCATGCGATCCCCGGCAGCTCGACGAGGCGATAGCTGGCCCAGGCCAGCGGCAGCACGGCGCCGAGCGTCGCCGCCAGGCAGAGGGCGAAGCGCAGGGAGGAGGGCAGCGGCAGGGCCGTGAACCAGGCGTAGACGGGCGACATGAACCACACGACCGGCGCGTGCCAGAGATAGATGGAATAGCTGATCTGGCCCATGAAGCGCGTGACGCGGTTGTCGAGCGGCCGGAACTCCACGGCGGAGACGCCCAGCAGGACCAGGGCATAGCCAGCCGCGATGAGGTGGGTGGTGTCCACCAGCCCGCCGGTCAGCCGCCCGGAGGCGATGCCGACCAGCACGAGCAGGCCGAGCGCGATCAGCGCGCCGGCATAGTCCCGCCGCGGCCCGGCCAGGAGCGGGCTCGCATAGGCGCTGTAGGCCAGCATGCCGATCACGAAGCTCGGCAGGTGGCGGAAGATGCTGAAGGTCTCGAAGGAGGTGCGCGGCGGCTCGGGCACGAAGCCCGCCGTTACGCCCTTGAACAGGATGCTGGCCGCCAGCGCGACGCAAAGCGTCGCGACCTGCCGGGCCGGCGTTCCCTGGCGGAAGTAGAGATAGGGGAAGACGAGGTAGAACAGCATCTCCACGCCGATCGTCCAGCTCGCCCAGACATAGCCCTGCTCCTGGCCGGGGATGAGGTTGAAGACGAAGGTGAGGCTGGTCAGCACCGCCGCCGGCCCGTGCCAGACGCCGAAGGCGAGGACGTGGATCACATAGGTCGCCGCCATGAGGAACCAGAAGAGCGGCGCGATGCGGAAGAAGCGGCTGATCCCGTAGCTCAGATAGGTCGAGCCCGTGCCGACATGCCGGCCCATGGTCAGGCAGAGCGAGAAGGCGCTGACCACGAAGAACAGCGTCACGCCCGAGCCGCCGAACATGACCACGCCCTGCCACCAGTCCGAGAGGGGCGGCTTCGAGACCGGCAGGAGGGCCATGTGGAAGAGAAGGACGTAGAAGGCGGCGAAGCCGCGCAGCCCATCCAGGAAACCCAGTCTCTGCACGAATAGCGATCCTCAGGCGGGAAGACCTCTTATCGGAGGGCGGTCCCGCGCCGTAAAGCGGGCAGCCGCGCCGTCCTTGACATTGCGGGTCCGGCGTCCGAATGGGGGCGGCCCCACGGGTGCCCCTCCGTCCATAGGCTCAGATGACCGGCTCTTCGCGCAGAATTCAGGGAATCCCCGGGGGTTTCCGCCATAGGCTCCGGGGCACCAGCGCCGGCTGATGTCCACCGAGGTCTCGATCCGCGCGGAAGGGCTGTTCAAGGCGTACCGTGTCTATGCGGACCCGAAGGACCGGCTGCGCCAGGCCGTGTTCCCGCGGCTGGGCTGGCTGCTTTCGCGCCTGGCGCCGCCGCTCGCGCGCCGGCTGCGGGACCGGTCCTACTTCACCGAGTTCTGGGCCCTGCGCGATCTCTCCTTCGAGGCGGTGATCGGCGAGTCCATCGGCATCGTCGGCCGGAACGGCTCGGGCAAGTCCACGCTGCTGCAGATCGTCTGCGGCACCCTCACGCCGAGCCTCGGCAGCGTGACGGTGCGGGGGCGGATCGCCGCCCTGCTGGAGCTCGGCTCGGGCTTCAACCCGGAATACACCGGCCGGGAGAACATCTTCCTCAATGCCAGCGTGCTCGGGCTGGCCCGCGAGGAGATCGAGGCCCGGCTCGACGACATCATCGCCTTCGCCGAGATCGGCGCCTTCATCGACCAGCCGATCAAGACCTATTCCTCCGGCATGGCCATGCGGCTGGCCTTCGCCGTCGTCGCCCATGTCGATGCGGACGTGCTGGTCATCGACGAGGCGCTGGCGGTGGGCGACGCCATCTTCCAGCAGAAGTGCTTCCGCTGGCTGCGCGGCTTCCAGGAGCGCGGCATCCTGCTCTATTGCGGGCACGACACGGGCGCGATCCTCGGCCTCTGCCAGAAGGCCATCTGGATCGACCGCGGCGACGTGCGGATGGCGGGCCCGGCGCGCGACGTGATGGAGGCCTACAACATCTTCGTCCATTCGGGGCAGCTGCCGCCGGAGGCGCCGGTCGCGGCCCGGGCGCCCGGCCCCGTCGCGGACCCCGCGCCAGGGCCGGCGATGGCCCTCGCGGACCCGTCGCGGGGCCTGCGGATGGAGGGCGAGCGGACGAGCTACGGCTCCGGCCAGGCCGAGATCGCCGAGGTCACCCTGGCGCGGGTCGACGGCCAGCCGCTGGCCTGGATCGTGGGCGGGGAGGAGGTCGAGCTCGCCTTCCGGATCGAGGCGCGCTCGGCGATCCTCGGCGGCATCGCCGGCATCGTCGTGAAGGACCGGCTGGGCCAGCCCATCCTGGGCGAGAACACGGCCGACCTCTACGCGGATGCCCCGATCGACCTGCCCGCGGGCGGCACGGCGCAGGCCGTCTTCCGCTTCCGCATGCCGGCCCTGCGCCGCGGCTCCTATTCCATCAGCCCGGCCTTCGCCTCCGGCACCCTGGCCAACCACGTCCAGCACCACTGGATCCACGACGCCATCGTCTTCGAGGTCCACCCGACCCGCGACGTGGGCGCGGTGATGCTGCTGGAGGTGAGCCATCGCGGCATCGAGCGGCTGCCGGAGCGGGCAGGGTGACCCGAACCGCCCCGGCCCCGCCGCCGCTCGCGCCCCCATCCGCGCCCCCGTCCGCACCCCTGGCGCTGGAGCGATTTGCCGCCGCGTGCGATCACGCAGGCCGCTCGACTCCCCCCTGTCCCGCCCGCCTCGATTCGCCGGGCCGTCCCGCCCGCGAAGGTGTCCCAGAGATGACGATCATGCCCCAAGCCGAAACCGGCACGTCGGTGCCCCGGGTCTTCGCATTGCCGAAGCCGGCCGAGAGCCTGGAATTCACCGGCGAGCGCTATGTGAGCGGCCTCGTGGGCGAGATCCAGAACGAGCACTATCACCGCTACTTCTTCGCGCTCGGCCTCTGCGAGGGGCTGGACGTGCTGGATGTGGCCAGCGGCGAGGGCTACGGCTCGGCGCTGCTGGGCAAGGTCGCGCGCAGCGTCGTCGGCGTCGATATCGACAAGGAATCGGTGGACTTCGCCAACCGGAACTACCTCTCGAAGGGCGTGTCCTTCCAGCTCGGCGACGCGACGTCGCTGCCCGTCGCCAGCCAGTCCGTGGACGTGGTGGTCTCCTTCGAGACCATCGAGCACGTCGCCGACCAGGACGCCTTCCTGCGCGAGATCAAGCGGGTGCTGCGGCCCGATGGCATCCTCGTCATGTCCTCGCCCAACAAGGACCTGTACCTGAAGGACGCCGAGGAGAATCCCTACCACCTCAAGGAGCTCGACAAGCAGGAGTTCCTGGACGTCGTCTCGCGGCACTTCGCGCATGTGACGCCGCTCGAGCAGCGGGCCTTCGTCGGCTCGGTCATCGTCCGGGAGGGGGGGCGTCCGCGGGCCTCGGCCGTCGAGGGCTTCGGGACCACCGATTGCGAGAACTTCACGCGGGTCGGCGGCGTTCCCGATGCGCCCTATGTGCTGGCCGTCGCCTCCGACCGGCCCGGGCTGAGCGTGCCGGACAGCCTCTTCTACAATCCGCGCTGGATCTGGCGGCTGGAGGAGCTGCGGCTGCTGGCCGAATCCAAGGCGAGCGAGCCGCTCACGGCCGAGAACGACGCCCTCCGGCGCGAGATAGCCGCCCTCCGGGGCGAGACAGCCGCCCTTCGGCGCGAGATTTCCGCTCTCGAGGTCTCCTGCGAAAAGGCCGAGCTCGCGGCGCAGATCGCGACCCAGGCCATCGCGGCCCGGCTCGAGGCGAGCCGCGACGAGGCGGCGGCCCTACGCAATTCCACCTCCTGGCGAATCACGGCCCCGCTCCGTAAGGCGGTCGGCATCATAAAACGCCTGTCGAGGCACTAACTTCCATATCATTGGCTGGTGGGCCGCCCAGCTGGAGGATTGCTGTTGAGTTCGTCGTTCTTCGAGGACCTCCGGAAGGCCCATGCGCCGGGCGAGGACCACCTCGGCGCGGAGGAGGCGGTGCGGCCGCCGGACAGCCTGCCGGTCCGCATGCTCGCCTTCTACCTCCCGCAATTCCATGCGATCCCCGAGAACGACGCCTGGTGGGGCACGGGCTTCACCGAATGGACCAATGTGACCCGCGGCCTGCCGCGCTTCCCAGGCCACCACCAGCCGATCCTGCCGGCGGATCTCGGCTTCTACGACCTGCGGCTGCCCGGCATCCTCGCCCGCCAGGCCGAGCTGGCCCATCGCTACGGCATCGAGGGCTTCTGCTTCCATCACTACTGGTTCGCCGGGAAGCAGCTCCTGCAGCGGCCGCTGGAAATCCTGCTCGAGAACCCCTCCATCGACCTGCCCTTCTGCCTCTGCTGGGCCAATGAGAGCTGGACGCGGCGCTGGGACGGCCTCGACAGCGAGGTCCTGATGGGCCAGCAGCACAGCCCGGAGGACGACGTCGCCTTCATCCGCTCGCTCTTCCCGGCCTTCCGCGACCCCCGCTACATCCGCGTGGACGGCCGCCCGCTGCTGGTGATGTACCGGCCGCAGCTGCTGCCCAACCCCGTCGCGACCGCGCGCCGCTGGCGGGTGGAGATGGCCCGCGCCGGCCTCGGCGAGCCGCTTCTGGTCATGGCGCGCAGCTTCCGCCAGGAGGATCCGCGCCTCGTGGGCTTCGACGCCGCCGTGGAGTTCCCGCCGCACAATGTGGGCTTCGGCGTCAGCCGGGAAATCCCCGTCGCGCCCCACCAGCCCGGCTACGAAGGCACCGTCCTCGACTACGACGACATGGTGGAGCGCTCGCTCGCGCAGGCGACGCCCCCCTACCTGCTCTTCCGCGGCGTCTGCCCGCGCTGGGACAACGAGGCGCGCAAGCCGGGCCGCGGCACGGCCTATAGCGGCGCCACGCCCGCGCGCTACCAGGAATGGCTGACGCAGGCCTGCGTGAAGACGATCCGCGAACGGCCGCCGGAGCACCGGCTGGTCTTCGTCAATGCCTGGAACGAATGGGCCGAGGGCGCGAATCTCGAGCCCGACCGGCGTTACGGCCACGCCTATCTCTCGGCCACCGCCGCCGCGCTGGCCGAGGCCGCCGCCGCCACCGGCAAGCCCGTCCGGACCCCGCGCCCCTTCGCCGCGCGCGAGGAGAAGGGCACGCCCCGGCTCGGCCTCGTGGTGCATGACGCGCATTTCCACGGCGCGCAGATGCTGGCGCTCAACCTCGCGCGCCACTACGCCCGCGGCCGCGCGCAGCTCCGCATCGCCCTCGGCCTGGGCGGCGAGCTGGAGGAGGCGATGCGCCAGGCGGCGCCGGTCCGCCGCATCGGCCAGGGCTTCGGCGACGCGGAGGCCTGGCGCGAGGAGGCGTCCCGGCTGGCCGCCGAGGGCGTGCGCAGCGTCCTCGTCAACACGGTCGTGTCCGCGCAGGCGCTGCCCGCGTTGCAGGCGGAGGGGCTGGCCACCGTCTGCCTCGTGCACGAACTGCCCCGGATCATCGAGGAATACGGCCTGGCCGGCGCGGCGCGCGACCTCGCGCAGGGCGCGGATGTGGTCGTCTTCCCGAATGCGGCCGTGCAGGAGAGCTTCGAGGCCGCCTTCGGCGCCGTCGCGGGCCGCGCGGTCGTGATGCCGCAGGGCCTCTACCAGCCGGTGCTCGCGCGGGAGAAGCGGGCCGCCGCGCGGGCCGCGCTGCGCGCGAGGCTCGGGATCGGCGGCGACGAGTTCGTCGTGCTCGGCCTGGGCTATGGCGACCGGCGCAAGGGCCTCGACCTCTGGCCCTCGATCCTCGCGGAGCTTCAGGCGCTCGGCCGCAAGGCGCGGCTCGTCTGGGTGGGCGCGCTGGAGCCCTCCGTCGCGGCGGAGCTTCGCGCCGCCATCGACGCGCAGGGCCTGGGATCGTCGCTCCTGCTGCCCGGCCGGACCGATGCGCCGCAGGAGTTCCTCGCGGCCGCGGACGCCTTTCTGCTCTCCTCGCGCGAGGATCCCTTCCCGAGCTCCGCGCTGGAGGCCGCGGCCCACGGCGTGCCGGTGCTCTGCTTCGCCGGGAGCGGCGGCTTCCCCGCCTTCGTCGAGGAGACCGGCCTCGCCCCCGTTCCGATGGCCGACAGCCGCGCCATGGCTGGCGCCGTCGCGGCGCTGATCGACGACACGGCCCTGTGCCGGCGGGCGGGCGAGGCGGCCGAGGCGCTGGTCGCGCGCCGGCATGATTTCGGCCGCTACGCGGACCGGCTGGCCGAGCTGGCCCTTCGCGCGGCCTCGCCGGTCACGGCCGTCGTGCCGAACTACAATTACGCCCGCTACCTGGAGGAGCGGATCCGCTCCATCGCGGCGCAGACCCGCAAGGTCGCCGAGATCATCGTGCTGGACGATGGCTCCACCGACGAGAGCTGGGAGGTCATCGGCCGGCTGGCCGAGGAGCTGGACCTGCCCATCCGCCTGCATCGCAATGCGGAGAATTCCGGCTCCGTCTCGCGGCAATGGGCGCGGGGGGTGGAGATGGCCCGCACGCCGCTGGTCTGGATCGCCGAGGCCGACGACCTTGCCGAGCCGGCCTTCCTGGAGCGGCTGCTGCCCGCGCTGGACGAGCCGGGCGTCGTGCTGGCCTATGCCCAGTCCAAGCAGATCGACGCCGAGGGTCGGGTCACCGCCCCGGACTACCTGGACTACGTGGCCGATCTCGGCGCCGCGGCCTGGAAGGCCGACTACGTGCGGGACGGGACGGAGGAGATCTCCCGCGCGCTCGCGGTGAAGAACACCATCCCCAATGTCAGCGCCGTGGTCTTCCGGCGCGACACGGCGCTGGAGGTTCTCGGCCGCGCCCTGCCGGAGATGGTGGCGCTGCGCAACGCGGCCGACTGGCTCTTCTACCTGCGCATGGCCAAGGCCGGGCGCATCGCCTTCCGCGCGGCGGCGCTGAACCTGCACCGGCGCCACGCCGGCGGCGTGACCCTCGCCGCCGCCAATTCCGCGCATCTGCGCGAGATCGCGCGCATGCAGGCCGAGGCGGCGCGGCTTGCCCCCGTGGACCCGGCGCAGCGGGCGCTGGGCGCGGGCTTCCTGCGCCATGCCGGCGCCTTCTTCGGCCTGCCGCCGCAGGAGGCCGAGCGGATGGCCGCGATCGCCGCGCTGGCCGATGACGCGGCCTGGTTCGAGGCCGTCTGCGAGACGGCCGAGGGCCGCCGGCCGCCCCATGTCCCGCGCGCCGTCCTGCCCGGCTTCCCCACGCCGGAGCTGCAGATCTCCACGACCGGGCAGGCCGGCCGCCCGACGCTGAAGGAGGCGCTCGCCTTCTACCAGGACTGCCGCGACACCTTCGCGCGGCACGGCGCGCCGCTGACGGCCCGGAGCCGGCTGGTCGACTTCGGCGTGGGCTGGGGGCGCATCGGCCGCTTCTTCCTGCGCGACCTCGACCCCGCGAACCTCGTCGGCATCGACGTGGACCCCGAATTCGTGGGCCTCTGCCGGGACATGTTCGCCGAGGGGCGGTTCCTGGTCTGCCAGCCGCATCCGCCGGTCGACCTGCCGGATGCGAGCGTGGATTTCTGCGTCGCCTATTCGGTCTTCTCGCACCTCTCCCAGGAGGCGACGGACGGCTGGGTGCGCGAGTTCCATCGCATCCTGAAGCCGGGCGGCATGGTCGCGATGACGACGCGGGGCCGCTGGTTCTTCGAATATTGCAGGTCCTTCGCGGACCATCCGGACACGGAGGGCATCGGGGCCTACCAGGCCGAGCTCGGCCGGCTCTTCCCGGACGTGGACGAGGCGATGCGCCGCTACGATGCGGGGGAGCTCATCTTCGCGACCTCGGTGGGCACCTCCGGCGGCGGCGTGCGCGACACGAGCTTCTACGGCGAGACCTTCATCCCGGAGGCCTATGCGCGCAGGGCCTGGCTGCCGGGCATGGAGCTGGCGGAGTTCCAGTTCCATCCGGAGCGGCAGACCCATCCCATCATCTTCCTGCGCAAGGTGGGGGCGGGGGGTTGAGCGACGGCGGGCGCGCCGGAGCCCGGTTCCCGGCTCCGCGCTCCTCGCGCGCCTCCAGCGGAGTGGCCCGCGCCCGCGCCATCGCGGAGAGCCTGAATTGACCGGGGAGCGCCTTGCCGGACGACTGGTCCTCTACGGCCTGCTCGGCATCCTCGCGCTGGTTCTGCTGGGGGCCTATCAGGCCCGCGGGCCGGCGCGTTTCACGCCGATCGGCGAGGTGGCGGGGCCGGCCGGCTGGGAGGTGACCGACAACTTCCACGCCTCGGCCGGACCGTCGGACCCGCTCGACGCCCCCGCCGCGATCCGGGGCTTTCCCGGCCTCCGGGCCTGGAGGAGCTATGCGCCCGAGCTCGGCATGATGCCGGGCACCCTCGTCTCCGCCGCCTTCCGGCCGCGGGACTATCTGGCCATCCCCTATGTCGGGTCTCCCGGCGAGGAGGAAGGCACCCGGATCTCGGTGCGCTGCGAGGCCAATGGCGCGGAACGCCGCGTGTCGAGCTCGCGGACCAACAATCAATGGGCCGTCGCGTTCCTGGACATGCGGGGCTTCTGCACCGGCCCGCTGCGCCTGATCGCCAGCAATGCGACCTCCAGGACCCTCGTGGGCGTCGCCACGCCCTTCGAGGCGAGCCGTTTCGCCTGGATCGCCCATACGCAGGCCGGCCCGCGGCTGCTGGCCGCCCTGGGCAGCTGGCTGATCTTCGTCCTCCTCGGCTATGCCTGCATCGCGGTGCTCGGGCGCCTGCTGCCCGCGCTGGATCCCCTGCCGGCCGCGATGATCGGGGTCGGCATCCTGGCCATGGTCCAGTTCGTCCTCTTCACCCTCGGGCCGGTTCATGGCCGGGTGGGGGTCTGGGCCATGGTGATCGGCGCGCTGCTCGTGACGGTGGCGCGCGCGTGGCGGACGCCCTCGCGCTTCAGGGCCGATCTGGATGAGGCGGCCTCTCCGCTCCTGGCCTGGCTCGGCGTCTCGCTGGCCGCGACGTCGCTGGTCGCCGCCGCCGACAGCGGCGGCGGCAGCTGGGCGATCAACGGCCTGTTCGCGCCGCTGCGCTGGTCCACGGACAACCAGCTGCCCATGCAGTTCACCGAGGCGCTGATGTCGAAGGAGGCCCGGGAGCAGTTCCGCTTCTCATGGCCATGGCTGGTGACCGACCGCGGTCCGCTCATGACCGCGCTCCTCGCCTTCCCGCGCGTGATGCTGACCGAGCTCGGCCGCCACTGGGGCAGCTCCTTCTTCGTGCAGATCTACACCGGGGCCGCGATCCTCCTGCAGGCGAGCTGGGTTCTCCTGGTGCCCTATCTCGCGGCGAAGGTGGGGATCCGCCGCCCTGGCTGGATGCTGGCCGCGCTCGTGGCCTCGCCCTTCCTCATCTTCAACACGCTCTACGCCTGGCCGAAGCTGCTCGGCGCGGCCTATGTGGTCCTCTGCGCCATCCTGCTCTTCGCGCCCGAGGCCCGGTCCAGGATCGGCAAGGCGGGAATCCTGCCGGCGATCGCGGCTGCCGCGGGCCTGGCCTATCTGGCCCATGCCAGCAACGCCTTCGCGCTGGTGCCGATGGCCCTCGTCGCGGTTCCCGTGATCTGGCAGGCCGGGCTGCCCTCGATCCTGGCCGGGGTCCTGACGATGCTCGTCGTCGTGGCGCCCTGGCTCTGGTGGCAGGCCTTCATCCAGCCCGGCGCGACCTCGCTGCTCCGCTTCGCCCTGGCCCATGACTTCGGCCTCTATCGGCGCGGCGACCCCATCTGGCCCGATATCGCGGCCAGCTATCGCGGCCTGGGCCTGAGAGGCTGGATCGCGGCGAAGCTGGAGGGCCTGCATTTGCTGGCGGGCCTTCCCCGGCCATGGATGGCCATGCCTGAGACCGCCCCGCTGGCGCCCCGCCAGCCGGGCCTCGGAACTTGGCGCATCGCGGATTTCTTCTCGCTGGCCCGGGCACTCAACGCCGCCCTGCTGGTCCTGCCCCTGGCCCTGCTGGCCCGCGTCGGGAGGCTCGAATTCTCGCCGCCGCGCCTCGCGGGCGTCTTCATCGGACTCGGCCTGGCGGGCCTCGCCTTCACGCTTCTGGTCACCCTGCCGCCGTCCTGGCTGCACCACCAGCCCTATGGCAGCGTCCTGCTGCTCCTGCTGGGGCTGCTGCTGCTCGCCGATGGACTGCCCCGCCGCCTGGCCTGGGCGGTGCCGGCGGCCGCCGTGACCTATGCCGCCGTGGTCTGGGTGGCCCCGACCCTGCTCTGGGCCGATCGGTTGGCCTGGACGGGCCTGCTGGGCCTAGCGGCGGGCCTGGCGCTCGCTGCGGGCGCGACGGGCCATCGGGCGATCATCCGGCTCCTTCCGGGCAGGGCAGAGCTCCGCCGGGCCACGGCCCGGATCGGTTCCTCCCTGTCCGGGCTTCGCGGTGCCAGCCTGTCCGGGCTTCGTCGCGGCCTGCTCGCCCGGAACGACCTGCCCGCGCCGCCCTGGCTGACGAGGCTGGCCTGGGGCGCGCTCGGCGGCGTCTGCCTCTACGCCGCCTATATCCTGCTGGCCTCGCTGAACGATCCGCTGCTCGACCAGCATTCCTTCCGGCAGACGCAGACGGCCCTCTCCGTCTATTGGATCACGCAGGGCGGCCCCTGGCTGGCCTATGAGACGCCGGTGCTGGGCTCGCCCTGGGCGATCCCCTTCGAGGCGCCGGTCTACCACCTGCCGGTGGCGCTCCTGGCCAGGCTGGGCGTGCCGCTGGACGCGGCGGGGCGACTGATGAGCTTTGCCTTCCTGCTGGCCGCCGCCTGGCCGATGCGGATGCTCTGGCGGGACCTCAAGCTTCCGCCCGTCGGCTATCCGATGGCCTGCGCGCTGCTTCTGGCCTCCCCGCTTTACCTCTTCTGGGGCCGGACCTTCCTGATCGAATCCTGCGCCTGGTTCTTCGGCCTGCTCTGGCTGGCCTTGTTCGTGCGTTTCCTGCTGACCCGGCGCGCGGCGCCGGCGCTGGCCGCCGTGCTGGCCGGCAGCCTCGCGACCCTGGCCAAGGCCACGAGCTTTCCGGCCTTTGCCCTGGTGGGCGGGCTGATCGCGCTGCCCCATGGATGGCGCTGGCTGCGTCAGGGCCTGTCGCTCCGGCTCCTCGGCCTGGTGCTCTGCGGCGGCGCGGCCCTGTTCCTGCCCTTCGTGAGCGGCCTCGCCTGGGTGGCCTATAGCGACGGCGTGAAGGGCATGAACATGCTCGGCGGGTTCCTGACCTCGGCCTCGCTGGGCACCTGGAACTACGGCACGCTGGACCAGCGATTCAGCGGGCGTCTCTGGGAGCAGGTGATCGGGCGGCGGATCCTGCCGGACATCTTCGGCACGCTCGGCGCCTTCGCGCTGATCCCGCTGCTCGCCGCGTTGCTCTGCCGGCGCAGCCTCCTGGCCGTGGCGGTCGGCATCCTGGCATTCCTGACGCCCATCCTGGTCTTCACCAACCTCCATCTGGTCCACAACTATTACCAATATGCCAATGGCGCCTTCCTGATCGCCGCCATGGCCGTCGCCCTCGGGACGCTGGCGCGATACCGCCTCGGTGCCCCCCTCGCGGCGCTGGTGCTGCTGCTGCTGCTGGGCTCGCAGGCGGCGAGGTTCCAGAGGCAGAACATGGGCTGGATCGCCGCCGGCGCGCAGGGCAGCCCGACGCAGCGGATCGGCCTGCTGGCGCGGGACGCGATCCCGGAGGACGGCGCGCTGATCGTGGTCGGGGACGACTGGTCCTCCATGGTGCCCTACTACGCCCGGCGGAAGGCGCTCACCGTGCCCGGATGGGCCCCGCCGGCGCAGGTCGAGGCCG
This sequence comes from Roseococcus sp. SYP-B2431, assembly GCF_004336745.1. GTDB lineage: Bacteria > Pseudomonadota > Alphaproteobacteria > Acetobacterales > Acetobacteraceae > Roseococcus. The sequence continues at coordinate 379,018 of NZ_SJXD01000011.1, forward strand.
TGCTGCGCGACCCGCAGGCCCATCTCGCCGGCACCCGTTACGCCGGGGTCGTGGACTGCCTGCATGGCGGTTACCCCTACGCCCCCGCGATCCATCAGCAGATCGAGGCCTTCCTCGCCGGGCGCCGGGTGCTCGCCCAGGCGGGGCATTGCCGGATCCTGTCGGCCGAGCGCGAAGGCGGGGGCGGCTAGGCGGCGGCGGTTGGGCGGGCGCGGTTGCGCGGGGCCGGCGGCCTCGCTTGACACCACCCGCCCCCCGCCCGAAGAGGCGTCGAAGATGCAGCGATTTCCGTCCCGACTCCCGGCGTTCTTCCGCTCCTGCCTGATGCATCGCGAGCTCATCGCGCGGCTCGTCGGACGGGAGGTCTCCCAGCGCTTCCGCGGCAGCATGCTGGGCCTGAGCTGGGCGCTGCTCCTGCCGCTGCTGACCGCGGTGGTCTACACCTTCGTCTTCAGCGCCATCTTCCAGTCGCGCTGGGGCAACAGCCAGAGCCATGCCGACTTCGCGCTGATGCTGCTGATCGGCATGGCGGTGCACAGCCTCTTCGCCGAGGCCGTGGGCCGCGCGCCGGGACTGGTCGTCGGCAATCCGAGCTACGTGACCAAGGTGATCTTCCCGCTGGAGATCCTGCCCGTCGTGGCGGTGCTGGCCGCGGTGCTGAACGCGGCGATCATGCTCGCGATCGTGATCGGCGGACAGCTCGTGCTCAAGGGGGTGGCGCACTGGACCGTCGTCTTCCTGCCGGTGATCCTGCTGCCCTATCTGGTCTTCGTGGCCGCCGGGGTGATGCTCTGCGCCGCCATCGGCGTCTTCATGCGCGACCTGTCGCAGGTGATCGGCCTCATGGTGACGATGACCTTCTTCCTCACGCCCATCTTCTACCCGCTGGAGGCGGTGCCCGAGCGCTTCCGCATCGTCATGCGGCTGAACCCGCTCACCTCGATCATCGAGCAGAGCCGCACCGTGATCATCCATGGCGGGCTGCCGGATTTCGCCAGCCTGGCGATCTACTCGCTCTGCGCGCTGCTGAGCCTGGCGATCGGCTTCTGGGCCTTCCAGCGGCTGCGGCCGGGCTTCGCCGACGTTCTTTAGTGCGCGATGATCGAAGGCGCGAAGGCGCCGTAGGACTGAATCGTGCGCTATAACGACTGGGCTATACCAGTGAGTGAACGGGACGCATCATGATTTAGGGCCTGGGGTAGTGTCTCAGTTTGAAATCCTGCGGGTCCTTGCCGCCCGGCTGCTCCTGTCGCTACCCTGACGGCGCGGGTACGCTGCGGGAGGCCACATGAGCAAGCTGCTGACTCACCTGGGTCGCATCGAAATCTTCGGTCCTGGGCCAGCTAACCGAATCCCGGAAATTGTTCGGCTCTACGTGAAGGTCCGTGAGACCCCGAACTTCTGGTTCTGCGAATCCGGTATCCGGTTCAGTAAGGCCGAGGACGGCAGGTCCACAGGGAATGTATCGGGCCCGAATTTCAAACTTGACCTAAATTCGCTTGAGTCCCTCGGCGCGCCGCAAAAAGGAGTTGGGCGCTAAGCCGTGGCGATCTGCCGTGGCTTGTAAGGCCCCGCGCTATTGGGAGCGCCTCGCGCGCATCGATCAGCGCCACCAATTCATCCATGGACCAGAGCCGATCCGACACGCCGGCAGAGCGCGCAGGCGCGTCGTCCTGCTCCTCGGCAGTGGCGACGCGCGCGGCCTTGGATAGCGGCGCCTGATCAGGTTCTCTCCGCGAGGGCCTTTAGGCATTCCATTCCTTCCGTTGGCCTGATCCAATCGAAACTGCGCTGCTTCGCGGCTTCCCGCTTTGAAAAGATCAGGGAAGCGAAGCGCGGCAGCCTCGATTGTCCATTCCAGCATGTTCATGCTGTAAAGCTTCCGAAAGCCACTTTGGATCTCGCCCTCCAGCAGCAATCGATTGATTGCTGTCACCGTGCCGTGCCGATCACGCATGTCCATAAACACGTGTGGATTGTAGCCCCGTGCCTGGCATCGGGTGATCCCCTTCATCAACGAACGCTTCCAGGTCGCTCATCGTCATCGTCGTCGCCCATGCTTTCCGTTAACCATATAGGGTCGGCGCGCTAGGCGCGATGCGGCATTCGCTCAGCCGTCAATTTCAAACCGAGACACTGCCAGGGCCTGCGCTCATCTTCCGTTAACCAGGCCCGCGGCAGGCTGCGCGCGTGCCGCTCCCCGACGCCCAGACCTTTGATCCCGTGCGCTTCCCGGGCGTCGCGCCGGACGAGGCCTGGCCGCCCGAGGCCTTCGACTTCGCGGCCCCCTGGCTCGCCGGCGACAGCCTGGCCTTCGAGCGCGGCATCTCGGGCGAGATCGTCTTCGTCCGCCGCTTCGAGGCGCTGCGGCTGGTGCTCGACATCGACAACGCGCATTCCGCGCTCGACATCCCGCCCGGCAGCCGGGACTTCCGGCTGTTGCGCCTCGTGCCTTCGGCGCTGCGGCTGGTCGAGGCGGTCAGCCCGGGCGACCCCGTGCCGCCGACCTTGCGCGGCGAGCCGCTGCCGCCGCCCGAGGACCACCAGCTCTATGCCGCGACCACCGCGCTCGTGGCGGCGCTGGAGCGGGGCGCGGGCGAGGCGGGCGGCGCCTTCCTCGACGCGCTGCGCCGCACGCCGCCGGGGTTGAACATGTTCGAGGTCGCGGCCGCGCGCTGCATCAGCGAGGGCGGCTTCGCGCTCGAGCGCATGGCGGGCCTCGCCAAGGGCCTGCAGCGGCTGGCCCGCGCCCATGCCGAGGTGCTGGCCGCCTCCGCGGCCCAGCCCGACTACGAGGGCATGGAGCGGATGGTCACGGCCACGACCCGCGTGCTCGTGCGCGACGCCGGCTGGTCGGGCGACCTGCTGGCGCATGCGCTGCGGCAGATCGATCCGCTGGCCGCCACCCCGCGCGAGACGGCGGAGAACCTGCGCGTCGCGGCCGTCGCGATGCTGGACGGCGATGCGACGCTGGGGGCGGCGACGCGGCTGGCCGCGGCCCAGGCGGAGGTGCGGGACCGGCTGGTCGACCTCGGCATCTTCTGGCGCAGGCTGGCGGCGGCCTGGTCGAGCGTGCATCCGCAGCTGACGGACCGGCGGGAGGTGGACGCGCTGTGCCGCAACATGCTGCGGCGGCTGCAACTGAAGGCGCTGTATCGGGGGGCGTGATCTGCATTCGTCAGCCGGACCGTTGCTGACGAGTGCCGGTCCCAATCGCTAGGCTAAACGGCCTTCTCAGCGGCGCTGTAGCACCAATTTTAAGTGCTGAAGTAGGGCTGATCGGCTTAGGCGGAGCAGCTCGACTAGGTCTGCCGAAGATAGTTGACGACGTTTTCTCTGGACAGACTGCTATGTTCAAGGTTTAGGTGCAGGGGTGGATTTTATCAGCCCCTTATCTCCTGTGGCTCTTCAGAATCAATCTTCTGCGCCGAGTTTATATATTGGATCTGCCATTTTTTTCCATCTAGGAAATGATTGTGTCGGAACAGATATTTCATTACGAAACAAGGAGTTGGACTGTACTAATCTGTATATTTATAGTTAGCATGTGGGGAATATCAATATCTATTTTAGGCGTTATTCAATACATATCCATTTATTTCGTAATATTTTGGCTTCTTGCTTCGATATTATTTTTCTGTGGCGGTATAAATTGGTATATTTATAGGAGCCCTATAATAACTAGTCCAGATAGTATTTCAAAAATCGTTTTTGGTAACGTCATTAGACGTATCTTGTGGACTGAAGTTGTTACGATAGAAGAAAGATGTGATTATGATCCGACACAAGGAAGAAATATCCATTCATGGAAAATTGTCGGTGTTGGCTTATATAATAGAAATATCGCCATTGATTTTGACGAGACAATTCAAAATGTAGCAAATCTTTTAGTTATTATAGAAAGAAAATTAGATAAGGAAAAATTTAGAAGGATTAGATGATGTACAAGACGATAATTTTACTTCGTCCTTAGCCTTTGCTTGGCTGCCCCTTCATCGGCGCAATCAATTGCCTCTCCACAAGGCCAGAGCAGCTTTCCATCGCTTCCGCAGATCGAGGCAGCGGCCCGACAGCAGCTCCGTGAAGGCGGTTTCCGTCCCACCCGCGCCGCCTTCATCGAGCTGGTGCCAAGCCGAAGCGACAATTGATATGCGATTAGAGCGTTCCTCGACCTAAATGAATCGGTAGCCTTTTCCGACACGATTGAAGTCTGCTTCAAGCTCTCTGCCGGCGAGGAGGTTGGCAGAGATGTCGAAAGCCCTATCGGTGGATTTGGGGGAACGTGTGGTTGCTGCGGCGGCTGCGGGTGCTTAGCGACGGGGCGTGGCAGCGCGCTTTGGCGTCGGTATCTCCAGTGCCATTCGTTGGTGGCCTCAAGGAGCGGACACAGGGACGTCCAAGCGGCGGGCAGCGACAGATTCATGATCCCGCCGGCCCACATCGCGAACGGCTGCCGGCCGGTTTTCAGCTACCGCTCCCGCCAGGGCCTCCGCTGCCACAGCGCCTGCAGCTGCGCCTCCGTCCGCTGCGCCATCGCCCGGTACTCCGCCCCGATCAGCGTGTGCAGCGGCATGAACTGCCGCTTCGCCTCGCGGAGGAAGTCTGTGTCGCGCAGCGCCACGGCGAAGGCCGCGGTCAGCCGCGCCGTGACCGCCCCGGGCAGGCCGGGCGGCCCGATCAGCCCGCGCTCCGCGCCGTTCAGCACCTCGAAGCCCTCTTCCCGGAAGGTCGGCACGTCCGTCGCCTCCTCCCACCGCCGCTCGGCGGCCTGGGCCAGGATGCGCAGCCGCCCCTCGCGCTTCATGGCGAGCGCGTCGCCCACGTTGATCGCGGCGAGGTCCATGTGCCCGCCCAGCAGCTGCGGGATCAGCGGCGCCGCGCCGGCGAAGGGGATGTGGACCAGCGGCGGCACATTCGCCGCCTGCTCGAAGTTCATCATGAAGAGATGGTCGTCCGAGCCCACCCCCGTCGTGCCGTAGGTGAGCTGGCCCGGCCGCGCCCGCGCCGCCGCCACGAGGTCGGCCACGCGGCGGAAGGGGCTGTCGGCGCGGACGTAGAAGCAGTTCGCGTCGCCCACCACATTGGCGAGGAAGGTGAAGTCCATCGCCCGGAAGCGCGCCGGCCGCTCCATCGGGATGGCGTTGTGCGCGGGCAGGGTGGTGGCCCCCAGCGTGTAGCCGTCCGGCGCCGCGTTGAAGATCGCCTCCAGCCCGATCTGCCCCGCCGCGCCGCTGCGGTTCGTGACGACGTGCCGCATCCCCGGGATCTGCGCCGCGACCAGCGGCATCACCAGGCGCGCCATCACGTCCACGCCGCCGCCTGCGGGGAAGGGGATGATGACCTCGACGGGGCGCTCGTTCGGCCAGGCGGCCGCCTGGGCATGGGCGAGGCGCGGCGCCGCGAGCGCGGCGGCGCCTCCCGCCAGGATCTGGCGACGACCGGACATGACTTCCTCCCTGGATTTTTCAGGGAGCCTGGAGGCTCCGGACCACGCGGCGCAAGGGCAATCTGCTCAGTCGCGCCAGGGCCGGCGCTGCCACAGCGCCTGCAATGCGGCATGGTCGGCCGCCATCCTCCGCCGGTAGGGCAGGCCGACCAGGGGCCGCAGCGGCAGCATCTGGGCCTCTGCCTCCTGAAGAAAGCCGGGATCGGCCAGCATGTCCTTCAGCGCGAGCTCGAACTGCAGGGTGATCTCGGCCGGCAGGCCCGGCGGCGCCGCGATGCCGCGGGCCGCGCCGCCCGTCACGTCGAAGCCGCCCTCGCGGAAGGTCGGCAGGGTCCCGGCCGCGGGCCAGCGCTCGGGCCCCGCCTGGGCCAGGCCGCGGATGCGCCGGCCACGCAGCAGCGGCAGCGCCTCGCTGGCGTTGAAGGCGCCGACGGCCAGCGTGCCCACCAGCAGGTCGCGCTGGATCGGTCCGGTCGAGGCATAGGGCACGTGCAGCAGCGTGATCTCGGCGGCCGATTCGAAGCCCAGCACGAGCAGGTGGTCGTCGCTGCCGATGCCCGTGGTGCCGATGCCGATCTCGCCCGGCGCGCCGCGCGCCGCCATCTGGAGGTCGGCCAGGCTGGTCCAGGGGCTGTTGGCCTTCACCCAGAAGCCGCCGGGATCGTCCACGATATTGGCCAGGAAGGTGAAGCCCTCCGGATCGTAGCGCGGCCGCCGCTCGATCGCCATGGCGTGCAGCGGCGTCGCGGTGACCATGCCGAGCGTGTAGCCGTCGGCGGGCGCGTGGAAGAGCGCCTCGAAGCCGATCTGGCCGCCCGCGCCTGGCCGGTTCGTCGCGACGCAGCGCGCGCCCGGGATCTGCCGGGGCAGGTGCTGCGCGACGAGGCGCGCGATGGCGTCATGCGCGCTGGCCGCCGGTGCGGGGACGATGATCTCGATGGGGCGGTCGAGGGGCCAGGCGGCCCGGGCCACGCCCGGCGCGGCCAGCGCGCCCCCCGCCAGCAGGAACGCCCTGCGGCGCGGCATGTCGTTTCTCGCTCGATACGCCGTGCAGGGTGGATGCCCGCGCCGATTCCGTCCAGCCTGCGGACAGGAAGCAGGAGCATGGAATGGCATCGCTGATGGAGGAATTCGGCGTCGAGGGCGAGTGGAGCATGGCCGTGCGCCATCGCATCCGCTGGGCCGAATGCGACCTCTACGGCCATGTGAACCACACGGCCTATCTCGTGATGTTCGAGGACCTGCGCGTGGACCACTGGCGCTCGCTCGGCCAGGCGCTGCGGGCGGACCAGCCGGGGCCGGTCGTGGCGAAGCTGGAGGCGCGCTACCTCCGCGCGCTCGCCTTCGAGGACGAGGTGCTGCTGACCCTGCGCGTGGCCGGCCTGCGCAACACCAGCTTCACGCAGGACTACGCGGTCTGGCGGAAGGGGCTCTGCTTCGAGTGCCGGGCGCTGCTGGTCTGCGTGCGGGACGGCGCCAGCACGCCCATCCCGCCCGAGGCGCGGCGGCTGATGATCGAGCGGGATGGGGCGAAGGCCGAGGGAATCAGGCCGGCCTGAACGGCCGGCGCCCCCGGCAGCCCCTCAGGCCGCCGCCTCCACCGCCATGAAGCCCCGAACCGCGCGCCGCAGCTCCGCCAGCAGCATCCGCGCCATCTCCGGCGCGCCGGGCTCCTCGTCCTGCAGCGCCTTCAGCACGCCGCGCGCCCTTGCGACCAGTTCCGGCTCGCCCAGATGCCCGACCGTCCCGGCGATCGCGTGCAGCGCCTCCAGCAGGGCGCCCTTCTGCGTCCCGGCGGCCTCCAGCTGGTCCAGCCGCTTCCGCAGCTCCGCCAGGAAGAGCGGCCGGAGCGCGCCCAGCTCCTCCGACGCCGCGTCGCCGGCCGGCTTGCCCCCGGCGGGCCTGCCCGAGACCAGCGAGGCCAGCACCCGCAGGAGCTGCCCGCGCTCCACCGGCTTGCTCAGATGCGCCACCATGCCCGCCGCGCGGCAGGCCGCGACATCCTCGGGAAAGGCGCTGGCGGTGAGGGCCACGACCGGCACGCGGCCCGCCGGCCCGGGCATGGCCCGCAGCCGCCGCGTGGTCTCGATGCCGTCCAGGCCGGGCATCATCACGTCCATGAGCACCACGTCAAAGGGACGGCCCTCCCGCGCCGCGACGGCCGCCGCCTCCAGCGCGGCCACCCCCTCGGTGACGGTCTCCAGCTCGAAGCCCGTGGTGGCCAGCAGCGCCCGCAGGACGGAGAGATTGGCCGGCACGTCGTCCACCGCGAGCAGCCGCAGCGGACGCCCGGCGTCGAAGGGCGCGGCCTCCGGCTCCCTCTCCGCCCGATCCTCTCCGGCCAGGACCAGCGGCAGCTCCACCCAGAAGCAGGCGCCCGTGCCGCCGCGCGCGTCGGCGCAGCCGATCCGCCCGCCCATCAGCGCGGCGAGGCGCGCGGTGATGGAGAGGCCCAGTCCCGTGCCCTCGGCCTCGGAGGGGGCGAGGCGGGTGAAGTCGGTGAAGAGGCGGTCGCGCTCGCTCTCCGGCACGCCCGGTCCCTGGTCGGCGACCTCGAAGCGCAGCAGCGCCGGGCTGGAATGCACCGTCGCATCCAGCCGGACGGTGCTGCCCGGCGGCGTGAACTTCACCGCATTGGCGAGCAGGTTGAGCACCATCTGGCGCAGCCGCGTGGCGTCGGCCTTGATGCGCGCCGGCAGCCCCTCGGCCTTGAAGCTGAGCCGGACCTCCTTGGCCTCGGCGAGCGGCTGCACCATCGCGAGGGCATCCTCGAAGATGGCGGCGGGCGGCGCGGGGGCCAGGTTGAGCGTGAGGCTGTGCGCCTCCATGGCCGCGATGTCGAGAACCTCGTTGGCCAGCGCGAGCAGGTGGCGCGCCGTCGCGCCGACCAGCACCGCCTGGCGGCGCTGGGCCACCGGGAGGCTGGTCTCGCCCCCCAGGCGCTCCGCCAGGCGCAGCAGGCTGGAGAGCGGGGTCCGCAGCTCGTGGCTGACATGGGCGAGCAGGCGCGACTTGGCGGCGGTGGCGCGATCCGCCGTGTCCCGCGCCTCGGCCAGGGCGGCCATGGTCTGCCGGGCCGCGGTGATCTCGCAGAGGATGACGACGGTGCCGCCCTCCGCCACCCGCTGCTTCGCGACGCGGAGCCAGCGCCCGTCGGCCAGCTCGCGCTCGAAATAGCCGTCCGCGGTGCGGTGCGACTCGAGCGCGGTCGCGACCTGCACCTCCAGCGGCGCCGGCTGGCGGACCCGGTAAAGCCCGCGCGCGAGCCAGCCGCGCACGAGCTCCTCGTAGCGGTATCCCGGCACGAGGAGGCCCTCCTCCACCCCCATCAGCGCCCGGTAGCGCGAGTTGCAGACCACCAGCCGGTCCTCGGCGTCCCAGAGCACGAAGCCGTCGGGCAGGCTCTCCACCGCGTCGACGAGGCGCCGGCTGGCGGCCTCGCGCTCCCACGCGGCCCGCTGGCGGGCGCTGAGCGCGATCAGCAGGGCGGCGGAGAAGGCCAGGACGAGCGCGGCGATGAGCGCCCCGCCGCCGAGGACGCGCTGGCGGATATGGAACCACTCGGCCAGCGCCACCTGCTCCGGCAGCACCGCGACGGCGAAAAGACCGGGATAGAAGATGGCCCGCGCAGTGGCGAAGACATCGCCGCCGCCCTGCCGGTTGGGGCTGCGGACGACGCTCGCCTCCCGGGCCAGCATGCGGGCCGGGGCCGGCAGCCTGCGGCCCTCCAGCTCCTCCTGGCCGGGCCCCGCGGCGAGCACCAGCCCGTCCGCCCGCTCCAGCCGGATGCGCAGCGCCGAGGGGTTGACCATGGGGGCGAGGGCCGAGGTGATCAGCGCCGTCGGGATCTCGGCGGCGGCCAGCACGTCCGGCCGCCCGGCGCCGGACGGGATGCGGCGGACCATGACCAGCATGAGCTCGCCGGTCTGCGGATGCGGCACGGGGCCGAGGATCGAGGCGGCGTCGGGCTTCAGCTCCGCCTGGAGCTGCGCCGCCGGGATGGCCAGGGGGCGCCCGCGCCGCGTCTCCACGGCCGAGGCCCAGACCATGCCGCCGGTGTCGGCCAGCAGGAGGTTGCGGTAGGTGAAGCTGTGCGCCGTCATCTCGCGTAGCGCCCGGCTCGTCCGGTCGGCATCCCCCACGTCCAGGAAGTCCTGGCCCATCAGCTCGCCGAGGCTGGTGATCTGGCCCTCCACCTGCAGGAGGTGGCGGTTGAGCAGGGATTGCGCGACGTCGGCGGCGCGGGTGACCACGCCCTCGGCGGCCGTCACCGACATCAGCTCGCCGCGCCACAGCAGCCGCGCCACCAGCACGCCCAGCGCCAGCAGCACGGCCGCGGTCGCGACGATGACGAGGTTCTTCAGGCGGGCGTGGCTCATGCTCAAGCCGAGGGGGGCCGATGCCAGCGGGCCGGGCCTTCCCCGCATCTCCATGCCTCGGCTTGGCAATCCCGCATGATCTCACCCCTGGGCACGGCAGCCCGCGGCGCGCCGCAGTGGCGGGCCGTCTTCTGGCCGGAACTCCTACTACCTGGAGGTGAAACTGTCGCGCGGATTTTCGCGTCCGGCGCGAATAGCGGCCGCGCCGCCCGCCATTCCCGTCGGGCCCTCAGGGCTTGATCAGGGTGCCCGCGCCGCCGACCGTGAAGAGCTCGCGCAGGACGGCGTGCGGCACGCGCCCGTCCAGGATCACGGCGCCCTTCACCCCTTGCTCGACCGCGTAGATGCAGGTCTCGACCTTGGGGATCATGCCGCCCGCGATCCAGCCCGCCGCGATGCCCGCCCGGGCCTCGGCCACCGTCATCTCGGTGATGAACTTCCTGTCCGCGTCCATCACGCCCGGCACGTCGGTCAGCATGAGCATGCGCTCGGCCGAGAGCGCGCCCGCGACGGCGCCCGCCACGGTGTCGGCGTTGATGTTGTAGGTCTGGCCGTCCGGGCCCACGCCGACCGGCGCGATGACGGGCACGATGTCCGCGCCGATCAGCAGCTTCAGCACCTTGGTGTCGATCTCCTCCGGCTCGCCCACGAGGCCGAGGTCCAGCACCTGCTCGATGTTCGAGCCGGGGTCCTTGATCGTGCGCGTGGCCTTGCGGGCGCGGATCAGCCCGCCGTCCTTGCCGGAGATGCCGACCGCCAGCGCGCCGGCGCGGGTGATGGATTCGGCCACCTGCTTGTTGACGGTGCCCGCCAGGACCATCTCGACCACCTCGACCATCTGCTGGTCGGTGACGCGCAGGCCCTGCACGAAGGTGGACTTCACGCCGAGGCGCGAGAGCATCGCGTTGATCTGCGGCCCGCCGCCATGGACCACGACGGGATTGACGCCGACCTGCTCCAGCAGCGCGATGTCGCGGCCGAAGCGCAGCGCGGTCTCCTCCTCGCCCATCGCGTGGCCGCCGTATTTCACCACCACGATCTGGTCGTCGTAACGCTTGAGATAGGGCAGGGCGCCGGTCAGCGTCTGCATTTGCGCGAGGGCGTCGTCCATGGCGTGTCCTTGGGAGGCTTTGACCCGGCTATCCGATGCGCGCCGCGGCGCGTCAACCCGCGCCGGGTCAGGCTCGGTTCAGGCCGGGGCGCGGATCACGCCGCCAGCGCCGCCAGCTCCGCGCGCAGCTCGTCCATCCCCAGGCCGGTCTCGCTGCTGGAGGTGATCACCAGCGGATGCCCGGCGGGATGCTTGCGGGCCAGGGCCTCGACCTCGGCGCGGCGCCGCGCGAGCGGGCCGGGCTTCACGCTGTCGGCCTTGGTGAGGATGAGCTGGAAGGGCACGGCCGCGCGGTCCAGCAGGTCCATCACGGCGGTGTCGGAGGGCTTGGTCTCGATTCGGCTGTCCATCAGCAGCAGGACCCGGCGCAGGTTCGGCCGGCCGCGCAGGAAGTCGAACATCAGCCCCTGCCAGTCCTCCTTCACCGCCTTGGACGCCTTCGCATAGCCGTAGCCCGGCATGTCCACGAGGGTGAGCGGGCTCTCCTCGACGCGGAAGAAGTTGAGCTGCTTGGTGCGCCCGGGCGTGACCGAGACCCGGGCCAGGTGGGTCTGGCCGGTCAGCGCGTTCATGAGCGAGGACTTGCCCACGTTCGACCGGCCGGCCAGGGCGACCTCGATCCCGTCCGGCGGCGGCAGGTGGTCGAGGCCCTGGGCCGCGGTGAAGAAGGCGCAGTGCCGCGCGAAGAGCAGCCGCCCCGCCTCGATCAGCCGGGCGCGCTCCTCCTCGTCGCGCGCCTCGATCAGGCCGCCGGCGGGAAGGCTCACTTCTTCGCCGCGGCGGCCAAGCCGCCCTGGGCCGGCGGCTTGGGATTGCCCTTGGCATCCAGCCGCATGATCCACCACTGCTGCGCGACGGAGAGGATGTTGTTCCAGCTCCAGTAGATGACCAGGCCGGCCGGGAAGCTGGCCAGCATGAAGGTGAAGATCACCGGCATCCAGGCGAAGACCTTGGCCTGGATCGGATCCGGCGGCTGCGGGTTCAGGCGCTGCTGCATCCACATGGTGACGCCCATGATCAGGGCCCAGGCCGGGAGGTGGAAGAAGCTGGGCGGATCGAAGGGCAGGAGGCCGAACAGGTTGAACAGGTTCGTCGGGTCGGGCGCCGAGAGGTCGCGGATCCAGCCGAAGAAGGGCGCATGCCGCATCTCGATGGTGACGAAGAGCACCTTGTAGAGCGCGAAGAAGACCGGGATCTGGATCAGGATCGGCAGGCAGCCGGAGGCGGGATTCACCTTCTCCGTCTTGTACAGGGCCATCATCTCGGCCTGCATCTTCTGCGGATCTTCCTTATACCGCTCGCGGATCTCGGTCATCTTCGGGCCGAGGATGCGCATCCGGCTCATGCTCTTGTAGGCCTTGTTCGCCAGCGGGAAGAAGGCGACCTTGAGCGCGAAGGTGAAGATCAGGATGGCGATGCCGAAGTTGCCCGTGAACTTGAACAGCCAATCGATCGCGTAGAAGAACGGCTTGGTGATGAAGTAGAACCAGCCGAAGTCGATCGCCTTGTCGAAATCCTGGATGTGCAGGCCGTCGCGGTAGCGGTCGAGCAGCCGCACCTCCTTGGCGCCGGCGAAGAGCCGGGTCGCGAGGCTGGAGGTCGCGCCCGCCGCCACGGTCACGGCGGCCGGGGGCGCCACGTCCACCTGCCAGCGGTCGATCGCGCCGTCGCCGATGTGGCGGAAGGCGCTGCGCAGCGCGGTGCCGTCATCGGCGCGGGTCAGCGCCGTCAGCCAGTACTTGTCGGAGAGGCCGGCCCAGCCCTGCACGGCCTCGTTGTCCCAGGCGGAGCCCTGGGCGCGGCGCTCGCCGGTCTGCGCGGTCTTGCCGTCGCTGTAGGTGATCTCGGTCAGCCGACCGTCCTGCACGGCGATGAAGCCCTCGTGCAGGATGTAGAACCCCGCGAGCTGCGGCGTGCGCTCGCGCCGGATGCGGCCCCAGGGCAGCACCGTGATCGGCTCGGCGGCATTGTTCCGCACCCGCTGGTCGACGTGGAACATGTAGTCGCCGTCGAGCGAGACCACCGCCTCGAAGACCTGGCCCTGGCCGTTGTCCCAGCTCAGCGTCACCGGGGTGGTGGCGGAGAGCGGGCCGCCGGTCACGGTCCAGTCGGTGTCGTTGTCCGGCACGCGCGTGCGGTTGTCGGCGGCGGTCCAGCCCCATTGGGCGAAGTAGCCCTCCGGCGTGCCGCGCGGGGCGAGCAGGGTGACCAGCGGCGAGTTGGGCTCGATCGTTTCGCGGTAGTCCGTGAGGGTCAGCTGCTCGAGGATCAGGCCGCGGGCCGAGAGGCGGCCCTCCACCCGGCCGTTGCTCACCGTGACGACCTGGGCGGGAGCGGCCTGTGCGGCCGCCGAGGCCTCGGTGCCGGCCGGCGCGGCCGCCGGGCCCGCCGACGTGCGGGGCGCCGGCACCGCCGGGGCGGGGCCGGCGCCCGGCGCCTGGGCGGTGACGGCGGGCGCCGGCACCGGGGCGTTCGACTTGTTCCACACCTCGAAGGTCAGCAGGATGCCGATGGAGATCGCGATCGCCGCGATAAGGCGCTTCTGGTCCATGGGTCTCGATCAGATCCCGGAGCCGGCGCGGCCCGAGGCGGGCGCGGCCGGAAGCGGGGAGGGGGGCACCGGGTCGTAGCCGCCGGAGTGCCAGGGGTTGCAGCGCAGGACGCGCCGCGCGGAGAGCCAGGACCCGCGCAGGGCCCCGTGCTCGGTCAGCGCCTCGAGCGCGTAATGCGAGCAGGAAGGGTGGAATCGGCAATGGCTGCCGATGAAGGGCCGCAGGGTCCACTGGTAGGTGACCACGGCCCCCTTGAGAATGCCGGCCGCGGGGCTCATGCCTCGTCCCTGGGGCGCGGCACGCCGGCCTTGCGCAGCGCCCCCTCGAGGTCGGCGAGCAGGCTCGGGAAGGGGCAGCGGCCCGTGGCGTCGCGGGCGATCAGCACGAGGTTCCAGCCGGGCGGCGGGGCCGCGGCGAGCGCGAGCCGGGCGGCCGCGCGCAACCGCCGCTTGGCGCGGTTGCGCGCCACGGCATTGCCGATCTTCTTGGTGGCGGTGAAGCCGAGGCGGGTCTCGCCGTCAGGACGCGCGAGGGCCTGCAACACGAGCGAATCGCGCGCCGCCCTGCGGCCGGCCTTGCTGGCCTGCACGAATTCCGCACGGCGCTTGAGGCGACCGAGCATGGCTGGTCCTCCATCGAGCGCCGCGAGGGGGGTGGTTCAGGCGGAGAGCTTCGCCCGGCCCTTCGAGCGGCGGTTGGCGAGCACCTTGCGGCCGCCGACCGTGGCCGTGCGGGCGCGGAAGCCGTGCCGGCGCTTCCGGACGAGCTTGGAGGGCTGATAGGTGCGCTTCACGGCAGGCTCCTGGGTAGTATCACTACAAGGGAAGGGGCCGGCGGTGGGCGACCCACCCCGGCGGTGCGGCGGTGTATAGGCAGGCGGGTCCGGGGGGTCAACCTCGCGGGCGGATTCGCGGGGCGGGGAGATCGCCGGCGGTCCCCCTGGACCTCCCGCGGCAGGCCGGGCAGCGTGCCGCCAGGCAGCGGCGAGACCCGAATGATGAGCAGCCCGAAGCGGATCAGCCTCGGCCTTTCCATGCGCTACCTCGGCTACCACGCCGCGGCCTGGCGGCACCCCTCGGCCGATCCGGACGCGGCCTCCAAGTTCAGCCACTACAGATACATCGCCCAGACCGCCGAGCGCGCGAAGCTCGACATGGTCTTCCTGGCCGACGGCATCGGGCTGCGCACGCCGGACACGCCGCCCGGCGCCCTGCAGCGCTCGCACCAGACCTTCGAGCTGGAGCCGCTGACGCTGCTCTCGGCGCTCTCCGCCGTGACCTCGCAGATCGGCCTCGTCTCGACGGCCTCCACCACCTACAACGAGCCCTATCACGTCGCCCGGAAATGGGCCTCGCTGGACCATCTGAGCGGCGGCCGGGCGGGCTGGAACGTCGTCACCTCCTGGTCCGAGATCGAGGCCCGCAACTTCGGCCGCGAAAAGCACATGGAATACGACCTGCGCTACGAGCGCGCGGCCGAGTTCGTGGAGGTGGTGAAGGGCCTCTGGGACAGCTGGGAGGAGGGGGCCGGCGTCTTCGACAAGGAGAGCGGCATCCTGCTCGACACCTCGAAGATGCACACGCTCCACCACAAGGGGAAGCATTTCCGGGTCGAGGGGCCGCTGACCATCCAGCGCACGCCGCAGGGCCGTCCGGTGCTGGTCCAGGCGGGCGCGGCGGAGCAGGGGATGGAGATCGCGGCCCGGAGCGCCGACGTGGTCTATTCCTCGCATTTCGACCTGGCCTCGGCGAAGGCCTATTACGGCGGCCTCAAGGGCCGGCTGGCCAAATACGGGCGCGCGCCGGACACGCTCAAGATCATGCCGGGCGTGACGCTCTTCCTGGGCCGCACCCGCGCCGAGGCCCGCGCGCAATACGACCAGCTCAACGAGCTGGTCGTGCCGGAGCTCGGCCTCTCCTACCTCTACCAGCAGTTCGGCGACCTCAGCGGCCATGACCTGGACGGGCCGGTCCCCGAGCCGCCGGATCCGCGCATCAAGAGCATGGCCGCGAAGCTGCTTGCCCTGGCCCGGCGCGACAACCTCACCATCCGCCAGCTCTACCAGACCATCACCCCCGGCTTCGGCGGCCGCTGCCTGATCGGCACGGCGAAGGACGTCGCGGACGACATGCAGGAATGGGTGGAAGCCGGCGCCGCCGACGGCTTCAACCTCTGCCCGCCGGTCCTCCCGCTCGGCCTGGACCAGACTGTGGAGCTGGTCCTGCCGGAGCTGCGCGCGCGCGGGATGTTCCGGACGGAATATTCCGGACCGACGCTGCGGGACCACCTCGGGCTGGCGAAGCCCAGGAACCGCCACACGCCCTGAGGGCGGCTCAGCCGGCGCGCTTCGCCCGATCGGCGATCGCGCGGGCCCGGGCCAGCAGCGCCTCCGCCCGCTGGACGATGGGGATGTCGATCATCTTGCCGTCCAGCGACCAGGAGCCGCGGTTGGCCGCCGCGGCCTCCTTGTCCAGCGTCACGATCTTCTCCGCCCTCGCCACCGCCTCGGGCGAGGGGCTGAAGCCGGCGTTCAGCACCGGCACCTGCGCCGGGTGGATGGCCGAGGCGCCGACGAAGCCGTAGCTGGCCGAGAGCCGCACGATGCGCCCGTACTCCACCAGGTCGGAATAGTCGGCGACGGTGCCGATCGTGCCCATGGGCATCAGCCCGTGGGTGCGCGCGGCCTGCAGCACCTGCTGCTTGGGCAGCAGCAGCGTCTCGGCCGTCGGCTCGCCGCCCATCTCGGTCGCGTAGTCCTCGGCGCCGAGCGAGAGGCCGAGGTTGCGCGGCGTGGCGCGGGCGATCTCCTGGGCATTGGCGAGCGGCCCGGGCCCCTCGATCAGCACCATGAAGCGGATCGCGCGGTCGGGGAGGCCGCGCTGGGCCTCGAGCCGCGAGACCAGCTCGTCCAGCAGCCGCAGATGGTCGGGCCCCTGGGCCTTGGTGATCATGAGGCCGTCCACGCCCGGCAGCACCGCCGCCTCCAGGTCGCGCACGGCGAGCTCCAGCGGCTGGTTGATGCGCACCAGGATGTCGGAGACGCCCTCGCGGCGGATGCGCTCCACCGCGGCCGGGAGCGCCTTGCGCGCCGCGGCCTTGTCGGCCGGCGCGATGCTGTCCTCGAGGTCGAGCTGAATGACGTCGGCGCCGCGCGACGAGGCCTTGGCGAGGAAGCGCTCGACATTCACCGGCACGAAGAGGCCGGAGCGCCAGACGGGATGCGCGGGAAGGGGCATGCGGGAAATCCTTGCGAAGCTCCGGGCCATGCTGGCCCCGATCCCGGCCGGCGCGAAGCCGGCCGGAACGCCGCGGCCGCCGGTCCCCTGCGACACCGGACGAAACCCGCGCTTGACCCGGCGCCGCGGCGCGCCGCACCGTTTCCGGAAGACGGGAGGAAACGGGAGATGACATCACCACGCGCCGGCCTGGCGCGCCGGGCGCTGCTCGCGCTGCCGGCCCTGATCGCCGCGCCCGCCCGCGCGCAGGGCTGGCCCAGCCGTCCGCTGCGCATCGTCGTGCCCTTCGGCCCGGGCGGCCCCACCGACGTCGTGGCGCGCATCCTGGCCAACGGGCTCTCGCCCGCGCTCGGCCAGCCCGTGGTGATCGAGAACCGCGGCGGCGCCGGCGGCAATATCGGAACGGCGCTGGCCGCGCGGGCGGCGCCCGACGGCTATACGCTGCTGGTGCCCTCGACGGGCTTCGTGGTGAATGCCAGCCTGTTCCGCAATCCCGGCTACGATCCGATCCGCGACTTCGCGCCGGTCACCGAGCTGGGCGCCTCGCCGGATGTCTTCCTGGCCGGGGCGGCCTCTTCCATCCGCAGCCTCGACGAACTGATCGCCCGCGCCGGCGCCACGGCCGGCGGGATGCACTTCGCCAATCCGGGCACGGGCTCCACGCCCCATCTGGCGGGCGAGCGCCTGCGCATCCTGCGCCAGTTCAGCCTGGTGCAGGTGCCGCACAGCAGCGCGGCGCTTTGCGTCCAGGCGCTGCTCGCGGGCAATACGGAGATCGGCGCCACCGCGCTCGCCTCCTCCCACGCGCAGATCAAGGCGGGTACGCTGCGCGCGCTCGCGCTGACCGGGCCGGAGCGCTGGTTCGACCTGCCCGAGGTGCCGACCATGCGCGAGCTCGGCTTCGCGGATTTCGTGACCGAGACCTTCCTCAGCCTCCACGTGCCCGCCGGCACGCCCCATGGCATCATCGAGCGGCTGGCCAGCGCCTCCACCGCCGTCATGGGCGCGGCCGAGACCCGCGCGCGCATGCGCAACGCCGGCTTCATCGTGCGCCCCGACGGGCCGGAGGCGCTGGCCAACCGCGTCGCGCGCGAGGTTCCCGCCTGGCGCGAGCTGATCGCGCAGGCCGGGATCGCGCAGGAGTGATCTACCGGGCCGGCGTCGAGGTCCGTCATAAGTGGATGCCGCGCGCGACATGCGTGACGAAGCTGCCCGGGCCGACCGGGACCGTGGCGGCGGGATCGAACTCGGCGCCGTCCCATCCACCAGGTCCCGAGATCGCCGGCAGCCGCTGCATCTTTGCGCGAGGGCGCACCCGGCGACCCACTGGCCCACCGCGTTGCTGCCGCATCCGCGCCTGGATGTCGTCGATGCGGCCATGGACAAGAAGGTGCCGAATTGACGCGATGATGACCGGGAGGGCCCGGCCGCGAAGCCGCCCCCGACCCGGCCGATTGCCCGAGGCTAGGCCGCCCGGCGCCGCCTGATAGCGCCACCCAGTGCGAGCAGTCCGACACCGAACGTCAGGATGGATGCGGGCTCGGGGACCGACTGCACCAATGTTCCGCCGAAGGTGCACCCCCGGAAGCAGGTAAAATCGCCGGTCACGATTCCAGATACCACATTGGTCCCATTGAGCGTGAAGAAGAGGTCTATGGCATTGCTGTATTGATAGTGGACCAACCCGCTGGGGAAGGAACCGGCGCCTGAGGTGAGGTCGATCCGGGAGTTCTTCGGCGCGGTGCGCGTGGACGCGCTGCGGAAGTTCCAGATATCCGCACTGAACGCGTCAGTGACGTCGTAGATGCTGACGTAGACCTGCACCAATCCATCCAGGAGCCACGAGACCTCCCCGAACTGGCCCTGTGTCTGTCGCAGGTTGACGCCCGCTGCGAAAGCCTCGTCGGTGAGAACGAGCGTGAGCCCCAGAAGACCCGACCGCGGTGTGGGCGGATCAAGAGGCGTGCTATTTTGGACCAGAGGCCCGGACTGCTGGAACGTCAGGATCACGTCGGCTCGTCCTGCTTGAGCCCCGGCCAATGCCAAGGCCATGCCCAGAAGTAAGCAGCGTAATGTATGGAACATCGAAATCTCCCTTTGCTTGCCACATCGACAATGCAATAGCCGTGCCTAGGGATTTCTTCTGTCAGTTCCGCCGGATAGCCGTATGCCTCAGCATTCAACGAAGAATCGTCAATTTCGGCGACAGCTTCTTTGTCTGGTCGCGAGGGTCTGGCAGGTCTCGCCTTGGTTGTGTCTCGGACCGCGTCACCGGCCCCACAAGGCGGCTTCCACGGCCTCGGAGATCAGCGGCACCGGCCATGCCGGGCGAGCAGCCCAGACGGCCTCGTGCGCGGCCCGGACCTCGTCCTGGCCGCGGTCGCGTGCTCTGGCCGCCGCGCGGCGGGCCAGATCGATCAGGTATGCCTCGCTCTCCATGAAAGAGAACATAAAGAGAACTCAGGACGCGAGTCGAGTCCTCGCCTCCCCCGTTCCGAACCGCATTCGAACCCGATGCGGCTCATGAACGCGCGTAGAGAACCACCTCACCTCGCGCCGATCAGTGGCCGGAGCGGCGCGTCCGAAACTGGGCCTTCCCTATGCGGCGGTCGTTTCCGAGGGCGGGTAGTTCAGCTCCACCGCCACCCCGTCCGGATCATGCACGAAGAGCTGGGTCTGCCGGTCGCGCGGGACGACGCGCTCCTCGTATTTGTACCCGCTCTTCTCCAGCCGCCCGCGCATTTCCGCGAGGCCGGTGCAGGAGAAGGCGATGTGGTCCAGCAGCCCGGTCGGCCCCACGACGCGCTCCGGCCAGCCCTGCTCCCGCTGCGGCCGCGGGCCGATCAGGTGGACGGTCGGATTGCCGCCGCAATAGAGCCAATGGCCCTCGAAGCCGAGCGGCGGGCGGTAGCCCTCCTCCAGCCCCAGCACGTTCACGTAGAAATCCCGCGTCCTCGCGAGATCCACGGGGCGGATGGTGTAGTGGTTCAGGCCTTCCAGCGGCATGGCGCGGTCCTTCCGGGTCAGAGGAAACGGGGATTTGCCGCCAGCCCCATCAGGTGCTGGCCGACGGTCTCGAAGTGATTGCGCCGCGCCTGCACCTGCTGGGTGACGGCATGGAGGTCGCGGAAGCGGCGTTCGAAGGGCCGGCTTTCGAAGATGGCGGTGGCGCCCGCCTCGGTCCAGGCGAAGTCGGCGGCCTCCTTGGCCTGGTGGATGGCGAAGGTGGAGGCGAGCCGGATGGCGACTTTCTGATCCGTCGTCATGGCGGTGCCTGTCGCCACATGCTCCTGCGCCTCGCGCAGCGCGGCGTGCAGCCCGGCGCGGGCGGCGCGCCACTTGCCTTCGGCCCAGGCGAGGCCGCTTTGCAGCACGGGGCTGTCGCGCAGCATGCGGCTGGTCGCCATGGGCGTCTTGCCGCCGGCCAGGGTCACGAAATCGTCGAGCAGCCCCCGCGCGATGCCGAGCGCCACGGCCGCGAAGCCCGTCGCGTAGAGATGCGTGGTGGTGAAGCGGTAGAGGCTGCCATGGCCGAGCGCCCGGCGCTCCTCCTCGCGGTCGCGGCGGACGGTGAAGGCCTCCGGCACGAAGAGGCCGGTGACCGTATAGGTGTCGCTGCCCGTGCCGCGCAGCCCCATCACCTGCCAGTCCGGCGCCATGGCAATCGCCTCGCGCGGGAAGAGCATGGTGCGCTCGTAGGGCGAGCCGTCGGGCAAGTCGCGCATCGTTCCGTCGCGCTCGCGGACCCGGCAATGCCCGCCGAACCAGGTGGCGTGGCGGCCGCCGCTGGCGAAGGGCCAGGAGCCCGTCACGCGATAGCCGCCCTCCACGACCTCCGCGACCTGGCCGGGCTGGACGGCGCCCCAGGCCAGGGCCGCGTCGCGCGGATCCCAGATGCGATGCGCGACCTCGGGCGCCACATAGGCCGCCGCCATGGAACAGCCGGAGGCCTGGCCGATGCACCAGGCGGTGGAGGCATCGGCGCGGGCGATGATCTCCATCATGCGGGCATAGGTCTCGGGCGTGGCCTCGTCGCCGCCGAGCGAGCGCGGCAGCAGCGTGCGGAAGAGGCGCGCGGCGTGCAGGGCTTCGAGGAGATCGGCCGGCAATTCGCGTCCGGCCTCGATCCGCGCGCCGGCGGCCTCGATCACCGGCGCGAGGGCGCGGGCACGGGACACCGGATCCCCGGCGTTCGGCATCGATACGGCCACGCTCATGCGACGCCTGCCTCCCTGGTTTCTTGTCGGCGAAGTCTGGCGCCCGGCCGGTTCTTCCGTCAATCGGACGGACGGCCGCGCCTGGCTCGCGGCCGCGCGCAACGCGCCGGGTCCGGCTCAGCTCTGGAGGAAGCACGTCTGGGGCTGGCGCCTCACGGCCTCCGGCGATGCCGACGGGCGAGGACGAGGCGCATCAGCGCAGATAGGCCTTTTCCAGCTTCCGCATCTCCGCGTCGCCCTGCAGCGCGAAGACGTCCGCCACGGAGGCGATGCCCGCCTCGACGCCGGCGATCCCGCCTTCCTTCAGGATGCGGCGGAAGGTGTCGCGCATCGCGCCGACCGCCGCGCGGATCGCGTGGTTGCCGCAGATGATCAGCCCGACCTTTCCGAGCGCCGCCACATCCGCGAAGGAAAGCTGCGGATAGCTGGTCGGCACCAGCACCAGCGGCACCTGGCCGGGCCAGGCGCGGCAGAAGGCGAGGATCTCGTCCGGCGTCTTCTGCTTGCTGTGGATGAGCACGGCATCCGCCCCGGCCTCGGCATAGGCGGCGCCGCGCCGCAGCGCCTCCTCCTGGCCCAGCCCCGCGATCAGCGCCTCGGTCCGCGCGATCACCAGCACGTCGCCGGCGGCGCGCGCGGCCTCGACCTTGCCCTGGAACTCCTCCACCGGCAGCAGCTCCTGCCGTCCGCCGGGCCGCAGGCTGCTGTCCTTGGGGAAGGTCTTGTCCTCCATCACCACGGCGGCGACGCCGGCGGCGATGTAGCGCGGCACGGCATAGGCGACGTTCACCGCATTGCCGAAGCCCGTGTCGATATCGGCCACGACCGGCGCCGCCTGCACCTCGCCGATCGCGCGCATCATCTCGAGATGCGTGCCCATGGGCAGGATGCTGGCATCGGGCACGGCATAGCTCGCCGAGAGCTCGAAGCCGCTGCCCCAGATCGCGTCGAAGCCGGCCTCGGCGGCCAGTTTCGCGGCGAGCGGACTGTGCGCCGCCATGGCCAGCGCGGGCCTGGCGGGATCGAGCTTGGCGCGCAGCGCGTCGGCTTTCGTCATCAGAAGGCGACCTGGTCGCCGCCCTTGAGCGAGAGCATCTCGCGCGCCTCGTCCGGGCTCGCGATCTCGAGGCCCAGCCCCTCGATGATCTGCCGCGCGAGCCGCACCTGCTCCGCATTGCTGGAGGCCAGCCGCCCGGGTCCGGCCCAGAGGCTGTCCTCCAGCCCCACGCGCACATTGCCGCCCTGCGCCGCCGCGATCGCCGCGATCTTGAGCTGGTTCGCCCCCGCGCCCAGCACCGACCACTGGTAGTTGTCGCCGAAGAGCCGGTCGGCCGTGCGCTTCATGTGCATCACGTCGTCCGGATGCGCGCCGATGCCGCCCTGCAGCCCGAAGACGGTCTGGATGAACAGCGGCGCCTTCACGAGCCCCTGGTCGAAGAAGTACTTCAGATTGTAGAGGTGCGAGGTGTCGTAGCACTCGAATTCGAATCGGGTCCCGTTCCCCGCGCAGGTCGTCAGGATGTACTCGATGTCCTTGAACGAGTTGCGGAAAATGATGTCCTTGTTCTCCAGGTACTCGCGCTCCCAGGGGTGCTTGAACTCCTTGAAGCGGTTGAGCATCCCGAACAGCCCGAAGTTCATCGAGCCGAGGTTCAGCGAGGCGACCTCGGGCTTGTGGACCGCCGCCGGCCGCACGCGCTCCTCGATGGTCATGGTCGGCGCGCCGCCGGTGGTGATGTTCACCACGCAGTTGGACGCCTGCTTGATGACGCCGAGGAAGGGCGCGAAGGCCTCGGGCGACTGGTCCGGCCGCCCGTCCTTGGGGTCGCGCGCATGCAGGTGCACGATGGCGGCGCCCGCCTCGGCCGCGCCGATGGCCGCCTCGGCGATCTCGCTGGCCGTGACCGGCAGGTGCGGCGACATGCTGGGCGTGTGGATCGCGCCCGTGACGGCGCAGGTGATGATGACGCGGCGCGGCTTGGCCATTCTTGCTCAACCCTTCTTCTTCTGAGCGACGGGCGCGGCCAGCTCCGGCCGCGCCCTTGCATCCTCGCGGCGAGGTTGGGGGCAGGGGGCCATCGCCCGCTCAGGCGCGGCGTCCTGGCGATTGGCGTCCCCTCATGCGCGGGCCTTGCCGCCGCCCGCGATCACGGTTCATGGTCGAGCCGATGCGCGGCCTTGTCCAGCGCCCGGATCGCGCCGCCTTGCGGGAGGAATGGTCATGGAACTCGGTTTGCAGGCTGCGCGCGTCCTGGTGACGGCGGGGGCGGGGGGCATCGGCCGCGTGGTGGCGGATGCCTTCCTCGAGGAGGGCGCGGAGGTGATGGTCTGCGACGTCGACGACGCGGCGCTGGCCGCGCTGCCGCCGCAGATCAGCGGCACGCGCTGCGACGTCTCGGACCGCGCGGATGTCGCGAAGCTCTTCGCGGGGATCGGCGAGCTCGACGTGCTGGTGAACAATGCCGGCATCGCGGGCCCGACCGGCCTCGTCGAGGAGATCAACCCCGAGGACTGGGACCGCTGCATCGAGATCTGCCTGACCGGACAGTTCAACGTGGCGCGCCTCGCCATCCCGCTGCTGCGCCGGAGCCGCAACCCGTCCATCATCAACCTGTCCAGCGCCGCCGGCCGCTTCGGCTTCGGCCTGCGCGCGCCCTATGCCGCGGCGAAATGGGGCGTGATCGGCTTCACCAAGTCGCTCGCCATCGAGCTGGGCGGCGCGGGCATCCGCGTGAACGCCATCCTGCCCGGCCTCGTCGCCGGCGACCGACAGCGGCGCGTGCTGGAAGCCAAGGCCCAGGCGCGCGGCGCGCCCTATGCCGAGGTGGAGCGGCAGGCCATGGCCTATGCCAGCGTCAAGGAACTCGTGACGGCGCGGCAGCTCGCCGACCAGATCCTGCTGCTCGCCAGCGCGCGCGGCCGGACGACGAGCGGGCAGGCGATCGGCATCGACGGCGATTTGCAGATGCTGTTCTGAGGCCCTAGCGTTTTCTCGACGAACGGACGAGGAAACGAGACATGGGCCATCGCATCGCGATCGTGGGGGCGGGCGCCGTCGGCGGCTATGCCGGCGCCTATATGGCGCAGGCCGGCGAGGACGTGACCTTCATCGACATGTGGCCCGAGAACGTCGAGGCCATGCGGTCCAAGGGCCTGCGCATCACCCATATCCGCGACGTGCCGGAGTTCACCGTGCCTGTGAAGGCGATCCACCTCACCGAGCTGCAGGCCACGGTGAAGCAGAAGCCCTTCGACATCGCCTTCGTCTGCGTGAAATCCTACGACACCGCCTGGGCCACGATGATGATCCAGCAGTACCTCTCGCCCGGCGGCTTCGTCGTCAGCCTGCAGAACTGCATGAACGAGGAGACCATCGCCGGCATCGTCGGCTGGGGCCGCACGCTGGGCGCCATCGCCAGCTCCATCACCGTGGAGCTCACCGAGCCCGGCCATGTCCGCCGCGCCTCGGGCAAGGGCGGCCAGGCGCACACCGTCTACCGCGTGGGCGAGGTGCATGGGCGCCTCACGAGCCGCGCGAAGGAGGTCGGCCGGCTGACCGCGCTGTCGGACAGCACGCTGGTGACGCAGAACCTCTGGGGCGAGCGCTGGTCCAAGCTCGTCACCAACGGCATGGCGAACGGGCTTTCGGCCTGCACCGGCCTCATCAGCAAGGACATCCTGATGAACGACGCGCTGCGGCGCTTCGGCGCGCGGCTGGGCGCGGAGGGCATCCGAGTCGGCCAGGCGCTGGGCTATGAGCTGGAGGAGATCCACCACATGGATCCCGAGATCATCGCCGGGGCCGGCGAGGGGAATGCCGCCGCCACGAAGGAATACGACGAGCACCGCCTCGCCGAGGCCGCCAAGGGCGGCGGCGCGCACCGGCCCTCCATGGGCCAGGACATGGTGAAGGGCCGCCGCACCGAGATCGAGTTCATCAACGGCTTCATCGTGGACAAGGCCGCGCCGCTCGGCATTCCCACGCCGGCCAATGCGGCGCTGACCGCGATCGTGAAGCGGGTCGAGCGCGGCGAGATCGCGCCCGATCCGAAGCACATCCTGGAGTTGCGGCTGAACTGACGCGGGGTCCAGGATGGCGGGGATCACGCCGGGCCAACCGGCGGGTCCCACGTCCCAGGAGGAACCGCCCATGCGCCGTCGCACCCTGCTGACCGGGCTGCCGCTGACCCTCGCGGCACCCGCCGTCTGCGCCCAGGACAATTTCCCGTCCCGCACCATCACCATCATCGCCGCCGGCGCCGCGGGCGGGCCGACCGACACCGTGACCCGTATCGTCGCCGACAACCTCGGCAGGCATGTCGGGCAGTCCGTGGTGGTGGAGGCCATCGGCGGCGCCATCGTCGGGCCGCAGCGGCTCGCGAATGCGCGGCCCGACGGCTACACGCTCATGATCAACAACATCGGCATGGCCGCCGGCGCCACGCTGTACCGCCGCGCGCCCTACGACCCGCTGACCGCCTTCGCCCCGCTCGGCCTGGTCTCCGACGCGGCGATGACGGTCATCACCCGGCGCGACTTCCCGGCGGAGGACCTGCGCGGCGTCATGGCCGTGCTGGCGCGCGAGGGCGACGCGATCAACTTCGCGACGGCCAGCCTCGGCTCGGCCGCCAATCTCTGCGCGCTCCTGGTGCAGGCGGCGGCCGGCCGGCGCGCCACGATCGTGGTCTTCCGCGGCACGGCGCCGGCCATCGCCGAGCTGATGGCGGGCCGGATCGACATCCTCTGCGACCAGGCGACCAACACGGTGCCCTATATCCGCGACGGCCGCGTGCTGGCGCATGGCGTGAGCAGCCCGGCACGGCTGCCCGGCCTGCCCCAGGTGCCGACCACGGCGGAGGCGGGCTTCCAGCCCATCGCGATGTCCACCTGGCACGGCCTGTACGCGCCGGCGGGCACGCCGGAGCCGATCCAGCGGTTCCTCTCCGACGCCCTGCGCGCGGCGCTGCGCGAGGAGCGGCTGCGGCAGCGCTTCGCCGAGCTGGCGACCGATCCCGCCACCGAGGAGCGCGCGAGCATCGCCTTCCACCGCCGCTTCCTGGCGGAGGAGATCGACCGCTGGCGGCCCGTCATCCTGGCGAACGGCGCCTACGCCGACTGAGCGCCCATTCAACGCCGCGCTTGAAATCGGCGGGCCAAAGGCGCGACCCTGCGGCCACTGCAGGGAGAAAACGAATGACGGATGTCGCCCGACGGGCCCTCATGGGCGCCGCCCTCTCCACCCTCGCCGCGCCGGCCTTCGCGCAGGCGGGCTGGCCGGAGAAACCCTGGCGCGTGCTGGTGGGCGGGGCGCCGGGCGGCGCGAGCGACATCTTCATGCGCATCCTCGAGCCCAGCCTGCGCGAGAGCCTGGCCCACGGCTTCTGGCTCGACAACCGCCCCGGCGCGGGCGGCATGCTGGCCGCGGAGATCTGCGCCCAGGCGCCGGCCGACGGCTACAACTTCCTCGTCAACCACATCGCCAGCAACGGGATCGGGCCGCATCTGCACCGGCGCCCGAACTTCGAGCCGAACCGGGATCTCACGGGCGTGGCGCGGATCGCGGCCATGCCCAATTGCATGATCGTGCTGCCCTCGCGCGGTTTTCGCCGCGTGGCGGATCTGGTCGCCTTCGCCAAGGCCAATCCGGGCCGGGCCACCTTCGGCTCGGCGGGCGTGGGCACCTCGTCCCATCTCAGCGGCGTGCTCTTCGGCCAGCGCATGGGCATCGAGGTGACGCATGTGCCCTATCGCGGCACCGCGCCCAACATGCAGGCGGTGCTGGCCGGCGAGATCCTCTTCGCCATCGACAATGCGCCGGCCTCGGCCCAGCAGGTGCGGGCCGGGCTGTTGACGGCGCTGGCGGTGAGTTCCGCCCAGCGCTGGTCGCAATTCCCCGAGGTGCCGACCATGCAGGAGAGCGGCGTGCCGGATTTCGACGTCGCCTCCTGGTACGGGCTGGCCGCGCCGGCCGCGACGCCGCGTCCCGTGGTGGAGAAGCTGGGCGGCGCCGTGCTGCGCGCGCTGGCCGATCCGGCCACGGTGGCGCGGCTGCGCGAGTTCGGCGCCGACCCCTGGCCCCTCGGCCCGGCCGACTACCAGGAGTTCATGCTCGGCGAGGAGCGGAAGTGGGGGCCGGTGGTCCGCGCGGCGGGCGTCACCGCAAACTGATTCTGCTGCAACTGCGAAGCAGGGTTGCGGCCGGCGCGATGGGGGGGTCAAACTCCGTGAAAACGGAGGTCTTCGATCCATGCCAGACGCGAACACCACGAGTCCGCCCGCCCAGTTCGACGCGATCGTCATCGGCGCCGGCTTCGCCGGCCTCTACCAGCTCCACTGCCTGCGCGACCGCCTCGGGCTGAAGGTGCGCGTGCTGGAGGCCGCCGACGGCATCGGCGGCACCTGGTACTGGAACCGCTACCCGGGCGCGCGCTGCGATTCCGAGAGCCATTCCTATTGCTACAGCTTCTCCGACGAGCTGATCCGCGACTGGGAATGGTCGGAGCGCTATCCCGAGCATCCGGAGATCCGCCGCTACCTGAACTTCGTCGCCGACCGCTTCGACCTGAAGCGCGACATCCAGCTCGGCACGCGCGTCGCGGGCGCCAGCTTCGACGAAGGCGCGAGCCGCTGGACGGTCCGCACCGAGGCCGGCGAGACCTTCTCCGCGCAGTTCCTGATCACGGCGGTGGGCTGCCTCTCCTCGGCCAATGTGCCGAAGATTCCCGGCCTCGAGGACTTCGAGGGCGACTGGTACCACACCGGCGAATGGCCGCATGAGGGCGTGGACTTCGCCGGCCGCCGCGTCGGCCAGATCGGCACGGGCTCGACCGGCATCCAGGCCGCGCCCGTCATCGCCGCGCAGGCCGCGCATCTCACCGTCTTCCAGCGCACGGCGAATTACAGCGTGCCCGCGCACAACGCGCCGCTGACGCCGGAATTCAAGGCGAAGGTGAAGGCCGGCTTCGCCGACATCAAGCGCACCATGCACTCCACCACCAACGGGCATCCCTTCGTCATCGAGGAACAGTCGGTCTTCGACGTCACGCCCGAGGAGCGGGAAGCGATCTACGAGAGGGCCTGGGCCAAGGGCGGGCTGCAGTTCCGCGCCAATTTCCGCGACATCACGACGGACATGGCGGCCAATGCGACCGCGGCCGAGTTCATCAAGGCCAAGATCCGCGCGATCGTGAAGGATCCGGCGACCGCGGCGAAGCTCTCCGAGATCGACCACCCCTATGCCGCCAAGCGCCCGCCGATCGACAGCTTCTACTTCGAGACCTTCAACCGCGAGAACGTCACGCTGGAGGACATCCGCGCCGACCCCATCGACCGCATCACCCCGACCGGCATCCGGCTGCAATCCGGCAAGGAGATCCCGCTCGACATCCTGGTCTTCGCCACCGGCTTCGACGCGATGACCGGGCCCTTCCTGCGCATGGACATAAGCGGCCGCGACGGGCTGACCCTGGCCGAGGCCTGGGAGGCCGGGCCGCGCAGCTATCTCGGCCTGAACGTGAAGGGCTTCCCCAACCTCTTCACCATCACGGGGCCGGGCAGCCCCTCCGTGCTGTGCAACATGCCCGTGCCGATCGAGCAGCATGCGGAGTGGATCGCCGGCTGCATCGCCCATATGCGCCAGCACGGCATCGCCACCATCGAGGCGACGGAGGAGGCGACCGAGTCCTGGTCCGCCGAGGTGAATGCGGCGGCCGAGGCCACGCTGCTGCCGCAGGCCTCCAGCTCCTGGTATCTCGGCGCCAACGTGCCCGGGAAGCCGCGGGTCTTCATGCCCTATGCCGGCGGCATGGCGAAGTATCGCGGCATCTGCGACGAGGTGGCGGCGGAGGGGTACAGGGGCTTCGAGCTGGGACGGGCCACCGTGGCCGCCTGAGCTGAAGGGCTTCGGCCCTTCCTACCCCGCATTCGCCCGTGCCGGCGGCACGCCGCCATAGCTCGCCCAGGACGGCGCCACCAGCCAGCCCGCATCCACCGGCAGGTCGATGCCGGTGATCGCCCGTGCCGCCTCCGAGGCGAGGAAGCACACCGCCTCCGCGACATCCTCCGTCGTGATCATGCGGCCGAGCGCGCTGGTCTCCTCCAGCAGCGCCGGGTCGCGCTCGCCGACCTCGATGGCCGCCGCCATGGCCGGCGTCATGGTGAAGCCCGGCGAGACCGAGTTCACCCGCACGCCCGAGCGGCCCCATTCGCCCGCGAGCCCGCGTGTCATCGCGATCACGGCCGCCTTGGCCGGCGCATAGGCATGCAGCGGCAGGCCGCGCGAGCCGGAGATGGAGGCAATGGTCACGATGGAGCCGCGCCCGCGCCGCGCCATCCGTGACCCGAAGGCGACAGCCGAAAGATAGGTCCCGATCTGGTCGATATCCACCACGCGCCGGATGTCCTCCTCCGGCAGCGCCTCGGCGCGCAGCGGCCGCTGGAGCACGCCGGCCGAGGTGACGAGGATCTCCACCGGCCCCAGCGCGGCCTCGACCTCGGCGGCCGCGGCCTCGTTGGCCGCCTGGGTGGCGACGTCGAGCGGCAGCGCCAGGCCGCCGATCTCCGCCGCCAGCGCCTCGGCGCGGGCGAGGTCGCGATCCGTCACCGCCACCTTGGCCCCGCGCGCCGCGAGCATCCGGCAGCAGGCGGCGCCGATGCCGCTGGCGCCGCCCGTCACCGCGGCGACCTTTCCCTCGAACCCCATCCCTGCGCTCCCCATCCTTCTCGCCAGCCTTCCATGCGGCGTCGGGCCCGTCCATCGCGGTTGGCGCGCGGCGCCATCCGGCGCATAGCTCCGCCAGCATCGGAGGGACGCGGCGCATGGACAAGGACGAACTCACGACATGGGCGCTGGCCCATGGCTGGCAGATGATCGCGGGCATGCCGAGCCTGACGAAGCCCTCCTCGCCCAAGGAGGCGATCGTGCGGCTCTCGCTCAAGGCCACGGTCGTCAACGTCGAGGTGAAGAAGCCCGCCGGCAAATGGGAGAAGATCGCCGGCCGGCCCTATCGCGAGGTCGTGGCCGATGCCGAGACGGGCCTGCCGCTCGGCCTGAGTTTCGAGACCATTCCCGGCTTCTCCCGGCTCATGGAGGAGAACAGGGACCGCATGATCTTCGCCCGGATGAAGTGACGCCCGCGCGCGGCTGAGGCATGCTCTCCGGACAGGCCCGCAGAGGCCATCCGGAGGAATGACCATGATCCGCATCCCGCGCCGCCCCTTGCTGGCGGCCATGCTCGCCGCGCCCACGGTCCTGCGCGCGAAGGAGCTGTCCTCGCGCCCGATCACGCTGGTCGTGCCCTCGCCGGCGGGCGGCGGCACCGACTACAGCGCCCGCCTGGTGGCCGAGCCGCTGGGCCGCGCGCTGGGCACCTCGATGGTCGTGGAGAACCGCACGGGCGGCAACGACGTGGTGGGCCTCACCGCCGTGCTGAACGCGCGGCCGGACGGGCATACGCTGCTCTGCGGCTATTGCGGCACCATGGCGGGGCGCGCGGCGGTCGGCGGGCTCGGCAGCATCGTGCCGATGCGCGACTTCATCCCCGTCGGCCAGATCACCGACACGCCGCAGCTCTTCGTCACCCACCCCTCCATCCCGGTGAACGGGCTCAAGGAATTCGTGGACTATGCGAAAGCGCGGCGAGGGGAGGTGACCTATGCCTCGGCCGGCGTCGGCTCCATGCACCATATGGGCGCCGAGCTGCTGAAGCTGCGCGCGGGCATCGAGATGCTGCACATCCCCTATCGCGGCACGGGCGAGACCATGCGCGACCTCATCGCGGGCCGCGTCGATTTCTACATGAACTCGCCCCCGCCGCTGGTGCCCCTGGTGCGCGACGGCCGCCTGCGCGCGCTCTCGGTCAGCTCGAACGAGCGCCATCCGGGCCTGCCGGACATCCCCTCGGCGGCGGAGCAGGGCTATCCGGACATGGCGCTGAACGTGTGGTTCGCGATCTACGCGCCGCGCGGCACGCCGGAGAGCGTGACGAGGCTGATCGGCGCGAAGCTCGACGAGGTGCTGGCCGAGCCGGGGCTGCGGCGGCGCGCCTTCGAGGCGGGGGCGCTGGTGGCGCCGCTCGGGCCGGAGGCGACGGCGCAGCGGCTGGCGCGCGAGACGGCGGGCTGGGCGGAGGTGGTGCGGGCGGCGAATATCAGCGCGGGTTAGGCGGGCAGCGCCCTGGTCGAAGGGGACGGCGCCAACGGACGCCGACCGCCACGGGTTGTCGCTGTCCTTTACGCAACCAATGCGGGACCGGGAAATATTCAGGATTAACTTTACACATCAAAGGCATAAAGTTTGGCATGGCAATTGCTGTCGTGATGGAACCGCAATCAAGAACTGGAGACCATCATGCTGAAGGCATTGCTTCTGGGCGCGGCGATCGCCATCGCGCCCTCTCTCGGACAGGCGGCCGTGGTGACGTTCGACTTCGAGGGAACAGGCACGGCGAGTGGGCTCGCCTCCCTGTCCCAATCGGCCGGGGGGCTGACGGCGACCTTCACGCGGCCCGGCTCGACCTTCGAGATCGTGGACCTCAGCGGTGGGGGTGGGCCGGCCTCCTTCGGCTCGCGCTCCCTGTCGCCCTTCGCAAACTCGACGAGCAACACGTCCTTCCTGCTGAACTTCTCGGAACTGATCGCGAGCGTGTCGTTCCAGGCCGGTGACTTCAACGCCGACGCCGACACCTATTCGGTCCAGGCCTATGCCGGGGCGAACGGGACCGGAGCCCTGGTCGGCACCGCCTCGGGAAGCCGCACGGGGGACGCCACCTTGCCGAGCGCGGTGGACATGCTGAGCGTGACCGGGTCCGCAGGCATCGGCTCGCTCGTGTTCATCGGCGGCAGCCCGACCTTTCCGAACTCGCTCTACTTCGACAACTTCGCCGTGACCTACACGCCGACCGCCGTTCCCGAGCCTGCCAGCATGGCCCTGCTGGGGGTTGGGCTGTTCGGCCTGGGCATGGTCCGGCGGCGCCGGAAGTCCTGACGCCTTCGCGTCGACCACCCCCTGCCGCCGGCTCGCGCGGCAGGGGCCATCCATCCCGGCGCGCGGCCCGGGAAGATGGGGTCAGGCAACGGGGGCGAGGGGGCCCAGGAAGGCTTCCACCACCGCATCCACGCTCTCCACCGCATGGATGCCGTGCCGCCCGGCCGTGGCGGAGCGGAACCGCCGCGGCCAGCCCTCCACCACCGCCTGCAGCGCCGGGTCCGGCGCCCAGCTCACGCGCCCCGTCGCGCCGCGCCTTTGCACCGCCGCGACCATCTCCGCCGGCGTCGCCGTGAGCGCCGGCAGGTTGATCGCGCGGGACGGCGGAAAGGCCTCCGCCGGCATATCGTGCACCAGCCGCAGGGCCTGGGCCACGCGCTGCACGGTGACCAGGGGCAGGGGCGTGTCCGGCCGCAGCGGGATCTCCACGTCGCGGCCCATCAGCGGCTCGCGGAGGATGGCGGCGATGCGGTCCGACACCGCCGGATTCGGCAGGCCCGGCCGCGTCAGCACGATGGGCAGTCGCAGCGCGCGTGCATCCAGCGCGCCCTGCCGCGCATGGTCCGCCAGCAGCAGCTCGGCGATCAGCTTCTGCGTGCCGTAGGAGGTGCGCGGCGTGCGGCGCGTGTCGTCCTCCACCACCTCCGGCAGCTCGCCCCCGAAGGCGGCGATGGAGCTCGCGAAGACGAAGCGCGTCGGCTTCGCCCGCGCGCGGCAGCGGGCCAGCAGCGCCAGCAGCCCCTCGAGGTTCACGGCGAGCCCATGGCCCAGATCGGCCTCGGCCTCGCTGGTCAGCGAGGCCGCCAGGTGGAAGACCGCGTCGAAGCCGTCCCCGGCGAAGAGCGCGTCCAGGAAGCGCGGATCACCGATCGTCCCTACCGCCGGCACGACGCGCGGGCCCGGCGGCGCGGCGGCGAGATCGGCCGCCACGATCTCCGCGATGGGACGGCCGGCGAGCGCGCCGGCGGCCGTCAGCTCGCGCAGCAGGCGCCGCCCGATGAAGCCCGCCGCCCCGGTGACCAGGACCCTCAACGGCGGGCGCGCTCCGCGTGCTTGCCCATGGTGTTGTAGGGCGCATAGGGCGGGAACTCGCCGATCGCCACCATGTCCACCTCCACCAGCGTCGGCCCGTCCACCGCCAGCGCCTTCGCCACGGTGGCGCCGAACTCCTCGGCGCGGCTGACCTTGAAGTGCGGCAGGCCGGCCAGCGCGGCGAGCCGGCCGAGCTCCGGCCCGCGCAGGTCGTCGCCGAAGCGGCGGCCGTCCACCACCGCGTCCTGGATGTGGCGGATCACGCCATAGCCCTTGTCGTTCATCACGATGGTGCAGAGCCGCGCGCGCTCCTGCA
This sequence comes from Roseococcus sp. SYP-B2431, assembly GCF_004336745.1. GTDB lineage: Bacteria > Pseudomonadota > Alphaproteobacteria > Acetobacterales > Acetobacteraceae > Roseococcus. The sequence continues at coordinate 412,291 of NZ_SJXD01000011.1, forward strand.
CGGCGGTCCAGAGCTCGGTCATGTTCATCGCGAAGCCGCCGTCGCCGACCATGGCGACGGTCTTGCGCTGCCCGTCGCCCTCGGCGGCCGCCATGGCCGCGCCGATGCCCAGCGGCAGGCCCGGCCCGATCGCGGCGCCCACGGGATGCACCGCGTCATGCGGCCCATAGACCTCGAAGACCCGGTTGCCCCAGGTGGAGTTGCTGATGGTGATGTCGCGCACCCAGAGCGCGTCGCGCGGCATGGCCGCGCGGATCTGCGCGGGGAAGCCGGCATAGGGGCCGAGGGTCGCCAGATATTCCTCGTTCGCCAGCCGCTTCGTCTCGCGGAAATCGGCGGCGAAGGCGGGATCGACCTGGATCTTCCCCTTGAGGCGCCGGGCCAGCCCCTCCGCCACCAGCTGGGCGTCGCCATGCAGGAAATAGGCATTGGGATAGGTGCGCCCATCCGCCGCCGGATCGACATCCGCCTGGATGAGATTGCCGGGCAGCTTCAGCGAGAAGTCGCCGGTCTCGTGCCCGCGCAGCCGCGAGCCGAGCACCAGCATGGCGTCCACGCCCTCGTAGAAGCCGACGATGCGCGGCGCGCCGTTGCCCTGCAGCCCGCCGAAGGTCATCGGATGGTCCTCCGGCACGATGCCGCGACCGTTCCAGGAGGAGACGGCGCCGAAGCCGAGGTCGAGCAGCGCCATCGCGCCCTCCCGCGCCCCGCGCGCGCCGTTGCCGAGCCAGATCATCGGCCGCTTCGCGCGCGCCAGGATCTCCGCCACCTCGTCCAGCGCGGCCTCGGAGGGGGGCAGGGGCGGGGGCACCGGCAGCACCAGCGAATCCAGCGCGGCCGGCCGCGGGATCGCCACGCGCTGCAGGTCGATCGGGATCTCCACCGAGACCGGCCCGCGCGGCGGCGTCAGCGCCTCCGTCGCGGCGCGCACCAGCACGCCCAGCGCCTCGGAGGCGGCGCGCACGCGATAGGCCGCCTTGCCGGCATTCGCCAGGATCGCCGTCTGCCCCGGCACGTCATGCACCGTGCCCATGTCGCGGTCGACGAACTTCGTCGCCGTCTGCCCGGTGATGTGCAGCACCGGGCTCGCCGCGAACCGCGCCTCCACCAGCCCGCCGATGCTGTTGGCCATGCCCGGCCCCGTGCTGGTGAAGAGCACGCCGAGCCCGTTGGTCACGCGCGCATAGGCATCGGCCATATGCGCCCCGCCCATCTCGCCGCGGCACATCACGTAGCGGATGGCGTTGCGCCGCCCGATCGCGTCCAGCATCGGCACGTTGTGCACCGAGACGATGCCGAAGGCCGTCGTCACGCCGATGCGCGACAGGAACTCGGCGACCATGTCGCCCACGGTGTAGTTGTTCTCGGACATGCGTCCCTCCAATCCCTGGGACGCATCGTGGCTTCGATGCGGAGCGAGCACCACCCCTCGGGGTCAGGTGATGGGCGGCCGCACGCCCACGACGCCGCAGCCCTTGTCGTAGCGCGCGGCATAGCCGGTCTCGGTCAGGTACCATCGCAGGAAGGCCTTCAGCAGCGTGTGGTCGCGCACGGCGAAATGGCCGTTGTTGCCGTCGAAGAGGTGCATGCGGTTGTCCTGCCCGTGGCGCAGCGCGATGGCATGCGCGCCGCCGGACCGCGTGAGCGTGACGGCGTAGCAGCCATAGGCCTGGGTCACGATGGAGTAGATGAAGCTGGCCGTGGGATTGCTGCCGCGATGGGCCCGCAGCCCGTCGGAAAGCGTCAGCTGGAAGGGCGCGATGGAGGCCTTCCAGAAATCCATCCAGCTCGTCGCATTGTCGATCCCCGCGACCGTATGGGAAAGCGTCGCCTGCCAGGGCGGGTTGTCGCAGACCTTGGCGGCGTCCACCGGAAAGCTCTTCCCCGCATAGCAATAGGAGATCCAGATGGAGGCAAGGCCGAGGCAATAGCCCGCGGTCGAGGTGCCCCAGGGCCCCGGCTGCGTCATGGCCGGCGTCTGCGCCTGGTTCATGGCGAAGACGAGCTGGCCCTTGTCCCGCGCCGTGCGCTGCCGGTCGTTCCATTGCATGTGCCGTCTCCCCGGGCCGCATCTGTTCCGATGCCTTGGGCGGGAAGATGAATGCTCACCCGCCGAAACGCAATTCATATGAAGCGGACTTATATAGCTCCGGGCCGCGACCGGACCACGCCGCCCGTGCTACGCTGCCCCCATGATGCGTCGGACGAGGCGGGCCTGAGCGGGCAGGTGCAGGCGACGGCCCGCTGGTGGCGCCGCGGACTGTGGAACGGCGCGATCATGGCCGTCCTGGCCCTCGCCGCCGTGCTGGCCCTGAACCACCAGGAGCTGCCCGGCCTCGGCCGCATCCTCGCCGAGATGCCCGCCGCCGTCGCCCTCTCCGCCGGCATCCACCTCCCGCAGATCGTCATGACCGGCCAGGCCTGGCGCGTCCTGCTCCCGCCCGCCCTGCGCCCCCGCATCCGGACCATGGCCGCGCTGCGCTGGTACCGCGAATCCGCCCACGCGCTTCTCCCCGCCGGCGCCCTCCTCGGCCAGGCCGCCGCCGCGCGGCTCCTGGCCCGGCGCGGCATCCCCGCCGACCTCGCCGGCGCCACCGCCACCGTCGACATCACCCTGGAGACGGTCTCGCAGCTTCTCTTCACCCTGGCCGGCATCGCGCTGCTGCTGGCGCATCACGGCGCCCCCGGCCTGGCCGGCTTCGCCCTGGGCGGCCTCGGCTTCGCCACCCTCGGCGCCGCCGCCCTGATCCTCGTCTCCCGCCGCCTCCCGCTGCGCCTGATCGAGCGCGGCCTCGCCCGGCTCTCCCGCCGCTGGCCCGCCCTCCGCCCGAATGCGGTCCACGAGATCCAGGCCGCCATCCTCACGCTCCACGCCGAATGGCCGCGCCTCCTGGCGGCGATCGCCTGGCACACCATCTCCTGGGTCCTGGGCGCGGTGGAGATCGCGGGCGTCCTGGCCCTGCTCGGCCACCCCATATCGCTGGCCGACGCCGTTGTGATCGAGGCCCTGGCCCAGGCCCTGCGGAACCTCGGCATCCTCCTGCCCGGCGCGCTCGCCGTGCAGGAGGGCGCCATCATCGCCGCCGCCGCCCTGGTCGGCGTTCCGCCCGGCGCTGCCCTCGCCGCGGCCCTGGTCCGCCGGGCGCGCGAAGTGGCCTTCAGCCTGCCCGGCCTCTTCGCTTGGCACCGGGCGGAGGTTGGGGGTATGCGAGGGCATTCGGCTGCTTCGGCGCCTGAGGAGAGTACATGACTGCGACTGTCACCGCGCGTGCCATCCCCCCTGGACCCGCCCCCGCCCGGGCCGTGAACAAGACCGGCTTCCTGGACCTCGTGAAGCTGGTTCCCAGCGGCGGCCCCGCGATCTGCAACGTCTCCGTCACCAACATGTGCAACGCGACCTGCGACTTCTGCAATTTCGCGCACAACAAGGGCTTCGTGACCCATCGCGGCTGGCTCGACGCCGCCCGCTTCGAGGAATCCATGGCCATCATGAAGGAGAAGGCGAATGTCCGCTTCGTCACCTTCATGGGCGGCGAGCCGCTGCTGCACCCCAAGATCATCCAGATGGTCACCCAGGCCACCGAGATGGGCATCCAGCCCACGCTGGTCACCAACGGCTGGAACCTGCCCCAGAAGCTGGAGGCGCTGGCCAAGACCGGCCTCAGCACGCTCTTCATCTCCATCGACAGCGACGACGAGGGGCTGCACGAGAAGAACCGCGGCCTCAAGGGCGTCTGCGACCGCATTCGCAAGAGCACCAGGCGCCTGAAGGAGCTCAACATCACCCCCATCGCCTCGGTGGCGATGACGCGGCTGATCCGCGACTACCGGGCGCTCGGCCATTTCCTGCGGGAGCTGGGCTTCGAGGCCGTGACCTTCTCCTACCCCCGCCGCGCGGCGCTGGGCTCCTCCTCGCTGGTCTATTCCGAGGACAGCGACCTCGTGGACATGTCCAAGGAGGAGCTGATCGCGGCCTTCGACGGCGCGCAGTCGGTCCGCGACATCATCCCCGTCCATAACCCGCGCGAGGGCATCGCCGACATGCGCCGCCGCCTGACGGGCGAGGGGGAGCGCTTCATCTGCCACGCCGGCTATAAGTATTTCTACCTCGACTGGAACTACGACCTCTGGCGCTGCGAGGACTGGAAGGCGCCGATCTCCAAGGTCTGGGATTTTTCGCCGGAGAAGGTGATGCGCGAGATCTGCCAGTCCTGCACGACGGACTGCTACCGCGACGCCAGCATCATGCTGCACTTCTCCGTCTCGCTGGGCGACAGTTTTGCGAGATTGCGCGAGGGGAAGATCGGCGAGGCGCTGAAGAGCCTGGCCGACCGACGGAACCTGGGATCCATCGGGGCCATCATGGGGCATGGGAAGCGGCTCAAGGGATTGGTGAGCGCGAGTTAGGGAGGGGAGCCCGATCGGGGCGGCCATTTTGGGCGGGTAGCGGACATCGCCGACCTGGACCCAGCTCCTAACCTTTTGCTAAGCCGCGCGCTGCGTGGTGCAAAAATCAAGAATTTCGAGACAACATCCAATCGGCATACGCGCTCAATTGGGGCCTTTTTTGACCGCAAATTCTTGGGTGCCAGGGACAGAGAAGCAATTCTGAAAAGTTTCCATGAATTTCTGGGAAGCAGCGTGAAACTCAGCAAAATCGCCATCCGTTCCTGGGCGGAGAATGGCAATGCAGCCCTGCGGCGCACAGCGTGGCGGATCGGCCTCCAGACAAGCAGCAAAACTATCGGGCAAGGCTATGGGGGGGATATTTGTGTCGCGACCTTCCAATACGAAGGCAAGCTGACCCCGTAGATTCCAGTCAAAACCCTGCTGATCGAACAAGGTTTCGACGATTTCTACTTGGCGGCTAGTAGTAAATTTAAGGTTACGCCTTCGCAAAAACCCGCTGAGAAACTTCCTAGAAATTCCAGCCCATCCTCCATCTACCCGGTGCCAAACATTTGATTTTGACCAATGTGAGCCACCCAAAAAGATGACGGATCCAACGTGGCAAAGTCCCGTCGCGATTGCAGCACGGACCTCCGTGGGCACGGTTCCCGTCTCGTCCGAAGGGGCCCAATTCAAGAAGATAGTGACACCGGCCGGCCAACACGACGCCTTCTGCCAAGTGGGATCGGGCGGGCTTATCGTCGTCGCACATTGTGCCACGTTATAAGGCATATACGCCTACACTTGAGCTACATAGCGGCGGCGGGTTCCGGCAAGCGTTGTTTGAGGGGGCAAAGCCGCTTGTTGGTGGACCAAGAAGCTCCTCAACGCTCCGCGTCACTTTCTCGGCGGTTTCACTATCGACTGCCATCGTGACGAGTGTCTTCCCTGCCCAATAGCCTCCGAGGCTTCCAGCGAAGCAACCAACTACACCACCAATGGCTGTCCCACCTCCCGGTTCGATTGCAGTGCCAATTGCAGCACCAGCTGCGCCGAACACTTTGCAGCCAGCCCAGGCTCCGGTCCATCCACCGGTAACAATTGCCAACTGCCGCCATGGCCGGTCAGAAAGCACCACCGAGTATCCATCAGCAACAACGGCGGCTGCGAGAAAAACGCGTCCGCCCCACTTAAAATAACGTGCTCCCTTATATGATCCCTCTCCCATGCGCCCGGCTGGTGTGTGGTTGGATATGCGGAAATCTTGCGCCACCCCCTTCTGATTCCAATGGAAGTCGATAGTTTTAGTTTTGATATTGTAGCCATAATCGAGGCGCAGCATCCGTTTTCCGGCCAGATCCTGAATGAACAGCCGTGATGTGCTGCCGCTCTGGGGTGTCCATCCACGCGGGCTGAACTCGATAGCGAGCCCGTTTGTTCCTGGTACTGGGATACGAACTGCGGAGCCCATGCCTCCAACGCCGATCTGGCCGACAATCTCGCCATCGCTGTCGAGAACGTTGCCGGCAGCATTCCAATCAATGAGTACATCGGCCATTCTGGTAACCCCTTCCAAAATATGGGTCTAAGGCGGACCAATTGCCGAGCGCGTTTCTTATCTTTTGCAATGCTACAACACTGACAGGGAGCTGGCGTGCAATCAAGCACCGCGTCGATCTCCCTCAACCGGCAGGCCAGTTACAAAAAATCAAGATTTATGCACCGCGCCCGGGCCCAGCCACGAAAACTGCTTACGGCACGCAGAAGTCCGATGCGAATGTCGTCTATGGGTCGCGAGTAGACCGTCTGACTTCAAAACCCAATCGCATGGCCGTTATCCGATGAGGTTTCGACGCTGGCTCCAAGTTTCCGCAGGGGGGCTGGGGAGCCCGTGGCTCCCCCGGTTGGTTTTTCTTGCGATTTCTCTGTATATTTTCCTATAATGATTTTATGGCCCCTCTCCGCATCCCCCACGCCCCTCTCTCCGACGCCGAGTGGCAGGCCATCCTCCCCCACCTCCGGCACGACCCCACCCGCGGCCGCCCCAGCGACAGACGCCAGAAGTTGGACGCCATCTTCCGCGTCGCCGCCACCGACGGCCCCTGGAAGGACCTCCCGGAATCCTACGGCAAGCCCGACACCATCTCCCGCTACTTCCGGCGACTCACCCACGCCAAGTTCTGGGAACATCTTCTCCTCGCCCTGGCCGCCTCGCCCAAGGGCCATCCGCTCCGCCGCATCGAGGGCCTGATCTGCCGCGCCTGCCGCCGCGCTATCCGCATCCGCGGCCTGCGCCTGATCGTCCTCATCCGCCGCCTTAACCTGAAGCGCGCTTTGCCGGCCCCGCCCTGGCTATGCCCCGACCCGGATTTGTCCGAAATCCTCTTCGATCTGCAAAAGGCGCGGCTTCCCACCATCAGGGGGTGGCCGAAGGCGCGTGCCATCGGCTGGCTCCGCGCCATGCGGAAGTGCCTTACGGTCGTGGCGGGCCGCCGCTACATCCCCCGCGCCCTGAAGGTCTCCTGGCCATGAGCCCGGCCACCATGCCCGCACCGCGCTTGCTTTCGCTGGTCATTTCCGCCATCCCCTCCATATGGGGCAGGGGAGTCGCCGCACCCCCTCGCCGTGGCGCTGCCAATGCCCTGAAAAGTCTCGAAAGGTCGCTCTCGCGATGATGCGCACGCTCTTCCTCCAGGCCCCCTCCTTCGATGGCTTCGACGGCGGCGCCGGCTCCCGCTACCAGGCCCGTCGCGAGATCAAGAGCTTCTGGTTCCCCACCTGGCTCGCCCAGCCCGCCGCGCTCATCCCCAATTCCAAGCTGGTCGACGCGCCCCCGCACAACCAGTCCCTGGCCGACGTCGCCCCCATGGCGCGCGACTTCGACATGGCGGTGCTGCACACCTCCACCCCCTCCTTCGCCTCCGACATCAAGGTCGCCGAGCGCCTGAAGGCCGAGAACCCGAACCTCAAGATCGGCCTCATCGGCGCCAAGGTCGCCGTGCAGGCGATGGAGAGCCTGCGCGACGCGCCGGTGGTCGACTGGGTGGCCCGCAACGAGTTCGACTTCACGGTGAAGGACGTGGCCGAGGGCCACGCGCTCTCCTCCATCAAGGGCATCTCCTATCGCAACGCCGAGGGCGTGATCGTCCACAACGAGGACCGCCCCATCCTCGAGAACATGGATGATCTTCCGTTCGTCTCCGAGGTCTACAAGCGCGACCTCGACTACAAGAAGTACTTCATCGGCTACCTGAAGCACCCCTATGTGAGCTTCTACACGGGCCGCGGCTGCAAGAGCCGCTGCACCTTCTGCCTCTGGCCGCAGACGGTCGGCGGCCACCGCTACCGCACTCGCTCGGTCGGCCATGTGATCGAGGAGATCAAATACGTCCTGGCGAACTTCCCGGGGCTGAAGGAAATCTTCTTCGACGACGACACCTTCACCGACGACCTGCCGCGCGCCGAGGCCATCGCGAAGGAGCTGGGCAAGCTCGGCGTCACCTGGTCCTGCAACGCCAAGGCCAACGTGCCGCGCGCCTCGCTGGAGGTGATGGCCGCCAACGGGTTGCGCCTGCTGCTGGTGGGCTACGAGACCGGCAACCAGCAGATCCTGCACAACATCAAGAAGGGCATGCTGGTCGAGACGGCCAGGCGCTTCACGAAGGACTGCCACGAACTCGGCATCAAGATCCACGGCACCTTCATCATGGGCCTGCCCGGCGAGACGCAGGAGACCATCCAGGAGACGATCCGCTTCGCGATCGAGACCAACCCGCACACCATCCAGGTGAGCCTGGCGGCGCCCTATCCCGGCACCTTCCTCTACGACCAGGCGGCCAAGGAAGGCTGGCTCGACATCGCCAACACCGACTACGTGGACGCCCATGGCGTGCAGATCGCGCCGCTGGCCTATCCGCACCTGACGCACACGGAAATCTTCGACAACGTCGAGACCTTCTACAAGAAGTTCTACTTCCGCGCCCCGAAGATCGCCTCCATCTGCGGCGAGATGGTGCGCGACCGCCAGATGCTGGTGCGCCGCCTGCGCGAGGGCGTGGAGTTCTTCCGCTTCCTGCGCGAGCGCAACGGCGCAAAGGCCGCGTGACGGCATCCCCGCCCTTCCGGTTTCCGGAGGGGCGGGCGGGCCTGCCCGATATTGTCCGAAAACCAGCTTGCCGCTTTTCCCGGCGCGCCCCAGAATTGTCCTGCGACCCGGACATTTGCCCGGCGCAACCTGGGCGTTCTCACACCCGCGATACGGAAGACCGGCATGATCCGAACCACCCGCCGCAGCCTGATGGCCGCCACCCTCGCCACGCCTGCTCTGGCGCAGGATGTCTGGCCGTCGCGGCCCATCCGCTGCATCGTCCCGCTGCCGCCCGGCGGCGGCACCGACACGGCCGCGCGCATCGCCACGCGGCGCCTGTCGGAGGCGCTCGGCGTCCCCGTGGTGGTCGAGAACCGGCCCGGCGCCGGCGGCATGGTGGGCACCGAGGCCGTGGCCCGCGCCGCGCCCGACGGTTACACGATCGGCATCGCCACATCGAGCAGCCATCCCGTGGCGCCGATCTTCCGGCGCGACCTCCCCTACGACCCCGTGGCCTCCTTCACGCCGATCACCCTGATCGGCAACACGCCCTATGTGCTGATCGGCGGGCCAGCCGCCCAGGCCGCGGATTTTCCCGCGCTGATCGCGCGCATCAAGGCCAATCCGGGCCAGGTGATCTACGCTTCCGTCGGCGTCACCACGCTCGGCTATCTGCTGACGCGGCAGTTCGAGATGCTGGCCGGGATCGAGATGCGGCATGTGCCCTATCGCGGTTCCTCGCAGGTCTATCCGGACCTGCTGAACGGCACGGTCGCCGTGATGCTCGACAACCCGCCGGCCTCCGCCGCCATGGTCCGCGACGGGAAGTTCACCGCCTATGCCATCAGCCGGCCGTCGGCGATGCTGCCGCAGGTGCCGCTCTTCTCGAGCTTCGGCATTCAGGGCTTCGACGCCGCCTTCTGGTACGGGCTGATGGGCCCGGCCGGGATGCCCCCGGCGGTCGCGGCGCGCATGCAGCAGGCGCTGGCCGCGGCCTTCCTCTCCGGACCCGGCAAGGCGGAGCTGGAGGCCGTGGACATCATCCCCGCCATGCCCACGCCGGCGGAATTCGCCGGGATCGTCGCCAGCGATGCGCGGAAGTGGCGCGCGCTGGCCGATCGGCTCAACATCCAGCCCGAATAGGAGGAGCGAAACCATGGACGGCATCCAGGCCCCGCTTTACCGCGTCAACGAGCTGACGCCCGACCCGAACGTGACCTTCGACCCCAAGGTCACCGCGTCCTACGTGAAATACGCGCATTGGCTGGCCGCGCGCGGGCTGGTGAATTCCAGCGTGGGCGGCATGGTCGTGCGCGTGCCGCATCCGGATTATCCGGACGGCATCTGCTACGCGAAGCCGCAGGGCGTGAGCCTGGAGGAGGTGGAGGCCGAGGATCTGGTCATCACCGACATCCCCCATGGCCGCCTGCTCGCGGGCGAGAAGGCCACGACCGTCGGCCACCAGATGAACCGCGAGATGCTGCGGCTGCGGCCGGACGTCAACGCGGTGATCCATCTGCATCACGACGAGACCATCGCCTTCCTCGCGGCCGGCTACGAGGAGATCAAGAGCTACAGCCTGACCTACGGCTTCCTGATGCAGAAGCCGGCCTTCTACCTGCCGGCCAGCATCAACGTCGAGGAGGATGTGGCGCCGATCAAGACCTTCATCCAGGACACCAACTGCATCATCATGCGCCGCCACGGCTTCACCGTGCTCGGCCGCACGCTGTCCGAAGCCTATCACCGCACCTGCGTGCTGGTCTCCGAGGTGAAGCGCAACATCATCGTGGAGACGCTGACCTCGCGGAACGGCAAGACGCCCGAGGTCATCACCGACGAGGAGCTCGCCGGCATGTGGACCAAGGGCGATTCCGTGATGTACCCGCAGGCCGTGAAGCGGGGATAGCGGAGGCGGCGCTGCGCGACCTGGATTTGACGGCCACGCGCGGCGCCATCGCCGAGGGCGACCGGGCCCCCGAGCCCGTCTGCGTGCCGCCCCTGATCGAGGCGGCGCGGCTTCCCGGGCATCTGGACGCCCCGGTGCGCGAGCTGACCCTGCGGCTCGTGCGCCAGCTCCGCGCCGAGCGGTCGCGGGCCTCGGGCGTCGATGCGCTGATGCAGGAATTCTCGCTCTCCAGCCAGGAGGGCGCGGCGCTCATGTGCCTCGCCGAGGCGCTGCTGCGCATCCCCGACGCCGACAACCGGGACCGCCTGATCCGCGACAAGCTGGGCGGCGCCGACTGGCGCGCGCATCTGGGCGCGAGCCCCTCGCTCTTCGTCAATGCGGCGAGCTGGGGCCTGCTCATCACCGGCAGGCTGGTGACGACGAGCAGCGAGCGCGGGCTGAGCGCCACCATCACGCGCCTCATCGCCCATGGCGGCGAGCCGCTGATCCGCGCCGGCTTCGACCTCGCGATGCGGCTGCTCGGCCGGCAATTCGTGCTGGGGCAGGATATCGCCGAGGCGCTGAGGCAGGCGCGCGCCATGGAGGCGAAGGGCTTCAGCTACTCCTTCGACATGCTGGGCGAGGCGGCGATGACCGCGGCCGACGCGGACCGCTACACGGAGCAGTACCGCGCGGCGATCGAGGCGATCGGCGCCGCGCATGCGGGGCGCGGCGTGCATGCGGGCGCGGGGATCTCCGTGAAGATCTCGGCCCTGCATCCGCGCTACTCCTACGCGCAGCCCGGCCGGCTGATGGAGGAGATCCTCCCCCGGCTGCTCGGCCTCGCGCGGCAGGCAACGCGGCACGGCATCGGCTTCAACATCGATGCCGAGGAGGCCGACCGGCTGGAGCCCTCGCTCGACCTGCTGGAGGCCCTGGCGGCCGATCCCGGCCTGGGCGACTGGCAGGGGCTGGGCTTCGTGATCCAGGCCTATCAGAAGCGCGCGCCGGCGGTGATCCGCCACGTCGTCGCGCTCGCCCGCAGGCACGGGCGGCGCATCATGATCCGGCTGGTGAAGGGCGCCTATTGGGACAGCGAGATCAAGCGCGCGCAGGTCGATGGCTTCGCGGGCTATCCCGTCTTCACGCGCAAGCCCTACACCGATGTCTCCTACCTGGCCTGCGCGAAGATCCTGCTCGATGAGCGGGAGCACGTCTTCCCGCAATTCGCCACCCACAACGCGCAGACCCTGAGCGCCGTGTACCACCTCGCCGGCGAGAAGTTCCGAGAGGGCGACTGGGAGTTCCAGTGCCTGCACGGGATGGGGGAGGGGCTCTATTCGCAGGTGGTGGGCCCCGCGAACCTCGACCGCCCCTGCCGCATCTACGCGCCCGTCGGCAGCCACGAGACGCTGCTCGCCTATCTCGTGCGGCGGCTGCTGGAGAACGGCGCGAACACCTCCTTCGTGCATCGCCTCGTAGACGACGACCTGCCCATCGAGGCGCTGGCCGAGGATCCGGTGCGGGAGGCCGCGCGGCTGCACGGCGCGCCGCATCCGCGGGTCGCGTTGCCGGCCGAGATGCTGGGCCCCGAGCGGCGGAACTCCGCCGGCTACGACCTCTCCTCGCCGCCGGCGCTGGCCGCCATGCAGGCGGCCATCGCGGCGAGTTGCACGCGGCTCTTCACGGCCGGCGACCCGGCCTGGCCGGCCCGGCCCGTGCCCAATCCGGCGGATCATCGCGAGCGGGTGGGCGAGGTCCACGAGGCGCCGCCCGCCGCCGTCCCGGAGGCGCTGGCGCGCGCGGAGGCGGCCGCGCCCGGCTGGGCGGCCTGTCCCGCCGCGGCCCGCGCCGCGATGCTGGAGCGCGCGGCCGAGCTCTTCGAGGCCCATCGCGACACGCTCGTCCCGCTCGCCATCCGGGAGGCGGGCAAGACCATGGCCAATGCCATGGGCGAGCTGCGCGAGGCGGTGGACTTCCTGCGCTACTACGCCGCCCGCGTGCGCGAGCTGGATGGCGTTCCGCTCGGCCCGGTCGTCTGCATCAGCCCCTGGAACTTCCCGCTCGCCATCTTCGCCGGCCAGGTCTCGGCGGCGCTGGCGGCGGGCAACACGGTCGTCGCCAAGCCCGCCGAGCAGACGCCGCTCACCGCCGCCGAGGCCGTGCGGCTGCTGCACGAGGCCGGCATTCCGGGCGACGTGCTGCAGCTCCTGCCGGGCGACGGCGCCACGATCGGCGGCGGGCTGGTCGCCGATCCGCGCTGCCGGGGCGTGGTCTTCACCGGCTCCACCGAGGTCGCGCGCCTTCTCCAGCGCGCGCTCTCGTCACGCGGCGACGTCCCGCTCATCGCCGAGACCGGCGGCCAGAACGCCATGATCGTGGACAGCTCCGCGCTGCCCGAGCAGGTCGTGGCGGACGTGCTCGCCTCGGCCTTCGACTCCGCGGGCCAGCGCTGCTCGGCGCTGCGGGTGCTCTGCCTGCAGAGCGAGATCGCGCCGCGCGTGCTCAAGATGTTGGAGGGCGCCATGGCGGAGCTGACGCTCGGGGATCCCTCGCGCATCGAGACGGATGTCGGCCCGGTGATCGATGCCGAGGCCGAGGCCGGGCTGCGCGACTACCTCGCGCGCCGCCCCGCGCGCTTCGCGCTGCCGCTGCGCGGCCATACGGTGCATGGCAGCTTCGTCCCGCCGAGCCTCATCGAGATCGGCTCCATCGGCGAGCTGGAACGCGAGGTCTTCGGTCCCGTGCTGCATGTGCTGCGCTTCGAGCGGGACAGGCTCGGCGAACTCGTCGAGGCGCTGAACGCGACGGGCTACGGCCTGACCCTCGGCGTGCATTCGCGCATCGACGAGACCATCGATTTCGTCACCGCGCGCGCGCGTGTCGGCAACGCCTATGTGAACCGCAACATCATCGGCGCCGTGGTCGGCGTGCAGCCCTTCGGCGGCGAGGGGCTTTCGGGCACCGGGCCCAAGGCGGGCGGCCCGCTCTACCTGCGCCGGCTGATGCGGGAGGGGCCGATGCCCCGCCTGGACGGCGCGCGGGACGAGAGGCTGCTGGCGGATTTCGACCGGCTCGCGGTTCTGCCCGCGGCGGCGCCGCTGGCCGGCCTGCTGGCGGAGTTCCGCGCGGCGACGCCGCTGCCGGTCACGCTGGCGCTGCCCGGCCCCGTGGGCGAGACCAACACGCTGCGCTTCGCGGGGCGCGGCGTCGTGCTGGTCCTGGCGGGGGAAATGTCTGGTCTGATCACGGGGCTCGCGGCGGCGTTGGCCACCGGCAACGTCGCCATCGCCCCGCGCGGCCCGGAGGCGGATCGCCTGAACGCCCTGCTTCCCGCTGGAATCCGAATGGGAATCATCGAGGACTGGCGGGCCGCCGATTGCGCCGCGGTGCTCGCCTTCGCGCCTTTCGACGCAGCGGAAGCCCGGAAAACCTTCGCTTTCCGCGAGGGGCCGCTCGTCCCGGTGATCGATCGGATCGAGCCCGCCGCGCTCTTGCGGCTGGTCGCCGAGCGCACGCTTTCGGTGAACGAAGCGGCCGCCGGCGGCAATGCCGAGCTCATGACGATCTGATCTCCAGACCTTCCGTTTTGCCGTCGATTTGTCCGGTCGCGCCGTGCCATGAGCATAAGGAATTCGGAGGACTCGGAATGGACGGCGGTCGGCACATGGTGGAGAGCTACGGTCCGGTGGCCCTGTCGAAATTCGGCCGCCTTCCGGCGGGCCGCTCGCCGCTGTACCAGGCATTGGCCGACCAGGTGCAGAAGGTGGTCACCAAGCTCCGCCTGCCGCCGGGGGCGCAGCTTCCCACCGAGGATCAGCTCGCGCGCCACTTCGGGGTCAGCATGATCACCGTGCGCGGCGCGCTGCGCGAGCTGCAGCAGCGCGGCCTGATCGAGCGCCGGCAGGGCCGGGGCACCTTCGTGGGCGCGCCCCGGGCGCCGACGCCGGAATGGGGCGTGGGCAGCATCGACGAGATCCAGGCGGCAAACCGTCGCGCCGAGGTGCGGCTGCTGCGCAACCAGCGCGACCCGATTCCCGACTGGGCGGCCGAGCCGCTCGGCCTGGAGCGCGGCGAGCCTGGCCAGCATCTGCGCGTCATGCGCCTGCGCGACGGCACGCCCTTCATGATGACCGACGCCTTCTACCCCGAGGCGATCGGCGAGGTGCTGGCCAGGCAGCCGCTCGACAGCCTGCTCCGGCGCAACCCGCTGCTGGTCGAGGTGGCGGAGCTGCTGACAGGCGAGCGCATGACGGGCATCCAGCAGAGCATGACGGCGATCCGCGCCACGGCCGAGGTCGCGCGCATCCTGGACGTGAAGGCCGGCGATCCGCTGCTGGCGATCACCCGCGTGAACCGCACCGCCTCGGGCCGCGTGCTGCAGGTCGCGCGCTCGACCTACCGCACCGATGTCGCGACCTACACGATGGAGATGCAGCGGAGCTGAAGCCGCGAATTGACTCCACCCCGCGACCCGGCGCAGGCTTGCCACATCCAAGGGGAGCCCTTTCCGCAGGGCTGAGATTCCGCGAGCGACGCGGTCACCCTTCGAACCTGATCCGGGTCATGCCGGCGAAGGGATGGGCAACTCGGCGTCGCAGCCACCACTCCCTTCGTATGTTCTTTCGCGAGGGGAGTCCGAGAATGCCAGATCACCTGCCGCCGCAAGGCCCCAACGTCACCACCGGCCCGCTGCCTGCCTCGCGCAAGCTGCATGTCGGCGGCCAGCTCCATCCGCAGATCCGCGTCGCCATGCGCGAGATCGAGGTCTCCGGCGGCGAGCCGCCGCTGCGCGTCTACGACACCTCCGGCCCCTATACCGACGCCCGGGTCGTGACCGACATCGGCCGCGGGCTGGCGCCGCACCGCCATGACTGGATCGTGGCCCGCGGCGATGTCGAGCACATCGCCGGACGCGCGCAGAAGCCGGAGGATGACGGGCTGAAGGCCGGGGAGGAGCGCCGCGTGCCGCTCTTCGACCGGCAGGGCCGCCTGCCGCTGCGCGCGAAGGCCGGCAAGGCCGTGACGCAGCTCGCCTATGCCCGCGCGGGCATCGTCACGCCGGAGATGGAATACATCGCCATCCGCGAGAATATGGGCCGCGCGGCGGCGCTGGGCATGAAGCGCGGCGGCGAGAGCTTCGGGGCCGCCATCCCCGATCACGTCACGCCGGAATTCGTGCGCGACGAGGTGGCCCGCGGCCGCGCGATCATCCCGGCCAACATCAACCACCCCGAGAGCGAGCCGATGATCATCGGCCGCAACTTCCTGGTGAAGATCAACGCCAATATCGGCAACAGCGCGGTGTCGTCGAGCGTGGCCGAGGAGGTGGACAAGCTGGTCTGGGCCATCCGCTGGGGCGCGGACAATGTGATGGACCTCAGCACGGGCCGGAACATCCACACCACGCGCGAATGGATCCTGCGCAATTCGCCCGTGCCGATCGGCACCGTGCCGATTTACCAGGCGCTGGAGAAGGTCGGCGGCAAGGCCGAGGAGCTGACCTGGGAGATCTTCCGCGACACGCTCATCGAGCAGGCGGAGCAGGGGGTGGACTACTTCACCATCCACGCCGGCGTGCGCCTGGCCTATGTGCCGCTGACGGCCGAGCGCGTGACGGGCATCGTCTCGCGCGGCGGCTCCATCATGGCGAAGTGGTGCCTCGCGCATCACAAGGAGAGCTTCCTCTACGAGAAGTTTCCCGAAATCTGCGAGATCATGCGGGCCTATGACGTGTCCTTCTCGCTCGGCGACGGGCTGCGGCCGGGCAGCATCGCCGACGCCAACGACCGCGCGCAATTCGCCGAGCTGGAGACGCTGGGCGAGCTGACCAAGGTGGCCTGGGCGCGGGACGTGCAGGTCATGATCGAGGGGCCCGGCCACGTGCCGATGCACAAGATCAAGATCAACATGGAGAAGCAGTTGGATGCGTGCGGCGAGGCGCCCTTCTACACGCTAGGGCCGCTGACGACGGACATCGCGCCGGGCTACGACCACATCACGAGCGGCATCGGCGCGGCGATGATCGGCTGGTTCGGCTGCGCCATGCTCTGCTACGTGACGCCCAAGGAGCACCTCGGCCTGCCCGATCGCGACGACGTGAAGACGGGCGTGATCACCTACAAGATCGCGGCCCATGCGGCGGATCTGGCAAAGGGCCATCCGGCGGCGCAGCTGCGCGACGACGCGCTCTCGCGGGCGCGCTTCGAGTTCCGCTGGCGGGATCAGTTCAATCTCGGCCTGGACCCCGAGACGGCGGAAAAGTTCCACGACCAGACCCTGCCGGCCGAGGGCGCCAAGCTCGCGCATTTCTGCTCGATGTGCGGCCCGAAATTCTGCTCGATGAAGATCACGCAGGAGATCCGCGACGCCGCCCAGAAGGGCATGGACGAGATGAGCGAGACGTTCCGCGGCAATGGCGGCGCCATCTACCTGCCGCCGGTGGCGGCGGGGGATTGATACGAAAAGGGGAGGGCCGGGGCCCTCCCCTCATGGGCTAAGTCGAAGCCGCAGCCTCGCGCCTGTCCTTCGCGCGCTTCAGGGCGCAAACGCCCGCAACGCCGACCGCGCCGGTGACGGCAACGCCCGTCACGGCCACCGCCGCCGCCGTGCCGCCCGCGACCGCCCCGGCGGCGAAGGCGCCGCCCAGGGCCATCTTCGCGAGCCGTTTCCTCGCGCGGAGCATTTTCAGGATCATGGTCTGTCTCCTTCAGGCTTCAGATCTGGTCCCGCGCCTGCTCCGCGCAAGCCATCCTCACCGGAAGGGGATCGCGTATTGCAGCCCGCCCTGGCTCCAGAGGCCGTTCAGCCCGCGGGCGAGCTTCAGCGGGCTGCCCTGGCCGAGGTTGCGCTCGAAGAGCTCGCCGTAATTGCCCACCGCGCGGATCATGTTCAGCGCCCAGGCATTGTCGAGCCCGATGCGCGAGCCGAACTCGCCCGTGCGGCCGAGCAGGCGCTGCACCGTCGCATCCGTGCTGCCGGCCGCCTGCTGCTGGGCATTGGCCTGCGTCACGCCCGTCTCCTCGGCCTCGACCAGCGCGTAGTGGACGGAGGTGACGATGTTCGCCCACTGGTCGTCGCCGTTGCGGACGAAGGGCCCGAGCGGCTCCTTGCTGATCGTCTCGGAGAGCACCATGAACTGCGCCGGGTTGGGCGCGACCGAGATGGCGCCGGCCAGCGCCGAGGCGTCCTGCGTCATCGCGTCGCAGCGGCCGGCGAAGAAGGCCGAGTACATCGTGTCCACCCGCTCGAAGACCACCGGCTGGAAGCGGATGTTCCGGGCGCGGGCGATGTCGGCCAGGTTCAGCTCATGCGTCGTGCCCTGGGCCACGCAGATGGTCGCGCCGTTCAGATCCTGCACGCGCGCCACGCCGGCGTCGCGGCGGGTGGCGAAGCCCTGGCCGTCATAGAAGTTCACCGGCAGCTGGCGCAGGCCGATGGAATTCCCGCGCAGGAAGGTCTGCGTCGAATTGCGGAACAGCACGTCGATCTCGCCGGCCTGCAGCGCGGTGAAGCGGTTCTGCGCGGTCAGGGCCACGAAGCGCACCTTGCTCGCGTCGCCGAGCACGGCGGCGGCCACGGCGCGGCAATAGTCGGCATCGAAGCCGCGCGTCTCGCCGCGGCTGTCGGCCGTGGAGAAGCCGGCGAAGCCCTGGCTCACGCCGCAGATGAGCTGGCCGCGCTGGCGGACGTTGTCGAGGGTCGCGGCGGAGGCGGCGCCGATGCCGGCCCAAGCCGTCGCGACGGTCGCCGCTGCGAGCAGCAGTCTCTTGATCATGGGAAATCCCCTTCTTCTGGATGGGTCGGAGTCGCTCGCCGCGTCCGGGGCGTCGCGCAGGACGCGGTGCTGGCGGCGATCCCGTCCGCTGCGGGATGCAGGGCGGCGCCAATAGCACATGGCCCTCCGGCTGCCCATCGGTGCCGCCCCGTCGCCGCGAGCGACCTAGCCCCGCAGGCTCTCCACCATCGCCCCATAGGTCAGGTTCTTGAAGACCATCCGCGTGTGGCCGCGGTTGCTCGGCCCCTGCGCCATGAAGACGCCCACCAGCTTCTCGGCCCGGTCGATCGTGAAGCTGGTGCCCCAGGCGCCGGCCCACATGGCGTCGCCCATGCTGCCGGTCGCGGCCCCGAGCCCGTCCTGCCGGCGTACCGCGAAGCCCAGGCCGAAGCCGTAGCCCGGCCCCGTGCTCGCCGCCGGCGTGCCGCCCATCGTGCCCATGTGGTCGGAGAGCATGTAGTTCACCGTGGGCGGGGAGAGATACCGCCGGCCCTCCAGCGTGCCGCCATTGGCCACCATCTGGGCGAAGCGGAAGTAGTCGCCGCTGGTGCCGACGAGGCCCGCCCCGCCCTTGAGGTAGCTCCGGCCGGCCTGGTCCTCCTCGATACGATAGGTCCGCCACATGGGCGCGCTCTGCGTGTCGGAGGCGATGCTTTCGGCGATGCGCGAGCGGCGGGCGGGCTCCACCCACCAGGTGGTGTCGCGCATGCCCAGCGGCTCGGTCAGGCGCTCGGCGATGAGGCGGTCGAGCCGCTGGCCGCTCACGCGCTCCAGCAGCAGGCCCAGCACATCGGTGCTGATCGAGTAGAAGAACTGCGCGCCCGGCTGGAAGGCCAGCGGGATGGTGCCGAGATGGCGCAGCATCTCGTCGCCCGTTACCTGGCGGTCGCGGGCCTCGATCTGGTGCTGCTCGTACATGGCGTTGATGCGGCGCGAGGGCGAGGCGTCGTTGGCGTAGATGAAGCCGGAGGAATGCCGCAGCAGGTCCTGCACGGTGATGGGGCGTTGCAGCGGCACGTCCTCGAAGCGGTCGCCGTTGCGGACCTCGACCTTGAGGTTGGCGAGCTCGGGCAGCCATTGGCGGATCGGGTCGGTGATCTTGAGGCGGCCTTCCTCCATCAGCATCATGGCGGCGACGGAGGTGAGCGGCTTGGTCATGGAGGCGAGCAGGAAGATTGCTTCCCGCGTCATCGGCACCCGGCGCGCATTGTCCTGGTGGCCATAGGCCTCGTGATGGACGATCTGCCCGTTGCGGGCGATGAGGGCGACGGCGCCGTTGAAGCTGCCGCGCTCCACCTCGCGCTCCATGGCGGGCTGGAAGCGGCCGAGCCGCGCGCGCGAGAAGCCCTGCACGAGGTCCTCGCGGCGCTCCATCTCCTGCGCCCTTGGGATGGCGGGCGCGAGAAGCGCGCCGCCGGAGAGAAGCGCCAGGTTTCGGCGTTCGATCATGATGTCCTCCCGGTTCGGAGGCCGGCTGCATGGGCCGGCCCCTCGATGGGAAGCCTAGCGCCTTTTTGTCATGCCACGGAATGGGCACGCATCAGGTGCGGATCAGCGGGCATCCGCCTTCGTTGAGCGGCCGGAACGCCTCCTCCATGCCCACGGTCGAGACCAGCTTGTAATAGTCCCATTCGCGGCGGCTCTCGGCGGGGCTCTTCACCTCGAAGAGATAGGCGGGGTGGATCTTGCGGCCGTCCTCGCGCACGCGGCCGGGACCGAAGGCGTCGTCGTCGGTGGGCATGCGCTTCATCACGTTGATGACCTCAATGCCCGAGGCCTTGGCGCGCGCCACGCCCACCTCGGCGACGGCCTTGAGGTAGTGGATGGCGCAGGAATAGGTGCCGGCATGCTCCTGGCCCGGCATGTTGGTCGGCGTGCGGCGAAGGATGCGGCTCGCGAGGCCGCGCGTGCGGTCGTTGAGGTCGTGGTAGAAGACCTCCGAGAGCAGCATGCCCTGCGCGGCCTCCAGGCCGATCGACTTGATGTCCTGCACGAACATGATCATGCCGGCGAGCTTCTGGCCGCGCCGCGTCAGGCCGAATTCATGCGCCTGCTTCACGCAGTTCTGCGTGTCGGCGGCCGCCATGGCGAGGCCGATCACCTTCGCGCGGCTCGCCTGCGCCTGGACGAGGAAGGAGGAGAAATCGGTCGTGCCGGGGAAGGGGTATCTCGCGGCGCCGAGCATACGCCCGCCCGCGCGGGTGACGAACTGCCCGGTGTCGCGCTCCAGCTGGTGGCCGAAGGCGTAGTCGGCCGTGATGAAGTACCAGCTGTCGCCGCCCGCGCGCACGGCGGCGCCGCCCACCACATTGGCGAAGACCCAGGTGTCGTAGGTCCACTGGATGGTGTGGGTGGAGCATTGCGCCCCGGTGAGGGCGGAGCTGGCGGCGCCGGAGGCGAGCTGGATCTTGTCCTTCTCGCGCACCAGGTTGGCGACGGCGAGCGCGACCGCGCTGTTGTTCACCTCGCAGATCATGTCCACGCCCTGGGTGTCGATCCAGCGGCGGGCCAGGGCCAGCGCGGCATCGGGACGGTTGAGGTGGTCGCCCTGGACGACCTCGACGTTGATGCCGCGCTGCGCGAGGCCGAGATCCTCGATGGCCTGCTGCACGGCAGCGAAGGAGGTGGGGCCGGAGGTGTCGCGATAGGGGCCCGAGAAATCCGCCAGCACGCCGATCCGGATGGTGTTGTCGCGCGGCTGGGCGTGGCTCCTGGCGGCGAGGGTGCTGGCGGCGGCCGCGCCGAGTGCGCCGCGGCGGGTGATCTGATGCATCTCGGTTTCGTCCCTGTATCCCTCGGGGATGCTGCGCGGGGACCGCATCCCCGCGCAAGTCCCATCAGCGGAAGACCAGATGGGGCAGGAAAAGCACGATCGCGGGCACGTAGGCGATGATCATCAGGCAGGCGAAGATGACGCCGATGAAGATCGGCAGGTAGCGCATCATGCGGTCGATGCTGGTGCCCGCCACCTGCGCCGCGGCGAAGAGGTTCACGCCGAAGGGCGGCGTGATCATGCCCAGGGCGAGGTTCACCACCATCACCGTGCCGAAATGCACCTGGTCGATTCCCAGCCTTTGCGCGGCCTCGGACAGGATCGGCGCGAGCACGATGATGGAGGCCGAAGTCTCCACGAACATGCCGACGACGAAGAGAAACAGGTTCACGCCCAGCATGTACCAGCCCGGCCCGTCGAAATTCGTCACCAGCCATTCGGCGGCGGCATCGGGCACGCCCTGGCGGTTCAGCAGCCAGGAGAAGAGCCCCGCGCAGGCGATGATGAACATGATGACCGAGGAGGAGATCACCGACTTGCGGAAGATCGGGTAGAGGTCACGCACGCCGATCTCGCGATGCAGGAACATCCCCACCAGGATCGCATAGACCACGGCGACGACGCTCGCCTCGGTCGGCGTGGTGATGCCGCCATAGATGCCGCCGAGCACGACCACCGGCATGAACAGCGCCCATCCGGCCTGGCGCAGCGAGACGAGGAAGGGCAGGCGGCCCAGCCCGTCCTGCTTGCCCCAGCCCTTGAGGCGGCACCAGATCAGCACGGTCGCGATCAGCGCAGCGCCGATCAGGATGCCGGGGCCCACGCCCGCGATGAAGAGCTCCGGGATCGAGGTCTGGGTGGTGACGCCGTAGAGGATCATCGGGATGGAGGGCGGGATGATGACGCCGAGCTCGGCCGCCGTGGCCTGCAGCGCGGCGGCGAAGGCCACCGGATAGCCGTGCTTCACCAGGGCCGGGATCATCACCGCGCCGACCGCGAAGGTGGTGGCGACGGAGCTGCCGCTGATGGCGGCGAAGATCATGCAGGTGACGATGCAGGTGGCCGGCAGCCCGCCCTGCACCCCGCCCACGAGGGATTTCGCGAATTCGACGAGGCGGCGCGAGATGCCGCCCACATCCATCAGATTGCCGGCGAGGATGAAGAAGGGGATGGCCGCCAGCGGGAAGCGGTCCAGCGAGACGAAGAGCTGCTGCGCCGCCACGATCAGCGGGAAGCTGGTGAAGCCCGCCACGCCGATCACGGCCGCGATGCCGATCGCGACGGCGACCGGGACGCTGATGGCGAAGAGCACCAGCATCGCGGTGAGCATGGCGGAGGTCATACGGCCATTTCCAGCTCATCGGCCCGGCGGTCGAGGAAATGCCCGATGGCGCCGAGCATGGCGAAGGCCGCGCCGATGGGCAGGGCCGCATAGCCCCAGCTCATCGAGACCTCGAGGCCGGCCATCTCCTGGAACTGCACCCGCCCGGCCATGATCCAGCCGAACCAGAGCAGCACGCCCATCAGCGAGAGATTGCAGGCCAGCGCCGCCGCTTCCAGCGCGCGGCGCAGCGTGCCCCGCGAGTAGCGGTGCGCCACGTCGATGGAGACCAGCGCGCCGGTCCGCAGCGCGGCGGCGAGGCCCAGGAAGGCCATCCAGATCAGCGCCGTGCGCACCAGCGCCTCGGACCAGATGGAGGGCGTCTCCGTCGCGAAGCGCGCGACGACCTGCCAGAAGCCGGCGAAGACCGCGACGGCGAGCGCCGCGCAGGCGAGCGCGGTGGCCAGGCCGGTGGCGATCCGGTCGGCCGCCAGCACCCCGCGGCGGAAGGCGCCGTCCCGCCCGGAGGCCCAGAGGGCCAGCATCACCACGGCCGCCGTGGCCGCCGCCACGATCTGCAGCGGCAGCAGGTTCATCGCGTTCACGAGTCCTACTGCGCCGGGCGCCAGTCGCGGATGCGGCGCAGCAGCGCGCCGTCCAGCGAGCGCTCGTATTCGGCGAAGGCGGGCGCCAGCGCGGCCTGGAAGGCGGCGGTGTCCACGGTCGTGACCACCGTCATGCCGCGGCGGCGCAGCTCCTCCACGCCCGAGGCGTCGTCGGCTGCGACGCGGGCGCGGTTGGCGGCCTGCGCGGCGCGCGCGGCTTCCAGGAAGGCGGCACGGTCGGCGGCGTTCAGCCGGCCCAGGGTGCCCGGATTGCAGATGAGCAGCGCCGGCGAATAGACGTGCGAGGTCAGGGTCAGGAAGCGCTGAACCTGGTTGAGGTTGTTGGCCACGATGACCGGGATCGGGTTCTCCTGCCCGTCGACCGTGCCCTGCTGCAGGGCCGGAACCAGCTCGGAGAAGGCCATCGGCGTGGGCAGCGCGCCGAGCGTGGAGAAGGCGCGCATATGCACCTGGTTCTCCATGGTGCGGACCTTCAGGCCCCGCATGTCGGCCGGCAGGTTCACCTCGCGGCGGCTGTTGGTGAGGTGGCGGAAGCCGTTCTCCAGCCAGATCACGCCGACCAGGCCGCGGGCGTTGAACTGGCCCAGGATCGACTGGCCGATCTCGCTGTCCAGCGCGCCGCGGGCATGGGCGTAGTCGCGGAAGAGGAAGGGCACGTCCACGTTGCGCACCGCCGGCACGAAGTTCCCGACGGGGCCGGTCGAGGTAATGGTGCAGTCGATCGTGCCGATCTGCACGCTCTCCACCATCTCGCGCTCGTTGTCGTTGCGCTGGATGTTCACGCGGTGGCGGTTGTTGGTCAGCCGCTCCAGCGTCTGCTTGAAGGCGGTCGCGCCGTCGCCGTAGTGGCTGGCGAGCGGCAGCGGGTGCTGGATGGTCAGCTGGGTCTGGGCGAGGGCGGGCGCGGCCGCCAGGGGGGCGAGACACGCGGCGAGACCGGCGCCAAGGACGGCGCGGCGGAGCAGGGACATGGCTTCCTCCAGGATTTCCTTGGTCCCACGGATACGTCATCCGCCCCCCGCGGTGCAATCCAGGCGGCCTCCGGCGCCCGATGGCGTCCGCGCCCGCCCTCGGGCATCATTCCTGCCCCGAAGGAGAGACCCATGACCCTGCGCTGCGACCTCGTCATCCGCGATGCCACCGTCTTCGACGGCACGGGCGCGCCGCGCTTCCGGGGCGACGTGGCGGTCGAAGGGGACCGGATCCTGGCCGTGGGCGCCCTCGGCAGCATGGCGGGACAGAAGGAGATCCAGGCGAGGGGCAAGGCGCTGGCGCCCGGCTTCATCGACGCGCATACCCATGACGACCGCCTGGTGACCTGCGGGCCGGAATGCGTGCACTGCAAGACCAGCCAGGGCGTCACCACCGTCGTGGTCGGCAATTGCGGCGTGAGCCTCGCCCCGGTCCGCATGACGAAGCGCCCGCCGCCGCCGCTCGACCTGCTGGGCGACGAGAGCTGGTTCACCATGGGCAGCTTCGGCGAATATGCCGAGGCGCTGAAGAAGCGGCCCACGGCGGTCAACACCTTCGCCTTCTGCGGCAACATGTCGCTCCGCGTCGAGGCCATGAATGGCGACGTCTATCGCGCCGCCAAGGACCACGAGATCGCGAAGATGCAGGACCGCCTGCGCGAGGCGCTGAAGGAGGGGGCAGGGGGTTTCTCGACCGGCCTCTACTACCCGCCCAACGCGCAGGCGACGACGGAGGAGGTCATCGCCATCGCCGAGGTCGTGGCCGAGGTCGGCGGCATGTACGCCACCCATATGCGCGACGAGGCGGACCACGTGCTCGACAGCATCCGCGAGACGCTGCGCACCACGCGCGAGGCCAATGGCGGGACGGGCGGGCTCGACCTCTGCATCAGCCACCACAAATGCAGCATGAGCGAGAATTTCGGACGCTCGCGCGACACGCTCGCGCTCATGGACGCCATGGCGCAGGACCAGCCGGTGGCCTTCGACGTCTATCCTTACCCGGCGGGCTCCACCGTGCTGATGCCCGACAAGCTGCGGCAGGACGTGCAGGTGCAGATCACCTGGTCCGTGCCCTTCCCGGAGATGGCCGGCCGCAACCTCGACGCCATCGCGCAGGAATGGGGCATGACGCGCCGCGCCGCGGCCGACAAGCTGCTGCCCGCCGGCGCCATCACCTTCCAGATGGACGAGGCCGATGTCCGCCGCATCATGGCGCATCCGCGCTCCATGATCGGCAGCGACGGCATCCCGCACGACGCCAAGCCGCATCCGCGCCTCTGGGGCACCTTCCCGCGCGTGCTGGGCATGTATGTGCGCGACGTGCGGCTTTTCAGCCTCGAGACGGCGGTCCACAAGATGACCGGGCGCCCGGCGAGCATCTTCGGCCTGCCCGACCGCGGCACCATCCGCCCTGGGGGCTTCGCCGACCTCGTGCTCTTCGACCCGGCCCGCGTGCGCGACAACGCGACCTGGTCCGAGCCCGACCTCGTCTCGGACGGCATCGAGCAGGTCTGGTGCAACGGCGTGACCACCTACACCGAGGGCTCCGAACCCGGCACGGCCGCGCCGGGCCGCTTCCTGGGCAATCCCCGGCTCAGGGCCGCATGAGGGCCGATCCGCAAGTCTCGGATCGCATGCAGCAGGGCACCAAGCGGCGCGCCCTCCTGGTCTTCCTCGTGATCGCCTTCGTCGTCGCGCTGGTGGCCACCTACTGGCCCAATCATCGGGAACGCACGCAGATCGAGACCTATCTGCGCCAGGGCCTGCGGCAGGGGGCCGTCCTGCTGAAGCGCGACATCGACCGGCTCTCGCCCGAGGGCCAGGATCCCGGCCCGGCCGTGCAGCATCTGGGCGCGCTCGGCCTGGGCTGCGCGGCGCCCGCGACCACGACGGGCGAATGGAGCTGCGTCATGCGCCGCCCGGGCGACAACCGGATGATGATCACCATCGAGGCGGCCGTCCGCGTCGAGCGCGGCCTCGTCACGGAGACCCTCGCGCGCATTTCCGAAAGCCCGCGCTGACCACCCCCCGCCGGGTAGTCGCACCCGCCCCGCGGGGCTACACCGGACCCACGAAGAACGTTCCGGGGAACAGCCTTGCCGACAGCCGCCCAACGCCTGGTGGATTTTCTCGCCGCCCAGGGGATCGACCGCGCCTTCTGCGTGCCCGGCGAGAGCTACATCGCGCTGCTGGAGGCGCTGCACGACGCGCCCATCGACCTCGTGGTCAACCGCCACGAGGGCGGCGCGGGCTTTGCGGCGATCGCCGACGCCAAGCTCACGGGACGGCCGGGCGTGTTCATGGTCAGCCGCGGGCCCGGCGCCTGCAACGCCGCCATCGCGCTGCACACGGCCGAGCAGGACGCCGTCCCGCTCATCCTGCTGATCGGCCAGGTGGAGGCGAAGGACCTCCGCCGCGACGCCTTCCAGGAGATCGACTACGGCCACATGTTCGGCCGCTTCTGCAAGTTCGTGGGCGAGGCGACCCGGCCCGAGCAGGTGCCCGAGCTCATCGCGCGGGCCTATGCCATGGCCATGCAGGGCGTGCCCGGCCCGGTCGTGCTCTCGCTGCCCGAGGACGTGCTGGACATGGAATGCGCCGCCGCCGCGCCGTCCTATAGCCTCGCCACGCCGGCCGCCGCCGCGCCCGCAGATGTCGCGCGCATCGCCGCCGCCCTGGCGCAGGCGGAGCGGCCGATCCTGCTCGCCGGCCACGGCTTCGAGAGCGCCGAGGGGCGCGCGGCGCTGGCCCGCTTCGCCGAGGCCTGGCACCTGCCCGTCGCCGTGTCCTTCCGCCGGCAGGACATCTTCGACAACCACTCGCCGCTCTATGCCGGCGACATGGGGCTGCGGAACCCCGATGCGCAGCGCGAGGCCTTCGCCTCGGCCGACCTGATCCTGGCGCTGGGCACGCGGCTGACCGACATCACCACCCAGGGCTATTCCTGGCCGGCGGCAGGGCAGCGGCTGATCCATGTCTGCCCGGACCCGAAATTCCTGAACTGGCTCTTCCCGGCGGAGATCGCCCTGGCCGCCGACGCCCAGGCGCTCATCGCCGCCCTGCCGGCCTCGAACGTGCCGCCGGGCCGCAAGGCCTGGGCGGAGAAGCTCCGCGCGCTGCATGTCGCCGACTGCCAGGTGAAGCCGCGCGACTGGCCGGACGGGCTGCCCTTCGCCGAGGTGGCGCAGGCGGTCGGCGCCGCGCTGCCGGCCGACGGCATCGTCACGCTCGACGCGGGCACCTTCGGCGCGCCCTTCTACCGCAAGGTGAGCTACGCGCCCGGCCAGCGGCTGCTGGTGCCCATCTCCGGCGCCATGGGCTTCGGCGTGCCGTCCGCCGTCGCCGCCACGCTGCGCTGCCCCGGACGGACCGTGGTCTGCGGCGTGGGCGACGGCGGCATCCTCATGACCGGCGGCGAGCTCGCCGTGGCCGTCGAGCGCAACCTGCCGATCAAGCTGCTGCTTTCCGAGAACCTGGGCTACGCCTCCATCCGCATCCACCAGGAGCGGCAGCATCCCGGGCGGGTCAGCGGCACCATGTTCGCCAATCCGGACTTTGCCCATTGGGCCCAGGCCTTCGGCCTGCCGGTGACGCGGGTGAACACGCGGGACGACTTGCCGGCGATGCAGGAGGCCATCCGCCGGCCCGGCCCGGCGGCCATCCTGGTCAAGACCTCGATGCAGGCGGTGCTGCCCTGATCTCTTGACCCGGCGTCTCGATCGTCTCGCGCAACGGGGCATGCGCGTGCAGGCTGATCGCCGTTCGCACCAGCGCGAGGTGCGAGAAGGCCTGCGGGAAGTTGCCCACCTGCCGGAGGGCCCCGGTGTCGAATTCCTCGGCGAGCAGGCCGAGGTCGTTGCGCAGGGACAGCAGCCGGTCGACGAGCGCATTCGCCTCCGCCTCCCGCCCCTGGAGCAACCAGGCATCGGCCAGCCAGAAGCTGCAGGCGAGGAAGGCGCCCTCGCCGGCGGGCAGCCCGTCCTTGCCGCTCTCGGTGCGGTAGCGCAGCACCAGCCCGTCCTCCAGAAGCTCGCGCTCCACCGCGGCGATGGTGCCGGCGACGCGCGGATCGTCGATGGGCAGGAAGCCGGTCGTGGGGATCAGGAGGAGGCTGGCATCCAGCTCGCGCGATCCGAAGCTCTGGGTGAAGCTGCCGAGCGCCGGGTCGAAGCCCTTGTCGCAGACGGTGCGGTGGATCTCCTCCCGGACGGCGCGCCAGCGGTCCAGCGGCGCCCTTAGCCCGTATTTCTCCGCGTCGCGGATCACGCGGTCGAAGGCCACCCAGGCCATGACCTTCGAATGGGTGAAGTGCCGCCGCCCGCCGCGCATTTCCCAGATGCCGTCGTCGGGCTCGTCCCAGATGCCCTCGAGATGCTCCAGCGCCCGGCATTCCAGCGCCCAGGCCGAGGGCAGGGAGGCGAGCCCGCCTTCGCGCGCGAGGTGCAGCGCATCCATCATCTCGCCCCAGACATCGAGCTGGAGCTGGCCCG
Organism: Roseococcus sp. SYP-B2431; assembly: GCF_004336745.1. Lineage (GTDB taxonomy): Bacteria > Pseudomonadota > Alphaproteobacteria > Acetobacterales > Acetobacteraceae > Roseococcus. Next base: position 440,616 of record NZ_SJXD01000011.1, read on the forward strand.
ACGCGGCATTCCCGACCCGGACCGGCGCCGAGCCCTCGTAGCCCGGCAGGCCCGGCACCTCCCATTCGTCCAGCCGGCGCTCGCCCGCGATGCCGTACATGAGCTGCAGGTCGGCCGGGCTTCCCGCCACGGCCCGTTGCAGCCAGTCGCGCCAGGCCTTCGCCTCCTCGTGATAGCCCGCGCCCATCAGGGCGATGAGCGTCAGCGTCGCGTCGCGGATCCAGCAGTAGCGGTAGTCCCAGTTGCGCGTCCCGCCGAGGCATTCGGGCAGCGAGGTGGTGGGGGCAGCGACGATGCCGCCCGTCTCGGCGTAGATGAGCGCCTTGAGCGTCAGCAGCGAGCGCAGCACCGCCTCGCGCCGGTGGCCGTCATAGGTGCAGCGCCCGGCCCAGGCGCGCCAGAAGGTGTCCGTCTCGCGCAGGGCGGCCTCCGGGTCGATCGGCGCGGGCGGGGCGAGATGCGAGGGGCCATAGGTGAGCACGAAGTGTCGGCGCTGCCCGGCCGAGAGGCTGAATTCCGCGACGGTCGCGAGGTTCTCGCCATGGAGCTCCGCCTCCGATCGGAGGACCACGAGGTTCGGCCCGGCGATCGCCGAGATCCCCGTCCCGTCCGGCAGCCGGGTCACCCAGGGGACGGAGGAGCCGTAGTCGAAGCGCAGCCGGAGCTGCATGCGCACGGGACTCGTGCCCCGCCGGCCCTCCACGATGCGGATGATGGAGGAATCCGGACGGGCCGCCGGCATGAAGTCGATCACCGCGAAGCTGCCGTCCCGCGTCTCGAAGACGGTCTCCAGGATCATGGTGTCGCCGCGATAGGCGCGCGTCGCGCGTGCCTCGCCCCCGGCCGGCGCGATGGACCAGTGGCCATGGCCCTCGTCGCCGAGCAGGGCGGCGAAGCAGCTCGCGCTGTCGAAGCGGGGCCAACACAACCAGTCGATGGAGCCGTCGCGCCCGACCAGGGCCGCGGTCCGGCCGTCGCCGATGAGGCCGTAATCCTCGATTGGCAGCGATGTCTTCTCGCCGGCCCGCAGCCAGCTGGACGCCGTGTCCATCGGGCTCATCCGCGCGCCGCGAGGGCCGCTCGGCCGATGCCGGAACGGGCCGCGGCCGGCGCCGACTCATGGGTCATGTGCGGCGCAGGTCGCGCCGTCGGTTCCACAGGCAATTCCGATCCCCCTCGAAGGGCCGCCCGGGCCCCCAGGGTCGAACGGAGTTCGGCCGCTCCGGTTTCCCGGGGGCGCCCGCAGGGCGTGCCTTCGCCGAGGGAGGCTCCGGTCGGGCCGCGCGCCGGGTCAGCCGGTCTCGCGGTCCGGCGCCCTGGCGCCGGGCAGCCGGCGCTTCATGGCCTTGGCCGCCAGCCTCGGCAGCATCGACACCGCGCGGGACAGGAACATGTCGGCCTGCTCCAGCGCCCGCTGGAACAGGGCGGGATGCACGAAGTTGAGGCTGGCGCCCTCGGCCACCGGCGTAAGACCGGCCGCCACCGGATGGCCCGCCCTGACGTAGCAGACGAGGTTCTGCCGGTACCAGAAATCGACCCGGTCGTCGTTCCAGATCCTGGGGCGGATCACGTCATAGGCCGCGAAGCCCTCGGCCGCGAAGCGGGCCCGCCAATAGTCCTGCCACTGCTCGTTGATGTGGTCGGTGCCGGCCTGGCCGGGGATCGCGGCCGAGAAGACCACGACGGGCGCCAGCGCGGTCAGCTGCCGGACCAGGGCGGCGCCGGCCGCTTCGGGAAGATGCTCGGCCACTTCGAGGCACATCGCCAGGTCGAAGCCGCGCACCACCGGAAGCGGCTGGCGCAGGTCCGCGCTGAGGAAGTCGGCGGGCGGGATCTTCAGGAGCGAGCGGTCCACATAGTCGCCGTCCAGGCCCAGCACGTCCTGGACCCCGGCCTGCCGCACGACCGACAGCCAGGTTCCGACGCCGCAGCCGACATCGACGACCGAGCCGGGGTGGAAGCTTTCCAGGATATGCGGCACGACCGCCGCGGCGGAGCGGAGCGACCCATCCTGCTGGTCCAGGTAGAATTCGCGCCCATAGGGCGTGGACGTGGCTGCGGCGTTCATTTGGGGCCTCCCATTTCGGCCTGGTCGTCGGGGTGGTGCCGCACGCGCAGGAATTGCGCGCATCCGAGAAGGCCGCGGAGCTTGGCGGGAATCCGCCGCCATTCCCGCAGCTCGCTGCGGCACAGGCGCATGGTGGATCGCATGTCCCAGTACAGGGCGCGCATCGGGTCGCCGTCGCCGCGCAGCGCGTACTTCGTCGCCATGGCGCCGAAGCCGAAGGCGTGGTCGCCGACCTGCTGGTACCACGTCCGGGTGCCGCGCCGGCCATGGAAGTGGTGGACCAGCAGGTCGGGCTCGTAGGCGATGCGGGTGCCGGAACGCAGCACGCGATAGGCGAAGTCGACATCCTCGGCCGATCTCAGCCTGGACCCCGCGCCGAAGCGCGGATCGAAGCCGCCCGCGCGCTCGACGACGCAGCGCCCGAAGGCCATGTTGGCCCCGTGCAGGAACCCCCACAGCCCGCCCGGGTGGGCCAGGATGTCGCGGATGCGGGAGGTCTTGATGGCCAGCGGCAAGTCGAGGGGATCTCCCAGCTCCACGCGACCGCAGATCAGCTGCATGGGCTCGGCCCGGAGCAGTCCGACGGCCACGGCCAGCCAGTCCGGCGCGACCACGCAATCGTCGTCCGTGACCAGCAGCCATCGCCCCCGGGAGGCCGACAGCGACCTGTTGCGGGCGATCGCCAGCCCTGTCCGCGGCTCGACGACGCCGCGCAGCGGCAGGCGGGCCGAGAACTGGGCGATGACGGCCTGGGTGTCGTCCGTGCTGCCGTTGTCCACGACGACGACCTCCCAGGAGAGGCCCGCCGGAACCGGCATCCCGGCGAGCCCATGAAGCGTCCGGGCGAGGGAGGCGGCCCGGTTCCGGGTGCAGATCAGGATGCTGGCCTCGCATTCCGCCATCAAGCGTCGCCCTCAAGTATTTCTCGCGCATGACCACATATCGCGGCGGAATAATCAAGCAACTCCGTGCATCGGGTAAATCACATCTAAGTCCGATAAATACAATTTCACCCCGATCACGTAAATATCGCCAAGCGTGAGCAATCGAGCAGGATAGGAGCGTGGATTCGACGCGCGCTGTCAGGCGGCACGCGCCGCATAGGCCGCCCAGCCCGCGGCCCGCAGCTCGCAGGCGGGGCAGCTGCCGCAGCCGAAGCCCCAGGGGCGCAGCTTGCTTCGCTCGCCCTTGTAGCAGGAGTGGCTTTCGGTGCGGATCAGCTCCACCAGCCGCGGTCCGCCGAGCGATTCCGCCAGCCGCCAGGTGCCCGCCTTGTCCAGCCACATGAGCGGCGTGTGCAGCACCAGCCGCGTGTTCATGCCAAGGTTGATGGCGGCCTGAAGCGCCTTGATCGTGTCGTCGCGGCAATCCGGATAGCCGGAATAATCCGTCTCGCACATGCCGCCCACGATGTGCTTCAGCCCGCGCCGATAGGCCAGCGCGGCGGCGAAGGTGAGGAAGATGAGGTTGCGGCCGGGGATGAAGGTATTGGGCAGCCCGTCCTCGCGCAGCGCGATCTCGGTATCGCGGGTCAGCGCCGTCTCGCTGATCTGGCCGAGCACGCCGAGGTCAATCGTGTGGTCCGGCCCCAGCCTGGGCGAGGCCATGCCTTCGCGCAGCGCCGCGCGGCAGTCGAGCTCGACGGCATGGCGCTGGCGGTAGTCGAAGCCCAGCGTCTCGACATGGTCGAAGCGGTCGAGCGCCCAGGCGAGGCAGGTGGCGCTGTCCTGCCCGCCGGAGAGGAGGACGAGGGCTCCATTCGTCATGCCTGCAACCTTTCCACGGCCCATCGCGCGGCCTCGGCGACGGTGGGGTCCGCATCCTCGCACAGGGCGCGCGCGGTGGGCAGCAGGGCGGCGTCGCCGCTGTTGCCGATGGCGTTCAGCACGTTGCGGGTGAAGCGGTCGCGGCCGATGCGCTTGATGGGCGATCCGGAATAGCGCGCGCGGAAGGCGGCATCGTCCAGCGCGGCGAGCACGCTGAGTGGCGGCGCGATCTCGCTGCGCGGCGCGAGCTGCATCTCGGCGGAGGCGCGGGCGAACTTGTTCCACGGGCACGCGGCGAGGCAGTCGTCGCAGCCATAGATGCGGTTGCCCATGGCCTCGCGGAACTCGTGCGGGATCGGGCCGTGATGCTCGATGGTGAGGTAGGAGATGCAGCGCCGCGCATCGAGCCGGTAGGGCGCCGGGAAGGCCGCGGTCGGGCAGGACTCCAGGCAGGCGCGGCAGTTGCCGCAATGGTCGGTCTCGGGCCTGTCGGGCGCCAGATCCAGCGTGGTGTAGATCTCGCCGAGGAAGAGCCAGGAGCCGTGCGTGCGGCTGACCAGGTTGGTGTGCTTGCCCTGCCAGCCCAGCCCGGCCTGGGCGGCCAGCGGCTTCTCCATCACGGGGGCGGTGTCGACGAAGACCTTCAGCTCGCTGCCCTTGAAGCGGCGCACCATCCAGCCGCCAAGGGCCTTGAGGCGCTTCTTCACGAGGTCGTGATAGTCGCGGCCCTGGGCATAGGCGCTGATCGTGGCGCGGCCGCGCTCGGCGAGGCTGGCCAGGGGATCGTAGGCGGGCCCGTAGTTGAGGCCGAGGGCGATGACGCTGACCGCCTCCGGCCAGAGCATGCGGGGTTGCGCGCGTTGCGCGCGGCGGCCCTCGAGCCAGCCCATCGACCCATGGGCGCCGGCATCGAGAAAGGCGTCGAGGCGCGCGCGGGCCGTCTCGGGCAGCAGGGCCTGGGTGAAGCGGGCCACGTCGAAGCCCTGGGCGATCGCTTCCGCCCGAACGGCCTCGGTGGCTTCGTTGGGCGGCCGATTCAGGCCTCCGCGCCCTGCGGCGCTCCGGCCATCGGACGCCGTCACACCTTGGAAAGGATGGCGGTGGCCTCGATCTCGACCTTCGCCTCCTCCTCCACCAGGGCGCCGACCTGCACCAGGGTCATCGCCGGGAAGTGGCGGCCCATCACGGCGCGATAGGCGGGGCCGAGCTCGGCCAGGCTCGCGCGGTACTCGCCGATATCGGTGACGAACCAGGTGAGCCGCGCGATGTCCTCGGGCCGGCCGCCGGCCTCGGCCAGCACGGCGAGGATGTTCTGCAGCGCCTGGCGCACCTGGGGCACGAAGCCCTCGGCGAAATGCCCGGCGGCGTCCCAGCCGATCTGGCCGCCGATGATCACGAGGCGGCCCTCGCCCGTCAGGCCGTTGGCATAGCCCTTGGGGGCGGGCCAGCCCTTGGGTTGCAGCGCGGTGAGGCTCATGGGCGAGGCTTTCGCAGGAGGTGGCGCGGCGCGCAAGGGCGGAGGTCAGGCCCGCTGCCGGAGAAGGAAGCGTTGCAGCTTGCCCGAGCCTGTCTTCGGCAGCTCCGGCACGAAGACCAGCCTGCGCGGGTATTTGTAGGGCGCGATCTCGGCCTTCACATGGTCCTGCAGGGTCTTGGCCATGGCCTCGTCCGGCGTGTGGCCGTCCTCCAGCACGACGAAGGCGGTGACGACCTGGCCGCGCTCCGGATCGGCGGTGCCGACCACGCCGCATTCGCGCACGGCCGGATGCAGCAGAAGGGCGACCTCCACCTCGGGGCCCGCGATGTTGTAGCCGGCGGAGACGATCATGTCGTCGCTGCGGGCCTGGTACCAGAAATAGCCCTCGGTATCCTGGATGTAGGTGTCGCCGGTGATGTTCCAGCCCTTCTCGACATAGCGGCGCTGGCGCGGATCGGCGAGGTAGCGGCAGCCGGTGGGGCCGCGCACGGCGAGGCGGCCAGGGGTGCCGCGCGGGACCTCCTGGCCGCTCCCGTCCACCACGCGCGCCTCGTAGCCGGGGACGACGAGGCCGGTGCTGCCGGGGCGGACCAGCTCCTCGGGCGCGCCGATGAAGATGTGCAGCATCTCGGTGGCGCCGATGCCGTCCATCAGCCGGATTCCGGTCTTCTCCCGCCAGAGGTCGAAAATCGGCTTGGGCAGGGTCTCGCCGGCGGAGACGCATTTGCGAAGGGAGGAGATGTCGAAATCCGCGACATGCGCCGCCATGGCGCGATAGGCCGTGGGCGCGGTGAAGCAGATGGTGGCGCGGTATGCCGCGATGGCCGGCAGCAGCTCCTCCGGGCTCGCGCGCTCCAGCAGGATGGCGGTGGCGCCGACGCGGAAGGGGAAGAGCACCAGCCCGCCGAGGCCGAAGGTGAAGGCCAGCGGCGGCGAGCCGATGAAGCGGTCGTCCCGGCTGGGCTGGAGCACGCGCGCGGAATAGGCGTCGCAGACCGCGAGCATGTCGCGATGGAAGTGCATGGTGCCCTTGGGCTCGCCGGTCGTGCCCGAGGTGAAGCCGATGAGGCAGGTGTCGTCGGCGGCGGAATCGAAGGCGGCGAAGTCCGGGCTCGCCGCGGCGCAGCGCGCTTCCAGATCGCCGTCGCCCCAGAACACGAGGTGCTTCAGCTCCGGCGCCTCGGCCTTGCGCAGGTCTTCGGCGAGCCGCGCGTCGCAGAGCGCGTGGGTGATGCGGGCCTTGGCGCAGATCTGGCCGATCTCGCGCGCGCGCAGCAGGGGCATGGTGGCGACGGCCACGCCACCCGCCTTCAGCACTGCGAAACAGGCGGCGACCATCCAGGCGTTGTTCGCGGAGCGCAGGAGCACGCGGTTGCCGGGGATGAGGCCGAGCTCGCCCACCAGCACATTGGCGATGCGGTTCACCCGCTCCGCCAGCTGCGCGTAGGTCAGCGTCTCGGCCGGGGTGACGACGGCGGGATGGTCGGCGCGCGCGGCGAGATTGGCGTCCAGCAGCTCGGTCGCGCAGTTGAGCCGCGCGGGGTAGGGGAGGGGCCGGAGGTCGGGCCATTCCCCGGCCGGCGGCAGGTTGTCGCGCGCGAAGTGGTCCATGCTCAGGCCCTGTCCCGCTCGGTGCGCGCGACGATCACACGCTGGATCTCGGAGGCGCCCTCATAGACGCGCAGCGCGCGGACCTCGCGGGTCAGCAGCTCGGGGGCGGAATCCCGGACGACGCCGAGCCCGCCATGCAGCTGCGCGCAGGCATCCGCGATACGGCCGGCGGCCTCGGTGGCGTGGAGCTTGGCCATGCTGGCCTCGCGGGTGACGCGGGGCGTGCCCTGATCCTTGAGCCAGGCGGCGCGATAGACGAGCAGGGCGGCGGCATCCACCTCGACGGCGGCGTCGGCGATGGCGGCCTGGGTCATCTGCTGGTCGAAGAGCGCGGCGCCGAACAGCTTTCGCGAGGTGGCGCGCGCCAGAAGCAGGTCTAAGCCCCGCCGCGCGAAGCCCAGCGCCGCCGCGCCGACCGTGGCGCGAAAGACGTCGAGCGTGGCCATGGCGACCTTGAAGCCGTCGCCGGGCGCGCCGATGCGGTCGGCATCCGGCACGCGCACTTCGTTGAAACGCAGGCGGGCGAGGGGATGCGGCGCGGAAACCTCGATGCGCTCGACGACCGTCGCGGCCTCGCCCGGCATCCAGAAGGCCGTGAGGCCGCGCGTGCCCGGCGCCTCGCCGCTGCGCGCGAAGACGACGTAGCTGCCGGCGATCCCGCCATTGCTGATCCAGGTCTTCTCGCCGTCGATCCGCCAATGCGCGCTGCCGTCGCGCGTCGCGGTGGTGGCGAGGGCGGCGACGTCGCTGCCCGCCTCGGGCTCGGAAAGCGCGAAGGCCGCCAGCATGGTGCCGGCACGCGCGCCGGGCAGCACCTGCCGCCTCAAGGCCTCGCTGGCGAAGAGGGTGATTGCGCCCGTGCCGAGCCCCTGCATGGCGAAGGCGAAATCCGCGAGGCCGGAGTGCCGCGCCAGAATCTCGCGTGCGAGGCAGAGGCTGCGGGCGTCGAGCACGCCGTCCTCCGGCACGGCGACGCGCAGCAGCCCAGCCTCTCCCATGGCGCGCGCCAAAGCGCGCGTGCTGCCATCGGGGTCGTGGTGGTCGGTGAGGCGTTCGGCATTGGCGGCGGCCCAGGTCTCGACCTCCTCCGCGAAGGCGCGGTGCCGCGCCTCGAAAAAGGGCCAGTCGAGGAAGGACCGGTCCGCCATCAGTCGCCCCTGAACACGGGTGTCTGCTTCGCCACGAAGGCCTCGTAGGCGCGGCGGAAATCCTGGGTGGTCATGCAGAGGGCCTGGGCCACCGCCTCGGCCTCGATGGCCTGCTCGATGCCCATCGCCCATTCCATCGCGAGCATCCGCTTCGTCATGCCATGCGCGAAACCCGGCCCCGCCGCGATCTCTTCGGCCAGCGCGCGCGCCTCGGCCATCAGCGCGTCCTCCGCGACGATGCGGTTGAAGAAGCCCCATCGCTCGCCTTCCTCGGCGCGAAGGGCGCGGCCGGTGAAGAGCAGCTCGCTCGCGCGGCCCTGGCCGATCAGGCGCGGCAGGATCGCGCAGGCCCCCATGTCGCAGCCGGCCAGGCCCACGCGGTTGAACAGGAAGGCGGCGCGGGCCCGCGGCGTGGCGAGGCGGATGTCGCTGGCCATGGCGATGATCGCGCCGGCGCCGGCCGCGATCCCGTCCACCGCCGAGATGATGGGCTGCGGGCAGGCGCGCATGGCCTTCACCAGCTCGCCGGTCATGGCGGTGAAGCGCATGAGCCCCTTCGTGTCGCGCTCCAGCAGCGGGCCGATGATCTCGTGCACGTCGCCGCCCGAACAGAAATTCCCGCCGGCGCCGGTGACGATGAAGGCGCGCACGGCATCGTCCTTCGCGGCGGCGCGGAAGATGGCGGACAGCTCCTCGTAGCTCTCGAAGGTCAGCGGGTTCTTGCGCTCCGGCCGGTCGAGGGTGAGCGTCACCACGCCGCCCGAGGAGTCCAGCCGGAGATGCTGCGCGGTCTTGGGGATCATTCCGTGTCGAGCCTGTCGCGGATGGAGGTCTTGGCGCGGCCGAGCAGCCGGTGCAGCTGCGCGCGCTCGGCCTCGGCGAGGCTGCCGAGCAGCTCGGCGATCCACTGCTCGTGCGCGGCGGATTGCTTGGCGAATTCGCGCGCGCCGCGCGCCGTCAGCCGCAGGCGGAAGGCGCGGCGGTCGCCGGCGTCGAGGCGGCGCTCCACCAGCCCCTCCGCCTCCAGCCGCGCGGCGAGGCCGGTGACATTGCCGTTGCTCACCATCATCCGGCGCGAAACGTCGCCGAGCGTCAGCCCCTCGCCGCCACGGTCCAGCGCCGCGAGCAGGTCGAAGCGGGGCAGGGTGGTGCCGAACTCCACGCGCAGGCGCCTGCGGATCTCGGCCTCGACGAGGTTCGCGCAGGTGAGCAGCCGCAGCCAGAGCCGCAGCGAGTCCTTGCCCGGTGCCGCATCGGCCAGCGCGGTCTCGGCGTCCATCAGATCTCGCCCCCGCTGACCGGCAGCGCGGCGCCATGGATGCCGCGCGCCGCATCGGTGCAGAGATACGCGGCCAGCTCCGCGACCTCCTCCGGCTGCAGCAGGCGGCCCTGCGGGTTGCTCCGCGCGAGCTCCGCGCGGGCGGCCTCCCCGTCGCGGCCGGTCTTCGCCGCGATGCGCGCGACGCTCTCGGCCAGCAGCGGCGTCTCGGTGAATCCCGGGCAGATGGCGTTCACGGTCACGCCCTTGGCCGCGACCTCCAGCGCCAGGGCGCGCGTGAAGCCGAGCAGCGCATGCTTGGCCGCCACATAGGGCGCGACATAGCCATAGCCCTTGAGCGCGGCGGTGGAGGCGATGTTCACGATCCGCCCGAAGCCCAGATGCAGCATGCCCGGCAGCACGGCCCGCGAGAGCGCGACGGCGGTCATCACATTCGCCTCGAAGGCCGCGCGGAAATCCGCATTGGCGGTCTTGAGGAAGGGCAGGCTCCCGGCCGCGCCGGCGGCATTGATGAGCAGGGAGAATCCCGGAAGCGGCGGCGGCTCGCGGGCGTCGCCGACGAGGGTCGAGGCGGCCGCGCCGCCCTCGACGGCGGCGAGCAGCGGCGCCTCCCGCCGGCCCAGCACGGTGACCTCGGCGCCCGCGGCGGTCAGCGCCCGCGCGCAGGCCAAGCCGATGCCGCTCCCGCCGCCGCTCACCAGGGCCCGCTGTCCTGCCAGACGATGCATATTTTAAGCTTAAAGCATTGCCGGCCGGCGTCCTTCAAGCGTAATTTGCCGTCACGAAGGATGGAGGCGACCATGCGCATCGCGATCATCGGCGGCGGTCCCGCCGGGCTCTACTTCGCCATCCTGATGAAGCGCGATCGTCCGGCGGCGCAGGTCACGGTGGTCGAGCGTAACCAGGCCGACGACACCTTCGGCTTCGGCGTGGTCTTCTCGGACGCAACGCTCGACGCCTTCCGCGAGGCCGACGAGCCCTCCTACCGCGCGATCGCCGGCAGCTTCGCCTATTGGGACGACATCGAGATCCATGCGCGCGGCGCCACGCACCGCATCGGCGGCAACGGCTTCTGCGGCTGCTCGCGGCGGACGCTGCTCACGCTGCTGCAGAACCGCGCGCGCCAGCTCGGCGTGGTCCTGGAATTCGGCCGGGACGCGAGGCCGGAGGATTTTCCGGAGGCCGACCTGATCGTCGCGGCGGATGGCGTGAACAGCCCGATCCGCGCGGCGCATGCGGACCACTTCCGGCCGGAGATCGACCTCCGCCCCAACCGCTTTGCCTGGATGGGCAGCACGCGGCCGCTCGACGCCTTCAACTTCTTCTTCGAGGAGCGGCCGGAGGGCATCTTCATCGCCCATGCCTACCAGTACGAGGCCGGCGCCAGCACCTGGGTGCTGGAGACCGATCCCGAGACATTCTCGCGCGCCGGCCTGGACCGCATGGATGAGGCCCAGAGCGCGCGGTACATGGAGGGCGTCTTCGCCGAGGCGCTGCGGGGCCACGGCCTCGTCACCAATCGCAGCCTCTGGCGGCAATTCCCGACGATCCGCTGCGGGCGATGGGTGAAGGACAACCTCGTCCTGCTCGGCGACGCCAAGGCCAGCGCGCATTTCTCCATCGGCTCGGGCACCAAGCTCGCCATGGAGGATGCGATCGCGCTGCACGGCGCCTTCCTGGCCGGCGGGGATGTCGCCACTTGCCTGAACCGCTTCGAGACGGGCCGGCGCGAGGAGGTGGAGAAGACGCAGCACGCGGCCGATGTCTCGCTCGTCTGGTTCGAGCATGTGCGCCGCTTCTGGAACTTCTCGCCCGCGCGCTTCGCCTTCGGCGTGATGACGCGCAGCAAGGCCATCACCTGGGACAACCTGCTGCTCCGCGCGCCGGACTTCGTGGCCGAGGTCCAGCAGGCGGTCGCGGCGGAGACGCCGGGCGGCGACCCGGCACGGCCGCCCATGTTCCAGCCCTTCGCCCTGCGCGGCATGACGCTGCCCAACCGCGTCGTGGTCTCGCCCATGTGCATGTATTCGGCGGAGGAGGGCCTGCCCGGCGACTTCCACCTCGTGCATTACGGCGCCCGCGCCATGGGCGGGGCCGGGCTTCTCTTCACCGAGATGACCTGCCCCGCGCCCGACGCCCGCATCACGCCGGGCTGCACCGGCCTCTGGAACGATGCGCAGCAGGCCGCCTGGACGCGTATCGTCGGCATCGCCCACGCCCACGGCGCCAAGATGTGCCTCCAGCTCGGCCATGCCGGCCGCAAGGGCGCGACGAAGCTCATGTGGGAGGGCATGGACCAGCCACTGGAATCCGGCGCCTGGCCGATCGTCTCCGCCAGCGCCTTGCCCTACTACCCGCACAGCCAGGTGCCGCGCGAAATGACCCGGGCCGACATGGACCGCGTCACCGCGGAGTTCGTCGCCGCGGCGAGGCGCGGCATCGCGGCCGGCTTCGACATGCTGGAGCTGCACTGCGCCCATGGCTATCTGCTGGCGAGCTTCCTCTCACCGCTGACGAACCATCGCGCGGACAAATATGGCGGCGCGGTGGAGAACCGCCTGCGCTTCCCGCTCGAGGTCTTCGCCGCGATGCGCAAGGCCTGGCCGGCGGGCCGGCCCATGTCCGTCCGCATCTCCGCCACCGATTGGGCCGATGGCGGCATCACCGACGAGGACGCGCTGGCCGTCGCCCGCGCCTTCCACGCGGCCGGCGCCGACCTCATCGACGTTTCCACCGGCCAGACGGTCCACGATGCCGAGCCCGTCTATGGCCGCATGTTCCAGCTCCCCTGGGCCGACATGCTCCGCAACGAGGCGGGCCTCGCCGTGATGTGCGTGGGCTCCATCACCACGGCGGACCAGGTGAACACCATCCTCGCGGCAGGCCGCGCCGATTTGGTGGCGCTCGCGCGGCCGCATCTGACGGACCCTTCCTTCACGCTCCATGCGGCGGCAGAATACGGCGTGCGCGGCGTGAGCACGCCCGTGCAATATGGGCCTGGCAAGGACGCGCTGTTCCGCAACACGCAGCGCGCGCGGGAGGATCTGATGGAGCTGCGCCGCAAGGCCAAACCCGCGAGCCACGCGCCCGCCCCCCTGGGGCGCGCGGCCGAATGAGCGGCGCGCGCCGGCGCTACAAGGCTCCCCCGCCCCCCGTTCTCGTCGCCGGCGGCGGCATCGGCGGGCTGACGCTCGCGCTCTCGCTGCACGAGCGCGGCATTCCCTGCCTGGTGCTGGAATCGGCGACCGAGGTGAAGGAGCTCGGGGTCGGCATCAACACGCTGCCGCATGCGATCCGCGAGCTGGCCGCCCTCGGCCTGCTGCCGGCGCTGGACCGGGCGGGCATCCGCACGCGCGAGCTGCGCTACCTCAACCGCTTCGGCAGCCGCATCTGGACCGAGATGCGCGGCCTGCATGCGGGGCACGACGCGCCGCAATTCTCGATCCATCGCGGAAGGCTGCACGGCGTGCTCTGGCAGGCGGCGCGGGAGCGGCTGGAGAAGCGGCTCGTCCCGGGCATGCGGCTGGTCGGCTTCGCGCAGGGCCAGGGCAGCGTCACCGCCAATTTCGCCGATGGCTCCAGCATCCGTGGCTCGGCGCTGGTCGGCGCCGACGGCATCCATTCGGTGCTGCGCCACAAGCTGCATCCCGCGGATGGCGGCATCCGCTGGAATGGCATCCAGATGTGGCGCGGCGCGGTGGACTGGCCCGCCTTCGAGGGCGGCGACACGATGGTCGTCGCGGGCGACATGAAGGAGAAGCTGGTCCTCTACCCGATCGGCGCGGGCGCCACGCCCGGGACGCGGCTGACCAACTGGGTCGTCTGCGCCCAGATCGGCGACGCGGCCCAGCCGCCGCCGCGCCGCGAGGACTGGTCGCGCCCCGGCGCGCTGGGGGACGTGCTGCCGCATGTGCAGCGCTTCCGCGTGCCCTGGATCGACGTGGAGGCGCTGGTGCGCGCCACGCCGGAATTCTGGGAATACCCCATGTGCGACCGCGACCCGCTGCCCTTCTGGTCGCAGGGCCGGGTGACGCTGCTCGGCGATGCCGCGCATCCCATGTATCCGGTCGGCTCCAACGGCGCGTCGCAGGCGATCCTGGATGCGCGCGCGCTGGCGGCGCTGCTGTCGGAGAGGCCGGTGGAGGAGGCGCTTGCCGCCTACGAGGCCGCGCGCCTGCCCGCCACGCGGGAGCTGGTGCTGACCAACCGGCGCGGCGGCCCGGAGCGCGTCGTGGACGTGGTCAGCGAGCGGGCGCCGGACGGCTTCGACAGGCTGGAGGAGGTCATCGCCATCGACGAGCTGGCCGCCATTGCCCGGGGCTACGCGCAGGTGGCAGGCTTCGCGCGATGAGAATCGCAATCGAGCGCCGGGGCGACATCCGGCAGGTCGTCGTCGCCAACCCCGCCAAGCTGAACACGCTGGGCTCGCCGCTGCTGGAGGAGCTCGCAAAGGCCTTCGACGTCGAGGACGACATTCGGGCCGTCGTGCTGACAGGCGAGGGCGACCGCGCCTTCATCGGCGGCGCCGACATCAGGGAGATGGGCGCCGTGACCACCCCGGCCGGCGGCGAGGCCTTCATCCGCCGCGTGCATGGCGCCTGCGCCGCGATCCGCGCCTGCCGCGTGCCGGTGATCGCGCGCATCCAGGGCTGGTGCCTGGGCGCCGGCCTCGAGATCGCGGCGGCCTGCGACCTCCGCATCGCCGCGACCGTCGCGAAGTTCGGCATGCCGGAGGTGCGCGTCGGCATCCCCTCGGTGGTCGAGGCGGCGCTGCTGCCGGGGCTGATCGGCTGGGGCCGGACGCGGCGCCTGCTGCTGCTGGCCGAGACCATCGGCGCGGAGGAGGCCGAGCGCTGGGGCTTCCTGGAGCGCGTGGTGCCGCTGGAGGCGCTGGACGCGGCCGTGGAGGAATGGGTGGGGCTGATCCGCGAGGCCGGGCCCATCGCCATCGCGAACCAGAAGGCGCTGATCCGGCAATGGGAGGACCTGCCCATGAGCCAGGCCATCGCGGCCGGCATCACGGCCTTCGCGAAGAGCTTCGAGACCCCGGAGCCCAATGCGATGATGGGGCATTTCCTCTCCAGGAAGCGTTAGGTGTATGGTCCCGCGCGTGACGCACCGTTCTGCCCTATCCCGTCTCGTTCCGCGCCGGATCTCCGCCTCCGGCGATAGGCCGTCCGAAGGGTAGCCGTCGCGGGGGCGATCCTTGGCGCGGCCGCCCGCGGGCCTGATTTCCAGGCCGGCGCCCCCCGTGCCCCGCTCCGGCCATCCTTGTCCCCCAGAATCGCGTTATGAACTTCCGCTATCAGGAGTCCCCGATGCTTAAGCGCCTTTCCCTGCTGCCTCTTCTCGCCCTCGCGACCGCCTGCGCCACCGTCCCGGGCGCCACTGTCGATCCGGCGGCCCGTCGCGCCATGATGCAGGCGTTGCCTGACCAGGCGAGCTGCCGCCCCACGGAGCCCGAGGGTGCGCGCGCCTGCACCATGCGGCTGGGGACGAAGGAGGTGCGGGTTTCCCAGTATCAGAACCTCACCACGATCCGCTACGACGCGGCCGACACCGCCGATCCGGCCTTCGTCGCCGGCATGCGCCGGGTGCTGACCACGGCCAACACGCCCAATCTCGACCGGGCGATGACGCTGATCACCAGCCATGGCCGGTCGGGTGCCATGGAGAACTTCACGACCGGCTGCTTCCCCGACGAAAGCACCCCGCCGGTCAACCGCTGCTTCGTGATGCTGACCTACTGAGCGCGGCGAGGACGGATGGCCGGCCGCTGCCGGCCGGCCATCCGGTCAGTCCAGCCGCACGCCCGTCGTCCGGATGACCTCGCCCCAGCTGTCGATCTCCGAGCTGATGAAGCGGCGCGCCTCCTCCGGGCTGCCGCCGACCGGCAGGCCGCCGCCCTCCAGGATGCGCGACCGCACCTCCGGCAGGGCCACGGCGTCCCGCGCGATCGCGGCATAGCGCGCGAGCAGCGGCGCGGGCGTTCCGGCCGGCGCCAGCAGGGCCACCCAGCTCGAAGCCTGCAGCTCCGGCATGCCCAGCTCCTTGAAGGTCGGCACGTCCGGCAAGGCGGGCCAGCGCTCGTCCAGCGCCACCGCGAGCGGCCGCAGGCGGCCGGACTGCACGGCGCTCAGCGTGGTGGTGATGTTGTTGAAGGAGGCGTCGACCTGGCCGGCCATCAGCTCGACCATCTGCGGCCCGGCCTCGCGATAGGGCACGTTGGTCAGCTCGATGCCGAGGCGCAGCTTCATCAGCCCGCCCGCGAGGGTCTGGGTGCTGGCGGCGCCGAGCGAGGCATAGGTCACGCGGCCCGGATGGGCGCGGGCATAGTCCACGAATTCCTGGAAGGTGCGCGCCGGGAAGTTCGGATGCACCACCAGCAGCGTCGGCAGCATGGCCAGCAGCGAGATGGGCGCGAAGTCCCGCCGGATGTCGTAGGGCAGGTTGGGCTGCGTGCCGGTGATGGCGAAGATCGCGGCCGTCACCAGCAGGGTGTTCCCGTCCGGCCGCGACTTGGCCACGAGGTCGGCGCCGATGACGCCCGAGGCGCCGCTGCGATTCTCCACCACCACGGCATTCGCGCCGAGGCGGCTCTGCATCTGCGGCGCCAGGAGCCGGGCGATCTGGTCCGTGCCGCCGCCCGGCGAATTCGCGACGACGAGGCGGATGTTCGACTGGGACTGGGCCAGGGCCGGCGTGGCGAGCACGGCCGGCGCGGCGCCCATCAAAGTTCTGCGGTGCATGACTTCCTCGTTGGTTTGGTTGCCGAGGAAGCTATCGCAAATCTTTGATTCGACTATCCTCTCAGGGCCTTGATCTGCGCCGGATAGGAGCCGGGATCGACGCGCACGTCGATCAGCCGCGGGCCCTTCGTCGCCAGCGCCTCGGCCAGCGCCGTCGTCAGCCCCTCGGCGTCGTGCGCGCGCCAGGCCGTGCCGCCCATGCCCCGCATCACCTGCGCGAAGTCCACCTCGGGCCAGTCCAGCGCGCCGCCGGGCAGGTCGCGATCGCCCTTCTTGATGTCGATGAGCGAGAGCGTCGCATCGTTGAACACCACGACCGTCAGGTTCAGCCCCAAGGCGGCCGCGGTCGCCAGCTCGCCGACGGCCATCAGCAGCCCGCCGTCGCCCGTCAGCGCGATCGCGCCGCGCGCCGGGTCGTGCCAGGCCGCGGCGATCGCCGCGGGCAGCGCGTAGCCCATGGTGGCGAGGCCGTTGGAGATGAGCAGGTCGCAGGGCCGCTCCGCCTGCCAGAAGGTGGTGCAGGGGAACATATGCGCCCCGGCATCCACGGCGACGCGCGGATCGGCACCGAGCTTGCGGCAGGCCGCCTGCGTGACGCGCACCAGCGCGGAGGGCGACATGCCGCGATTGCCGCTGGCCGTGTTCTCCAGCGCGGCGAGCCAGGCCTCGCGCAGCGCGACGAGGCGGCCGTCCGGCCAGGCGCGGCGCGGGGCGTCCTCGGCGAGTGCCGCCGCGGCGATCTCCCAGGCGCCGGTGATGGCCACCGCCGGCCTGCGGTATTCCAGCGCCCGCGCGGCGGTTGCGAGGTCGAGAATCGGCGCGTCGAAGCGCCAGGGCTGCGGGATGAACTCCACCGGGTCGGCGCCGGCGAGGATGATGAGGTCGGCCTCGCGCAGCAACGGCGCCTCCGCCTCGCCGCCGGTGAAGATGCCGCCGAAGAGCGGGTGCGCGTCGGGCAGCACGCCCTTGGCCTTGTAGGTGACGAGGCCCGGGCAGCCGAGCGATTCCACCAGGCGGCGGGTGGCCGCGCAGCGCGCGGGCTCGGTCGCCTCCAGCCCGATGACGACGGCGGGGCGCTTCGCCGCGGCGATCAGCCGGCGCGCGGCCGCGATGTCGGACTCCGCGGGCGCCGGCAGCACGGGGAGGCGCAGGGCCGGGGCCGGGGGCGTGGGCGCGCGGGCCGCGTCCCCGGCGAGCTCCAGATAGGCCGGGCCGCGCGGCGCGGCCATGGCCGCGGCCAGGACCTCGGCGGCGGCGCCCGGATGGCCCGCGGCGCGGCACTGGGCGCGGGTCACCGGGGCCATCATCGCCGCCTGGTCGAAGAGCTGGTGGGTGGCGATCGCGGCCTCGCGCGCGCCGAAGCCGTCGGCCACCAGGATCACCGGGGCGCGCTCCAGATCGGCATTGGCCATGCCGTTCGCGGCGTTGGAGACGCCGGGACCGCGCGTGGTCAGGAGACCCACGGGCCGGTGCGTCAGCTCGGCCAGGGCGGCCGCCATGATGCCGGCGCCGTTCTCGGTGCGCGCCAGCACGAAGGGAATTCCCGCCGCCTTGGCCGAGGAGATGAGGTCGAGGCTGGAGCCGCCGCCGGGCACGCCGAAGATCGCGGGCATCCCGGCCTCGGCAAAGCTCCGCGCCACGGCGTCGGCGCCGGTAGACGCTGCGGCGGCGACATGCGGCTGGTCGTTCATTCTGGATTCTCCGAGGCTTGGCAGGATCATAGGCGAGCCTCCGCCTTCACCCAAGCCGGCGCGGACCTGCCCGCATCCTGGGCAGGCGCGCGCCGGGGCCTCGCTTTCGCGGCCGGTCTGGCTTGCGCAGGGCGCGTGGCCGGGCCCAAGCTTCCCGCAGGATGGAGCCGGGTTCTGCATGACGGGAATCGCGTTCGACGAAATGGGCGAGGGCGACCGGCTGCGCCCCGCCTATGCGGCCATCGCCGAGTGGCTGCGGCACACGCCGCAGGCCGATCTCGCGGCCAAGCGGGCCGAGGCGGAGGTGCTGTTCCGCCGCGTCGGCATCACCTTTGCCGTCTATGGCGAGGGCGGCGATCCGGAGCGGCTGATCCCCTTCGACATCATCCCGCGCATCCTCGGCCGGTCGGAATGGGACGGGCTGAGCGCGGGCCTGTCGCAGCGCGTGCGGGCGCTGAACGCCTTCCTCGCCGACGTCTACGGCCGGCAGGAGATCCTGCGGGCGGGCAAGATCCCCGAGCGGCTGGTCAACGGCAACGAGCAGTTCCGCCCCGAGATGCGGGATTTCCTGCCGCCCGGCGGCATCTACACCCACATCGCCGGCATCGACGTGGTGCGCACGGCGCCGGACCAGTTCTACGTGCTGGAGGACAATGCGCGCACGCCCTCCGGCGTCTCCTACATGCTGGAGAACCGCGAGGCGACGATGCGCCTCTTCCCCAGGCTGCTGGCGCGCCACCGCGTCGCGCCGGTGAACCGCTATCCCGAGGAGCTGCTGGCCACGCTGAAGGCCGCGGCGCCGGAGCGGGCCGGGCCCAATCCCACGGTCGCGATCCTGACGCCCGGCTCCTACAACAGCGCCTATTACGAGCACTGCTTCCTCGCCGACGAGATGGGCGTCGAGGTGCTGGAGGGCGCGGACCTCTGCGTGGAGGACGACATCGTCCACATGCGCACGACCGCGGGGCCG
The DNA here is from genome assembly GCF_004336745.1 of Roseococcus sp. SYP-B2431. GTDB lineage: Bacteria > Pseudomonadota > Alphaproteobacteria > Acetobacterales > Acetobacteraceae > Roseococcus. Next base: position 459,375 of record NZ_SJXD01000011.1, read on the forward strand.
AAGCGGGTGGACGTGCTCTACCGCCGCATCGACGACGACTACCTCGATCCGAAGGTCTTCCGTCCCGACAGCATGCTGGGGGTTCCCGGGCTGATCGCCGCCTACAAGGCCGGCAATGTGGCGCTATGCAACGCGCCCGGCTGCGGCATCGCGGACGACAAGGCCATCTACCCCTACGTGCCGGAGATGATCCGCTTCTATCTCGGCGAGGAGCCGAGGCTCGACAACGTGCCGACCTGGCTCTGCGAGCAGGAGGATCACCGGGCCTATGTGCTCGACCACCTGCACGAGCTGGTGGTGAAGCTGGCCCAGGGCTCGGGCGGCTACGGCATGATGATCGGCCCGCACGCGACGCAGGCCGAGCGCGCCGAGTTCTCCGCCCGCATCCGCGCCCGGCCGCAGGACTACATCGCCCAGCCCACGCTCGCGCTCTCCACCGTGCCGACGCTGGTGGACCAAGGCATCGCGCCGCGCCATGTGGACCTGCGGCCCTTCGTGCTCAGCACCAGGGACGAGGTGCGCATCGTTCCCGGCGGCCTCACGCGCGTGGCGCTGCGCGAGGGCTCGCTGGTGGTGAACTCCTCGCAGGGCGGCGGCACCAAGGACACCTGGGTGCTGGAGCGCGACCCGCCGGCCGGGGAGGGGCGGAGCCACACGCAAGGCCAGACCCAGGGCCAGACGCAGAGCCAGGGCCAGACGCAGGGCCAGGGCCAGGGAGGTGCCGCATGCTGAGCCGCACCGCCGAGAGCCTCTTCTGGCTCGGCCGCTACACGGAGCGCGCGGCCAATGTGGCGCGGGGCCTCGCGGTGGCCTCGCGCATGGCGAGCCTTACCGACGAGTTGAACGCCGAGAACGACCAGTGGCGGCCGCTGCTCGTCGCCGCCGGCTGCGAGCCCGCCTTCTTCGAGCATCACGGGGAGGCGACGGAGGAGAAGGTCGTCGATTTCCTGGTGCGCGATCCCGCGAACCTCTCGGGCATCATTCCCTGCTTCTCCGCCGCGCGGCACAACGGACGCAGCGTGCGCACCGCGCTGACCGTGGACATGTGGAGCGCCCTCAGCGACAGCTGGACCCGGCTGCGGCACGTGACGCCGGCGGACTACCAGGGCGAGAAGCTGCCCGGCTTCCTCGAATGGGTGCGCGAGCGCGTGCTGCTCTTCAACGGCGCCGCCATGGACACCATGCTGCGCGGCGAGGCCTGGATGTTCGTGCAGCTCGGCACCGCCCTGGAGCGCGCGGACAACACGGCGCGGCTGCTCGACGTGCGGCACGACCTGCTGAGCGCCACGGCGCAGGGCTCCACTGTGCAGCACGGGCAGTGCCAGGCGGTGCTGCAATCGGTCTCCGCGCTGCGCGCCTATCACTGGACCTATCGGGAGCGGCTGGACCCGGCGCGGGTGGCGGAGTTCCTGATCCTCAGGCCCGAGATGCCGCGCAGCCTCGCCGCCTGCTACGACCGGGTCGTCGAGGTGCTGGAGCTGATCGCCTCGGTCCAGGGCGGCCGCAAGGGCGAATGCCACCGCATGGCCGGGGAGGCCCAGGCCGCGCTGCGCTTCGGGCGCATCGAGGACATCCTGACATCGGGGCTGCACGCCTATCTGACGCAGGCGATCGACGGCGTCACGGCGCTGGGCGGCGAGATCGAGGCGTTCTACATCCGGGCGTAGGGCGCGCCCGCAAGAGGCTGGGACGGAGACCGGATCATGACCTATTGCGTCGGCCTCCTGCTGGACGAGGGCCTCGTCATGCTCTCGGACACCCGCACCAATGCGGGGCTCGACAACATCTCGACCTTCTCCAAGATGCTCACCGTGGAGCACCCCGGCGACCGCGCGCTGGTGCTGATGACGGCCGGCAACCTCGCCATCACGCAGACGGTGTGGAACCTGCTGCAGGCGGGCGTCTGGCTGAACGGCATCTCGCAGAAGCTCACCGACGTGCCGGACATGTTCACCGCGGCGCAGCTCGTCGGCGCGGCGGTGCGGCAGGTGGCCGCGATGGACAGGGCGGCGCTGGCGGCCCAGGGCCTGGGCTTCGATTGCAGCCTGCTGATCGGCGGGCAGATCGCCGGCGGCGCGCCGCGGCTCTTCCTGGTCTATTCCGCCGGCAACTTCATCGAGGCGACGGACGGCACGCCCTTCCTGCAGATCGGCGAGCACAAATACGGCAAGCCCATCCTGGACCGCGTGCTGACGCCGAGGACCACGCTGATCGAGGGCGTCGCGCTGACGCTGGTCAGCATGGACAGCACCATCCGCTCGAACCTCTCCGTGGCCCTGCCGCTGGACCTCGCGGTGGTGCGGGTGGATCAGCTGCGGATCTGCACGCGGCGGCGAATCACCGAGGACGACCCGTATTATCGCACCGTGCGCGACGGCTGGTCCGCGGCGCTGCGGGACGCCTATCTCGCGCTGCCGCGGCCGGATTTCGTGCTCGGCTGACCAGCCTCCTTCAGCGCCGCGCCCAGGTCCTCGCCGCGCGCTCCGTCACGCGCGGGGAGCTCTTCCGCGCCTCCAGCTATGCCGGGCGGCCCTGGCGGCGTTAGTCTCGGCGCGAACCCGGGAAGGAAATCCGCATGAACCTCACCATCGACGGCCGCAACGCGCTCATCACCGGCGGCTCCAAGGGGCTCGGCCTGGCCATGGCCAAGGCCTTCGCGCAGGCCGGCGGCCATGTCGCGCTGGTGGCGCGCGGCGCCGAGGCGCTGGAGGCCGCCAGGGCCGAGATCCAGGCCGCGGCACCCAAGGCCAAGGTCGCCGCCGTGCCGGCCGATATCCGCACGATCGAGGGCTGCGCCGCGGCCGTGGCCGATGCGGAGAAGGCGCTGGGGTCCATCGACATCCTGGTGAACAATGCCGGCACCTCGCAGCGCGGGCCTTTCCTGGAGGTGGGCGAGGAGCTGTGGAAGGACGACCTGGACCTCAAGCTCATGGCCGCGGTCCGGCTGTGCAAGGGCGTGCTGCCGGGGATGAAGGCGCGCAAATGGGGCCGCATCATCAACGTGCTGAACATCGGCGCGAAGGCCCCGGCCGCGGGCTCCGCGCCGACCAGCGTGAGCCGCGCGGCGGGCATGGCGCTGACCAAGGCGCTGGCCAATGAATTCGCGCCGGACAACATCCTGGTGAACGCCATGCTCGTCGGCATCATCGAGAGCGACCAGTGGGTGCGCCGCCACGCGGCCGACAAGCGCAACATCACCTGGGAGGAGTGGAAGGCGGAGCAGGGCGCCCCGGTTCCGCTGGGCCGCATCGGCCGGGCCGAGGAATTCGCCGCCATGGCGCTGCTGCTGGTGAGCGAGCAGGGCGGCTACGTCACGGGAACGGCGATCAACGTGGATGGCGGGCGCAGCCCCGTGGTGTGATCGGGGCGCCCCCGCGGCTTCAAGGGGGGCCGGCCCTCTGCTATCCCTTGCGGATGGCACAGGAACTCACGGTCGGCATCGCCGGCCTCGGCGCGATCGGACTGCATCTGGCCCGCGCGCTGGACAGGGGCGTGGACGGGCTCCGGCTCGTCGCCGTCAGCGCGAAGGACCAGGCGAAGGCGGCGGCGAATGTCGCGGGCTTCCAGGCGAAGCCGGCGATCACCGGCCTCGCCGAGCTGGCCGAGCATGCGGATATCGTGGTCGAGGCCGCGCCCGCCGCGGTCTTCGAGGAGGTGGCGACCGCCGCCATCATGCGCGGCCGCATCTTCGTGCCGAGCTCGGTCGGCGCGCTCCTGCCGCGGATGCATCTCGTCGAGCGGGCGAGGCAGAACGGCGCGCGCATCGTCGTGCCGACGGGCGCGCTGCTCGGGCTGGACGCGGTGCGGGCCGCGGCGGAGGGCGCGGTCTCCTCGGTGACGATCGAGACGCGCAAGCCGCCGGCGGGCCTGGCGGGCGCGCCCTATCTCGAGATCAACAAGATCGACCTGACGGGCGTCGACTCGCCGAGGCTTGTCTTCAAGGGCAACGCCTTCGACGCGGCGCAGGGCTTTCCGGCCAATGTGAACGTGGCGGCGGCCCTGGCGCTGGCCGGCATCGGGCCCGAGCGCACGATGGTCGAGATCTGGGCGGACCCGGGCGTCACGCGCAACACGCACACCATCCGCGTGGAGGCCGACGAGGTGCGGCTCACCATGACGATCGAGAACGTGCCGAGCGTGGAGAATCCCCGCACCGGCAGGATCACGCCGCTGAGCATCCTGGCCTGCCTGCGCGGCCTGACGAGCACCCTGAAGGTCGGCAGCTAGGGCGGGTTCGCGACCCCCGCGGCGCGGGCGCCGGGGGCTGGCCCCGGGTCCGCACGGCCGGCCCTTCCGGGTTCAGTCCGCGGCTCCGCTCGGCACGAGCAGGCTTGCCTGGCAGCCGCCCTCCGGCAGCGTCGCCAGCCAGAGCTCGCCCCCATGCGCCTCCGCCACGCGCCGCGCCAGCGCCAGGCCAAGCCCCGCCCCGGCCCAGCCGCGGCTGTGCGACATGTCCCTCTGCAGGAAGGGCGTGCCGAGCTGCGCCAGGATCTCGTCGGGAATGCCCGGCCCCTGGTCGATCACCTCGAAGCGGGTCCAGTGCGGGCCTTGCGGCTCCCAGCACAGCCGCACCACCCCGCCGGGGGGCGAGGCCTTGACGGCATTGTCCAGGAGCTGGAACAGCGCGCGCTCGAGGCGATGGAGGTCGCCATGGATCCGCACCTCGGGCCCGCCCTCCGGCACCACGACGACGTTGCGGGCGCGTGCCGCCTCGGTGGCCGCCGCGCGCGCCCGCTGCGCGATCGAGGCGGCCGAGTCCCCGGCCGCCGGGCCCAGCCCCCGCCGGTCCTGCAGCGCCACCACGTCCAGCGCCACCTCGATGAGCTTCAGCAGGCTGTCGCCCGAGGCGCGGATGAGATTGGCGTATTCGCGCAGCTCCTCCGGCGGCAGGCCGGGCGAGGTGGCGATCACCTCGGCGAAGCCGATGATCGGGATGAGCGGCGAGCGCAGCTCGTGCGAGACGATGGCCAGCAGGTTGTAGCGGGCGCGCTCGCTCTGCTCGAGCGCGGTGCGGGTGTGCTGCAGCCCGTGCTCGGATTCGACGAGCCGGCGCAGCAGCCCCTGGCGCTCCTCCTCCGAGAGGCGGCCGCGATGGTGGATCTCCGCCTCCCGCGCGGCCCGTGCGCGGCGGGCCAGCGCCGAATGGGCGGCGCGCCGCACCACATCCGCGATCTCGGCGAAGCGGAAGGGCTTCCGCACCAGGTCGAAGGCCTGGGCCCGCATGGCGGCGATCGCGGTCTCGGTATCGGCGAAGCCCGTGATCATGATGATCTCGAGCGCGCGCGCCTCCTCCGACTGGGCGAGCAGCTCCGCGGCGAGGTCGAGACCCGTCTTGCCGGGCATGGAGATGTCGGACAGGACGACGCAGATCGACGGGTCGGCGGCGATGCGGGCCTTGGCCTCCTCCGCGCCGAAGACGCCATCGGCCTGGAGGCCGACCCGCTTCAGGTAGCAGGTCAGCGCCTCGACGATGGCGCGCTCGTCATCGACCACCAGGATGCGGGCCGTGGCGAGGTCGGCCTCACGGAACGGCGTCTCGTTCACGGCGGCGCCTCGCTGCGCGGGCGGTCGCCGGTGCCGGCCGGCTGTGGAGAGGCCATCCCATGTCCCACGATCACGCGAGAAGCATACCACGCCTGGGGCCATGATCTGCCCCCGGGCCATTCTTTGTACTTGGGCCGGCATCTGAGACTGCCGGCCCGTCCCGCGCGCCCCACGTTCCGCAGCGGCGGCGCGGGCGGCCTCCGCCCTCGGCCTCAGCCTCGCCGCAGGTTGTGGAACTGCGGCGGCCCCCGCAGCACGCCGGTGAGGTTCGCGCGATAGGCGGTCGGCTGGAAGTACTGGCCTGTCGGCATGTAGGGCACCTGGTCGAAGGCGATGCGCTGCATCTCGCGCGTGGCGGCCTGTTCGGCCGCGAGGTTGGGGGCGTCGAACCATTCGTCCCGCTTGGCCTCGATCTCCGGAATGGTCGGCCAGCCGACCCAGGCCTCGGCGCCGTTGCCGCGGATCGAATTGTGCCCGGCCGGCGTCCAGTGGTCGAAGGCGGACCAGAAGGTGCAGAAGGCCGACCAGCCGCCCTGCTCGAGCGGGTTCTTCGTCGCGCGGCGCTGGAGCACCGTGCCCCAGTCGGTGGCCGCGTAGTCCACGTTGAAGCCCATCCGCTGGAAGGTGTCGGCGACGACCAGGGTGGAGGCGTTGATGGAGGCGAGGTCGGTCGCGTTCATCAGCACCAGCTTGGCGCCCATCGCGCCGGCCGCCTGCAGCTCGCGGCGCGCCGCGTCCACGGACTTCCTGAGCCGGTCGAGGCCGACATCGGAGGCGAGCGGCGAGGCGGGGGCGAAGAAGCCGACATTGTCCTTGATGAGCTCGGCATTGCCGATCACCGGCGTCATGATGTCGAGCTGGTTGAGCGCCGTGATGACGGCGCGGCGCACGGCCGGGTTGTTGAAGGGCTCGGTGAGGTGGTTCGGCCGGATGATGCCGATGAGGCCGAGCACGTCGGCCACCTCCACCTTGAGGTTGCGGTTGCGGCCGAGCAGCGGCAGGAAGTCGCCGGTCGGCTGCTCCCACCAGTCCGTCTCGCCCGATTGCAGCGCGGCGGCGGCGGTGGAGAAGTCGGAGATGATCTGCCACTCGACGCGCTCGAAATGCGCGACCTTCGGGCCCGCCGTCTGCTGCGTGGCGCCCTCGGGGCGGGGCACGTAGCCCGCGAACTTCTCGAAGACGGCCTTGCTGCCGGGGTTCCACTCGTTGCGCACGAAGCGGTAGGGGCCGCTGCCCACCACGTCGGTGATCTGCTGGAAGGGGTCGGTCCGCGCGACGCGCTCGGGCATCACGAAGAGGCAGGGCGTGGTGATCTTCGCGAAGGCGTCGATCATCTTCGGGAAGGGCTTGTTGAGCTGGATCTCGAAGCTGGTGTCGCTGGGGGCGCGCATCTCCACCGTCTGCGTGAGCAGGCGCTGGCCGAAGGCGTCGCGCCGCGCCCAGCGGTGGATGGAGGCGACCACGTCGACGCCGCGCACCGGCTCGTTGTCGTGGAAGCGCAGGTTGGGGCGCAGCGTGAACTTCCACAGCAGGCCGTCATTCTCGACCGTGTGGCCCGCGACCATCTGCGGCTGCGGCTTGAAGTCGTTGTCCAGCCCGTAGAGCTGGTCATAGACGAGGTAGCCGTAGTTGCGGACGATGAAGGCCGACGACCAGAAGGGGTCGATGGTCGAGAGGTTGGCGTGCGGGATGTGGCGGATCACCCGCGCATTGGCCGGCTGCGACAAAGCGGGCCCGGCCAGCGAGGCAGCGCCGAGGGCGCCGGCGCCCGCCAGGACGTGACGTCTTTGGATCATTTCCGGAAGTCTCCCAAGGGTCTGTGATGGAATCCTTAGCAGGGGATCGGCCCGTGTCTCCACTCCAACGGCGTTCGCCCGCACCTATTCCGTGACATCGGGCGGGCGCCTCCCGGCTCAGGCCCCGCCTTCACCGGATGGTGAGCGCCTGGCGAAGAGGGCGTCGGCGACGCGGTTGAACTCTTCCGCGTCGGCGACCGGGCAGGCTTCCCAGGCGGCGACCGCCGCGGCGCAGACGGAAAGCGGCGTGCCGGCCTCGGCGGCGAGGCCGAGGGCCAGCCGCAGGTCCTTGCGCATCAGCCCGGCGGTGAAGCCCGAATCGAAGGCGCCCGTCCCGATCCAGCGCGGCCAGTTCACCTCGGTCGCGGCCGAGCGGCCGGAGGCGGCGTTGAGGACGGGCAGGAGCGCCGCGGGAGCCAGGCCGGCCGCGTCGGCCATGCGCAGCGCCTCGGCCGCGGCGGCGAGATGCGTCGCCACCAGCAGGTTGTTCGCGAGCTTGGCGATCTGGCCGGCGCCGGACGGCCCGACATGCACGATCCGCGCGGCGACCAGCGAGAGCAGCGGCCGCGACCGCTCCAGGGCGGCGGGGTCGCCACCCACCATCATGGCGAGCGCGCCGGAGGCCGCGCCCGCCGGGCCGCCGGAGACCGGCGCGTCGAGATAGGCGATGCCGACCCGGGCCGCGTCGGCGGCGAAGCCGCGCGCGGCGACGGGCTCCAGCGTGGAGGTGTCGGCGATGACGGCGCCGGGCGGCAGGACCGGCAGCAGATCGTCCAGGACGGCGCTCACCGCCGCGGCCTGCGGCAGCGAGAGCAGGACGACCGCGGCGGTGACCCCGGCGGGCGAATCGACGGCGGTGGCGCCGGCCTCGGCCGCGGCCTGCCGCAGCCGCGGATCGAGATCATAGGCCAGCACCGGCTGCCCCTCCGCGCGCAGGCGCCGCAGCATGGCGCCGCCCATCCGGCCGAGCCCGATCAGACCGATCATGGGAGTTCCTTCCGCGTTGCCTTCCCGGCGCGGCGCAGCATAGGGGCATTCCGGCCGCAATTGCGCCACGGGCAGTGGGGAAAAGCGCGGCCATGCAAGCGATGTTCCTGCAGTTCCTGCGCTTCGGCGTGGTGGGCGTGGCCGGCTTCCTGGTGGATGCGGGCGTGCTGACGGCGATGCTCTGGCTGGGGCTCGGCCCCTATGCCGGGCGGGTGGTGTCCTACCTGGCGGCGGCGAGCACGACCTTCGGGCTCAACCGCGCCTGGACCTTCCGCTCCGCCTCGCGGGAGGCGCCGGTGGCGGCGCAATGGGGCCGCTTCGTGCTGCTGAACCTGATCGGATTCGTGGCCAATTACGGGACCTATGCGGCGCTGCTGGCCGGCACGCAGACCGTGGCCGCGCATCCCGTGATCGGCGTGGCCGCGGGATCGCTGGCGGGGATGTTCATCAATTTCGGGCTGTCGCGGCGCTACGTCTTCACGGCGTGAGCCGGGCGGGCCATCGGGAAATATCGGAGTGAGAGGATTCGAACCTCCGGCCCCTGCGTCCCGAACACAGTGCTCTACCAGGCTGAGCTACACTCCGGTGTTGGGCGGGTTCTTAGCCATGTGCCGCGGCCACGGCAAGCCGGGGGCGAAAGATTGCTGTCATGCGGCGGCGCGAAGGCGGGCGAGGCAGGAGGCGGCTGCCTCGACCGGGAAGAAGTAGAAGCTGAAGACATAGGGATCGGAAGCCCCGAAGACCGCCGGATCGGAGCTGGCGACCTGCATGGTCGCGGCATCGAAATCGGCCAGCGGGTGCCAGCCCGCGTGCCAGTACCAGCCCTCGTAGCCGAGCTGCGCCAGCAGCGCCGGCACGTCGCGCGTGCTGCCGGGGCGGTGGCGCTCCTCGATCTCGACGGAGAGAATCGGGCGGCACCGCGTCAGCGTCGCCCGCGCGCCTTCCAGCACCTCCTGCTCGGCGCCTTCGGCGTCGAGCTTGACGGCGGTGACCCCGCGCAGGCCCAGCCCGTCGAGCGTCACGACCTTCACCCGATGCGATTCGGTGCCGACGCTGGCGTGCTCGGCATAGCTCTTGGCGATGCTCGCCCATTGCTCCTGCCGGACGCCGTCCAGCACGGGCAGGGTAAGCACGGCCTCGCCAGGGGCCGCGCCGAGGGCCTCCTCATGCAGGACGACATGCGGCGGAACCCCGCCGTGCTCCGCGACCAGCCTGTCGCGCAGCCGCGCCATGGCGGCGGGCAGGGGCTCGAAGGCATGCACGCGCGAATCCGGCAGGCGCGCGAAGGGGAGGGTCAGCAGCCCGTCATGCGCGCCGATGTCGAGCAGCGTCCCCGGCCGGTGCAGCGCCCGGTGGACATCCCACTCCTCCATCAGAGCGTGACGAAGCCGCGCGAGACCGCCACCACGCCGCCGCCGACGCGCACGCGGATCGCGCCGTCCGCCTCGCGCCGGGCGGAGAGATACAGCTCGCTCGGCCGGCCCATCTCGATGCCCTGCTCCACCTCCAGCAGCAGGGCGCTGCCGCCCGCCAGATGCAGCAGCAGCCCGGCCAGCGCGATATTCGCGGCCCCCGTCGCGGGGTCCTCCACGATGCCGCTGAGCGGCGCGAACATGCGCGCCCGCCGCCGCCCGATGCCGAGCGGCGTGTGCAGCAGCAGGCCGATCGGCGGCGTGGGCAGCAGCGGCAGGTAGCGGGCCATGGCCGCGAGGTCCGGCATGGCGGCGGCCAGCAGCTCGGCGTCCTCGACCTCGGCGATGGCGAAGGCGGCGCCGCAGCCGGCCAGCAGCGGCGGATGGCCGTTCACGTGGATGGCCTCCTCCGGCAGGGCGGCGCAGGCCGCGATGGCGGCGCGGTCCAGCGCGGCGCCCATCGCGAAGGGCAGGGGCGCCTCGATCTCGGCGGCGACCGGCAGGCCCGTGCTGTCGCGGGTGAGGCGGGCGGGGACGAGTCCGGCCGCCTCCTCCAGCACGAGCGTCTCGCCGGCATGCTTCAGGCGCCGCGCGAGCATCACGGCGGCGCCGACGCTGGGATGGCCGGCGAAGGGCAGCTCGACCGCGGGGGTGAAGATGCGCAGGCGGATGTCGGCGCCCTCGGCCTCGGCGGGCAGGACGAAGACGGTCTCGGGCAGGCCGAGCTCGCGCGCGACGGCCTGCAGGATCGCGGTGTCCAGCTCTTGCGCGCCGAAGACCAGGCCCAGCGGATTGCCCGCGAAGCGGCGCTCCGTGAAGACGTCGGCCGTCGCGAATTCAAGCTCCAAGCTCATCCCCCCTTGAGCGCCTCCCCGATCGCCGTGTTCATCGCGCGCACGCCGGCGGCAGGCCCTTCGGGATGGTTCCACACGGCTCCGACCACGGCGAGGAAATCCGCGCCGGCGCGGACCAGCGGGCCGCAATTCACCGGGGTGATGCCGCCGATGGCGACCGAGGGCACCTCCATCATCTCGCTCCACCAGTCCAGGATCTCGGGGTCGGCCTGGTGGACCGTCTCCTTGGTGGAGGTCGGGAAGAAGGCGCCGAAGGCCACGTAATCGGCGCCGATCTCGCCCGCCTCCATCGCGAGGTGCCGCGAGGCGTGGCAGGTGATGCCGAGGATCTTCCCCTCCAGCAGCTTGCGGGCGCCGGCATGGTCGCCGTCCGTCTGGCCGAGATGGGCGCCGTCGCAGCCGGTGGCGGCCGCCAGCTTCGCGTCGTCGTTCAGGATCAGGGCCACCTCGCGCGCCTGGGCGATGGGCAGCAGCGTCTCGACGGCGCGGCGGATCTCGTCCTCCGGCGCGTCCTTCAGACGGAGCTGAAGGCAGGCCACGTCGCCGGCGTCGAGCGCCGCGGCGAGGAGGTCGGGGAAGCCCGTGGGCAGCACGGGCGGCGTGACGAGGTAGAGGCGGCAGCGATCGTCCATCGCCCTTCATCGCCCGCGAAGCGGGCTTTGGGAAGCGATGGGCGCCGGAGCGGCGTCAGCCGCCCCCGCGGCGGTGCCGCTTCAGCCACCCTGCCGTGCGGGCGCGCCGGCCTGCGCGCGCAGCTTGCCGGCCACGCCGTCCACCATCGCCTCGATGACGGTGAAGACCACCTCCAGCGAGAAGCCCACGAAGAAGGCCGCGGCGGCGAGGCTGAGCGTGAAGCCGCCCATCTGCACCGGCTCGTTGCCCGTCCAGAGCACGCCGAGCAGCCCGCCCAGCATCGTCGCGAGGAGGATGCGCAGCATGGCGTGCGAGCCGTCATGGAATTCCAGCGTCCAGTCCGAGAGCTTTTGGTCCAGCCGCCGCAGCGCATAGGCGCAGCCGCCGACGCAGCCCAGCAGCAGCGGCAGCACGAAGCCCGTCAGCACCGAGATGGCGCCGGCCGTGCGGATCTCCGTCCGCTGCCAGTGGCGCGGCATCTTGCCGTCGTCGGTCTCCGCCGGAAGGGCGGAGCAGGCCTCCGGTCCATAGATCCAGCGGCAGGCCGTATCGACCACGCCGCCGAGCACGAGGAGATGCGTGCGGTGGTTCCAGGCGGCCAGCCGCTGGAAGGTCAGCTCCTCGCGCAGCGCCGCCTGGGACCACTGGCTGCACAGCGCCGCCGCCTGCGCGCCGGAGGTCTGGGCGGAGGAGGGGTGGCGGCCGGGGAGCGGGATGCGATGGTCGTCCTCGCCGGTGCAGAAGGCCGCGAACAGGTCGGCCGGCCGCGGCGCTCCGTCCAACGGCGGGGGCGCGACGGTGGTCCAGGCCCCGGCCGGCAGCTTCGTCAGCTCGCCATAGATGGTGGCCAGCTCGCGCCGCACCTCCTGGAGCTGCTGCACGGCGCGCCGGCCGTCATCCACATGGGCGAGCAGCAGCACGCCGAGGCCGGTGGCCAGGACGGCGATGACGGTGATCCACTCCATGATGCGGCGGAGGGTGGCGGCGCGGGTGGCCACGGCGGGCGGGGGCTCGTTGTCCTCCAGCGGGATGCGCAGATAGGCGCTGCTGAGGCGGATGGTGGCGACGGAGGCCGGCGCGGCCCGGCGGCTTAGATCGTCCACGCAGGCGACGAGGGTGGCGAGCTTCGCCTGGTCCTGCGCGAGCACGGCCGCCTCCGCGGTCAGGACGGACCAGGCGGCGACCTGATCCCCCGCGGCCGTTTGATGGGTAGGCACCGCCGGGCCGATCGGGCGGTCGGGCCGCCGCGCGGCGAAGCGGAGAAGCAGGCGGCCGTCGCGCTGCAGGCCGCGGACATAGTCCGTGGCCACCTCGCCGGAGGTGGGCGGGGGCATTTCCGTGCGCAGCGGCCGCTGGTCGTCCATGGGGACGCTTCCTTCGCGGGAATGATATGCCTGGACATCATGTTCACCCGGGAAGGCTTCGTCCATGTGTTTTTGGCCGCATACTTCGCGGTGTCGGCGAAGCGGGGCCGATGTCTTCCCCGCGCAAGTAAAGGCGGCTATCCGGCGGAGGGCACCGACCGGCGCACCCAGAGCCAGAGCGCGGGCGTCACCACCAGCTCCATCCCGAGCGCGAGGAGATGCGGCAGCGGGGGCGGCCCGGCGAGGGCCAGCCCGAGCAGTCGGGCGAGGCCGCCCAGCGCGACGATCGGCGCCAGGATCTCGAAGACCCAGGCCCGGCGCTCCAGGTCGAAGGCGGCCCAGGCGAAGGCCACCCCGATCCCGAGCAGAAGGCCGGAAAGGTAGCGGATATGGCTGTCCGCGGCGGGCGGGCCGGCGGCGCCCAGGAAGGCCCCGCCCGTCACGCAGCCGGCGAGGCCGGCAAGGATGGGGACGGAGCAGGCCAGCCAGATCGTCGCGCGGAGCATCATGCAGGCAGGACGCGCGAGTGCGCTGTCCGGATGCATCACCCCTTCAGCGCGATGGCGGCCCCCAGCGCCACGAGCGAGACGAAGAACACCCGGCGGAAGACCGCCTCCGGCATCGCCCCGCGCAGCCGGGCGCCGATGGACTGCCCGATCAGCGCGGGGATCAGCGCCAGCAGCGACTGGCCCAGCAGCCCGGCCCGGAGCTCGCCCGCGCCCCCCAGCAGCAGGCCGAGCCCCAGCGTCGCCACCGTGAAGGTGACGCCCAGCGCGCGGACCAGCTCGTCCTTGCCGAGGCCCTGGGCCTGCAGCCAGGGCACGGCCGGGATCACGAAGATCCCCGTGGCGGAGGTGAGCCCGCCCGTGGCGAGGCCGGCGGCGAGGCCCCAGCGCTCCGGCAGGAGCGGCCGCCATGCCGCGAGGCCCACCGCGCCGTAGAGGGCGAGCACGATGCCGAGCACGAAGGCCCCATATCGCCCGCCGAAGCCGCCCCACAGCCAGCCGCCCAGGAGAATGCCCGCGAAGAGGCCGGCCAGCATCGGCCAGAAGCGCCGCGTCAGCGCCCAGGAGGCGCGGGCCGGCGCCATCTGCACGAGGTTGGTGACGACCGACGGCAGCAGCAGCAGCGCCGCCGCCTGGGCCGGGCTCAGCAGCAGGGTGAGCAGCGCCATGGCGATGGTGGGCAGGCCGAGGCCGATGAGGCCCTTCACCCCGCCGGCCAGGAGGAAGACGAGGCCGATCGCGGCGGCCTGGAGAAGATCGGGTGTGTTCATGCGCGGGGCTTAGCCGGGACTCCCGCGGGACGTTTCGGAAGGGAGCGAAGTCACGGCCAGGAGCTTCCGCCCTAGGCCATGACCAGGCCGCGGCCGGAGGCTCAGGCCCTCGTCCTGTACACCTCGATGATGTCGTTCAGCAGCTTCAGCGCCTCGGCCTTCGGCCGCTGGAAGGCGTTGCGCCCCACGATGGAGCCGTTGCCGCCGCCCGCATGGATGGCCCGCACCTCCTCCAGCAGCGCGTCCGCGCCCTTGGCCTCGCCGCCGGAGAAGACCACGAGGCGGCGGCCGTTGAAGCAGGCCTTCACGATATGCGCGATGCGCGCCGCCGCATCCTTCACCTCCACGGGATGGGACTGGTAGGTTTTCTTCGCCGCCTCGAGGAAGATCGCGTCGGTGGGCGGCTTCACCTTGATGATATGCGCGCCGGTGAGCGCGGCCATGTGCGCGGCATAGGCCGCGATGTCGAGCGCCGTCTCGCCCACCTTGTCCAGCATCGGCCCGCGCGGATAGGACCAGACGACCACCGCGAGGCCTACCGACTTGGCCTCCTCGGCCATCTCGCGCAGCTCCTCGATCATCTCGAACTGGTATTCGCTGCCCGGATAGATGGTGAAGCCGATGGCCGAGCATCCGAGGCGCAGCGCATCCGCCACCGAGGCCGTGACCGCCTGGTCCTTGGTCGTGGACAGGCTGTTGGAGGAGTTCACCTTCAGGATGGTGGGGATGCAACCGGCGAAGCTGGCCGCGCCCGCCTCGATCGGGCCCAGCGGCGCGGCATAGGCGTTCAGCCCGGCCTCGATCGCCAGCTCGAAATGGTAGTGCGGGTCATAGGCGTCGGGATTGGGGGCGAAGCTGCGGGCGGGGCCATGCTCGAAGCCCTGGTCGACGGGCAGGATCACCATGCGGCCCGAGCCGCCGAGCTTGCCGGTCATCAGGATGCGGGCAAGGTTCGTCTTGGTGCCGGGATTGTCGCTCTCGTACCAGGAGAGGATGTCCTTCACCTTGCGCGTCAGCTTCATCGGGCGCTCCCTTTTCGATGTGCGGCGTTGCCGGATGGATTAAGGCAGTTCCTCCGCGCCCGGAAGGCCCAGCCAGCGGGCCAGGTGCCGGCGGCCCTGGGGTTTCCCCAGATCGACCCGCGCCAGGTCGAGCGCCGGGGGAGGGGCCTCCAGCAGCCTCGCGCCCAGCCCGGCCGCGATCCGGCGGAGGCCGCCGAAGGCCGGCGCCTCCGGCGAGAGCACGACGGCCGCGAACCCCGCCTTCAGCGCCGCCAGCGCATGGCCGGGGGCGTCGGCGGCATCCAGGATCCCGAGGCCCAGGGCGTCATGCGCTTCGAGGATCGCGCGGAAGCCGGCGACGCCGATGTATCCCGCCGCCCCGGGCGCGGACAGCAGCGCCAGCGGCCGGCCTCCGGCCAGGGCCAGCGCCGCTCCCACCTCTTCCGCGCCATGCACGATGACGGCGCGCGGTTGACCCTGGCAGCCCTGCATGCCAACGCTTTCCCATGCGCCGCGCCGCCCCGTCCAGCGCGCCGGCAGGAGTCGCATTTGAGCTCGAACGACATCACCCTCCTCGCCGCCGAACGGCTGGAAGCTGCGCTGGAACGGCTGGCCGAGGCGCTCGAGGCCCGCTTCGCCGCGATGCCGGAGCCTGCGCCGGCCCCGCCGCCCGTCGGGCCCGGGACGGCGCCCGGCGACATGGTCCCGAGGGCCGAGGTGGAACGGCTGGCCGCGCGGCTCGACGAGGCGCTGGCGCGGCTGCGCACGCTGCTCGGCGACGATGCCGGCAGCGAGACCTAACGCAGGGAGGATTCCGATGGGCCAGGTCAATGTGCGCGTGAACGGCTACAACCATACCATCGGCTGCAAGGACGGCGAGGAGGAGCACGTCTCCGACCTCGTCGCGCAGCTCGAGGAGAAGGTGCGCGTCATCCGCTCCATGGGCGGGCAGTTCTCGGAGGCGCGCATGCTGCTGCATGTGGCGCTGCTCTTCGCCGACGAGGCCGCGGACCTGCGCATCGACCTGGCGAGGCTGCGCAGCCAGGGCGCGAGCGCGGCGGCGGCCGGCCCGGGCATGGCGCAGGGCGTGCCGGGCGCGGGCCTGCTGCCGGTGCCGCCGGAGCCGGATCCGCGGCTGGCCGAGCGGCTGGCGCGCATCGCCGAGCGCATCGAGAACATCACGGGCGCGATCGAGAAGCCCTGAGGGCGAAACCGCGGGCGGGCCTTGTTCCGGCCTCCCCGCCACCCTACCTTGTCCAGGCGAGGCTGCCCGGTGCGTCCGGCAAGACATCCCCAGGGCCAATACGCAACTCCCGGGAACTGGCGCTGGCTGGATCTTGGTCCAGCTACCTGGTGCCCACCTGCTTATGGCAGGCCTTGGGAGGATGCATGTGCCAACGGCCAGGGTGGCTTCGCGCTTTCTCTTCGTGCGGGCAGGGTGCGGCGCCGCGTCCAGGCCTCCGCCAGCCCGATCCGCGCGCGCCGCACCAGCCCCGCCGTCGCCAGGGCGGCCCGGCCCTCGGCGCAGGCCGCCTCGCCGATGAACATCGGATGGAACTCCACCACGACGAGCCGCGCCCGCGCCAGCAGGGCGGGATGGTCGCGCAGGAACTCCGCCTCGCCGCCCTCGATATCCAGGAGCAAGGTGTCGAAGCTGAGCCCGTGGCGGGCCTCCAGCTCCTCCAGCCTCCGCCCGCGCACCGGGACGGGCTGCGTGCCGGCATGGCGGAAGCTGGCGCTGCCGGAGACGATCGCCTCTCCGGCCCAGAAGGCGCGCTCGCCCTCGCGGCGGCCGATGACGCCGTCCTCGATCTCGAAGCGGGCGCGGTTGCGCGCGCGGTTGGCCTCCAGCCAGGGCAGCAGCGCCGGGTTGGCCTCCACCACCACATGGCGGCGCGGATCGCGCAGGCGCGTATTCACCAGGCAGGAGACCACGCCCAGGCACCCGCCGAGCTCCAGCACCGTCGCGCCCCGGCGCAGGTAGCGCCAGAGCAGCAGCCGCTCGGGCAGCTCGTAGAGGCCGAGCGGGAAGCGCCCGCGAAAGCAGCGCGTCGTCAGCTCGCCGGGGACGCCGAAGCGCTGGCCGCCCGTGGCGTATTCGCCGCCGAGCCAGTCGAAGAGCGCGCCGCTGATGCGCTGTACCTTCAGCCAGACATCCGTGCGGAACACGCGAAGCGATCCCTTCCTATCCGGCCGGCCGCCGCTTCCCCGCGCCGGCCCTGGCATGCGGATTGCCTGCCGGCAGATGACCCGCGCCGAACTGATGGGGAGATTGCTCCCGGATGGAAACCTGCCTCAACTCGGGGATTCCCCTTGGTTTCCATGTCAAAGAATGCGCCTGGCCGGCTCGCCAGCCGGCCGGGTTTGGGCGTATCACCGCGCCCCAATGCCGACGTCCCATCCCCTCCTCGCCCGCAAGGCGGATGCGCGCGCCGCCGCCCTGGCCGCGCGCAAGGCGCTGGCCGGCGCCGGCGAGGCGCTGCGCGACGTGATCCTGCGCGAGGCCCCGCCGCCGCCCGGGGCGCTGGTCGGCGGCTTCTGGCCCATGGGCGAGGAGATCGACACGCGGCCGCTGCTGGAAGCCCTGCATGCGCGCGGCCACCGCATCGCGCTGCCGGTGACCACGCCGCGCGGCCAGCCGCTCGTCTTCCGCCCCTGGGAGCCGGGGACAGCCATGGCCCGCGGCGTCTTCGGCACGCAGCACCCGGCCGGCGGCGAGGCCGTGGCGCCCGATTGGCTGATCGTGCCGCTGCTCGCCTTCGACCGGCGCGGCGCGCGGCTCGGCTATGGCGGCGGCTACTACGACCGGACGCTGGCGCTGCTTCCGGGCGCCGTCGCGATCGGCGTGGCCTATGCCGCGCAGGAGGTCCCCGAAGTGCCCACCGGCCCGCATGACGTGCTGCTCCACGCCGTGGCCACCGAGCGGGGGCTGGTCCGCCCATGCTGACCGAGCCATGAGGATCCTCTTTCTCGGCGACATCGTCGGCCGCTCGGGCCGTGACGCCTTCGTGGAGCGCGTGCCGGGCCTGCGCGCGCAGCTGGCGCTCGACCTCGTGGTGGTGAACGGGGAGAATGCCAGCCACGGCTTCGGCCTTTCGCCCGAGATGGCGCGCGCCTTCCTGGCCGCCGGCGCCGACGTCATCACGCTCGGCAACCATGCCTGGGACCGGCGCGAGATCATCCCCTATCTGGAGGAGGAGCGGCGCGTCATCCGGCCGATCAACTTCCCGCCGGGCACGCCGGGGCATGGGGCGGTGGTGGTCGAGGTGCCGGGCCATCGCCGCGCGCTGGTGATCAACGCCATGGGCCGCCTCTTCATGGACCCGCTGGACGACCCCTTCCGCGCCATCCAGGCCGAGCTCGCGAAGCACCCGCTGGGCCGCAGCGTGCAGGCCACCATCCTCGACGTGCATTGCGAGGCCACGAGCGAGAAGCAGGCCTTCGGCCATTCCTTCGACGGCCTCGCGAGCCTCGTCATCGGCACCCACACGCACGTCCCTACGGCGGACCACCAGATCCTGCCCGGCGGCACGGCCTACCAGACCGATGCCGGCATGTGCGGCGACTTCGACAGCGTGATCGGCATGCAGAAGGGCGGCGCCGCGCTGCGCTTCTGGCGCAAGATGCCGGGCGAGCGGCTGGCGCCGGCGGAGGGCGAGGCGACGCTCTGCGGCCTCTTCGTCGAGACCGACGACGCGACGGGCCTCGCCCTACGCGTGGCCCCGCTGCGGCAGGGCGGACGGCTCAGCCAGGCCTTGCCCTGAGCCGGCCGTCTCCGCGCGGCCTCGCCCTCCGTTTCGCTTGGACCGCGCGGGGGCCGCGTATAGCCTGATGCCCCGGGAGGGCATAGGAAACGGCGCCGGGGAAAGGTTCCCCGGTCAGGAGAGCGCGAGCATCGCCGATTGAAGACGGAACCCGACGCCCGATCGCAGGAGGACGCCCGGCTCGAGGCGCTCCGCCGCTACGCCGTGCTCGACACCGTGCCCGAGGCCGCCTACGACCGGGTCGTGCGCCTCGCGGCCCGGTTCTTCCGCGTGCCCATGGCGCTCATCTCCTTCGTCGACGCCGAGCGGCAGTGGTTCAAGGCCCGGATCGGCATCGACCTCGCCGAGACGCCCCGCGCCATCGCCTTCTGCAACCGGACGATCGAGGGGCGGGAGATCTGCCTCGTGCCCGACGCCGCGCTCGATCCGCGCTTCGCGGACAACCCGCTCGTGCTCGGCCAGCCGCATATCCGCTTCTACGCCGGCGTGCCGCTGGTGACGCCCGATGGCCATGCCCTGGGCTCGCTCTGCGTGCTGGACACCGAGCCCCGCGCCGACTTCTCTCCCGAGGACCACCATGCCCTGGCCGAGCTGGCGGCCATCGTCGTCGACGAGCTGGAGCTTCGATGCGCGCTCGCGGGCCTGCGGCGCGAGGCGCGGCGCTCGGAGCTGCGCGGACGGCTGCTGGAGGCGACCGCCGGCGCGGGCGGCTTCAAGGCCGCGACCGACGGCGCCATGGCGGCGGTGCGGGAGGCGACGGGCGCACTGGTCTGCCTGCTCTTCCGCCTGGCGCCCGACGGGCGGCGGCTGCAGATCGTGGGCGGCCAGGGCCGCGGCGGAATCGTGGACGAGGCCTATCTGGCAAGGCTCCGCGAGATCGGGATGACGATCGAGAACTCGGCCAGCGGCCAGGCCATCCGCAGCGAGAGGCAGCTGGTCTTCGAGCATTTTCACCCCGGGCTGCTCGACCGCTACCCCGGCATGCGGCTGAACGCCGAGCATGGCGGCCGGGCGCAGATCGTCACGCCGGTCCTGTCGGGCGACGACAAGTATGCGATGGCCCTGAGCTTCGGCGCCGAGGTCACCGACCTGCGGGTCGCCCGGGACATGCTGGCCGAGGCGGCCAGCACCATGCGCCCGCTGCTGCGGCGGCTGCGCGACCTGGAGGAGACGGAGCTGTTCCGCCGCGCGGCCGAGGCTTCGGATGACGGGGTCGTCATCGGAATCACGGATCATGCGGAGGGGCAGGGGCCTACCATCCGCTACGTGAACGAGGCCTTCCTGCGCATGACCGGCTATGCGCGCGAGGAGATCATCGGCCAGCGCACCTCCATCCTGGCCCCGCCCGATCCCCAGCCGGACTTCGACGACCGCATCCAGGAGGAGCTGCTGGCGGGCCGCATGGTCCACCGCGAGGCGAGGAACCGCCGACGCGACGGCAGCATCTTCTGGGCCGAGATCAGCATCGCCCCGCTCTTCGACCAGACGGGCTGGTTCACCCACTGGGTCGCGATCCGGCGCGACATCACGGCCCGCCGGGCCGAGGCCCAGGCGCTGGCGGAGAGCGAGGCCTCCTTCCGCCACTTCTTCGAGCAGCACCCGGCGCCCATGTGGGTCTACGACAAGGAGACTCTGCGATTCCTCGAGGTGAACCGGACGGTGGTGGCGGAATACGGCTGGTCGCGGGACGAGCTGCTCCGCATGTCCGTGCTCGACATCCGGCCCGAGGAGGATCGCGAGGCGGCCCGCGCCTTCATGGTCGGCGAACGCGCGGGATTCTCGGAATCCGGGCCCTGGCGCCACCGCACGAAGTCCGGCGAGATCCGCCTCGTGCAGATCCGCTCCCAGGTCACCGAACATCACGGGCGCCCGGCCGGGATCGTCGCCGTCTGGAACCTGACGGAGCGCATGGAGGCCGAGAAGGCGGCGCGCGAGCTGGCCGCCGACCTGCGCGCCACCTTCGAGAGCATCGACGACGGCTTCTACACCCTCGACCGGGACTGGCGCTTTGCCTATGCGAATGCCACCGCCCAGAAGCTGCTGCGGCCGGAAGGACCGGAGCTGGTCGGTCAGCTCATCTGGGAGCTCTGGCCCGACCTTGTCGAAAGCGAGCTCGGCGAGCGCTTCCGTCGCGTGGCGCGGACCCGCGAGACGGAGCGCTTCGCCTTCCGCTACCCGGCCTACGACGCCTGGTACATGGTGGCCGCCTATCCCTCGCGCGGCGGCATCACGGTCTGGTTCCGCGACGTGAGCGTGGAGCACCGCCGCAACGAGCGGCTGCGCGTGCTGGAGGCGGCGGTCGCGAACCTCAACGATATCATCATGATCACCGAGGCCGAGCCGATCCGGGGGGAGGGGCCGCGCATCGTCTACGTGAACCCGGCCTTCGAGCGCATCACGGGCTACCGGGCCGAGGAGGTGATCGGCCGGACCCCGCGCGTCCTGCAGGGGCCGGGCACCAGCCGCCCCGATCTCGACCGCGTCGTGGCCGCGCTGGAAGCGTGGAAGCCCGTCCGCGCCGAGCTGCTGAACTACAGGAAGGACGGTGGGGAGTTCTGGCTCGACATGGACATCGCGCCCGTCGCCGACGCGAAGGGCTGGTACACCCAATGGGTCGCAGTCGAGCGCGATGTGACGGAGAGGCGGCGGGCCCAGGAGCAGCTCGAGCAGCAGGCGCAGATGCTGGCGCAGGCGCGCGACGCCATCCTGGTGCGCGGCCTGGACCAGCGCATCCTGTACTGGAACCGCAGCGCCGAGCGGATCTATGGCTGGGCGCGGGAAGAGGTCCTCGGCCGCGACGCCGCCGAGCTGTTCTATGCCGAGACGGCCGCCTTCGAGGCCGCCCATGCGCAGCTGATGGAAGACGGCTTCTGGAACGGGCGGATCGAGCAGCGTCGCAAGGACGGAGCGCGCCTCGTCATCGAGGGCAACTGGACCCTGCTGCGCCACGAGGACGGCAGGCCGCGCGCCATCCTCGCCGTCAACGCGGACGTCACCGAGCGCGTGGCCCTGGAGGGCAGGCTGCGGCAGGCGCAACGCATGGAGGCGGTGGGCCAGCTCACCGGCGGCATCGCGCACGACTTCAACAACCTGCTCACCGTCATCCTCGGCAATGCCGAGATGCTGGCGGACAGCCTGGGCGAGGGGCCGCAGGCAGACCCGGCCCTCAGGAGCATGGCCGAGGTCGTGGCCGCGGCCGCCGAGCGCGGCGCGGCGCTGACGGGCCGCCTGCTCGCCTTCTCGCGGCGCCAGGCGCTCGATCCCAAGACGGTCGATCTGAACCAGCTGCTGGCCTCGCTCGTGCAGATGCTGCGCCGCACGCTGGGCGGCGAGGTCGAGCTGGCCATCATGGCCGCGCCGGGGCTGTGGAGCGCGCTGATCGACCCGCCGCAGCTGGAGAACGCGGTGCTGAACCTCTGCCTCAACGCCCGGGACGCCATGCCGGGCGGAGGCCGTCTGGTGATCGAGACCGAGAACGTGACCCTCGACGGCACCTATGCCCTGGCCGAGGAGATGGCGCCCGGCGAATATGTCACGGTGGCGGTGACGGATACCGGCACGGGCATGACCCCCGAGATCGCCGCCCAGGCCTTCGAGCCCTTCTTCACCACCAAGGAGGTGGGCGCGGGCAGCGGCCTCGGCCTGTCGATGGTCTACGGCTTCGTGAAGCAGTCGAACGGCCATGTGAAGATCTATTCGGAGGTGGGGCACGGCACCTCGGTGAAGATGTACATCCCGCGCGCCCGTCAGGCCGGCCTGCGGAGCGCGCCGCCGCCGGAGGCCGAGCGTCTTCCGGGCGGGACGGAGCACATCCTGCTCGCCGAGGACGACCCGCTGGTTCGCGCCCATGCGGTGCGCCAGCTGCGCGAGCTCGGCTATCGCGTCACCGTCGCGTCCGGCGGGGCGGAGGCCCTGGCGGCGCTGCCCCCGCCGGGAGAGGTCGATCTGCTCTTCACCGATGTGGTGATGCCCGGCGGCATGAACGGCCAGGAGCTGGCGCGGGAGGTGACGCGGCTGCGTCCCGGCCTGCCGGTGCTCTTCACCTCCGGCTATACGGAGAACGCGATCATGCAGCAGGGCCGGTTGGCACCGGGCGTGATGCTGCTGCAGAAGCCGTACCGGCGGCGCGAGCTGGCGGAGAAGATCCGGCAGGCGCTCGACTCGCGGGCTTCCTGACCGGCGCCCCGGTCGCCGATCTGTCGAGCGACTGTCGACCCGCTCAGCGCGAGGCGATGATCAGGCTGCCCTGGGTGTCGGCCGTCGCCGCGCGGACCAGGAGTCGCAGCACGCTCGCGTAATAGGCCTCCGGGCGGATGGCAGCCTCCGGGCCGCGCGAGACCTGCCGCTGCCCGCTGCCGATGGCGGCGAGGCGGGCGATCGCGGCGATGCCGGGATCGGCGGCATAGCTGGAGGTGACGCCGGTCCGCAGGTCGGTCCAGGCGGGCATCTGCCGGAAGGACGGGTCGTGCCAGAACTTCGCAGCGGCCTCGACCATGGGCTCGGCGCCGAAGCCACCCCAGACCATGTAGAGCGGCACGCGGCAGGCGTCGTAGGAGAAGCGCGCGGGGTGGCGGGGTGCGAGGCCGGGCAGGCCGGAACCGTTGCGGGCCACGGCGACCCAGTCGGCGATCAGGCCGAAGCGGCCGAAGCGGGCGGTCCGGGCGAGGCGCAGGCCGGTCGCTTCCAGCTGGGCCCAGACCGGCGAGGGCGCCACGGCCCGGAGCGCCTGGAAGGCGGGATAGATGTAGTAGCTGGGGTTGGTGGTCACCGCCGTGTGGTCCAGGAAGCCCTCGGAGCCCGGCAGCAGGTAGGTCCGCTCGCCCGCCTGGACGGTCATGCGGGCCAGGATGTCGCGGGCCGTGGCGGCGGCCAGCAGGCGCAGGCCGGGCTGGCTCCATTTCTCGGCCGCCTCGGTCAGCGCCCAGGCGATCATCAGGTCGCCGTCGGTCGCGTTGTTCCGGTCGCCGGGGCGGCCGCCGGGCTCGCCGGGGCGGAAGCACCAGGCATAGAGGCTGTCGGTCGGGCGGGAGAGGTTGCCGCGCGTCCAGTTCAAGAGGCGGCGGAAGGTCTCCTGGTCGTCGAAGCGGACGGCGAGGAGCATCGCGAAGCCCTGGCCCTCGGAATGCGAGACATGGCCGTTGATGTTGTCGACGACACGGCCGTCGCGGGTCAGGAAGCGGGTCTTGAAGTGATCCCACTCGATCAGGGCGGCGACGCCGCCGGCGGGCGCGGAGCCCCGGGCGGCGGCCGCGGCGGGAAGCAGGGCGGTCGCCGTCGCAGCGCCGAGGACGGCGCGGCGCGTGACGGCGGCAAGAACTTCTTGCGTGGGGACTTGCGCGTCCATGGTTGAATTCCTCGCCTTGCTGACACGCAAGAGTTAAGATTCGAGGGTTCTCCAATCCATGTAAGAAGTATGGTGAAATGTAGCGGTGAATTGGTATGATACGCTATTTGTAGATTTGATTGCGGGGCTGAGCGGTTAATGTGTGAATCCGGATACTGCAATGAGGTTCACGAACACCGATGCTCCACAGAGCCCTGCCATTCGATCCACGTTTCCCCACAATTGGTGAGAGACCGATGGAGAATTCCGGATGGGGAGGGTTCGCGAGAAGGACCGCGAACCGACCGCGGCGATTGCAAGCGGCCTCCGCCATCGCCGGACCCCTTGGATCCCGAGGCCCGGCCGGGACGGGGCGCGAAAGCCGTGCAGGTCCACGACACTAATGCACGTCTCACTGCAACATCGCGCCCGTTCCGGCACTTACTGTCCTGTTCATCGCAACCGCGCCGAGATGAATCCGCGATGCCCATCGGCTTTCCAGGGATTGCCGCAGATGCCCTTCCGGCCCGGGAGGCCGCCAGGCCGCGCGGCCGGCCGGCCAGCGGCGAGGCCCTGGCGCGAGGCCCCGGCGCGCGACTGGGCCTCTGCCTGGAGCTCCGCGCGCGGGAGCTGATCCGCCGGCTGCACGATCACGACCCCGCCAGCGCCGCCCACTCCCTCCGCGTGTCGGAGATCACCATGGCCATGTGGCGCGTCGCGCCCGACCTCCTGGGCAGCCCGGAGACGGCGCTGTTCGGGAGCCTGCTGCACGATGTCGGCAAGCTCCACGTGCCGCGGGCCATCCTGACCTCCCGGCGGATCCTGGACCCGGAGGAGCGGGCGGCGATCTCCTCCCATGCCGGGATGGGCGCGGAGCTGCTCCTCGCCCAGGGATTTCCGGAGTCCATCGCGGCCGTCGCGCGCGGCCATCACGAGCGCTGGTCGGGCGGCGGCTATCCGACGGGGCTGGCGGCGCGGTTCCAGACGCCGATCGTCCGTGCCGTCGCCGTCGCCGATGCCTTCGATGCGATGACCGACCCCGGCCGCGCCTATCGTGCTCCGCTCGGCCGGAGGGAGGCCCTGCGCGAGGTGGCCGCCTGCGCCGGAACGCATTTCGAGCCCCGCGCCGCGGAGATGCTGGCCGAGAGCCTGTCCGGCCGGGGGGCCGGCCTGCGGCGGCACCGCCCCGTCCGGTCGGCTCGCCGGAAGCGGGCCCGGCATGCGGCGGAACTGGCGGCCGCCCTCTGAGCCGGCCGGTCGTGTCCGCCCGTCCGACCGCCGGCGGCGCGCTCCGGCGTCTGCCCCGCGCGACCTCCCGCAGGCCGGTCCTGCCGGACTTCCGCGGCCTCGTGGAGGGCCTCCAGCACGCGGTGATCCTGACCGACGCGGAGCTCGAGCCGCCGGGTCCGACCATCCTCTACGTGAATCCCGCCTTCACCCGCCTCACCGGCTACGCGCCCGAGGAGGTGATCGGCCGCAGCCCTCGCCTGCTGCAGGGACCGGGCACCGACCGCATCACGCTCCGGTCCATCGGCTCGGCCCTGCGGCTCGGGGAGGGCGGGCAATGGAAGCTCCTCAACCAGGGGCGGGACGGGACGCCCTACTGGGCGGAACTGCGCATCGCCCCGCTCCGCGCGCCGGACGGGACCGTCGAGCAATTCGCCGGCTTCCAGCGTCCCAGTCATCCGACGCTCGAATGGGGCGATGGCGACGGGGCCAGGGACGGCCGCGACGCGCTGACCGGCCTGTCGGACCGGCGGGCCCTGGCGGCCGAGGTGCTGCGGCACCTCAGGGGCGAGGCGGCGGCGCAGCTCTGCCTGGTCCATCTGGGCGTCGACCATTTCCGCGCGCTGAACGAGGCGGTGGACCCTCCGGTCGGCGACGCGGTCCTGCTGGCCTTCGCGGATATCCTCTCGGCCAGCCTGCGGCGCAGCGATGGGCTGGCCCGGATCGGCGCCGAGGAATTCGCCATCTGCATGCCCGGCATCCGGCTCGTCGAGGCGCGTGGGCTGGCCGAGCGCCTGCGGCGGATCGTCGAGACCGAGCCCTTCGCCACCCCGGCGGGGCCGCTGCCCGTCACCTGCAGCCTGGGGATGACCATGGGCCGGCCTGGAGAATCGGTGGCCGAGCTGCTGGAAAGGGCCGGTGCCGCGCTGGACGCGGCGCGGCGCGAGGGCGGCAACCGCCTCGTGATGGGCTGAGGCGGCGCTCGCCGCCCTCCGCCGGGGCACCGGCTCCCGCCGCGGCAGCGCGGAATCGGCCGGCTGGTCTGTCGAGCCGGGGCTGCTACCCCAGATAGTCCTTCATCGCCGCCGAATAGGGCTCCTCGCGGGTCCAGCGCGCCATGGCGCCCTGCTCCGGCAGCCCGGTCAGCGCCGAGGGCGAGACGCCGTCGCGCAGCGCCTTCAGCGTCGCGTGGATGGCCTGCGCCGCCGCCTGGCTCGGCGCATGGCCCTGCAGCGCGATGCGCACGCCGCGGCTGGCCAGGTAGTCGCGGTCGGCGATCTCGGGCGAGAGCGTGCCGAGGATGAGGGGCTGCTTCGCCACCTCCGCGGCCGCGTCCAGCTCGTCGCGCGTGGTGACGCCGGTGAGGAAGATCCCGTCGGTGCCCGTGCCGTTATAGGCCTTGATGCGCGCCAGGCAGTCCTCCTTCGAGGTGACGTTCATCGCCCCCGTCCGCGCGAAGATGCAGAGCGATCTGTCGGCCTTCGCCGCCACCGCCGCCCTCATCTTGCCGACGCCCTCCTCGAGGGAGATGAGGCGCGGCCGGGGCGCGCCGTAGGGGCGGGGGAGCTCCGTGTCCTCGATGGACATGGCGGCGATGCCGGCCACCTCGCATTCCTCGACCGTGCGCTGCACGTTGAGCGCATTGCCGTAGCCATGGTCGGCATCCACCACCAGCGGCAGCGAGCCGGCGCGGGTGATGCGGCGGCACTGCTGCGCGAATTCGGTCAGCGTGATGAGGATGTGGTCGGGCGCGCCCAGGATGGCGAGCGAGGCGGTGGAGCCGGCGAACATGCCCAGCTCGAAGCCCAGCTCCTCGGCGATGCGGGCGGAGAGCGGATCGTGCACCGAGGCGGGGTGGACGCAGGCGCGGCCCTCCAGGACGGCGCGGGCGCGCTGGCGGCGTTCGGTGACGGTCTTCATACGCAGTTCCCCCTCGGCGCATGATCGTCGAAGGCGGCATCGCCGGAGACGTGAATCATGCCCTCAAACAAGTCCCGCCGAGTGTTGCGCGGGATGGGGGGCTAGTGAAGGGCACCCCAGCGCTCGACGGCCGGCTCCGCGCTCGCCCAGCGCCACCGCGCGCCGTTGCGGCAGATATTGGCGTTGAACCAGTCGACCGTCTCGCCGTCCACGACCGAGAAGACGATCTCCCGGCAGGGCGCCAGCGGGTTGTCGATGTCGCGCACCAGATGCACCACGCCGCGCTCGTTGCCGATGGGGATGGTGTGGCGGATCTCCCAGGGCGCCTGGCCGCCGGGCGGCAGCGCTCCGGCCGCCGCGGCGATGGCGTCCTGCGTCGAATCCTGCCGCGAGCGGCCATAGTATTTCAGCGCATAGTCCGTGGCGGCGGTGACGCCGAGGCCGATCGCCACGCCCACGCCGGGATTCACCGTGCCCGCGCCGCTGACGATCGCCGCGCCCGCGCCGAGAATTTGCGGCGCCGCCCGCACGGCGTCGCAGCCGGCGAGCAGTCCCGCCAGGAGCGCCAAGGGCAGCAGGCGCCTCATTGCAGCGATCCCCAGCGCTCCGTCGCCGGCTCCGCGCTGGCCCAGCGCCAGCGCGCGGCGTCGCGGCAGATCATCGCCGTGTAGAAGCTGCGCCGGGGCTCGCCGCGTTCCTCCTTGTCCACCGAGAAGACGATCTCGCGGCAGGCGAAGGCGCCGTTGCCGATCACGCGCGTGACCACCACCTGGCCCTGCTCGTCCGACTCGATGGGGACGCTGTGCCGGATGCTCCAGGCGCCGACCTGGCCCGGGCGAAGGGCGCCCGCGGCTTCCGCCACGGCGTTCTGCGCATTCCGGTGCACGCGGCGCTGGGCGTATTGCAGCCCGGCCCGCGCGCCGGCCGAGACGCCGAGGCCGATGCCGGCGGCCACGGTCGCGTTGCTGGTGGCGGCGGTCGCGATGCCGGCTCCGGCGACGCCCGCCGCGGTCTCCGTCCCGGCGCCCAGCAGCGATCCGCATCCGGCGAGAAGCGGGGCCATCGCCGCCATCGCAAGCCATCTTCCCAGTCGCATCCGCCGTCGTCTCCGCTCAACAGTTTCGGAACGCCCCGGAAGCGGCCTGGTCACCGGGGCTGGTGGGACGATCGTCATCATGGGGCGCTGCCGACCCTTACCCCGTCGCGCCAGGCGTCGCCAGATCGGGCGAGCCGGCGGCCCGTGTCGCAGAGGCGGCGCAAGTGGCCCGTGTCGAAGGCCGGCAGCAGGGCCAGCAGGAGCAGGCGTCCGATCATCGGAAGGACGGAAGGAGTCGGGCGGCCCCGGCTTGCCGCCGCTCCGTGCGAAACCTGCCCCCGGGGTGATTTCGCGCAGGGCGATCCTGCTCTAGCCTCCGCGGCGACGAGTGGGAGAGACGTGATGGTCAGTGACAACGAGGGCCGCTTCCTGTGCCTTCACGAATTCGTGAAGGCGGCGAAGCACAAGCTGAGCCCGAACATCTGGGACTACCTGGTGGGCGCGACCGAGACGGAGACGACGCTGCGCCGCAACCGCATGGCGATCGACACCGTGGCGCTGCGCCCGCGCGTGCTGAACGACGTCTCCAAGGTCGATGCCAGCGTGGACTTCTTCGGCCACAGGATCCGCCTGCCGGTCTTCTGCGCGCCCGTCGGCTCGCTGGAGAGCTTCGAGCCGGGCGGCGGCGCGACGGTGGCGCAGGGCGCCGGCGCCTTCGGCGTGCCCTATATGCTGTCGAGCGTGAGCCAGCCGGGCCTCGAG
This sequence comes from Roseococcus sp. SYP-B2431, assembly GCF_004336745.1. Classification (GTDB taxonomy): domain Bacteria; phylum Pseudomonadota; class Alphaproteobacteria; order Acetobacterales; family Acetobacteraceae; genus Roseococcus. The sequence continues at coordinate 488,274 of NZ_SJXD01000011.1, forward strand.
GCCTGCGCCCAGGCGGCGTCAGGCCCGAAGATTTTCCAGCTCTACGTGCGGGGCGGCGACGAGTGGGTGGACGAGATCGTCGAGCGCGCCATCGCGGCCGGCTACGACGCCTTCTGCATGACGGTGGACACCGCCCATTACAGCCGCCGCGAGCGCGACATCGCCAAGCGCTTCGTGAAGACCTGGCGCGCCGCCAATTCCGGCATGGACCACCAGGCCGCGCTCTCCTGGCGCGAGGTGAAGCGCTTCAAGGACAAGTACAGGATCCCACTGATCCTCAAGGGCATCGGCACGGGCGAGGACGCCGCCATCGCCTGCGACCACGGCGTGGACGTGGTCTATTGCTCGAATCATGGCGGGCGGCAGCTCGATGGCGGGCGCGGCTCGCTCGACATCGTCCCCGAGATCGTCGAGGCCGTCGCCGGCCGCGCGAAGATCATGGTGGACGGCAGCTTCACCCGCGGCACGGATCTCGTGAAGGCGATCGCGCTGGGCGCCGACTGGGTCGGGCTCGGGCGGCTCTACCTCTACGCGCTGGCGGCGGACGGGGCCTCGGGCATGCGCACGATGTTCGAGATCCTGGAGGACGAGACCATCAAGGCGCTCGGCCTGACCGGGGTGAACAGCTTCGCGCAGCTCAATCGCAGCCACGTGCATCTCGGCGCGCCGCCGGTGCTCTTCCCGCATGTGCACAGCGCGTTTCCGCTGCTGGGCGAGGACTACTGACGGGGCCTTTCCTCTGGTCCTTCCCACTTGCGGCGCGCCCGTCGGCGCGCCCATATTGGCCTCATGAAGAAGACCGGTGCACGACATCTCGCGCACCGAACTGGATGACGTGAACGCCTTGCCGCGCTTCAACATGCCGCTGGAGCTTGGCCTCTTCATGGGGGCTGTCCGCTTCGGCACGGGCGCGCAGCGCCGGAAAGTCTGTCTCATCCTGGATCGCGAGCGCTACCGCTTCCAGCGCTTCATTTCCGATATCGCGGGGCAGGACATCCGCGAGCATGGGGACGACGTTGACCGAGCGATCCACGCCCTGAGGTCCTGGCTGGCGGCTCAGCCGCGTCAGGACATCCTGCCGGCGCGCAGACGATCGCGCGGCGGTACCGGGACTTCCAGGCCGAACTGCCGGAGATTCTGGCCACGATCAGCCTGACGGCTCAGGAAATGACCTTCTCCGACCATGCCAATATCGCCTCGGCCTGGCTGCGCGGCAGGCCGCCGTCGCGCGGCTGAGGTGAAGCGGAAATCTCCGTCAATCCAACCTCCCATACCCCCCAAACTGCGCCGTGACGGCGACCATCTCCTCCGCCGTCAGCAGCACCGGCTCCAGCCCCGCCTGCAGCAGGTCCAGGTATTCGGAGGCGAGGTTCTCCACCTCCCGCGCCAGCGTCTCCGCCGCCGCCAGCCCGGAGCCGATCGCGACCACGCCGTGATTCGCTAGCAGGCAGGCGCGACGCCCGGCGATCGCCACGGCCGCGGCCTCGGCCAGCTCCTGCGTGCCGAAGGTGGCGTAGCCGGAGCAGGGGATGTCGTCCCCGCCGGCCAGCGCGATCATGTAGTGGAAGGGCGGCAGCCCGCGCCGCGCGCAGGAGAGGGCCGTCGCGCGCGGGCTGTGCGTGTGCACGAGTGCCTTCGCCTCCGGCCGCGCCGCGTAGATCGCGGCGTGCAGCCGCCATTCGGAGGAAGGCCGCCGGTGGCCGTGGAGCACGTGGCCGTCCAGCGCCACCTCCACGAGGTCGGCCTCGGTCAGGGCCGCATAGGGCAGGCCCGAGGGCGTGATGCGGAACCCGCCCTCGGTGCGGACGGACACGTTGCCGGACTTGCTCGGCATGAAGCCCAGCGCGTCCATGCGCCGGGCGCAGTCGATGATGTCCTGGCCCAAGCCCCGGCCCCTAGGCCGCATCCCGCAGCTTGCGGGCGGCCAGCGCGCGGGGGCGGTCGAAGCAGCGGTCCAGCCAGGCCTTCACCCGCGGATGGCCGCCGAAGTCGAACCTGTTGCTCCAGGCGCCGAACAGCACCGAGGCGAGGTTGAGGTCGGCGATCGTGAAGTCCGGCCCCACCACATGCGCGGCCGTGAGCTGGCCCTCCAGCACGTCCAGCCGCGCGATCACGCCCGCGGCGCCGGCGGCGGCCTGGCCCGGGTCGCGCTCCTCTGGCGGGCGGAGATAGGCGTTGTAGGCCCATTGCCCGGCCGAGGGCTCCACCTCCGTCGCGGCCCAGAGCGTCCATTGCAGCACGCGGCTATGGTCGTCGCCGGCGGGGCTCAGCGGCGCGCCCGCCTTGGCGGCGATGTGCAGGTTGATGGCGAGGCTCTCGAAGAGCACCAGCTCGCCGTCCTCCATCGCCGGGACCTTGCCGTTCGGGTTCACCTTGAGATGGGAGGGCGCCTTCACCGGCGCGCCGAGCCCCACGGGAACGATCTCGTAGGGGAGGCCCGCCTCCTCGGCGGCCCAGATGCAGCGGAAGTTGCGGCTCTTCGGCGTGCCATGGAGTCTCAGCAAGGCGTATCCCCGTCCTCTGGCCCCGCGCGTCGCCCACCCTGGATGACTCGCGACGGCCCGCGCGAGACTAGCGTTTCGGATCGCCCAAGACAAAGACGCCGGACGGCGGCGCCCCCTGTCGTCAGACCAGTGCCCGCCCCGTGAGCCGTTCCAGCACGCGCAGGGGCGTCCGTTCCGGATGCAGCATCGCCTCGACCGGCAGGTGGAAGGTCTGCTCCAGCGCGAAGCGCCCGCCCAGCGCCGCGTGCAGGACCTGGTCGGTATAGACCATCCAGCTGCTGTTCGGCGGGAAGGTCACGTCGGCGCGGGGGCCGTTGGCCTGATAGTCTCCGTCGTACTTGGCCTGGTCGTGCAGGCCCATCATCAGGTGGTCGTAGCGGGTGCGCGGCGCCTTGGTCAGGCCGAGCAGGTTCATGACCATCGCCTGGCCGGGCAGGGGCGCCCGGATCCGGGGCAGGAACCGCGCGGCATGATCGGCGAAGGGCTCGCCGACCCGCCATTCGCGCAGCGCGCCGTCCGGGGCGATGTTGCTGAACAGCCGCAGGATGCGCCGGCCGGCGAGGGGGCGTGTCGGGAAGGCGTCGACATGCAGCAGCCGGTCGTCGTGGCGCGTCGAGTAGCTGCGGCCCTTCACCTCGACGGGCCGGAAGCTGGTGCGCGCCCGCTCGAGCTCTGCCGCATAGGCGGGGATCAGGCCGCGGACGAAGCCGGTCGCCTGCTGGCCGAACCGCTCCAGCATGGCGGCAAGGGCGCGCGCCTCCTCGCCCTCATAGGCGGCGCCGCCGAGCTTTCCGGTCCGCGGGTCGAGGCTGACGTTCTTGCGCTCGCCGCTGGCGGCGGTCTGGTCGAGGAAGCCGGTCTCGGCGGCTTCCAGGCGGAAGGGGAGGTCCGGGAAGAACAGCACCTTCCCGCCCTCCAGCGCGTCGGCGGCGCGGCGCTGCAGCTCGGGCGGGATCCCGCCGCTCCATTCGGAGATCGGCAGGGTCTCGACGACATCCTCCGGCTTCATGGCGGGCTGTCCTATTCGCGCTTCAGCAGGCGGTCGTTGATGAAGCTCGCGAGGCCGCGCGCGCGGAAGTCGCGGCGCAGCGCCTCCTCGTCGTAATCCTCGCGCACCCAGTCCAGGAAGGGCTTGCGGCCCTCGCCGTCGCGCATGTAGCGGCGGACGAAGGCGTCGAGGATGCCGGTCTTGGAGCGGGAGAAATGGCCGAAGCGCAGCGAGAGCTGGCGCAGGGCCTCGGCCCCGGTGCCGCCGTTCAGCAGCACGAAGAGCGCGGCGGCGAGGCCCGCCCGGTCGGCGCCGGACTTGCAGTGCATGATCGCCGGCCGGTCCATCGCGCCGAAGATGGCCGCCATCCGCTCGATCCGGACCTTCTGCGGAGCGCCGCGGCTTTCCAGCGCCATGTCGATGAAGGTGAGGCCCAGACGCTCCGCCATGTCGCGGCTGAGCGCGTCGGAGCCGTTCTTCGCCTGGCCACGCAGGTTGATGAGTGTCCTGATGCCATAGCGCCGCGTCATCTCCGCCAGCCGTCCCGGCGTGGGGTGGTTGCAGCGGTACAGGACCCCGGGCTCCACGGCGGCGAAGTTGGTCCAGATCAGGCGGAACACCGCGTGGTCCACGAAAAGCGCGTCGAGCCAGGCCAGGCGGCGGCCGCCCGGCGCGGACAGGTCGCCGCGGAAGATGGTGTCCATTTGGCCGCAGGGCCCTCTCACTTGGTGGCCGCCCAATATGGGTGGCGGGGCATGCCCGCGCAACCGGCCGGCGCCCGGGCCGTGATGCCCGCCCGGGCGTGGCCCCCCGGCCTACTTCCGCTTCGCGTCCAGGCTCCAGGGGCCGGGGCCCGCGAAGACGAGGTAGAAGAAGACGAAGCAGAAGAGGATCGCGCCCTCGCCTCGGTTGAGGATGGGGAAGAAGTTCCCCGGCGCGTGGAACTGGAAATAGGCCACGGCCATCATGCCCGAGCAGATGAAGGCGGCCGGCCGGGTGAAGAGGCCGATCATGATGAGCGTGCCGCCCACGATCTCGATCATCCCGCCCAGGCCCATCTGGGAGAAGAATTCCGGCCCCGCATTGGCGCGGGCCGGCCAGCCGAGGAGCTTCTGGGTTCCATGCATCAGGAAGAGCAGCCCGGCGACGAAGCGCATGAGGCTGAGAACGCGGGAGGACCAGGCATCGAGGCTCATGGCGTGTCCTTTTGGATGACGAATGCCATCGATAATCCGGCATCGGATTCGCGCGAAAGGAATTCCCGCGGCCCTGGTGCGGCCGGCGTCACATCCCGCCGGGATAGTTCGGCCCGCCGCCACCCTCGGGCGTCTTCCAGTCGATGTTCTGCGTCGGATCCTTGATGTCGCAGGTCTTGCAGTGCACGCAGTTCTGCGCGTTGATCACGAGGTGCGGGTTGCCCTCCTCGGCGCCGACGGCCTCGTAGACGGCGGCCGGGCAGTAGCGGCTCTCCGGACTTGCGAAGCTCTCCCAGTTCACGCCCCGCCACTTGCCCGGATCGCGCAGCACGAGGTGCGCGGGCTGGTTCTCCTCGTGGTTGGTGTTCGAGAGGAAGACCGAGGAGAGCCGGTCGAAGCTGATCACCCCGTCGGGCTTGGGATAGACGATGCGCGTGGCCTCGGCCGCCTTCTTCAGGCTGTCGTGGTCGGCATGGTGGGCCATGGTCCAGGGCGCCTTGCCGCGGAAGAGGTAGGTGTCGAGCGCGGCATTCACCAGCCCGCCCCAGAGCCCCCATTTCGCGAAGCCGGGGCGGATGTTGCGAACGCCCTCCAGCTCCGGCCAGACCCAGCTCGCCTTCAGCGCGGCGGGGTAGGATTCGAGCACCGGCGGACGGTCGCCGGCCAGCGCTGCGGCGACCGCCTCGGCCGCGACCATGCCGGACTTCATCGCGGTGTGCGTGCCCTTGATCTTCGGCACGTTGAGGAAGCCCGCGGTGTCGCCGATCAGCAGGCCGCCCGGGAAGACCAGCTTGGGGATCGACTGCAGACCGCCCTCGTTCAGCGCGCGGGCGCCGTAGCTGACGCGCTTGCCGCCCTCCAGCATGGGCCGCACCGCCGGGTGCTGCTTGAAGCGCTGGAACTCGTCGAAGGGCGAGAGCCAGGGATTCGGGTAGTCGAGGCCCACGACGAAGCCGATCGTCACCAGGTTCTCGCCGAACATGTAGAGGAAGGAGCCGCCATAGGTGTCGCTCTTCAGCGGCCAGCCGGCGCTGTGCCAGACGAGGCCCGGCGTATGCTTCTCCCTGGGAATCTCCCAGAGCTCCTTGATGCCCAGGCCGAAGGTCTGCGGCTGGCAATCGGCGCGCAGGTCGTAGGTCTCGAAGAGCCGCTTGGTCAGGCTGCCGCGGCAGCCCTCGGCGAAGATCGTGTAGGCGGCGCGCAGCTCCATGCCGGGCTGGTAGTCCGGGCCCTTCTCGCCGTTCTTCTGGATGCCCATGACGCCGGCCACGACGCCCTTCACGACACCCTCCTCGATGATCGTCTCGGAGGCCGCGAAGCCCGGATAGATCTCGACGCCCAGCTCCTCGGCCTTGGCGCCCAGCCAGCGCGCGACGTTGCCCAGGCTGACGACGTAGTTGCCGTGGTTGTTCATCTGCGGCGGCGTCGGCAGCTTGTAGGCCTTGGTCTCGGTGAGCAGCATGAAGCGGTCGTCGCCGGCGGGCGTGGCGAGGTCCGGCGGGCTGTCGCGCCAGTCGGGCAGCAGCTCGTCCAGCGCCCGCGGCTCCAGCACGGCGCCGCTGAGCACATGGGCGCCGATCTCGCTGCCCTTCTCGACCAGGCAGACGCTCATCTCGGGCGAGAGCTGCTTCAGGCGGATCGCCGCGGCCAGGCCGGAGGGCCCGCCGCCCACGATCAGCACGTCGAACTCCATGCTTTCGCGCTCTTCGCTCATTCCCTGGACCTTTCCGCCGCAAAGCTGACCTGAGCCCTTCACTAGACGAGGCGGCGGCTTCGCGGAACCCGCGCCGCGCGCCGGGCCGAAATGCGGCCCGGTCGCGCGGGGGAGGGTGCGCCGCCCGGCGATTTCGCCGGGACGGATCCTGCTCTAGACAGGGGCGATGGAAGCCGCCACCGAACGCGAGGCGCTGGTCGCCGCCCTGAGCTGGCAGGTCGCGATGGGCGCCGACGAGGCGATGCTCGACGCCCCCGTGGCGCGCGCCGCCGCCGCGCCGCCGCCGGAGCCCGCCGCGCGCCCCGCCGCAAGGCCCTCCGCGCCCGTGCCGTTGCGCCGGCTGCCGCCCGTGGGCGAGGCGGCCGCGGCCCTGGCCGCCGGCGCCTCGACGCTGGAGGAGCTGCGCGCCGCCATGGCCGCCTTCGAGGGCAGCGCCCTGCGCGAGACCGCGACCAATTTCGTCTTCAGCGACGGCGTGCCGGGGGCGCCGGTCATGATCATCGGCGAGGCGCCCGGCGCCGAGGAGGACCGGCAGGGAAAGCCCTTCGTCGGCGCCTCGGGCCAGCTGCTCGACCGGATGTTCGCCTCGATCGGGCTGAGCCGGGCGGAGAGCCTCTACATCACCAATATCCTGCCATTCCGGCCGCCGGGGAACCGCACGCCGACCGATGCCGAGATCTCGCTCTTCCTGCCCTTCGTGCTCCGCCATGTGCAGCTGGCCGCGCCGCGCTTCCTGGTGCTTGCGGGGGGCGTCTCGGCAAAGGGCGTGCTCCAGGCCCGCGAGGGCATCACCCGCCTGCGCGGCCGGTGGCATGAAGTAACGGTACTTGACGGAACAGTATTCAAGGCGTTGCCGACTTGGCATCCCGCCTATCTCCTCAGAAATCCTATCGCCAAGCGCGATGCTTGGGCAGACCTCCTGCTGCTCCGACGCAGCGTCAAAGATGGCTAGATCAAGGCTGACTGCCAAACGGCGCTGATGATGCGGCCGCATCTGGTCCGGTTGTATGAGCGCGCGAAATGATCGCTTGCCAGCTCGGCCGGGACTGGCTACGCCGTGGCTGGTCATGCGAGCGATCTGCCTCATGGCCCGACTTCGACCCGGCCTGATGGCCGGGTTTCTGCTTCTCGGCGCCGGGCTTGCCCCGGCCACCGCTCAACGGGCCAACGAACCCTCCGCCTCTTCCCAGGCGCGGACGCGACCGCAAACCGTCGGACTGCCGCAGCCGCTCTCGGCTGCGGACGCCGCCCGGCTCCGCCGTGCCTTCGAGGCGCAGGCGAAGGGCGACATGGCGACCGCCGTGCGGGAGTCCGAGCGACTGGACGACCGCCGGCTGATGGGCCACCTCCTCGCCGACCGCTATCTGCGCGGCCAGCCCACGGTCTACGAGCTTCAGGCCTGGCTCGCGGATTTCTCCGACCTGCCGGACGCCCCGGCGGTCCACGAGGCCCTGGTCGCCCGCCTGCCGCGCGGCGCCGCCGCTCCCCCGCCGCCGAGCCAGCCGGAGATCCAGGCGGACCTCCTTCCCGAGGACCGGGCGCCGGCCGAGGGGGCGCGCGTCGGCCGGGATGCCGGGCTGGAGCGGGGGGTCTTCCAGCGCATCAACGAGGGCAAGCTGGACGCGGCCATGGCCCTGATCCAGGCCCGCCGCCTGACGCCGGCCTACCTCGCCCAGCTCAAGACGGAGATGGCGCAGACCCTCTTCCGCCTCGGCCGCGACGCGGATGCCTGGCGGCTGGCCCAGGAGGCGCTGCGCCATGCGCCCCACAATCCCTTCGCCGCCTACCAGGCCGGCCTCGCCGCCTGGGGCGCCGAGCAGTTCGAGGCCGCCCAGGCCGCCTTCGAGCGCGCGGCGCGCAACGACAAGGCCCCGCCCACCCTGCGCTCCGCCGCCGCCTTCTGGGTGGCGCGCTCGGCCGTGCGGGCCCGCCGGCCGAACCTCTACGTCCCCTGGATGCTCCAGGCGGCGCAGGAGCCGCGCACCTTCTACGGCATGATCGCGCGCCGCAGCCTCGGCCTGCCGCCCGGCCTCGTCTGGGAGCGCGACCAGGCCAATGAATCCCACGCCCAGCAGATCGCCGAGACGGCGGGCGGCTGGCGCGCGCTGGCGCTGCTCCAGCTCGGCCAGAAGGACCGCGCCGAGGCCGAGCTCCGGCTGCTCAACCGCCGCACGCGCAGCAACACCCAGGTGGTGCAGGGCATCCTCAGTGTGGCGCAGCAGGCCGGGCTGAACGGCCTTTCCGCCCAGGTCGCGACCCAGGCGCAGGGCGACGACGGCCGCCCGCGCGACACCGCCCGCTTCCCGCTGCCGACGCTGCTGCCCAATGGCGGCTTCCGCATGGACCCCTCGCTGCTCTACGCGCTGGCCCTGCAGGAGAGCCGCTTCGACAGCAGCGCGATCAGCCGCGCCGGCGCCCGGGGCCTGCTGCAGATCATGCCGGCGACGGCGAGCTACCTGGCCAACGACCCCTCCCTGCGCGGCGAGGGCGTCGGACGGCTGCACGATCCGGGCTTCAGTCTCGAGATCGGCCAGCGCTACATCCATTACCTCGTCCGGCACGATGCGGTGCAGGGTGACCTGATCCGCGTCCTCGCCGCCTATAATGCGGGGCCCGGCAATCTCACGCGCTGGCTGCCCGCCACCCGCCATCGGTCCGACCCGCTGCTCTTCATCGAGAGCATCCCGATCAACGAGACGCGCAACTTCGTCAGCCGGGTGCTGACCTATCACTGGATCTACGCGAACCGCCTCGGCCTGCCGACGCCCTCGCTCGACCAGATCGCCGGCGGGAATTTTCCGACCTTCCCGAGCACGACGGAGGTCACGGCCATGTTGCGGGTGCGCCCCCAGCGCTCCAACTGAGGGATGCGGGGCCGCATCCGGCCCCGCCTGAAGAAGAGCCCCCATGCCCATCGACCCCGCCCGCGCCTTCGTCCCCGTCAACATCGCCGTCCTGACGGTGAGCGACACGCGAGACCTCGCCGCCGACCGCTCCGGCGAGACGCTGCAGGCCCGCATCGAGGCGGCCGGCCACCGCTGCGTCGGCCGCGAGATCTGCCGGGACGAGGCGGACACGATCGAGGCCAAGCTGCTCACCTGGATCGCCGATCCGGAGGTGGACTGCGTCGTCACCACCGGTGGCACCGGCATCACCGGCCGCGACGTGACGCCGGAGGCCTTCGGCCGCGTGCTGGAGAAGGAGATCACCGGCTTCGGCGAGCTCTTCCGCATGCTGAGCTACCAGAAGATCGGCACCTCCACGATCCAGTCCCGCGCCATCGGCGGGGTCGCGGGCGGCACCTATCTCTTCGCGCTGCCGGGCAGCACCGGCGCCTGCAAGGACGCCTGGGACGACATCCTGGTCTTCCAGCTCGACGCGCGGTTCCGGCCCTGCAACCTGGTCGAGCTGATGCCCCGGCTGAAGGAGCATCTGGGCTGATCCGGGCATCGCGGCCCGGTGATCGAGCCGGCGGCCGCCGGCCTGAAACCCGAGACGGGCGAAAGCCTCAGGTCGCCGCGCCGCCGTTCACCTGCAGCATCTGGCCGTTCACATAGGCGCCGCCCTCGCCGGCCAGCAGGCGGACCACGGCGGCGATCTCGGACGGCGTGCCCATGCGGCCGGAGGGAACCTTCGCGACATAGCCGTGGCGGTCCGTCGTGACGCCGGGGGCGTCGTCATCCGCCGCGATCGGCCCAGGGGAGATGGCGTTCACCGTGACGCCCTTCGCCGCGAATTCCTTGGCGAGCGCCTTGGTCAGCCCCCAGGCGCCGTGCTTGGCCACCGAGACGGGCGCGCGGCCGGTGTAGCCCTGCATCGCGTTCATGCCGGTGAAGTTCACGATGCGGCCCCAGCCCTGGGCGATCATGCCCGGCAGCAGCGCCTGCGACAGCCAGACCGCCGCCTCCAGGTCCACCGTCATCACGCGCGCCCATTCCTCCGGCGTGATCTCGAGGAAGGGCTTCTCCGGGCGCAGGGCGGCGTTGTTCACCAGCACGTCGATCGTGCCGAAGGCGGCCAGCGCCTCGGCGGCGATGCGGAGGCACTCCTCGCGCGAGCCCACATCGCCCATGGCCACCAGCGCCTGCGCGCCGCAGCCGCGCGCCTCGGCCGCCACGGATTCCGCCGCGGCGCGATCCGACGAGCCGTTGACGACGATGTCGAAGCCGTCCCGGGCCAGCGCGACGGCGACGGCGCGGCCGATGTTGCGCCCGGCGCCGGTGATCAGCGCGGCCTTGCGGTGGGTCGGGGTCATGGTCCTGGCTCGTTTCCTGTGGTCGCGCCCGGTTCGGCGCGCCCCGTTCTTATCACCGGTGGGAGAGTCGCGGCATCCCCGCGCCGACCTGCCGCCTTCAGGGCCTACCGCCTTGAGGGCCCCATCTCGCTGAGCTCCAGGTTCTGATGGGCGAGGTCGGCCGCCATGCTGTCCGGCGCCAGCTCGATCGCGCGGCGCCAGTCCGTCTGCGCGCCGGCCACGTCGCCGCGGAGCTGGCGTAGAATTCCCCGCTCCAGCAGGCCCTCGACATTGTCGGGCGCCAGGACCAGCGCGCGCTCGACCGCCTGGACGGCCTGGTCCACGCGGTCGAGCCGGCGCAGCGCGGCGGCGCGCAGCACCCAGGCCTCGGCGCGCTCGGGCTCGATGGCCAGCGCCGCGTCGAGATCCTCCAGCGCCTCGTTGAAGCGGCGCAGCGCGGCCAGAATCACGGAGCGGTCCACCAGCAGCTCGGCGTCCTGCGGGGAGAGGGTGAGGGCGATGGTCGCGGCGCCATAGGCGCGATTGGCGTCGCCGGCGATCATCCAGGCCTGGGCGGCCTGGCCGAAGACCTGGGCGCGCGCGATGCCGCCGGCGCGCGAGCCGTTGCCCAGGCGCTCCAGCCGCTCCGCGGCGCGCTCGGCCTCGCCGAGCCCGATCATGGCGAGCGCGATGCAGTGGCGCGCGCCGTCGCCGCCGCCGGTCGCGTCCCAGGCCTGGGCGAAGCGCATGGCCTCGTCCGGGTCGTTGCGCAGCAGGGTGAGGCAGCGGTCGTAGTCGGGCCCGTCGGCGATGCGCGGCATCTCCGGGGGGAGGGGCAGGAGGTCGGGCGCCGGCTCGGGCGCGGCCGGGCCGGCGACCGCTTCGGGCGGGGCGGAGGGCGCTCCGTCGCGGTACCAGGCAATGCCGCCTCCCACGGCGGCGGCGAGGATCAGCCCCAGTCCGAGGAAGATGAGAGGGCGGTTGCGCACGCGCCTGACTCTACAGCACTTCGTCTCCGGCTGGAATCGGACTTGGGCCAGCGAGGGCGGTGAAGGGCGGGGCGAGCTCGGCCATGGGGGGTCCGTCCAGGAGGGGCACGACCGGGGGGGATCGCGCTGGCAGGGAAAATCATTCGCGATCAGAAGGGAATAGCCGAAATTCCTCCCACCGCGCATGACCGGCCTGTCCGGGAAGCGTGGCAGGGGGCGCCAGGGCCATACTGGCGGGCGGCGCCACAAGGCCTTACGAACGGCGGCATGAACGGCCTGAAGCCCATATTGGCCCGCCTTGCCGCGGGGGAACGCCTGGCGGAAAGCGAGGCCGAGGCGGCCTTCGGCATCATCATGGCGGGCGAGGCCACGCCGGCGCAGATCGCCGGCATGCTCATGGCCATGCGGGTGCGCGGCGAGACCGTGGCCGAGATGACCGGCGCGGTCCGCGCGATGCGCGCCCGGATGATCCCCGTCGAGGTGCCGGAGGGCGCGATCGACATCGTGGGCACCGGCGGCGATTCCTCGGGCAGCCTGAACATCTCCACCACGACGGCGATGGTGGTGGCGGGCGCCGGCGTGCCCGTGGCCAAGCACGGCAACCGCGCCATGTCGTCGAAATCCGGCACCGCGGATGCCATGGCCGCGCTCGGCATCAACCTCGACGTGCCGCTGGACCGGCTGCCGGCGGTGATGCGGGAGGCGGGCATGATCTTCCTGCTCGCCCCGCGGCACCATGCGGCGCTGCGCCATGCCGGCGGCGCGCGGGTGGAGCTCGGCACGCGGACCATCTTCAATCTGCTGGGGCCGCTGGCCAATCCGGCCCGGGTGAAGCGGCAGCTCACAGGCGCCTTCTCGGCCGACTGGCTGCTGCCCATGGCCGAGGCGCTCGGCCGCCTCGGCACCGAGCGCGCCTGGCTCGTGCACGGCCAGGGCATGGACGAGCTGGCGATCTCGGGCCCGACCGAGGTCGTGGAGCTGGCCGAGGGCCGCACCCGCCGCTTCACCGTGACGCCCGAGGACGCCGGCCTGCCGCTGCACCCGATCGAGAGCATCCGCGGCGGCACGCCCGAGGAGAACGCCGCCGCGCTGGTCGAGCTGCTGGAAGGCCGGGCCGGGGGATACCGCGACATGGTGCTGCTCAACGCCGCCGCGTCCCTGCTCGTCGCCGGGCGCGTGGCAACGCTGCGGGAAGGAACTGAGTTAGCAGGGGAGAGCATTGACAGTGGCCGGGCTCTGGATGTTCTAAACCGCCTGCGCCGTGCGACCTCCGAGGCCTGATCCCAGATGAATATCGATGTCCTGCCCGAGATGTCCGACACGCTCGCGAAGATCCTTCGCGACAAGCAGGCCGAGGTGGCCGCCGGTGCCTCCGCCGTGTCCATCGCCGAGATGGAGAAGCGCGCGCTCGACCAGCCTGGGCCGCGCGACTTCATGGGCGCGCTGTGCCGCGCGCTGGCCGAGGGCCGCACGGGGCTGATCGCCGAGATCAAGCGCGCCTCGCCCTCCGGCGGGCTCATCCGCGACCCCTTCGAGCCGGCCCGGCTGGCCGAGGCCTATGAGAGCGCCGGCGCCTCCTGCCTCTCGGTGCTGACCGACGCCAAGTGGTTCCAGGGCAGCCCGGACCACCTGAAGGCCGCGCGCGCGGCCTGCTCGCTGCCGGTGCTGCGCAAGGACTTCATGATCCACCCCTGGCAGGTCTTCGAGGCACGGGCGATGGGCGCCGACGCCGTCCTGCTCATCATGTCCGCGCTGAGCGATGCCAGGGCGCAGGAGCTGGAGGAGGTCGCCCGCAGCCTCGACATGGCGGTGCTGGCCGAGGTGCACGACGCCCGCGAGATGGAGCGCGCGCTGGGCCTGCAGACGCGGCTGATCGGCGTCAACAACCGCAACCTCAAGACGCTGGAGACCGACCTCTCGATCAGCGAGGCGCTGGTGCCCATGGTGCCGGCCGACCGCATCCCGGTGGCGGAGAGCGGGCTGCGCAATCCCGGCGACGTGGCGCGGATGGCCCGCGTGGGCGCGCATTGCATCCTGGTCGGCGAATATCTGATGCGCCAGCCCGACGTCGCGGCCGCGACGCGCGCGCTGCTCGGGACGTGATTTGCCGGCGCGGACCGTTCCAGGACCATCCGGCCGCACAGCGGCCGGCGCCGCCCGCTCGACCCGCCGACCTGGCATGCCCGTGGCGCGGCGAAGCCAAGGCGGCGGTTGGGGCAAGCAGCCCCAACCCACCCGGCGTCTGAGGGCATGAAACCAACTCTCACCCATTTCGACGAGGCCGGCCGCGCCGCCATGGTGGATGTGGCGGGCAAGCCGGAGACCGAGCGCGTCGCCGTCGCCCGCGGCCGGGTGGCGATGCAGCCGGCGACGCTCGCGCTGATCGCCGAGGGCAAGGCGGGGAAGGGCGACGTGCTCGGCGTCGCGCGGATCGCCGGCATCATGGCCGCCAAGCGCACCGCGGAGCTCATCCCGCTCTGCCATCCGCTGATGCTGACCAAGGTCTCGGTGGAGCTGACCGTGGCCGAGCCCGACGCGGTGGAGATCGAGGCGCAGGTCCGCGTCACCGGACGCACGGGCGTGGAGATGGAGGCGCTGACCGCCGTCACCGTCGCCGCGCTGACCGTCTACGACATGGTGAAGGCCGTCGATCGCGGCCTGCGCATCGAGGAGGTGCGGCTGGTCCTCAAGGAAGGCGGCAAGTCCGGCCGCTTCGAGGCCGAGGCGTGATCTCCGTCGAGGAGGCCAGGGCCCGCATTCTCGGCGGGCTCACGCCGACCGGCCCCGAGACGGTGCCGCTGGCCGCCGGGTGGAACCGGGTGCTGGCGCGGCCGGTCGCCGCGCGGCTCACGCAGCCGCCGGCCGATGTCTCCGCCATGGACGGCTATGCGGTGCGCGCGGCCGATGCCGCCGAGGGCGCGGCGCTGCGCCTCTCCGGCGCGGCTCCGGCCGGCAGGCCCTTCGCCGGCTCCGTCGCTCCGGGCGAGGCGGTGCGCATCTTCACGGGCGGCTTCGTGCCCGAGGGCGCCGACGCCATCCTGCTCCAGGAGGACGCCACGCCGACGGAGGGGGGCGTCCGCGTCAACGAGACGGTCACCCTCGGGCGCCATATCCGGCGCCGGGGGCTGGACTTCGCCGAGGGGGCCGTGCTGCTGCCCGCCGGGCGCCGGCTGACCGCGCGCGACATCGGGCTCGCCGCCGCCGGGAACCATCCCTGGCTCACGGTGCAGCGGCGCCCGCGCATCGGCATCCTCGCGACCGGCGACGAGATCGCCCTGCCGGGCGAGGCGCTGCCCGAGGGCGGCATCGTCAGCTCCAACGCGCATGCCCTGGCCGCGCTGGTCGCCTCGGGCGGCGGCGAGGCGAGCATCCTGCCCATCGCGCCGGACGATCCCGCCGAGATCGCGGCCCTGGCCGGCAGCGGCGGCTTCGACCTGCTGGTGACCACGGGCGGCGCCAGCGTGGGCGAGCACGACCTCGTGCAGAAGGCGCTGGGCCGGGACGGCTTCGTGCTCGACTTCTGGCGGATCGCGATGCGTCCCGGAAAGCCGCTGATCTGGGGACGGCTCGGCGCGGTCCCGGTGCTGGGCCTGCCCGGCAATCCGGTCTCGGCGCTGGTCTGCGCGGTGATCTTCCTGCTGCCGGCCCTGGCGCGGCTCCAGGGCCTGGCGGACACCGCCATTCCCACCCTCCGGGCCCTGGCCGGGGCGGACCTGCCCGAGAACGACAAGCGCGCCGACCATCTGCGCGCCAGCCTCGTCCAGAGCGAGGCCGGCGAGTGGATCGCCACCCCGGCCGCCCGCCAGGACAGCTCGATGCTCGCGGTGCTCGCCGGCGCCGATGCACTGCTCCTGCGCCCGCCCTTTGCGCCGAAGCTGGCGAAGGGCGGGGCCGTCGAGATCATCCCGCTGGCGGCGCTGCGAGTCTGATTTCCGGCCGAGGCGCGGGGCGCGGCATCGGCGGGGGCGTCATGGCCCGCCGCGCGACCGCAAGGTCATGGTACATCTGCAGTCGCAGCCAGAATTCCGGCGAGTTGCCGAAGCGCTGACCCAGCAGGATGGCGGTCCGCGCCGTGATGCCGCGCGCGCCGTGCAGGATGTCGGTCACCCGGCTGCGCGGCACCCCGAGCTCGGCGGCGAGACGCTTCCCCGACAGGCCCAGGGGCGCCATGAAGAGATGGGCCAGCACCTCGCCAGGCGTGCGCAGCGGGCGGCGCGGCAGGAACGGCTCCATGCCTTCTGCGGGACGCGCCGGGCCGGTCTGCGGGCGGGTCGGCATCAGGCCGCGGGCGCGGCAGACCGCCTTGAGCACCTCGTCGACCCGGGCCGGCCGCCCGTCGCCATAGGCGTCGATGAGCAGCGCCAGCTGGTCCTCGGGGGTGATGGGGTATCGCGTGGTGTCCAGTGGCATCGGTCGCCCTCCTTCTCGATGAGGGGAGGCTACCGGCCGCCGGGACCCATGCGGCATCCGTGCTTCCGATGCTTCCGATCCGCCGGACCTATCGCCCGGGCCCCCATCGCTCAGGCGACCCGGTGCAGCAGCGCCTCGCCGGAGGCCAGCCGCCGGACATTCTCGGCGGCGATGGCGAAGGACCGCTCGAAGGTGCCCGTGGTCAGCCAGCCGACATGCGGCGCGACCACGACATTGGGCAGGGCGAAGAGCGCGTCGTCCGGATCGGCCGGCTCGGCCGCGAAGACGTCGAGGCCGGCAGCGGCGAGATGGCCGGAGCGCAGCGCCTCCACCAGCGCCGCCTGGTCCACGAGGCCGCCGCGCGCGGTGTTCACCAGCACGGCGCCGCGCTTCATGCGGGCGAGGGCGTCCCGGCCGATCAGGCCGCGCGTCTCCGGCGTCTCGGGGATGTGCAGCGAGACCACGTCGCTCTCCGCGAGCAGCGCGTCGAGCGTGCGGAATTCGCCGATCGCCTCCGGCTTTGGCGCGCGGGCGGTGTAGAGGATGCGGCAGCCGAGCGCCGCCAGCACGGGCGCGAGCAGGGTCGGGATGGCGCCGTGGCCGACCAGCCCGACCGTGCGGCCGCCGAGCTCGAAGAGGCCGTCCTGGATCTCCGGCGGCTGCGACCAGCCGCGCCCGGCACGGGTCTCGGCGTCGAACCAGGCGAGCTTCCGCAGCGCGGCCAGCATGAGCGCCAGAGTGAGCTCCGCGACCGCGCGGCTGTTCGTCCCCGGCAGGTTGCAGACGGCGATGCCGCGCGCGCGGGCGGCGTCCAGGTCGATGGTGTTCACGCCCACGCCGATCTTCTGGATCAACCGCAGCCGCGGCGCGGCGGCGATATCGGCGGCGCCCAGCGGCCGCAGCACGTGCCAGATGGCCTCCGCCTCAGGCAGGGCCGCGGCGAAGGCGGCGTCATCGGCGTCGGAGACGATCCGCAGGTCCAGGCCGGGCAGGGCGGAGAGCCGCGCCGCCAGCCCGGGTCCCGCACGATAGTGCAGCAGGACCCTCACGGACGGGAGCGCCCGAGCACCGCGCCGCCGGGGAAGCGTGCGCGCGGGCCCAGCGCCTCCTCGATGCGCAGCGCCTCGTTCCACTTGGCCATGCGCTCGGAGCGCGCGAAGGAGCCGACCTTGAGCTGCCCCGCGCCCCAGCCGATCGCCAGATGCACGATGGTCACATCCTCCGTCTCGCCCGAGCGCGCGGAGACGATGCCGGCATAGCCGACCTCCTTCGCCGCCTCCCAGGCCACCCTGGTCTCGGTGAGCGTGCCGCGCTGGTTGGGCTTGAGGAGGACGGTATTGGCCGCGCCGATCCGCGCCGCCTCGTGGACCCGCGCCGCATCGCTGACGAGGAAGTCGTCGCCCACGACCTGGATGCGCGCGCCGACTTCCTGCGTGAAGGCGGCGAAGCCCTCGGCATCGTCCTCCGCCAGCGGATCCTCGATGGAGGCGATGGGATAGGCGTCGATCCAGCCCAGCAGCATGCGGATCATCCCCTCCGTATCCAGCTCGCGCCCTTCGAGCCCCAGGCGATACCTGCCGCCCTTGCCGAAATCCGTGGCCGCGATGTCCAGCGCGATGGCCACCTGCTTGCCCGGCGTGAAGCCGGCGCGCTCGATGGCCTTCACCAGCGTCTCCAGCGCCTGCTCGTTTGCCGTGAAGGCGGGCCACCAGCCGCCCTCGTCGGCGACGCCCTGGAGCAGGCCGCGCTCCTTCATGAGGGAGCCGGCGGCGCGGTAGACCTCGGCCGTCCAGTCCAGCGCCTGCGCGAAGGAGGTCGCCTCGGGGCAGATGACGAGGAAATCCTGGATGTCCACGCGGCGGCCGGCATGCGCGCCGCCGCCCAGGATCTGGATCTGCGGCAGGGGCATGAGCGTGGCCTCGTCGCCACCGAGATGGCGCCACAGCAGCATACCCCTGGCATGGGCCGCGGCATGGGCGGCGGCCATGGAGACGGCCAGCGTGGCGTTGGCGCCGAGGCGCGACTTGTCCGGCGTGCCGTCCAACGCGATCAGCTTCGCATCCAGCGCGTTCTGGTCGGCGCCGTCCAGGCCGTGCAAGGCGGGGGCGATCTCCTCGTTCACGGAAGCGACCGCGCCCGTCACGTCATAGCCGCCGAAGGCGGTGCCTCCGTCGCGGCGGTCCAGCGCCTCGCCGCTGCCGGTGCTGGCGCCGGCCGGCGCGATGGCGAGGCCGCGCGCGCCGCCGGCGAGGCGCACTTCCGCCTCCACGGTCGGCCGGCCGCGGCTGTCCCAGACGCGGCGGCCGCGGATGTGGGTGATCTCTGTCGAAGTCATGCGCCGATCTCTTCCCCCCAGGCTCGCCGCACGGCATCGAGCCGTGCCGGCGGCGCTTGCAGCAGCGCGCGCGCCACGCCGCGCACGCGGTTCCTGTCGTCCTCGCCGGTCAGGTACTCGGCCGGGCTCTTGCCGTCCACGCGGGCGAGGAGAAGGCCGGGCAGGAGGCTCGCCGCGCGGCCCTCGATCTCCTCACGCGCCTCCCAGTCCACGAGGGCGAGATAGGCCTGGCCCATGGCCTCGAAGCAGGCCAGGAAGCCCTTCGCCGCGCGCGGCGTCCAGAGGCATTTCAGCAGCAGGTGGTTCAGGCAGAAGGCGAGGTCGAAGGCCGGATCGCCCCACCAGGCGCATTCCGCGTCGAGGAGCACCGGCCCATTCGGCCCGACGAGGATGTTCTTCGGGCTGACATCGCCATGCACCAGCGTGCGCTTCGTGGCCGCCGTGCGCGCGGCAAGGCCTTCCAGCATCTCCGCGAGATCCGGATGCGCGCGCGCGGTCGCGATCAGATAGGGCTCGAGACGGATGGCGTGGAAGAGCTCGTCCGTCGGGAATTCGGCCGCGAGCGCCGGACGCTTCGCGGCGAAGGCATGGATGCGCGCGATGCGCCGGCCCATCTCGGCCGCGAAGCCCGCATCCGCCTCGCCGTCGCGCAGCCGGGCCTTCCAGACGGGATGGTCGGCCGGCGACAGCCATTCCATCGCCAGCGTGCCCGTCGCCTCGTCCTGGCCGAGCAGCGCGGGAGCCACGCCGGGCACCGCCTCGGCCGCGCGGGCCAGCCAGCGCGCCTCGTAGCGGTTGCGGCCCACGGGCACGCACCAGTCGGCGGCCACCTTCAGCTTCGCCAGCGCGCGCTTGATGCAGGCCTCGCGGCCATCCGGCAGTACCACGCGCCAGATGTCCGAGGAAACGCCGCCCGAAAGCGGCTCGCCCTGCGCGAGCGCGCCGGGCGCCAGCAGCCCCATGGCCCGCAGGCCCTGCGACATTTCCTCCGGAATATTCTTCATGGCGGGCAAGCCTAGGCGGGGACGCCCCGGGCAGCCAGATGGCGTCCGTCGCGCAGATTTTCATGGACGGCCGCCGCGCCGCTGCTAGCCTCGCGCCACGGGGAGAAAAGGCCGATCGGCACGAGAACGCCGGCCAGGAAAAGGAAGCCGCATGTCCGTTACCCGCCGCTCGACGCTCGCCCTTGCCGCCGCCAGCATCGCGGCGCCCCGATTGGCCCTGGCGCAGGGCACCAACGTCATGCGGTTCATTCCGCAGATCGACCTGTCCTTCCTCGATCCGCATTTCACCACGGCCTATGTCACGCGCGGGCACGGCCACATGGTCTTCGACACGCTCTATGGCTGCGACGCCGCCTTCAAGCCCTCGCCGCAGATGGTGCAGGGCCACACGATCGAGAACGACGGAAAGCTGTGGAACCTCACGCTGCGCCCCGGCCTGCTCTGGCACGACGGCACGCCGGTCCTGGCGCGTGACTGCGTCGCCAGCATCCGGCGCTGGGCGCGGCGCGACGCGCTGGGCGGGGCGCTCATGGAGGCGACGGACGAGCTTTCCGCGCCGGACGACCGCACCCTCCGCTTCCGGCTGAAGAAGCCCTTTCCGCTGCTGCCCGATGCGCTGGGCAAGATCACCTCGCCCATGCCGGCGATGATGCCCGAGCGGCTGGCCAACACCGACCCCTTCACGCAGGTCACCGAGATGGTGGGCAGCGGGCCGTTCCGCTTCGTGGCCAATGAGCGCCTGGCCGGCTCGCGCAACGTCTATGCGAAGTTCGAGCGCTACGTCCCGCGCGAGGACGGGCCGATGGAATGGAATGCCGGCCCCAAGCGCGTCCACTTCGACCGCGTGATCTGGACGACCATTCCCGACGCCGCGACCAAGGTGGCGGCCCTGAACCAGGGCGAGCAGGACTGGTGGGAGAACCCGACCCACGACCTGCTGCCGTTGCTGCGCCGCAACCGACAGGTCCGGATCGAGGTCAACAACCCGACGGGCGCGGTCGACATGATGCGGCCCAACCACCTGCAGCCGCCCTTCAACAACCCGGCCATCCGCCGGGCCATGCTGCACGCCTTCAGCCAGGCCGATTTCATGCAGGCGATCGTGGGCAACGACCCCGCCATGTACCATGTGCCGCACGGCGTCTTCTGCCCGAACACGCCCATGGCGAGCGAGGCGGGCCTCGAGCCGCTGATGGGGCCGCGCAACCTCGAGGGCGTGAAGGAGATGCTGAAGCGCGCCGGCTACGCCAACGAGAAGGTCGCGATCCTCGCCGCCACGGACTACGCCCAGTTCAAGGCGATCGGCGAGGTGATGGCCGATGTCATGGGCCGCATCGGCATGAACGTGGATTATGTCGCGACCGACTGGGGCACCATGCTCTCGCGGCGCAACAACCGCGGGCCGGTGGAGCAGGGGGGCTGGAGCTGCTTCAACACCGGCTGGGAGGGCGTGGACCACATGGATCCCGCCAACCACTACGCGATCCGCGGCAATGGCGACCAGCCCTCCGGCTGGCCCGGCTGGTGCGTCAGCCCCCGGCTGGAGGAGCTGCGCAACCAGTGGTTCGACGCGCCGGACCTCGCGGCCCAGCAGGAGGCCTGCCGCCTGATGCAGATCCAGTGCATGCAGGACGTGCCGAGCATCCCGCTCGGGCAATATGTGCAGCCGACGGCCTACCGCGCCAATGTCACCGGCGTGCAGAAGGGCTTCCCGACCTTCTGGAACCTGCGGAAGACGTAAGGCGCGGGCCGGCCGGCGCGCGGCGCGCCTAGGACCGGGCCTCGGACTCGTTCATCCGGTGGCGTATCCGCGCCAGTGGGCGTTCGACCCAGGCGTAGAGCACCGCCGCATAGGCGAGGCTGGCGAGGGCCGCCGCCACGCCCCATCCGACCCTCCCCAACCAGGGCA
Organism: Roseococcus sp. SYP-B2431; assembly: GCF_004336745.1. GTDB lineage: Bacteria > Pseudomonadota > Alphaproteobacteria > Acetobacterales > Acetobacteraceae > Roseococcus. The sequence goes on from NZ_SJXD01000011.1 coordinate 509,557, forward strand.
TGTTGAACTCGAAGAGCGCCAGCGCGACCATGTGGATCAGGTACAGCGTGTAGGAATAGAGCCCGATGCGCTGAAGCGGCCAGGAGGTCAGGATGGCGCGCACCGGACCGCCCGTCTGCATGACCGCCGAGAACAGCACGAAGAGGCACAGGCCCTGGATCGTGTAGCGGATGGTCTCGCGGAAGGCCTCGTTGCGATAGGCGAAGGTCATCAGGAGGAAGAACAGGGCCGCCGCGACATGGGCGGGCCGCGGCCGCCAGGCGTGGCGCTCCAGGACGGGATTCTGCCACAGCGCGAGAATGCAGCCGAACAGGATCGAGTCCACGCGGGTGTGGCTCCAGTAGTAGGTGTAATAGACCTCGCCGAAGCCGAAGACGTAGATCAGGCGCAGGGCCAGCGCGGCGGCGCAGGCGACGGCGCACCAGGCGGCCACCACCTGCACCGGCTGGCGCAGCGAGAGCAGGAAGATCGCCGGGAAGATCAGGTAGAAATGCTCCTCCACGGCCAGCGACCAGAGCGGCAGGTCCGGCAGCCCGTCGGCGATGCCGAAGAGGTGCGCGTAGTTGATCCAGAGCGTCGCCTGGGCGATCACGCCCAGCGGATCGTAGGGCGTCGCCGTGAGCCCGCCCGCGGTGAGCGCGAAGACCACCGCCATGGTGATCCAGAGCGGCGGCTGGATGCGGAGGAAGCGGCGGAGGTAGAAGCGCTTGAGATCGACCCTTCCGCTGCGCCACCGCTCGACGCGCAGCAGCGAGGTGATCAGGAAGCCGCTGAGGAAGAAGAACAGCGTCACGCCGAAGCCGCCGGGGATCAGCACGGCGCCGAGCCCCGCATGGCCGAGGAAGACGAGGCCGAAGGCGACGGCGCGGATGCCGTCCAGCACGCCGACATGCGGCATCCTCGTGACGGCGATGGCGGCGTCGGGATGGCGTGCCATGGCCGGCGCCGCGGCGGAGACGGAGGCCCCGGCGTTGCCCGTCAAAGCCCGCGCCATTCGTAGCTCTGCGCCTCGAAGGCCTTCCGGCCGAACAGCGAGACCACCGCGGTGCGGGCCAGGATGCGCAGATCCAGCCAGATGGACCATTCGCTGAGATAGGCGAGGTCGTGCGCCGTCACCTCGATCGCGAAGGCCGTGTCCGTCATGGTGCCGGAGAGGCCGTTCACCTGGGCCCAGCCGGTGATCCCGGGCTTGGTGCGATGCCGCGCGCCATAGCCCGGCGCCACCTCCTCGATGGGCGCGCCGGCCACAAGCATATGGGCCACATGAGGCCGCGGGCCGACCATGCTCATGTCGCCCTTCAGCACATTGATGAGCTGCGGCAGCTCGTCGATGCAGGTCGGTCGCAGGAAGCGTCCGACCCGGGTGATGCGGTCATCGCGCGAGAGCACGCCGCGCGTGCCCAGGTCCGTCGGGTCGTAGCGGAGCGTCCGCAGCTTCAGGATCTGGAAGATTTTGCCGTTGCGGCCGATGCGCGGCTGGCGGAACAGGACCGGGCCGGGCCCTTCCAGCCGGATGGCGATCATGGCCGCCAGCAGGAGCGGCGAGACGATGATGAGCGCGACGCTCGCCAGGACATAGTCCATCACCGCCTTGGCGACGATCGCGCCGGGGGCCATCGGCTGCCGGACCAGCTCCAGCACCGGCTGGCCCGCGATGGCCGAGCGGCTGGTGCCCTGCGGCGCCTGGTTGGCGCCGTCCAGCAGCACCACGACCTCGGCCGTCAGCCATTGCACCTGCTGCACGGAACGCAGGATGTCGATGGCGCGGTTCAGCGGCAGCGCGATGACGATGAGGTCCAGCCGCTCCTCGCTCGCGAGGTTGGAGAGATAGGCGATGTCGCCCAGCACGGGCACGTCGGAGAGGGCGGAGGGCCGGCGCGCGGCGTCGCGGTCGTCGAAGATGCCGACGATGTCCGGGGTCTCGGGGTTCTGCTTGCCGTTCAGCCGGTCGATGAGCTGGCTGGACATCTCGGTCGCGCCCACGATCGCGATGCGGCGGCGCAGCCAGCCGCTCTTCACGCCGCGCCGGGCCATGCCGGACAGGAAGATCCGGCAGGGGAGGAGCAGCGTCACCGCGGCCATCGGCCAGAGCAGCAGGGCGGAGGCATAGGGCGGCCCGGCCAGCGGCAGCGCCACGACGGCGACGGAGCCGCCCACGAAGAGCGGCACCAGGAGCGCGTCCGCCACGGCCCAGGGCATGTCGAGTAGCCGCCCGAGCCGGGTCGGCGCCAGGCGCAGCATGGCGAGCCAGCCCAGCCCCGCGAGGCCGCTGGCGATCAGCCTCGCCTCGAGGGGCGTGAAGCAGGTCTCCACCCGCTGGGCATTGAGCCACAGCCAACCCGCGAGCAGGAGGCAGATGAGGTCCACGGCCGCCGCGATCTGGGCAAAGGCCACCACCGGGGCCAGGCCGCCCGCAGGGGGGCCGGATCGCTTTTCTTGCTCGGTGCCGGGCCCCAGTGCTACAGGATATGTCGTATTCAGTTCGATCTCTGAATCTCCCGGTGCCGGGCTCGGCGGACCCAGGCCCCTATAGGGCATCGTCTTCTGCGCAGCAATATGTCTCCATTTTGAAACGAGATGGGCGCCGTCGATTTTCCTCGATTTCGGCCTATCCGGCTGATCACAATGGGAGCAGCGGCCGGAATCCCTGCCTCTCCCGGTCGCAGAATATCAAGGATATGTTGTTCCGGCCCGCCAGGCCGATTTGATCTCCGTTGCCGGTCAGGGCATCTTCCGCCGGGTATCGGTGGCGCCTGGCGCGCAGCGGGGTTCGTGGATGAGTGGGGATCATGTCGCGGCAGGCGGAGCCGGCCGGTCGGGCGGGCTTGCGCCGATCGTGACCCCCCGGGTCGCCGGCGAGCTGAACGAGATGTCCTCCGAAGCCTGGGCCCGGCTGCGCAGCATCCTGGCCACGGTTCAGCACAGGTGGCGATGGATCGCCGCCGCCTTTCTGGTGCCGGTGCTGATCGCGCTCGTCCTGGCGGGGATCGTGCCGCCGCGCTTCACCGCGGAGACCTTGCTCGTCGTCTCCGCCAGTCGCGAGACCTCCAGCGCCGGCGAGATCACCGGCGGGGGCTCGTCCGTGCCGCCGGGCGAGGTGCAGAAGCTCGTGCAGTCGGAACTCGACCTGATGACGAGCGAGGCCGTGGTGCGCCGCGTCTTCACCCAGCTGCCGCCGGAGCGGATCTACCCGCAGCTGGCCCAGCGGCGCCTCTTCGGCCTGCTCCCGCCGGCCTCGCGGGAGGGCCGGGAGGCGCGGGCCGCGGGCATGCTGCGCTCGACGCTGTTCACCCAGGCCCAGTCCACGCTCAGCAACGTGGTGCGCCTCATCGTCTTCCATCCGGACCGCGCCCTGGCGCTGGAGCTGCTGCAGGCGGTCCTGGCCGCCTATTTCGAGCTGCGCAACGAGGTCTTCGCCAATCCGGTGACGGCCGTGCTGACGGCCGAGCTGGAGCGCCAGCGCGGCGAGCTCACCGAGATCGAGAACGAGATCACGGCGCTGAAGACGCGCACCGGCGTCCTGGACATCGGCCAGGAGGTGACGCTCGCGAGCCAGCGCCTGGACCAGACGGTGCAGCGGCTCGACCGCCTGCGCGAGCAGCGCGAGGCGGCGCAGGCCACGGTCCTGGCGGCCCAGACGGCGCTGGCGGCGCAGCCCGGGCGCATCGTCGCGGCCGTCGAGCAGACCAACGTCCCCCCGAACGACGAAGCGCGCAACACGCTCTCCCGCCTGCTGCGGGACCGCCAGCGCATGGCGGCCCAGTACCAGCCCAACGCGCCCATGCTGGTGGAGCTCGACGGCCAGATCGAGCGCGCGAGCCTGCAGGTGCGCGAGAACCGCAGCGGCACGGGCAATGTCCAGACCCAGCGGGAGGTTCGCAATCCGGCCCTGGAGCTCCTGACCTCGCGCCTCCTCGCCGCGCGCGTGGACGCCGATTCGATCGCGAGCCAGGAGCAGGAGGTACGCCGCCAGCGGACCGAGATCGAGCAGCGCAACATGCTGCTGCTCCAGGTCCAGCGCGACCTGCGGCAGCTGGAGCGGCGCAGGGAGGCGATGGAGGTCAACTTCCGGCAGTTCAGCCAGCGCGAGGCCGCGGCCCGGCTGGGCGAGGAGGCGCGGCTGGGCCGCGGCGCGGCCGTGAGCCTCGCGCAGCGGCCCTTCGCCTCGCCCATTCCGCGGAACATGGCGGTCACCTTCCTGCTGGCCGGCATCCTGGCCGGCCTCGGCTTCGCGGCGGCGGCGGCGCTGCTCATGACCCTCCTGCGGCGCACCTGGCTCCGCGCGGCCGAGGCCGAGCGCGGCACGCGCCTGCCGCTCCTGGGCGTGCTTCCGCTCGGCCGCTGGCCGGTGCGCACCGGACATGCCGCGCCCTCCATCGAGGGGCTCGCGGCGCAGTTCCTGGATGCCGGGCTGCGCTGGCGCGTGCAGCTCCTGCAGTTCCTCGGGACCAGGGAGGGGGACGAAAGGGAGCGGCTGGCGCGCTCCCTCGCGATCGAGCTGGCGCAGGCCCATCGCAAGCGCGTGCTGCTCATCGATCTCGCGGGCGACGGCAGCCGGCACTTCGCCGAGGTCGGCTCGCCGGAGCAAAAGCCCGGCCCGTCCGACGAGGGCATCCTGGCGCATGAGACCATGGTGCCCCGCCTCTGGATCGCCTATCAGGCCCAGAATTCGGACCTGGCCAATCCGCATGCGCTGGAGACGAACGTGACCCGCCTGGCCGAGCGGCTGTGCCAGGCCTTTGACTTCATCCTGGTCATCGGGCCCGACGAGATGGAGAGCTATGTCCGCCGGCGCCTTGCCGTGATCGTGGACGGCAATATCCTGGTGGTGCGGGAAGACGCGACGCGGGCCGAGGCGGCGAATGGGATGATCGATCGGGTGCAAGCCAGCGGCGGCCGCTTCTTCGGCATCTTCTACACCGGCGCCGCGCGGGAGCTCTTCGCGATATGAGGCGCCTTGCCCTGGCGGCGCTGCTCGCCCTCGCGGCCTGCACCGGACAGTCCATCAGCGTCTCCAACGACCGGCCCGAGGGCTTCGCGCCCTGGACCGACGCGGTCCCGCTCTACAGGATTGGCCCGAACGACAAGCTCAACGTGCGCTTCCGGATGACGCCCGAGCTGAACGAGACGGTGCTGGTCGGGCCTGACGGCTCGATCGCCCTGCGCGCCGCGGGGCGCGTCGCGGTCGGCGGCATGACCGGCCCGCAGGCCGAGGCGGCCGTGACCGAGGCCTCCCGCCGGGTGCTGCTGCATCCCGAGGTGTCGGTGACCTTCGAGGACGCGGCAGCCAGCCAGATCTTCGTCGGCGGCATGGTCCAGCGCTCCGGCGCCTTCCCGCTCACCGGCCGGCGCGGCGTGATGGAGGCGGTCCTGCTCGCCGGCGGCTTCGAGCCGGAGGCGCGGATGAACGAGGTGGTGCTCATCCGCCGCAATCCGCAGAACCAGCCGATGCTCCGCACCGTGGACCTGCAGAACTTCGCGCAGGCCGCGGCGGTCAACGACGACGTGCCGCTCTACCCGGGCGACATCGTCTTCGTGCCCCGCAGCCGCATCGCCGAGGTCGCGCTCTGGGTGGACCAGACCATCAACCGCACGCTGCCGTTCAGCCGCTCCTTCGGCTATTCCATCAACCGCATCCCGACCGCGGGCTTCTGATGCGGGCGCCGCCGCCCGACATCGACATGTTGGGCGTCATCGGCCTCTCGCCGATCGGCGCGGAGGCGGCCGCGGCGCTGGTGGCGTCCCGGCCGGCAGAGGCGCCCTTCGAATACGTGGTGACCGCCAACGCGCAGCACCTCGTGCTGATGGCGCGGCCCGGGAACGCGCTGCGGCCCGCCTATGAGGCGGCCTGGCTGCGCGTCAACGACGGGCAGGTGCCGCGCCTGCTCGCCCGCTGGGCCACCGGCGCGCGCTTCGCCCTGGCCACCGGCAGCGACATGACGGTCCTGCTGCTGCGGCGCCACATCACCGCCGAGGACCACGTCACCATCATCGGCGGCTCGCCCGACCTGCCGGACGCGCTTCGCCGCCACTACGCCGTGCGGCACATCCACCTCCACGATCCGCCGATGGGCTACATGGACCAGCCCAGGGCGGTCGCGGAGGCGATCCGCTTCGTGCGGGAGCATCCGGCGCGCTTCGTCTTCGTCACGACGGGGGCGCCCCGCTCGGAGCAGCTGCTGATGCGGCTGAAGCAGGAGGGCGGGCTGACCGGCACCGGGCTGGCCTTCGGCAGCGCCCTGCGCTTCGCCGTCGGGCAGGTGCCGCGCGCGCCCGCCTGGATGCGCGCGAGCGGCCTCGAATGGCTGTTCCGGCTGCTCAGCGAGCCGCGGCGGCTGTGGCGCCGCTACGCGGTGGAATCGGCACCGGTCTTCCTCCTGGCCTGGAGGGCGTGGCGCGGTGCGCGCTGACGCGGCCCTGATGCTGGCGCGGCCGGCGGCGCGGACGCCGCGGGTGATGCAGCCCGGGCAGACCATGGCGTTGCTGGTGCTGATGGGCCTGATGCCGCTCTTCATGCAGTTCTTCACCTACCTTCCCGACATCCGGGCGCTCTGGATCCTCGCGAAGCTCTCGCCGATGCTGCTGCTGCCCCTGCATGTGATCGGGCTCTTCGCGCTGCGCCTGCCTTACATCCCGCTCTATGTGCTGATCTTCCTCTATGCGCTGCTGGTCGCGCCCGTGCTGTCGATCCTGCACCTGCAGAACGACTTCCTGGAGGCCATGGGCGCAACGGTGAAGGCGCTGACCTTCGCCTTCTACTTTGGCGCGGCGGCCGCCTTCACGCTCCTGGGCGCCACGGAGGCCACGCTGAAGCGGGCCATGCTCCTCCTGGCCCTGGCCAATTTCAGCGCGCTCTGGGGCCTCTGGGTCTTCCTGCCGCTCGAGGCCTTCGCCTGGGACGGCGCGGGCACCGGCATGCTCTTCAACGACGAGATCCGCGGCCCGCGCATCATGATGCCGCTCGCCTTCGGGCTGACCGGGCTGTTCTGGCTGGCCCGCCGCTTCAGCGATCGTCCCGCCGTCTGGCCGGTGCTGCTGATCGCGCTCGGCCTCACGCTGATGGTCACCATCTTCAAGCAGCGCACCGCCATCGCGGCGACGGCGCTGATCCTGCTCTTCGGGATGACGGCCGGGTGGCGCCAGCGCGCGCCCCTGTCGTTCTGGGCCACGGTTATGGGGGGCGCGGGGCTGGCCGCCTCCCTCTTCCTGGCGGTGACCGCCGGCGGGGCGGGGAATCTCGGCGGCTCCCTGCGCGACAGCCTGGGCGGCTCGCTTTCCGTGCGCGAGACGGCGGCGGGCCTGCTGATGGAGTTCATCTCCCAGGACCCCACGCGCTGGCTCTTCGGGATCGGCGCCGCCACGGACTATGCCGAGATCAACTTCTTCCACATCATGCGCTACACGCACTTCTTCCTCTCCGACCTCGGCTGGCTGGGCGTGGTCGGCGAATACGGCGTCCTCGGCACGGTGCTGATCGTCCTGGCCTATCTGGCGGGCCTGCGGGAGACGCATCGGGCCGCGCAGGCCAATCCCACGCCCTTCCGCTACGCGCTGCGCGACCTCGTCACCTATCTGCTGCTGGTCTCGCCCATCTATTCCACCTCCGCCGCCCCGGGGCAGATCGCCACCATCACCGCCATGGCCGTGATCCTCCAGCGGCGCAGCGCGAAGGAGGCGGCGGCCGGATGAGCGCGGGAGGAGAGCCTGCCCTTGTGACGCGCGACAGGTCGGCGCCGGCGCCTTTTCCGCTTGCGAGGGCTCAGCCCGAGCCCTCTCGCCCATTGTTCGAGAGCATGGGTCACGCTTCGGGTGATTTCACCTGCAGCGATCATGCTCTAGGTTGCGGCGGCCGATTCCCCGGCGTCCCGAAGTCCCATTCCATCGCGAGAGAAGCGGAGATGTCGTGAGCGCATCCGTGCAGCCGGTGTCCTTCCGGAAGCTGGGCCTTGCCGGCTCGGCCTTTTCGCAGCTGCGCCACATCTGGCCGCATGACCGGTTCCTCTGGCCCGGTGCGGAGGCGCTGGCGCGCCTCACCGGGCTGCGGGCGGGCCGCGCTCCCTGGCAGACGGCCGAGGGCTTCCGCATGGAGCTGGATCCGCGGCACTATCCCGACGGCGCCATGCTCTACGGGACTTATGAGATCGCCACCGTCCGGGCCGTGCGGCAGATCCTTCGCCCTGGCGACGTCGTCGTCGATATCGGCGCCAATATCGGCTATTTCTCCATCCGCTTCTCGCAGCTCGTCGGCCCCGGCGGGAGCGTCTTCTCCTTCGAGCCGGTGCCGACCACGCGAGCGCGCCTGCTGCGCAACATCGCGGAGAACGGCTGCGGCAACGTCACCGTCTGCCCCGTCGCCCTGATGGACCGGGCGGCTTCGGTGACGATCTTCGAGACCGAGAGCCACGGCGTCGCCGGCCTGCGCGAGCTGTCGGAGAACACCACCGCGCATCCCGTCGAGGGCGTGCGGCTCGACGACTATCTGTCGCCGCCCAAGCCCGTCCGCCTGATCAAGATCGACGTGGAGGGCGCGGAACGGCTGGTTCTCCAGGGGGGCGAGGGGCTGATCGCGCGGGACCGGCCGCATATCGTGCTGGAGAAGGACGCCCCGGCCCTGAAGGCCTTCGGCTACGGCTTCTCGGAGGTCGCCGCGCAGATCCTGCGCCATGGCGGCTATCGCATGAGCGCGGTGGACCGCGGCACCGACCTCACCACGGCCTCTCCCGCGGAGATCGACGCGGCGCGGGACGGCAACTACCTCTTCGCCCCGATCGGATAGGCGGGGCGGTTCCGCCGCCCTGGTCAGGGGCGGAACGCGTTCAGCACATTGATGCCGAGGCGCTGGCGCGCGCGCAGCACATTGGCCAGCCCGAAGACGGCATAGGCGCCGGCCGCGGCCAGCGCCGCGCCCACGCCCTCATAGCGTGGCAGCAGGACGGCGAGGCCCACCAGGAGCACCGCCGCCGCGATCAGGGAATTGTGCCAGAGATCGCGCTCATGCCGGGTCATGACCAGCAGGGCATGCGCCTGCGAGGTGAGCGTGATGGCGAATTGCCCGGCCACCAGGATCACCAGCACCGGGCTGGCGGGGCGGAAGTCCTGGCCCATCAGCCCGAGGATCGTGGCGGGGAAGCACCAGAGGACCAACGCCATGGCGAGGCCGGCGCCGGCGACGAGATGGCTTGCCGCGCGCGCCGCCCGCTCCAGGCCGGCCAGGTCGCCGGCGGCGAAGAGCTGCGCGAAGCGGGGGCCGCGCGCCGCGTACATCGCCACGGCCAGCACCGTCAGCAGGATCGAGAGGCGGCTGGCCATGCCGAACTGGCCGATCTCGACCTCGCTGGCGACCAGGCCCAGCGCCAGGATCGGCAGGTAGCCCATCAGGATCTGCGCCAGATCGGCGCCGAAGAGCGGAAGGGCCACGGCCCGCATCGGCGCCAGGGCCGGCCGGATGGCGGCCGCCATCCCGCGCAGCCGCTGCCGGATGAGCCAGAAGCCCAGTGCCGCCGCGGCGAGCTGCGCCAGCGTCAGCGTCAGCGCCGTCCCGGTGGCGGTCGCGCCCGGCAGCACGAGGTAGGCCATCGCAACCATGGGCCAGAGCACCGAGGAGACGATCTGCCCGGCGATGGGCCGCCCGAGCGCGCTGAGCTGCGCGCCCGCGGCGACCTGCAGGGCGAGCCCGATCACCCCGAAGGCGATGGCGCGGAGCATCGGCGCCGGCACGCCCTCGCCGAAGACATGCCCGGAAAGGAGCGGCGCGGCGAGGAACAGCAGAAGCGAGAGGAGGCCGCCCAGCAGGGCGATGGCGCCGAGCGCCGTCAGCACGATGCCCCGCGCCGCGGGCAGGTCCCCGGCCTGGGCGGCGACGGCGAGCGCGCGCATCGAGGCCTGGTCCAGCCCGCAGCGCGCGAAGGTGCCGACGAGGATGACGATCGCGAGGCCCAGATAGATCTGCCCTGCGCCGCTGGCCCCCAGGCTGAGCGCCAGCGCCAGGGTGAAGCCGTAGCGCACGCAGACCTCGAAGGCGCGCACGCCGAAGACCGTAGCCGCCGTGGCGGCCAGCCGCAGGAGAGCCTTCAAGCGGCGGCTTCCGGCTTCGCCAGGCCGCGCAGATGCGGTGGCAGAGCCGAAACGTCGAGCGGCGGCCGCCGCCGCGCGCGCAGGGCCGGGCCGATCACGAGGGGCAGCGCCAGATAGGTCATCACCATCCTGGCGCCCATCGCGAAGGCCAGCAGCGCGGCCCGCCGTAACTTGCCGCCGCCCCCGGCCGGCGCGGCCCCGGCAACCTGGATCAGGCTCTTCGCCCCACCCGACTTTGCCGCGCGGCGGAACAGCCGGCGGAGATTGTCGGGGTCGAGCAGGAAGGCGAGGTCGTTCAGCGGCATCCGCAGGACGCTGCGAAGCCCCATGTTCTTCACGCAGAAATACATCCGGTTCCGCGCCTCGAGCCAAAGGCGCTTCACCCGCATGCGCTCGGAGAAATGGTGCACCACGGGCATGGGCGCGAGGACCAGCTGCCGGAAGCCCTGCCGGCCGACGCGCCAGGTGACGTCCATGTCCTCGTAGAAGAAGAAGTAGAAGGGGTCGAAGCCGCCCGCCGCCAGGAAGGCCGGGCGGCGCATCATCAGGTTGCAGCTCGCGATGACCTCGCAATCGGCGACGCCCGCGAAGATGGAATCGCCCTGGACCACGCCGTTCGGCCGCATCAGCATGCGCTTGACGCCGACGATCTCGTCCCCTGGGCCGAGCAGCGCCTCGCCGCCGACGGCGCCGACCTCCGGCGCGGCGAAAAGGGCGTGCATCCGCGCCGCGCCATCGGCGGGGCGGAGCTCGGTGTCGCTGTCGAGGAACCAGAGGAAGGGCGCCTCCGTCATCAGCGCGGCGAGGTTGCGCGCGACGCAGGGGCCGAGATTCTCCGGCGCGGCGACCAGCCGCACCCAGGGAAAGTCGCGGCGGACCATCTCCACCGTGCCGTCCGTGCTGCCGTTGTCGACGACGATCACCCCTTCGAGGGCGGGGGACTGGCGGCCCAGCGAGGCGAGACAGCGCGCGAGATCGGCGCGGCGCCCGTAGGAGACGATGATGGCGACGATGGGAAGCGCGGCCCCGGGCCGCGGATCCGCGTCAGCCACGGCCACGACCGGCGGTGCCGCCCGGCGCGGGCGGGCTCAGGCCGCCGATGGAGGAAGGGGAGCGCTGCATGAAGGGGACGCAACTAGCATCCCCCGCATGGCCTGGCGAGTTCGCGCGATGGGTGAATCGCGCGGTCACTCCCGCCAGGGATGCTCCCGCCACATCCTCGAATAGGTCTCGTTCATCCCCGTCAGCACGGCCCGATGCTGGTCCGGATCGAGGAAGCGCAGCGGCAGCTGCTGCTGGTTCGCCAGCGTCACGAATTCCGGATGCTCCATCACCGACTTCACCACCGAGGCCAGCCGCTGCAGCACCGGCTGGGGCGTCCCGGCCGGCGCGGCGATGCCGCGCAGGGAGCCGTCCACCACGTCGAAGCCCTCCTCGCGAAAGGTCGGCACCTCGGAGGTATTGGCCCAGCGCGCCGTCGCCATCTGGCCGAGCGGGCGGATCTGCCCCTGGCGGAAGTCGCCCACGCCTTCGCCCATGTTCATCGCCGCGAGCTGGATCTGCCGTCCGAGCAGGGCGTTCTTCACCTGTGCCGAGCCGTTGAAGGGCACGTGCAGGAAGCGCGTGCCGGTCGCGCGCTCGAAGGCGAGGGTGGCGAGGTGGTCGTCGGAGCCGACGCCGGTCGTGCCATAGGCAATCTGGCCGGGAGCGGCGCGCGCCGCTGCCGCCAGGTCCTGCAGCCTGCGCCAGGGGCTGTCGGGCAGCACCCAGAAGCCGCCGGGATCGTCCACCACATTCGCGATCGGTGAGAAGTCCTCCAGCTTGTAGCGCGCCTGCCGCTCGATCGGGATGGTGACGATGTTGGGCGTGTTGATGAAGCCGATGGTGAGGCCGTCGGGCCGCGCGCGGGCCAGCTCGGCCCAGCCGATCTCGCCGCCCGCGCCGGCCCGGTTCTGGATCACGACGGACTGGCCGAGCTCGCGCTCCATGAAGCGGGCGAGCGTGCGCGCCGCGACGTCCGTGCCGCCGCCGGCCGCGAAGGCGACGATCATGGTGATGGCGCGATCGGGCTGCCAGGCCGGCGCCGGGGCCCCCTGGGCTGAGGCGCGCGCGGCAACCAGCAGCGCGGGGGCGGCCAAGGGCGCGGTCAATACGAGGCGGCGGGTGGTCATGTCGTTCTCCTCCGGATTTTGGAGGAGCCTGCCTCAATCCTTGCCCGGCGCGAAGAGCTTCAGCAGCGGCGGCAGCACGAGCATCACGCAGACCAGCGAGTAGACCAGGCTGACCGAGAGCACGACGCCCATGCTGGCCGTGCCGGGATGCGGCGAGATCGCCAGCGCGCCGAAGGCTGCGGCGTTGGTCACCGCCGAATAGATCACGGCCCGGTTGAGCGGCGAGGCCAGCAGGTCGCGCCGTCCCTGCTGCCAGGCGGCGACGAAGTAGATGTCGTAGGCCACGCCCATGCCGAAGAGCAGCGGCATGGCGATGATATTGGCGAGGTTCAGGTCCGGCCCGAGGAGCGCGCAATGCGCCAGCGTCATCAGCCCGGCCAGCGCCAGCGGGGCCAGCGCGAGCAGCGACAGCCGGACCGAGCGCAGCATCAGCCAGAGCAGCGCGAAGACGAAGACCACGCCCAGCGCGCCCGATTCGAGGAAGGCCGCCTGGATGGTGGCCGAGGAGGCCTGCGTCGAGACGGCGAGCCCGGTCGCATCCGGTGCCACCGCCTGCACGGCCCGGGCGAAGCGGCGGAAGAGCAGGGTCTCGTCCGTGGTCGTCTGGGCCGGCGCCATCTCGACGCGGGCGCGGCCGTCGGGCGTGATCCAGTCGGCGATGAGGTCGGGCGGCAGGCTCTCCAGCGTGACGCGGTGGGCCGCGAGGAGGGCGCGCACCTGGCCGACGAGATGGGTGAGGCCGGGCAGGGTGGCGCTGGCGAAGACGTCCCGGTTGGCCACGGGCCCATCCGCCAGCCGGGCGAGCGCGGCGGCGAGGCGGGCGGTGTCACGATGGACGGGCCCATTGCCGCGGAGCGGCGCGAGATCGGCCGCCGCCTTGCGCAGCGCGGCCACCACCGCCGCGTCGTCGGGCGGCGGCATCGGCTCGGCGGCCAGAGCGGGGCCCAGCAGCATCGCCGCATCCTCGATGAGCGCGAGCTTGGCGTCCTGGTCCTCGGGGATGAAGTCGGCCAGCGTCATGGCCCGCGCCACCTCGGGCAGGGCGGCCAGCCGCCGGGCCAGGGCCTGGGCCGCCATGAGGTCCGGCGCCAGCACCTCCAGGATGTTCGGGTCCGTATCCGGGTCGCGCGCCAGGTCGCGCCAGGTCGCGACGGATTCCGAATGGGGGTCCCGCAGGTTGATCGGGTTGGTGTCGAAGCGGAGCCAGGCGAGGGCGCCGAGGCAGGCGAGGGCCAGCACGGCCACGCCGATGCCGACCGGCCGCGCATGGCGCGAGAGCCATTCGTCCACCGGCCGCAGCATGGGATAGCCCACCTCGCGCGCCTCGCTGGAGGGGCGGGCCAGCACCATCAGCGCGGGCAGCAGGGTCATGGCCAGGAACCAGCCGATCACCATGCCGCCGCCGGCGATCAGGCCGAGCTCCGCCACGCCGCGGTAATCGGTCGGCAGGAAGGCGAGGAAGCTGAAGGTGACGGCCAGCGCGGCCAGCGTCATGCCCGGCCCCGCCGTGCGCGCGGCCTGCTCCAGCGCGGGCAGCAGGGCCGGGAGGTGGACGCGCTCGGCCCGGTACTGCACGGCATACTGGATGCCGAAATCGACGCCGATGCCGATGAACAGCACGGCGAAGGCGATGGAGAGCGGGTTGAAGCTGCCGACGGAGAGGATGCCCCATCCCGCCGTCCAGATCAGCCCGGCGACCACCAGCACCAGCAGCGGCCAGATCAGCTTCCAGCTGTGCAGCGCCATCCAGAGCAGGATCGCCACGAGCACGAAGGAGAGCACCGCGTTCTCGATCGCGCCCTCGGAGACGGTGGCGAATTCCTCGTCCGCCATGGGCACCGAGCCGGTGAGGCGGATCCGAAGCCCGTGCTCCCCGTCGATGCCGAGGCGCCGCGCCTCGGAACGGATCACCTCGGTCGCGGCGGCCCCGGCGGAGAGCTGCTCGTAGTTCAGCGCGGGCTGGACCAGGATCAGCCGTCGCAGCTCCAGCGGTCGCGCCGGGCGGCCGGTCATCAGCACGCCCCAGTCGGGGGCGGCGACGCGGCCCTGCACCGCGCCCTCCGCCGCCTGGGCGAAGGCGCCGAGCGGCCCGGCGAGCTGGCCGAGATTGGCGTCGCCGCCCTTGATTCCCTCGGCGATCAGCCCGAGCAGCCGGCCGAGCCCGCGCAGGCTCGGATCCTCGGCGAGCGGGCCGAGCAGCCCCTGCGCCTCGACCAGCTTCTCGGTGACGGACTGCACCTCGGCACGGTCCAGGTAAAGCAGCCCGTGGCTCGCCCAGAACGGCCCGCCGCCCGGCTGACGCACGCTGCGGAAGAGCTCGGGGCGGGATTGCAGCGCCCCGGCCAGCGCGCCGGCGGCGCGGTCGGAGGTCGCGGCGTCGGGCCCGTCCAGGACGATGACGATGAGGTCGAGCCGCTGCGGGAAGGCGCGCTCCATAGTGCGCTCGGCCACGCGCCAGGGCAGGTCGGGCGAGAAGAGCTTCGTCACGTCGGAATCGAGGACGAAGCGCGTGGCCGTCAGCCAGAGCGCGCCCGCCGAGACCAGGGCCAGCATCGCCAGCACCGTCCAGGGCCGCCGGATCGAGACACGGACCAGCGCGACGACGATCCGGCCGAGGAAGGCGGCCGGATCAGCCGCCGCCATGGGTGAGGATCAGCAGGAGGCCGAAGGCGCCGAGACAGATGGCATGGCCGATCTCGCCGGCGCGCCGCTCCCATTCGGAGGGGAGCCGCAGCGACTTCCAATGCGCGAAGACGGCGCCGAAGGCCAGCAGGAGCGGCACCGCCTGGCCGGGCGAAGGCGGCGCGGCCAGCACGAGCATGATGCCCAGCAGGCCGAGCAGCGCCGGCGCCAGCGCGAGCCGCCCGCGCTCGCCGCCCAGCAGGCGCCAGGCCTCGCCGAGGCCGGCGATCAGCACCAGCACCGCCAGCGCGTCGCGCAGCCCGCCCTCGGGCTCGGCCAGCAGGAGAAGGGCGACGGGCAGCAGCAGGACCGGGCCGAAGCGCGTGAAGCGGCGGAAGCGCGGCCGCCGGACGAGCGCGAGCGGCGCCATCAGCATGATCAGCGCGCCCGCCGCGGCCAGCACCCCGGGCGCGCGCAGCGACAGGACCGGCCAAAGGGAGGGCGGCCCGCCGGCGCCCGGCTGGGCCATCATCAGCGACACCGTGGCGGCGGCGAGGGCGAGGCCCAGCAGCATCTCGATCTCGACCGTCACGCGCAGCCGCGGCAGCCAGCCCGCCGGTGCCCCGGCGCGCGAGCCGAGCGCCAGCAGCGCCCCCCGCGCGGCCAGGGCCAGCAGGGCCATGACGGCCAGCGCCGCGGTCAGGGCCGCGACGGGAAAGGCGTCCGGAGCGAGGAAGAGGGCGCGATGCGGCCAGGCCACCGAAAGGGCCGCGGCCAGCACGGCCAGGCCCGGCAGGGCGAGCCCGAGATGCCGCGCGCCCACCAGCTGCGCGACCGAGGCCGGCCAGGGCGCCCGCAGCGCCATCCACAGCGCCGGCAGCGCGCCGAGGCACAGGCCGAGCCCTGCCTCCGCCAGCAGCCCCGCAGTCTCGCGCGGGCCGAACCAGGGCGCCTGATCCTGCGCGAAGGACGCGACCATCGCGGCGGCGGCCAGCAGGACCAGGAGCGCCGCGCGGACCGGGGAGGGACCGGTGCGCGGCACGAGCGCGAAGATGATGAGCCCAGCGATCGCGGGCGCCAGCGTCGCGACGGGAGGGACGACGGCGAACAGGAAGCCGATCACCCCCGCCTCGGCCAGCGCGAAGCCGATCGTGACCAGCGCGAAGGCCCGGATGGCGGACTGCGTCCGCGCGGTCAGCGTGAGCGACTGCTCTCCCGGCAGCCGGTGCGCGAGCGGCGTCGCCACCACGGCGAGGAAGGCCAGGCTGCCGAACAGCCCCGCATGCGCGGCGAGGTTGATCGCCGCCAGCAGCCCCGCGATCGCTTCGGGGACCATGGGCTCAGGCCGGCTTGCGGCGAAGCTGGCGGGCGCCGAGATCCCAGAGCCGCAGCCCGCGAAGGGCGAGGCCGGCCATGGCCGGCAGCAGCCGGGGCTGCATCAGGTCGGGGTCGAAGATGGCCATGCGTCGGCTGTTCTCCCGGTAGCAATCCTCCACGAACTTCGTGAAGTTGAAGCCATCGAGAAACACGCCAGCCTGCGTGACGTTGAAGTCCTTGCCGTCATTCATGTCCTGGCCGCGGCCGACCATGCCCTTCAGGCGCGCCACCGCGCGGCCGTAGAAGATGGTGGACTTGAGAGCGCGCAGCGGCGCGATCAGCCCGCGCTGACGCTCGCGCCAGGCCATGTAGTTGATGAAGAAGACGATGTGGCGCGTCTCCTCGTCCATCAGCACGTCGAAGATCTCGAACATCTTCTCCGGCAGGAACTCGGACTCGCGGGCGGTCTTGAAGGCGCCGAAGCCGAGGAAGGCGTCGAGGCATTCGCCGAAGCCGAAATCGATGAAGGCCTTCTCGAGGTCGGCCGGGAAGTCCTCGATGGGCTGCTCGGTCGCGTTGAGCTGGTACTTGTCGATCAGCACGCGGATCAGCCTGGCGTGCCGCGCCTCCTCGATGCCCTGGATGCGCGCGGCCTCGCGCACGATGGGGTCCTCGATCTGCGGCAGGAAGGCGTGGACGATCGCGCCGGCACGGCGCTCGGTGTGGTAGACCTCCTGCCAGAAGGGCACGGCGCGAAGACGCTGAAGCTCCACCTCGGTCAGCTCCGGCCAGGGCAGCTCCTCCGGCTCGAAGGTCAGGTGCGTGTCGATGAACTGCTGGCAGAAGAGGTTCTTGTGCTCCTCCGACCCGGCGACCATGCGTCGGCTCATTCTCAGGCTTCCTTCGGACGCGGCGTGCGCATGAACTTCCGGGCGATGCGCGCCAGGAAGGGCGCGGTGGTGGGCCGGAGCAACCGACGATCGTAGCCGGCGAAACGGCGGTCGTTCTCGGCGAGGCAGAGGTCCAGGATCTGGGCCAGCGAGATGTCCTCGTCCGCCACGGCCTTGGAGCCGTTCACCGTGAAGTTGTTGTCCTGCTTCTGCTCGTTGCCGGCCCCGTCGA
This sequence comes from Roseococcus sp. SYP-B2431, assembly GCF_004336745.1. GTDB lineage: Bacteria > Pseudomonadota > Alphaproteobacteria > Acetobacterales > Acetobacteraceae > Roseococcus. Next base: position 526,863 of record NZ_SJXD01000011.1, read on the forward strand.
CGGTCTTGGCCATGCCGATGCGCTCGTAGCCGAGGAAGACCCAGACGGCCCAGACGCGCATCTCGAAGAAGGGGCGCTTCCAGAAGGGCATGTTCTTCCGGTGCCACGCCAGCCAGTTGGCGAAGAGCAGGATGTGGCGGCACTCCTCCTGCATCACCGGCTCGAAGGTCTCGACCAGTTCCTCGGGGAAGAGGCCGGAGCGGCGGGCCATCTCGAAGAGGCCGAAGGCGAAGAAGCTGTCCACGCACTCGCTGAAGCCGGTGACCAGATAGGCCCATTCCGGATCCTTGGGCTGGACGTATTCGGGCTCCGGGGCGAGGGGGATGCCATAGGCCTCGACCAGCTTGGAGAGGACCTCCTTGTGGCGGTTCTCCTCCCAGCCGTTGCGGGCGATGGTGTCGCGCATCTCGGGGTCGGTGATGGTCGCCGCATAGGCGGCCATGCGCAGCCTGGCCTTGCCCTCGGTCTGGACCGCGATGTCCCAGATGGGGAGGGAGGTGATGCGGTTGAGCGTCGCCTCGTCCAGCTTCGGCCAGGGGATGACCGAGGGCTTGTAGGGGTTGAAGGTGTCCTCGAACATCTTGCAGACGGCGTGCTTGTGCGCCTCGGAGCCAATGACGAGCCGGCCCGGCTCGGGGCTCTGCCAGTGGCGGGCCCGGTGGTCGGCCGCGGCGATGGTGGCGGCGTCGGCGGTGTACACGGGGGTGACTCCGGCTGCTGAGGGCGGCCGGGCGGGGCCGCGGGGGTTGCTTATCCGTCCCGGTCGGGTGCGGCAAGTTCCGGAACGGCTCCGGCGAAGCTCCCGGATCGGCGGCGCGGTCCCGGCTGGGGCAGATGGGGCGGGCCCACCCGGCCGCAAGGTGCCGCGTTGCGCGTAAGGCGCAGGGGCGCAATGGGATTTCCGGTTCTTCGCATTGCGGCAGGGGCTGTGCTAAGCCCTGCCACTTGGTTTGATCCGGAGCGGATTCGGTATGGGTATTCCCCTCGCGCAGCAGGCGAAGGTCGCGGCCTATGTGGTGCGGCAGCAGCTCGCCGGGCGCAAGCGCTTCCCGCTGGTGCTGATGCTGGAGCCGTTGTTCCGCTGCAACCTGGCCTGCGCCGGCTGCGGCAAGATCGACTATCCTGACGCCATCCTGAACAAGCGCCTCTCGGTCGAGGACTGCCTGGGCGCGGCCGAGGAGTGCGGCGCCCCCGTGGTGGCGATCGCCGGCGGCGAGCCGCTGCTCCACAAGGAGATGCCGCAGATCGTCGAGGGGCTGCTGGCCCAGGGCCGCATCGTCATCCTCTGCACCAACGCCCTTCTGCTCGAGAAGCGCATGGAGGCCTACAAGCCGCATCCGCGCTTCATCTGGGACATCCACCTGGACGGCGACAAGGCCCAGCACGACTGGGCCGTGAGCCAGGAGGGCGTCTACGAGCGGGCCGTGGCCGCGCTGAAGAAGGTGAAGGCGCTGGGCTTCCGCACCGCCATCAACTGCACGCTGTTCAACAACGCCCATGCCGAGCGCACCGCCAAGTTCTTCGACGACGTGACGGCGCTGGGCGTGGACAACATCATGCTCAGCCCCGGCTATTCCTACGAGCGGGCGCCGGACCAGCAGCACTTCCTGAACCGCCAGGCCACCAAGGAGCTGTTCCGCGACGTCTTTTCCCGGAACACGGGCAAGACCAAGTGGCGCATGGGCAACAGCCCGCTCTTCCTGGACTTCCTGGCCGGCAACCAGACCTACCACTGCACGCCCTGGGGCAACCCGACGCGCAACATCTTCGGCTGGCAGCGCCCCTGCTACCTGCTCGGCGAGGGCTATGCGAAGACCTTCAAGGAGCTGATGGAGGACACGGACTGGGACAAGTACGGCGTCGGCAACTACGAGAAATGCGCCGACTGCATGGTCCATTCCGGCTTCGAGGCGACGGCGGCGATCGACGCCATCACCAAGCCCTGGAAGGCGGTCGCGGCCCAGCTGCGCGGCCCGCGCACGCAGGGTCCGATGGCGCCCGAGATCGACCTGACCCGGCAGCGCCCCGCCGAATACGTGTTCTCGGCCCATGTCCAGAAAGCCATGGGTGAACTGGCGCATGAACCGAAGCGCGGTGCCAAGCATGGCGATACCGCGGCACCGGCGACCGCGGCGGAGTGACCCACGGGCGGACGTGGCTTCGGCGCCACACTCCGCTTCATAACCGCTTTGATTTTATAGCAATTTTTGCCGAGCGTCTTCCCAATTACGCTTAGATCAGTTTCCATTCCCCCACACTTTTCTGGGGGAAAGCGTCTTGGCGGTAAACTACGGTCTGGGGGCGGCTCTCCGCGCCTCGACGGCCCTGATCGGCGCGAATCTCCTTCCGCGATCCTCATCGGCGCTGATCCCCGCCGTGCTGCTGACCCTGGGCGCGGCGGCGCCCGCGCTGGGCCAGAACTGGCAGGGCCCCGGCACGGATTTCAACACGGGCGCGAACTGGAGCACCGGGACCATTCCCGGCGTCGGGGATACGGCAGTCTTCCAGAACGCCGGCCCCACCTCGCTATCCACCAGCCTCAACACCTCGCTCGCCGGCATCCGCTTCGATGCGGGGGCGGCGAGCTACAATCTTACCCTCGGCAACGATATGACGCTGGTCGGCAGCGTCGTGAACAATTCCGGCGCGGGTCAGACGATCGGTGTGGCCAACGGAACGACCTTGTTCTTCCAGGGGGCGGCTGCCTCTGGCCAGGGCGTCGAATACATCGTCGACGGCGCCTTGATTTTCGATAACAACTCGACCGGCGGCAATTCCAGCTTCGTCGTCAATTCGCAGGTCGCCATCCGCGACGCTGCGCGCACCGTCGCGATGGGCTCGCTCAGCGGTGGCGGCGGAACGCTGGTCCAGAGCTATGCCGGAGGCGACGTCACGCTCCAGGTCGGCAGCCTCGGCACCAGCACGAGCTTCGGGGGGAGCATCCTGAGCCCTGGCGGCAACATGCTCGACCTGGAAAAGGTCGGCGCCGGCACCCTGACGCTCTCGGGTGCCAACAGCTACGGCGCCACGGCCATCAGCGCGGGCACGCTGCAGGTGGGCGCCGGCGGCACGACGGGGACTCTCGGCACCGGAGCCGTGGTGAACAACGCGGCCCTGATCTTCGATCGATCCGATTCGGTCACGGTCGCGAATGCGATCTCGGGCAGCGGCACCGTGGAGCAGGCCGGCACGGGCACCACGATCCTGACGGGCGGCAACAGCTATTCCGGCACGACGACGATCAGCGCCGGCACGCTGCAGATCGGCGCTGGCGGCGGCCTGACGGGCACGCTGGGCACCGGCAATGTGGTGAACAACGGGTCCCTGGTCTTCGACCGCAATAGCATCGACGTCTCGAACGTCATCTCGGGGACCGGCTCGGTCACGATCCAGGGCTCCACATCGCTCTCGGGGGTCAACACCTATTCCGGCGGCACCTTCATCAACAGCTTTCTCTTCGTCGCCGCGGATTCGGCCCTGGGCGACGCCGCGGGCCGCCTGACCTTCGATCGCGGGTTCCTCACCACCACCGCCTCATTCACCTCCAGCCGCGATATCACGATCAATGCGGGCGGCGCCTCCTTCGAGCCTATGCTCGGGGCCACCCTGGCGCTCACCGGTGTCATCTCTGGCTCGGGCGGCCTTGGCAGCAACGGCCCCGGGACACTGGTGCTGACCGGCGCCAACACCTATTCGGGCGATACCGAGCTCAACGCGGGCATCACCCAGATCGCCGCCGACGACGCCCTGGGCAGCGGGGCCCGGCTCTATATCAACGGCGGAGCGCTGCGGACGACCGCCAGCCTCACGATGACCCGCGCCATCGAACTGCAGACGCTGGCCGGCAGCAACCTCACCCCGGACGCCGGCACGACGCTGACGCTCGCGGGCGCCGTCAGCGGCCGGGGCCTGATCATGTCGGGTGCAGGCACGCTGGTCCTGACCGGCGCCAACAGCTATGGCGACACGATCATCAGCTCGGGCACGCTGCGGGTGGGCAATGGCGGCGCGACAGGGACGCTGGGCAGCGGCGCGGTGACCAACGACGCGGCGCTGATCTTCAATCGCACCGGCACGCTAGCGGTCGTGGGTGCGATCTCGGGCACGGGCACCCTGGAGCAGGCCGGGACCGGCACCACCATCCTGACCGGCGCCAACACCTATTCCGGCGCGACCACGATCAGCGGCGGCACTTTGCAGGTCGGCAACGGCGGCAGTGAGGGCTCGCTCGGCAGCGGCGCCGTGGTGAACAGCTCCTTGCTGACTTTCAACCGGAGCGACGACGCGCTGGTCGTCGCCAACGCCATCTCCGGCTCGGGCGGCCTGCGGCAGGCGGGCAGCGGCGTCGTGACACTCAGCGGCGCCAACACCTATTCCGGCGGGACGGCCATCGATGCGGGCATCCTGGCGATCGGCGACATCGGCGCGCTCGGCTCCGGCGCCGTGACGTTCGGAGGAGGCGCGCTGCGCTCCAACGTCACCGGAAGCCTGTCGAACACCCTGGCGGTCATCGGGGCTCCGACCGCGACGATCAGCGCGGCCGCAGGCCAGACCCTGACGCTCACGGGCGCTCTCGTGGCGAGCAGCACCGCGCTGGTCTTTGGCTCCGCGACCGATAGCGGGGTGGTCGCGGCCGGTTTCGGCAGTGCGACTCAGGGCTCCCCCGCAGTCAGCCTGCGTGTCGCGGGCGGCACGCTCCGGGTGGACAGCAACGCTTTCGGCACCCTGTTGAGCACCTTCTCCGGCACGACGATCGATTCCAGCGCGACGCTGGATGTCAACGGGCGGACCGGCGACTTTGGCACGATCGCCAATCTCCAGGGCGCGGGCACCCTGACCAGCACGGCGGAGATCACCGTCCTGGCCGGCAGCTTCGCCGGCGCCATCACCGGCGCCGCCGGCCTGCAGAAGACCGCGGGCGGCACGCTGGTGCTGACCGGCACCAACACCTATTCCGGCACCACGAGGATCCTCAACGGCACGCTGCAGATCGGCGATGGCGGCTCGACCGGCACGCTGGGCAGCGGCGCTGTCGTGCTCGGCAACATCCTGGCCTTCAACCGGGACGACGACGCGCTGGTCGTCGCCAATGCCATCTCCGGCACGGGGCGGATTCGCCAGATCGGCACCGGCACCACCACGCTGACCGGGGCGCTGACCTATACGGGCACCACCTCCGTGGAAGCGGGCACGCTGGTCCTCGGCGACGCGCTGAACGCCGTCAACTTGCCCGGCGCCGCCACCATCGCCTCCACCGGCACGCTGCGCCTGCAGAACGGCTCGCTGGGCAGCGGCACTATCACAAACGACGGTAACCTGGAGGTCGGCCTTACCGCCACCGCGGGCAGCGCGACCATCGTCAACAACTGCTGCCTGCGCTTCAGCGGCTCGGCGACGGCGGGCACCGCCGCGATCACCAACAGCGCGGCCGGCAATATCGACTTCGACGAGACCTCGACCGCGGGCGGCGCCAGCATCGCCAATTCGGGCTTCGTGCGCTTCCTTGCCGATTCCTCGGGCGGCGCCGCGGCCTATACCGGCCTGGCCGGCAGCACGGTCGACTTCTCCTGGATGTCGGGCACTGCCACGACCCTCGGCTCCCTCGCCGGGACGGGAGCCGTGGACGTGGGCAGCATCACGCTTTCGGTCGGCGGCGACGGCACTTCCACCACCTTCGCCGGCGTGATCGCGGATGGCGGCGTCCTCGGCGGCGTCGGCGCCGGACTGACCAAGGTGGGCGCAGGCACGCTGACGCTGACGGGAGCCAATACCTATACCGGCCTCACCACCATCTCCGCCGGCACGCTTCAGGTCGGCAATGGGGGCACGACGGGCGCGCTGGGCAGCGGCGACATCGTGAACAACGCGGCGCTGGTCTACAATCGCTCGGATGCCGTGGCGCTGGACCAAATGATCAGCGGCAGCGGCACGCTGACCCAGGCCGGCACGGGCAACCTCATCGTGACCGGGACCAACAGCTATACCGGTGCGACCTTCGTCAATGCCGGCCGCCTCTCGGTGAACGGCTCGATCGCCAGCTCCTCCGGCGTGACGGTGGCCTCGGGCGCTACGCTGGGCGGCACGGGCAGCCTGCCGGGCGTCTCCGTCCTCTCGGGCGGCACGATCGCGCCGGGCAATTCCATCGGCACGCTGAGCGTCGCGGGCAACCTGACCCTCGCGCCCGGCTCGACCACGCAAATCGAGGTGCAGGGCCCCTCGATCGACCGCATCAACGTCACCGGCACGGCGGCGCTCGGCGGCACGCTGCAGCTGCTGGCCCAGGGCGGCGCTTATACCTTCAACGCGCCCTATACGATCGTGCAGGCGGGTGCCGTGACCGGCAATTTCGCGGCGGTGAACGCCACTGGCAGCTTCGGCGCGGGCGTGACCAGCACGGTCAGCACCACCGCCAGCGAGGCGCAGCTGGTGCTGACGCCGGCGCCGCTGGTGCCCATCATCACCCCGACCGATCCGGTGGTTCCGCCTCCGGTTCCCCCGCCGGCGGTCAGCAGCGCGCCGGTGATCGGCCCGCGCGGCACGGCGAACCAGATTTCCATCGCGGCCGGGCTGGACCGCGCGGTGGCAAGCGGGGCGGACGTCTCGCCGCTCTTCCCGCTCTACAACCTGCCGGCTTCGGCACTGCCGCGCGGGCTGGACCAGGTCTCGGGCCAGATCCACGCGGTCGCGCCGGGCATGCATGCGCGCTCGGCCTATCAGTTCCTGGGCACGATCCTGGAGCCCGGCCGCGGCCAGGGGCTCGGCGACGGGTATGACGGCGCGGCGCCGCGCTATGCGGTCTGGGCCAGCGGCTTCGGCGGCGGCGGGCGCATCGGCTCCTCGGGGAATGTCGGCACCTATGCGGCGACCGCCAGCGGCGGCGGCGTGGCGGTGGGCACGGATGTGCGGCTCAACGCGCAGGTGGTGGCGGGCATGGCGCTGGCCGGCTCGGGCGCGATGACGCGGCTGTCCGACAGCATGGGCCGGGCCGAGACCAGCCAGATCCAGGGCGCGATCTACGGCACCGGCACCTTCGGCGCGCTGCGGCTCTCGGCCGCGGTGGCCTATGGCGGCATGGACGTGACGACGCGCCGCAGCGTGCCCTTCCTGGGGCTGGGCGACATCCGCGGCCGCTACACGAGCTCTGGCGTCTCGACGCGGCTCGAGGCGGGCTGGCGACTGGAGGGGATCGTGCCGCGCGTGGCCTTGACGCCATCGGTGGCCTTCCAGGGCAGCTGGTACGCGGCGCCGGGCTTCAGCGAGACCGCCGCGGGCGGCCAGGGGGCGGCGGCGCTGGCGGTCGCCGGGCGCAATACGGGGCAGTCGCGCATGGAGCTGTCGCTGCGCGCCGACATGACGCTGACGCCGACGCTGTCGGGCTTCGGCCGGGTCGGCTGGGCGGCCTATCTGCAGCGCGATGCGGGGATGAGCGCGCGCTTCATCGGGCTGCCGGGCTCGGGCTTCTCGCTGAGCGGCGCGCGGCCGGACGCCCATGCGGCGCTGGTCTCGGGCGGCGTGGACTGGCGGGTCAGCCCGGGGATGACGCTGACCACCCGGCTCGATGCGGAGCTCGCCGCCAACGGCTATGCGGTGAACGGAACCGCGCGGCTCCGCTACGAGTTCTGACGGAGCGCGGCCCGGGCGGCGTCTCCTGCGGCGAAGGGCCGCTGCGGCTCCCGGGCACGGGCCGCGATGGAACCCGGATTGGCGCCTGCGTCCAGGCGTGACACAGACGCCGGATGCAGGATCCGTGGCAGCAGTTCGACTCCCTTCCTGATCCCGGGCCGCCCTACCGAGACCGCTATCCGGTCGCCATGCCGGATGGCTCCTTCCTGCACATGCCGATCCGCCCCATCGGCGTCGCCGGGCTGATCGCCACCCAGGCCAGCTTCCCCGTGATCCACGCGCTGGCCGGCTGGATGGCCGCGGCCTGCCGGGACTTGCGGCCGGAGGTCGTGCTCGGCCTTTCCACCCTGGGCCATGTCTTCGCGCCCCTGCTGGCCGAGCGCCTCGGCCATTCCAACTGGGTCGCGGCCGGCTATTCGCGGAAGCTCTGGTACGACGAGGCGCTGAGCGTGCCGATGCGCTCCATCACCACCACCGCCGAGCGCCGCGTCTGGCTCGATCCGCGGATGCTGCCGCGGCTGCAGGGGCGGCGCGTGCTCCTCGTGGACGACGTGATCTCGACGGGCAGCTCCGCGGTGGCGGGCCTCGGGCTTCTGGCGGCGGCGGGGATGCGGCCGGTGGGCCTTTGCGTCGCGATGATCCAGACCCGGCGCTGGGAGGCCGGATGGCCGGCCGACATCCCCATCGTGACGGTCTGCGAGACGCCCCGCTTCGAGCAGCGGGACGGCGCCTGGCTCCCCGTCGGCTAACGGGATCTTCCGGGCGGGGCCGCCCGGAAGGTTGCGCCGGGCGCCTGCTCCGCGCGAAGCTCCCCCCGGACATCCCGCGGAGAGCCCCATGCGCCCGAACAACCTCCACGAAGCCGACATCGCGCATTTCATCCACCAGCAGACCGACCTCGCCGACCATGCCGAGCACGGCGCCATCCTGATGGACCGCGGCGAGGGCGTGCGGGTCTGGGACACGGAGGGACGCGAATACATCGAGGCGATGGCAGGGCTCTGGTGCACCTCGCTCGGGTTCTCCGAGAAGCGGCTGGCCGATGCCGCCTACAAGCAGCTCCTGCAGCTGCCCTATTATCACACCTTCTTCGCCAAGGGGCATGAGCCGGGCGTCGTGCTGGCCGAGAAGCTGATCGGGCTGGCGCCGGAAGGCCTGACCAACGTGGCCTTCCAGTGCTCGGGCTCGGAGGCGAACGACGCCGCCATCAAGATGATCTGGTACTACAACAACCTGGTCGGGCGGCCGTCCAAGAAGAAGATCATCGGGCGCGTGCGCGGCTACCACGGCAACACCATCGCGACCGCCTCGCTCTCCGGACAGCCGCATATGCAGGCGGATTTCGACCTGCCCTATGGCGACCGCTTCCTGAAGGTCAGCAACCCGCACTATTACCGCGCCGCCGAGCCCGGCGAGACGGAGGAGCAGTTCTCCGCCCGCATGGCGGACGAGCTGGAGGCGCTGATCGAGAAGGAAGGTGCTGAGAACATCGCGGCCTTCTTCGCCGAGCCGGTGCAGGGCGGCGGCGGCGCGCTCACCCCGCCGCGTGGCTACTTCGACCTGATCCAGCCCATCCTGAGGAAGCACGACATCCTCTTCGTCGCCGACGAGGTGATCTGCGGCTTCGGGCGCACCGGCGAGATGTGGGGCAGCCTCACCTATGGCATCAAGCCCGACATCCTGACCTGCGCGAAGCAGCTGACGGCGGCCTATCAGCCGCTCTCGGCTACGCTGATCTCCAGGCCCATCCACGAGGCGCTGGTCGCGGGCTCGAGGAAGAACGGCAGCTTCGGCCATGGCTACACCTATGGCGGCCATCCGGTGGCCTGCGCGGTCGGCGTCGAGACGCTGAACATCTATGCCGAGCGCGACATGATCGGCCATGTGAAGAAGGTGTCGCCGGCCTTCCTCGCGGGCCTGGAACAGTTCCGCGGCCATCCGCTGGTGGGCGACGTGCGCGGGGTGGGCCTGATCGCCGGCGTCGAGCTGATGGCCGACAAGGCGGCGAGGACGCCCTTCACGCCGGCGCAGAAGGTGGGCGTGCTGGTGCAGGAGAAGTGCCGCGAGGCCGGGCTCGTGGTCCGCGCCATCGGCGACCGCATCGCCTTCACGCCGCCGCTCATCATCACCGAGGCCGAGATCGGCGAGATGTGCGCGCGCTTCGGCCGGGGCCTGGATGCAGCCTGGGCCGAGATGGGGGCTGTCCCGAGGGCCGCCTGACGGCTGCCTTTTCCGCGCGGCGCGGCGACCCCGTTTCCCGGCTCGACGCCGCGCCGGAATTCGAGCCGAAGGAGCGGCGGCACGGCTTCATCGAGCCCCGGGGAGTCCCTGAATTCCGGGACAGCGGGCGGGGCAAGGCGCCCGCCCTTGTCCGCGCGGGCGATCCGGGCCTGCAACTTCATCCATTCTTGCCGGGTTCAAGCCGGGACGGGCGCGCTTCCATGCGGACCGCCTTGAATTCGCCGGAGTTATGCCTTTGATTGCCATCGTCGAATTGTCGTGAAAGCTCCGTCCGCCATGTGGCGCGCCGCCCTGCTGTCCCTTTGCATTGCCGCCGCGCCGGCGCGGGCCGACACGGTCTACGTCCTCAATTCCGGGGACGCCTCCATCTCCGTCGTGGACGTCACCACCTTCACCGAGACCCGCCGCATCCCGCTGCTGCGCGAGGCGCACCACATCGTCCTCTCGCCGGACGGCCGCGACCTCGTCCTGGGCGACAGCGCGGCCAACGAGCTGATCTTCCTCGACCCGCAGACCGGCGAGATCCGCCGGCGGGAGCGCATCAGCAACCCCTATCATCTGGAATACAGCCCCAATGGCCGCTTCCTCGTGGTGGCCTCGCTCCGTCGCGACCACATCGACATCTACGATGCCGCCTCGCTCACGCTGCTCCAACGCTTCCGCCAGCGCGACAAGCCGAGCCACGTGGCCTTCAGCCCGGACAGCCGCTGGTTCTACGTGACCCTCCAGGGCACCGGGCAGGTCGCCGCCGTGGACCTGCTCACGAGTTCCCTGGCCTGGGTGCAGGATGTCGGCCCCGAGCCGGCCGGCATCATCTGGAATCGCGGCAAGCTCGTGATCGGGCTGATGGGCCGCAGGGACTTCGTGACGCTCGACCCCGAGACGCGCGAGGTGCGCGTCGCCTTCCAGGTCGGCCGCGGCGCGCATACGGCCTTCGCGGCGCCCGACGGCAGGACGCTCTGGGCCACCTCGCGCGTGGACAGCCGCATCGCCGAGGTGGACGCCGATACCTACGAGGTCCGCCGCGTCTTCGACATTCCCGGCGGGCCGGACTGCCTGGCCTTCGACCCCGAGGGCCGCATCTTCGCGACCCTGCGCTGGACGGGTCGGATGCTGGCCTTCGATCCGCGCACGGGGGAGAACGCCCAGGTCCGCGTCGGCCGGAGCCCGCATGGGATCTTCGTGATGCCGCAGCGCCAGGGCGTCGGCGCCGATTTCGCCTTTGCCGCCCCTGGCGCGGTCAGCGGCAGCCGGCCCATGGCGCGGCCGGTCGCAGGTGGCGGCGCGGTCGCGGGAGCCGTGGCGCCGGTCGGGGCCGATGCCGCGATACGCGTGAATGCAGGCACGCCCGGTACCCATCCCCCGCGCCCGACCCTGCGCTGAATCCGGCATGCCGACACGCCGCGCCCTCGGCCTCGCCGCGCTGGCGCTGCCGACGGCGGCCGCGGGGCAGCCGGCGAGCCCCCGTCTGGCGCGGGCCTGCGCCGGCACGGTCTACCTGACCATCGACACCGGCTGGGCGCGCGAGGCGGAGACGATCGCGGCCGCCATGGCCCGGCACGGCATCGTCGCGACGCTCTTCGTGGCCCATGAGCCGACCTTTCGCGGCGACCGATCGCTGGACCCCGGCTGGGGCCCGTTCTGGCGGGCGAGGGCGGCGGAAGGCCATGCCTTCGCGAGCCACACCTGGCGGCACTGGTACTTCCGCGGCGATGCGGGCCCGGGCCGGACCTCCTACCTCTCCAACCGGGGCGAGGGGCGGGAGGTGCTGGACGGGCCGGCCCTCTGCGCCGAGCTCGCGCGGCCGGTCGAGGCCCTCCGGGCCCTGGCGCCCCAGGCCCGGATCCTGCCGCTCTGGCGCGCGCCGGGCGGCATCGTGACGCCGGGCGCGCTGCGCATGGCCGAGGCCTGCGGGCTGCGGCACCAGGGCTGGACCGCGCAGGGCTTCCTCGGCGACGAGCTGGATTCCGCGGCCAGCCCCAATGCCGCGCTGCTCCGCCGCAACCTCGCCCGGATCCGCGATGGTGAAGTTCTCGTCATGCATTGGGGCGTGCGCTCGCGCCGCGAGCCCTTCGGCCTTATCTTCGAGGCGCTGGTGACGGGCCTGCTCGACCGGGGCTTCTGCTTCGCCACCCTCCCTGCCCAGGGCAAGACATGACCGACTTCCTCCAGGACCAGTATGACGGCGTGACCAGTTGGCTCTTCGAGGTCCTGCTGCAGCCCGCGATGTACGCGCTCGGGCTGATGAACTGGGCCGACGAGGCCTTCCAGTGGATGGACTTCTTCGTCTTCGGCGTGATCCAGGTGATCGTCGTGGCCGCGGTGTGCCTGCCGCTCGAGCGCTGGCGCCCCGTCGAGCGCTGGGAAAGCCACGGGCTGGTCTGGACCGACGTGCTCTACACCTTGCTGTCGCGGCTCGGGATCCTTCCGCTGCTGGGCTTCATCCTCTTCTACACGGCCTCCTCGCGCATCGAGGGGATGATCGCCGACAGCGGCTTCGTGCCGCCCACGCTGGAAACGCTGCTGCCCTGGCTGCGCGAGGCGCCGCTGGTGGCGCTGGCGCTCTACATCGTCATCCTGGATTTCACGGAATACTGGCGGCACCGCTTCCAGCACATCTTCCCCTGGTGGTGGGCGCTGCACTCCATCCACCATGCCCAGACCCAGATGACCTTCTGGACGGACGACCGGAACCATATCCTCGACGACATCATCGCCGCGGCCTGGTTCGGCATCATCGCGGTGGCGATCGGGGTGCCGCCGGGCCAGTTCCCCATCATCCTGCTCGTGCTGCGGCTGGCGGAGAGCCTGAGCCATGCGAATGTGCGGCTGGACTTCGGCCGGCTCGGCGAGCGGCTGCTGGTCAGCCCGCGCTTCCACCGGCTGCACCACGGCGTGCTCAGCGTGGGCAACCTGGGCAAGAATTATGGGGTGCTGCTGCCGGTCTGGGATTGGATCTTCGGCACGGCGGACTTCCGCCGGGATCATTACCCGCGCACCGGCGACCCCGATGCGCCGGCCACCTATGTGCGTGGCGGCTGGCTGGCGCAGCAGGCGGCGGGGCTGCGGCAGGTGTGGCGGGCGATCACGGCCCGGGGGGCCTGAGGCAGATCGCTAGGGCGCGACGAGCGTCAGCGCCAGCCCGGCCAGGGCCGCAAGTCCCAGGAGAGGCACCACGCCGAGCTTCAGCCGGAACAGGCCGAAGGCCGCCAGCGCGGTCAGGGCCAGGGCCTGCCAATGGACGCTCGCCGGATCGGGCCAGTGCAGGGCGAAGGGCCCGTCCATCATCCGGGCGAAGAGCACCCGCAGCCCGAACCACAAGGCGAGGTTGGCGATGACGCCGACCACCGCCGCCGTCACCCCCGCCAGCGCCCCGCGCAGTCGCTCCACATGGTGCAGCCGCTCGACATAGGGCGCGCCGAGGAAGATCCAGGCGAAGCAGGGCAGGAAGGTCACCCAGAGCGTCAGCGCCGCGCCCGCCAGCGCCGCGAGCCAGCCCCCGCCCTCGCGCAGGCCGCCGAGGAAGCCCACGAATTGCAGCACCAGGATCAGCGGCCCCGGCGTGGTCTCGGCGAGGCCGAGCCCGGCGAGCATCTCGGGCGCGGTGAGCCAGCCGTAGCGCTCCACCGCTTCCTGGGCGACATAGGCCAGCACCGCATAGGCGCCGCCGAAGGTGACGACGGCCATCTTCGAGAAGAGCCAGGCGATGTCGGCGAAGACGCCGCGCGCTGGCATCAGCAGCGCGACCGGCCAGACCCAGAGCGCCAGCGCGACGAGCCCCGCCCGCCGGGCCGCGCCGGACATGGCGGCGATCCGGCCGGGCTCGGCCAGCAGCAGCCGGTCGAGCGCGGAGCCGTGGTCCGCGCCGGCCGTGCCATGCCCGCCATTCGCGAAGACGCCCGGCGCGGCCAGCCCGACCGCCCCGGCGCCGAGCACCACGATCGGGAAGGGTACGCCGAAGACGAAGAGCGCGAGGAAGGCCGCGACCGCCAGCGCCCAGGGCAGGGCGCCCCGCAGCGCCCGCCGCGCCACGCGCAGCAGTGCCTCGATCACCAGCACCAGCACGGCGCATTTCAGCCCGAAGAACAGCGCGGCCACGAGCGGCACGCCGCCGAGCGCGGCATAGACCGCGGAGAGCGCCAGTATCACCACGGCGCCGGGCAGGATGAAGAGCAGCCCCGCCGCCACGCCGCCGCGCACGCCATGCATCAGCCAGCCCAGATAGGTGGCGAGCTGCGTCGCCTCCGGCCCCGGCAGCAGCATGCAGAAGTTGAGCGCGTGCAGGAATCGCGCATCCGAGACCCAGCGGCGGCTGTCCACCACCTCGCGCTGGAGCATGGCGATCTGCGCCGCCGGCCCGCCGAAGGAAAGGCAGCCGATCCGGGCCCAGACGCGCAGCGCCTCGGCGAAGGAGGGGAGGGCGGGGCTCATGCGGTGCGTCCTGCCGGCCAGTTGTGGGTTTCCTGCGCGGCGTCGCGGCACCAGCGGAAGAAGGCGTCGTAGAGCGTCATCCCGGCCTCGAGCTGTGCCAGGTCGTCGCAGTGCAGCCGCGACAGGCCGAGCGAGGCCGCGAGCAGCCCCGCCGCTTCCGGCGCCAGCCCGGGTTCGGCGGTGTCGGCGCCGCGGACGATACGGGCCAGGTGGTCCAGCGCCGGCAGCTCCAGGCCGAACTCCTGGAGCATCGCGTCGAAGGTGCAGAGCGGGCCGCGATGCGACCAGAAGACGCCCTCCACGTCGAAGGGCGTGGCGCCGAAGCGTTCGGCGACGGCCGCGACCTCGGATGGCGCTACGAAGAGGAAGACCGCCTCCGGATCCACGAAGCGGCGGATCAGCCAGGGGCAGGCGATGCGGTCCACCTTGGGCCGCGCCCGCGTGACCCAGAGCGTGCGCCCCTTCGCGTCGCGCGGCGGCATCCGGGCGGGCGAGACCAGCGGCAGGCCCGCCTGCGCCCAGGCCAGGAAGCCGCCGTCCAGCGTCTCGGCCCCGGCGCCGTGATGCCGCAGCCAGGCGGCGGCGCCCTGGCTGAGCTTCTGGCCCTTCTGGCAGATCAGCACGACCGCGCGGCCGCGCCAGGTCGGGGCCCAGTCCGCGATGTCGCCATGGGTGGCGCGGCGGCTGCCGGGAAGCAAGCGCGGGTCGGCCGCCTCGTCCTCCGCGATGCGGAGGTCGATCAGCGCCGGCGCGTCGGGCAACCCGATGCGGCGCGCCAGCTGGGCCGGAGTGATGAGATGGGGTGAGGGCATGATGGGGCATCCATACGAGCAGGATGCGATGCTTGGGCCGAAGCCTCACGGGGCGATCGCGAATGCCCCTTGCGGCGCAGAGTGCTGGGGAGTTTCTTCCACGTCAAGAATCGGGATTGGGTGCCGGGATGAACCTTGCCGGATTGAGCCTTCGCGACCTCGAATACATCGCCGCCGTGGCCGAGCACCTGCATTTCGGCCGGGCCGCGCTGGCCTGCGGCGTCAGCCAGCCGACGCTCTCGGGCCAGCTGCGCAAGCTCGAGGAGTTCCTCGGCGTCGAGATCTTCGAGCGCAGCCCGCGCGGCGTCCTCGTCACGCGGCGCGGCGAGGAGGTGATCGCCCAGACCAAGCGCATCATCGCCGAGGCGCGCCGCCTCTTCGAGGTCGTGCGGATCGGTGCCGAGCCGCTGACCGGCACGCTGCGCCTCGGCGTCATCTCCACCCTCGGTCCCTATCTCGTGCCCTTCCTGCTGAAGCCGCTGCGCGCGCGCTACCCCGACCTCAAGCTGATGCTGCACGAGGGGCATACGCGCGTGCTGGTGCGGCAGTTGGAGGAGGGCGAGCTGGATGCGCTGCTGGCCACCAGCCCCATCGCCGAGGCCGAGCTGACCGAGCTGCCGCTCTTCCGCGAGGAGCTGGCCCTGGCCGTCCCGCGCGACCATCCGCTGGCGCAGGTCGAGGTGGTGAATCCGCAGGACATCCCGATGGCGGAGCTGATCCTCCTCACCGAAGGCCATTGCCTGCGCGAGCAGGCGCTGCAGCTCTGCCCCTCGCGGCTGCGCGAGGGCGCGACGGAGCTCCAGGCCGCGAGCCTGGAGACGATGCGGCAGATGATCGCGGCCGGCTCGGGCGTGTCCTTCATGCCGCAGCTCGCGATCCAGGTGGGCGCGCTGCTGGACGACATGGTGGCCTATCGGCGGATCGCGGGCGGGCAGCACATGCGCGACGTGGCGCTGTTCCACCGGCCGAGCTTCGGGCGCATCCGCGACATCCGGCTGCTGCGGCAGTCGATCGGCGAGATCCTGGCCGAGCAGAGCGCGGTGAAGGTGCACCGGCCGGGGCGCCCGGCCGGCTGACAGGGACCGTCGTTCCGATGGGGCGGGGTCGCATCTTGGTCGCGTCTGCGGCAGGCTGCCCGAAAGGGAGCGATTGAGACCATGCAGCACGAGATCCGCGGCGCCGACCTTCTCTGGGCCGCCCTGAAGCGCGGCGGCGTCACCCGCGTCTTCAGCCTCTCCGGCAACCACATCATGCCGGTTTACGACGCCGCCTTCGGGCAGGGGATCGAGATCGTCCACACCCGGCACGAGGCCGCCGCCCTGCACATGGCCGACGCCTGGGCGCGGCTCACCGGGGAGGTGGGCGTCGCGCTGGTCACGGGCGGGCAGGGGCACACCAATGCCATCGCGGCCCTGCCGACGACGCTGGCCGGCGAGGTGCCCGTCCTTCTCCTCTCCGGCCATGCGCCGCTGAGCGAGCTCGGCCTCGGCGCCTTCCAGGAGACGCCGCAGGTCGAGATGGCGGCGCCGCTCTGCAAGGCGGCCTGGCTGGCGCAATCCGCCGAGGGACTCGCCGCCGACATGGCCCGGGCCTTCCGCATCGCCCGCGCGGGCCGGCCGGGCCCGGTCCATGTCTCGCTGCCGAGCGACGTGCTGGAGGCCAAGACCGCGGCGGCCCTGCCGGAGAAGGCGGAATACCGCCCGGCCGCGATGCCGCTCGCGGCGGAATCGGCCGCCGCGATCCTCGCCGCGATCGCCGGCGCCAAGCGCCCCTTCCTCGCCGCCGGCCCGGCCCTCAACACGCCCGACGGCCGCCGGGCGCGCGCCGCGCTGGAGGCCGCCATCGGCCTGCCGGTGCCGCTGATGGAGAGTCCGCGCGGCCTCGGCGACCCTTCGCTCGGCGCCTTCGCGGAGATGCTGGCCCAGGCGGATCTCGTGGTGCTGCTTGGCAAGCAGCTCGACTTCACGCTGCGCTTCGGCCGCGCGCCCGCCGTCGACGGCAGGGCGCGCTGGATCGTGCTCGATCCCGATCCGAAGGTGCAGGCCCGCGCCGCCGGGCTCCTGGCCGGGCGGATCGCCTTCTCCGCGCTGTCCGCGCCCCTGGAGGCCGTGGCCGCCCTGGCGGCCGGGGCGGCGAGGCATCCGGAAGCGGGATGGTCGGACTCCCTCGCCGAGGCCATCGCGCATCGGCCCGCGGAATGGGGCCCTCTCGCCGGCAGGCCGGGCGGGCCCATCCATCCGGCGACCCTCGGCGCCGCGCTGGCCCGCTTCGTCACGCCGGACACCGTGCTCGTCGCCGATGGCGGCGAGATCGGCCAATGGATGCAGGCCACGATCAGCGCGCCGGAGCGGGTGATGAACGGCATCGCCGGCTCCATCGGCGCGGCCATTCCCTTCGCCCTCGCCGCCCGGGCCGCGCGGCCCGCCGGGCGCATCCTCGCGGTGATGGGCGACGGCACCTTCGGCTTCCACATGGCCGAGTTCGACACGGCCGTCCGCCACGCGCTGCCCTTCGTGCTGGTCGTCGGCAACGACGCGAAATGGAACGCCGAGTACCAGATCCAGAAGCGCGACTACGGCGCCAACCGCACCCATGGCTGCGAGCTCCTGCCGGGCACGCGCTACGACCAGGTGGCGCGGGCGCTGGGCGGGCACGGGGAGTTCGTAGAGCGCGCGGAGGACCTGCCGGCGGCGCTGGAGCGCGCCTTCGCCAGCGGCAAGCCGGCCTGCGTGAATGTCGTGATCGAGGGCAAGCCCGCGCCCAACCTTCGCAGGACGGGCTGACGCGCCCTCAGCCGCCGGCCGGCTGCGGGAGCGCCGCCGGCGCGCGGGTGGCGGTGAGCTGCTTGAGCCAGCGCCCCAGGGGTCGCTCCAGAGCCCAGTAGCCGACGAGCCCCGCCGCGGTGCCGGTGCCGATGCAGGCGAGGGTCAGCAGCAGGGGGTCGGCCGGCATGCCGAGCGCGCGCCAGGCCTGCCCCGTGGCCGCGAGCGCCGTTCCATGGATCAGGTAGATCGCATAGCTGGCATCGCCCAGGGCCACGAGCGTCCGCCATTCCGGCAGCCGGCCCGCCGCTTCGAGCGAGACGAGGGCGGCGACCACCGCCGTCGCCACCAGCCCCGGCAGCAGCGAGTCCCAGGCGCCGCCGAGCAGCGGCGGCATGGTCGCGAGCAGGGGCAGGGCCAGCACCGCCAGCGGCGCCGCCACGGGCACGGGGATCCGCCAGCCCTGGCGGTAGAGACGGCCGAGCACGACGCCCGCCAGGAACAGCAGGATCAGGGGATCGGCGAAGAAGGCCAGCGTCGGGCCGCCATCGACCAGCCGGCCGAGCGCCACCAGACCGAGGAACATGACGCCCAGCACCGCCAGGCTTCGCCTCCCCGCCAGCATGGAGAGCGCGAAGAGCGCGTAGAAGAACATCTCGTAGTTCAGCGTCCAGCCCGGGATGAGCACCGGCTGCATGAGGCCGGTCGCCAGATTGGGCCAGGGCCAGAAGGCGAAGCTCGCGAGAACGTGGCGGGCGTCCAGCACGAAGGACTGCAGCAGGCGCGGCTCGATCGCGTGGATCGCGAGCATCAGCAGCGTCAGCGCATAGTAGAGTGGGGCGATGCGCAGGAAGCGGCGGAGGAGGAAGAGCCGCGGCGTCACCCCGTCGCGCGTCGCCATGACCATGATGAAGCCGCTGATGACGAAGAAGAGGTCCACGCCGCGCGCGAGACCGGCCAGCCACGGCCCCTCGTAGCCGATGCGCTGCAGCTGCACATGGGCGTGATAGGCGACGACCATGAGGGCCGCGACCGCGCGCAGGTGCTGGATCGAATGGAAGTTCCGGATTGCCGCCAAGGCCGTCTCGCGAGAAGCCACCCGAAGATTGCTGCGCCGCAAGGCGGAACGCAACCCATGGGTGAATCCGGCCGGAGGTTCCGCGCCGGCGCGGTTCGGGCCAAGCTGCGCCGCCCATCCGGAGAGACACCATGAAAGCCGCCGTCGTTACCGCCCAGGGCCTGGCCCTCCAGGACGTCCCGATGCCGCGGCCCGGGCCGCAGCAAATCCTCGTCCGCTTGCGCGCGATCGGGCTGAACCGGGCCGATCTCGGCGTCGCGGCGGGGCATGCGCATGGCGCGCAGGGCGGGATCGGCGCCATCCCGGGCCTGGAGGGCGCGGGCGAGATCGTGGAATGCGGCGCCGAGGTGCCGAAGGCGCTGCAGCCCGGCATGCGTGTGATGGGCGGGATGCCCGGCTCCTACGCCGAATACGCGCTGGCCGATTGGGGCCGCGTGAGCCTGGTGCCCGACACCAACATGCCCTGGGAGGTCGCGGCGACGCTGCCCGTCGCGCTGCAGACCATGCATGACGCGGTGGTGACGCATGGGCTCTGCGCGCCGAGCAAGGCGATCATGATCCAGGGCGCCTCCTCCGGCGTCGGGCTGATGGGATTGCAGATCGCGAAGCTCATGGGCGCTTCGGTCGTGGTGGGCTCCTCCACCAATCCGGCCAAGCGCGCGCGGCTCGGGGAATTCGGCGCGACGCTGGCCGTCGACACCAGTGATCCCGCCTGGGTGAAGCAGGTGCTGGACGCGACGGGCGGGCGCGGCGTGGATGCGGTGGTGGACCAGATCAGCGGCCCGCTCGTCTCGCAGACCCTGGCGGCGACGGCGATCCTCGGGCGCATCGTGAATGTCGGCCGGCTGGGCGGCGCCAAGGCGGAGTTCGACTTCGACCTGCATGCGGCGCGGCGCATCAGCTATATCGGCGTCACCTTCCGCACGCGCAGCAATGAGGAGGTGCGCGAGATCGTGCGCCGGATGCGCGCCGACCTCTGGCCGGCGCTGGAGGCGGGCAAGCTGGCGCTGCCCATCGACAAGGTGTTCTCCCTGGACCAGGTGGCCGAGGCGCTGGCGCATATGAAGGCCAACCAGCACTTCGGGAAGATCGCGATGGTGCCGTGAGCAGGACGGCGCCGCCGCCGCCACACGCCCGTTCCCTCAAGGAGCGCGTCGGCGCGCTGCGCAACCTGCGGCCCTTCCTCGCCATGGTCTGGCGCACCAGCCCTGGCCTGACCGCGGCCGCGCTCGCGCTCCGGCTGCTGCGCGCGCTGCTGCCCATCGCGATGCTCTTCGTCGGCAAGCTCATCATCGACGACGTGGTGCTGCTGCTCCGCGCGCCCGAGCGGCCCGAGAGCCTCGTCGCCGCCTGGCATGCCGGGACGCTCGACCGGATCGCCTGGCTGCTCGCCGCCGAATGCGCCCTGGCCGTGGCCGCCGACCTGCTCGGCCGCGTGGTGGCCCTGGTGGACGGGCTGCTCTCCGAGCGCGTGACCACGGCCTCCAGCGTCCGCCTCATGGAGCATGCGGCCGCCCTCGACCTCGAGGATTTCGAGGATGCCGAGTTCCAGGACCAGCTGGAGCGCGCCCGCCGCCAGACCAGCGGCCGCATCACCCTGATGAACCTGCTCTTCGGCCAGGCGCAGGACGCGGTGACGGTGGCGAGCCTCGCCGCCGGCCTGCTGGTCTTCGCGCCCTGGCTGATCCTGCTGCTGGTGCTGGCCCTGGTGCCGGCCTTCCTCGGCGAATCCCATTTCAATGCGCGCGGCTATTCGCTGGAATTCGGCCGCACGCCGGAGCGGCGCGAGCTCGACTACCTGCGCCAGACCGCCGCCAGCGTGGAGACGGCCAAGGAGGTGAAGATCTTCGGCCTCCACGGCTTCCTCATCGAACGCTACCGCCGGCTGTCCACGGAGTTCTACGCGGCCAACCGGGCGCTCGCGCTGCGCCGGGCGGGCTGGGGCGCCGTCTTCACCGCCATCGGCACGGCCGGCTACTACCTCGCCTATGCCTATATCGTCTGGCAGACGGTGGCGGGCGTCTTCTCGGTCGGCGACCTGACCTTCCTCGCGGGCTCCTTCCTGCGGCTGCGCGGGCTGCTGGAGGGGCTGCTCGCCGGCTTCTCGGTGATGGCCGGGCAGGCGCTCTATCTCGACGACCTCTTCTCCTTCTTTGAGACGCGGCCCGCGATCCTCTCGCCGGAGAACCCGGTCCCGCTGCCGTCGCCGATCCGCGAGGGCTTCGTCTTCGAGGATGTCGGCTTCGCCTATCCGGGCGCGGGGCGCTGGGCCGTGCGCCATCTCAGCTTCGCCCTGAAGGCGGGGGAGGTGGTGGCCCTGGTCGGCGAGAACGGCGCGGGCAAGACCACGCTGGTGAAGCTGCTGACCCGCCTCTACGACCCGGACGAGGGCCGAATCCTGCTCGACGGCCGCGACCTGAGCGACTACGACCTCGACGCCCTGCGGGGCAGCATGGGCGTCATCTTCCAGGACTTCGTGCGCTACAACCTCACCGCCGGCGACAATATCGCCGTCGGCCGCATCGAGGCGCGCGGCGATCAGGCCCGCATCGAAGGCGCGGCGGCGCGCAGCCAGGCCGACGAGGTGATCGCCCGGCTGCCGCTGGGCCGCGCGCAGATGATCGGCAAGCGCTTCAAGAACGGCGTCGAGCTCTCGGGCGGGGAGTGGCAGAAGATCGCCATCGCGCGCGCCTATATGCGCCAGGCCGAGGTGCTGGTGCTGGACGAACCGACCGCCGCGCTCGACGCGCGCGCGGAGTTCGAGGTTTTCCGCCGCTTCAAGGAGCTGAGCCGGGGCAAGACGGCGGTGCTGATCTCGCACCGCTTCTCCAGCGTGCGAATGGCCGACCGCATCCTGGTGCTGGCCGACGGCAAGGTGGAGGCCGAGGGCACGCACGAGGCGCTGATGGCCCAGGGCGGCCGCTATGCCGAACTCTTCGAGATGCAGGCGGCGGGGTACAGGTAGAAACCCTGATGCGCGACGCGGCAGTCCGGGCGATACTGGCCCCAGCATGAGAATCGCCGCCCTTCTCGCCGCGCTGTTCCTCCTGGCCTCCCCCGCGGCGGCGCGGGCAGCAGTTCCGGCCGCGTCCTGCCCCGACATCCTCGTGGGCGACAGCCTCGCCGTCGGCATGGGCCCCTATGCGCGGGCCGCGGGATTCGAGGTCATCGCGCGGACGGGCATTGGCCTCTCCTGGCTGCGCGCCCAGAATCCCCGCTGCGCGCGGCGGGTGGTGGTGGTGGTCGGCACCAACGACCTGCGGGGCATCGATCCCTGGTCGGCCGAGGCCTATCCCGAGCGGCTGGCCGCCATCATGGGCCGCTGGCAGGCGCAGCAGATCGTCTGGGCGACGCCCGGCTGCTTCCCCTACGACCAGAGCCTGGAGCGGGGCAGCGCGGCGCTGGACCGCGCGTTGGCGCGCGAGCCGCTGGTGCGGGTGGGCGGCCGGCGCGAGTACATGCGGGTCCATTCCGGGCGGACGGCCCGGTGCGGATACCTCTCGGGCGACGGCATCCACCCGACGGGGGCGGGCTATCGCGCCTGGTGGGCGAGCCTGTCCCAGGCGATCGGCCCCGCGCCGGACGATCGGTACCGCGAGGCACGCGCGGCCCCACCGGCGGCCTCGGCGCGCGCTTCCGTCCGTTCCGTGCCGCAGTTCCGCCAGGCACGCTCCGCGCGGACAACGCGCTCCGTGCAGCAGGCCCAGGCTGTCCGACCGGGCCGTTCCACCCAGGTGGCGCGGCTGAATGCGCCGGTGCGCCCGGGCCAGCAGGCGGGTTCGGCCCGCTTGGCCCAGCAGGCGCGCGTGGCCCGCGCGACCCAGCCGGCGCGCGCGGCCCCTGCGACCCGTTCGGCGCCGAGGCAGGCGCCTCCCGACCGGCAGGTGCGATCCGCCCAGCAGGCTCGGCCCATGCCGCATGCTCGCCCGGGCCACGATGCCCGGCCATTGCGGCTACCGGCTCCGCCGGGCCAGGCGAGCGGGACGCCCATCCGCCGGACCTGAGGCGCGTGATCCGAAAAGCCGGGTCGGATTTCGCAACCGCTGCGGTCGGCCGGGCGTTCGTTCCGCAGCAGCCAGCGACCAAAGCTGCCCGGAACCATCCGGAGGGATGTGACGCCGGGAACTTGTCCTAACCCATTATATTTCTATCGGAAAACGTCATCGGTTTATCACCGGACCAACATCGTTTGGTGGTCATTCCCGAATCCATCCCTCCCTAGTGTCCGGCCCGCATCACGAATGATGTGAGTTGGAGATACCATGACGATAACCGTGCGATTTGGCCGCTCAGCCCTGTTGCTGGCGAGCGTGAGTCTGATGGCGATGGGCGCCGCGCAGCCGGCCCAAGCCCAGGATGCCGGCCGGCTTCAGGCGATCGAGGCACAGATCCGCTCGTTGCAGGGCGAATTGAACCGCATGCGGCGGGAATCCTCGCGTCGCGAGGGCGAGGCGCGCGCGGCGCGCGAGGAAGCCGCCACAGCCCGCGCCGAGGCCAGCGCCGCGCAGCGCAGCGCTGCCCAGGCCGTGGCCGCCGCTCCCGCCGCGGCACCGGCCGAGCCGCCGGTGCGCCTGGCCATGCCGGGTGGCCGGCCGACCTTCACCTCGCCGGACGGCCGCTTCTCCGCCTCCGTCGGCGCGCTGATCCACTTCGACATGGGCGGCTACATCCGGGACGGCCGTGGCAATCCGGACACGCGCGGCGTGCCGAAGATGAACAGCTTCGGCACGAACCTGCGCCGGGCGCGCATCCCGTTCAGCTTCCGCTACGACGACTTCACGCTGAACGTGACGCCGGAATTCGGCGGATCGCCGGATGGAAGCCCATCGCTCTACGAGGCGAACATCAACTGGAACCCGGTGCGGCCGCTGACGATCACGGCCGGCTACTTCAAGCCCTGGCTGACGCTCGGCGATTCCACGAGCTCGAACGCCTTCCTGTTCATGGAGCGCCCGAGCATCGTGGATGTCGGCCGCAGCATCGCGGCGGGCGATTCCCGCGCCTCCTTCGGCGCGCGCTGGGCCGACCGCCGCTGGTTCGCCTCGGCCTATCTGACGGGCGCGGCCTATGGCTCGCAGAGTTCGGCGCTTGCGACCCCGCAGCAGACGGGCGGCGCCTTTCGCGTCGCCGGCCGGCCGATCGCGAGCGAGGACTGGGACATGCACCTGGGCTTCTCGACCTCGATGGCCTTCGACATCGGGCGCACGGCCAACGGCCAGACCATCCAGCTGCGTGACCGGCCCGAGCTGCGGATCGACAACAACCGCCTGATCGACACCGGGGCCATCGCGGCCGACAACGCCTATCAGTGGGGCCCCGAATTCGGCCTGCGCTGGCGCAACTTCATGCTGCAGGGCGAGTACATGCGTATCGGCGTGGACCAGGCCAAGGCCGGCGCCGCGCCGCGGCCCGACCTCGCCTTCGAGGGCGGCTATGTGGAGGCCAGCTGGGTGATGACCGGCGAGCGCCGCAGCTACTCGACCTCGAGCGCCGCCTTCGGCGGCATCCGCCCGGCCCGCCCCTTCAGCTTCCGCGACGGCGGCATGGGCGCCTTCGAGCTGGTCGGCCGCTACTCCGTGATCGACCTGAACGACCACGTGACGCGTGGCCGGTCGGCGAGTTCCACGGGCGGGGTCTTCGGCGGCCGGCAGGAGGTCATCGGGGCCGGCATCAACTGGTATCCGAACAACAACATGCGCTTCATGCTGCAGTGGAACAACGTGAACGTGGATCGGCTGAATGCGTCCGGCACGACGCAGATCGGACAGCGCTTCGACACCGTGGCCATGCGCATGCAGGCCTCGTTCTGAGAACCGCGCCGCAGCCCGGCCTGGCGCCGGGCCGCGGCGCATCCACGCTTTCCCCCGGCCGCCGGATCGGACACGATGACCCTCAGGGCGCGCCGACGCCCGCCACGAGGGAAACATCCATGCCATATCCGCGCCGACAGGTGCTGCTGCTCGCCGGCTCCACGGCCGCCCTGGCCACGCCGGCCATCGCGCAATCCGCCTGGCCCTCGCGGCCGATCCGCATGGTCATCCCCTATCCCCCGGGCGGGGCTAGCGACATCATCGCGCGGCTGCTGGCGCCGCACATGACGGAGCTGCTCGGCCAGACGCTGGTGGTCGAGAACCGGCCAGGCGCCAACGGCTTCATCGCCGGCGAGCACGTCGCCCGCGCCGCGCCGGACGGCTACACGCTGCTCATGGGCAATGCCGGGCCGAACGGCACGGGGCCGGCGCTCTATGGCAGCCGCACGCCCTATGATCCGATCCGCGACTTCTCGCCGATCATGGCGGTCTCGGTCGTGCCGCTGATCATGGGCATGAACCCCTCCGTGCCGGTGCGGAACTTCCCGGAATTCCTGGCCTATGCGCGCGAGATGGGCAGCCGGCTCAGCTACGGCACGGCGGGCGTGGGCTCGGCCGGCCATATGGGCATGGAGCTGCTGAAGTCGCTGACCGGCATCGAGATGCAGCACATCCCCTATCGCGGCAGCGCCCCGCTGACCTCTGACCTCATCGCCGGCGTCGTGCCGCTGAGCTGCGACACCGCGCCGGTGCTGCTGCCGCATGCGGCGGCGGGGCGGGTGAGGGCAATCGCCGCGACCTCGGCCCGGCGCATCGCCGAGGCGCCTGACCTTGCGACGGTCGCGGAGACGGTGCCCGGCTTCGAATCCGTGAGCTGGGGCGGCGTGATGGGCCCGGCCCATCTGCCGGCGCCGGTCGTCGAGCGTCTGAACGCGGCGCTGCGGACCTCGATGGAGCGCATCGCCGCCCAGCTTCAGAGCCAGGGCATCCAGCCGCAGCGCGGCACGCCCGAGGAATTCGCCGCCTATGTCGCTGCGGAGGTCCGGAAATGGACCGAAGTCGTGCAGAAGATGGGGCTGCGGCCGGAGTAGCGCTTCACTCCATCCGCAGGTTCAGCCGGCGCACCAGCTCACGTTCCTGGGCCACCTGCCGTCGGGCGAAGTCGGTATAGGCCTCGCTGTCCATGTACATGACGGGCTGGTCCAGGCCCGCGAGGTAGGACAGCGATTCCGGCCGGAACAGCGCCTCCTTGAAGGCGTCGTGCAACTGCCGGACCACGCCCGGATCCATCCCCTTCGGCCCCGCGATCCCATAGGGCGAGGTCGCGACGATGCCGTAGCCCAGCTCCTTCAGCGTGGGCGCATCCGGGTAGCGGGCGATGCGTTCGGGCGTCCAGACGTTCAGCAGCCGGAACCGGCCGTCGAGCACGAGCTGCGACCAGTGGCTCGCCGTCGCCACGGCGTCGATGGTCCCGCTGAGCAGCGCGCTGGTGAGCTCGCTGCCGCCACGATAGGGCGCATGCAGCCACTCGATCCCTTCCAGCTCGGCGATGCGGTCCATGACCACATGCGGCTCGGTGCCCGCGCCGGGCGAACCGTAGGAGATGGCGCCGGGGCGCCGCTTCGCCGCGGCCACGAGATCCGCCCAGCTGCGATAGGGCGAGTTCGCATTCACCACCACGCCGAAGGGATAGCCGGTGAGGCAGATGATGTAGCTGAAATCCGCGAGCGGATCGTAGGGCGGGCGCGGGCTCATGAAGGGCACGCGGAAGACGGAGCCGGGCATCTGGGCCAGGCTGTGGCCGTCCGGCGCCTCGGTGGCGAGGGCACGCGCGGCCAGCGTGCCGTTGGCGCCGGCCTTGCTCTCGATGACGATGGGCTGGCCCAGGCGCGGCGCCATGAGGTCCGCAAGGACGCGGGTGTAGACGTTGGGTCCGGGCGCCCAGGCTCCGAAAATGCGGATCGGGCGGGTCGGGAAGGGCGGACGGGTCTGCGCCCGGGCGGATGGGCACAGGGCAGGAGAGGCCAGCCCGGCGGTGGTGAGCGCCAGGGCGGCGCGGCGGCCCGTCTTCACGGAAATCATGTGCGTCCTTCCACGCGCCCCGGTCTTGACCGCCGGGACGGTGGGCGGAGGCTAACCGACCGGTCGGTCGGTCGCAACCCGCCTCACCGGGGCAGGCTGTTCTCGTCGCGCATATGCCCGTGCTTCTGCATGTCCGGCATGAACAGCACCGCGACCAGCGAGACCGAGAGGATCGCCACCACGTACCAGGCGAAGGCGCCCTCGTTGCCCGCGGCCTTGAAGCGCAGCGCCACGTATTCCGCCGTGCCGCCGAAGAGCGCATTGGCGATGGCATAGGACAGGCCCACGCCCAGCGCGCGGATCTCTGCGGGAAAGAGCTCGGCCTTCAGCACGCCGCTGATCGAGGTGTAGCAGCTCACGATCGCCAGCGCGCAGAGCAGCAGGAGGCCGGCCGATCCCGCCGAGGTCGCCGTGCCGAGCGCGCCGAGCAGCGGCACCGTGAAGAGTATGCCGCCGATGCAGAAGACGAAGAGCAGGTTGCGCCGCCCGAACCGGTCGGAGACCGCGCCCAGGATCGGCTGCATCCCCATGTAGAGCAGCAGGACCACGGCCATCAGGATGCTGACCGTCTTCACCTCGAGGCCGGCCGTGTTGACCAGGTATTTCTGCATGTAGGTGGTGAAGGTGTAGAAGGCGAGCGAGCCGCCGGCCGTCAGCCCCATCACCGTCAGCAGCGCGCTCGGATGCTGCAGCAGGGCACGCATCGTGCCGGCCTCCTTCTTGGCGCGGCCCTCCGCCGTGGTGGTCTCGTGCAGCGAGCTCCGCAGGTAGAGCGCCACCACGGCGGCGAGCGCGCCGATCACGAAGGGGATGCGCCAGCCCCAGGCGCGCATCTCCTCGGTCGTCAGGCTGAATTCCAGGACCACGATGACCAGCACGGCCAGCAGCTGTCCGCCGATCAGCGTCACATACTGGAAGGAGGCATAGAAGCCCCGATTCCTGGAGGTCGCGACCTCGCTCATATAGGTGGCCGAGGTGCCGTATTCGCCGCCGACCGAGAGGCCCTGCGCCATGCGCGCCAGCAGCAGCAGGATGGGGGCCGCGATGCCGATGGTCTCGTAGGTCGGGATGACGGCGATGAGCAGCGAGCCGCCGCACATCAGCAGCACGGAGGCCAGCATCGAGAACTTCCGGCCCATCCGGTCCGCGATGCGGCCGAAGAGCCAGCCGCCGATCGGGCGCATCAGGAAGCCGATGGCGAAGACGGCGGCGGTGTTCAGCAGCTGGACGGTCGTGTCGCCCGCCGGGAAGAACGCATGCGCGAAATACAGGGCGGTGAAGGCATAGGCGTAGAAGTCGTACCACTCGACGAGATTGCCCGAGGCCGCACCGACGATGGCGCGGATGCGCTGGCGCATCTCGTGGGGGCTGCCGGCGACGATGCCGCTGGAACTCATGGGGAAGCCTCCGTCCGGGGCGGACCTTCCTTTCCAATGCGATACGATGGGGCCGGGTTGCCCTGTGGTGCGTCTTGCCCGCCGCGGGCGGCGGAGGTCCTATGGCGCCTCGACGATCCGGGCCGGTGAGCGCCCGGACTGGGAGAGAGTCCGATGCCCGATGCCCATGACGATTCGCGATCGCGGGCCCTGACGCCGCCGCCCGCCTCGAAGCTCGACGCCGAGGGCCAACGCCTGCGCCGGCTCTACCCCCATTACGGGGTCAAGCAGGCCCGCGCGAAGCGGCGCGTCCCGCGCTTCGCCTATGACTATGCGGCGAACGGCGTGGGCGACGGCTCGCCCAATGTGGCCCATAACCGCAGCACCATGGACGCCGTCCGTATCCTCCCGCGCTACGGGCTGGACGTGTCGCGCATCGACACGCGGGTGACGCTCTTCGGGCAGGAATATTCCATGCCGGTCGGCGTCTCGCCGATGGGCAATCCGGGCGTGGTCTGGCCCGGCACGGGCGACATCCTGGCCCGCGCCGCGCAGAAGGCCCGCATCCCCTATATCGGCTCGACGGTTGCGAACGAGAGCATCGAGCATTTCGGCCGCGTCGCGCCTGACGTCTACTGGTTCCAGCTCTACCCCGCGCCCGCCAACGGCCACGAGCACTCCCTCGACATGGTGCGGCGCGCCGAGGCCGCGGGCGCGAAGGCGCTGGTCGTCACGCTCGACGTGCCGTGCCGCCCGAAGCGCGTGGGCGACGTGGCCAATGGGCTGGAGGTGCCCTTCCGCTGGCGCGCCCGCACCGTCCGCGACATCGCGCTCTCCCCCGCCTGGGCGATCGAGACGCTGCGCCGGGGCCGCCCGGCCTTCGAGACGCTGCGCGCCTATGTGCCCGAGGGCGCCTCGATCTTCGACATCGCCGCCTTCGGCCAGCAGGCCCTGGGCCAGGCCATGGACTGGGACTGGATCGCCCGGATGCGGGACGCCTGGCCGCGGGCGCTCGTGGTGAAGGGCATCCTGCACCCGGACGACGCGGAGCGGGCGGTGCAGGTGGGCTGCGACGGCATCCTGGTCTCCAACCATGGCGGGCGGCAGTTCGACGCCGCGCCCTCGGCCATCGAGATGCTGCCGGCCATCGCCGAGCGCGTGGCGGGGCGCGCGCGCATCCTGATGGACGGCTCGATCCGCTCGGGGCTCGACATTCTGCGCGCGCTGGCCTGCGGCGCGGAATTCACCTTCGCGGCCCGCGCCTTCCTCTGGTCCGTGGCGGCAATCGGCGAGGCGGGCGGCGACCACGCGGCCGACTCCTTCCTGGAGGAGCTGTGCAGCAGCATGGGGCAGGCGGGGGTGACGACGATCGCGCAGGCGCGGCAGGCGCCGCTCTGGCCCTCGAGGTAGCGCGGCGCGCGTCAGCCCGGGTCGCGAAGGTTCCCGCGCAGCGTCTTCCCCGCATATTCGCGCCGGAACAGCCCGCGCCGCTGCAATTCCGGCACCACCATCCGGCCGAATTCCTCGAAGGTCGTCGGGAAGACGGTCGGCGGCAGGATGAAGCCGTGGCAGGCGCCGGAGGCGAACCAGTCCTCCATCATGTCGGCGATCATTCCGGGCGTGCCGGCGACGAGCGCGCGCGGCCGGCGCACCGCCTCGGCGAAGGTGATGCCCTTGTCCTTCGCCACCTGCATCATCCGGTCGCGATGGCCGGCGACGCCCTGGTTGCTGCCGGGCTTGTCGAGCTCGTCGGGGTCCTCGATCTTCGAGAGGTCGGCCACCACCGACCAGGAGCTGGAGGCGATCACCAGTTCGGGATCCACCAGCGATTCCAGATAGGCGGCCTTCTCGCGCGCGATGGATTCCGTCTCGCCGACCACGACGGTGACCGAGGGCAGGATCTTGCACTCGTCCGGATCGCGGCCGATCGCCTCCATGCGCGCGCGGATGTCGGTCCGGAAGGCCAGCGAATCGGCCTTGGTCGCCGGGGTCGCGAAGAGCATCTCGCCCCAGCGCGCGGCGAATTCCCGGCCGCGCGGCGAGGAGCCCGCCTGCATGATCGCCGGCCGCACCTGCGGCGAGCGCGGGATGGAGAGCGGGCCACGCACGCTCACGTATTTCCCGCGGTAATGCGCGTAGCGGACCTTCGAGGGATCGGCGAAGAGGCCGCCCTTCCTGTCGAGGACCAGCGCGTCCTCGTCCCAGCCATTCCACAGCGCGTCGCAGGCCTCCATGACCTCGTCGGCCATGTCGTAGCGCTGCTCCTTGGGCGGCAGGCCCTCATGCCCGCAATTCTGCGCCTCGAAGTCGCGCGCGGTCGTGACGACGTTCCAGGCCGCGCGGCCCTTGCTCAGCAGGTCCAGCGAGCCGAGGTAGCGCGCGATCATGTAGGTGGGCATGAAGCTGGTCGAGAG
This sequence comes from Roseococcus sp. SYP-B2431, assembly GCF_004336745.1. Lineage (GTDB taxonomy): Bacteria > Pseudomonadota > Alphaproteobacteria > Acetobacterales > Acetobacteraceae > Roseococcus. The sequence goes on from NZ_SJXD01000011.1 coordinate 557,492, forward strand.
CGTGACGCCCAGGCCGAGGTGGCTGGTCACCCGCGCCATCAGCGGCAGGATCGCCATCGGGTCGAGCAGCGAAAGCTGCCCGCCGCGGCCGAGATAGTCGTCGTATCTGCCCTTGTAGAGGTCGGGGATGCCGAGCCCGTCGGCGAAGAAGCGGGCGTCGAATCGCGCCGCCTCCATGACCTGCGCCAGCTTCTCCCAGCGCTCCGGCTCGAAGAGGTCGTCGAGCGTCGCCGCGGGGTGGCGCCATGTGCTGGGATAGGAGGCGGAGGGGCCGGCCTTGAGATAGGCCACGAGGTGCATTTTTCTGGGCATGGAACCGCATCCTAGGCCGCGCGCGGCCGTCGTCTATGGACGGCATCGGGGCCGCCGATTGGTCGCGCGACGGCAAGCTGTCATCCTGCGCGGGCAACGGGAATCGCACATGCCACCACGTCTCGCCCTCGCGGGCCTCCTCCTTTGGGCCGCCGCGGCGCCGGCCTTCGCCCAGGAGGCGAGCTACTGCGGCGGCGCCGTGGTGGCGGAGCGCTTCGTCACCAGCGTCGTGCCCGGACCCGGCGGTCGGGCCAGCTACTCGGTCCTGCTGCGCAACCCCCGCGCGCAGAGCCAGAATTTCCAGCTGGTGGTGACCGGCAGCTTCCTCGGCCGCCCGCCGCCGGCGACGCAGACCCTCCGCCCGGGCGGCACGATGAACGTCGCGCTGGGCTATTCGCCGAACGTGCCGGGCGTGCCGCCGCTGCGCGGCGACCAGCTCGCGCAGGTTACCCGGGTCGCCTGCATGTGATGCGGCGGCTGGCATTCGGAGCGGCGCTGGCCGTCTGCCTGCCCGGTGCGGCGCCGGCGCAGGAACCGGCCGCGACCTATTGCGGCGGCTCGCTGGTCGCCGAGCGATTCGAGACGCAGGTGGGGCCGCCGCCACGCGGGCTCGTGACCTATTCGGTCGTGCTGCGGAACGGCCTGGATCAGGACCGGAGCTTCGTCCTGGTGGTGACGGCAACCCTCTTCCAGCGCCCTTCCAGCGCGCCCCGGACCATCCCGGCCGGCGGCACGACCACGGTCGAGCTCGGCTACCAGGCCTGGCAGTCCGGCGTGGCGCCCCTGCGCGGCGACCGGCTCGCGCAGGTGACCCGCATCTCCTGCCGCTAGGCTCCGGCGGGACGGCGGCACACGAGACGCAGCGCGCGATTGGCGGGGGCCGGACAGAATGTCATGGTCCCCAGACCAAGGGATTCACCGAAGATGCACCGCCGCCCCGCTTTCGCCGCACTGGTCCTCGTCGCCTTCGCCACCGTGGCGCCGGCGCGCGCGCAGCTGGCGACCTATTGCGGCGGCGTCATTCAGGCGGAAGCCTTCGGCCGGCAGGTCATACCCGGGGTCCAGGCGGCCTATTCGGTCACGCTGCGCAATGCGGGCGGGCAGGCCCGCACGCTCGTGCTCGTGGTGACGGCGCCGTTCACCGACCGGCCGGTGCCCTCGCCGCGCAGCCTCGCGCCCGGCAGCCGGACCACCATCGGCCTCGGCACGCAGATGCTCCTCGGCCGCTCCCCCCTGCGGGACAACGAGCTCGCCGAGACCGTGCGGATCACCTGCCAGTAGCGGGACCGGCGAGGTTCAGTCCGCCTGCATGCCGGTGCGCTGGACGACCGGGGCCCAGCGCGCCGCGTCGGCGCGGATCTTTTCCGCCAACGCCTCGGGGCTCCCGTCCACCGGCTCGATCCCCAGCGCGGCGAGGCGCTCGCGCAGCTCCTGCAGCTTCAGCACCTGGCGGACGGCCTCGTTGATACGCGTCAAGAGCGCGGGATCCGTGCCCTTCGGCGCCACCAGCCCGTGCCAGCCCGCCACGTCGACGCCGGCCAGACCGGCCTCGATCAGCGTCGGCACCTCGGGCAGCGCGGCCGTGCGCGAGCCGGTGGAGACGGCGAGGCCCCGCAGCCGGCCGGCCTGCACATGCTGCGTCACCGCGCCGATGTTGATCATCACGCCCTGCAGCGAGCCGCCCAGCAGGTCGTTCACCGCCAGCGCGCCGCCGCGATAGGGCGCATGGGTCCAGCGCGTCTCCGTGGCCTGCTGGATCAGCTCGATCAGCAGGTGCGAGAGGCTGCCGTTCCCCGGCGTGCCGACGGCGGCGGGGTTGGTGCGGCTGAGGGCCACGAAATCGGCGAAGCTGGCCGCGGGGAAGTCGGCGCGGACCACCAGGATCTGCGGCACGGAGGTCGCCTGGGCGATCGGGGCGAAATCGCCGACGGGGTCGAAGGCGAGGCGGCGGAACAGCGACTTGTTGATCGACAGGCTGTCGGAGCCGGCCAGGAGCGTCAGCCCGTCCGGCCGGGCGCGGGCGACGAGCTCGTAGCCGATGTTGCTGCCGGCGCCGGGATGGTTCTCCACCACGATCTGCGCGCCGAGGGCCGGGCCGAGATGGCGGGCGATGAGCCGGCCCACGACGTCCTGGCTGCCTCCCGGCGCCACGGGGACGACCAGTCGGATCGAGCGCTCGGGCTGGGCGAGGGCAGGGGTGGCCAGGGGGGCGGTGAGAAGCGCGGCGAGGAATTGACGACGAAGCATGGTGCTATCTCCAGGCAGGATGTGATGGGGATCGAGGGAGGCCCCCGCCTGACATCGCGCCGCGCCGTCCACATGAAATACGATCATGTTTCGTGATATGGCGGGATGGACTTTGGACGTCAACGTGGAATTTGCCGCGATCCGGGGTGGGAATTTGCATCCTCCCCCTGCGCTTCACGCATCGCTCACGGGAAAGCTTCTTGTTCCACGTTCGCGCCGGGCTGATATCCTGCGTCCATGAACGCCATGCACAGCTCCCCCGTGAACAGCTCCCCCGCCCGCGGCCTGCTCGGCTCCATCGGCAACACGCCGCTCATCCGCCTGGCGCGGGCGAGCGAGGCCACGGGATGCGAGATCCTGGGCAAGGCGGAATTCATGAACCCCGGCGGCTCGGTGAAGGACCGCGCCGGGCTCGCGATCATCGAGGGCGCCATCGCCAAGGGGCAGCTCAAGCCGGGCGGCGTCATCGTCGAGGGCACGGCGGGCAATACCGGCATCGGGCTGACGCTGGTGGGCAATGCGCTGGGCTATCGCAGCGTCATCGTCATGCCGGAGACGCAGAGCCAGGAGAAGATCGATTTTCTCCGGATGATCGGCGCGGATCTGCGGCTCATCCCCGCCAAGCCCTACAAGGATCCGGGCAATTACGTGCATGTCTCGCGCCGGCTGGCGGAGGAGATGAACGCCGCCCATCCCGGCAGCGCAGTCTGGGCCAACCAGTTCGACAACCTCGACAACCGTGAGGGCCACCGCCAGACCACCGGCGCCGAGATCCTGCGCCAGGCGGGCGGGCGCGTGGATGCCTTCACCTGCGCCTGCGGCACCGGCGGCACGCTGGCGGGCGTCGCCTTTGCCTTGAAGGCGGCCGATCCGGCCACCCGCATCGTGCTGGCAGACCCGATGGGCTCGGCGCTGTATGCCTGGAAGAAGACCGGCGCGCCGGTGATGAGCGAGGGCGGCTCGGTCACCGAGGGCATCGGCCAGTCGCGCGTGCCGGAGAACCTCGAGGGCGCGCCGATCGACGACGCGCTGCAGGTGACCGACGAGGAGGCGCTGGAACAGGTCTTCGACCTCACGCTGAACGAGGGGCTTTGCGTGGGTGGCAGCGCGGGCATCAACGTGGCGGCGGCGGTGAAGCTGGCGCGCGAGATGGGGCCCGGCCACCGGATCGTGACCATCCTCTGCGACGGCGGGGGGCGGTATCAGTCCAAGCTGTTCAACCCGGATTTCCTCCGGACGAAGGGCCTGCCCGTGCCGCCCTGGATGGCCTGAGCGCGCGGCACAACCGCGCCAGCACACCCGGTTGTTTCGGCATGGGATCCCATTCGCCATGGGCGCGCAGGTCGTCCGGCAGCGTCGCGATGAGCTCTGCCGGCCCCTCGACATCCCAGGACACCACGCAGCAGCCGCAGCCGAGCTGACCCGAGACATGGGTCAGCCGGTCCTTCGCCGCCTCCAGCCAGGCTTCGGCCGCTTGGGCCTCACCGGCTGCGTCCACCGAGGCGATGATCGTCGCGCGCATCAGACGTAGCGGCGCATGCGCTGCCCCGGCAGGAGCTCGTAGGGCGATTTCCAGCCGGGCAGGGCGGCGATGCGGCCGAGCCAGGCCTGGATGGCCGGATGGCTGGCGGCGAAGTCGAAGCCCGCCTCCTCCCTGGGGAAGGAGAGATAGGCGCACATCGAGATGTCCAGGATCGTCGCGCGCTCGCCGAGCACGAAGGGCCGGTCGGCGACCTGCCGCTCCAGGATGCCGAGGAAATCCTCCAGCCGCGACTTCAGGAATTCCATCACCGCGGGGTCGCCCGGCGGCAGGAAGGCGCGGCGGAAGCGGTAGGTGGCCATGAAGCCGGTAAGCTTCTGATTGTCCCAGAAGAGCCAGCGCAGGATCTCGAAGCGCTCCGCCTCGGTCTCCGCGCCGAAGCGGCCGTAGCGCCCGGCGAGGCGCAGCAGGATGGGCGCGGTCTGGGTGAGCTTTTCCCCGTCCTCCTCCAGCACGGGGATCTCGCCCATGGGGTTCACGGTGCGGCGCCATGCCTCGGTGCGGGTGACGCCGCCGCCGAAATCGGTCCAGACGGGCTCGAAGGACTGCCCGCAGAGGGTGAGCATCAGCGCCAGTTTGTAGCTGTTGCCGGACTCGGGAAAGTAATGAAGGCGGTATCGGGTCATGGGCCGAGGTTAGGCGGAGGCGGGATGGCATGCCATATCGCGCCTCACGGCCCGCCTGTCCCGCGACGTCAGTCGATCGCGATCACCAGCTTCCCGAAATTCTTCCCCTTCAGCAGCCCGATGAAGGCTGCCGGCGCATTCTGAAGGCCCTGCACCACGTCCTCCTTCCACACCATCTGCCCGGACTTCATCAGCCCCAGCATTTCTGCCCGGAACTCCGGATAGCGCGGCCAGCCCTTGTCACTCACGATGAAGCCCTGGATCCGCAGCCGCTTCCGCACCACCGGCCCGAGATTCGGCCCCGGCGGCGCGCCCGCCGCATCGGCGCCCGGGGCCTGGTTGTACTGGGCGATCATCCCGCACATCACCATCCGTCCGAAGTCGCGGAATCGCGGGAACACCGCCTCCTGCACATGGCCGCCGACATTCTCCCAATAGACGTCGATCCCCTCCGGGCAGGCCGCATCGAGCTGCGCGTTCAGGTCGCCGCGGTGGTCGAGGCAGGCATCAAAGCCGAGCTCGTCCGTCACGAAGGCGCATTTCGCGGCGCCGCCGGCGATGCCGATCACCCGCGCCCCGCGCGCCTTGGCGATCTGCCCGGCCACCTGGCCCACCGCGCCGGACGCCGCGCTGATGACCACGGTCTCGCCCGCCTTGGGCTCGCCGATATCCTCCAGGCCGAACCAGGCCGTCAGCCCCGGCATGCCCAGCACGCCGAGATTGGCGGAGAGCGGCGCCTCGGCCAGGTCTACCTTGCGGAGCCGCGCGGCATCGACCGCGCAGAAGCGCTGCCAGCCATATCCGCCCATCACCGTGTCGCCGGGCGCGAAATCCGCGTGGTTCGAGGCCACGACCTCGCCGACCGTCATCCCCTCCATCACCGCGCCGATCTCCACGGGCTTGGAGTAGCTCTTCGCGTCGCTCATCCGGCCGCGCATATAGGGGTCGAGGCTGAGGAAGCGCGCGCGCACCAGCACCTGGCCCTCGCCGGGCGCCGGCACCGCCGTCTCGACCACCTGGAAGTCGTCCGGCACCGGCTCGCCCACCGGGCGGCGGCGCAGCAGGACCTGGAGATTCGTCTCGCTCATGGCAGGCAGCCTTCCTCGGTCAGCAGGGCGCGGACCATATCCTCGGTCACGCCGGATTCGGTGAACACGTCGCCGGGCGCGCGCAGCAGCACGAAGCGCATGGCCCCGTCGCGCGCCTTCTTGTCGGCGCGCATGCGGGCGATCAGCCGCCCGATGGAGAAGGCGCGCGGCAGGTCGGCGATGCGGACCGGCAGCCCGACCTCGCGCAGATGCTCGCGCACGCGGCCGGGCATCTCCTGCGAGCAGAGGCCAAGGCGCGCGGAGAGCTCCACCGCCAGCCCGAGCCCGATCGCCACCGCCTCGCCATGCAGCAGCTGGCCGCTATAGCCGCACTCGGCCTCCAGCGCATGGCCGAAGGTATGGCCGAGGTTGAGCAGCGCGCGGCCGCCCTCGGCCTTGGTCTCGAACTCGTCCTCGGTGACGACGGCCGATTTCAGCCTGCAGCTCTCCAGCACGGCATGGGCCAGCGCCGCCGGATCGCCCCGCATGGCATTGGGCCCCTCGGCCTCGCACCAGTCCCAGAGCGGGCCTTGCAGCAGCCCGTGCTTGGCGACCTCGGCCCAGCCGGCGCGCAGCTCGCGGGCGGGCAGGGTGCGCAGCACGGCCGTGTCGGCCAGCACCAGCCTGGGCTGGTGGAAGGCGCCGACGAGGTTCTTGCCCTGCGCCGTGTTGATCCCCGTCTTGCCGCCGACGGAACTGTCCACCTGGGCGAGCAGCGTCGTCGGGCATTGCACGAAGGGCAGCCCGCGCAGCACCGAGGCGGCGCAGTAGCCCGCGAGGTCCCCCACCACGCCCCCGCCCAGCGCCAGCACGGCGAGGCGCCGGTCCGCCCTGGCGGAAAGGATCTGGTCCACCACGCGCTCGAACTGCGCGAAGGATTTGCTGGCCTCGCCCGGCGGCACGAGGATCTCCGCCGCGACGGCGAAGCCGGCATCGGCGAGCGATTCGCGCAGAGCGGGCAGATGCAGCGCCGCCACGGACTGGTCGCTGACGATGACCACGCGCCGGCCTTCGAGCCGCTGCGCCATCTCCGCCCCGGCGCGGCGCAGCACGCCCTCGCCGATCACGATGTCATAGGCATTGCGCGAGAGCGCCACGCGCAGCCGCTCGGGCGGGCGGTGGCCGGTGATGGCGTCGGCCGCCCGGCGGGTGGTGACTTCGGGATGCTCGTCGGAACAGAAGAGGGTCACATCGGCCTCGGCATAGGCGGGGTGGCGCGCGGCCATCAGGCGCTCCAGCACCTCGCGCGGATCGGTGTTCACGAACATCGGCCGGTGCTCGCGGCCGGCGACGCGGCGCATGAGGGTGGAGAGCCGGCACTTCAGCCAGACGGAGGTGGCGCCCGAATCGCGCACCGCCTGGCGGGTGCGCGGGTCGGCGAAGGCGCCGCCGCCGGTCGCCAGCACCACGGGCTCGGCGGAGGCAAGCAGGCGCGCGATGACGCGCCGCTCGCCCTCGCGGAAATGCGCCTCGCCATAGCGGGAGAAGATCTCGGCCACGGGGATGCCGGCCGCCGCCTCGATCTCCGAATCGGCATCGCGGAAGGGCATGCCCCACCGCGCGGCGAGCCGCCGGCCGATCGAGGATTTCCCGGCACCGGGCATGCCCACCAGCACGACACTGCCTTTCGGACGTGGCGTGTGGGTGGATGCGGTTTCGGGCTGGACGAGGTTGCGTGACACGGTCCGCGAAGGTAGCACAGCCTCCCATCCGCGCGAGGGGACGCGTTCTTCGCCATGTTCCGACGGCCATTCCTGACGCTGCTCCTCATCCTGGTTGTGCTCGGCGGGCTCGGGCTGCTGGCGCTCGGCGCCTTTCCGCCCGCGGTGAACACCGCGCCGGTGGAGCGCAGCCTCCCCAACGACCGCTTCCAGGTGCGGTGAGCCACCACCTCGAGGCCTTCCTGGAGATGATGTCCGCCGAGCGCGGCGCCTCTCCCAACACGCTGCTCGCCTATCGCGCCGACCTCGTGGACGCGCTGGCCCATCTCGGCGCCGGCGCCGCCCGCGTCGGGCCGGATGAACTGCGGGGCTGGCTCGCGACCCAGGCCGGCTTCTCGGCGCGCACCCAGGCGCGGCGGCTGTCCTCGCTGCGGCAGTTCTACCGCTTCCTCGCCCGCGAGGGCGTCCGGGCCGACGACCCGACCGAGCTGCTCGACAGCCCCAAGGCCCCCGCGCCGCTGCCCAAGGCGCTCACCGAGGCGGAGGTGGGCCGGCTCATCGCCGGCGCCAGGACGCTCAAGGCGCCGCAGGACGCCATCGCGACCGCGGCGATCGAGCTGCTCTACGCCTCGGGCCTGCGCGTGACGGAGCTGGTCACGCTGCCCGCCGGCACGCTGCGCGCCGAGGAGCCGCTGGTCGCCGTGCGGGGCAAGGGCGCGAAGGAGCGGCTGGTCCCCATTTCGCGCCGCGCCCGGGAAGCCGCCCAGGCGGCGCAGGAGGGGCTGAAGCCGCGCGGGAAGGGGCGGCTCTCGGCGCGGAAATGGCTGCTGCCCTCGCGCGGCGCCAACGGCCATCTGACGCGGCAGGGGGTGGGGCTGCTGCTGAAGCAGGCCGCGCTGGCGGGGGGGCTCGATCCGGGCAAGGTGAGCCCGCATGTGCTGCGGCACTCCTTCGCGACCCATCTCCTGTCTCGCGGCGCGGACCTGCGGGCGTTGCAGACGCTGCTCGGCCATGCGGACATCGCGACGACGCAGATCTACACGCGCGTGCTGGAGGAGCGGCTGCGCGCGGTGGTCGAGGAGCACCACCCGCTGGCACGGAGCTAGCTTTCTTGCATCGCGGCCCGGAGAGGGCGCAGCCTCGCGCCATGCTCCTGCCGCTGCTCCTCGCCTTCGCCGTCACCGCCGTCTCGGCGGGGCTCGGCGTCGTCACCTACCGGTTGGCGCGCGCCTTCTGGCCCGTGACGGACAAGGACGGCGCCGATCTGGCGGCCATGGTCATCGTGCGGGTCGGCATCCTGCACGCGCTCATCGTCGCGCTCGCCTTCGCGGAGGTGAAGCAGAACGAGATGCAGACGCGGCAACTCGTCGCGGAAGAGGCGGTGACGATCGCCGACGTCTTCTACGACCTGCAGCGCTACGGGCGGGAGCAGACCGCGGCGGAGCAGCGGCTGGCCGTGCGCTACGCGCAGCAGGTGATCGGGCGCGACTGGCCCGAACTGGACCGGAGTGGCGCGCTCAGCCTGGAGGCCTGGAGAACCTGGCGCGAACTCCTCGAGCACGTGCTGGACCTCGATCCGGCCAACCGCCGGCAGGAGCTCGTCCACGCGCGGCTGGTCCGGAACGTCTACCTGGTGGAGGAGCAGCGGCAGAAGCGGCTCATCGACGCGCATGAGGCGCCGCACCCGTTCTTCTGGTTCGCGGCGGTCGTGGGCCTGATCGTGATCTGCGGCTGCCTCGCCCCCTATCCGCCGCGGCGTTCGACGCATGCGCTCGTCGCCACCTTCGCGGGCTTCACCGGCGCGGTGCTTTACCTGGCCTACGACGTCACGACGCCCTTCTCGGGCCTCTCGGTCATCGAGCCGTCGGGTTTCGAGACCTTCCTCCGCCAGTCCGAGCCGGCGGAGATCATCGCCCGGATGCGCTGACCCGGCGGCGTCAGCCCCGGCTTGCGCGCACCAGCTCGCGGACGCGGGCGGCCGCCTCGGCGCCCTTGATCGAGTCCCGCCATATCGCCTCGGCGACGCGCTGATGGACCGCCACGGCCTCCTCGGCCGCCGTGATGCCGGCCACGCCCGTCGAGACCGAGGGGGGCGTGTCGGCGGGGATGGGCGAGGTCACCACATGCGCGCGGTCCCGCCCGCGCAGGACCATGAAGGGGGCGGCGGGCTGCGGGCCCGTCGCCAGGCCGATCTGCAGCCCGATCGGCACGCTCTCCATCAGGACGGCCATGGCTTCCGCCTCCTGCTGGGCGGCGATGCGGGAGCGGGTGCGGGTGGCTTCGGGAATATTGAGGCCGGGCGCCACGCCCTCGGCCAGCATGCCGCGCAGCGCGCCCTCGCCGAGCACCGCGATCATCGTCGGGCGCTTCTGGGCATAGAGGCGCTTGCGGGCGGTCAGCGCGCCCAGCCCCTGCTCGACCTGCGAGATGGCGGCCGCGCGCTCGGGCCCGGCCTGGATGGCCTGGGTCCAGGCCTCCGCCAGGGCGCCTTCCAGCGCCTCGCCGGTGATCGGCCAGCAATAGGCTCCGCCGACAAGCAGGATCTGGTCCGCCTGCTCCTCGAGGCCCCGCAGCCGCTCCTGGAAGGCGGCGGGGCGGGCGAAGTATTCGATGCCGATGCCGAGCAGGGAGAGGGGAGAGACCTTGAGCAGCTCCGCCAGGCGGCGGATGGTCTCCAGCTTGATGACCTCGCCCTTCTCGTAGCGGTAGAGCGCGGCGCGCGAGACTCCGAGTCGGGCGGCGATCTCCTCGGCGCGCATGCCGGATTCCATGCGATAGGCCCGGAGCTGCTGCCCAATATCTGCGAATTTCATGAAATTACCTCGCCGCTCGCATTTTCGCAACCATAAGGTGGTATTGCAATAAATACACAACCCAGTCTAGCGAGATGAGCCATCATCCCGCAAGACTTGGATCAAAAATCGTCACGCGGCTTCGGATACCCGATCGCGCGATTTGGGCCTAGTCTCCGCGCATGAATCCCGACCTCCATGCGGCCGTCACCGGCTGGCGCCGCCACCTCCACCAGAACCCGGGCCTCACCCTCGACGAGGGCGACACCGCCGCCTTCGTGGTGGAGAAGCTGAAATCGCTGGGCGTCGCCGAGATCGAGTCCGGCATCGGCGGCCATGGGGTGGTGGCCACGCTCCGCCGCCCGGGCCTTGGCGGCAACCGCAGCGTCGGCCTGCGCGCCGACATGGATGCCCTGCCCATCCAGGAGGCGGATGCGGCCCTGCCGCATCGCAGCCGGAAGCCCGGCGTGATGCATGCCTGCGGCCATGACGGGCATACCGCCGCGCTGCTCGGTGCGGCCGCCCTGCTGCAGGCCGACACCTCCTGGTCCGGCACGGTGCGGCTGGTCTTCCAGCCGGCCGAGGAGGGCGGCGGCGGGGCGCTGAAGATGATCGCCGACGGGCTGTTCCAGCGCTTCCCGATGGAGCGCATCTTCGGCTGGCACAACTGGCCCGGACTCGCGGCCGGCACCGTCGCCGTGCACGAAGGCGCCGTCATGGCCGCCGGCGCCCGCTTCGACATCACCTTCGACGGCCATGCCGGCCACGCCGCCCTGCCGCACATGACCAAGGACCCCATGCTCGGCGCGGGCCACGCCATCGTGGCGCTGCAATCCATCGTCTCCCGCGAGGTGGACCCGATGAAGGCCGGCGTGGTGAGCATCACCATGGCCACCTCGGGCGAGGCGCAGAACCAGGTGCCGGCCCGCGCCGTGCTGAAGGGCACCGCCCGTTGGCTCGACACGGCGGTGGGCGACCTGATCGAGGCCCGCATGCGCGAGATCTCCCAGGGCATCGCCATGGCCTTCGGCCTCTCCGCCACGGTCAACTTCAACCGCGGCGTGCCGGTGACCCGGAACCACCCGGCCGAGCGCGACACTGCCGCGGCCGCGGCCGCGACGGTCACCGAGGTCACGCGCGAGCTGGGCCCGGCCATGACGGGCGAGGACTTCTCCTGGTATCTGAACGAGGTGCCTGGCGCCTTCGTCTGGATCGGCAACGGCCCGGCCGAGGGCGGCCGCGAGCTGCACCACCCGTCCTACGACTTCAACGACGCGATCCTGCCCGCCGCCTCCGGCTTCCTGGCCGCCGTGGCGAAGCGGGCGCTTGGAGAGGGGTAGAATGACGAACATCGCCCGCCTGCGCGGCTTCATCCAGGACATGACCCGGCTGGCCGGGGAACAGCCCTCCGAGGCGCGCTGGCTGGAGGAGGGCGGCGCGCTGCTGAAGGGCCTCGTCGGGCAGGACGACTGGCTGCCCGAGGCGCTGGCCGAGCCCGGTCCCACCTACCGGCAGTACCTGCTCCATTGCGACCCGCTGGAGCGCTTCAGCGTGGTCAGCTTCGTCTGGGGCATCGGCCAGCGCACGCCGGTCCACAACCACAAGGTCTGGGGGCTGGTCGGCATGCTGCGGGGCGCCGAGGTGAGCGTGACCATGCATCCGGAGCCCGGCGGCCCGATGCGCCCGGGCCAGGTGGACCACCTGCGGCCGGGCGAGGTCGTCGGCGTCGGCTCCGGCGAGGAGGACGTCCATTGGGTGGAGAACGCGATCGCCGACCGGCCGTCGATCTCCATCCATGTCTATGGCGGCAATATCGGCGCGATCGAGCGCCACACCTTCGACCCGGCGACGAGCGAGCCGAAGCGGTTCGTGTCGGGCTATACCAACGCCGCGGTGCCGAACCTGTGGGACCGCTCGGCGGAGGTGGCGCGGGGCTGAGCGCCCGAGGGGGCAAGGGCCCTCATCGGCGCAGACCCAGCATCGCCACGCAGCCCAGTGCCGGCCCGATGGCCAGCACCGCGAAGGCGCCGCCCCAGCCCAGCATCCCCACCAGCACCGGCATCAGGTGGATGGTCACGAGCGTCAGGGTGAAGCCGAGGCTCGTCTGCAGGGTCAGCATCGTGCCCACCAGCCCGGGCTCGGACCCCTCGGCCACGCTGGCCGAGAATTGGGCCGAATCCGCCACCACGGCGAAGCCCCATACCAGGCAGAGCCCGAGCGTCCAGGCCGGGTGGAGCCCGAGGAAGGCGCCGGCCAGGAGACAGCAGGCGCCAGAGACCGCCATGGCCGCCACGGTCACGGCGACGCGGCCCAGCCGGTCGGCCACGGGCCCGGCCGCCACGCTGCCCACCGCGCCCGCCAGGATCACCGCGAAGGTCGCGAGCGCGGCCTCGGCCGGATCGGAGTCGGCCTCGCCGCGCCAGAGGGCGAAGCTCGCGGCGAGGTAGAGCCCGATCCAGCTCCACATCGCGTAGAGCTCCCACATATGGCCGAGATAGCCGAGCGTCGCGAGCCGGGTGCCGCGGTTGCGCCAGAGCTCGAGCGCCGCGGCCGGCCGGAACGGCGGGGCAGGGGCGTGCCCGGGGCCGAGGCGCACGGCGCCGATCAGGGCAGCGCCCGCCACGGCGGCGGTGGTCGCGAAGCCCAGCGTCAGCCGCCAGTCGAGCCCGCCCAGCGCGTTCACGAGATGCGGCGAGGCGGAGCCCAGCGTGAGGCCGCCCACCAAGATGCCGACGATCAGCCCCATGTCCCGGCGGCCGGCCCAGCCCGCCGCCAGCTTCATGCCGACAGGGTAGACCCCGGCCAGCGCCGCGCCCGTCGCGAAGCGAGCCGCGACGATGGCATCCGAGCCCGGCGGCAGCGTGAGGATCAGGGCATTCGCCGCGGCGCCCAGCAGGGCGGCGGCGGCAAAGACGCGGCGTGGATCGAAGCGGTCGGGCAAGGCGAGCGCGGCGCTGGTCAGGGTGCCCGCCACGAAGCCGGCCTGGACGGCGGAGGTCAGCAGGGCCTGGAAGTTCGGCGGCAGCGCCGTCTCGCGGGCCATGCCGGGCCCCGCCGCGGTGCCGGAGAACCAGAGCGACAGGACCAGCACCTGCGCGAGCGCGACCAACGCGACATTGCCGGCCTTGCTTGGCATGGGGCGTATCAGGCAGATACGAAAACGCGGCCGTCAAGGACGGCCGCGTCGAAAAATCTGACAGTCCGCCGCAACCGGGGCGGCGGGCCAGGGTTATCGGGTGGTGGGCGCCGAGGCCAGGCGGACGGGCTGGCCGGTGCGGGCGGAGACGGCATTGGCCTGCGTGCGGCGGGCGGTGCGGCTCTCGGACGGACGGGACTGGGCCCGGGCCTGGCGGGGCTGGGTCGCACGCGCGGCGGAGCGCGTGGAACTGCGGCGTGCCGGGCGTTCGCCCGCTTCGGTGCGCGTCGTGTAGGAAACCGGGCGGATCATGTCGTCGACGCCCGCGACATAGCTGTTGGCCGGGCGGTTGTGGATGAAGCCGTCGGTCGGGTACTCGCGGCCGAAGTTCTCGGAGGTCCAGCCCACCTGCACGCGCACGCGCGTCCAGGAATTGTCGGGGGACACATCCATCACGCGGACGTTGCGCATGACCGTGCCGCGCCGGATGCCCGGACCACCCCAATTGGCATGGTCGATCTCGATCATGCGCGGCTGCATGACGCGCGACACCACGGCCACGTGGCCGGAGCGCATGCCGCCCGAGCCCTGGAAGGAGAGGACGGACCCGATCTGCGGGCGCTGGCCACGGGCATAGCGGCCCGCGGAATTCTCCCACCAGTCGCGGCCGTTGCCGGAGATCGCCATTCCGGTGACGGAGCGGGCATAGGGAACGCAGGAGATGCCGCCGCCGCCGCTCGCCTGGCTGGCGCGCGCGCCACGGCCGGCTCGAGAAGCGCGGTTGCTGAGGGCGGGGGCGGTGGTCCGGGCGTTGCGGGGCTGCTGCGAGCGGGCTTCGGAACGTGCGTCGCCGCGGGCGGCTTCGGCTTGCTGCGCGAAGGGCGCGGCGCAGAGCAGAAGCCCCATGGCGATCGTGGCGATCCGAAGTCGCATGCGGTACTCTCCTAGTGCGGCAGGCCTCAAAAAAATCCCTCGAGGCGTGCAACCGGGGTATCGGCGGTGTGCCCTCGCCGCAACCCGCAAAACGACACATCGCGAAACCCGCCGTGATTTGTCGATCCGCGGTCCCTCCTACGGCTGAAATCAGGAGGATGATCCTAGTTTCGGTACCTACCAGGGGTTGTGCCACAGTGTTGCGGCAGATTAGCCACAGCACGTCCTACGTAGTTTCCCGAGACCGATGCAGTCGCGAAGCGCGATTCCGCAATGCTCCTCCAGGAGCAGGCGCATGAAAAAGGCGCCGGGCAGTGCTGCCCGGCGCCTTCAGCGGTTCCCCGTCCCGGATTACTGCTCCGGGTCGGCCGATTACTTGCAGGCGGTGACCATGATCTCGACCAGGTGGCGAGGGTCGGCCATGTTCGCCTGCACGCAGGCGCGAGCCGGACGGCCGACCTCGCCGAGCCACTCGACGTAGACCTTGTTCATGGCGTCGCGGTCGCGAATGTCCTTCAGCCAGATCTGCGCCTGGAGAAGGCGCGTGTTGTCCGTGCCGTTGGCCTCCAGCAGCGCGTTGATCTTGGCGACGACCTGCTTCGTCTGGCCGGTGATGTCCTGGCTCAGGTCGTCGGCGGTGATGCCCGCGCAATAGACGAAGTTGTGGTACTCGACCGCGCTGCTGAGGATCTGGTTGCTGCCGGTGCGGTTGATCTTGCTCATCTCTCGGGCTCTCCTGCCGTGGACGGGTTCCGATGTAGCGGCTCAGGCGGGGACCGCATAGGCACTGCCCGAGGCGGCGGCGCCGATCATGGTCTCGAAGACGGCCACGCCATGGACCGCCTCGTCCAGCGGCAGCGGGTAGGCCGGCCCGCCCGCCACGGCCGCGGCGAAGGCCTCCAGCTCGGCGCGCTCGATATCGACGGGCGCGAAGTCGCGGGTCCACTCCTCGCCGCCCTCGCGGGCCCGGAAGAAGAGCTGCTCATGCCCGCGCAGCTCCACCAGCCCGTCCGAGCCGAAGAGGGCGCAGCGCCAGTAGCGCGTCGCGGCGCCCAGGGTGGCGAAGGTGCAGGTGGCGCCGTTCTCGAGCGTGGCCAGCATCGCCGTCGTGTCGTCGATGGTGTCGAGCACCACCGCCTTGCTCAGCACCCGCACGTCGCGGAAGCGGCCGGCCAGCGAGATGATCAGGTCGATCATGTGGATGCCCATGCCGCCCATGCCGCCGAGCGGGCTTTCCGCACGGTCGGCGCGCCAGGCGCCGGGCTGATAGGTGAAGCCGCCGGGGCCGCTGAACTGGCCCTCGACATGCAGCAGCGTGCCCAGCTTGCCGGAGGCGAGGATCGACTTCATCTCGGCCACGGCCGGCAGGAAGCGCCGGTTGTGGCCGAGCGCCATCACCACCCCGGCCTTCCGGCAGGCCGCGACCGCGGCGGCGGCGCTGGCCTGGCTGAGCGTGAAGGGCTTCTCGACGAAGACGTGCTTGCCCGCGGCGGCGGCGGCAATCACCTGCTCGGCATGCTGGGCATGCGGCGTGGCCAGTACGATGGCGCCGATGGACCGGTCGGCCAGGATCGGCGCCAGGCTGTCATGCAGCACGATTCCCTTCTCGGCCGCGTAGCCGGCGGCCTTGGCCGGCGTGCCCGTGCAGCCCGCGACGAAGCGGATGCCGGCCCCGTGGTTATCCCCCCTTTGGCCCTGCACGCTGTCGACCAGCGTGCGTCCCCAGCGGCCCATACCGATGATGGCGGCGTCGAGCATCGCAACTCTCCTGAAGGTCGTTGGCGCGCGTGTTGCAGACTTTCGGCGAGCAGCCCCAAGTCGTCACGCGCGCTAGGTCGGATTCTCCAGATGTCTGGCCCAGGCGCGCATCCGTGTCACGCCCCAGGCCGCGACCAGCAAGGCGAGGCCCGCGAAGATCAGCGTCGGCGCCCGCATGCCGAAGACCTCGCCGGTCGAGCCCAGCACCACGGCGCCGAGCGCGGGGCAGGCGCGGGTGATCAGGCCCCAAAGCGCCAGCGTCCGCCCCCGCATGCGCGTGAGCGAGGCCGACTGCGCCAGGGTCTGCGCCGAGATGCCGTGGGCCGAGGCGCAGGCGCCGTAGAGCACGCCGCAGACGACCGCCATGGCGAACGAGCCCGTGGCCACGAAGCCCATCACCACGACGGACTGGATCAGCACCGCGACCACCGTCACGCGCGTCGTGCCCTGCAGCCGGCCGCGCGCCGCGACCGACAGCCCGCCGATCAGCGCCCCCACGCCGATCGCGGCCGTGAGGAAGGCGAGGCCGCCCGCCCCCTGGTGGAACAGCCGCTCGACGAAGGGCGGCAGCACCTCCTGGACGCCGCGCAACAGGATGGCGCTGACGCCCGCGAAGGCGAGCACGGGACCGATGCCGGGATGGGAGGCGACGTAGCGGATGCCCTCGCGCATCTCCGACAGCAGCGAGCCCTCGGGAGCATGGCCGCGCAGATGCAGCGGGTTCACCCGGATCATGACGAGGGTGAGCGAGGCGATCGAATAGGCCAGGGCGTTGCAGAGCATGGCGGGCACCACCCCCCAGGCCGCC
The DNA here is from genome assembly GCF_004336745.1 of Roseococcus sp. SYP-B2431. Lineage (GTDB taxonomy): Bacteria > Pseudomonadota > Alphaproteobacteria > Acetobacterales > Acetobacteraceae > Roseococcus. Next base: position 574,393 of record NZ_SJXD01000011.1, read on the forward strand.
ACCATCGGGCCCGCCACGGCCGGCCCCAGGAAGCGCGCCACGTTGAAGCAGAGCGAATTGCAGGCGACGGCCGCCGGCAGGTCGGCCGCCGGGACCAGGCCGGGCATCAGCGCCTGCCGCGCGGGCTGCGCGAAGCTCTGCGCGATGCCCGAGCCCAGTTCGAAGAGGATGAGCAGGGCGATGGACATATGGCCGAAGCCGGTCAGCAGGGCGGTGCACAGTGCGGCTGCCGCCACCGCGACCTGCGCGATCATGGTGAGCTTCACCCGATCCATCCGGTCGGCCATGGCACCGGCGATGGGGCTGAAGATGACGGCCGGCGCCAGGTCCGCGAAGGCGACGACGCCCACCCAGAAGGCCGAGCCCGTCAGCTCCCAGGCCAGCCACATCACCGCGATGCGGTGCATCCAGAGGCCGGTCCAGGAGGTCAGGCTCGCGGTGAAGAAGATCCGGGCGTCGCGGTGGGACAGGGCGCGCGTGAGCGCGCCGAAGGGCCTCAGGTCAGGACCTCGGGCGGCGGGCGGGCGGCGGGGGAGCGGAGCTGTCGGGCGCGGGCGCGGCGGCCGGGCGCGGCATGCCCTGCTGCGTATTGGCGCGGATGCAGTCGTCGACCTCGCGGCTGAACTGGAACTGGCGGCCCAGGCGGTCGGTCTGCATGGCCTGGCTGGCGAAGACGGTCTCGGAGCCGAGGCGGCTGTCGCGCTCGTCCTCGCGCATCAGCTGGCCGCGGTCCTGCCGCTCGATGCGCCGGGCGGTCTGGTCCCGGCAGGCCTGGGCGACCTGCGGGTTGGTTCGCACGGCGTCGCCCGGCCGGGCGGGCGGGATGAGGGGGGTGTTGCTGCAGGCGGCCAGCAGGAGGACCGGCAGGAGGAGGGCGGCGGCGCGCGGCATGGATCGGCTTTCGTCAGGCGGGCGGGTCGGCCCTGGGAAGTGTGCGCGACAGCATGGCACGCATCGGCGCATCCTCGAAGCGGCCCGTGGCGTCCAGCGGCGCACGGGCGGCGGCGGCGAGCAAAGCCGGGTGGAATTCCGCGCCCTCCGCGCCGATCGTGAACATACCGCGCGTCCATGCGGCGCGGCCGAGCAGCTCCACCAGCGCCAGGAGGCGGAGGCAGAGGGCGACGCCCGAAGGCGAATCGAGACCGGAATGACGGGACATGGCCTCGGCCCAGCTCGCGGCGTCGGCGTCGGTCAGCACGATCTCCACGCCGCCGGGGAAGGCGAGCAGGCGGGCCGGGCCCCAGAGCCCGGCCTCGGCGGCCGCGCGCGCGACCTCCCAGGCGATCTCCAGCGCATTCGGCGAGACGGCGGGCAAAGCTGCGGCGGCGATGCCGATCTCGTGGCGGAGGGCGCCCGAGGGCAGTTCTGTGGTGGTGACGGTCACGGCCCGGATGTTGCGTCGCGGCGGGCGGATTTACAGGGCTTCCGCCCTACGATGGCCGTGATCACCGCGATCGAGCAGGCGTAGAGGCCGAACTTCGGGTCCACCCCGGCGATCATCGAAAAGGCGATGGCCTCGGGGATCAGCGCCAGGGCGACGACGGTGCCGGCCAGGAGGTCGCGGGTGACGTTCGGCGCCCATTCGGCCCGCAGGCGGGAGAGGGACATGGGGAGCTTTCGGGAACGGCCGTCAGCGGCATGGATGGCGGCGAGGCGGGTCAGGGCGGCGCGGCCCTGACGGACGCGGGCGGGATCCTGCGGTCGGTGCCCCTCAGGGTGGCGTGGGGCGATGGCTTTCACGATCGCCCGGCAAGCCTGGCAGGGCGATGCTGCGGCGCACCTCGCCCGGGACCGGGCGCGGGTGTAGAGGCCCGGGGAGAGGAGAATGCCATGTCCCATTCCTTGTCCCGTCGCGGCCTGGCCGCGGCCGGGGTGCTCGCCGCCACGCCCGCGCTCGCGGCCGAGGCTCCGCTCGCCGCGCTGGAGCGGCGGGAGGGCGGGCGGCTCCACGTCTTCGCGCTCGACACAGGGTCCGGCCGCAGCCTGGCGCACCGGGCGGACGGGCGCGTGCTGATGTGCAGCACCTTCAAGGCGCTGCTGGGCGCCGCCGTGCTCGCCCGGGTGGATGCCGGGCAGGAATCGCTGGACCGGCGCGTCGCGATCCGCGGGGAGGACCTGCTGGCCTACGCGCCGGTCGCGCGGGCGCATGCCGGCGCGGGCCGCGCCTCCGTCGCGGTGCTGGCCGAGGGCATGGTCGGTCTCAGCGACAACACGGCCGCCAACCTGCTGCTGCCCGGGGTCGGCGGGCCGGCCGGGCTGACGCGCTGGCTGCGCGGGATCGGCGATCCGCTGACCCGGCTGGACCGCGACGAGCCCGGGCTGAACCGCCCCTCGGGCGAGATGGACACGAGCACGCCCCGGCAGATGGCGATGACGCTGCGGCGCATCCTGCTGGGCGAGGTGCTGGCCCCGGCCTCGCGGGAGCGGCTGGAGGGCTGGATGGCCGCCAGCCCGACCGGGCGTGCGCGGCTTCGCGCCGGCTTCCCGCCGGGCTGGCCGGTCGCCGACAAGACCGGGACCGGCGAGAGCTGGGCCAATGTGATCGCGCTGGTCCGGCCGCCGGGGCGGGCGCCGGCGGTGGTGGCGTCGTTCTACGATCTGGCGAATGCCGCCGGCGCGAAGCGCGACAGCGTGCATCGCGAGGTGGGGCGGATCGTCGGCGAGTGGCTTGGGTAGAGGCGGGGCTTCGCGCGATCCTTAATTCTCAGCCCGGCAGCCGCCGGGCGTATTCCTCGCGCAGCCGCACCCAAGCGTCCCAGAAGGGCGCCGGCTCCGCGCCGCTGACGCGGGCGACCAGGACGTCGAGATGCGCGTGCCAGCCGGCGCCGACCATCAGCAGGGTCTCGCGGTCCGGCAGGCGGCGGTGGGTGATGGAGAGCAGAACCTTCGGGCCTCGGGCCTCCAGCTCGAAGGTCACGCCGCCGCTGCGGCCCCAGGTGATCGAAAGGCGGCGGGGCGGCTCGAACTCGACGATCTCGCAGGTCATGCCGTGCTCCGCGGAATGGCCTTCCGGGCGCCGGCTGGGCGGGTCGTTGAGCTCGTCGTTGCGCCAGGTGAACTCGACGCTGGCGCCGGGCGTCGCGCCCATCTCGCCTGCCGCCAGCCATTTCCGCCGCAGCTCGCTCTCCGTGAGATGGGCCCAGATGCGCTCGACGGGCCCGGGCAGGAGGCGCTGGATCGTCAGCGTCATGGGCTCCGTCAGCCGGCCATAGGAATCCGGGGTCGCGAACTCGTTCATGAATCGTCTCCTTCGGGGGGGTGGGGCTTTGCGGCGTCCTCCTCGCGGAGGAGCCGGTCGAGAACGTCGAGGCGGCTGGTCCAGAAGCGCTCGTAGAAGCCCAGCCATTCGCTGGCGGTGGCGAGCGGGCCGGGCTCGAGGCGGCAGAGGTGGGTACGGCCTTGGATCTCGCGGCGGACCAGGCCGGCCTGCTCCAGCACCTTGATGTGCTTGGAGGCAGCGGCGAGCGAGATGGAGAAGGGCTTCGCCAGCTCGCCGACCCTGCGCTCGCCGGCCGCGAGGTCGCGGAGCATCCGGCGACGCGTGGCGTCGCCGAGGGCGTGGAAGGTGGCGTTCAACCGCAGGGGCTCTGATTCAACCATTTGGTTGAATTAAGATGCGTCGCCGGAAATGTCAACCATTTGGTTGAATGATGGGGCGGTCAGTCGTCTTCGTCCGTCTCGCTGCCCAGCTTCTCGCCCCGGGTGTCGAAGTGGACGAAATTGCTCTTGGCATAGGACTTCCACCAGCCCTTGAACTGGAAGGCGCAGGCGGGGAGCAGCCCCCAGGCCGTGAAGCCGCCCAGCGAATAGACCTGGGGCATCACGCCGATCCGGATCACCGCCCCGGAGGGCAGGTTGGCGTTCTTCCGGGCGAAGCCGACCGGAGAGGTGAACCACTTGCTCTTGTTCCAGGACTGCAGGGTCTTCACCAGGTCGTCCTTCTTGACGCCCTCCATCCGGAAATCGAAGGCGGAATAGGCCTGGTGGTAGCTGAGCTTCGCGCGGCCGGGGTTGTTGGACGCCTCCGGGTCGTTATAGGCCTCCGAGCGGTATCCGCTGATGAGCTGGACGCTGCCGCCATGCTTCTCGCGCAGCGCGTCCAGCACGATGATGGTGGGCACCATGTTGCACCACAGCTCTTCGGGCGGCGGGTGGTTGCGCTTGCGGTACTGCCCGACCAGCAGCTCGCCGGACGTGAAATGCTTCAGTTCGAGAGCCGCCACGAACCGGTCGAACCGCCCTCTGTCGAAATTGAAAGCCATGTCCTGCCTCCCTGGGCCTTGTTGGGGGGCAGACCGACGGCGCCTTGAATGGCGGCGGCGACATGCGCCCGTCAGGCATTGGTAAGGTCCTGCGGTCGCGGTGCGATCCCGCCGGGCGGGCGGCCGTGTCGCATCGGTCGCGCTCGCCCACCTATGGGTGCAGCGAGGGGCCCTTCGTCGCCTTGTCGACATCCTTTCGCGGCCCGCGCAGCGCCAGCCGGAAGCGGGCGCGGAGGGCCTCCACGCCGGTGGCGGCGTCATGCGTCAGGTCGAGGCGGTATGGCGGCGGCACGGACCTCCATACCGCGTGCTTCGGGCCGGTTCCAACATGCCGCGTTCCGCCCTAGCCTCCGCGCCATGCCCGATCCCTCGACCCTCTCCGCCTCCGAAGCCGCCGCCCAGATCGCCGCCGGCACGCTCAGCGCCAGCGCCCTCGCCGAGGCCATGCTCGCCCGCATCGCCAAGCGGGAGAAGGTGCTGCAAGCCTTCGCCTGGCTGAAGCCCGCGCAGATCCGCAAGCAGGCCGCCGATGTGGACGCGGCGCTCAAGGCGGGCCGGAAGCTGCCGCTGGCCGGGCTCTTCCTCGGCGTGAAGGACGTGCTGGACACCTGTGACCATCCCTCGCAATACGGCTCGCCCATCTGGGCCGGCCACAAGCCGAGGAACGACGCGGCCAGCGTCGCGCTGGCGCGGCGCGCGGGCGCCGTCATCTCCAAGACCGTGACGACCGAATTCGCCACGCGCCATCCGGGGCCGACCACCAATCCGCACAATCCGGCGCATTCGCCGGGCGGCTCCTCCTCGGGCTCGGCGGCGGGCGTGGGGGCGGGGCTGCTGCACCTGGCCTATGGCACTCAGACCGGCGGCTCCATCGTCCGGCCCGCGGCCTATTGCGGCATCGTGGGCTTCAAGCCGAGCTGGGGCACCTTCCACCGCGCCGGCATGAAGGTGATGAGCGAGAGCCTGGACACGATCGGCCTCATGGCCGGCAGCCTGGCCGACATCGCCTTCGCCATGACGGCGCTGACCGGCGTGGACCACGCGCTGCCGCAACCCGGCAAGGCGCCGCGTCTCGCGCTCGTGATGGGGCCTTCCGCGAAGCTCGCCGCGCCCGAGACGCTGGAGCTGATGGACAAGGTCGCCTACGCCGCCCGGGCCAAGGGCGCGACCGTGACGCCGCTCGAGCTCGGCGCGCCCTTCGCCACGGCCTATGAGCTGCACCCGCATGTGATGAACATGGAGAGCGCCGAGGCCATGGGCTGGGAGCTCGACCATGCGCGCGAGGGCCTCAGCGCGGTGCTGCGCGAGCGGCTGGACTGGGCGATGGGCGAGCCGCGCGCGAAGCTCGCCGAGGGGCGCGCGGCCTTCCAGGCGGCGCAGGACGGCTTCGCTGCCGCGATCTCCGGCTACGATGCGGTGCTGACGCCCTCGGCGCCGGGCGAGGCGCCGGAGGGCCTCGCCTCCACGGGGGATGCCGCCTTCAACTCGCTCTGGACGCTGCTGCATGTGCCGGCCGTGACCATTCCCGCCGGAAAGGGGCCGAAGGGCCTGCCGCTCGGCGCGCAGATCGTGACGCCGCGCGGCCAGGACGCGGCGGCGCTGATGTGGGCGGAATGGCTGCGCGGCGCCCTGCATGGCTAGGATCCTCGTCGCCGGCGGCGGCATCGGCGGGCTGACCGCCGCGCTGTCGCTGCACGCCGCCGGCTTCGAGCCCGTGGTCTTCGAGGCCGTGCCGGAGCTGCGGCCGCTCGGCGTCGGCATCAACCTGCTGCCGCATGCGGTGCGCGAGCTGACCGAGCTGGGCCTGGGCGAGGCCCTGGCCGGGATCGGCGTCGCCACGCGCGAGCTGCGCTATGTCAGCGCGCATGGGCAGGAGATCTGGCGCGAGGATCGCGGGCTGGCCGCCGGCTATCGCTGGCCGCAATACAGCCTGCATCGCGGGGCCCTGCAGATGCTGCTGGCCGAGACCTGCCGGCAGCGCGGTATCGCCGTCCATGCCGGACACCGCCTGCTGCGCTTCGGGCAGGATTCGGAGGGCGTCACGGCGCATTTCGCGAATGCGAGCTCCGCGAAGGGCGATGCGCTGATCGGGGCGGACGGCATCCATTCCGCGGTGCGCGCGCATTTCGCGCCGGGCGAGGGGCCACCCTCCTGGCAAGGCGCGCTGCTCTGGCGCGCGACGACGGTGGCCGCGCCCTTCCTGACCGGCGCGACCATGGTGCAGGCCGGGCATCATTCGCAGAAGTTCGTCTGCTACCCGATCCGGCACCTGCCGGACGGGCGCGTGCTGACCAACTGGATCGCCGAGATGAAGGTCGATCCCGCGCAGGGCTTCGACCGCGAGGACTGGAACCGCGAGGCCGACCGCGACCGCTTCCTGCCCGCCTATGAATCCTGGGACTGGGGCTGGCTCGACGTGCCCGGACTGATCCGCGGCGCCGAGCGCGTGCTGGAATATCCGATGGTGGACCGCGACCCGCTGGAGCGCTGGACGGAGGGCCGCGTCACGCTGCTGGGCGATGCGGCGCATCCGATGTACCCGATCGGCTCCAATGGCGCGTCGCAGGCGATCCTGGACGCACGGCAGCTCGCCTTGCATCTCGCGCGCGAGGGCATTCCCGAGGGGCTGCTGGCCTACGAGGCGGCGCGGCGCCCGCCCACGGCGAAGCTCACGCTGGCCAATCGCGCGCTGGGGCCGGACCTCATCCTGGAGGAGGTGTACCGCCGCGCGCCGGAGGGCTTCACCGACCTGCATGCGGTGATCAGCCGGCAGGAGCTGGAGGAGGTCTCGGCCAACTACAAGAAGCTGGCGGGCTTCGACCCGGCGCTGCTCAACGAGCGGGAGAGCTGGTCGGTGAACTGAGCCAGTCGCGCGCGGCCTCCAGATCCTCGCGGAAGCGGATCGCCTCCCGGCCCCGGGCCCGTGCGTCGGGCAGGCGCAGCAGATAGGAGGGGTGGACCGTCACGATCATCGCGCGGCCAGCGTCCAGCGCATGCAGCCGCCCACGGAGGTCCGCCAGCTTCGGCACCTTTCCCGTCAGCGCCGAAACGGCGGTGCGGCCCATCGCCACCACCAGCTTGGGCCGGATCAGCGCCATCTCGCGATCCAGCCACCAGCGGCATTGCTCCACCTCGCCGCTGCTCGGCGACTGGTGGATGCGGCGCTTGCCGCGCAGCTCGTATTTGAAGTGCTTCACGGCATTGGTGACGTAGGCCGCCGAGCGGTCGAGGCCGGCCTGGCGCATCGTGTCGTCCAAGATCCGGCCGGCCGGGCCGACGAAGGGGCGGCCCTCCAAATCCTCCTCGTCGCCGGGCTGCTCGCCCAGGAACATGAGGGACGCGTGCTCGGGCCCCTCGCCGAAGACGGTCTGCGTCGCCTGGCAATGCAGCGGGCATCGCGTGCAGCCCCGCGCCTCCGCGCGCAGGCCGGCGAGACCTTCCATGGGCGGCAGCGGCTCGGCCGGCGCGCGCGCCTGGATCCGGTCATGGAAGGCGGGCGGCCGGCGCGCCGCCTGCTCCGCCATCGCCGCGACCCGCGCCGGCGCCTGGGCGATGAGATCGGGGATCAGCGCCGCCTCGGGCAGGTTGGCCCAGTACTTCTTCGGCATCTCGGCCATCATCGCCTTCACCTTCAGCCGGGCCGGGTTGAAGATGTTGCGGTAATAGGTGAGCCACAGCGCATCCGTGGGGTCGGCAAGGTCGGGCTTCTGCGCGGGCGCCTCGCTGACGCGCAGCGCCCCGTCGGTCAGCGAGGCGGAGCCCTTCGGCGTCAGGATCATCCAGTCCATGTCGGCGAAGCGACGCGCGAAGAAGGGCGCGGTGCGCCCGACGATGTGGTGGTCCGGCTCGAACCAGGCGACGAAGCGCCGGCGCGCGCCCTCGGCGGGGACTTCGCGGAAGCGGAGGAAGGCCGTCATCTTGTGCGCGTCGCGGCGGACCGCCTTCTCCAGCCGCCGCGCGGCCACGACGTCGCGGTCCATCCTGTCGGAGAGCAGCTGCCGGTCGACCTGGAGCCGCGCGATCATCCGGTAGAGCAGTTCGAAGCGCGCCGGATCGGAGTGGCAGATCACCGCCTCCGCCAATTCGAGGAAGGAGGGCGGGACGCGCGGCAGCGGCGTGACCGGAGGCGAGGCGGTCGCGCGCGGCGCCGGCTCCTCCGCGAACAGCCCTTCCTCGCCGAGCCGCCAATCCACCTCGTGCGGCGCGACGCCGCCCAGCAGCAGCATGCGCGCGGCGTCGCGCCATTCGGGGAAGTCGGCCGCGTGGCGGAGGCGGACGGTGCGCATCACAGCAGCGCCATCTGCTCGGGCGCGGGCCGGAACAGGGCGCCCAGATCCAGCCGGTCGATCAGCCGCAGCGGCGTCCAGTCGGCGGTCGCGATGAAGGGCCGCACCTTGCGCAGCGAGACGCGCAGCCGCCCGAGATCCTCCAGCCGGACGCGGCGATGCCGCCGCGCGGCCAGGATCGCCTGCACCACCTTCACGCCGAAGCCCGGCACGCGCAGCAGCATCTCGCGCGGGGCGCGGTTCACGTCCACCGGGAAGCGCTCGCGATGCGCCAGCGCCCAGGCGAGCTTGGGATCGAGGTCGAGGTCCAGCATGCCGTCGGGCCGCGCCGCGGTGATCTCCTCGATGCCGAAGCCGTAGAAGCGGAACAGCCAGTCCGCCTGGTAGAGCCGGTGCTCGCGCATCAGCGGCGGCTTTTGCGGCGGCAGGCGCGAGGAGGCATCGGGGATGGGGCTGAAGCCCGAATAATAGACGCGCCGCAGCCCGTAGCTGCCATAGAGCCGGCCGCTGGTGGAGAGGATGGTCGCATCGCTGGCGGCATCCGCGCCCACGATCACCTGCGTGGACTGGCCGGCGGGGGCGAAGCGCCGCCGCGCCTTGGTGCGCAGCGTCGGCTCGCCCATCTCCTCGATCTTGGTCCGCAGCCCGGCCATGGCGCGCCGGATGCCGGCCGGGCGCTTCTCGGGCGCCAGGCTGGCGAGGCCCGCATCGGTCGGCATCTCGATGTTGATGGAGAGCCGGTCGGCGTAGAGCCCCGCCTCCTCGATCAAGGCGGGCGAGGCCTCGGGGATGGTCTTGAGGTGGATATAGCCGCGGAACCCATGGGTCGTGCGCAGCTCGCGCGCCACGCGGACCATCTGCTCCATCGTGTGGTCGGAGGAGCGGATGATGCCGGAGGAGAGGAACAGCCCCTCGATGTAGTTGCGCCGGTAGAATTCCAGGGTCAGCCAGATCACCTCCTCCGCCGTGAAGCGGGCGCGCGCGACGTTGCTGGAGGAGCGGTTGATGCAATAGGCGCAGTCATAGATGCAGAAATTCGTCAGCAGGATCTTCAGCAGCGAGATGCAGCGCCCGTCCGGCGCATAGGCGTGGCAGATGCCGGAGCCCTCGGTCGAGCCCAGGCCCCCGGAGCGCGCGGAATCGCGCTTCTCCGTGCCGCTCGAGGCGCAGGAGGCGTCGTATTTGGCCGCGTCCGAAAGGATCGCGAGCCGTTCCGTGAGCGTGCGTTGCATGATGCATGTTCACTAAATGTTCTGGACGCGGAATTCAAGCCCTGAGGCTGTTCCGCCGGGCGGTCCCGCTATCCCGTGAACTTCCCCGTCTTCTCGTTGTAGGGAAACACCCCCAGGTTCCGGGTCGCGTAAAAGCCGCGGCAGGCCGCGGCTCCGGCCAGGAACTCGGAATCGCCGTCCCAGAAGCCGGCGAAGGGGTCGTCCTTGTCCACGCCGCGATTGTCCTTGGAGACCCAGTCGTCCTGGCAGCCGTGCTGGATCTTCGTGACCAGCGTGCGGTTCATCCGCTTCAGGATTTCCGTCGCCTGGGTGCCGTAGCCGCCGCGCTTGCCGCCGTTCTGCGCGGTGACGCGGACGCGCTGGAACTCGCCCTGCCACTTCTGCCAGATGCCCATGAGGTCGTAATCCGAGACGTAGAGCGCGGAATCGATAATCGGCTCGCCGTTTCGGAACAGCGGCGCCCCGTTTCCGTCGCGCCGGACCTTGTGGATGGAGACCACCCCGGAATCCCCGGTCTTCTTGTACAGCGCGCCGATCTTGGCCGGCAGCATGCCCTGCCACGCATAGGCGGCGGCCTTGGGGCAGCGCACGACGATGCAGAAGCCGGGCCGGCTCGCCGTGAAGGCGCGGATCGCCGCGACGTCGGCCGGCAGCATGCCGGCCTGCCGCCCCAGCTCGATGTCCCGCTCCGATACGCCGCCGGCCCGCGCCTCATGGTCGCGGGCCAGGGTCATGATCTCCCCGAGTGTGATCATCGCGCGCCACCTCTTCTCTGTGCGCGATGTTTGTGGGAGCGCGCGAGGGAATGGAATATCCGCAACTGTCGCGTGTGTCGCGTCGGCGGCCGGCTTCCGGGAATCGTGGGCGGATGGCATAGGGGGCCCGTGCGAATCCTTTACCACCTGCCGCTTTCGCCGTTCTCACGGAAGGTCCGCCTGGCGCTGGCCGAAAAGCGTATTCCCTTCGAGCTCCGAGTCGAAAAGGTCTGGGAACGAAGGCCGGAATTCGTCGCCATGAATCCGGCCTGCACGGTGCCGGTCCTGGTGGAGGAGAACGGCCTCGTCCTCTGCGAGAGCTACGCCATCTGCGAGTACCTGGACGAGGCCTATCCCGACGTCCCGCTCATCGGCCGCACCCATGCCGAGCGGGCCGAGGTGCGGCGGCTGATCGCCTGGTTCGACAATCACTTCGGCCAGCAGGTCTACCGGAACCTGCTCTGGGAGCGGCACATGAAGCGCCAGCTCGGGCAGGGCAATCCGGACGGCGCGGCGATCCGCGCGGGCTATGCGCATCTCAAGACGCATATGGAGGTGATCGGCTGGCTGGCCGAGCGGCGGAGCTGGCTGGCCGGCGCGCAGCTCAGCCTCGCCGATTTCGCGGCCGCCGCGCACCTCTCCGCGCTGGACTACGCCAACGACGTCGACTGGACGCTGAACACGGCGGCACGGGACTGGTACAGCCGCGTGAAGTCGCGCCCCTCCTTCCGGACCCTGCTGGCCGACCGCGTCACCGGCATGGAGCCGCCGCCGCACTACGCCGACCTGGATTTCTGACCGGGCACAAAGCCCCTATATGGCGCCCATCGACAGCGCCAGGGCCCGTGACATTCCCGACGATCAGCCACTGACGCCGCCCGGGGAGGCGGCCCAAGGGGAGGCACCTGCCGCGCCCCCCGTGCAGCGAGGGCTGCGCAACGGCCTGGTGCTGGGCGGCCTCGCGCTCGTCGGCATCGTGGCGCTGAATGCGCGCGACCTGGCGGGGCTGGGAACGGTGCTGGCGGCCTTTCCGCTGGCGCTGGCGGCCTCGCTGACCTCGCATCTGCCGCAGCTGGTCTTCACGGGCCTTGCCTGGCTGGCCCTGCTGCCGCGGGCGGAACGGCCGGGCTTCGGGCGCATCTTCCTTCTCCGCTGGTATCGCGAGGCCTGCGACTCGCTCGTGCCGGCCGGCGCCGTGGTGGGGCAGGCGGCGGTGACGCGGCTGATGATCCGCGACGGCATGCCGGGGGATCTCGCCGCCGGGACGGCGACGCTGGGCATCACGCTCGAGGCGGTCTCGCAGACGCTCTTCACGCTGATCGGGCTGGCGACCTTCCTGGCCCTGGGCCACGGGACGCAGGCGGGGGGATTCTGGGTGGGGGCTGCGGTCGCCGCCTTCACGGCCTTCGCGCTGGTGGCGCTGCAGCGGCCCTGGGCGCTGGGCCTGCTGCGCCGGGTGCTGGAGCGCCTGGCGCGGCGCTGGCCGCGGCTGCAGCCCGTCTGGCTGGACCGCTTCCAGGCCTCGATCCTGCGCCTGCACGAGGACCGCCGGGCGCTGGCGCTCTCCACCCTCGCGCATCTCGGCTCCTGGATGATGGGCGCGGTCGAGATGTTCCTGCTGCTGCACATCATCGGTTTTCCGGTCACCTTCGCCGAGGCGCTGGTGATCGAGAGCTTCGCGCAGGTGATCCGCAGCGCGGGATTTCTCCTCCCGGGCGCCGCGCTGATCCAGGAAGGCGCGATCGTCGCGGCCGGCGCGCTGATCGGCGTGCCGCCGGCGACCGCGCTCAACGCGGCGCTGATCCGGCGGACGCGGGAGATCCTGGTCGGGCTCAGCGGCCTCGTCGCCTGGCGGCGGGACGAGGCGCGTCAGGCGTAGGGCACGCTGCTCTCGCCCTGCCGGCCACTGCTGCGCACGGGGCCGCCATCGGTCATCGCCAGCGCCACCGCCTCGGCCACGCGGATCCCGTCCACGCCCGCCGAGAGGATCCCGCCCGCATAGCCGGCGCCCTCCCCGGCGGGGAAGAGGCCCTTCACGTTGACGCTCTGGCAATCCTCGCCGCGCTCGATGCGCAGCGGCGAGGAGGTGCGCGTCTCCACCCCGGTCATCACCGCATCGGCCAGGGCGAAGCCTGGCAGGTCCCGGTCGAAGGCCGGCAGGGCCTCGCGGATCGCAGCGACGGCGAAATCCGGCAGGCAGGTCGAGAGGTCGGCGGGCGTCACGCCCGGCCGGTAGGAGGGCGCCACCTCGCCGAGATGCGTCGAGGGCCGGCCCGCCAGGAAGTCGCCCACGCGCTGCGCCGGCGCGGCATAGGTGCCCCCGCCCGCCGCGAAGGCCCGCTCCTCCCAATGGCGCTGGAACGCGATGCCGGCGAGGGGGCCCGCCAGCGGCCCGCCCGGATAGTCCGCGGGCGTGACGCCGACGACGATGCCGGCATTCGCGTTGCGCTCGTTGCGCGAGTACTGGCTCATCCCGTTGGTCACCAGCCGGCCCGGCTCGGAGGCGGCGGCGACCACGGTCCCGCCCGGGCACATGCAGAAGGAATAGACCGAGCGGCCGTTGGCCGCGTGGTGCACCAGCCGGTAGTCGGCCGCGCCGAGCAGCGGATGCCCGGCATGGGGCCCGAATCGCTGCCGGTCGATGAGGGATTGCGGATGCTCGATGCGCACGCCGATGGAGAAGGGCTTGGCCGTCATCGCGATGCCCTGGCCGTGCAGCATGGCGAAGGTGTCGCGCGCCGAATGGCCGATGGCCAGCACCACGTGCCGCGTGGCGATGCGCTCGCCCGTGTGCAGGATCACGCCGGCCAGGCGCCGCGCCGCGTCGATCTCCAGCCCATCCACGCGGCTCCCGAAGCGGTACTCGCCGCCCAGCCCCTCGATGGTCGCGCGCATGGCCTCGACCATCTGCACCAGCCGGAACGTGCCGATATGCGGCTTGCTGACATAGAGGATCTCCTCCGGCGCGCCGGCCTTCACGAACTCCTCCAGCACCTTGCGGCCGAAGTGGAAGGGGTCGCGGATCTGCGAATGCAGCTTGCCGTCCGAGAAGGTGCCCGCGCCGCCCTCGCCGAACTGCACGTTGCTCTCCGGATGCAGGATGCCGCGGCGCCAGAGGTCCCAGGTGTCCTTGGTCCGCTCGCGGACCTGCTTGCCGCGGTCGAGGATGATCGGCCGGAAGCCGGACTGCGCCAGGATCAGCGCGGCGAAGAGCCCGCAGGGGCCGGTGCCGACCACGACCGGGCGCTCTTCCAGCCGCTCCGGCGCCCGGGCGACGTGGCGGTACCGCATGTCCGGCGCGGCCCGGAGCATGGACCCGCCGCGCCCCAGCAGCGCGGCCTCGTCCGCCACCGCCACGTCGAGCGTATAGGACAGCATGATGCGACTGGGGTTCCGCGCGTCGTAGCCGCGGCGCACCACCGTGAAGCCCAGCGCCGGCGCGCCGAGCCGCTCGGCCAGCGCCGCGTGCAGCGCCTCGGGCGGGTGGTCGAGTGGCAGGCGGATTTCATGAAGGCGCAACATCGCCGTTCACTCGTCCCGGGCCATGCTCCGCGTCAAGAGACGCCATGCATTTCCGCCCTCTCCCAACCCGCCAAAAGCTTTGCTAGGAGGCGCCGCATGGCTGCCCGCAAAGACACATTCGACGAACGCCGCACGGACGCCGCTGCCGCGCGCCAGAAGCTCCTCGAGCGATTCAAGGCCCGGCCGCCGGCCGATGCCCCCGAGGTGATCGCCCGGCTCGAGGCCCAGAAGGCCCAGGGCGAGGCCCGCCGCCAGCGCGAGGCCGCCGCGGCCCAGCGCGCCGCGGAGAAGGCCGCCGCCCTCGCCGCCGAGAAGGCCGCCGAGGAGGCCGCGAAGAAGGCCGCCGCCCTGGCCGCCGCGGCCAATGCCGCGCAGGAGGCCCGTCGCCGCACCGCGGCCATGCTCGCGGCCCAGAAGGCCGAGCGCGACGCCCGCATCGCCGAGAAGAAGAAGCGCCGCTAAGGCAGCCGCTTCGTCACGCGGGCATCCCCGCCCGGGACAGCAGGAGCGGGCAGGGCCGCGTCAAAGGTCCAGCTGGGTCGCCAGCTCCGAGCACAGGAAGGCGCCCAGCCGCGCATCGCCCCCGGGCGCCGCGCAGAGCAGGGCCCCCACCGGCATCCCGCTCTCCGCCTCCAACCCGGCCCGCAGCGTGGCGACCGGCCCGCCGAGCGCCGTGAAGGGGATCACGAAGGACGGGTCGCCCGTCGTCCCGTCCATTGGCGCCACATCAGGCGCCGCCGGCAGCAGCAGCAGGTCGTCCGGCCCGACGCCGCGCCAGAAGTCCTGCCGGAACCGCCCGAGCTCGCGCAGCGCCGCGTGATACGCTTCTTCCGGAATGGCCAGTCCCTCCTCGATATCGGCCGCCAGCCGGGGAGAAATCAGCTCCTTCGGCAGGCGCGCGTGGGTGCGCCCGGCCTCGGCCAGCAGCACGCGGCGATGGGTGAGCAGCACCGCCTCTAGCGAGACCGGCGATCCGGCGCGGCTGACCCGCAGCCCCGCCCCGCGCAGCCTCTCGGCGAAGCCCGCGAGCTGCGCCGCCGTGCCGGGCTGCGTCAGCCGCGCGATCAGCGCGTCCTCCAGCACCAGGATGCGCGGCGGCGGCGCCGTCGCCTCGCCCAGCCGCAGATGCGCGGCCGCATAGCCCGCCGCCAGCAGCGCCGCATCCTGCGCCGAGGCGCCGAAGGCGCCGACCGTGTCGAAGGAGGGCGCCAGCGGCACGATGCCGACGCCACCGATCGCCAGCGTCGAGGGCTTGAAGGCGCAGGTGCCGGTATAGGCCGCCGGCCGGTTCACGCTGCCCGCCGTCTGCGTGCCCAGCGCCAGCGGCACCGTGCCCGCGGCGATGGCCGCCCCCGATCCGGCCGAGGAGCCGCCCGGCGTGCGCCGCAGGTCCCAGGGATTGCGCGTCGGCGGGGCAGGGGAGAAGTAGGCATATTCCGTCGTGTGCACCTTGCCCAGCACGACGGCGCCGGCCGCCCGCAGATGCGCCACCACCGTCGCATCCGCCGTGGCCGGCGGCAGCCCGGCGCGCGAGGGGCTGAAGGCTCGGGTGGGCAGGCCGCGGACGTCGATCACGTCCTTCACCGCGAGGGGGATGCCGTGCAGGGGGCCGCGCCGCGCGCCCTCGGCGTCCAGCGCGCGGGCCGCGGCGAGCGCCTCGTCCACCAGCACATGGACCCAGGCCTGTACGGCCCCGTCGACGGCCGCGATCCGATCCAGGCAGCGCCGCACCAGCGCCTCGGAGGTGAGCTCGCCGGAGCGCATCGCGGCGGCGAGGTCGCGCAGGCGCCCGGCATCTGACACGTATTCACTCACGGGCATCTCCTGGCCAGGGAAGCGCGCAGCGTCTCACCCCCGCCTTGCGCCGTGAAGTACGGCCGCGCGCATCGGACCCGGATGTTGCAACTCTCCGGGCGAGGCGGCGTCGGGGAAGGGTTCATGGAACAGGACATCCACGCGACGCGCGGCCATGGGGCGACGAGATCGGCTTCGGCGAGAAGCCGGGCCTCGTGGTCATCGGCTTCCAGGCCGGCTTCCCCGACCCGGGATCTCCGCTGGGCGGGGCCCGGCGAAGCGGGCGGCATCCGCGCCATCAAGCCCTATCGGGTGCGCAACACGCCGCAGCTTCGTGCCTAGCGGCGGAACTTCAGGTCCAGGCCCTGGCGGCGCCAGGCCGCCTCCATCGCATCCAGATCCGTGCTGCCCGAGGGATTGGCCCGGCGCGGGGCCAGCCGCAACCCCGGCGCCCGCCCGACCCGCCAGAGCTTCAGCAGCCGCTGCAGCTCGTCCAGCGGCGCGGCGTGGTCGTCCACGCGCAGGTCGATGTCGGGGAAATCCTCGGTGGTCACGAGCTTCAGCGCCGCCGACTGCCGCCCGCGCTTGTCGCCTCCCGCACCCTCGCCGGCCTGCAGCGCATTGAGCATCCGATCGGGCAGCGCCAGGTCCTGACGCGCGATGAAGCTCGCCACCGTGTCGGCGATCACCTCCTCGCCTAACAGCATGTTCCCCGCCACCGACCACCCCGTGCCCGAGCGGGAGCTGCACCACTCCACGCAGTTCTTTCCCGTCCAGGCCGCGCTGCGGCCATGGCTGTCGATCGCGTGGACCTGCCGCAGGTGCCTGCCCTCGTCGCCCACCAGCGCGCCCTCGATGGCGGCCGTCGGCGAGAGGCCGCGCGCCATGGCGTCCAGCACGGCCGGCCCGAGATAGCGGTTGGTGATCGACTGGGTGGAGACCGCGCCCACCCCCGTCCGCACGAAGGGGCAGGAGGCGCCCACCGCCAGGGCGCAGGTGGTCACCGCCACGGCGAAGCTGCCCGTTTCGGGCTCATGGGCGAGCAGGGACCAGGTCACGGCGAATCCTCTCCGGGCGCGCGGCGGCCGCGCATCCGAACCTTGCACCCGGAGCCCGGGCAGGGCAAAGCCGGTTGCAAGAACACAACGAGGCTTTCGGGAGAAGCTCCATGATGTCCAGCCCATTGACGCGCCGCGGCCTGCTTGCCGGAGGGGCCGCGCTCCTTGCCGCGCCCGCTTTCGCGCAGAGCCCCTGGCCCGACCGGGCCATCCGCCTGATCGTGCCCTTCGGCGCGGGCGGCGCCATCGACACGCTGAGCCGCACCGTCGCCGCGCGCTTCGCCGAGCATGCCAACGGGCAGACCCTCGTGGTGGAGAACCGCCCGGGCGCGGGCGGCGCCATCGCCGGGGCCTATACCGCCCAGCAGCGGCCCGATGGGCTGACCCTCATGATGGCCGATGTGGGCGCCAACTGCATCGCGAAGGAGATGAATCCGGGGCTGAGCTACGACCCGATGACCGCCTTCACGCCCATCATCCATCTCGTGAAGCTTCCGGGCGGGCTGATCGCCCATCCGGACGTGCCCCATCGCACCGTGCCGGACATCATCGCCGCGGCGAAGGCGCGGCCGGAGGGCTTCACCTTCTCCTCCGCCGGCAACGGCAATGGCAGCCATCTCTTCATGGAGCTCTTCCTGAAGCGGGCCGGCATCCGCATGGTCCATGTGCCCTACCGCTCGGGCGCCGAGATGGTGACCGCGCTGGTGCGCGGCGACGCGCAGTTCGGCTTCCCGACCGTCTCCTCGGCGCTGAACATGGTCCGGGACGGAAGGGCGAGGGCGGTCGCGGTCAGCTGGCCGGACGGGACACCGCTGCTGCCGGGCGTGCCGCCGGTCGCGCGGGACCTGCCGGGCTTCGACACCTCGGTCTGGCACGGGATCGTGGCGCCGGCGGGGATGGAGCGCGGCCTGGTGCTGCGGATCAACGAGGTCTTCGGCAAGATCGCGGCCATGCCGGAGGTGGCGGAGGCGGTCTATCGCCAGCAGGCCGGCCGCATCGTGGGCGGCACGCCGGAGGAGTTCTCCGACTTCATTCGCCGCGACCACGACACCTGGGCGCCGATCATCCGGGAAGGAAACATCCGCTCGGAGTAGCCGGGACTCGCGCGCTGGGCTTCACTGCGCGCCATGAGCATCCCCGTCACGCCCCGCCCCGCCGCCGCCATCCTCCTCCTGCGCGACGGCGCCCCCCATGGACACGAGGGGGGGCTGGAAGTGCTGATGATCTGCCGGGCCAAGGCGATGAACTTCGCCGGCGGAGCGATGGCCTTCCCGGGCGGGCGCGTCGACGAGGCGGATGCGCTGCTGGCCCCGGAGGGCGATCCGCTCGGGGCCTTCCGCATCGGCGCGATCCGCGAGGCCTGGGAGGAGACCGGCATGCTGCTGGCCCGCCCCTCGGGCCCGGCCGCCACCGGCGAGAGCGAGTTCCACGCGCATCTTCGCGAGAAGGGCGTGGCGCCCGACCATGCCGCGCTGACCCATTTCGCCCATTGGGTCACGCCGGAGCAGAGCCCCAAGCGCTTCGACACCCATTTCTTCCTGGCCGAGGCGCCCGAGGGGCAGGAGCCCGTGCATGACGGCAGCGAGACCGAGGAGGCCGTCTGGATGCGCCCAGCGCAGGTCATCGAGGAGGCCGAGGCCGGCCGCCGCACGCTGGTCTTCCCGACGCGGCTGAACCTTCTTCGTCTCTCGCGCCACGCGACCGCGGGCGAGGCGATCGCGGCGGCCCGGGCGACGCCGGTCGTGACCGTGATGCCCCGGCCCGAGCCGGATGGCGCCGGCGGCACCAACCTGCGCATCCCCGAGGCGGCCGGCTACGGCGCGGCCCTCTGGCCGGCGAAGGACCGCCCCTCCTTCGGCGGGACCTGGCCGGGCCAAGAGGGGAGCAATCCGCCCAGGTAATCCGTCACTGGATTTCCGCGGCGCGGCTTCCCATGCTGGGGGCATGGACAACGCACCCCTCCCGCCCTCGATCGAGACCCTGATCCTGCCGCGCGCCCATGACGTGGGCGGCTTCGAGGTCCGCCGCGCGCTCCCGACCAAGGAGCGGCAGATGATCGGCCCCTTCATCTTCTTCGACCAGATGGGGCCCGGGGAGTTCCTGACAGGCAAGGGACTCGACGTGCGGCCGCATCCGCATATCGGTCTCTCCACCGTAACCTACCTCTTCGAGGGCGAGGTTTATCATCGCGACACCCTGGGCAGCTCCCAGCCGATCCGGCCGGGCGCGCTGAACTGGATGACGGCCGGACAGGGGATCGCCCATTCCGAGCGGACCGACCCGGCGCTGCGCGGCCATTCCAACAAGCTCTTCGGCATCCAGTCCTGGGCGGCGCTGCCCCGGGATCGCGAGGAGACGCCGCCCGCCTTCACCCACTATCCGGCCGAGGCTCTGCCCATCCTGGAGGATTGCGGGGCGCGCGTCCGGCTGGTCGCCGGCGAGGCCTGGGGCGCGCGGGCGCCGGTCGAGACCCATTGGCCGCTCTTCTATGCCGACGTGGAACTGGCGCCGGGCGCCGCCTTGCCGCTGCCGGACGTGCATGAGGAGCGCGGCGCCTATGTGGTCTCCGGCGCCGTGGAGGTCGCGGGCCAGCGCTTCGAGGCCGGGCGGATGCTGGTTTTTCGCCAGGGCGACGCGCTGGCGATCCGGGCCGTCGAGGAGGCCGGCCAGGGGGCTGGGCCGGGGGCCCGGCTCCTGCTGCTGGGCGGCGCCGTCATGGACGGGCCGCGGCACATCTTCTGGAACTTCGTCTCCTCCAGCCGGGAGCGGATCAACCAGGCGAAGGACGACTGGGAGGCCGGCCGCTTCGGCAAGGTGCCGGGCGACGACAAGGAATTTATCCCGTTGCCTCGTATCTAGGATTATTTTCTATATAGGCGAAATAGCCTAGGTTTACAAGCCCTGGCGTTTTGCCTCGCGCCAGGCCTCCTCCATCGCGTCCAGCGTGGCGTCGGCCGGTGTCAGGCCCTCGGCGGCCAGGGACGCCTCGACGGCCCCGAAGCGACGCTCGAACTTCCGGTTGGCGCCGTCGAGGCAGGTCTCGGGATCCAGGTCGAGCTTCCGGGCCAGGTTGGCCAGGACGAAGAGCAGGTCGCCGACCTCGTCGGCCAGCCGTGCACGATCCGCCCGCGGCAGCTCGGCCCGGAGCTCGGTGGCCTCTTCCTCCAGCTTGTCCAGCACGGCCGCCGCATCCGGCCAGTCGAAGCCGACCCGGGCGGCGCGGCGGGTGATCTTGGCGGCGCGGGTGAGGGCCGGCAGGCCGGTCGCGATCCCGGCCAGGACGCCGGTCTCGGCCCGGGCGGCGCGCTCGGCATCCTTGCGCTGCTCCCAGAGATCTTCCGTGGCCGTGGCGGAATCGGCCTCGCCGAAGACATGGGGGTGCCGCCGAATCATCTTGGCCGTGATGGCGGCCGCCACGTCCTCGAAGCGGAACCAGCCGCGCTCCTCGGCCATGCGGGCGTGATAGACGGTCTGGAGCAGCAGGTCGCCCAGTTCGTCCATCAGCATCGCGGGCTCCGGGCCGCGGCGGATGGCATCCGCGACCTCATAGGCTTCCTCCACCGTATAGGGCGCGATCGTCGCGAAATCCTGGGCGATGTCCCAGGGGCATCCCGTGTCCTTGTCGCGCAGGCGGGCCATGACCGCGAGGAGGGCATCGATCGAGGGGGCGTCGGTCACTTTGTCCAAGGCGGGCTTCTCCGGTTGTCCACAGGCATAGTTACCGCATAAGATTTATTATGGAAATAATCGACATGGGGAAAAGCCTGTGGATTCAGGCTTCCGATCAGGCCGGCGCCTCCAGGACGAGGCCGTCGACGCCCATCTCCACCCCGGCCGGCAGACGTACCGAGACCTTGCCGAAATCCATGGTGTCGCCCTGATGCGTCAGGATCGTCCGGCGCGGCCGCAGCTCGGCGACCCAGTCGAGCACCTCGTCGAGATTGGCATGCACCGGGTTCGTGCCGGTCGTCATGCAGCCCACGACCCAGGTGTCGAGGCCGCGCAGCCGCTCGAAGGTCTCGGGCGGAAAACGCAGCACGTCGGTCGTATAGGCGAAGCCGCCGATCCGCAGGCCCAGCGTCCGCATCACCACATGGTCCTGGTCGAGGAGCTCGACGGCCATGGGGCCGATCCGGACCGTCTCCCCGGCCGCCACGGCCTGGCCCTCAAGCGCCGGCCGGAAGAAGCCCTGGGTGGCGGGCCGGAAGGCATAGCCGAAGCGCTCCCGCACCTCGCGGAGGGTCGTTTCGGACGCGAAGACCGGCAGGATGCGGCCCGTGGAGCGGTTCACCCCCCGCAATTCGTCGATCCCGGCGATGTGGTCGGCATGGGCGTGCGTCAGCAGCACCGCATCGAAGCCGGCGATCCGGTTGTCCAGGAGCTGCATCCGCAGGTCCGGCCCGGCATCGATCAGCAGCCGCGTGCCGTCCTCCGCCTCGATCAGGGCCGAGGTCCGCCGGCGGCGGTTGCGCGGCTCGGCGGGGTCGCACTGGCCCCAGTTTCCGCTGCCATCCGCTCCCCCGACCGCCGGAACGCCCTGGGACGGACCGGTGCCCAGCAGCGTGATCCGCAGCGTCATGCCGCCTTGGCGAACAGACGGTGGAAGTTCGCGGTGGTGATCTCGCTAATGCGCTCGAGGCTCACGCCGCGGCATTCGGCCAGGACCTTGGCCGTATGGGCGGTATAGGCCGGCTCGCAGCGCTTGCCGCGCAGCGGCACGGGCGCGAGATAGGGCGAATCCGTCTCCAGCAGCAGCCGGTCCTCCGGCAGCCGGGCCGCGACCTCGCGCAGCTCCGTGGACCTCGGAAAGGTCAGGATGCCCGAGAAGGAGATATAGCCACCCATCTCGACGGCCCGGTCGGCCAGCCAGGCGGAGGAGCTGAAGCAGTGCAGGAGAAAGGGGAAGGCGCCCCCTGCCCGCTCCTCGGCCAGGATCCGCGCGATGTCGGTGTCGGCGTCGCGGGCATGGATGGCCAGCGGCAGGCCGGCCTCGCGGGCCGCGCGGCAGTGGCGGCGAAAGCCTTCCTGCTGCACGTCGCGCGGCGACTTGTCGTAGAAATAATCGAGCCCGCTCTCGCCGATGCCGATGACCTTCGGGTGCCGGGCCAGCGCCACCAGCTCCTCGACGCTCGGCATGGTGCCCTCGGCCGCGCGGTGCGGATGGACGCCGACCGTGCCCCAGACCTGCGGGAAGCGGTCCACCAGCCGGACCACCGCCTCGGCCTGCGGCACGGAGGTGCCGATGGTGACCATCCGCTCGACGCCGGCCTCGGCCGCTCGCTTGAGGATCTCCTCGACTTCGGCGTCGGAGAAATAGTCGAGATGGCAGTGGCTATCGACGATCACGCGGCGATCTCAATCTTGCGGAAGAGCGGCGACGGCGGCGGCAGGTCGATGCCGTCGGGCAGCGGCGTGGCGAGCGCGGCGAGGTCGCGGGAGCCGGCCGGGACGCCGAGCTGGTCGAGCAGCGCGGCCATGGTGGCGGGCATGAAGGGCTGTAGCACCGTCGCATAGGCGCGCAAGGCGGTGTGCAGGTGGCGCAGCACCTCCATCATGCGAGTGGGATCGGTCTTCTTCAGGGCCCAGGGCGCCTGGACGGTGATATAGCCATTGGCGCCGCGGACCTGCCGGAAGACCTCTTCCAGGGCGATATGATATTCCTGTGATTCCAGCAGCTTGTCAACCGACTCTACGAGCGTGTCGAGCGGCGCCAGCAATGTCGTGTCCATGTCGCGGACCGGCGGCAGCGAGGGCAGCTTGCCTTCGCAGTTCCGCTGGATCAGGGAGAGCGTGCGATTGGCGAGGTTGCCCAGCACATCCGCCAGCTCCCCATTGAGCCGGTTGACCAGGGCCGAACGGGAGAAGTCGCCATCCTGCCCGAAGGGCACCTCGCGGAGCAGGAAGTAGCGGATCGGGTCCAGGCCGAACTCCTCCACCAGCGCGACCGGATCAATCACATTCCCCAGGGACTTGCTGATCTTCTGCCCCTCATTGGTCCACCAGCCATGGGCGAAGATGCGCGCCGGCGGCAGGAGGTCGGCCGCCATGAGGAAGGCCGGCCAGTAGATGGCGTGGAAACGCAGGATGTCCTTGCCGACGACATGCACATTGGCCGGCCAGAAGCGCCAGTTCTCCGCCTTCGGGTCGGGATAGCCCAGCGCGGTGATGTAGTTCGTCAGCGCATCCAGCCAGACGTACATCACATGCGCGTCGTCGCCCGGCACCGGCACGCCCCATTTGAAGGAGGTGCGCGAAATGGAGAGGTCCGACAGGCCGGACTTCACGAAGCTGATCACCTCGTTCCGGCGGCTCTGCGGCGCGATGAAATCGGGATTGGCTTCGTAGAATTCCAGGAGCTTGTCGCCCCATTCGGAGAGCTTGAAGAAGTAGGAAGGCTCCCTCACCCACTCGACCGGCGCGCCGGACGGCGCGTATTTCACGCCGTCGCGCTCGGTAAGCTCGTCCGGGCCGTAGAAGGCCTCGTCGCGGACGGCGTACCAGCCCTCGTAGGCGCCGAGATAGATGTGGCCGCGCTCCTCCAACCGCTTCCACAGCGCCTGGCAGGCTTCGTAATGCCGCTTCTCCGTCGTGCGGATGAAGGCGTCGTTGGAGAAGCCCATGGTGACCGTGAGGTCGCGAAAGGCCTGGCTCACGCGGTCGGTGAAGGCCCGCGGATCCTCGCCGGCATCCTGCGCGGCCTTCTCCACCTTCTGGCCGTGCTCGTCCGTGCCGGTGAGGAAATAGACCTCGCGGCCGGCCAGCCGGTGCCAGCGGGCGAGCACATCGGTCGCCAGGCTCGTATAGGCGTGGCCGATATGCGGCTTGTCGTTCACGTAATAGATGGGCGTGGTGAGGTAGATCGGCATGATCCGACCTATGGGCTGCCTCTAGCGCCCTCGCAAGGTGTCCATTGCGACCAGCACGGCCTGCCGGCGATCGAGCGACAGGCGCTCGGTGTCCTGGACCAGCTTCCGCACGGCTGCCGAGGCCTCGACCCAGCCGGCCAGCGGCCGGGCGGCGAGCCAGCCGGGCGCGGCGCCGCCCCGCGCGGCCTCGCGGAGGGCCTGGGAGAGGTAGCGCAGCAGCAGGTTGAAGAAGGCCGGGAAGGCCAGCGCCGCCTCCCGGCCGCCGATGCGGTCCGCGAGGGCATAGGCGCCCTGGGCGCCGGGCAGGTTCTTCAGCGTCGCCTCGGCCAGGCGGGCCAGCTCCACCCCCTCGCCCGCCGCCAGCTCCAGCGCCCGCCCCGGCGAGCCCTCGGCCAGGACGGCCAGGGCGTCGCGCTCGCCGCGCGGCATCTCGGGCAGCCAGTCGGCCAGGAGCGTGTCCATCACCGGCCGTTCGAGCCCGACGAGCTCCAACCGGCGGCAGCGGCTGCGGATGGTGGGCAGCAGCCGGCCGGGCGCGGAAGTGACCAGCAGCAGCACGGTCCGCGGCGGCGGCTCCTCGAGGGTCTTCAGGATCGTATTGGCCGAGGCCGCTTCCATGGCCTCCACCTCGTCCATCACCACGACGCGCCAGCCACCCTCGGCCGCCGTGAAGTTGAGGAAGGTGCGCGCGGCCCGGGCCTCCTCCACCTTGATGATGTGACGCTTGCCCGGCTCCTGCTGCGGCTCCAGCACCATGAGGTCCGCATGGCTGCCTGCGGCCACCCGGCGCAGGATAGGATCGTTGTCCGGAAGCTGCAGCGGCGGCGCGCCTTCCGCCTCGCGCGGCTGCCCCGCGAGCAGCCAGCGGGCGAAGCGATAGGCCAGCGTCGCCTTGCCGATCCCGGGCGGGCCGGTGAAGAGCCAGGCATGCGCCAGACGACCGGAGCGCGCAGCGGCCGCGAGGCCGGCGGCGGCCTCAGCATGGCCGAAGAGGGTAGGATTGGCGCGGGGCGGCGGCGGCGTCACGACAGGCCCAGCCTCTCGCGGCAGACGGCCAGGATGGCCGCGCTCACGACCTCCCGCGGCTGCGTGGCGTCGATCACCGCGAAGCGGGCCGGCTCGGCCTCCGCCTGCCGCAGGAATGTCTGCCTGACGCGGGCATGGAACTCCGGCCCGAGCGTCTCGTAGCGGTTGGTTTCGCCCCGCGCGCCGGCCCGGGCCAGCCCGGCCTCGACGGGCAGGTCCAGCAGCAGGGTCAGGTCGGGCGCGACGTCGCCCAGCAGCGTGGCGCGCAGCTGCGTCCAGACCTCCCGGGGGGCGCCCTGCCCACCCACCTGATAGGCGAGCGTGCTGTCGAAGAAGCGGTCGCAGACCACCCAGCTCCCGGCATCGAGGCTGGGCCGGAGGCTGCGGGCCCAGTGCTCGCGGCGGGCGGCGAAGTGCAGGGCCATCTCGGCAAGCGGATCCCAGGGGCGGGAGAGCAGCAATCCGCGCACGGCCTCGGCACCGGCGGATCCTCCGGGCTCCCGGGTTCTTAGGACCGGATGCCCTAGTGACGCTAAGGCAGAGCTAAGAATTCTAACCTGGGTAGATTTACCTGCGCCCTCGCCGCCCTCGAAGCTGATGAAGCGAGGAATCAAGTCCCGCCGCCGATCATGCGCGAGATCACCGCCGGAATCCGCGCCACCACGCCCAGCCGCTCCACATCCGCCCCGGCGTAGAGCGGCAGCGTCATCGGCGGCACGCCGCGGCCGGACACCTCGATCCGCCCCAGCTCCTGCCCCTTCACGACGGGCGCGGGCACCGGCGCGTCGAAGCGCACCTTGGCCTGCAGCGTCTCGCGCCAGCCGCGCGGGACCGTCGCCACCACCTCGCGCCCGCCGACCAGCGGCACGGTCGGGCGGTCACCAAGATAGACCGGCACCTGGTCGATGGTGTCGGCGGCCCGGAACAGCACGACATTGTCGAACTCCCGGAATCCCCATTCGATGAGCCGCTCCGATTCCTCCGCGCGGGCACGCATGGTCGGCAGCCCGCCCACCACCAGGATCAGCCGCCTCTCGCCCCGCTTCACGCTGGCGGTCAGGCAGTAGCCCGCCTCCTCGGTATGCCCGGTCTTCAGCCCGTCGGCGCCGTTCACCTTGCCGAGCAGCGGGTTGCGGTTCTCCTGGGTGATGTTGTTCCAGCGGAAGCTGCGCTCGCTGTAGAGCCGGTAGGAATCCGGATGGTCGAGGATCACCCGCCGGGCGAGCGTCGCGAGATCCCGCGGCGTCATCCGGTGCTCGGGATCGGGCCAGCCGGTGGCATTGCGGAAGGTGCTGGAGGTGAGCCCGATCTCCCGGGCCATGTTCTGCATGACCTCGGTGAAGGCGCGCTCCGAGCCGGAGATCCCTTCGGCCAGCGTGATGCAGGCGTCGTTGCCCGACTGGATGATGACGCCGCGCGAGAGATCGTCGACGGAGACGCTGGAGGCGCGGTCCAGGAACATGCGCGAGCCGCCCATGCGCCAGGCCGTGTCGCTGACCTGCATCATCTGGTCGGCCCGGATCCGGCCATTCCTGATGTACTCGAAGACCACATACATGGTCATCAGCTTGGACATGGAGGCGGGCGGCATGCGCTCGTCGCCGCCCTTGTTCATCAGCGTCGCCCCGGTCTCGAAGTCGATCAGCACGACATTGCGCGCGATCGTCTCCACGGGGCCGATCGGCGAATTGGCCGGAGGCGCGGACGGCGCGGCGGGGGCACGGGCCTGCGGACGGGGCGCGGGCGTGTGGCGAGGCTGCGCGACGGCGGGGGCGGCGAGGCCGAGGGTGGCGGAAGCCCCGATCAGGGAGCGGCGGAGCATGTGGGAATCCCCCTGGGAAACGGGCACGGATGGGCCATACGCCCGGGCGCTATTCCACCGCAAGCCGCAGGTCGGGCTGACCTGCGGCGAGCGCGCGGGCCAGGGCCGCATCCGCCTCCGGAATGGTCGAATATGGGCCTGAACGGACGCGCCATTGCTGCTGGTGCCCCGGCGGGCCGAAGGGCTCGGCGCGGCCGCCGATGCGGGCGGCCTGGGCCTGAGCGAGGTCGCGGCGGAAGAACCGGCCCGCCTCCAGCCAGATCGAGCCGGCATAGGTCACCGGCCCCTGCACGACCTGCTCCGGCAGGCGCTCGGGCTCACGCGCCGCCGCCGGTGCCTCGGCGTCGCGCACCGGCGTCGCGGCGGCGGCCGGGCCGGCCGAGCCTCGGGCGCCGGTCGGCGGCGCCAGCCCTTCCCGCTCCACCCGGCCGACGGGCGCGGCCTGGATTGGCAGCACGTCCTGCCCGGACAGCCCCTCCATCGCGGCCCGCGAGGCCTGTCCGTCGATCACCACCCGCGCCCGGAACGGGCCGCGCGCGCCCAGCAGTTCGGCGGCGCGGGGCGTCACGCCGATCACCCGGCCGGCCATCTGCGGGCCGCGATCGTTCACCCGCAGCCGGATCGAGCGGCCGTTCTCCAGATGGGTGACGGTGACGATGGCCGGGAGCTGCAGGGTGCGGTGGGCGGCGAACATCCCGCGGCTGTCGCGCAGCTCGCCATTGGCCGTGAGTCCCGGCCCGGCCGAGGGAAGGATGGCGGCGATGCCGCTTTCGTCGAGCTCGAATTCCTCGCGCGGATAGGACCAGATCCCGCCGCTGCGATAGCCCTCGCCCAATGCGTAGCGCGGCTGCGGCACGACGGCCGGTGTCCGCGCGCAGCCGGCCAGCAGAAGGACCGCCAGGAAGGCGTGCCTCACGCGACCCTGTCCGAGAGCAGCCCGACCGCCGTCGCGTAGAAGTTCGACGGGTTGTAGCGCCGGATCTGCATGAAGTTCTGGCCGACCATGAAGGCCTGCGTGTCGCCGCGCGAGAGGCCGGGGATCACGACCGCCCAGTCGCCGCCATGGCCGGGAAGGCCCCCGCCGCTGGCCCGCGCCACGCCCATGCGCGCCCATTCGGCCATCGCCCTGGTCTGGCGATGATCGGCAAGCGTCGTGTCGAAGCCCGCCGGCAGCAGCACCTCGAAGCCCCAGATCTCGCCTTCGCGCCAGCCGGGGCCGGAGCGGCCGAGGTAATTGGCGATGGAGGCCAGCGCGTCGGCCTTGTTGTCCCAGATGTCGCGCCGGCCGTCGCCGTCGAAGTCCACGGCCAGCCGCTCGAAACTCGTCGGCATGAACTGGGGATTGCCCATGGCCCCGGCATAGCTGCCGCGCATGCGCTCGAATCGGACATGGCCGGCGTCGAGAATTCGCAGCGCGGCCATCAGTTCGGCGCGGAAGAAGGTGGCGCGCCGGCCCTCCCAGGCCAGCGTGGCCAGCGCTTCAACCACGTTGAAATTACCCGTGAATCCGCCGTAATTCGTCTCCATCCCCCAAATGGCGACCACGATCCGCGCGGAGACGCGGTAGCGCGCCTCGATGGCCTGCAGGAGGGCGCGGTTCTCGGCGAAGGCGCGGCGGCCGGCATCGATCCGGGTCTGGGACAGGCGGGCGTCTCGGTATTGCGGCCAGGTCTGCGTGAACTCGGCCTGGCGGCGGTCGAGCTCCAGCACGCGATCGTTCGGCTGGAGGCCGTTCAGCGCGCGGTTGAGCGTGTTGGCGCTGACGCCGGCGCGGCGGGCCTCGGTGCGGACGCCGTCCAGGAAGGCGGAGAAGCTCCCCTGCCCGCGTGCGTTCCGGGCGAAGGCCGGGGTCGCCGCCAATGCAGATGCATAGGCTGGCAGGAAACGTCGCGTGAACATGGCGCCCTAAGTGGCACTTCCGGCGCGCCGCTGCAACGCGAATGGGCGCGGCCATGCTGGCGTGACGCGGACGGCTCTGGTTTACTGCGCGAAATCCCCAGCGGAAATCCCTCAAGGAGGTCGCGTCCATGACCGATGTCACCGCCCAGTTCGCGCGCTATGCCGCGGCGATTCGTCACCAGGACCTGCCGGCCGAGGTCGAGACCCGGACCCGCTTCCTGATCCTGGACCTCGTCGGCAACATCGTCCGCGGCCGGCACGACGCCGAGAGCAGCGCGCCCCTGATGGCCGCCGCCCGGACCATGGGCCTGGCGCATGGCAACCACGCCGTCCTGGGCGAGGCGAGCCGCTGGTCCCCGGCGGGTGCGGCCCTGCTGAACGGCGCCTTTGCCCACAGCCTCGACTTCGACGACACCCATGCCGCCGGCACGCTGCACCCAGGGGCGCCGGTGATCCCGGCCGCGCTCGCCGCGGCCGAGCTGACCGGCGCCTCGGGCAAGGACGTGATCGCGGCCATCGTGGCCGGCTACGAGGTGACGAACCGCCTCGCCGTAGCGCTGCCGGGCGGCGACCACTACGACCGCGGCTACCACCCGACCGCCACCTGCGGCGTCTTCGGCGGCGCTGCCGCGGCGGCGCGGATCATGGGCCTCTCGGCCGCGCAGATCGAGGACGCCTTCGGCATCGCGCTCAGCCAGTCGGCCGGCAGCCTGCAATTCCTCAAGAACGGCGCCTGGACGAAGCGCTTCCAGGTGGGCTGGGCGGCGATGGCCGGCCTCTCCGCCGCGCTGCTGGCCCGCGAGGCCTTCCGCGGCGCCGGGGAGGCGCTGGAGGGCAAGGCCGGCTTCCTGCGCGCCTATGCGCCCAACCCCGTGCCGGAGCGCGCGGTGCGCGGCCTGGGCCAGGAGTTCGAGCTGATGGAGACGGCGGTGAAGCCCTATCCCTCTTGCCGCTACGGCCATGCCAATGTGGACGCGGCGCTGGCGCTCCGGGCCGAGCACGGCCTCAAGGTCGAGGAGATCGAGTCGGTCACCATGGGCCTGCCCAACAAGGGCATGCTTTTGGTGGGCGCCCCCCTCGCCTACAAGCAGAACCCGCAGAACGTCGTGGACGGCCAGTTCAGCGGACCCTTCGTCGTCGCCTGCGCGCTGGCGCACGGGCATTTCGGCTGGGACAGCTACCCCAGGATGAACGCGCCCGAGCTGCGCGCGCTCATGCCGAAGATCGAATGCGTGGAGGATCCCGAGGTGCAGGCCGAGTTCCCGGCCTATATGTCGGGCAAGCTGACGATCCGCGCCCGCGGCCAGGTCTTCACGAAGAAGGTGGTGATCCCGAAGGGCGAGCCGGCGAACTTCCTCACCGAGGCGGAACTGCGGGCCAAGTTCCACGGCCTGGCGGATGCGGTGCTGGGCGCCCCCCAGGCCACCCAGCTGGCCGATGCCGTGATCGGGCTGGCGGGAGCCGCCGACGTGAATGCGCTGACCCGCCTCGGCGTGCCGCGCATGGAGACGCGGCTCGCCGGCGAATAGGGCCGTGACCGATCGCGTCGCGGTGGTGACCGGCGCCGGCCGCGGCATCGGCCTCGCCACCGCGCGGCGCTTCCTGGCCGAGGGCTGGCGCGTCGCGCTGCTCGATATCGACCTGGAGCTCGTGACGGCGGCCGCCGCCGGTCTCGCCGGCGACGCGCTCGCGCTCCGTTGCGACGTGGCCGATGCGACGGAGGTCGGCGCCGTCATCCGACGGGCCGCGGACCATTTCGGCCGGCTCGACGCGCTGGTGAACAATGCCGGCACAGCCGTCTTCAAGCCCATGCTCGAGACCACGCCCGAGGAATGGGCGCGGGTGCTGGCCGTGAACCTGACCGGGCCCTTCCTCGCGGTGCAGGCCGCCGCGCCGCTGATGGCCGCGACGGGCGGCGGCGCGGTGGTGAACGTCACCTCCATCTCGGGGCTGCGCGCCTCGACGCTCCGGGTGGCCTATGGGACGAGCAAGGCGGCGCTGGCCCATCTGACCAAGCAGCAGGCGGTGGAGCTGGCCGGGCTCGGCATCCGGGTGAACGCGGTGGCGCCCGGCCCGGTCGACACGGCCATGGCCAAGGCGGTCCACACGCCGGAGATCCGCGCGGATTACCACGATGCCATCCCGCTCAACCGCTATGGGCTGGAGGGCGAGCTGGCCGAGGCCATCTTCTTCCTCTGCAGCGAGGCCTCGAGCTACGTCACCGGGCAGGTCCTGGCGGTGGATGGCGGCTTCGAGGCGGCCGGGATCGGGCTTCCGACGCTGCGGAACACCCGGCGCAACCTTTGAGGGCTTGCGCAGCCGCGATTGTTTCGCGACATGCAGGGCACGGGGACAGGTGGCCGAGCGGTTTAAGGCTCCGGTCTTGAAAACCGGCGTGGGGGCAACCCCACCGTGGGTTCGAATCCCACCCTGTCCGCCAGTCCACAGAATTCCGCTCCGCCACGCGCCTTCGCGCTCCACAACGGAAGGAACGTGCTCTCCCTGACAGGAAAACCCGTCTTGGTCGGCCCTGCGCTCTTGATGTCGCAGGGCGTCCCCTCGCTTGCGGCCGATCGGTTGCGCGGTCCCGCATTGGTCGGTTGCCCTACGCCTGCGCCTCGTCGAACGGGTTCAACGTCCGCACGCCGAGCCCACTGACATCGGCTGTATTGCGCGTGACGAGAACGAGGTCGTGGACCTGCGCTGTCGCGGCAAGCAGGGCATCAATGACCGGGACGGATCGTGCTGCCGACATCCGCCCCCATGCGTCGGCCACCGCTGGATTCACGCCGATGACGCGAGCGCCAAATACGTCGGACACTTCGCGAAGCCAGCGCTCCAGCGCTCCCGCCTTCACCGGATCACGAGGGCGGACGCTCTCGATTCCCTTTCGGACCTCGCCGAGCGTCAACGCGCTGAGGAACAGGTCGCGATCCTCGACCGCCGCCCACCAGGAGGCGACGCTCGCATGGCATCGCGGCCCCTTCCGGATCTCCGAGATGACGCTGGTGTCGACGAGCCAGGTCATAGGTCGATCGCACGTCCGGTATCGCGGGATCGGGTGAGATCGATGTCGTCCAGCGGCGCCGCGGCGAGCAGGTCCTTCAGGCTGCGCGTCGGCTCCGGCCCAAAGCGGCGACGGAGGAGGGCCCGCGCCTCGCCGGCCTGGTCGGGGTCGGCCAGCGCCGCTGCCACCGCCCGGACGAGAGGCGCATCCTCGCCGCGTACCTGCACCTCAACGCGCTGCAGGCCGCGGCTGCGCAGGCGGCGCCGATGCTCGGCGACGGCAGACGGCGGCTTGGCTGTGGATTTCGCAGGCATGGGGGTGTTCTCAACGTGTTGCCGGTAACATATCCGGAAATACAGGCCGATCTCAAGGGAAACGCTGGCATCCCTCCGCCAGCCGCCGCCATCCGCACCGGAAGCGCAACGATGCCGGGGAGCTTTACACCTCCACTCGCCAGGGCGCGACGTTGCTTGCCGGCCTCTCCCCTCCTCCTGTTCAGTGAGGCGGCGCCAGACGCAGGCTCGCGCATGGCGCTCCGACGATCGAGGAGGAGCAGGCGAATGCCCATCGGCAAGACCGACGTTCTCGCGGCCCTGAACGACCCCACGCTTCAACGGCTGAAATTCAGCATCGGGCAGACGATGATCGGCCCCGACGGCTTCCGTGATGTTCACGGCGCGATCGCGAACGACCGGATCGCGGTGGTGCCCAGCGGGTCTCAGAACCAGGACATCGCCTTCTACAACATGAAGACCAATGCGATCGAGGTTCCTCGGAAAAATCCGCCGCTCAACCTGAGCGATCGGGCACAGCTGGTCCACGAATGCGTCCATGCGATGAACGACCTGCACATGGTCAACGAGGTCACCCTGGTGGAGGAAGCCGCGGCCTACCTGGCGCAGCTGAGCTTCATGACGCTCAACATGCCGCCGCCGATTGTCCCTCGGCCGTCGCCGCTGGATCCGCGGCTCGGCCCTCTCATGCGGCTGATGGTCGCCTGCAACGATGTCGCCGCGCGGTACCGTCTGACGGAGGCGGCAGGATTCGGCGCCAGCATCTCGGCCGTCGATGCCTTCTTCCTGGCCCTCAGGGTGCGTGGCGTCCCCGCCTATGCGAGGCTGGGCATCTACGAGAGGAGCAACGACTGGCCCGGCGTGCCGGGCGGTGGAATGGAGGACCTGCGGAGGGTGCTCAGGGGCGCCCGGCATCAAGGCCGCGGCCAGGGGCCGGCCATATTCTAGCGTCTTGGCCGCCGAGTTCGCCGCTCTCGCGGCGGGAGCCGGGTATGGCCGCTGAAACAAGGCGAGGGTCCGTGCCGGGTCGAAGCCGAGGAAGGCGCGGCCTCCGCCGTCAGTCGGAAAATGTGACAGCAGGCGCGCCACGAGAATGTCTGTGTTGGAAGGGTTCAACAACATACGCAAGTTGCTCGCTAATTTCTTCCCCTGCGCCGTGGCACACCGATTGCTTTATGAGAGCCGAGGCGCTGAACGGCAGCGAATCAAGCAGGGAGAGTCTTCCATGAAGTTTTCATTCGCGGCCCTGACCACCTCGGCCCTAGCCCTTCTCGCCGTCATGGTCGGCACCGTCCCCGCGCGGGCCGCCTTCATCGACGCCGAGATGACAGCGTCCTATCAGTACCCGACCCTCGGAAGCATTTACGGATCGGCCACCTGGACGCCGGTGACCTTCCTGGTCGGGGGCGGGGTTGAAACCCAGGCCAACATCGAGGGCGTGACCGGCATCGCCGTCAATTTCTCGGCCAGCGCCCTGTCGCTTCTCCTCACGACGATACTCGACGGCCCGACCTGGGCCTCCGTTCCCTTCAACGGCCCGGTGTTCACGGCCACGGCGCCACTCGGCATCTCCGGCGTTTCCGTCAACGCCACGACCACCATGGCCGGCTTCGATGCCAGCAGGGTCGCCTTCACCGGCAGTGACATCCGCATCGACTGGGGTGGCCTCAGCTACACCAATGGCACCGTCGTAGCCCTGGACTTCACCTTCGTCCCGGTCCCCGAGCCGGCCACCATCGCGTTGCTGGGCTTCGGGTTGCTGGCCCTCGGCGCCGCGGCGCGCGGACGCGCGGCGCCCCAAGGCTCGCCAGGCTGAGGCGCGGCGCCATGCTGCCTTCATGACCGTCCGCCCCAACACCCCGGCCGAAGGCCGCGCCCTCCTCGCCGGGGAGATGCAGCGCAGAGGCACGGTGGTGCGCGAGGCCCGGATCACGCCCGGCTGAGGGCGGCCGCGTCGAGGTAGATGGCCTCCAGCTCGCGGCACAGCGCCACCGGGTCGCAGGCCGGGCTGGCGGCGAGCGCGGCGCGCTGACCGGCACGGCGCTGGGCGAGACCTTCCGGCTCCCGCGCCAGGCGCGCCGCCAGCTCGACGAAGCCCGCCCCATCCGCCGCGACATACTCGCCCAGCCCGGCCGCCATGAGGATCGAGCGGCTCGTGCGCCCGGCCCAGCGGTCGCCGATCGTGGTCAGCACCGGAACGCCCTGCCACAGCGCCTCGGCCGTGGTGGTGCCGCCATTATAGGGAAAGCTGTCGAGGGCGACGTCGAGGCGGGCATAGGTCCGCAGGAAGTCGTCATGCGTGCCGCTGCCTTCGAGCGCGATGCGGTCGTCCGATACGCCCCGGGCGGCAAGGCGCGACAGCAGGTCCGCCCGGTTCGAGGCCTGGTCGAGCGCGCGGTTGCGCAGCAGCAGCCGTGCATCGGGTACGGCCCGCAGCACGGCCGACCAGGCCGCGATCGTTGGATCCGTCAGCTTGTAGGCCGAGTTCAGGCTGCCGAAGGTGATGTGGCCGGCCTCCAGGCAGGGCGGCGGGGCGACCGGCGGGGTCGGGTAGAAGACGTCGAAGGGCAGATAGGTCTGGGCGACGCGGCGGATGGGCTCGCTGCAGAACGCCTCCTCCTCGGGCGGGATGCTCCAGCGATCGCCGACCAGGGCGTCGAGATGGGGCAGGCCGGTCGTGCCGTACATGCCGTTCCAGGCGACCTGCACCGGCGCCGCGCGGTGCAGCAGGAGCGACAGCCGCGCCTGATGGCTATAGCCGTTGAGGTCCACGAGCACGTCGATCCCGGCCTCGGCGAGGAGCCGCGCCAGCTCGGCATTGGGCAGGCCCCCGACCTCCCATATGCGGTCGTCGGGATGGTCGCGATAGCCGGCCTCGGCACAGGGCGGCGGGCCGTCGGCGATGAGGTGGAGCTCGAAACGGTCGCGGTCATGTGCGTTGAGCACGCCCATGTACATCTTCATCCAGTTCCGCTCGTGGAAGAAGGCGCCGTAATAGGCGAGGCGCAGCTTCGCGCCGGGCCGATGCGCCGGCGCGAGCGGCGTGACGCCGGCCGCCTCGGCCTCCGCCCAGTGGCGCCGGATCTCCAGGATCGCGGCATTGCCAAGCTCCGGGTCGCCGGGCACGATCACGGCGAGGCTGCGCAGCGCCGCGGCGCGGGTGGTCGCGTCGCCCTCCCGCCACGCCCGGGCGTATTCGCGCACGGCCTCCGAGACATGGCCGATGGCGAAGAGCGCCTTGGCGAGGTTGACGCGCAACCGCGCCTGCTCCGGCCGCAGCCGCAGGGCGCGCCGCCAGGCCGGGACGGCTTGCCCGTATTCCAGGCGCGAGGCCGCGGCATGGCCCAGCCCGTACCAAGCGTCGAAGCTCTCCGGCTCCGTGGCGAGGATGGCCTCATAGGCCAGGATGGCCTCGCGCGTGCGGCCCGCGAGATGGTGCTGGTCGGCCTCGGCGAGGCTGGTCTGGTCCATGGAGGCAGCATAGCGGCGGGCGGCGTAGGCCGGAATCCCGGGGCCTCGCTCAGCCTGGGAAGGGGTACTTCTCCAGGTACTTCTGGTACTCGGGCTCCACATCGATGGCGAGGCTCGCCAGCGTGCGCACCACCGCGCAGTAGAAGGCCGCCGTGACCGTCAGGTCCACCATCGCCTCGTTGTCGAAATGCTTCTGCAATTCGGCGAAGGTCTCCGGCGACATGCCGCCCGCATAGACCTCGCGCGCGCCCTTCAGCACGAGCTTCGCCAGCGGCTCCAGCCCGTTCGGCCGGCCCTCCGTCTCGGCGATCAGCGCCGCGATGTCCTCGTCGGTGACGCCGAAATCGTAGCCGATCTTCACATGGTGCGACCATTCATAGGGGGAGCGCGCCAGCCAGCCCACCTGCAGGATCGCGAGCTCGCGCAGCCGCGCATCGAGCTTCATGCCGTAGCGGATATACTGCCCGAGCCCGCTGAAGGCGCGCGCCGCGCCGGGGCTGTTCACCAGGCAGCGGTGCAGCGTGATCATGCGCTTGAGCAGCGGGCGATCCGCCTCGGCGAGGTCTTTCGGATCGAGATAAGGCAGGCGGGCCATCATAACCTCCCAAGGATTCTTGCCGCCCAGCCTGCGGGTTCCGCGCCGGCTTGAACAGCCGCCCGCGGCACTTTGACCGATGCCGATTTCCGGCACAGATTGCTCTCCAAAGACAATCCCGAGGAAACATCCGATGAGCCATCGCGACTTCCGCGCCTCACGCCGCATGGCCCTGGGCGGCGCCCTGGCCCTGGCCGCGCCGGGCCCCGCGCGCGCCGCCTATCCGGAACGCGGAATCCGGCTGATCGTCCCCTATGGCGGCGGCGGCCAGACCGACATCGTCTCGCGCGTCACGGCCGACGCGCTGCAGCAGCGGCTCGGCCAGCCCGTGCTGGTGGACAACCGCCCCGGCGGCGCCGGCAACACCGCGGCCGAGGCGGTCGTGCGCGCGCCGGCGGACGGCTACACGCTGATGATCGCGACCATGGGCACGAATAGCGGGCTCAACGCCCTGCTCTACCGCAACCTCCCCTACGACTGGGAAAAGGACTTTCTGCCCGTCGGCCAGTTCTGCTCCACGGCGCATGCGGTCGTCGTGCACCGCTCCATCCCGGCCGAGAATTTCTCCGAGCTCGTGGGCTGGATCCGCGCCAACCCCGGAAAGTTCAACTTCGCCTCGGCCGGCGTCGGCGCCAGCACGCACCTCCTGATGGAGGATATCGGCGCGCATCTCGGGCTCGACATGGTGCATGTCCCCTATCGGCAGAGCACCCAGGCCATGACGGACCTGCTCTCCGGCCGCATCCACGCCCGCTGCATGGGGTTGCCCGAGGCCGAGACGGTGCGCAACGTGGCCAGCGTCCGCCCGCTCGCCATCACCAGCGCCGAGCGGCGCGACGCCTGGCCTGGCGTGCCCACGGTCGCCGAGAGCATCCCGGGCTTCACGGGGCTGGCGTATTTCGGGATCACCGCGCGCACCGGCACGCCGCCGGAGGCCGTCGCGCGCATCTCGGCGGCGCTGAACGAGGCGCTGGAGGATCCGCGCGTGCAGGCGGGCTATGCCCGCGTCGGCGCCGATGCCGCGCCCCGCAACACGCCCGAGGACTTCTACCGCGTCACTCGCGCCGATGCCGGCCGCTGGGGGCCCCTCATCCGACGCCTCAACCTGGTGGCCGACTGACCATGGACTTCTTCGAGGCGATCAAGCCGGTGCAGCGCGAGTGGCTGGGCCATGTGCGCGTCACCCAGGACGACGTGTCGCCCAGCATGCTGCGGCGGATCGCGGCCATGCTGGACCTGGATCCCGACAGCTTTCCCCGCGGCGCCGTGCTGCCGCCGCACTGGTTCGGCATGTTCTGCTGCGAGAGCGCGCGGCAGTCCGACCTCGGCCCCGACGGCCATCCCAACAAGGGCGTGATCCTGCCGCCCATTCCCCTGCCCCGCCGCATGGGCGCCGGCCGTCGCGTCCGCATCCCGGGCGAGCTTCGCGTCGGCGACGCGCTGGTGAAGAAATCCGAGGTGGCGGCCATCGAGCCCAAGCAGGCGCGCACCGGCATCCTCTGCGTGCTCACCTTGCGCAACACCTTCGAGGTGGAGGGCCAGGTGATCGCGGTCGACGAGTTCGACGCGGTTTATCGCGAGGCCGTTCCCGCCGGCACGAAATCCCCGGTGAACCCAGGCACGCCAGCGCCGACCGATGCGGCATGGTCGGAAGAAAAGCACCTCCCGCCCACGTTGATCTTCCGCTACTCGGCCGTGACCTGGAACGCCCACCGCATCCATTACGACGCCGACTACGCCCGCGCCGAGGAGGGCTATCCCGCCACGGTGGAGAATGGCGGGCTGACCATGCAGCTCCTCCTCGACGCCGCGGTGAAGAATGCGCCCGGACATCGCCTCACGGGTTTCGACGCTCGGCTGACGCGGCCGATCTATGTGGGCGACACCATCACCCTGAACGGCTCAGCCGTGCAGGATGGAAAGATGACCGCCTGGGTCGCCGACGCGGGCCAAAAGCTCTGCGCGCAGATGGAGCTGGAATTCGCATGAGCGGCCCGCTTGCCGGCGTGAAGGTGGTGGACCTCACCACCGTCGTCGTCGGCCCCATCTGCACCCGCACCCTGGCCGACCAGGGCGCCGAGGTCATCAAGGTCGAGGCGCCGGGCGGCGACATCCTGCGCTACCTGGCCGCCGGGAGCCGCACGCCGGCGATGAGCGGCAAGTTCATCAACTTCAACCGCAACAAGCGCAGCATCGGCCTCGACATCAAGCAGCCCGAGGGGCTCGCGGCCATGAAGGCGCTGATCGCAAAGGCCGATGTCTTCGTCACCAATGTCCGTCCCCAGGGGCTGGAGCGGGCGGGGCTCGACTTCGCCTCGCTGTCCAAGATCAATCCGCGGCTGATCCATTGCGGCATCGTCGCCTTCGGCCGCGGCGGGCCCTACTACAACCGCCCGGCCTATGACCCGATCATCCAGTCGCTCTCGGGCGTGGCCGGCACCTTCGAGCGCGCGACCGGCGAGCCGCGCTTCGTGCCCATGGTGATGACCGACCACACCACCGGCCTCATCGCCGCGCAGAGCGTGGGCTTCGCCCTCTACCGCCGCGAGAAGACCGGTGTCGGCGAGGCCATCGAGGTGCCGATGTTCGAGAACATGGCGAGCTTCGTCATGAGCGAGCATCTGGGCGCCTCCACCTTCGATCCGCCCGAGGGCCCCACCGGCGACATGCGCCTCCTCTCGCCCGACTACCGCCCGCTGCCGACGCTGGACGGCCACATCACCGTGCGGCCGAACAACAACAAGCAGGCCTTCGCCTTCTTCGACGCGATCGGCCGGCCGGAGCTGAAGGACGACCCGCGCTTCCGCACCGCGCTCACCCGCACGGAGAATGCGGCCGACTACTTCACCATACAGGTCGAGGCGCTGGCCACGCGGACCACCGCCGACTGGCTGGAGATCTTCGCGAAGGCCGATGTCCCTGCCGGCCCCTACAACACCATCGACGACCTGATGGACGACCCCCACCTGAACGAGGTCGGCTTCTGGCATTTCGACGAGCATCCGACCGAGGGCCGCATCCGCCGCACCCGCGTCGCCAACACCTTCAGCGGCGGGATGCGCGAGGAGACCCTGCCCGCGCCGCAGCTCGGCCGGAACACGCGCGAGATCCTGGCGCAGATGGGCTACGACGAGGCGCGGATCGCCGCGATGCTGGAGACCGGCGCCGCCTTCGAAGGCGCGTCCTGATCACCAGCAGCCATAGGTCCGCAGGCAGCTCGACCGGCTCATGAGGCAGCGTTGCAGGCAGGCGGCGCGGTTCGTGGGCGTGAAGGCCGGCGCGCCGGGATTCGTGCTCCACATCGGCGGGCAGGCGAGCTGACAGGAGCCGTGCATCGCTTCGCAGCCGGCGCGCAGCGGCGCGGCGCAGGAGCGCGGGCGGCCCGGCGCCGGCGCTCCGGCCGGCGCCTTCGCGGCGGGGCTCTCCTTCCCCTGCGCCCAGACCTCCCCCGGCCCGGGAAGCATCAGGCCCAGCAGCAGCATTCCCGCCGATCTCCATCGCATGGTCCGGCCTCCAACCCTTCCGCCCGCGGGATCGAAAGCTAGGATGGCCGGCAAGACGCGGCCATGCCCCAGCCCGCCGTCGCCATCACCGGAGTGAAGCCGATGTCCACGCCCAACTGGCGTTCCCTGCTCTTCGTCCCCGCCACCGCCGAGCGCTTCGTCGCCAAGGCGCATACCCGCGGCGCGGACGTCATCATCCTCGACCTCGAAGACAGCATCCCGCCCGGCGAGAAGCAGGCCGCGCGCGACGCCCTGCCCGCCGCCGCGAAGACGGTGAGCCAGGCCGGCGCGCAGGTCTGCGTGCGCATTAACCGGCCCATGGAGATGTCCGTCCTGGACATCGCGGCCGCCGTGATGCCGGAGGTCTCGGTCCTCATGCTGCCCAAGCTCATGGGCGCCGAGCATGTGAAGCTGCTGAGCGAGGTGGTCGCGTCGCGCGAGGCGCTGCTGGACCTGCCGCGCGGCCACACCCGCTTCATCGGCGTGGTCGAGACGCCCCAGGCCCTGCCGCAGCTGCACGCCATCGCCCATGCCGATCCGCGCATGGCCGCCCTCGGGGTCGGCAGCGAGGATCTCTGCACCGAGATGGAGGCGGTGCCCGGCGGGGACAGCATGTATGTTTTCGGGATGATGGTCGTGGCCGCGGCGCGCGGCGCGGGCATCCTGCCCATGGGCTCGGTCGGCGCCTTCGCCGATTTCTCGGACCTGGACGGCTACCGCGCCTCGCTGCGGCGCTCGCGCGGGCTGGGCTTCGGCTGCACGGCCTGCATCCATCCGCTCCACGTGCCCATCATCAACGAGGAATACGGCCCCTCGCCCGCCGAGGTGGACCGCGCGCGCAGGCTCGTCGCGGCCTTCGAGGAGGCGCTGGCCCAGGGGCTGGGCGCGGTGGCCTTCGAGGGCGCGATGATCGACCTGCCGGTGGTGGACCGCGCGCGGAAGGTGTTGGCCCGCGCGCGATGACGCGCCATGCAACGGGACGCTCGCCGCCCCGTTGCTCCCCCATGGCCCAGGGCGACATCCGCATCGGCATCTCGGGCTGGACCTATGGCGGCTGGCGCGGCGTCTTCTATCCCGAGCGCCTCGCGCAGAAGCGGGAACTCGCCTATGCGGCCGGGAAGTTCCGGACCATCGAGATCAACGGGACCTTCTACGGGCTGCAGAGGCCCAAAGCCTTCGGCCGCTGGCGCGAGGAGACGCCCGAGGGCTTCCTCTTCGCCGTGAAGGGCTCGCGCTACATCACCCATATGCTCCGGCTGCGCGACATCGAGATCCCGCTCGCCAACTTCCTGGCCTCGGGCGTGCTGCGGCTCGGGCCGAAGCTCGGCCCCTTCCTCTGGCAGTTCCCGCCGCGGATGAAGTTCGACCCGGAGCGCTTCGGGGCCTTCCTCGCCCTGCTGCCCAAGGACACGGAGGAAGCGGCCGCGCTGGCCGGGCGCCACGACGCGCGGCTCGACGGCCGGAGCTGGCTCGCGACGGAGGGCCATCGCCGGCTGCGCCATGGGATCGAGATCCGGCACGAAAGCTTCTGCACGCCGGAGTTCGTCGAGCTGCTGCGGAAGCATCAGGTGGCTCTGGTCTGCGCGGACACGGTGGAGTGGCCGCTGCTGATGGATGTCACCGCCGACTTCGTCTACGTCCGGCTGCACGGCTCGGAGCAGCTCTATACCAGCGGCTACGACGCGGCGGCGCTGGACGCCTGGGCGAAGCGGGTGCGCGCCTGGTCCGAGGGCCGGGACTCGCCGGACGGCACGCGCGCCGGCAGGCCAGCACGCGTGCGCAAGTCCGGCCGCGACGTCTTCGTCTTCTTCGACAACGACGCCAAGGTGCGTGCCCCGGCCGATGCGGCCGAGCTGGCGCGCCGCCTGGCCTGACCCGGAGGACGCATGCTCGCCACCGCCCTGCCCTTCGGCCATCGGCTGGACGCCGCCGCCCGGGCGATGGTCCAGCCGCCCGGCCGTCCCGCGATCGAC
This sequence comes from Roseococcus sp. SYP-B2431, assembly GCF_004336745.1. GTDB lineage: Bacteria > Pseudomonadota > Alphaproteobacteria > Acetobacterales > Acetobacteraceae > Roseococcus. The sequence continues at coordinate 615,757 of NZ_SJXD01000011.1, forward strand.
TTTTCCCAGCCGCGCGGCGAGGCCGCCCTGGTACCGCCGGACTCCGTCTCCTGGCAGGTCTTCAAGAATCCCGTGGCACTCTTCATCGGCGGCGTGACGGCCGTGATCCTGGAGCTGGCCGAGCCCGGCGTGCGCACCGGCGTCTGGGAGCATTCCTCCTTCCGCACCGATCCGGTGCCGCGCCTCCAGCGCACCGGCCTGGCCGCCATGGTGACGGTCTTTGGCCCGCGCGGCCTCGCGGAATCCATGATCGGGGGCGTGGTCCGGATGCACGACAAGGTGGCGGGGCACACGCCGGCCGGCGAGGCCTACCGCGCCAACGACGTGAAGCTGCTGAGCTGGGTGCAGGCAACGGCGGGCTTCGGCTTCGTCGAGGCCTGGCATCGCTTCGTGCGCCCGTTGAGCCCGGCCGAGCTGGACCGGCTCTATGCCGAGGGCGCGCCGGCCGCGCGCCTCTACGGCGCCCTGGAGGCGCCGGCCAGCCAGGCGGAGCTGGAGGCGCTCTTCGAGCAGATGCGCGGCCGGCTGGAGCCCTCGCCGATCGTGCACGAGTTCCTCGACATCATGCGGCGCGCGCCCGCCCTGCCCGCCGCGGCGCGACCCATGCAGCGCATGCTGGTGCGGGCAGGGGTGGAGCTCGTGCCGGGATGGGTGCGCGAAAGGCTCGGCCTGGAGGCCCGTCAGGGATTGCGCGGCTGGGAATGGCCGGTCGTCCGCGCCGTCGCGCGCCTCGCCGACCGGCTCATGCTGCCCTCCAGCCCGGCCGTGCAGTCCTGCCTCCGGCTCGGGCTGCCGGCCGACTACCTCTACCTTCGCCGCTGGAGCGGGATGACCGGAGGCGCGAAGGCGCCGCAGGCCTGAATCCCTCGACAAAACAGAAGACTGGAGCGTGATGCGTGAGCGAAGGCGAACGCATCAGGCGCCAAGCGCAGCGTCTCAGGGCTCGGCCCATCTCCGCAGCAGGTTGGCGTGGCTCTTGGCCAGCAAATCGAAGGTTCCGCTCTTGCCCTCGCGGTCGAAGACCTGGCGGCGCGCCGTGTCCAGGTCGAAGAGGATCTCCCGCTGCGCGGCGTCGCGGACCAGGCTCTGCACCCAGGTCACCGCCACGCGCCGCTCGCCGGAGGTCACGCAGGCCACGCGGTGCAGGCTCGTCGCGGGATAGGCGATGGCGTCGCCCGCGCCGAGCCGGAAGGCCTGCTCGCCCGCCGGATCCTCGATCACCAGCTCGCCGCCGGCATAGCTCTCAGGATCTGCGAGGAAGACCGTCACCGCCACGTCGCTGCGGAGGGGGCTGCGCAGCGCGTCGCCTCCCATCAGCGCGTCGTCCACATGCGTCCCGTAGGATTCGCCGCCGCCGTAGCGCGCGAAAAGCGGCGGCGCGATCCGGCGCGGCAGCACCGCCGAGCGGAAGACGGCGTGATCGCGCAGCGCGGCGGAGACCAGCGCCGCCGCCTCCCGCGCCGCGGGATGCCCGGGCGAGGCCTGCCGGTTCGCCTTCACCAGCCTCGCATGCCATCCGGCGGTCTGCGCGCCATCCACGAACTCCGCCGCCGCGAGCAGCGCGTCGATGCGCGCGCGCCGCTCGGTGTCCAGGATTTGGGCGAGGCAGAGAATCATGCCTCCATGCTAGGCTGCCGGTGTCGCTGCGAGGAGGGTGCCGATGATCGGCCGACGGGTTTCCACCAAGATGTGGCTCGGGCTCGGCGCCTTCACGCTGGTGGGCGGCACCGCCGCCGCGCAGCCGGCGCCGGCCATCCCCGCCGCGCCGGCCGCCCAGGGCGGCGAAGGCGGCGAGGCCGGCGGCGAGGGCGGCATCGACCCCGCGCTGGCCGAGACCGACCCGGTCGAGTTCCTCGTGGCCATGGACGTCATCGCCGCGCATTATGCCGCCGGGCAGGACATCTACCGTCTCGGCGAGACCCAGGCCGCCGGCGAGATGTTCGCCCACCCCATCGCCGAGGTCTATGCCGAGCTGGAGGAGGTGCTGGCGCGCCTCGGCGTCGCGGATTTCCGCGAGGCGATGGAGCGCGCCTCCGCCCTCGCCCTCGACCGCGCGCCCCTGGCCGAGGTCGAGCAGGCGGTGGCCGCCGTGCGGGCCGCGCTGCACGCCGCCGAGGCGCAGGCCCCCGGAATCGGCGCAACGCCCAAGGTCCAGGCCGCGGTCATCGCCGACATGGCCGACCGGGCCGCGCTGCAATACGAGGCCGCCCTGCGCGAGCCGGACCAGCTCGAGCCCTATCTCGACGGCTACGGCCTCTACCGCGCCGCCGCCGACCGCGCCGCGCGCGCCGCGCCGGAGCTGCGGGCGGCCCATCTGGCCCCCGTGCACGAGGCGATGCTGGACATGCTCGCCGCCCTGGCCGTGGCCTATCCGACCGCGAACCGGCCCGCGGCGCCGGCCGATTCGGGTCCGCTCCAGGCGGCGGCCGAGCGGCTCAGGCTGGCGCTGAACTGACGGCTCTTCGGCCGGCGGCCATCCGGGTATAGAAGCCTCCCATGCTCGACCTCTCCGGCCGCCGGATCGTCTGTCTCGGCGACGTCATGCTCGACCGCTTCCTCTACGGCGACGCGAACCGGCTCTCGCCCGAGGCGCCGGTGCCGGTGGTGCGGCTCGGGCGCACTCAATCCATGGCCGGCGGCGCGGGGAACGTGGCGCGCAACATCTCGGCGCTGGGCGGGCTGCCGGCGCTGATCGGCCTGGTCGGCGAGGATGCCGAGGCCGCGGAGCTGGACGGCCTGCTCGGCGGCGCGGCGCGGCTGCTGCGGACGCCCGGGCGCCGCACCACGGTGAAGCTGCGCGTCATCGCCGGCCGGCAGCAGATCGTCCGCGTGGACGACGAGGCGGTCGCCCAGGCCAGCGGCGCCGAGGCGGAGGCCATCGCCACCATCCTGGCCCAGGTGCTGGCCGAGGCCGAGGCGCTGATCCTCTCCGACTACGGCAAGGGCGTGCTGACGCCGGAGGTAATCGTCGGTGCCATCGCGGCTGCGCGGTCGCGCGGCATCGCGGTCGTGGTCGATCCCAAGGGGCGAGACTTCTCCCGCTATGCCGGCGCGACCTGCCTGACGCCCAATGCGCGCGAGCTCGCCGAGGCCACCGGGAGGCCGGTCGGCTCCGACGCGGAATGCGAGGCGGCGGCGCGGGCCGTGCTGGCCGAGGTGGCGGTGGAGGCGGTGCTCGCCACGCGCAGCGAGAAGGGCATGATGCTGGTGCGGCGCGACGCCCCCGCCGTCGCCCTGCCGACCATGGCGCGCGAGGTCTTCGACGTCTCGGGCGCGGGCGACACGGTGATCGCGACCCTCGCCCTGTCCGTCGCGGCGGGGCTGGACCTGGAGGCCGCCATGCGGACCGCCAATGCGGCGGCGGGCGTGGTCGTGGGCAAGCTGGGCACCGCGACCTGCTCCGCGGCGGAGCTGGATCACGCCCTGCGCGAGGCGGAGGGCGCCACCGGCGAGGTGCTCACCTGGCCGGCGGCGCAGCGGCTCGTGCAGTCCTGGCGGGACCAGGGGCTGGTGGTGGGCTTCGCCAATGGCGTCTTCGACGTGCTGCATGCCGGCCACACGCGGATGCTGCGCGCGGCGCGGGGGCATTGCGACCGGCTGGTGGTGGCGCTCAACGCCGACGCCTCGGTGCGCCGGCTGAAGGGGCCGACGCGGCCAATGAACCCGCTGGAGGACCGCGCGGCCGTGATCGCCGCGCTGGCCTCGGTGGATGCGGTGATCGCCTTCGAGGAGGACACCCCGCTGGAGGCGATCCTGGCCCTGCGGCCGGACCGGCTCTTCAAGGGGGCGGACTACCGGATCGAGCAGGTGGTCGGCGCGAGGGAGGTCGCCTCCTGGGGCGGGCGGACGGAGCTGCTGGAGCTGCTGCCGGGGCGGTCCACCACCCATCTGCTGGAGAAGGCCCGTGGGTGAGCGAGGGGCGCCGCCCCTCGCTCACCCCGCCAGGAAACTCGTTTCCTGGACCTTCCTCGCCTGGGTGGCGCTCCTCCTCCCTGCCCATTCGCAGACCTGGTCCACGGTCCGTGGCCCCTCGCCCGGGCCGGCCCGCGTCATCGGCGGCACCGGCCTCGGCTGCATCGCCGGGGCCGTGGAGCTGCCGCCGGAGGGGCCCGGCTACCAGGCCGTCCGCCTCTCGCGGAACCGCAACTGGGGCCATCCGGACCTCGTCCGCTTCGTGCAGACCTTTGCCGCGCGCTCGGGCCAGGACCTCTGGATCGGCGACCTCGGCCAGCCGCGCGGCGGGCCCATGCCCTTCGGCCATGCCAGCCACCAGGCCGGGATCGACGCGGACATCTGGCTCGACCTCAGCCGCAAGCCGGCGATGAGCCGGCCCGCGCGGGAGAGCATCCCGGAGACCTCGCTGGTCCTGCCCGACCAGTCGGCGGTGGATCCGCGCCGCTTCACCGAGGCGCATGCCCGGCTGATCCGGCTCGCGGCCGAGACGCCCGGCGTGGAACGCATCTTCGTCAACCACGGCATCAAGCGCAGCCTCTGCGCGATGCATCGCGGCGAGGCCTGGCTGCACCGCGTCCGCCCCTGGTTCGGACATGACAGCCATATGCATGTGCGGCTGCGCTGCCCGGCCGGCTCGCCCGAATGCCGGCCCGGCCCGCCCATCCCGGCCGGCGACGGCTGCGATGGCCTCGACTGGTGGCTGAGCGAGGCGGCGCGGCGCCCGACGCCGCGCCCGCCCGGGCCCCGGCCGCAACTGCCGGCCGCCTGCGCCGCCCTGCTGCGGCTTCCCTGACGCGCGGGGCCGGGCTACGCCTTCGGGCCATGCAGTTTCCCCTGATCGACCCCGTCGCGATCCAGCTCGGCCCGCTGGCCATCCGCTGGTACGCCCTCGCCTATATCGTGGGGATCGTGCTGGGCTGGCGGCTCATGCGCCGGCTGGTGGTGGCCGAGCCGAAGGTGGCGACGCCCGAGCAGGTGGACGATTTCGTGACCTGGGCCACGCTGGGCGTGATCCTCGGCGGGCGGCTCGGCTATGTGCTCTTCTACCGGCCGGGCCACTACCTGTTCCATCCGCTCGAGGCCCTGATGGTCTGGCAGGGCGGCATGTCCTTCCATGGCGGGCTGCTGGGCGTGGTCGTGGCGACGGTGCTCTACACGCGCAGCCAGAAGATCCCGACCCTGGCCTTCGGCGACCGCGTGGCGATCGTGGCGCCGATCGGCCTGTTCTTCGGGCGCCTCGCGAACTTCATCAACGGCGAGCTCTGGGGCCGCGCCGCCGAGGTGCCCTGGGCCATGGTCTTCCCCGGTGACCGGCTGCAGATCCCGCGCCATCCGAGCCAGCTCTACCAGGCCGGGATGGAGGGCATCCTGCTCTTCGCCCTGCTGATCGCGCTCTGGTTCCACAAGCCGAACCGCTCGCGCCCCGGCTTCTTCCTCGGCACCATGGCGGCGGGCTACGGCGTGGCGCGCATCCTCGGCGAGTTCTTCCGCGAGCCGGACGCCAATCTCGGCTTCCTCTTCGCCGGCGCGACCATGGGGCAACTCCTGTCGCTGCCGATGCTGCTGGTCGGAGGCTATCTGATCTGGCGCTCCAAGCGGACCGGCTGATGGAGCGGCTCGACGCCTTCATGGCGCGCGCGGCCTCGGCCTATTACGCCCGGGGCGAGGGCATCGGCCGGGACTTCACGACGGCACCTGAGATGAGCCAGGCCTTCGGCGAGTGCCTGGGCCTCTGGGCCGCGGTCACCTGGCAGGCGATAGGCGCGCCGGAGCGCGTGGTGCTGGCGGAGCTGGGCCCCGGGCGCGGCACGCTGATGGCGGATGCGCTGCGCGCGGTGGACGAGATGGCGCCGGCCTTCGCCAGGGCCGCGGAGCTGCATCTGGTCGAGACCTCGCCGGTGTTGAAGGCCGAGCAGGGCCGCCGGCTGGGTGGGCGTGTGGCCGCCTGGCACGGGGAGATCTCCACCCTTCCCGAGGGGCCGGCCATCCTCCTGGCCAACGAATTCTTCGACGCGCTGCCGATCCGGCAATTCGTGAAGCGCGCGGAAGGCTGGCGCGAGCGCTTCGTGCAGGATGGCAACTTTATCGAGCAACCATCTGATTGGGATGAAGAGGCTCCGAACGGTGCCGTCCGCGAGATCTGCGAGCCGGCCCAGGCCATCGCCGCCGCGCTGGCATCGCGGATCGCGGCCCAGGGCGGCGCGCTGCTCGCCCTCGACTACGGCCCCGCCGAGAGCGGCTTCGGCGACACGCTCCAGGCCCTGCGCGGCAACGAGCGGGCCGAGCCGCTCGCCGAGCCGGGCGAGGCCGATCTCACGGCTCATGTGGATTTCGCCGCCCTCGCCGCGGCCGGCCGGGCGGCGGGCGCGGCCGCCCATGGCCCGCTGCCCATGGGGCTGTTCCTCCAGCGGCTGGGGCTGATGGCCCGCAGCGCCATGCTGGCTCGCATGAAGCCCGCCTCCGCCGGGCCGATCCTGGCCGCGGCCCAGCGCCTCGTGGCGCCCGAGGGCATGGGGCGGCTGTTCAAGGCCCTGGTCCTCGCCCACCCTGGCCTCCCCACCCCGGCCGGATTCGAGACCTGATGGCGGAGTTCCTCACCCACCCCGCGCTCGCCGCGCGGCACGGCTTCTTCACCCGCCGCGGCGGCGTCTCGACCGGCGCCTATGCCGAGCTGAACTGCGGGCTGCGCGGCGACGACCCGCCGGCGAACGTGGCCGAGAACCGCGCCCGGGCGGCCCGCGCCCTGGGCGTGGAGCCCGCGGATCTGCGCTCGCTCCGCCAGGTCCATGGCCCGCGCGTCGTCGAGGCGACCGGCGCGGCCGAGGGGGCGACAGGGGCCGCCTGGGACGCGCTGCCCGAGGCCGACGGCCTGGTCACCAGGGCGCCCGGCCTGGCACTGGGCGTCATCACCGCCGACTGCGCCCCTGCCCTGTTCCACGATGCCGAGGCCGGGGTGATCGGCGCTGCCCATGCAGGCTGGCGCGGCGCCGTCGGCGGCGTGCTGGAAGCGACCGTCGAGGCCATGGTCGCCCTCGGCGCCGACCGCCACCGCGTCAACGCCGTCATCGGCCCCTGCATCGCCAAGGCGAGCTACGAGGTCCGCGCCGATCTGCGCGACGCGGTGGGCGATCCGCGCTTCTTCGCGCCGGGCCGGGACGCGGGGCACTTCCAGTTCGACCTCGCCGGCTATTGCGTGGCGCGGCTGCGGGCGGCCGGCGTGGCGGCGACGGCGATCGGCCTGGACACCCTGACCGACGAGGCCCGCTTCTTCAGCCATCGCCGCCGCACCCTGGCCGGCGGCGGCCCCCTGGGGCATCAGATCTCCGCGATCGTGCTATGACCGCCCGATGCACTACATGTTCCTGTTCCTGCTGCTGCTGATCCTGGGGGCGATGGCGTCCTGTGTCCTGGCCTAGCCCCCTTCTCCTCGCGCTGCTGCTCGCCCTCGGCGCCTGCTCGAACAGCATCACGCCGCATTGGGGCAATCCGGGCGCCGCCTCGCGGCAGCTCGCCATTCCGCTGGCCGTCCGGCTCGCCATCCGGCCGCCGCCCGAGGCGCTGCTGGACGACACCGCCGCCCGCCGGCTGGCGGAGGCCGTGGCCGACGGGCTGCAGGCGGCCGACGTCCCGGCCATTTCCACGGTCACGCCGCTGCCGCTCGACTGGAAGCTCGACATCACCGCCGCGGTCAGCGGCGCCCAGGTCCAGCCGCGCTTCGCGATCCGCAATGCCGACGGGCGAGAGCAGGGCGTGGTGGAGACCACGCCGGTGGCGGCCCGGAACTGGGCCGAGGCGACGCCGGAGCTGATCGGCGCCGTGGCCGCCCAGGCGGTCCCCCGCGTCACCCAGATGCTGCTCTCGGTGCAGGCGGCCCGCGCCGCGGCCAGCCCCTCCGCGATTTCCGCGGGCCCGCCGCGCGTGCGCTTCATCCCCATCACCGGTGCCCCGGGCGACGGCAACACGGCGCTGACCTCCCGGATGCGGGGCTTCCTGGGCAATCTGGGCTACGTCATGCAGGACACGGCCGAGGGCGCGGCTTTCGCCGTGACGGCGGAGGTCGCCGTCCTGCCGGTGAACCCGGCCACGCAGCGGGTGGAGATCCAATGGATCGTCTCGCGCCGCGACGGGCACGAGCTTGGCCGCGTGGTGCAGCTCAACGAGGTTCCGGCCGGCTCGCTCTCCCGCTTCTGGGGCGATGTCGCCTATGTGGCCGCGGAACAGGCGGCCGGGGGCGTGCAGACCATCATCCGGAACGCCAGCACGCCAGGGTGAACCGGAGCGCAAGTTTACACATCGGTGCCGGGGGGCTATCGACGGCCCGCCAGCCGAACCAGGGGTATCCGGGCCGATGAAGATCGTTGCGTGCAACAGCAACCTGCCGCTGGCCAAGGCCGTCGCCGACAAGCTGGGGATGCCGCTGACCAACGCCTCGGTCCGCCGCTTCGCCGACATGGAGGTCTTCGTCGAGATCCACGAGAACATCCGCGGCGAGGATGTCTTCGTCATCCAGTCCACCAGCTACCCGGCCAACGACAACCTGATGGAGCTGCTCATCACCCTGGACGCGCTGCGCCGCTCCTCGGCGCGGCGGGTCACGGCGGTGCTGCCCTATTTCGGCTATGCCCGGCAGGACCGGAAGAGCAGCCCGCGCTCGCCGATCTCGGCCAAGCTGGTGGCCAACCTCATCACCCAGGCCGGTGCCGACCGGGTGCTGACGATGGACCTGCATGCCGGCCAGATCCAGGGCTTCTTCGACATTCCCGTGGACAACCTCTACGCCGCGCCGCTCTTCTCGCGCGACATCCAGACCCGATTCGCCGGCCGTGACCTCATGGTGGTGAGCCCCGACGTGGGCGGCGTGGTCCGCGCCCGCACCATCGCCCAGCAGATCCACTCCGACCTCGCCATCATCGACAAGCGCCGCCCCCAGGCCGGCGTCTCCGAGGTGATGAACGTCATCGGCGACGTGACGGGCCGGCACTGCATCATCATCGACGACATCATCGACAGCGGCGGCACCCATTGCAACGCGGCCCAGGCGCTGATGGACCACGGGGCGCGCTCGGTCAGCGCCTATGTGACGCACGGCGTCTTCTCGGGTGGCGCGGTGGCGCGCGTGGAGAAGTCGCCCATCGAGACCATGATCGTCACCGACAGCATCGCGGCGACCTCGGCGGTGCAGGAGGCGACCAATATCCGCCAGCTTCCCATCGCGCCGCTTCTCGCCGAAGCTATGCGGCGCATCAGCGAGGAGAGGTCGGTCTCGTCGCTGTTCTGCTGAACCAGGAGACCACATGAAGCTCTTCTACGGACCCGGTGCCTGCTCGATCGGCATCCATGTGATCCTGGAGGAGCTGGGCCTCCCCTTCGAGACCCAGCGCGTCTCCACCCGCGACGGCTCCAACCGCAAGCCGGACTACCTGGCGATCAACCCCAAGGCCAAGGTGCCCGCGCTGATGCGCGACGACGGCTCCGTGCTGACCGAGTTCCCGGTCATCGCCTGGTGGCTGGCCAAGTCCCACCCCGGGGCCGGGCTGATCCCCCCGGATTTCGAGGGCGAGGCGCGCACTCTGGAATGGCTCGACTATCTCTGCGGCACCGTGCACCCGCAGGGCTTCACCCGGCAGTTCCGCCCGGAGAACTTCGCGAAGGACGAGGCCGACAAGCTGCGCGTCGTCGCACAGGGCGTGGCTCTGGCGCAAGGCTATCTGGAACTGGTCGAGGGCAGGATCGCCGGCGATCCCTGGCTGCTGGCCTCGGGCTATTCGGTGGCCGATGCCGCCCTCTTCTTCCTCGCCAACTGGGCGGCCGGCCGAGCCGGCATGACCCTGCCGCCCAAGGTGGCCAGGCATCTCGAGGCCATGAAGGCCCGCCCCGCCGTGCAACGTGTGATCGCCCGCGAAGCAGCCTGAATCCCGACGAGAAGGAAAAGTCCCATGAAGCTCTTCTACGCCCCCGGCGCCTGCTCCCTCGGCATCCACGTCCTGCTGGAGGAGAGCGGCGCCGCCTACAAGGCCGAGTTGCTGAACCTGCGCGAGGGGGCGCAGTTCAAGCCGGAATTCACCTCGATCAACCCGAAGTCGAAGGTGCCGACGCTGCAGAAGGACGACGGCTCGGTCCTCACCGAGTTCCCCGCCATCGCCTTCTGGATCGCGGCGACGAATCCCGCCGCGAAGCTCATGCCCGCCACGCCGGACGGCCAGGCCCGGGCGCTGGAAGCGACCGACTATGCCGTCGCGACCATCCACATGCAGGGCTTCTCCCGCATGTTCCGCCCCGCCAACTACGCGCCGTCGGAGGCCGACCATGAGGCGGTGAAAGACAAGGGCCGCGAGATGTTCCTCAAGGGCCTCGCCTGGCTGGACAAGGCGCTGGAGGGCAAGGACTACGTCGCCGGCGAATTCTCCTTCGGCGACGCCGCGCCCTTCTACGTCACCTTCTGGGCCAAGGAGCGCATGAACCTGCCGCTGCCGCCCAATGTCGCGGCCTTCTACAAGCGCATGCTGGCGCGGCCGGCGGTGGCGAAGGTCATGGCCGACGAAGGCCTGGCGGTCGCCGCGTGATCCTCTACGTCTCCACGCGCAGCTCCAGCCTGGCGGCGAGGCTCGCCTTCGCGCTGTCCGGCCTGCCGGGAGACGTGCAGGAGATCAGCCTGCGCCAGGGCGAGGGCCGCACGCCGGAATACCTCGCCCTCAACCCCAAGGGCCAGGTCCCGACCCTGCTGCTGGACGACGGCCAGGCCCTGACCGAGACGCCGGCCATCCTGCTGGCCATCGGCGAGATGGCGCCGGAGAGCGGCCTCATCCCCACGGAACGCATGGCGCGCTGGCGGGTGATGGAATGGCTCTCCTGGTGCGCCTGGCACCTGCCGCGGAGCTTCCATCCGGGCTTCGCGCCCGGCCGCTTCGGCCCGGCCTCGGCCGAGAGCGAGATCCGCGCCTCGGCCGTCGCCCGGGTGGAGGAGATGCTGGCCTTCCTCGACCGGGGCCTGGAGGACCGGGACTGGATCGTGGGCGAGGCCGTGACCGCCGCCGACTGCTATATCGCGCTGGTTACCGTGCTCGCCGGCTTCCTCGGCGTCGCGCCGCCCGATGCGCTCCTGGCCCACCGGAAGCGCCTCTTCTCCCTCCCCGTCCTCGCAGACACGCTGGCAGCCGAAGGGTTCTCCGCATGAGCCTCAACCCCATCCCCTTCTGGTACCTCCGTCACGGCGAGACCGACTGGAACGCCGAGGGGCGGAGCCAGGGCAATGTGGACATCCCGCTGAACCATGTCGGCATCCTGCAGGCGAAGCGGGCGGCAAAGACGCTGCATCCCGTGCCGATCAGGACGATCGTCTCCTCGCCGCTCAGCCGCGCCAAGGATACGGCGGACATGGCCGCCGAGGTGCTCAAGCTCCCCGTCCTGGTGGACGAGGATCTGCGCGAGGTGAATTTCGGCGTCCAGGAGGGCGAGCCCATGGGCGACTGGTATGACGACTGGATCGCCGACAGGTTCACCCCCGAGGGCGCCGAGACCTTCGCCCAGCTGCGCGCCCGCTGCGTCCGCGCCATCAACCGCGCCACCGCCCTGCCCGGCCCCGTGCTGGTGGTCGCGCATGGGGCGCTCTGGCGTGCCTTCCGCTACGAGGCGGGCCTGCCGGCCAATGTCCGCACGCCCAATGCGCTGCCGCTGCAGGTGAAGCCCGACGGCCAGGGCAGCTGGAGCATTGAGGCGCTGGAGCTCGTCCCGGAGTTCTGAAGGCGAAGGGCGGAGCCCCCTCGAAAGCACGGAGAACGTCATGGCGAAGGCGGAACCAGGCTGGCAGATCCTCCGCGGCGGGCGGCTGGCGGAGGTCACCCGTCGCCGCGCCGGCCATGCCGACATCGTCATCCAGGACGGCGTGATCCGCGAGGTCGGCGAGAATCTGGCCGCGCCGGAGGGCGCCGCCGTCGTCGACGCCTCCGGCTTCCTGCTGCATCCGGGCCTCACCAATGCCCATACCCACGGCCATGGCGGCCTCGGCCGGGGCCAGGGCGACCGCTGGAGCCTGGAGACGCTGCTGGCCTCCGCGCCGTGGGTCGGCGGCAGCCGCGCGCTTTCCGACAAGCGGCTCTCGGTGCTGCTCTGCGCGGCCGAGATGGTCGCCAAGGGCTGCACCACCGCCTACGACCTCTGCACCGAGATCCCGCTGCCCTCCGTCGAGGGGCTGGACGCGGTGGCCGATGCCTATGCGACCGTGGGCATGCGCGCGGTGGTCGCGCCCATGGTGGCGGACCGCTCGCTCTACGAGGCCATCCCCGGCCTGCTGGACGCCCTGCCCGACAAGCTCCGCCGCGAGGCCGAGAAGATCAGGCTCCGCCCCTGGCAGGAGACGCTGGCCGTCATGGAGCAGGCGCTCCGCGACTGGCGCTGGAACGCGGAGGACATCCGCTTCGCCGTCGCGCCGACCATCCCGCATCACTGCACGCGGGAGTTCCTCTGTGGCTGCCGCGACCTCGCCCGGAAGTACGAGGTGGGCCTCCACAGCCATGTCGCCGAGAGCAAGGTGCAGGCGCTGGTCGGCCTGCAGAGCTACGGCATGACGCTGGCGCGCTACATGGACAGCCTGGGCCTCGTCGGGCCGCAGTTCACCGTCGCGCACGGCGTCTGGCTGGACGATGACGACCTGCGGATGCTCGCCGACCGCGGCGCCTCCATCGCGCACAACCCGGCCTCGAACATGAAGCTGGGCAACGGGATGTTCCGGCTGAAGCGGGCGCTGGACCTCGGCGTGAATGTGGGCCTCGGCACCGATGGCGTGACCAGCGGCGACAATTCCAACATGTACGAGGCGATGCGGCTGGCCGCCTTCACCTCGCATGTGCAGACGCCCGATCCGCGGGCCTGGGCGACGGCGGAGCAGGTCTATCACGCCGGGACGCTGGGCTCGGCACGGGCGGCCGGCTTCACGGATATCGGCGCGATCGAGCCCGGGATGAAGGCGGACATCGTCTTCCTCGACCTCGCGACGCCGCACTGGATGCCGCACAACGCGACGCTGAACCAGATGATCCACGCCGAGGATGCGACGGCCGTGCGCCACGTCATGATCGGCGGCCGCTTCGTCTATCGCGACCGGAAGCACACCATGCTGGACATGGCGAAGCTGGCGGCGGAGGCCGAGGAGGCGCGCGACCGGCTGGACGCCGCCAATGCCGAGCAGAAGGCGCTGTTCGACCTGCTGGAGCCGGTGGTGGCGAGCTTCTGCTCGGGCCTCGCGGCGCGGCCCTATCACCTGTCGCGCTACATGTGCGACGCGCCCAATTCGGGAATCTGAAGGTTCAGCGGCCGAATTCCACCCAGAGCGGGAAATGGTCGGAGATCCGGTAGGAGAGCTGCTGGACCGTCAGCTCCGGCATCGTCACGCCACGGAAGTCGAAATTGCCGCCGGTGCGGTATTCGAGGGTGAGATAGGGCTTCTTCCGGACCGTCTCGAACCAGGCGACCTGATCGAAGAAATTCGTGTTCCTGGATCCGCCGAACACGGTGCGGGGCAGGCCCTTATGGTCCGGCGCCGGCGTCAGCCCCGTCGAGACGAAGGCCTCGTAGAGGGGGTCGCCCTCGCGATCGATGTTGAAGTCGCCCAGGCAGATCAGGTTATGGCCGAAATCATCCTCCTGCTCGGCCCAGGCGCGGAGCCAGCGCGCGATGGCGAGGAGCTCGTCCTTCCGCTTCGCGCTCTGGTCGCCGTAGATGACGTGCAGCGTGACCAGCACGAAGGTCTTCGTCCCGGCCAGGAAGCTCACCGCGTAGGGCGTGCGCACGAACTGGCGCTGAAAGGCGTTGGCCGCGCTCGAGAAGGGCGTGTCGAGATCGTCGGGCACCACCAGCTCGCAGGCCAGGCCGGACAGCCGCACGCGCTCCGTGTCGAAGAGATAGGCCAGACGCTCGGCGTTCCCGGCCTGGCCATAGGTGACGTCCGTCATGGCGAAGGCCCATTGCGGACCGAGCAGCTTGAGCACGTCGCGCAGGGCCCTGAGGTCGGCCTTCACTTCCTGGATGGCGATGACGTCGAAGCGCCGGAGCACCTCGGCGATGGCGAGCGCGCTGTGCAGGTCGCGCCGGGGGCTGTCATCCGGGCCGCTGTGCCATTTGCGGGTCAGGCTGCCGAAGGCGCGGAGGTTCCAGGTCGCGATCAGGAGGTTGTCCGGCTTGCGCTTCGGGATCCGGTCGTCGAGCGCGGCCCTCAGCACCGCAAGATCGGCGACGACATCGGGCGGCGGCGGATCGGTGATGACGGGCATGGGCCTATAGCGTCTTCAGGAACTCCACGAGATCGCGCCGCTGGGGCTCGGTCAGGGCCGGGCCGATGACGCCGTTGCCGCGCGGACCGTCGCGGAACTCATGGCCGCGGTTGGAATTGCCGGGGATGGTGGTGTCGAAGGGGAAGCCCCCCGGGAAGAGGCCGGTCTCGAAGCCCACATTCCGGGGATCGAACTGGCGGCTGCCGGTGACGAAGGTCCTGTCGCGCTGCTCGGCGGGAAGCAGCATCTGGTAGAGGCTCGGAACGGAGCCGTTGTGCAGGTAGGGCGCCGTCGCCCAGACGCCGTCCAGGGGGCGGGCGCGATAGGCGGCGAGAGCGCGCCACTCGTTCTCGCGAAAGCCGTCCATCTCCCGGCGCCGCTCCGGCGGGATGCCGTTCTGCTCGTACCAGGTCCGGATGACCTCGGTGGTCACGCGCCGCAGGCCCTCGGCGGCGGAAACCGGCGCAGGCGAGGCCAGGTCCGGATAGGCGCGGCGCTGGACGAAGTTCATGGCGGCCTTCGGATCGGTGCCGACATGCCCGAGCGCGACCATGTTCAGGCGCAGCTCCGGGCGCTCCGCCTCGCCGGGGCCGCCCGCCACCGTCGCCCAGCGCCCCGTGTGGCAGCCGGCGCAAAGGTTTCCGTAGAGCGCCGCCCCGCGGGACGCCGCCGCGCGGTCGATGGGGCCGAGCAGGTCTTCCGGCCAGGCCGGCGGCCGCAGCCCGCCTCGGGGGGCGGGTCCGGCCAGGAGGCGCTCCATCTCGTGGATCGTGTCGAGCCGCACCGTGGTGCGATACAGCTCCTCCCGCGAGCCGGTGAGCGTGGTGCCGGCGCGCACGCCCATCGCCTCGGCGACATTGCGGCCCATCGGCTGACGGATGGCGCCGTTGTACTGCACCCAGTCGAACCAGGACGCGTCCCAGAGCGCCGGGAAGCTCACCGGTCCGTCCGCCCGGGCAAAGTTGCGCCGGTCGTTCAGCCCGGTTCCGAAGACGAAGTTCCCGCCGCGACCCAGCGCATCGAGGCGGCCGAAGCCCTCCACGACCGGATAGAGCCGATCGGTGCGCGCGATGTCGAGCTCGCTGCGCCCCGCCGCGACGGCGCGGTCCAGCCGGTCCTTCAGGCGTTGCCGGGCCTCGGAGGTCGTCCCCCTCCCGAGCACGGCCGTGGCGAAGCGGTCGAAGCGGATCTCGGATTGCTGCGTCAGCAGCAGCGCCAGCCCGAGCTCCTGCTGAAAGGCGGCCGTATTGGTCATGGCCGGCCCGCCGTCGATGCGAAGGGCGCGGCCGCCCCGCTCGATCTGGCCGGTGTGGCAGGCGGCACAGGTCAGGCCCACGACCGTCTCGGGCGTCCCGTCGGCGGCGGGGAAGCGGTCGTCCGGGGCGAAGCCCACCGGCAGGCCATGCGGATTGGCCGTCGAGACGGGATCGGGCAGGAAGCCGAAGCGGGCCAGGTACTCGGGCGCCGCGAAGCGGGGGGAGCCGACCAGGCTCACCCCAGGTTGCTCCAGCGCCAGGAACCAGGCCAGGGGCATGAGACGGGTGCCCTGCGAGGCGTGGTAGAACCAGGCGCGCTGATCCTCGGTCCAGTTCTGCTCCGCGAAGGCAAGGGTACTGGGCGGCCGATACTCGGGCAGGTCGGCGCAGCTGACCCCCAGCGCAAGAACCAGCAACGCGATGCCGCCGAAGCCCACCCGTCTGGCCATCTCCGTCCCGCCCATTATTCCCGCGGGCACACTAGGCGTGGGGCAGTATCTTCCTCAACAAGAATACGCGAAGTCGCCGTCGCGTGGAGACGGCGAATATCGCCGGTTCTTGTCTCTGAATGCGGCCTGCGGTCGGCGATCTGGAGCTTTCGTCGGTGACGGCTACAGCAGCCCGCCCAGCACCTGCCCGCCCAGCAGCGGCCGCGGCGCGCCGGTCGTGCCCGGAAAGCTGATCGGCAGCCCGCGCGCCGTGCGGGCCGCGAGCACGGCGAAGCATTGCGCCTCCAGCGCGTCGCCGTTCCAGCCGGTGACCTCCACGGGCCGCACCGGCTCGCTGAGGGTCGCCGCCAGCGCCCGCATCATGGCCGGATTGCGCCGCCCGCCCCCGGCCACCAGCCATTGCAGCGGCGGCTCGGGGAAGTGCCGGGCCGCCGCCGCCACGCAGACCGCGGCGAAGGCGACCAGCGTGGCCGCGCCATCCTGCGGCGAGAGGCTTTGCGCCCCCGCCTCGCGCAGGGCCCGGTCGAAATCCAGCCGGTCCAGCGATTTCGGCGGCTTCTGCGCCAGATAGGGATGGGCCATCAGCCGTCCCAGCACCGCGCCGTCGGCCTGGCCGGCCAGCGCCAGATGGCCGTTCTTGTCGTAGTCCTTGCCGAGAGAGCGCTTGGCCCAATCGTCCAGCGGACCGTTGGCCGGGCCCGTGTCGAAGGCCAGCAGCTCTCCCTCCGGCCCCAGCCAGGTGACATTGCCCACCCCGCCGAGGTTCAGCACCGCGAGCGGCTTGGGCAGCCCGGCCGCGAGCGCGGCATGCGCGACCGGCACCAGCGGCGCCCCCTGCCCGCCCGCCGCCACGTCGGCGGTCCGGAAGTCGTAGGCGACGGAGAGGCCGGTCGCCTGCGCCAGCGCCCGCGCATCGCCGATCTGCCACGTATAGCCGCGTGCGTTGCGGCCATCGCCGGGACGGACCGGGCGATGCAGGATCGTCTGGCCGTGGAAGCCGACGAGCTCCGCCTCCGGCAGCCCGGCCCGCGCCGCCTCCAGCGCGATGCGCGCGACGGCCGCCGCATGCCGGTCCGTCAGCCGCGCGGTGCAGTCGAGCAGGAAGGGATCCTCTGCCGCGATGCCGGGCGCGAGTTCCAGCAGCCGCCGCAGGTCGCGCCGCAGCGCTGGCTCGTAGGGCAGCGTCACGGTGGGGCCCAGCTGGCCCACGCGCTCCCCGTCCGTTTCCACCCAGGCCGCGTCCACACCGTCCAGCGACGTGCCGCTCATCAGCCCCACGATTCTCAACATGGACCGAGTGTGCTACGCCGCACGGCCAAACGCCAACCGGGTCCGAACTTCATGTCCGACTTCCTCGAGATCATCCGCGAGCGCGGATTCATCCACCAGGTCACCGACGAGGCCGCGCTCACGGCCGCGTTCAGGGCGGGGCCGGTGGCGGGGTATATCGGCTTCGACGCGACGGCCGACAGCCTGCATGTCGGCCATCTCGTGCAGATCATGATGCTCCGCTGGATGGCGCGGACGGGCAATCGGCCGGTGGCGCTGATGGGCGGCGGCACGACCAAGATCGGCGATCCCTCCGGCCGCGACGAGACGCGCATGATCCTCACCGAGGAGCGCATCGAGGAGAACAAGGCCGGCATCCGCCGCGCCTTCGCCAACCTGCTCGAATTCGGCGAGGGCCCCGGCAAGGCCATGATGCTCGACAATGCCGAATGGCTGGACGGGCTGCGCTACATCCCCTTCCTGCGCGAGGTGGGCCGCCACTTCAGCGTGAACCGCATGCTGACCATGGACAGCGTGCGGCTGCGGCTGGAGCGCGACCAGCCGCTCACCTTCATCGAGTTCAACTACATGCTCCTGCAGAGCTACGACTTCGTGGAGCTGCGCCGGCGCCATGGCGTGACGCTTCAGATGGGCGGCAGCGACCAGTGGGGCAACATCGTGCTCGGCGCCGACCTCGTGCGCCGCATGGACCAGAAGGACGCCTTCGGCATCACCGCGCCGCTCATCACCACGGCCTCGGGCGCGAAGATGGGCAAGACCGCCGCCGGCGCGGTTTGGCTGAACGCCGACCGCGTCTCGCCCTACGACTACTGGCAGTTCTGGCGCAACGCGGAGGACGCGGATGTCGGCAGGTTCCTCGCGCTCTTCACCGAGCTGCCGATGGACGAGGTCCGCCGCCTGGGCGCGCTGCAGGGGGCCGAGGTGAACGAGGCCAAGAAGATCCTCGCCACGGCGGCGACCGCGCTGCTGCATGGGCGCGCCGCCGCCGATTCGGCCGCCGAGACCGCGCGGCAGGCCTTCGAGCAGGGCGCGGCCGCCGAGACGCTGCCCAGCATCACGTCGGCCCTGCCCGCCTCGCTGGCCGACCTGCTGGTCAGCGCCGGCCTGGCGTCCAGCAAGGGCGAGGCGCGGCGGCTGGTGGCGCAGAACGGCATCCGGCTGAACGACGATGTCGTGAGCGACGCGCAGCGGGCCGTGACGGCCGAGGACCTGCAGGACGGGGCGGCGAAGCTTTCGGCCGGGCGGAAGAAGCACGTGCTAGTGCGGGCCGGCTGACCTATCGCCGGGAACCCCGGCGCTGCGGCGGCGGGGCCCGGCGCGTGTTCCGGGCGGGACGCGCCGGAGCGGCGGCCGGCACCGCCGTGCCCTCGCTCACGCGGAAGCATCGGTTCCCGCGCGCGAAATCGCGCAGCTCGGCGGGGACCGCCGCCACCGTGTCGCCGGCCGCCAGCTTCGCCCGCCCCTCCGGCGACCAGCTCGCCGGGCGGATGCTCGGATCGGCGAAGCTGCCGCTCACGCGCATCGGGATGTCCAGCGCGAAGAAGTTGGTCGTGTCGCGCCGGCTGCCGATGACGAGGTCGAGCTGCCGGCGGTTCAGGTCGAAGCTCGCGATCCCCTCGATGGTGCCCGTGCCGGCCTCGATGCGCAGCGGCGCCACCTCCCCCACCCCGCGCCGGATCTCCGCCACCGCCAGCAGGCAGGAGACCGGGGTCATCCCGCGCGGCGTGCGGAAGAGCGAGCGGATATCGGTCGAGGCCATCTCGATGATCTCGCGCTGGATCTGGCCGCCGCTCATCGCGACCACGGCCGAGAGATTGGCCATCCGGCCCGCGGTATTGAGCGTCCGGCCCTGGCCCTGGACGATGACGCGCGCCTCCAGCCGCCCCGAGACCGGTAGCGCGCGCAGGCCGAAGGCGCGGCGCAGCGTCTCCACGTCGCCCTCGCGCATGGCGACCATGCCCAGCACCCCGACCTCCTGGCCCCGGCGCTCGAGCTGGCCTCGGGCGGAGATGCGCGCCGAGAAGGCCCGGAGGGCGAATTCGTCCACGACGATCCGGCCCTCGACGATGGCCGCCTGGATCCGGGCCTCGGAGGCGCGAAGCTGGCCGTAGCGCAGGTCTCCGGCCGTGAGACGGGCCTCGACCATCGGGTCGGGCTTCTCCTCCACGACCAGCGGCACGTCGGCGTCCTCCGCGGGGGCCCCGCCGGCGCGGGCCGGCGTGCCCAGCAGGCGGTTGAGGTCGAGCCGCGTGAAGTTGATCTGAGCGGTGATTCGGTCCGCATGGCCGTCGCCGCCCTCAGCCATCTGGAGCAGAGGGCCGGCGAGCGGCGCGCCGTCGATCGCGCCCGTCACCGCGGCGAGCTTCCAGAGGTCGCCGTGGCGCTCCATCCGCCCGCCGAGCCGGAGAGGCACGGCGGGCCCCGTGCCTCCGCCGCCGAGCGCGAGGAGCGTCGCCGGGGTGGGCGCTTCCACGGCCAGGTCGGCCTGGATGCCGTCGAAGTTCAGCGGATCCGTCGCCGTGCCGCGCAGGGTCAGGACCGTGTCGCCGCCGGCCGTCGCATGGAGGTCCAACGGGAAGGGCTCGGGCACGTCCCAGAACTGGAGATAGGTGCCGAGGGTGGTGTCGAGGACCACCGGCACCTCGTTGTAGGCGCCGTTGGCGAGCAGACGGACGGGCTGGTCCCGCGCGGGCGCCGCCAGGCGCGTGGAGTCGAGTCGGACGCGCAGGGCCTGGCCGCTGTTGGTGCGGATGACGATCTCGCTCCCCGTCAGTCGCAGCTCATGGATCATGGGAAAATCGCGCCGCGATTCCGGATCGGGCCCCGGCTGGGTCGGAGCCTGGGGCGGAGGCTCCTTGAAGCGCCAGTTTCGCTGGCGGTCGGCGTTGCGCTCCAGCAGCAGCGACAGTCCGTCGAGCGCCGCGCGCGTGACGATCACCTCGCGCCGCATGAGCAGCGGCCAGAGCTCCAGCTCCAGGTCTAGGGAGGCCAGCGTCATCATGTCCGGCCGCGAGCCGCCCTCGATATTGGCGAGCCGCACGCCGCGCGCCGCCACGGCAAGGTTCCGGCCGGGCGTCACGCGCAGGCTCTCGATCGCCACGCCCCGACCGGCCGCGGCCGAGGCGCGGCCCACGGCATAGGGCGCCAGCTCGATGCCGGGCAGCAGGAACCAGGCCGCCGTCAGGCCAGCCGGCACCAGGGCCGCGATCGAGGCGACCGCGACCAGGATCGCGATGGTCCTGCGCCTCAAGCTCAAACCCTTGTCATTCGGGGGAAATCCGGTCCGGAGCCGTGAACGTCATGGCATCGGGCAAGGTTGCCGGCAACGGCCCGCCGCGCGCATCTCCCCCTTTCGCCGCCGCTGTGGCATCCTGGGTCAAACAACGGGAAACATGTCCATGAACGACCCCAGCCTGGTCATCCGGGGCGGGACCATCGTCGACGGCACCGGCGCCGCGCCCTATGAGGCCGACATCGCCCTCGACGGCGCCCGCATCGCCGCCATCGGCAGGAACCTCTCCGTACCGCGCGGGACGGAGGAGATCGACGCGCGCGGCCAGCTCGTTACGCCCGGCTTCGTCGACATCCACACGCATTACGACGCGCAGGCGACCTGGACCTCGCGCATCCTCTCCTCCTCGCTGCACGGGGTGACCACGGCGCTGCTCGGCAATTGCGGCGTGGGCTTCGCGCCGTGCCGGCCGGAGAGCCGCGACATGCTCGTGAAGCTCATGGAAGGTGTGGAAGACCTCCCAGAAGTGGTTCTGACGGAAGGACTTCCTTGGAACTGGGAAACCTTCCCGGAATACCTGAAGGCGCTGGAATCCCGCCCCTACGACATGGATATCGCGACCCAGGTGCCGCATGCGGCGCTGCGCGTGCACGTGATGGGCCGCCGGGGCTTCGAGCGCGAGCCGGCCACCGCCGAGGACCGCGCCGAGATGGCCCGGCTGGCGCGCGAGGGGATCGCGGCCGGCGCCCTGGGCTTCTCCACCTCGCGCGCCATCGCCCACAGGACGCTGGCCGGCGAGCCCACCCCCACCCTCGGCGCCGCCGAGATCGAGCTGGCGGAGATCGCCGGGGGCCTGGGCGGCGGCTGGATGCAGCTCATCTCCGACTTCGACGATCCCGCCGAGGAGGAATGGGAGCGGCTGATGCGGATCGCCCGCCTCGCGAAGCGGCCGATGACCTTTTCCCTGCTCCAGCGCGAATCTCGCCCGGATTTCTGGCGCTGGCTGCTGGACCGCGTCAGCGACGCCAATGCCGAGGGCATCCGCATCACGGGCCAGGTGATGGGCCGGCCCGTGGGCCTCATGTTCGGCTGGGAGCTCTCGCAGCACCCCTTCCTCACCCGGACCGGCTATCGGGAGGTGGCGCATCTGCCCATCGCCGAGCGCGCCGCCGCCCTGCGCGACCCGGAGCGCCGCGCCCGCATCCTGGCCGAGCCCACCGCGGACCCGGCGCTGCATGCCCGCCTCAACAACTATGCCCGCATCTATAAGCTGACGCCGGACTACGAGCCGCCGCCCGAGGCCAGCGTCCTGGAGCAGGCCAGGATCCAGGGCCGCGACCCCGAGGACCTCTGCTACGACTGGATGCTGGAGGAAGGCGGCCGCGCCATCCTCAACCGCCCGCTGCTGAATTATGCGGACGGCAATCTCGACGCGATCCGGGAGATGGTGACGCACCCGCACACCTTGATGGGGCTCGGCGACGGCGGCGCCCATGTGGGCTATATCTGCGACGCCTCCTACACCACCCATATGTTGACCCATTGGGCCCGCGACCGGGCGCGGGGCAATAGGCTGCCGGTGGAGTTCGTGGTGAAGCGCCTCTCCGCCGACAACGCCCATGCGCTCGGGCTCAAGGATCGCGGCGTTCTCGCCGAAAATCTGAAGTCCGACCTCAATATTATTGATTTTCAAGAATTATCTATCGAGCGGCCGGACATGCGCTACGACCTGCCCGCCGGCGGCAAGCGGCTGGTCCAGGGCGCCAGGGGCTACACCGCGACGATCTGCTCCGGGCAGGTCACGCAGCGCAATGGCGAGATGACCGAGGCCCTGCCCGGCCGTCTCATCCGGGGAGGAAAGCAATGAACGCCACCGATTCACGCCTTCGGGCCTGCCCTATCCAGCGATCGGAGGCGATGCGATGAAGCACGATCTGGTCATCCGCGGCGGACATGTCGTCGACGGCACGGGAACGCCCGGCTTCGAGGCGGATGTCGCTATCCAGGACGGCGAGATCGTGCAGGTCGGCACGGTCTCCGGCTCCGGCCGCGAGGAGATCGACGCGCGCGGGCTGATGGTGACCCCCGGCTTCGTGGACATCCACACGCATTATGACGGCCAGGCGGTGTGGGACAGCCATCTCGCCCCCTCCTCGATCCATGGCGTCACCACCGCGCTCATGGGCAATTGCGGCGTGGGCTTCGCGCCCTGCCGCGCTGCCGACCGCGAGACGCTGATCGCCCTCATGGAGGGCGTGGAGGACATCCCCGGCCCCGTCCTGCACGAGGGGCTGAGCTGGTCCTGGGAGAGCTTTCCCGAATATCTCGACGCCCTGGAGCGGAAGGAGCGCGACATCGACATCGGCGCCCTGCTGCCGCATGGCGCGCTCCGCGTGCATGTGATGGGCGCGCGGGCGCTGGAGCTCGAGAACGCGACCCGGAGCGAGATCGACGCGATGCGCGCCCTGACGGCCGAGGCCGTCGCCGCCGGGGCCTTCGGCGCCAGCACCAGCCGCACCATCAGCCACAAGACCCTCGCCGGCGATCCCACCCCCACGCTCAAGGCCCAGGAGGAGGAGCTGATCGGCCTCGCCGCCGGACTCACCGAGGGCGGCGGCGGGTTGCTGGAGATGATCTCCGACTGGAACACGCCCGATCCCGCCACCGAATTCGCCATCGTCCGGCGCGTGGCGGCGGCGTCGGGCCGGCCCATCCTCTTCTCGCTCACGGCCCGGCACGACCGGACCGAGGCCTGGAAGGAGCTGCTGGCGCTGTCGGACGAGGCGGCGGCCAATGGTCTCGACATCCGGCCGGTCTTCCCGCCGCGGCCGATCGGCATCCTGCTCGGCCTCGTCGGCAGCCAGAATCCTTTTTCCGGCTGCCCCTCCTACAAGGAGATCGCGCATCTGCCGCCGAAGGTGCGCGCCGCCGCGATGCGCGACCCGGAGCGCCGCCGGAAAATCCTGTCGGAAGATCGCGTTGTAGGCTCCAATTTCCCGCTCATCACACGACTGAGCTGGGCTCGCATGTTCCCCTTCGGCGATCCGCCGGACTACGCGCCGCCCCGGGAGAAGAGCCTCGAGGCCCATGCCGAGCGCACCGGCCAGAAGCCCGAAGACTTCACCTACGACTATCTCGCCGAGGGTGACGGAGCCAATTTCCTCTTCGCGCCGCTTACGAACTTCGCCGACTACACCCTTGATGCATCGGCAGAATGCATGCGGCACCGCAACGCCATCATCGGCCTTTCCGACGGCGGCGCCCATGTCGGCTTCATCTCAGACGGCTCCTTCCCGACCTTCGTGCTGATGCACTGGCCGAGCCGCGGCTTCCGCATCGAGGAGCTGGTCCGCCGCCAGACGAGCGACACCGCCCGCGCCATGGGCCTGCGCGACCGCGGCGTGGTGGCGCCCGGGCTGCTGGCCGACCTGAACATCATCGCGCGCGACGAACTCGGCTTGGAGGCGCCGCGCATGCTCCATGACCTGCCGGCCGGCGGGAAGCGGCTGATGCAGGGCTCGCGGGGCTATCGCGCGACGATCAAGCGCGGGGTGGTGACCTATCGCAACGGGATCGCCACGGGCGCCCTGCCCGGGAAGCTGCTGCGGCGACATTGAACGGCTTCGCGGCGCGCGTCCCTCTTCTTTACCACGCGACACCTGTCGCGGCGGTAAAGCCGATCCTGGATGAGGGATTACTTCCAGCGGCAGCCCTTGCCGAGCGGCACGGTCAGGCGATCACGGACAACCGTGATAGGTGGCTGTGCGTTCCAGGCGGCGAGATGCTGCGCCGCCAGGGGATGCCGGATAAAAGTCTTGCGAGCCGCCTTGGTCCTGGCCTCTCGCCCGAGGACTGGCGCGTCTTTATCAACGGCCACGTCTTCCTGTTCCCGGATCGTACCGCGGCTGCCGGACTGGCCGCCTCGAAGCGTGACGCCGACGTGCCTCAGGCCGTGCTCGAATTCGAAACCGCGGCGCTGCTTGCCGCCGGCCTGAGGCTCGTCTTCTGCCGGTTCAACAATGGTTTTCTTGATCGGAGCCCGCCCGACAAACGGCGCCTCCGCGGCTTCCAAGATTATCGGCCCATCGAAGAATGGCGCTCGGGCGCCGGTCTCAAAGAGATCGCCATCCTCGGCGGTGTACCGGCGGGCATCGGTGACCCGCGCCTTGCCTCAGGTTAGCGCCGCCTCGACTCGCAGCGCCGCATCCAGGGCGGCACGACCCTGCGCGCCGTTCGCCTCACGGGGCGTTCCGTCGCGGATGGCCGCGACGAATGCGGCCTGCTCGGCCTCCAGGCTGTCGTGATCCACCCAGCTCCGGCGGGTCAGGCCCCAGCCCGGCATGGCCTCCACCGGCTCCTCGCCGCCCGGCGCCAGGAACTCCAGGCTGCGCGCGAGGAAATCGACCCGCATCTCGCCCTCGGGCCCGAGCAGCCGCAGCTTCCGCTCCAGCCCCACGGCGACACGGCTGGCCGTCACCTGCGCCTGGGTACCGTCCTCGAAGCGGAGCTGCGCCACGGCCCAATCCGGCAGCGCCGTCATGAGGCTGCCGCCCACCGCCCGCACCTCGGCCAGCGGCGCGGGCACCAGGGAGAGGATCAGGTCGAGGTCGTGGATCATGAGGTCCAGGACGACGGAGACGTCCAGGCTGCGCGGCCGGAAAGGGGCCACGCGCGCCGCCTCGAGCGAGACCAGCCGGCGGCCGCCCAGGCTTTCCCGCAAGGTCCGGATCGCGGCGGAGTGGCGCTCGATCTGGCCGACCATCAGCACCAGGCGCCGTTCGGCCGCGAGCGCGATCAGCGCATCGGCCTCCGCCAGCGTCGCCGTGATGGGCTTTTCCACGAAGACGTGCTTGCCCGCTTTCAGCGCGGCCTCGGCCAGACGGGCGTGGAAGAGCGTCGGCGTGGCGATCACCACCGCGTCGCAGGCGGCCAGCAGAGCCTCGGCCGGCAGCGCTGGGCAGCCCGCCTCCATCGCCACCTGCGCGGCGCGGGCCGGGTCGGCATCGTGCAGCCCGGCCAGGCTCGCGCCGGTCGCGGCGCGCAGCTTGAGGGTGTGGAAGCGGCCGAAATGGCCCGCGCCGAAGACGCCGATCCGGGGGGAATCCATCCGCGCTCCCTACTCCCTCCGTCCGAGGCTTGCATCCCCCCCGCCCGCTCGTCATGTTCCGGCCGAATCGCTGTTCGAGGTTTTCCGCCCTCATGATGTATTTCGCGCGCTGGAAGACGGCCGCCATCCTCCTGGTCTGCCTGCTGGGCGTGCTCGTCAGCCTGCCCAACCTGCTGCCGCGCTCGGCCTTCCCGAGCTGGGCGCCGATCCGGCAGATCTCGCTGGGACTCGATCTCCGCGGCGGCTCCTACCTGTTGCTGGAGGTCGACACCTCCGTCCTGCTGCGGGAGCGGCTGGAAGGCCTCGTGGAGGCAACCCGCCGCGGCCTGACCCAGGCCAATCCGCGCATCGCCTATACGGGGCTCGCCGCCCAGCCCGACCAGCGCCGCATGTCGCTCCGCATCACCGATCCGGCCCAGCGTGACTCCGCGCTCCGCATCGTGCGCGAGCTGGGCAATCCGGTGACCGTCACCGGCGGCGCCCAGGCGCCGGACATCGAGGTGGCCATCGCCCCCGACGGGCTGCTGACCGCCACCGTCACCGAGGCCGGCATCCGCGCCAAGTCGGCCGGCGCCGTCGAGCAGTCCATCGAGATCGTCCGCCGTCGCATCGACGAGACCGGTGTCGCCGAGGCGCTGATCGCGCGCCAGGGCCAGAACCGCATCCTGGTCCAGCTGCCCGGCGTGGAGGATCCCGGGCGCATCAAGGACCTGCTGGGCCGCACCGCCCGCATGACCTTCCATCTCCTCGACGACACCGCCAACGTCCAGGCGCCGACGCCCCCGCCCGGCGTGCTCTTCCTGAATGGCGAGCAGGCCGGCGAGCGCTACGCGGTCCGCCGCCGCGTCGAGGTCGACGGCGCCAACCTCACCGATGCCCGCGCCAGCCAGGATACGCGCTCCGGCGAATGGGTGGTGAACTTCACCTTCGACAGTGTCGGCACCCGCCGCTTCAGCGAGATCACCCGCGCCAATGTGGGCCGGCCCTTCGCCATCGTGCTGGACGACAAGGTGATCACCGCGCCCAATATCCGCGAGCCCATCACCGGCGGCCGCGGCCAGATCAGCGGCAATTTCACCGTCCGCTCGGCCAACGACCTGGCGGTGCTGCTGCGCGCCGGCGCCCTGCCCGCGCCGCTGACCGTGGTGGAGGAGCGCAGCGTCGGGCCCGAGCTCGGCGCCGACGCGATCCGGGCGGGCATGATCAGCATGGCGGTCGGCACGGCCTTCGTCTTCCTCTACATGGGCTTCGCCTATGGCCTGTTCGGCTGGTTCGCGAATATCGCGCTGGCCGTGAACATCATCCTGCTGGTGGCCTTCCTGTCCCTGCTGGAGGCCACGCTCACCCTGCCCGGCATCGCCGGCATGGTGCTCACCCTGGGCACCGCACTGGATGCGAACATCCTCATCAACGAGCGCATCCGCGAGGAGGTGAAGAACGGCCGATCGCCGATCAGCGCCCTAGAGACAGGATATACAAAGGCTTCGGGGACGATTCTCGACTCGAACCTGACCAATCTGATCGCCATGGCCTGCCTCTTCGGCTTCGGCTCCGGCCCGGTGAAGGGCTTCGCCGTCACCGTCGCCATCGGCACCATCGTCCAGATGTGGACGGCCACCGTGCTCACCCGGCTCCTCGTCGTCTGGTGGTACCGCTGGACCAAGCCGCGCGAGCTGCCCGTGCTGGAGCGCCCGGGCCTGAGCTTCGCCCAGCGGCTGGCGCGCCCGCTCTTCCGCCTCTGCCCGGACGTGACGAAGATCCGCTTCATGCGCGGGGCCGTGATGGGCCTCGTGATCTCCGGCGTGCTCTCCACCGCCTCGCTGGTCGGCGCCTTCTATCCGGGGCTGGAGAAGGGCATCGACTTCAAGGGCGGCATCATCATGGAGGTCCGCACCCAGGGCCCGGCCGACATCAACGCCCTGCGCGCGGCCACCGGCGCGCTGAACCTCGGCGATGTCGGCCTGCAGCAGTTCGGCGACGAGAGCACCCTGCTCGTCCGCCTGCCGGCGCCGCCCGAGGAGGCGCAGACCCAGCAGATCGTCTCGCGCATCCGCGGCGCGCTGGAGGCGGCCTCGCCCGGCATCCGGGTGCTTCGCGTGGAGGCGGTGGGCAACCGCGTGTCGGACGAGCTCTTCCTCGGCGGGCTGCTGGCACTCGGCCTCAGCCTGATCGCCATGCTGATCTACATCTGGGTCCGATTCGAATGGCAGTTCGGCATCGCGGCCATCATCACGCTCATCCTGGACACCACGAAGACCGTCGGCTTCATGGTTCTCTTCCAGGTCGAGTTCAACCTGACGACCATCGCGGCCATCCTCACGGTCATCGGCTTCAGCGCCAACGACAAGGTCGTGGTCTTCGACCGGATGCGGGAGAACCTGCGCAAGTTCAAGACGATGCCCCTGCAGGAGCTGGTCGATCTCTCGATCAACGAGACGCTGAACCGCAGCATCGGCACCTCCATGACGCTGCTGCTCTCAGCCTTGCCGCTCGCCCTCTTCGGCGGTGATACGCTGGCCGGCTTTGCCTGGGTGATGGTCTTCGGCATCGTGGTCTCGGCCTCTTCCTCGGTCTTCATCGCGGCGCCGATCGTGCTTTTCAGCGGCCGCAAGACGCTGCGGCGCGGCGAGCGCGAACCGGTCGCCCCCAAGGGACAGACGGCCATTCGCTAGGAGCCGGAGCCGGGGGGCCGGCGCGGCGCTCCGAGGGGCGCAGGGTCACGTCAAAATCCTTCGCAATTTGGATCAGACCACGTTTGAGATTGCATCGTATTGCGTGTAGTCTCTTAACTATGATCACGGTTCGCGGCTGTGTCGGATTTTGAGACGTTCCAGCGGCGGGCCGACCCCTCCGCCGCTGGGCTAGGCCCCGCAATTGGCCGTGTTCTGGTGCTTGCCCAGGACGAGGGGCTGATCGAGGCCGCCTCCCGTGCCGTCGGCCGCCTGCGCGGTCCCGCCCCGCTGGTCCTGCGCTCCCAGGCGGAGGTGCTCAGCGCCGTCGTGGGCAATACCAACGGCTTCGCCCATATCCTCCTCGAAGACGCCGAGCTGCCGATCCAGCGCTCCCTGGTCGACGCGCTGGCCGAGGCCTCGCCCCGCGCGGTCATCTCCCCCCTCACGGCGTTGGCGGCCCTGTCCGAGGATGGCGAGTTCCTCCTCGGCCTGCTCAACGGCACGCGGCTCATCGCCCATGACGCCCTGCGCGCTGGCCGTAGCGCCGGCGGCATGAAGGCCGGGCTCTCGGGCGATTCGCTGCTGCTCCGCTACCAGCCCATCGTCGACACCCGCACCCGGCGCCTGGTCATGGTCGAGGCCCTGGCCCGCTGGCGGAGCGAGCCGGTGTCGCTGACGCCCGTCAACTTCGTCCCGGCCATGGAGCAGATGGGCCTCTCGCGCCTGCTCGCCGCGGCCGTCACCCGCATCGCCGCCCGTGACCTCTCGCGCCTGCCCGGGCGCCTGCCCATCCCGGTCTCGGTGAACCTGCCCGTGCCCGAGATGGAGAAGCGCGACGTGGTCGCCTGGCTGGGCCAGCAGCTTCTCCGTTCCCGCCTGCCCCGGCGGCGCCTGATGGTGGAGCTCACCGAGACGGCGCCCGTGAAGGACCGCAGCCGACTGGGCCGCTCCCTTCGCCGGCTCAATGCCGCCGGGCACGGCGTCATGCTGGACGACTTCCTGCTCGACGACCCGCGCCGGAACCTGCTGGGCCTTCCCTTCGTCAGCGTGAAGCTGGACCGCTCGCTGGTGCAGTCGCTGCCCCGCTCGGCCCGGGCGCGGCAGCAGGTCCGCAGGCTGGCGCGGCGCGGGCTCTGCCTTACGGCCGAGGGGGTCTCCAGCCCGGCACTGTTCCGGCTGCTGAGGAACCTGGGAGTGGAGCGGGCGCAGGGTTTCCTGGTCGGGCGGCCACTGCCCATCGAGGCCCTGGCGGCCTGGAACGACCGGTGGCGGAAGACGCCGGTCAATGCCCTGAAAGAATAGGATCGGGGCCCTGCTCCGGACCCCGCCGGGGCGGCACACTCTCCTCCCCAGACCCCTGCCGAAACTTAGGCGTAGGCCTCGCTGTAGAGGGTCATGATCTCATCGGTCGTGGGGACGCGCGGGTTGTTGTCGGGGCTGCCGGAGGCCAGGGCCTGTTCGGCCATCACGGGCAGGAGACCGTTCCACTTGTCGGCGCCGATGCCATAGGCCGCCGGCGTGGGCACCTCCAGCTCCCGGTTCAGCGCGCGCAGCTCCTCCATGAGCTTTGCGCCGGCCAGCTGGTCGGCATCGCCCGAAGCCGCGCAGCCGACGCAGCGCGCGGCCTCCGCATAGCGCGGCAGGGCATGGTTCAGCCCGAAGCCCGTCACCGCCGGCAGCAGCATCGCGTTGGAGAGCCCGTGCGGCACGTGGAAATGCGCCCCGATCGGCCGCGACATCCCATGCACCAGCGCCACCGAGGCATTGGAGAAGGCCAGCCCGGCCAGTGTCGCCCCCAGCATCATCGCCTCGCGCGCCGCCGCATCCTCGGGGTCCTTGTAGACCCGGCGCAGATGTGGGCCGATCAGCCGCATCGCCCGCTCGGCATACATGTCCGACACGGGATTGGCCCGCTTGCTGACATAGGCCTCGAGCGCATGGGTCAGGCTGTCGATGCCCGTATCGGCCTTGGTGCGGGCCGGCACCGTCCGCGTCAGCTCGTGGTCCACGACGGCGGCGAGCGGCAGCGCGCCCAGGCCGGCGATCAGCATCTTCTCGTCGCGCGCGACATCCGTGATGACGGTGAAGCGCGTCGCCTCGCTGCCCGTTCCGGCGGTCGTGGGAACGCAGACGACGGGAAGCGCCCCCTTGTCAGCTGCGAAGGGCACCTTGAAGGTGCTCATCGGCGTGCCGGACGGCGCCGCCGCCAGGATCGCCATGGCCTTGGCGGTGTCCATCGGGCTGCCGCCGCCGAAGCCCACCAGCACGTCGAAATCGCCCGATTGCAGCACGGAGACGCCATAGGCCACGACCGTGTCGGTCGGATCCGGCACGGTCTCGTGAAAGACCATCGGCGTCATGCCGGCCGCGCGCAGCGGCTCCAGGCATTTCTCCACCGTGCCCGAGCTGACCATCCAGGGGTCGGTCACGACCAGCGGGCGGGAGAGGCCGAACTGCTTCAGCAGCTCGCCGAGGCGGGAGAGGCTGCCGCCGCCGATGATCATCTGGCGGGGCGCGACGATGGACTGGATCATGGGAACGACGTTAGCCGCCGCCGCCCGGCCTGGGAATCACCCCGGGCGGGTTTCCGCCGCCGCGGCATAGAGCGCCATGCGCTGCGCGGCCTTCTCCGTGAGCCCGCCCGAGAAGTCGAGGCCGGCGGGCGGCAGCTGGCCCGCGAAATGGCACGCAACCCCGTCCGCCAGCGGCGGGTCCTTCTCCTTGCAGATTTGCTGGGCATAGGGGCAGCGCGTGTGGAAGCGGCAGCCGGAGGGCGGGTTGAGCGGGCTCGGCAGGTCGCCGCCGAGCGGCTGCACGCGGCCGCGCCGCGACGGGTCGGGATGCGGGATCGCGGCCAGCAGCGCGCGCGTATAGGGGTGGCGCGGATTCTCGAAGAGCGCGCGCTTCTCCGCGATCTCCACGATGCGGCCGAGATACATCACGGCAATCCGGTCGGCGACGTGCTTCACCACCGCGAGGTCATGCGCGATGAAGAGATAGGACAGGCCGAGCCGCTGCTGCAGGTCGCGCAGCAGGTTCACCACCTGCGCCTGGATGGAGACGTCGAGCGCGGAGACCGGCTCGTCGCAAACCACGAGGTCCGGCCCGACGGAGAGCGCGCGGGCGATGCCGATGCGCTGGCGCTGGCCGCCCGAGAACTCATGCGCGTAGCGCTGCGCGTGGTAGGGCGCCAGTCCGACCAGCTGCAGCAGCTCCTCCACCCGGGCCTTGCGCGAGGCGGCGTCGCCGATCTCGTGGACCTCCATGGGCTCGACAATGGTCTGGCCCACCGTCAGCCGCGGGTTCAGCGAGGCATAGGGGTCCTGGAAGACGATCTGCGCGCGGCGCCGGAAGGCCTTCAACGCGGCGCCGCTCAGCTGGGTGATGTCCGTCCCCTCGAAGCCGACGCGGCCCGTGCTCGGCTCGATGAGCCGCAGCACGAGGCGCGCCGTGGTGGACTTGCCGCAGCCGCTCTCGCCCACCAGCGCCAGCGTCTCGCCGCGCTTCACCGTGAAGGAGACGCCGTCGACGGCGCGCACCAGGCCGATCTGCTTCGCGCGGATCACGCCCTGGCGGATGGGATAGTGCTTGGCGAGGTTCTCGACCTCGAGCAGCGTGTCGCTCATGCCGCCACGCTCTCTTCCACGGGCGCCCGGAGGCAGGCGGCCGCGTGGCCGGAGACGATCTCGCGCAGCAGCGGCACCTCGGCGCGGCATGCGTCGATCGCGAAGGGGCAGCGCGGGTTGAAGCGGCAGCCGGGGGGCAGCGCGAAGGGCGGCGGCACCGTGCCCTGGATGGCGAGCAGCCGCTCGCGGTCCTCGTCCAGCCGCGGGATGCTGCCCAGGAGGCCGAGCGTGTAGGGGTGCTGCGGATCCTCGAAGAGCGCGCGGGCGGAGCTGCGCTCCACGACGCGGCCGGCATACATGACGGCCACGTCGTCGGCCATCTCAGCGACCACGCCGAGGTCGTGGGTGATGAGGATGATGGACATCCCCGTCTCCGCCTGGAGATCGCGCAGCAGGTCCAGGATCTGGGCCTGGACGGTCACGTCGAGCGCGGTCGTGGGCTCGTCGGCGATGAGCAGGCGCGGCGAGCAGGCCAGCGCCATCGCGATCATCACGCGCTGCCGCATGCCGCCGGAGAGCTGGTGCGGATACTCGTCGAAGCGCCGCTCCGGCGAGGGGATGCGCACCCGCTTGAGCGCCGCGATGCCGCGCTCGCGCAGCTCGGCACGGGAGGCCCTGGGCTCGTGGACCTTGATGCCCTCGGTGATCTGGAAGCCGACCGTATGGACCGGGTTGAGCGAGGTCATCGGCTCCTGGAAGATCATGCCGATGTCGCGGCCGCGCACCTGGCGCATCGCGTCGTTCGAGAGGCCGGCGAGGTCGGTCCCCTCCAGCAGCACGCGCCCCGAGGCGATCCGCCCCGGATGCGCGACCAGCCGCATGATGGAGAGCGAGAGCACGGATTTCCCGCACCCGCTCTCGCCCACGATGCCGAGGGTCTTGCCGCGCTCCACCTCGATCGATACGCCGTCGACCGCGGTGACGTCGCCGCCGGAGGTGCGGAAAACGGTCCGCAGCCCCTCGACGCGCAGCAGGGGCTCGGCGCCGGCCGGCTGCAACAGGCCTTCGGACGCCGCGATGCGACCGGCCGGCGCCATCACAGCCACTTGAAGGTCGGGACCGCGATCTTGTCGGCGGTGCGATGGGCCCAGTCCTGCTGCGGCACCTTGGCCACGACGCGCTTCTGCGCCTCGGAGAGGTTCAGCGCCGCCTGCTTGAAGTCCATCGTCAGCACCTGGCCATCGCCGACCACCTTGAGGCCGTCCACATAGACGTCGCGGATGGCGCGGTCGCCGGCGGCGTAGATCAGCGCGCGCACGGGATCGTGGTTCGGCTGCATGCGGGGATGCGTGGCGTCCACCAGCACGAAGTCGGCGCGGCAGCCGGGCGCGAGCCGCCCGATGTCGTCACGGCCAAGAGCGCGGGCGCCGCCGATGGTGGCGGCGTCGAAGATCTCGGAGGTCGTCGTGGTGCGCGGGTCGTTCGCCTGGGTCCGCGCCAGATAGGCGACGAGGCGCAGCTCGTCGACCATGTTGTGCGGGTAGGTGTCGGTGCCCACGCCCATGTTCACGCCGGTGCGGCGATAGCGGCCGAAGTCGCGCAGCGTGATGCCGCGGCGGGCGAAGACTGTCGGGCAATGCGCGACCGTCGTGCCGGTCTCGGCCAGGATCGAGAGGTCGCTCCTGGTGTGCCAGGGCGTGCTGGAATGGTCATCCAGGAAGATGCCGTGGCCGATGATGGCACGCTCGTCGAGCAGGCCCATCTCGTGCAGCCACTGGATCGGCGTGAAGCCGTGGCGGCGCGTGATCTCATGGAACTCCACCACGGATTGCGCCGCGTGGATCTGCCAGGAGATGCCGCGCGCCTTGGCCTCGGCGCGGCTGTCGCGCAGGAGCTCTGGCGTGCAGGTGTCGATCTGCGCCGGGCAGGCCATGCCGAAGAGCCGGCCCGAGGGGTGCTGCTCCGCGCGCTGAATAAGGGTGAAGGCCTCCTCCATCGCCTTCACGCCCGCGGCCTCGTCCCATTCGTATTCGACGACATGGCCGTTGCGGGTGAACCACCGCGCCGACTTGAACATCGGGGCGATGCAGACGCGCATGCCGGAATCGGCCAGCAGGTCGAGCCAGCCCGGATGCGCCATGGAGAGGTCGGCCAGGGTCGTCACGCCGCTCAGCAGCAGCTCGGAGAGCGCCACGCGCACGCAATCCGGCACGGCCTCGGCATCCGTGCGGAAGATCGGCATGTATTCGTAGAGCGACGAATTGTAGAGGCCGGGGCTGCCGATCTCGTCGATCAGCCCCTTGTTCATCGGCTCGCTGCTCGGGTGCGAGTGGATGTTCACGAGCCCCGGCATGACCATGAGCCCGCTGCCCGAGATGACCTCGTCCGCCACGCCCTCGTAGCCGCGCCCGACGAAGCGGATCACCCCGTCCTCGAAGGCGACGTCGCCACCGGGCATATAGGCGTGGCGCTTCTCGGAGGCGTCCCAGGCGACGACGAGGTCGGCGCCCTTGATGAGCGTGACGGCCATGGTCAGCGCACCACCCGGAGGTCGAGCCCGCGATAGACGCCGATGCCGTAGAGGCCATGCGCCCGCACGCCGTCCACGCGCTGGGTCGAGAAGACCGTCAGCTGCGTGCGCGCCAGGGTGAGCCAGGGCGCCTGCTCGGCCAGGCGCCGCTGGATCAGCGCCGTCACCTCGGCGCGGCGGGCCGGATCGGTGCCGCGGCGGGCCTCTTCCAGCCAGGCGTCGGTCTCGGGGTCGTTCCAGTTCATGCGGTTCGGCGAGGGCCGGTTGCGGCTATGCCAGTAGAGCGACATCGCGTCCGTCGCGGAGATATAGGGGTAGCTCAGGATATAGGCGTCGAACTCCTGCGTCGCGAGCCGGCCCCAGGCCACCGTCGCGTCGAACATCTGCACCCGCATCTCGATGCCGACCTGGCGCAGGCCCTGCTGGATGATCTCGGCCGAGCGCTGGTTGGTGAGGTTGGTGATGCCGTACATCAGGAAGCTGGCGCGCTGGCCGTCCTTCACGCGGACGCCGTCGGAGCCCATGCGCCAGCCGGCCTCGTCCAGCATGCGGCGGGCTGCGGCCGGATCGTGGTTCGGTACCATCGCGTCCGACTGCGCGTCATAGTCGAGCGCGTTCGGGTTGATGATGTTGCGCGCCGGCAGCGCGTGGCCGGACCAGACCGCCCGTGTCAGGCCCACGCGGTCCACCGCCATATGGGCGGCGCGGCGGATGACGGGATCGCTGACCACGGGCTTGTCGACCTTGAAGCCCAGGAAGACGTCCCAGAAGTAGTTGGGCTGGGTGCTGCTGCGGATGGTCGGCACGCGGCGCATCGTGTCCCAGAAGGCTTCCGGGATGAACTGCGTGATGTCGGCCTGGCCGGCCTGCAGTGCCGCCACGCGCGCGGCCGCCTCGGGGATCACGCGCCAGACGATGCGCTCGACATGCGCCGGCCCCTGGTTCTGCAGGACGGGCGGGCCCCAGCGATAGGTGGGATGGCGCGTCATCACGAATTCGCTGCGCGGCGTCCAGTTGCCCCAGCAATAGGGGCCGGTGCCGTTGAAGCCCTGCACGCCGAAATTGTCGCCGAGGCGCTCGACGGTCGCGCGGTCGACCATCACGCCGAAATACTGGCTGAGCTGCGGCAGGAGCTCGCCGAAGGGCTCGTTCAGCTCATACTCGACCGTGTGCGGGCCGGTGGCGCGGATCTCCTTCACCGGCCCTGCGCGCCAGGCGACGGGCGAGACGACGCGGGGCGTGGTGCGGCCGATCCAGCGGTTGATGCTGTAGACCACGTCCTCGGCGGTGAAGGGCTTGCCGTCGCAGAAGGTGACGTTGGTGCGCAGGTGGAAGGTGTAGGTCTTGCCGTCCGGGCTCACCTCCCAGCGCTCGGCGAGGCCGGGGCGGATGGTGCGCATGTCGAAATCCATGCTCACCAGCGTGTCGGAGAGCATCTGGATGATCTCGCCGCCGGCCAGGGCGGTGGAGCGGTGCGGATCGTAGCGGTCGCTGTCGATCTCGCGCATGAAGGTGATCTGGTTGCGCGGCTGGGTCTGGGCCCCAGCCTCAAAAAGGGGCGCAGTGATCGCAAGCCCGAGGGCGGCCAATCCGCCGAGGGTCGCGCGTCGCCATGTCTTGATCATTTTCGAGGTCTCTCCCGTTCAGATGCGGAGCCGCGGGTCGAGCGCGTCGCGCAGCGCATCCCCCAGCAGGTTGAAGGCCAGCACGATCACGAAGATTCCGACCGAGGGAATCACGCTGATATGCGGGGCGATGAAGAGGAAGCTGCGGCCCTGCGCCGCCATGGCGCCCAGCTCGGCCACCGGCGGCTGCGCGCCGAGGCCCAGGAAGGACAGCGCCGAGCCGAGCAGGATCACCTGCCCGAGCCGCAGCGTCGAGAAGACGAAGATGGCCGAGAGGCAGTTGGGCGCCAGGTGCCGCAGGATCAGCCGCGTGTCGCTCATGCCCGTGGCGCGGGCGGCCTCGATGTAGTCCAGGCCCATCACCACGAGGGCCGAGCTGCGCACGATGCGCGCCATCAGCGGCACGGTGGCGATGGACAGCGCGATGATCACCGAGGTCAGGCCCGGGCCGAAGATGGCGGCCAGCGCCAGGCCGAAGAGGATGGCCGGGAAGCTCAGCATGATGTCCATGAGGCGCATCAGCAGCCCGTCCACCCGGCGGTAGAAGGCGGCGAGGAAGCCGACCAGCGCGCCGATCGTGCCGCCCACGACCAGCGAGGCGAGGCCCATGAAGAGCGTCACCTGCAGGCCGTAGAGCATGCGGGCGAGGATGTCGCGCCCCTGCCCGTCCGTGCCGAGCCAGTATTGGCCGTCCGGCGGCTGCATGATGGCGAGGAGGTCGGTCTCGTAGGGATCGCGCGGCGAGAGCCAGGGCGCGAAAAGGGCCAGTAGCAGGATCAGGATCACGACGAAGAGGCTGATGGCGCCGCCGGTGTCGCGCATCAGCATGCGGAGCACGGTCGGGCGGCGCGGCGCCTTGTCCATGGCGGGAATGGCGGCGGCGCTCATGCCTGCCGCACCCGCGGGTCGAGCACTGCATAGAGCAGGTCCACGGCCAGATTCACCAGGATGAAGCCGAGGCTCAGCACGATGATGGTGCCCTGCGCCATGGGGAAGTCGGCGGAGAGGATCGCGCCGACGGCGAGCCGGCCCACGCCCGGCCAGGAGAAGATGGTCTCCGTCACCACGGCGCCGCCGAGCAGGAAGCCGATCTGCAGTCCGATCAGCGTGATCACGGGGATGAGCGCGTTGCGCAGCGCGTGGCGCAGGACGACCAGCCGCTCGGGCAGCCCCTTGGCCCTCGCGGTGCGGACGTGCTCGGCGGAGAGCGTGTCCACCACGGCGGTGCGCGTCATGCGCGCCACTGGGCCGATGAAGACGCCGCCCAGCGTCACCGCCGGCAGGATGATCGCGAGGATTCCGTCCATGCTCCAGAGCGGGCCGCCGCGCCCGGTGAAGGGCAGCAGCTGCCACTGGAAGCCGACGAACCAGATCAGCACGAGGCCCAGGAAGAAGACCGGCACGGAGACGCCGGCGACGCTGACGGCCATGATCGCCTTGTCCAGCAGCGAGCCGCGCCAATAGGCCGCGATCGTGCCGAGGAAGATACCGAGCGGGATGGACCAGAAGAGCGCGCTGACCATCAGCTCCAGTGTCGGGCCGATGGTGTTCCCCAGCTCCTCCGTGACGGCGACGTTGTTGATGATGGAGACGCCGAGGTCGCCCTGGGCCAGCCGCCAGAGGTACTTGCCGAACTGCACGTAGATCGGCGCGTCCAGGCCGAGCTCGGCGCGGATCTCCGCGATGACCTCGGCCGTGGCCTGCGGGCCGGCGCGCACCGTCGCGGGGTCCGTCGGCACGACCTGCATGAGCAGGAAGCCGATCAGCAGCACGCCGAAGAGCACCGGGATCGCCAGCCCGATGCGCTGGACCGCGTGGCGGAGCATCAGGCCAGGATCCCGTGCCGGTCGAAGATCGCCGTGCCGCCGCGCAGGGTGAGATCGACCTCGGTCTTCAGGTACTCCTCCGGCGCGACCTCCGTGATGTCCTGCGAGAGGATCGCGATGTCGGCGTCCATCCCCGGCTCCAGCGTGCCGCGCGCGGATTCGGCGAAGGTCGAGTAGGCCCCGCACCAGGTGTAGCAATGCAGCGCCTGCTGGATGGAGAGCCGCTCCTCCGCGCCGAGGACCGTGCCCTGGTTGGTCCGGCGGGTGACCATGGTGAAGAGGTTCGCGAAGGGATCCACCGTGGAGACCGGCGAATCCGAGGAGGCGGCGGGATGGTGCCCCTCCTCCAGCCAGGTCCGCATGGGATAGGCGTGCTCGGTGCGCGGCCGCCCGAGGTTCTTCAGGTAGAGGTCGCCGAACTCGTACATGAAGACGGGCTGCGGCACGGGCAGGATGCCGCGGGCCAGCATGCGGCGGCGCTGGTCGCGGGTCACGAAGCCGCAATGCTCGATGCGGTGGCGGCGCCCGGGCGTGGCGCCGGCCTCCTCCATGCCGGTCAGCACCTGCTCGATCGCGGCATCGCCGATGGCGTGGATGTCGAGCTGCCAGCCCTGGTCGTGATACGTCTTCAGCAGGGCGTGGATGGTGTCGGTCGGAAAGGTGAAGACGCCGGTGCCTCCGCCGGCGCTGGCCAGATAGGGATCGAAGAAGGCCGCCGTCAGCCCGCCCGCGCTGCCGTCGGCGAAGACCTTCGCCGCGCCCCAGCGCAGCATCGCGTCGAGGTCGCCGCCCGGCTGCCAGGGGCGCAGCCCGGCCTCCCAGGCCGCATCGGCGATGCCCTCGGGATTGGCGGCGAGCACCTGCCACATGCGCTGCAGGCAGCGTCCCTCGCGCACGGCGCGCTCATAGGCTGCGACCTCCGCGAGGTTGGCGGTCATGCCGACATTCATGTCGGTGGCGGAGGCGAAGCCGAGCGAGGCCAGCCGGCGCCCGGCGGCCTCGATGGCGTCCACCATGAAGTCCTCGGTCGGCGAGGGCATGGCGGCCTTGATCAGGCTCATCGCCCGTTCCTGGATGAGGCCCGTCAGCGCGCCGCCCCTGCGCTCGATCACGCCGCCCTCGGGGTCCGGCGTGTTGTGGCCGATGCCGGCCGCGCGCAGCGCCGCCGTATTGGCCACGCCCATGTGGCCGCAGGTCCGCACGATGAAGACCGGATGGTCCGGCACCGCCGCGTCCAGTTCCGAGACGGTCGGGTGGCGGCCGATGTCGAGCGCGCCGTGGTCGTAGCCGCGGCCCAGCACCCATTCGCCCCTGGGGCGCGATCTGGCCGCTTCGCCCAGCCGCTTCAGCGCCTCGTCGAGCGAGCGGACCTCCTCGGCGCGGAGGTTCACCATCGACAGCCCCAGTCCGAAGGGCAGCAGGTGCATATGCGCCTCGTTGAAGGCAGGGATCGCGAGGCGGCCGCCCAGCTCCACCCGCTTCGTGCCGGGGCCGGCCAGCGCCTCGACTTCCGGCTTCGTTCCGACGGCCAGAACCTTGCCGCCACCGACCGCCATGGCCTCGGCCATGCCGCCGGCAAGCCCGCGGAACACCGCGCCGTCCGTGAAGATGATCTCCGCGCCCAAAGCCGATCCTCAACCCCTGTCGCGCGGATGGTCACGCGCCCCCTGCCCTGCGTCAACCGCGTGCTCGCCCCTTCCACACAACGTTACGGCCGTGGCACGCTGTGCGGAGGCAAAGGGAGGGCGGAATGCCGCGGGCTTGGGCAGCAGGCTCTGCGCGATGTCGCCCAATAACAGGACGAAACGCCATGCAACGCCGCACGATTCTCGCCGCCTCCACCCTTCTTCCCGTCGCAGCGCAGGCGCAAGGCTTCACGCCGCAGAATCCGGAATGCATCGCTGGCGCCGCGCCGGGCGGCGGCTTCGACATCTCCTGCCGCCTCACCGCGCGCATGCTGAACCAGACGGGGATCGTGGGCTCGTCGATCCGGACGCAGAACATGCCGGGCGGGATCGGGGCGGTCGCGATCAATCACATCAACGCGCAGCGCCGCGCCGATCCTAACGTGATCGTGGCCGTCTCCACCGGCTCTTGGGTCAATATGGCCACCGGGCGCTTCGGCCGTTTCGGCGAGAACGACGTGCGCTGGATCGGAGCGATCGGCGCCGATTACGGCGTCATCGCGGTGAAGAAGGACAGCCGCTTCCAGACGCTGGCCGATCTCGTGAACGCGCTGAAGGCGGATTCGGCCGGCGTGCCGATGGGCGCCGGCGGCGCGGTCGGCAGCCAGGACTGGACCAAGGCCGCGCTGGTGGCGCGCGCGGCGGGCGTCGATCCGCGCCGCATGCGCTACGTGCCCTTCGAGGGCGGGGGCCAGGCGCTGGCGGCGCTGCTCGGCGGCCATATCCAGATGGCCCCGGCCGATGCCTCCGAGGCGCGCGGCCAGTTCGAGGCGGGCGAGATCCGGCTGCTGGCCGTGCTCGCGGCCGAGCGGCTGCCAGGCGCGCTGGCCTCGGTGCCGACGGCCAGGGAGCAGGGCTTCCAGGTGGAGTGGCCCATCGTGCGCGGCTTTTACGGCCCGCCGCAGATGCCCGACACCGCCTACGACTTCTGGGTGGACGCCCTCCGCCGGCTGACGGCGCATCCGGACTGGCCGGCGCAGCGCTCGGCGCAGGGGCTCTTCGAGTTCAACATGGTGGGCGCCGAATTCACGGAGCTGGCCAAGCGCAGAACGGCGGAGTTCCGGCAACTCGCGCGGGACGTGGGCCTCGTCAGCCAATGAGTGCCGGCAGCGCCGAAGGCGCGCGAGGCACCAGCATTGTTTCCGCGGACCGGATCCTCGGCCTCCTGCTGATCATCCTGGCGGCCCTGGTCTTCTGGTCCGCGCAGTCGCTGATCGTCCCCTTCGCGGCCGATCCGCTGGGGCCCAAGGGCTTCCCCTACGCCGTCGCCGTGATCCTGGCCATCTGCGGCGCGCTCATCCTGCTGGAGCGCGGGCCGGCCTTCGCCTGGCCCGAGCGGCGCGCGGCCCCGTTCCTGCTCGTCCTCGCGATGGTCGCCTATGCGCTGCTGCTGGAGACGCTGGGCTTCATCCTCGCGACGACGGCCCTGGCGCTCGGCGTGGCGCTGCTCTTCGGCGCAGGACCGTGGCCGGCGCTGGCGACCGGCGCGGTCACGGGCCTCGCGCTCTGGGCGCTCTTCGACAAGCTGCTGGACCTGCCGCTGCCCCAGGGGCCGATCCGAGGCTTCCTCGGCGCATGATGGACACCTTCGCCGCACTGGGCGGCGGCTTCGCGGTGGCGCTGGTGCCGACGAACCTGGCCCTGGCCTTCCTCGGCTGCGTCATCGGGACCGCGATCGGCGTGCTGCCGGGGATCGGGCCGCTCAATGCCATCGCGCTGCTGTTGCCCTTCTGCCTCGCCCTGCGGCTGCCGCCCGAAAGCGCGCTGATCCTGCTGGCCGCCGTCTACTACGGCTCGGGCTATGGCGGGCGCATCACGGCCATCCTGCTGAACATGCCGGGCGAGCCCTCGGCCGTGCTGACGACGCTGGACGGCCATCCCCTGGCCCGGCAGGGCCGCGGCGGTGCGGCATTGGCCATCTCGGGCATCGGCAGCTTCGTGGGTGCGACGCTCTCCGTCATCCTGATGAGCTTCCTCTCCGTGCCGCTGGCGCGGGTGGCGGTGGCGTTCTCGCCGGCCGACTACGTGGCGCTGATCGCCTTCGCGCTCTCGCTGCTCGGCGCGGTCGGCGGGGCCTCCGCGCCCAAGGCCTGGGCGGCGGGATGCCTCGGCATCCTGTTGGCACTCATCGGCGTGGATTCCGGCACGGGGGTGGAGCGCTTCACCGCGGGCTCGCTGGAGCTGCTGGGCGGGGTCGACTTCACGGTGCTGGCGGTCGGCCTCTTCGCCATCGGCGAGATCCTGCTGCTGATCGAGACGAGCCTCCGGACCGAGGCGGCGAAGCTCGGCGGCGGGAAGCGGCTGTCCCTCCGCGAGATCCTCTTCTGCCTGCCGGCCATGCTGCGCGCGACGGGCATCGGCTTCGTCATCGGCGTGCTGCCGGGCGCGGGCGCCTCGGTGGCCTCGGCCCTTTCCTATACGGCCGAGAAGCGGCTGCACGAGAGCAAAGACACCTTCGGCAAGGGCGACCTGCGCGGCGTGGCGGCGCCGGAGACCGCCGACAACGCGGCGCAGATCGGCAATCTCGTGCCGATGCTCTCGCTGGGCATCCCCGGCTCGGGCACCACCGCGGTGCTGCTGGGCGCCCTGCTGATGTACAACATCACGCCCGGCCCCCTGCTCTTCACGCAGCGGCCGGACGTGGCCTGGGGCCTCATCGCCTCGATGTATATCGGCAATGCGATGCTGCTGCTGCTGAACCTGCCGCTGGTCGGCGTCTTCGCGCGGCTGCTGTCCGTGCCGGCCTGGGTGCTCTATCCGGGCGTGCTCGCGCTCAGCTTCGGCGGCGTCTACGCGGTGAGCAACTCCGCCTTCGACCTGCTGATGGCGATCGGCTTCGGGATCATGGGCTGGCTGTTCCGGAAGCTGGATATCCCGCTGGTGCCGATCGTGCTGGGCTTCGTGCTGGGGCGGATGCTGGAGGACAATCTGCGGCGCGCGCTGG
Organism: Roseococcus sp. SYP-B2431; assembly: GCF_004336745.1. GTDB lineage: Bacteria > Pseudomonadota > Alphaproteobacteria > Acetobacterales > Acetobacteraceae > Roseococcus. The sequence continues at coordinate 658,158 of NZ_SJXD01000011.1, forward strand.
CGCTGTCGGATGGGAGCGTGATGGAACTGGCGGCGTCGCCGGTGTCGATCGTGCTGTGGGGGATGACGGTGGTGGCGGTGCTGTGGCCGCTGCGCGCGAAAATCTGGAAGAATTGAGGGGCTCTGCCCCTCGTTGTCTCCGCTTCGCGGCCAACCCCCGGCAGGGCTTTATGCCCTGCACCCCGATAGTTCTAGGGTCCAGGGCCAAAAGCCCTGGCGGGAGAGTGTGAGAGGGCAGAGCCCTCTCACGAACCCACGAAGTCGTTCGCCAGCACGCCGCGCGGCGCGATGAACGAATAGGGCCCGCGCGGCAGGAACTGCGCCGTCCCCTCCTCCGCCTGCACCACCCCGTCGCGCATCACGACCTCGCCGCGGCGGATGGTCATCACCGGCCATCCCGTGACCTCCATCCCCTCATAGGGCGTGTAGTCCGCCACGTGCTGCATGAGCGCGTTGGTCAGCGTCTTCTTCGCCTTCGGATCCCAGATCGCGAGATCGGCATCGGCGCCGACGGCGATGCTGCCCTTGCGCGGCGCCAGACCCATCAGCCGCGCCGGGTTGGTCGAGGTCAGCCGCACGAAATCGTCCAGCGTGATGCGCCCCTTGGAGACGCCCTCGCTGAACAGGAGCGGCAGCCGCGCGGCGAGGCCGGGGATGCCGTTCGGGATGTCGCGGAACACCGCGTCGCGGCCATTCTGCGCCTTGCCCTTGTCGCCCCCGAAGCTGAAGGCGCAGTGGTCCGACGAGACCACGTCCAGCACGCCGCGCCGGATCATGTCCCAGATGCGGGCGTGCTCGTCGGCACCGCGCGGCGACGGGCTGCACATGAACTTGGCGCCCTCGAAGCCCGGCCGGTCCATGTCGTCGGCGGTCAGCGTGATATATTGCGGGCAGGTCTCCCCCCAGACCTTCACGCCGCGCGCCTGGGCGCGGGCGATCTCCTCGGCCGCCTCGGCGCAGCTGACATGGAAGACCTGGATGGGCTGATCCACGAACTCGGCTAGCGCGATGGCGCGGTGCGTGGCCTCACGCTCCACGACGGGCGGGCGCGACCAGGCGTGGTACTTCGGCGCGGTCATCCCCGCCTCCAGCAGCTTCTGGGTGCGCCAGTTGATCGCGTCGTAATTCTCGCAATGGACGGTGACGAGGCAGCCGAGCCTGCGCGCCGTGGTCAGCACCTTGAGATACTGCGCGTCCGACAGGTGCACCGCGTCATAGGTGAGAAACACCTTGAGGCTGCGGATGCCCTTGGCGACGAGCTGCGGGATCTCCTTCTCCATCACCTCGTCGGTCGGGTCGGCGATGATCTGGTGGAAGCTGTAGTCGAGCATTCCCTTCCGCGCCCGCGCCTCGGCATCGGCGTGGCGCTCCAGCACGCCGCCGCCCTTCCATTGCGGGATGAAGCAGACGACCGAGGTGGTGCCGCCGGCGAAGGCCGAGCGGCTGGCGGTGACGAAGCTTTCCTCGGCGACGCCCTTGGGCTGCGCCTCCTCGATGTGGCAATGCGTGTCCACGCCGCCCGGGAGGACGAGCAGGCCATGGGCATCGACGGATGCGCCGGAGGTCTCCAGCGTCTCGGCCAGCGCCACGATGCGCCCGCTCTTCACGCCGATGTCGTAGCGCGTGGTGCCGAAGCCGGTCGCGACCTCGCCGCCGCGGACCACCAGATCGAACTCCGCCATGCCAGGCTCCCCAGGATTGCTCCGGGTCAGAATGGCGTGCCGGCGCGGCGGCCGGCAAGGCTACCGGCGCGCGCTGTTCTGGTGGATCGACAGGAACCAGAGCGGCAATGCCGCAAAGAGCGCCACGGCCAGCACCGCTGAAGTCAGGAGTCGGGGCTCAACGGCCGCGGTGACGGGGATCATCGCCAGCCAGCCTAGCACGGCGTCCGCCAGAGCCCCGTCCGAAGGCGCGGCCGAAGCCCATCCTATTCGTTGGGGCCCATTCTATTCGTTGAGGAACGGGTTGGTCCGCCGCTCCGTGCCGAAATCCGAGCTCGGGCCGTGGCCGCAGACGAAGCCGATCTCGTCGCCGAGCGGCAGGAGCTTCGTCTTGATCGCGGATATCAGCGCGGCGTGGTCGCCATAGGGAAAGTCGGTGCGGCCGATGGAGCCCTGGAACAGCACGTCGCCCACGAAGGCGACCCTCAGCCTTGTGCTCACATAGACGAGGCTGCCGGGGGAATGGCCGGGGCAATGGTAGATGGCGAATTCCGCGCCGCCGATCATCACCGTCTCGCCCTCGTCCAGCCAGCGGTCGGGCACGAGGTTGCGCGCACCGTCGAGGCCATAGGCGCGGCCCTGGTTCTCCAGATGGTCGACCAGGATCTTGTCGGCGACATGCGGCCCGATCACCGCGACGCCGGTCCGCTCGCGCAGCTCGTCCGCCCCGCCGGCGTGGTCGATATGGCCATGCGTCAGCAGGATCTGCACCAGCTTCAGCCCCTGCTTCTCGAGCTGGGCCAGGATCTGGTCCACGTCGCCGCCGGGATCGATGACCGTGGCCTCCAGGGTCGCGTCGTCCCAGACCAGCGTGCAGTTCTGCTGGAAAGGGGTCACGGGGATGATGCCAGCCTTGAGGGCCATGGGGTGCTCCGGAGACGCCAGGCTTCCGGTTATCACCCGGGCAGCCGGATCGCCACCCTCAGCCCGCCCTCGCGGCGGTTGTGCAAGCTCACCTCGCCGCCATGCGCGCGCAGGATGCTGCGGGCGATGGTGAGGCCGAGGCCGGTGCCCCCGGTCTCGCGGTTCCGGCTGTCCTCGAGGCGCTGGAAGGGCTGGAAGACCTTCTCCTGCATGGCCTCCGGGATGCCCGGGCCCGCATCGTCCAGCAGCATGACCACGCTCTCGCCCCGCCGCTCCAGGGCCAGCCGGGCGGCATCGCCGTATTTCAGCGCATTGCCCACGAGGTTGGAGAGCGCCCGCTTCAGCGCCACCGGCCGGACGCGCATCACCAGGTGCTCGGGCCCGTCGAAGGCGATGCCGGCGGCGTGCTCGGGGTTCGCGTCGGCCGCCTCGTCCAGCACAGTGCGCGCGAGGCTCGCGATATCCACCGAGGCCGCCGGCTCGTTGGCCGCATCGTCGCGGGCGAAGGCCAGCGTCGAGGCGATCATCGCCTCCATCTCGGCCAGGTCCGCCAGCATCTTGGCGCGTTGCTCCTCATCCTCGAGGAACTCGGCGCGCAGCCGCAGGCGCGTGATCGGCGTGCGCAGGTCATGGCTGATGGCGGCCAGCATCTGCGTGCGGTCGGCGACGAAGCGGCGGATGTTGGCCGCCATGGTGTTGAAAGCGGCCGCCGCGGTGGCGATCTCGGCCGGCCCGGATTCAGGCAGCGCCGGCGCGTTCACGTCGCGCCCCAGCCGGGTGGCGGCGGCGGCGAGGTCGGCCACGGGCCGCGTCAGCCGGCGCACGCCCCAGAGGATCAGCAGCGCCGCCGTCACCGACATGGCGATGAAGGCGATCAGGAAGGTGTCGGAATGCCAGGGCCGCGGATGCGGATGGCGAAAGGTGAGGTTCAGCCAGCCCTGGTCCGGGAAGCGCATGGAGATGGCGAAGCTGTCGGGGCCGATCTCGCCCGTGCGGACCTCCGCGGGCCGGAACCGGCGCGGCGGCGCCGGCAGCGCGTTGGGGCCGGGGCCCTCGATACGGAAGAGGCGCGCGATCTGCAGCGGGATGGGCCGCAGGCCCGAGGGCGTGGTCGCCTGGGCATCATAGGAGGCGGCCAGGGTGTTGGGGAGCTCGGCCTCGCCGAGGATGGCCGCCCGCCGGTCGGGCGGCGAGATCACCAGCGCGCGCCAGAGGTTGAAGGCCCGCACCGAGTTCTCGCGCGCCTCCGAGGCCCGCTGCAGCTCCACGCGGTCGAAGGCGTGGATGGTGAGGCCAAGCGCCTGCACCGCCATGAGGCCGAGGATGAGCACGAGCGCGGTGCGGCCGGCGAGGCTCGCGGGCCAGAAGCGGCGGAGCAGTCCGGCCGCCACTCAGGCGCGCTCGACGTTGGCCGAGAGCACGTAGCCGCCGCCGCGGACCGTCTTGATAACCGAGGGGTTGCGCCCGTCATCCTCCAGCTTGCGGCGCAGCCGCGAGACGGCCACGTCGATTGCCCGGTCGAAGGGGCCCGGCTGGCGGTTGTGCAGCAGGTCCATGAGCATGTCGCGGGTCAGGACGCGGTTGGGACGCTCCAGCAGGGTCGTCAGCAGCTCGTATTCGCCGCCCGTGAGCGGCACCTCGGCGCCCTGCGGGTTGAGCAGCCGCCGGCGCGAGGCCTCGAGGATCCAGCCGGCGAAGGTGAGCGTGCCGCCGGCCTCCTCGCCATGGCCATTGGCGTCGCCGCCGCCCTGGGCGCGCCGCAGCACGGCGCGGATGCGGGCCAGCAGCTCGCGCGGGTTGAAGGGCTTGGCCATGTAGTCGTCGGCGCCGAGCTCCAGGCCCACGATGCGGTCGGTCTCCTCCCCCATGGCGGTCAGCATGACGATGGGCACGTTGGACTGGCTGCGCAGCCAGCGCGCGACGTCGAGGCCGGATTCGCCGGGGAGCATGAGGTCGAGCACGACCAGGCTGTAGCGCGCGAGCGGCCAGACGCGCCGGGCCTCGCGCGCGTCGCGGGCCAGGGTGACGCGCAGGCCCTGCTTCTCCAGGAAGCGCCCGAGGAGCTCGCGGATCTCCCGGTCGTCGTCGAGGACCAGGATGTGAGGGGTGGGTTCCATGCGTGGCATGTTACAATCGGCGTCGGTTTCGGTGCGTCGTGAATTGTAACAGGATTGCCCCTGAGGCGGACGCCGCCCTGCTGTCCCGCCCCGGGGCAAATTGCGAAGATGGCGCGGGGCGTGCTATCGCGGCGGCGCTGCGGGCGTGGTGGAACTGGTAGACGCGCCGGACTCAAAATCCGGTTCCGCAAGGAGTGTCGGTTCGATTCCGACCGCCCGCACCACTTTGCTTGGCGCGATGCCGCCCGCCAACCCATCGCGCGGGTTCGGCATCGCTCCGCTCAGCCGCACCACTTTGCTTGGCGCGCCCCCGAGCCGGCGCGCCCGCCCATGACGGATGGCGCGCTGCGGGCGTGGCCGCCTCGCCCTACTCCGCGGCGCTGGCGCGCACCGGCAGCTTCCAGTTCGGCCGGATGAAGTGGCAGGTGTAGCCGTTGGGGATCCGCTCCAGATAGTCCTGGTGCTCCGGTTCCGCCTCCCAGAAAGGGCCCACCGGCGCGACCTCGGTCACCACCTTGCCCGGCCAGAGGCCCGAGGCCTCGACATCGGCGATGGTGTCCAGGGCGACGCGACTCTGCTCCTCACTCGTGTAGTAGATGGCCGAGCGGTAGCTCAGGCCGACATCGTTGCCCTGGCGGTTGCGCGTCGTCGGGTCATGGATCTGGAAGAAGAACTCGAGCAGCCGCCGGTAGCTGATCCGCGCCGGGTCGAAGACGATCTCGATCGCCTCGGCATGGGTTCCGTGGTTGCGGTAGGTCGCGTTCGGGACGTCGCCGCCCGAATAGCCGACGCGCGTGGAGACCACGCCGTCCATGCGGCGGATCAGATCCTGCATGCCCCAGAAGCAGCCACCGGCGAGCACGGCACGTTCGGTCATCGGATTTCCCTCTTCTGAATTCGGTTCGCTCCCGATGTGGCCTTGCCAGCCCAGGGAAACAACCGTCGGATGTCACGCGACAAGGCCGGGAAGGGTTTGATGGCGGATTCGGTGGTAGTGCTCGGGGCGGGGATGGTCGGCGTCTCCGTGGCGCTGCACCTGCGGCGGCGCGGCTGCGACGTGGTGCTGGTGGACCGTCAGGGCCCCGGCGAGGGCGCCTCCTTCGGCAATGGCGGGCTGATCCAGCGCGAGGCGGTCTATCCGCACGCCTTCCCCCGCTCCTTCTCCGAATTGCTGCGGATCGCGCGCAACAACGCGGTCGACGTCTCCTACCACCCCCTCGCGCTGCCCAGCTACGCCTCGCCGCTGCTGCGCTACTGGTGGCATTCCGAGCCGGCCCGCTACGCGCAGGTGGTGCTGGCCTGGTCCGCGCTGATCCGCACCTGCCTGGACGAGCACCTCGCGCTGGCCCGCGACACGGAGGCGATGGCGCTGTTGCGGCCCATCGGCTTCATGCGCCTCTTCCGCGATCCGGCCGCGCTCGAAGCCGCCGCCGCCGCCGCCGAGATCGGCAAGCGCGAGCACGACGTGAATTTCTCGATCCTCGATAGCAAGGCGCTGGCCGCGGCCGAGCCGCATCTGCTCGTGGAGCGGGCCGGCGCCCTCCACTGGACGGACCCGCTTTCGGTCAGCGACCCGCACGCCCTCACCCTCGCCTATTTCCGGCGCTTCCTGGAAGCGGGCGGCAGCTTCATGACCGGCGATGCCACGACGCTCGCTTCCGCCGGCTCCGGCTGGAAGATCCAGGCCCAGGACGGCCCGGTCGAGGCCGCACGGGCGGTCGTGGCGCTCGGCGCCTGGGCGCCGAAGGTGACGCAGCCGCTGGGCTATGCGCCGCCGATCTTCGGCAAGCGCGGCTACCACTACCATTACGGCATGCAGGGCAATGCGGTGCTGAACCGCCCGATCATCGACACCGATGCCGGCTTCGCGCTGATGCCCATGCGGGCCGGCGTGCGCCTTACCACCGGCGCGGAGTTTGCCGGCACCGACGCGGCGGCGACCCCCATCCAGCTCGACCGGGCCGAGCCCGTGGCGCGGAAGCTACTCCCCTTGGCCGACCGGGTGGAGGACAAGCCCTGGCTGGGCGTGCGGCCCTGCATGCCGGACATGCTGCCCGTCATCGGGCCGTTGCCGAAACATGCGAGCGTCTGGTGCGCCTTCGGGCATGGGCACCAGGGCCTGACCCTCGGGCCGACCACGGGCCGGCTGGTCGCGGAGATGATGACCGGCGAAAAGCCCTTCGTGGATCCGGCGCCGTACCGGCCAGAGCGGTTCTGATCATGCTGTTCCGGGCCGCGACGCTGGAAGGCATCCGGACCGGAACCGTCACCCTCGCCTTCCGCCGCTGGTCGCGGCCGACCGTCAGGGCCGGCGGCACCCTGCGCACGGCCGCGGGCATCCTGGCCATCGAGAGCGTCGACCGCGTCGAGGCGGCCAGCGAGGCCGAGGCCCGGCGCGCCGGCTTCGCCAACCTGGCCGCCCTGATGCGGAACCTGGAGACCCAGCGCACGGCGCCGCTCTACCGCACCGCCTTCCGCCTGGCCGGCCCCGACCCGCGCGCCGCCCTTCGGCAGCAGGCGGAGCCCGGCGAGGACGAGCTGGCCCGCATCACCGACAAGCTGTCGCGGATGGATGCCACCGCGCCCTGGACGCTGCGGACGCTCCACCTCATCGCTACGCGCGAGGGCGTCGCCGCGCGGGAGATCGCCGAGGCCCTGGAGATCGATCGCGACAGGCTCAAGGGACGGATCCGCCGGCTGAAGGAACTCGGCCTCACCGAGAGCTTGGCCGTGGGCTACCGCCTCTCGCCCCGCGGCCGGGCTGTCCTGCGAAGCCGGCCGGCCACGTAACAGGCAACCTTCGCGGCCTCCGCCGCTTCTCTGCGAAGCATGTCCGCCACCTTCACCACCCGCATCCCGCACCGCCTCGACCGGCTTCCCTGGGGCCGCTTCCATTGGCTCGTGGTGGTCGCCCTTGGCGTCACCTGGGTGCTGGACGGGCTGGAGGTGACGCTGGTCGGCTCGCTCGCCGGTGCGATCCACAATTCGCCGAGCCTGCGGCTGACTGAAACCCAGGTCGGCCTCACCGCCTCGGCCTATCTGCTGGGCGCGGTGCTCGGCGCGCTGCTCTTCGGCTGGCTGGCCGACCGCCTGGGGCGGAAGAAGCTCTTCACCCTGACCGTGCTGGTCTATCTGACGGCCACCATCGCGACCGGCTTCTCCTGGGACTTCTGGTCCTTCGCCTTCTTCCGCTTCCTCACGGGCGCGGGCATCGGCGGCGAGTATTCGGCGGTGAACTCGGCGATCCAGGAGCTCATCCCCGCCCGGCGGCGCGGCACGACGGACCTCGCGGTGAACGGCACCTTCTGGGGCGGAGCGGCGATCGGCGCGCTCTCCTCGGTCGTCCTGCTCGACCCGGCGGTGATCGACCCGGAGATCGGCTGGCGGCTGGCCTTCGGCATCGGCGGCTCGCTCTCGCTCATCGTGCTCTTCCTGCGGCGCTGGATTCCGGAGAGCCCGCGTTGGCTCATGACCCATGGCCGCAAGGAGGAGGCGGAGCGGATTGTCGGCGAGATCGAGGAATGGGTGGAGCGCGACACGGGCCGGACCCTGCCCGCGGTCGAGGGCGCGCCCATCGCGATCAATCCGCGCAGCCACACCAGCCTGGGCGAGGTGGCCACGACGCTGTTCCGCACCTATCCGCGGCGGGCGACGCTCGGCGTCGTGCTCATGGCCTGCCAGGCCTTCTGCTACAACGCGGTCTTCTTCACCTATGCGCTGGTGCTGACGAAGTTCTACGGCATCTCGGCCCAGAGCATCGGCTGGTTCATGCTGCCCTTCGCGCTGGGGAACCTCGCCGGGCCGCTGACGCTGGGGCACTTCTTCGACAGCATCGGCCGGCGAATCATGATCACGGCGACCTATGGCATAGCCGGCGTCCTGATGGCGCTGACCGGCTTCGCCTTCGCGCAGGGCTGGCTTTCCGCCTGGGAGCAGACGGCCGCCTGGACGGTGATCTTCTTCTTCGCCTCGGCCGCGGCCTCGGCGGCCTATCTGACGGTGGGCGAGAGCTTCCCGCTGGAGATGCGCGCCATGGGCATCGCCCTGTTCTACGCCCTGGGCACGCTGGTGGGCGGCGTGGCGGGGCCGGCGCTCTTCGGCTGGCTGATCGAGGGCGGCCAGAGGACCGACATCATGTGGGGCTATCTGCTGGGCGCGGCGCTCATGCTTCTGGCCGCCGGGACCGAGTGGAAGCTGGGCTTCGCGGCGGAGGGGCGGTCGCTCGAGGATGTCGCGCGGCCGCTGTCGCATGCCGGGGAGGGACAGGACCCGGAGGTCCAGCCGGCCGCGCCCAGGACCTAGCTCCCGGCGCGGATGTTCGCGGCGCGGATCACCTCGCCCCAGATCCGCCGGTCGGTCACGATCTCGTCGCGATAGGCCCCGGGCGTTCCGTTCATCGGCACCAGGAAGCGCTCCTCCAGCCGGCGGCGGAAGGCGGGGTCGTTCATCACCCCGTTCAGCTGGGTGTTCCAGAAGGCGATCCATTCGGGCGGCGTGGCTGCGGCCACCACCATTCCGTAGCCGACATCGCCCGTGAAGCCCGGCAGCGTCTCGCGCAGCAGCGGCACGTCCGGCAAAGCGGGGTAGCGCTCCGGCGAGGCGAAGGCGATGGCGCGCAGCCGGTTGTCGCGGATGAAGGGCATCGATTCCGGCAGTAGGGAGAAATAGATGTCCGCATTGCCCGCGAGGATGTCGAGCAGCGCGGGGGTGCCGCCGCGGTACTGGACCTGCTCCACGACCATGCCCGCCTCGTGGGCAAGCCGGGCAGCGAGCAGATGGGTCTGCCCGCCCAGGCCGGAATTGCCGATGTTGAGCCGGCCCGGATGCGCGCGCCCATAGGCGATGAGCTCGGGCAGGGTCCGGTAGGGCGCGTCCGGCCGGGCGACCAGGACCATCGGAACGCGGATCATGCTCGTCACCGGCGCCAGCGCCTGGTCGGTGTCCACGGGCATGACGAAGCCGGGCATGACCGGCCCCGTGGCGAGCAGGGCCGTCGCGGAAAGGGCCAGCGTGTGTCCATCGGGAGGCGCGGTCGCGACGGCCTGCATGGCGATGAAGGTGCCCCCGCCCGAACGGTTCTCGACGATCACGTTGCGCCCGCCGAGCCGCTGGCCCAGCGCATCGGCGACCATGCGGCCGAGGGCGTCCACCGTGCCGCCCGGGGCGAAGGGGACGATCAGCCGGACGTCGCGCGTGACGGTCTGCGCGCCGGCGCCCTTCGGCGCGAGGGCGAGAAGGCTGAGGGCGAGGCTACGGCGGCGCATGCGGCGTTCCGGCTGTGGTTCGGCGTAAGACTTGCCCACACGCCCCGGAACGGCAAGGACGATCCGGCGCTCCGGTCGCGCCATGCGGGTCCCCACGCCCGATTCCGCGTCAGCCGGCCCAAGAGGGCTGTGCGCTTTGCAGGCAGATGTTCGCGGCATCGGCCGGACCACCTCGACCAGCCGGAGCGGGACTGGCTTCCCCCCTGGGAAGGGCCCGTCTGGACAGCCGCGCCCATCCGCGCCAAACCCTGCCACCCCGCCTTGCCCTCCCCTCGCCACCCGGAGTCCGCCGCCATGAGCCCGGCCGCGCCTGACCAGACCTTCGAGACCATCGCCGACATCATCTCGGAGACGGCGAATGTCGACCGCGCCAAGATCACGCCCGAGGCTCACGTCATCAACGACCTGGGCATCGACAGCCTGGATTTCCTCGACATCGTTTTCGAGATCGACAAGCGCTTTGGCATCAAGGTGCCGGTCGAGGCCTGGACCGAGCAGGTGAACAGCGGCAAGGCCCCGGCCGAGCAGTTCTTCGTCATGGGCCCCCTCGCCGAGCGGATCGAGGAACTCGTGGCCGCGAAGCAAAGCTGAGAATTGGCAGGCCCGACCCTTGCGCCTGGAATATTTCGAGATGATCGACCGGGTCACCTCCTGGGAGGAGGCCCGGCTGACCGCCGATGCGCATGTTCCCGAGGCGAGCCCGGTCTTCGAGGGCCATTTCCCCGGATTTCCCCTCATGCCCGGGGTGCTGATGGTCGAGACCATGGCGCAGGCCTGCGGCTGGCTGATGCTGGCCCGCAGCGGCTTCACCCGCATGGCGCTGCTCGCCAAGGTGGGCGAGGCCAAGCTGCGCGGCATGGTGAAGCCGGGCGCCGCCCTGACCGTGACGGCCGAGCTGGTGCATGACGGCTCGGGCTATGCGGTGCTGAAGGGCACGCTGGCCGAGGGGGACACCCGCGTCGCCGAGGCGGAGCTGACGCTCCGCACCATGGCCTTCCCCAGCCCCGAACTGGAGGCGGGCGTGCGCGCCCGGGCCGCCGCGATCGGCCTCGCGGCGTGAGGCGTCCCGTCGCCATCACCGGCCTGGGCCTCGCCTCGTCCCAAGGGGAGGGCCGCGACGCGCATGCGGCCCTGCTGAAGGGCGTCGCGCCCGTGCTGGAGGAGGCGCGCTTCGCGCCCTACCCCGTGCACCCGCTGGCGCCCCTGCCCTTCGACAAGGCCATTCCCCGCCGCGAGTTCCGGCAGATGGAGACCTGGCAGCGCCTCGGCGTGTATGCGGCGGGGCTCGCCATCGACGATGCGGGGCTGCGCGACCGCGTGGCCGGGATGGACCTCATCGTCGCCGCCGGCGGCGGCGAGCGCGACACCGCGCTGGACGAGCAGATCCTGGCCCTGCGCCCGGAGGAGGCGGCCCGCCACCGGATGCTGATGGACGGGCTGCGGCCGACGCTCTTCCTGGCGCAGCTCTCCAACCTGCTCGCCGGCTCCATCTCCATCACCCACAACGTGGCCGGCTCCTCGCGCACCCTGCTGGGCGAGGAGATCGCCGGCGCCGAGGCGGTGCGGATCCTCGCCGCGCGCATCGCGGCCGGCAGCTCGGATCTCGGCCTCGTGGGCGGCGCCTTCGTGGCCGAGCGGTGGGACCAGCTGCTGCTCTATGCCATGGGCGGCGCGATGCATCAGGGCCCGTGGGCGCCTCTGCCGGAGCGGCAGGGCATCGCCTTCGGCAGCGCCGCCGCCTTCCTGACGCTGGAGCCGCTGGCGACGGCCGCCGCGCCGCTCGCGATCCTCTCCCACATCGCGACCGACCAGGGCGGCGCGCAAACGCGGCCCGCGCGGCTGGCGTCGCTGCTGGCGGGCGTGCCGGAGCGGCGGCCGGGCTGCCTCGTGATCTCGACCGCGACGGGCGCCGCGGCACCGACGCGCGACGAGCTGGCGGCCCTCGGCGCCGCGCCGGCCCTCTTCTCGGCCGACCTGATCGGCCATTCCGTCGAGGCCGCCTTCCCGGCCGGCCTCGCCCTTGGCGCCCTTGCCGTGGCCGCCGGCGCGCCGCAGGTGCTGGTCACCGGCACCGGCCAGTGGCGCGGCGAGGCCGTGGCGCTGCTGGAGACCCCCTCATGAGGATCGCCGTCACCGGCATCGGCCTCGTCACCGCGCTGGGCTTCGGCACCGGGACGAACTGGGCCGCGCTGACCGCGGGCACCTCCGGCATCCGGCACATCACGCGTTTCGACACGACCGGCATGCGCGCCACCATCGCCGGCTGCGTGGATTTCCCCGAGGACGCCGGCCGCAACTTCACGACCGCCGCACGCGTCGAGCGGCTGGGCCAGCTCGCCATCGCCGAGGCGCTGGCGCAATCCGGCCTGGCGGCGCCCTTCGGCGGGCCGCTGGCCATCGGCATGCCGCCGGTCGAGATCGAATGGCCGCAGCGGCTGGCCTTCCGCGCCGCCACCTATCCCGAGCTGATGGAGAAGGCGCCGGCCGCGGCGCCGCTCTACGAGGAGTTCCTCTTCGGCGGCGCGTCCACCCGGCTCGCCGAGCGCTTCGGCACGACCGGCGTGCCCCAGGTGGTCACCACCGCCTGCGCCTCCGGTGGCTCGGCCATCCAACTCGCGATCGAGGCGATCCGCCGCGGCGAGACGCCCAAGGCCATCGCCGCCGGCGCCGACGCCAGCCTGCAGCCGGAAACGCTGATCCGCTTCGGCCTGCTCCAGGCCCTGTCCACCCGCAACGACCCGCCCGAGGCCGCGTCGCGACCCTTCACGCTGAGCCGCGACGGCTTCGTCATGGGCGACGGCGCCGGGGCGCTGATCCTGGAGACGGAGGAGCACGCCCGCGCGCGCGGCGCCACCATCCTCGGCTATGTGCTGGGCGCGGGCGAGGCGGCCGACACCTTCCACCGCACCCGCTCCACGCCCGACGGCGCCGCGATCGTCCGCTGCATGCAGCGCGCCCTGGACGATGCCGGGCTGACGCCGGCCGAGATCGGCTACATCAACGCCCACGGCACCTCCACGCCCGAGAACGACAAGATGGAGGCGCAGGCCGTCCGGATGCTGTTTGGGGAGACCCCGCCGCCCATCAGCTCCACCAAGTCGATGATCGGCCACACGCTCTCCGCCGCCGGCGCCATCGAGGCCGCCATCTGCCTCCTGGCGCTGCGGCACCAGGTGCTGCCGCCCACCATCAACCAGGACGACGTGGACGAGGGGCTCGGCCTCGACACGATCCCTGTCGCGCGGCCGCACCGGTTTCGCGCCGCGATCTCCAACTCCTTCGGCTTCGGCGGGCAGAACGTCTCGGTCGTGCTGGGCGCCGCCGACTGACGGATTGACCCTCGGCGCGCCCGACCGCTGGTCTATGGTCCAGACGAACAGCGAGTCGCCGGGGGAGCCATGGGACACCTGATTCGCAGCCTGTTCGAGCCGTCGGAGCTGACGCCGCACGGCTTCTGCCTGCTGTGGGAGCCGGGGCTGATCTGGCTCCACACGGTCTCCGACCTGCTGATCGCGCTGTCCTACTTCTCCATCCCCATCGCCATGGTCGCCTTCCTGCGCCGCCGCCCCGACATCGAGTTCGGCTGGCTCGTCTGGCTCTTCGCCGCGTTCATCCTGTTCTGCGGCACGACCCATGTGCTCTCCATCCTGACGCTCTGGCAGCCCTATTACTGGCTGGAGGGTTCGGTGAAGGCAGCCACGGCCGGCGTCTCGCTGGTCACGGCCATCCTCCTCTGGCCGCTGCTGCCCAGGCTGACGGCCCTGCCCTCGCCCTCCGCCCTGCGCGAGGCCAATGCCGCGCTGGAGCGCCAGGTCGCCGAGCGCAACACGCTGGTCCGGGCCCTGGAGCGCCGCGAGGCCGAGCTGACGGAGCTCGCGGCCACGCTGGAGCGGCGCGTGGCCGAGCGGACCGAAAGCCTCGCCGCCGTGAACCGCCGCTTCGAGACGGCGCTGGCGGCCTCCGGCGTCACGGTCTTCACGCAGGACGAGAATCTCGTCTTCACCTGGATCAGCAAGGGCGAGCTCGGCCGTCCCGCCGGCGATGTCATCGGCCGCGCCGACGCCGAGATCCTGCCCGAGCCGCCGCGCTCGCAGGTCCTGGCCCTGAAGCGCGGCGTGCTCGAGAGCGGCCAGCCGGCGCGCGCGGAGGTGCAGGCGGGCGAGCGGTGGTTCGACGTGATCGTCGAGCCGCTGCGCGAGGCCCCGGGGCTGATCGGCGGCGCGGTGGACATCACGGCGCAGAAGGCGAGCGAGGCGCGCATCCGCTTCCTCCATAACGAGGTGACGCACCGGGTGGGCAACCTGCTCGCGGTCGTGCATGCCGTGCTGCGGCAGACGGCCAAGGGCGCGGCCACTGTCGAGGAGCTGGCCGAGCGCTTCGACGAGCGCCTGAGGTCCATGGCCCAGGCGCAGCAGCTGCTAATGCGCGAGGGCGCGCAGCGCGCCACGCTGGACGAGGTGGCGCGCTCGCAGCTGGCGCCCTTCCGCGACGAGCAGATCGAGCTGGCCGGCCCCCCGGTGCCATTGGAGAACGCGGCGGTGCTGCATATCGGCATGGCGCTGCACGAGCTGGCGACGAATGCGGCGAAGTACGGAGCGCTGTCCGTGCCCGGCGGGCGCGTGCGGCTGGCCTGGGAGAGGACGGCGACGGAATGCGTCGTGTCCTGGCGGGAGTCGGGCGGGCCGCGGGTGCGGCCGAGCAGCCGCCGGGGCTTTGGGCGCGACGTGATCGAATGGGCGGTGGCGAGCGCGGTGGGCGGCGCGGTGGAGCTGGCCTTCCCGGAGGACGGGGTGACGTGGGACCTGCGGTTTCCGCTGGCCTCCGCCTGAATGCGGGCGCCCTACAGCGCCGCGATCACCGCATCCCCCATCGCCTTCGTCGAGACCGCCGCCTCGCCCGGTGCGGCGATATCCGCCGTGCGCGCGCCCTTCGCCAACGCGGCCTCCACCGCCCTCTCCAGATGGGCCGCGTCTTCCGGCCGGTTCGCGCTCCAGCGCAGCATCATTGCGACCGAGAGGATGGAGCCCAGCGGGTTGGCGATGCCCTGCCCCGCGATATCGGGCGCGGAGCCGTGGATGGGCTCGTAGAGCGCCCGCCGGCGGCCATCGGCGTCCGGCTCCGAGAGCGAGGCCGAGGGCAGCATGCCGAGCGAGCCGATGATGGCGCCGGCCGCGTCGCTCAGCAGGTCGCCGAAGAGGTTGTCGGTCACCAGCACGTCGAAGCGCCTGGGATTGCGGGCGAGCTGGATGGCGCAGTTGTCGGCCAGCATGTGCTCGAAGCCCACATCGGGGAATTCCTCCCTGTGGATGGTCCCGGCGATCTCGCGCCAAAGCGCGCCGGCCTCCATGACGTTGGCCTTGTCCACCGAGGTCACGTGCTGGCGCCGAGTGCGCGCCAGCTCGAAGGCGAAGCGCAAGGCGCGGCGGATCTCCGCCTCGGTGTAGCTGTGGGTGTTCACGCCGCGGCGCGTGCCGTCGGGCAGCGTCTCGATGCCGCGCGGCGTGCCGAAATAGGTGCCGGCCGTCAGCTCGCGGACGATCATCAGGTCCACGCCCTCGGTGACGCGCGGCTTGTAGGGGCTGCCCTCGGAGAGCGCCGGCAGCATCTTCACCGGGCGCATATTGGCGAAGACGTCGAGCCCCTTGCGCAGGCGCAGCAGCGAGCCCTTGCGCCGCTCCTCCGGCGGCACCGCGCCCGCCTGCTCCAGGCTGCCGGTGGCGCCGAAGAGGATGGCATCCGCGTCCTGGATCTGCTGCCAGGTCTCCTCGGGCATCATGGTGCCGTGCTTGCGCCAGTTGGCGATGCCGAAGTCGCGCTCGGTCACGCGGATGTCGAGGTCGCGGTTCTGGCCGAACCACTCCAGCACGCGCACCGCCTCGGCGGTGACCTCGGGGCCGATGCCGTCGCCGGCGAGAACCAGAACCTTCAAGCCACGCTCTCCCAGGCCCAACTGCGGGCCGCCTTGTCCTTGTCCCGCCAGGCCGCGATGGCCTCGGCGTGCTTCATCGTCAGCGAGATGTCGTCGAGCCCGTCCAGCATGGCCTCGCGCTTGCGGTCGTCCACCGTGAAGGGAATGGTCTCGCCGCGCGGGGTGATGACCACCTTGCGCTCCAGGTCGACCGTGGTGCGGGCATTGCCGGGGCTTTCCTCCGTCTGCTCCGCGATCCGCCGGATCGCCTCGATGGGCAGCCGCACCGGCAGCAGGCCGTTCTGGAAGCAGTTCGAGAAGAAGATGTCGCCGAAGCTCGGCGCGATGACGCAGCGCACGCCCATGCCCATCAGCGCCCAGACCGCGCCCTCGCGCGAGGAGCCGCAGCCGAAATTCTCGGCGGCGAGCATGATGTTGCTACCCTTGTAGGGGCCCTGGTTCGGGACGAAGTCGGGGTTGTCGCTGCGGTCCGGCAGGTAGCGCCGGCGCTCGAAGGCGTATTCGCCGAGCCCCTCCCGGCCGGAGCCCACGAGCCGCTGGATCGGGATGATGACGTCAGTGTCGACATTCGCCTCCATGAGCGGGATGGCGGTGCCCTCGACGGTGCGGAAGGCCTGCATCTCAGTAGCTCCTGACGTCGACGATCGCGCCGGCGAGCGCGGCGGCCGCGGCCGTGGCGGGCGAGGCTAGGTGGGTGCGCGCGCCCGTGCCCTGCCGGCCCACGAAGTTGCGGTTGGAGGTGGAGACGCAGCGCGCGCCGTCGGGCACGGTTTCGCCATTGGCGGCCACGCAGAGCGCGCAGCCCGGCTCGCGCCATTCGAAGCCGGCCTCGGTGAAGCGGTGGTGCAGGCCCTCGGCCTCGGCCTCGGCCTTCACCATCTCGCTGCCGGGGACAACCCAGGCGGTGACGTGCTCGGCTTTCCGGCGCCCCTTGATGACCTCGGCCGCCGCCCGCAGGTCGGACAGGCGGGAATTGGTGCAGCTGCCGATGAAGACCCAGTCTACCCTGGTGCCGGCCAGCTTCTGGCCCGGCTCCAGCCCCATGTAGCGCAGCGCAGCCTCCAGCCCGGCCCGGCGGCTCGGCGCCGTCTCCTCCATGAGGGGCACATGGCCGGTGACGTCCGACACCATCTCGGGGCTGGTGCCCCAGGTGATCTGCGGCGCGAGCTCGGCCATGTCGATCACCTCGTCGCGGGTGAAGCGCGCCTCCGGGTCGGAGGGCACCTTGCGCCAGTCGGCCAGCGCGGCGTCCCATAGCGCGCCCTTGGGCGCGAAGGGACGGCCGGCGAGGTACTGGAAGGTCGTATCGTCGGGCGCGACCATGCCCGTCTTCGCGCCCATCTCGATGGACAGGTTGCAGAGGGTCAGCCGCTCCTCGACGCTCATCGCGCGCACCGCGCTGCCGGCATATTCCATGGCCATGCCGGTGCCCGCCGCGGCGCCGAAGCGGCCGATGGCGGCGAGGATCATGTCCTTCGCCGTCACGCCCGCGGGACGCACCCCCTCGTAGCGGATGCGGAAGGTGCCGGGGCGGCGCTGCGGCAGGGTCTGGGTGGCCAGCGCATGCACCAGCTCGCTGGAGCCGATCCCGAAGGCCACGGCGCCCACGCCGCCATTGGTGCAGGTGTGGCTGTCGCCGCAGGCCAGGGTCAGCCCGGGCAGCACGATGCCCTGCTCGGGTGCCACGACATGCACGATGCCGTTGCCCGGCGTGCCGATGTCGAAGATCCGCACGCCCTCATACGCGGCGCGCTCGCGCAGCGAGGCGAGAAGCTTCGCGCCTTGCGGATAGGTGTGCTCGGTGCGGCCCGGCGCGCTGGAAAGGGCATGGTCGGGCACGGCGAAGACCTTGCCCGGCTCGGCCACGCGGCGGCCCTTCTCGGCCAGCTCCCGCATGGCGCGGCCGCCGCTGAGATCGTGCACCAGCAGCCGGTCGAGATAGAGCAGGGACCAGCCCTCGCCGAGATCGGCGACGACACGGCTGTCCCAGATGCGGTCGAACATGGTGGTCGCCATGGGCGTTTTCCTCCTCCGGCCGTTCGTCGGCCGGTCAGCTCTCCGCAAGCGCTGCGACCACGATCGCATCGTCCACGCAACGAGCATAGCCCGGCTTGCGCGAAATGGCGCCGCCGCTGCGCATGGCCGATTGCAGCCGCTCGAAGGGCTCGGGCGGGAAATGCGGATCGGCCGTCCAGATGCCCAGGGCACGGTAGCGCGCGATGCAGCGGGCCAGCAGCGCGGGGTCCATCCCGGGGAAGAAGCCGGCGACGGTCGCGGCGATCTCCTCCGGTGCCGCGGCCATGAGCCATCGCTGCGTCGCGGCGAGGCCGCGGATCATGGCGCGGAACTCGGGCGCGTATTCGGCGATGTTCTGCGCGCTGGAATAGAAGGTCGTGTAGGAGGTCGGCCCGCGCGAGGCGGCGGCGTGCCAGGCGTGGCCGGTGCCCTCGGCCTCCATCTGGCTGACGAAGGGCTCGAAGAGCTGCGCGACGTCGAGCCGGCCCTCGGCGACAGCCGCGGCGTTCTCGCCCATGGATCTGTCGGTGATCCGCCTCACGCTGTCCGGGTCGAGGCCGGCGCGGCGGATGTCGTCCTGCAGCGTCCACCAGGGCGTCGGCACCTCGCTGACCGTGCCGAGGGTGAGCGTCGCGAGGTCGGTGAGCCGGAAATCCGGGCGCGGTTCACGGCCAACGAGGAAGAAGGGATCGCCCAGGATCGCCGCGCCGAAGTTGCGCAGCGGCGAGGCAGGATCGGCGTCATGCGCGAGCAGGATACGCATCGGCCCGCCCCAGGCGAGATGCGCCCGCCCCTCCAGCACCGAGTCCTTCGCGAGCGAGGGCTGCGTGCCGGAGACCAGCTCCACGCTCACGCCCTGCTCCTTATAAGCATTACGGGCCAGCGCCGCGTAGAAGGGGACGTAGAAGACGGCCCGGAAGGGTTCCTGCAATCGGATCTGGCGCATGGCTTGCATCGTGGCCCAAGCTCGCACACCCGCCAAGACTCGCAGCCAGAGAGGCCCCGCATGCTTCGCCGCCACATCCTCGCCGCCGGCACCGCCCTGCCCTTCGCCGCGAGCGCGCAGGTCTTCACCCGGCCGCTGCGCCTGATCATCCCGGTGGGGGTGGCGGGAGTGACGGATATCGTCGGCCGCGTCCTGGCCGATGGGATGCAGCCCCTGCTCGGCCAGCCCGTGGTGCCGGAGAACGTGGTGGGTGCCGGCAGCACGGTGGGCGCCGCCGCCTTCCACCGTGCGCCGAACGACGGGACGGTGATCTACATCGGCACCAACAACCATCCGGTGATGAAGGCGGTCTATCCCAACTTCCCGCTCGATCCGGTGACGGATTTCACGCCGCTCGCGCTGGTCGGGCGGCAGCCCTTCGTGCTCGCCGTGCATCCCGAGGTACCCGCGACGGACCTGCCCTCGCTGCTGGCCTGGCTCCGTGCGCGCGGGGAGCAGGCGAATTTCGGCTCGGCCAATCCGGGCGCCACCAACCATCTCGCGGGCGAGCTGCTGAAGCAGCTCTCGGGCACGCGCTTCACCATCGTGCCCTACCGCTCGGCCGCCAATGCCGTGCAGGACCTCGTGGCGGGGCGGATGAACCTCACCATCGACAGCCCGACCATCATGATGCCGCTGATCCGCGACGGCCGCCTGCGCCCCATCGCGGTCAGCAGCGCCGAGGCTTCCGCGCTGGTGCCCGGCGTGCCGCCGATCGCGAGCGCCCTGCCCGGCTACGACCTCACGGCCTGGCAGGTGCTGTTCTCGCGGCCGGGCGCGCCGGCGGAGCCGCAGCGCGCCGTCCAGGCCGCCTGCGTCGCGGCGCTCGCCGATGCCGCCGTGCGCGACCGGCTGCTGCAGGCCAATGTCGAGACCTGGCCCGATCCAAGCGCCGAGTCGGCGCGCCGGCACGTCGCGGCCGAGGTTGCGCGCTGGGCGCCCATCGTGGCGGGGATCGCGCCCGGATGATCTCCGGCCGCTGGCCGGGTTGACCATCCGGCCCCCGCCCCCGATCTTCCCGCGCCGCTGCACTGCGGGAGGATCGATCGTGTTTTCGCTTGAAGGCCGCAGAGCCTTCGTCACCGGGGCCTCGGGCCTTCTGGGCGGTCATTTCGCCCGCGTGCTGCACGGGGCCGGGGCCGAGGTTGTGCTCGCCGCGCGCCGCATCGAGGCCTGCGAGGCGCTGGCCGCCGAGCTGGGCTCCCGCGCCAGCGCCGTCCGCCTCGACGTGCAGGACGAAGCGAGCATCGCCGCCGCCCTGGACGGCCCGGTCTGCGACATCCTGGTCAACAATGCCGGCATCGCCGCCACGCGCCCCTTCCTGGAGCAGACCGCCGAGGACTGGGACCAGGTGGTGGATGTGAACCTGCGAGGGGCCTTTTTCGTCGCCCAGGCCGCGGCGAAGCGGATGGCGGCCGCGAGATCCGGCGGGTCGATCATCAACATCGCCTCCATCCTGGGGCTGCGCGTGATTTCGGGAGTGGCGGGCTACACCTCGGCCAAGGCGGGGCTGATCCAGCTCACGCGGCAGATGGCGGTCGAGCTGGCGCGCCATTCCATCCGGGTGAACGCCATCGCGCCGGGCTATGTCGCCTCCGACCTCAATGCCGAGTTCTTCGCCTCCGAAGGCGGGCAGGCCATGATCCGCCGGATCCCGCAGCGCCGCCTCGGTAGGCCGGAGGACCTCGACGGCGCGCTGCTGCTGCTGGCCTCGGCGGCGGGCGCACATATGACGGGGTCGGTCATCACCGTCGATGGCGGCCATTCCATCAATCCGATCTGAAGGCAGTTCCATGGACTTCACCCTCGACCCCAAGAGCGAAGCCAAGCGCCAGGCCGTGCGCGCCTTCGTCAACGACCGGCTGATCCCGCTGGAGGGCGACCGCGCGAATTACGACGAGCACGAGAATATCTCGCCCGCGCTGCTGAGGACGCTGCGCGCCGAGGTGAAGGCCGCGGGTCTCTGGTGCCTGCAGCTGCCGGAGGAGATCGGCGGCCAGGGCCTGCCCTTCACGGGCATGGCCGCCTGCTACGAGGAGATGAATCGCTCCATCTTCGGCCCCGTCTGCTTCAACTCAGCGGCGCCCGACGACGGCAACATGATGGTGATGAACAAGGTCGCCACCCAGGCCCAGAAGGACTGGTGGATGATGCCGGTCGTGCGCGGCGAGGTGCAGTCCAGCTTCGCCATGACCGAGCCAGGGGGCGCCGGCTCCGACCCGGGCATGACCTACACCACGGCCGAGCGCGTCGGGAACGACCGCTGGAAGATCAACGGGCGGAAGTGGTTCATCACGGGAGCGGGCGAGAGCAAGCACTTCATCCTGATGGCCAGGACCAGCGACGATCCGCGCAAGGGCCTCACCGCCTTCCTCTTCCACGCCGACACGCCCGGCTGGAAGATCGAGCGCCGCGTCCCGATCATGGGCCCCGAGGAGCATGGCGGCCATTGCGAGATCAGCTTCGAAGGGCTGGAGATCCCTGACGAGAACCGCCTCATGGGCGTGGGCGACGGGCTGAAGCTGACGCAGATCCGCCTCGGCCCCGCGCGTCTCACCCATTGCATGCGCTGGACCGGCATGGGGCGCCGGGCGCTGGAGATCGCGCAGGCCCACACCGAGGAGCGCTCCACCTTCGGGTTGAAGCTGGCCGACCGGGAATCCGTGCAGATGATGGTGGGCGAGGCGGCGATGCAGCTCGACATCAGCCGGCTGCTCACCATGCGCGCGGCCTGGAGGCTCGACCAGGGCGACTTCGCGCGCAAGGAGGTCAGCATGGCCAAGATCGTCGCCGCCGACGCGCTCCACAAGGCGGCCGACACGGCGCTGCAGCTCCTGGGGGCCAAGGGCTATTCGAAGGACACGCCGGTCGAGTGGATGTACCGCTACGCGCGCCAGGCGCGGCTGGTGGACGGCGCCTCGGAGGTGCACCGCATGGTGCTCGCCAACTTCCTGCGGCGCGAGGGCGGCGGGTTCTTCGCCTGGGGCCATCATGGATGAAGCCCGCCGCGCGGCGCTGAACGCCTGGCTGTCGCAGGCGGCCGGCACGCCCGTCGAGATCGGCGCGGCCTCCCTGCTCTCCGGCGGCGCGATCCAGCAGAACTGGGCGATTTCCGTGACGCGGGGCGGTGCTGCCGAGGAATGGGTGCTGCGGACGGACAACGCGGCGACGCTCACCGTCTCGCTGCCGCGCACGGCGGAATACGCGCTGCTGCGCGCCGCTTTCTCCGCCGATGTGACTGTGCCGGAACCGCTGTTTTGCTGCGAGGACGCCTCGATCATAGGCGCGCCCTTCTTCGTGATGCGGCGCGTCCCGGGCACGGCGACGGCCTTCCGCCTCGCGAAGCTGGCGGCCGCCCTGGGCGGCGATGCGGAACTGGTCCGCCATGCGGGCAAGGAGATGGCCCGCATCCACAGCATCGTGCCGCCGCGCGACGACCTGGCCTTCCTCGGCGCCCCCCCTGCCGATGCGGGCGTGGAGTTCGTCCGCGCGATGCGCGAGCGCCTCGACGCCGCCGGCACGCCCCGTCCCGTCCTGGAATGGGGGCTTTTCGCGCTGGAGCGGCACCCCGTGCCTCCGCTGGCGCCCGTGCTCTGCCACAACGACTTCCGGACCGGGAACCTGATGGTTGAGGGCCACGCCGTGACCGCCGTGCTGGACTGGGAGTTCGCGGCCTGGGGCGATCCGCATGCCGATCTCGGCTGGTTCTGCGCGCCCTGCTGGCGCTTCGGGAACCTGGCGCTCGAGGCCGGCGGCCTCGGCCCGCGCGCGGCGCTGCTGGAGGGCTACGGCCCGGCGGCCGATCCCTCCCGCCTGCCCTTCTGGGAGCTGGCCGCCAGCATCCGCTGGGCGGTCATCGCCGCCGACCAGGGCGCCCGCCACCTCTCCGGCCAGGAGCGCGGGCTGGAGCTGGCGCTGACCGCGCATATCATTCCCGAGCTGGAGCTCGATATCCTGCGCCAGGTGGAGGACCTCGATGCTCGAAGCGCCTGACGCGGCCGACCTCCTCGCCACCGCCCGCGACTCCCTCCTGCAGAAGCTGCTGCCGGCCCTGCCCGCCCATCTGCACTACGAGGCCCGGATGGCGGCGAACGCCATCGCCATCGCGTCGCGGGCCATCCCGGCCGACCCGGCGCCCCTGGCAGCGCGGCTGGCGGAGCTGGCGGAGGACGCGGCCGGGTTCGCGGCGCGTATCCGGGCGGGCGAATTCGCACCGGGGGCGCCGCGCCATGCCGAGGCCGCCGCGCTGCTGCGCGACATGGCGCGGCTGCGCTGCTCGGTGAGCGCACCGCGCGCCTTGCGGTAGCGATCGGGAGCATCGCGCACAGCCTCGCCCCGACGATCGGGAGACGCGCCATGGTCCGCTCGCCGGAGGAGGCGCGCTCACCCGTTTCGGCCTGCGGATCTGAGCGGCAGCGCACGAGACTCGCCGCCCCTACTGCGCCCGCACCTGCTTCAGGAACGCGCCGGCCTTGTCGCGCAGCACGCCCGCCTGGAGCGCCAGGTCGTTCGAGGCCTCCAGCACCTCGCCCGCCGACCGTCCGGTCTCGCCGGAGGCCCCGCGCACGTCGTTGATGCGCCGGGTGACGGCGCCGGTGCCCTCGGCCACCAGCGAGGCGCTGCGGGCGATTTCGCGCGTCGCGGCGCCCTGCTCCTCCACCGCGGCGGCGATGGCGGTCGTGACCTCGTTCATCCGCTCGATGGTGAGGCTGATGGAGCGAAGCGCGGTCACCGCCTGTTCGGTCGTGCCCTGGATGCCGCCGATCTGGGCGGCGATCTCCTCCGTGGCCTTCGCGGTCTGGGCGGCGAGATTCTTCACCTCGCTCGCCACGACCGCGAAGCCCTTCCCCGCCTCGCCGGCGCGCGCCGCCTCGATCGTGGCATTGAGCGCGAGCAGGTTGGTCTGCCCCGCGATGTCGCTGATCAGCCGCACCACGTCGCCGATCCGGCTGGCCGCCTGGGCCAGGCCCTGGACGGTGCCGTCGGTGGCCCGCGCCTCGTCGGCCGCGGCGCGCGCCACCTGGGCGCCCTCGGCCACCTGGCGGGTGATCTCGGCCACGCTGGCGGCCAGCTCTTCCGCACTGGCCG
The DNA here is from genome assembly GCF_004336745.1 of Roseococcus sp. SYP-B2431. Classification (GTDB taxonomy): domain Bacteria; phylum Pseudomonadota; class Alphaproteobacteria; order Acetobacterales; family Acetobacteraceae; genus Roseococcus. The sequence continues at coordinate 682,141 of NZ_SJXD01000011.1, forward strand.
CCACCGCCTGCACGTCGGCCTCCGCACGGACCGAAGCCTCCGCCACCGCCTCGGCCTCGCGGCCGGAGGTCGCGGCCGAGCCGGAGAGGACGTTCGCCGATTGCTGCATCTGACCCGCCGCCGTCGCGACCGCGTCCACCACCCCGCCGATCTCCTGCTCGAAGTTGTCCGCCAGCTGCGACTGCGCGGTGGCCAGGGTCCAGACCAGCATGGGCGCCACGTATTCGCCGCCGCGGTCCCGGATGGCGGTGACGTTGAGATCCATCATCTGGTCCGCGATGGCGAAGCGGGAGCGGTGCGGCAGGCGCGAGGCATCGGACAGGATCTCGCGCTGCCGCTCCGGATTGCTGTGGAAGATGTCGATGCTCTGGCCCAGCACGGCGTCCCCCTTCACCGGCAGATCGCCCTCGATCAGGCCCATGAGCCGCGTGCTCTCGGGGTTCATGTAGCGGATGCGGAACTCGTCCTTCGGATCGGCCATCATCACGCCGAGCGGCATCTGCTCCAGCATCTGCTGCTGCGCGAAGGCCTTCTCCACGCCGCCGCGCAGCTCCTCCAGCGCGGTCGCGATCTGGCCGATCTCGTCGCGGCGGTCGCGGTCCGGCACGGGATCGGCCGTCTCGCCGGCCGCGATGCGGCGCACCGCGGCCGCGATCCGGCGCAAGGGCGTCCCGATCGCGCGGGCGGTGATGAAGCCAGAGAGGATCTGGATCAGCGCCACCACGGCGCCGATGATCCAGACGCTGCGCTCCAAGGCATTCATCGCCTCCGCCGCGGATCGCGCCCGGCTGCGGGCATCCGCGGCCAGCGCCGTCGTCGCGGTGCCGAAGGCGGCCGTCAGGCGCTCGCGAACCGGGTCGGTGCGGCTCGCGCGGATCTCGAGAATCCGCGCGCCGATGCCCATCAGCGCCTCCGCCTCGTCGGCCAGGCGCTGGCCGGCATTGGTGAGGCGGGTCATGTCCTGCTTTACCTCCTCCGCCGCGGCCGAGTTCAGCCGGCGGGCATGCACGCGGCCCTGGGCGGCGGAGCGGCGCACGCGGGCGCCGGAGGGCGCGTCGTCCGTCGCGAGGTAGCGCTGGATGCCGAGCCGCACCTCGTTCACCGAGGCGACGTAGGTGTTCATGACGTCGCGCAGCTCGTCGCGTGCATCGCCGCTCATGCCGAATTGGAGATTGGCTGTCGCCGCTTCCAGCGCCTGGTCGAACTCCGAGAAGCGCGGGAAGAAGTCGCGGTCGCGCTTGGCGATCAGCTCGGCCCGGGCGGCGGCCGTCTCGTCCAGGCCGCCGCGAAAGGCCGCGAGCTCGGCCTCCGCCGCCTCCAGCGGCTGGATGGCCGCAGCCGCGGTGGCCTCGCGCCGCGCCGTCTGCAGGGCCGCTGCGGCATGGTCGAGATGCGCCCGCATACGCTCCGTCTCCCGCTCGAGCTGGGCGGGATCATTGGCGAGGAGGACGCCGCGCTGGGCGCTGAGCGCCTCGCCGGCGAAGCGCGCCGCCTCGTCGGCCGCGGCGCGGGCGGCAACCGCCTGGCGCTCCGCCGCCTGCTGCTCGTCGAGCTGGCCGCTCCCGCGCGTCACCAGCAGAACGAGCATGGCCAGCAGCAGGACGGCCAGGGCGGCACTCGTGGACAGCTTTCGCCCGACCGACAGATCGCGGAAGAATCGCATGGGACCAGATCTCCTCTTCGGACCCCGGTCTAGGCCGCATCCGGTTAAGAGCCGGTGAACGCGGCACCCTCTCGACTCTTCCCGCCGCCCCGGCCAGCTTGCCGCGGCAAACCCGTGAGGCCCGCCCATGTTCTTCGATTTCGAGACCCTTCCCGCGTCCGAGCGCTACAAGCTCGTGGTCTCGACCGTCGTGCCGCGCCCCGTCGCCTGGGTGGTGAGCCAGGACGCCGCCGGCGTGGTGAACGCCGCGCCCTTCTCCTTCTTCAACGTCTTCACCGACGATCCCGTGGTGATCGGCATCGGCGTCGGCCCCAAGCCCTCCGGGAGCTTCAAGGACACGCTGGCGAACATCAAGGCGCTGAGCCAGTTCGTGGTCTGCCTGGTGCCGCACTCGCACATCCACGCGATGAACGCGACGGCGATCGACTTCGACGCGCAGGTGGACGAGCTGGACGAGGCCGGCCTCACCAAGGTCGCGTCCAGCAAGATCAAGGTGCCGCGCATCGGCGAGAGCCCGGTGGCGATGGAATGCGAGACCTTCCAGCTGATCCCCGTGGGCCACCACACGATCGTGCTCGGCAAGGTCGTCGCCATGCACATCCGCGACGAAGCCGTGATGGATCCAGCGAAGAACTACGTGGACACGCCCAAGCTCGACCTGGTGGGCCGCATGCATGGCCGCGGCTGGTACACGACCACGCGCGACCGGGTGGAGGTGCCCCGCATCGGCGTCGCCGAATGGGAGGCCAAGAAGAAGGGCTGACCGCGCGCGGCGCATCCTGTATGCGCCGCGAATGAGACTTTTTCGCAAGCGGCCATGAGCGCAGCCGCGCCGCGGCGGCAACGGCCGCTCTGGGTGAAGCTGACCTGGCCGGCGATGCTGCTGATCGCGCTGCCGCTGGCCGCCGTGCTCGCGGCGGCGATGGTTCCGGCGGGCCAAGTCTGGTGGCACATCTGGCAGACGTCCCTGCCGGAACTGCTGGGCAACACGGCGGCGCTGGCCCTGCTGGTTGCGGCCATGGCCGGCAGCGCGGGCGCCATCACCGCGTGGCTCGTCACCGCCTGCCGCTTCCCGGGGCGCGACACCCTACAATGGGCCCTGCTGCTGCCGCTGGCCATGCCGGCCTATGTGAGCGGCTATGCCTGGGTCTGGCTAATGGACGTGTCGGGGCCCGTGCAATCGACGCTGCGGGAGGCCTCGGGCCTGCGCTACGGCCAGTACTGGTTCCCCGAGATGCGCAGCCTGCCCGGCGCCGCCCTGGTGCTGGCGATGGTACTGTATCCCTACGTCTACCTGCTGTGCCGCGCCGCCTTCCTCGCGCAATCCACCTGCCTGCTGGAGGTCTCGCGCACGCTGGGTGAATCGCTCTCGCGCACCTTCTGGCATGTTGCGCTGCCGCTGGCGCGGCCGGCCCTGGCCGCGGGCGTGGCGCTCGTGCTGATGGAGGTTCTGGCCGATTTCGGCACGGTGCAGCATTTCGGCCTGCGCACCTTCACCACCGGCATCTACGAGGCCTGGTTCGCCATGGCCGATCGGGGCGCGGCGTCGCAGCTGGCCGCCGCGCTCCTGCTCTGCGTCGCGCTGCTGCTGGCGCTGGAGCAGGCGAGCCGCGGCGGCCGCCGCTTCCATCCGACGACCACGCGGCAGGCGCCCGTCCGGCCCGTGCCGCTGCGGCCGGCAAAGGCGGCCCTGGCGCTGCTGGCCTGCGGGCTGCCGCTGGCCCTGGGATTCCTCATCCCCGCCGGGACGATGCTCTCGCTGGCCCTGCGCGCCGGCGATCCCCTCGCGCCCGGCCGCTTCCTGCCCTTCCTGACGAACTCGCTTACCCTCGCCGCGATCACGGCGGCGCTGGCCGTGGCGCTGGCCGCCTGGCTCGCCTGGGCCGTGCGGCTGCACCCCAGCGCGCCGGGTCGATTCGCGAACCGCGCCGTGGGGCTGGGCTACGCCATTCCCGGCTCGGTGATCGCCGTCGGCACGCTGGTGCCCTTCGGCCTCCTCGACAATGCGCTGGATGCCTGGCTGCGGGCGCATCTGGGCGTGAGCACGGGCCTGTTGCTCTCGGGCACGATCGCGGCGCTGGTCTTTGCCTATCTGGTGCGCTTCCTGGGCGTGGCGCTGGCGTCGGTGGAGAGCGGGCTGGCGCGGCTGAAGCCGTCTTTCCAGGCGGCGGCGCGGTCGCTCGGCGCCGGGCCCGGAGGCGCCGTCCGGCGGGTGGAGCTGCCGCTCTCGCGCGGGGCGCTGCTGACGGCGGCAATCCTGGTCTTCGTGGACACGATGAAGGAACTGCCGGCGACGCTGATCGTCCGGCCCTTCGACTTCGATACGCTCGCGGTGCGGGTCTACAACCTCGCGGCGGACGAGCGCCTGTCGGAAGCAAGCACCTCGGCGCTGCTGATCGTGGTCGTGGGGCTGCTGCCGGTGGGGGTGCTCGCGCAAGCGATGCGGAGGTGAGCCGAGAGGGGCGCCGCCACTCTCAGGCTCTCCCCGCCAGGGCTTTCCTCAGCCGTGATCCTTGTGCTGATCCGGCGCCGCATCGCTGTTGAGCTGGATGTAGTTCGGCAGCCCCATCTGCTCGATCATGTCGAACTGCGTCTCCAGGAAGTCCTGGTGCTCCTCCTCGTTCGCGAGGATCGACTTCAGCAGGTCGCGGCTCACATAGTCCCGCACGCCCTCGGAATAGGCGATGCCTTCGCGCAGGTCCTCGATCGCCTTGAGTTCCAGCTTGAGGTCGCATTCCAGGACCTCCTTCACGTTCTGCCCGATCAGGATCGGGTTCAGACGCTGCACGTTGGGGAGGCCGTTGAGGTAGAGGATGCGCTTGATGAGCTCATCCGCATGCTTCATCTCCTCGATGCTCTCCTTGTACTCGTGCTTGGCGAGCTTCGTGACGCCCCAATCGTCCAGCATGCGGGCATGCAGGAAGTACTGGTTGATGGCGGTCAGCTCATTGGTGAGCTGAACGTTCAGGTGCTCGATGACCTTGGGGTCGCCCTTGGGCATGGTGGCTCACTCCGGCTGTGTGGCCGAAGGGATGTCACATCTGGCAAGGCAAAATCAAGTCCCTGTAAAAAAAGGACTTAATTGCGAAACGGAGTGAAACTCGTTCGCAGCTGCGGAGCTTCAGCCGCGCGCCTTGTCTTCCGGCATCTCGCGGAGAATGCTCAGGATTGTCGCGGTGCAGGTGCCGCACTGGGCGCGGCAGCCGCAGCCCTCGTAGACTTCCTTGGGGCGCGAGGCGCCGTTGGAGGCGGCGGTGCGGACGTCGCCGTCGCTCATCCCGTTGCACAGGCAGATGACCATGATCCGGAACCGGCTCCCTAGCGCCAGCCGGCGCGCTGCATGAGGCGCAGCGCCTCGGGGGCATTGGCGAGCAGCTTCCGGCCGTCGGGCGCCTCCTCGCGGAACGCGCCGAGCGAGACCAGGAAGGGGTGCGTCTCGGCCTCCGCGACGGCCGGGAACTCCATGTTGCCGAGCGCAAAGATGCGCTGCGCCGCCGGCGTGGTGAGGAACTCCAGGAAGGCGCGCGCCTCGGCCGGGCGCGGCGAGGTCTTCACCAGCGCGGCGCCCGAGATGTTCACATGCGTGCCGCGGTCGCCGGCGCCCTGGTTCGGGAAGAGCACGCCGACGCGCTGCGCCAGCTCGCGCTCCTCGGCCTGCTGCGAGATCGACATCAGGCCGAGGTAGTAGGTGTTGGAGATGGCGATCGTCCCCTGCCCGGCCATCATGGCGCGGATCTGGTCGCGGTCGCCGCCGGCCGGCGGACGGGCGAGGTTGGCCGCGATGCCGCGGGCCCAGGCCTCCGTGGCCTCGGCGCCGTTGGCGGCCAGGAAGCTCGCGGCCAGCGCCACGTTGTAGCCGTTGCCGGAGGAGCGAACGGCGATCTGCCCCCTGTAGCGGTCGTTCGCCAGGTCCTCGTAGCGGGCCAGGCCCGCGGGCGCGCCCTTGGCCTTGTCGTACATGACGACGCGGGCCCGGCGCGAGGCGGCGAACCAGTGGCCGCCCCCATCGCGCAGGCCCTCGGGAACCCGGCTGTCGATGGTGGCGGAGGCGTAGGGCTGCGTCAGGCCGAGCTCGACGGCGCGGGCCAGCCGGCTCGCATCCACGGTCAGGAAGATATCGGCCGGGCTATTGGCGCCCTCGGCGCGGATTCGCTCGATCAGCTGGTCGGCATTGGCCTCGATGACGCGGACGCGGATGCCCGAGGCCTGGGTGAAGGCCTCGTGGATCTGCTTGTCGGAATCATAGTGGCGCGAGGAATACAGGCTGACCACGCGCTCCTGGGCGCGAAGCACGGTGGGGGCCAGGAGCCCTCCGGCGGAAGCGGCGAGAAAGACTCGTCGTTGCATGCAACCCTCTGGAGACTGGCGTTGAAGCATGCGTAAGGCAGTTGCGACGCGTTCGCAAGGGCAATTGCGAAACGCTCGCAGTTGCAAATGATTCCCGGAGGTTAGGCCGGGGCATGCCCCGGCCCGCCGGATCAGCCCGCCAGTACGCGGAGAAACTTCGCCCGGGCCGAGGCGCCGGCCATCAGGAAGACATGGTCGGAGCCGCCCAGGACAAAGCGCGCGCCCATGGCGATGTAGTCCTTCGCGACCACCTCGTCGTAGACGCCGCCCATGCCCATGACCTTGCCGTGCTTCCGGCAGGCGGCGGCCACCTTCTCATAGGCGGCGCGCACGCGCGGATGGCCGATCTGGCCGGGGATGCCCATGGTCGCCGTCAGGTCGCTGGTGCCGAACTTCAGCACGTCCACGCCCTCCACGGCCGCGATGGCATCGGCGTTGTCGACGGCCTCCTCGGTCTCGATCATGCAGGCGATGAGCACCTCGTCGTTGCTCTCCCTTTGCGCCGTCGCCGCGTCCGGCGGCGCGAAGCCGTAGAGAATCGGCGGGCCGCCCCAGCTGCGCATGCCCAACGGCGGAAAGCGGAAGGCCTTCACCACCTCGCGCGCCTCCCCGGCGGTATCGACATGCGGCACGACGACGCCCATCGCGCCGTTGTCCAGGCAGCGCGTGCCCTCGAAGAGCGCGTCCTTGCAGCAGCGCACGATGGGCGTGCAGCCCTGGTTCAGCGCGGCCATGCTGATCTGCGCGGCGGCCTCGACGCTCATCGCGCCGTGCTCCATGTCGATGAAGAGCCAGTCGAAGCCCGTCGCCGCGCCCAGCGCGCCCACGGCCGAGCCGCGCAGGTGGTGCACGCCGAAGCCGATGGACAGCTTTCCCTCGTTCAGGCGCTGCTTGGCCAGGTTCTTCACGATGGGCATGATTGGACTCCTCCTGTTTCGCGCGGAGGGCATCATGGGGCCGGCGCAGGGTCAATCCGCATCGGCGCGGGCCGATCCGCCCGCCGGGCGCGATGATGCTGCCGCGATCCGAAACCGCCCGCATCGGGCTGGCGTTAGCCTTCATGAAGCGTCAACAGGAGAGCCAGATGGACGGCACCGAAGAGAGCGACAGGACGAAGGCCGAGGCGGAGAAGGAGCTCGACCAGGCGCTGAAGGACACCTTTCCGGGCAGTGACCCCGTGCAGCTGACCGATCCGAGCCAAGGGGTCGGCAAGGCGCCGAAGGAGCCGCGACCCGAGCCCGAGAAAGCCTGACCGTGAACGTCTATGCCGGTCCCGCGGGTCGGCGCCGCCTGATCGGGCGGGCCTGCGTCCCTTGGGACCATGGACCGATTCTCATCGCCGGTGCTGCCGGCGAGCAGTTTGCCCTCCACGACATCCGCTGTCCCGGGCAGCGGGGAGCCGTCGAGACGGCCGTGCTGCTCTCGCCCGGACAACCGCCCGAGCTTCTGCCCGGGTGGCGCGCGGTCCCGCCGGCCCTGCCGCGACGTCCTGCAAGTGCGCGGCCGGACCGCGCCGGCTGAGGACCAGGGCTGCGGTCGAACACATGCCGCCGCATTCCTGCCCGGAAGTTTGCGATGATCCCGCGCAAACATCCCGGAAGGATGCCGCCATGCCCGCACGCCTGTCCCTCGCCGTGCTCCTCCTCGCCACGACCTCCCTCTCCGCCGCCGAACTGCCGGTGCGCGGCGTCACCCTCTCCTCCGCGGGCCTCGCGCAGATCGAGCGCAGCGGCGCGGTCCCCGCGTCCGAGCCCGCCCTCACCTTCCGCGTGCCCACCGAGGATGTGGACGACATCCTGCGGTCGCTCGTCGTCAGCGATCCCGCCGGCCGCGTGGAAGGGCTGCGCCTGCCGGCCCAGGACCTCGCGGCCGAGGCCTTCCGCGGCCTGCCGGTCCGTCCGGAGGACTTCGAGAGCCGTGCCGCCCTGCTCAACGCGCTGCGCGGCGAGCGCATCGCCATCGGCGGCGTCGAGGGCCGCATCGCCGAGGCCACCGAGGCGCGCGGCGGGCTACGGGTCTCGCTCATCACCGGGACCGGCCTGCGCAGCCTCCGGTTCACCGAGGAGGAGGAGCTGCACCTGCTCGACCCGGGCCTCGCCGCCCGCATCGCCCGCGCGGCGGAGGCGGTCGCCGCCACACGTGCCGCCGACACGCGGCAGCTCTCGATCGCCCTGCGGCCGGGCGCCAATGCCGAGCGCGAGATCGCCCTGGCCTATGTCGCGGGCGCGCCGCTGTGGAAGCCTTCCTGGCGCCTGGCCGTGCCGGAATTCGGCGCCTCCGACGGCCGGGCGAGGCTGATGGGCTGGGCCGTGGTCGAGAACCGCAGCGGCGCGGACTGGAACGGCATCCGCCTCTCGCTCGCCTCGGGCGAGGCGGCCGCCTTCCGCCAGGCGCTCTACACCCCGATCATCCTCCCCCGGCGCGAACTCCCGATCCAGGGCAGCGGCCAGGTCGAGATCGGCGCGGATAGCGGCGCCCGGCCCGTGCCGCCGCCCGCTCCGCCTGCGCCCGTCGCCGCCTCGGCGCCGATGGCGCGGATGGCGCCACGCGGGGGCACGGCCGAGCTCGCCATGCCCGCGCCGGCCCCGGCCTTCGCCGAGGCCCCTCCCCCGGCGGCGGAGGCCTCGGCCGCCGCCTCGCTCGGTCGCGTTGCCTTCACCCTGGCCGACCCGGTCACCATCCGCGCCGGCGAGACCGCCAACCTGCCCTTCCTCGATCAGCGGCTGAACGCCGAGCGGGTCTGGTGGGCGCAGACCCTCGCCGCGCGCTATCCGCTGCAGGCCGTGCGGCTGCGCAACGACACGAACCACGCGCTGCCGGGCGGCATCGTGACCGTCTTCGGCAGCACCGGGGCCGAGGCCGGCGGCTTCCTGGGGGACACGCAGCTCCTCGGCCTGCCGCCGGGCGAGACACGGCTGCTCGCCTTCGCCCGCGACCGGGAGGTCCAGTACAGCGTGGCCCAGCGCAGCGAAGCGACGCCCATCCGCGTCGAGCTCCGCCGCGGCGCCGTCCTCGCCATCCTGCGCGCGGTGCACACCGTCGCCTTCGCCATCGACCCGCGCGGCGGCCGCGGCCGGTTCGTCGCCGACCTGCCCCGCCGCCCCGGCGAGACGCCCCGCTTCGTGCCCGCCGCCGAGGGCGATTTCGGCCTCCGCGTCGAAGCCATGCTGGAGGGCCGCCCCGCGAACCTCGACTGGAGCTGGGAGCGCGAGCAGCAGCAGACGATCCCGCTCTGGGAGGCCGCCCTGCCCGATCCCCTCCCGCCCGTCTGGCGCGACCTGAACCTCGAGCGCGATCCCGCCCGGCTGCCCGGCGGCACCGACAGGCTGGACGCGCTGCGCCATATCCTTGCGCGCCTGCCCGAGGGGGCGCCGGGGCGTGCCGACCTCGCCGCGCTCATCGCTGATTATTCCCAGGCGCGGCAACTGATGGACGCCTTCCGCACGGCGGCGCGCGCCTATGCCGCCGCCGAGGCGAACCTCGCCCGCGCCCGCCGCGCCTTCGAGGACCGGACGGGCAGCGAGAAGGAAAATGCACGGCAGCAGCTCAATGCGGCCTCCGTCGAGGCGGGGCGGCTGGGGACGGCGGGGGACAATGCGTGGACGGCCTGGAGGGCGGCCGCTCAGAAGGTCGTCGCGCGGGGGACTTGAAGGGGCTTTGCCCCTTCAAGTCCCCCAGCAGGAAGCTCAGTGTCCTGCACCTCCGGTCAGTGAACCCTTCCGGCACCAGGCGTTCGTTCCGGCCGGCCAAACGAAAAAGGGCGGCCCGAAGGCCGCCCTTTCCATCCAAACGAGCCGTGAGGCTGGTTCAGCCGGCCTTGAGGTTGACCGCGGAGGTCTTGCCGCGCTCTTCCGTCAGGTCGAAGGACACCTGCTGGCCGTCATTGAGGCCCTGCAGGCCCGCAGCCTGGACGGCCGTGATGTGCACGAACACATCGGAGCCGCCGCCGGCCGGGGAAATGAAGCCGTAGCCCTTGGTGGCGTTGAACCACTTAACCGTACCTGAAGCCATCTTGTATTCTCCTTGATCGCATGTCGCGGGAATTTCCGCGCCATGGCCAACTCACGCCGGACAAACGGTACGCATCCAGCTGGTCTTTGGAGAGCTTCTGGGATCGGCACGGCCAGACGAGGCCTGATCAAAGGCGCAGATCGGAGCCCACAAGTCAAACATCATCAGCAGCGTGACAGAAATGGCCGGCTGGACATGGCCGTCCATCCGATCGTTTCGCGCAGCGGGCCGATGGCGATCGAATCGGTGCGCGACGCCTCGCGGCGCGAGGCCGGCTACCGGCGCCGGAGCGCGAGCCGCTTCGGCGCGTCGCCCGTCGCGGCGCCCCGGAACTGCCCGAGCACCTCCTGCGGCCAGGGCGCGACCTTCCGCTTCGCCAGGTCCACGCAGAGGTAGAGCACCTCGTGCTCCGAGGCCGTCCAGCCCTCGGTGAAATGGAACATCCGGTGGCGGCACAGCAGGCGCTTCTCGTCGAAGGCGAGCACCATGCTGGAGCCGCCGATCGGCATGCCCTCCAGCATCTCGCGCTGGTAGTCGAGCCAGGCCTCGGCGGCGAAGGTGCCGAGGCCCATGGAACGCAGCGGATGCCCCAGGCCGATCTCCGGCCAGAGGCGGTCCGTCTGCAGGTCATAGGCGACGAGGTAGTTGCCCATGTTCATGTGGCGGTAGTGGTCCACCCATTCGGGGCGGACCGAGGTCAGGGGCTGGTCCCACCGGAACCAGCCCTCCTCGTCGCGGATGGCCACGCGTCAGTGGATGTCGGCGGACTTGGCCAACGCCTCGCGCAGCTTGGCGATGTCGAAGTCCGGGCGCTTCGCCATCTCCAGGATCACGGCCTCCTTGCGCGTCAGCAGGTCGATCGCGGCGGGGATTCCCTTCACCGCATCGGCCGGGATCACCACGGCGCCATGGCGGTCGGCATGGACCACGTCGTCATGGTTCACGGCCATGCCGTGCACGGTGACCGGGCGGCCCCAATCGACGATGTGCACGTAGGCGTGGCTCGGGTTGATGATGCCCAGCAGCTGGAAGTCCGGCGCCACCATGTCGAGGTCGCGGATCGAGCCGTTGGTGACGCAGCCCAGCGACTTGAGGCCCTTGTGGACATTGGTGTTCACCTCGCCCCAGAAGGCGCCGGTGCCGGGCACGTCGTCCAGGTCCTGCAGCACGACGACGGTCGGCATGTCGGTGTTGGCGACATATTCGTACCAGCCGATGCGCGAGGCGCGGTCGGCCTCCGGCGTGCGGCCGTGCGGGTGCGCCGCGCGCAGCGTGCCCACGCGGGCCGGGCCGCAGATCGGCTTCATGGTCGGATGCGCGCAGTCGAAGGTGCGGACGGTGAAGCCGTGGCCGCGGCGCGCCGGCACCACCACCTCGAGCGCATTGCAGATGGTGGGCGTGTCCCACTCGCACAGGGCATCGAGGTCGGCTTGGGTATAGGGGCGCTGGGTCATGATTTCCTCCGGATGGAGGCCGCAGCTTCGTGGCAGGCGTCCCGCACGTCAAACCGCCGCGTCAAACCTGGGGAGCCGCCGCGCGTTCGGTCCCTGCCCCCTGTCGTGAAGGATTCGTGTCGCGCTTGCCGTTCCTCCATCGGCAGTCTAGCGGGCGGGCATGCGCTTGCTCGCGATCCCGACGGCCCTGCTGCTGACGCTTCTGGCGTTGCCGCTTCTGCCGTTGCCGGGCGCCGCCTGGGCGCAGACCGGCCGCTTCGGCTCGGCCGGCACGGCCAATACCGGCCCGCCGGAGGAGGCGCTGATCCCCTCGCTCGCCGCCCGGCAGGACCGGCTGGAGGAGCTCGGCTGGATCATCCGCGGCCAGGCCACCTTCATCCTGCAGGGCCAGGCCGGCTTCCGCTCGCCCTATCGCGGCGAGGCGAGCCTCCAGCCGGCGGCCCAGGCGCGCAACACGCTCTCGACCGACCTCATCCTGGGCCGGCGGCTATGGCGGGGCGCGGAGTTCATCGTGGACGCCTCGGTGACGCGGGGCTTCGGGCTGTCCAACTCGGTGGGCGCCGCGGCCTTTCCGAACGGCGAGGCCTTCCGCCTCGGCACGACGGAGCCGAACTTCTTCGTCCCCCGCGCCTTCTTCCGCCAGACGATCGGCCTCTCCGCCGACATGATGCCGAGCGACGACGACCCGCTGCGCTTCAGCGAGCCGATGGCGCGCGAGCGCATCACCATCACGGCGGGGAAGTTCGCGGTCTGGGACATCTTCGACGACAACCGCTACGCCCATGACGCGCGCACGCAGTTCATGAACTGGGCGCTCGTGGGCGGCGGCGCCTTCGACTATGCGGCGGATTCGCGCGGCTTCACCGAGGGCTTCGCGGTGGAGTGGGAGAACGGCAACTGGGCCGTGCGCGGCGGTGCCTTCCGCGTGCCGCGGCGGGTGAACGGCCTTTTCCTCGACCCCGCCGCGACGCGCGGCTTCCAGGCGCTGGCCTCGGTGGAGCGCTTCTGGCGGATCGGCGAGCGCGAGGGCGCGGTGCGCGTGATCTACGGCGCCTCGCGCACGCGGCAGTCGCGCTGGGGCGAGATCGACCCCATGGACCACGCCAGTTTCGAGCGGAGCCCGAACCGCTACACGGTCAAGCACAACGTCACGATCTCGGCCGACCAGCAGGTCACCCGCGATCTCGGCGTCTTCGGCCGCCTCTCCTGGAACGACGGCCGCACGCAGAACTGGATGTTCACCGAAATGGACCGCGCGGTGAGCCTGGGCGGCGTCCTCACGGGCCGGCGCTGGAACCGGCCGGACGACACGCTGGGACTCGGCACCAATATCGGCTGGATCAGCGGCGGGCGGCGGCGCTACCTGGAGGCCGGCGGCATCGGCTTCATCACGGGCGACGGGCGGCTGAACCACCGGCCGGAATGGGCCACGGAGCTCTATTACGACGCGCGCCTGGCGCCGGGCGTGAATGCGGCGCTCGGCTACCAGCTGCTGGTGAACCCGGCCTACAATGCCGACCGTGGTCCCGTCTCCATCTTCTCCCTCCGCCTCCGCACCGCCTTCTGACCGGGAAGTCCTCTTCGCGGCCGAGCCGCTTTTCGCCGGCATCGAGGAACGCGCGGGGCCGCTGCCGTGGCGCACGCGGCCGCGCGGCTTCGCCGGGATCCTGCGCACCATCTGCGGCCAGCAGATCAGCAACCAGGCGGCGGGCGCCATCTGGCGGCGGCTGTCGGCCATTCCAGGGGCGCTGACGCCCGAGGGGCTGCTGGAGCTGGACGATGCGGCGCTCTGCGGCGTCGCGGGACTGTCGCGGCCCAAGGCGGCGCATGCGCGCTCGCTGGCGGCCGCCTGCCTGGACGGAAGGCTCGACTTCGACCGGCTCGCGATGCTGCCGGACGCCGAGGCCGTGGCGATGATGAGCGCGGTGAAGGGCCTCGGCCCCTGGACCTCGGAGGTCCATCTGCTCTTCGCCGAGGCGCGGACCGACATATTCCCGAGCGGCGACATCGCGCTGGCCAATTCGGCGCAGCACCTGTTCCGGCTGAACGAGCGGCCCAGGCCGCTGACGCTCGCCCGGATGGCCCTGGCCTGGTCGCCGCAGCGCTCGCTCGCGGCGCGGCTGCTCTGGCACCACTGGCGGCACCAGACGGGACGGACGCTGGTCGAGGATCCCTAGACCATGATCCACTTCGGTGGATTACGGTCCAGGCCTTGGCTGAGGATGATTCACCGCTTCGGCGATTCCGCCTCAGCGGATCGTGCTCTAGGACCGCCGCCGGCTTCCAAGGCGCGGAACGCGATGCCAGTTTGCCGCGCATGCCCCGTTTCTCGCCCACGATCCTCGGCACGGCCGAGCCCGCCATCCCCGCTGCCCGCGCCTGGGCGGCGCGGTACCGGGGGCAGCATGGCCCGGCGCTGGACCTGACGCAGGCGGCGCCGGGCTATCCTCCTCATCCGGAACTGCTCGCCCGCCTGGCCGAAGCCGCCGGATCCCGCGCGGCGGCCGCCTATGGCCCGATCGCCGGCGACCCGGCGCTGCGCGAGGCGTTGGCCGAGGATATCGCGGTCTTCTACGGCGCCGGGGTCGCGGCCACGCAGGTCACCATCACCGCGGGCTGCAACCTGGCCTTTGCCATGGCGATGAAGGTCGTGGCCTCGCCCGGCGACAACCTGCTGGTGCCCACTCCCTGGTACTTCAACCACCAGATGGCGCTGCGCATGTCCGGCATGGAAGCGCGGCCCCTGCCCTGCCGCGCCGAGGACCGCTTCGTGCCGGATCCGGAGCTGGCGGCCACGCTGATCGATGCCCGCACCCGGGCCATCCTGCTGGTCACGCCGAACAACCCCACCGGCGCGGTCTGTCCGCCGGGGGTCATCCACGCCTTCGCGGAGCTGGCCCGGCGGCGCGGCATCTGGCTCATCCTGGACGAGACCTACCGCGACTTCCTGACCGAGGCGGAATGCCCGCCGCACGCGCTGTTCCAGGATCATGGCTGGCCCGATGTCCTGGTCCATCTCTACAGCTTCTCCAAGGCCTATTGCATCCCGGGCCACCGGCTCGGCGCTATCGTCGCCGGCGAGGAGTTCCAGCGGCAGGTCGGCAAGGCCGTCGACACCTTGCAGATCTGCCCTGCCCGCGCCGGCCAGCAGGCGGCGGCCTGGGCCATTCCGGCGCTGCGCGACTGGCGGGCCGGCAACCGGGCCGTCATGGCCGCGCGTGCCGCCGCCTGCCGGGCCGCCCTGAACGAGGGCTGGACCGACGCGATGGGCAGCTACTTCGCCTATCTGCGGCTGCCCGACGGCGCGCCGGACGCGATGGCGGCGGCGGAATTCCTGGCCGCCGAGAAGGGCCTGCTCTGCCTGCCCGGCCCCTTCTTCGGGCCCGGGCAGGAGCGCCACCTGCGGCTCGCCTTCGCGAATGCCGAGGCCGAGCGCCTGGCGGAGCTGCCGGCGCGGCTGGCGGGCCTGGCGCCGTAATCCGGCAATCTTGCTGCATCGCGGCATTTTTCGGCCATTCGGGCCTGGATTGCGCGGCGCAATGCCACATGATGGACGGATGCCGATCCACGCCCGACCGCATGGCCCCTGATCCCGACGGCCGTCCGGCCGGCCCCGCCGTGCCTCTGCCGCTCTGGCTGCTGGTGCTGATCACCACCTCCGGCACCTTCGGCATCCATGTCTTCGTGCCGGCCCTGCCACAGGCCGGCGCTTCCCTCCAGGCGCCCGGCACGCTGATGTCGCTGACCGTCAGCCTCTACGTGCTGGGGCTGGCGCTGGGGCAGCTGTTCTACGGCCCCATCTCGGACAGCCTCGGCCGGCGGCCGGTGCTGCTGGCCGGGCTGACCCTCTACAGCCTCGCCGGGCTGGGGGCGGCGCTGGCGCCCGAGGCGCATTGGCTGGTCGTCGCGCGGCTGCTGCAGGCGATGGGCGGCTGCGCGGGGCTGGCGCTCGGCCGCGCCATGGTGCGCGACGTCTCGCCGCCGCGCGAGGCCGCCTCGCGCCTCGCCGTGCTGAACCTCGCCGTTTCCGCCGGGCCGGCCATGGCGCCGCTGCTCGGCGGCTTCCTCGCCGAGGAGCTGGGCTGGCGCGCGGTGCTGCTCTTCCTGAGCGCGATGGGCGCGGCCACGACCCTGCTGGCGCTGCGCGTCCTGCCGGAGACCAACCGCGGCGGGCAGGGCCGCAGCTTCGCGGCGCTGGCGCAGGACTACCGGCGCCTCGTCGCCTCGCCGGCCTTCCTCGGCTATGCCATCGGCGGCGGCTGCGCGACCACGAGCTGGTACGCCTACCTGGCCGCCCTGCCCTTCATGGTGGTCGATCAGCTGGGGCCGATCCGGGAGGTGGGCTTCATCGCCATCCTGCTCATGCTCGGCACCTCGCTGGGCAATATCCTGGCCGCCCGGCTGCTGCGGCGCTTCTCGCTCTCCCGGCTGTTGCCCGGCGCGAGCCTGCTCGGCGTGCTGGGCACGCTGATCTTCCTGGCGCCGATGCTCGCGGGGCATCTCAGCCTGGCCGTGATCGTGGCCGGGCCGCTGGTCTACATGATGGGGGTGGGCGTCACGAGCCCGCTCGCGCTCACCAAGGCGCTGGGCGTGAACCCCGGGGTGATCGGCTCGGCCGCGGGGCTCTACGGGTGTCTGCAGATGGCGGTGGGCGCGGTCTGCGCCGCGCTGGTCGGCTTCGGCGGCGACCCGGCCCTGGCTGCGGGCAGCATCCTGACCGGAGCGACGCTGCTGGGCCTGTTCTGCTTCGCCGGCGCCCTGGCCTGGGAGCGCCGCGGCCGGTCCGCCTGACCTACCCGGCCGCGGCGGCGGGGCTTCCCGCGATCAGCGCCACCAGCGTCTCCAGCCGGTCGGCTTCCTCGGCCGGCTTGTCCCGCCGGATGCGCGCGATGCGGGGGAAGCGCAGCGCCACGCCGGACTTGTGGCGGTTGGAGTATTGCGCCGCGTCGAACTCCACCTCCAGCACGAGGCCGCGCTCCACCTCGCGCACGGGGCCGAAGCGGTTGGTGGTGTGGTTGCGGATCCACTTGTCCAGCCAGAGCAGCTCCTCGTCGGTATAGCCGGAATAGGCCTTGCCGATGGGGACGAGCTCCATGTCATCCCCTTGGGCGCGCCAGAGCCCGAAGGTGTAGTCGGAATAGAAGCTGCTGCGCTTGCCGTGGCCGCGCTGGGCGTACATCAGCACCGCGTCCACGGAGAGCGGGTTGCGCTTCCACTTCCACCAGGGGCCCTTGATGCGGCCGGGCGAGTAGATGCTGTCGCCGCGCTTCAGCATCAGGCCTTCGATCGAGGCGGCCCGGGCGCCGGCCCGGATCTCCGCCAGCTCCTCCATGGAGGCGAAGGGGATGAGAGGCGAGAGGTCCATCCGCTCCGGCCGCTCGCGCGCGAACCAGGCTTCCAGGCGGGCGCGCCGGATGTCGAAGGGCAGCGCGCGCAGGTCCTCCTCGCCGTCGAAGAGCAGGTCGTAGAGGCGGACGGCGGCGGGGTGGTCGCGCAGCATCTTCTGCGTCACGACCTTGCGGTTCAGCCGCTGCTGAAGGTCCGAGAAGGGCGCGACCTCGCCGTCGCGGACGACCAGCAGCTCGCCATCGGCGACGCCGTGGAAGGTCATGGCCGCCAGGATGTCCGGGAAGGCGCCGGAGACGTCCTCGCCCGAGCGCGACCAGATGCGCGCCCCGCCCGGCCCGGCGGTCAGCTGCACGCGGATGCCGTCCCATTTCCACTCCGCGCGCCAGTCGGGCGCGTGGAGCACCGCAAAATCCTTCTCCTCCAGGGGATGGGCGAGCATCAGCGGGCGGAAGACCGGCAGGCCCCTGGGATCGGGGCGCAGCCCCTGCCCCTCCAGCCAGGCGAAGAGCGGGCGGTAGGGCGGCGCCACGCCATGCCAGACCTCCTCGATCTCGCCGACATCGACCTTCGCCCAATCCGCCAGCGCCGTCTTGGCCAGCCGCGCCGAGGCGCCGACGCGCAGCCCGCCCGTCACCAGCTTGATCAGCGCCAGCCGGGAGCCCGGATCGAGCGCGTCCAGCCATCCCGCGATGATCTGCGGCAGCGCGGTCTTGGGCGCCGTCTCCAGCGTCTCCACAACCTCGGTGAGGCTCAGAGGCGGGCGGTTGCTCCTGACATCCGCGGGCCACATCAGCGCGATGGTTTCCGCGAGATCGCCCACATAGTCGTAGCTGATGGCGAAGAGTGCCGGATCGGTTCGCTCGGCGATCAGCTCGCGCATCATGGCCGGCTTGGCCGTGCGGAAGACGAGTTCGCCCGCCAAGGCCGCCAAGCCGATGCCGCGGTCGGGATCGCCCTGGGTCGCGAACCATTGCCGCATGAGCGCGATCTTGGCGTTGCGCCCGGGCGAGAAGACGAGCCCTTCCAGCAACTCGGCGAAGGCGGGGACACTCATTCGTCCTCCTCCCCTTCCTCGCCCATGCCGACGAGGTGCAGCGCCCGGCCCTTGATGCCGCGCATTCCCAGCGCGTGGATCAGCGCGTCCTCGCGCCCATGGGTGACCCAGACCTCGCCGGCCTCGACCTCCGCGCAGGTCGAGAGAAGTTCAGGCCAGTCGGCATGGTCCGAGATGATGAGCGGCAGCTCCACCCCGCCCTGCCGCGCCCGCTGCCGCACGCGCATCCAGCCCGAGGCCAGGCAGGGCAGCGGGTCGCTGAGCCGCCGCGCCCAGCGCTCGCCGATCTCCGAGGGCGGCGCCAGCACGATGGCGCCCGCGAACCTTTCCCGGCCTTGGACCGTGGCCGGGACCAGCTCGCCGAGGTCCACGCCCAGCTCCTGATAGAGGCGGCACAGCCGCATCAGCGCCCCGTGCAGCGGGATGGGCGCGTCCCAGCCGGCCTGCCGCAGCAGCGCGATCAGCCGCTGCGCCTTGCCCAGCGCGTAGCAGCCGATGACATGGGTGCGCTCCGGAAAAAGCCGCACGCTGCGCAGCAGCCGCGCGATCTCGAGCTCCGCCGGCGGGTGGTGGAAGACCGGCAGGGCGAAGGTCGCCTCGGTGACGAAGACGTCGCAGCACTCCAGCTCGAAGGGCGCGCAGGTCGGATCGGGACGGCGCTTGTAGTCGCCGCTGATCACGGCGCGCGAGCCCTGCCACTCCAGGCAGACCTGCGCGCTGCCCAGCACATGCCCCGCCGGCCGCAGCCAGAGCCTCACGCCATTGACATGCAGCACCTCGCCATAGCGGAGCGGCTGCTGGGACTGGCCGGCCTGGCCCGGCGCCATGCGCTCGCGCATGACGGCCAGCGTCTCGGCGGTGGCCAACACGCGCTCGTGGCCCGGCCGGGCGTGGTCGCTGTGGCCGTGGGTGATGACGGCGCGGTCCACCGGGCGCTGGGGGTCGATGTGGAACCCGCCCGGCTCGCAGAACAGCCCGGCCGGCGTGACGCAGAGCCAGGTCTTGGGATGGGGTGGCATCAGGCTCCTTCACGCCGCGCGTCACGTCGCATATATCTGGGTCCGGTATGAGAACATTGCCAGAACTTTTTGCCGGCTGGTTCGCCGGGCGAGGATGGTCCCCGCGCCCCCACCAGCTCGATATGCTGGAGGCCGCGCGCCAGGGACGATCGGCCCTGCTCATCGCGCCGACCGGCGGCGGCAAGACCCTGGCAGGCTTCCTCCCGAGCCTCATCCAGCTTTACGAGAATCCCCGCAAAGGGTTGCACACGCTTTACGTCTCGCCGCTCAAGGCGCTGGCGGTCGACATCGCCCGGAACCTGGAGGCGCCCATCGCGGAGATGGGCCTGGACATCACCGTCGAGACCCGCACCGGCGACACGCCGGCCAACCGCCGCGCCCGGCAGCGCCAGAACCCGCCCAACATCCTGCTCACCACGCCGGAGAGCCTAACGCTGCTGCTCTCCCTGCCCGATGCCGGCAGCCTGTTCGGCGAATTGGCCTGCGTCGTGGTGGACGAGGCGCATGCGCTCGCCGGCACCAAGCGTGGCGACCAGCTCTCGCTCTGCCTCTCGCGCCTCGCGGCCCTGGCGCCAAGAGGGCGGCATGTCGGCCTCTCGGCCACGGTGAACCATCCCGAGGCGCTGCGGGCCTGGCTTTCCCCCACGGCCCGGGCCGAGGATGTCTCGCTGGTCCGCGCCGCCCCCGGGGAGCCGCCGGTGATCGGCGTGCAGCTGCCCGAGGGCCGCCTGCCCTGGGGCGGGCATATGGGGCTGGCCTCGGCGCCCGACATCATGGCCCGCATCGCCGGGGCCGGCGTCACCATCGTCTTCGTCAATACCCGCGCCCAGGCCGAGCTGGTCTTCGCCGCGGTCTGGAAGCTGAACGAGGCGGCGCTGCCCATCGCGCTCCATCACGGCAGCCTCACCGTCGAGCAGCGCCGCAAGGTCGAGGCCGCGATGGCCGCGGGCAGGCTGCGCGGCGTGGTCGCGACCTCCTCGCTCGACCTCGGCATCGACTGGGGCGCCGTCGACCAGGTGATCCAAGTGGGCGCGCCGAAGGGCGTCTCGCGCCTGCTCCAGCGGGTCGGCCGCGCCAATCACCGCATGGACGAGGCGAGCGCGGCCTGGCTGGTGCCGGCCAACCGTTTCGAGGTGATCGAATGCGCCGCCGCCATCGAGAGCATCGAGGCCGGCGAGCTGGACGGCGAGCCGCCGCGCCAGGGCGGGCTCGACGTGCTGGCGCAGCACATCCTGGCCATGGCCTGCCACGCGCCCTTCCACCCGGACGACCTCTATGCGGAGGTGCGCCGCGCGGGCGCCTATTCCGAACTCCCCCGCCGCGACTTCGACGACACGCTGCGCTTCGTGGAGGATGGCGGCTACGCCCTCTCCTCCTACGAGCGCTACCGCAAGCTGTTCCGCGATTCGGAGGGGCTGATCCACGTCCGCGGCAACCAGGTGGCGCTTCAGCTCCGCCTGAACCTCGGCACCATCGTCGAGACGCCGCTGCTCAAGGTGAAGCTGCGCGGCGGCCCCGTCCTCGGCGAGGTGGAGGAGTGGTTCATCTCCACCCTCGCGCAGGGCGACACCTTCCTCTTCGCGGGACAGGTGCTGCGCTTCGAGGGGATGGCCGGCATGGTCGCGCAGGTCTCGCGCGGCGGCGCGGGGGAGCCGCGCGTGCCCGCCTATGCCGGCGCGAAGATGCCGCTCTCCACCCATCTCGGAAAGCGCGTGCGCGACATTCTCGCCGACCCCACGCATTGGGCCCTGCTGCCAGAGGGCGTGCAGGAGTGGCTGGATCTCCAGCGCGACAAGAGCGAGCTGCCCCGCGCCGATGGCCTGCTCGTGGAAACCTTCCCGCGCGGCGGCCGCTGGTTCATGGTCGCCTATACCTTCGAGGGCCGCCTCGCCCACCAGACGCTGGGCATGCTGGCCACCCGCCGCATGGAGCGGCTGGGCTGGGGTCCGCTCGGCTATGTCGCGACGGACTACGTGATCGCCACCTGGTCCGCCTTCGAGCCCGCCGACCCCGAGGCGCTCTTCACCGAGGACCTGCTCGGCGAGGAGCTGGAGGAATGGATCGCCGAGAGCTCCATGCTCCGCCGCACCTTCCGCAACATCGCGACGATCGCGGGCCTGATCCAGAAAAACCATCCCGATGCCGAGAAATCCCGGAAGCAGATGAGCGTGAACTCCGACCTGATCTACGACGTCCTTCGCCGTCACGAGCCCGACCATGTCCTTCTGCGCGCGACACGCGCCGAGGCGGCCTGGGGCCTGACCGACGTGGCCCGCATCGGCCAGCTGCTGGCCCGTGCGAAGGGGCATATCCGCCATCGCCGGCTGGACCACGTCTCGCCGCTGGCGGTGCCCGCGCTCATCGAGATCGGCCATGAATGGGTGTCCGGCGGCGCGGAGGAGGCCGTCCTGGCCGAGGCCATCGCGCTGGTGGACGAGGCCACGGAAGGCGCCGACAGCTTCAGCGGCGAGCTGGGCCTGGGGGCCCTCGCGGAGGACAATCCCGCGCCGCCGCCGCGCCATCGCGAGCGGAGAAAGTCCCGCTTCCACCGGAAGGTGCCGAAGGAGGCCGTGCCTTGATCGCAGCCCCCCTGCATCTCGGCGGCGAGCGGCTGATGCTCTGCCCGACCGGCGTCGCCATCTGGCCCTCCACGCGCATGCTCGTCGTCTCGGACCTGCATTTCGAGAAGGGCAGCGCCATGGCCGTGCGCGGCGCGCATGTGCCGCCCTACGACACGCGCGAGACCATGATCCGCCTCGCGTTCTCCATCCGCCGCCATGCGCCGCGCCGCCTGCTGGTGCTGGGCGACGCGCTGCACGACGACCGCGCGCTGGCGCGCATGGCGCCGGCCGACCTGGCCGCGCTGCGCCGGCTGCTGGAGCCGCTGGAGGTGATCTGGGTCGCCGGCAACCACGATCCGGCGCCGCAGCCGGATCTTCCGGGAATCTCGGTGCCGGAATGGAGCGAGGGCCGCCTGCGCTTCCGCCATATCGGCGGCGTCACGCCGCTGGCCCGCCACGAGGCCGAGCTGAGCGGCCATTATCACCCGAAGGCCACGATGCCCACGCGCATCGGCGGTATCACGCGTCCCTGCTTCCTCGCGACGGGGCAGCGCCTGGTCTTGCCGGCCTTCGGCGCCTTCACCGGCGGGCTCGACGTGCGCGACCCGGCCATGGCGACGGTCGCGAAAGCGGCCCAGCGGGTATTCCTGCTGGGCCGTGAGAGGCTCCACAGCGCCTCCTTCGAGGCGCTGCGCGCTTAGGTCGTCTCCGGCGCCTTCGCGCCTTCGATGATCGCGTCCTGGGCAATCCGATCGGGGCGGATTACTGGATCAGCGGGCGGTTCACCGGCAGGACGATGCCGTTGCTGGCCAGGATCTGCGGCCCAGCCAGGTTCGCGGGCGGATAGGCATTGGCCCCGCCCACGCCGAAGCCGGAATTGCCGACCAGCACGATCGCGACCTGGCCGCTGCCCTGCGCCGTGACCTGCAGCGTGTTGCCGTTGCGCGTGCGCAGCTGAACCACGCGGTTCGCGAAATCGGCGGTGGTGTAGCGGCCCTCGACGATGTGCATGTTGACGAAGGCCTGGAGCCGGACCTGGTCGCCCTGCTGGCGCTGCTGGTTCGAGCCGCCGGTGCTCGGCGCCATATCCTCGCGCAGCGCGATGGGGATCATATCCACGGCCGGATCCGGCAGCGCGAAGAGCGTGAAGGGCCCGGCGCCGCGCAGCGTCTCGATCGCGCCCGCCATGCGGGCATATTCCAGGAAGCTGTTGAAGCCGCCGGCCGCGGCCAGCGAATCGACGACGTTCGTCTGGGGGATGACGCTGCCGCCGGTGACCACCGGGGCGTTCATGGTCGTCTGCGCGAACAGGGGCAGCGGAAGCGCGGCCGCGGCGGCGCCGAGCAAGATGTGGCGGCGGAGGGTCATGTCTCGGGAAGCCTTTTCTCTGGGGGGAGCCGCCTCGGTGTGACCCGGGGGGCGACAGTGCATGTGCAACGCGGGCCTGATTTTCCGGTTGCATTCGCCGCCTTTGCGCGAAGGACACAAAAACCCCACATTGCATGCATGTCCCCTCCTGCCCTGTTCTGGTTCCGTCAGGATCTTCGCCTCGCCGACAATCCAGGCCTCGACTCGCTCGGCGACCGGCCGGCGCTGCTGGTCCATGTGCTCGACGACTCCGCGGCGCGGGAGCATGCGCTGGGCGGCGCGCAGCGCTGGTGGCTGCACTGCTCGCTCGCCGCGCTGGACGCCGCCTTGCGCGCGCGCGGATCGGCGCTGCATCTGGCACGCGGGGACGCCACGCGGATCATCCCGAAGCTGGCCGACGAGATCGGCGCGGAGGAGGTGATCGCCGGGCGGCTCTACGAGCCCTGGGCCCGCCGGCGCGACGAGGCCGTCGCGCATACGCTGGAGAAGGCCGGGCGCAAGCTGGTCCTGCACACGCATTCGCTGCTGCACGAGCCGCACCGCCTGCGGACCGGCGCGGGCCGGCCCTACTCGGTCTATACCCCGTTTTCCCGCGCGATCTTCGCCCTGGGCGAGCCGCATCCGCCCATCCCCGCGCCGAAGCGCCTCACGCCCGTCGCGCATCCGCCGCGGGGCGAGAGCCTCGACGCGCTCGGGCTGCTGCCGCCCGGGCCCGACTGGTGGCGCGGGTTTTCCGCATCCTGGACGCCCGGCGAGACCGGCGCCGCCGAACGGATGGAGGCCTTCGGCAAGTGCGCGATCGACCGCTACGAGGAGGACCGCAACACGCCCCGCATCGAGGGCACTTCGCGCCTCAGCCCCCATCTGCGCTTCGGCGAGATCAGCCCGCGCCAGGCTTGGCATGCCGCGCGCGAGGCCGGGCTGAAGGGCGAGGCCGGCTTCCTCAAGGAGCTGATCTGGCGGGAGTTCTCCTACCACACGCTCTGGCACCGGCCGGAGCTGCCCGAGCAGCCCCTGCGTGCCGAATATGCGCGCTTCCCCTGGATGGCCTCGAGGCCGGCGCTGCGCGCCTGGCAGCGCGGGCTCACCGGCTACCCGATCGTCGATGCCGGCATGCGGCAGCTCTGGCGCACGGGCTGGATGCACAACCGGGTCCGCATGGTCGCGGCCTCCTTCCTGGTGAAGCACCTGCTGCAGCCCTGGCAGCAGGGCGAGGCCTGGTTCTGGGACACGCTGGTCGATGGCGACCTCGCGAGCAATGCCGCCAACTGGCAGTGGGTCGCCGGCTCAGGCGCGGATGCCGCGCCCTATTTCCGCGTCTTCAACCCCGTGCTCCAGGGCCGGAAATTCGATGCGGGCGGCGCCTATGTGAGGCGCTGGGTGCCCGAGCTCGCGAAGCTGCCCGATAGGCACATCCACAGCCCTTGGGAGGCGCCCGCGGAGGTGCTGTCCCGGGCCGGCGTCACCCTTGGCCGCGACTATCCGCGCCCCATCATCGGCCATGCCGAAGGCCGGGCCCGCGCGCTGGCGGCCCATGCCGCACTCCGCGCGGAGGAGGCGGCCGCGTGATCCCCACCGCCGCCGAGCTCCGGCGCCGCGGCTTCCGCGGCCTGCGCGTCGTGGGCGACGTGCATGGCGAAGCCGGGGCGCTGGAAGCCGCCATCATCGGCGCCTGCGACGCCGACCTGTTCCTGCTGCAGCTCGGGGACCTCACCGACTACGGGCCCGACGCGCCCGGCGTGCTGCGCGACGTCTTCGCCCTGCTGGACGCCCAGGCGGGAATCTTCCTGCTCGGCAACCACGACCACAAGCTGCGCCGCGCCCTGGTCGGCAACCGCGTGCGCAGCCCGGCCGAGGCGACGCCGCGCACGCTGGAGCAGCTGGATGCCGCGCCCGACGGCGGCGAGCTGACCGAGCGCGCCATCGCCGAGATCGGCCGCGCGCCGGCCTGGCTGCGGCTCGGCTCCTGGGTCTTCGTCCATGCCGCCTTCCATCCGGGCATGATGTTCGAGGCGGCCCCGCGCGAGGCCGGCACGCGGCGGCCGGACAACCTGGTCTCGCGCGCGCTCTTCGGCCAGGTCACGGGCCGCACCCAGGGCGACGGCTATCCCGAGCGCCTGCTGCACTGGGTGGATTCGATCCCGGCCGGCGTCACCGTCTATTGCGGCCACGACCAGCGCTCGACGGATGGGCGCCCCTGGACGACGCGCGGCCGCGCCGGCGGCGAGGCGGTGTTCATGGACACCGGCTCCGGCAAGGGCGGGCACCTCTCCTGGCTCGACCTGCCGCTGCCGTGACAGCGCGTCAGCGCGCCTGCCACAGCTCCGGATTGGCCAGCAGCTCCGCGCATCGCGCGGCGATGGCGTCGAGCAGCTTCACCCCCTTCTCCGCGCTCGCCAGGCGCGCATCGCCGACGACGCCGCTCTGCGTGATCTCGCGGAAGGAGCGGCGCATGAGCAGCCCCGGGGGCTGCCCCGGCACCCGCGAGGAGGCCGGGCCATGCGCCTCGGCGATCCGCTCCGGACGCACGCTCCCGGGCGAGAGATGCATCATCATCGAGGTCTCGGCCTCGCAGGCATGCATCAGCGTGGGCTGGCGCTCCAGCAGCGGCGCGATCACCTCCGGCACCATGTGCCAATAGGTGGCGCCGCCGACGCGGATGCCGAACTCCACCGCGAGGTCGGTCGCCGCGGTGCCGATCGCCTCGGCGTTGCCGCCATGGCCGTTCATCAGGAAGACGCGCCTGAAGCCGTGGCGCGACACCGAGCCGACGACGCCGCGCAGCACCGCCTGGAAGGTCGCGTGGTCCAGCGTCACCGTGCCGCCGAAGGCCATGTGATGCTCGGCCAGCCCCGCCCAGCAGACCGGCGTCACGATCACGCGCTGCCCCGCCGCGGCCATGCGCCGCGCCGTCTCCAGCGCGACATTGCCGCCCAGCACCATGTCCACGCCGGTCGCCAGATGCGGGCCGTGCTGTTCCATCGAGGCGACCGGCACGATGACCAGCGCATCGGCCGCCGCCTCGGCCTGGATCTCGGCGGCGGTCAGCTTCATCCATTCGAGGCTGCGCGCCGGTTCCGCCGCTTCGGGCTTCTTGGCCATTCGATATCGTCCTTTCGCTGAGTGGCCCGGCCGGGCGGCCCGGCCGGGGAAGCCGTCACCCGGCCGTCGCGCCCGAGCCCTCGACGAGCTGCCGCCAGACGGGAATCTGAGCCTGCCAGAAGGCGCCGAAGGCCTCGGGGGTCTCGTCGGCCATGGGGAAGACGGTCAGCTCCAGCAGGCGGCGCTTCAGATCCTCTTGCGCGATGACGTCGCGCAGCGCGGCATGCATCGCCGCGATCGCGGGCGCGGGGGTGCCGCGGGCCGCCACGAAGCCCCACCAGTTGAGCGCGTCGATGCCCTTGCCCGGCAGCACCTCGTCCATGCCCGGGACATGCGCGAGCTCGGGCACATAGTCGATGCGCTTGGCCGAGCCGGCCGCGAGCGCACGGAAGCGGCCCTCGCGCACATGCGGCAGCAGGGCGGGGATCACGTCGAACATCATGTCGATATTGCCCGCGACAAGGTCCTGGATGGCCGGCCCGCCGCCGCGATAGGGCACGTGCGTCATGTCCGCGCCGGTCTCGCGCTTCACCTTCTCGAAGAAGAGATGGGCGCTGGTCCCGGTGCCGCTGCTGCCCATGGTGATGCGGCCGGGATTGGCCTTGGCGAAATCGATCTGCTCCTGGAAGGTCCGCCAGGGGCGCTGCGAATTCACCACCCAGAGCAGCGTCCCCAGGCACACGCGCGAGACTGGCACGAAGTCGCGCACGGGATCGAAGGGCATGCGCGCCCCATAGAGATAGGGATTGGCCGTCAGCACATTGGCCGCGGTGAAGAGCCAGGTGAGGCCATCCTTCTCCGACTGCAGCACCGCCTGCGCGCCGATATTGCCGCCCGCGCCCGGCCGGTTCTCGATGACGACCGCCTGGCCGAGGATGGGCGAGAGCCGCTCGCCGATCATGCGCGCGATCATGTCGGTCGCGCCGCCGGGCGTGATCGGCACCATGATCCGGACGGGGCGGCCGGGCCGCCAGGCCTGGGCATGGGCGGGCGCCGCCAGAAAGGGCGCAGCGAGGCTGCCGAGCAGGAGTCTGCGGCGCGGCGTAACGATCATCGGCGAGGTTCCTCCGAATTCAGGATCGTCTCCTGATCGCGCGAGGTTCGCACGAAACGCGACGCAGGACAGCCTCCCACGAGGCGCCATCCCCGCCATCTCCGGCGCGCGGTCCGCGGAGCGGCGCCGGAAAGGCCGGGGCAGGCGCCGCCGCGATGCGCCTGCCCGGGCTCCCTTGAAGGCGCGCGGACTATTCGGCCGTGGCGCCGGACGCCTCGACCAGCTCCCGCCAGACCGGAACCTGCGCCCGCCAGAAGGCGCCGAAGGCCGCCGGGTTCTCGTCCACCAGCGGGAAGACGGTGAGGCCCAGGAGGCGCTGCTTCACCTCCTCCTGCGCCAGCACGCGCTGAAGCGCGGCATGCATGCCGGCGACGGCGGGCTCCGGCGTGCCGGTCGCGGCGACGACGGACCACCAGTTCAGCGCGTCGATGCCCTTGCCCGGCAGCAGATCGTCCATGGCGGGGACGTTGGCCAGCTCGGGCACGTAGTCGATGCGCCTGGCCGAGCCCGCGGCCAGCGCGCGGAAGCGGCCCTCGCGCACATGCGGCAGCAGGGCCGGGATCACGTCGAACATCATGTCGATATTGCCGGACATCAGGTCCTGGATGGCGGGGCCGCCACCGCGATAGGGCACGTGGGTCATGTCGGTGCCGGTCTCGCGCTTCACCTTCTCGAAGTAGAGATGGCTGATGGCGCCGGTGCCGCTGCTGCCCATGGTCACGCGGCCCGGATTGGCCTTCGCGAAGTCGATCTGCTCCTGGAAGGTGCGCCAGGGACGCTGCGCGTTCACCACCCAGAGCAGCGTGCCGACGCCGACCCGCGTGACCGGCGTGAAGTCGCGCAGCGGCACGAAGGGCATGCGGCTGCCGTAGAGATAGGTATTGGCCGTGAGCACATTGGCCGAGGTGAAGAGCCAGGTCAGCCCGTCCTTCTCGGCCTGCAGCACGGCCTGCGCGCCGATATTGCCGCCGGCGCCCGGCCGGTTCTCGATGATGACCGTCTGGCCGATCACGGCGGAGAGCCGCTCGCCGATCATGCGGGCGATGATGTCGTTGGCGCCGCCCGGCGCGATCGGCACGATCATCCGCACGGGGCGCGCGGGCTGCCAGCCCTGGGCATAGGCGGGCGCCGCCAGGAGGGGCGCGGCGAGGCTGCCCAGAAGCAGGCTTCGGCGTCGGCTGTCAGTCATGGGTTGAACTCCTGGCGGGGGATGGGGGGCGCCGCGATGCGGCCGCGGGTCAATAGGCGGATGCCATGGATTCCAGGAAGCGGGCAGCCCCCTCCCGGGCCGCGGCCAGCTTCCCGGGCTCCATCCGGCGCAGGCCCGCCAGCGGCATCGCCATCCGCGGATTGGCCGCGAACCGCTCGGCATGACGGGCGATGAAGTCCCAATAGAGCATGTTGAAGGGGCAGGCCCGGTCGCCCGAGCTCGCCTTCACGTCGAACCGGCAGCGTGGGCAATGGTTGCCCATCCGGTTGATATAGGCCCCCGCGGCCGCATAGGGCTTGCTGCCCAGAATGCCGCCATCGGCATGGAGGGCCATGCCGTGCGTATTGGGCAGCTCCACCCATTCGAAGGCATCGGCATAGACGATCATGTACCATTCGTTGATCGCCGCGGGCGCGATCCCGGCGAGCAAGGCGAAGTTGCCGGTGACCATGAGCCGCTGGATGTGGTGGGCATAGGCGAGGTCGCGCGTCTGGGCGATCGCGCTGTCCATGCAGCGCATGCCCGACTGCGCGGTCCAGTAGAAGGCCGGGAGGGGCCGGTTGGCGCCGAGGGCGTTCGTCTCCTTATAGGCGGGCATCTTCAGCCAGTAGAGGCCGCGCACATATTCCCGCCAGCCGAGGATCTGGCGGATGAAGCCCTCGGCCGCGTTCAGCGGGACCGTGCCGGCCCGCCAGGCCGCCTCGGCCGCCTCGCAGGCCTCGGAGGGCAGCAGCAGGCCGATGTTCAGGCTGGTCGAGAGGAGCGCGTGGAACAGATGGGCCTCGCCCTCGGCGAGGGCATCCTGGTAGTCGCCGAAATGCGGCAGGCGATGCGCCACGAAATCGGCGAGCGCGCGCTGCGCCTCGGCTGCGGTCACCGGCCAGGCAAAGGCCTCCAGGCCGCCGAAGTGATCGGGGAACCTGGCCTCGACCAGCGCCATCACCTCGCGCGTGATGGCGTCCGGCGCGAAGCGGGGCGCCGGCGGCGGCACCAGGCCCCTGGGCAGGCGCTTGCGGTTCTCGGCGTCGAAGTTCCAGGCACCGCCCGCCGGCCCGCTTTCCTCCATCAGCAGGCCGGTCGCCTCCCGCATGCCCCGATAGAAATACTCCATGCGCAGCTCGCGCCGCCCGAACGCCCAGTTGCGGAAGGTCGCCAGCCCGGCGAGGAAGCGGGTGTCCTCCCGGATGTCCACAGGCAGGCCGAGCCGCGCCTCCCAGCCCTCCATCTCCTCGAGCACGCGGAACTCGCCGGGATGGGTAGCGACGATCCGCGCCGGGCGATGCCGCTCCACGGCGCGCCCGATCTCGCCGCCGAAGCTCTGGCTGTTGTCCGGGTCGTCGAGCCGGACGTAGTCCACCTGGACCCCGCGCGCCGCCAGCGCCCGCGCGAAATGGCGCATGGAGGAGGGGACCAGCGCGATCTTCTGCTTGTGATGGCGGACATAGGTGCACTCGGCGCCGACCTCCATCATCAGCACCACGTCATGGACGGGGTCGAGATCCTGTAGCGCCGCGATGCTGCGCGAGCACTGGTCTCCCAGCACGACGCGCAACGCATCCGTCATCCCGCGCGCTCGTACATCACGGTGCTGCCGTCGTCGCCGGTCACCTGGTAGGCGGTCCAGCGGCCGTCGGCGGAGAAGTCCAGCACCGCATCCACCTCGCCGGCGCAGCGCCAGCGCGTGCCGCCGCCGGCGATGGCCTCGCGCGTCCAGCGCAGGTCCATGAGCCGGCCCGTCGTGGTGCCGAAGACGGGCACGGCGCCGCCGAAGCGCTGCGGCTCCCACCAGGACAGCGGCACGGCCTCTGCCGGCAGCATCCGCTCCCCCTCGGAGCCGCGGATGGCGACGCCGCGGGGCGTCGCCTCGGCCTGCACGTCGACGATGCGCCCGTTGCGGTTCTGCCGCGAGGCCACGGAGACGAAGCGCCCCTCCCGCGTCACTTCCATGTAGCGATGCTCGAAGCGATAGACGACGACGCCCAGGACGCGCGGCGTCACCACCACCTCGGAGAGCGTCAGCAGATCGGCGCCCCGGCGCGAGAAGCTCACCTCGTGGCTGCCGATATGCGTGCCGTTGCGCATGACGCGCCAACGGTAGCCCGCCCCCGCCGGGCCGGGGGCGGGAGCCGGCTGGGCCAGCGCCGGGGTCGCCGCCAGCATGGGAAAGAGACGGCGCGGGATGGCCGGAAGCATGGTCCTCATGGGATGCTAGATCGGCCCGCCAGCCGTTTCCCGCAACCTGCCGTCCCTGGGGCGGGACAGAACGCCCGCGCCATGGCATGATCGCGGCCGCCATGCGCCAGCTCCTGCTGCTTCGCCACGCCAAGTCCTCCTGGGACGATGCGAGCCTTTCCGACCATTCCCGGCCGCTCAATGCGCGGGGCCGCATGGCGGCCGCCGCCATGGCCGACCAGATGCGCGAGCTCGGCCTCGTGCCGGACGTCGTGCTCGTCTCCTCCTCGCGCCGCACGCTCCAGACGCTGGAGGCGCTGCAGCCGATCGAGGGCGGGCCGCTCGTCGAGGTGATGGACGACCTCTACCTCGCCCCCTGGCCCCGCCTGCTGGAGACGCTGCAGCGGGTGCCGGAAACGGCGCGCTCGGTGCTGCTGATCGGCCACAATCCAGGCATGCACGAGCTGGGACTCGCGATGATGGG
Source organism: Roseococcus sp. SYP-B2431 (assembly GCF_004336745.1). Taxonomy (GTDB): domain Bacteria; phylum Pseudomonadota; class Alphaproteobacteria; order Acetobacterales; family Acetobacteraceae; genus Roseococcus. The sequence goes on from NZ_SJXD01000011.1 coordinate 712,989, forward strand.
CCCGGCGGGCGCGGCGCTGGGCGGGCCGCATGCGCGCCGCCTGGCCGAGGGCTATCCGACCGGGGCGCTCGCCGAATTCACCGTCGCCGGATCCTGGGGCAAGCTCGCCGAAGGCGGCGGACGGCTCGTGCGCTTCCTGGCCCCGCGCGACCTGCCGGAGGTCGCCGCCTGATCCTCGAACTCGCCCTCGGCACTTCCCCGCCGCGCTGTCCGGCCCATCCCCTGCTTTCTGCCGCGCCGGCCTGGCAGGCGGAGACGGTGACCTGGTTCCGGCCCGAGGGCCGGGCGGAAGACGCGGGCGCGCCCCTGCTGCAGCGCCGGCGCCGCGCCTGGGAGGCCGTCCAGCCGCTGCCGCCCCGGGAGGGATGCTGGTGGCCGGGCACCTGGCCGGCCCCGGAGCCGGCCGGGCCCGACCCGGCCGCCCTGCCCGTCGCGCGCTTCGTCGGGCGCCGCGCCAAGCTGGCCGAAGGCGTGACCTGGATCGAGGGACGCATCGAGGCCCCGGGGGCTGGCCAGACCCTGCGCCGAAAAGTCGGCCGACTGGTGCTGGAGGGCGAGGCGCCCGACCTACTGCGCCTCGGTGCCGAGCTGGCCCGCACCCTGCCCCTGCTGCCAGCCGGCGCCTCCCTGGCCGAGGAGGCCCTGGCGCTGGCCGAGGACCGCGCGCCCCGCCCGCGGCGCTCCGGCCCGCCCAGCCTCGCCGGGGCCCAATCCGTCGAGCCGGCGTTTCTCGCCGCGATGGCCCATCTGCAGGACGTCCTGCTGGCCGAGACGCCGCGATGCCGGCTCGAGCAGGGGCCGCGCGGCGTGCACCAGTCGCGGGTCGCGATCCGCCGGCTGCGCTCCATCCTGAAGCTGTTCCGCCCGGTGGTGGACGGGCCTGACTGGCGGGCCTGGGACGCGCAGCTCGGCGACCTGGCCCGGGCGCTGGGCTCGGCCCGCGACTGGGACGTGTTCCTGGGCGGGATCGGCGCGGGAACGCTCGAGGCGCTGGATGGCGACATCCGCCTGAAGCGGCTGCTGCGTGCCGCCCTGCGCGAGCGCGACGCGGCCTATGCGGCGCTCGGCCGGCTGCTCGCGGGCGAGGAGTTCCGCCGCACCGTCTGGCTCGGGCTGCAGCTCGCGCTCATCCGCCCGCACGAGGTTCCGAACCAGCCGCTGGCCCCCTTCGCGGCCGAGCTGCTGCGCAAGCGCTGGCGCCGGCTGAAGCGCGCTGGCGCCGCGATGAGCGGGCTGGACGCCTCCGCGCTGCACGAGATGCGGCTCGACGCCAAGCGGCTGCGCTACGCCGCCGAGCCCTTCTCCGCCCTTTGGCCCGGCCGCGCCTCGAAGCGCTTCACCCGGCGGCTGGCGGCGCTCCAGGAGGCACTGGGCCTCGCCAACGACGCCACGGTGGCGCGCGGCCTCGCCGCGCGGCTGGCCGGGCGCGGCGCCGGCAGCTTCGCCATCGGCACGGTGACGGGCTTCGCGGCGGGCCGCGCCGAGGGCAGCCGGATCGCCTCCATCGTCGCCTGGAAGGCGCTGAAGAAGGCCGGCCCGTTCTGGAAAACCCACGCCGCGGCCGATACGTAACATCCGGAAACAACCGGGTTGCCAGCCCCCTTGGGCCTGGGTTAACCAGTGCGGCATGCGACGCCGACGCCTCTTTCAGACCGCCCGAACGCCGCAGCGCTGGGGACGCGCCTTCGCCCTCACGGCGAGCGGAGTCCTGGGCGGGGTGCTGGTGGTGCTCGGCCTGCCGACGGAGCTGATGGGCTCCGCGCCGCGCAACCAGGAATGGTCCTCGCCCGCCGCGCAGATCCGCATCGTCGACGGCGATACCCTCCGCCTCGGCGACCGCACGCTCCGCCTCTACGGCGTCGAGGCGCCCGAGCGCGGGCAGTTCTGCACCAACGAGCAGGGTGCCCTTTATGATTGCGGCACCGCCGCCGCGGCCGAGCTCGCGCGGCTGGTCGGCGAGCGCGGGGTCGAGTGCCGGGTCCAGGGCCGGGACCGCTTCGGCCGCGCGCTGGGCGTCTGCCGGGCGGGCGGCGTGGAGCTGAACACGGCCCTCGTCACCTCGGGCTGGGCGCTGGCCGATGGCGGATCCCTGCCCGCCCTGGTCCCGGTCGAGGCCGCGGCCCGCTCGGCGCAGCGAGGGCTGTGGGCCGGCGGCTTCGAGCCTCCCGCCCATTGGCGGCGCGGCTACTGAACCGGCGCGCCGCATTGCGCCCGCCTGCCGCCGGTTGAGGGTTGCCCCGATAGACAAGGGCGCCATTGCGCCTATCCTGCATTGCAGCATAGGTCCCGGAACCAATCGGGACGAAACAGTTTGCGAGGAAGGCTGCTGACATGAGCAAGAACGGCTCGATCACCATCACGCTCGAGGGCAGCAATGCCAGCGCCTCGATGCCGCTTCTCGGCGGCACGCTCGGGCCGCAGGTCGCGGATATCCGCAAGCTCTATTCGAGCCTGGGCATCTTCACCTACGACCCGGGCTACGGCGAGACCGCCAGCTGCGAGAGCAAGATCACCTATATCGATGGCGACCAGGGGATCCTGCTCTACCGCGGATACCCGATCGAGCAACTGGCCGAGAAAAGCGACTTCATCGAGGTCTGCTATCTGCTAATGCATGGCGAGCTGCCGAACAAGGAGCAGCTCGAGCAGTACCGCAAGGCCGTCACGAACCACACCATGGTTCACGAGCAGCTGCGCCGCTTCTATGACGGCTTCCGCCGCGACGCGCATCCGATGGCGATCATGTGCGGCGTGGTCGGCGCGATGGCCGCCTTTTACCACGACAACCTCGACATCAACGACGAGCGGCAGCGCGAGATCGCGGCCTTCCGCCTCATCGCCAAGGTGCCGACCATCGCGGCGATGGCCTATAAATACGCGCTCGGGCAGCCCTTCGTGTATCCGCGCAACGATCTGAGCTACGCCGCCAACTTCCTCTACATGCTGAACTCGGTCCCGGCCGAGCCCTATGAGGTCTCGCCGGTCCTGGCGCGCGCCATGGACCTGATCCTCATCCTGCACGCCGATCACGAGCAGAACGCCTCGACCTCGACGGTGCGTCTCGCCGGCTCCACCGGGGCGAATCCCTTCGCCTGCATCGCGGCCGGCATCGCGGCGCTCTGGGGTCCCGCCCATGGCGGCGCCAACGAGGCCGTGCTGAAGATGCTCGGCGAGATCGGCACCAAGGATAAGATCCCCGCCTTCATCGAGCAGGTGAAGGACAAGAACAGCGGCGTGAAGCTCATGGGCTTCGGGCACCGGGTCTACAAGAACTTCGACCCGCGCGCGAAGATCATGAAGGACACCTGCCACGAGGTGCTGGCCGAGCTGGGCATCAAGGACGAGCCGCTGCTCGACATGGCGATGGAGATGGAGCGGATCGCGCTGACCGACGAGTACTTCATCTCGCGCAAGCTCTATCCGAACGTCGATTTCTACTCGGGCATCATCCTCAAGGCGATGGGCATCCCGACCTCCATGTTCACGGTCATCTTCGCCGTCGCCCGCACGGTCGGCTGGGTGAGCCAGTGGAAGGAGATGATCGAGGATCCGAGCCAGCGCATCGGCCGTCCCCGGCAGATCTACACGGGCGCCGACACGCGCGACTACGAGGCGCTCGACAAGCGCGGCTGATCGCCTGCCCGGCGCGCACGAAGCCCGGCCTCCGTGAGGAGGCCGGGCTTTTTGTTGGCCAGGCCGGACCTGATTGCGGTTTGGGCAGTTGCTTTCAGATCGTGCGGACGAATTTGGATCTGCGTCGCTCGCCCCCAAATTCTCCCGACTCTCGCATGCCCGCGCCCCGCCGCCCTCGGTAGCTTTCTCCTCGTTGCACTTCCGGAGGATGCCGTGCGCAAGAACCTGTTGCCCGTTTCGCGGCGAGCCCTGCTCGCCACCCCCGCGGCCGGCGCCCTGGCCGCCCCCCTGGCGGCGCCCGCCATCGGCCAGACCGCGACGATCAAGGTCGGCGTGCTGCACTCGCTTTCCGGCACCATGGCCATCTCCGAGACGGCGCTGCGCGACACCGCGCTCATGATGGTCCAGTGGCAGAACGCCCGCGGCGGCCTGCTCGGCCGCCAGCTCGAGGCCGTGGTCGTGGACCCCGCCTCCAACTGGCCGCTCTTCGCCGAGAAGGCGCGCGAGCTGCTCGCCGTCTCCAAGGTGGACGTGACCTTCGGTTGCTGGACCTCGGTCAGCCGCAAGTCCGTCCTGCCGGTCTTCGAGGAGCTGAACGGCCTGCTCTTCTACCCCGTCCAGTACGAGGGCGAGGAGCAGAGCCGGAACATCTTCTACACCGGCGCCGCGCCGAACCAGCAGGCGATCCCGGCGGTCGAGTACCTGCTCGGGCCGGATGGCGGCGAGGCCAAGCGCATCGCGCTGCTCGGCACGGACTACGTCTATCCTCGCACGACCAACCGCATCCTGCGCGGCTACCTCAACTCCAAGGGCATCGCCGATGCCGACATCATGGAGGAGTACACGCCCTTCGGGCACAGCGACTGGCAGGGCATCGTGACGCGCGTGAAGCAGTTCGCCGCGCAGGGCAAGAAGACCGCGATCGTCTCGACCATCAACGGCGACGCCAACGTCCCCTTCTACCGCGAGCTGGGCAACCAGGGGATCAAGGCGGAGGACATCCCCTCGGTGGCCTTCTCGGTCGGCGAGGAGGAGCTGGCCGGCATCGACGCCCGCCCGCTCGTCGGCCATCTCGCGGCCTGGAACTACTTCATGTCCGTGCCCGGCCCGGCCAATGCCGAGTTCCTGGTCATGTGGCGCGCCTATATCAACAACCCGCGCCGCGTGACCAACGACCCGATGGAAGCGACCTATACGGGCTTCCGCATGTGGGCTCAGGCGGTGGCCGCGGCCGGCTCCACCGCCGTCGATGCGGTGCGCGAAAAGCTCTACGGGCAGAAGGTGATGGCGCCTTGCGGATTCGAGGAGGAGATGCACCGCAATCATCACCTCTCCAAACCGGTGATGATCGGCGAGATCCAGGCCGACGGCCAGTTCAACATCGTCCACAAGACGCCGACGGCGATCCCGGCCGAGAACTGGTCGCCCTTCATTCCTGAGAACGCAAATCGTCGTCGTTGACGACGATTTGTTTTTCTTGCCCTCAAACGCCGGGCGCGCGCTCCGCGCGCTCGGCTTCGCGCCGCGACTGGCGCTCCTGGCCTGCGGGTCCTTCTGGGCGCGCCGGCCGCCTGCGGCCGGATCCTCGAAGGGATGTGCTGAGTTGGCGTTGCCGTTATTGCTGGCCAGGGTCGGACATGGAGCGGCGTTGCTCCTGCTCGGCCTGTTTCTTCTGCTCGGCCCCGCCCGGGCGCAGGCTTTCGACAGCCTCGTGCCCCGCCTCGGCGGCAGCTTCGCCGAGCAGGCCGAGGCCGTGGAGCGGCTGGGCGCGCTGGGCGACGCGCGCGCCCTCCCCCTCCTTCAGGCGCTCGCCGATTCGCGCCTGCTGAAGCTCGCCGACGGCGGCGTCGCCGTGCAGCAGGGCAGCGCCGTGCCGGAGGGCGCCAGCCCCGTCCGCATCAACAATCGCGTCCGCGTGGCGCTGCGCGGCGCGCTGGGCCGCTTGCAGCTCGCCTCGCCCGTCGCCGCGCAGCGCCTGAGCGCCGCCGAGGCGATCCTGCGCAACCGCAGCGCCGAGGACATCCCCGCGCTGGAGGCCGCGCTGGCGCGCGAGCAGAACGCCCAGGTGCGCGAGCGCATGGAGCTGGCCCTCGGCGGTTCCCGCCTCGCCTCCGCCGACGCCGCGGCCAAGCGCGCGGGCATCGCGACGCTGGGCGCCTCCTCCTCGCCCGAGGCGCGCAACCTGCTGCTGGCCTCCCGTGCCGCCAATGCCGAGCTTGGCGCCGAGATCGACGCGGCCGTGGCCGCGATCGACCGCAAGCTCCAACTCCGCCAGGCGGCCGAGACCTTTTTCCAGGGGCTCTCGCTGGGCTCGGTGCTGCTGCTGGCCGCGCTCGGCCTCGCGGTGACCTTCGGCGTCATGGGCGTGATCAACATGGCGCATGGCGAGTTTGTGATGATCGGCGCCTATGCGACCGTGGTCGTGCAGGAATTCTGCCGCAACATCCCGGCGTTGCAGCCCTGGTCGCTGCCGCTCGCCATCCCGGTCGCCTTCCTCGTCACGGCCGTGATCGGTGCGGCGATGGAGCGCGGGCTGATCCGCCACCTCTACGGCCGCCCGCTGGAGACGCTGCTGCTCACCTTCGGCGTGGGCATGGTGTTGCAGCAGGTCGTGCGGCTGGTCTTCGGCGCGCAGAATCGCGAGGTGATCAGCCCGGCCTGGATGATGGGCACGCTGGTGCTGCCCGGCGGCGTCACCATCACGCAGAACCGCGCCTGGATCATCCTCTTCGCGCTGGCGGTGCTGCTGGCGACGCTCGCCGCCATCCGGCTCACGCGCTTCGGACTGGAGATGCGGGCGGTCGTGCAGAACCGTCGCATCGCGGCGACCATGGGCATCCGCACGGGCCGCGTCGACGCGATGACCTTCGCCTTCGGCTCGGGCATCGCCGGCCTCGCGGGCGTGGCGCTGAGCCAGATCGACAACGTCTCGCCCAATCTCGGCACGGGCTACATCATCGACAGCTTCATGGTCGTCGTCTTCGGCGGCGTCGGCTCGCTAATGGGCACGCTGATCGGCGCCTTCACGCTGGGTCTCGTGAACAAGATCCTGGAGCCCTATGCCGGCGTCGTGCTGGCCAAGGTGCTGCTGCTGGTGGGCATCATGCTCTTCATCCAGCGGCGGCCGAAGGGCCTCTTCGCGCTCAAGGGACGCGCGGCAGACCAATGATGACCAGACGCATCGTCCTGCTGGTCGCCGTGCTGCTGCTGGCGCTGCTGCCCGTGCTGAACGCCCTGCCCTCCTCCAATCCGCTGCATGTCTCGGACTTCCTGGTCAGCATCATCGGCAAGTGGATCTGCTACGCGATCCTGGCCCTCGCGCTCGATCTCGCCTGGGGCTACGCCGGCATCCTCTCGCTCGGCCACGGCGCCTTCTTCGCGCTGGGCGGCTACGCCATCGGCATGCACCTGATGCGGCTGATCGGGCCGCGCGGCGTCTATGGCCACCCGGTCCTGCCGGACTTCATGGTCTTCCTGGGCTATCGCGAGCTGCCCTGGTTCTGGCTGGGCTTCGACTGGTTTCCCTTTGCCTTCCTGATGGCGCTCGTCGTGCCCGGCCTGCTGGCGCTGGTGGTCGGCTACCTGGCCTTCCGCAGCCGCATCACGGGCGTCTATCTCTCCATCATAACCCAGGCGCTGACCTATGCGCTCATGCTCGCCTTCTTCCGCAACGACATGGGCTTCGGCGGCAACAACGGCTTCACCGACTTCAAGGAGCTGCTGGGCCTACCGCTCAACAGCGGCACCACCCGCGCCATCCTCTTCTACGCCGCGCTGGTCTCGTTGGTGGTGGTCTTCCTGCTCTGCTCGGCGCTGACCAGGACCAAGTATGGCCGCGTGCTGACCGCGATCCGCGATGCCGAGAGCCGCGTGCGCTTCCTCGGCTACAGCGTGACGCAGCACAAGCTCTTCGTCTTCGTGCTCTCGGCCATGATCGCGGGGTTGGCGGGCGCGCTCTACGTGCCGCTGGTGGGCATCATCAATCCCGGCGAATTCAGCCCGGGCAATTCCATCGAGGCGGTGGTCTGGGTCGCCTTCGGCGGGCGCGGCACGCTGGTGGGCGCGGTGCTCGGCGCCTTTTCCGTCAATGCGCTGAAGACCTGGCTGACCTCGGTGGCGCCCGATCTGTGGCTCATCGCGCTCGGCTGCCTCTTCGTGGCCGTGCCGCTGCTGCTGCCCAAGGGGCTGGTCGGGCTCGTCCGGCGGCGGAAGGGGAAGGCATGATGGAGCCTGAAGCGCTGGCCACCATGCCGCATGCCATCTCGACGCAGGGCCTCTATCTGGACGGCGTCACAGTGGCCTTCGACGGCTTCCGGGCGCTGAACAACCTCTCGCTCATCGTCGAGCCGGGCGAGCTGCGCGCCGTCATCGGCCCGAACGGCGCGGGCAAGACCACGATGATGGACTGCATCACCGGCAAGACGCGGCCCGGCTCGGGCATCGTGAAGTTCGGCGATCGCGACCTCACGCGCATGGACGAGGCCTCCATCGCCAATCTCGGCGTGGGCCGGAAGTTCCAGAAGCCGACGGTCTTCGACGCGCTGACGGTCTTCGAGAATCTGGAGTTGGCGCTGAAGGCCCCGCGCAACCCCATCGCTTGCATCCGCTGGGTGCTGCGCGGCGAGGCGCGCGCCCGCATCGAGAAAACCATGCAGGAGATCGGCCTCACTGCCCGGGCGCATGACCTGGCCGGGCTGCTGAGCCATGGCCAGAAGCAGTGGCTGGAAATCGGCATGCTGCTCATGCAGGATCCGCAGCTCCTGCTGGTGGACGAGCCCGTCGCCGGCATGACCGATCACGAGACCGAGCAGACCGCGGCGCTGCTCACGGGCATCGCGGGCGAGCGCAGCGTGGTGGTGGTCGAGCACGACCTGGAATTCGTGAAGGCGCTGAACAGCCGGGTGACGGTGCTGCACGAGGGCAGCGTGCTCTCGGAGGGCAGCATCACCCATGTGCAGAACGACCCGCGCGTGGTCGAAGTGTACCTGGGGCGCTGACGATGCGGTCCCAGCTTCATCCCAGGCCTGAGGCCGCGCGGCCACGATCGGACCGATAGCCCATGCTCGTCGCCACCGATATCGACCTCTCCTACGGCGCCAGCCGCTGCCTGCGCGGCGTCTCCCTTGCCGTCGGTCCTGGTCAGATCGCCGCCGTGCTCGGCCGCAACGGCGTGGGCAAATCCTCGCTGCTCCGCTCGATCATGGGGCTGGAGCGCATCCAGGGCGGCAGCGTCGTCTGGGAGGGCCGCGAGATCCGCGACCTCGGCCCCGCCGAACGCGCCCTCGCCGGCATCGGCTATGTCCCGCAGGGCCGCGAGATCTTTCCGTTCCTGACCGTCCAGGAGAACCTCGAGACGGCGCTGGCCGCCGCCCCCCGCGGCAGCTCGGTCCCCGCCGAGGTCTTCGACCTCTTCCCGATCCTGCGGCAGTTTCTCCGCCGGCGCGGCGGCGACCTCTCGGGCGGGCAGCAGCAGCAGCTCGCCATCGGGCGCGCGCTCACCGCGCGCCCGCGCCTGCTCATCCTCGACGAGCCGACCGAGGGCATCCAGCCCAATGTCATCAAAGACATCGCCCGGGTGATCCACCACCTGGCGAAGGACCGGAACTTCGCCGTGGTCCTGGTCGAGCAGTATTTCGAATTCGCCCGCGACCTCGCCGACACCATCACCGTCATGGTCCGCGGCGAGGTGGCGCTCGCCGGCCCCACGAAGGAACTGGACGAAGAGGAGGTCCGCAAGCTCCTGACCGTGTAATCCTCCTTCGAACGACGGAGGAACGCCCATGAATACGAGCGAGATCGACGCGATCCGGCAACTGCTCGCCTCGAAGCCCCGGCCGGTCGGCTGGGCGGAGCGGCGCCGGCGCATCGACGAGGTCGGCTCGACCTGCCCGCCCGCCGGGGACATCGCAGTGGAGACCATCGACCTCGACGGCTTGCCAGGCGAATGGTCCCTGGCCCCGGGCAGCGATCCCTCCTGCGTCCTGCTGTACTTCCACGGCGGCGGCTACTGCTCGGGCTCGATCCGCAGTCATCGCCGGCTGGTCACCGAGGCCGGGCGGGCCGGCGGGCTGCGCACCCTCGCCGTCCAGTACCGGCTCGCTCCGGAACACCCCTACCCCGCCGCGCTCGACGACGCCTGGACGGCCTGGCAATTCCTCCGGCGGCAGGGCTTTGCGGCCGCCCGGATCGTGATCGGCGGCGACAGCGCGGGCGGCAATCTCACCGTGGCGCTCCTGAACCGGCTTCGCGACGCCGGCGAGGCCCTGCCCGCCTGCGCCTGGCTGGTCTCGCCCTGGACCGATCTCACCCAGTCCGGCGAGACCCTGGCAACCCGGGACGCCCTCGATCCGCTCATTCATCGCGCCTATCTGGACGAATTGGCCGCGGCCTTCGTCCCGGCCGGCCTGGAGGCGAGCGACCCGCGCATCTCGGTGCTCTGGTCCGATCTGGCGGGCCTGCCGCCCCTCCTGGTCCAGGTCGGGTCGGCCGAGACGCTGATCGACGATTCCAGCCGCTTCGTCCGGGCCGCGGGCTGCGCCGATGTGCGGGCTTCGCTGGAGATCTGGCCGCACATGATCCACGCCTGGCCCATGTGGAACGCGTGTCTGGAACCGGGCCGGCAGGCACTGGCCAGCGCCGGCGTCTTCCTACGACGGCACCTGCGGGCGGCGATCGCGGAGGCGTCCGCCGATCCATGATCTGGCCTTTTGCTTCAGCCCGTGATTCACAACGAAGCCTCGCTTTCGGCTCGCCGCACCTTCATCCGGGGACACCCTCATCAGCACCCGCCTGCCCCCGCTCCGCAGCCTTCGCGCCTTCGAGGCCGCCGGCCGCTTGTTGAGCTTTTCCGCCGCCGCCGCCGAACTTGGCGTGACGCCGGGCGCGATCAGCCACCAGATCCGGCAGCTGGAGGAGCATCTCGGCGCCCGGCTCTTCGAGCGGCAGCACCGTGAGGTCGTGCTCACGCCGCAGGGCCAGGCCTATCTCCGCTCGATCGGCGACGCCTTCCGGCGCATCGAGGAGGACACCCGCATCCTCTTCTCGGCCAACGACCCGGCGAGCCTGCGGGTCTATGCCTCCGTGAACCTGGCCCAGCGCTGGCTGGTGCCGCGGCTGCCGCGCTTCCTGGCGCGCCATCCGACCATCGCGCTCGACATCGCGGCCGAGGGCGGCCCACCCCCTGCCCTCGCCCCGCGCCGCTTCGACCTTGCCATCACCCATGGCGCGGCGCCGCTGGCGAAGGTGGAGCCGACGCGCCTCTTCGACGGCCGGCTCGTGCCCGTGTGCAGCCCCGGCTACCTCGCCGGACGCTCGCCCATCACCCATCCGTCCCAGCTCGACCCCGACCGGCTGATCCACACGCGCAAGCGCAAGGGCGACTGGCGACGCTGGCTCAAGCTGGCGAAGGAGCCGGGGATCGACGCCGGGCGCGGGATCAAGTTCGAGGACATGAACCTCGCCTATCTCGCGACGGTCTCCGGGATGGGGGTGATGCTGTTCTTCGCCAACCTCGTCTCCGAGGACCTGCGCGCGGGGCGGCTGGTCAGGCTCTTCGACCTGGCGCTGACCGAGGAGCCGGACTGGCTGGTCTATGCCACGCCCGCCCCGGAGCGCGAGCGGGCGACGGCCCTGTTCCGCAACTGGCTCGTCTCGGAAGCCTGACTCCGTCAGCGCGCCGCGGGGGCCGCCGTGCTGCTCACCCCGGGCGGCACCCTGTGCCAGGGCTGTCCTGCCTGGGCATAGCCGTAGTCGAAGAGCGCCTGCATATAGGGCGGGTCGAAGGGCTCCCGCCGCTCCGCCTGGAAGTCCGGCCCGATGAAGGCCAGCCGGAATGCCACCCCGTCGCGCAGGGTCGTCAGGTAGATGCGGTGGATGTCGCTGATGCCGCTGAAATGCAGCAGCGTGGCCGCCGAGCGCCGGGCGATGCTGAACAGGCCCCGCGGCGTCACGCTCCCCTCCACGTCCACGCGGCCGTTGCGGATGACATAGGCGGTGCGCTCGCGCAGGCTCCCTCGCTCGCGGAGATTCACCGAGGAGGGGTAGAGGAAGACCTGCATGGCGGCGCCGCCGTCCACATGCATCTCCTCATAGCTCCGCCCCCGGTATTCGACCGGCACGAGCACCGGCGGAAAGGCGCCCGGGATGGAGGCCGAGGCCAGCAGGATGCTGCGGAACAGCTTCAGCGCGTCCGGGTGGCCGCTGGCCGCGATGGCGCCGATGTTCCACACCACAGGCCGCTGCAGGTCGAGATTGGTGGTGCCGATCAGCAGCAGCCGCCCGCGCCGGTACTCGCGGGCGATGGCCTCCAGCATGGCCTCGTCGGTGTGGCGGCCGATGAGGCGGGCCAGGGGCGAGGTGTCGGCCAGCGCCTCGCCGAAGAGCAGCGGGACCACGGCGAAGACCTGCCGCGGCAGCAGCAGGATGTCGCGCGGCGCGATCTCGGTGAAGACCTCCCGCAGATGGGGGTCGTAGGCGGGGCCGAGGAAGGCGAAGGGCGCGATCAGCGCACCGGCCGAGATGCCGGTCACCACCGTAAAATCCGGCCGATCGCCCGCCGCCGTCCAGCCGTTCAGCAGGCCCGCGCCGAAGGCCCCGTTGTCGGCCCCGCCCGAGATGGCGAGGAAGGTGGTCGGCGGCCGGGGCGCGCCGGGCGGCAGGGTCGCGGCCTCGCGGGCCACCATCGCGACGCCCTCGCGGAGAATGGCGTCCGGGCTGCCGTCGATCCAGAAACGGGCATTGGGGATGCCGAGGACCGCGAGAGCCTCGGCGGATTCCGGCGGGGGCGCCGGGAGCCGCGCGATGCTGCCGCAGCCGGCCAGCAGCAGAAGCAGCCAGGCGGCAGACCGCCTCAACACGCCTGAATCCCAGGTCCTCTTGTCATCCCGGGCGAGATCTCCTGTTCCACGATGACGCCCCGGGCGGCTGCCGCGTCAGAAGCGTGCGACGGCGCCGAAGAGGAGGCGGCTGGCGATACCGTGGCCGACCTTACCCGACCCTGCGGCCGTCGCACCGCCGAAGACATCGCGCCGCGTGAAAAGATACTCCAGCCCCAGATCCAGCCAGCCGCTGCCGAAGACCCCGTTGCGGACCTCCGCAAAGGGACTCCAGATGAGGTTGGCGAAGCCCTGATGGACGTCGCGGTTCAGCGCCATCGCGGCGGCGGAGCCCGGAGCGAAGCCCAGGGCGTATCCCGGGAAATCCTGGCGCGCATAGGAATAGGCGAAATTGCTCCGCAGCTGCGGCATCCAGAACCGCCGATAGGCCAGGGTCGCGCCCCAGGCCGGGGTTGCGTCCAGGCTCACGCGGCCGTGAACGCCGGGCATGCCGATATTGGACAGGGCGTCCTGGCCGTTGGTGCTTCCCGCGAAATAGCGGCCGATTCCCTCGCCGTAATAGACCATGCCCACCAGCTCGTCCGGGCCGAACCGGTCGGAAACGAGCCGCATCGGGAGCCGCGCATGGGCCGCGAGGCCCCAGCCGGTCGCCGAGGCCGTGCCGGCGGGCGCGCCCGCGGCGGTCCCGGCCGGGCGGATCTGCAGCTGGCGCAGCAGCGCCCGGGCGCCGAGCTCGATCCCGTTCCCGCGATAGGTCAGCCGCGCGAGGACATCCGGCATGGCGTTGAAGGCCGGGCTCGCCCCGCCGTCGAGCGTGCTGGACGGATTGAAGACGCCGCCCGCCGCCGTGTACTGCGTCTCGGGCGCCTCGATCGAGAACTGTCCTGTCAGGCCCTTCGCCAGCCGCGCCGTCACGCGGAGCTGCGCCTGGCGGATAAAGGATTGGTTGAGGTTCGTGGCGTCGATGATCGTCTCAAACAGCCCCTCATTCCACAGGCTGTTGGCCTGGCCCGCGAGGACGGCGAACCGCTCCGTGCCGAGCTCAGCCCAGGCCTGCCGGAGGCGGAAGGTCGCATTGGCGGAGGTTCCGCCGCCGAAGTCGCCCTCGATCCGGGTCTCCAGCGTGCCCCAGCTCGTGAGCGTCCGCGTGTCGACGCCGAAGCGGCTGAAGCGGGCCGAGGCGGTGAACTCGCCGCCCTGCTGATCGGCGGGGCTGCCACGCAGCGGAATCCCACCCGGCAGCGGCGCATCGGTCTGGTTGCGGGCGTTGAAATCCTGGTGGCCGGTGACCCTGGCGAAGCCGTAGAGCCGGAGCTGGGTGTCGGTGCCCGGCACCCGGAAGGCGACGCCCGGCAGGTCGGAACGTAGCGCGTCCTCGAAGGAATGGCCCATGGGCTCGGGCGGTTCGAGGCCGGGCACCGTGCGCTCGGCCGGCGCCCCGCCCATGGTGGCCAGCGCCGCGGAGGCCTGGGTGAGGCTGCGTGACGCCGCCTGGGCCTCGTTCGCCGCCACGCGGGCCTCCCGCGCCGCCGCCTGCGCCGCCTCGACCGCGGGATCGGGGGCCCGGCGTGCAGCCCGGTCGGGCACCGCGACCACGGCGGGCGGGCGGGCCGCCGGCGGACGGCCGGCGGGCTGCGCGCTCCTGGCCTCCAGCTGCTCCAGCCGGCGCTGCATCGCGTCCAGCTGGCGTCTCAGCTCCGCGATCGTCGCGGCGTCGCTGCCCTGGGCCGAGGCGGGCGCCGCGCCGGCCAGGCACAGGAGGGCGGCGAGCGGCAGGCCGAGGCGCTTGCGGCCCCTCGCCCCCGTCCCGCGCGCCGACAACCCCGCCGGGCCGACCTCCCCCGGCGGGACGGCGGGGCTGGCCGTCATTGGGAGGCGCGGCCCGCCGCGACACCCTGGTTGAAGGACCGCTGCTGGGCGCGCCGGCTCTGGTCGAGGGCGAATCCGCCGCCCGCGCCCACGCCGGCGCCGATCAGCGCGCCGAGGCCGGCATTGCCGGAGAAGGAGCCGATCGCGAGGCCGGTCAGCGCGCCGGCCGCCGCGCCGCCGCCGACCCGCTGCGTCGTCGGGCTGATCGGCACGTTCAGCGTCTCGTCGGCGCAGGCGCCTAGGCCAAGCACGAGGGCGACGGGAAGGAGGAGCGTCTTGCGCATGTTCTTGTCCTTCCGGATCAGCGCCGCGCGCCGCGCGCGGTCGGGCAGGGATAGGTGGCGGCGGCCCAGCGCAGCAGGCCGTTCACGGCGAGCTCGCCGGCATGCTGCGGATTGGCGGCCGCCCAGGCGACGAAGGAGGTCTGCGCGGCCTCCAGCGTCGGGGTCGGCGTGGGCAGGCAGAAGATCGCCGCACGGCCGCCGGGGCGCGAGATCTCCATATGGTACTGGCCGACGCCCACGATGACGCCGCGGCAAAAGGCCTGCGAGACATGGCCAACCTCCTCGCTCAGCGGCGCACCGCAGAGGCTCGCGAGATTGCCGGTGGTCACGGGGCCGGCGGTCACGGGGCCGCTGGCAGTGGGGCCGGCCGGCGCCGGGGCCGTCGTCTGGGCCGGCGCTCCCCCCATGGCGGCGGCCAGCAGCACCAGGCTGCCGGCCAAGGTGGTGACGAAGCGCATGAGCAGAACTCCCCTTTGCCGCCGGCTTTCCGCGACCTCGCGTGCCGGCCTTCGAAATGCGCGACCGCCCTTGCGGCGCCGGCTTCCGCCACCCGAACGCTAGGTCCAGGGAGGGGCCGCAGCCATGGCTCCCGCATGCCGATCCCGTGCCGTGCGTCCCAAAGGCGCCGGCAGCAGGCCCTGCTCAGATCTGCCGGAGGGCGCTGGCGAAGTCGCGCGCGCCCGCCTGGCCGGGGCTCTTGCGGATGGGGGCGGCGACCCAGCCGCTCTGGGCCGTCTGGCGGAGCTGCGTCGGCGAGTAGTCGAACTCGCGGCGGAAGGCCCGGCTGAAGGCGGAGGGGTCGAAAAAGCCGAAATCCTCGGCGACCTTGATGATGTCCCGCGTGTTCGCGGGGTCCGAGAGCGCCTGGTGCGCCTGGCGCAGCCGCTCGCTCTGGATGTAGCGCGCCACGCCGCCGAAGGGCTCGAAGAGGCGGTAGAGCTGCGAGCGCGACACGCCGGCGAGCTTGCACAGCCGGTCGGGCCCGAGCCGCGTGGAGCGCAGATTCTGCCGGATGATCTGCCGGATGCGGCCGAGCCGGGCGCGTTCCACATGCCCCTCGGCGTCCAGGGCCGCGGGCGAGGAGGGCGCGATGCAGGCCGCGATCAGCGAGCGGGTGGCCTCGGCGGCGCGCGGCAGCTCGGCCTCCGTCATGGTCCGCAGGCTGTCGGCGAGGCTTTCCACGTAATGGCCCAGCAGCCCGCCCATGGCGCTGCCCAGCGGGGCTTCGCGGCAGGCGTCGATGGTGGGGCCGAGGCCCGGGAAGGCATCGCGCGAGACGAAGAGGCACAGCCAGTCCCGCTCCGTGCGGTCGCCGTCGACGACCTGGTCGAGGGACAGGATGTGCGGCACGCCGGTCGGGACCGAGATCTGGGCCGCCTCCGTCCGCAGCCGCATCGAGCCGGTGCGCGGCACGTGGATCTGCCAGAGGTCGAGCGAATCCCGGCGGATCTGGGCTCGGGTGCGCTGGAAGCGGCAGGCTGGGGCCTCGACCGCGCTGAGCGCGAAATGGCCGAAGCTCCACATGCGGAAGCGTGCCGCGTAGCCGGGCCCGGGGCCGAGCGATTCCGTCATCTCGACCACGGAGCGGCAATGGTCGCGCCAGGCCTCGAACTGCTGCGCGGCGGGCAGGTCCAGGGTCGAGAAGCTCACGGGCCGGAGCAGGCCGCGGCCGGGCTCGACCGCCGGCGCGCTTCGGTCCTCCTGCGGGAGGATCTCGGAATCTCGCATGCGTCTGACCGCCCTTCTCATGCCGGGGACAGCGTTTTCGAACGCACAGACCTCTCAGTTCCCAACCCATGTCACCAGGGTTTTCGGCTGCCGCGGCATGATATCGGGACGGGAGGGATACTGGCTGGATTTTCGGCCCATCTGCGCCTCCCCGCAAATGCCTAGCCTGAGCGTGTCGCCGTATTGCTGCGATGCTGAACCCGCCCGGTGCTCCGCGTCCATCGATTTTACATGCCAGGCTAAGAACCCGGGGAAGAAAGGCCGCATTTCATGGATTACCGCCTTCACCTGGACGACCTGCCCGGGCCGGAGACGGTCTCGACCGGACATCTGCCGGAAGCGGTGACGGTCGCGGCCCAGGTCGAGGAGGCGCATCGCCGCTACGCGCCCGTCGCCGAGGGGCAGGTCGCGGACTACATTCCCGCCCTCGCCGAGGCCGGGCCGGGGCTCTTCGGCATCTGCGTGGCCGGTGTCGACGGCAGGGTCTTCTCGGTGGGCGATGCGGAGCGGCCCTTCTCCATCCAGAGCATGTCGAAGCCCTTCGTCTTCGCGTTGGTCTGCCAGGCGCTGGGCGGCGGCCAGGCCCGCGAGAAGATCGGCGTGAATGCCACCGGCCTCGCCTTCAACTCGGTGATGGCGATCGAGCTCAACGCCGACCGCACCATGAATCCCATGGTCAATGCCGGCGCCATCGCGACGACGAGCCTCGCCCCGGGCGCCAATGCCGAGGCGAAGTGGCGCTTCATCCGCGAGGGCCTGTCCCGCTTCGCGGGCCGCGAGCTGGAGCTGGACGAGGAAGTCTACGCCTCCGAGGCCGCGACCAACCAGCGCAACCAGGGCATCGCGCGGCTGCTGCTCGGCTATGGCCGCATGTATTCGGATCCCGACGAGGCGACCGACATCTACACGCGGCAATGCGCCCTGAACGTGACGGCGCGCGACATGGCGGTAATGGGCGCGACGCTGGCCGATGGCGGCGTGAACCCGGTGACGCGCGAGCGCGTCATGGACGCCGACCGCTGCCGGCGCGTGCTCGCCGTGATGGCGACGGCCGGCCTCTACGAGCAGTCGGGGGACTGGCTCTACGAGGTGGGGCTGCCGGGCAAGAGCGGCGTCGCCGGCGGCATCGTCACCATCGCGCCCGGCAAGGGCGGTCTCGGCACCTTCTCGCCGCCGCTGGATTCCGCGGGCAACAGCGTGCGCGGCCAACTCGTGACGAAGTTCCTATCCGAGCGGCTCGGGCTGAACCTCTTCGCCTCCAAGCCGGAACAACCAGGGAGCGCCCCATGAGCACGAGTGCCGCCGAGGTCCGGGAATCCTGGATTCCCATGGTCGCCATCGCCCTGGCCCAGGTGCTGATGTCCTTCAACGTGGCCGCCCTGCCCGTCTCGCTCTCCGGCATGGTGGCGAGCTTCGGCGTGCCGCCCACCACGGTCGCGACCGGCATCGTCATGTACTCGCTGGCCGTCGCGGGATTCGTGATGCTGGGCGGCAAGCTGGTGCAGCGCTTCGGCTCCACCCAGGTCTTCCGCGTGGTGATCGGCGTCTTCGCCGTCGCCCAGGTGCTGATGGTGATCGCGCCGGCGGCCGGCGTGATGCTCTCGGCGCAGCTCCTGGCCGGCCTCGCGGCCGCGGTGATCGTCCCGGCGCTGGTGGCGCTGATCGCGCATCACTACCACGGCACGCAGCAGGCGACGGCGGTGGGCGCGCTGGGCTCGGCCCGGGCGGCGGCCGGCGTCTCCGCCTTCCTGATCGGCGGGCTGCTCGGCACCTTCGTCGGCTGGCGGCCGGTCTTCGGCATCCTCGTCGTGCTGGCGGCCATCGTCTTCTTCCTCAGCTTCAGGCTGAGGCCGCAGGCGGCGCGCCCCGAGGTGAGGATCGACCTGGTGGGCGTCGTGCTGGCCGCGGCCTCGATCATCATGATCGTCTTCGGCTTCAACAACCTGAACCGCTTCGGCCTCGGCGTCGCCCGGCCCGCCGCGCCCTTCGACATCTTCGGCATGTCGCCCGCGCCGATCATGATCGTGGCCGGCATCATCCTGCTGCAGGTCTTCCTGGCCTGGACCCGCCGCGTCCAGGCGCGGGGCGGCACGCCGCTGCTGGACCTCAGCATCATCACCTCCGGCCAGGAGCGCGCGGCGGTCTATGCGATGTTCACCGTCGTCGGTCTCGAATCCATGCTGAACTTCACCGTGCCGCTCTATATCCAAATCGTGCAGGGCCGCACGCCGATCGAGACGACGATCGCCATGATGCCCTTCAACCTCACCGTCTTCTTCACGGCGATGCTGGTGGTGAAGCTCTACGACAAGGTGACGCCGCGGCGGATCGCCCAGTGCGGCTTCGCGCTCTGCATCCTGGGCCTGCTCTGGCTCGCCTGGGTGGTGCGCAACGACTGGTCGGCGGTGCCCGTCATGCTGGGGCTGATCACCTTCGGCATCGGCCAGGGCGCGCTGGTGACGCTGGTCTTCAACGTGCTGGTGACCGCGGCACCGAAGGAGCTCGCCGGCGATGTCGGCGCGCTGCGCGGCACGACGCAGAACCTCGCCGCCGGCGTCGGCACCGCCGTCTCGGGCGCCCTCCTGGTGGGGCTGCTCTCGGCCGGCGTCATGTACCGCATCGCCGAGAACCCGCGGCTGCCGGTGGAGGTGATCGGGCAAATCGACCTCGAGAGCATCAACTTCGTCAACAACACCCAACTGCTCGCCATCATGCAGCGCACCGGCGCCGCGCCGGAGGTGGTGGCCGAGGCCGTCAGGGTGAATACGGAGGCCCGCCTGCAGGCGCTGAAGATCGGCCTGCTGATCATGGCGGCCGTGGCGGCGCTCGCCATGATCCCGGCGAGCCGGCTGCCCAACTATCGCCCCGGCGAAATTCCCGACCGCCCGGCGCCGCGGAACACGGCCAGGCGCGAGGAGGAGGGCGAGGCCGCCGCATGACACGGCCACGGCTCCTCTTCCTCTCGCTCGGCGGCACCATTACCATGCTGCCCGATGCGGGCGGCGGCATCGCGCCGAAACTGGGCGCGGCCGAGCTCGTGGCTTCCGTGCCCGAGCTTGCCGGAGTGGCCGAGGTCGAGGCGCATTCGCCCTACCGGCTGCCAAGCCCCTCGCTGGAGCCCGGCCAGCTGGTCGAGGTCGCTAAGCGCATCGAGGACGGCTTCGCCGCAGGCTTCGACGGCGCAGTGGTGATCCAGGGCACCGACACGATCGAGGAATCCGCCTTCCTGCTCGACCTGCTGGTGGCCGACGACAAGCCCGTCGTCGTCACCGGCGCCATGCGCGGGGCGGATGCGCCGGGCGCGGATGGTCCCGCGAACCTCCTGGCCGCGGCCCGCGTCGCGGCCTCGCCCGAGGCGCGCGGCCTCGGCACGCTCGCCGTACTGAACTACGACATCCACGCAGCGCGCTTCGTGCAGAAGTCGCACACCGCGCTGCCCTCGGCCTTCGCCTCGCCGTTGGCCGGGCCGATCGGCGTGGTGGCCGAGGGCCGGCCGCGCTTCTACGCCCGCGTGCCGCGGATGCCGGGCCTGCCCAGCTATGGCGGCCCGCCGCGCCCCGTGGCGCTGCTGAAATGGGCCATGGGCGAGGACGGGAGGCTGCTCGGGGCGCTGCCGGGCCTCGGCTATGCCGGCGCCGTCGTCGAGGCGATGGGCGCGGGCCATGTTCCCGCCGAGGCCGCGCCGCTGCTGGGCGAGCTGGCGCTCCGCATGCCCGTGGTGCTGGCGACGCGGGCCATGGCCGGCCCGGTCTTCACCCGCACCTATGGCTATGCGGGCTCGGAAATCGACCTGCTGGGCCGCGGGCTCATCCCGGCCGGCTTCCTCTCCGGCCTGAAGGCGCGGCTGCTGCTCGGCCTCGCCCTGCGCGGCGGAGGCGGGCAGAGCACGGCCGCCGCCGCCTTCGCGAACTACCGGTGACCCGAGGGACGCGCCGAGCCCAACCCCGTCTCCCGAGGCGGCCCGGCCGCCTCTAACGCAACTCCCGGATCGCGGCGAAGCCGGCCTCGGACGCGGCGAGCACCGCGTCGATGTCGGCCTCCGTATGCGCGGCGCAGAGGAACATGTTGTGCCGCGGATGGAGGAAGGCGCCCTCGGCCAGGGCGGCCCGGCAGAAGGCGCGGCCCATCGCGAAGTCCTCGTCGCCGTCGAAGAGGAAGAGCGGCATGGAGACGGGCCCTGTCTGCCGCAAGCCGACATTCCCGCCGCGCGCCCGTTCCGCGAGCCCGTCGCGCAGCCGCTGACCGAGGGTTTCCAGATGGCCGACCACGTCGCGCCGCTCCAGCTCCCCGAGGGTCGCGACGGCGGCGGCCATGGCGACCGAGGAGCACCAGAAGGAGCCGGTGACGAAAATACGCGAGGCCGCGTCGCGCAGGGAGTCCTTCCCCGTCACGGCGGCGAGCGTATGCCCGTTGGCGATCGCCTTGCTCCAGGCGGAGAGGTCGGGCCGCACGCCCACCGTCTCCCAGGAGCCGCCGGGATGCAGCCGGAAGCCCGCGCGCACGTCGTCCAGGATGAGCGCCGCGCCCTTCCGGTCGCAGATGGCGCGCGCGGCGGCGGCGAAGGTCGGCGCGGGCAGCTCCTGATCGACCACATTGTCGTGCCGGAAGCCGGTGACGAGGATGGCGGCGAGGTCGCCGCCCGCGGCATCGGCCGCGGCCTCGAGGCTCGCCACGTCGTTGTAGTCGAAGCGGAGCTGGTTCGCCTTGTCCGCCTCCGTCGTGCCGGCGGGAACCGGCGTGCACCAGGGCGCGGCGCCGTGATAGGAGCCGCGCGCCATCAGGATGGTGCCCCGCCCCGTGGCGGCGCGGGCGATGGTCACGCAGGTGGTCGTCGCATCTGTGCCGTTCTTCTGGAACATGGCCCAGTCGGCGGCGGGGATGCGATCCACCAGCCGTTCCGCCAGCTCGACCAGCACGGGGCCGGGGCCGTTCAGCGCGTCGCCGAGCTCCGTCTGCTTCCGCGCGGCGGCGTCCACTGCAGGGTCGTGATGGCCGAGCACGATGGGCCCCCAGCTGCACATGAGGTCGACATAGCGGCGCCCGTCCACGTCCCAGACATGGCCGCCCTCCCCGCGCGCGAAGAATTGCGGATAGCCCTCGGGCAGCTTCTTCGCGTCCAGATGGCCCCACATGCCGCCTGGAATGACGCGGGCGGCGCGCTCGCGCAGATCGGAATCGGTGCTCAAACCTTCACTCCCCAGAACATCGGATAGGCCGCCTGGGGCACGTCGCGCAGGCGCTCGCGATAGCCGGCCGGAATGGTGAACTGGCCCCACATCACGGAGGGCACGTTGCGGGCCGCGGTCGCCTGGATCTCGCCGGCGATGCGCTTGCGCGCCTCGGGCGTGGGGGCCAGGGCGAATTCGCCCAGCAGCCGCTCCGCGTCCCGGTCGCAATCCCAGCCGGGATAGTCGGCGCAGGTATTGGCCACGTAGAAATGCGTGAGCGGGGAGAACATGTCGGTGCCGTTCGCGTAGACGGCGAACATGTGCCAGCCCTCGCGCCGGGCGCGGCGGGCCAGCACCGTGCCCCAGTCCATCTGCTGCTCCTCGACGTTGAAGCCGGCGAGCTTCATGTTCTGGATCATCACCTGCGCGGCCGTCTGGCTGATGCTGCCGGCCACCGTCAGGAAGACGAGGGGCTGGCCGCGATAGGAGGTGGCGGCCAGCATGCGCTTCGCCCCCTCCACGTCGAGGCCCATCGCCTCCGCGCCCGCCCGGCTGTCATAGGGCGCGTCGCAGAGGAAGAAGGAGGGGCATGGCGGCGCGCGGAAGCGCTCGGGCACGCCGATCGCGGTGAGCACCGAGGCCTGGTCGGCGCAATGCCACAGCACCCGGCGGATCGCCGGATCGTCCATCGGCGCGGCCGCGTGGTTGAGACGAAAATTGCCTTGGAACATGTGGATGCCGCCCAACCCCATCAGCCTCACGCCGCGCGCGCGTTCCAGCCGCGGCAGCAGGTCGAAGGGCAGGTACTGCATGTAGTCGATCTCGCCCTGCATGAGGGCGGTGGCGCCCGTCGCCTGGTCCGGCATGACGCGCAGGGTCACGCTGTCGAGATGCACGCGCTTGCCGCCGGCGAGGAAGTCATTCGGCTCCTCGCGCGGGACATAGCCCTCGAAGCGCTCCAGGACCATGTAGTTGCCCGGGCGCCAGTCGGCGGCGCGGAAGCGGAAGGGGCCGCTGCCGACGATCTCGCGGATGCGGGTCTCGACCGGCACGCGCGCCAGCCGCTCGGGCAGCATCACGGGCAGCGGCGCGTTGGGCTTGCCCAGCACGTCGAGGACCAGCGGAAACGGGCGGGACAGGGTCAGCCGGAAGCTCTTCGCGTCCAGCGCCACGATCTCCGCCTTGGCGGCCCAGAGCATGCGGCCCTGGGAATCCCGCGGCGCCCAGCGCTCCAGGCTCGCCACGCAATCGGCCGCGGTGACGGGCCCGCCGTCGTGCCAGAGCAGGCCGTCGCGCAGACGGAAGGTCCAGACGAGGCCATCCGGACTCGTCTCCCAGGCGGCCACCATCTGCGGCTTGATCATCCCCTGCCCGTCCATGGCGAAGAGCGTGTCGAAGACGTGATAGCCGAAGGTCCGCGTGATGGCGGCCGTGGTGGCATGCGGATCGAGGATGACGACCTCGCTCTCCAGCACGAGGTTGGCCGTGCCGGCCGCCCTCGCGGGCGGCGCGATCCAGGGAAGCGCGACGCCGCCGGCGGCGAGCATGGCGCCACGTCGGGTGATCTTCGTCGGTGTCATTGTCCGCACGTCCCCTATTCGTTGTTGCCGAGAGGGTATTTCCTATGTGCGACGCGCGTCCAGCAGGCGAGGAAGATATCGGGATGAACCAGGAAGAACTGCGGGCGGCCGCGCGGCGCGCCGTGCCGGAGCTGACGGGCGAGGTCACGCTGCCGGGGCTGGAGGCGCCGGTGACCGTGCTTCGCGATGCCCTGGGCGTGGCCCATATCCGCGCGGGGTCCACGAGGGACGCCTTCTTTGCCCAAGGCTTCTGCCACGCGCAGGACCGGCTCTTCCAGATGGAGCTGAATCGCCGCCGCGCGCTGGGGCGCAGCGCGGAATGGCTCGGCCCCTCGGCCTTCGGGGCGGATGCGCTGTCGCGGCGGCTCGGCGTCGAGGGCGCCAGCCGGCGCGACGCCGCCGCCCTGGGGGACGAAGCCAAGGTCATGATCGAGGCCTATGCGGCGGGGGTGAACGCCTTCCTGGCCTCGGGCGCGCCCCTGCCGATCGAGTACACCCTGCTCGGCGCCACGCCGGAGCCCTGGGAGGGCTGGCAGACCATCGCGGTGATGCGGCGGCTCGGGCTGCTCATGGGCTCGGTCTGGTTCAAGCTCTGGCGCGCGGCGGCGCTGCCGGTCGCGGGCGAGGCCGTGACCAGCCTGCGCTACGACGACGGCGGCAAGGATGTCCTGCTGATGCCGCAGGGCGCGGAGGCCGATCGCTGGCGGGCGAGCTTGGCGGAGCTCGCGCCTGCGGTCGCCGCCCTGATGGAGGCGGCGGAGCAGGATGCGACGGGCGGCGGCAGCAACAACTGGGCCGTCTCGTCGGAGCTCAGCGCGATGGGGCGGCCCCTGCTGGCCGGCGATCCGCATCGCGTCCTCGAACTGCCGAACATGTATGCCCAGGGGCACCTCGCCTGCCCGGCCTTCGACGTGATCGGCCTCACGGTGCCGGGCGTGCCGGGCTTCCCGCACTTCGCCCATAACGGGAAGGTGGCCTACTGCGTCACGCACGGCTTCGCCGATATCCACGATCTCTATGTCGAGCGCTTCGACGAGCGCGCGGAGCACGCGATGTTCCGCGAGATGTGGGAGCCGGTGCGGCGGCGGGTGGAGGCCGTCGCCATCCGCGGCGAGGCGCCGCGCGAGGTGGAGATCGTGGAGACGCGGCACGGGCCGGTCATCGCCGGCGACCCGGCCTCGGGACACGCGCTCTCATTGAAGAGCGTACAGTTCGCCGAGACCGACCTCTCCTTCGACTGCCTGCCCCGCATGCTGCGCGCGGAGAATGTGAAGGCGCTCTACGAGGCCACGCGCGGCTGGGGGCTCATCGACCACAACCTCGTGGCCGGCGACACGCAGGGCCATATCGGCTGGCTGCTGCGCGCGCGGCTGCCCCGGCGCGGACGGGAATGCGGCTGGCTGCCCATGCCCGGCTGGACCGGCGAGCACGAATGGCAGGGCTGGATCCCGCATGAGGAGATGCCGGTGCTGCACGACCCGGCGGGCGGGATCATCGTCACCGCCAACAACCGCATCGCCGCCGACGATCACCCGGACTACCTGTTGACGGACTGCCACCCGCCCTATCGCGCCCGGCGCGTGGCGGCGCTGCTGACGGCCGACGCGTCGACGCGCAGCCCCGCAGGCTCGGCGGCCATCCATGGCGACGTGCTGTCGCAGCCGGCCGGCGATGTCATCGCGAGACTCGACGCGCTGGGAGGCTGCACGGGCGCCGCGGAAGCCCTGCGCGCGGAGCTGGCCGCCTGGGATGCGCGGATGGAGGCCGCCTCCGTCACCGCCTCGCGCTACATCGCCTTCCGCATCGCGCTGACGAAGCGGCTCGCGGCGGTGAGCGGCCTCGGCGCGCTGGCCTCGCACCCCTATCTCCAGCCCTCGCCGGGCGTGGCGCCGCTCATGCAGCTCTGGTGGGCACTGCCGGCCCTGCTGCGCGCCGACGATGCCAGCCTGCTCGGGGGCGAGAGCTGGGACGGGCTGCTGCAGGCCGCGCTGGACGAGGTGGCCGCGACGCCCGCCCCGGAGAACTGGGGCGAGGTGCATCGCCCGAAGCTCGCGCATCCGCTCTCGCCGCTCTTCCCGGAGGCCGCCTCCGTGCTGGACCCGATCGCCGAGCCGCTGGGCGGCGACGGCGACTGCGTCATGGCCAATGGCCTGATCGCGCCGGCCGGTCCGCGCACGGCCTATGGCGCGCTGTCGCGCTATGCCTTCGACGTGGGCGACTGGGAGAACAGCCTCTGGACCGTCTTCCACGGCACCTCCGGCCATCCCGGCAGCCCCCACTACGCCGATCAGCACAAGACCTGGGCGGCGGCGCGGATGACGCCGATGCGCTATGCCTGGGACGGGCTTGAGGCGGAGGCGCGGAGCCGGCAGGTTCTGCGGCCGTGATATGTCTCCACCCTCGGACGCCGGGCCCCGCTTCCGGCGGCTTGGCTTCGCCCCACCACCAGAGCACCCGGCCGGGCGGTCACATTGGCGGCGCCGGCCGCCTTGCGGCCGGATGCTCGAAGCGAGGTAAACTCACCACATGACCTACTCCCTGACCGCGCGCTGCGCCGAGACTGGGGCCTTCGGGACCATCGTCACCTCCTCCTCCATCGCGACGGCCGCGCGCTGCGCCTGGGCCGGGCCGATGGGCGCCGTCGCCACCCAGAACCTCTCCGATCCGGCACTCGGCCCGCAGGGACTCGCATTGCTGCGGCAGGGGCTGGGCGCGCGGGCGGTGGTGGACCTGCTGATCCGCTCGACCCGCGGCGTGGAGCACCGGCAGCTCGCGGTGGTGGACAGGATGGGCGGGGTCGCCTGGTTCTCGGGCGGCAAGGCTATGCCGGAGCACGCGGTGGCGACGGGGCCGGATTGCGTCTCGATGGGGAACCTGCTGGCGAATACGGGCGTGCCTCAGGCGATGGTGGTTTCCTTCGCCGCCAGCGCGGGGGCTCCGCTGGCCGAGCGGCTGGTGCGCGCGCTGGAGGCCGGGCTGGAGGCGGGCGGCGAGTTCGACGACGAGCACGGCGCCGGCCTGCTGGTGGCGGACCGCTACGACTGGCCGGTGGTGGACCTGCGCGTGGACTGGCACGACGAGCCGGTGGCGGAGCTGCGCCGGCTCTGGATGCGGTACGAGCCGCAGCAGGCGGCCTATGTGGCGCGGGCTCTGGACGCCGATCGCGCGCCGGGGTTCTGACTCGAGGGGGCTTCGTCCCCTCGAACTCCCCCGGCAGGAAACGCAGTTTCCTGCACCTTCGGTCAGTAAGAGGGTCCAGGGCAAAAAGCCCTGGCGGGGAGCGCGAGGGGCCGAGCCCCTCGCTAGGCGAGTTCGAAGAACGGCAGCTTCTGCCCCGGCGCTTCCTGCGAGAACGTCACCCTCACCTTCCGCCCGATCAGATCCGCATCCTCCGGCGCCTCGCCCGCGAGCCGGCTGTACATCAGCGGCCCCTCCTCCAGCGTCACGGCGAGCACATGGTAGGGCGCCTCCGGAAAGAAGGAGGGATGCTGCGGCCGGCGCACCAGCGTGTGCGTGCGGATCGTGCCGCGGCCCGACACCGCTACCCATTCCAGCGCGCCGCCGCCGCAATGCGGGCAGCAGACGCGCGGGAAGTAGACGTGCTTCGCGCAGGCGGTGCAGCGCTGGAGCCTTAGCTCCCCGGCGTTGCAGGCCTCGAAGAAGGGCCGGTTGATCGAGGTCAGCCGCGGCATGGGCTTGAGGTCGTTCGCCATCGCCGTCACTCCCGCCCCAGCACGCAGGCGCTGGCGGAGAGGCCGCGCCCGTAGGAGACCTGCCCGTAGCCCGCGACGACGCCGTGCCTCGCATCGGGCACCTGGCGATCGCCTGCCTCGTGGCGAAGCTGGGTCACGGCCTCGTAGACGCCGATCATGCCGCCGCTCGCGCCGCATTGCCCGGCCGAGAGCTGCCCGCCGCCGGTGTTGATGGGCAGCGTGCCCCGCACCGTGCAGTCGTTGTCGCGGATGAGCGTGCCGGCGCCGCCGCGCGGGGCGAAGCCCATGCCTTCCAGCTGCACGAATTCCATCAGCGGGTAGTCGTCATAGAGCTGCACGAAGTCCATGTCCCTGGGGCCGAGCCCCGCCGTGTTCCACATGCGCCCGGCAAAGGTCTCCCAACCGGCGCTGAAGCGGTAGATGTCGTCGGCCGGATGGTTGTGCACCTCGCCGCCGCCGAGGATGCGGATCAGCGGCACGTCGAGCCGCCTGGCAACCGCCTCGCTCGCCAGCACGACCGCATCGGCGCCGCAACATGGCAGCACGCAGTCGAAGAGCCGCAGCGGATCGGCCACGGGGCGGGCGTTGAGGTAGTCCTCCATGCCCATACGCGTGCGGAGCAGCGCGTTGGGGTTGAGCATGGCGTTCTCGCGCTGGGCGATGCAGAGGCGCCCGAAATCCTCCCGCGTCGCGCCGAACTCCTTCATGTAGAGCCGCGTGTGCATGGCGAAGATGCCGTTGGCGGCGCCGTAGCCCCAGGGCCCCATGTAGTCGTGCTGGCCCGGGTTGCGCGACATGTTCATGTGGGAGGTGACGTCGAAGGCGTCGGCCGCGACGATGACCACCACCTCGGCGTCGCCGTGCTGGATCGCGCGCGCCGCCTGCAGCATGCCCGAGACGCCCGAGGCGCCGCCGTAGAGGCCCTGGAAGAGCCAGCGGCAGGTCAGGCCCATATGCTCCGTCATGGTGGTGACGTTGTCGGGACCGAGCGTGAAGGCGGTGACGCCCAGCCCGTCCACGTCGCGGAAGCCGAGGCCCGCGGAGCGAAGCGCGAGGTTGGAAGCCTCCCAGATCAGCCGCTGGACGGGCTTGTCCGTCTTCTTCTCATATGTCGTCTGGCCGGTGCCGACGACGTAGACACCCTCATAGCCCGGACCCATTGGCACTTCCTTCTCAGATCACTTTCGCGGCGCGCAGCCGGTCGTATTCCTCGCGCGGCAGGCCGAGCTCATCGAGCCAGATCGCCTCGTTCTCCTCGCCCAGCTCGCCGCCGGTGCGGTGAACGCGGCCAGGAGTGCGCGACATCCTCGGGATCGCGTTCTGCATGCGCACGGTGCCGAAATGCGGATCGGGCACGGGCACGATGGTCTCGCGGGCGGCGTAATGCGGATCCTGGAAGATGTCGGCGATGGTGAGGATCGGCCCCGCCACCACCTCGCCCTCTTCCAGGATCTTCAGCGCATGGTCGAAGTCGTGCCGCAGGAACCAACCGGTCATGATCTGGTCCAGCACATCGGCATTACGCTGGCGCAGCAGCCCGTCGGTGAAGCGCGGGTCGGTCGCGAGCTCGGCCATGCCCATGGCCTCCACCAGCCGGTTGAAGCTCTTCTGGGTCGAGGCCGAGATGGTGATGTAGCGATCGTCGCGCGTGCGATAGGCGTTGCGCGGGCTATCGGTGGTGGAGCGGTTGCCGATGCGCTCGCGCACCATGCCGATCTGGTCGTAGGCGATGGCCTGGAACTCGATGAGCCGGAACAGCGGCTCGTAGAGGCTGACGTCCACCTCCTGCCCTTTGCCGGAGCGCAGCCGCTCATAGATGCCGAACATGGCGCCCATCACCGCGAAGGTGGAAGCCACGCTGTCCGCCTGCGCATAGGAGGAGGAGAGCGTCGGCGCGCCGTCGGGGAAGCCGGTGAAGGAGGGCAGTCCGGTGAAGGCCTCGGCCACGGTTCCGTAGCCGCCGCGCTGCGCGTAGGGGCCGGTCTGGCCGTAGCCGGAGACGCGCACCATCACGAGGCGCGGATTGATCTTCGCGAGATCCTCGTAGCCGAGGCCCCAGCGCTCGAAGGTTCCGGGCCGGTAGTTCTCGACCAGGATGTCGGCGTGCTCGACCAGGCGCTTCAGCAGCGCTTGTCCCTCGGGCTTGGAGAGATTCAGCGTGACGTTCCGCTTGTTCCTCGCGATCACCTTCCACCAGAGGGATTTTCCGTCCTTCTCCGGCGGGCGGGAGCGCATGGCGTCGCCCTGCACCGGGTGCTCGATCTTGATCACCTCGGCGCCGAAATCCGCCATCATGGTGCAGGCGAGCGGGGCCGCGATCATCTGCCCCGCATCGATGACGCGCAGGCCGTGCAGCGGCCCCTTGGAGGGCGCGGCAGGCGCGGTGTGGCAGATCTGATCGGGCATTCGCGGACATCCTTTGTCTAGGTGGACAGACAAATCCGATCGGAAGCTATGAGGCGACGCCCCTTCGGGCAAGAGGCCCCCGTCAATCTTCCTGCGTGCTGGCCATTCGCGGGCCGGCCGGCCTGCGGAGCCCCGCAGCCCGCGCCGGCTGCCGTCCGCCCGGGCCCGCAGGCTGGGCGAGCTTGACCGTGTAGTAGTAGCGGTCGGACCGGTAGAGCGACCGGAAATAGACGGCGAACTTCTCGCCCTCCAGCAAATAGAGTCTGGTCAGGCACAGCAGCGGCGCGCCGATCGGCACGTCCAGCAGCTCGGCCGACTGGATATCGGCGGCCACCGCCTCGATGGATTGCTGATCCTCCCAGATCGGCAGATCGAGAGTCTCGCGCAGCTCGCGATCGATGGAGGCCCGGGTGAGGTCGAGGGCGGCGATGCGCGTGCCGATCTCGGGCAGCATCCAGCCGTCATGCCAGGCGAAGGGCCGGCCCTCGAAGTGGCGAAGCCGCGTGATGCGGAAGAGCGGCAGCTCGGGGTCGAGGCCGAGCTGCTCGGCCAGGGCGCCGGGGATCCGCCCCGGGCCCGCCTGGAGGACCTTGGCCTCGGTGTCCAGGTTGAGCGCGTAGAAATCCTCGGCCATGCCGGTCAGGCGCCGTTCCGGGCGGCGGCGCGGCAGCCGGGCGATGAAGGTCCCGCGGCCGCGCGTGCGCTCGATGATGCCGTCCTGCTCCAACGCCGCCAGCGCCGAGCGGATGGTCTCCCGGCTCACCGAGAATTCGGCGCAGAGGGCGTGTTCCGTGGGAAGCTGGTCGCCCGGCCGCATGGTGCCCTCGATGCGGTCGAGCAGGATGCGGCGCACGTGGAGATACTTGGGATAGGGATTGAAGAACTTACGCACGCTGATGTCCGGAAAGGTCCTGGACTTTCTTTTCCGGATCCGACGCGCGCGCAAGCGACGGCGCCATCGGGCAGAAGGCGTTGCGGAGCCCGGGCAAGCGCCGATTTCGTCTGGAAGGACGGCGTTCAGGCCAAGGAGCATGACGGGCAATCGGCAAGACGAACATTCTCCCTGGACTGAAGGCCCGCGGGGTCATGGGCTGGATTCCAATCATAGGCCGAATATCAGCTATGCCGGAATACCTCCCGCATGCCGTTCCACAGGCCAGCAGGACAAAGGGCGGGCGCGCGTTCCGCATCGTCGCCCGTCTCGCGCGCGCGCCGGAACCGGATTAATCTTCGGCCAACACCCGGGAGAAAATATCCATGATCCGCATTCCGCGCCGCGGCGCCCTTGCCCTGCCCTTCGCAGGACTTGCCGGCCCCCTTGCGGCCCCTGCCCTCGCGCAAGCTGCCTGGCCCGATCGCCCGGTCAACATGATCGTTCCCTTCGCGCCCGGGGGCACGCCCGACATCGGCGCGCGCCTCGTCCAGCCGAAGATGAGCGAGTTCCTCGGCCAGCCCGTCACCGTCGAGAACCGCGCGGGCGCCGGCTCCACCATCGGCACGCGCGCCGTCGTGCAGGCGCGGCCGGACGGCCACACCGTGCTGATGGGCTCCATCTCCTTCCTCACGGCCCCGCTCACGGCCCAGCCCATGCCCTTCGACCCGGTCGAGACGCTGCGCTGCGTGAGCCTCGTCTCCACCTCGCCCTATGTCGTCGTGGTCCGCGCCGACAGCCCGGCGCGCGACATCGCGGGCTTCCACGCGCTGGCGCGCCAGCGCGGCGCCGCGATGAACTACGGCTCGGCCGGCAACGGCACGCCCTTCCACCTGGGCGCCGAGCTCTACAAGCTGAAGATGGGCGTGGACATGACGCATATCGCCTATCGCGGCACCGGCCCGTCGCTCGTGGCGCTCCTCGCCGGCGAGGTGGACGTGCTGTTCTGCGACGTGCCGGGCGCGACCCCGCATATCCGCTCGGGCGCGATCCGGCCGCTCGGCACCATGGTCGCCAACCGCATCGCGCAGCTCCCCGACGTGCCGACCCTGGCCGAGAGCGACCCGCGGCTGAGCGACTACGACGTCTATACCTGGGCCATGCTGGTGGCACCGAAGGCGACGCCGGACGGGCCGGTGAACCGCCTGAACGAGGCGGTGCTCCGTGCGGCGCGGGCGCCGGAGGTGGCGGCGCGCTTCGCCGAGCTGGGCTTCGACTATGTCGGCTCGACGCCGGCCGACGGCGACGCGCGGCTGGCGCGCGAGAAGGCGAAGTGGACCGAGGTGATCCGCGCGGCGAATATCCGCGTGGACCTGTAGCCCCCCGGTTGCGTCGGCCCGCCTCGCGTGGTGCCTTGCGCCGGCAAGCGCAGGAGGAAGGCATGGACGTGAAGGGCGCCGTCGCGATCGTGACGGGAGGGGCCTCGGGCCTCGGCCATGCGACGGCCAAGCGCCTCGCGGCAGCGGGCGCGAAGGTTCTTGTCGTGGACCAGGCGGCCTCCGCGGGCGCCGAGGTGGCGCAGCAGCTGGGCGGCGGATTCGCCGTGGCCGATGTCGCCGACGAGGCCAGCATGCAGGCCGCCGTCGCGCAGGCCGAGGCGATGGGCCCGGTGCGGGTGCTGGTGCATTGCGCGGGCCGCGGCGGCGCGCTGCGCATCCTGGAGAAGGACGGCACGCCCGGCAGCCTCGCCCATTACGCCGAGATCATCCGCGTGAACCTCACCGGGACCTTCAACGCCCTGCGCCTCGCCGCGGCCGCCATGGCGAAGACCGATCCCATCGACGGCGAGCGCGGCGTCTGCGTCCTCACCGCCTCCATCGCCGGCATCGAGGGGCAGATCGGCCAGATCCCCTACGCCTCCTCCAAGGCCGGCGTCATCGGCATGACGGTGGTGGCCGCGCGCGACCTCGCCAGCCGGGGCATCCGCGTCTGCACCATCGCGCCCGGCATCTTCGACACCCCTATGCTCCAGCGCCTGCCCGACGCGGTGAAGGCCTCGCTGGCGCAGGGCGTGCCCAACCCGCACCGCCTCGGCCATCCCGACGAATATGGAAAGCTCGCCATGACCATCATCGAGAACGCCTATCTGAACGGCGAGACGATCCGTCTCGACGGCGCGCTCCGGATGGCCCCGCGCTGACATGACGAAGAAGCCGGAGGAGTTGCGCAGCCACCGCTGGTTCGGGGTCGAGACGATGCGCTCGGCCAATCACCGCTCGCGCCTGCTGCAGCTCGGCTACGACGCGCCCGAGTTCCGCGGCAAGCCGCTGATCGGCATCATCAACACCTGGTCCGACCTGATGCACTGCCACGGCCATTTCCGCGAGCGCGCGCAGGACGTGAAGCGCGGCGTCTGGCAGGCCGGCGGCGTGCCGATGGAGCTGCCCGCCATGGCGCTGCCGGAGGTCTTCCAGAAGCCCTCCACCATGCTCTACCGGAACTTCCTGTCGATGGAGACGGAGGAGCTGGCGCGCTCGCTCCCCATCGACGGCCTGGTCCTGATGGGCGGCTGCGACAAGACCGGCCCCGGGCTGATCATGGGCGCCATCAGCATGGGCATCCCCACCATCTACGTGCCCGCCGGGCCCATGCTGCGCGGCAACTGGCGCGGCAGGAAGCTCGGCTCGGGCAGCGACGTCTGGAAGTACTACGCCGAGCTGCGCGCCGGCACGATCAGCCAGCAGGACTGGAACGACATGGAGGCGGGGCTGTCCCGCTCCGCCGGCACCTGCATGACGGCGGGAACGGCCAGCACCATGGCGCTGGCCGCCGAGGCGATGGGCCTCACGCTGCCCGGCGCGGCCAGCATTCCGGCGGTGGATTCCGGCCATGCGCGCATGGCCTCGGGCGCGGGCTCGCGCATCGTGGGCATGGTGTGGGAGGACCTCACCATCGCCAAGCTGCTGGACCAGCGCAGCTTCGACAACGCCGTCGCCGCGACCATGGCCTTCGGCGGCTCGACGAACGCCATCCCGCACCTGATCGCCATGGCCCGGCGCGCGGGAATCGAGATGGATCTGGAGCGATTCGACAAGATCAGCGCGCGCGTCCCGCTGATCACCAACCTGCGGCCGAACGGCGACACCTACCTCATGGAGGACTTCTTCTGTGCGGGCGGCAGTCGCGCCTTCCTGGCGACCCTGGCGCCGCATCTGGAGCTCGACGCCGTGACGGTGAACGGCACCCTGGGGGCGCAGATCGAGGGGGCCGAGACCTACGACACGGACATCATCCGCAGCCTCGAAAACCCCCTCCAACCCGAGGGCGGCGTGGCCATCCTGCGGGGCTCGCTGGCCCCTGACGGCGCGGTCATCAAGCACAGCGCGGCGAGCCCGGAGAAGCTGGTCCATACCGGCCCCGCCATCGTCTTCGAGGATTATGAGGATCTCGACGCCCGCCTCGACGACCCCGACCTGCCGGTCACGCCCGACAGCGTGCTCGTCCTGCGCTGCGGCGGCCCGGTGGGCGCGCCCGGCTTTCCCGAATGGGGCATGATGCCCATCCCGAAGAAGCTGCTGAAGGAGGGCGTGCGCGACATGGTCCGTGTCTCCGACGCCCGCATGTCCGGCACGAGCTACGGCACCTGCGTGCTGCATGTCGCGCCGGAATCGGCGCTGGGCGGGCCGCTCGCCCTGGTGCGCGACGGCGATCTCATCCGGCTGGACGTGCCCGGCCGGCGGATCGACCTCCTGGTGGAGGAGGCGGAGCTCGCCGCGCGGCGCGCCGCCTGGGCGCCGCGCAAGCCGGCGCAGGAGCGCGGCTGGACCGGCCTCTACCAGCGCAGCGTCCGCCAGGCCGACACCGGCTGCGACATGGATTTCCTGGAGCGTGGCGCCGCCGCGCCGGAGCCGGAGATCCACTGAGGCAGGCAGGGCTCAGCCCTGCAGCACGGCCCGCGTCGCATGGGCGGGAAAGGGCGGCAGCGGCGAGCCGTTCGGCGGCGCGAGCCCGTCGAGGCCGGCCCGCAGCAGGCCGAGGTCCGCCGCGTCGTCGACGTCGTGCCAGAACTGCAGCTCGCGGAAGCTCAGCCCTTCCGCCTTCGCCCGCGCGCGGGTGGCGGAGAGAACCTCCGGGCCGTTCGACGGCATGCCGCGCAGCAGGGCGGGCAGCGGCCGCGCGAAGCCGATGGCGCAATAGCCACCGTCGAGCGTCGGGACACAGCCCGCATCGGCGCCGGAACGCAGCGCGTCGAACAGCAGTTCGAGCAGCGCCGGCGGCAAGGTCGGCGCATCCGTGCCCAGCAGCACGACGGGCGCGGCGCCGCGCGAGAAGAGATGCGCCGCGGCCCATTCCCGGCGGGTGGCGATATCGCCTTCCGCCTGCGGATGGAGCTTCATGCCGGGCAGCAGCTCGGCCATCTCGGCACTCGTCCCGAGGGGCGTGTGGAAGACCGTGACCTGCCCCGTCTCGCGCCGCGCGACCTCCTGCCCGAGTGCGACCGTGTCCTGAAGGAAGGCCTGCGCCAGGGCGAAGGCGCGCTCGACGCCGATGACGGCCTCCAGCCGCGCCCTGGCGAGGCGCGGCGGACGGCACACCAGGCCGATCGCGGGCCGGCTCATCAGAAGGGGGTCCGCCTGTGCCAGTCCGTCTCCCGCTGGAACGCATCCGCGACCTTCAGCAGCCGCGCCTCCGCGAAGGGCCGCGCGGCGAGCTGGAGGCCCAGCGGCAGGCCCCCGTCGTCGAAGCCCGCGGGGATGCTGACCGTCGGCAGGCCCAGGTAGTTGAAGGGCCGCGTGTTGCGCGACAGGTCCATGAAGCGGTCCCAGTTGTCGGGATCGGCGTCGATGTCGGTCTCCGCCCGCGTCGGCACGCGGTCGCGCAGGGTGGGCGTCGCGACGATGTCGAAGCGGCCCAGCGCCTCGTCGCAGAAGCGGCGCAGCAGCGGGCCGCGGCGCGACAGCGCTTCCAGATAGGCCGTCGCCGGGATGGCGTTGCCGCCATAGATGCGGGCCGAGAGATGGGCGGCGTAGTCGCCCGCCCGCTCGCGCATCCATTGCTGGTGGATGGTGGCGCCCTCCACGCGCGAGACGATGCCCGTATAGGTGGCCACGGCGAAGAGCGAGCCGGGCTTCACCACCTCGACCGCGGCGCCGAGCCCCTTCAGCACGGCCATCGCCGCCTCGAAGCCCTTCAGCACCGAGGCGTCGATGTCGTCGAAGAACCAGCTCTGGCAGACAGCGACGCGCAGCCCGCGGATGTCGCCGTCCAGCCCGGCCTCGCTGGCGGCGACGGGCTCCTTCGAGCTGGTCGGGTCGCCCGGGCAGGCGCCGGCCGTGACATCGAGGAACCGTGCCGCATCGCGCGCCGTGCGGCAGAGCGGACCCACATTGTCGGCTGAGAAGGAAAGCGGCATCACCCCGGTCCGCGGCACGCGCGTCTGCGTGGGCTTGAGGCCGGTCACGCCGCACATGGCCGCCGGCAGGCGAATCGAGCCGCCAGTGTCCGAGCCCAGCGCCGCCGTCACGATGCGCGCGCCCACGATGGCCCCCGAGCCGGAAGAGGAGCCGCCGGTGCAATGGGCCGCGTTCCACGGATTCATCGCGTCGCCGAAATGGGCGTTGTGGCCGGTCGGGTTCTGCGCGAATTCGGCCATGTTCAGCGTGCCGCAGTCGATCGCGCCGGCCGCGTCGAGCCGTTGCAGCACGGTCGCCGTCACCGCCGGCACGAAGTCGCGGCGGATCCTGCTGCCGCAGGTGCTGACCTTGCCGGCACGGTAGTACATGTCCTTGTGCATCATCGGCACGCCGGCGAGCTTGCCCGGCCTGGCGCCGGCTTTCCGGGCCTGATCCGCCGCCGCCGCCGCGACGCGCGCCTCGTCGCGATCGAGGCGGACCACCGCATTCACCTTCCCGCCATGCCGCTCCAGCCGATGCAGGGTCGCGTCGAGCAGCGATGCCGCGGTCACGTCGCCGCGGGCGAAAGCGTCGGCGGCCTCGGTCATGGAAAGCTCGGCCAGCGCGTCCGGGCTCACGCCTCGGGCTCCTTGCAGGCGGCCAGCGCGGCCTCGAAGCTCGCGGGCTCGTCCTCGAAGACCAACTCGCCCCGCAGCTTCTCCAGCGCCGCGATCAGCCCCTCGAAATCCTTCAGCCCGTGGCGCGCGGCGGCGTTGGGCGCCGCGATCCCCTGCCAGCGCCGGATCGAATCCATGAGGGGAAGGGCGAGCCTGCTGTCGGCCATGAGGATTCTCCTGCTGCGCTGCGATACTGGCGCGGGATTCATACGCTTGCCAGCCCCTCCCGCATGCCGCAGCCTCTCCTCAAACGGGAGAAGACAGCCTTGAAGATCGTGGATATTCGCGCCTTTCCCATCAGCTTTCCCTTGCCGCCCGGCGGTCCGCGCCTCGGCGTCGGCCAGGCGGTGAAGCGCGACGCGGTGATGGTGAAGGTCACCACCGAGGACGGCATCGTCGGCTGGGGCGAATCCCACCACGGCCGCGCGCACACCGCCGTCGCCAAGCTCGTCGAGACCACCCTGCGCAGCCTCGTCCTCGGCATGGACGCGGCGGACGTCGTGGGCGTCTGGGCGAAGATCTACAAGGGCCAACTCGCCTCGCACGGCATGGGCGCGGGCACCTCGCTGGCCATGAGCGGCATCGACATGGCGCTGTGGGACATCCGCGCCAAGGCCGCCGGCTGGCCGCTCTACAAGCTGCTCGGCGGCACCTCGCGGCCCATCCCCGCCTATGCCGGCGGCGTGGCGCTCGGCTACCAGCCGCCCGAGCAGCTGATCGCCGAGGCGGAGCCGCACATGGCCGCCGGCTACAAGGCGCTGAAGCTGCGCGTCGGCGACAATCCGCGCGACGACATCGCCCGCATGGAGGCGGTGCGGAAGCATTTCGGCGACGAGGTCGAGATCCTGACCGACGCCAATATCGGCTACACCATCGAGGATGTCCGCCGCGTGATGCCCGCCATGGACGCGCTGAACATCGGCTGGCTCGAGGAGCCCTTCCCCGCCCACGACCATGAATCCTACCGCCAGGCCGCGGGTTATGGCCGCACCCCTCTAGCGGCGGGGGAGAACCACTTCACGCGCTACGAGTTCAGCCGCGTCCTGCAGGACGGCGTCATCCGCATCTGGCAGGCCGACCTCTCCAAGAGCGGCGGCATCACCGAATGCCTGCGCATCGCGGCGATGGGCAGCGCCTTCAAGATCCCCTTCCACCCGCATTCCTCGATGACCGGCGTGAACCAGGCGGCCTCGATCCATCTGCTCTGCGCGATCGACAATGGCGGCTACTTCGAGGCCGACATCAGCCGCGCCAACAAGTTCCGCGACGAGCTGGGCAGCACGCCCTGGACGATCGGCGCCGACGGCTGCGTGCTGCCGAACGAGACGCCCGGCATCGGCGTCGAGATCGACGAGGATTTCCTCCGGGCCCATCCGCCGATCGAGGGGCCCGGTTACGTCTGACTGGGGTTACGTCCGAACCAACAAGAAAGGATCACGGGAGATGAAGCCACGCCTGCTCGGGGCGGCCCTGGCCGCCCTTCTCGCTCTCGCGCCGCCATCCGGCCGCGCGCAGGATGTCCGCTTCCTCTGCGGCTTCGCCGCCGGCGGCACCTGCGACATCCTGACGCGCCTCCTCGCCGACAAGCTCGGGCCGGTCCTCAACCAGCGCGTCGTGGTCGAGAACCGCACCGGCGCCGGCGGCCTCATCGCCGCCGAATTCGTCGCGCGCTCGGCGCCGGACGGAAACACCGTCTTCCTCGTCAGCATGGCCAATATGACGGTCATGCCCGTCATGCCCGGAACCCGCATGCCCATCGACGTGGACCGCGAGCTGACGCCGATCGGCATGGTGGCGAATGTCTACAACGTCCTCGTCACCGGCCCGCAGGCGCGTTTCCAGGACGTGCCCTCGCTCGTCGCCCTGGCCCGGGCCGAGCCCGGCCGGCTGACCTATGCCTCCACGGGCAACGGATCCTCGCAGCATCTGGCGGCCGCCCTCTTCGAGCGGATGGCGGGCGTGAGCCTGCTGCACGTCCCCTTCCGCGGCGGCGCGCCGGCCATCGTCGAGATGACCGCGGGCCGCGTGGACATGATGTTCGGCAACATGCCCGAATTCCTGGGCCAGATTCGCGGCGGCGGGCTGCGGGCCGTGGCCTATGGCGCGCCCCGGCCCTCCCCGCTCCTGCCCCTGCCGCTGATCGGCGAGACCGTCCCGGGCTTCGAGATGTCCTCCTGGTTCGGCGTCGCCGGGCCGGCGAACCTGCCCCCGGCCGCGCTGGACCGCTGGGTGGGCGCGCTCCGCCAGGTCGGCGCCGATCCGGACTTCCAGCGGAGGATGACGGAGAACGCCATGGAGATCACGCTCTCGGGGCCGGACGAGTTCCGGACCTCCATCCAGCGCGACCGCGCGCGGTGGGCCGATGTCATCCAGCGGTCGAATATCAGGGCCGAATGAGAGGCTGGGGGGATCGCGCCGATTCCCCAGCTACCAGCGCCGCGAGGGACCGCAATCCAGATGGACGAAGCCGTCGCGCCGGTAGAGGCCCACGCCGCCGGTCTGCAGGTCGGCGGCCAGGCGCGCAATGCCGAGCGAGTTGCGCCCCGGCAGGCGGCAGTCGCAGGCCATGCCCGACATATGCAGGGAGGCGCGGCTCACCCGGCGGGACGCCCGCGCCCTGACCGCATTGGTCTCCGGCGCGCGATAGCCGCTGATGACCTCCCAGGACTCGGTGCTCTCCAACCGCGATCGCACGGTGTTCAGCACATCGAAGAGGCGCGGGTCCATCGGCGTCGCCTCGGTCATGCGCGGGTCGCGCAGCACCCAGTCGAGCTTCTGCAGGGCCTCGCGGTCGTAGCGGCCGTCGCGCCAGTACACGCCGTCAAAGGATTCGCCGGTCTGCGCGCGGCTGATCGCGATGCTGCGCGTCGCCCCGTTGCCGAGCCGCTGGGCGATGGCCTCCGGCGCCATCGCCGCGAAGCCGAGGCCGAGCATGGCCCCGAGGGCCCCGCGCCGCCCCGCGCAGGCGAGCGAATCGTCGGCCCCCTCGCAGGCCGGGCAGGAATGCTGGAACAGGCGCATGGTCACAGCGCCGCCGCCATGGGCACGCCCGGCATTCTCTGGCGACTGTCCATCGCGCGGGCATAGGCCGCGTCGAGCCCATAGATGTCCTGGCGGATACGCATGTCGGCGCCCTCCACGGTGATGGTGTTGTAATGCAGCCGCACCGGCAGCTGACGCCGGATCGCGTTCACGGAAGTCGCGCGCCCCGCCACGACGCGGTCGGCGCGGGCCCGGTCCCAGCCGGGCGTGCCGTCGAGCACGAGCATGAGGAAATCCATCGGCCTCTCCAGCCGGATGCAGCCCGAGGAGCGGGCGCGATCCGCCAGCCGGAAATACTGCCGATCGGGGGTGTCGTGCATGTAGATGTCGTCACCGTTCGGCATGATGAACTTCAGCCGGCCCAACGCGCTGGCATCGCCCGCATCCTGGCGGATGATGTAGGGGAAGCGGTTGGGATTGACCGCGTGCCAGTCGACCGTCGTGGGGTCGATCTCGACGACCTCGCCGTCGATCCGCTGGAAGATGCGGAAGCCGCGCGCCGCCACGGCCGCGGGATCACGCCGCAGCCGGGGCAGGACATCCTCCTTGGCGTTGCGGGCGGGCACGCCCCAGGGCGGGTTGAACTGCACGGCCGTCAGCCGGGCCTGGATCATCGGCGTCTGCCGCGCGACGCTGCCGACCACGACCGCCATGTCCATGATGACGCGGGCGTCGTCATAAACCTTCAGCCGGTAGTCGGGGATGTTCACCTCGATGCGGCGATCGCGCGGGCGAGCGGGCGCGCCCCGGCGCATGTCCATCGCCACGCGAATCTGGTTGACGATGGATTGCGGCGAACGGTTCAGCGCCGTCATGGTCGCAAGGCCCACCCGCGCGTCGGCTTCCGTGCCCACGGCCGCCTGGAACCGGCGCACCGCCGCCTGGAGGTTCTCGTCATAGACCGGGCCCGTGCCGAGATCGGCCGCCAGCACCGGGTCGGTCGCGGCCAGCCGGGCGCGCAGGGCGTTCACCCGGGTCTCGTCCGTGGCATTCGGCTCCAGCACGCGGCCGCCGACCGGGAAGCCCGGCCAGCCCACAAGGGCCCGCGCCCGCGCGGCGGCGAGAGCGCTCTTCAGGATGACGAGTTCCGGCGTCGTCGCGGAAGCGCGGTCGAGCACCTCGGCCGGCTCGGCGGAATCGGCGACCTGCTGCATCCAGGTGTTGAGCGTGGCGGCGTTCGCCTCGCGCAGGAGGTCCATCCGGCCCGGGATCGAGGCGACGCGCCCCTGCACCAGATCGGCCAGGACGAGGCCCGTGCCGCGCGCGATCGCCGCCGGATCCTGGAGGTTCTGCGAGTTCAGCCCGTACCAGCGCGGGTCGAGCCCGTCCTCCTCGACGCGCGAGAGCCGCTCGGCCAGGCGGCGCATCGCCTCCGGCGAAGCCACCATCGTGCGGCCCGCCGGCCCGGGGCCCTGGGCCGAAGCGGAAGAGAGGGGCGCGGCAGCGGCGGGCGCGGCGAGGGCCGCGACTCCTGCGAGAAATTGGCGACGGTCCATGTGGATAAGTCTAGCGCGTATCGCCCATGCCGCAAAGGGATCAGGCCTCGCAGGTCGCTTGGACGCGCAGCGACAGGCGTCCCGACTGCGGCCATCCATGCGGAACCGCCGGCCGCGCGCGGCCGGCGGGCACGACGAGCAGGCGGCAAGGCCGCCCGGCATCAGCCGATGACGTAGCCCAGCACGAGGATGCCGACGACGAGGAAGATGACGGCACGGAGCACCGCCCAGAATTCCCCCTTCGCGGAGCCTTCCTCGGCTTTCGCGATCCGGATGACGGTCCCGCGGGCTGGGTCCGCGGTCATTGCCCCGGCGGGGGCCCTTTGATCATCGGCCATATGCGTCGCTTCCTTGCTGACCTGCTCGTCTCACCCCCGGGCGAAGCCCGATGCAGCGGCGAGCGGCTGCTGGCCAGACATGACCTCAACCGTGCCGTTCAAGTCAAGAACCATCCGGTGATCGAAACAAGA
Organism: Roseococcus sp. SYP-B2431; assembly: GCF_004336745.1. Classification (GTDB taxonomy): domain Bacteria; phylum Pseudomonadota; class Alphaproteobacteria; order Acetobacterales; family Acetobacteraceae; genus Roseococcus. The sequence continues at coordinate 754,153 of NZ_SJXD01000011.1, forward strand.
GCGCGTTCTCGCCATTCGGGATCCCACTGACGCAACGCGCGCATGCGAGGCCAGGCATTCAACACAAGGTTGTATTCGCTTTCACTTGCCTCAACCGGCGGGGATCAGGGCTTCAGGGCCGCGATCTCGGTTCCCTCCTCCACGCTCTCGCCTTCCGTGCAGCCGACATGGTCGATCACCCCGTCCCGCGGCGCCCGGATCTTGATCTCGGTCTTCATGGCTTCCAGCACGGCCAGGAGCTGACCCTTCCTCACGCGGTCTCCGGCGGCGGCGAGGAGACGCACGACCCGCCCCGGTATGGGGGCCGAGAGCCGGCTCTCCTGGGCGGCGTCGTCGCGGGCCGGGGCGTAGGGATCGAGGGCGCCCAGCAGCCAGAGGTTGCCCTCCTCGGTCACGGCCTCGGTGCCGACGAGGCCCGGCGGAAGCGTGGTCCCGTCGAGGGCCATGCCGCGCGGCGAGGCGCGCAGGGTGATCCGCCGGGCGACGCCGCCGTCGTCGAGCAGCGCGACGCGCTCGGCCTCGCCATGGAGCCGCCAGGAGTCGCGCCGCTCCCAGGCCGAGGGTCCGGGCGGCGGCGGTGCCGCGGCGCGCGCCAGGGCAGAAGGGGGCGCGGGCTCCGGCGGGCCCAGCAAGGCCCCCGCATGGCGCGCGATGAAGCCGGTGTCCAGCTCGGCCCGGCGCAGGGCAGGATGCGCGGCCAGGCGCCGGAGGAAGGGCAGGTTCGTGGCGAGGCCGGAAACCGCGCTCCGGCGCAGCATGCCCTCCAACGCGGCGAGCGCGGCCTCCCGGTCGGGGCCCTGGCCGATGAGCTTCGCGATCATCGGATCATAAAAGGCGGTGACGGCATCGCCCTCGGCCACGCCGGCATCGACGCGCCCCGTCTCCGGCAGGACGAGGCGCCGCAAGGCGCCGGTCGCCGGGCGGAAATCCTGGGCCGGATCCTCGGCATAGAGACGCACCTCGACCGCATGGCCCTGCTGCGGCGGCGGCCAATGCGCGGGAATGGCTTCGCCGGCGGCGATGCGGAGCTGCCATTCCACCAGGTCGAGGCCGGTGATGGCCTCGGTGACCGGATGCTCCACCTGGAGGCGGGTGTTCATCTCCAGGAACCAGGCCTCGCCGTCCTCGACGATGAACTCGACCGTGCCGGCATTCACATAGCCGACGGCCCGCGCCGCCGCGATCGCCGACTCGTGCAGGCGGTCGCGCAGGGCGTCAGGGAGGTCGGGCGCGGGCGCCTCCTCCAGCACCTTCTGGTGACGGCGCTGGATGGAGCAGTCGCGCGTGTGCAGGTGGACGACGTGCCCCCGGCTGTCGCCGAAGACCTGCACCTCCACATGGCGCGGCCGCTGGAGGTACTTCTCCAGCAGCACGCGGTCGTCACCGAAGGCGGATTTCGCCTCGCGCCGCGCGCCCTCCAGTTCCTCGGCGAAGGTCTCCGGCGAAAAGACGGGGCGCATCCCCTTCCCGCCCCCGCCGGCGCTGGCCTTGATGAGCACGGGAAAGCCGATCCGCGCGGCTTCGGCGGCAAGGAGGGAACCCTCCTGCGCCTCCCCATGATAGCCAGGGACCGTCGGCACGCCGGCCGCGACCATCAGGCGCTTGCTCTCCGCCTTGCTGCCCATGGCGCGGATGGCGGCGGGCGTGGGGCCGACGAAGGCGATGCCGGCGGCGGCGCAGGCCTCGGCGAAATCTGCGTTCTCCGAGAGGAAGCCGTAGCCGGGATGGAGGGCCTGGGCGCCGGTGCGCCGGGCGACCTCCAGGATGACATCGCCGCGCAGGTAGGATTGCGCGGCGGGCGCCGGGCCGATGGGATGCGCCTCGTCGGCCTCGCGGACGTGCAGCGCGCGGGCATCGGCCTCGCTGAAGACGGCGACGGTGGCAATGCCGAGGCGCCGGGCGGTCCGGATGACGCGGCAGGCGATCTCGCCGCGGTTCGCAATCAGGATCTTGCGGAACTTCGCGGGGTTACCGGAGCATGGCATTGGCGGAGCGCCTCCTAGGGATTGGGTGCGGGCCAGGAAGCGGCGCGCACGCGATGTGGCGACATCGCGAAGCGGCGCTGACGCCGCCCGCGCGCGAAAGACCCGGAGGAGCGACCCGAGGCCATGTTCCGGTAACCCCTACATCCGGAACAGGCCGAACTTCGTGTCGGGGATCGGCGCGTGCAGGGCCGCGTTGAGCGCGAGCCCCAGCACGTCGCGCGTCATGGCGGGCGGGATGATGCCGTCGTCCCAGAGCCGCGCCGTGGCGTAATAGGGGTCGCCCTCCCGCTCGTACTTCTCCCGGATAGGCGCCTTGAAAGCCTCCTCCTCCTCCGGGCTCCAGGATTTTCCGCCGGCTTCGAGATTGTCGCGCCGCAGGGTGGCCAGCACGCTGGCCGCCTGCTCGCCGCCCATGACGCTGATGCGCGCATTGGGCCAGGCGAAGAGAAAGCGCGGCCCATAGGCCCGCCCGCACATGCCGTAATTCCCCGCCCCGAAGCTGCCGCCGATGATGACGGTGAGCTTGGGCACCTGCGCCGTCGCCACCGCCGTGACGAGCTTGGCGCCGTCCTTGGCGATGCCGCCCGTCTCGTATTTCCGGCCGACCATGAAGCCCGCGATGTTCTGCAGGAAAAGCAGCGGAATGCGGCGCTGGCAGCAGAGCTCGATGAAATGCGCCCCCTTCTGGGCGCTCTCGCTGAAGAGGATGCCGTTGTTCGCGAGGACGCCCACGGGATGTCCCCAGATCCGGGCAAATCCGGTCACCAGCGTCGTGCCGTAGCGCGGTTTGAACTCGTCTAACTCGCTGCCGTCGACGATGCGGGCAATGACCTCGCGCACGTCATAGGGCTGCCGCACGTCGCGGGGGAGGATTCCATCCAGCTCCTCCGGCGCGAACAGCGGCGCCACGGGCGAATGCGGCGGCGCGGGCGGCGCCTTCGTGTTGAGGTTCGCCACGATCCTCCGCAGCCGGCCGAGCGCGTCCATGTCGTCGGCCGCGAGATGGTCGGCGACGCCGGAGAGCCGCGTGTGGACATCGCCGCCGCCAAGATCCTCGGCCGTCACGACCTCGCCCGTCGCCGCCTTCACCAGCGGCGGGCCGCCCAGGAAGATGGTGCCCTGGTTGCGGACGATCACCGCCTCGTCGCACATCGCCGGCACATAGGCGCCGCCGGCCGTACAACTGCCCATGACCGCCGCGATCTGCGGGATGCCGGCGGCCGACATATTCGCCTGATTGAAGAAGATGCGCCCGAAATGGTCGCGGTCGGGGAAGATCTCGTCCTGGTTGGGCAGGTTGGCGCCGCCGCTGTCCACGAGATAGAGGCAGGGCAGGTTGTTCTGCGCGGCCACCTCCTGCGCGCGGAGATGCTTCTTCACCGTGAGCGGGTAATAGCTGCCACCCTTCACCGTCGCGTCGTTGGCGACGATCACGCAGGCGCGGCCGCTCACCATCCCGATGCCGGCGATCAGGCCCGCGCCCGGGACCTCGCCGCCATACATGCCATGGGCGGCGAGCGGTGAGAGCTCAAGGAAGGGTGCGCCCGGGTCGAGCAGCCGCTCCACGCGCTGGCGCGGCAGCAGCTTTCCACGGGAGGCATGACGCGCGCGGGACGCCTCTGGGCCGCCGAGCGCCGCCGTGGCGGTGCGTGCCGCGAGCTGGTCCAGCAGCCCGCGCATCGCCGCGGCGTTCTCGCGGAACTCCTCGCTCCGTGGGCTCACATTCGAGGAGAGCGCCATTCAGGCGGTCTCGCGGAAGAGCTCGCGGCCGATCAGCAGGCGGCGGATCTCGCTGGTGCCCGCGCCGATCTCGTAGAGCTTCGCGTCGCGCAGCAGGCGCCCCGTTGGGTAGTCGTTGATATAGCCGTTGCCGCCGAGGATCTGGATGGCGTCCAGGCTGGCCTTCGTCGCCGCCTCCGCCGCGAAGAGGATGGCGCCGGCGGCGTCCTTGCGCGTGGTCTTCCCCGCGTCGCAGGCCTTCGCCACGGTGTAGACATAGGCCCGCGAGGCGTTGAGCTGCGTGTACATGTCGGCGACCTTGCCCTGGATGAACTGGAACTCGCCGATCGCCTGGCCGAACTGCTTCCGCTCGTGGATATAGGGCATGACCACGTCCAGGCAGGCCTGCAGAATGCCGAGCGGGCCGGCGGCGAGCACCGCGCGCTCGTAGTCGAGCCCGGACATCAGCACGCGCACGCCGCCATTCACGGCGCCGAGCACGTTCTCCTCGGGAATCTCGCAATCCTCGAAGACCAGCTCGGAGGTGGGCGAGCCGCGCATGCCGAGCTTGTCCAGCTTCTGGGCCGGGGTGAATCCCCTCATGCCCTTCTCGACGATGAAGGCGGTGATCCCCTTCGGCCCGGCCTCCGGATCGGTCTTGGCATAGACAATCAGCGTCTCCGCGTAATGCGCATTGGTGATCCAGAGCTTGGTGCCGTTCAGCACGTAGCGGTCGCCGCGCTTCTCGGCCCGCAGCTTCATGCTGACCACGTCGGAGCCGGCATCGGGCTCGCTCATAGCCAGCGCACCGAGGTGCTCGCCGCTGACGAGCTTGGGCAGATACTTCCGCTTCTGCGTCTCGGTGCCGTTGCGGGCCAACTGGTTCACGCAGAGGTTGGAATGCGCGCCATAGCTCAGCCCGACGCTGGCCGAGGCGCGGCTGACCTCCTCCATGGCGACGCAATGGGCGAGGTAGCCCATGCCCGAGCCGCCATAGGCCTCGTCCACCGTGATGCCGTGCAGGCCGAGGGCGCCCATCTCCGGCCAGAGGTGGCGCGGAAACTCGTCGGTCCGGTCGATCTCGGCGGCGATGGGCGCGACGCGATCGGCGGAGAAGCGGCGCGTCGCGTCGCGCAGCGCGTCGATCTCCTCGCCCAGGGCAAAGTCGAGGCCGGCGACATCGAGGCTTGGAGGGGCGTTCGAGATCATTGGAGCTTGTCCCAGTCCTGCCGCAGCACCCGGCGCATGATCTTGCCGGTGGCCGTCTGCGGCAATTCTGCCACGAAGCGGATGTGGCGGGGATAGAGATGGCCCGCGAGGCGCGTCCTCACATGGTCCCGCAGGCGGTGCGCCAGCTCCTCCGAGGCCTGCTCGCCGGCGCGGAGCACGATGGCGGCGGCCACGGCCTCGGTGCGGAGCGGGTCCGGCAGGCCCACCACGGCGGCCGCGGCGACCGCGGGGTGGCGCATCAGGCAATCCTCCACCTCGGCCGGGCCGATCCGGTAGCCGGCGGAGGTGATGACGTCGTCGGCGCGGCCGAGGAAGCGGAGGAAGCCCTCGCCGTCGATCTCGCCGGCATCGCCGGTCATGAGCCAGCCGTCGCGGTATTTTTGCCCCGTCGCCTCGGGGCGGTTCCAGTAGCGCAGGAACATCACCGGATCGGGCGACTTCACGGCAATCTCGCCGTCGATGATCGCGACCTCGTGCCCCGGCACCGCGCGGCCCGCCCAACCCGGCCTGGGGGCAAAGAGCGCGCCGCAGGAGGAAACGGTCAGGTTGCATTCGGTCTGGCCGTAGAACTCGTTGATGGTGACGCCGAAGGCGTCGCGCCCCCATTCCAGCATCTCGGCACCCAGGGTCTCGCCGCCAGATCCTATCGAACGGGGGGCGATGGAGTGCGGCCGGGCGCGGCCATTGGGCACTTGCCGCATCAGTCGCAGCGCCGTCGGCGGCAGGAAGAGGTTGCGCAGCCCGTGCTCCGCGATCACGCGGAAGGCCCGCTCCGGATCGAACTTCTCCATGCGCAGCGCCAGCACCGGCACGCCGTGGAAGAGCGAGGGCAGCAGCACATCCAGCAGCCCGCCGATCCAGGCCCAGTCGGCCGGCGTCCAGAAGCGGTCGCCGGGCTGGGGAAAGAGGTCCTGCGGCATCTCGACGCCGGGCAGATGGCCGAGCAGGACGCGATGGGCGTGCAGCGCGCCCTTGGGAGCGCCCGTGGTGCCGCTGGTGTAGATGATCAGCGCGGGGTCGTCGGCGGCGGTGTCGAGGCAGCGGTGGCCGGGGCTCGCGCGCGCCATCTCCGCGTGGAGATCGATGGCGCCGGGCGCCCGCCCCTCCGCCAGGATGACCAGCGGGCCCGGCGGCAGCTTCGGCAGGCTCTCCGCATTGGTGACGACGGCGCGCGCATCGCAATCGGCCAGCCGGTAGGCGATGGCATCGGCGCCGAACAGCGCGAAGAGCGGCACGGCGATCGCGCCCATCCGATAGATCGCCAGATGCGCGACCGCGACCTCCCAGGATTGCGGCAGCAGGATCGCCACCCGGTCCCCCGCGCGGATGCCCTGCGCCAGCAGGAGGTTGGCAAAGCGGCAGCTCAGCTCCTGGAGCTGGTCGAAGCTCAGGCTCTTGCCGTCCTCACGCAGCAGCGCCGGCCGGCCGCTCCCATCGGCCCAGCGGTCGCAGCAGGCCCGGGCGATGTTGAAGCGATCCGGGATGTTCCAGCGGAACTCCCGCCGCCACTGCTCGTAGGAGGTCACAGCCACCTTTTGCGCCGCTTGTAGCTCTTGATGTCGCGGAAGCTCTTGCGCTCCGTGCCGTGGCCGCCGAGGTAGAATTCCTTCACGTCCTCATTGTCCATGAGCGCGGCAGCGGTGCCGTCCAGCACGACCTTTCCCTGTTCCATCACATAGCCGTAGCTGGCGACGGAGAGCGCCATCCGCGCATTCTGCTCCACCAGCAGGATCGTGATGCCGAGATCCCGGTTCAGCCGGCGGATGATGGAGAAGACCTCCTTCACCAGCAGTGGCGAGAGGCCCATCGAGGGCTCGTCCATCAGGATCAGCTTCGGCCGCGCCATCAGCGCCCGGCCGATGGCGAGCATCTGCTGCTCGCCGCCCGAGAGGTAGCCGGCGAGGCCCGTCCGCTCCTTCAGCCTGGGGAAATACTCGAAGACCATCTCGATGTCGCGGCTCACCTCGCCGTCGGAACGCGTGAAGGCGCCGAGGCGAAGGTTCTCGATGGAGGTCATGTCCGCGATGATCCGCCGCCCCTCCATCACCTGGAAGATGCCGCGCCGGACGATGAGGTGCGGGTCGATCCCGTCGACGCGCTCGCCGCCGAAGCGGATCTCGCCGCGGGTGACCTCGCCCTCCTCCGTCTTCAGCAGGCCGGAGATGGCCTTGAGCGTCGTCGACTTGCCCGCGCCATTGGCGCCGAGCAGGGCGACGATCTCGCCCTTCGGCACCTCCAGCGACAGCCCCCGCAGCACGAGGATGACGTCGTTGTAGACGACCTCGATGTTGTTCACCTGCAGCAGCTTCTCGCGCGCCGCCACAGGGGATGTCGTGGCGGGCTGGCCGGGGCTCACCAGCCCAGCCAGTCCCGCCGGCGGTCCAGCGTGATCGACGTCACGCGGTCGAGGCGCATGGTGCCCGCGCGCATCAGCTCGTCCACGCTGCCCTGGGTCGTGTCGCCCGAGACCACGGCGCGGTAGAGGCCGACGGTCAGCGTGCCGCGATGGTCCTCGGCGGTGAAGTTGGACGGCTCGCAGACGCCCTCGAACCCGGCCGGAACCCAGTTCTGCCGGGCGTAGAAGCCGTCGCGGATGCGCGGGCCGTTCACCGCGCCGTTGTTCGCGGCGGCCGTGTCCATGGCCTCCACCATCAGCATGGCCGCGCAGACGCCGGCGAGGTAGTGCACCGGCCGGTAGGCCGTGCCGGCCTGGTCGCTCAGGCGCGAGATGGCCCGGACATTCGCCATGCCCGGCGCCTCGCCGCCCCAGACCGTGGCCGTGCGCACCGGAAAGACCACGCCGTTGGCGGCGGCGCCGGCCGCCTTCATGGCGTTCTCGTCCATGCCCCAGACATTGCCGAGGAACTGCACCTGCACGCCCACCGTCTGGCAGGCGCGCAGCACGGAGATGTTGGAGCCCGCGGTATTGCCCAGATAGGCATAATTGGCGCCCTGGTTCTTCAGCGTGAGGCATTGCGCCGTGTAGTCGCCTGGCGTCAGCGCGAACTGGATGGCCGGGATCACGTCGAAGCCGAGCTCCGCCGCCAGGGCCTCGCCCGCCGCCTTGGGCGAGTTCGGATAGGGGTGGTTGGCGCCCATATGGACGAAGCGCGGCCGCCCCGCCTGGCCCCGGGCCGTCCAGTCCTGCCGCGCCCAGATGAGCATGGCGCGCAGCGCATCCGAGTAGGAGGGGCCGTAGAAGAAGTTGAAGGGGGCGGCCTTCTCGGCGCGGGGCGCCCGGCCCGAGGGGTCGGTCAGGGCGGCCGAGTAAGAGGCGGAGATATAGGGAACGCGGTCGCGGGTGACGAAGGTGGTCAGCGCCTCGGTGTCCGCCGTGCCCCAGCCCTGGATCGCCACCGGCCGCTCGCGGCCCATCCAGGACTGGTACTGCGCGATGGCCCGCTGCGCCTGGTAGCCGTAGTCGGTCGTCATGACGTTCATGGTGCGGCCGCCGATGCGGCGGTTGGCGTTCACCCAGGCCAGCGCGTCCTGCACGCCGCGGCCATAGGGCACGCCGACATCCGAGGTCGCGCCGCTGTAATCGGCGATATGGCCGATCTGGTAGGGCGCCTGGGCCATGGCGGGGGCGGCCAGCAGCAGCCCCAATGCGCCCGCGAGGATGGTCGTCTTCATGTCCGTTGCCTCCGTTTCTTGATTTTAGTGGGAGTAGGGATACAGCTTCCAATAGGCCCTGATCAGCCGCCATCTTCGCGCCAGGCCGTCGGGCTCGAAGATCAGGAAGAGGATGATCGCGGCGCCGATCGCCATCTCGCGGAGAAAGTTCAGGGAGGCCCCCAGCGACAGGGCGCGGTCGATGGCGCCGCCCTCCAGGGCCTGGGCCGCGCTCTGCACCACCTCGGGCATCAGCACCATGAAGGCCGCGCCCATCAGGCTGCCCATGACCGAGCCCAGCCCGCCGATGATGACCATCGCCAGGAACTGGATCGAGAAGAGGATGTTGAAGGCCTCCACGCTCACGAAGAGCAGGTAGTGCGCGTAGAGCGCGCCGCCCACGCCCGCGTAGAAGCTCGCGATGCCGAAGGAGAGGGTGCGGTAATAGGCGAGGTTGATGCCCATCAGCTCCGCGCTGAGATAGTGGTCGCGCACGGCGATCAGGGCCCGGCCGTCGCGGCTCCGCATGAGGTTGGCGGCGGCGACGAACATCACGACCACCCAGAAGACGACCACGTAGAAATAGGTCTCGTCATGGTCGAAGCGCAGGCCGAAGAGCGTGAAGGGCTCGGTGATGCGCCCGGCCACGCCGCCCGAGAACCATCGCGCGCGGGCAAAGAAGTCCTCGAGGATGAACTGCGCGGCAAGCGTCGCGATCGCGAGGTAGAGCCCCTTCAGCCGCGCCGCGGGCAGGCCGAAGACGAGGCCCACCAGCGCCGTCACCACGCCGGCCAGGGGGATGGCCAACGGCACCGGCACCCCATGTTCCACCAGCCCGGCCGAGGCGAAGGCGCCGAAGCCGAAAAAGGCCGCATGGCCGATGCTGATCTGGCCCGTGAAGCCCACCAGGATGTTCAGCCCCAGCGCGGCGATGCCCAGGAATCCGATCTGGATGAGCAGCGATAGCTCGTAGCGCCCGAGGATCAGCGGCGCACAGCACAGCACGACCAGCCCGGCCAGCATCGCCAGCCGCGAGTTGCGCGTGGGGAAGATCGTCATGTCGGCGGCGTAGCTGGTGCGGAAGTCCCCGCAGGGGGTCGTGCTCATCAGACGCGCTCGATGTTCTTTGTGCCGAAGAGTCCGTAGGGCTTGATGAGCAGGATCAGCACCAGCGCGTAGAAGGGCGCGATATTCGTCATGTTCCCCCAGTTCAGCCACTGGGCGTCCACATATTGCGCCAGGTTCTCCAGCACGCCCACGATGAGTCCGCCCAGCATCGCGCCCACGATGGAATCCAGCCCGCCCAGGATGACCGCCGGGAAAACCTTGATCCCATAGAAGCTGAGCCCCGAGCTCACGCCCGAGACCACGCCCACCACCACGCCGGCCACCGCCGAGACCACCGCCGAGATCGCCCAGGACATGGCGAAGACCCGGGGCACCGAGACGCCCAGCGACTGCGCCACCTGCTGGTCGAAGGCCGTGGCCCGCATGGCCAGCCCATGCTTGCTGAAGGTGAAGAACCACCAGAAGCCCAGCATGATCACGGCCGAGAGCGCGAGGGAGAGGAGATAGACGCTCTGCAGCTGCAGCCCGAAGAGCGAGATGCGCTCGGCCGGGAAGATGGGCGGGAAGGGCTGGGCGAAGACGCCGAACATCCACTTCATCAGCGCCTGGAAGAAGATGGAAAGCCCCACCGTGGCCATGATGACGCTGATGACCGGCTCGCCGATCAGCGGCCGCAGCACCACGATCTGCACGATGATCCCGAACAGCGTCATGAAGGCGAGGCAGATGGGAAAGCCGATCCAGAAGGGCAGCTGCCATCGCGTCAGCAGCCACCAGCAGACCCAGGCGCCCACCAGCATGAACTCGCCCTGGGCGAAGTTCACCACTTGGCTCGCCTTGTAGATCAGCACGAAGCTCATCGCGACGACGCCGTAGAGCGCGCCGACGATCAGCCCGTTCAGCACCAGTTGCAGCAGCAGCGCCCATTCCATCAGGCGGCGACCTTCTCGGGATGCTGCACCTGGAGCGTGGTGCGGATGCGGCTCTTCGTGCCGTCCTGGAAGCTGATGGTGGTGTCCACGGGAATCTGCGCCTCGCCCCGGTAGATGGCCTCGATGATCTCGCCGTACTTCTGGTTGATGACGCCGCGCCGGACCTTCCGGGTGCGCGTCAGCTCGTCGTCATCCGCGTCCAGCTCCTTGTAGAGCAGCAGGAAGTCGCGGATGCGCTGCGCTTCCGGCAAGGTCGCGTTCACCCGCTCGACCTCGCCGGCGAGGAGCGCCTGGACCTGCGGCCGCGCCGCGAGATCGGTGTAGGTGGTGAAGGAGATGCGCTGCCGCTCCGCCCATTTGCCGACGATCGGAAAGCGGATGCAGATCATGGCGGCCAGGTGCGGCCGCCCGTCGCCCAGCACCACGGCCTCGGCGATATAGGGGCTGAACTTCAGCTTGTTCTCGATGTATTGCGGGCTGAAGCGCGTGCCGCCGGATGTGCTGGCGATGTCCTTGATGCGGTCGATCACCACCAGGCGATCGTGCGCGTCGAAGTACCCGGCGTCGCCCGTGTGCATCCAGCCGTCGCGCAGGTCGGCCGTCTCGATGCCGCCGAAATAGCCCTGGAACATATGGGGATGGCGGGTGACGATCTCGCCCACGCCATTGGCGTCCGGCTCGTTCACGCGAAGCTCGATCTCGGGGCCGAAGGGCACGCCGACCGTGTCGAAATCTCTCCTGCCCTTTTCCTGGAGCGTATAGGCGCCGAGCAGCTCGGTCTGGCCGTAGAGCTGGCGCAGCGGCACGCCCAGCGCGAGGAAGAAGCGGAAGGTGTCCGGCCCCAGCGCCGCGCCGCCGGTGGAGGCGGAGGTCAGGTTGGAGAAGCCCAGCCGGTCGCGCAGCGCGCGGAACAGGATCTGGTCCGCGACGGCGCTGCGCTCGCCCTTGTCCAGCGCGGCCAGGCCCATCTTCATGCCGGCCTCGTAAAGCTTCCGCTTCAGCGGGCTCGCATCCAGGACGCGGGCGCGGACATCGGCCGCGATGGCCTCCCAGCTGCGCGGCGCGAAGAGGACGAAGCTCGGACCGATCTCGCGGAAATCGGCCATCATCGTCTCGGGCTCCTCGACGAAATTGACCTTCATCCGGGCGATGAGGTTCCAGCCCAGCGCGTAGATCTGCTCCATGATCCAGGGCAGCGGCAGGACCGAGACGTATTCGTCCTCCGGCCCCTTCGGATCGGCGCGCAGATAGCTGCGGCAGTGGCCGAGGAGCGCGGCGGAGCTCAGCATGGCGAGCTTCGGCCGGGCCGTGGTGCCCGAGGTGGTGCAGAGGATCGCGACCGCCTCCGGATCCTGCGCGGCCAGCAGCGCCTCGTAGTCGGCGGGGTCTTCCGAGGCGCCGATCTTCGCCAGCTCCTCGGCCGAGATCAGCCGCGGATCGTCCAGCTTGCGCATGCCGCGCGGGTCGCTGAAGACGATGCGGCGCAAGGCCGGCAGCCGCTCCGAGGCGCCGAGCAGCTTGTCCACCTGCTCCTCGTCCTCGGCGAAGACCACGCTGGCGCCGGCATGCTCCAGCAGCCAGGCGACCTCGTCCTCCAGCGAATCGCGATAGAGGCCGAGGCTGCGGCAGCCCAGCGCATGGGCCGCGATCTCGCCCATGACCCAGTCGGGCCGGTTGTCGCCGATCAGGCCGATCACCTCGCCCGGCCGGACGCCGAGCCGCCTGAGCCCCAGCGCGAAGAGCCGCGTGCGCGCGTGGTACTGTCCCCAGGTCACGCTGCGCCAGATGCCATATTGCTTTTCGCGCAGCGCGACCTCGCCGCCATGCCTCTCGGCATTGTGGGCCAGGAGGCGCGGCAGCGTGTCCGTCACGCGGCCGCCTCCTCGACCGCTTCGCCCAGATAGGCGCGGCGGACCTGCGGATGGGCCAGCACCTCGTCCGGCGTGCCCTCGGCGATCCTCCGGCCGAAATCCAGCACCATGACCCGGGAGGAGATGTCCATCACCACGCCCATGTCGTGCTCGATCATGAGCACCGTCATGTCCCATTCCTGGTTCAGGTCCAGGATGAAGCGGGCCATGTCCTCCTTCTCCTCGAGGTTCATGCCCGCCATCGGCTCGTCCAGCAGGATCAGCTTGGGCTTCAGCGCGATCGCGCGTGCCAGTTCCACGCGCTTGCGCAGCCCGTAGGGCAGCGTACCGGCCGGCGCCTTGCGGACATGCTGGATCTCCAGGAAGTCGATGATGTCCTCGACCTCGCGGCGATGGACGATCTCCTCGGCCCGTGCGCCGCCGATCCAATGCGCCATGCCGCGCAGGAAGCCGGCCTTCAGCAGGTGGTGTCGCCCGACCATGATGTTGTCAAGCACCGTCATATGGCCGAAGAGCGCCAGGTTCTGGAACGTCCGTCCGATGCCGAGCGGCGCGCGCCGGCTGGGCGGCAGGCGCGTGATGTCCTGGCCCTCGAAGGCGATCCGGCCCTCCGTCGGCCGGTAGCGGCCCGAGACGCAGTTGACCATGGAGGTCTTGCCGGCGCCGTTCGGGCCGATGACGGAGAAGACCTCCCCACGACGGACCTCGAAGCTGACCTCGGTGAGCGCGCGAACGCCGCCGAAGCGCAGCGACACGCCCTCCACGGCCAGGATCGAATCCTGCAAGGCCCTGACCTCCCCGGTCTCTTTCGTTGAGCCGAGGCTAGGCGGGGGAGGAGGTCAGCGCAACGGAATTGCGGCAGCGCGCATCTCGACGGCCAGCGGCGGATCGTCCGTCGCCAGCACATCCACGCCGAGGGCCAGCGCGCGCGCGATGCTCGGCGCATGGTTGGCACCCCAGACGGAGAGGCGCAGGCCGGATTCGCGCAGCGCATCGCGCAGGGCCTCGTCGGCGGAGCCCTCGTGGACGCCGAGTTCGGTGGCCCCGCAGCTCCGGCAGAGGGCGACGAGGTCGGCCGGGCGCAGCGCGCGCATGGGGCGCGTCTCGACGAGGTAGACGAGCTGGCCGAATCCGCCGAGCGCCGCCGCCTCGGCCACCGTCGCCGCCTCGAAGCTCATCAGGACGGTGCGGGCGCGAAGCCCGCCGAGCCGCTCGGCGCAGCGGCGCACCAGGCCCGGATAGGGCCGCCCGTCGACCCCGGCCTTGATCTCCATCCGCAGCCGCTGCGGCGACGCGCCGATCAGGGCCGCGGCCTCCGCCAGGCTCGGCACGGCCTCGCCGCCGGTCCCGCGGAGGCGGTGGCGCCGCACCTCCGCCCAGTCGAGCGCCCGGACCGGGCCCGAGCCGTCCGTGGTGCGATCCAGCGTGGCGTCGTGGATCACGACGGGCTCACCGTCGCGGCTCGCATGCACGTCGAACTCCACCTGCTCGGCCGCCCAGCCCAGGGCATGGCGGAAGGCCATGAGGCTGTTCTCCGGCCAGAGAAAGGCGCCGCCACGATGGCTGGCGATCTCGATGCTGCTCATGGGCAAGCTGTTTCCCGTCGGTGCTCCCGCGTCAAGCCGCCTCCCAGGCCCGCCGGAGCGCCTCGCCGAGATTCCGCCCGAAGCGCGGCGCGTCGCAGAGCGGCGAGACCGCCATGCGCTCCCGCAAGGTGGCGCGAAGGGCGGCGAGCGCCTCCGGATCGGCGGCGCGGGCGATGGCCTGGGTCACATAGCCGTCCTCGTCGAAGGCCGCCCAGTCCTGCAGGCCGAGATTGGACAGGTGCGAGAAGGCATGGCGCGCGGCGAAGCTGCCGCCCGTCAGCGTGAGCACCGGAACGCCCATCCACAGGGATTCGCAGACGGTCAGCCCGCCATTGTAGGGAAAGGGATCGAGCGAGATATCGATGTCGCCATAGGCGGCCAGCAGATCCGCATGCGGGACCGCGCCGTGGAGATCCATCCGGTCCGGCGGCAGGCCCAGGGACTTCGCGCGCTCGACGAAGGCGTCCCGCGTCCGCGGGTCGCCCAGGGCATGGGTGCGCAGGACGAGCCGGCTGCCCGGCACCGCCGCCAGGATCCGCGCCCAGCAGGTCAGAACCCGTGACGTGATCTTGGCCATGTTGTTGTAGCAGCCGAAGGTTGCGCGGCCGCGCCGCAGCAGCGGCGGCGGCACCACCGGCGGCCCGTAGGAGGGCGGATCGTAGCAGACATAGCCGTCCGGCAGGCGCAGGAGTCGCTCGCCGTAGTTCGGCTCGAAGCCCTCCGGCGTCTCCCAGCGATCGGTGACCAGCCAGTCGATGTTCGGCACGCCGGTCGTCGCCGATTGCGAGCCGACCCATTTGATCTGCACGGGCGCGCAGCGGTGCCGCAGCACGCGAATCCGGCCCCCGAGCCCGTGCCCGCCCAGATCCACGAGGATGTCCAGCTTCTCCGCGCGAAGGTTCTCCACCAGCGGGAGCTCGCCCATGGCGGGGTCGAGGGCGACCCATCGGTCAGCCCTGGCCCGATACCGCTGCGCCAGCGGCCCCGGCCGGTCGCCCAGGGAGAGGAAGACCAGCTCGAACCCGTCGCGCGGCAGGTTCTCGACGCCGGCCAAGGTGAACCAGCCGACCGGATGCGTCCCGAAGTTGGACGAGAGGAAGCCGACCCTCAAACGGCCGGCCGAGGCGCGCGGCGCCGGGCTCCAGGGCTCCAGCTTGTCCGACAGATGCGCATGCAGCCGGTCCGCCACCGTCCGCAGCCGGGCCGGCTCGGCTTGCTCCGGATGGTAGGGCCCCACGCTGCAGAGCCGCAGCATCAGCTCGTTCTCACCGCCGGCGGCTTGCGCTGAGGCCATGGCCTCTTCCTGCCGGCCCTGCGACACCTGAACGAGCGCCAGCGTGGCCTGGCCGCGATAGTCGGAGCCCAGATCCCGCATGGCCCGCCGCAGCACGTCCTCCGCCTCGGCGAAGCGATGCGTGCGAAGCAACTGCTCGCCCAGGGCCACGCGCAGCTTGCGCTCGTTTGGCAGGAGGCGCACGGCCCGCTCGAAAATGTCGAGCGCGTCCTTGTGCTGGCGCTGGCGCCCCAGGGAATGACCGAGACCACTCAGGATCTGGCCGTCATCCGGCGCCAGCGCCTCGGCGAGGCGCCATTGCGGCAGCGCCGCGCCATGGCCCTCGGCGGCCTCGATCAGGCTGGCGAGCCCCGCGACCCGGGCGGCAGCCAGAGGGTCCGCCGCCAATGCGGCCTCCGCCATCCTACGCGCTCCGGCGGCGCCATGCAGGGAGACCAGCGCTTCGGCCCAGATCAGCCCCGCCTGGCCCAGCTCCGGCTCTCGGGCGAGCACCTCGTCGGCGATGGCGGCGGCGCGATCCGCGGACCCGTTCTCGCGCAGCGTCCGGGCATATTCGAGCGCGATGCCGCTGTCCTCCGGCGCATGCAGCATGGCCTCAGCCAGCAGCATCTCCGCTCTGGCGAGCTCGCCGCCCTGACGCTCTAGGAGGCCGAGCCCGGACAGCGCCGCGACATGGCCGGGCGCCCGCATCAGCGCCGCTTCGTAGCCCCTGCGTGCCGCGGCAGGATCGCCGCGCAGATGCGCGAGCCGGCCCAGGCGGAAATGCGCCTCGGCCAGATGGGGCAGCGATCCCTGGGCCTTGTGGAGATGCGGCGCGGCCTCCTCGAGGCGGCCCAGATCCATCAGCGCCATGCCGAGGTTGAGTGCCGCCAGCGCATGCTCCGGCTCCCGGTCGAGCGCAGCCGCCAGCAGCGGCACGGCCGAATCCGTCCGGCCGGCGCGGAGCTCATCCAGGCCCGCGTCGAATTCGGCCAGCCGCATTGTCAGTGGCCCGGCGCCGCGAGGACGATATAGCCCCTCACCGGCTCGCCGTTCTCGAACCGCAGGACCTCCTCGCGGAAGCCGATCGCGACCAGGCCCGCCTGCGACAGCGCCGAGCGGACATATTCAGCGCTCTGCTGGTAACGGGCGTTGCGGGTGAGCACCCAGCCCGTGCCCGGCTCGCCCGCCTCGATGCTGAACAGGAGGCAGCCGCCCGGAGCGAGGCGGCACCGGGCCGCGGCAAGGACCTCCTCCAGCGCGCCAAAGTAGCAGAGCAGGTCGGCCATGAGGATCGCCGCATATCGCGTCCCATCCTCTCGCAGCGCGGTCAGGACATCGGCGCGACGCAGCTCCGTGTAGACCTGCTTCCCGCCTGCGGCTTCGAGCATGCGCGGCGAGAGGTCCACGCCGACCAGCCGGCCGCCCAGAAGGTCGTACAGCACGGCTCCCATGAGGCCGGTGCCGCAGCCGAGGTCCAGCACATCGCCGAGCCGGGCACGGCCCTGGGCGACATCGGGGAGATGCGCCTCGAGTATGCGGAGCATGACGCCCGGGATCCGATAGCCCAGCGAGAAGAGCGATTCTTCGAACCGCGCCGCGAAGCCATCGAAGACCTCGGTCACGTATTGCTCGCTCGCCCGGTCGCCTTCCGCCGGCCGCGCACCCACCGCGACCGCCAGATGCCTCAGATAAGCATTCCCGGGCTCCAGCGCGGAGGCCTCGGCATAGGCCTCGCCAGCCCGGTCGGTGAGGCCGAGGCGATGATAGGCCTGGCCGAGCATGGACCAGAGCGCGCTGTCCGGAGCCGCGGCGAGCGCCGCCTCCAGCATGCCGGCGGCGCGCTGGGCGTCGCCGGCGAGGATGGCGTTCTGCGCGCGCAGCACGACGAGGCCGCGCGGCTTGCCGGACAGCCCCTCCGCGAGGGCATAGAGCTCCTCGGCCGCTTCGTGGCGATTGGCCCGCATGAAGCCCATGGCCAGCATGGCCGCAGCCAGGGCGCTGCCCGGCTGCGCCTCGAAGACCTGGTGAAAGAAGAACAGCGCCTCGTCGTGACGGCCCGCCTCGGAAAGGCAGGTGGCGAGAAGGGTCTTGGCCTCCAAGCTGCCGGGATCCGCCATCACGGCGGCCGCGGCGTCGTCCAGGCCACCCCGCGCATCGTTGTTGCCGCGCCGGATCCGCGCGCGCAGCAGGCGCAGCATGCCGTCCGCCCCACGGGCGGCGAGCGCGGTGTCGGCGGCGCGGAGCGCCTCCTCCGTGCGGCCCGCCTCCAGCAGCGCCTCAGCCAGGAGACCGAAGGCTTCGGGCGGTGCCTCGGGCACGAGGACCGCCCGCTCCAGCATCAGAAGGGCTTCCGCGGTGCGGCGCGCGCTCAGCATGTCGCGGCCGCGGTCGAGCAGCCGCGAGACGACGGCGGGATCGGCGGCCTGCCTGGCGGCGGCGAGGGTTTGCATCCTGGTCCTCCTCAGGCCCACAGGGCCGCTGCGATCTGCTCGTTGATCTCGATGATGAGATCCGTGTCAGGACTTTCCGCGTCGCACTCGCGGAGAACCGAACGGGCCAGCGAGGCGATCTGGGCCCGGAGCGGGACGGGAAGCCGGTTGCTCGGGTCGATCACGGCGGCCAGCACCGCATCCCAGAGGCGGCGGTTGTCGGCCAGGGCCCGCGCGAGGACGACGGGGTTCTCGTTGTCCATCGCCTCCCGCAGGGCGCGCGTGGCACGGCCATAGACCTCGGCCTCCATCTGCTTGGGCGTCAGCCGGCGGCGGTAGCTTCCGGCGACGGCGGCGGAACTGCTGGCGTAGGACATGGGACGGGTTCCTCCATCATGGGGGACTGGGCGAGCGGCGGCGGCTAGCCGGAGAGGGAAAGTGGGCGGCCTCCTGCCAGCCCGGGGTCGTCATCAGCGGAAGAGGGACAGCAGGACCTGCGGTGCCTGGTTGGCGATGCCCAGCGCCTGGCTGCCCAGCTGCTGGCGGATCTGCAGCGACTGCAGCCGCGCCGATTCCTTCGCCAGATCCGCGTCGATCAGCGCGCCCATGCCCGCCTCCTGCGCGTCCATCTTCGCCTTGTTGAAGTTGATCTGGCTGTCCACGTACTTGCTGTAGCTGCCGAGGTTGTTCATCGCGGTCAGCGTGTTGTTGATCGCGACGTTCACCGCGCCCCCCGTGGTCAGGGCCGCGCCGAAGCTGCTGATGGCACCGGCCAGCGTGGTGCCGGCCGCCACGCCGCCGGTGGTCATGCCCAAGGCCGTCAGCGCCGTGAATCCGGCCTCGCCGTTGATTCCCTTGGAGGCGATCTTGGCGAAGGAATAGGACGCCCCCTCCCCGTTCCGCACGGTCCTGACCTCGCCGAGCGTCGTGCCCGTCGCGGTGGCATCCGCCGAGGTGTTGAGCATGGACTGGCCGTTATAGGTCGTGTCCGTCACGAAGTTGGAGATCTGGCTGAACTTCTCCTTCAGCGCGGACATGTACTGGCTGCGCTGGGCCGGCGTGATGTTCGCGTCCGAGAGCGCGACGATGGTCGACTTCACGTCCTTCAGGGCATTCGAGATGTTCTCGAGGCCGGTGCGCGTGGTGTCGAGCAGGCCCTTGATGCCGCCGAGCTGCTGGTTGGCAGAGGTGGTGGAGGCCAGGTCGCCACGGATGCGCTCGGCCACCGCATAGGCGGCGCCGTCGTCCCGCGCATCGGCCACGCGATAGCCGGTGGAGATGCGCTTCTGCGTCGTCTCCATCTCGGCGCTGGTCTTGTTGAGCGACTGGAGCGCCACCATCGCGCCCATATTGGTGTTCACGGAATTGAGCGACATGGTCTTTTTCCTTTGCCTGTTGGCCTCCCCCGAATTCCGGGGGCGGAGGCATCCTGGGCGTCGGGAAGTTAAGGAAGCCTTACGGCTCCCGCCTTTTTCCGCTCATCGCGGATCCGTGGCGTAGCGGCCCGGCTCCGGAAGCGCCGCGCCGCGCTTGCGCCCCAGCAGCGCCAGGCTCGCCGTCGTGCCGACCAGATCGGCGAATTCCAGCAGCGGCCGATAGTGCTCGCGGCCCCAGAAATCATGGATGGCGATCACGCCTTCTGGCGCCAGGCGTTCCAGCGCGGCCAGCGCGCAGGCCACGCGGAATCGGCCGTCGACCAGCACGAGGCCCGGCGCGGGGCAAAGCCCCCACGGCGCATTCCAATAGAGCGGCCCGTCGGCATAGCGCGCGGGATCGCGTGGCCAGCCCCAGGGGCCGACCGGGCCCAGGTCCGCGCGAACGCCCTGCCAGCGGCCCGATGCGGCCGCCCCGACGCAGCCGGGCTCCGCCCTCAGGCGCGATAGCCATTGCGGATCGGATTCGACCGAGATCAGCGGTCCGCCCAGCTCTTCCAGGAGGAGAAGGGTGCTGCCGCCGCAGCCGAATTCCACGGCCGATTCCACACCGGCCGCCGCGTAACGCAGCAGCCGCTGCTCGGCGGGCGACATCGCCGGCTGAAGGCCGGCGGCGGAGAAGGGAGCATCCAGCATTCTGCGGGTCCAATCCTGTCTGTCGCCAGGATGGGCCCGCGAAGCTTAACGCATCGCTAAGACGCGATCAGATATCCGCATAGACATGCGTTTCCTCCCGGGCGCCCGGCTGCGTCACCGCGCCGGCCCGCGCCGGACCCACGGTCTGCGCGTATTTCCAGAGCACGCCCGAGTTGAAGTTGTGCGCGCGCGGCTTCCATTCGGCTCGGCGCCGCGCCAGCTCCGCCTCGTCCAGCTCCACGTCGATCGTGCCGGCCTGCGCGTCGATGACGATCCTGTCGCCGTTCCGCAGCAGGCCGATGGTTCCGCCGACGGCGGCCTCCGGACCCACATGGCCGATGCAGAATCCGCGCGTGGCGCCCGAGAAGCGGCCGTCGGTGATGAGCGCGACCTTGTCGCCCATGCCCTGCCCGTAGATGGCGCTGGTCGTGCTCAGCATCTCGCGCATCCCCGGGCCGCCCTTGGGCCCCTCGTAGCGGATGACGATCACGTCGCCCGGCTTGTAGGCGCGCGCGTCGACGGCGGCGAAGGCGTCCTCCTCGCAGTCGAAGCAGAGCGCCGTGCCCTCGAAGCGCAGCTTCTCCATGCCGGCGATCTTCACGATCGCCCCATCGGGCGCCAGATTGCCGAAGAGCGCCACGACACCGCCGATCTGGCTGATCGGATCGGAGACGGGGCGCACGACGTCCTGGTTCTTCGGGAAGACCACCTCGGCGTGGTTCTCCGCCAGGGTCTTGCCGGTGACGGTCATGCAGTCGCCATGCAGCAGGCCGCCCTCGAGCAGCGCCTTGATGATGACGGGGACGCCACCGATCTTGTGCACGTCCAGCGCCACATACTTCCCGCCCGGCTTGAGGTCGGCGATATGGGGCGTGTCGCGCATCAGCCGCGCCACCTCCTCCAGGGGAAAATCGATCCCGCATTCATTGGCGATGGCCGGTAGGTGCAGCCCCGCATTGGTGGACCCGCCCGTGGCGCCCACGATTCGCGCCGCGTTCTCCAGCGCCTTGCGCGTCACGATGTCGCGCGGGCGGAGCTGGTTGCGGACGAGGTCCACCACCGCGAATCCGCTGCGATAGGCGTATTCGTCCCGCTCGGTGTCGGGCGCCGGCGCGCCGGCCGAATAGGGCAGCGCGAGGCCGATCACCTCGGAGATGCAGGCCATGGTATTGGCGGTGAACTGCCCGCCGCAGGCGCCCGCGCCCGGGCAGGCATGCTCCTCCAGCTCCTGCAGCTCCTCGTCGGACATGTTGCCGGCCGCGTGCTGACCCACCGCCTCGAAGACGTCGAGCACGGTCACGTCGCGGCCGTGGTGGCGGCCGGGCATGATGGAGCCGCCGTAGAGGAAGACGCTGGGCACGTTCAGGCGCAGCATCACCATCATCATGCCGGGCAGCGTCTTGTCGCAGCCGGCGATGCCCACCAGCGCGTCGTAGCAATGGCCGCGCATGGTGAGCTCGACGGAATCGGCGATCACCTCGCGCGAGACCAGCGAGGACTTCATCCCCTGATGGCCCATGGCGATGCCGTCGGTCACCGTGATGGTGGTGAACTCGCGGGGCGCGGCGCCGGCGGCGGCCACGCCGCGCTTGGCGGCCTGCGCCTGGCGGCTGAGGGCGATGTTGCAGGGCGCGGCCTCGTTCCAGCAGGAGGCGACGCCCACCAGCGGGCTTGCGATCTCCTCGCGGGTCATGCCCATCGCGAAGTAGTAGCTGCGGTGCGGCGCGCGCTCCGGCCCGACGCTCACATGGCGGCTCGGCAGCCGCGACTTGTCCCAGGTGGTCATTGGCGTTCCCCTTGCTGACGCCAGGAAACCCCATTTCACCGGAGATGCAAGAACCTGAGGTTCTTGCCGGGGTGTTCGAGGGGCGGAGCCCCTCGATCTTTTCCTACCCGGCGATCCGCGCCATCGCCGCATCGAGCCGCGCAATCTCGGCCTGGGCATCGGCGAGCCGCTCGCGGTTTTCCTCGATCACCTCCTCCTTCGCCTTGGCGATGAATTCGGGATTGCCGAGCTTGCCGTTGATCTTCTTCACCTCGATCTCGGCCTTGGCGCGGTCCTTCGACAGGCGCGTGCGCTCCGCGCCGAGATCGATCACATCCGCCAGCGGCAGCATGAGCGTCGCCTCGCCGAGCACGCATTGCACCACGCCCTGGGGCGCGGCGCCGTCCAGCACCTCGATCCCGGTGACGCGTGCCAGGCGGCGGATCGCATCGATCCAGCGCCCGGCCCGTGCCAGCATCTCGGGCGACGCGCCCTGGACGAGCAGCTTCGTCGTGATGGAGGGCGGCACGTTCACCTCGGCGCGCACGGCGCGCACCTCGGAAATCAGGCGCACCACGCCGTCCAGCTCCGCGCGGGCCTCGGCGGCGTCGCGCACGGGTACGGCCTGCGGCCAGGCGGCGACGATCAGGCTGGCCTCTCCGCCATAGCCGAGCCGGGTCCAGAGCTCCTCGGTGACGAAGGGCATGACCGGTTGCAGCAGGCGCAGGACCACGCCGACCACATGCTGGGCCGCGCCCTTCACCTCGTCCTTCTCGGGCCCGTCGGGTCCGTTCAGCACGGGCTTGGCGAATTCGATGAACCAGTCGCAGAAGCTGTTCCAGGTGAACCGATAGAGCACGGCCGCGTATTCGTCGAAGCGGAAGGCGTCGAGTGCGGCGGTCGCCTCCGCGATGGCGGTGTTCGCGCCATCCAGGATCCAGCGGGCGAGCGGCCCCTGGGCGCCGTCGGGCGTCCAGGCGGGATCGGCGGCGATGCCGTTCATCTCCAGGAAGCGCGAGGCGTTCCAGAGCTTAGTGGCGAAGGCGCGATAGCCCTCCATCCGCGCCTTGGCGAGCTTGATGTCGCGCCCCGGCGAGGCCAGCGCGGCCAAGGTGAAGCGCACCGCATCGGCGCCATAGGCATCGATGAGCTCGAGCGGGTCGAGGACATTGCCCTTCGACTTGCTCATCTTCGCCCCCTTCTCGTCGCGCACGAGGCCGTGGATGACGACGTGCCTGAAGGGAACCTCGCCCATGATGTGGATGCCGAACATCATCATCCGGGCGACCCAGAAGAAGATGATGTCGAAGCCCGTCACCAGCACGTCGGTCGGGTAGTACTTGTCCAGCTCGGGCGTCTTGTCGGGCCAGCCGAGGGTCGAGAAGGGCCATAATCCGCTGCTGAACCAGGTGTCCAGCACGTCCTCGTCGCGCGTGAGCTCCACGTCGCGGCCGAATTTTTCCCGAGCCGCGGCTCGGGCGGTCTCTTCATCCTTCTCGACGAAGATGCTGCCCTCCGGCCCGTACCAGGCCGGGATGCGGTGCCCCCACCAGAGCTGGCGCGAGATGCACCAGGGCTGGATGTCGCGCATCCAGGCGAAGAAGGTGTTCTCCCACTGCTTGGGCACGAACTCGGTCTTGCCGGTCTCCACCGCCTCGATGGCCGGCTTCGCCAGCGTCGCGGCGTCGCAGTACCATTGCAGCGTCAGCCGCGGCTCGATCGGCACGCCGGAGCGGTCGCCATGGGGCACGGTGTTGGCGTGGGCCTCCACCTTCTCCAGGAGCTCCAGCCGCTCCAGCTCCGCCACGATGCGCTTGCGGGCCTCGAAACGGTCAACGCCCCCCAGAGAGCGGACGAAATCGGGATCGGCCGCGCCCTCCACCGCCCGCAGGTCGCCGCCGATCTCGTCGAGCCAGATGCGCGCCTCGGCGTCCAGCACGGAAGGCATGGGCAGGTCGTGCCGGCGGCCGACCTCGTAGTCGTTGAAATCGTGCGCGGGCGTGATCTTCACCGCGCCCGTGCCCTTCTCGGGGTCGCTGTAGTCGTCGGCCACGATCGGGATGGCACGGCCCACCAGCGGCAGGATGGCCCTCTTGCCGATCAGATCCTTGAAGCGCGGATCCTCCGGATGCACGGCGACGGCGGTGTCGCCCAGCATGGTTTCCGGCCGCGTGGTGGCGACGAGGATGTGGCGCCCCGGCTCGCCCTCGATCGGGTAGCGGAGCGTCCAGATCTGCCCCTTGGTCTCCCGGCTTTCGACTTCGAGGTCGCTGATCGCCGTCTGGAAGACCGGGTCCCAGTTCACCAGCCGCGTGTCGCGGTAGATCAGGCCTTCCGTGTGCAGCCGCACGAAGACCTCGATGACCGCCTTGGACAGGCCGGCATCCATGGTGAAGCGCTCCCGCGGCCAGTCGAGCGACGCGCCGAGGCGGCGAAGCTGGCGCGTGATGGACCCGCCGCTCTCCGCCTTCCATTCCCAGATGCGGTCCACGAAGGCCTCGCGGCCGAGTCCCCTCCGGGTCTGGCCTTGCGTGCCGAGCAGGCGCTCCACGACCATCTGCGTCGCGATGCCGGCATGGTCCATGCCGGGCATCCAGAGCGCGTCGCGCCCCTGCATGCGCCGGTAGCGGACCATCACGTCCTGCAGCGTGTTGTTCAGCGCGTGGCCGATATGCAGGCTGCCCGTGACGTTGGGCGGCGGGATGACGATGGTGAAGGGTTGCGCGTTGCTCTCCGGATGCGCGGAGAACGCGCCGGAGGCTTCGGAAGCGGCATAGAGCCGCGATTCCATCGAGGCGGGGTCGAAGGCCTTGTCGAGCATCGCGCAGAGGTCGAACGCGCGGCGCGGCGCGTCAAGTCCCCAGGGCCGGATCGTCTTCGCGCCCCATCGGCCCGAAGACGCGAATCAGCCCCGGCGCGGCGTCGGCTCAGCCCTGGCGGGACATCACCCGCTCGATCTCGGCGCGGACCAGCCGCTCCACCGTGGCCGGCAGATGGGCGTCGAGCCAGGCCTTCAGCATGGGCCGCAACTCCTCGCGCACGAGATCCTCGATGGACGGCCCCTGGCGGGTGACCGCCGCTCCGCGATCCTGGGCCAGCCGCGAGAGCTGGCCGAAGGCCGAGGCGGCGGCCGCGGCGGCCGTTGGATCGACGAGGCCGGAAGACGGCGGATCCTGGGGCTCCAGGGACATGAGGAAGGGCTCCGGCTGCGGGGGCTGCGGCGCGGCCCTGGGGCCGGGCTCGGCGGCGGATACGGGCGGCGACTCCTGGATGCGCGTGGGAGCCGGAGCGATCGCAATGGGCGCGGGCGTGGCCGCGACGGGCCCGGCGAGACTCTCGGGCGGCGCTATCATCATCTCGGGCGTGAGCTGGATCGCGGCAGAGGGCGCAGCAGGAGGCTTGGACGCGGAGGGGGTCGCAGCCGGCGAGGCCACGACGGTCGCCGCCGCCTGCTCGTCCTCGTTCAGGATCCGGCGGATCGAGGCGAGGATATCGTCCATCGACGGGTCCGTCCCGCCGGGGGGCCTGGAGGCCGACATCTCAGCGGCGAACGGCGGCGGTGGAGTAGTCCCCGATGCCGACCCAGCGGTTGCGCACGGCATTGTAGTAGGCCGTCATGTCGTAGACCTCGACCGGCAGGCCGAGATCCTGGGCCGTCAGCCGCCCGATCGAGGCCGCCAGCGCATAGGAGCCGGTGATCACCGAGGAGAGCGCGTTCACGAGGCTGGTGCGCGCGTTCAAAAGCTCCTGCTCGGCGTTCAGCACGTCCAGCGTGGTGCGGCTGCCCACGATCGCCTCGCGCTGCACGCCGTCCAGCGCGATCTCCTGGGCGCGGATCTGGGCCCGGACGCTGTCGACCTGCGAGCGGTTGCTGCGCAGCGTCTCCCAGGATTGAGAGGCGTTCTGGGCCGCCAGGCGGCGCTGCTCGTCCACCTGGGTGATGGTCTGCTGGGCCTGCTGGCGCGCCTGGCGCACCGCCGAATGCTCGGCGCCGCCCTGGAAGAGGGGCACGGAGAGGTTGATGGTGGCCTGGCCGCCCGTCTGGCGGGTATGCGCAGTGGTCTGGTTGTCCTGCCGGAAGGCCTGGGCATTGGCCGAGATCTGCGGCAGCAGGACCGACATCTGCACGTCGATGTTGTCGCGCGCCGAGGCCGCGGCGAAGAGCGCCGCCACCACGTTCGGGTTGTTCGCGATGGCCACGGCCTGGGCCTCGGCGGCGCTGCGGATGGGCACGTTCAGCGGCTGCGGATTGGTCAGCCGCTGCGGCGCGGCGCCGATCACGCGCTCGAAGGTGGCGCGGGCGATCTGCAGCGTGCCCTCGGAATTGGTGCGCGTGGCGCGCGCGCCGGCCAGCCGGCTCTCGGCCTGGGCGACGTCGGTGCGGGTGATCTCGCCGACGCGGAAGCGCTCATTAGTGGCCTGGAGCTGGCGGGTCAGCACCTGCTCGTTGTTGATATTGAGGCGCAGCAGCTCCGAATTCTGGATCATGCCGATATAGGCCTGGACGGCGTCGCCCAGCACCTGCTGCTCGACGGCGAGCAGGCGGGCACGCTGCGCCAGCACGGTGTTCTCCGCCTGGCGGGTCTGCGCCACGGTCCGGCCGCCGCGATAGATCGGCTGGGTCAGCGTCATGGTGGCCGAGGCGGGGGTGCGCTCCTGCCGAATGGTCGAGGGAATCGGGCCCTGGGTGCCGTTGGTGAGCGGGCCCACCGGATCGCGGAAGAAGAAGCTGCCGTCGGGGCGGAAGAACTGGGTCTGGCTGCGGGTGCGGACATCGGCCGCGCCGGCGCTGCCGGCCATGACCACCGTCGGCCGCCACCCGGCCAGCGCCTGGGGCACGCCCTCGTCCACGGCGCGGAGCTGGGCGCGCGCGGCCAGCAGGGTCGGGTTGTTGTTGTAGGTCGCGGCCAGGGCCTGCTGCATCGTCTGCGCAGATGCGGGCGCAGCTGCGAAATGCCCCGCCGTGAAGAGACCGGCCGCCGTGGCGGACAGGAGAACAAACCTCATGCCCAGATGCATATGACCCAACTCCGTTCCCGCTGCCGCCGATTATAGCCGCTTCCGGGCATATCGCACCACCGCCGGAAAATTGAAGGCTTCCTTCGGCGGGCGAGCCAAGGGCGCCCTCGCGCCCGCGATCGCGACGCTTGAAACGGCAGGCCGTCTCAGAAGACGAAGCCCGGCGCCGGAGCGAAGTCCGCCAGGAGGGGGCCGGCCGCATCCGGGCCCGCCACCTCGGTCAGGCCGCCGCCGAGCTTCCGCAGCATGAGGATGCGCCCCGTCCCACCCGGCTCGCGCCGGATGACGAGGAGGCGCCCGCCCTCGCCGAGCTGCGAGCCCAGCGCCGCGGGCACGGCTTCCACCGCCCCCTCGATCAGGATGAGCCGGTAGGGCGCGCCGGAGGGCACGCCTCCCCGCGGGTCGGCGTTCACCATCGTGGGGCGGTTGCCGTGCAGGCCGAAGCCGAAGGCCCGCTCGGAAGGGCCCGCCAGGGCGGCGTCGGATTCGACGGCCGTGACCTTCAGGCCCATCCGGGCCAGCACCGCCGCGCCGTAGCCGCTGCCGGCCGCGAGCACCAGGGCGCGCTCGCCGGGCTGGGGCAGCGCGAGCTGGATCATCTTGGCCAGCACCATGGGCGCCAGCATGGCGCGGCCGCCGCCCAGCGGCACCGCCTCGTCCGCATAGGCGCGCGGGCGCAGCGCGGGCGGCAGGAAGGCCTCGCGCGGGATCTCGCCCATGGCGCCGAGCAGCAGCGGGTCGGTGATGCCGTTCGGGGTGAGCTGGCCGTCCACCATGAAGCGCCGGGCCCGGGGGAAGTCCTCTTCGATCGCCGGAACGTCGGCCACCAGGCTCTGCGCCATATCCACTCACCTCAATCCTGATCGGGGGGGTTATAGGGTGGGCGGCGCGCGCCGGAAAGCAGCCTGCCTTGACCGAAACGCCGCCGGGCCCGATACAACGCGGCCTGAGGGGAAGACCCTGATGGTCCGATGGCCGAGTGGTTAGGCACAGGTCTGCAAAACCTGCTACGGCGGTTCAATTCCGCCTCGGACCTCCATCCCTTCTCCCTTGAGCCTGCTCACAGCGGCAGCAGGATCGGCACCATCAGCACGCTGACGGCCATCACGATCAGGCTCAGCGGCACGCCGACCTTCACGAAATCGCCGAAGCCGTAATTGCCCGGCCCCACCACCAGCGTGTTCACCGGCGAGGAGATCGGCGTCATGAAGGCCGTGGAAGCAGCGAGCGCGATGATCATCGCGAAGGGATAGGGCGAGGCCCCCATGTCCCGCGCCACCGCCAGCGCCACGGGCGCCATCAGCACGGCCGTCGCCGTGTTGGAGATGAACAGTCCCAGCATCGCCGTGATCAGGAAGAGCAGCCCCAGCACCATGCGCGGCGAGGCATTGCCGGCGATCGCCGTCACCGCCTCGGCCGCCAGCTCCACGCCGCCGGTCCGCTGCAGGGCCAGTGAGAAGGGCAGCATGCCCACGATCAGGATCAGGCTCTTCCAGCTGATGGAGCGGTAGGCCGAGTTCATGTCGAGGCAGCCGAACGCGCCCATCAGCAGGCAGCCGATCAGCGCCGCATGCACATTGGGTACCAGCCCGCTGATCATGAGGCCGATCGTCAGCGCCAGGATGGCCACGGCCTGCGGCGCCTTGCTTGCGGCTGGCAGCACCTCCTCCATCTCGGCCGGCAGGCTGAGCACCACCATCTCGGAGGGTTCGGATTGCAGATTGCGGATGTCCGACCAGAAGCCGGTCAGCAGCAGCGTGTCGCCGACCTTGAGCTGCTCCTCGAGCAGCCCCTCGCTCAGCACCTTCCGCCCCCGCCGCAGCCCGATGACGGTCAGGCCCGATTCGGAGCGCACCCGCGCCTGCAGCACCGTCTGGCCCACCAGCGGCGAATCGGCGGGAATGATAACCTCCACCATGCCGATCTCCTGCGAGCGGTCGGTGACATAGCCGCCATCGCCGAGCGGCAGGATCTGGAGCCGGTACTTCTCCCGCAGCGCCTCGATCTCGACATCGGGCAGGATGACGTCGAGCAGCATGATGTGCCCGGCCTCCAGCACCGTTCGCGCCATGGGGCGGATCACCTCGGTCGAGAAGCGGCCGCCGATCTCGATGGCCAGCAGGTTCACGCCGCTGGCGCGCAGTTCCAGGTCGTCCAGCTTCTGCCCGACCAGCGGCGAGCCCATCATGATCCGCACGCGATAGGCGCGCCGGTTCAGCCCGTATTGCTCCACCCAGCCCGGCAGGCTGGGGCGCCCCTGCCGTCCCAGGACCGGCTTCGTGCTGGGCAGCAGGCGGCGGGCGAAGAGCATGTAGGCCGTGCCGATGATCAGCATGGGAAGGCCGAAGGGCGTGAAGGCGAAGAAACCGAAGCTCTCGCCGCCCTGGCGCACCAGCTCGGCGTTCACCACGAGGTTCGGCGCGGTGGCGACCAGCGTCATCATGCCGCTCATCAACGCGGCGATGCTGAGCGGCATCATGAGCTGGCTCGGCGCCGTGCCGGTGTTCTGGCAGATCCGCAGCACGACCGGGATGAAGATCGCCACCACCGCCGTCGAGCTCATGAAGGCACCGAGGAAGCCCGAGGCCAGCATCAGCAGCACCAGCATCCGCGTCTCGCTGCGGCCCGCCCTGGCGTTCAGCCAGTCGCCCATCAGCCGCGCGACGCCCGTGCGCACCAGCCCCTCCCCGATGACGAAGAGGGCCGCGATCAGCACGATATTGGGATCGGAGAAGCCCGCCAGGGCCTCGTTGATCGTGAGGACGCCGGTCAATGGCATCACCGCGATCATGATGAGCGCGACCGCGTCCATGCGCGGGCGGTTCGCCACGAACATGCCGATGGCGGCGCCGAGCAGGAGGAGGACGAGGATCAGGTCGATGTTCATGGGGGATGCCCCTCAGAATGGCCAGAAGACGGGCACGAGGAAGGTCGCGATCAGGAAGGACCAGCCGAGCAGCGGCAGGCCGAGCTTCCAGTAGTCGCCGAAACGATAGCCGCCGGGCCCCTGCACCATCAGGCTGGCGGAGGAGGCGATGGGCGTGAGGAAGGAGGCCGCGGCCGCGACGGCCACGACGACCAGCGTCGTGCGCGGCGAGATGCCGATCCCGGTCGCCGTCGCGATCGCGACCGGGATGAGGATCAGTGCCGTCGCCGTGCTGCTGATGAGCTGGCCGAGCAGCGCCGTGAGCACGAAGAGCGCGGCCAGCATCTTGTAGGGGCTGGCCTCGCCGAGCAGGCCGACCAGCGTGTCGGCGATAAGCTCGGCGGCGCCCGTCTTGCGCATCGCGATGGAGAGCGGGATCAGCGAGGCGATCATGATCAGCGCCGTCCAGTTGATCGCCCGATAGGCCCGCTCGGCCTTCAGCGCGCCCGACAGCACCGTCGCGCAGGCCGCCGTGACGCCGGCGATGACGCTCGGCACCACGCCCGTCGCCAACGCGGCGACCATGGCCAGCAGGATCGCGACCGCCCGCGCCGCCCCCGTGCCGAGCGGGATGGCCTGGCCACGGATGGCCTCCGGCGAAGCCACCACCAGCACGTCCGGGTCGTCCGAATGCTTCTCCAGCGCCTCCCAGCGGCCCTGGATCAGCAGCGTGTCGCCAGCGGCCAGGGTCACCTTGCCCGGACCCAGATTCTCGCCGCGCCGCTGGATGCCGAGGATGATGAGGTCGCCCTCCGGCGTGACCATGCCGGGGAAGACCGTGTCGCCGATCAGCCCGGAGCGCGGCGGCAGCACCACCTCGGTGAAGCCGTGGGTCTGGTTGAACAGCGAGGCGCTGAGCTCGGCGCGCTTGGCCGGCTCGGCATGCTCGAGGCGCTTCTCGGCGGCGAAATCGGCGATGGCCTGGGACTCGCCGCGCATGAAGAGGATGTCGCCCGCGGCCAGCACCGGACTGGCCATGGGCGGTGCCTTGCCGCCGGGCCGGATGGCGATAAGGCTGAGGCCCGGGCGGTTCTCGGCCTCGACCGCCGGGCTGGGCTGACCGACGAAGGGTGAATCCGGCGTGATCACCAGGCGGTGCATGCTCTCGAAGACCTCGTACTGCTCGGCCAGCGTGCCGGAGTGCCGGCTGAGGTCCTGCGGGATGCCGCGCCCGGCGCGCATCGGCAACAGGCGCTCGCCGAAGAAGACGACGATCGTGACCGTTCCCGCCAGAAGCGGGATGCCGACCGCCGTCACCTCGAAATAGCCGAAGGGGGCCATGCCGGCCTCCGTCGCGGCATCCGAGACCAGCACGTTCACCAGGCTGCCGGTCAGCACCAGCATCGAGCCCGAATAGGAGGCGAAGGCCAGCGGCATCATCAGCTGCGAGGGGGACCAGCCCAGCCGCACCGCCACCAGCACCAGCACCGGCAGCAGCGCGGAGACTGCTCCGCTGGAGCCGATCAGGGCGGTGAGGAAGCCCACCAGCAGCATGGACAGCACGAGCAGCCGCCGGCGGCTCTTGCCGGCCTGGGCGATCAGCAGCTTGCCGGCCCAGGCGGTGACGCCGGTCGCGTCCAGGCTCGCGCTCACCACGAAGAGCGAGGCGATGAAGAGCACAGTCGTGTCGCCGAAGCCTGCCAGCGCCTCGTGATGGTCGAGGATGCCCGTGAAGTAGAGGGTGAGCGCGGCCGCCAGCGCCACGGGGGCGACGGGCACGCGGTTGGAGACGAAGGCCAGCACCATCACTCCGATAACGGCGAAGGTGATGGAGATCTCGTTCACGGCGCGCCGCGACCTTGGCCGCCCCCGGCCCCCGCGCTCAGGCCCCGAGGCCCCAGGGCAGGCCCGTCAGGTACCAGGCGACCAGGAAGAGGGTCCAGACCACGCTCAGCAAGACCACATAGGGAAGCATCAGCGCGATCACGGTGCCGACGCCCGCATCCTTCTGATACTTGATGGCGAAGGTCACGATCATGGCGAAATAGGCGTTCAGCGGCGTGATGGCGTTCATCGGCGAATCGCCCACGCGATAGGCCGCCAGCACCGCCTCGGGCGACATGCCGAGCTGCATTAGCAGCGGCACGAAGATGGGCGCGAAGATGGCCCATTTCGCGATCGCCGCCGTGATGATGAGGTCGAGCAGGAAGACCACCACCACGAAGCCGACCAGCAGCCAGATCGCGTTGAGATTGGCGCGCGTCAGCACCTCGGCCAGCGATACGGCCGCCAGCGTCGCCATGTTGGTGTAGTTGAAGAAGGCGATGAACTGGCTGATCACCAGCAGCAGCAGGATCAGGCCGGACAGGCTCGCGATCGCCTTCTGCATGGCGCCGATCACGTCGTTGGTGGACTTCATCGTCCGCGCGCCGAGGCCGTAGGCCGTGCCGCAGACCAGGAAGACCAGCGCGATCGAGACGATCAGGCTGTTCATGAAGGGCGAATTGCCGATGATCGCGCCTGTCTCCGGGTTCCGCAGCGGCGCCCCCGGCGGCAGGGTCAGCACGGCGAGGAAGGCGAGAACGGCGATCATCCCCCAGAGCGCCCAGCGCAGGCCCCGCCCCTCGTCGTCCGAGAGGCCGGTGTCGCCCTCCAGCCTGTAGTCGCCGACATAGGTGCCCAGGCGCGGCTCGATCACCCGCTCGGTGATCAGTGCGATCAGGACGGTGAGCATCGCGACCGAGGCGATGGAGAACCAGAGGTTGGCCGCGAGGTCGATCGAGACGTTGGGATTCACCAGCGCGATGGCGTCGTTGGTGATCTCGGTGAGGATGCCGTCGGTCGGCACGATCAGCACGTTGACGAGGAAGGCCGAGGCCACCGCCGCGAAGGCCGCCGCCAGCCCCGCCAGCGGATGCCGGCCCACGCTCAGGAAGGCCGCCGCCGCCAGCGGGATCAGCACCAGGTAGCCCGCATCGGCCGCGATGGAGGAGACGATGCCGACGAAGACCAGGATATAGGTCAGCGCCTTGGGCGGCGCGACCACGACCAGCTTGCGGATGAGCGCCTTGACCAGCCCCGCCTCCTCCGCGACGCCCACGCCCACCATCGCGATGATGATGACGCCCACCGCATTGAAGTTCATGAAGTTCTGGACGATGCCGGTGAACATGAACCGGATGCCCTCGACGGTGAGCAGGCTGCGCGCCGCGACCGTCATGGGCTCGACCGTGTCCGCCTCATAATTCACCTGCTGGAAGGAGACGCTGGCGCCCATCGCGCCGAGGATGGCGGAAAGGGCGATCACGATCACGATCAGGATCACGAAGATGAGGACCGGGTGCGGCACCCGGTTGCCGACGCGCTCGACGACATCGAGCATCTTCTGCATCGCGGTCTTGGGTTCGGCGGCGGCGCTCATCGGGATCGGTCCTCGTCTAGCGCGAAAGGGCGTCGAGAATGCGCGCCCAGGAGCGGATGCCGCGCCGGAAGCACTCCAGGTCGTATTTCTCGTTGGGGCTGTGGATGCGGTCGTCCTCCAGGCCGAAGCCGGCGAGGATCACATCCATCCCCAGCGCCTTCTTCAGCTCATGCGTCACGGGGATGGAGCCGCCGCCGCCGATGAAGACGCCAGGCTTGTTCCATTCGTCGCTCAGCGCCTGGCGGGCCTTCTCGAATTCCGGCGCGTCGATCGGGAAGCGGATGGCTTGGCCCGAACCGTGCTCGATGAACTCGGCACGGCAGTCCGCGGGAACGTTCGCCTGCACATAGTCGCGAAAGGCCTTGCGGATCGCATGCGGATCCTGGTCGAAGACCAGCCGGAAGGAGATCTTCGCCGAGGCCATGGCCGGGATCACGGTCTTGAAGCCGGCGCCCTGGTAGCCGCCGCCCATGCCGTTGATTTCGCAGGTGGGGCGCGACCAGGTCATCTCCAGCACCGACCGCCCCTTCTCGCCGGCCGGGACCGAGAGGCCCACCGCACCGAGGAATTTTTCCGCATCGAAGCCCAGCGTGTCCCATTGCGCGCGCAGCGCGTCGGACAGCTCCGGTACGCCGTCATAGAAGCCCGGCAGCGTCACGCGGCCATTCTCGTCGTGCAGCCCGGCGATAATCTTCGCCAGCACGCGGTTCGGATTGGCCGCGGCTGAGCCGTAGAAACCGGAATGCAGGTCGCGGTCGGCGGCGTGGATGATCACCTCCTCGCCGCAGAGCCCGCGCAGCATGGTGGTGATGGCCGGGGTCCGCGCGTCCCACATATTGGTGTCGCAGATCAGGCCGATATCGGCCTTCAGCTCCGCCGCATTCGCCTGGAGGAAGGGCGGCAGGTTCACGCCGCCGCTCTCCTCCTCGCCCTCCAGGAGGATGGAGACCGGGATGGGCAGCCCGCCGGTGACGGCCTTCCAGGCGCGGCAGGCCTCGACGAAGGTCATGAGCTGTCCCTTGTCGTCCGCCGTGCCGCGGCCGCGGAGGACCTTGGCGCCGTCCTCGCGCGTCTCGATCGCGGGCTCGAAGGGATCGCGGGTCCAGAGCTCCAGCGGATCCACGGGCTGCACGTCGTAATGCCCGTAGAACAGCGCCGAGGGGCCGGTCGCGTTGCGGTCATGCGCGACGACCATGGGGTGGCCCGGGGTCGGCCGGGCGCTGGCCTCGAAGCCGATGCTGGCGAGGTCGGCCACATGCCAGTCGGCGCATGCCTTGCACTCGCCGGCGAAGGCGGGATCGGTGGAGATGGATTTGATCCGCAGGGTCTCGAAGAGGCGCGCGAGCGCCGCGTCGAGATCGGAATCGATATGCGCGAGAACCTGGTCGAGCTCTGCCATGGGGGCCTCCGGAGGGACGTGTGCGCGAAGCCTGCCCCTGGCGCTCGCGCGCCGAAACCCCGCTCCCGCCCGGTCTGGAAGGCTACTGGCTCACGCCAGGGGAGACATGCGCCCGGCGTCCCGCGCCTTGGCGGATCGTCCCACAGCTTCTCCGGCAGACCGCCTTACAGAGCCTTCGCCGCCTCCAGCACCTGGGCCGCGTGGGCCTCGGGCTTCACCTTGCGCCAGACGGCCGCGATCTTCCCGTCCCTGTCGACCAGGAAGCTCGACCGCTCGAAGCCCATGTACTTACGCCCCATGAAAGTCTTCTGGACCCAGGTGCCGTAGGCCTCGGCGAGCTGGTGCTCGGGGTCGCTCGCCAGCGGGAAGGTCAGGTCGAACTTCCTGGCAAACTTCTCAATGGCCGGCATGGGGTCGGGACTGACCCCGATGATCGCGAGGCCCGTCCTGCCCAGGGCCGGAAGCGCCTCCTGGATGCCGCAGGCCTGGGCGGTGCAGCCGGGCGTGCTCGCCTTGGGGTAGAAGTAGAGCAGATACGGCTTCCCCTTCAGCGCCTCCGCGCTGACCCTGCGCCCGCCCGAGGCCGCCAGCGCGAAGCCCGGCGCCGGATCGCCGACGGCCGGTCCGGTCAAGCGAGCATCCTTTTCAGCTTGCGCACGGCGCTGTCCGGCGTCGAGAAGACGGGCAGGCCCGTGGCCCCCGCCACCATCGGCGCCACATGCGCCAGGCTGAACTGGCCGAGCGCGATGGCATCGCAATCCTTCAGCGCCAGCGAGGCCTCCATGGCCAGCCGGTCATGCGCCGCGACGTCGCCGGCGTCGAGCGCCGCGAGCGCGCCCTCGGCCAGGCAGGGCACGACCTCGATGCCGAGAGGGAACTCCGGCGGCATGGAGGACAGCGTGCCCGGGAAGGTCGCGAGCAGCCCGATCTTCCTCGCGCCCGAGGCCAGGATCTCCTCGATCATCGCCTCGTTGGGCTTGAGCACGGGCATGGGCGCGTGCTCGGCCGCGACGGCCTCGATGCAGGGCCCGAAGGCCGAGCAGGTGAAGAGGATGGCGTCCGCGCCCGTCCCCGTGGCGTAGTCGCCCAGCGCGCGGAAGCGCTGCGTCATCTCCGGCGTCAGCTTCCCCTGGCGGGCGAGGTCGGCCGAGAGGCTGTCGTCCATCAGGTTCATGAGCGTGTTGCCGGGCCAGAGCCTGGCGAAGGCGGCCTCGATCGGCGGCGGCGAGTGGCGCAGCGCGTGGATCAGCGTGATGCGGGGCACCGGCTCAGCCCTTGCAGCGCTTCAGCGGGCTCGGAAACTCGCGGCAATCGGTGAAGAGCACCTCGTCGTCGCTCACCCGGCGAACGCGCAGGATATTGGGGTTGTTGTCGCAGCCAAAGCCGGATTCCGGCACCGCGGCGCGGCCGGGCGTCGGCACGAAGCGGAATTCGAGGCCGTCGGGGATGATCGCCACGGTCTCGATCGCCCGCTGGCGGAAGGCCACGTCGAGGCTGGAGACGCGCATCACGATGTCGCGCGTCACGATGACGGTGACGTTGCCGAAGCAGGCCGGCCCCTGGGTCTCGGTGGCCGGGAAGATGCCGCCGGTCCAGCCGCCGAACATCCATTCGTGGGGCGGGCCCTGGCGGGTCTGCGCCCGGGCGGCCTGGGGGAGCGCGAGCGAAGGCGCGGCAAGCAGGCCGGACATGAGGGGAAGCAGCGAACGTCGGCGCATGAAAGCTCCTGGCAGGTTGGCCCTGCCCCCTATGTAGCCCGCCCGGCCGGCGGCGTCAGGCCCGGGACGGGAGATGGCGGGCCAGCCTTGGTCGGCCCATCCTTGATTGGCCCATCCTTGATCGGCAGGTGGATGAAGGCCGCGAAGGCCGCGAAGGCGATGCTGACGCTCCACATCAGGTCGTAGCTGCCGGTCAGGTCGAAGATGTAGCCGCCCAGGAAGGCGCCGGTGAAGCCGCCGAGCTGGTGGCCCAGGAAGACGATGCCGAAGATAGTGGCCAGCCAGCGCGTGCCCCAGTTGCGCGCGCAGAGCGCCACGGTCGGCGGCACCGTCGAGAGCCAGAGGATCCCCATGAAGGCGGAAAAGATCAGCACGTTGGTCGTGGTCTTCTCGGCATAGAGGAAGACCGCCATCAGCACGCCGCGCAGCGCATAGATCGCGACCAGCAGCTCGCGCCGCTTCCAGCGCTGGGAAAGCTCGCCCGAGCCGAGCGAGCCCACCACGTTGAACAGCCCGATCAGCGCGATCGAGGCCGCGCCGACCGAGGCCGGCAGGTGGCAGGTCGCCACGAAGCCCGGGAGGTGGACGGCCAGGAAGCTCACATGCACGCCGCAGACGAAGAAGCCGGCGAAGAGGCACCAGAAGCTCGGCGAGGAGGTGGCGGCGCGCAGCGCCTCCCCGGCCGTCTGCTCGGTGGTGCCCGGCTTGGGCGGCGCCGGCGCGGCGCCGAGCGGCAGGGAGAGCGGCACCATCAGCAGCGCCATCCCCGCCATGAGGAAGAGCGCCCCCTGCCAGCCCGCGAGGTTGATTCCGAGCTGGCTGAGCGGCACGACCAGGAACTGGCCGAAGCTCGAGCCCGCCGTGCCCAGGCCCACCGCGCGGCCGCGCATGTGCTCGGGCAGGCCGCGCGTGAGGGCCGCGCTGATCACCGGCATCCCGGCGGCGGCCACGGCCACGCCCATGACGACGCCCGCGAAGAAGGTGAAGAGCGGCAGCCCCTCGCTCAGCGCCATGCCGAGGATGCCCGCCGCGTAGAGGATGGCGCCGCCCAGCACCACGGGCCGCGCCCCGATCCGGTCGGCGACCTGGCCCGCGAGCGGCTGGGCGAAGCCGTTCAGCAGGACCTGGAAGGCGATGGCCAGCGCGAAGCCCGAGGTGGACCAGCCGCGCTCGGCCGTCATGGGGGCGAGGAAGAGGCCGAAGCTCTGGCGCAGGCCCATGGCCAGGGCGGCGGCCGCGACGGCGCAGGCAATGAGAAGCCCGGCATTGCGGGTCGTGGCGGACATGCTTTTCCCGGACTCCCCCTGGAAGGCGGCATCTTCCACGGCTCGCGGTGCCGCAGCAAATGCGCCCGACGCATGGCGGGCCATGCGCCTGGCGCTGATCAGACCGTGGCCGTCAGACCACCCATGCGGGACGCTCCTGGGCGGCCATCGTCGCCGTCAGTTCGCGATAGGCTTTGTTCCAGGCGGCGCGCAGCTCGGGGGAGAAATCCTCGGCCAGGCATTCCTCCAGCATCCATTCCAGCGCCTCGCCGACCGGGCGGTGGTGCTCCGGCCGCAAGCCGAGGCGCAGCGCCACGTCGCGGGCGATCGGCAGCAGCCGTTCCGGCCGGTCCAGCGTCGCCACCGCGTAGCCCAGGGCCGCGATGAACCGCGCGCCCTGCACCCGCATGTCAGCGCTGGTGAAGAGGCCGCGCAGGGCGGGATCGATACGGAAAAGCCGCCCGTAGAAGAGGATCGCCGCCGGCGAGGCGAGGGCCGCGACCTGCGCGAAACTCCGGCGGATCAGCCGGATGCCCTTCTCGTCCATAGCCCGTTCCCCCGCGGCGTTGGAGGGAGCCTGGGCGCGCCATGTCGCAGCCATTTGCTGCCAGAGGGCGGGAATTGTCGCATGTGCCGCGCGAGCCGCCGCGGGGGTCATGCCGCCATCTCCACATAGGCCGCGTCGGTCATCGCCGCCGCCAGGGTCACATAGGCTTCGGCCCATGCGGCGCGCAGCTCCGGCGTGAAGCCGTCGCCCAGGCCCTTCTCCAGCGTCCAGAGCAGCGCCTCCCCGACCGGGATATAGTGCTCGCGCCGCACGCCGTAGCTCAGATGGCGCACCGCCAGGTCCCGCGCCACGGGAAGCAGGCGCTCGGGCCGGTCGAGATGGGCGACGACGAAGCCCAGCGCCGTCATCAGCTTGGCACCCTGGGACGTCATGCGCGCGGGATCGAACAGCCGCTCCACCGAGGGGTCGAGGTCGAAGAGCCGGCCGTAGAAGAGGCGCGCCGCCTGCGGGGCGATGGCCGCGACCTTGGGGAAGCTTGCGCGCACCAGCTCGATCCTGTGGGCATCCATGTCGGCATCTCCTGTCCGGAGAAGTTTTCGCAGCCGCCTGTCGCAGCCTGACGCCGGGATTTGTCGCGTCCGTCGCGATATGGAAGGTGTTCCCGGCTTCCGGGAATTTGCGCCGGACGCGACCGCGGGGTAACCGCCACGGCCCATGACGCTCGCCACATCCGACTTCGACTATGCGCTGCCCGAGGCCGCGATCGCCCAGGCGCCCCTGCGCCCGCGCGACGCCGCCCGGATGCTGGTCGTGCGCGGCGGCACGCTGGAGGATCGCGGCGTGCGCGACCTGCCCTCGCTGCTCGAGCCCGGCGATGTGATGGTCGTGAACGACACGCGCGTGATCCCCGCCCGGCTGCGCGCGCGCCGCGGCGAGGCGCGCATCGAGGTCATGCTCAACCGCGCCGAGGGCGACGGCAGCTGGCATGCCTTGATCCGCAATGCCCGGCGGCTGCGGGTGGGCGACGAGATCGCGATCGAGGGCGCCGAGCTGACGGCCCGCGTGCTGGAAAAGTTCGAGGGCGGCAGCGCGCGGCTGGATTTCGGCACCGATCCCGCGCGGCTGATGGCGGCGCTGGAGCAGGCCGGCGAGATCCCCCTGCCCCCCTATATCCAGCGCGAGGCCGGCCCCGGCGCCGAGGACCGCGCCGACTATCAGACCGTCTTCGCGGCGCGGCCCGGCGCCGTCGCCGCCCCCACGGCCAGCCTGCATTTCACGCCCTGGCTGCTGGCCGCGCTGGAGGCGCGGGGCGTGAAGCGGGCCACGGTCACGCTGCATGTCGGCGCCGGCACCTTCCTCCCCGTGCGCGAGGAGGACCCGCGCCGGCACGTCATGCACCACGAATGGGGCGAGCTCGGCGCCGAGGCCGCCGCCATCATCAACGCGGCGCGCGCCGAAGGCCGGCGCATCCTCTGCTGCGGCACGACGGCGCTGCGGCTGCTGGAGACCGCCGCGCGTGGGGTGGAGGACCGCCATGCGCCGATCCCGGTGTTTTCCGGCCTCACCGACATCTACATCCTGCCCGGATTCCCCTTCCGGGCCGCCGACCTGCTGATGACCAACTTCCACCTGCCGAAATCCACCCTGCTCATGCTGGTCTCCGCCTTCGCGGGAACGCGGCGGATGCGGCGCGCCTATGCGCATGCGGTGGCCGAGGGCTACCGCTTCTTCTCCTATGGCGACGCCTCGCTGCTCTTCCGCGAGGAGGCGGACCTCACGGCATGACCCTGCAATGGTCCCACCAGCAGTCGGACGGCCGCGCCCGGGCCGGCACGCTGCACACGGCGCATGGCACGGTGCCGACGCCGGTCTTCATGCCCGTCGGCACCGCCGGCACGGTGAAGGCGATGACCGCCGACGCCGTGCGCTCCACCGGCGCGCGGATGGTGCTGGGCAACACCTACCACCTCATGCTCCGGCCGGGCGGCGAACGGATCGCGCGGCTGGGCGGGCTGCACCGCTTCATGGACTGGAAGGGCCCGATCCTCACGGATTCCGGGGGTTTCCAGGTGATGAGCCTCTCCGGGCTGCGGAAGATGGACGCGGACGGGGTCACCTTCCAGTCCCATGTGGACGGCTCGAAGCACCGCCTCACGCCCGAGCGCAGCGTGGAGATCCAGCGCCTGCTCGGCGCCGACGTCACCATGTGCTTCGACGAATGCACCCCCTTCCCCGCCACCCATGACGAGGCCGCGAAGTCCATGCGCCTCTCCATGCGCTGGGCAGCGCGGTGCCGGAGCTGCTTCGAGGCGCGGGACGGCCATGGGCTCTTCGGCATTGTCCAGGGCAGCACCTATGAGGATCTGCGCGCGGAGAGCGCCGCCGCCCTCACCTCCGTCGGCTTCGAGGGCTATGCCATCGGCGGCCTCGCCGTCGGCGAGGGGCAGGAGGCGATGTTCTCCACCCTGGACTTCACCGTGCCCATGCTGCCCGAGACCCAGCCGCGCTACCTGATGGGCGTGGGCAAGCCCGCCGACCTGCTGGGCGCCGTCCGCCGGGGCGTGGACATGTTCGACTGCGTGATCCCGACCCGCTCCGGCCGCATGGGGCGGGCCTATACCGCGCGCGGCCAGCTCAACCTGCGGAACGCCCGCCACGCCGAGGACGACCGGCCGCTGGACCCGGACTGCGCCTGCCCCGCCTGCCGCGGCCACAGCCGGGCCTATCTGCACCACCTGCTGAAATGCGACGAGATGCTCGGCCCGATCCTGCTGACCTGGCACAACATCCAGTACTACCAGGATCTGATGGCGCGGATGCGCGGGGCGATCCTTGAAGGGCGCTTCGAGGCGGAGGCCGCGGCGATCGAGCGAGGATTGGCCGGGGAGGAGCAGACATGAGCACCAGGACCGAGACGGGCGGCCTCACCCAGCTGGGCGCCCATACCCCCCTGCCCGCCTCGCCGGACCAGGCCGTGCTGGAGCGCGTGCCCAACCCGCATGCCGATCTCGCCTATTGCATCCGCTTCGCCGCGCCGGAATTCACCTCGCTCTGCCCGCTGACCGGCCAGCCGGATTTCGCGCATCTGGTGATCGACTACGTGCCGCGCGGCTGGATCGTGGAGAGCAAGAGCCTGAAGCTCTTCCTCGGCAGCTTCCGCAACCACGGGGCCTTCCACGAGGCCTGCACGGTGGACATCGCGCGGCGGCTGGTGGCGCTGCTGGACCCGGCCTGGCTGCGGATCGGCGGCTACTGGTATCCGCGCGGCGGAATCCCGATCGACGTCTTCTACCAGACCGGCGCCCCGCCCGAAGGCGTCTGGATTCCGCCGCAGGACGTGCCGGGCTATCGCGGCCGCGGATAGACCTCGCATTGACCGCGGCAGCCGGCCACAGCATAGGGCAGCGGCAGGGAGACTGACGAAATGGGGCGCGTTCTCGTGACCGGCGCGGCCGGCTTTATCGGCGCACATCTCTGTCGCGCCTTGCTGGCACGCGGCGAGGAGGTGATCGGCCTCGACAACCTGAACCCCTATTACGACCCCGGGCTGAAGGAGGCGCGGCTTGCGGCGCTGACCGCCGATGCAGGCCCGTCCCAGTTCGCCTTCTTCCGGATGGACCTGGCGGATGTGGAGGGCGTGCTCCGGCTCATGGGGCCGGACGGCGGCATCGACCGCGTCGTGCACCTGGGCGCCCAGGCCGGGGTGCGGTGGTCGCTCGAGGCGCCCTTCGCCTATACCAGCGCCAATGTGACCGGCCATCTTTCCGTCCTGGAGGGCGTGCGGCGCAGCGAGGGGCGCATTCGCCACACGGTCTATGCCTCGACCAGCTCGGTCTATGGCTCCCGCGAGGACGGCCCCTTCCGCGAGACGGACCGGACCGACCGTCCGGCCTCGCTCTATGCCGCGACCAAGCTCGCCGGCGAGATGATGAGCAAGGCCTATGTGGACCTCTACGGGCTGTCGCTGACCGGGCTGCGCTTCTTCACGGTTTATGGGCCCTGGGGGCGACCGGACATGGCCTATTGGCTCTTCACCGAGGCCATGCTGAAGGGCGAGCCGATCCGGCTGTTCAACGAGGGGCGGATGATGCGCGACTTCACCTTCGTGGACGACATCGTGGCGGGCGTGGTCGCGGCGCTGGACCATCCGCCGGCCGCGCCCGCGCACCGGGTGTACAATATCGGCAACAGCCGGCCGGAGCCGCTGCTGGACCTGGTGGCGATCCTGGAAGAGCTCCTGGGCGTGAAGGCCGGGCGGGTGCTGATGCCGATGCAGCCGGGGGACGTGCCGGGAACCTTCGCGGATGTCTCGGCGATGGAGCGGGACTTCGGGTGGCGGCCAACGACGGACCTCAGGGCGGGGCTGGGGCGGTTCGTGGAGTGGTGGCGGGGGTATTTCCGATAGCCTTCGCTTCGCCGGGAGTCGTCGAGGGCTGCGAGTTCTTCGCGGCCTCAGGCGCCCGCCGTGTTCGCCTGGAAATTTGCGCCGCTTCCGATAGGATGCCGCCGTGACCCTCGCACGGCGCGCCTCGCTCTCCTTGCCCTGGCTGTTGCCCAGCGTGGCAGGCGCCAGCCCGCGGATTCGCGTGGGCTCCAAGAACTTCACCGAACAGCTGGTCGTCGGCGAGCTCTACGCGCAGACCTTGGAAGCCCAGGGCATGACGGTCGAGCGGCGCCTCAATCTCGGCGGCACCGCCATCGCGCAGAGCGCCCTGCTGAGCGGCGAGATCGACCTCTATCCGGAATACACCGGCACAGGTCTCGGCGTGGTGCTCCGGGAACCCCTGGAAGGCGATCCGGCCGGCATCCTCGCCAGGGTCCAGGCCGGCTATGCCGAACGCTTCGACCTCCGGTGGATCGCCCCCTCCGGCATCGACAACGGCAATGCGCTCCTGGTCACCCCAGCCACCGCGCGGCGGCTCGACCTCGCCACCCTGTCGGACCTCGCCCGCGAAGCGCCCAAGCTCACCCTCGCGGCCG
Organism: Roseococcus sp. SYP-B2431; assembly: GCF_004336745.1. Lineage (GTDB taxonomy): Bacteria > Pseudomonadota > Alphaproteobacteria > Acetobacterales > Acetobacteraceae > Roseococcus. The sequence continues at coordinate 796,871 of NZ_SJXD01000011.1, forward strand.
GCAACGAGTTCGCCGACCGGGCGGATGGCCTGCCGGGGCTGCGCAGGGTCTACGGCATGCAGTTCCGCCGCTTCCGGCAGTTCTCGGCGCTGGGCCTACGCTACGCGGCGCTCGCGCATGGCCAGGCGGATGTCGTGAACGCCTATGCGACGGACTGGCAGATCGCCGTGGGCGGCTACACCTCCCTGGTGGACGACCGCCGGCTCTGGCCCCCGTATCAGCTCTGCGCCGTGATCCGCGGCGCGGCCCTGCGCGACGCGCCCGGCCTCGAAGCGCCGCTGGCCGCGGTGAGCCGCCGGCTGGACAATGCGGTGATGCAGCGACTGAACCGCGAGGTCGATCAGGACGGCGATGAGCCGCGCGATGTCGCACGCCGCTTCCTCGCGGCACGGAACCCTGGCTGATGCGATGGACCGGGCGGAACCTGGACACCATCCTGGCCGCGACGGCCAACCATCTCGAACTCGTGCTCGCGTCGCTCGTCATCGCGCTGGCGCTGGCCCTGCCGCTCGGCCTGCTCGCGGCCGGGAGGCCGAGGCTGAGCGCCTGGCTGCTCGGCGGCGCGAGCCTCCTCTACAGCCTGCCGACGCTGGCGGTCTTCGCGCTGCTGGTGCCGGTGATCGGCCTCGGCTTCGCGCCGGCCTTGCTCGCGCTGGTGACCTACGCGCTGCCGGTGCTTCTGCGCGCGATCGTGGCCGGCATCACTGCCGTGCCGGAGCCCGTGAAGGAGGCGGCGGCGGGGATGGGCCTCGGCCCCTGGCAGCGACGCTGCCGTGTCGAGTTTCCGCTGGCCCTGCCTGTTCTGCTGGGCGGGCTGCGCGTCGCTTCCGTCACCGTGGTCTCGGCCGCGACCGTCGCCGCCTATATCGGCGCCGGCGGGCTGGGGACGCTGATCCTCACCGGGCTGGACCAGGGACATACGGAGAAGATCCTGGTGGGCGCCTTCCTGGTCGCCGCCCTCGCGCTCCTGCTGGACCAGGCCCTGGGCGCGGTGCAGCGGCGGCTGCCGAGGATCGCATGATGGGGATGCTCGGCGAGACGCTGGCCTGGCTGCGGGCCCATCCCGGGGCCTTCTCCGGGGCGGTGGCCGAGCATGTTCTGCTCTCGCTGGTCGGGCTCGCCATGGGGATCGGCGTGGCGGTGCCGCTCGGGCTCGCGGTCGCGCACCGTCCGCGCCTGGCGGAGCTCGCCATCTCCCTGGCCGGCGCGCTTCGAACCGTGCCAAGCCTGGCCGTGCTGGCGGCCCTGCTGCCGCTGCTGGGCGTAGGGTTCACGCCCTCGGTGATCGCGCTGGCGCTGCTCGCGGTTCCGCCGGTGCTGGTGAACCTGCTCGCCGGGATCCGGGGCGCCGATCCGGCGGCCGTCGCCGCCGCGACGGGGCTCGGCATGTCGCCCGGCCAGGTGCTCTTCCGGGTCGAGCTGCCCCTGGCCCTGCCCCTGCTCTTCTCCGGGCTGCGTGTCGCCGCCGTGCAGGTGGTCTCCGCCGCCGCCCTCGCCACCTTCATCGGTGGAGGCGGGCTGGGCGATCTCGTCACCCAGGGCCTGGCCCTTCTGGACACCGGCCGCATGCTGCTCGGCGCGGCGGCGATCGCCGCGCTGGCCCTGCTGACGGAGGCCGGCTTCGGCCTGCTGGAGCGCCGGCTGCAACGGAGGGTTCAGGCATGATCCGGCTGGAAGGGCTGACCAAGTGCTGGCCGGGCGCCGCGAAACCCGCAGTGGCAGATGTCACCCTGGACGTGCCGGAAGGGACGAGCTGCGCCCTGATCGGCCCTTCCGGCTGCGGCAAGACGACCACGCTGCGCATGGTGAACCGCCTGGTCGAGCCCTCCGCCGGCCGCGTCCAGATCGCCGGCGAGGATGCCCTGCGGCAGGACCCGGTCCGGCTTCGGCGCCGCATCGGCTACGTGATCCAGGAGGTCGGCCTCTTCCCTCATCGCAGCATCGCGGAGAACGTCGCGACCGTGCCGGTGCTGCTGGGCTGGGACACGGCGCGGATCGGGCGGCGCGTGGCGGAGGTGCTGGAGCTCGTCGGCCTGCCGGGCTTCGCCGACCGCCGTCCGCACGAATTGTCGGGCGGCGAGCGCCAGCGGGTGGGCGTGGCCCGTGCGCTGGCGGGCGATCCCCCGGTCCTGCTCATGGACGAGCCCTTCGGCGCGGTGGATCCCCTGCGCCGCCGCCAGCTGCAGGACGAGGTGCTGAAGCTGCTGCGCGAGCTGGGCAAGACCGTGCTCGTCGTCACCCACGACGTCGCGGAGGCGATGCGCCTGGGGGATGCCGTGGCGATCCTGAGGGACGGCGCGCTGGTGCAGCACGCGCCCCCGGCGGAGCTGCTGGCCCACCCGGCCGACGGCTTCGTGGCGGAGTTCCTCGGCACCGATCGCGCGCTGACGCGGCTCGAACTCTTTCCCGCCACGGCGGCGCGGGGCGATGCGGCCGCAGCCGGCCCGCCCCTGCCCGCGGATGCGACCTTGCGGGATGCCCTGTCGCAGATGCTCGCCCGTGGCGCCCGCGCGGTGCCGCTGGCGGAGGGCGGCTCGGTGACGCTGGAGGCCCTTCTGGAGAAGGCCGCGACCTGATCAGGCTTCCAGCAGCCAGACCGAGAAGAGCTGCTCCGGATCGGTCCACATCCGGGCCGGCCGCCAGCCCGCGCTCTCCGCCAGCGCCCGCAGGCGATCCGGCCGATACTTGTGGCTGCTTTCGGTGTGGATGCTCTCGCCGGCACCGAAGCGGAAGCGATGCCCGGCGACCAGCACGCTCTGGGCATGCCGCGCCACCAGATGCATCTCGATCCGCTCCAGCTCGACATTCCAGCGCGCCTCGTGACGAAAGGCCGCGAGGTCGAAATCGGCGCCGGCCTCGCGGTCCAGCCGCGCCAGCAGGTTGAGGTCGAAGGCGGCCGTGACGCCGGCGGCGTCGTCATAGGCGGCCTCCAGGATCGCGGCCGACTTCACGAGGTCGGCGCCGAGCAGCATCCGCGCCCCTGGCCGCAGGCTGGCCCGGGCCCTCCGCAGGAAGGCGACGGCCTCCTGCGGCTCGAAATTGCCGATGGTGGAGCCGGGGAAGAAGCCCAGATGGGTCGTGCTGCCGGCGGCCCGCCCGGCCAGGTCGAAGGGTAGCGTGAAGTCCGCCACCACGGGCCGGACCCGAAGGCCGGGGAAAGCGGCGGACACCCGCCCGGCCGCCGCCTCCAGCCACTCCGCGGCGATATCGACGGGAAGGTAGGCCGCTGGGGCCTGGAGGGTGCCGAGCAGTTGCACTGCCTTGGCGCCGTCGCCGGGACCGAATTCGACGACCGCCGCGCCGGGACCGATGGCCTCCGCGATCGCCGCGCCGCTTTCCTCCAGGATCCGCATCTCGGTGCGGGTGGGGTAGTATTCCGGGAGCCGGGTGATGGCTTCGAACAGCCGGCAGCCCTCGGCGTCGTAGAGCCATTTGCAGGGCAGCGTCTTCGGCGTGCCGGCCAGCCCGGCCAGCGCGTCGGCCCGCAGCGCCTGGGCCTGCGCCGTTGCGGCGTCGCGATCGACGGCGCCGCTCACGCCGCATCCTCCGCCAGCCGGAGGCCGGTGAACTGCCAGCGCGCGCCGGGCGGGAAGAAGTTGCGGTAGCTCGGGCGCGCATGTCCGGGCGGGGTGGCCAGCGACCCGCCGCGCAGTACCATCTGCCCGATCATGAACTTGCCGTTGTACTCGCCGACGGCGCCGGCCCAGGGCGTGAAGCCGGGATAGGGCCGGTAGGCGCTGCCCGTCCATTGCCAGGCGATGTCGGCCCGCTCGGCGAAGCCCGGCAGGGCCGAGGCGGCCTCCCATTCCTGTTCGGTCGGCAGGCGCTTGCCGGCCCAGCGGGCGAAGGCGTCGGCCTCGTACCAGGAGACGTGGCGGACGGGCAGGCGCGGATCGACCGGCCGCATTCCGCCCAGGCCGAACTGCCACCAGCTGTCGTCGCGACGCTCCCAATGGAGCGGCGCCTCCCAGCCCTCGGCCTGGCAGGCGGCCCAGCCGTCGCTCATCCAGAGAAGCGCGTCCCGGTAACCGCCCTCCTCCATGAACGCGAGCCATTCGCCGTTGCGGACCAGCCGGTCGGCGATCCGGAAGGGCGCCAGATAGGCCCGGTGGCGCGGAGTCTCGTTGTCGAAGGCGAAGCCCGCGCCGGCATGGCCGATCTCCACCATGCCCTCGGGCCCGTCGAGCATGCGCGCCGGGCCGGCGACGCCCTGCGGCTCGCGCCAGGCGGCGTCATAGGCGGGCCGCAGCGGATTGCCGGAGAGGGCGTGCAGGATGTCGGTCAGCAGCAGCTCCTGATGCTGCTCCTCGTGATGGAGACCGAGCTCGATCAGCGGCAGCGCCTCGGCCGGCGGGTCGCGCAGCAGCTCCGCCATCGCGGCGTCCACCGCGACGCGATAGGCGGCGACCTCGTCGTTGCCGGGACGGGTGAGGATGCCGCGCTGCGGCCGCGCATGCCGCGGGCCCGCCGCGACGTAATAAGAGTTGAAGAGGACGGCGAAGTCCTCGTCGAACCGCCGGTAGCCGGGCAGGAAGGGCAATAGAAGAAAGGTTTCGAAGAACCAGGTGGTGTGCGCCCGGTGCCATTTCGTCGGGCTGGCATCCGGCATCGACTGGACGACCTGATCCTCCGCCGAAAGCGGCACCGCCAGGGCCTCGGTCCTCGATCGTGTCCGCGCATAGCCTTCGGCCAAGGCGCGCGCGGGGTCCGTCGCCCGGGGATGCATGACGTTCATGGATGGATCTTCCTCCAGCTTCCGACACGCTGCCGGCCCATTTCTCTCGCCGTGGAGCACGGTCGATCGTCATAGAGTCCCGGAACGGTCTCCGGGTTTCAGCAGGGCCCGCTCGTCCGGCCCGCTGCGGCCGGGAACCGGGCGGTCTCAGGCGATCGCATCCACCCTGTCGGGATAGAAGGCGAGGTGATCGCGGATCGCGCCCACGGCGGCATGGGGCGCCTCATAGGTCCAGATGGCATTGATGGACCGCGCTCCGCCGGCCGGGATGCTGAAATAGGCGGCATCGCCCTTGTAGGGGCAGTGGGAGCCGTGGTCGCTCCGGGCGAGCAGGTCCATCCGGGCGTCCTCGCGCGGGATGTAGATCGCCGGCGGATAGGCCGCCTCCCGGAGAAGGAGGGCCCTTTCGCTCTCGGCGATCCGCTGGCCGGCTACCATGACGGTGACCCTGCGCCCGAGCGGCTCGATGGCGATGGGGTGGTTCGGGCCAGGTTGGAGGATCGGTCTTGTCACCGCGAGAACTCCCGGGCTGCTGAGTGGGCGTCCGAAATCCGCTACGTGGTGCGCCCGCGATGGATGTCCACCAGGCGAAGAAATTCGCGCCGCTATACCGGCGGCGGCGCTGTGGCGGCGTTGTGAGGGCGTCAAGAGCCAGAGCTGGAGGCCCCGAGATGCCCGACTACGATCTCTACTACTGGTCCCTGCCGTTCCGCGGCCAGTTCGTGCGCGCTGTCCTGGCCTGTACGGGCAAGAGCTGGACCGAGGGTGGGGATGCGGCGATCTCGAAGCTGATGGGTGAATCGGCGAGGAACATGCCGGTCCCCTTCATGGGCCCGCCGATGCTGGTCGACAGACAGGCGGATTTCGCCATCGCGGAGATGCCGGCCATCATCCTCTATCTCGGCGAGACGCTGGACCTCATGCCCGCCACCCCCGCCCTGCGCGCCCTGACCATGAAGATCGTCAACGACGCCAACGACGTGATCGACGAGATCACCCTGGACGGCGGTCGCCAGATGTGGACGGAACAGCGCTGGCAGGACTTCGTCCCGCGCCTGAAGAAATGGATGTCGCTCTGGGAGGAAACCGGGCGACGGCATGGCCTGAAGAAGGGCTCCGGCTTCCTCTTGGGCGGCGAAGCGCCGGCCGTCGCCGATATCGTGACGGCGATCCTCTGGTCGACGATGGCCGACCGCTTTCCACGGATCGCCGCGATCCTCGACGAGGCCGCCCCCATGACGGCCGCCCTGGCGCGCCGGGTCAGCGATCTCCCGCCCATGGCCAGGCTGGCGGCGCAGGCGCGGGAGGAGTATGGCGAAGCCTATTGCGGGGGCCGGATCGAGGCCTCGCTGCGCCGGGTTCTGAACGCCTAGGTCGCGGGCGGCATTCCTTCGGAGAGCTTCGCCGCGCCTCTACGAAGCGTCGCCGTCGGGCCGGCGTCGGGCGGATGCCGGCACACCCTGGCTCTGCTCCAGCCGGTCGCGATGCAGGGCCGCCCTCGCCACCAGCATCAGGGTCACCGGCGTGGTCAGCAGGACGAGGATGGCGATCGCGATCTCGTGCAGGACGAGCCGCGTCTGCAGCACCGAGAAGAAGATCATCGAGGCGAGCAGGATGCAGCTCATGCCGTAGGAAGCGCCGAGGGTCGGCGCATGCAGGCGCTCGTAGAAGGTTTTCAGCCGCAGCATGCCGAGCGAGCCGACCAGCGTCAGGCCTGCCCCGGCCAGCAGCAGCAGCGCCACCGGCACCGCGGCGAACCAGGGGAGCTCGGCCGCCTGCGTCATCATTCGATCACCTCGCCGCGCATGAGGAACTTGGCCAGCGCCGCCGTGCTGACGAAGCCGAGCAGCGCGATCACCAGCGCCGCCTCGAAGAAGACCGAAGTGCCGGAGCGGATCCCGAAGGTGATCAGCAGCAGCGTCGCGTTCACATAGGCCGTGTCGAGGCCGACCACCCGGTCCTGCGCGCGCGGGCCGCGCAGCACGCGCCAGGAGGCGCAGACCATGGCCGCGCCGAGCATCAGCTGGGCGAGGAGGAGCGACCAGCTCAGCAGCGTCACCGTCATGCGAAGATCTCCATCAGCGGCTGCGCGTAGCGATCCTGGACGAGGCGGACCCACTCCTCCTCCTCGCCGACATCGAGCACATGGAGCAGGAGCCAGCCCTCCTCGGCGTCGAACTCCACCCAGGCCGAGCCCGGCGTGGCGGTGAGGATGCCGGCGAGCACCGCCAGCGCCTGCGGCTCGCGCAGCGCGAGCGGAATCCGGATGAAGCCGGCCTGCCGATCCTTGTTCAACCCGAGGATGATGCGCGTGACGGCGAGGTTGGAGCGGGCCACGTCCACCAGCACCGTGCCGGCCAGCCGCAGGGCGAGGCCCGGCCGCCGGAGCCTCGGCTGGCCGGGATCGAGCAGCGCCAGCGCCCAGCCGCCCAGCAGCGCGACCACGAGGCCGACCAGGGCCGGCCCGGGCTCGACCGTCCCGTTGAGCAGCAGCCAGAGCAGGAAAAGGCAGCCCGAGACCACCGGATGGGGCAGCAACCGCCTCATGGCCCGCGCCCCAGAACCTGCTGCACCATCTCCTGCGGCGCGTGGAGCGCGGCGGCGGTCGCCTGCATGTAGCGCATCACCGGCCCCGCCGCCGCCGTCATGCCGAGGCAGACGAAGAGCAGCAGCAGCACCGGCGCGATCTCGATGGCGCCGACCCGCGGCACCGCGCGGTCCGAGGCGGCCCAGATGTTGCGGATGCCGGCGCGCGCCATCGCGACGACGGTCGCGAAGCCGGAGACGATCAGCGCGATCAGCAGCGCCCAGCCGCCGGGCGGGACCAGGGCCGGGCCCTCCGAGAGCCCGGCGGGGTTGAGGATGCCGGTGAGCATGGCGAATTTCGCGATGAAGCCGGGGAGCGGCGGCAGTCCCGCCAGCAGCAGCGCGCAGCAGAGGAAGCAAGCGCCCAGCACGGCCATGGTGGCGGGGATCGGGACACCGGCCGCGTCGTCCTCCACATCCTCCTCCTCGCCGTCGCCGAAGGCCTCGAGCGTCACGGCCAGGACGTCGGCGCCCACCTCGCGGCCCCGCTCCAGCAGTTCGACCAGCAGGAAGAAGGCGCCGATCGCGAGCGCCGAACTCACCAGGTAGAAGAGCGCGCCGCCCGTCACGGCCGCCTGCCCCGCCCCCACGGCCGCCAGCAGCGTGCCCGACGAGATGAGCACGCTGGCCCCCGCCAGCCGCGGCAGGTCCTGCGTGGCGAGCACGCTGACGGCCCCGAAGGCGATGGTCGCGATCCCGCCCGCCATCACCCAGGTGCCGCCGAAGCCGGCCGAGGCGCCGGCCTCCGGCCCGAAGAGCAGCAGCACCAGCCGCAGCACGGCATAGATGCCGACCTTGCTCATCATCGAGAAGATCGCGGCCGAGGGCGGGCTGGCGGCCGCATAGGTCGGCATCAGCCAGAAGCCCAGCGGCCACATCGCCGCTTTGGCCAGGAAGGCGATGCCCAGGATGGCCGCCCCCGCTTCCAGCAGCGGCCGGTTCGCGGCGGGCATCGAGGGGATGCGGGCCGCGAGGTCGGCCATGTTCAGCGTGCCGGCCACGCCGTAGATCATGCTCACCCCGATCAGGAAGAGCAGCGAAGCCGCCAGGTTGATCGAGATGTAGTGCAGCCCCGCCTTGACCCGCGCCACGCCCGAGCCGTGCAGCGCGAGCCCGTAGGAGGCGGCCAGCAGCACCTCGAAGAAGACGAAGAGGTTGAACAGGTCGCCGGTCAGGAAGGCGCCGTTCAGCCCCATCAGCTGGAACTGCAGGAGGGCGTGGAAATGCGCGCCCATCCGCTGCCAGCGCGGCAGCGCGTAGAGCAGCGCGGCCAGGCCGAGCAGCGAGGTCAGGACCAGCAGCAGGGCGGAGAGCCGGTCCAGCATCAGGACGATGCCAAAGCTCGTGGGCCAGTTGCCCAGCCGATAGACGCCGATGGCCGTGCCGCCGGCATGCGCCTGCAGCGCGAGGGCGATGCCGACGCCCAGCATCACGAGGATGGAGGCGATACCCATCGCCGCCTTCAGCCGCGACCGCTGCTCGTCCAGCGCGATCATCATCGCGCCGACGATCAGCGGCAGCGCGATCGGCAGGACCATGAGGTGCTGCTGCCAGCCGGTCATCGCGGCGGCCTCCCGTCCACATGGTCGCCGCCGGTCAGGCCGCGCGCCGCCAGCATGACGACCAGGAACAGCGCCGTGGTGGCGAAGCCGATCACGATGGCGGTCAGCACCAGCGACTGCGGCAGCGGGTCGGCGAAGGTGGCCGGGTCGCCCGAGCTGCCCGGCTCCAGGATCGGCGGCGCGCCGATCGGGAAGCGGCCCATGCTGAAGATGAAGAGGTTCACCGCATAGGAGAGCAGCGAGAGCCCGATGATGAGCTGGAAGGTGCGCGGCCGCATGAGCAGCCACACGCCCGAGCCGCCCAGGACGCCGATGGCGAGCGCGAGGATCAGCTCCATCAGTCTTCCCCTGCCCTGGCATAGGCCTCGGGCGGCGGCGGCGGCGCCGCGCGCTGGCTCCGCACCGACTGGTGCGCGAGCGCGATCAGGATCAGCACCGTCGCCCCGAAGACGAGGGCGAAGACGCCCAGGTCGAAAATCACCGCGGTGGCCAGCGGCAGCTTCCCGAGCACGCCCAGATCCGCATAGGCGAAGTAGGAGGTCAGGAAGGGCCGGCCGAAGGCGATGGCGGCCGCGCCGGTGCCCGCGGCGAGCAGCAGCCCGACGCCCATCCAGCGCAGCGGCAGCACGCGCAGATGGTCCTCCACCCAGCGCGTCCCGCCGGCCATGTATTGCAGCAGGATGCCGATCGCCAGCATCAGCCCGGCCGCGAAGCCGCCGCCCGGCTGGTCGTGCCCGCGCAGCAGCAGGTAGATCGCGACCGCGACGATGACCGGAAAGAGAAGCCGCATGGTCACCGCCGGGATGGCCAGCCAGTCGCGCGCCTCGCCCTGCTGCTGGTCCGGCACGCCCACGCTCTCGGGCGCCGGCCGGAAGCGGCGCAGCAGGGCGAAGACCGTCAGCGCCACGATGCCGAGCACGACAATCTCGCCCATCGTGTCGAAGCCGCGGAAATCGACCAGGATCACGTTCACCACATTGGTCCCCCCGCCCTCGGTATAGGCGCGCTCCAGGAAGTGCCGGGAGATGCCGTCGGGCGAGGCCCGGGTCATGGTGGCATAGGAGATGGCCGTCAGCCCCGCGCCGGCGGCGACGGCGATGGCGAAGTCGCGCAGCCGGCGAAGCCGGGCCAGCAGCTCGCCCGAGCCCGCGATCTCAATCCGCCGAGGCAGCCAGCGCAGGCCGAGCAGGAGCAGCACCCCGCTCACGATCTCCACCAGGAGCTGCGTGACCGCGAGGTCCGGCGCCGAGAACCAGACGAAGGTGAGGCTGGTGACCAGCCCGGCGCCGCCGAGCAGCATCACCGCGGCGAAGCGGTGGTACTTGGCCTGGTAGGCCGCGGCGACGGCGCAGGCGCCGCCCATCAGCCACATGAGCGCGACCACGGGATCGACCGGGGTGAGCTTCACCTCCCCCGCCGTCAGCCCGTGCGGCAGCAGCGCGAGGGTGGCCGCGAGGAAGGCGATGCAGACCATGAGGCGCAGCTGCATCTGCAGCCGGTCAGTGGCCATCAGCCGCTCGGCCGCGCGGGCGAAGCGCCAGGAGAGGAAGACCATCACCTGGTCGAAGACGCGGCGGCCGTCCAGCCCGCTCAGCAGCGGCGTGCCGTCGATGCCGGCGTTCAGGTGCCGGTACAGCAGGCGGTAGAGCGCGACGCCGCCGGCCAGCGCGACGAGGCTCATCACGAGCGGCAGGTTGAAGCCGTGCCAGACGGCCAAGCTGTATTCCGGCGTGGCATCGCCCAGGATCGAGCGGACCGCGATGTCGAGCAGCGGGCCGATGGTCGCCGATGGCAGGATGCCGACGACCATGCAGGTGAAGACCAGGATCTCCACCGGCACCCGCATGAATTGCGGCGGCTCGTGCGGGCGCTTGGGCAGGTCGTCCGTCTCGGGCCCGAAGAAGGCGCCATGAATGAAGCGCAGGGAATAGGTCACGGCGAATATCCCCGCGATGGTTGCCGCAACCGGGAGGATGACCCGCATCATGATGGGTATGTTCGCGGCCGTCAGCGCCTCGGCGAAGAACATCTCCTTCGAGATGAAGCCGTTGAGCAGCGGCACGCCGGCCATGGCCGCGGCCGCCACCAGCGCGAGCCGCGCCGTGAAAGGCATGGATTCGTTGAGGCCGGACAGACGCCGGATGTCGCGCGTGCCCGTCTCGTGGTCGATGATCCCGGCGGCCATGAAGAGCGACGCCTTGAAGGTCGCGTGGTTCATGGTGTGGAAGACGGCGGCCACCATCGCGAGGTCGCTGTTCAGGCCGAGGAGCAGCGTGATCAGGCCGAGATGGCTGATGGTCGAATAGGCCAGCAGCGCCTTCATGTCGTGCTGGAAGATGGCGACATAGGCGCCGAGCAGCAGCGTCATCAGCCCGACCGGGCAGAGGATCCAGAACCACGCATCCGTCCCGGCCATGACCGGCCAGAGCCGCGCCATCAGGAAAATGCCGGCCTTCACCAGCGTTGCGGAGTGCAGGTAGGCCGAGACCGGCGTCGGCGCCGCCATGGCGTGCGGCAGCCAGAAGTGGAAGGGGAACTGCGCGCTCTTCGTCATGGCGCCGAGCAGGATCAGGATCAGGGCCGGCAGGTAGAGAGGATGCGCGCGAATGGCGTCGCCCGAGCTCAGCACGACATCCAGGTCGTAGCTGCCGACGACATGGCCCAGCACCAGCATGCCCGCGAAGAGCGCCAGGCCGCCGCCCGCGGTGACGGTGAGCGCCATGCGCGCGCCGTCGCGGGCGGCGGCGTTGTTCTGCCAATAGCCAATCAGCAGGAAGGAGAAGAGGCTGGTCAGCTCCCAGAAGAAGACGAGCTGGATGAGGTTGCCGGACAGCACCAGCCCCATCATCGAGCCCATGAAGGCCAGCAGGAAGGCGAAGAAGCGCGGGATCGGGTCGTCCTGCGACATGTAGTAGCGGGCGTAGAGGACGATGAGGAAGCCGATGGCCGAGACCATCATGGCGAAGGCGGCGGCCAGGCCGTCCATCCGCAGGACGAAGGAGAGGCCGAGCTCCGGCACCCAGGCGAATTCGACGCGGGGGATCCGCCCTGCCGCGGTGGAGGAATAGGCCAGGATCACCATCACCAGCGTCAGCAGCGCCACGGCCCCCGCGAGCCAGGCCTCCAGCCGCGCGCTCTGGGGCAGCGCCGCCGCGACCAGGGCACCGAGGAAGGGAAGCAGCACGGCGGCGATGAGGTAGAGGGTGTCTGGCATCGGGCGCCGGGCTCTCCGTCAGGTTCGGGGGCGGTCCCGCCGGCCGGCGGCCGCGAGGCGTCGGGGGCCTTGGGGCCGGCGGATCAGAGCTGGGGCCGGTCTGCCGCCAGGAGGGCCTGCAGCGCCTCGGCATCGGAACGCGCCTGGCGGAGCTGCCGGGGCAACTGGTTGTCGCGCAGGGCGCGGCAGATGTCCGACAGGGCCGGGAGAAATCCTTCCGAGGCGGATTCGGGCCAGAGGACCAGGAAGACGAGGTCCACCGGCTCGCCGTCGCGCGCCTCCATCTCGATGGGCCGCGCGAGCCGGGCCAGGAGCGCGACCGGCGCCTCCAGCCAGTCCACCCGCGCATGCGGCAGCGCCACGCCGCGGCCGAGGGCGGTGGAGCCCAGCTTCTCGCGGGCGAGGATGGCCTCGAGAACCTTGGCCTTGGGCTGGCCGATCCGGGCGGAGACCTCCGCCGCCAGCATCTCGAGCATTTCCTTCTTGCTGGACGGCGCGAAGGTCAGGACTCCGTCTGCGGCGGAGAACATGTCTGTGATGGCCATTGGTATCTCCAGCGGCGGGAAGGCACTGGGCTGGGTCTTAGACCTAACCCGCCGTTAATTCTACGCTTGGGGGCCCAAGGCCCAAAGCGGCTCCCCATGCACAGGCGTACCCGCCGTTCCGATGACCGTGCCGAGGGGGGCGATCAGCGGTGAAGGGTCCAGGATCGTTTGGAACTGGCAGAACTCGCCGCCCTGGCGGCCAACGGTCGGGCGAGGGCCAGCGGCGCCGAGCCCTCCCAGTCGTTCGGGCTCCGCGCGTGCTCCGACCTAGCTTTCAGCGCCATCCCCGATGCCAGCCGTAATGCGGATGCCACCAGCCCCAGCCATGGGTCGCATGGTAGCGCCACTCGAAACCCGGCGCAGGAATGGCGTAAGTGGGGGCGATATAGGCCACCCCGGCGGGACGGAGGGGCGGTTCAGCGACAACGCATGCGCCCAGCGTGGAGGCAAGGGCGAGAGCGGCAAGGATCCGGGGCAAGTCAGGCCTCCTGTGGAAGGAAGATTCTGGAATCGGTGCATGCAGGTTAATGAAACGTCGGCCCCTGCCAAGCGCATGAAAGTGGCGCCGTCATCTTGCCGCTGCCCCAACGGCACCATCCACCCATGGGAAGCCACGCTCCACGCCGCGGCGACAACGACTGCAGTCCCGCGGAACCGATGCACACGCTATGGAAGGCTCCAGTAGCTCTCGGCCACGAGGGCGAAGCCGAGCGAATGCGCCTCGCGTGCCCGGAAGGCGACGATCCCGACGAGGTTTCCGCGCGCATCGACCAGGGCGCCCCCGCTCGAACCGGGCAGCATCGGGGCGTTGGTCTGCAGGATCGGGACAGCGGGATCCAGCCCGGTGACGACCCCCTCTCCCAGCCGGAGTTCCGCGCCGGCCGGCGCGCTGATCGTATAGACCCGCTCTCCCACGCCGACCTGCCGGAAAGGCCGGACCGCGCGGACCGGCACGAGCACCGGCTCCCCCACGGCGAGGACGCACCGGTCCAGGCGCTCGTCGCGAAGGATCAGCGAAGCCCGCCGCCGGGCCGCCCCCTGTCGGATTTCGATGGCGCCTTCGCCGCGCAGCAGGTGGCAGGTCGTGAGCAGCTGGTGGCTGGACACCGCCACGGCCGAGCCCTGGGTGACGACACCGTTCGATGCGGCCGCGCGCACCGCCCAGATGCTCCGGCGCGCCTCGGCGAAGATGGCGCCGGCGGGGAGGTCCGCGGCGCCCAGGGAGGCCGGCATGGCGCCCAGCCGCGAGCCTCGCGACGGGGCGGCGGACCGGGCGCCCACGGGAGGATCGTCGCGGGCGGGCGCCTCGGCCGCGAGGCACAGGAGGCCGAGGGCGATCCAGATCGTCGAGCGCATAGATATCCCCGTGGAGCTTCCCCGCCCTCGCGCAACGTGGCCGTGCCCCGCGAGGATCGATGGCAAGTCATATATCCTGGCGATCGTCCGGTCGTCAGGAATCGCGATGGCCGCGGCGGCAGGCCGATCCTGGCAAAAGCCCGGGAAGCGCCCAGATTCCTCTTCCAACGCTGGGAGAGCACGCCATGGACGTCCCGATGATCCGCCTGACCGAGCTGGCCCATGGCGGCGGCTGCGGCTGCAAGCTGGCGCCCTCGGTGCTGCAGAGCCTGCTGGCCGACCAGCCCATGGCCGGGCCCTTCGCGCAGCTCCTCGTCGGCTCCGAGACTGCGGACGACGCGGCCGTCTGGAAGGTGGACGACAACCTGACCGTCATGGCGACGACCGACTTCTTCATGCCCATGGTGGACGATCCCGGGGATTTCGGCCGAATCGCCGCCGCCAACGCCATCTCCGACATCTACGCCATGGGCGGGAAGCCGATCATGGCACTGGCGATCCTCGGCATGCCGATCGGCAAGCTGGACCCCTCCGTGGTCCGGCGCATCCTGGCCGGCGGCGCGGCCATCTGCGCCGAGGCGGGCATCCCCGTGGCCGGCGGGCATTCCATCGACTGCCCGGAGCCGGTCTATGGGCTCGCGGTGATCGGCCTGGGCCGGCCCGACCGCATCCTGCGCAACACCGGCGCGCGGGCTGGCGACGCGCTGATCCTGACCAAGGGGATCGGCGTCGGCATCTACTCGGCCGCCATCAAGAAGGACCGCCTGCCCGAGGGCGCCTATGCAGAGATGATCGCCACCACCACCCTGCTGAACCGCGTGGGCGCGGAGCTCCCGGCCGACCCGGCCGTGCATGGCGTCACCGACGTCACCGGCTTCGGGATCCTCGGCCATGGGCTCGAGATGGCGCGCGGCTCGGGCCTCACGCTGCGGATCGAGCGGGAGGCCGTGCCTTTCCTGCGGCACGCGGCGGCTCTAGCGCAGCAGGGCTTCATCACCGGCGCCTCGCACCGTAACTGGGACAGCTATGGCGCCAGCATCGACCTGCCCGCGGATTGCCCGGACTGGCAGCGCCTGCTCCTGGCCGACCCGCAGACCTCCGGCGGTCTGCTGATCGCCTGCGCGGCGGAGGCCGCGGAGGGGCTGGCGGAGCGCATTCGCGCCGCCGGCTATCCGCTGACGCGCCGGATCGGCACGGTCGAGGCGGGGCCGGCGCGCGTCGTGGTCTCGTAGAGGCAACCCATCGGGCGCGACGGCGCTTCCTTCTGAAAGGACAGGAGACGTCCGATGCGCTTTTCCCTCCCGCTGATCGGGGCGCTGGCCCTCGCCGCGCCCGCCTTCGCCCAGCAGCCGCAGCAGCAGCCGCCCTTCGGCCAGAGCAGCGCCCAGGGCTGCAATCCTTCGGGCCGCGCCGAGGCCGCCACGCCGCCCCAGCCGGGCCGCGGCGACGGCACCGCGCCCGGTAACGCCGGCTCCACCGGCTGGACCGGCGGCATGGGCGGCTCGCATATCGGCACCAACACCCAGGGCGCCACGCAGGACTCACCCACCTGGCAGGCGCCCACCGCGCGCGGACTCGACCCGATCGCCGCGCCCGCCCGGCCGGAGGCCGCCTGCTGAGGATCAGTGCGGCTTCATCTCCTCGAGCTGGAGCCGCAGCCCTTCGGCATTGAAGAAGTCACCGTCGCGGATGAGCGTGCGGTCTTCGTGGAGCTTGCGGGTCAGCGCGTTCAGCCGCGCGCGGGCCTCGGCGTCCGGCACCAGCCCCTCCCGGCCCGCGCGCCAGAAGACCACGCCGGACCAGTCCACCCCGGCGCCGGCGAAGAGCTGCGCCATCTCTGCCCAGCGCGTCTTGTCGCCCAGCACATGGAGCCAGGCGCTCCGCAGCGGCGTCACGCTCGTCACGTCGATCGCCATGAGCACGAAGAGCACGGTGAAGTCGCCGGCCTCGCGATGGGTCGCGGCCAGCCATTCGTCGAAATCGGTCTCCCACGGCGGCGTCATGCGGCGTCCGGCGGAAGAGAATGGGAGTCGAACCCACCCGGGACAGTCTCGCTGCCCCACCCGGATTTGAAGTCCGGACGCCCCACCGGGGACGCCTCTCCTCCGTACAGATCGGCACGGTGCGGGTTGATGCGCCTGAGGTCCCCGCGGCGCAAGGTTACCCCCTGGCGGTCGAGGAAATCCAGGATCTGGATCGCGACCTTGCGCCCGTTGTCCATGCGATCACGAAAGGCCGCGGCGGCGAATTCCCCGCCTTCGGACGCGCCGGCGACCTCGATCGCGATCCGCACCATCTCGGCCGTGGTGGCGCGCAGGAAGAAGTGGTCGTGCGCGATCTGGTCCACGCGGCCGAGCCGCGCGCAGGCCTTGAGCAGCCGGCGCACCTCCGGCTCGGCGACGCCGAGCAGGCCGGCGATGTCGCGCACCCGGGGCGGGCGGAAGCGGGCCTCGGCGCCGAGCAGCGGCAGGATGCGGGCCTGAAGCACCTCGTCGGCCGGATCGAGGCGGACCTCGTGGCCCGGCAGGCGCAGAAAGGCGCCCTCCAGCACGAGCTCGCCGGCCCCGGCCAGCCGCTCCAGCGCCACCTTGAAGGCCGGCGCCGGCAGCCGAGGCTGGACGAGCAGGCGCAGCCGCTCGCGGCCGATGCCCTGCTGGTCCGCATTCTCCTCGTGATGGCGCGCCAGCTCCGACAGCAGGCTGTTCCGGAACCCCGCCCAGCCCTCCTGCGACAGGGCGACCCGCGCGCCCTCGGCCACGATGGTCACGGCGCGCCCGGCGAGCGCATCGGCCTCCGCGGCGCCGAGCGCGTGGTCCCGGGCGAAGCCGTTCAGCTCCACCTGGAAGGGCGCCGTCTCCAGCAACCGGGCGAAGGCGCGCGGCGGGTCGCGCTCGGACAGGGCGTCCAGCTGCGCCAGCCGCTCGGCCGTGCGGCGCTTGCGCGCGGGCGCGCGCAGGTCGAGGAAGCGCCCGCCGCCGATGGTCCGCTGCGCCGACACGTCGCGCAGGATGAAGCGGTCGCCCACCGCTGCGGCGACCGGCCGGTCGAGCACGAGCTGCACCAGCCCGCCGCCGCCCGGCTCGATGGGGTCGTCGAGCGGCACGAGGCGCGCGCCCACCTCGGCGCTGCCGTGGTGCAACCGGGCGGGAAACCAGGTGCCGATGGGCTTCGGTTCGCCGGGCAGCACGCGGAAGGCCGCGTCGATCCGGTCCGTCGGCGCGTGCAGCGCGGGGGCCAGGATCATGTCGCCGCGCGCGACCGCGTCCTTCGCGATGTCGCGGCCGGCGATGTTGAGCGCGCAGCGCTGCCCCGCCAGCCCGCGCTCCGCCGGCCGGTTCTGCGCATGGATGGAGCGCACCCGCGCCGGCAGGCCCGAGGGGCTGACCACCAGTTGGTCACCGACCGCGACCGCCCCCGACAGCACCGTGCCGGTGACCACCGTGCCCGCGCCCGCCAGCGTGAAGCAGCGGTCCACGGCCAGGCGGAAGGCGCCCCCCTCGCCCGGCTCCGCCGTCGCGGCCTCGGCATAGGCGAGCGCGGCCCGCAGCGCCTTCATCCCCTGCCCGCTCTGGGCCGAGACGGGCAGCACCGGCGCCGCCTCGAGCGCGGTGTCGGCCAGCAGCTCGTGCAGCTCGGCGGTCAGCCCGGCGATGCGCCCGGCATCGGCGAGGTCGGCCTTGCTCAGCGCCACCAGCCCGCGCCGGATGCCGAGCAGATCCAGGATGGCCAGGTGCTCGCGCGTCTGCGGCATCACGCCGTCATCGGCGGCCACCACCAGCAGCGCGAAGTCGATCCCGCTGGCGCCGGCCAGCATGGTGTGCACGAAGCGCTCATGGCCGGGCACGTCCACGAAGCCGATCACCCGCTCATCATTGCCCTGCGGCAGATAGGCAAAGCCGAGATCGACGGTGATGCCGCGCGCCTTCTCCTCCTTCAACCGGTCGGTGTCGACGCCGGTCAGCGCTTTCACGAGCGAGGTCTTGCCGTGGTCGATGTGTCCCGCCGTGCCGACGATCATCGCCCGTCCTTCATGGCAGCGGGATCCCGGCGCGGCGCTCGGCCTCCTCCAGGCCGGCATCGTCCAGCGAGGCGCGGACGGGGCCGAGGAAGGGCCGCGCCAGCTTGCTGCCGCCGGCCTGCGCCCGCATGAGCCAGGCCAGCGCCTCGACGGGATCGCGCTCCACGCCGGCGCCCATGTGCAGGGCGGCGCCCAGCATGGCCTGGCCGTCGGCATCGCCCAGCGCCGCGCCCTTGCGCCACCAGGCGGCGGCCCTGGCCACGTCGCGCTCCACGCCGAGGGCGTGGTGATAAAGCATGCCCATGCGCGTCATGGAGGAGGCGATGCCGGCCTCGGCCGCGAGCAGCGCCCAGCGGCGCGCTTCCTCGGGGTCGGCGGGCATCACCTCGCCCTCCAGCAGCATCCAGCTGAACATATCCTGCGCGAGGGTGTCGCCCTGCTCGGCGGCGGCGCGGTACAGTTCCGCGGCGCGTGCCGGGTCCGCCTCCACGCCCTCGCCGCCGCGGAGGTAGAGGGCCGCGAGGTTGCGCTGGCCGGGCGCGTAGCCGGCCTCGGCCGAGAGCGTCAGCCACTTTTCCGCTATGCGCGGATTCACGGGCACACCGAGTCCTTCGGCGAAGCAGCCGCCGATATTGGACTGCGCGCGTGGATTGCCGTTGCGGGCCAGCGGCTCCCAGAGCTCCAGCGCCATCGCGTAGTCACCGGTGCGGAAGGCGGCCATGGCCTCTTCCATCGGATCGGGCGGCGGCGCGGGCGCGCGACGAAGGCGATCAAGCCAGGCCACGAAGCGTCTCCAGGAAGCCGGCCTCGTCGGACAGGCAGCGCAGGTCCAGGACCAGCGCGCCGTCCTGCACGCGGCCGATCACCGGACGCGGCAGCGCACGCAGCGAAGCAGCCAGCGCCTCCAGATCGCGGCCGCGCAGCGCGACGAGGCGCAGCCCGTGGCTGGCCAGCGTGTCCAGCGGCAGCGCGCCGGAGCCGATCTGGCTGCGGCAGGCGCAGGTCTCGACGGCAATGCCGGGCGGCACAAGCTTGGCCACGAGCGGCGCAAGGCGCTGCGCCTGGGCACCGATCTCGGCCGCCTCGCGCGCCAGCATGCGCAGCGTGGGCAGACGTTCCGCGAGGCGATCCGGATCGCGATAGAGCTTCAGCGTGGCCTCCAGCGCGGCCAGCCGCAGCTTGTCCACGCGCAGCGCGCGCTTCATCGGGTTGCGGTTGATCGCGGCGATCAGGTCCTTGCGGCCGACGATGAAGCCCGCCTGCGGCCCGCCCAGCAGCTTGTCCCCCGAGAAGGTGACGAGGTCCGCGCCCTCGGCCACCGCTTCGCGCACCGTGGGCTCGCGGGCCAATCCCCAGCGCGAGAGGTCCACCAGCGTGCCGGAGCCCAGGTCGTTCAGCAGCGGCACGCCCGCCTCGCGCGCGATGGCCGACAGCGCGGCGCCGCCCACCTCGGCGGTGAAGCCCTCGATCCGGTAGTTGGAGGTGTGGACCTTGAGGATCAGCCCCGTCTCCGCCCGCAAGGCGCCGCGATAGTCCTTGGGATGCGTGCGGTTGGTCGTGCCGACCTCGACCAGCGCGACGCTGGCGCGGGCCATGATGTCAGGCATGCGGAAGGCGCCGCCGATCTCGATCAGCTCGCCGCGCGAGACGATCGCCTCGCGCCCCGAGCCCAAGGTGTTCAGCGCGATCAGCACGGCGGCGGCGTTGTTGTTGACCAGCGTCGCATCCTCGGCGCCGGTCAGCTCGCGGAGCAGGCCGCGCAGATGGTCGTCGCGCTCGCCGCGCTTCCCCGTGTCCAGCTCGAATTCCAGCGCGACCGCCTCGCGCATGGCAGCGGTGGCGGCCTCGATCGCCGCCTCGGCCAGGACGGCACGGCCGAGATTGGTGTGCAGCACCGTGCCCGTCAGGTTGAAGAGCGGCCGCAGCGGGGAGCGGTCCCGTGCCTCCAGCCGTGTCACGACACCGGCGGCGACCGCCTCGGCCGTCGGCAGCAACGGCTCCGCGCCGGCGCGCGCCTCGGCCAGCACGGCGCGGATCGCCGCCGTCACCTCTGCGCGGCCGTGCCGCATGATGGCGGCTTCGGATGCGCCCAGCACCCGGTCCACCGAAGGCAGCCCGCGCAGGTCCGGCCTGTCCGCCATGTCAGTAGCCGATCAGGAAGGGATCGAAGCCCGCGCGCCGGTACTCCGTGCCCTGCATCAGCAGGTCGAGCCCGAGGCTGCCCACGTCGTCCGCGATGCATTCGAGCGAGGGATTGCGGTTCTGATACAGGATCTTCACCCAGCTCCGGCAGGTGTCGCAGGTCTCGGCCTTGATGACCGCGTCCTCCTCGCCCTCGGCGGATTTGTAGCCGACGCCCTTGGTGGACCCGCAGGCCAGGCACTTGATGCGCACCTCGTTCCACTGGGTGCCGCAGAAGGCGCAGCAGGCGTAGCGCGAGTTCTCCGTGCCCATTCGCCCAGACACGACCGAGCCGGCCGGCGGACCGCCGCAGACGGGGCAGAGGCCGGTCTCGACCGGCACCAGCCGCCCGGCGTCCAGCGTGGAGGCGAGCCGCGCCGCATGCACCTGCATCGCCGCCGCGAGGAAGAGGTGCGGCGGCAGCGCGTCGAAGGGAATGGCATCGGCCAGTACATGGCCGATCATCGCGTCGAGGATTTCGGGCGGTGCGCGGCGCAGCATGTCCAGCGCCTCCGCGGCCTGGAGCGGCTTCTCCAGCGGCAGCGCCGCCTCGAAGAAGCGGGCGAGGGTGTCGCGCAGTTCGGGCGCCTTCTCCAGCAGCTTCCGGTCGAGCGGCGGCATACGGCCGGTGCGCGCGCGCTCCACCTGCTCCGGCGCGATCGGCGCCGCGGGCGGCAGCGTCGCGGCCAGCTCCGCCTGGACGGCGGCCAGCCCGGCAAGGAAGCGGAGGTAGGGCGCCAGCGGGCTGCCTTCCGCCAGCTCCGCGAAGCGGGCCGCGCGGGTGGAAAACATCCCCGCCGGGTCGGGCAGGATGGCGAAGGGCGGCTTGACGATGCGCCCGATCATCGAGGGATCGGGCTGAATTCCGGAAATACCCGCCATGGAACCTCTATGGGCCGGACCGGCCACGCAGGAAATGCCGCTACTCGGCGGGACCGACCTTACGCCGCGCCGCGAGCTCGCGCAGCCATTTCCGATGGTGCCGCCAGGCCCAGCCGCCGGTGACCGTGCCGCGCGTCATCGCCCGCAGCGTCCCGCGCGTCCAGATGGCGGCGTAGACGTGCAGGATGAAGACGCAGATGATCAGCACGGCCGCGATGGAATGCGCCAGCACCGCGATGCGCCGCACCGGGATGCTCGTGTACTGGGTGAAATACTGTTCCCAGATCATCACGCCGCTGACGATCAGCACCAGGATCAGCGCCGTCATGCTCCAGAAGATGAACTTCTGCCCGGCGTTGTACTTGCCGAGCTCCGGCAGGTTCTCCTCGTGGCTGCCGACCACGTCCTTGATCTTCCTCAGCCAGATCCAGTCCGTCCGCTCCGGCAGGTTGGCCTTCCAGAGCTGGAAGAAGAAGATGAAGAAGCTGAGGAACAGCACCACCCCGATCCAGGGATGGAAGGCGCGCGTGTTCTGCCCGCCGCCGAAGAGGCCGGTCAGGAAGAACAGCGACGGCGTGAAGAGCGCGAGGCCGGAAAGCGCCAGCAGGATCAGGCTCGCCGCGGTGATCCAATGGTTGAGCCGCTTCATCGGCGTGTAGCGGTTCACCGTGACCGGGGAGCCGGGATGGACGGCGTCGCCCTTCTGAGCATTCCCCTGGGGAATGGGAGGAACGACCGCGCTCATCCCGCACGCTCCTCCGAGGCCGGCGGCGGCACGGGCCGGCCGTCGACCAGCTTCTCGGCATTCTCCTCGTCCTCGCGGGCGACGCGGTTCGCCCGGCCGAAGATGCCGTGCACGATGCTGCCCACCGCCGCGAAGCCCATCACGGCCAGGCCGACATACTTCGTCATGCCCTTCCAGGTCTCGACCAGCGGCGAGATGCGCGGATTTTCCGGCAGGTCCGAGTAGATGCCCGGCTTGTCGGCATGATGGAGCACGTACATCACATGCGTGCCGCCGACGCCCGGCGGGTCGTAGAGCCCGGCATTGGCGAAGCCGCGCGACTTCAGGTCGGCGATGCGCCCATCGGCGTGCTTCTTCATGTCCTCCTTGGTGCCGAAGACGATGGCCTGGGTCGGGCAGGCCTTGGCGCAGGCCGGGCCCTGGCCCACGGCCACGCGGTCGGAGCAGAGGGTGCATTTGTAGGCGCGGTGGTCGGCCTGCGAGATGCGCGGGATGTTGAAGGGGCAGCCCTTCACGCAATAGCCGCAGCCGATGCAGTTCGCCTGGATGAAGTCCACGATGCCGTTGGTGTATTGCACGATCGCGCCCGGCGCCGGGCAGGCCTTGAGGCAGCCCGGATCGGCGCAGTGCATGCAGCCGTCCTTGCGGATCAGCCATTCGAGATTGCTCGTCTCCGGGTTCACCCATTCGGTGAACCGCATGAGGGTGTACATCTGGTCCGTGAGGTCGTGCGGGTTCTCGTAGACACCCGCATTCACGCCGACCGCGGGATCGGTGTCGTTCCACTCGATGCAGGCGGACTGGCAGGCCTTGCAGCCGATGCACTTGGAGACGTCGATCAGCTTGGCGACCGGGGTGAGCTGGCGCTGCGGCGCCGGCAGGCTCCCGGTCGCCGAGCGGCGGACCAGGTCCTGCTCGCCGAAATTGGCGGCGAGCGCCCGCACCGGCGGATTGCTGACCGCCGTGCGGGGCTGTTCGGCCATGGTCCCGCTCATGACACGACTCCTGGCGGCGTGGTGGGCTCGATATTGACGAGGAAGGCCTTGAAGCCCGGCGTCTCGATATTGGCGTCCCCGACGAAGGGCGAGAGCGTGTTCGCGCTGTGACCCTTCTTCGCCGCGCCGGTGAAGCCCCAGTGGATGGGGATGCCGACCACATGGACCACGCGCCCGCCGTCGCAGTTCAGCGGCTGGATGCGCCGCGTCACCACCGCCTTGGCCTTCACCGAGCCGCGCTTCGACCAGACGCGCACCCAGCCCCCGCCGGTGATGCCGCGCATGGCCGCGAGCTCATGCGAGATCTCCACGAAGAACTCCGGCTGCAAGGCGGCATTCACCTTGTTGTGCTTGGTCCAGTAGTGGAAGTGCTCGGTCAGCCGGTAGGTGGTGGCCGCGAAGGGGAACTCCTCGGAATTGCCGAAGCGCGGCACATCGCTCTGGAAGATGCGCGCCACGGGATTGCCGCGCATCCTCGGGTTGAGGACGTTGGGCACCGGTGATTCGAAGGGCTCCATATGCGCGGGGAAGGGTCCGTCGCGCATCATGCCGCGGCTGAACAGGCGGGCGGATCCCTCCTGGTTCATGATGAAGGGCATCACCTGGTCGGGCCTCGAGGTCGGCCCGATATCCGGCACGTCGTAGCCGGTCCATTGCGTGCCGTTCCACTCCAGCAGCTTGCGGCTGGGATCCCAAGGCTTGCCCTGCAGATCGGCCGAGGCACGGTTGTAGAGCGTGCGCCGGTTGAGCGGCCAGGCGAAGGTCCAGTTGAGATAGGCCCCCGTCCCGTCGGGGTCTTCCGTCCCGCGACGGGCCATGTTGTTGCCCGCCTCGTTGAAGCAGCCGGAATAGATCCAGCAGCCGCACATGGTGGAGCCGTCGTCGCGCAGCTGGGAGAAGTTCACCACCTGCTTGCCGGCAGGCACCAGCACCCTGGACGGGTCGGCCGGGTCGGTAAGATCGACGAGCGCGCGCCCGTTGATCTCCTTCGCCAGTTCCTCGGCCTCGGGCTCGTTCGGGTCGTGGTAGTTCCAGGACAGGTTGAGGATCGGGTCGGGGAAGGCCCCGCCCTCCTTCCGGTACAGCTCCCGCATGCGCAGGAAGATCTGCGACATGATCCAGATGTCCTTGCGGGCCTCACCGGGCGGGGTCGCCGCCGGCCAGAACCATTGCAGCCACCGCCCCGAATTGGTGAGCGAGCCCTCATCCTCCGCGAAGCAGGTGGTGGGCAGCTGGATCACCTCGGTGCGGATGCTCGCCGGGTTAACGTCGTTGAACTCGCCGTGATTCTCCCAGAAGCGCGCCGTCTCCGTCTCGAGCGGATCCATCGTGACGAGGAACTTGAGCTTCGACAGGGCGGCGGTGCACTTGCCGCGGTCGGGGAAGGCCATCAGCGGGTTGAAGCCCTGGCAGATATAGCCGTTCACCCGCCCCTGGTTCATCAGCTCGAACATGCGCAGGATGTCGTAGGACGGCACGTCGAGCTTGGAGATATAGTCGTAGCACCAGTCGTTCTCGGCACGGGCGGCATCGCCCCACATGGCCTTCTGCAAGCTCACGAAGAACTTCGAGTAGTTCTGCCAGTAGCTGGTCTGGCCGGGCCGCAGCGGCCTGAACTGGCGCGACTGCATGTAGGTCGCGTAGTCCACCTCCTGCTCGGTCGGCATGTTCAGGTAGCCGGTGAGCAGGTGCGACATGAGGCCCAGATCGGTCAGGCCCTGGATGTTGGAATGCCCGCGCAGCGCGTTCATGCCGCCGCCGCGCACGCCGATATTGCCCAGGATGAGCTGGAGCATCGCCATGGCGCGGATGTTCTGCGAGCCGTGCGAATGCTGCGTCCAGCCCAGCGCGTACATCGACGTCATGGTCCTGGTCGGCGTCGAGCATTCGGAGATCATCTGCGCGACCCGCAGGAACTTGTCCTGCGGCGTGCCGCAGATGCGCTGCACCATCTCGGGCGTGTAGACCGCGACGTGCTGCTTCAGCAGGTTCCAGACGCAGCGCGGGTGCTGCAGCGTCGGGTCCACCCGGGCGAAGCCGTCCTCGCCGATCTCGTAGTCCCAGTTCGTCCGGTCGTAGTCGCGCTTCTCCTCGTCATAGCCGGTGAAGAGGCCGTCGCTGTAGCCGAAGCCCTCCTTCACGATAAAGGAGGCATTGGTGAAGGCCTTGGTGTACTCCCACTGCACGCGGTCGTTCCGGATGCAGTGGTTGATCACCCCCAGCAGGAAGGCGATGTCCGTCCCCTGCCGGATCGGCGCGTAGAAATCCGCGACCGAGGCCGTGCGCGTGAATCGCGGATCGACGACGATGAGCTTCGCGCCGCGATGGGCCTTCGCCTCCGTGACCCATTTGAAGCCGCAGGGATGCGCCTCCGCCGCATTGCCGCCCATGACGACGACGAGGTCGGTGTTCCTGATATCCGTCCAGGAGTTGGTCATCGCTCCACGGCCAAATGTCGGGCCCAAACTGGACACCGTGGGGCCGTGTCAGACGCGCGCCTGGTTGTCGAATCCGGCGATGCCGAGCGTCTTGGCGACCTTGAAGGTCGTCCAGGCCGTCTCGTTGGTGGTGGCCGAGGCCGCGAGCATGCCGGTGGTGGTCCAGCGGTTCACCGCCGTCCCCGCCTGGTTCCGGGCGATGAAGTTCGCGTCGCGGTCGTCCTTCATCAGGCGCGCGATGCGGTCCAGCGCAACGTCCCAGCTGACCTGCTCGAAGCGGTCGGAACCGGGGCGGCGGATCTTGGGGAAGCTGAGCCGCGTCTCGGACCTCACGAAGTCCCGCAGCGCCGCGCCCTTGGGGCAGAGCGTGCCGAGATTCGTGGGATGGTCCGCGTCGCCTTCGACATGGAGCAGCTCCGCGTGCTCGCCCTTCCGGACGTCGCCGCGCGAATACAGGATCACGCCGCAGGCGACGGAGCAGTAGGTGCAGGTGTTGCGCGTCTCGGTGGTGTTCACGAGCTTTAGCGGGCGGACATGGGCGATGACGGCCGCCTCCGCCTCGCCGAAGCCCATCGCCGTCACCGATGTCGCCGCAACACCCGCGCCCGCGACCTTCAGAAGGCCTCGACGCGAGAGTTCGATGTTCATTTCGTCCTCCCATCCAAGGAGTTGGGTCTCGAGGAGATGCCCCGCTCCCGCATGTGTCAAGAAGAAACGCCTGAGCAGACGGTCCGTTCGATCAGACTTTCACCGCAACGTCCTTGTCCGGCGCCGCGCCTCGGCAACCCGCCGCCAGCGCGTTCAGCCCACCCGCTGGAGCGCCGCGCCGTGCCGTCGCAGCCACTCGGTGGCGGCTTGGCGATGGGGCGTGCGCGCCTCCACATGCGCCCAGAACCGGTCGGAATGGTTCATCTCGCGCAGATGCGCGACCTCGTGCGCGACGACATAGTCCAGCACCCAGTCCGGCGCGAGGACGAGCCGCCAGGAAAAGGCCAGGGTGCGGTCGGGGGCGCAGCTGCCCCAGCGGCTGCGCGTGTCCTTCAGCCGGATGGCGCGCGGCACGACGCCCAGCGCCTCGGCATGGGGCCGGGCCGCGGCGCCGATCCGCCGCAGCGCCTCCGCGCGCAGGAAATCCCTCACGCGGCGGGCGACGAAGGCGGCATCGCCGGTCACGACCAGCACGCCCTCCTCGAGGAAGGCCGCCCCGCGCCGGGCGGGCTCATGGCGGATGACGTGATCCACCCCGCCGATCGGCACGCTGGCGCCCGGCTCGAAGGGCCGCTCCGGCGCCAATGCCGCCAGGCGCTGCATGACCCAGCCGGCATGCTCCGACAGCAGCGCGAGCCCATGGCGCCGGCCGACGCGGTTGGGCAGGGTCACCACCACAGCGCCTTCCAGCGGATCGATGCGCAGGGAGACGCGCCGCGCCCGGGCCGAGCGCTTCCAGACCACCGGGCATGGCTCCGGTGGCAGGAGCGGGTCGCGCCTGAGCTCGATGGTCTCGGAGTCGGGGAGCAGCATGGGCCTGCAGGATGTGGCATGGGCAAGGGCCGGTTCAACGGTTGACATCATCGGCCGCTCCGGCGCGACTGGCCTCCAATGAACATCGCCCGGACCCTGCCGAGTCTCCTGGTCCTGGGCAGCATCTGGGGTCTCAGCCCTTCCCTCGCGAAGCTGGCCATGGCGGCGGGCGTGCCCGGGTTGGGCTTCGGCTTCTGGGCGGCGCTGGGCTCGGCGCTGCTGCTGGCACTGATCTGCCTGGCCAGGCGGATCCCGATCCCGCTCGAAGGCGTGCACCTGCGCTACTATGCGGCCGCCGGGCTCACCGGCTTCGCGCTCGCCAACCTCGTCGCCTACACGGCGCTGCCGCATATCCCGGCCGGCTTCTTCGCGCTGCTCATGCCGCTTTCCCCCATGCTGACCGTCCTGGGCGCGGCGCTGATGGGACAGGAGCGGCTGAATGCGCGCAGCCTGGGCGGCACGGCGCTGGGCTTCGCCGGGGTGGCGCTGGCCATGGCGCCGGGGGCGGCGCTGCCGGATCCCTCGCTGATCGGCTGGGCGCTCTTCGCCGCGCTCTGCCCCGTCTGCTACGCCGCCTCCAACCTGATCGGCGCGCAATGGGCGCCGCGCGGCACCCAGCCGCTGGCCGCGGCCGCCGGTACGCTCGTCGCGGCCGCCCTCTTCATGGCGGTGCTGGGCCTGGCGCTGGGGCAGTTCCACGTCCCGGGCGAGGCCGAGCCGCTGGGCGAGGCGCTGCTGCCGGTGCAGGCCGCAATGACCGGGGTGGCCTATCTCGTCTATTTCGGGCTGCTGGTGCGGGCTGGCAGCGTGATCACCAGCCAGTCGGGCTATGTCGTCACCCTCATGGGCGTGGTCTGGGGGGCCGTCATCTTCGGCGAGCGCATGGGCCCCCTCACCCTGCCGGCCGCGGCGCTGGTCTTCGCCGGGCTCTGGCTGGTGACGAACCGCCGCTGATGGCCGTCATTTCCATCCGTGATTGGCCCCGGGGCCCGCCGCGGTGCCAATATCCCGGCATGGATACGAACCTCCCCGCCTACCGCGCCCCGGCCGAGACCCGCATCGGCCATGTCCATCTCAAGGTGGCCGACATCCCGCGCGCGCTGGACTTCTGGCAGGGCGTGCTCGGGCTGGAGGTGATGATCCAGGGGCCAAGCGTCGCCTTCCTCTCGGCGGGCGGCTACCACCATCACATCGCGCTCAACACCTGGGAAAGCCTGGGCGGCTCGCCGCCGCCGGCGGGGCATACCGGGCTGTACCACGTGGCGATCCTCTACCCGGACCGGGCCGCGCTGGCCGCCGTGCTGAAGCGCCTGCGGGAGGCCGGGATCGCGCTGGAAGGCGCGTCGGACCACGGGGTGAGCGAGGCGCTCTACCTGCGCGATCCGGACGGCAACGGCGTCGAACTCTACCGCGACCGCCCGCGCGAGGAATGGCCGGTGGACGACCAGGGCAGGATGACCATGTTCACCCGCCGGCTGGATCTGGGGGCGCTGCTGGCCGAGGGCTGATCGTCCCCTATGCCGTCCTACCCCGCGAAGGGATCCCTCAGCGCGATCGTGTCGTCGCGATCGGGCGAGGTGCTGAGCATCATCACCGGCGCCTCCACCAGCTCCTCGATGCGGCGGACATACTTCACCGCCTGGGCCGGCAGCTCGGCATAGCTGCGCGCCCCCCGGGTCGATCCGGACCAGCCTTCCATCGACTCGAAGACCGGCTCGGCCTTGGCCTGGGCCTTCATCGCGGCGGGGAGATGCCTCAGGACCGCCCCGTCCACGCGGTAGCCCACGCAGATCTTCAGCTCCCTGAGCCCGTCCAGCACGTCGAGCTTGGTCAGCACCAGCCCGTTCACGCCGCCGATCTTCACCGCCTGGCGCACCATTGCCGCGTCGAACCAGCCGCAGCGGCGGGGGCGGCCGGTCACCGTGCCGAACTCCCGGCCGCGCTCGCCGAGCAGCCTGCCGGTCTCGTCGAAGAGCTCGCTCGGGAAGGGGCCGGAGCCCACGCGCGTCGCATAGGCCTTGGCGATGCCGAGCACGAGGCCGATCGAATCCGGCCCCACGCCCGCGCCCGCCGCCGCATTGCCTGCGACGGTGTTGCTGCTGGTCACATAGGGATAGGTGCCGTGGTCGACGTCGAGCATCACGGCCTGCGCCCCCTCGAAGAGCACGCGGCGGCCCTCGCGGCGCGCGGCGTCGAGGCGCTCCCAGACGGGCTCGGCATAGGGGAGCAGCTTCGGCGCCAGGGCCAGCAACCCGTCCAGCAGCGCCTGCTTCTCGAATTCCGGCGAGCCCAGCCCGCGCAGCAGCGAGTTGTGGTGCAGCAGCAGCTCGTCGAGCTTGGCGGAGAGCGTCTCCGGCTCGGCGAGATCGCACAGGCGGATGGCGCGGCGGCCCACCTTGTCCTCATAGGCCGGGCCGATGCCGCGGCCCGTGGTGCCGATCTTGTCCTCGCCGCGGGCGGCCTCGCGCGCGCGGTCCAGCGCCGGGTGCAGCGGCAGGATGAGCGGCACGTTGTCCGCCACCCGCAGGTTGTGCGGGCCGACATCGAGCCCCTGCCCGCGCACCTTCTCGATCTCCGACAGCAGCGCATCGGGGTCGAGCACGACGCCGTTGCCGATGATGCCCAGCTTGCCGCGCACCACGCCCGAGGGGAGCAGGCTCAGCTTGTAGGTGGTCTCGCCCACGACGAGCGTATGGCCCGCATTGTGGCCACCCTGGAAGCGCACCACGATGTCGGCCCGGCTCGCGAGCCAGTCCACCACCTTGCCCTTGCCCTCGTCGCCCCATTGAGCGCCGATCACGGCGACATTGGCCATCAGCCGGTACCTTTCCCGATCGGGACGGCACGCTGGCCGTCCCATAGATGCGTGCAGCGCAGCGCGCCGGCCTGGTCGGCGGCGGAGAGCGCCGCGACGGTGGCGAAGCCCTGGTCGCGCAGCGCCGCGCCGGCCGCCGCGGGCGTGCCGAGCGGTAGGAAGCAGCGCGGGCGCGAGACGGGCCGCGGAACCGCGCGGAGCACGGCGTCCGGATAGAGGGTCATGCCGGTCGCCGGCTCGTCATTGACGGAGAGGTAGCGCCCGCCGCGCGCGAGCTCGCCGGTCCGTCCCGGGCCGAAGATCGTGAAGGCCACGCCCACATGATACTGGAAGCCCCGGAACTCCACGGGATCCAGCGTGACGCGCAGGCCGGGCGCGCGGGCGGAGATGGCCTCGATGATGGCCGCGGCGTTCTCCGCGATGGCTTGCGCGGACTCGGGCAGATCGGCCGAGCGCAGCACCTCGACGGCAGGGGCGGCGGGCCCCGCGGCGCCCAGCAGCCGGGGCAGCAGGGCGGCGACGGGTCCGGCCCCGTCAGCCAGGGCGGCGACGGCGGCGGCGTCCTTGCGGTCCAGGGCGCGGACCAGCCGCTCGGCCAGGGCCGGCGAGACGCCCGCGGCGTCCAGCAGGGCATGCGCCATGCGCGGGAGGGTGACGTCCAGCGTGATGCCCGTGACGCCCACCCGGGCCAGCGCCTCGGCCGCGACCAGGGCGACCTCGGCATCCGCCTCCGGGGCCGCGCCGCCGATCAGCTCGATGCCGGCCTGCGGCAGCTGGCGCGAGGGGGCGAGTTCGGAGCCGCGCACCCGCAGCACCTGGCCGGAATAGCAGAGCCGCAGCGGCCGGGCCTGGAGGCCGAGCCGGGTGGCGGCGATGCGCGCCACCTGGGGCGTGGTGTCGGCGCGCAGGCCCATCATGCGCTGGCTGACCGGGTCCATGAGGCGGAAGGTCTGCTCGGCCACCGCCGCGCCGGAGCCGGCCAGGAGACCTTCCTCGAATTCCAGCAAGGGCGGCTTCACCCGCTCATAGCCGTACCGGCCAAAGCCTTCCATCAGGGCCTCGACGAGCGACGCCTCCTGCTCCGCCTCGGGCGGCAGCAGATCCATGAGCCCAGCCGGAAGGAGGCCGGGCGGCGAGAACGGGTTGGCGGCGTCATTCATCCCGTGCGGGTGTGTGGCAGCGTGCGTGCTGACGGGCAAGATGCGCCATGCCAGAATAAACATATGAAACGCCGCTCCCTCCTCGCCCTCCCCCTCCTGGCCGCCGGCTGCGCGCAGGACCCGGTCACCGATTACCTCGGCGGCTGGGGGGATCCGATCCGCGGCGCCGCGCTCTACGCCACCCGGAATCTCGGCGACACCTCACGCTGGGACGGCGATCCGGCGGGCGCGGCCATGGCCGCGGCCCAGCTGGAATTCCTGGCCCGCAGCTTCCGCGACGACCCGATCTGGTCCGTGCAGGCGAATCCGGCGACCACGCAGGAGCTCCAGGCCGCGGTGCTGGAGATGCGTCGCGCCCTCGGCATCAGCCTCACGGCGCCGAACGACGCCGTGGAACAGCTCCTGCGGCAGGCCAGCCAGTCGCTGCGCGCTGGGAGCCAGGCCCGGGCGCTGGCGGCGCTGTCCGGCTCCTTCTTCACCGTCCCGCCCGAGGAGGTGCTGCGGCGGCTGGGGAACCTGCCCTTCCTGCGGCAGGTCTCCAGCGCGGCGGGGATGGCGAACAACGAGGCCTTCCGCCGGCCCCGCTGAGCCTCAGCCGAAGGGGTGGGGCGTCCCCTCCGGCAGCGGCACGCGCGCCACATTCAGCGTGAGGCCCACCGCCGCGTAATAGCCGCAGATGCCGAGCAGCTCGGCCACGCCCTTCTCGCCGAACAGCGCCTTGGCCTTCTCGAAGGCCGCGTCGCTCACGTCCTTGTCGCGGTGGAGCTCGGTGCAGAAGTGGTAGACCGCGGACTCATCCTCCGCCATGTCGCGCGGCTGCATGCCGGTACGGACGGCCTCGCCGATCTCCGCCCTGAGGCCGCCCTGCAGGGCCAGCGGCAGATGCGCGAACCATTCGTAGCGCGCCTCATAGGCCTTGGCCGTGATGATGATCGCCAGTTCCGAGAGGCGCGCGGGGAAGCTGCTGTCCCAGCGCATGAAGCGGCCGGCGCGCTGCATGGCGTCGGCCATGTCCGGGCTGTGCAGCCAGGCCGGGAATGGCCCCTTGATGCCCGAGCGCGCGCCGGCGCCGATATTCCCGGCGACCTCCTTCTGGCGCGGCGTCATGGTCTCTGGCGTGAGCGTGGTGAAGCGGGACATGGCGTTTCCTGAAGCGTGTTGCGGCGGCGGTTCACGCCTTCGGCCTTCCACCTCAGGCGACCGCAGCCGGACTTCCCGCTACGATGCCGCGCAGCAAGGGAAACGCCAATGGCCGCGCGCAACGTCCTGTTCATCATGTGCGACCAGCTGCGCTGGGACCATCTCGGCTGCTCGGGCCACCCTTTCCTGCGGACGCCGAACATCGACGCGCTGGCCGCGCGCGGCGTGCGGTTCTCCCAGGCCTATGTGCAGTCGGGCATCTGCGGCCCCTCGCGGATGAGCTTCTATACGGGGCGCTACGTCGCCTCACATGGGGCGACCCACAACCGCGTGCCGCTTTCGGTCGGCGAGGTGACACTCGGCTGGCACCTGCGCGAGGCGGGCCGGACGCTCGCGCTCGCCGGCAAGACGCATATGCTGCCCGATGCGCGCGGCATGAAGCGCCTCCTGCTCGACGGGCAGGACGAGCTCGCCGTGCTGCTGCGCGAGGGCTGGTTCACCCTCGTCGACCGGCATGACGGCCACCATGCCGAGACCGACAGCGCCTATGCCCATTGGCTCCGATCCAACGGCTATGACAGCCCCGATCCCTGGACCGACCACGTCATCGCCGTGGAGAACGAGCGCGGCGAAGTGCTCAACGGCTGGAAGATGCGCCATGCCGGCCTCCCCGCCCGCGTGCGCGAGGAGCACAGCGAAACCGCCTATACCACCGGCCAGGCGCTGCGCTTCATCGAGGACCAGGGCGAGACCCCCTGGGTGCTGCACCTCTCCTATGTGAAACCGCACTGGCCCTACATCGCACCCGCGCCTTACCACGCCATGTACACGCCCGAGCAGTGCCCGCCGGTCCGCCGCCATCCCGCCGAGCGCGGCGCCGCGGCGCATCCCGTGCTGCGGGAATTCCAGAACGAGGAGGTCGCCCAGAGCTTCCAGCGCGACGACTGCATCGCCGCCGTGCGGCCGACGTACCAGGGGCTGATCTCGCAGATCGACGCGCATCTCGGCCGCGTCTGGGACCTGCTGGAGCGAACGGGCCGCTGGGAGGACACGCTGGTGATCTTCACCTCCGACCACGGCGACTATCTCGGCGACCACTGGCTCGGCGAGAAGGAGCTGTTTCATGATTGCATCCAGCGCGTGCCCTTCCTTCTCCATGATCCTTCGCCCGAGGCGGATGCGACGCGCGGGATGGTGGACGACCGCTTCGTGGAGGCCATCGACTGTCTCCCGACCATCCTGGATGCGCTGGGACTGGAGCCGCAGCCGCATCTGCTGGAGGGACGCTCGCTGCTGCCGCTGCTGCGCCGTGAGGCGCCCGACTGGCGCGAGGCCGTGTTCAGCGAGCTGGACTGGACCTTCCGCGGCGCGCGGCGGCGGCTCGGCCTGCCGACGGGCAATCATCGCGGCTTCATGGTCCGGACGGAGCGGTGGAAGTACATCCACTGGACCAGCGGGATCCGGCCGCAGCTCTACGACCTCGCCGCCGATCCGGAGGAGTTCCTCGATCGCGGCGAGGATCCGGCGCTGGAGCCGGTCCGGATCGACATGCGCGGACGCCTGCTGGACTGGGCGACCAATCTCAAGACCCGCACGACGCTCACCTGGGCCGAGGCCGAGTTCCGCACCGACCGCCACAAGGCGGCGGGCGTGTTCTACGGGGAGTGGTGACGGCCGCTCAGGCCGCCACGCCCACCCGCCGGTAGTCCCGCGCGAAGTAGAGCAGCGCCGCATCCACCCCCTCGCCGAGCCGGATCGCTTCGATCTCGGCGAAGACCACGAGGTGCGTGCCCTTCTCCACCATGTCGGTGATGCGTCCGTCGAAGGCGACCATCGCGCCGTCCAGCGCGGGCGCGCCGGTGGCGAGGCTGCTCCAGCCCCCGCTCTCGAAGCGCGCGGCCCCGTCCACGCCGGTGAAGCCCGCGAAGATGCCCGAGAGCTCCTGCTGCTCCGCCGCCAGCGTGTTCACGCAGAGGACGCCGTTCTGCCGGAAGGTCTCGGCCGAGGAGACACCCTTGTTCATGCAGACCAGCAGCGTCGGCGGGCTGTCGGTCACGCTGCACATGGCGCTGGCGGTGAAGCCGGCGCGCCCCGCGGGACCGTCGGTCGTGATGATGTTCACGGCCGCGCAGAGCCGCGCCATGGCATCCCGGAATTCCTTGCGCTCGACGGGCATCACCGTACCTCACTGCATGGGCCGAAGCTGATCCGCTCCACCATGGCCGAGATTCGGGCCTGTGTATCCTCGGTGTCGGTGCCGATGGCGATTTCCTGCAGCGGGGGCGGGTCGCCGCCGAAGCCCGCGCGCCAGTCCGCGGCCAGGTCCACGCGCTCCTCGAACCACCGCCCCAGCGGCGCCCCGCCGGGGCGCAGGACGCGCACCCGGGCGATCCCGGGCACCCAGGGGCTGGGAAAGAGCGGCGCCTCCCGGCCCGTCCCGCCCCAGACATAGATGAGCAGGCTGCGCGGAAGCCGATGACCGCCGGCGCGCAGCTGGGCCACGGAATGCTGGGTGCGCTGCCAGGCCGTGACCTCGGGCGGCCAGCCCTGGAATCCCACGGTGATCCCGATGGCCCGGTCGTCGCCGCCGCGGCGGGTGATCTGGGTCGCGGGCGGCCCCGCATCCACCCGCCAGCGCCAGGCGAGGCAGCCAGGGATCCCCTCCACGCGCCGCCAGACGAAGCTGCCGACGGCCTCGCCGGAGATGGCCAGGCCGCCGGGGCGATGCGTGAAGGTGGCGGGATGCAGCCGGCCCTCGTATTCGCCATGGGTCCAGCCCTCGGCGGCAAGGCCGGCATCGACCGAGGCCCGGGCCCGCGCCGCGACTCCCAAGGCTGACGCGGCGAGCATGGTGCGGCGGAGCATCCTCCGTTACATGGCTGTCATCGGGAACAATGCCAAGGGAGTTCAAGACCATGGGAATGATTCAGATCGCCGCGACGGATGGCGCCGGCCGCTTCGACTGCCTCGTCGCGATGCCGAAGGCCCAGCCCGCCGGAGCCGTCGTGCTGATCCAGGAGATCTTCGGGATCAACAGCGCCATGCACGCGCTCTCCGAATGGGTCGCCGGGATGGGCTTCATCGCCCTCACGCCCGACCTCTTCTGGCGGCAGCAGCCCAATGTCGTACTGGAGCCCGACCAGGGCCAGGCGCAGTGGGAGCAGGCCTTCGCCTTCATGAACGGCTTCGACCAGGAGAAGGGGCTGGCCGACATCGCGGCGACCATCGCCCACGGCCGGAGCATGGCCGGCTCCAACGGCAAGACCGGCACCATGGGCTTCTGCCTGGGCGGCCGCATGGCCTTCAAGGCGGCGACCGGCACCGGTTCCGACTGCAACGTCAGCTACTACGGCGTGATGCTGGACGCGCTGGTGGCCGAGAAGCCGGCCTTCCGGGGCCCGCTGCTCCTCCACATCGCTGAGAAGGACAAGTTCGTCCCGCCGGAGGCTCAGGCGAAGATCCTCGAGGGCGTGCAGGGCAATCCCCGGGTGGCGGCGCATGTCTATCCGGGCGTGGACCATGCCTTCGCGCGCATGGGCGGGCATTCCTGGGACGGGCGCGCGGCGACCATCGCCAATGGCCGCACGGCGGAATTCCTGGTGAAGTACCTGGGGTAGAGCACGACCGGCCCCGGCGCCCGGCCGAGGCGCGGGCGGGGCCGGGCGCGACCGACGCGACAAATCCGGCCCCATTTCGACGCATACAATCCCCCGAGGGCGTGCCATGGTCCGGCCGCCATGACGCCGCTCGCCGCCCATGCCGCGATCCGCTTCGGCCTCGGAGCCCGCCCCGAAGCACCCGTGCCGGCCGACCCCTCGGCCTGGCTTGCCTCCCAGGTTGCGCCCCTGCCCGAGCTCCCCGGGCCGGGCCTCGGCGACATCCAGGCGGCGCTTCGCGCGCAGCGGCGCGACATCCGGCATCCGGGCGTCGGCGACATCTTCCGCGCGGAAGCCGCCGCCTGGGCCGCCCGCATGATCACCACGCGGATCCCCTTCGCCGAGCGCTGGGCGAATTTCTGGACCAACCATCTGACCGTCAGCCGGCGCGCCTTCCAGACCACGGCTTGGCTCGGCCATTACCAGCGCGCCGCCATCCGGCCGAAATGCTTCGGCCGCTTCGAGGATCTGCTGCTCGCCGCCTACCGTCACCCCGCGATGCTCGGCTATTTCGACCAGAACAACTCGACCGGGCCGACGAGCGCCATCGGCCGGCGCGGCCGCGGGCTGAACGAGAACCTCGCGCGCGAATGCCTGGAGCTGCACACGGTCACGACCGCTGCGCGCTACAGCCAGCAGGACGTGGCCTCGCTCGCACGCATCCTGACCGGCTGGTCGTCTGGCCGGGGCGAGCAGTTCTCCGAAGCCGATGGCTTTCTCTTTCGCGCCGACACGCATGAGCCCGGGACGAAGCGCCTGCTGGGCCGCGAGTTCCCGCCCGGCGAGGAGGGCGGCGCCGAGGCGCTGCGCTTCCTGGCGAACCACCCCGCCACCTATCGCGCGCTGGCGGCGAAGCTCGCGCGGCACTTCATCGCCGATGCGCCGTCCCGCGCCTCGCTGGGCTGGATCGAGGGCGCCTTCCGCGACAGCCGCGGCGACCTCGCCGCCGTCGCCCGCGCGATCCTCGCCGAGCCGGAGGCGCGGGTGCCGCTGCGCAAGCTCCGCAGCGGGGAGGACTACGCCATCGCCATGCTGCGCGCCCTCGGCCTGGGCACGGAGGGCGCGCCGGCGCTCCTGGCCGTGCTGACCCGGCTGAACCAGTCGCTCTGGAACGCGCCCGCGCCCGACGGCTGGTCGG
The DNA here is from genome assembly GCF_004336745.1 of Roseococcus sp. SYP-B2431. Classification (GTDB taxonomy): domain Bacteria; phylum Pseudomonadota; class Alphaproteobacteria; order Acetobacterales; family Acetobacteraceae; genus Roseococcus. The sequence goes on from NZ_SJXD01000011.1 coordinate 833,558, forward strand.
ACGCGGCGACGGAATGGGCCGCGCCCGAGCAGCTGATGCGGCGGCTCGACTGGGCGAGCGAGCTGGCCGGCCGCGCGGCGGCGGGCGGCGGCACCGATCCCGAGACCCTGGCGCAGACCGTGCTCGGCCCTCTCGCGCGCACCGAGACCCTGGCCGCGATGCGCCGCACCGGCTCGGCGCGGGACGCGATGATCGTGCTGCTCGCCAGCCCGGAGGCGCAACGCCGATGAAGGCCGAAACCCTGGAGCGCCGCTCCTTCCTGCTCGGCCTCGGCGGGGCGATGGCGCTGGGCGGGACGCGCCTCGCCCTCGCCCAGGGGCCGGCGGGCGACAAGCGCCTCGTTGTCGTGCTGCTGCGCGGCGCGCTGGATGGGCTCGCCGCCGTGGCGCCTTATGGCGATCCGGGCTTCGCCACGCTGCGCGGCCCGCACGCGCCGCCGGAGCCGGGCCAGGAGGGCGGGACGCGCGACCTCGGCGGCTTCTTCGGCCTGCATCCCGCCCTGGCCCGGCTGCACGACCTCTACGTCGCCGACCAGGCGCTGGTGCTGCATGCCATCGCCGGGCCCTGGCGCAGCCGCAGCCATTTCGAGGCGCAGGATTTCCTGGAATGCGGCGCGACCCAGCGCCTGCCCGATGGCTGGCTGAACCGCGCGCTCGCCGCCATGCCGGCCGAGACGCCCGGCAGCGCGCGGCGCGGCCTCGCGCTCGGGATCGACGTGCCGCTGCTGCTGCGCGGTCCCGTGCGCGTCGGCAGCTTCGCGTCGCAGGCGCGCGCGCGGCCGGACACGCAGGTCCTTGCCGCCCTCGCCCGATTGCATCGGGCCGACCGAGAGCTCGGCCCGGCCTTCGCCGAGGGCCTGCGCTCGCGCGGCTTCTCGTCCGGCGTGCTGGCGGGGCTGGAGCCGCCGCCGCCGGGCACCAGCGGCTTCGTGACCCTCGCCGGATCGGCGGCACGGCTGCTGGCCGATCCGCGCGGGCCGCGCGTCGCGGCGCTGGAGCTCGGCGGCTGGGACACCCACGCGACCCAGGGGCCGCGGCTGGCCGGCGCGCTGCGCGTGCTCGACGAGGGGCTGGAGGCGCTGCGCGCCGGGCTCGGCGCGGCCTGGGCGCAGACGGCCGTGCTGGTGATGACCGAGTTCGGCCGCACCGCGCGCATCAACGGCACGCAGGGCACGGATCACGGCACGGCGGGCGTCGCCTTTCTGCTCGGAGGCGCGGTGCGCGGCGGGCGCGTGCTGGCGGACTGGCCGGGGGTGGGGCCCGGGCGGCTCTTCGAAAACCGCGACCTCGCGCCCACCCTGGACCTGCGCCGCGTGGCGAAGGGCCTGCTGGCGGACCATCTCGGGCTAAACGAAGCGGCGCTGGCGCGCGCCTTCCCCAACAGCCGCGATGCCGACCCGCTGCCAGGTCTGGTCGCTTAACTCCCGCGATAGCTCGTGTAGCCATAGGGCGAGACCAGCAGCGGCACGTGGTAATGCACGTCCTGCCCCAGGCCGAAGCTCAGCGTCACGAGATCCAGGAAGGGCGGCTCCGGCAGGTCGAAGCCCTCGGCCCGGAAGTAGTCCGCGACGCGGTAGACGAGCTGGTAGCGGCCGGGCCGGTAGGCGGCCTCAGGCAGCAGCCCGGCCGGCGCGCGTCCGTCGGCCGTGGTGATGCCTTCCGCGACCAGGATGCGTTCCTCGCCCTCCAGCCGGTAAAGGACGTAGCCCATGCCGGCGCCGGGGCGGCCCTGCGCGGTGTCCAGAACATGCGTGGAAAGCCGGTCCATCTTCGCGCCTCCGAGGATTTGCAAGGCTGACGCGCGGAAGGGCTCGCTGGCAAGGGTATGGGACTTGCTCTAATGCGCGGGCAGGAGGCCCGCATGCCCGATCAGGTCGCACCCAATCTCGTCGCCGCCGTCAGCGAAGCGCGCCAATGGCAGCGCCTGATGGAGATGGGCGCCATCGGCGGCTTCACCGATGGCGACGGCAACGAGGGCGTGAACCGCGCCTGCCTGACCGATCTCGACCGCCGGGCGCGGCGCCTGCTGATCGCCTGGGCCGAGGCGATCGGCCTCGCGGCCAGCACCGATATCCTGGGGAACCTCTTCCTCCGGCACGAGGGCAGCGATCCCTCGCTGACGCCCGTCGTCAGCGGCAGCCACATGGACAGCCAGCCGCAGGGCGGCCGCTTCGACGGCATCTGGGGCGTGCTCGCGGCCTTCGAGGCGGTGCAGGCGCTGCGCGAGTCGGGCGTCGCCACGCGCCGGCCCATCGAGGTCGTCGCCTGGACCAACGAGGAAGGCGGCCGCTACGCGCCCGGCTGCATGGGGAGCATGGCCTATGCCGGCTACGCCCCGCCGCAGAGCTGGGACGCGGTGACGGACAAGGACGGCATCCGCTTCGCCGACGCGCTGTCCGGGCATCTCGCGCTCGAATCCGACATCGCCCGCCGCCCGCTCGGCGTGGTCGAGGGCACGGCGCCCTTCGCCTATGTGGAGGCGCATATCGAGCAGGGGCCGCGGCTGGAGCAGGAGGGCTACGACATCGGCGTGGTCACCGGCATCCAAGGCAGCCGCTGGTTCCTGGTGGAGGTCAACGGCAAGTCGGACCATGCCGGCACCACGCCGCTCGGCCTGCGGCGCGACGCGGTGCAGGACATGCTGCGCGCCATTGCCGCGCTGAACGCGCTGATGCACGACCCCTCCGACGTGCTGCGCTTCACCGTGGCCCATATCGAGGTGGAGCCGAACACCTCCAACAGCGTGGCCGCCGTGGCGCGCTTCACCATCGACCTCCGGCACCCGGACAACGCGGTCCTTCAGGCGCGCGGCAACGCGATCGAGGGCGTGATCCAGTCGGCGCTCAGGACCTGCGCCGCCAAGGTCACCGAGCGCTTCCACGCCATCCCCACCACCTTCGCCCCGATGGTGCCCGACGCGGTCGAGGCCGCTTCGCGCGCCCAGGGACTGCGCGCGCTGCGGCTGCCCTCCGGCGCCTTCCACGACGCGCAATTCATCCACCCGCTCTGTCCGACCGGCATGATCTTCGTGCCGTGCCGCGCCGGCGTCTCCCATCACCCCGCGGAATATGCGGCGCCCCCGGCGCTCGCCGCCGGGGCCAGGGTGCTGGCGCAGGTGCTGGCGGATCTCGCGAACCGATAAGGCATTTCCCATGGGCGACCAGCTTTCCCTCCCGAAGGACCGCATCCGCGCGCTTCTGCTGGAGGGCATTTCCGACACGGCCGTCGAGCTGCTGGGCCATGAAGGCTACAGCAACATCGGCCGCGAGAAGAAGGCGCTGGAAGGCGCCGCCCTCAACGAGGCGGTGCGCGGCGTCCACATGCTCGGCATTCGCAGCCGCACCAACATCACCGAGGAGGTGCTGAGCCATGCCGACCGGCTGATCAGCATCGGCTGCTTCTGCATCGGCACCAACCAGGTGGACCTCGCCGCCGCGCGCGCGCGGGGCATCCCCGTCTTCAACGCGCCCTTCAGCAACACGCGCTCGGTCGCCGAGCTCACCCTGGGCGAGATCGTCATGCTGCTGCGCGGCATCTTCCCCAAGTCCACGGCGGCGCATGCGGGCCAGTGGGACAAGTCGGCCGATGGCTATCGCGAGGTGCGCGGGCGGACGCTCGGCATCGTGGGCTACGGCAATATCGGCAGCCAGCTCTCCGTGCTTGCCGAGGCCTTCGGCATGCGGGTGATCTACTTCGACACGGCGGCCAAGCTGCCGCACGGCAATGCCAGCCGCTGCGGCACGCTGGACGAGCTGCTGCACTGGTCGGACGTGGTGACGGTGCATCTGCCGGAAACGCCGGCCACCATGAACCTCATGGGCGCCGAGCAGATCGGGAAGATGAAGGCGGGCAGCTTCCTCATCAACAATGCCCGGGGCACGATCGTGGACGTGCCGGCCCTGGCGGCCGCCCTGCGGTCGGGCCATCTGGCGGGCGCGGCGCTCGACGTCTTTCCCGAGGAGCCCAAGCGCAACGGCGACCCCTTCCTCTCGCCGCTCCAGGGCATCGACAACGTGATCCTGACGCCGCATATCGGCGGCAGCACGGAGGAGGCGCAGTCGCGCATCGGCGAGGAGGTCGCGCGCAAGCTCGCCGACTATTCCGACACGGGCAGCACCGAGGGGGCGGTCAACTTCCCCCAGGTGGCGCTGCCGGCCCGCCCCACGGGGACGCGCTTCATGCATGTGCACCGCAACGCGCCGGGCGTGCTGGGCAACGTCAACCAGATCTTCGCGAGCCGCGGCGTGAACATCGCCGGCCAGTACCTGCAGACGGAGGGCGAGATCGGCTACGTGGTGGTGGATGCCGGCGCGACGCGCGACGGCGAGGCCATCCTGGCCGAGCTCCGGGCGCTGCCGCATACCATCCGGGCGCGACTGCTCTACGAGCGGGATTGAGGCGTGACGATCGCCGGCGCGAGGGCGCCGGGGACCTAACGCCTGACCCGCCTCGCCCGGTGCCGCCAGCGATCCTGCAGGGGACCGACGAGCAGCAGCGGCGAGGCAGCCAGCGTCGACAGCGCGAAGACCGCCGCGGCGCCACGAGCGCCGGAGGCGAAGGCCGCCACGGTTACCCCCGCCAGGCCGCCCACGACCACCGCGCCCAGTGCGAAGAGACCCAGGATCAGCCGGTGACGGGCGGACAGCCATTCGGGCGGCGGCGCGGGCGTCTCCCGCGCTTCGCCGTCGCGGCCGATGTCATAGGTCCTGGCAGGGTCGAGGCCGAAGGGCCTGTCGGAATCCGGCGGCACGAAAGCGGCCTCGCGTCAGGGCCGCACCGCGCAGCCACTCCGGGCGGCTAGCGTCGCATCACCACGAAGAAGGGTCCAGGCTCGATCCCCATGGCCCGCATCCGGCGGCGGCGCCACCAGAGGGAGACGCTGGCCACCGCGGCCGCGCCGATGACCACCGGCAGCAGCAGGCCGATGAAGAAGATGGCCAGCGCCACCATCAGCAGCCCGCCCGCGGCGAGCCCCACCAGGATCGCAAGGCGGCTGGTGCGCGCCAGGACGGCGTTCAGGCCGCTGGGGCGCGGCGGATCCCGGAACTCGCCCTCGGGCGTCATGTCCAGGACGGGACGGCGAGGCATGTGGTCGCTCATGCGGTGGATGTTGCCCCTCTTGCCGTGGGCTTCAAGCCCTGTTCGCCCCAGGTTTGATGAAGTTCCGCGCCCGGCTTAAATCGAAGCCGACACGGGAGGGAATACCATGCCTTTACTGGGCTGCATCGCGGACGACTTCACGGGCGCCACCGACCTCGCCAGCACCCTCGTCCGCCAGGGAATGAGCGCCGTGCAGGTGATCGGCGTCCCGCCCGCCGCGGAGCGGCAAAGCGGAGGCTCCCCTCTCCCGGAAGCCGACGCCGTCATCATCGCGCTGAAGTCCCGCACCATTCCCGCCGCGGAGGCCGTCGCGCAGTCGCTCGCCGCCTGCGAGGCGCTGCTGGCCGCCGGCGCGCGCCAGTTGCTCTTCAAATACTGCTCCACCTTCGACAGCACGGACGAGGGCAATATCGGCCCCGTCGCGGAGGCGCTGCTGAAGCGGCTGGAGGGCGGCTTCGCCATCGCCTGCCCCGCCTTCCCGACCAATGGCCGCACCATCTACCAGGGCCACCTCTTCGTCGGCGGCGCCCTGCTGAACGAGAGCGGGATGGAGAACCATCCGCTGACGCCAATGCGCGACGCCAACCTGGTGCGCGTGCTGAGCCGGCAGACGGAGGGCGGCGTGGGCCTGCTGCCCTTCACCTTCGTCGAGCAGGGCGCCGGCGCCATCCGGCACGAGGTGACGAAGCTGCGCGAGGCCGGCCGGCGCTTCGCCATCGCGGATGCCGTCACCGACGCGCATCTCATGGCGCTGGGCGAGGCCTGCGCGAGCCATGCGCTGATCACGGGCGGGTCCGGAATCGCGATGGGCCTGCCGGAGAACTTCCGCCGCGCCGGGCTGCTGCCGGCGCGTGGCGATGCGGGCGCGCTGCCCGAGGTGGGCGGGCTCGCCGCCGTGCTCGCCGGCTCCTGCTCGCGCGCGACGCTCGGCCAGATCGGCACGGCGCGCGACCATCTGCCGGTGCTGGAGCTCGATGCGCTGGCGACGCCCGATGCCGCCGCGCTCGCGGGACAGGCGAAGGCCTGGATGGCCGGCAGGCTGGAGGCCGGACGGCCGGTGGTGATCGCCGCCTCCGCGCCGCCGGATCGCGTGGAGGCGCTGCAGAAGAAGCTCGGCCGCGACGCCGCCGGCGCGCTGGTGGAGGAGGCGATGGCCGAGATCGCGGAGGCGCTGGTCGCCGCCGGCGTGCGCCGCCTCGTCGTCGCGGGCGGCGAGACCTCGGGCTCGGTGGTGCAGCGTCTTGGCGTGCGCTCCCTGCGCATCGGCGCGGAGATCGATCCCGGCGTGCCCTGGACGCATGCGACGCCCGACAGCGCGCCCGAAGGCATGCGGCTCGCGCTCAAGAGCGGCAATTTCGGCGCGCGCGACTTCTTCCTGAAGGCCTTCCAGTGAGCGACCAAGGGGAAGAAGAATCGCAGCGCCGCCTGCTCGTCGAGCTCGGCGCCTCGCTCTTCCGGCGCGGCTACAGCGTGGGCAGCGCCGGCAACATCAGCGTGCGCCTGGCCGACGGCTACCTGATGACGCCGACCAACTCCTCGCTCGGCCGGCTGGAGGCCGAGCGCATCAGCAAGCTCGACCGCGAGTGGAACCACGTCTCCGGCGACAGGCCGACCAAGGAGGTCTTCCTGCACCGCGCCTTCCTGGACGCGCGCCCGGAGGCGGGCGCGGTGGTGCACCTGCACAGCACCTGCGCCACCGCGATCTCCTGCCTCGAGGAGGCGCTGATCCCGCCGCTAACGCCCTACTTCGTGATGCGGGTCGGCCGCACGCTGCCGCTCATCCCCTACTACCGCCCGGGCGATCCGGCGATGGAGCCGGCGGTGCATGCGGCAGCGCGGCGTGCCAGGGCGGTGCTGCTCGCGAACCACGGCCCGGTGATCTGCGGCGCCACGCTCACCGACGCGGTGAACGCCGCCGAGGAGCTGGAGGAAGCCGCGAAGCTGGCGCTGATGCTGCGCGGAATGTCGCCGCGGCTGCTGACGCCGGCACAGGTGGACGACCTGCTCTCCACCTTCGGTTAAAGCGCGATGAGCGAAGGCACGAAGGCGCCGGAGATCTGAGTGAGCGAACGCGAACGCATCACGATCTGACGCGGCGCCCATAAAAAAGGTGCCGCCCCGGAGGGGGCGGCACCGATGTCACGCGACGGCCGGCGTGATCAGGTGGTCGGCGTCTCGCTCGGCGCCGGAGCCGGCGCCGCGGCAGCAGCCTTCTTCGCGGCGCGCGTGGCGGCAGCCTTCCTCGCGGCCTCGGCGCGCTTCGGATCCTTCGCCTTCACGGCCTTCGCGGCGGGCTTCTTCGTCGGAGCGGCCTTCTTCGCGGGCGCGGCCTTCTTTGCAGCAGGCTTCTTGGCGGCAGCGGCCTTCTTCGGAGCGGCCTTCTTCGCGGGCGCGGCCTTCTTCGCAGCCGGCTTCTTCGCGGCAGCCGCCTTCTTCGGAGCGGCCTTCTTCGCAGCCGGCTTCTTCACAGCGGCGGCCTTCCTCGGGGCGGCCTTCTTCGCGGGAGCGGCCTTCTTCGGGGCGGCCTTCCGTGCAGGCGCGGCCTTCTTCGCAGCAGCCTTCTTCGGCGCGGCCTTCTTGGCGGGAGCGGCCTTCTTCGCAGGCGCGGCCTTCTTCGCAGCCGGCTTCTTCGCCGCGGCCACGCGGCCGCGCGCGGTGGCGGGCTTCTTGGCGGTGCGGCGGGCGCCCGTCGCCATCGCCATCGCCTGGGCGCGCGGCTTCGTCTCGGTGGTATCGATCGTATCGGTCATTCGTGTTCTCCTATGCGCCGTGGCGCTCCAGACTGAGATGGTGACTTCGTCGCGGCGCCATGCCGCGGCGGATGGCAGAGACAACTCAACCGGCAGGCGACGCATCCCGCGAAAGAAAGCCCGGCGCGCCATCTGCGCTTCCGCCGGCATCAGGCGACGGCCTATGCCTTCCCTCCGCGATACCGTTTCCGTGGACCCGATCCTGGATCATCCTTCCTGCTCGACGCTCGCCCTGCTCCACGATCCTCTGCGATGATCGCCACTCTCGCGGAGCTCGCGCCGGCGTCATCATGCAAGCGAATCGCGCGTCAATGCGCGCGTTTGCAACGCTATCGGAATGCACGAGTTGCGTGTCAAACACATTCTGCATCTGCGCATGCAATTTCGCGCGCGATGAATCAACGAAGCATCGCTTGCGCAAACGAAAGAGGCCGTCCGATCGCTCGGACGGCCTCTGCGATTCAGCGCGAAGAGAGTTCGGATGATCTTCGCCGAGAGGACGACTCACCTCCTCGGAGGATCGCGCTCTATCGCGCGCTCATCGCCGGCACGGGCCGCTGCTCCAGCCCCGTATAAAGAGAAAGCGGACGGATGAGGCGGTTGTCCGCGAGCTGCTCGAAGACATGCGCCGACCAGCCGGTGATGCGGCTGCACACGAAGATCGGCGTGAAGAGCGGGATGTCGAAACCCATCAGGTAGTAGGCGGGGCCTGCAGGGAAATCGAGGTTCGGGTGGATGCGCTTCTCCTCGAGCATCACCTTCGCGAGCACCGCGGAGGTGTTCATCCACCGCTTGTCGCCCACGACCTCCGCCATGATCTCGGCGTACTTCTTCATCGTCGGCACGCGGCTGTCGCCCGACTTGTAAACGCGGTGGCCGAAGCCCATCACCAGCGCCTTGTGGTCGAAGCGCTCGCGCAGCCAGGCCTCGGCTTCGTCCGGCGAGGGGATCTCCTTCAGCATGTGCATCACCGCCTCGTTGGCGCCGCCGTGCAGCGGGCCCTTCAGCGCCGCGATGCCGGCCGTGATCGCGCCGTGGATGTCGGCCATGGTGGAGGAGACGGTGCGCGCGGTGAAGGTCGAGGCGTTGAAGGTGTGCTCGGCGTAGAGGATCATCGAGACGTCGAAGGCCTTGATGACCTCCTTGGCCGGCACCTTGCCGAAGACGACCTTGAAGAAGTTCTCGCAGTAGGAGAGCGACGGGTCGGGCGCCACCGGCTCCATGCACTTCGACAGGCGGAAGGCCGCGGCGACGGCGGTGGGCGCCTTGGCGAAGATGCGCATCGCCTTGCGGCGCTGCGCGGCGTCGGAGATGTCGGCCCATTCGGGATCCTCCATCCCCATGAAGCTGATCGCGGTGCGGATCGCGTCCATCGGATGCGCGTCCTTGGGGAATTCGCGGATGACCTTGAGCAGCGCCGGGCTGAGGGCGCGGTTCGCCTTCTCCTCGTCCTGGAAGGCCTTCAGCTGCGCCGCGTTCGGCAGCTCGCCGTTCCAGAGCAGGTAGGCGACCTCGTCGAAGCTCGCCTGCTCGCAGAGGTCCTGCACGGCATAGCCGCGATAAGTGAGGCTGTTGGTCTCGGGCATCACCTTGGAAATGGTGGACTCATCGGCATAGACGCCGACCAGGCCCTTGCGGATGTCGGGAGCGGCTTCGCTCATCGGATCGTTCCTCTCGGTTGTTCGTGGCTCCGGGCGCGGAGGACCGCGCCCGGGTCGTTCGGCTCAGAAGATGCCCGGCTTGCTCTCGGCAAGCGTGCCCTTCGGCAGCGCCACGTGCAGGGCACCCAGCTCGCCCGCCTTGAGGCTGGTGAGGTTCTCGGCCGCGTCGATGAAGCGGTTCGCCTCGCGCGCCGTGATGATGCCGTCCGTCAGCTCGCGGAACTTCTGGATGTACTGCGCCCGCACGAAGGGGCTCGCCCCGCGCGGATGGGCGTTGGCCACGCCCAGCTCGTCCACCAGCTTCGTGCCGTCCTTGAACAGGATCTCGACGCGGCCGCCGAAGGCCAGGGTCTCGGGGTCGCGCGAGTGGTAGCGCTCCGTCCATTCCGGCGCCTCGGTGGTCTCGATCTTGTGCCAGAGGCGGACCGTGTCGGCGCGGCCGGCGCGCTTGGGCGCGTAGCTGTCGACATGGTGCCAGCGGCCGTCCTGCAGGGCGACGGCGAAGATGTACATGATCGAGTGGTCGAGCGTCTCGCGGCTCGCCTTCGGGTCCATCTTCTGCGGGTCGTTGGCGCCGGTGCCGATCACGTAATGGGTGTGGTGGCTGGTGTGGATGATGATCTTCTCGATCTTGTCGAAGTCCGAGATGCTCTCGCGCATGCGGAAGGCGAGGTCGATCAGCGCCTGGCTCTGGTACTCGGCCGAGTGCTCCTTGGTGTAGCTGTCGAGAATGGCGCGCTTGGGCTCGCCGGCCGCCGGCAGCGGCACCTGGTAATAGGTGGGGTCGTAGACCGTCGGGCGGCCCTTGCTGTCGGCCTGCGTACGGCCGGAGAGCACCCAGGCGATCACGCTGTCCTCGCCCTCATAGATCGGGCTCGGCGCGCCCTCGCCGCGCATGCAGCGGTCCACGGCCTCGACGGCGAGCTTGCCGGCATGGGCGGGGGCATAGGCCTTCCAGGAGCTGATCTCGCCCTTGCGCGACTGGCGGAAGGTGACCGAGGTGTGCAGCGCCTGCTGCACCGACTGGAAGACGACCTCCTGCTTCAGGCCCAGCAGCGTGCCGATGCCCGCGGCCTGGGCCGGGCAGAGATGGGCGATATGGTCCACGCGGTGCTCATGCAGGCAGATGGCGCGCACCAGGTCGATATGGATCTCGTAGCCCGTCGCGAGCCCGCGCAGCAGGTCGCGGCCCGAGCGGCCCATGGTCTGCGCCACGGCCAGGATCGGCGGGATGTTGTCGCCGGGGTGCGAGTAGTCGGCGGCGAGGAAGGTGTCGTGCATGTCGAGCTCGCGGACCGCGGTGCCGTTCGCCCAGGCCGCCCATTCGGGGCTGACGGTGACGCCGGCCGGCATGCCGAAGACGGTCGCGCCGCCCTTCTTGGCATGGCCCAGCGCCATGCCGCGCGCGGAAACGACGGGGCGGCGGTTGATGGCGGCGATGGCCACCGAGGCGTTGTCGATGATGCGGTTGATGATCATCTCCGCCACGTCCTTCTGGACGGCGGCCCTGTCGGTGGCGACCCCGGCGATCTTCCAGGCCAGCTGGTCCTCGCGCTTGAGCAGCGCCTTCGACGGGTGGACCTTGACGGGGTGCATCTGCATTCGCGTTTTCCTCTGTGCTCATGCCGGCTTGGCGGCTCATCCGCGCGCGCCTAGCCTGAATCCATGTGTGGTGGGTCGCATCCTATGCGCCCGCGCATGCAGTGCAACATGGCCTGGGGATTTCTGAACGATGGCGTTCGATCTGGTGGTACGAGGCGATCTGGTCCTGGGCGACCGCGTGCTGGAGGGGGGCTGGGTCGGCGTCTCCGGCGGCGTGATCGCGGCGATCGGGCAAGGCGTTCCGCCCGCCTCGGCGGAGGTCGCGGATCATCGCGGCATGCTGGTCTTCCCGGGCCTCGTGGACGGTCACATGCACACGAGCAGCGCGCTGGGCTGGCCGGGCATCGAGGGCGCCTCGCGCACGGCGGCGGCCGGCGGCGTCACCACCTGCGTGGACATGCCCTACGACATCCCGCGCCCGGTGACAGATGCGGGCATCCTCGCCGAGAAGATCAAGGTCGTGAACGCGACCAGCCATGTGGACATGGCGCTCTACGGCACCATCCGGAAGGATGGCGGCGTGGAGGAGATCGCGGGGCTCGCGGCGGCGGGCGTCTGCTCCTTCAAGCTCTCCACCTATGAATACGATGCCGTGCGCTTCCCGCGCATCGACCACACCACCATGGAGGCGGCCTTCCGCGAGATCGCGAAGACCGGGCTCATGGTCGGCATCCACAACGAGGACCAGGAGATCGTCGAGGGCGCGATCGCGGCCGCCAAGGCGACGGGGCGCACCGACCCGATCATGCATGCGCGCACGCGCCCGCCGCTCTGCGAGACCATGGCCGACCTCGCCATCTTCGAGATGGCGCTGGAGACGGGCGCGCATGTCCACATCGCGCATTCCTCGCTGGCGCGTGGCTTCGACCTCGCCGAGATGTTCCGCAGGCAGGGCGCGAAGACCTCGGGCGAGGCCTGCATCCAGTATCTGTGCATGACCGAGGAGGACCTTCTCCGGCTCCAGGGCTTCGGCAAGTGCAACCCTCCCTTCCGCACCGCCGCCGAGGTGGAGCGCATGTGGCAGAGCCTGGCCGACGGCAAGATCGCCTACGTCTCGACCGACCACGCGCCCTGGCCGCGCCCGAAGAAGGAATACAACGGCGACATCTTCGCCTGCGGCGCCGGGCTCACGGGGCTGCAGAGCTTCGCGCCGCTGATGCTGACCCTGCTGGAGCAGCGCGGCATGCCGGTGACGCTGATGGCCTCGCTCTGCGCCGAGCGGCCGGCGAAATTCCACGGCCTCTTCCCCAAGAAGGGCGCCATCCGCCCCGGCTGCGACGCCGACCTGCTGGTGATGGAGCGCGGTGACTTCACCTTCGACGCGGCGAATATCCAGGACCGCGAGGAGGCCCGCTGGTCGCCCTATGACGGCATGAAGATGAAGGGCCGCGTGGCCGCGACCTATCTGCGCGGCGGCTGCATCTGGAACGGGACGGAGGTGCTGGCGAAGCCCGGCACCGGCCGCTTCGTGCCGCGCCAGCATGGCGAGACCTTCCTGGGCTGAGAAGGGTGGGGGCGGCCTTGTCAGGCCGCCCCCCTCGGGGCAGCTTCCCCGCCATGCCTCGCACGATCACGCTCGCCGGCGCGCAGACCGGCCCCATCCAGCGCGCTGATACCCGCGCGCATACCCTCGACCGGCTCATCGCCCTGCTGGAAGGCGCCGCCAAGGCCGGCGCCCAGCTGGTCGTCTTCCCGGAGCTCCCGCTCACCACCTTCTTCCCGCGCTGGTTCATCGAGAACACCCAGGAGCTCGACACCTGGTACGAACGCGAGATGCCCAATGCGAATTGCCAGAAGCTCTTCGACCGGGCGCGCGAGCTGAAGGTCGGCTTCTATCTCGGCTATGCCGAGCTGACGCCCGAGGGCCAGCGCTTCAACACCTCCATCACCGTGGGCCCCGACGGGCAGATCCTCGGCAAGTACCGCAAGGTTCACCTCCCCGGCACGGTGGAGCCCCGCCCCGGCGCGCGCTTCCAGCAGCTGGAGAAGCGCTACTTCGAATATGGCGACCTCGGCTTCCCGGCCTTCCGCGGCGCGCCGGAATGGCACCGCCCGGTCATGGGCATGCTGATCTGCAACGACCGCCGCTGGCCCGAGGGCTGGCGCGTCTATGGCCTGCAGGGCGTCGAGCTCATGGTGATGGGCTACAACTCCGCCGCCTACGACCCCCTGGGCGGCGACAGCGAGAGCGCCGAGCTGCGCACCTTCCATTCCACCATGGCCGCCCAGTCCAACGCCTATATGAACGCGACTTGGGCGGTGAGCGTGGCAAAGGCGGGCGACGAGGACGGCTCGGGCCTCATCGGCGGCTCGTGCATCGTCAGCCCCAACGGGATCGTCGTGGCGCAGGCCAAGACTCTGGGGGACGAGCTGATCGTCGCCGAGATCGACCTCGACGACTGCCGCCAGGGCAAGGAGAAGATGTTCAACTTCGCCCAGCACCGCCGGCCGCAGTATTACGGGCGAATCGTCGAACAGGTCGGCGCCGTCGTTCCGGAATAGGGAAAGCGGGCCGGGCCTGGCGCACGTGGGTCAGAACCCGGCCAGGGCGCGGCGCACCTCGCCCCTGGGCGCGAACATGTCATCCGTGAAGCTCAATACGGGTTGGCGAAGCGGCTCCTCGATCTCGAAGCGCACCCAGAGCTGACGCTGCGTGCCGGCGCGCAGGGACGTGGCCGGCAGGCCCTCCACCGGCCTGTGGGTCCGGCCCTGGGCAAGGATCCGGACATTGCCGCGCGACAGCTGGATATCGGTGGCCCCGGCCGTCGCCTGGAACATCACGCGGATCTCCCGGAGGCCGCTGCGGGGCGACATGCTTTCAACGTTCAGGACGACGAAGGACGTGCCGGCGACATCGAGAGGTTCCCCCATCACGAGGGGCGGCACGCTGCCCGGCAGGTTCGCTCCAGGCTGTGGCGCCGCCTCCTGACGGCTGCCTCCTGACTCTCGGGCCGGGGAAGCGCCCGGCTCGGGAGGCCGCGGAACCGATGCGGCGACCGATGGCGAAGCAACGGTCGGCCTCGGCTCGTGGGGGCCACGGAAGAGAGGCGCCAGCGCGACGATGAGCCCGGTCAGCGCCGTCAGCAGAGCCGCGAGGCCGGCGAGGATGCCGGGAACCGTCGTCCACCAGGATCTCGAATGGTCCGGCTCGGCCATCTGCGGTTCCCGTGCCGGCGTTGTTGCGCGGCGGCATGAATCTAACTAGCCCATCCGCGCTTCGGCCAGCCAGCATTGTTGCCGCGCCGGACGGCGGGCGCCTCCTCCCTGGCGATCGGGGGCCCCCGCCCTACTGCGCGAGCGGCGGCCTCTTATCCGCCCAGGGCCGCGCCGCCTCGAAGGCGGCGCTGGCCTGCAGAACCCCCAGATCGTCGAAGCGCCGGCCCACGATCTGGAGGCCGACCGGCAGCCCCTTCGGCGTAAAGCCGGCCGGCACGCTGGCCGCCGGACTGCCCGACCAGTTGAAGGGGTAGGAGAATTCCGCCCACATCAGCCAGTCCCATTCATGCTGCGGCCAGTGCTCGGGCTGCAGCCGGTCCGCCGGGAAGGCCGCCACGCTCACGGCCGGCGAGAGCAGGAAGTCGTAGCCCTCCATGAACTCATGGATTTGCTGGACATAGGCGAAGCGGCGCAGGCGCATCTGCATGTATTGCGGCGCGGTGAAGCCCTGGGCGTATCGGATCATCGCCACGAAGCCCGGATCCATCCGGCTCTCGAATTCCGGCAGGCTCTCGATCCGCCCGCTGAAGGTCGCCGGCCAGAAGAAGCGCGCCAGCTCCGGGCCGAGCGGGCCCCAGGCCGGGGTCACCTCCTCGACCTCGGCGCCCATCTCCTCGAAGGCCTTTACCGCGCGCTCCACGACCTCGGCGATTTCGGGGTCGACGCGGGCATGGCCCAGGTCGCGCGTGTAGCCGATGCGCTTCCCCTTCATCGAGCCCGCGTGAAGCTGGGACGCATAATCCTGCGGCGGCGCCTCGAGCGAGGTGTAGTCCCACACATGCGGCCCGGCCATCGCCTGGGTCATCAGCGCGGCGTCCTCCACCCTGCGGGTCAGCGGTCCAATATGGGTGGCGAGCTCGTTGTTGGACATGGGCCAGTTCGGCACGCGACCATGCGTCGGCTTCAGGCCATAGACCCCGGAGAAGTGCGCCGGCATGCGGATCGAGCCGGCCCCGTCGCCGCCCTGGTGCAACGGCCCGTAGCCGCAGGCCGCCGCCACGCCGGCGCCCGAGGAGGATGCCCCCGCGTTTAGCCCCCTGCCCCAGGGATTGTGCGTGATGCCCGAGATCAGGGCCTGGCTCACGCCCTTCCAGCCCCATTCGCCGGCCGAGGTCGTCTTGCCCACCATCATCCCGCCCGCCGCGAGCAGCCGGCTGACGCAGGGCGCATCCACGTCGGGAATGGTGCCCTGCAGGATGGCGGTGCCGAAATCGGTCTGCACGCCCCGGGTGTGCTGGAGGTCCTTGATGGTGACCGGGATGCCTTCCAGCAGCCGCGGCGTGTCGTTCTGCCGGTACACCGCCTCGGACCGCCGCGCCGCCTCCAGCGCGTGCTCGGGCGTCAGCCGCATCATGGCGTTCACCTGCGGCTCGGTCCGCTCGATGCGGGCGAGGACCGCCTGGGCGACCTCCACCGGCGACAGCTTGCGCGCGCGATAGAGGGCGTGAAGCTCGCGCACGCCCAGAAAGCCGATCTCGTCGATGTCCATCCTGCCCAGTCTCCGATCGCGCCCGGCCGAGCGGCCCGCTTCGAAGAGGCGAACCTGTGGCATTCCCCCGTGGCCCTTGCCCGGCCTGCCGAGCATTTGGCCAGACGGGATGGAGATTGCCTAGGCGCCCCGGCTCAATCCCGCGCCGGCCCGAACTCGGCGTCCCGGTGGACCCAGGCGCTGATCAGCATCCCGAAGCCGATCATGGTGGTCAGCATCGCCGAGCCGCCATGCGAGATCAGCGGCAGCGGCACGCCGCCCACCGGGATGCTGCCCGTCACCATCGCCACGTTCACGAAGATATAGAGGAAGTAGTTCGTCCCCAGCCCGATCGCGAGCAGCCGGCCGAACTGGTGCTTGCAGCGCATCGCCACCAGGAAGCAGAAGCCCACCACCAGCATCAGCAGCGCCAGGGTGCCCATGGCCCCCACCAGCCCGAATTCCTCGGCGATCATGGTGAAGATGAAGTCGGTCTGCTTCTCCGGCAGGAAGTTCAGGTGGCCCTGGGTCCCCTGGAGGAAGCCCTTGCCCCAGAGCCCGCCCGAGCCCAGCGCGATCTTGGACTGGATGATGTTGTAGCCCGCCCCCAGCGGGTCGGATTCCGGATCCAGGAAGGTCGTGATGCGGGCTCGCTGATATTCCCGCAGGTTCTCGTAGACGATGGGCGCCGCCGCCGCCGCGGCGCCGATGATCGCCGCGAACTTCCACCAGCGCACGCCCGCCGCCCAGAACATCGCGCCGCCCAGCACCGCCGTGATGAGCGAGGTGCCGAGGTTGGGCTGCTTGAAGATCAGCCCCACCGGGACCAGCACCAGCACCGCCGGGACCACCAGGAAGAAGGGGTTGCCCACGCGCTCCCAGCTCGCCCGGTGGAACCAGGCGGCCAGCGTCAGCACCAGGACGATCTTCATCAGCTCCGAGGGTTGGAGTTGCAGCGGCCCGAGATCCACCCAGCGCTGCGCGCCCTTCCCCACCTCGCCATGCAGCGCGACCATGACCAGCAGGCCGATGCCGACCACATAGGCGACCGGCGCGGCGCGGGCGATCAGCCGGATGTCGACGAAGCCGATGCAGAGCATCATCACCAGGCAGAAGCCGAAGCGCAGCGCATGCTTGGTGGCGTAGAGGTCCGGATTGCCGCTTCCCGCCGAATAGAGCGCGACATAGCCCACCGCTCCCACGGCGCAGAGCAGCAGCACGAAGATCCAGGGGATCTGCCAGAGCTTCTGGAGAATCCCCGCCCCGCGGTCGCGGGTGAGCAGGCGCTTCTCGAAGACCGTGGAGCCGGAAATTTTCTTATTCCCTCAGACGGCGGGCGCGCGCTCCGCGCGCTTGCCTTCGCCGCGCGGCGGTTGCGCCAGTGGGAAGGTCGGTGGGGCGGCGCCGGCCGCTTTGCGGCCGGAAGCCCTGGGGGCAGCGGCCTTCCTGCCCGGTCCGCGCCTCGCCCGTCACGTCCCGCGTACCACGTCGGCCACCCGCTGGGCCGGCGCCGCGCGGAAGCGGTTGAAGGTCTCCACCATCGCGTCGCGCGCCAGCGGCGCCGCGGCGCCGGAGCCCGAGGTGCCATGCTCCACCACCACGCTCACCGCATAGAGCGGGTTGTCATGCGGCGCGTAGCCGACGAAGAGCGCGTGCGGCCGATACTCGCGCGGCAGGCTCTCCACGCGGAAGCCGCGCTCGCGCTGTTCGCGGCTCACGCGGCGCACCTGCGTCGTGCCCGTCTTGCCCGCCATCTGGCCGAGCCCCCCCGGCAGCTTGGCGATCCCCGCCGTGCCGCCGCCCTCATTCACGACGGCCCACATGGCATCGCGCACCAGCCGCATATCACGATCGGCGATGCCCATGGCGGGCCAGTCCTCCGGCCGCCCCCCGCGCGCCGGCCGGCCGCCGATGCTGCGGGTGAGGTGCGGCTGCACCGCCCGTCCCGTCGCCAGCCGCGCGGTCATGGTCGCGAGGCTCAAGGGCGTGAGCTGGTAGAAGCCCTGGCCGATGCCATGCACCACCGTATCGCCCAGCGCCCAGCCCCGGCCCTGCGCCTCGCGCCATTCGCGCGTGGGCATCAGGCCGCGCCGGGCACCCGGCAGCTCGATGTCAAGGTCCACGCCCATGCCGAAGCGCCGCCCCATGGCGGCGATCCGGTTGATGCCCAGGCGTTTGGCCAGCTCGTAGAAATACACGTCGCAGCTCAGCTTGATGGCGCTGCGCATGTCCATCCCGCCATGGCCGCCGCGGTTCCAGCAGTGGAAGCGGCTCTCGCCCAGGTCGAAATGGCCGGGACAGGAAATCCGCTCGCCCGGGCCGATTGCCCGCGCCTCCAGCCCGGCCAGCGCCACCACCATCTTGAAGGTGGAACCCGGCGCGTAGAGCCCGTTCGCCGCCTTGTTGATGAGGGGCGTCGCGCGGTTGGCCGTCAGCTGCCGCCACTGGGCGTTGCTCACGCCCGCGTTGAAGACGTTCGGGTCGAAGCTCGGCTGGCTCGCCATAGCGAGCACCTCGCCGTTGCGGGCGTTCATCACGACGATCGAGGTCCCCTCCTCGATCTTGCCGCGGATGGTCTTCTGCAGCTCGGTGTCGACGCTGATCTCGATGTCCTGGCCCGGCTGGCCCTCGCGCCGGTCCAGCTCGCGGATGATGCGCCCGACGGCGTTCACCTCCAGCTGCACCGCGCCGGCCCGGCCGCGCATGACCAGGTCGTGGTGGCGCTCGATCCCCGAACGCCCCACCCGGATGCCGGGGAGCTGCAGCAGCGGATCGCCGTCCATGTCGCGCTCCGCCGGCGGGGCCACATAGCCCACGATATGCGCGAGATGCTCCGCCTCAGGGTAGATGCGCGTGGTGCCGACATCGATGAGGATGCCCGGCAGGTCGGGCGCGTTCACCTCGATGCGCGCCATCTCCTCCCAGGCCAGGAACTCGCGCACGATGACGGGCACGAAGCGCCGGCGCCGGCGCATCTCACGCTCCACCCGGGCGCGCTCGTGGTCGGCCAGGGGGACGATGCGGCTGAAGGTCTCCAGCGTGGCGCCGACGTCGGAGGTCTGCTCGGCCACCAGCAGCGCGCGCCAGTTCAGCCGATTGCCGGCGACGACCTGGCCGTTGCGGTCCAGCACGCGGCCGCGCGGCGGCGAGAGCAGCCGGGCCGAGAGGCGGTTCTCCTCGGCGAGCGTCGCATAGCGCTCGCCCTGCTCCACCTGCAGCGTGTGCAGCCGGTAGCCGAGGAAGCCGAAGAGCCCGAGCTGCCCGGTCGCCAGCACCAGGGCGCGGCGCGTGAAGACGGAACGGCGCTGCTCCTCCTCCCGCTTGACGCCGCGCATCGTGAAATTGGCGATGCCGCCCTTCTCCTTGCGGCGCAGGATGCGGGGAAACTTCACAGCGCGAGCTCCGCCCGGCGCATGGCCGTGTGCAGCCGGGTCAGCACCCAGGCCAGCATCGGATAGAGGCCGACCGAGACGCCGAACTGGGTGAGGCCGGGCGTGGTGGGCGGCAGGTGCCAGCCCAGCACCGCCTCCAGCGCCCAGCCCAGCCCGGCCGCGCCGGCTGCGAAGGCACAGAAGATCAGCCAGGCCGCGAGGAAGGACTGGCGCACCAGCACCTCGCGCCAGCGCAGCGCCACCCCGTGCACCACGAGCAGCGTCAGCACCCCCGCGCCGAGCGGGGCAAAGGACAGGAGATCCTGCAGCAGGCCCAGGAGGAACACCACGGGCGCGGGCATGGCAGCCGGCCGGAAGATCGTCCAGAAGAAAATGCCCGGTAGCGCCAGCGCCTGGATCAGCCCCGGCGCGCCGACCGGCACCGCCGCGAGGATGATGAGGAAGGCGGTGAAGCAGGCGGGAAAGCCGGCCCGCGCGCCGGCATCGAGCCGCCGCAGCAGGCCCATGGGCGGCTCGGGCCGGCCCTTGATGTCCATCCGGTCAGCGCCTGCCGGGGGTCCGCGGCTCCGGCCGCGCCACCGCCTCGGGCGGTAGGATACCGGAAAGGCCGAAGTCGAAGAGCCGCAGCACGTCCAGCCGCTCCAGCTGGGCGAAGAGCTCCACCTCGGCGGCGCCGCTCTCGCTCCACCGCACGACGCCGACCGGCAGCCCGGCCGGAAAGGCCCCGGCCTGGGCGCTGGTCACGACCCGATCGCCCTCGCGAGGGGTGGTGCCCTCCGGCCAGTGCTGCAGCCGGGGCCGGGCCATGTTGCTGCCGACCATGATCGCGCGGGCGCGGCTACCCTCCAGCGTCACGGGGATGCGGCTGTTGATGTCGGTGGCGAGCAGCACGCGGGCGGAGCGGTTGCCCACCTCGGTCACGCGGCCGGCGAAGCCGCGCTCGTCCAGCGCCACCTGCCCCTTGCGGATATGGTGCTGCGGGCCGGCGGCGAGCAGCACGGCGCGGGCATAAGTGCCGCCGGCATCGGCGACCACGCGCGCGGTGCGGAATTGCGGCGCGGGCTCTGGCACCCAGGAGAGCTGGCGGCGCAGCAGGGCGTTCTCGGCCTCGAGGGCCAGGGCCGTCGCCTGCCAGCGGCGCAGGCGCTCGTTCTCCTCGACGAGCCGGGCATTCTCCCCGCGCAGCTTCCAGAGCGTCTCCGCCTCCGAGACCGTGTCGCGCAGGGCGGAGAAGGGTTGCTGCACCGCGCCCCAGATCGGCGAAAGCGCGTCGGCCAGCGCCATCCGGGCGCGCTCGACCAGCAGGGCGTCCGCCTTGCCGAGCAGCATGGCGCCGAAGGCGGCCGCGATCAGCACCGGCAGGGAGAGCCGGGCAAGGGCCTGACGCAGAGGGATACTCAGACGGATCATCAGCGCTCCGCCCTAAAGGGGTAGCCCCAGGGGTTCAGTCAGTCCGCTATCAATACATCGAAGTCAGCACCTGGCGAAGCCGCTTCAGCTCCTCCAGGGCGCGCCCCGTGCCCAGGGCCACGCAGTTCAGCGGCTCCTCTGCCACCACAACGGGCAGGCCTGTCGCATCCCGCAGCACCTCGTCCAGGCGATAGAGCAGCGCACCGCCGCCCGTCAGGACGATCCCCTTGTCCACGATGTCGGAGGCCAGCTCCGGCGGCGTGTTCTCCAGCGCGACCTTCACGGCGTCGACGATCTGGGTGACCGGCTCCAGCAGGGACATCGCGATCTCGCGCTGGCTGACCACGACCTCGCGCGGGACGCCGTTCATCAGGTCGCGTCCCTTCACCTCCATAAGCGGCCCGTCCTCGCCGTCGAAGGGGACGGTCGCGGCGCCGATGCCCATCTTGATGCGCTCGGCCGAGCTCTCGCCGATCAGCAGGTTGTGGGTGCGGCGGATGTAGCTGATCACCGCCTCGTCCATCTTGTCGCCGCCCACGCGGACGCTGCGCGCATAGACGATGCCGCCGAGGGAGATCACCGCGACCTCCGTGGTGCCGCCGCCGATGTCCACCACCATGGAGCCCGAGGGCTCGGTCACCGGCAGGCCGGCGCCGATCGCGGCGGCCATCGGCTCCTCGATGAGCAGGACCTTGCGGGCGCCGGCGCTCTCCGCGCTCTCCTGGATGGCGCGGCGCTCGACGGCGGTGGAGCCCGACGGCACGCAGACGATGATCATCGGCGAGGTGAAGCTGCGCCGATTATGCACCTTGCGGATGAAATGCTTGATCATCTCCTCCGCGACCTCGAAATCGGCGATCACGCCGTCGCGCAGCGGGCGGATGGCGGCGATGTTGCCGGGCGTGCGGCCGAGCATCTGCTTGGCCTCCTCGCCCACGGCGAGGACCTGCTTGCGGCCGCGATTGTCGGAGATGGCGACGACGGAAGGCTCGTTCAGCACAATGCCCCGGCCCTTCACGTAAACCAGCGTGTTGGCGGTGCCGAGGTCAATGGCCATGTCGGCGGAGAGGAAGCCGAACAGGCGTGAGAACATGCGGGAGGGCCTTCCGAGGCAGGATGGGAGGGGGGTGGCGTAGCCTTAGATGCCGAACGGGGCAAGCTGCGCGGATGCGAGAGGGCCCTGCCCGCTCGCGCTCTCCCGCCAGGGCCTTTGGCCCTGGACCCTATTCCTCAGGAAAATCAAATCGATCCTACTCCGCCGCGCTGACCGCCGGCGGCTCCGTCCGCTCGCGCTTCACCAGCAGCTTGTTCAATGCGTGGACATAGGCTCGCGCGGAAGCGACGATCGTGTCCGTATCCGCCCCCTGCCCGTCCACGAGCTTGCCCTCTTCCTCGATGCGCACGGTCACGCGGGCCTGGGCGTCGGTGCCGCCGGTCACGCTCTGCACGGCGTAGAGCTTCAGATTGCCGCCATGCGGAAAGGCCTGCCGGATCGCGTTGAAGGTCGCGTCCACCGCGCCGTCGCCGCCCGACATGCCCTCGACCTGCTCGCCCTCGACCTCCAGCACCACCGTGGCCATGGGCCGCGTGCCCATGCCGGTCGCGACCGTCATGCCGGTGAGGCGGATTCGCTCGTTCGCGCGGCCGACCTCGTCGTCCACCAGGGCGGCGATATCCTCGTCGTAGACGACCTTCTTGCGGTCGGCCAGGTCCTTGAACCGCTTGAAGGCGTCGTTGAGCTGGTTGTCGCCGACCTCGTAGCCCAGGGTCTTCAGCCGGTCGCGGAAGGCCGCGCGGCCGGAATGCTTGCCGAGGATGATGGAGTTTGTGGTCCAGCCCACGCTCTCGGGCGTCATGATCTCGTAGGTGGAGGCGTCCTTCAGCACGCCGTCCTGGTGGATGCCGCTCTCATGCGCGAAGGCGTTGCGGCCGACGATGGCCTTGTTGGGCTGCACGTCGAAGCCGGTGATGGTGGCCAGCAGCTTCGAGGTGCGCAGGATCCGCTTGTTCTCGATGCCGGTGTGCAGCTTCAGCGCATCCTGCCGGGTGCGCAGCGCCATCGCGACCTCCTCGAGCGCGGCATTGCCCGCGCGCTCGCCGATGCCGTTGATGGTGCATTCGATCTGCCGCACGCCCGCCTGCACCGCGGCCAGCGTGTTCGCCACGGCGAGGCCCAGGTCGTTGTGGTTATGCGCCGAGAAGATGACCTTGTCGGCGCCCGGCACCTTGTTCACCAGCGTCGAGAAGATCAGCCCCATATCCGCGGGCAGCGAGTAGCCCACGGTGTCGGGG
Organism: Roseococcus sp. SYP-B2431; assembly: GCF_004336745.1. Lineage (GTDB taxonomy): Bacteria > Pseudomonadota > Alphaproteobacteria > Acetobacterales > Acetobacteraceae > Roseococcus. The sequence goes on from NZ_SJXD01000011.1 coordinate 856,448, forward strand.
ATGTTGATCGTCGTGGCGCCGGCCTTGATGGCCGTGTCCACGCAGCGGCAGAGGAAGTCGAGATCGGAGCGCGAGCCGTCCTCGGCCGACCACTCGACATCGGCCGCATGGTCGCGCGCCAGCTTCACGCTCTCGGTGATGCGCTCCAGCACCTCCTCGCGCGTCATGCGCAGCTTCACCCGCATGTGCAGGTCGGACGTCGCGAGCACGATATGGATGCGCGGGCGGGCGGCGGGCTTGGTCGCCTCGGCCGAGGCGAGGATGTCGGCCTTGTTGGCGCGCGACAGGCTGGCGATGACCGGCCCGTCCTTGGAGAAGCGCTTCGCGATGGACTGCACGCTCTCGAAGTCGCCGGGGCTCGCGATCGCGAAGCCGGCCTCCAGCACGTCGGCGCCTAGGTCGTGGAGCGCCTCGGCCATGCGCAGCTTCTCGTCCAGATTCATGGAGAAGCCCGGCGACTGCTCGCCGTCGCGCAGGGTCGTGTCGAAGATGATGATGCGGCCGCTGTCCAGCTTGCCGAAGGAAGGGTGATCGATGCTCATGATGGTCCCTTTGGGCGCGTTCGCGTTGGTTCGGTGTTTCCCGGTGCATGTCCCCGCGGACGGGGTCCCCTGAGCGGTGCTGGCCTCAGACGGCCTGCGTCACACCCAGGGGCGGGAAAGTCGAAGCGCCAGGAGGGTGGGCGAAAGGAGGGCGAGCGAGAGCGCGCGGGCCTTGGTGAGCCCGGCAGACATCGCAGAGATTGCGGTGTGCTTCGCCATGGCGAAAGCTTTACCCGCCGGAATGGTCCGGATCAAGTGCGATGCAAGATGGACGCATGGCCGGCATTTCCGCCAAGCTCCCGGAAAACCCGGAGGAAAACCATGCGCCGTCCCCTTCTCGCGCTCTGCCTGGCCGCGGCGCTGCTGCCGTCCCTGCCCGCAGCCGCCCAGGAATGGCAGCCGGAACGGCCCGTCCGCATCATCCTCCCCTTCCCGCCCGGCGGCGCCACGGACCTCATCGCCCGCGTGCTGGCCGACCGCGCCAGCCGCGACCTGCCGAACCGCTGGGTGGTTGAGAACCGCTCGGGCGCCAACGGCAATATCGGCATGGCGGCCGCGGCCCAGTCGGCGCCGGATGGCTATACGCTGGGCGCCTGCACCATCGGCAACTGCGCCATCAATGCCGCGATCTACGCCCGCATGCCCTTCGACATCGAGCGCGATCTCGTTCCCGTCTTCTGGAGCGGCAGCGTGATGAACGCGATGGTCGTGCGGCCGGACCACCCGGCGCGGACCTTCCAGGATTTCGTCGCCTGGGCGAAGCAGCCGGGCCGCCAGGTGAGCTATTCCTCCTCGGGCTTCGGCAGCTCCAACCACCTGCTGCCGGAGTTCATCAACGGCCGGCTCGGCCTCCAGATGGTCCACGTGCCCTTCCGTGGCGGCGCGCCGGGCATGCAGGCGGTGATCGCCGGCAACACGCAGATGATGTTCGAGAACACGCCGACGCTGATCGGGGCCATCCGCGGCGGTCAGCTTCGCGCCCTGGCCGTCAGCGGCTCCACCCGAGACCCGGCCTTGCCGGACGTGCCGACCCTGGGCGAGGCCGGCCTGCCCAATGCCGTCATCGAGCCCTGGTTCGGCTACATGGCGCCGCGCGGCACGCCGGCCAATGTCGTGGCGCGGCTCAACGCGCTCTTCAACATGGCGCTGGCCGACGAGGTGGTGCAGTCCCGCCTGCGTGACCTCGGCGCCCGGCCCGAGGGCGGCCCGCCCGAGCGCTTCGCGGCCCATGTCCGCAGCGAGATCGCGCGCTGGCGCGAGGTGGTCGAGGTGAACCGCATCGAGCGGATCGCGGAATAGGGGCCGGTCCCTCAATCCGCGCAGGCGCCCTCGCGGACACGCTGGCGCGTGGCGCCGCCCTCTTCCTCCTCCGTGACCGTCTCGCGGCAGCGGATCCGGCGGTAGACGCGGCCGTCGTAGCGCCAGGTGGTGACGTTGTGGATGGCGGCATTGGTCCGGGCCTGGATCGTGACGTCGCGCGCGCGGCCGCCGATGGCGCGCTCCAGCCGGAAGCCATAGCCCGCATCCTCCAGGACGAGGCGATAGCCGCGCCCCTCGCGCACGGCGATGGCGTAGCCGCAATTCACATTGCCGCACTCGCCGTGGATCAGCCAGGCGCCGAGGCCCGGCGCGAGCCGCATCAGCTCGGGCGCGGCGGGCACGCGCTCCGCCTCCGGCTCCCAGGGCAACGTCGGCCCCTGCGTCCCGGCCAGGGCGGCCAGGCGACGGTGACGCCAGAAGGCCTGCCGCTCGGCCATCAGCCTCGACCGGACGGCCCCGTGGTCGGCCAGCGCCTCGACGATGTCGGGCCGGTCGATCGCCTCGGCGACGGCGACCGGCGAGTCGCCCGCGACGGGCCCGGCGGCGGATTCATGGGCCAGGATGAGGGCCAGCGTGTCCAGGTCGCCCTCCCGCCGGGCCTCGACCCCGCCGAGGCAGCCCATGTAGTGCGGGAGCAGCCGGGCGCCCTCGGGCGCGCCGGTCTCGACGAGCGCCTGCAGCAGCCGCGCCTCGGCGGCGCAGGCCAGGCTTCCCGCGAAGCCGGCCAGGTCGGCGGGACGCAGCCCGGCCGCCAGCATCAGCCGTAGCGTGGGCCGCTCGCGCCGCTCGACGAGCCGTGTCCAGAGCCGGTCGCCGGCGGCTTCGGCGAGAGCCTCGTCGAAAGCCTCGGCCGGGCAGCGGAGCAGGAGGCTGCGCGTGGTGCCGCGCAGCGCCTCCATCCAGGAGGTCTCGCCCTCGATCGACAGCCAGCCGCGAACCGCCTGGCGCGGCAGGGTGGCGCAGAGCACGGCGGCCGGCGCGGCTTCGACCAGTTCGGCCCAGCGGCCGAGCAGCGGCTCGACGCGGGCGGCGCGCTCGGCCAGCACGTCCTCGCCCAGCTGCGCCAGCACCGGCATGCGCCGCCGCGCGCCGTTGCGCGAATCCGTGGCCACGGCACCGAGATCCAGCGCGGCGAGGCGGCGGAAGGCGCCGTCGCCCTCCACGCCCGGCGGCAGCTGCCGGACGAGCTCGGCCAGCGCGTCGGGATAGGGCCGCAGCCCGGCGGCCAGCATGGCCTCGACCAAAGCGGGCGGCGGCCGGCGCGAGGGATGGGCCAGCATGGTGAAGGGGAGCGAGCAGGCGGGCTCCGCCGCCCGCTCCGGCGGGATCAGCGGCAGCAGCGCCGCGGCGGCGGGGAAATTCGCGCCGTCGCGCCCAAAGACGAGCTGGCCCAGCAGGGTGCAGCGGCGCTCGGGCGCGGTGAGCCCGGCGACACGGAGAAACAGCGCCTCCTCGCCCGGAAGCGCGGCGAGGCGCGTGGAGAGCGAGCCGCCGCCATGGCCCATGGGGCCGGCGATCTGCGCTTCCGGCGCGAAGCCCGCCGCCCGGGCCGCCTCCGCGAAGGCCTGCAGCGTCGCGCGGGTCGCCTCGTCCGGCGTGGCGGCCAGCGCGTCGGTCATCGCGAAGGCGGGAGGCAGTCGCGCCGGCCGGTCCGGCCGGGCGCCGACGGCGAAGGCGGCCGCGACCGCCGCCGGGTCGCGCGCCTCGATCGCCGCCAGCAGCGCCGCGCCGGGATCCTCCTGCGCCGGCGCCGGCAGCGGCCCAAGGAGGACGCACAGGGCAAGGATCCATCGGGCGACCATCGAATTCCTCTACGTCAGGGGCTTTCTGCGCGGAAGCGCCGTGACACGAACCCCTCCGCGCGGCACAAGGGCGTAACGACCGATTCCATGGAGACGCACGTGATCGCCCCCTTCACCCGACTCGCGCTCGGCGCGACCCTCCTCGCCATGGCCGCCTGCGCGGAGGCGCCCGCTCCCGCGCCGGTCGTCGCCGCGCCCCCCCCGCCGGCCCCGGCCGCGCCGCCGCCTGCCGCGTCGCTCGACGGCCGTCAGGCCCTGCCGATCTTCTTCGAGCCCTGGTCGGCCGCGCTGGACGAGCCCGCCGAGGGCGCGCTGCGCGATGCGGCCAAGCTGGCGCAGGAGAATCCAAGCGTGCGCATCCTGGTCGTGGGCTATGCCGACCCGCGCGGCTCGCGCGCGGCCAATATCAGCCTCTCCCGCCTGCGCGCGCGCGTCGTGGCCGACTTCCTGGCCGCGAACGGCGTCGCGGCCACCCGCATCCGCACCCTCTACCGCGGGCCGGTCGCGGGCATGGAGGGAATCGAGAGCCGCCGCGTCCAGGTCCAGGTGGATCGCGGCCAGCGTTAATCCTTGTCCCCGACGTAACCTCGCGAGCCTTCGGGTGTTGGGCCGATTGCCATTCACCCGAAGGATGCCTCCATGATGCTCAAGCCTTTCCTCGGCGCCCTCGCGGCTGTCGCGCTGCTCGGCGCCTGCTCGAGCCCGCCGCCGGCGCGCCCCGTGGCCCAGGCGCCGGCCGCCCCGGTCGTTCCGCAGCCGGCTGCGCCCACCGGCGACGGTCGCGTCGCCGCCATCCACTTCGAGCCGATGTCGAGCGTGCTGACGCCCCAGGCGCGCGCGGAGCTCGGGCCGGTGCTCGACCGGCTGATGGCCAATCCCGGCACGCCGGTGCGGATTACCAGCTACTCCGCCCGCGATGCCATGCCGCTCTCGCGCGAGCGCACGCAGGCCATCCGCATGGCGCTGAGCGAGCGCGGCGTTCCGAGCGCCCGCATCCGCGTGCTGAACGCGCGCATGATGCCGAATGCCGACCCTGACGTGGTCCAGGTGCAGGTCCAGGGCCAGGCTTCCAGGGCGCGCGACCCGCGCGCCTGACCGCGCCGCCGGACGTGAGGACGCAAGCCGCCGGACTCCGTCCGGCGGCGTTCTTCGTTCAGCCCCCCGGCACCGTGCCATGGGTCAGTGACTGGATGAAGCCAAGCTTCCGCACCACCGCCGGCGAGAGCACGAAAGGATAGAGATCGGCGATACCCATGCTGCGGTTGAGGCTGTTCACGGCCACCGTCAACGGAACCCAGGCCTCCATCACCGTCGCGATATCCGTGCTGCGATAGGGATCGAAGGCGACTTCGGCCGAGAGCTCGCCGGTGCGGTCCGCGCGCGGCGAAACCTCCATACCCAGGGCGCGCGCCATCTCCAGCGTATCGACGATGTGCAGGTAATGCGCCCAGGTCTCCGCGAAATCCTCCCAGGGGTGGGCTGTCGCATAGGTGCTGACGAAATTCCCCTGCCAGTCGGCGGGCGGCCCCTGGTCGTAGTGGCGCTGCAGCGCCGCCCCGTAATCCTGGCCATCGTCGCCGAAGACCGCGCGGCATTCCTCCAGCCGGCCACCGTCGCGCACCAGCCGGTCCCAGAAGTAATGGCCGGACTCGTGGCGGAAATGGCCCAGCAGGGTGCGGTAGGGCTCGCCCATGGCGGCGCGGCGGGCGGCCCGTTCCGCATCGTCGGCCTCGACCAGCGCCAGGGTGATCAGGCCGTTGTCATGGCCGGTCATGACCTGCTGCCCCGCCTCGGGCGCATCGGCGAGGAAGTCGAAGGCCAGCCCCCCCTCCGGGTCCCTGGTGCGGTCGGTCAGCGGCAGGCGGAGGCGGATGAAGCTGTAGAAGGCGCGGTGCTTCGCGACCTCGATCTTCTGCCACCGCGCCTTGTTCAGCGGGTCCGAGATGTCGGGGATGGTGCGGTTGTGCCGGCAGGCGAGGCAGAAGCGCTCCTCGCTGTCCCCGGGAAGCAGCCAGTTGCAGGCATCCTCGCGCGCATTGTCGCAGAAGCGCCAGACGCCGCCCGGCGCGGCCCGCGCGGTGAACTCGCCCTCATCGCCCGCGGGTTCCAGCGCCGAGAGCGCATTGGGCTCCGGCAGATAGCCGAGCACGGCGCCGCATTTGACGCAGGAGGTGTTCTCGAAATGCAGCACCTGGCTGCAGTTCTGACAGGGGAAGAGCCGCATGGTCGATTCCTGGCCCGGCGCCGGCCGGACCTCGGCGGAACAATGCGGCAGACCGCCGCGGGGTTTCGTCGCCCCGCGGCGGATCGGCGCCTCAGTTCTTGGCCTTGTCGACCAGCGCGCCCTTGGTGATCCAGGGCATCATGGCGCGGAGCTTGGCGCCGACCTCCTCGATCGGGTGCTCGGCCAGCCGGCGGCGGGTGGCCTTGAAGCTGGCCTGGTTCACCTTGTTCTCCAGCATCCAGTCACGCGCGAACTTGCCGCTCTGGATGTCGTGCAGCACGCGCTTCATCTCGGCCTTGGTCTCGGAGGTGACGATGCGCGGGCCGGTGACGTACTCGCCATACTCGGCCGTGTTGCTGATCGAGTAGTTCATGTTGGCGATGCCGCCCTCGTAAATGAGGTCGACGATCAGCTTCACCTCGTGCAGGCACTCGAAATAGGCCATCTCGGGGGCGTAGCCGGCCTCGACCAGCGTCTCGAAGCCAGCCTTGATGAGCTCGACCAGGCCGCCGCAGAGCACGACCTGCTCGCCGAAGAGGTCGGTCTCGCATTCTTCCTTGAAGGTCGTCTCGATGACGCCCGAGCGCCCGCCGCCGATGGCCGAGGCGTAGGAGAGCGCGATCTCGAGCGCATTGCCCGAGGGGTTCTGCTGCACGGCCACGAGGCAGGGCACGCCGCCGCCCTTCTGGTACTCACCGCGCACGGTGTGGCCGGGACCCTTCGGCGCGATCATGAACACGTCGATGTCTGAGCGCGGGTCGAGCAGGTTGAAGTGGACGTTCAGGCCGTGCGCGAAGGCAAGCGCGGCGCCCGGCTTCATGTTGGCGTCCAGCGACTCGCGGTACAGGTCGCCCTGGCCCTCGTCCGGGGTCAGCACCATGACGAGGTCAGCCCACTTGGCCGCATCGGCCGGCGACATAACCTTGAAGCCCGCGGCCTCGGCCTTCTTCGCGGAGCCGCCCGGACGCAGGCCGATGACGACGTCCTTCACGCCGCTGTCGCGCATGTTCATGGCATGGGCATGCCCCTGGCTGCCGAAGCCGATCACGGCGACCTTCTTCGCCTTGATCAGGTTCACATCGGCATCACGATCGTAATAGACGCGCATGTCTGTGGCGCTCCTCTTTCGCTGTCAGTCTAAGGGGTTGAAGTCGTTCAGGCGGCCATGTGCGAGGTGCCGCGCGCTATGGCGACGGCGCCCGTCCGGCTGATCTCGGCGAGGCCCAGCGGCCGCATGAGCGCGCATAAGGCGTCGATCTTCTCGCCCGCGCCGGTCATCTCGAAGACGAAGCTCTCCGTCGTCGCGTCGACCACCCGGGCCCGGAAGGCATCGGCCAGCCGCAGCGCCTCGACGCGGTGCTCGCCCCTGCCCACCACCTTGATGAGCGCGAGCTCGCGCACGAGGTGCGGCCCCTCCTGCGAGAGGTCGGCCACCCGGTGCACGGGCACCAGCCGGTCCAGCTGTGCCTTGATCTGCTCGATCACCATATCCGTGCCCGTGGTGACGACGGTGATGCGCGAGAGGCGCTTCTCCTCATCCACGGCAGCCACGGTCAGGCTCTCGATGTTGTAGCCGCGGCCCGAGAAGAGCCCCACCACGCGGGCCAGGATTCCGGCCTCGTTCTCCACCAGCACGGCGATGGTCGCCGTGCGCGTCGCATTGTCGGTCATCGCCCTTACACCAGCACCTTGCCTTCGTCGGTGACCGATTTGGCGTTCTTCTCCTGGTCGGGGCCCAGGATCATCTCGTCATGCGCGGCGCCCGAGGGGATCATTGGGAAGCAGTTCTCGTCCTTGGCGACGCAGATGTCGGCGATGACCGGGCCGGGATGGGCCAGCATCTCGCGGATCACGTCGTCGAGCTGATCGGCGCTCGTCGCGCGCAGGCCGCGGGCGTGGAAGGCATCGGCCAGCTTCACGAAGTCGGGCAGCGCCTCGGAATAGCTCTCCGAGTAGCGGCTGCCATGCAGCAGCTCCTGCCACTGGCGCACCATGCCCATGTATTCGTTGTTCAGGATGAACACCTTCACCGGCAGGCGGTACTGCGCGAGCGTGCCCATCTCCTGGATGTTCATCAGGATCGAGGCCTCGCCGGCGATGTCGATGCACAGCGCGTCGGGATGGGCGATCTGCACGCCCATCGCCGCCGGCAGGCCGTAGCCCATGGTGCCGAGCCCGCCCGAGGTCATCCAGCGGTTCGGCTTCTCGAAGCCGAAATACTGCGCGGCCCACATCTGGTGCTGGCCGACCTCGGTGGAGATGAAGGTGTCGCGGCCGGTGGCCTTCGTCATCTCGTAGAGGCGCTTCACCGCGTGCTGCGGCTTGATGATGGAGCCCTGCTGGACATAGGCGAGACAGTTCTTCGCCCGCCACTCGTCAATCCGCTTCCACCACTCGAGCTGCCCGGCCTTCGCGACCGGCGTCGGATCCTGCTTCCAGCATTCGATCAGCGCGGCGAGCACCTGGGCGGCGTCGCCGATGATCGGCACCTGCACCTCGACGTTCTTGTTGATCGAGGAGGGGTCGATGTCGGCGTGGATCTTCTTCGACCCGGGGCTGAACGCGTCGAGGCGGCCGGTGATGCGATCGTCGAAGCGCGCGCCGATGTTCAGCATCACGTCGCAGCCGTGCATCGCGAGGTTGGCCTCGTAGGTCCCGTGCATGCCGAGCATGCCCAGGAAGAGCGGGTCGCTGGCCGGGAAGGCGCCGAGGCTCATCAGCGTGTTGGTGCAGGGCATGCCGGTGAGGCGCACGAACTCCGCCAGCAGGCGTGAGGCCTCGGGGCCGGAATTGATGACGCCGCCGCCGGCGTAGATGATCGGCCGCTCGCTGCGCTTCAGCAGGCGCACGGCTTCCTGGATGCGCGCGGGATCCGGCGCCGTCACGGGACGGTAGCTGCGGTGCTCCGCCTTCGGCGCCTCGGTGTAGGGCGCCGGCTTGATCAGGATGTCCTTCGGCAGGTCGATCACGACCGGGCCGGGACGGCCGCTGCGCGCCACGTAGAAGGCCTCGTGCACCGTCTTCGCGAGATCCTCGCTGCGCTTCACCAGGTAGTTGTGCTTGGTGGCGGGGCGCGTGATGCCGGTGGTGTCCGCCTCCTGGAAGGCGTCGTTGCCGATGAGATGCGTGGGCACCTGCCCGGTCAGGCAGACGAGCGGGATGCTGTCCATCAGCGCGTCCACCAGGCCGGTCACGGCATTGGTGGCGCCGGGGCCCGAGGTCACGAGCACGCAACCCACCTTGCCGGTGGAGCGGGCATAGCCTTCGGCCGCATGCACCGCGGCCTGCTCGTGCCGCACCAGGATGTGGCGGATGGCGTTCTGCTGGAACAGCGCGTCGTAGATCGGCAGGACGGCGCCGCCGGGATAGCCGAAGATGACCTCGACGCCTTGTTCCTTCAGCGCGCGGAGGACGACCTCAGCGCCCGGGCGCTGATCCGTCGTTGCGGTGGAGGAGAGGATGGCGGCGGACATGGCGCGGCTGTCTTTCGTGTTGCTGGCGAGGGACGCTTACGGGCCGTGCTGCGCCGCGTCAACTGCCTCGTAAAGAAACGCGAAGAGATCGGATATATTTCTTTCCGAAAATTGCTCATGTCCCGCGATTCGCGCATTGATCCTATGCGTCCCTTGCGGTTCCGCCAGCGCCTGATGCCGGAACCAGGTGGCCTGGCGCTTGGTATAGGCGGCGGTGTGGGCGATGGCGCGCCGGCTCGCCTCGGCTTCGTCGATCTCCCCGCGGAGCATGGCTGCCACCTCGGGAACGCCGTGCGCGCGCATGGCCGGGAGCGCGGGATCGAGGTGCTGCTCCAGCAGCGCGGCCACCTCGGCGACGGCGCCGCCCGCCATCATGGCCGCCCAGCGCGCGACGATCGCCTCGCGCAGCGCGCCGCGCGGCGGATCGAGCAGGATGGCGCGGAAGCGATAGGGCGCGGCCGGCAGGACGGGCGCCGCGCGCTGCCAGGAGGCGAGGCTGCGTCCGCTGCTGCGCCAGACCTCGTAGGCTCGGGCGATGCGCTGGCTGTCCGAGGGCCGCAGCGCGGAATCCTCCGGGTGCAGCTTCGCGTGAAGGCCGCCGGGGCCGAGCTCTCCGAGCAGGGCGCGAGCCTCCTCGCGGGCCGCGGCGGAGACCTCGGGCAGCGCGGAAATCCCCTGCGTCAGCGCGCGCAGATACATCCCCGTCCCGCCGCAGAGGATGGGCAGCCGCGCTCGCGCCATTTCCGCCAACGCCGCCTCGCGCCACCAGGCGACATGCCCTGCCCGCGCTGCCGCCAGCACCCCATAGAGCGCATGCGGCGCGCGCGCCTCCTCCTCGGGGCTCGGGCGCGCGGTGATCACGCGCAGCTCGCGATAGCACTGCATCGCATCGGCGTTGATGACGGTCCCGCCGAAGCGCTCGGCGATGGCCAGGGCCAGTGCGGACTTCCCCGCGGTCGTCGGTCCGGCGACGATCAGGGCCGTCCGCCGCGCGGATTCGCGCCCGCCCCGAGGCCCGGCCGATCCGGCGCGCACGGGTTGTGTCATCTCCCACGCCCCGGCATGGTCCGGCCGCCATGCCGCATGTCCTGACCCTCATCGCCGCGCCCGGTGCGCTCGCGCCCGCGCAGCTCCTCGCCGCGAAATCCGCGCTCGCCGCGCTCGGCGCCGATTGCGACGCCCCCGACTGGCTCGCCGAGAACGAGGCGGTGGACCTGCCCTTCGCCGCGCTGGCGCCTGAGCAGGCGATCGCCGCCGCGAAATCGGCGCTGGGCGACGCCCCCATCGACCTCATCGCCCAGCCGGCCGAGGGCCGGCGCAAGAAGCTGCTGCTGGCCGACATGGACAGCACCATCGTCACCAGCGAGACCCTGGACGAGATCGCCGCCTTCGCCGGCCTCAAGGAGAGGATCGCCGAGATCACCGCGCGCTCCATGAACGGCGAGCTGGATTTCCGCCAGGCGCTGATCGAGCGGGTGGGCATGCTGAAGGGCCTCGATGCCTCTGCCCTGGACGAGACCTGGAGGACGACCGAGCTGACGCCGGGCGCCGCCACGCTCATCGCCACCATGCGGGCGAACGGCGTCCATACCGCGCTCGTCTCGGGGGGCTTCACCTTCTTCACCAGCAAGGTCGCGGAGCGCTGCGGCTTTCATGAGCACCACGCCAATACGCTTCTGCTGGAGGACGGCAAGCTTCTCGGCACCGTCAGCGAGCCCATCCTCGACCGAGATGCCAAGCTCGCCACGCTGAAGCGCCTGGCCGCCCAGCTCGGCCTCAGCCTGGCCGAGACCGCCACCGTGGGCGACGGCGCGAACGATCTCGCGATGATCCAGGCCGCGGGGCTCGGCATCGCCTATCACGCGAAGCCCATCGTGGCCGCGGCGGCCCGGCACCGCATCAGCCACGCCGACCTGACCGCGCTGCTCTACGCGCAGGGCTACCGCGCCGCGGAATTCGCGGCGGCCTGAGCCGCCGCAATCCTCGTCAGGCGGGGCCCTGCGCCGCCGTCTCGGCTTCCCGCAGCTGGCCGTCGAGCTGCGCGCGCAGCTCCGCAGGCAGGCGCAGCGCGGCCGAGAGGGCACTCAGATAGGCACGCTCCGAGGAGGTGTCCGCGCCGCCCATCGCCATGGCCGAGGCGAGATAGAGTTCCGCCTTCTGCGCGTCGGTCGCGGCGAGGCGCGCAATGGCGGCGGGGTCGGGAGCCGTGTCCAGCACGCCGAAGATCTCGCCCTTCTCCTCGTCCGACAGCGCCAGGCGCTCGGCTTCGGCGAAGATGCGCTCATGCTCCTGGGCGTCAAGCGTGCCGTCCGCGCGGGCCGCGGCGACCATGGCCCGGATGACCGAGAGGCCGAAGGGATTGCCGTCGCCATCGGCCGCCGCGGGCTGGGCGAATTCGTCCGGCGCCGGCACGCCGGCGGCCGGGCTGCCCTGCTGCTCCTTCCACTGGCTGTAGGCGCGATGCGCGAGGAGGCCCAGCAGCGCCATGCCGCCCACGCGGAACAGGCCGCCGCCGCCGCGCCCGCCCAGCATGGAGCCGAGCAGCCCGCCCGCCGCGGCCGCCTGGCCCGCGCCGCCCATCGGAGGGCGCAGCTGCCCCAGGAGATCGCCCAAACCGCCGCCACCCTGGCCGCTGCCGCCCTGGCCACTCCCGCCCTGGCCACGGCCGGCGCCGCCGAGCAATCCGCCGAGGCCGCCCCCACCGAGCAGCCCGCCAAGGCCGCCGCCAAGACCGCCGCCCTGGCCACCTGCCCCGCCGCCGGAGCCGCCGAGCAAACCGCCCAGCCCGCCGCCCGAGCCGCCCAGCAGCTGGTCCATCATCCGCTTCAAATCCGTCGCCATGGCGATCGCCTCCAACTTGGTTGATGGAGGAACGCCCCGGGGCGGGCCGGGATGCCTGGCCGGACTATTTGCCCGGCCAGGCCAAGGGCCGCCTTACCCCGGCGCGCCGCGCGGCGGGGATAGCCGCAGCGGCACGAAGCGCTGGCCCTGCTGGCTCTCGATCAGGAACAGCGCCGTGGCCCGTCCCTGGCGGCGCAGGCGCTCGATGCGCTCCTGCACCTCCTGCGGCGTCGTGACGCGCTCCTGCTGGATTTCCAGGATCAGGTCGCCCGCGCGGATCTCGCGCTCGGCGCCGGGCGAGTTGGGCGTCACCTCGGTCACGAGGACGCCGCGCTGCTCGGGACGCAGGCGGAAGCGCTCGCGCGTCTCGGCGGTGAGCGCGGCGACCTTCAGGCCCAGCCCCGAAAGCTCGATCGGGCGGTCGCCGCGCGGGGTCTGCTGGGGCGTGCCGGCGGCGGGCGTCGCCTCGCTGGGCAGCTCGCCCAGCGTGACGGTGAGCGTCTCCTCGCGGCCGTCGCGCCAGACGACGACGGGCACCTGCGTGCCCACGGCCGTCTCGGCCACGATGCGCGGCAGGGTGCGCATCTCGCGCACCTCCTGGTTGTTGAAGCGCAGCACGACGTCGCCGTTGCGGATGCCGGCGGCGGCGGCCGGCGCCCCCTCCTGCGCACGGGCGATGAGCGCGCCGCGCCCGCCGCCCCGCATGCCCAGGGATTCGGCGATCTCGTCCGTCACCTGCTGGATGTTCACGCCGAGCCAGCCGCGGCGGACGCGGCCCCCTTCGGCCAGCTGGCGGGCTACCCCGCGCGCCAGGTTGGACGGGATGGAGAAGCCGATGCCGATCGAGCCGCCGGTCGGCGAGTAGATGGCCGTGTTGATGCCGACGATCTCGCCGCGCATGTTGAAGAGCGGGCCGCCCGAATTGCCGCGGTTGATGGCCGCATCGGTCTGGATGAAGTCGTCGAAGGGGCCCTGGCGGATGTCGCGGCCGCGGGCCGAGACGATGCCGGCGGTGACGGTGCCGCCCAGGCCGAAGGGATTGCCGATCGCCAGCACCCAGTCGCCGACCAGGGCCGTGTCGGAATCGCCCCAGGCGAGGGCGGGCAGCGGCGCATTGTGCTGCACGCGCAGGACGGCGATGTCGGTGCGCGGATCGGTGCCGACCAGCGTGGCGCGGAGCGAGGTGTTGTCCTGCAGGATGACGTTGATCTCGTCCGCGCCATCGATCACGTGGTTGTTGGTGATCACGATGCCCGAGGGATCGACGATGAAGCCCGAGCCGAGCGACTGGGCCCGGCGCGGCGCCTGGCGCGGCCCCTCGCCCTGCTGGCCCGGTGCGCCGGGGGGCGCTCCCGGCCCGCCCGGGGGCCGGTTGCGGTTAAAGAAGTCGCGGAAGAATTCCTCGAAGGGCGATCCGGGGGGCGCCTGCGGCGTCTCCGGCGCGTCCGGGCGTCCGGGGCGCGGCCCCGCGCCGGAGCCCTGCGAGGTGGAGATGTTCACCACCGCCGGCAGCAGGCGGCGAACCAGGGGCGCGAAGCTCTCCGGCGCTCCCGGCATCGGCACGGGCAGCGGCGCGACCTGTCCGGCAGCGGCCGGCGGCGCCGGGGCGCGAGGGGCATCGGCCGGGGGTGCGGCAGCCGGGGGCGCGGCGGGGGGAGAGGGCTGTTGCGCCAGGGCCGGCAGGGAGAAGGCGAGGAGCAAGGCAGTGGCGGCAAGGCGCATGGGTCACCCCGGGGGAAGGATATAGGCCGGGCGGCAAGGCACCGCCCGGCATGGATATGTGGAGGCTAGGGCCGGCCTGCCAAGCACGCCAGCCATTAACCCTTCGTCAGCGCGGCGCCGCCGGGGCCTCCGCCGGCGCGGAAGCCGCTGGAGAAGGAAGCGAGGGAGGCCCGCCGGCCGGAGCCGCACCGGCCGCGTCGGCAGCCGGCCGAGCGGGCGGGGCCTGCACGGCCGCCGCGGGATTGGGCGCCGCTGCCCTTGCCGGCATGTCCCGGAAATAGCGGAAGAAATCGCTCTCCGGGGTCAGCACCATGCGGGACTCGCCGGTCGAGAAAACCTCCCGGTAGGCCTGCATGGTCCGCCAGAACTGGAAGAACTCCGGATCCCTCTGGAAGGCTTCGGCGAAGACGCGGATGGCTTCCTGCTCGCCGGTGCCGCGCAGGATGGCGGCATTCGCTTCCGCCTCGGCCAGCAGGACCGTGCGGTCACGCTCGGCCTGGGCGCGGATGCGGGCCGCGACCTCGAAGCCCTCGGCGCGGGCCTCGCGGGCGATACGCTCACGTTCCGACTGCATCCGGCTCAGAATCGCCTGGGTGTTCTCCTCCGGCAGGTCGACGCGGCGGATGCGCACGTCGACGATCTCGATGCCGAAGCGCTGCCCTTCCTCGTTCACCTGGTTGCGGATCTCACCCATGATCCGGCCGCGCTCGGCGCTGAGCACGGCGGCCAGCGTCTCGCTCGCAAGCACGCGGCGCAGCGAAGAGGTGACGATCGAGTTCAACCGCCCCCGAATCCCCTGCTCCGCCGCACCCACCGTCTGGAAGAAGAGCAGCGGGTTGGTGATGCTGTAGCGCGTGAAGCTGTCCACGATGAGGCGGCGCTGGTCACCCAGGATCACCTCTTCGCCGGCCGTGTCGAAGTCGAGCAGGCGGCGGTCGAAGGTGATGACGTTCTGGATGAACGGCACCTTCATGTGCAGGCCCGGCGTGTCGATCACGCGAATCGGCTGGCCGAACTGCGTGATCAGCACTTGGTGGGTCTGCTGCACAGTGAAGAAGCTGGAGGCGGCGGTGAAGAGCAGCGCGACGAGGATCGCGCCGCCGATGGCGAGGCGGTTCATCGGGCGCCCCCCCCGCGCTGCGGCACGACGCTGGGCGGGACCGGGGCGGCCGGCGGCGCGGTCCTGGGCTGGCCGCCCATAACGGGCGCCTGCCGCTGGGTGCCTTCGCCGAGCGGCAGGAAGGGCACGATGCCCTGCAGCCGGTCGTCGATCAGCGTCATGCCGTTGCGCTTGAGGATCTCTTCCATGGTCTCCAGGTAGATGCGGCGCACGGTGATGTCCTGCGCCTGGGAATAGGCGGAAAGCACGGCGGTGAAGCGGCCGGCCTCACCACGCGAGCGGGCGATCTGCGCGTCGCGGAAGCCCTGCGCCTCCTGGACCATGCGCTCGGCTTCACCGCGCGCACGGGGGATGATGTCGTTGCGGAAGCTCTCCGCCTCGTTGCGGGTGCGCTCGCGGTCGGCATTGGCGCGCTGCACGTCGCGGAAGGACTCCACCACGGCCGCCGGCGGGTCCGACTTCTGCATCTGGACCTGCGTGATCTCCACGCCCGCACGGTACTGGTCCATGATGGCCTGCAGGCCCCGGCGGACATCCTGCTCGATCTGCGCGCGCGCCTCGGTGAGCGCCTGCTGGATGGGCGTGCGGCCGATCACCTCGCGCATCACGGATTCGGCGGCGGATTTCACCGTGTCCTCCGGATTGCGGGTGTTGAAGAGGAAGTCGCTGGCGTCGCGGATGCGCCAGAAGATGGCGAAGTCCACGTCGATGATGTTCTCGTCGCCGGTCAGCATCAGCGACTCGGGCAGCACGTCGCGGCTCGCGATCACGCGCGCGCCGGGCGCGGCCTCGGCGCCGCCGCGGAAGCCGACATCCACGCGGTTGATGCGCGTGACGCGGGGCGTCGTGACGCTCTCGACCGGCCAGGGGATGCGATAGTTCAGGCCCGGGGGCGCGGTGCGGTCGAAGGCGCCGAAGCGCATGACCACGCCGAGCTCGTCCGGCTGCACGCGGTAGAAGCCCGAGGCGCCCCAGATGCCGGCCAGCAGCACGGCTGCCAGCGCCAGCCCCTTCCCGCCCCCGCCGCCGCGCGGCAGGAAGCGCCGCACCGCGGCCTGGGCGTTGCGGATCATCTCCTCGACGTCGGGACCAGGGCCCGATCCGCGGTTGTTGCCGCCGCCCGGGGGGCCGGAGGGCGGGCCGCCCCAGGGTCCGCCCCCACCGGGGGGTCGCGGATTGCCCCAGGGGCTGTTTCCGCCGTTGTTCCACGACATGTGTACCGAACTCTCCCGTGCCGCCGGGCCAGGTGGCGCCGGTCAAAGATGAACTTCCGTCAACATATGGTGCGCGGCGCTCCCTGGGGAGGGGTGCACCGCAGGCTCGACAGATGCATATGTCTGCTCCGCCGGGTCAAGGAAAGGTGAAGCTATGTCAGAGAAGCTCGCGGAAGCCGTCCGCGCCGCGCTTTCGGCGGTGAAGGATCCCGCGACGGGCCGCGACGTGGTGGCCGCCGGCATGGTGGGCGCGATCTCGGCGCGCGACGGCCTGGTGCAGTTCGGCCTCGCCGTGCCGCGGGAGCAGGCGCGGGCCATGGAGCCGCTGCGGGCGGCCTGCGAGGCGGCGGCGGCGGCGGTGCCCGGGGTGATCGCGGCCACGGTGGTGCTCACGGCTCATCGCGAGGTGGCGGCCCCGCAAGGCCCGGCGCGCGCGACGCGCCCGCCGCCGGGCCCGGGAGGGGCTCAGGGCCAGCAGGTGCTGATGCCGGAGGTCCGCCGCATCGTGGCCATAGCCTCCGGCAAGGGCGGCGTCGGGAAGTCCACCACGGCGGTGAACCTCGCCGTGGCGCTGGCGCAGCAGGGCCTGCGCGTGGGGCTGCTGGACGCCGACATCTACGGCCCCTCCCTGCCGCTGATGCTCGGGTCGAGCGAGAAGCCGCTGACCACGGGCCAGCGGGTGATCCCCATCGAGAAATGGGGCCTGAAGGCCATGTCCATCGGCTTCCTGGTGGACCCCGAGACGGCGATGATCTGGCGCGGGCCGATGGTGATGGGCGCGCTGGAGCAGATGATGGGCCAGGTGGAATGGGGCGCGCTGGACATCATGGTCATCGACATGCCGCCGGGCACGGGCGACGCGCAGCTCACCCTCTCGCAGCGCGTGGCCCTGGCGGGCGCCGTCATCGTCTCCACCCCGCAGGATGTGGCGCTGATCGACGCGCGGCGCGGCGTGCAGATGTTCGGGAAGGTAAATGTGCCGGTGCTCGGGCTGATCGAGAACATGTCGTATTTCTGCTGCCCCGCATGCGGCCATCGCAGCGAGATCTTCGGGCATGGCGGCGCGAGGGCCGAGGCGGCGCGGATGGGGACGGAGTTCCTGGGCGAGCTGCCGCTGAAGCTCTCCATCCGCGAGATGGCGGATGCCGGGACGCCGATCGTGACCGCCGCGCCCGACAGCCATGAGGCGGAGACCTACCGGCGCATCGCGGCGCGGATTTGGGAGAAGGTGGAAGCCCCCGCCAAGGCCGGCCCGCGGATCGTGATGGAATGATCGCGCGGCTGCGGAAGATCTGCCTCGCTTTGCTCGAGGCGGAGGAGCGCGAGACCTGGGAGCACCCGACCTTCCGCGTGCGCGAGAAGATCTTCTGCATGGGCTTCCCCGACCAGAAAGCCTGCTGGTTCAAGGCGCCGCGCGGCAGCCAGGAGCTGCTGATCGAGGCGGATGCCGAGCGCTTCTTCCGGCCGCCCTATCTCGGCCACAAGGGCTGGGTGGGCATGAAGCTGCACGGCCAGGCCGACTGGAAGGAGGTCGAGGCCTTCCTCCGCCGCAGCTATTCCCTCATCGCGCCCAAGACCCTGGCGCGGCAGGTCATGACCGGCTGAGCAGCGCGTCGATCTCGGCGGCCGTCGGCATCGCCGGCGCGGCGCCGGGCTTCGTGCAGGCCAGCGATCCCGCGGCGCTGGCCCGGCGCATGGCCGCCTCGAGCGGCAGTCCCCGGTCCAGCGCCGCGGCGAGCACGCCGCACCAGGCATCGCCGGCGCCGACCGTATCGACCACCGCCACGCGATGGGCCGGCAGGCGCAGCACGCCCTCGCCGGTGACGGCGGTGACGCCGCGCTCGCCCTCGGTCACCGCGACACCGATGCCCAGCGCCGCGTGCAGGCTGCGCGCATCGCCGGGCTGGCCGAGCCGGCCGCCGATCCAGGCCGCCTCGCTCTCGTTGAGGATCAGCAGGTCCAGCGCGCGCAGGGCGTCGGGCGCCAAGGCGGCGGCGGGGGCGAGGTTCAGCAGCATGCGCGCGCCGGCTGCCCGGCCGCGCGCGATCAGCGCGGCATTCGCGGCCGGGGGAACCTCCATCTGCATCAGCAGCGTCGCCTCCGGCGGGATGCGCTCGACCTGCGCGGCGCTCGCCCGCCGGTTGGCGCCGGCAGAGACGGCGATCTGATTGCGTCCCTCGGCATCCACGCAGACGCAGGCGAAGCCGCTCCCCTCCTCCACCTCGCGCAGGCCGACGACATCCACGCCGGCCGCCAGCGCCGCCGCGCGCAGCAGAGCGCCATGGGCGTCGCGCCCGACGCAGCCCACGAAGCGCGCATCCCCGCCGTCGCGCGCGGCGGCGATGGCCTGGTTGAGCCCCTTCCCGCCCGGCAGCGCGGCCCCCGCCTCGCCCAGCACGGTCTCGCCGGGTCGCGGGAGGTGGGGCACGCGGAAGACCAGATCGGCGATGGCGGAGCCGAAGACGATGAGAGTCACGGCCGCAGCAGGCCTTCCGCCATGGCGCGCTCGTAGAGCGCCACGATCATGGGCGCGAATGGCGGGCCGAGGTCGATCGCCGGCTGCATGCGGACGAGACTGCGGGCCTTGGTGAGGCCGATCGCCTTCCAGGCCGGCGCGCCGCATTCGACCTGCTGGAGAAAGCCCTGGAGCCGGTCGCAGCCCATGGCGAAGCGGGCCTCGGGCGTCTCCTGCGCCTCGAAGGCCTCCCAGGATTCGCGCAGGCGGCGGCCGACATCCGCGGGCAGCAGGCCGAAGATGCGGTCGGCGGCCGCGCGCTCGCGCCCCATCTGGGTGAGCAGGCCGGCATCGTCGAAGGCGAAGGTGTCGCCCGCCTCGATCTCCACCACGTCATGGATGGCGATCATGGCCAGGACCTCGGCGAGGTCGGGCCGGGGCGCGACCTCCTCGGCCAGCGTGGCCGCGATCAGCGCGACGTGCCAGGCGTGCTCGGCCGAGTTCTCCCGGCGCCCGCCGGTCTGCGCGGCGCGAAGCGTGTGCTTCAGGCGATCGGCGAGAGCGAGGAAGGCGAGAATCGCGTCCCTCCGCTCAGGAGTCATGCTGGCCGGCTGATTCAGACCTACGCGCCCTTCGGCGCTTCGGTCATCAGGCGGCACGGCCCAGCGTCTCCATCAGCTCGCGCCATTCGCGCTTGGAGAGGCCGCTGGCCTCCTGCGTCACCGTCTCGCCCGCCAGCATGCGCTTCACGATGGAGAGCATCTGGGCGGAGAGCAGCGCCGCGCCCATGCGGTAGTCCCGGAACGCCTCGCAGCAATGCGGAACCCAGGCCTCCACGGTCTTCATCATCGCCTCGGCATAGACGCGGATCTCGTATTGCGCGTGGCTGTCGGCGCGCAGCGAGAGGAAGCCGAGCAGGTTGTGCAGGTCGGTCTTCCAGTACCACTGGGTATAGGTGTTGAGGGTGAGGTTCATCCGCGCCAGCTCGCGCGCCAGGCCGCTCCGGCCCTGGTCGAGGGGGGCGCCGGCCTCGTCCTCGTTCAGCATCCAGGCGTAGTGGTCGTAGTTGCGGGTCGCGTCCTCGCGCAGCAGGTCCAGCACCCGGGCGGCGTCCTCGCCCTCCAGCACCTCGCCGCGGCCCTGGCGGTTCACCCAGGATTGCGCGGCGAGCTGCGCGGGCTCGGGGATGTAGAACTCGCGGTCCATGACCGAATAGCGCGCGGAATACTCGTTCACATTCGCCGTGCGGTGGCGGATCCATTGCCGCGCCACGAAGATGGGCAGCTTCACGTGGTACTTGATCTCGCACATCTCGAACGGCGTGCTGTGCCGGTGCCGCATGAGGTAGCGGATCAGCCCGCGATCCTCGCTGACGGCCCTGGTGCCCCGCCCGTAGGAGACGCGCGCCGCCTGCACGACCGCGCCGTCGTCGCCCATGTAGTCCACCACGCGGACGAAGCCGTGGTCCAGCACGGGCAGCGCCTGGAAGAGCATCGCCTCCAGCGCCGGTACGGTCGCCCGGCGGGTCTCGGCCCGGCTGTTCTGGGCCTCTGCGATTTCGCTCTGCTGCGCGCCGGTGAGTGCCACGGGGTCCCCCTTCCTGATCCGCCCCGCTTTATCCCCGACCGGCGGCTGGAGCCAGAGCGGCGCCTAAGCCGCGGGACCGGCGCGATAATCGGATGTGCGATTCGGTCGCGTGCCCCCCTCGCATCCGGAACCGGGGATCGCTATATGAGCGGTGCCGCTTGCGGCTATGGCGATAAACGTTGCGTGGAATAATCGTTACGGACCCGGGGGCAGTGCCCGGCGTCTCCACCACCATCCGGTCCTTTGTCAGGGATCAGGTCTTGGGGACGAAACAGGCTCGACGTGCGTGGTAAAGACGTAGCTTTTGCCCGGCATTGTACCGCCGTTATCGGGCTAAATCACAAGTGCCAATGACAATGTCCGCGAGGACATGGCGCTCGCTGCCTAGGAATAGGTAAGCGCGGTTCGGGGGGCGCCGGGCAACAGAAGCCCCCCACTTTTGCGCAGCAAAAGTGCGATTTTTACCGCCCTCAAGCGCCGGGCGCGGCCTTCGGCCGCTGGCTCGGATCGCTGAAGCGATCCGCCGCGCCTATTCGGCGCGGATTCCGGGCTGGCGCGCCGCTTCTCCCCGGCCAGAGATTTCCCCGCTACTCCGCCGCCTTCGCGTAGGGGCCGAGCTGCGCCAGCGCGTTGTCGCGGACGTTGAGCCACCAGCCGTGCTGCTTCGGCCAATGGTCCGCATGGCCGTTCTCGCCGGTCAGCGCCAGGCGCGCATGCAGCGGCCAGTTTGGATTCTCCAGCGCCTCGCGGCCGATCGCCACGAGGTCCGCGCGGCCCTCGGCCACCACGGCCTCGGCCTGGTGCGGGTCGACGATCAGCCCCACCGCCATGGTCGCGATGCCCGTCTCGCGCCGGATGCGCTCGGCGAAGGGCACCTGGAAGCCATAGTCGCGCCGCGGCCCGCGCGCGCCCGTGGCCGAGCCGGCGATGCCGCCCGACGAGCAATCCACCACGTCGATTCCCACCGCCTTCAGCGCGGCGGCGAAGGCGAGGCTCTCCTCCTCCGGACGCCCGCCCTCGGCGCCGTCCACCACCGACAGCCGCAGGAAGACCGGCTTATGCGCCGGAAAGGCCTCGCGCACCGCCCGCGCCACCTCCAGCGGGAAGCGCATCCGCCCCTCGGCATCGCCGCCATAGGCGTCGTTGCGCTGGTTGGAGAGCGGCGAGAGAAACTGGTGCAGCAGATAGCCATGAGCGTTGTGCAGCTCCACGATGTCGAAGCCCGCCGCATCCGCCCGCCGCGCCGCGGCGGCGAAGGCGTCGCGGATGCGGGCCAGCCCGGCCTCGTCCAGCGCCTTGGGCATCAGATGCCCCTCGCCCAGCGGCACCGCGCTGGGCGCGACGATGTCCCAGGGCCTGTCTCCCCGCTCGACATCGGCCTGCGTCAGCGCGCCATTGCCGAACCAGGGCCGCTGCATCGCCGCCTTGCGGCCCGCATGGCCGATCTGGATGGCAGGCACAGAGCCCTGCCCACGGAGGAAGTCGGCGATCGGTGCCAGCTTGGCCGCCTGCGCGTCCGACCATATGCCGAGATCGCCGTTGGTGATCCGCCCCTCCGGCGAGACCGTGCAGGCCTCGACCATCACCGAGCCCGCGCCGCCGACCGCGAAGCGGCCGTACTGCACCATGTGCCAGGCGCCGGCGAAGCCGTCCTCGGCGGAATACTGGCACATCGGCGAGATCACGATGCGGTTCGGCAGGGTGATGCCCCGCAGGGTCATGGGCTCGAGCAGCTTGGGCATGGTCGGTCGTCTCTCCTGATTGGAGGGGAGCCTAGCAGCCGGCCCGATCCCGGCGAAACGGCCCGGCCTTCCGGCGCGTTCCTGGTCTGCGCGCGGTTCCTTCCCTCCCCGCCCGTCCCGCCATATGTTGGGGCCCCAGGAAGGTCGATTGATGAACGAAGCTACCCCTCAGAGCCTGCTCCCTTACGAAGCCTGGGCGTCGCGCGCGCTGCGCGCCGTCGCCATCGACGCGCTCGAGCACGCCGCGCGCGAGGGGCTGCCGGGCGAGCACCATTTCTACATCTCCTTCCGCACCGACCACCCCGGCACGAACATCCCGGGCCACCTCAAGGCGCGCTATCCGCTGGAGATGACCATCGTCCTCCAGCACCGCTTCTGGGATCTCGTGGTGGACCGCGCGGCGCAGCGCTTCTCGGTGGGGCTGTCCTTCTCGGGCGTGGCCTCGGTGCTCTCGGTGCCCTTCGCCGCGCTGACGGCCTTCCAGGATCCCCACGCCCAGTTCGGCCTGCGCTTCGAGCCGGAGCTCGACGCCCCCATGGAGGAGCCGGTGGACCTGCCGGAGCCGGTGCCCGAAGCCGAGGCGGTTCCCAGCCAGCCCCAGGTGGTCAGCCTCGACGCCTTCCGCCGCAAGCGGGATTAGCACGCCGCCCCGGCTGGCCAGAAACTGCTGCGGGAGATACCTACCTCCACAATCGGTCCATCGAGGATCGCCAAGGAGGAATCCCATGTTGAAGCGCCGTCACCTGCTGGCCGCCCCCACGCTCGTCCCGCTCGCCGCGCCGGCCGTGGCGCAGCCCGCCTGGCCCAGCAAGCCCGTCCGCATCCTCGTGGGTTTCGCGCCCGGCGGGTCGATCGACGTGCTGACGCGGATGGCGGCCGAGGTGCTGTCCCAGCGCCTGGGCCAACCCTTCGTGGTCGAGACCCGCAGCGGCGCCTCGGGCAATATCGCGGCCGAGGCGCTCGCTCGCGCGACGCCAGACGGCTACACGATCAGCACCTTCCCGATGAACACGGCCGTCATCAACCCGATGGTCTTCCCCAGCGTGCCCTTCGACACCTGGAAGGACTTCCGCTTCATCAGCTCGATGTGGGACCTGCCCAATATCTTCGCCGTGCCGTCGCGGCACGTGCCCGCCCGCAGCGTGGCGGAATTCGTGACCTGGGCGCGCCAGCTGCGCGGCGGCGTCAGCTTCGGCTCGCCGGGCACCGGCACCACCGTGCACCTCTCCGGCGCCTATTTCTGCAACCGCGCCGGCATCGAGGGAACGCATGTGCCCTTCCGCAGCGGCGCGCAGGTCGTCCCGGCCATGCTGGGCGGCGACGTGCAGATGGCGATCGACAATCTCGGCAGCTACACGGGCGTCATCCAGGACAACAGCATCCGGGCGCTGGCGGTGGCCATGGACCAGCGCTGGCCGAGCCTGCCCGACGTCCCGACCATGGCCGAGGCAGGATTCGACAATTTCAGCATGAGCCCCTGGCACTTCTGGGCCGGGCCCGCCGCCATGCCGCAGGAGATCGCCGAGCGGCTCTCGGCCGAGATCCGCAACCTCTGGGCCGATCCGGCGCTGCAACGGCGGGCGATCGGCATGGGGGCGCGGCTCAACGCCTCGACGCCGGCGGAGCTGGAGGCGCGGCTGCGCGCCGAGGTGCCGCGCTGGGCGGAGATGGTGCGGATCTCGGGCGCGCAGGCCGGATGAGCGGGGGGGGGCCTGCCCCCCCCCCTCCATCCTTCCCGGCCGGGCTGACGGCGCCATGCGCTTGGGCTATGGGTTCTTGCGAAGACTTGTGGATGGTTCCGATGCCCCTCGACGCTCCTTCTCGGCCGCCCGGCTATTCCTTCAGCACGATGTTCCCGCTCGGCGCGGACACGACGACCTATCGCAAGCTCCCCATCGAGGGCGTGAGCACGGTCGAGGTGGACGGCAGGCGCGTGCTGCGCGTGCCGCCCAAGGTGCTGGAGGAGCTGGCCTTCACCGCCTGCCACGAGGTCTCGCACCTGCTGCGGCCGGCGCATCTCGCGCAGCTCCGCAAGATCCTGGACGATCCCGAGGCCAGCGCGAACGACCGCTTCGTGGCGCTCGACCTGCTGAAGAATGCCAATATCGCCGCTGGCGGCGCCCTGCCCATGTGCCAGGACACCGGCACGGCCATCGTCTTCGGCAAGAAGGGCCAGCGCGTCTGGGTCGAGGGCGACGAGGAGGAGGCGATCAGCTACGGCGTCGCCCGCACCTACACCGAGACCAACCTGCGCTACAGCCAGATGGCGCCGCTCTCGATGTATGACGAGGTGAACACCGGCAACAACCTGCCGGTCGACTTCACCATCCTGGCCAATCCCGGCGACTACAAGGCCGATGAGCTGCACCTGATGTTCGTGCTGAAGGGCGGCGGCTCGGCCAACAAGACCTTCCTCTACCAGCAGACCCGCGCGGTGCTGAACAAGGCCAAGCTGCTCGCCTTCATCGAGGAGAAGGTGAAGACGCTGGGCACCTCGGCCTGCCCGCCCTACCATCTCGCGGTCGTGATCGGCGGCACCAGCGCCGAGACGACGCTGAAGGCCGTGAAGCTCGCCTCCACCAAGTATCTCGACGCGCTCCCCACCACGGGCAGCAAGGCGGGCCACGCGATCCGCGACCCGGAGCTGGAGCAGGAGATCCACCAGCTCACCCAGAATCTCGGCATCGGCGCGCAGTTCGGCGGCAAGTATTTCTGCCACGACGTGCGGGTGGTGCGCCTGGCGCGCCACGGCGCCTCGCTGCCCATCGGCATCGGCGTCTCCTGCTCGGCCGACCGGCAGATCAAGGCGAAGATCACGCCCGAGGGCGTCTTCCTCGAGGAGCTGGAGCACGACCCGGCGCACTACCTGCCCGAGCACACCGAGGACATCCTCGGCGGCGACGTGGTGAAGATCGACCTCGACCAGCCGATGGACGCCATCCGCGCCGAACTCAGCAAGCATCCGGTGAAGACCCGCGTCTCGCTGACCGGCACGATCGTGGTCGCGCGCGACATCGCGCATGCCAAGCTGCAGGAGCGGATCGAGGCCGGCCAGGGCCTGCCCGACTACCTCAAGAACCATCCGGTCTACTATGCCGGCCCGGCCAAGACGCCGACCGGCATGGCGACCGGCAGCTTCGGCCCGACCACCGCCGGACGCATGGACAGCTATGTCGAGGCCTTCCAGCGCGCCGGCGGCTCGCTCGTGATGCTCGCCAAGGGCAATCGCAGCAAGGCCGTGCTGAACGCCTGCAAGACCTATGGCGGCTTCTACCTCGGCTCGGTCGGCGGGCCGGCGGCGCGGCTGGCACAGGACTGCATCCGCAAGGTCGAGGTGCTGGAGTATCCCGAGCTCGGCATGGAGGCCGTCTGGCGCATCGAGGTGGAGGACTTCCCCGCGTTCATCGTCATGGACGACAAGGGCAACGACTTCTACGAAGGGCTGGAGTAAGGCCCGGATCGCCACGGATGCCGCGCCGCCCTGGATCGCTTCACGCTTCTGAGCCGCGCAGCCTTCCGGCCGGCGCCAACCCGCATTCCGGGCCGGCCGCCGGCCTCTCACCTCAGACGCATTCGACCCGGCCCCTCGCCCCTGCCCCGCATGCCCGGCCTGGGATGACGGCGCGGCGAAGGGCCTCCGGCGAGAGGCCCTCTCATGGCATTTCCGAAGATCCCCGCCCGCTATGCCGGGCTCGTGCTGCCCTTCCTGCTCTCCATCTTCATGACCTGCGTCATCTCGGGCGTTTCCACGGTGCTTGCGCTGAAGCTCTCCCTGGAGGCGCTGCTGGCCTGGCCGGTCGCCTGGGCGTCCTCCTGGCTCATCGGCTTCCCGACCCTGCTGGTCGTGCTGCCCTTCGTGCGGCGCCTCACCGCCGCGATCGTCGCCCCCGCCACGCACAGGTGAACCGATGACCCGACGCCTCATCTCCTCCGGCTCCCGCTTCGAGGAGGAGATCGGATATTCCCGCGCCGTGGTGGACGGGGACGATATCTTCGTCTCCGGCACCACCGGCTACGACTACGCGAACATGACCATCGTGGACGACGTGGTCGGCCAGTGCGACCAGACCTTCCGCAACATCGCCGCGGCCCTGGCCGAGGCCGATGCGACGCTGGACGACGTGGTCCGCGCCCTCTTCATCGTGCCAAGGCGCGAGGATTGGGAGCCCTGCTGGCCGGTCGTGAAAAGGTATTTCGGCGTGGCCAGGCCCGCCTCCACGCTGATCCATGCCGATCTGCAGACCGATGCGATGCGCATCGAGATCCAGGTCACCGCGCGGCGCCGCCGCCAGGGAGAGCACTAGCCCATGCGCTTCGCCGTCGACCGGCTCGACCACCTCGTGATGACGGTCAAGGACGTGGAGATCAGCGCGGCCTGGTACCAGCGCGTGCTGGGCATGGAGCGCGCGGATTTCGGCCCGCACAACCGCACCGCGGTCCGCTTCGGCGGCCAGAAGATCAACCTGCGGCCGGTGGAGGCGAGTCAGGCCGAGTGGTGGAGCGGGCCGGCCACCGCCCCCGGCGGGCAGGATCTCTGCTTCATCGTGACCGTCACCGCCGCCCAGGTGATCGAGCACCTGCACAGCTGCGGCGTGACCGTGGAGCAGGGACCGACGCCCAAGGACGGCGCGCTGGGCCCGATCACCTCGGTCTATTGCCGGGATCCCGACGGGAACCTGATCGAGATCGCCAACTACGGGGACTGAGCCCCCCGGTCACGCGACCAGGGCGCCGCCGCACCTCTCCGGCCGGTGCTTGCGCTCCGTCGAGGCCGGGAACGCCTGCAGCTTCGCCGCCGGCCGGATCGGCCGCCGCACCAGCTCGCCGCCGCAATTGGGGCACATCCCGCCGGGCAGCTTCGTGGCCGTGCAATCGGCGCACCAAGTGCATTCGAAGGAGCAGATGAGCGCGTCGCGGCTATCGGGAGGCATGTCGCGGCCGCAGCATTCGCAGTTCGGGCGTAGGCTCAGCATAGATGGGCGTCCTTGGCGTTTCCGGATTCATGCCGGGCCGCCCGGCACCGCGTCAATCGGCCGCGGGTCCATCAGCCCGGCCCAGGCGCCGGCGGCGCCTCCCGAGCTGGATTTCCGCGCCGGCGGCACGATCTCTGCACCGAGGGCGGGCCGCGCGGCACGCTGGGTTGTAACCCTGCGGCCAGTCGCGCTTTCTTCCCGCACGCACAGGAGCCGGCATGACCACCCGCACCGAAACCGACAGCCTCGGCACGATCGAGATTCCCGAGGAGCGCCTCTGGGGCCCGCAGACGGAGCGGGCCCGCCGCCTCTTCGCCATCGGCACCGAGCGCTTCTCGCCGCTGCTCATCAAATCCGTGGGGCTGCAGAAATGGGCGGCCGCCGAGGCCAATGCCCATCTGGGCGAGCTGCCGATGCACATCGCCGACCCGATCCGCCAGGCGGCCAACGAGATCATCGCCGGCCAGCGCGACGAGGAGTTCCCCCTGCCCATCTGGCAGACCGGCTCCGGCACGCAGACCAACATGAACGCCAACGAGGTCATCTCCAATCGGGCGAACCAGATCCTGGGCCACCCGCTGGGCGCCCGGCAGCCGGTCCACCCGAACGACCATGTGAATCGCGGGCAGTCCTCCAACGACAACTTCCCCACCGTCATGCATCTGGCCGCCGCCCAGGCGGTGGAGCACCGGCTGAAGCCCGCCCTCAAGGTGCTGGCGGACAGCCTCGGCGCGCGGGCCTCGCAATGGGCCGAGATCATCAAGATCGGCCGCACGCACCTGATGGATGCGGTGCCCGTGACGCTGGGCGGCGAGTTCGCGACCTATGCCCGGCAGGTGCTGCTGGGCATCGCGCGGCTGGATTCGACCATGCCGCGGCTGCTGCAGCTTCCGCAGGGCGGCACGGCCGCGGGCACCGGGCTGAACCGGCATCCGGATTTCGACCGGGCCTTCTGCGAGGTCGCGGCCACGCGCATCGGCCTGCCCTTCACGCCCAATCCCGACAAGTCCGAGGGGATGGCGGCGCATGACGCGCTGCTGGAACTGCACGGGCAGATGAACACCATTTCCGCCTCGCTGACGAAGATCGCCAACGACGTGCGGCTGATGGGCAGCGGCCCGCGGGCCGGCATCTCCGAGCTGGTGATCCCGGAGGATGGGCTGTCCAGCAGCATCATGCCGGGTAAGACCAATCCCACCCAGAGCGAGGCACTGACCATGGTCTGTGCCCAGGTGATGGGGAACCAGGTCACCGTCACCGTCGGGGCGAGCCAGGGGCATCTGGAGCTCAACGTCTACAAGCCGGTGATCATCAATGCGGTGCTGCAATCGGCCTCGCTGCTCGCCGACGCGGCGGAGAGCTTCGCCCGCAACATGGTGGACAAGCTGGAGCCGAACCTTGGGCGGATCGCGGACAACCTGGCCAAGTCGCTCATGCTCGCGACCGCGCTGAACCCGCATATCGGCTACGACCGGGCAGTCGCCATCGCCAAGCTGGCCCTGCACGAGGATCTGACGCTGCGCCAGGCCGCGCTGCGCCTCGGGGCCGTTACCGCCGAGGACTTCGACCGCTGGGTGAAGCCGGAAGCGATGCTCAAGCCGGGCATCAGCCTCCCGGGGAGCTGATGCGCCATCTGGCCAAGCGGAGCCTGCGCCTCGCCGGCCACGCGACGTCGATCGCGCTGGAGCCGGAGTTCTGGACGGTGCTGGAGGGGGCGGCGGCACGGCGGGGCACCACCCTCGCCGCGCTCATCGCCGAGCAGGATGCCGCGCGCGCCGGGGCCGAGGAGCCCCTGGCCAGCCGGCTGCGCGTCTTCGCGCTCAGGGAGGCCTCGGAAAAGGCCTGAGCCCCGGATCGGCGATCCGGATTCGGCGCTTCGCGCCTGGCACCGTCCGCCTTACTGAGCCGGCTCTTCCGGGTTCGGCACCGGACGGCGAAGCTGGGGCATCGGCAGCGTCTCCGCCTCGCCGGCCAGCTCGGCCTCAAGGCTGGGATGGCCGTTCGCGTCACCGGATTCGGCCGCATCCTGGCCCGGACCGTTCTCCTGGCCGTAGCCCTCGCCCTGGTCCCGATAGCCTTCGTGCTGATCGCGGTAGCGGCGGTCCTGCTGCTGCTGCGGCTGGACCTGCTGCTGCGCCGCGTTCATGGCGCCCAGGATGCGGAAGTAGTGCTCGGCATGCTGGAAATAGCCCTCGGCCGCCACGCGGTCGCCGCCGCCCGTCGCGTCCCGCCCCAGCTGCAGATACTTCTCGAACAGCTGCTGGGCCGTGCCACGAAGGCGGACATCGGGGCCGCTGGAGTCGAAAACGTGGTTGCGATTCAGGGGCTGGTTGCCGTTCCCGCCGCCACCGCCGCCGGTGCTCCGGTACTGACCGCCGCCACCGCCGCCGCCGCCTCCACCATGACGATGGCCACGGCGCATGCGCTTCATGTTCATTCGTTGCTGTGCTTCGCTGTCTTGATGCCGCGCAGGTCTCGTCTCCGCGCGAGCTGTCGGTTGTGAGGCGCCGCCGTCCCCGGGTCAGATCCCGAAAGGGGCCGCAGCGCCCGTCTGCCGGCCTGAGGCCTTGCTGACAATGGGACTCTAGACGGGATCGGGACTTCCGCCAACCGGTTTCTGTTGCAACGCCAATAACAACGCCCGGGTGATCCCGCCAAGGTCCTCGTGCCCGCCCAGCACCCGGAGTCCCGCCGATTCGGCCAAGGCCGAGACGGCGGGCCCCTGCCCCTCGCCCAATTCCAGCACGGCAATTCCGGCCGGTGTCAGGAGACGGGGCAGCTGGCTCAGGATGGTGCGATAGGCGTCGAGCCCGTCGGGGCCCCCATCGAGGGCGGAGGCGGGCTCGTGCCGCGAGACTTCGGGCATCAGCCCTGCGATCGCGCCGGACTCGATATAGGGAGGGTTCGACAGGATTACATCGAAGCGGCCGGAAATCGCCTCCGCCCAGCGGCCAGCGAGGAAACTTCCTCGGTCTTCCAGGCCGTTGCGGGCCGCGTTGCGGGACGCCAGGGCGGCGGCGTCCGGAATCAGGTCGATCCCGACCCCATGCGCCCCGGGAAATTCGGCGAGCGCGGCCAGGAGCAGGCAGCCGGTGCCGGTGCCGAGGTCCAGGATGCGACGGGGGACGATTCCAGTGCCCAGAAGCGCCTCGATCAGCGCCTCCGAATCGGCGCGCGGGACGAGCGTCTGGGGCCCGACCTCCAGGTCGAGGGTCCAGAAGCCGGCATGGCCGGTGATCTGCGCCACGGGCTCCCGCCCGGCCCGGCGCGTCAGAAGCGATCGGAAGCGACCAGCCGCCTCCGGCGCGACCTCCGCGCCCGGGTCGCGCAGCAGGGCCTCCGTGCTCGAATCCAGGGCATGGGCGAGAAGCAGCCGGGCTTCCCGCCGCGAATCCGCGATTCCAGCCTCGCGCAGTGCCCGGCCGCCCTGGCAGAGCAGGGCGCCGACCGTGGTCACCCCTCCTCCGCCAGCCGACGGGCCTCATCCTCGCTGACCAGGGCGTCGAAGATGTCGTCCATCTCGCCCATCATGATCCGGTCGATCTTGTGCAGGGTGAGGCCGATGCGGTGGTCCGTCACGCGGCCCTGGGGGAAGTTGTAGGTGCGGATGCGCTCGCTGCGGTCGCCGGAGCCGACCTGGCCGCGGCGGTCGGCCGCGCGGGCGGAATCGAGCGCCGAGCGCTGCGCGTCGTAGATCTTGGCGCGCAGCATCTTCATGGCCTTGGCCTTGTTCTTGTGCTGGCTCTTCTCCTCCTGCATCGCCACCACGGTCCCCGTCGGGATATGGGTGATCCGGACCGCGCTGTCCGTCTTGTTGACGTGCTGCCCGCCGGCGCCCTGCGCACGGTAGGTGTCGATGCGGAGGTCCTTGTCCTCGATCCTGATATCCACCTCCTCGGCCTCGGCGAGAACGGCCACCGTCACGGTCGAGGTGTGGATGCGCCCCTGCGTCTCCGTCGCCGGCACGCGCTGGACGCGGTGCACGCCGCTCTCGAACTTGAAGCGGGCGAAGACGTCCTTGCCCTCGATCTCGGCCGAGGCGCCCTTCACGCCGCCCAGCTCGTTCTCGTCGTATTCGAGCACGGTGAAGCGCCAGCCGCTCGATTCCGCGTATTTCTGATAGGCGCCGAAGAGCTCGCCGGCGAAGAGCCCGGCCTCGTCGCCGCCCGCGGCGGGGCGGATCTCCAGGATGGCGTTGCGCTCGTCCGCCGCGTCGCGCGGCAGCAGCATGAGGCGGATCTCGCGCTCCATGCGGGGCAGGCTGTGCCTGGTCTCGTGGAGCTCGGCCTCGGCCAGCTCGCGCATCTCGGGATCGGCGAGCAGCGCCTCGGCCTCGGCCTGGGCGGCCTCCAGGGCGCGGTATTCCGTGACCTTCTCGACCAGGGGCTCCAGCGTCGAGAGCTCCTTGGAGAGCGTGCCGACCTGGGCGCCATCGGCGGTCTCGAGCTGCGCGCGCAGTTCGGCCGCGCGCAGCATCACCCGGTCGAGCGAGGCGGGCAGGCTCATCCGCGCAGCCGCTCCACGAGGGCGACGAGAGGGACTTCTTCCTGCGTGCCGGCGTCGAGATCGCGCAGCTGCACCATGCCCTTGGCCGCCTCGGTCTCGCCGATGATGAGGGCCGCGCGGGCATTCTGCCTGTTCGCCCGCTCCATGCGGCGCTTGAGGTTGCCGCGATAGCCCATCTCGGCCGCGATCCCGCCGGCGCGCAGCGTCTGGAGCACCGCCATGGCGACGCCCTCCTCGGCCTCGGAGACCGGGACCACGTTGACCAGTCGAGGCGCCACCGGCGTCAGGCTGCCGGCCTCCAGCAGCATGGAGAGCCGCTCCACGCCCGCGGCCCAGCCGACGGAGGGGGTCGGCGGGCCGCCCATCTCCTCGACGAGCCCGTCATAGCGGCCCCCGCCCATCACCGTGCCCTGCGCGCCGAGCCGGTCGGTCACGAATTCGAAGGCGGTGTGGCTGTAGTAGTCGAGGCCGCGGACGATCCGCGGGTTCTCGCGCCAGGGCACGCCGAAGCCGTCGAGGTGGCGGCGCAGCGCATCCCAATGGGCGCGGGCCGTCGGCGTCAGGTAGCCGGCGATCGTCGGCGCGTCGGCCACCAGCCTGCGGTCGCCCTCGTCCTTGCTGTCGATGATGCGGAGCGGATTCTTCTCCAGCCGGCGCTGGCTGTCCTCGCTGAGCGCGTCGCGGTTCGCGGAGAAGTGCAGGACCAGCGCCGCGCGATAGGCGTCGCGGCTCTCGGCGTCGCCCAGCGTGTTCACCTCCAGCACCACGCCCTCGGCCACGCCCAGCTCGCGCAGGACGTGGTGGCCGCAGGCGATCACCTCGGCATCGGCGAGCGGCTCGGCCGCGCCCATCACCTCGATGTCGATCTGGTGGAACTGGCGGAAGCGGCCGGCCTGCGGGCGCTCGTAGCGGAACATCGGCCCGGCGCAGAAGATCTTGCGCGGCAGGTTCGCCTGGGCGAGGCCGTTACTGACCAGCGCGCGGCAGAGGCCGGCCGTCGCCTCCGGACGCAGCGTGACGGATTCCCCGCCGCGGTCGGTGAAGGTGTACATCTCCTTGCTGACCACGTCAGAGGTCTCGCCCAGCCCGCGGGCGAAGACGCGCGTGTCCTCGAAGATGGGCGGGGCCCATTCCTCGAAGCCGTAGAGCGCGGAGATGCGGCGCGCGGTCTTGATGACCCGGTGGTGCCGGCGGAACTCGTCGCCGATGAGGTCACGCAGGCCGCGCGGGGGTTGGAATTTCTGGCTGGACATGGCGTGCGGGGGTAGCCTTGGAGTGGGACGGGGGCAAGGGTTCAGGCAGGGGCGATGAGCATGAGGTCAGGGAAATAGCTGCGATAGCGGGCCGCGTCCCGCGTCAGGAGCGGCATGCGACGGATGGCGGCATGGGCACCGATA
The DNA here is from genome assembly GCF_004336745.1 of Roseococcus sp. SYP-B2431. Taxonomy (GTDB): domain Bacteria; phylum Pseudomonadota; class Alphaproteobacteria; order Acetobacterales; family Acetobacteraceae; genus Roseococcus. Next base: position 889,366 of record NZ_SJXD01000011.1, read on the forward strand.
AAGAAGTCGGGCAGCACGCCGATCCGGCTGCCGCCACGGCGGCGGTACTGAAGATGCGCCTGGGCAGCGAGCGCCAGCCCCTCGCGCGGGGTCCGCTGGACCTCAATGCCGGCGGCTTGCAGGAACTGGTCCAGTTCGTCCAGATGCCGGAAGCTGACGGAAACTTCCGAAAAAACGATATCGTTGATGACGAGTGGCCCGAGAGCGACACGCTCGTTCAGTCGCTGGCGAGACCATTCGGTCCACTCGGATCGGCCCTGAATGATATCGAGCAGGATGTTGGTATCGACGAAGGTCAATCGTCGTCGCCACGCATCAGCTGCATGACTTCGTCAGCAGTAAGGTCCGGGAGCGCGGTGCCGCATCCTCGCAATGCACCGAACCGATCCGGAACCGGCAGTTGGTCCGGAGCTTTCCGCATGGAAATACTGCCGTCGGGCAGAGCCTCAAACTCCACGCGGCTCCCTGGCTCAAGGCCCAGGTGATCCCGCATGGGCTTGGGGATGGTCACCTGTCCCTTCACGGTAATGGGCATGCCCATGGTATTACCTCCTGATCGAAGTAATACTTATGCACCAAGGACCATCAAATCAACCGCGGCGTCACTCCGCCGCCAGGACCGCCTGCTTCTCCGCCGCCTCGGCTGCCTTCTGCGCATCCGCCTCGGCCTGCAGGATGGCTGCCCGCGTCTCCACGAGACCCACGAGGTGGTCCACCATGGCGTCGGTGTCGGTCTGGTGGTCCTGCCGGCCGGCCGAATAGACCATGTGCCGGCCCGCGCCGCCGCCGGTCAGGCCGATATCGGTCATCAGCGCCTCGCCCGGCCCGTTCACCACGCAGCCGATGATGGAGAGGCTGATCGGCTGCACCACATGGGCCAGCCGCTCCTCCAGCTTCTCCACAGTGCGGATCACGTCGAAGCCCTGCCGCGCGCAGGAGGGGCAGGAGATGATCTTCACCCCGCGGTGGCGCAGATGCAGCGACTTCAGGATGTCCCAGCCGACCGCGACCTCCTCCGCCGGCTCGGCCGAGAGCGAGACGCGCATCGTGTCGCCGATGCCGGCCCAGAGCAGCGAGCCCAGCCCCACCGACGACTTCACCGTGCCCGTGCGCTTGCCGCCCGCCTCGGTGATGCCGATATGCAGCGGATGGTCGCAGGCATCGGCCAGCTGCTGATAGGCGGCGACGGCCAGAAAGACGTCGGACGCCTTCACGCTGATCTTGAACTCGTGGAAGTCGTTCTGCAGCAGGTGGTCGGCGTGCCACAGCGCGCTCTCGACCAGCGCCTCCGGATTGGGCTCCCCGTACTTCTCCAGCAGGTGCTTCTCCAGCGAGCCGGCATTCACGCCGATGCGGATGGAGCAGCCATAGTCCTTGGCCGCCTTCACGACCTCCTTCACGCGCTCGGCCGAGCCGATATTGCCCGGGTTGATGCGCAGGCAGGCCGCGCCGGCCTTGGCCGCCTCGATGGCGCGGCGGTAGTGGAAATGGATGTCGGCGACGATGGGGACGTTCACCTCGCGCACGATCTCGGCGAGCGCCTTGGTGCTGTCCTCGTCGGGGCAGCTCACGCGCACGATGTCGACGCCGGCCACCTCGGAGAGGCGGATCTGCGCGATCGTGGCCTCGGCATCCGAGGTCAAGGTGTTGGTCATGGTCTGGACCGAAATCGGCGCGTCGCCGCCGACCAGCACCTTGCCCACCCGGATCTGGCGCGACTTGCGGCGTTGGATGTGCTGGTAAGGCCGGTAGCTCATGCGGTCCTCGGAATCCCGTTTCGCCCGCAATATAGGCCCCCGCGGCGCGTTGCCAAAGGGCGTGGGGGGACGACCGCTATTGCGCCGGGCGCGGGGCCGCCGGGGCCGACCGCGCGGGAGCGGGCGGCTGCCCGCCCGGCGTCGCCGTGGGCGGGCGGAGATGCGTCACGGTCAGCGGCACGTCGCGCCGGACGCCCCGCAGTTCGCTGACGACCGGCGACGGCGTGCCCTCGACCAGGACCTCGGTCGCCTGCGCATTGCCCGTGGAGAAGACCAGCCCTTCGCGATTGGGGACGGCGAAGGTCTCTCCCGCGCGCATGACGCGGTTCAGCAGCTGCTGATTGCTCCGCGTGTCGCGCACCTGGGTCCAGACATCGGCCTTCGCGCGGATGGTGATGCGCGACTGGTCCGGGTTCGACGGTGGCGCCGGCGCAACGGGCGCGACGACCGGCGGCGGGACCTGGACGGGCACGGGCGTCGGCACCGGCAGGGGCGGCATGCCCGGCGTCCCCGATTGCGGGCCGGGTCCGGGCGTGGCCGGCGGGCCGGGGGGCGTCGTCGCAGGGGCCGCGGGGCTGCCGGCGGGCGCCGGCGCCGCGGGCCGCAGGGCCTCGCCGCTGCGGGCGGCGGTCTCGAGGCGCGCCGGCACGGGCGGGACGGCGTCCACGCTGCGGTTGCTGGTCCCGGTCCAGTTGTACCAGGCCACATAGGCGCCGATGGCGATCACCGCGCCCACGAGCACCACCACGCCGGCGGGGAAGCCGCGCTCGGGGACCGGCTCGGGGAAGACGAGGTCGGCCTTGCGGGCACCGACACCGGAGACCGCATCGCGCAGGCGGCGCACCATGTCGCCCGGATCGAGGCCCAGGAAGCCGGAATAGTTCCGCACGAACCCCACGGCATAGGCCGCGGAGGGCAGGTCCCGCACGCGCCCTTCCTCGAGCGCGATCAGGTAGACCCGGCGGATGCGCAGCTGGGCGGCCACATCCTCGATCGCGAGACCGAGGGCGAGGCGCGCGTCGCGCAATTCCTCACCGAGCCGGGCGGCGTCCACCGCGGGAGCCTCCTGGGGGCGGAAGCGTTTCATGTCGTCGAACACGGGCCCATGGTTAAACCGTCCCGGGCGGGGGCAAAAGGCCCGAAAGCGCGTCCGTGCGAATCTTCATGCAGGCCCGGATCTGCACGCAGATCGGCGGGCGGCCCAGGCCGCGGCGGCCTGGCCCACCAGCTCGGCCACGATCTCGGCCGCCGGCTGCTCCCGCGTGACCATGCCCACGCTCTGCCCGGCCATCAGCGAGCCGTTCTCCACGTCGCCGTCGATCACCGCCCGCCGCAGCGCCCCGGCCCAGAAGTGCTCGATGTCCAGCTGCGCCTCGTCCTTCGCCAGCTCGCCCGACTGGAACCGCTTCAGCACGGCCGCCTGGTGCTCCATGAACCGCTTGGTGCCCTCGTTCTGCAGGGCACGGACGGGGATGACCGGGAAGCGCTCGTCGATCTGCACCGTTGGCAGCGCATCGCGCGCCGCGCCCCGGATGAAGGCCTTCTTGAAGTTCGGATGGGCGATGCATTCCGTCGCGCAGACGAAGCGCGTGCCAAGCTGCGCGCCGGCCGCCCCCATCTCCAGGTAGGAGAGGATGGCCTCCCCCCGCCCGATGCCGCCGGCCACGAAAACCGGCACATCGGTGATATGCGGCAGGATCTCCTGCGCCAGCACGTTGAGGCTGACGGGCCCGATATGCCCGCCCGCCTCGCTGCCCTCGATGACCAGGGCGTCGGCGCCGGAGCGGATGAGCTTCTTCGCGAGCGCCAGGGCGGGGGCGAAGCAGACGATCTTCGCCCCGCCCTCCTTGGCCCGCTTGATCGCCGAGCCGGGCGGGATGCCGCCGGCGAAGACGATGTGGCTGACGCCATGGCCGATGCAGGTGTCCACCAGCTGCTCCAGCCGGGGGTGCATGGTGATCAGGTTCACGCCGAAGGGCTTTTGGGTCAGCGCCTTGGTCGCCGCGATCTCCTGGTCGAGCCGGTCCGGCTCCATGGCGCCGCAGGCGATGACGCCGAAGGCGCCGGCATTGGAGATGGCGGCCACCAGGTGGCGCTCGCTCACCCAGGACATGGCGCCGGCCAGCAGCGCGTAGCGGGTGCCGAAGAAGGCCGCGCCCCGCGCCATCAGCCGATCGATCTCGGCGAAGGCCGCTTGCGGAACGGCGGGCGCGACCTGATCCATCAGGCGGCGTCCAGCCCGTAGGCCGTGTGCAGCGCGCGCACCGCGAGCTCGGTGTAGTCGGCCGCGACCAGCACGCTCACCTTGATCTCGCTGGTGGAGATCACCTGGATGTTGATGCCCTTCTCGGACAGCGCCTTGAACATGGTCGAGGCGACGCCCGCATGGGTGCGCATGCCGATGCCGACCACGCTGATCTTCGTCACGTCCGGATCGGCGATCAGCTCGCCGTAGTTCAGCTCGGCCTTGGCCTTCTCCAGGATGTCCCTGGCGCGCGGCAGGTCGGTGCGGCCGACCGTGAAGGTCATGTCCGTGTTGCCGTCCTCGCCGATGTTTTGGACGATCATGTCCACGTTCACATTGGCGTCCGAGAGCGGCCCGAAGATGCGGGCGGCCACGCCCGGGCGGTCCGGCACGCGGCGCAGCGTGACCTTCGCCTCGTCCCTCGAATAGGCGATGCCGGAAACGATCGGCTTCTCCATGATCTCGTCCTCATCCACGACCAGGGAGCCTGGCTTGTCCTCGAAACTGGATAGCACCTGCACGCGCACATTCGCCTTCATGGCGAGCTCGACAGAGCGGGTCTGCAATACCTTGGCGCCCACCGAGGCCAGCTCCAGCATCTCCTCGTAGGAGATCTTCTCGAGCTTGCGGGCCTTGGGCACGATGCGCGGATCGGTCGTGTAGATGCCGTCCACGTCGGTGTAGATGTCGCAGCGATCGGCGCCCAGCGCCGCCGCCAGGGCCACGGCCGAGAGGTCCGAGCCGCCGCGGCCGAGGGTCGTCACGCGGTTGCGGCCGGGCTCGATGCCCTGGAAGCCGGCGACCACGGGCACCTGCCCCTGTTCCATCCGCTTGACGAGCTCCTCGCCGATGATCTTGTCCACCCGGGCCTTGCCATGGGCGTTGTCGGTGAGGATGGGAATCTGCCACCCCTGCCAGGAGCGCGCCTCCACGCCGATGGCCTGCAGCGCGATGGCGGTGAGGCCAATCGTCACCTGCTCGCCCGTCGCGACCACGACGTCGTATTCCCGCGCATCATGCAGCGGCGAGAGCTCCTGGCACCATTTCACCAGCTGGTTCGTCGTCCCCGACATGGCCGAGACCACCACGGCCACCTGGTGGCCGGCCTCGACCTCGCGTTTCACGCGGGCCGCGACATTGCGGATCCGGTCCAGATCAGCGACGGAAGTGCCGCCGAACTTCATGACGATACGGGACATCGTGGTTCCTGGCCCGGTTTGCGGGCCTTGCGGTGGGAGTGGGGGCGCGTCAGATACCGGGCATGACGCAGATGGGCAACACGGCCGGCTCGGCGGAGCTATCGGGCGGCGGCTCCGCCAACGCCGCGGAAGTCGCGAAATTCGACGCGCTGGCGGGCGAATGGTGGAACCCGCGCGGGCCGATGGCACCGCTCCACGCCATGAATCCGGTGCGGATGGCCTGGATCGCCGCCCGGCTGGGGCCGCTTGAGGGCCTCCGGATCCTGGATGTGGGCTGCGGCGCGGGGCTGGCCGCGGAGTGGCTGGCGCGGCGCCAGGCGGCGGTCACGGGCCTGGATGCGGCCGGCGCGGCGCTGGAGGCGGCGCGGGCCCATGCCGCGGAGTCCGGCGTGGCGGTGGATTACCGCGCGGGCACCCCGGAAAGCCTGGAGGAGGGCGGCTTCGACGCGGTGATCGCGCTGGAGGTCATCGAACACGTGCCCGCCGCCGAGCGGCCGGCCTTCTGCGCCGCCCTGGCACGGCTCGCGCGGCCCGGCGGTCTGGTGGTGCTCTCGACGCTCAACCGGACGCGCCGCTCCTGGCTCTTCGCCATCCTCGGTGCCGAGCGGCTGCTGCGCTGGCTGCCCGTGGGCACGCATGACTGGAAGCTGTTCCTGCGGCCGTCGGAACTCGGCGCGCTGCTGCGCGGCGCCGGGCTCGCCGTGACGGACACGGCCGGCATGGTGCCGGCCGTGTCCGGCGGCTTCCGCATCTCGGGCGACATGGCCGTGAACTACCTGATGGCGGCCCGGAAGCCGGCCTGAGGCTCGCTCAGCGCAGCCCGAAGAAGGTCAGCACGGCGATCACGACCACGACGAGTCCCACGATGTAGATGATGCTGTTCATGCGCGCCTCCTGCGTTCGGTAAAGGGAACACCCGGGACATGCGCGGGTTTCCGCGATGGGCAGGTTCAGAAGCGAGTCACGTCGTTTCCGCGACGCCGCCCCGCAAAGGTCATTCCGCCTGGGGAAGCCCCTTCCGGATCGGCGGGCCCGGGCCCATGTCGCGGATGCGCCCCGGCAATCCGGGCCCTTCGAGAGATCCAGGCCGATGGAAAAGACCTATCCCGTCACCCGCAGCGACGCCGAATGGCGGTCCCTGCTCACCCCCGAGCAGTACCAGGTCATGCGCCGCCACGGCACCGAGGCGCCGGGCAGCTGCGCCCTGCTCCACGAGAAGCGGCACGGCGCCTTCTCCTGCGCGGGCTGCGGCCAGAAGCTCTTCCGGTCCGGCCGCAAGTTCGAGAGCGGCACCGGCTGGCCGAGCTTCGACGACCCGCTGCCCGGCTCGGTCGAGACCACGGTGGACCGCAGCTACGGCATGGTCCGCACCGAGGTGCATTGCGCGAATTGCGGCAGCCATCTCGGCCATGTCTTCCCGGACGGGCCGCCGCCGAGCCATCTGCGCTACTGCATCAACGGCGTCGCGCTGGACTTCGCGCCGGAATAGGCGCCCGCCCTGGCCTTCCACGGCCTCGGAAGATGGACTCCGGCCCGCCATGCCGGGGTTGCGGCCCTGTCCACGGGCCGGCGCACTGGCCGTCCGGCGCGGTTCCTGCTGATCTGCATCCGTTGAAGCGTGGGGCCCGTCGGGCCGCCGCGCCGATGAAGGATTCACGGCATGCCCTTCCCCCTGCTCGACGAACGCCTGCTCGCCATGCTGCGCGAGGACGTGCCCTATGGCGACGCGACCACCCAGGGCCTCAGCATCGGCGAGCAGCCGGGCCGGGCGGTCTTCGTGACCCGGGACACGATCGTGGCCTGCTGCGTCGAGGAGGCCGAGCGGATCATGCTCCTGGCCGGCTGCCGGGTCGCGCAGCGCTTCCACTCCTCCGGTGCCCAGGTCGAGGCAGGTTCGGAGCTGCTGCTCGCCGAGGGCAGCGCCGCCGCCCTGCATCGCGGCATGAAGGTCGCGCAGACGCTGATGGAAATCGCCTCCGGCGTGGCCACCCGGGCGCGCCGCATCCTGCTGGCCGCGCGCGAGGGCAGGCCCAACGTCTCCGTCGCCTGCACCCGCAAGCATCTGCCCGGCACGAAGGACGTGATGCTGAAGGCGGTCATGGCCGGCGGCTGCGCGCCGCACCGGCTGGGCCTGTCGGACAGCGTGCTGGTCTTCCCGCAGCATCGCGCCTTCCTCGGCCGCAAGCCGCCCTATCTCTGGGTCGCCGAGCTGCGCGCCTCCCAGCCGGAGCGGAAGATTTCGGTCGAGGCCGAGAGCGTGGACGAGGTGACCTGGTTCGCCTCGGCCGGCGTGGACTGCGTGCAGGTGGACAAGCTCTCGCCCGAGCAGATCGCCGAAGCCGTCCGTGCCATGTCGGGCATGGCGAAGCGGCCGGCGATCGCGGCGACAGGCGGCGTGAACGAGAGCAACGCGCGCGCCTATGCCGAGGCGGGCGCGGACCTGCTGGTGACCTCGGCGCCCTATGCGGCGGCGCCGGCGGATCTCTCCGTGCGGATGACCCTCGCTACCTGAGCCGCAGCCCCTGCAGCCGGATCAGCCCGTCCGGCACCATCCGCAGCCCCTGCACCGCCGCGCCGGTCCCGAAGAACCAGGTCGGGTGCCAGAGGTAGATGTAGGGCCGGTCGCGCAGCAGGATCTCCATCGCCCGCCCATAGGCCGCGCGCCGCGCCGCGGGGTCCACGCTGGTGCGGCCCTCGCGCATCGCCGCATCCGCCGCCTCGCTGCAATAGCGGCCGCCGTTCAGGGATTCCCGGCAGGCGTTGAAGCCCCAGAGGTTGCCGTCGATGTCCGTGCGGCCGGACCAGGCGATGATCAGCGCCTCGAAATCGCCGGCCGTCCATTGCCGCAGCAAGGTCGCCGTCTCCGTCACCTGGAGCTCGAGCGTGATGCCGGCCTCGGCCGCCATGGATTGCAGCACCTCGGAGGCCTGCACGTATTCCGTGGTGTTGGGCACGGAGAGCTTCACGCGCACCCGCTCCTGCCCGGCCTCGCGCAGCAGGGCGCGGGCACGGGCCACATCCCGCCCCGGGACGGGCAGGCCGGCGACGTGCTGCGGATGGCCCGGCGGCGTGGACTGGTTGCCGGGGCGGAACAGGCCCTCGAAGGCCACGCGGTTCAGGATCTCGCGGTCGATCGAGGCCTCCAGCGCCTCGCGCACGCGCGGATCGCGGCCGAGGGGCGTGTCGGCTTTCGGGCCGTTCGCCACGTTGACCGCGATATAGACCGAGGCGAGCGAAGGCCCTTCCAGCAGCCGCACGCGGCGATCACCGCGCAAGGTGCCGACATCCGAGGGGTTCACGCGCTCGATCACGTCCAGCGAGCCGGCGCGCAGATTGGCGGAGCGGACGGTGGTGTCGGGGACCGGCCGGTAGATCACCCGCTCGGCATGGATCGCGGAACGGTTCCAGTACCCGTCGAAGCGCTCCAGCTCGATGCGGTCCAGCGCCACGCGGCGGGTCAGCCGGAATGGCCCCGCGCAGGCGGGCGCGGCCTGGAAGTCGGCACCAAGCACATGGGCCTGCCGCGGCGAGACCAGCATGCCCGCGCGGTCGGACAGGGCGGCGAGCAGCGGCGCGAAGGGTTCCGAGAGCCGGATGCGGACCTGCATCGGCCCTGCCGCCTCGACGGCGGTCACCGGCCCGAGCTCGCCGCGCCGGGTCGAGCCCTGGGCGGTCATGTGGCGGTTGAGCCCGGCGACGGCCGCCTCGGCGTCGAGCGCCGCGCCGTCATGGAAGCGCACGCCCTCGCGCAGGGTCAGCAGCAGCGCGCGGCCGTCCTCCTGCCATTCCCAGGCCGTCGCGAGCTGCGGCACGAGGCCGCCCCGCTCGTCCACCTCGATGAGCTTGTCGCAGAGGGCCATGAAGACCTGCCGCGCGGCGACCGAGCGCGAGAGGGTCGGGTCCAGCACGTCGGGATCGGAGGCGATGCCGATCCGGATCGTCTGGGCCGCGGCCGGAAGGGCGAGCAGGCCCAGGGCCAGCAGGGCGGCGGGGAGAATGCGCATCATGGACGGCCTTCCGGATGATCGCGAGCCTAGACGCGGGACGGCCCCGCGGTCATCCCCTCGCCGGGCTCTCCGCCCGTTCAGATCACCACGGAAACCACCGGGCGTTCGCCGGGCTCGCTCGGGACCGGCAGGATCATGCCGTCGTTCAGCGCGTCCCAGAGCGCGGACCGCAGCACCTCGGCGCCCTTCGACAGCGCCTCCCCCTCGTCCACGCCCCAGGCGGTCACCTCGGGGAAATCGGGGAAGGCGATGGTGACGCCCTCGGCGCGGACGGTGAGTTCAGCCGGATAGCTGAGTGTCTCGGTCATGCTCCAGGAACTCCCTTTGGCCGGGCCGACCGGGCGCGGCGGTCGGCCGTGTTCTTCTATAGCCGTTCCGCGGCCGGACCGGCAGACAGAGCCAGCTCGCGCGAAGCGCCCGCGACCGATTCAGGACACCCCGATTCAGGGCACCCCGATTGAAAGCCCATGCCCTAGATTGCGGCCGCCTCCCGTGAGATAGGAGCGCAGCGAAGAGGTGATGGATGTCGGAACGCAAGATCTGGGTCGTCTGGGGCGGTATCTTCACGGACTTCACCTTCGAGGTGCTGGAGGCCGGCACGGAAGAGCTCCATGGCCCCTATCACGACGAGGCGACGGCGCTACGCGTCTGGCGCGACGAGACCCGCCGCAAGGTGGACATCGCGACGCACCGGCTCTTCGTGCTGATCGCGACGCCGGGGACACCGACCACCGCCTAGATCCCGATGCGTCCGCCTTCGCCCGCTTCTCCCGATCCGGTCCCCTGATCAGGCGACCGCGACGGCCGCCGCCGCCGCGGCCTGCTTCCGCAGGAAGGACAGCACGGCCGCCTCCTCGAGGCGCAGCGCCGGGCCCTTGCCGCTGGGCTTGCGCAGGCGAAGCTCCAGCGCGCCCGCCGCATGGCGGTCGAAGACCGCCGGGTGGACGTAGCATTTCCGGCAGATCGTGGGCGTGTTGCCGAGCCGCGCGGCGGTGCGCTGGATCGCTTCGCGGAGCTGCGCCTTGACCATGCCGGCCCCGGTCGCGGGCGGCATGCCCGCCAGCTCCAGCGCGCAGAGCACGGTGCCGGCCCAGGTCCGGAAGTCCTTGGCGGTGATCTCCTCGCCGGTGATCTCGCGCAGATAGGCGTTCACATCGGCCGAGCCGATGGATTGCAGCTCGCCCTCCTCGTCGCGGTATTGGAAGAGGGCCTGGCCCGGAAGATCCTGGCAGGTCCGCAGGATGCGGGCGATGCGGCGATCCTGGATGCGCAGGCGCCAGTCCTTGCCCGCCTTGCCGCGAAACTGGAAGCGCATCTCGGCGCCCTTCACGCTCACATGGCGATTGCGGAGCGTGGTCAGGCCGAAGCTCTTGTTGATGCGGGCATATTCCTCGTTGCCGACGCGGGCCAGCGTGGCCTCCAGCAGCCAGACCACCGTGGCCAGCACCTTCTCGCGCGGCAGGCCGGGCCGGGAGATATCGGCCTCCACGCGCGCGCGCAGCTTCGGCAGGCCCCGGGCGAAGCTGACCAGATGCTGGAACTTGTTGCCGTCGCGGACCTCGCGCCAGCGGGGGTGGTATCGGTACTGCTTCCGCCCGCGCAGGTCGCGCCCCACGGCCTGGATATGGCCGCGCGGGTCGGCGCAGATCCAGACCTCGGCATAGGCGGGGGGAACGGCCAGCTTGCGGATACGCTCGAGGGTGGCCTCGTCGCGGACGGGCTTCCCGTCAGGCCCGACATAACGGAAATCCGGCGCCGTCCCCAGTCGGCGGATGCCGGGATCCTGGTCCGAGACATAGCGCAGCCCGGCGATCTCGGCGTCGGTCACGGCAGGGCGGGGCGTGCTGTCATCTGGAGCGCAGAACGCGGCGGCGATCGGCGCGGTTTCGTAACTTGTCGCCGCGAGGGACGTTGCTGGGACGCATGGCACGACCCATCCCCAAGCGCGACCTCCGCACCGGCGCGCCGGTCTGGACGGAGGTCCGGCCCCGGCCGGCACATCTCCCGCCGCCGGATCGCGATGCGCTCTCCGGCTTGCGCGCATGACGTTCGATGCCGCCACGCTGATCGGCGCCGCCGCCACCACGGCCTCGATCGCGAGCTTCACGCCCCAGGCCTGGAAGATCATCCGCACGCGCGACACCACGAGCATCTCCGCCGGCACCTATGTGCTGACCGTGACGGGCTTCGCGCTCTGGCTCGCCTATGGCGTTCTGCTCGGGCAATGGCCGCTGATCGCGACCAACGCGACCTGCTGCCTCCTCTCGGCCTTCATCCTGATGATGAAGCTGCTGCCGCGGGAGAAGAAGGAGGCGGTCGCCGAGGCGATCGACCCGAAAGGCTGATCCGCGGCTAGCGGACCAGGCTGCACCCGCTCTCCGCGAGGGAGCGCCAGGCCTGCTCGGCCGGCACGGTCGCGAGCAGCTTGTAGAAGTCCCAGTCGCCGCGGCTTTCCTCCGGCCGCTTCACCTCGAAGAGATAGGCGGGAGTGACGGCGCGGCCATCCGCGCGGACCGAGGCCGCGCCGTCGTAGACGTCGCTCTCCACCGGCATCTGCTTCATGCGGGCCACCACGGCCGAGCCGCTCCGTTTGGCCTCCGCCGCGCCGACCGAGGCCACCGCCTTGAGATAGTGCTGGGTGCCCGCATAGGCCGCCGCCTGGCCCATGTTGGGCCGCTTGCTCCGGTCGAAGCCGGCGGCGAAGGCGCGCCGGGTGAAGGCGCGCGTGCGGTCGTTGAGATCCCAGTAGAAGGTCTCGGTGAGGACGAGCCCCTGGGCCGAGTTCACCCCCATCGCGGCCACGTTGTTGATGAAGATCAGCATCGCCGCGAGGCGCTGGCCGCGCCGGGTGATGCCGAACTCGCCGGCCTGCTTCACGGAGTTCACCAGGTCGTCGCCGCCATTGGCGAGGCCGATCACCTTGGCCCGCGAGGACTGCGCCTGGAGCAGCGCGGAGGCGAAATCCGTGCTCGGGAAGGGCATGGCGACGCTGCCCAGGACCCGGCCGCCGGCATGGTTGATGAAGGCGGTCGCGTCGTCCTGCAATGCGCGGCCGAAGCTGTAGTCGGCGCGGATGAAGAACCAGGTGTCGCCGCCCTCGCGCACCAGGGCCGTGGTGCAGACGCGGGCCAGCATGTTCGAGTCATAGGCCCAGTGCACGATATTGGGCGTGCAGGCGCCGCCCGTGAGCTCGGCGGTGCCGACGTGGAAGGCGAGGATCACCTTGTCGCGCTCGCGCATCAGGTTGTTGATGGCGAGCGCGACGGCGGAGTTCTGCAGGTCGCAGATCGCGTCCACCCCCTGGTCCAGCCACTGCCGGGCGATGCTCATCGCGACATCCGGCTTGTTCTGGTGGTCGGCGGAGACGATGTCCACGTTCAGGCCGAGCGGCCCGGCCAGCTCCTGGACGGCCAGCCTGGCGCAGGCGACCGAGCCGAGGCCGCCATTGTCCCGATAGGTGCTGGACTGGTCGTTGAGGATGCCGATCCGGATGGTGGGCCTGGCCTGGGCCCTGGCGCCGGCGGCACCCAGCGCCAGGCCGGAGGCGAGCAGGCCCCGCTTGGTGACTTCGTTGACCATGACATGTCTCCCCGCGGCTGATTTTCCGAAGGCCTACCGCATTTGAGAGGGTATCTCCAAGCACTATCTTGCGCTCACGTGTATACATAACGCGATGGCAGGCACCCGCGCCCGCGGTCCGGGCCGCCGCGCGCCACGCTACCGAAGGGCCGCGCCGGGACGGTCCAGCCGCAGGAAGCCGATGTCGTGCCGCGTGCTGCCCTCGCCCGTCGCGAGCTCGGCCAGGATCTCGCCCACCACGGAGCAGAACTTGTAGCCGTGCCCCGAGCAGGGCGAGGCCAGCACCACCTGCGGGTGGCCGGGATGGCGGTCCAGGATGAAGTGCTCGTCCGGCGTATTGGTGAAGATGCAGGACCGCAGCGCCATGGTCGCGCCGTTGCCCTCCGGGAAGTAGCGTGCGCTGAAGGCGCGCAGGAGGCGCTCGTCCTCCTCATCCACCTCGCGGCGCATGGTCTCGGCGGCGCCGGTCTCCTCGCGGTGGTGGTAGCGGCCGAACTTGAAGCCGGGCACCTCATAGACCGGCAGGCCGTAGTAGCGCCCCTCCTCCACCGCGAGGTTGAAGACGGGGAAGCGCCCCGGCGCGAAGAGCTCCGGCCGCGTCGGCTGGAGCCAGGCGAGCACCTGACGCTCGGGCACCGCGCGCCCGGCCAGCACCGGCGCCAGGTCGGCCATCCAGGCGCCGGCCGCCAGCACCAGCCGCGCGGCCTGATAGCGCCCCTTGTCCGTGGTGACGGTGACGCCCTCGCCGCCCGGCCGGGCCTCCCAGCCCAGCACCCGCTCCCGCGCGCGCAGATCGGCCCCCGCCTCCTGGGCCGCGCGGCAATGCGCGACGATGGCGCGCTCGCTCGCGATGAAGCCGCCCTCGGGTTGGAAGACCGCGCGCGTGGCCGGCGGCAGCCGGTAGCCGGGGAAGCGCGCATTCACCTCCTCACCGGTCAGCACCTCGTGCGGCAGGCCGTGCATCCGCGCCGAGGTCAGCGCGCCCTGGAAGAGCTCGCCATCCTCCGGGCCCGCATCGATGGAGCCCGTCAGGACCAGCAGGCGCTCGCCCGTGGCCCGCTCCGCCTCGCGCCAGAGCTCATAGGCGCGGCGCAGCAGGGGCACATAGGCGGGATCCTCGTAATAGGGCAGCCGGATGATGCGCGTGACGCCATGCGACGATCCCATGTTGTGCGGGATGTCGAAGCGCTCGAGGCCGAGCACGCGCTGGCCGCGGCGGGCCAGCTGCCAGGCCGCGGCGCTGCCCATGCCGCCCAGGCCGATCACGATGACGTCCCAGGCTTTGCTCATGGACCGAGGCTACGCGTGCCGAGGCGGCGGGTGAAGCGGCGTGCGCGGGCGGTCAGCGCGCCTGCGGCACCGGCACCGAATCCGCCCGGGCCAGCGCCGCGTTCTGAAAGCGCGCATCCTGCGTGACCTCGGCGCCCACCCATTCCGGCAACGCGACCTCCTGCCCCGCCTCGGACAGCTCCACCTCGGCGAGGACCAGTCCGGCCAGGCGCCCCTCGAACTCGTCCACCTCCCAGACCAGCCCCCCATGACGCACGCGCGTCCGGTGCTTGGCCAGCGGCGGCGAGACGCAATGCCCTGCGAGCAGCGCCTCGGCATCCGCGGCGGGGATGGGGTACTCGAACTCGGCGCGGGAGAGCAGCCCCGGCGACTTCAGGGTGAGCCAGGCCCGCTCGCCGGACCGGCGCACCCGCACCGTCATCCCGGCCCCGGCGCCGTCGACCACATAGCCCTGGCGGATCGGCATGGGCGGGCCGAGGGCGGCCTGGCGCCAGCCCTCGCCCACCACCAGGAACTTGCGTTCGATCTCGACCGGCATGGCCGGCCTCTTAGCGCCATCGGGCAGGGACGGTAAGCGCCGCCCCTGCCCTGTCGCCTGCGACCCCGGGTCAGGTCCGGGCCAGGCCCGCCGCCTTCATCGCGTCGCCGAGCGACGCGTCGGCCGCCGCCAGATGCCGGCCGAAGCCTTCCGCATCGGCATAGGTCAGGCCGAAGCCGCGGTTGTTCATGAAGCCGACATATTCCGGCGACTTGAACACGCGGTCGAGTGCCGCATTCATCGCCGTCCGGACCTCGGCGGGCAGATTCGCCGGGCCCGCGATGCCGCGCCAGGCGCCCGTGGCGTATTCGATCCCCATGGCCTCCTTCAGCGTGGGGATGTTCGGGAAGGCGCCGAGCCGCTCGCTGGACATCACGGCCAGGCTGCGCGCGCGGTTGGCGTCGAGCATGGCGCGCGCCTCGACCACGGAGTTGGTCGTGAAGTCGAGCCCGCCCGCCACCAGGTCCTGCATGGCCGGCGCGGCGCCGTTGGAGGGCACCCAGCGCACATGCGCCGCCGGCAGGCCGATCGCCATTAGCCAGCCGGCCAGGGCCAGGTGCCAGATGCCGCCCTGCCCCGTGCCGCTCGCCTTCATCTGGCCCGGCCGCGACGCCTTTACCGCGTCGGCCAGCGCGCGCACGTCCTGGTAGCGGGAGTTGCTCGCGACCTGGATGCCCGGCGGATCGTTGTTCATGAGGCCGAGCGGCGTGTAGTTGCGGTAGGTGACCTCGGTCAGCCCTTGCCAGTGCAGCATGCAGATCTCGGAGGTGATGATGCCGAGCGTGTAGCCGTCGGCCGGGGCGCTCGCGATCGCCGCATGGCCCACCACGCCCGAGCCGCCGGTGCGGTTCACCACGTTGAAGGGCTGGCCGAGCTCTTTCTCGAGCAGGGTGGCGATGATGCGCACCACCGCGTCGGTGCCGCCGCCGGCGGCCCAGGGACAGAGCAGCTGCACCGGGCGGACGGGCCAGCGGGCCTGCCCGAAGGCGGGCGCGGCCAGCAGTGCCGTGGAGGCGCCGAGCAGCGTGCGGCGGGACGTGTCGTTCATGGATTTTCTCCCTGTGATTCTTATGGTGGTGAGATGTGATCCGTTTTCGCGGATCGCAGTCCAGGCTTTTGTGGATGCGGGGGCTTCATGCCCTGGCCCCCTCAACCCGCCGCCCGAGCCCGCCGCGGCGAGGCCCGCGTCCAGAGCCAGGCCGCCACGGGCCAGAGCAGCGCCCCCAGCGTGAGGGCGGCCAGGATCGAGGACACCGGCCGCTCGAAGAAGGGCAGCACGTCGCCGTCCGACTTGATGAGGCTCGTGATGAAGCTCTGCTCCACCATGCTGCCCATCACGATGCCGAGCACGAGCGCCGCCACCGGATAGCCGTTCTTCTCCATCACGTAGCCCAGGCAGCCGAAGGCGCCGACGAGCAGCACGGCGAAGAGGTTGTTCCCCGTCGCGAAGGAGCCCACCGCGCAGAGCAGCAGGATCACCGGCATCACGGCGGATCGGGGCGCCCGCAGCACGCGCGAGGCGAGGCGGATCATCACGATGCCCAGCGGGATCATGATGAGATTGGCCAGGATGAAGATGATGTAGAGCGCGTACATGCTGCCCGCGCGCTCGGTGAAGAGCGTTGGGCCCGGATTCAGCCCCTTCATGTAGAGCACGCCGATGGCGATGGCGGTGATGGTGTCGCCGGGAATGCCGAAGAGCAGGCTCGGCACCCAGCCCGAGGCGAGCGAGGCGTTGTTCGAGGCGCCGGCCTCCACCAGCCCCTCGGGATGGCCGGTGCCGAACTTCTCCGGCGTCTTGGAGAACTTCTTCGACATGGCGTAGCTGACCCAGGCGGCCATGTCGGCGCCGGCGCCCGGCAGCACGCCGATGACGATGCCGACGAAGTTCCCGCGCCACATCGGCCACTGGTACTTCTTCGTGAGCTGCCACTGGTTCGCCAGGATGGAGCCGAACTTCCGGTAGGGCAGCCTGGGTGGCTCGGCCGAGGCCATGGCGCGCATCACCTCGCTGACGGCGAAGACGCCGACCAGCGCGGGGATGGGCTCGATGCCGCCCAGCAGGTTTGCCACGCCGAAGGTGAAGCGCGGCGTGCCGGCCGGATTCTCCATCCCGATGCAGGAGATGAGCAGGCCGAGCAGCATCGAGGCGATGGCCTTGATCGGCGAGGACCGCGCGACAAGCGTCGCGCACATCAGCCCCAGCAGGGCGAGCCAGAAATACTCGTAGGTCGAGAAGGAGAGCGCGACCTCGGCCAGGGCCGGCGCCAGCAGCATGAGCGAGAGCGTGCCCACGATGCCGCCGATGGCGCTGAACCAGAGCCCCGCGCCCAGCGCCAGCTCGGGCTGGCCCTTGCGGGTGCAGGCATAGGCCTCGTCCGTATAGGCGGCGCTGGCCGGCGTCCCCGGAATGCGCAGCAGCGCGCCCGGGATGTCGCCGGAGAAGATCGCCATGGCCGAGGCGGTGATGATCGTGGCGATCGCCGCGATGGGCGAAAGCCAGAAGGTGACGGGCACCAGCAGCGCCGTCGCCATGGTGGCGGACAGCCCGGGCAGCGAGCCCACGACGAGGCCGTAGATCGCCGAGAGGACGATCGCGATCAGGACGTCGGGCGCGGCGACGAGCCGGAAACCTTCGAAGACGGCCTCCATCTACCAGGGCGCTCCCAGCAGCCCGTCCGGCAGGGGGACGCGCAGCAGCTTGTAGAAGGCCAGGTGCACGAGAAGCGGCGCGACGACGGCCAGCGGGACCGCCAGCCGGAGGCTCGCCCGCAGCGCCAGCGCGCCCAGGAAGACCATGGTCGCGGCGGTGAGCAGGAAGCCCAGCCGCTCGACCGCCAGCATGTAGAAGAGCAGCAGCGCCGGCGGCGTCAGCACGCGCAGGCCGAGGCGCGCCATGATGCTACCCGAGTTCTCCTCGGGCGCCTCCTCGACCTCGAAGCTGCGGCCGACGCGGAGCACGATCAGCACGCCGCAGGCGATGAGGCCGAAGCCGATGAGCATCGGAAAGGCCGCGGGGCCCACGTCCTGCCCCGGCACGGCCGGCAGCCTGGATCCGCCCCATGCGGCGGCGGCCCCGAGCAGCACCAGCGCGCCGCCCGTGACCCGGTCGGATAATTGCACCCGCTTCTTCTCCCTGTACGTCTTTTGACGCGCAGTCTATGCGAGGAGCAGGTCGGCGCCAGTCTCAAATTCGTCACCCGCGGCGGTGGCCGCGAGGGCCATGGAGGGATGGCCGTCTTGGCGCTAGGCTGCTGCACCGTTCCAGGGAGTCCGCCAATGAACAGACGCCACATCCTCGGCGCCAGCGCCGCCATGCTCGCCGCGCCGGCGCTCGCGCGGAGCCAGGGCGCCGCGCATCACCCGCACCACGGGCCCGCGCTGCGGCCGCTGGCGCCCTCGCCGCAGCCCTATGCCAATGTCTTCGAGGGCGGCGCGCCGCATCACCTGACGCCGCAGCAGGAGGCGCAGCGCGTCACCGACAGCGCCGCCCCGGCCGGCCCGGCCGGTCGCTGGGTGGCGCGGGCCGACATGCCCATCCCGCGCAGCGAGATGGCCTGGGCGACCGCCTGGGCCGGCCGCATGCATGTGGTCGGCGGATATGGCGAGGGCCGGTTCAACCAAGCCTACCACACCGTCTACGATCCGGGCCCGGACCGCTGGTATGACGCGGCGCCGCTGCCGCGCGGGGCGAACCATGTCGCCGTCGTCGCCGATGCGGGGAAGGTCTATGCGCTGGGCGGCTTCATCCAGCAGAACCGTCTCAGCGACGACCTGGCCTATGTCTACGACGTCGCGACCGACCGATGGAGCGAGATCGCCCGCCTGCCGCGCGCCCGCGCCGCCGCCGCCGCCGTGGTCCTCGGCGGCAAGGTGCACCTGATCGGCGGCGCGACCGACCCCGCCGACGAGCGCGCCAGCATCGGCTGGCACGAGGTCTACGATCCCGCGGCCGACAAGTGGGAGCGCCGCCGCCCCCTGCCCGCCGCGCGCGACCATGTGGGCTGCGTGGCGCATAATGGCGTCATCCATGTCATCGGCGGGCGCTTCAACACCTTCCAGTACAACACCGACCTGCACCACGTGTACCTGCCGCAGGACGACACCTGGGAGCTGCGCGCGCCCTTGCCGACCTCGCGCTCTGGCCATGGCATGGTGGTCTATCGCGATCGCCTGTTCTGCATGGGCGGCGAGGGCGGCATCCTGCAGAACCGCGTGCCGCGCGACGCGAAGGTCTTTGGCCAGATGGAGAGCTACGATCCGGCGACCGACAGCTGGCAGAAGCACGCGCCGATGCTGACGCCGCGCCACGCGGTGGCCGCGACGGCGATCGGCGACTGGATCTATGTCGCGGGGGGCGGCGCGGTGCTGGGCGGGATGGTGCAATCGGCCATCCACGAGGCCTTCACGCTGGGCTGAGGCGCATGCGCGCTTCGGCTTGCGGGAAGGCCGCGCCTCACGCCGGTAAAGGCGACAGTGCGCCGACCGCTGCCTGCGCATCTGCCGCATTTTCGCGCATCCGGGCGACCGCCTTCTCCTCCAGCGCCAGCAGATGCCAGAGGATCGCGCCGACCTTGACCGTGGCCGCGCGCAGCTCGTCCTCGCTCGTCAGCGCCCGCGTGTCGGCGCCGGTGAGGATCTGCGAGACCCGGCTCTCCGGCTCCTCGAAGCCGGCGATGGCACGCATCGCCGGCACGCCGCGCGCCGCGAAATTCGCGTGGTCGGAACTGACCGACAGGAGATCGCGCAGGGCGACCTCCGCGCCCGAGCGCGCGACCTCCGCCGCCAGGCCAGGATAGCCCGAGGTCAGCGCCGTCAGGTTCGGGCTGCCGACGATGCTGTCGAGGTTCACATTGGCCGCCATGGCCGCGATCTCCGCGGGCGGCAGCGCGGCGAGCCAGGCGCGGGAGCCGGAGAGCGACCATTCCTCCGCGCCGAAGACGCAGACCATCAGGCCGCGCCCGGCCTTCTCCAGGAGCGGCTTCGCGGCCCGCGCCAGGGCCAGCACCCCCGCCACGCCGGAGCCGTTGTCGATGGCGCTCTCGCCCGGCGGATGGCCGTCCAGATGCGCGGAGAGCACGACATGGCCCGGCCCGCGCCCGCGCAGGGCCAGGATCAGGTTGCGCGCCGTCGCCACCGCCTCACGGCCCTGGATGAGGAAGCGCGCGCGCCCGGCCGCGCGCAGGCGGCGGGCGCCGTCGGCGCCCAGGCCGAAGCCGGG
Source organism: Roseococcus sp. SYP-B2431 (assembly GCF_004336745.1). Taxonomy (GTDB): domain Bacteria; phylum Pseudomonadota; class Alphaproteobacteria; order Acetobacterales; family Acetobacteraceae; genus Roseococcus. The sequence goes on from NZ_SJXD01000011.1 coordinate 909,202, forward strand.
CACCGGGCAGAGATTCGCCCCGCCCGAGACCGGCCCCGCGGGATGCACCATCACCACGGCCGCGGCCCCCGCGGCGGCGGCCGCGCCGAGCTTCACGCGGCGATGGATGGTCCCGGCCGCGAAGGCATATTCATGGGCGAGCAGCACGGCCTTGCCGCGCACCGCCTCGCCTGCGGCGGCGATGTCGTCCGGGGTGCCGCGGCCGAGGTCGAGCACGTCGAGCTCGATTCCCCCCTCCGGCGTGGAGACGGAGCCGAGCAGGGGCAGCGCGGGGATCTCCGCCCCGTCCGGCGTGGTCACGCGGATGCGGTCCAGCGACCAGCCGTGGTAGCGCGTCGGCGCCTCGCCGACGGGGCCGAGCGCGCCCATCCGCCCCGCCACGAAATCGAAGGCCGCGTCGCAGCCCGGCGTGCCCTGGAGGCGCCCGCCGAAGCCGCAGATCGCGTCGAAATCCGGCCAGAGGCCGGCATCGGCCGCGAGCGCGGCAAGGAAGGCGTCGCGGCCCATCGGCGGCTCAGGCCGTCACGTTCTTGATATAGGTGTCCTTCTTCGTGACCTTGCCGTCGCGAAAGGCGTAGAGGTCCACGCCGTACCATTCGCGCAGCTTGCCGTCGGGCCCCGTGGCGGTGCGGTGCCACTGCGTGACCGCCTGGTCGTCGCCGAGGATCAGCGGCGCGGCGCGGGGCGTCCAGGCCGCGTCCGGCGTCTCGGCGAAGACCTTCTCGAAATAGCCGCGCACCTCCTCCGGCCCGGTATAGGTGTCGCCCTTCAGGTCGCCCACGGCGTTGATGAACACCCCGTCCGGCGCGAAGAGCGCGGCAATGCCGGCGGCGTCATGGGCGCGGAAGGCCCTGCCGATCTCCGCGAGAATGTCGCTCACCGCGATCGTCGTCGTGCTCATGTCGTGGCCTCCAATGCCGGGCCCCGCTGAAACCGGCCCGTTCCGAGCCTGTTTACCCCATCGACCCTCGCTGCGGCGCACCATTTCCGCGGCCGGAACCTTGGCCTCCTCCGGAAGCCCGGAACTGGAGAGTGCAATTGCTCGAAGACATCGACGACGCCGCGCGCGACCTCATTGCCAAGGCGACCTGGGCGCCCGCCTGGGTCATCAGCCTCATCGTCCTCGCGGCCTCGCTGCTGCCGGCGCTGGTGGCGCACCGGATCATCTTCCGCCTCATCAGCCGGTTCGTGGAGCAGCGGGATCTCTTCTGGCGCTCCCTGGTGCAGCGGACGGAGGGGCCGGCGAGGCTCGGCTTCGTCATGCTGGCCCTCAGCATCGGCGCCAGCCTGGCCCCTCTCACCCGGCAGCAGGCCGGGCTGATGCGGCACGTCCTGGCCATCTGCTTCATCTGCCTGATGGGCTGGGTGGCGCTGACGGCGCTGCACATCTGGACCACCGTCTACCTGCGGCGCTTCAAGCTGGATTCGGAGGACAACCTGCTCGCCCGGAAGCACACCACGCAGTCGCGCATCCTGCAGCGCGTGGCGGCGACGATGATCATCATCCTCACCGCCTCGGCCGTGCTGATGACCTTCCCGGGGGTGCGGCAATACGGCGTCTCGCTCCTCGCCTCGGCGGGCGCCGCGGGCATCGTGCTCGGCCTCGCGCTGCAGCCGGTGCTGAAGAACCTCATCTCCGGCGTGCAGCTCGCGGTGACGCAGCCGATCCGGCTGGAGGACGCGGTCATCGTCGAGGGCGAATGGGGCAATGTGGAGGAGATCACCTCCACCTATGTGGTGGTGCGGCTCTGGGACTGGCGGCGCATGGTGCTGCCGCTCAGCTACTTCATCGAGAAGCCCTTCCAGAACTGGACCCGCGAGAGCGCCTCGCTGATCGGCACCGTCATGCTCTACGTGGACTATTCCGCCCCGGTGGCCGAGATGCGGGCGCATTTCGAGGAGGTGGTGCGCGCCTCGCGCCTTTGGGACCGGCAGGTGGTGAACATGCAGGTCACCGACTTCAAGCCGGAGGTGATGGAGGTCCGCATGCTGGCCTCCGCCGGCACCGCGGGCCGCACCTTCGACCTGCGCTGCGAGATCCGCGAGAAAATGATCGCCTGGCTCCAGGGCCAGCATCCGGGGGCCCTGCCGCGCCAGCGCGCCCAGATCGCCCAGCTCCCGCAGGACGCGGCCTGGGCCGACCCTGCCTGACCTGTGATAGGCTGTCGGGATGTCGCCCCGACCGCTCCTGACGCTGCGCCGGCTGGGCCGGCGGATCTCCGCGCCCCCGGTGATCGCGCTCGCCGTCCTCTGGGCGCTGCTCGAAATCACCCTCTGGCGCTGGCTTTCGGCGCTCGGGCGGGTGATGGCGCGGGTGCCGCTCTTCGCCTGGCTGGAGCGGCTGGTGGAACGGCTGAGCCCGGGCTGGGTGATCGCGGTCTTCGTCCTCCCCTTCGTGCCGCTGGTCCCGCTGCTGAAGGTGACGGAGCTCTGGCTGCTGGCCCACAGGCACTACGTCGCGGCGGCCGTGCTCATCCTGGGGACGAAGGTGGTGGGGGCGGCCTTCTCCACCCGCGTCTTCGCCATCGCCAGGCCGAAGATGATGCAGGTCCGGTGGTTCGCCCGCGCCTATGGCGGCGTCGCCTGGCTGCTGGAGGTGGGCCACCGCAGGCTGGCCGCCATCCCGGCCTGGAACGCGGCACGGGAATGGATGCATCGCGCGAGGGCCCGACTCACCTCCGACGGGCGGGGGGTCCTGCGTCGGATGTGGGGCTCGTCGCTCCGCTGGGTGCGGCGGCGGGCGCAGGCGCTGCGCGACTGATCACGCGCCCTCGGCGGGATCGTACATCACGCCGGCGGCCGCGAAGCCGCCATCCACATTGAGGATCTGGCCGGCGATGAAATCGCATTCCTCGCCGCAGAGGAAGGCGACCGCGCCGGCGATATCGGCCGGCGTGCCGTAGCGCTTCACGGCCATGCGGTCGAGGAAGGCGGCGCGCTGGCGCGGGCCGTGCGCGGTGCGGGCGATCTGCGTGGGCCCGGGCGCCACGCCGTTCACGCGGATGCCGAAGGGCGCGAGCTCGACGGCCAGCACCTTGGTCAGCGTCTCGATGCCGCCCTTGCTGGCGCCATAGGCCGCGCGGCCGGTGCCGCCGAACTGGCCGGAGACGGAGGAGATGGTGACGATGCGGCCGCCCCGCTCCCCCTCCCCGCCCCGCGACATGGCGCGGCCGGCGGCCTGGGCCGAGACGAAGCAGCCGGTGAGGTTCGTGCGGATGATGCGCTCGAAGGCCGCCAGCGACATCTCCAGCACGGGGATGCGGTCGGTAATGCCGGCGTTGCAGACGGCGATGCGCAGGCGGCCGAATTCACGCTCGGCGGCAGCGACGGCGGCAGCTGCGTCCTCGGGCGAGGCCACGTCCATGCGAAAGGCGAGCGCCTTGCCGCCAGATTGCGTGATCTCGGCCGCGACCTTGGTGGCGGCGTCGAGGTTGAGGTCGGCGACCAGCACAGCCGCGCCTTCCGCCGCGAGCCGTGCCGCGATGCCCGCACCAATGCCGGCGCCACCCCCGGTGACGAGGGCGGCCTGCCCGGAAAACCTCATGCGGCCTCCTCCATCACGATGACGCGGGCGGGCGCGCCGTCGCTGTCCGGGAGCTTGAGCGGAAGGCCGACCACCGTGTTCCGCGGCTGCGTCAGCGCGCCCATGTTGCAGAGGTATTCGAACATGATGATCCCACGCGCGAGCAGGTGGTGGTGGGTGACGTGCTCGGGCAGCGGCGGGCGCTTCTCGCCGGTCAGGAAGAAGCGGATGCAATGGTCCTGCGGGAAGTCGAAGCCGATGGCCTTGATGCCTTTCTCCCGCAGCCAGATGGAGGCCTCGGCGGTCATCCAGGGGGCCCGGAGCCAAAAATCGGGCGTGTCGATGCTGGCGCGCTCGTCCCAGCGGGCGCGGATGAGCGCGAAGTCGCCGGGCTGAAGATGGGGGCCGGCCTTGGAGATGGCCTCGGCGGAGATCGGCGTGTTGGCCGGCACGTCGGAGATATCGACGACGGCGCCCGGGCCGGTGGTCATGTCGAGGGTGATGGCATCGGTGGTGAAGCCCTCCGGGTCGACGTGGCGGGGGCTGTCCATATGGGTGAAGGCGTGGACGTTCCAGCCGGCCCAGGTGGCCTGGCCGCCCCCGGTGTCATGCGTCTTGGCGAAGCGGCGATCCACTTCCCAGCGAAAGTGGTTGGTCCTGATCGGCGTGGAGAGGTCGATGAGCTTCATGATGACCTGATGGTGTTGGGGTGCAGGGCAAAAAGCCCTGCTGGGGGAGTATGAGGGGGCGAAGCCCTCTCATCCGTCCTTCCAAGGTCTTTCCCGCCAGAGGTTTCTGAGCGCCTCCTGCTCTCGGAACACGATCTCCCGCGTCTCGTCCGGATTGCGGTATCGCAGCGGGATGAACAGCCGCTCCGCCTCCGCGATCCAGAGCGGGTCGCGCATGGTGCTGGCGAACATCTCCGCCAGCCGGTCCTGGATGGCGCGCGGCGTGGCCGCCGGCACGACGAAGCTGCGCACCACGCCGGTGTCGAGCGGATAGCCCGATTCCCGGAAGGTCGGCACGTCCGGCGCCATGTGGAAGCGCTCCCGCCCGGCGGTGGCCAAAGCACGGACGCGGCCTTCGCGCATCAGGGACACGCTCTCGCCCATGTTCATCGAGGCGATCTCGACCTGGCCGGCGATGAGCGCGGTCACGCCCGGCGCCTGGCCAGCGAAGGGAATGTGGTTGAGCTGGACGCCGGCCGCGCGCTCCAGCCCGATCATCAGCAGGTGGTCGTCCGAGCCGATGCCGGCCGTGGCCACGGCAACGCGGCCCGGATGGGCCTTCGCGAAGGTCACCAGGTCGGCGACCGTCCGCCAGCGGCTTCCGGGCGCGACGAAGAAGCCGCCGGGATCCTCGACGACCGTGCCGATGAAGGCGAAGTCCTCCAGCCTGTACTGCGGCTGGCGCTCGATGGTGATGGTCTGCAGGCTCGGCGTGATCACCGTGCCCAGGGTGGTGCCGTCGGGCGCGGCCTGGGCCATGGCGGTGTAGCCGATCTCGGCGCCGGCGCCGGGGCGGTTCACGATCACGAAGCGCGAGCCCGGCAGATGGCGCTGGAAATGCGGCGCCATCGCGCGGATGTTGATGTCGGTCCCGCCGCCCGGCGGAAAGGGCACGATGATCTGGATGGGCCGGTCGGCCGGCCAGGCGGGTTGCGCCAGGGCGAGGCCCGGGGCCGCGAGCGCGCTTCCGATCCCTGCGCCGAGAAGACGGCGTCGCGAAGCTTCCATGGTCTCGTTCCCCGACTTCCTTATACGCTCTCTCGACCGGAGGCGCCTCGCGCGAGACTAGCAGCGCGGCCCGCCGCCGCAAGAAGCCCGCGCGGCATGACGAGTTTGATTGCGCCGCCGATGCCGAGCCGATTTAATGCCGCGGCAGCGCCGCCGGCGCCGAACGACGGAGCTTCCAGATGAGCCGTATCCTCGGACGACGCCCTCTCCTGCTCGCGGGCGGCGGGCTGGCCGGCCTCGCGCATCCCGCGATCGTCGGCGCGCAGACCACGCCGCCCAAGCCGGACCGCATCGTCGTGAACGCCTCGGGCGGGGCGATGAACTCCATCTTCCGCCGCAGCTACTTCGCCGCCTTCGAGCGCGAGCACGGCATCCGCGTGGTGGACACCTCGCCAGTGGATTTCGGCAAGCTGCGCGCCATGGTCGAGAGCGGCAATCCGGAATGGACCTGCACCGAGATCGGCGGGCAGGACGCCGTGCGCGCCAAGGAGATGAACCTGCTGGAGCCGATCGACGCCTCGGTGGTGGACCGCTCGGACTACCCGGATATCGCCCGGGATTCGCACATCCTCACCGCTTCCGCCTACTCGACGGCGCTCGGCTACCGGACCGATGTCTTCCGCGACGGCAGCCAGCCCAAGGGCTGGGCCGAGTTCTGGGACGTGCGGCGCTTCCCCGGCCCGCGCTCGCTGCGCAACCACCCGGCCGACAACCTCGAATTCGCGCTGCTCGCGGATGGCGTTCCGATGGACCAGATCTATCCGATCGACCTGGATCGAGCCTTCCGCAGCCTCGACCGGATCCGCCCTCACATCACCGTCTGGTGGAGCACCGGCGCACAGCCGGCGCAGCTCTTGGTCGATCGCGAGGTTGTGCTGGCTTCCGGTTGGAACGGGCGGTTCTATGAGCTCACGCGCCGGGGCGCCCCGGTGGCGACGGACTTCACCGGCGGCAGCCTGAAGAGCGGCGCCTTCGCCATCCCGCGCGGGACGCGGCAGGCCTATTGGGGCCAGCGCTTCCTCTCGGTCATGACCCGGCCGGAGCTGCAGGCCATCTATACGACCGAGATGGGCTATCCCGGCCTCAACCGCCGCACCATGGACCATGTGCCGGCGGAGCTGCACCCGCTGATGTGCACGGCCCCGGAGAACCTCGAAAAGCAGTTCTGGCTGAACGTCGACTGGTGGACGGCCAATGCGGCCATGGCGCAGGAGCGCTGGAACCGCTGGATGCTGCGGCGCTGACCGGGTGAGGCTGGACGTCCAGGGCATCGTCAAGCGGTTCGGCGCGGTCACGGCGCTCAACGGGGTGGACCTCGCCGTCGAGGAGGGGGAGTTCCTGACCATCCTCGGCCCCTCCGGCTCGGGCAAGACGACGCTGCTGAAGGCGGTAGCGGGCTTCGAGGTGCCTGATGCCGGGACCGTGCGCCTGGGCGACCGCGACGTGACGACGGCGCCGGCGCGCCACCGCAATGTCGGCATGGTCTTCCAGAACTACGCGCTCTTCCCGCACATGACCGTGGCGGAGAACCTGGCCTTCCCGCTGGAGATGCGCGGCACCGGCAAGGCCGCGATCGCGCGGCGCGTGGCCGAGGCGCTCGCGCTGGTGGAGCTCGGCGGCTACGCGGAACGGCTGCCGCGGCAGCTCTCGGGCGGGCAGCAGCAGCGCGTGGCGCTCGCGCGGGCCATCATCTTCGACCCCTCGCTGCTGCTGCTGGACGAGCCCTTCGGCGCGCTGGACCGCAAGCTGCGGGAATCCCTGCAGCTGGAGGTGCGGCGCCTGCAGCGCCGGCTGAAGCTCACCACGCTCTTCATCACCCACGACCAGGAAGAGGCGCTGGTGATGTCCGACCGCATCGCGGTCATGGACCAGGGGCGCATCCAGCAGCTCGGCACGCCGGGCGAGATCTACGATTTCCCGGTGACGCGCTTCGTGGCGAACTTCATCGGGGAGTCGAACCTCATCGAGGCAACGGCGCAAGGCGGCCGGGTGAGCGTCCCCGGCTTCGGCACGATGACGCTGCCCGAGGCGCCCGCGCCCGGCCCGGTGACCCTGCTGCTGCGGCCGGAGGCGCTGCGCCTGGGCGCCGAGGCCGGGGCCGCCGCCTGCCACGCCACCGCAACGGTGCTGGAAAGCGTCTTCCTCGGCCTCTCGGTGAAGCTCCGCCTCCAGCCCGAAGGCGCGCCGGAGATGCTGGCCCGCCTGCCGCTCCGCCCCTCCGACCCGCCGCCCGCCGCCGAGGGCTCCACCATCACCATCGGCTTCCGGCCGGAGGACGTGCATGTCGTCCCCCGCGGCTAGGCGGGAGCGTGCCCTGCTGCTGATGGGCCTGCCGGCCCTTCTGCTGCTCGGCGTGCTCTTCGCCTGGCCGGTGCTGCGGCTGCTCTCCATGTCGGTGGAAGACGGCTCGCTGGAACATCTTCAGCGCGCGGTGCTCGACGACCTCTACCTCGCCGTCCTGTTCGACAGCCTGAAGATCGCCGGCTTCGTCACCGTCATCTGCCTGGTCATCGCCTATCCGCTGGCGTTCTGGCTGAGCCGCGCGAGCAAAATCGGCCTCGCACTCGGCATGTTCGCGCTGCTGCTGCCCTTCTGGACCAGCGTGCTGGTGCGCACCTATGCCTGGATGGTGCTGCTCGGCCGCAGCGGGGTGATCAACCGGATGCTGCGCGACTGGGGGCTGATCGAATCTCCGCTGCCGTTGCTGCACAATCTCGGCGGCGTGCTGATCGGCATGGTGCATGTGCTGCTGCCCTATATGGTCCTCCCGATCTACGCGGCGCTGCTGCGCATCGATCCCGACCTGCCGCGCGCGGCCGAGGGGCTGGGCGCGCCGCGCTCGGCCATCTTCCGGCGCGTGATCCTGCCGCTCTCGCTGCCGGGGGTGGCGGCGGGCTGCGCGCTGGTCTTCGTGCTCTCGCTCGGCTTCTTCATCACGCCGGCGCTGCTGGGCGGCGGCCGCGTCATCATGATCGCCATGCTCATCGAGCAGCAGGTGCGCGAACTGCTGGACTGGCCCTTCGCCGCCGCGCTTTCCGTCGTGCTGCTGGCGGTGACCCTGGCCATCTACGCCGCCATCAACCGGCTGACGAAGGGGGCTCGCCTTGCCTCCTGACCGTCGCGGAGGGATCGGCAACTGGCTGCTCGCGGCTTTCGCGACGCTGGTCTTCATCTTCCTGATGCTGCCGCTGCTGGTGGTCTTCCCGATCTCCTTCTCCTCGGCCTCATACCTGCAATTCCCGCCGCCCGGCTTCTCCTGGCAGTGGTACCAGCGCTACTTTGGCGATCCGGACTGGATCGACAGCACCATCCGGAGCTTCCAGATCGCGGCGCTCTGCACCGCGCTCTCCATGCTCCTCGGCGTGCCGCTCTCCTTCCTGCTGGTGCGTTCGCGCCGGCGGGGGATCTGGCTGCTGGACCGGCTGGCGGCCGCGCCCATCATCGTGCCGACCATCATCCTTTCCATCGGCCTCTACAGCATCTTCGCCCGGCTCCAGCTCATCGGCGAATGGTATGGCATCGCCGTCGCGCACACCGTGCTCGCCCTCCCCTTCGTGATGATCCTGGTCGGCGCCGGCCTGCGCGGCTTCGATGAATCGCAGGAGCAGGCGGCGATCGGCCTCGGCGCCTCCTGGGCGACGGCGATCTTGCGGATCACCCTGCCGCAGCTCCGGCCGAGCATGATCTCGGCCGGCTTCCTCGCCTTCATCTCGTCCTTCGACGAGCTGGTGGTGGCGATGTTCCTCTCCGGCGCGGAGAAGACGCTGCCGAAGAAGATGTTCGACAACATCCTGATGGAGATCGACCCGACCATCGCGGCCGTCTCCGTCACGCAGATCCTGCTGGTCGCGGTCTGCCTCGGCCTCACCACCCTCTTCGGCAAGGGCGCGCTGGCCACCACGCTGTCGCGCTGAGGAATCCTTCGAACATGGACACGATCTTCCATCCCGACTTCAAGTCGACGCCCTACTGGTGGGACGCGCTGCCGGCGGAGGAGCCGCCGCAGGAGGAGCTTCCCGCCCGCGCCGACGTGGTGATTATCGGCGGCGGCCTCACGGGGCTGAACTGCGCGATCGAGCTCGGCCGCGGCGGCGCGACAGCCGTGGTGCTGGAGGCTGAGAAGCTCGGCTTCGGCGCGTCCACGCGCAACGGCGGCGGCGTCTCCGGCGGCAATGCGATCGGCAAGGGGCTGTCGGGCTCCAAGGGCCGCTCCGGCGAGACCGCGGACGAGTTGGTGAAGGCCATGATCGGCGATGCCATCGAGGGGCTGGACCATATCGAGAGCATCGTGGCGCGGGAGAAGATCGACTGCTTCTACGAGCGCACCGGCCGCTTCATCGGCGCCTTCACCCCCAAGCACTACGTGGGCATGCAAGGCAAGATGGGCCAGCTCAACGAGCTGGCCCGGGCCGACGCCCACATGGTTCCGCGCGAGCGGCAGCGCGAGGAGATGGCCACCGACTACTATTACGGCGGCATGGTCATCAACCGGACCGGCAAGATCCATCCGGCGCTCTATCACTGGGGCCTGATGGAGGCGGCGCGGCGCTACGGCGCGGTGCTGGTTGGCCACACCCGCGCGGGAAAGCTGACGAAGCTTGCCGACGGCTGGCGCGTCGAGACCAGCCGCGGCCCGATCGAGGCGCGCGAGGTGGTGATCGCCACCAACGGCTACACCGGCGGCATCACGCCCGACCTGAAGCGCCGGCTGATGCCGATCGCCTCGCATATCATCGCGACCGAGGTGCTGGACCCGGAGCTCGCCGCGAGCCTGATCCCCAAGAAGCGCACGCTGGCCGACAGCAAGCGCATCCTCTGCTACTATCGCCTGTCGCCGGACGGCACGCGCGTGCTCTTCGGCGGGCGCGCGAAGTTCACCCAGGTCTCGCCGGAGGTCTCGGCGCCGCTGCTGCATGCGATGATGCTGGAGCGCTGGCCGCAGCTGAAGGGCACCCGCGTCACGCATGCCTGGACCGGCAACGTCGCCTTCGCCTTCGACTACCTGCCGCATATGGGCCAGACGGAGAAGGGCCTGCACTACGCGCTGGGCTGCAACGGCTCTGGCGTGGCGATGCTCTCCTACCTCGGCGCCGAGATCGGCAAGAAGATCCTCGGCCAGGCGAACCGCGTCATCTCCTTCGACGGCCAGGACTTCCCCACCAAGCCCTTCTACACCGGCAATCCCTGGTTCCTGCCCATGGTGGGCAACTGGTACAAGTTCCGCGACTGGCTGGACCGCAGGCTGGCCTGAAGGCCGGCGCGGGCCCCGGAGCGCGATTCGGCCGGAGTCCTGCCCGCGCCGCGGTGGCACGCATGGGGAGTCGAATGGGAGCGTCTGGCCCAAGGGCCGCCCCGTGAGGCAGCCCCGGTAGAAAGGGCCGCGATCACGAAGGCTTTAACGAGCTGGCTGGGGGACCTGGATTCGAACCAAGACTGTCCGAGTCAGAGTCGGAAGTTCTACCGTTAAACTATCCCCCAAGCGTCGCCGCTCGGCTGGCCGGGGCAATAGCATCGACCTTCCGGCCTGCCAAGGCCGCAAAAAGGCTTGCGATGACAGCCCCGCATCACGATCATGACTGCCACGCACCACGAACGAGTCAGCCCCCGATGACCGCTCTGCACTCCTCCCACGGCCATCAGGGCTCTCCGCCGGCGCTCTTCGCCGCGTTGGATCTCGGCACCAACAACTGCCGCCTGCTGATCGGCGCGCCCACCCGCCAGGGCTTCCGCGTGGTCGACAGCTTTTCGCGAATCGTCCGTCTCGGCGAGGGCCTGGCCGGCTCGGGCGCGCTCTCCGACGCGGCCATGGACCGCACCATCTCCGCCCTCTCCGCCTGCGCCGAGCGGCTGCACCGCCGCCCGGTCCGCCGGCTGGCCGCCGTCGCCACCGAGGCCTGCCGCCGCGCCGCCAACGGACCCATTTTCCTGGCCCGCGCCGCGCAGGAGACGGGGCTGCGTCCGCGCATCATCTCCCCGCGCGAGGAGGCCGAGCTCGCGATGGAGAGCTGCGCCCCCCTCCTCGAGCCCGGGGACCGCCGCGCCATCCTCTTCGACATCGGCGGCGGCAGCACCGAGATCGCCTGGATCCGCGCCGCCTCCACCCAGAATGGCCCCCGCCCCGAGCTGATTGGCTATCTCTCCATCCCCTGCGGCGTCGTGACCCTGGCCGAGCGCGAGGGTGGCGACTGCTTCTCCGCGCACGGCTTCCGCGAGGTGGTGGACGACATCCACGCCCGCCTGATGAGCTTCGACCGGCTGCACTGCATCGGCCAGGAGATCCGACGCGGCGGCGTGCGCCTCATCGGCACCTCCGGCACGGTCACGACCCTGGCTGGCGTCGTGATGGACCTGCCCAAATACCGTCGGCAGCTGGTGGACGGCACCCGCCTCGCCTCCGAGGCGGCCGACGACGCCATGACGCAGCTCTTCGCCATGGGCCGCGTCGGGCTTTCCGCGCATCCCTGCATCGGGCCGGAGCGGGCCGATTTCGTGCTGCCGGGCTGCGCGGTCTATGCGGCAATCCGCAAGCTCTGGCCGGTGGGCGAGCTGACGGTGGCCGATCGCGGCCTGCGCGAGGGGATGCTCATGCGCCTGATGCGGGGTGACCGGGGCGCCTGGCGCGCGTAAACCGGCGCCCATGGCCAAATCACCCAGCCGATCCGGCGGCGGCGGCCCCGTCGGCGGGCCGCGCAGCACCCATTCCAATCTCAAGACCGCGCGCGGCCGCAGCAATGCGAGCCAGCGCTGGCTCTCGCGGCAGCTCAACGATCCCTATGTGAAGGCCGCGCAGCAGGCCGGCTATCGCAGCCGCGCCGCCTTCAAGCTCACCGAGCTGAACGAGCGCTTCAAGCTGCTCAAGCCCGGGCAGCGCGTGGTCGACCTCGGCGCCGCGCCGGGCGGCTGGACGCAGGTCGTGCTGCGGGCGCTGGACGAGCGGGGCCAGGTCGTCGCGCTGGACCTGCTGCCGATGGACGGGCTGCCCGGCGCCACCATCCTGCAGGGCGACTTCCAGGACGACGCGACGGAGGCCGCGGTCCTCGCGGCGCTGGGGGGGCCTGCGGATCTCGTGCTCTCCGACATGGCGCCCAACACCACGGGCCACGGGCCGACCGACCATCTGCGCATCATGGACCTCGCGGCGCTCGCGCTCGACTTCGCGGTGAAGGTGCTGGCGCCGGGCGGCGGATTCGTGGCCAAGGTGTTCCAGGGCGGCTCGGAGAAGGAGATGCTGGAGCGCCTGCGGCAGCACTTCACCAAGGTGCAGCACGCCAAGCCGCCCGCCAGCCGCAAGGAGAGCAGCGAGCTCTACGTGGTGGCCCAGGGCTTCCGCCCCTAGGTTCCGGCACCAACGGGGTGGTGGAGCACAGCTGCAAACCTCGTTGACGACCTTCGGGCGGGCCAGTACCGTTTGGCCGATGGGTGACCTTCGCCTCCGCACCGCGAACCGACGCCGTCGCTGCTTCTCAGCGGCGGCTTTCGTGGCTGCGTGCAGACAAGCCCCTCCCCCGGTGAGATCCGCCCCCTAGCGGTCCACCCCCGAGGCGGCATCAGCCCGCATCTCCGAACCCCCGCAGCCCCTGGCTTCGGGGGTTTTTCTTTGCCCTCACTCCAGCCGCAGGACACCCCCATGAGCATTCGCGTCGGCATTGTCGGAATCAGCGGTTTTGGCGGCGGCGAGGCGATGCGCCTGATCACGGGCCACCCGTCCTTCGAACTCGTCTACGCCGCAGGCGAGGGCAGCGCCGGCAGCCGGTTGGGGGACCGCTTCCCCGGTGTGCCGGCCAGGCTGGCCGGGCTGGTGATCGAGAAGTGGGACCCTGCGACCCTGCCGAAGCTCGACGTGCTCTTCGCGTCGCTGCCCACGGGCGCCTCGGCCGAGGCGCTGGCGCGCGTCCCCCAGCAGGTGAAGATCGTCGATATCGGCGGCGACCATCGCTACGTCGAGGGTTGGGCCTACGGCCTGGCCGACGTCTGGCCAGAGCAGATCGAGGGCCATACCCGCGTGGCCAACCCAGGCTGCTTCCCCGCGGCGACGCTGACCGCGCTGGCGCCGCTGCTGGTCCATCAGCTGATCGAGCCCGGCCACATCGTGATCGACGCCAAGACCGGCATCTCCGGCGCCGGCCGGGGCGGCGCCGACAGCCGGTTCGGCTACGCCGAGAGCAACGAGAACCTGGTGCCCTACGGCCTGCTCCAGCACACCCACATGCCCGAGATGGCCAGGACCATCGAGCGGCTGAGCGGCGGCAGCGCGGCCGGGCTGGTGTTCACGCCGCACCTGGTGCCGATGACCCGTGGCGTGCTCGCCACGATCTACTGCCGTGGCCGCGTCACCACGGGCCAGTGCCTGGACGCGGCGCGGAACTTCTACGCCGGGCGGGCCTTCGTCCGCGTGACCGACACGCCGCCGCAGACCAAATGGGCCACCGGCTCGAACCTCGCCTTCGTCAGCTATGCGGCCGACCCGGAGCGCAACCTGGTGATCGCGATGGGCGTGGTCGACAATCTCGGCAAGGGAGCGGCCGGCCAGGCCGTGCAGAATGCGAACCTGATCTGCGGCCTGCCGGAGACCGCGGGGCTGGATGGCCTGCCTGTCTGGCCGTGAGAAGCCCTGCCTGATGGGGCTTCCGCACGGGTCGCGCGCCTGACGCAGGGGAGGAACGCGCCGTCTTCACCATCTCCTCGCTGGACGGCATCCCCTTGCGAGGTTAAGGACGCACGCCAAGGTCGTTTGACCGCCCGAAAGGTCCCCGCCCATGGCAGCCCTCGATTTCGCTGAACCGATTCGCATCGCCGAGGCCTATGCCTTCGACGATGTCCTGCTGCTGCCGGCCTATTCGACCGTGCTGCCAGGCCAGACGGACACGCGCTCGCGCCTCACCCGCGAGATCTCGCTCCACATCCCGCTCATCGCCGCCGCGATGGACACCGTGACCGAGGCGCCGATGGCCATCGCCATGGCCCAGCGGGGCGGCATCGGCGTCGTCCACAAGAACATGACCGCCGCCGAGCAGGCCGAGCAGATCCGCCAGGTGAAGCGCTTCGAGAGCGGCATGGTGGTCAATCCGGTGATGGTGAATCCGGACCAGACGCTGGCCGAGATCCTGGAGCTCAAGGCGCGCCACCGCATCAGCGGCTTCCCCGTGGTGGAGCCCGGCTCGGGCCGGCTGGTGGGCATCATCACCAACCGCGACATGCGCTTCGCGACCGACCCGAACCAGCGCGTCTACGAGCTCATGACGCGCGAGAACCTCGTCACCGCGCCGCAGAACGTCACCGCCGAGCAGGCGCGCACGCTGCTGCACAAGCGCCGGCTGGAGAAGCTGCTGGTGGTGGACGAGCAGGGCCGCTGCGTCGGTCTCATCACTGTCAAGGACATGGACAAGTCCGAGGCGCATCCTCATGCCGTGAAGGACCCGCTGGGCCGGCTGCGCGCGGCGGGCGCCACGGGCGTCGGCGAGGACGGGCTCAAGCGCGCCGAGGCGCTGGTCGAGGCCGAGGCCGACGTGATCGTGGTCGACACCGCGCATGGCCATTCCGGCGGCGTGCTGGCGGCGATCGAGCGCATCAAGCGGCTGTCCAACACGGTGCAGATCATCGCCGGCAACGTGGCGACGCCCGAGGGCGCGCTGGCGCTGATCCAGGCGGGTGCGGATGCGGTGAAGATCGGCATCGGGCCGGGCTCCATCTGCACCACGCGCATCGTGGCCGGCGTGGGCGTGCCGCAGCTGACCGCGGTGATGGAATGCGCCGCCGCCTCGCGCGAGGCCGGCGTGCCGGCGATCGCCGATGGCGGCATCCGCAGCTCGGGCGACATCGCCAAGGCCATCGCGGCCGGCGCCGAATGCGTGATGATGGGCAGCCTCTTCGCCGGCACCGACGAGGCGCCGGGCGAGGTCTTCCTCTACCAGGGCCGCTCCTACAAGTCGTATCGCGGCATGGGCTCGCTCGGCGCCATGGCGCGCGGCTCGGCCGACCGCTACTTCCAGGCCGAGGTGCGCGACCAGCTCAAGCTGGTGCCCGAGGGCGTGGAGGGCCGCGTCGGCTACAAGGGCCCGGTGGGCAATGTAATCCACCAGCTGGTGGGCGGGCTCAAAGCCGCCATGGGCTACACGGGCAGCGCCACCATCACGGACCTGCAGAAGAACGCCCGCTTCCGCCGCATTACTGGGGCCGGCCTGCGCGAGAGCCATGTGCACGACGTCGCCGTGACGCGCGAGGCGCCGAACTACCGCCACGATGGCTGACGACCTGGAGAGGCTGTCTGGGAGCTCTTACGGCAAAGGCTCAGCGAGGCATTTTTTGTGTCTGGAAGGCGCCGGGCGCCGCCGATGCCGGTTGCATCGGCAAGTCCGGCAACGCACCGGGCGCGGAAAAGACCCGCTGAGCCGACCCGTATGAGTTCCCAGACAGCCTCTGAACCCTGGCGTCTGCGGCAAAAGCCGGGGCGCGAGGTCGAGGTGGTGGTCTTCGATGCCTATGGCACGCTGCTCGACGTGCATTCCGCGGTCGCGCGCCATGCCGCCCGGCTGGGCGAGGCCGCCGAGGCCGTCTCGCGGGAATGGCGGCAGAAGCAGCTCGAATACGCCTGGGTGCGCAGCCTCACCGGCCCCTCCAGGCACCGCGACTTCTGGACCTGCACGGCGGATGCGCTGCGCTTCGTCTGCGCGCGCCACGGCATCGCGGACGAGGGCCTCTTCGCCGATCTGCTGGACGCCTATCGACTGCTCTCCCCCTATCCCGAGGTGCCCGCGATGCTGCGCGCCGTCCGCGCCAGGGGCGTGCAGACGGCGGTCCTCTCCAACGGCTCCCCGATGATGCTGGCCGATGCCTTCGGGAATGCCGGGCTCTCCACCCAGATCGATGCGCTGCTCTCGGTCGAGGCGGTCGGCGTCTTCAAGCCGGATGCCCGCGTCTATGCCCTGGCCGAGCGGCGGCTGGGCCTGCCGGCGCGGCGGATGATGTTCGTCTCGGCCAATCCCTGGGACAGCCAGGCCGCCCATGCCGCCGGCTTCCGCTGCGTCCGGGTGAACCGCATGGCGGCGCCCGACGAATACGGGCTGGCGGATCTGGGCGTGCCCAGCCTGCCCGATCTCACAAGCCTCCCGGAGCTGCTGAATTGACCCCCGAAGGGCGGCTCGCCGCCGCGATCGACCTGCTGCATGCGGTCTTCGACCAGCCGCGCCGCCCCGCCGACGCGATCGGCGCCGAGTTCTTCCGCGCCCGCCGCTATATCGGCGGCAGCGACCGGCGCGCGGTGTCGGACCTCGTCTGGGGCATCGTGCGGCAGCGGCTGCGGCTGGAATGGTGGGTCGCGCAGACCGGCGCGCGGCTGACGCCGCGGCTGCTGGCGCTGGCCTACCTCCTTCTCGTCGAGAAGCGGAAGCCGGGCGAGGCGCAGAAGCTGTTCGACGCCGGCCGCTATTCTGCCGGCCCGCTGGACGCGGGCGAGATGGGCGTGGCCGACCGGCTCGTGGGCAAGCCGCTGATGGGCAAGGAGATGCCGGATTCCGCCCGGCTCAACCTGCCCGGATGGGCCCTGCCCGGCCTCGCCGCGCGCTTCGGCGACCGGCTGGAGGCCGAGGCGGCCGCGATGGAGGCCAATGCCCCGCTCGACCTGCGCGTGAACCTCCTCAAGGGCACGCGCGAGGAGGCGCAGCGCCAGCTGCGGAGCGAGGGCCTGGCCTCCGAGACGACGCCCCACTCCCCCTGGGGCCTGCGGCTGGCGGGCCGCACGCCCATCACCGGGACCGCGGCCTACAAGTCGGGCCTGATCGAGGTGCAGGACGAGGGCAGCCAGCTCATCGCCGCGCTCGTCGGCGCCGCCCCGGGCATGCGGGTGGCCGACTACTGCGCGGGGGCGGCGGGCAAGACGCTGGCCATGGCGGCCACCATGAACAACCAGGGCCGCGTCACCGCCTGCGACGTCTCGGCGCCGCGGCTGGAAGGCGCCACCAAGCGCCTGCGCCGGGCCGGCGTCCACAATGCCGAGACGCATCTGCTCGAGGCGGGCGACCGCTGGGTGAAGCGCCGCGCCGGCCAGTTCGACCGCGTGCTGGTGGACGCCCCCTGCACCGGCACCGGCACCTGGCGCCGCAACCCCGATGCCCGCTCGCGCACCGGGCCCGAGGACCTCGCCGAACTGCGGAAGAAGCAAAGTGAAATTCTCGTAACTTCTTCCCATCTCGTTCGTCCTGGCGGTAGGCTCGTTTACGCGACGTGTTCGCTGCTGCCCGAGGAGGACGAATTGCAGGTTGAGCAGTTCCTGGAGGCCCATCCGGAGTTCCGGGCGATCCGGCTCGGCACGGCGTGGCCGGCGGCCGGCCTGGCCGACCCGCCCCCCATGGACGGCGCCCATCTGCTGCTCTCCCCCGCCGCCCATGGCACGGACGGCTTCTTCTGCGCCGTCCTGGAACGGCAGGCCTGAGGCCCGGGTGCGATGGTCACCATCCGACGCGCCAGATCGGGCGATGCCCCCGCCTTGGGCCGGGTCCAT
The DNA here is from genome assembly GCF_004336745.1 of Roseococcus sp. SYP-B2431. Taxonomy (GTDB): domain Bacteria; phylum Pseudomonadota; class Alphaproteobacteria; order Acetobacterales; family Acetobacteraceae; genus Roseococcus. The sequence continues at coordinate 926,957 of NZ_SJXD01000011.1, forward strand.
GTGGCCTGCTGGCGCAGCACCTATGCCGGCGTCCTGCCCGACGACTATCTGAGCTCGCTCTCCGCCGCGCGCGAGACGCTGGGCTATGAGCGCGGCATGACCGAGCGCCGCGGCGGCCACGCGGCCTTCGTGGCCGTGGCCGACAACCTGGAGATCCCCGGCGGCGGCGTGGTGGGCTTCATCACCGGCGGGCTCTCGCGCCGTCCCTCCATCGCCGAGGGCGAGGTGGAGACGCTCTATCTGCTCGACGACTTCCACGAGCGCGGCATCGGCCGGCGGCTGATGCGCGCCATGGCCTCGCACCTCGCCTCGCTCGGCGCGCAATCGGCCTTCGCCTGGGTGCTGGAGCACAACCCCTCCCGCTGGTTCTACGAGCGGCTCGGCGCCCGGCTGGTGGCGCGCGAGGAGATGCTCTTCGCCCGGGAGAAGACCACCCAGCTCGCCTATGCCTGGGACCCCATCCACACCCTGCTGACCGCGACGGCCACCACCAAGCTGCCGCGATAGGCTCATGGGCCGCTCACCTCGTCCGGGATTTCTTTGCCGCTGCCGGAGCTGGTTCGCCGGAATGCATCAGCTATCTTGGACCCCGCCGTCAGACCCGAAGACAGGAGCCCCTGGAGTGACCGCCCGTATCCTGCTCGCCGGCCTTTTCGCCGCCGCCCTGCTGCCGCGGCCCGCGCTCTCCGCCGATGCCATCCCGGCCTACGACCCGGTCCTCAGCTGCACCGAGGCCGCCCGCCGCGCCGGCGACCGCGAGGCCCCGCCCCGCCCCGAATGCCTGGAGGCCGAGACCCAGGCCAAGGCGATCGCCGCCTCGCTCTGGTCCGCCAAGCCCGCCGGCCTCCGGCAGCGCTGTGCCCGGCTCAGCGAGCGGCGGAAATCCTTCGTGACCCTGAACGCCTGCCTGCGCAGCGACGCCTCGGGCACCCGCTGAGCGCTGGACGCAAGGTCGGATGGCGCAACGCGCGCTTGACCCGGCGCTGATTCGCCTTTTCAAGCGCGCATGACCCAGCACGACCGAATCCTGATCCTCGATTTCGGCAGCCAGGTGACGCAGCTCATCGCGCGCCGCCTCCGCGAGACCGGCGTCTATTGCGAAGTCTGGCCCTACAACGCCGCCGCCCCCGAGCGCATCCGGGCCTTCTCCCCCCGGGGCATCATCTTCTCCGGCGGCCCCGCCTCCGTCACCGAGGGCGAATCGCCCCGCGCGCCGGCCGAGGTCTTCGACATGGGACTGCCCATCCTGGGCATCTGCTACGGGCAGCAGACCCTGGCCGCGCAGCTCGGCGGCACGGTCGAGGGCGGGCATGCCGCGGAGTTCGGCCGCGCGGTCGTCACCGTCACCGGTGAGTGTGCGCTGACCCAGGGGCTATGGGCCAAGGGCAACAAGGAGACGGTGTGGATGTCGCATGGCGACCGCATCACCGTGCTGCCGGCCGGCTTCCGGGTCGTGGCCGAATCCGAGGGCGCGCCCTTCGCGCTCATCGCCGACGAATCCCGCCACTACTACGGCACCATGTTCCACCCCGAGGTGGTGCACACCCCGCACGGCGCGGCGCTGCTGAAGAACTTCACCCACGGCGTCTGCGGCTGCACGGGCGACTGGACCATGGCCGGCTTCCGCGCCGAGGCCATCGCCCGCATCCGCGCCCAGGTCGGCCAGGGGCGCGTGATCTGCGGGCTCTCGGGCGGCGTGGATTCCTCGGTGGCGGCGGTGCTGCTGCACGAGGCGGTCGGCGACCAGCTCACCTGCATCTACGTGGACCACGGGCTGATGCGCGCCGGCGAGAGCGAGCAGGTGGTGAAGACCTTCCGCGACCGCTTCAACATCACCCTGGTGCATCGCGACGCGAGCGACCTGTTCCTGGGACAGCTCTCGGGCGTCACGGATCCGGAGCAGAAGCGCAAGATCATCGGGCGGCTGTTCATCGAGGTCTTCGAGGAGGAGCAGAACAAGCTCGGCGGGGCGGACTTCCTGGCGCAGGGGACGCTGTATCCGGACGTGATCGAGAGCGTCTCGGCGACGGGCGGGCCTTCGGTGACGATCAAGAGCCACCACAATGTGGGCGGGCTGCCGGAAGGCATGCGGATGAAGCTGGTGGAGCCGCTGCGCGAGCTGTTTAAGGACGAGGTGCGGGTGCTGGGACGCGAGCTCGGCATGCCCGAGGAGATCGTGGGGCGGCACCCCTTCCCCGGGCCTGGATTGGCGATCCGCATCCCCGGCGAGGTGACGCGGGAGAAGGCGGATCTGCTGCGGAAGGTGGACACGGTCTACCTGGAGGAGATCCGTAATGCCGGGCTCTACGACGCGATCTGGCAGGCGTTTGCGGTGCTGCTGCCGGTGCGGACCGTGGGCGTGATGGGGGATGGGCGGACCTATGACATGGCCTGCGCACTGCGCGCCGTCACCAGCACGGATGGGATGACGGCGGAGTTTTATCCGTTCGACATGGGCTTCCTGGGGCGGGTGGCGAATAGGATCGTGAACGAGGTTCGGGGGGTGAACCGGGTGACTTATGATATTACGAGCAAGCCGCCGGGGACGATTGAGTGGGAGTAAAAATCCGATACCATTCACAATATGAGTGAGATGGCTCTAAATGTGAAACATACCATTCAGGAAGCATGGAAGCTTGCTGGGGCAAAGGATGGCGAAAAACCACCTGGACTCAACATGTCGGCCCTATTAGAAATTGGCGAACATAATAATAAAGAAGGACTTCAGTCAACTTTAAGTAATTGGCTTCTTATATTTGACCAATGCGGGGCTTGGTTTGCAAATTTATCGGTTTTATTAATTTTTCTTTTGAAAGTAGATTCTGACGAGAATACTATTCGACATAAAATACTTTCCTGCCTAATCGGAAACATAGTTGCTCAGATAATGTCCATCAGGCAACTTGTCACTATCGGCCTTGACGTTCAGGCTAAGCAATTACTGCGAGTTCTTGTCGAGAATCTAGATGTAGCTTTATTAATTTCAAGAAATGATGAAGCGCTACTCGAATTTGATCGTACAGTTGATGAATATTCTTCGAATTTATTTTGGCATAAATATGTTTCAAAGGGCAAAATTCGCGATAAAGTTCACTCCAAGTTAAGGCAGGATATTGGACCGCCTCCTATAGGAAATTTGCGGAATATCTTAAGCAAGAAGAGGGCATTTTGGGAATGGCCATCCATCCCAGTTTGGGTGCCTCACAGATGGCTATGCTCCCCGGCCTCATTGACAGAGATCCCGAAAGTCCATTTACGTTAGGTTTTGTTGGACAGACATCACCTTTCTCCGAAAGAACATTATCTTATGCAATATTTTACATGGTATTCTACATAGTTGATGGTTATATACCGAATAACGATCACATTAAAGAAAGCGATGGAAAAATCGCTGAATTTACGGCAGAATTCTTCGACCATGTATATTTTGGAAAAAAGGCATTGTTAGATATTATCATTTATTCAATAGATAATAAGAATGATCCTATATTTTCAGCACCCATTCCGGACAATATCGGATTATAGGAATCCAAAAAAATGAAAATGTAATATTGAAATAGTAAAACAAATATCAGATCCGGGCGAACATTAAGTTTGTTACCATCGCGGGCGACGTGCTCAATTATGCTATCATCAGGCCAGTCGCGTCGGCACCCCCAACACCGGTCCCACCTCAACCAACCGCCGATCCAACGTCCACACCACCGCCCCATGCTCGGCCGCGACGGCCAGATGCAGCGCATCCCCCGCCCGCAGGCCCAGCGCATGCTGGTCCACGAAGCCCGCCGCCATCCGGAGATGCCGCCCCGTCACGGGCAGGATCGTGAAGCTCTCCGCCACCAGCTCCCGGAACATGGCCAGCGCCGCCGCCCGCTGCTCCAGCGTTAGCTGTCCGGTCCGCAACTTGATCGCCAGGGCGGAGGAGAGCTCGGTGATCGTCCATTCGCTGATGGCGAGATCCCGCGGATCCTGCTCGGCCAGCCACCGCTGCACCCGTGCCGTCGCGGCCTCCGGGCACAGCGCCGCGACGATCAGCGACGTGTCCAGATAAATCATCAGTAGCGGTCGTCGTCCCGCATGGACCGCACCAGCTCCGCGGCCTCCAGGGCCTGCAAGGGCATCACGGCGGTGAGCGCGCGCAGGCGCGCCGCATCGACCGGCTTGCGCGCCGCCGCAGCGGCCGTCAGCCGCGCGACCGGCTTGCCGCGGCGGGTGATGTCGATGGAATCGCCCGCCTCGACGCGGTCGACCAACTCGCTCAGATGCGTCTTGGCATCGGCTAGGCTGACGGGATTCATCTCGGGCGCCCCATGACCATGGAGATGGTCATATAGCATCAGGGCCACCGATTCCAGGCCGGTCATGGGCCCTGGCGCACGAAGGCACACCGGCTTCCACAGAGTCGCCGAAAAATCCTTCGGGATTGGTCTCCCGCCCCATATGGCCGCACCATGGACACCGAACGCATCGCCCTGACCGGCGAGAAGGAGACCCTCCTCGTCACCCTGGCCGCCCGGGCCGAGGAGAGCCGGCTGCCCGACTCGCTGCTGCACGACCATTGGGCGGCCGAGGCCGTCGCCCGGATCGACTACGACTTCGCGCGGCTGGACGTCGACCGGGACCTGATGGTCGGCCTCGCGCTGCGCGGCCATCTGCTCGACCGCTGGGCCCGCGGCTTCCTCGCGCGCCATCCCGAGGCGACGGTGCTGCATCTCGGCTGCGGGCTGGACAGCCGGGTGTTCCGGCTCGATCCGGGTGCGGGCGTGCGCTGGTTCGACCTGGACTATCCGGAGGTGATCGCGCTGCGCCGCCGCCTCTACCCCGCGCGAGAGGGCGTCACGCTGATCGGCGCCGCCGTGACCGATCCGGGCTGGATCGCCGGCATCCCCGCCGACCGGCCGACGCTCGTCCTCGCCGAGGGGCTGCTGCCCTATGTGGCGGCCGAGGAGGTGGTGCCGCTGCTCGACCGGCTCACGGCGCATCTGGCCGGCGGCGAGCTGGCCTTCGACGCCTATAGCCGGATCGGCCTCTGGGCGATCCGGAACCACCCCGCGATCCGCCCAACGGGGGCGCGGCTGCATTGGGCGCTGGAGGAGCCGCGCGAGCTCGAGCGGGCGATCCCGCGGCTGCGGCTGGCGGAGGAGCTGGGCGCCTATGATCCCGCCGCCTGGGATTCGGCGCAGCTCGCGCGGATGTCCGCGCCGGCGCGCTGGGCGGCGCTGGCCGTCCGGATCTTCCCGGGGCTAGGGAAGGTTGGCAGGCTGCTGCGCTACGCCTTCTGAAAGGCGCTTCGGCCGGGGGCCGGGTGGACAGCGGCGGCCGGCGCGGCTTATACCCCCTCCAGAACATATCATGAACATTCGTCATGAAGGTTCCCCCAGAAGAGTGGAGGCGAGCGAGCATGTCCAGCCGGCAGCTGCGGATTCCCGGGCAACTCTGGCTCGCCGGCCTCGAAGCCGCGCCCGAGCCGCCGCGCCCGCACCGCCACAACCTCTTCTTCGCGCTCAGGCTGGACGAGGCGGCACGGGGCACCATCGCGGCCATGACCTCGGACCTGCGACGGACCTTCGGCCTGCGGTCGCCGCCGGTCACGCCGGAGCAGCTGCATCTCACGCTCTTCCCGGTCGCCTCCTGCGACGAGCCGCCGCGGCCGGATCTGGTCGACCGCGCCCGGGGCGCCGCCGCGAGCGTCGCCGCCGCGCCGTTCACCCTCGAGCTCGACCGGGTTCTCAGCTTCCGCAATCGCCGGCCCGCCAAGCCGCTTGTCCTGGCGGGGCGCGGCGCCAGCGAGCCCTTCGCCGCCCTGCAGCGCCGGATCAGCCTGGCGGTGGGCGCCTCCGGGCTCCATGCGCGGCCGCATGGCTTCGGCACGCCGCATGTCACCATGAGCTGGGACCGCGACCTCGGGCGCGAGCTGGAGGTCGGCCCCGTCCCGCTGGAGGCCCGCGAATTCGCCTTCATCCACAGCCATGTGGGCCAGCGGCGGCACGACATGCTGGGGCGCTGGCCCCTGCGCGGATAGATGGGCAAGGCCGCCGCCCCCCACTGGCCCGGGAATCGCGGCGATCGGGCGGGATTGCGGATTGCGTTCCGGGCCCGCGCATGGGTTGATGGGCGCCACCCACCGCCCGAAGCCGCGCCCCCGGACCTCGCGCGCCAGATGGAGCTGCCCATGGACACGATCACCCACGCCCCCGCCGACCTCCTGGAGGCCGAGCGCCGGCAGGCCCGCATCGACATGGCGGCCGCGCATCGCATCGCCGTGGTGCACGACTTCCACGAGGCGATCGACAACCACTTCACCCTCGCGGTGCCGGGCCGGCCCCGGCGCTACTACCTCAACCGCTACGGCCTGCACTGGGCGGAGGTGACGGCGAGCAACCTCATCGAGATCGACTACGACGGAACGGTGGTGGACGGCGAAGGCCCGGCGGACCGCAGCGCCATCTGCATCCACACGCCGATCCACGAGATCGCCGGCGTCGAATGCGTGCTGCACACCCACATGCCCTATGTCACCGCCATCTCGCAGCTCGAGGACATGACCATCGAGATGACGGGCCAGAGCGCGCTGCAGTTCAACGGGCGCATCGCCTACGACTACGACTACAACGGCTTCGCCCATGAGCACGAGGAGGGCGAGCGCATGGCCGCGCTGATGGACGGCAAGCCGATCCTGATGCTGGCCAATCACGGCGTGGTGGTGACGGGCAAGAACGTCGCCCAGGCCTATCACCGGCTCTACTACCTCGAGCGCGCCTGCCGCACGCAGATGTTCACCCTGTGGACGGGCCAGCGCCGCCGCTTCGTGAAGGAGGAGGTGCTGGAGAAGATGCGCGAGCAGGCCGGCTGGAAGGATCCGACCATGGCGATGAGCGGGCCGGAGTATCACTTCGCGGCGCTGAAGCGGGTGCTGGACAAGACGCAGCCGGACTACGCCGACTGAGGGATGTGAGGGGGGCTTTGCTCCGAAAGCTCCGCTGTGGCGGTGCCGTCCGGCGCCAGGGCCTTTGAGCGAATGATCCGCGCTTCCGGCGATTCCGCCGGCAGCGATCATGCCCTAACAAGACCCTGCGCAACCGCGAGGGGATGGATGTGACCGACGACCGCGAGGCCCGGCTGGCCGCCGCCCTGCGGGTCAATCTCCGCAGGCGCAAGGCGCAGGCGCGCGGCCGTCAGGAAGCCCGCGCGGATCAGCTTCCCGGCCCGGCCGATGGACGCGACACGGCCGAAGAGGCTAGACCGGCCCACCGCGAGGACCCCGCGAGCCGGAAGGACCCCTGATGCCCATCATGCCCGACCATTGGATCCGCCGCATGGCGACGGAGCACGGCATGATCTCGCCCTTCGTCGAGGCCCAGAAGCGCGAGGGGGTGATCTCCTTCGGCCTGTCCTCCTACGGCTACGACGCGCGCTCGGCGGATGTCTTCAAGGTCTTCACCAATGTCGACAACGCCATCGTCGACCCGAAATCCTTCTCCGAGACGGGGTTCGTCACCCGCCAGGGGCCGGTCTGCATCATCCCGCCCAATTCCTTCGTGCTGACCCATACGGTCGAGGTCTTCAGGATCCCGCGCGACGTGCTGGTGATCTGCCTCGGCAAGTCCACCTATGCGCGCTGCGGCCTCATCGTGAACGTCACCCCGCTGGAGCCCGAATGGGAGGGCCAGGTGACCATCGAGATCAGCAACACCACGCCGCTGCCGGCCAAGGTCTATGCCAATGAGGGGATCTGCCAGTTTCTCTTCCTGAAGGGCGAGAGCGCGCCGGAAGTCAGCTACGCGGACCGCGCGGGCAAATACATGGGGCAGCGGGGCGTCGCCCTGCCGAAGCTTTGATGGACCGGATCCGGATCAGGGGCGGCCAGCCGCTCAACGGCACGGTCCCCATCTCCGGCGCCAAGAACGCCACCCTGCCGCTGATGGCCGCCGCCCTGCTGGCCGACGGGCCGCTGGTCCTGACCAACGCGCCCGACCTCGCCGACATCGCCACCATGCGCCAACTGCTGGTGCAGCACGGGCTGTCCGTCGAGCATGACAGGACGGCCCGGACCCTGACGCTGTCGGGCGCGGCGACCAGCCTCGAAGCCCCCTACGACATCGTCCGCAAGATGCGCGCCTCGGTGCTCGTCCTCGGCCCCCTGCTCGCCCGCTACGGCCAGGCCCGCGTCTCGCTGCCCGGCGGCTGCGCCATCGGCACGCGCCCGGTGGACCTGCACCTCAAGGGCCTGGAGCAGCTCGGCGCCGAGGTCGAGATCACCTCGGGCTACATCGAGGCCCGCGCCCCCCAGGGCAAGCTGCGCGGGGCGAAGATCATCTTCCCGCAGGTCAGCGTCGGCGCGACCGAGAACCTGCTCATGGCCGCCTGCCTGGCCGAGGGCGAGACCGAGCTGGTCAACGCCGCCCAGGAGCCCGAGATCACCGACCTCGCCATGTGCCTCATGCGCATGGGCGCGCGGATCGAGGGCATCGGCACCGGCACGCTCCGCATCGAGGGCGGCGCCTCGCTGCATCCGGCGACGCACCCCATCGTGCCCGACCGCATCGAGGCCGGCACCTATGCCTGCGCCGCCGCCATCACCGGCGGGACCCTGCACCTGGCCGGCGCGCGGCTGGAGCACCTGGGCGCCGTCGCCCGCGTGCTGCGCGACAGCGGCGTGGACGTGGCCGAGACCAACACCGGCCTCACCGTCAGCCGCCTCAACGGCCTGCGCGGCGCCGACGTGATGACCGAGCCCTTCCCCGGCTTCGCGACCGACATGCAGGCTCAGTTCATGGCCCTCATGACCGTCGCCGAGGGCGCCTCGATGATCACCGAGACCATCTTCGAGAACCGCTTCATGCACGTGCCCGAGCTCATGCGCATGGGGGCCCGCATCAACTTCCACGGCACGTCAGCCATCGTCCGCGGCGTGCCGAGGCTCTCCGGCGCGCCCGTGATGGCCACCGACCTGCGCGCCTCGGTGAGCCTCATCCTCGCGGGCCTCGCCGCCGAGGGCGAGACCATCGTCAACCGCGTCTACCACCTCGACCGCGGCTACGAGCATGTCGAGCAGAAGCTCGCCGCCGTGGGGGCGAAGATCGAAAGGCTGGCCAGCTGATGGACCTGCCCCTGCCCCTCAGCGAGGCCGATGCGACCACCGGCCTCGTCATGGCCCTGCCCAAGGGCCGCATCCTCTCCGAGCTGAGGCCCGTCCTCGCCCGCGTCGGCATCACGCCCGCGGCCGACTTCGAGGACGAGGACAGCCGCCGGCTGCGCTTCGAGACCAACGAGCCCTCGCTCGACGTCATCCGCGTGCGGCCCTTCGACGTGGCCGCCTTCGTGGCGCATGGCGCGGCGCATATCGGCGTCTGCGGCGCCGACGTGCTGATGGAATACGAGACCGACCAGATCTACGCGCCGCTCGACCTCGGCATCGGCCGCTGCCGCGTCTCGGTGGCCGAGCAGGCGGCGACGGCGGGGCAGGACGATCCCTCGCGTTGGTCGCGCATCGCGGTCGCGACCAAGTATCCCAACATCGCGCGCCGCCACTTCTCGGCGCGGGGCGTGCAGGCCGAGATCGTGCACCTGAACGGCGCGATGGAGCTGGCGCCCTCGCTCGGACTCTCCCGCGTCATCGTAGACCTGGTGCAGACGGGCTCCACGCTGAAGGCCAACGGCCTCGTGGAGACGGAGGTGATCGCCAAGGTCACCTCGCGCCTCATCGTGAACCGCACGGCGCTGAAGACGCGGCCGGAGGAGATCGCGGCCTGGATCGCGCGCTTCCGCGCCGCGCTGGCCGCCGCCTGACCATGGAGATCCTCTCCACCGCCCAGGCCGGCTTCGAGGCGCGCTTTGAAGCCCTGCTGAACGACGCCCGCGAGACCACCGCGCGCGTGGACGGCGCCGTCTCCGCCATCATCGCCGAGGTGAAGGCCGGGGGCGACCCGGCGCTGCTGCGCCTCACCGCGCGCTTCGACGGCTGGGCGCCGGCCGGCATCGCCGCGCTGCGCGTGACGCCGGACGAGATCGACGCCGCCGCGGCCGGCATCGAGCCGGCGCTGATGGCGGCGCTCGACACCGCCGCGACGCGCATCGAGGCCTTCCACCGCGCGCAGCTGCCCGCCGACATCGAGCTTCCCGGCACGGACGGCGTGGCGCTGGGGATGCGCTGGAACGCGCTGGACGCGGTCGGCCTCTACGTGCCGGGCGGCAAGGCGGCCTACCCCTCCTCCGTGCTCATGAACGCCATTCCCGCGCGCGTGGCGGGCGTGGAGCGCGTGGCCATGGTCGTTCCCACGCCGGGCGGCGTGCTTAACCCGCTGGTGCTGGCCGCGGCCCGCCGATCGGGCGTGGCCGAGATCTGGCGCGCCGGCGGGGCGCAGGCCGTGGCCGCGCTGGCCTGGGGCACGGAGAGCATCGCGCCGGTGGACCGCATCGTCGGCCCCGGCAACGCCTATGTGGCCGAGGCCAAGCGCCAGGTCTTCGGCCGCGTCGGCATAGACAGCATCGCCGGGCCTTCCGAGGTGCTGGTGCTGGCCGACGCGACCAACGACCCCGCCCATGTCGCCATGGACCTGCTGGCCCAGGCCGAGCATGACGAGGCCGCGCAATCCATCCTCATCACCGACGACGCGGATTTCGCGAATGCGGTGATCCGCGCGGTGGAGACGGCGCTCGCCACCCTGCCCCGCCGCGCCATCGCCGGCGAGAGCTGGGCGCGGCACGGCGCGGTGATCCTGGTACGGAACTGGGACGAGGCCTGCGCCCTGGCCAACCGCCTCGCGCCCGAGCATCTGCAGATCATGCTGGACGATCCGCGCGCGGTCTTCGGCAGGATCCGGCATGCGGGCGCGGCCTTCCTGGGGCGGCACACGCCCGAGGCGATCGGCGACTATGTGGCCGGGCCGAACCACGTGCTGCCGACCGGGCGAAGCAGCCGGTTCTCGTCGGGGCTTTCCGTCTACGACTTCCTCAAGCGCACGACCTGGGTGCAGGCCGAGCCGCATGGGCTGCGGGCGATCGGCCCGGCGGCGGTGAAGCTGGCGGAGGCGGAGGGTCTGGGCGCGCATGCGGCGAGCGTCGCGGTGCGGCTGGCGGAGATGCAGGTGCGGGGGTGAGCCGGCTCTCGGCGCGCGCGGAGCCTGCATCAACCTACCGGCCCGCAGGCTGGCCGAATGCGACTGTCATGCCGCTAAACATGCCAGAGAATGATCCGGTGTAAGAAATAGGGACACCGCGTCGAAAGCGTCTCGCAACTCACGATTGCATCGCATCAGGGGCCCTCGAAGACACAGGCGCTGCGATGCTGCGCCAATTCAATCACTCCGCGGGCCGGGCCCCGCGAGAGTGCGAGACTCGATCAGATCAGGCTGGCGATCCAATTCTACCAGAGATCGAGCTTGGCTCTACGCAAGATCGGCCGCGGGAGACTGGCATGAGCGAGCCATCGGCCTCGCCCGTCCGCTCCGCATGCCGGTCCTCATCGGTATCCCGTGGGTTCCGTCTGCCAGCGAACCGACAGCGCCGGCAATTGCCGCCAGTTTCGGGGAATGGACCGACTTTGCCGATTCCCCCCGCCGATCAGGCACACCGACCGCGCCTACGATCACCTCGTCATCGCCGGAGCCCGGCAGGCCATCGAGCATTCCCGCTGCCTGATCCGGCGAGCCGATCGCATTCTGGCCGCTTCTTCAGCCCGAACGCGGCGGGCCGACCAGCCGGCGGAATTCACGGTTGATGACTTCGTAGCATTCGCAGGACGCCGCCTCCAGCTTCTCCCGATCGAGAATGTCGACGACGCCGCGGGCATAGCTGATCAGGCCCGCCCTTTGCAGGATTCCCGCGGCGATGGTCACGCTGGGACGGGTGACGCCGAGCATCTGCGCCAGGAACTCGTGCGTGAGCAGGAAGCTGTCGCCGTCGACCCGGTCATGGGTCTGCAGGAGCCAGCGCGCGCACCGCGCCTCGATGGGGTGGAGCCGGTTGCAGGCGCTCCCCTGGGCGATCTGGCTCATCAGCGACAAGGAGTAGCGCGCCAGGAGTCGCTCCAGAGCCGGCAGGCGGTCGCGAAGGCGGCGAAAGTCCAGGGCTGACAGCCGGTCCGCCTCACCCATCACCTGGACGAAGACCCGCTGGGCGTTCTGCTCCGCATCGAAGACGATCGGCAGGCCGACCATGCCCTCCCTTCCGATCGTCGCCACCTCGACCACGGATCCGTCCTCCATGTCGTTCACCATGGAGGCGACGCCGCTCGTCGGGAACCAGAGGTGGGACGCAGGCAGGTCCGGCCCCTCGAGCGTAAGTTTCAGGGTCAGCGGAACCCGCTCCAACGCTTCCCGGATCAGCTGACGCTCCGATGCCGGAAGCCCCGCCAGAAGAGCGTTCTCGCGAGGGCCTGCGCCCCCATGGCCGTCGGTCATCGAGCTACCCCCGAAGGCAGCATTGCAGCGGGATGGCGCCCCGTCGCCGTCCAATGTTAGTATCCGTACAGATGAGCGGCCTCGCAGACCCTGTCGTAGTCGCCGCTCTCGTTCCGTTCCGCCTGGTCGTGCTGGGGGCCTCCGCCGGCGGCCTGGCGCCGCTGAGGGACGTCCTTTCCGGATTGCCCGCCGACTTTCCCATCCCGATCGTGGTCGTGCATCACCTCGGAGCCGATCTGCGCAGCCGTCTCCCGGAGGTCCTGAACTTCCGCTCGCAACTGCCTTGCCGCTGGGTCGTATCGGGCGAGCTGCCGCGCTCGGGGACCGTGCTCGTCGCGCCGGCCGGCGCCAACCTCGTGCTGCAGATGGATGGCCGGCTGGAGGTGGTGCCCGGGCCCAAGCCCCGGCTCGGATGGCCCTCGGTCGACCTGTTCCTGACGAGCGTGGCCTCCGTCCTGGGGCGCCATGCCATCGGCGTGATCCTGAGCGGGATGATGTGGGATGGTGCGGCCGGCATAGCGGCGCTCCGGCGCGCGGGCGGGGCGACGCTGGTCCAGCATCCGCGCTCGGCCGCCTTCCCCGACATGCCCAGCGCCGCGGTCGATCTCGGGCGGGCGGACCTGATGATGCCCCCTCATCAGATCGCCCTTGCGCTGCAGATCCTCGCGGAAGCGGGTGTCCACTGACGCAGGCGGAGCGCGGCCCGATGCCGTGGATCCTGGTTTCTACATGGTGTTCGGCCGCCCGCCGACCAGTGGAGGATGGACGCCGTGGTTCCGCGGGCTTTCGCGGTCCTTCTCGCTTTCCCTAAAGCACCGGGCTGAGCACCGCGACCATGTTGTTCCACAGCCGCCGCCAGGCCGGCCAGGCCGCCACCTCGCCGGGCGTCACCGCCCGGCTCGCGGCGATGTAGCTCTCCTGCCGCCCCCGCACCTCGCCGGTCGTCGCGGCGTCGCAGAACAGGATGTTGTTCTCATAGTTCAGGTCGAAGCTGCGCCGGTCCATATTGGCCGAGCCGATCAGCGTCACCTCGCCGTCCAGGGTCAGCGTCTTCGCGTGCAGCAGCCCGTCCCGGTATTCCAGCAGCCGCACGCCGGCCTCCAGCAGGTCGGCGTAATAGCTCCGGCTCGCGGCCGCGACCGCCCAGTTGTCGTTGCGCGCGGGCAGCACCAGCGTCACCGCCACGCCGCGATAGCCCGCCGCGCAGAGCGCCGCATGCAGCGCGCCGTTCGGCACGTAATAGGGCGTGGTGACGGTGAGCTCGCGCCGCGCGCCGTAGATCAGCGTCTGGAAAATCTCGGGCATCGCGGAGTTCCGCACCGTGGGCCCGCTCGCGATCACCTGCGCCGCGAAGCCCTCCGGGGCGAAGGCGGGCGGATCCAGCAGCAGCGCGCCCAGATGCTCGCCACGCCAGGCGGCCCAGTCGCTGGCGAAGAGGTGCTGGTTCTGCAGCGCGACCGGCCCCTCGAAGCGCATCATCATGTCCACCCAGGGCGCGAATCGCGCCTTCACCCGGAATTCCGGGTCGGCGCAGTTCTGGCTGCCGCACCAGGCGATGCGGTTGTCGATCACGGCCAGCTTGCGGTGGTCGCGCAGGTCGATGCGGCCGTTGAGCGGCCGCAGCAGCGGAAAGCCCACGCGCAGCGCCCGCGAGAGCGCGGCGCCCGCTGCCGCCATCGCCAGCCAATGCGGGCTGCGCACGAGGTGCTTCGAGCCGATGTCGTCCACCAGCACGCGGCAGGCGACACCACGCCGCGCCGCCCGGCAGACCGCCTCGACCACGCGCCTGCCGTTGCGGTCCGGCAGCCAGATGTAGAAGAGCAGGTGGACATGCTCCGTCGCGGCGTGGATGTCCGCGACCAGCGCCTGGATGGCGGCGTCGGAATCCGCGAGCAGCCGGGCCGTGTTGCCGCCGATCGGCGGATAGCCGCTGATGGAGCGGCCCACCCGGAACAGCGGCTGGTGGCGCGCGGGGATCTCGGGCGCGGGCGTCTCGGCCGGCGGGGGCAGCGCCTCCAGCGCGCGGCGCAGGCGGGCGATGCGGCGGCGGCCGATGCTGGTCTCTCCCAGCAGGATGTAGCCGAGCACGCCCACGACCGGAACGGCCAGGATCACGGCGATCCAGGAGATGCGCGAGGCCGGGTCGCGATGCGGCCGGAGCAGCACGCGGATGATGGTCGCGACCTGGGAGGCGAGCACGGCGAGGGCGAGGAGCATCGCCGGTGATCCTGGACGGAAATGCGCCGCGCGGCGAATTCGATTGCCGGCCCCGGCCGGGCAGGCCAGCATTTCCGTTGCGAATCGAGGAGATTCCTCTTCTCGCGGCACGTGAAACAATGGCATTCCGGGGACGTTAGCGGTTCTCGGGATTCGGTGCCTCGCCGGCCCGGCGCCATCTCAACCAACCCGGAGCGAGTCGATGCCCAGCAAGACGCCAGAGAAGAAGCCGGCCCCGAAGGCCAAGGAGGCCCCGGCCAAGAAGGCCGCCGCCCCCGCCAAGAAGACGGCGCCCGCCAAGGGCGGCAAGGCCGACAAGGCCGCGCCGTCGGGCAAGCCGAACGCCTTGCAGCAGCCGCTGACGCCCTCGGCCGAGCTCGGCGCCGTCGTGGGCTCCGAGAAGATCGCGCGCGGCGAGGTGGTCTCGAAGATGTGGACCTACATCAAGTCCAACAACCTTCAGAACCCCGAGAACAAGCGGGAGATCCTGGCCGACGACAAGCTCAAGAAGGTCTTCGGCAAGGACAAGGTGACCATGTTCGAGATGAACAAGTACATCGCCGCCCACCTCAAGTAGTCCCGCGGCCCGGGGGGCCGCGCCCCCCGCCTTGCTCAGCCCGGCGCGCAGCGCTCGACGATCGTGCCGCCGGAGGGCTCGAGCAGGACGTTGCGCGCATTGCCCAGCGAGAATTCCTGCCGCCAGTTGATCTCCGGAACCTCGGCCACGAAGCTCTGGGCGCCGCTGGCGGAGATGGCCCGAGCGGATTCGTGCACGCCCGAGCCCCGCTGGCTGCCGTTCACCACGCCGTTGAGCAGCGGCATGGAATAGCTCCGCCCGTCCACGACCAGCTGCAGGGTCTTGGGACCGTCCAGCGAGCGGCCATGCGCCTGGACCGAGATGGTCGGCCCCTGCTGGAACTGGCCGACGGAGCAGTTGAAAGCGATATAGGATTCGTCGGCCGAGCGGATCATCGCCTGCAGCACGCCCTGGCCGTAGCCCGAGGCCCAGCGGAAGCTGACGGGTTGTTGCGCGAGCGCCGCGCCCGAGAGGGCGCAGAGGGCGCCGAGCGCCATGATCGTCTTGCGTGCCATGCGATATTCTCCATCCGGTGTGGTCTGCCGGATGGAAAATGCCGCAGCGGCCCTTCGGGTTGCCCCGGCGGGCCTATGGGCCGGGCGCGATGGTCAGGTGCTCTGCGCCGCCGCCTTGAATTTGGCGGGGAGGAAGGGCACCGAGCGCATCCGCACCCCCGTCGCGTCGAAGACCGCATTGGAGACGGCCGAGGGCACGATCGCCGCCGCCGGCTCGCCCGCGCCCCAGGGCGCCTCGGCGGGGCGGTCGATGAGCTCGACGGTGATCTGCGGCACCTCCGGGAAGGCGATGACGCGGTAGCTGCCCCAGTCGAGGCTGGTGACGGCGCCGCGGTCGTAGGTCAGCTCCTCGAAGAGGGTGCGGCTGAGGGTGTGGATGATGTTCCCCTCCACCTGCGTCCGCACCCCGCCGGGGTTGATCATCTGGCCGCAGTCATGCGTGCAGAAGAAGCGCGTGACGCGGATCTCGCCCGTGCCGCGATTCACGGAGACCTCGGCCACGCCGGCGATATAGGTGCGGACCAGCTCGTACTTGCAGTAGGTGACGCCGCGGCCGGTGACCCATTCGCCCGCTAGCTCGCGTTGCGGGCTGGGGCGCTTCTGCCAATTGGCGAGCCGGGCCACGCGCTCCAGCACCTCGCGGCCGCGGGTCTCCTCGGGCGGCAGCATCCGCAGGCGGTAGTCGATCGGATCGACCTTCGCCTCGGCCGCGCATTCGTCGAGGAAGGATTCATTGGCGAAGGTGTTCTGCATGCGCCCGGGCGTGCGGATCCAGCTCGGGCGGAAGGGCGTGGTCTCCAGGCGATGGCAGGTGGTCTTCACCGCCGGCAGCGCATAGGGCAGCGCCAGGTTGTGGACGATGTTGCCGGGGCTCTGGAGGGATTCACGCGGCAGGCCGGAAAGCTCGGCGGCGGTCAGGTCCACATTGCCGCCCGCCCCCTTGGGGATGAAGGCCTCGCTCTCCCAACCGACGATGTTGCCGGCGGCATCGAGCCCCGCGCGCAGGTCGACGAGATGCGGCGGGCCCTTGGGATCCCAGCCATGTTCGTCCGCGCGCATCCACTGCACGCGGACGGGCCGCCCGACGGCCTTGGCGAGCAGCGCCGCATCGGCGGCGGCGTCCTCGTGGCCGTTGCGGCCATAGCAACCGGCCCCCTCGAGATAGATGCAGCGCACCTGCTCCACCGGCATGGCCAGCATCATCGCGAGCTGCTTGCGCAGGTTGTGCGTGGCCTGGCTGGCGGACCAGGTCGTCAGCCGGCCGTCCTTGAACTCCGCGACGGCGCAGGACGGGCCCATGGAGCCATGGGTGTGGATGGCGAAGTCGTAGCTCGCGGACATGCGCCTGGCCGCGCCGGTCATCGTGGCAGCGGGGTCGCCGCGCTCCTGCGTCACCTGCACCTGGGCGACCTGGCTGGCGCGGACATGCTCCCAGATCTTCGTCTGGTCGGGCAGGCCGGCCCAGGCGGACCAGCGCACCTTGAGGTCGCGCGCAGCCTTGATGGCGGACCACTCGTTCTCCGCCACCACGCCCACGAAGGCGCCCTGGTGCACCACGCGGACGATGCCGGGGATATGCGCGACGCTGGCTTCGTCCACGGCCTCGGCCACGGCGCCCATCCGCGGCGGGCGGACCGGGCGGCCGTGCAGCATGCCCTCGACCTTCAAGTCGTGGACGTAGCCCGCATGGCCGAAGACCTTGTCGGGGATGTCCACGCGCGGGATCTCGCGGCCGACGATGCGGCGCGCATTGGGCGGCTTGATCGGCGCGGCCGGATCCACCTTCAGCTCCAGCCCGCCGGCGCGGACCAGCTCGGCATAGGAGACGCGGCCGGTGGGCGCGACCACCACGCCATCCTCGACCCCCACCCCGGCAACGGGCACGCCGAGGCGATCGGCCGCGCGCGACAGCAGCTCGCGCCGGGCGGTGGCCGCGGCGGCGCGCAGGGCCACGCCCCCCACCTGGATGGAGAGCGAGCCATAGGTGGCGCCCTGGTCCGGCGTCAGCGCCGTGTCGCCCTCGATCACGCGGACGCGGGAGAGCGGGACGTCCAGCTCCTCGGCGGCGATCTGCATGAAGCCGGTGCGAACCCCGGTCCCGAGATCGACCTTGCCGATATAGACGGTGACCTTGCCCTCCTGGTCGATCGCCAGGAAGGCGGCGACCTGGTCGCCTGCGACGGGTTTTTCCGTCCAGGCGGCGGCCGGATTGGGAAGGCCGCCGGCCGCGAAGCCGACGACCAGCGCGCCGCTGGCCTTGAGCCAGGAGCGGCGATTCATGTTGATGGCGTTCATCGTTGCCCTCCCTCAGCCCTGCGCCGCGGCGCGCATCACGGCGGCCACGACGCGCGGATGAGTGCCGCAGCGGCAGATGTTGTTGACCAGCTCCTCCTTGACCTGCGCCTCCGTGGGGCGCGGCGTCCTCGCCAGGAAGGCGGCGGACTGCATGATCATGCCGTTGGCGCAGTAGCCGCACTGGACGGCCTGCTCGGCGATGAAGGCCTGCTGAAGCTTGTGGGGGCGCTCGGGCGTGCCGAGACCCTCCAGCGTGACGATCGTCTTCCCGGCGGCGGAGGCGACCGGCGTCACGCAGCTGCGCGCGGCCTCCCCGTCGAGATGCACGGTGCAGGCGCCGCATTGGCCGAGGCCGCAGCCGAAATGCGGCCCCGTCAGGCCGAGCTCGTTGCGGAGCGCGTAGAGCAGCGGCATCTCGGGATCGTCCACCGTGACGGTGACATTGCGGCCGTTCACGGTCATGGCCAGGTTCTGGCTCATCCTATCCTCCCTGGCGCCCTTCGGCGCTGTTGTCGCGCCCATATGAGCCCCGCGCGGCACAGGAAGGCAACAGGAACGCGCGGGCGGCCTTGCCCTGCCTCAGCCGTGGTTCGCAGGCTCGTTGATCGGGTCCAGGAAGCCCGGCTCCTTCGAGGCTACGTAGCGCAGCAGGTCCGGCATCGTGAAGGTGCCCGGGGATGCCGAGGGAAGGCTCGGCTTCCAGCCCGGGCTGGAGAAGAAGGACTGCGGATCGGTCTGCAGCAGGCCCAAGAAGACCTCGGCCAGGATGCGGCTGCCCACCGGCCCGAGGCGATTGCCGCCGTTCCCGTGAATCTGGGCCTCCTTGAGGATGTAGTACCAGAGCGGCGTGGCCTTGTGCAGGCCGATCGCCTTCAGCGCCGCCCCGTCCGGGCCGCTGGTGATCTCCGCCTCGGTCATGACCCGGACGGACATGTGGCGGGCCGCGGCCTGCCCGCTCGGCAATTCCAGGCGATAGCCGCGCTGGAGGTTGCGCAGCGGCAGGGAGCCGCCGCCGCGCGGCAGGGCGTGAAGCTCGCGGACCAGGAACGGATCGAAGAGGCGGGCATGGTTGAGGAAGAACTTGTTGTCCTGGGGCGTGGCGCCAGGCGGCACGGCCTTGGGCGCACCGAGCTCGTAGAAGCGATGCCAGTCGATGATCCAGTCGCCGGGCAGGTCGGGGAAGACGAAGGGCAGCAGGAGGCCCAGCTTGTCGGCGACGGCCTTCATCGCCTCCGGCGTCATGGCCGGGCCCTCGTGCAGGTTCCCGATGATCCCGCCGGACTTCCCGGTGAAGTGGAAGAGCGCCGTGAAGTCGGCCTTGAACTGCGGGTTGGCGTCGTTGAAGGCGCGGTTGTGGTTGTAGGTGGAGCGCACCATCGAATGGCCCAGCCGGTAGGCGGCGCCGGAGAATTCGACCGGAATATAGGCCTGGCCGTAGTCGCTCTGGGTTTCCGGCAGGTAGAAGCGGCGGCCGTTCGTCAGCACGTCGTGGACGTCGTTGTAGTCGATTATGCGGTCGAGGAAGTCGTTCAGCACGATCCATTGGTAGTGCCAGCGCACCAGCCTGCGCGTCTCGTCGAAGTCGCCCCTGCCCTCATGCGCCAGGACGGCGTTGTGGAACTTGAGGAAGGCCAGATGGGTCTGCGAGACCAGGAGGTTTTCGTCGTTGCGCGCATCGCCGATGAGGGGGAGCCCCTGCGTGTTGCGCGGCAGGTCGAAGGGCAGCCCTCCCTTCACGGAGGGATCGCCGATCGGCCCTCCCGGCCCAGTGCGGCCGATCAGCAGCGCGCCTGGCGTCATCCTCTCGAAGAGATGGGGCGAGGCATCGCCGTTCGGGCCGGTCGCATAGACGCTGTCCAGCTCGAGCTGAGGCGTGCGGAAATTGAGTTCGCCGACCGGATCGCGGTCGGCCTCGGTCAGCGAGGTGAGGTCCAAGGTGATGTCATGGTCGATGAACTGGCCGAGATAGGTGTAGCCGGCCGGAATGTTCCTGTTGTTGTTCTCGCCCGCAGGCCGCTGATCGATCATCGAATCGGCGAGCTTCTTGAGCGCATCCTCCGATGCCGGCGGCGGCTTTTCGAGCTCCAGGGGAAACATGCGGCCGAAGCGGCCGACCGGGAATTTCCTGGCGCCACTCCGCTGAAAGCCCTCGCGCACTTCTTTTCGAAGGGGCGGACGAGATCCATGACCCGACATTTCGGCTTCTTTCTTCTCTCCAACCTTTCGCAATTATTTCAATTGAAAATTATGCATTCAAGTATTTTGCGATCTTAATAATTGCATAGTTGAAACATCCAACATTCAGCATCGCGTAGAAATATGTCGTTCCAATTCAGCAAATATATACAGAATAATTGATCTTAAATCGAATTTCTACCGTAAAAGTAAATACTCTCGCCCATCCTGCCAGCTCCGACCGTAGCGGAACTCGCACGGGGCTCACGCTTTCCGCATCGACCGGCATCGCCTGCCATTCGCGAGCGGATGCGCAAACTTGACCTTGCGGGGTGGAGGGCGCATTTCACGCTCGCCCGTGCCGGGGCCTGCCCGCGGCGCGATCCCGCACGCCGCGAAGCCTTCTAAGCCCTGATAAGGATAAGAATGTCGAAAGAGGATATGATCGAGTTCAGCGGCCAGGTCGTTGAACTCCTGCCCAATGCCATGTTCCGCGTGAAGCTCGACAACGAGCACATGGTCCTCGCCCACACCTCGGGGAAGATGCGCAAGAACCGCATTCGGGTGCTCGCCGGCGACCGCGTGAACGTCGAGATGACGCCCTACGACCTGACCAAGGGCCGTATCACCTTCCGCTTCAAGTAATTGGGCCGATCCAAGTGACCCCCGGCGGCGGGGAGCGCCTGCCCCTGGTCCTGGCCTCGGCAAGTCCGCGCCGGATCGAATTGCTGGCCCGTATCGGCGTGACGCCGGATCGCGTGGCCCCCACCGACATCTACGAGACGCCCCGCCGCGACGAGCTGCCGCGCCAGCTGGCCGCGCGCCTCGCCGCTGCCAAGGCCGAAGCCGCCGCCGGTCCGGAGGGGCTGGTGCTGGCGGCCGACACCGTGGTGGGCGTGGGACGCCGTATCCTCGGCAAGCCGGCGGACGAGGCCGAGGCCGCGCGCTTTCTCCATCTGCTCTCGGGCCGGCGGCACCAGGTGCATACCGGCGTCGTGCTGCGCCGGCCGGACGGGCGCCTGGCGAAGCGGCTGGTGACGACGGTGCTCGCCTTCCAGCGGCTGACGGACCAGCAGGTCGCGGCCTATGTCGCCGGCGGCGAATGGCGCGGCAAGGCGGGCGGCTATGCGCTGCAAGGTTCGGCCGAGATGTTCGTGCGCTTCCTGTCCGGGAGCCATTCCAACGTGGTCGGCCTGCCGCTCTTCGAGACGGCCCAGCTGCTGCGGGGCTGCGGGTGGCTAAGGCCATGATCGAGATCCGGCTTTCGCGCTCGCCCGGCGAGCGGCGCGTGGCACTGCTGCGCGACGGCGAGCTGGACGGCTATCGGCTGGAGCGGCCCTGCCGGCCCGACGGCGTGGGCGACGTGCTGCGCGGACGGATTGTCGCGGCGATGCCGGCCCTTTCCGGCGCCTTCGTGGCCCTGCCCGACGGCGAGACCGGCTTCCTCCCGGAAGGGGACACCGAGGGCCGCCGCATCCCGCCGGAGGGCACTACCCTCACCCTGCGCGTCACCCGGGCCGCCCAGGGCGGCAAGGGCAAGCGCGTGACCGCGCGCCTGCCGCAGGACAGCGTCATCGAGGCGGGGCCGGATGCCGCGCTGCGCTGGGCGCTGGCGCATCCGCAGGCCGTGGTGATCGCCGACGACGCCGCCGAGGTCGCGCGGCTGCGGCGGGCGCTGGCGGGCTCCTCCCGGATTCGCCAGGGCGAGGCCTTTGATGGCGCGATCGAGGACGAGGTCGAGCGCCTGCATGCGCCGGACTGGGCGCTGCCGGGGGGCGGCCGGCTGATCTTCTCGCCCGTCGCCGCGCTGACGGCCGTCGACGTCGATTCGGGCGGCGGCGATCCGCGCGAGGTGAACCGCATCGCCATCGTGGAGTTCGTGCGGCAGCTCCGGCTGCGCGACCTGGCGGGGCCGATCCTGCTGGACCTCGCGGGGCTGTCCGTGAAGCAGCGGACGGCACTGGAGCCAGCGCTGAAGGCCGCGCTGGGGCCGGATGGGCTGACGCAGTTGCTCGGGATGGGGCCGCTCGGGCTGTTCGAGTTGCGGCGGGCGCGAATCCACCCTCCCCTGCACGAGGTGCTGGAGGATCGCGCTCTGGCGCGTGGGCTGAGACTGCTGCGCCGGGCGGCGCGCGAGGCCGCGCTGGCGCCGGCGCGGCACCTGGCCCTGTGCGCTTCCCCGGCGGTGCTCGCGGCCCTGGAGGCGATGCCCGAGTCGCTGGCGGAGTTCGCCGCGGGGGCGGGGCGGCCGATCGCGCTGCGGGCGGCGGCGCAGGAGGAGATCGCCGATGCCTGAACCGCGCTGCCCGATCTGCGGCAAGCCCGCGGCGCCGCGCGAGAAGGGTCGGAAAACCGCCCATCCCTTCTGCTCGGAACGCTGCCGCCAGGTAGATCTGGGGCGCTGGCTCAGCGAGACCTACACGGTGCCGGCGGTCGATCCGGAGGATCAGGAGGAAGGGCGCTGAGGGTGGCTGGACACTCCCTCGCCACTCCGTTATCACCCGCCCACCCAACGGCGCCCAGGTAGCTCAGTTGGTAGAGCATGCGACTGAAAATCGCAGTGTCGGTGGTTCGATTCCGCCCCTGGGCACCATTTTGATTTCATTGAACAATTCGGCGTTTTCGGAATCACCAAACGAGACCTCAGAACTCTCACTCTTCGGATGTGCGGACCCTATGCGGACCCATTTCGCAAAATCCCGCCGCCCAATAAGTCGGCCGTCAGTCTTTGAACGGATCGAAGACCTCTGAGCCCGCCATGACGACGCCGAAGGGCCTGAGCTGGTGCAGGATACGAATGCTCGCCGCGTGCAGCTTCAGCACCTCCGGCAGCCGGCGGTAGGCCATCGGACTCTCGTCCAGATCGCCGCCACACAGCCGCACACCCAGGCCGCCCAGCCATTCCTCCATCTGCGCCCGCGTGAACTCGCGCAGCGCCGCCCGTCGCCCCATCACCCGGCCTGCGCCACGGACCGTCGAGGACAGCAGCGCCTCGGCCTCCGGCCCTTCGACGCCCTCCAAGGTCACCGCGTCGTCGCCCATCGAGCCGCCGACGAAACCGCGCTGACCCGGGAAGGCCGGGGTGCAGCCCTTGCTCACCACCCAGGCCGGCGCGCCTGCCACCTCCTCGCGCCAGGCGAAGTTGTGGTGGTTGTGCACGCGGTCCAGCTCTCCGGCGCCGAGGATGTCCAGCACCGTGGCCGCCACCCACTCACGGCCTGCATAGGCATAGCGCCCGGCCAGCTCCATCGCGGCGAGGTAGCCCCTGCCGAGGTCGCCGTCCTGGTGCAGCAGCGTCGGCTTCACATCGATGCCGTCGCGGCCCCCGCCACGCTTGAGGTATTGCGTGGCCAGCCGATGACCCAGGCCGCGCAAGCCGAAATGGATGCCGATCCACACCGGACTGTCGGCCTCGTCCACGCCCTCCTTCACCTCGCGGAACAGGTCCACGTAATGGTTCCCGGCGCCGACCGTGCCGAGCTGCTTCCGGGCGGCCGGGAACATCGGCATGGCGTCGGCGGCGAGCCAGGCGTCGCGGTCATCGAAGAGTGGATGCTCCGCCGGCTCGTCGTTCACGCGGCCCACGCCGAAGGAGATGCGCGCGCTCACAGCGTCGAGTACGGCATCGATTCGCGGCTGCACCTCGCGAAAGGGCATGTCCGTCCGGACGGCGAGGTTGCCGCAAGCGATGTCGAAGCCGACGCCGGAGACGCTGATGTGCTCGCGATAAGCCACCACGCCGCCGACCGGCTGGGAGTAGCCGAGATGGCCGTCCGCGCAGATCGCACCCGCCACCGCGTCGTCATGGTCCAGGCAACGGCGAAGCTGCGCCACGGTCTGTTCGTTGTGGTCGCCGATGATGATGGGCTCGACAGGCGGCGCGCAGCGGGGCGCGACCAGGCGACGGGCCTCCTCTTGCAGTCGTGCGATGGCGGCGGGATCGCCGCGACCGATCAGGGCCACGTCGGGCCTGGACCAGCCGAGACGGTGCACCGCGAGCGTGATGAGGGAGGAACGATGGCCGGCCAAGGCGCCAGCCACGATGCGATCAAGGTCCATGGGAATGTCCTGCCCGCCGCGGACGCGACGGGACTTCGGTCGAGATATTCTGGGAAGCAGGCGGAGCCTTCAGCGAAGGAGGACGCCCGGGATCACAGGCGATAGCCGGCGGCTATGCGCCGTATCGTCCTCGGCCAGTTGCGGGTCTGGACCATTGGCTTGGCAGCGTGCTGTGTATTGAAATCTGCATCTCTGCCTCCCTCGGTTAGAACCTCGACGGCGCCTCCTACCGCTTTCCCGTCCCAACGGGCAACGCATTTTCCTATGTGAACTGATTACCAGTCATCGGAGGCCGAGTTCTCGTGGATTGAAGCGGAAGACGGTGCTCCGTAGCGCCTCAAGCCTCTCGCGGGGTAGGGGTAGCGGGCTGCATCGCGGATCGAGAAGGGCGCGCCGGGCGGCCTCATAGACCATCCGCGCCCTCGGATCGTCGGGCACCGAGTCGTTGGGTAGCACTTGGCGCACCACGCCGCCGGCATCCGGCTGCACGCGAAGCTCAACCACGATGCTCTGGATGTTGGGCGCTCCGGCATCCATGGCCCAGCATTCGCCGATCCTGTCGGCGATGCGAGCGCGCTCGGCTGCGGTCAGGTTCATGACGCCGATCGGCGCCGAGCTCTGCGGTGATGAGCCGCTTCGGGCCGCCGGTGCCTGCTGCTCAGCCTGAGCCTTGCGCAGCCGTTCCAGCGTTCCGAGCACGGATTGACTGCGCTCCTGTGGCAGCCGGTCAGACGGCATCGTATCCCCCCTCGCTGACTGCCCGGGCAGTGATGGTGGCATTGGTGACGCGCCCACCGGCGCCACGGGCAGCGCTGCCGGTGGCGTCTGGTAGGGTGGAGATGGCGCCGGTCGCGGTGCTGACTCTCTCGCCACCGTCCGCGGCGACCGTGCGATGCCCTGCACGATGTCCAGCGTGCCCGGCCGGAAGAGGCTCAGTACGTACTGACCACCGCAGGTCAGGCCGGACGGCAAAAATTCGGCTTTGGACTTGGCGAAGGCGGTCGCCACCCTGCCCGTGGCGAGTTCGCGCCAGAGAGCCTCAGCGAAGGCTCTCGTCAAAGGCGCGTCCATCGAGCCGGGATGGTTTCGGGCCGCCGTCACGCGGAGGGCCCTGAGTTCCACCGCGATGCAGGGATTCTTCGCCTCCTCAATGGCCATGGGGCCGCCGATCAGCGTGGCGAGGACGATGACGGCGAAGCCGACGAGCCATGCCCAGGTCGGCCCTGAAGACCGACTGGGAGGACGATGAGTTGTCCATGACGAGCGTGGAGCGACGCCCACAAGGGCTGCTGCTTGGCTTGCGCCGCCAGGGGCCTTATCCCGAACATCTCCCATAATGGCAGTCTCATCGCGCGGGTTTATCTCGTCAACGGCGCTCCCATTACTGTCGTCACTTGCCTGCACGCACTGCGCCTTGATGATGAGGAAAAAAGATGAACGGTCATTGATTGCAATGTCTTCTGACTACCGGAGATTGGCCACTGCTAGACGAAAGGCCGCGCTCCGCGACTTATCCACATGATGTACGGCACGGCGCGGAACCCGGACTGGTGAGCTTATGAGGAATCCGAGCGGGCCGATTTCGCGGCTGAAGAATGAGTATGTGGGCCGGCTGGACGGGCCTGGGTGCCGGCGCGGCGGCTTGAAGGAGGCGCATCTGCGACCCCCTCCTCGCGCGCCTGGTCGCAAACATCCGGCGGCAGGCCAGCGATTGTCTCAGAGAGCCTGACGGTCTTCTCGGATACGCCGAACTCATTCGCCGTCTTGCGGAAGCCTTGGTCGCGCTCCTGCTGTCCGCCACCAGGTGCGGCATCGTGCCGCACCTTCTCCAGCGTCAGCCGCGCTGGCGCAGCAGCAGGGGCAGCGCCAGCAACGGCAAGACCCCCGCCAACATGAAGGCCCGGCCGAAGGCTGTGAGGGAGGCCTCGGTGGGTGGCCGGCCCTGCGCCAGCAGCGCCGCCTCGCTCGCACCGAGGAGCAGCGTCAGGAGGGACGCCGCGCCGACCACGCCGAAGGTGCGGGTCAGCACGGTGAGGCTGCCGGCGACGCCGCGATCCTCCCGCCGCATCGTTGCCGTCACCCGGTCGGTATAGGCGAGGGTGAACAGGCCGAGGCCAATGCCCTGCACGGCAAGCGCCGCGATCAGCAGGGGCACGGCGGTGCCGGCGCTCCAGGTTGCTATGCCCAGCAGCCCCGCTGCATTGAGCATCGTGCCCACAACCAGCACGGTGCGCGACCCGAGCCGCGTCACTGCCCTCCCGCCCAGCCAGGAGCCAAGCATGCCCCCGGCTGGGCTGGTGGCGAGCACGAGGCCAAGCGCCGCCGGCTCCAGCCCGGTGATGCGCGCCAGGTAGAACGGCACGAGAAGCATCACGGCGAATCCCGCGAAGGTCAGCACCACGTTCGACACGTTAAGCGCCACGAAACCCGGCCGGCGGAACAGGCTAAGGTCGATGATGGGTCGCGGGGCGCGCTGGCTGCGCCAGACGAAGCCGGCGGCGCAGGCGATCGCCGCAGCGGCAAGCACCAGGGAAACTGGCGCCGGCGCCCGGTTCACCACCAGCAGGATGGTGGCGACCGCCGCAACGAGCAGCACCGCGCCCGGCGCGTCGAAAGGCTCGCGCGGCCCAGAGCGCGACGCTTCCGGCAGATGGACGGACAGCAGCAGCCCCGCCAGAGCGAAGGGCGCGCGGAACCAATAGACCGCCTGCCAGCCGAAGGCCTCGACCAGCATGCCGCCGGCCAACGGGCCGAGGGTCGACCCGGCGGCGACCATCGCCGCATAGGCGGCTAGCGCGCGCGCACGCATCGTCTCGGGAAACAGCACGGTCGCCAGCGCCGGGCCGCAGCCCAGCACCAGCGCCGCCCCGATCCCTTGCAGAATTCGGCAGACCAGCAGCGCCTCGTAGCCCGGTATCACCGTCAGGAGCAGGTAGGACACCGCGCTCCAGGCCAGGCCGAAGCGGAAGACGCGGGCGTCGCCGAAGATGTCACCGAGGCGCCCGACCACCAGCATCAGGCTGCCATAAGTCAGCACGTAGCAGATTACGATCCATTGAATGTCGGGCACGGTCAGGCCGAAGGCGGCGACCATGGCGGGAAAGGCGACATTCACTGCGCTGTCCAGCGGGACGATCAGTGTGCCCAGCGCGACCGGCGCCAGACGCAGTAGGCCTGGCCCGGCCATGCACTTCCCCTCGGCTTCTCTGGCGGCAGCATCGCCGAACGGGTGCGGGATTGCACCCCACCGGCGCGGTTTGGCGCATGCGGACCGCGCCCTCACCATGCGATGTGCCAGAATCGAAGGGGTTGCTTAGACTCCACCGCCCTTCGCATTCGGCTCGGCGAGGATGCGCATCTCCTGCCCCCCGCCCGGCGTCAGAAGGGGGTGGCGTTTCAGCATCCCCTTGCAACGCTGCTTCATGTCGATGGAGCGCATCCGTAACGAGGTTCCCCACCGCCTCAGCCCAGGCGAACAAGCCTCCGCCCGCCGATACGCCATCTCGCGATGGCTTGTCCGCTGACATTGCGGTTGGGCTTTCGTACGCGGAAACAATCCAGCTGCCGTCCTCGCCCGACTCCGCGACCCATCTGCGGTCCGGGATTATCGGCCAGCTCACACCGTTGGCTTTCAGATCGGCCCGCGCGTTGATGCGGTATCGATGCTGGCAGCGCGCGATGGCGCTGTCCTCGTCGCAATCAGAAATCTCGAAAGACATGTCGCACCTCGGCTATTGGGCGAATCGCCCAATTAGCTGCCGCTGCGGTGCGTTGGGAGCGCGGCGGTCGTTGCAGCATGCCGACTGGCGCTCCACGGGACGGAGCCCACGCGTAGAACTTGCCAATCGCTGCGTCCTGGCGTCAAGGCCGGCGGCCACGTCCGGGCGCTGTAACGTCGTTTTCGGCGACGCCGTTACAGCCAAGCCGCGTAGGCTGTAACGGCCTTTTAAGGGCGTTACGCACTTTTCTGTCCGGTCGAGTTGGCACGGTTCTTGTTCGAGGGTTTGCCTTCGGCACGCCGAATCCCGGTCAAACCGGGCCGCGGAACTGCTGATCCTGCGCGAGCCGCCGCATCGTCCTCCGCACCCTCTCCGCCGCTGCGCGCACGGTCGCTGCGGTGACGGAATCGACTCCATGCGGGGCAGCCACACCCGATCGGAAATCTCCAGAATAGGTATCACTATTGATACCTCCCGCACCGTCGTCATATGATGGCGGCGATGGCAAAGATCGAACGCACCCTGGCGGCGATGCGGAGCGCCCCTCAGACCGTCCGCTACGCGGAGCTCAAGGCGGTCTGCGAGCACTATTTCGGCGCACCGCGGCAGAAGGGAACGAGTCATTGCGTCTTCAAGACGCCGTGGCCCGGCGATCCGAGGGTGAATATCCAGTCGGGCAAGGGCGGCGGCGTGAAGGTCTATCAGGTGCGGCAGGTCTTGGCGGCGATCGACCATTTGGCCGAAGCCCAGGCCAGGGCCAAAGGCAAGAAGGAGTGAGATGATGGAGTGGCAGGATCACTACACCTATCGCGTCTCTTGGTCCGCCGAGGACCAGGAGCATGTCGCGACCTGCGCGGAATTTCCGAGCATGTCCTGGCTGGCGGCCGATCCGGGCGCCGCTCTAGCGGGCCTGCGGAAGCTGATCCGAGAGACAGTGGTGGACATGGTGGCCAACGGCGAGGCGCCGCCCGTGCCGCTCGCGGAGCAGCAGTTCTCCGGCAAATTCATGGTGCGGGTGCCGCCGCAGCTCCACCGGCGCCTCGTGATCGAGGCGAAGGAGGCGAAGGTCAGCCTGAACCGCCATGTCAGCCACAAGCTGGCGGAGGTGGATTAGCCTGGGGCGCCCCGAGGGCCCGCAGCACGTCTTCCTCCACCGCCTTGCCGAAGGCCTCCTCGGCGACAGGGCTTGGGCAGGCCTGCCACCTAACGGGCGCAATTCCGCGCTGGCCGCGAGGATCGGACATGCTGGACGAAGCCGCTGACGCTGCCCGTGTCGAAGTCCGCGCTACCTTACTGAGCCTAGCGGAACTGGAGGCCGAAACCGAGGCGGCGGAACGGCGCATTCTGGCCGGGGCGCTGGACCGCCTGGAGGTTGTGTGCGCCGAGCTCGACAAGCTGCGGCCGCCCATCCTGACCGATCGCGAGGCCGGCGACCTTTACAGGGGGCGGCAGAGGAGCGCAGTCAGCTCAAAGCTGTGATCGCGCGGGCCCGCCAGGTGCTCGGTGAGGCGGACTAGTCCGGCGCGGACTGCGCCTGCACTGGCTGCGCCGCCAGGCTTCCGGGCGCAGCGCCGAAGGCCACCGGCCCGGTCGCCTGCCGGGCGATGGCCACCATGATCTCCCATGCGCCCAATACACGCGCCTCCGTGACGGTGCGGACCGCGCCGGCCTGCGGGACGACGATGGAGATAGGGCGGAGGCGAGCGACGAGGCGCGGCGTCTGTCCCTTTGCGTTCCGCCCGATCCTGGCCTCGCGGTCGCGGTTGAAGCAGGAGACGCAGAATTTCCGATGGATCAGCCGCTCAGCTCGGCGGAGACATCGACAGCAAACCAGCCGCCACTCCTCGGCCCCGAGGGCCACGGTTTCGACCTTCTCGCCAGCGTTGCCCGCCCCTACCGGGCAGCCGAGGCAATGGTGCCGCGACTCCCACGGAGCTGGCCGCGTCTCACGCGCCGATCGCCACATCCTCGCGCACGCCGGCACCGTCAGGCGCGCACCCTGACGCTCACAGCGGAAGAGCTCGGGCAGGTCCGGACCGAGCGTCATCAGGCGCCGTAATCGCCGGAGAGGAGGGCGAGGCGCTGGGCGATCCGCTCTGCGCACTCGGGGCTCTCGCGCGCTACCTCCTCCAGGATGGCGGCGTGGAAGCGGTCCACCTCGGCCACGCCGCGCATGGCCTCGTACAGCCGTCCGCACGTTTCCAGGCAGTGGCGGAGGTGCTCCGAGGCGGCCAGCAGGGTCTTCGCCATCCGCACGCCGCCGGTGTCGATCCTGGCGTGCTGCATCACATCTTCGGCCGCCTTGATGCAATCCTGGAGCCGGCCGATGACGTTGACCGTGCCGCCCCCGCCAGCGATGTCATCGGGCGTCACCACCACCGGCAGCTTCGTCGCGGCGTCCCGGGCTGCTTCGGCGGCGGGGTCGGGGCTGCGGGCGGCGCGCTCGGCCACCGCGTCCTTCACCTTTCGGGCGAGGTGCTGCCCGGCGCGGCCGCTCTTCACAACCGCATCGACCCACCGATAGACCGTGGAGGGACTGGCGCCGCGTCCCTCGAAGCGCTTCGCGACGGCGTTCTTGGACAGCGCCTTGGCGCCGACCAGTTCGATTTCCGTGAGGACGGCCGCCACCACTTCAGCACGGAAGGCGGCGCGTTCCAGGCTATCGGGGACCCGAGCCATCTAGACCCTACCCCCGTTCCTCGGCCGAGCAGCAACGGCGGCCCGAGCCCGCTCCTGTTGCCTCTCGAACGACAGGCGGATCAACGATTCGCTCGCCGCCACGTCACCGCCATCCGCTTTCGCCTGGAGTTGCGCGAGCAGGCGCTTGCGCGCGGCGGCGCTGAGGGGCTGGTGCCCCGGTGGGCCGCCTCCATGCCGCACAGCCATCACGTCAGCGAGCCAATCTGGAGGCGGCGGAGGCGATCGGCGAGCGCCTCGCTGGGTTTCCACGCGGGGCGGAGCCCGCCGAGCGTGCGCGTGCGCGCGTTGAGCTCCACGATCGTCTCGGTCAGCGCCGCGTCCAGCTTCTCGGCATGCCGGATCAACTCCTCCTGCTCCACCTCGGTCTCCGCCCGCGTCAGTACCTGGCGCGCAGCGGCCAGCACCTGCTCGGCTTGCTGCTCGGCCGCTCGCGTGCGATTCACCATCGCGGATGCGTCGCCGCGCATGTCCTCCAGGCTCTCGCGGTCCAGCCGAATCAGCTCCAACTCGCCGGCGTCGCTGTCGCGGCCCTCGCCTTCGGACCGGCGGCTGCCAATGGCGGCGCGGCGTGCGTCGAGCGCGCTGATACGGCCCAGAATTTGGTCATCTGCCGCGCGAGCCTGGGCTGCAACGCGCCTGTGCTCAGCGAGGTCCGTCTCGGCGCGCGCGACGTGATCCGCGGCGGCGGCGATGGCGGGAGGAACCAGGATGTCATCGATGGTGGTCACGGAAATCTCCAAGTTGGGGTTGATGGTGATGCAGACAGGTCCGCTCTGCGCCTAGCGGTAGGGGCCGTTGGCGGTCTCGGCGAAGAAGGAGCTGGTGGTCCGCTTCGTTCGCTCCAGGAAGCCGGTGCCGCGGTCGAGCGTCACCTCCGTCTTCCAGGTTTGGAGCGGCGCAAAGGTGTGCGACACGCGGGTCATATAAGCCTCCCACGTCGCGTCCCCCTCGGTGACGCGGAGATATCGGCCGATCTTCAGTTCCTCCGAGCCGCGCAGCCGCGCATGGCCGTCCTCGAAGACCACGTTGTCGCGGTTCATCTCTTTCAGGCGCTTCGCCCTATCGAGGTGCCAGAAGGTTATGTCGCGCGCCCCGGCGCGGCGGTCGGCCTCCTCTGGCATCATCACGGGCAGCGTGGAGAGATCGCTGGGCAGCAGGCGGGTCGCCTGCCGCATGCGCCGGCGGCCGTAGAGCTCGGGATCGTTATTCCCGTGCTCGTCGTCCAGTGGCTCGCCCTGCTGGAGGCTATGGACGTTCACGAAGCCGCCGGACTCCATGGAAGGGCCGGGGGGCACCGAGAAGAAGTTGGCCACCTGCCGGTCGCTGCGGCGCATGCGGATATGTTCGATGGCCTCGGAGTCCACTTCCACCGCACTAGGATCGGCAGCGCCGCGCATGATCAGGCGGCCCTCGACATCCTTGAAGGGGTTCGGGCGGAAGCGCACCACCGGCCCCTCCTCCTCGTCCTCGTCCTCGATGAACAGCTCATTCCACGGTCGGTCTGCGAAGAGCTCCGCGATCTGCCACATGGTCCCCTGGACATTGGCGGCGACGTTCGCCGCGGCAATTCCCTCGTGGACCGTGGCGTCCACCCGGAACTCGCGCACGATCTGCTGGGAGAAGCCAGCCATCTCGCGGACCTTCCGGTTCACCACCCGCTCGGTCAGCTGGGTGATGAACTCCGACACGGGCAGCATGGCCACATCCATGCCGGTCTCGGCCTGCATGCGGAAGAAGTCGAGGAAGGGCACCTCCTGGAGGTAAGCGATCTCGTAGAAGACCTGGTTGATGAGGAAGAGCTTGCCGGCGTCCTGGCCCATCACCACGACCGACCGCTGCGGGGTGCCCTCTTGGCCGATCCCCCTGGGCCGTTCCACATCCGTGACCCAGCCTCGCATGATGAGCGGCAGCGGCTGCCCGGTGTAGCGCCAGGGCTCGCGTGCGGCGCGAATCTCGATCAGGTCCATCGGCTCGATCATCGCTTCGATCGTGTCGAGCGTTTCCGGGTAGGGCTGGTCGGGGAAGGTGATCGTGAAGCCGCCAGCGGCCTCGTAGAGCCCCTTCAGCGTCTTGATCGAGGAATTGTCCCCCAGGTACGGCGTGAGGTCGATCTTCCGGGCAGCGCCCGAGTAGCGTTCGGCGCGACCGTCGCGGCGCGCGACCATCCTGAACAGCGCGACCTCGATCGCGGGGCGATAGACCTTGACGGTCATGCGAGCCCCCTGGGCGCGGGCCCGGCGAACCTGGTCTGCGCACCGGGCAGGGAGGCATCGCCGTGGATTGCGCGAGCTTGTTCATCGGCTTCACGAATGAAGGCGATCATGTCGTAGCGAGAGCGTTCGATGTCTCCGCCGGCGCGCGCGACCCACGCCAAGGCCCGCAGGGCGCGCTCAGCCGCAGACCGCAGACCGATCATTGCCGCGTCCGCCTCCATTTCCGCCCATGCGGCGTCTTGCTCCTCCGGTGTCATCGCGCGCCCCTTCGCAGCGCCATCGGGGGGTGCGGAGCCGCCACGTGGGCCATGGAAAAGCGGAGCTTCTCAAGGCTTGCGCGCGCGATCTGCCCGGCGGCGGCCTGGATGCCGTCCTCGTGGGCTGCCTCGGCCTCGGCGCGGAGGTGGGCGAACCGCGCTACGTGGCCCTCGATGTCCGCGGCGATTTTGGCCAACTTCGTCCTCTCCGCCGAGGTGTCGCCGCCGGCGAGCAAGGCTGCCCGCACCCGGCCTTCGCTGATTCGGCCTGGCGCGCCAGTTCGGCGCCGGCGGCCGCGAATTGGTCGGTGGAGATGCGCTGGATCATCGGCCGGCCTCCAACTTCGCCGCCGCCGCCATGTTGCGATGCGCGAGCGCCTCGATCACCGCGACTTGGTGACCAGTCAGCCGGCCGGCGTGGAAGGCGGCCAGCGCCTTCGCTAGTGTCTCGCGGGTGCGTTCGCGGGCCTGCTGGCGGACCACCTGGCGGTGCTGATCCCGGATCGCGGCATGGTTCTGCTGCACCTGATCAGCGATCCGCTTCGCGTCGGCCACGAGCTGCGCGCCGCTGATCGGCGCGGCGTGCCGTGCCTTGGACATCGGCTCCGGCGCGACCTTCTTCTTCCGCGGCTTGCCGTCCAGCGTGCTCGCCTCCACAGCGGACCGCTGTTGGCCCTCCCGGGCGGCGGTGCGGATATCCTTGTCGTCGGCCTCGTCGCCGAGCAGAGGCAGCGCCTTCGCCTTCTGGAAGGCCTCCTCGATGACCCGGCGCTCGTGCGGCCGCGAGCCGAAGGCCGTCTCGCTTACCGCCCGGATGAAGCCGTCACGCTGAGCCGGCGTGAGGGCCTTCGAGAAGTCATCCAGCTGGAGTTCCGCCACCAGGCGATCGAATTCTGACGGCAATTTCGGCTTCCTCTGCTCGGTCGAGGAAAATCCTCGGCCTCGCAAGAGTTGACAGTCACGAACTGCGCGAAAAAACGCGAAAAGCTCGATTTCGGGCCGATTGGTCGCGAATTCGATATGATTGGATCGTGACCTCAGCGGATGTATTTTTGATGCGCTATATATCGATACTTGACTGCGCTGTAATTTTAACAAATGTCATTTACGAACTCGGCCTAAATATACAAAAATGCACCATTAATAATATCAGGAAAAAGGGTGCTCCACCCGGCGTCGTGAAGGTTCTATCTAAAATGCTGGATGATCAGGGCGCCTTACGCGACGAACGAAATGCTCGCTTTCATCACGGAACCGAGCATATTTTAACGGATGATGATCAGGTTTTTCATGCACTTTCCATGTTGGAGCGAATGAAAATAGCAACGATTTCTTCTGACTCTTCAGGAAATAAATTGGACGTTTCCCATTTTTTTGGGACGGGCTTGTATAGCTTGCAAATTAAATTCAACAAACCCACGAAATCATTGGTTAAATCTTTAAATATTTTTTATAATATTATTGAGCCTGATTTTGAGGGGCGTTTTGGACCTTTGGTTGCTGCCGCAACACATGGGTTCTGCGCCAGAAGAGAGAAGCAGGCTTGGAGCTTCGCCCCCAGCGCACTTCGCAGAGCCTTCCACCCAGCTTCGGATCGCAAGGGCGATCCTGCCAGCCGGGTCCCTGCGAAGGCTCTCCTCCGTTTGCACCCCCATTCTCGCCGAAGGGCAGAGGTTCAACCTTCGTTGCACCTCAAATTGAAGAGCAGCCTTAGTCGAAGCTTTCCGGCCATTCGCGCGCGGCGTGGATGACCGCCAGGATCTCCACACGATCCTTCATGGCTTGATAGACGACGATATAGGAGGTGTCGGCCAGGATGAGTTCGCGTGTGCCTCTGGCGCGTCCTCTACGGCCCATCATCGGGTGTTCGGCAAGTGAAAGGTTGGTGCGTTCCGTTAGCTCGACGGCAAGCTTGTAGGCCGCTTGCGGGCTTTCCTGCGCGATGTAGTCCTGAAGCTCTTCGAGGTGGGAAAGGGCAGCTCTGGTCCAGACGACCAGCATCAGCTCGGACGGTATTTGTTCACCACGCCCGCAAGATCGTCAGGCGATGCAAATTCCCCGCGTGCCGCCGACGCCACACCCTCGGCCACCTTGTCGAGGAAACGTTCCTGCCATTCCAGGGAATGCCCATTTTGAAGGGCATCCGCGATGATCTCGGACGGCGACAAGCTTGACCGCGCGGCGATAGCATCAACGCGCGATTGCAGTTCGGCAGGGATTTCGAGCTTCATGGTCATGCCTGTAGTATGCCATTACACGACTGTTTTTTAAAGAGAAAAGCGGAGGACCGCGCCTAGTCCTCCGCTTCCGCCCGTAAGCCCCTCAGGATGCTCTCAATATCGTCTTCGCCTTGGGACGCGCTACGCGCGGCAACGGGTGGCAGACTGGCCGGAGCCTTTGCGAGCCAGGCGTATTTGTCGGGCTTCTGGTTCACGTCGCGCAGGTATCCGCTCAACTCCGGGCGCTCCCAGAAATTCGGCACATCGACGGTGAAGAAGCCCCAATCGCGCGAGTCCAGCAAAGCCGTCTCGCTGCCCGTGGCCTCGCAAATGTCCTCGACCTGGAGCAGCGGGCGCGCTTGCTCGGACAGGTTATCGCCGGAGCCGTTCACCTGGTTATTCGAGACGTTGAAGCCGCGAACCATCACGCTGGTCTTGCCCGAGCGGTGCTCGATATCGCGCAACGTGTCCGTGTCCGGCAGCCCACGATAGAGCGTGTGCGCGACAGCTTTCTTCCAGATGCGGGCGATCTCCTTCCCATACCGGCTTTCCAACTGCGCGGCGGCATTCTGGAACATGCCCAGGAAGTTGATCCCGCCCTGACGATAGAGGGTCAGGATCTCATGGAAGTTGGAAACGTAGAGCTGTCCCCATTCTTCGCCGACCACCAGGGCGCGCAAGGGACCATGGGCATCGGCAAAGCGTTCGATCACCGCCGCCGCCATCGCGCCGACGAAGGCGCGGCTGGTTTCGCTGCGGGCATTGCCGATGATGAAAAGCGCTGTGCGCTCCTGCTTCATATCGGCGGGATCGAAGCTGTTGCCGTCCGTCGCCGCGCGCGCCGCCGATCCCAGCTGATAGCCTTGCAACCGCTCGATCATGAGTGATGCGTAGGCGTTCCATTGGTCGCGGGATTCCGTCAGGCCCGCGAGCTGGCGCAGCATCCCGGCATCATCGCGCATCCGGCTATCGCTCGCCCACACCATGAGATCGTCCGCGATTTCCTGGCGACCGCGCCCGAAAAAATCCCACAGGCCGCCCGGCGTGCAGGCCCAACGCCAATGCGGATAAAGGGCGCTGATCTTGTAATATGTTGAGAAGAATGTCCGCACGCCCTGGCCGACCCATTTCGTGCCTGTTTCCTCCACCGGCACAATATAGCTCGCGGCATCATAGGCGACCTCGCCGACGACGGAGCGCAGCTCAGGCCGCACCGCGACTTCGAGCAGCCGCGTGTTGAAGTTGAAGCTCTCGCTTGGATAGCCAAAGAGACGATTGGGATTGATGAAGCGGGGCCGGTAGCCTTGCCGCTCCAACGTTTTCCAGGACAGCCAGGCCAGCTCGCCATCCTTGGAATCTGTGATGATCTTGGTCAGGTGCGCCGTGCGCGGCGAGACGAGATTGACGCCGAGAAACCGCGTCAGCTTGCCTTTGCCCGCCTGCGCGTCAATCGCGACAGGCTCCGTGCCGTCATAGACCAGGGCGCGGCCATTGAAGAATCCAAGCTCAATGCCGCGTCGCAAAGGTTGGCGGCCGGCAACCAACTGCATCATAGCAGCCCCGATCGCTCCGATCGCCTCCTCATCATTCAGCTTGGCATGGCCGAGCGAGCCGGACGGGTTGGCATCCAGCATGGCACGCAGTTGGGCCGCTGCAAGTTGTTCCGCCCGCATCCGGGCGATGCGCGCTTGCGCGGCATCCTCCCACGAGAGGCGCTGCTGCGCGTGGGATTCAAACATCCAGAAGAACTGATAGAGTTCCGTAAGGCGATGAAGGCTCATCGCCCGTTCTCCTCATCGTCCCAGCTTGCGAAACGGAACGGCGGCGGCTGGGGCGGCCTGGATGCCGGAGGCGGCAGCGCGGCGTCTTCCTGGCGCGGGATATATTCGACGGCCTGGCCTCCGCCTTCCTCCTGCACAAGCATATCAAACCCGACCGACGCCAGGGCGTAGCCGCCAAGGATAATGTAGATCCATGCGCCGCTTGGGATACGCTCACCGAAAATCGACGCCACGAAGACGGCCAGCAGCGGCGCGGTAGCTGCGCCGATCACGCCGCGAAGGATGAAGCTCTTCGCCTCGGCAGGTGTAATGTACCATTTCCCGAGTCGAAGCGGCCCGCTTAAGGCGACAAGATAAATTAGCGTCAGCCCGAGTGAGACGAAGACAGCAATCGCGTAGATAAATATCCTGGTAGCTGCGATGATCACTAAAATGAAAAGCGCGCCCATGCCAGCGCCTCCATCATTGTTTTTCTGAGACATCTATTTTCTCCTGTGTTGAGGGATTATCTTCCGAGTTTGAGGGTCATGCCTGCGCCTTGCTGAAGCGCGGGCGCGTTCTCCCGACCCTGGGAAAACTTCAGGTAGCGGCCCACGTCCTCGCGCAGCTCTCGGAGCTGCGCGGCCTGCCTGGTCCGCAAATCTTTGAATTGGGTTTGCAGAACGGCGCGCTGGCCGAGCTGCTTTTCAATGAGCGCCTGGCGCTCCGCGCCATGGCGTTCTTGGGTGCGCTGCGCCTCTTTTTCATGGGCCGCGCGCATTTCTTGGTATCGCCTGGTGATGCGATGCCACAGGCCGCGAACGCCCTTAGGCAGCCGTGCCGCGCGTTCGCGCGTCTCAGTCTGCCATTCGAGGCTCAGAGGTTGTTCCAGCTTGGTCCGCGACTCCCGGTGGAGATGCGTCATCTCCATCTTGTGGTGGCCGAGCGTCGCGGACCGCTGCTGGAACTTGGTCCGCGCTTCTTCGACATGGCGGCGAATAGCGGGCGTCATTCGCTCGCCGATTCGCTTCTTCGTTGCCTCGACGGTGGGGAGCTTGTCCCCATGGCCCAGGCGGTCGCGCACGTCCTTGGTTTTCAGGTTCAGGGCGCGCGTGAGAGCGTGAACCTCGCCCATGTGATCGACGACGACATGACCGCGCCGATCACCCTTCGCCAGGAAGAAGCCGCGCTCTTCGAGTGCGCCAGCAAAGGCTTTGCCGTTGTCCGAGGTGTTCCAGCACTCCTGGAACGTCTGTTTTATCCAGCGAGGATCGACACCCTGGCGTTTGGCCTGTTGCCATTCCGCCAGGGTGAAATTCGTGGGGTTGCGTTCCGCCGAATTCGCGATCCCGCGGGGCTTCCACCCATGCTCGAGGTAGAGATCGCGAGACACACCCATGAGCTTGGTTTTGAAGAAGGGCAGCGGGCGCGCCGTCATGGTCTCGGCGTCGATGCGCGACCAGGCGCAATGCGCGTGGCGACGGCCTTCCTTCTCATGGAAGACGATCACGCGCGGCTGGCCTTGAAGGCCAAGCCGCTCTTCGATCCGGTCTATCGTTTGCTCGAAGACCTCAGGGGGAACCCGCTCATTCTCCGGCGGGCTTAGGCTTAAGGAGAAAAGATACTGGCTGCACTTCGTGCCGCGACTGATCGCCTCGGTCTCTTTGAATGCGCCTTTCAGATCCTCCGCGATGAACCCGCGCATTTCATGGACGCGAACATGTTCGTTGTCGTCCACGCGCATGAGGTGGTCGGCCAGGTTCTGGCCGCCGCCGCGTTGGGATGCTTTCAGTATGACGGCGCATCCCCCGGCTTCAGCCCGAGGGCGAGCAGAAGAAGGCGGCGCATTTCACGAATGTCGGCATACGCCGCTGAAAGCTCGGCCTCGATTTCCGGATTGACGATAAGCGCGCCAATGTTGGCGAGGTGGGCAAGCTGATTGAGGTTGCTGGCCATGCGCGATGCGCCAAAGGCCGCGACCAGCTGCGCCAGCGCCTTGCGATCTTCGATCACAAGACCGCTCCGCCGTATCCGTACGGGCGGCACGCCGCCAGGATCTTCGCCTTGATATAGGTGCCGAGCGGGGTTCCCCCGGCTTCGGCAATCAGCCGGTCCCGTTCCGAATCCGACAAGCGGACGCTGAACGGAGCCGGGCGCTTCTTGCGAGGCTTTTGGTCCGAATTTTCGGGATACGGGCTGGCCGCTGCTTCGAAGGTGCGGCCTAGGGACATGGCGGCACCGGAGAGTCTTCGACCCTCCGGCGCTGCTCAAGGTAGGTGTTCCATTCGGCGAGAGTCTCGATCAATTGGTTCGAGACATCACCGTCTATGGGCACCACTTTGCTTGGCGCGATGCCGCCCGCCAACCCATCGCGCGGGTTCGGCATCGCTCCGCTCAGCCGCACCATTTTATTTCCAACGGCTTGACGCCCGGTTTCGCCCCACCTGACCGTTCTCAAGCTTAAGCGATCGTCATCACCTCGATCCGGTCGCGCCAGTCGCGCTACCGGGGGCCGGAGCTCCGCAAGACGCTTGTCCAGCCGGTCATCCGTCCATTCCCCCACACGAGCAGACAGATGGAATCCAACGCCTCACGATCAGTCCGATGCGATTCCCTTTCTTTCTTCCCACCCCCCGCTTGATCCCGGGTGAAAGCCTGTCTAGAAGCTCGGCTCCGGCCACGTCCCTTTCGTCTAGAGGCCTAGGACACCGCCCTCTCACGGCGGCAACAGGGGTTCGAATCCCCTAAGGGACGCCATTCCTTTCGATGGCTACGTGCCGCCCGAGGCGGTTCCGACCCGCCCCAGCTACCGGAAGCTTGCGGGATGACGTAAGGGCAACCCTGGCGACGGCGGGCCGTTGAGGCCGTGCCGGCTGCAAGGGAGCACTGAGAGCCATGTCCGACCGTTTCCTCGACGACCGCCGCAGCGGATTGGAAGAAGCCTTCTTCGCCCAGCAGAACGAGGAGCTCCGCCGCCGGATCGCTGACGCCGGGGCGCAGTCCGACCGCCGCGCCGCGCTCGCCGCGGCGTCGCATATCCAGGATCCGGCCGTGCTGGACCGCCTGCTGCAGCTCGGCCTCAGTGCCGGGACGCTGTCCGCCCTTACGCTGGTCCCGCTGGTGCTGGTCGCCTGGGCCGATGGCGATCTCTCGGACCTCGAGCGCAACGCCGTGATGGAGGCCGCCGCGACGGAGGGGATCCATCAGGATCACCCCAGCCACGCGCTGCTGGAGGGCTGGCTGCGGGTGAAGCCGGGGCCGCAGCTGGTCGCGGCCTGGAAGGACTACGTGCGTGCGCTGGCCCAGCCGCTCGACCTCGAGGCCCGGCGCCAGCTGGAGGTCCAGGTGATGGACAAGGCGCGCCAGGTGGCCGATGCCGCCGGCGGATTCCTGGGCCTGACCTCGCGTATCTCGGTCGCGGAGCGGGAGATGCTGTCGGACCTCAGCGCGGCGTTTCATCCCCAGGCCTGAATTCGCGGTCCTGGGCGGCTTGAGGAAGTCGAGCCCTCAATCGCCCAGCCCGGCGGTGCGCGTGAGCTGCTCCGCGCGAATCACCCCCAGCCATTCCCAGCCCGTGCCGCGCGGCCGGAAGACCGCGGCCGCCCCTTCCGGGAACTCGGCCTGGGAAAGGCTCTGCCCGAGGATCAGGCCGAGCGGGACGATATGCCCCACCATCACGCGGTTGCCGCCGGCCACGGGCTCGGCCAGCCGGCGCGAGACGCGGCGCGCATCCTCGCTTGCGTCGCCAGGCGTGTAGTCGTCGGCGATGAGGTCGGGCTCCACGCGCGCCTGGCCGAAGGCCAGCTCCGCCGTGTCGCGCGCGCGGAACACCTCGCTGGTCAGCACCTCCGCGACGGGAATGCCGAGCGTCCGGAACGCCTCGCCCAGCCGCGCGGCCTGCGCGCGGCCGGCCGGGCTGAGGTTGCGCTGGCCGGCCCGGTCGCCGCGGCGGCCGCTGTCGATCTGGCTCCGGTCGGTGATGCCGTGGCGGAGATAGAGGTTCAGCCCGCCCTCGCGGAGCAGGGCCACGGCCCGGTCGTCGGCCAGAAATCCCCGGGCCAGCGCCGGGAGCGGCCAGGCGAGCAGGCTGGGGAGGAGGCGGCGATGCATGCGCCGAGATTGCCGCCCTCCCTCGCGCCCGTGAAGATGCGCGCATGACCCGCCTTCCCCGCCGCGCCTGGCTCGCGACGCCGCTCGCCGCGCCGGCCCTCGCCCAGCCCGGCTTTCCCAACCGGCCGATCCGGCTCGTCGTGCCCTGGCTGCCGGGCGGCTCGGCGGACCATCTGCGGCTGCTGGCCGAGCTGGCCGGGCGCAACCTCGGCCAGCCGGTAATCACCGAGAACCGGCCGGGGGTCAGCGGCACGCTCGGCCCGGCGCTGCTCGCGCAGGAGGCGCGCGGCGACGGGCACCTGATCGGCCAGATCCCCATCACCGCCTTCCGCATCCCGGCGATGTTGCGGCGCCCGCCCTTCGACCCGATGGCGGATTTCACCTGGGTGATCCACCTCTCGGGTTATGGCTTCGGCGTGGTGGTGCGCGGCGACAGCCCGTACCGCAGATGGGAGGATCTGCTCGCCCGCGCGAAGGCCGCGCCGGGCCGGGTGAGCTACGCCTCTCCCGGCGCCGGATCGAGCCCGCACATCGCCATGGAGCGGATTACCGCCGAGGCGGGCGCGTCCTTCCTCCACGTGCCCTATCGGGGCGGCACGGACACGGCGCAGGCGCTGCTGAGCGGCGCGGTGGACTGCACCGCCGACAGCACGAGCTGGGCGCCGCTGGTGCAGGACGGCACCTTCCGGCTCCTCGTCACCTGGGGCGCCGAGCGGGCGCGCCGCTTTCCGGAGGTGCGGACCCTGCGCGAGGTGGGGATCGACCTTGTCTCGGACTCGCCCTTCGGCCTGGCCGCGCCGAAGCACACCGACGCCGGCCTGGTCCGCGCGCTGCATGACGCGATCAAGCCCGCGCTGTTCGACCCGCGCCACGTCGCGATGCTCGACCGGTTCGACATGCCGCTGCGTTATATGGGTCCGGAGGAGTACGCCGCTTTCGCGCGGCGGCTGAACGAGGAGGAGGGCCGCGCCGTGCGGCGCCTCGGCCTCCGGATGGATTGAGGCGGGATGGACGCGGACATCGGACAGGCCGGCACCGAAGCGGATCTCGCCGCGGTCGTCGCGCTGTTCCGCGCCTATGCCGCCTCGCTCGACGTGGACCTCGCCTATCAGGGCTTCGAGGCGGAGATGGCGGCCATGCCGGGCAAGTACGCGCCGCCCGCCGGCCGGCTGCTGCTCGCCCGCTCGGCCGCGGGCGTGCCGCTCGGCTGCGTCGGCCTGCGCGCCCTCGGCGGGGCCGGCTGCTGCGAGATGAAGCGCCTCTACGTGGCGCCCGAGGGGCGCGGCACCGGCCTCGGCGCGCGCCTGGTCGGGGCCGCGATCCGTGAGGCCGAGGCC
Source organism: Roseococcus sp. SYP-B2431 (assembly GCF_004336745.1). Taxonomy (GTDB): domain Bacteria; phylum Pseudomonadota; class Alphaproteobacteria; order Acetobacterales; family Acetobacteraceae; genus Roseococcus. The sequence goes on from NZ_SJXD01000011.1 coordinate 969,511, forward strand.
ATGGGCTACCGCGAGATGCGGCTCGACAGCCTGCCCTCCATGGGCCCGGCGATCGCGCTCTATCGGAAGCACGGCTTCGAGACGATGGCCCCCTATTACGACACGCCCGTCGCCGGCACCGTCTTCCTGCGCCGGAGCCTGCGCCCGGGCTGACCCATCCCGCCTGTCGCAGGCGTGCACGCCCGTCGCGCGCAACGGAAATTCCGGCCCCGTGCTGGGCGAGCGCTTCGGCCCGCGGCTCGAGACCGGCATCGGCGGGCGGCTTCGTCCTCCGCAAGAGGCGCAAGCTGACCGACGGATCGGCCCCGCATGCCGGCGCCTGCCACATCCAGGTGCCGGATTGAGCTTGCCCAATCGAGGCGTTGCGGCGATAGGTCTCGGCAAGACCAAGTCGAGGAACCTCATGTCCATCATCACCCGCCGCGCCGCCCTGGCGCTGCCGCTCGCCACGGGCCTCGCCGCCCCCGCCTATGCCCAGCAGAACTTCCCGAGCCGGCCCATCCGCATGCTGGTCCCCTGGGCGCCGGGCGGCACCTCCGACATCGCGATGCGCGCCCTGTGCGAGGCCGCCTCCAGGCGCCTCGGCCAGCCCGTCGTCGTGGAGAACCGGGCCGGGGCCGGCGGCGTGCTCGGTGCCCAATTCCTGCTGACCACGCCCGCCGACGGCTATGTGCTGAGCCAGTTTCCCATCAGCGTGCTGCGCCAGCCGCTGCTGAACAGCCGGGCGCTCTTCGATCCGCTGGCGGACTTCACCTATGTCTCGCTGATCACCGGCTATCTCTTCGGCATCGTGGTGCGGTCCAACGCGCCCTGGCGGACCCTCGGCGAGCTCTTCGAGGCGGCGCGGCGCGAGCCTGGGAAGCTCAACTACGGCACCCCCGGCGTCGGCACCTCGCTGCACCTGACCATGGAGCAGATCGCCAAGGCGAGGGGCATTGAATGGACGCATGTGCCCTTCCGCGGCGTGGCGGAGAACATGCAGAGCCTGCTGGGCGGCCAGATCGACATCCTGGCCGACAGCTCGGGCTGGGGCCCCCAGGTGAAGGACGGCGCCTTGCGCTGCCTGGCTGTCTGGAGCGAGACGCGCGCCAGAAGCTTCCCCGACGTGCCGACGCTGCGCGAGAGCGGCGTCGACATCGTCTCGGTCAGCCCCTACGGCGTCGGCGGGCCGAAGGGCATGGACGCAGGGATCGTCCGCGCGCTGGACGCGGCCTTCCGGGAGGCGGTGACCGACCCCGTGCACACCGGCGTGCTCGACCGCTACGACATGGCGCCGATGTACAAGAACAGCACCGACTACACGGCTTATGTGCGCCAGACCATGGAGGAGGAGCGCAAGCTCATCCAGGAGCTGGGCCTGCGGCTGAGCTGAGAGGGGAGCCACCGCGCCGATCCCCTGAAGCCAAAGCGGCTGCAGGGGTGGCGCGGGCACGTGGAGCGAGGCCGGGCTGGGCCCTGGCCTCATCCACCGATCGCTCCGGTAGAGGCGTCGGTCTGGATGCGCCGGAGAGCCGGCGCAGGCTGCATCGCGCTCGTCGCGGGCGGGCCTGCCGCAAACGGTCCTCGCCGCCGAAGCCTCGCCGCCGAAGCCTCCGGGGCGAGCGGTCCCGCCCGCGCTTACCGCGCGATACGGATCAGCCGCGCGCCGGGGGAACCGGGGCCGGGGCAGGAGCCGGCGGGGCGACGTAGACGGGGGCCGGGGCCGGCGGCGGCGTCTCGGCACAGGCGGCGAGCAACGCCACGGGCGCAACGATGGCAAACACGGCCGCACTACGGAACAGTCTGGCTTTCATCTGCTACTCCTTTGATTGAATTGGGCATGGACAGGTTAGGATTCAAAGACAACTCTTAGCAAGGATCAAAATGCAGTTGCATGGGTCGATAAAAGTCGAGGAGTGGCGCGGGGGCATGATCGCCGCAGGTGGAATCACCGGAAGCGTGGTTCATGCTCTCGAATCAACGAGCTAGAGGCTTGTAGTGAGCACTTGCGAACGGAGGGGGCTCTAGTGAGCGCGCCGCGGTGCAAGGCCGGACCCGGCGGCCAGGAGCCTTCGGCTTCCGCCTGGGTCGAGATGTCCAGGCGCGGCATGGCAAGCACGTTCGCTCTCGCCGCGTCGGCATGGGGGCTGGCGGCGTGCGGCGCAGCCCCGGAGCCGGAGACGGGCGCCGTGCCCGCGCGGCATGCCGACACCGGGCTTCGGGACCTGATCGGCGGCGCTCGCGCGCCGGTCGTCGCCGGCGAGCCGCTGAATGCCGGGCTGCTGCGGCGCTTCTACGCGCTCCGCGGCTTCGAGCCGGTCTGGACGGACCGGCAGCCGCAGGCCGATTCCCTGGTGAATGCCGTCCTGCGCGCCCGCGATCACGGCCTGGATCCCGAGCTGTTCCTGGCCGGCCTGCTCTGGCGCAGGGCGGCCTTCCCGCCTCTTCGCCGCGAGTTGCTGCTCTCGCATGCCGTCCTCTCCTATGCCGATGCATTGGCCCACGGCGCCGTGCCGCTCGATCTCCGACGCGACGGCGAGGCCCTGACACCCGAGCCGGTCGATGTGGCCGCCGCGCTCGACCGGGCCATCGACGGTCCCGATCCCGTGGCGGCGATCGAGGCGCTGGCGCCGGCGACGCCGACCTACCGGGCGCTGCGCCAGGCCTTGCAGCGGTACCGCCCCGCTCCTGCGGCCGGCGACAGGGCCGCGGCGCTCCGCCTGCGACAGATCGAGGTCAACCTCGAGCGCCAGCGCTGGCTGCCGCGCGCCCTGCCGGCCGACCGCGCCTGGGTCAACGTCGCCGACCAGCGGCTGGTGCTCTACCGCGCCGACCGGCCCGTCTTCTCGACACGGGTCGTCGTCGGGGACGACGCCGAGCGCAGCCAGAGCCCGGAGTTCCGGGCCGTGATCGAGGCCAGCTTCTTCAACCCGCCCTGGGTCATCCCGCGGGACATCGTCGCGGCGGATATCCTGCCGAGGATCGATCGCGACCCGGACTACCTGATGCGGAACAACATGGTCCTGCGCGACAGCGGCGAGATCGAGCAGGCGGCGGGCCCCGAAGCGGGGCTCGGCCTGATCATGTTCGACATGCCGAACCGGTTCGACGTCTACCTGCACGACACGCCGAACCGGACCGTCTTCGGCCGGGACAACCGGCGCATCAGCCATGGCTGCATCCGCGTCGAGAATCCCCTGGAATTCGCCGCCCTGCTGATGCAGCAGCCCGTTGACGCGATCCATCGGGGGATCGCGACGGGCGGCACCACCCGGCACCACCTTCCGACGCCGGTGCCGGTCTTCCTGCTCTACCAGACGGCCTTCGCCGACCCGGAGGGCGCCCTGCAATTTCGTCCGGATTTCTACAATCGCGACGCCGGCGTCTGGCGACGGCTGCAGAGGGAGGGGCGCAATCCCCAGGCGCAGGCCGATCGCCGGCCGGCCTCGCCCGGGGCCGCGTAGCAGCAGCCCCTGCCCTCCGCTCAGCCGTCCCGCGCGACAAATGCCCCGAGGTCGGGCTAAGCGCTGCTGGACAGCTTCATCAGCACCAGGCCGGCGAGAATCAGGACGGCCGCAGCGACGCGCATGGGGCTCGCCGCCTCGCCCAGCACCATGACGCCGACGAGGAAGGCCCCCACCGCGCCGATCCCGGTCCAGACCGCATAGGCCGTGCCGAGCGGCAGCACGCGCATGGCCAGGGTGAGCAGGCCGACGCTGCCCACCATCGAGACCAGCATGAGGATCGTGGGCCCGAGGCGGGTGAAGCCGTGCGACTGCTTCATGGCGAAGGCCCAGATGATTTCGAGAATTCCGGCGGCGACGAGGTAGATCCAGGCCATGAACGGGCCCTCCAAGACAGGGCCGGGCCGTCCCGGACATGCGAAACCCGTGATGGGGAGGTCGTCCTCTGATCGCTGATATGGGAGCGAATCGTGACCAGGCCAGGGTGCGCGGGGCGGGATCGTCGCGCGCGGCCCGCCGTCCCGCCGCCGGGGCCCAGCCCGGGCGCGCCGGACGGGAGCGAAGGGCAGCGCCTCCAGATCGACAAGCGCGCCGTCCTGGCCGATGGTCGCCTGACCACGCCGGTGCTGGGACGGTGGGCAGGAACAGATTCTTCGGGGGCGGCGACGGCCGGAGGTGATCCGCGCCGGCGCGTCGAACGGCACCGGAGCGGGTCCCTACCGAAGCCGGGTGCTGGCTCATGCGGACACGCGCCCAGAGGGCCACGATGACGACGACGATTTACGGCATCAAGAACTGCGACACGATGAAGAAGGCCCGCGCCTGGCTGGAGGCCAGGGGCGTGCCCTACGCCTTCCACGACTACAAGGCGTCCGGCATCGAGGCCGCGACGTTGAAGGCCTGGGCCGGCCAGGTGGGCTGGGAGAAGCTGCTCAACCGCGCCGGCACGACCTTCCGCAAGCTGCCCGACGCGGAGCGCGTGGACATCGACGAGGGCAAGGCCATTGCGCTGATGGTCGCGCAGCCCTCGATGATCAGGCGGCCCGTCCTGGCCGGCGGGAAGACGCTGCTGGTGGGCTTTTCCGCCGACGCCTATGCGAGGGAATTCGCATAGCCTCGGCGCCCGCCGCCGGCCTTCACGCCCGGATCCAGGTCTCCGAGAAGGCCAGCATCGCCGTGGAGATGCGCTGGCCCGCGATGTCGCGCGGGACCGGGGCGCCCGGCCGGGACTGGCCGTTCACCGTGACCGTCGCCTTGTCGCAGCCGACGAAGAGGCTCGGCATGTGGTGCCTGCCCGTGGCCGACTGCGCGGGCGAGAGCGCGAAGCAGAAGGGCTTGCCCAGGCCGGACCACTCCAGTTTCACCGTCATGTCGCCGGCCTTCACGGTCTCGCCGTAGCGCGTAACGGTGTCGCCCTCCGCCTCCACGCTGTCGAGCCTGCGGAAGCTCAGGGAGGACAGTCCCGGCAGCCCGCGCCACGCCCCGAAGTGCGAGACGTATTCCGCGATCAGCCAGCGCGCGAGCGGCTCGTTGTCGGTCAGGCAGACATTGCCCGGCGAGGCCTCCTGCGGCGATTGTAGCAGCACGAGCGCATGCCCGCGCCCATGCGGCGAGAGCATCACCCGGAAGAAGGAGGCCAGCGTCGTGAAGGGGCCGTCCGGATCCTCCTTCAGCGAGATGCCGGGGTTCTCGCCGGTCCATTCGACGGTGCCGGGAAAGATGGTCGTTTCGGCCATGTGCTCCACTCCCTGTTGGTCTTGGCCGCCATTGGGGCCGCGCGGCGCCCGCGCGTCAATCGGCCCTGGTTGCCCGCGAGGCGCCCGGCCCGCGCCGGCGGGCGGCGAGGGACGGAGCCGCCCCGCTAGCTTACCGCGATCCCCAGCCGCGACAGCCGATGCGCCTGCCCCGCATTCACCGCGCCTTCCGGCAGCTTCCCGGCCGCGAGGGAGGCGATCTGGCGCACCGTGTCCATGGCCTGGTGGTAGGCGGCCTCGGGCGTGACGCCGCCGATATGCGGCGTGGCCACTACGTCGGGGCGGCGGGCGAGGCGAGGGCTGGGCTTCTGGTCGGGCGCGCGGCCCACATCCATCGCGGCGCCGGCCAGATGGCCGGAATCGAGCGCCGCCTCCAGCGCGTCCTCGTCCACCAGCTCGCCGCGCGAGAGATTGATGAAGAAGGCGCCGCGCTTCATCCGCGCGAAACCCGCCGCGTCCATAAGATTCGCAGTCTCCGGGCTGGAGATGGCGAGGCAGACCAGGAAATCCGCCTGCGCCTGCACCTCCTCCAGGCCCGTCCCGGGCCGGAGATAGGGGTCATGCACCAGCACCTTCATGCCGAGCGCGAGCGCAATCTCCTCCATCCGCTTCGCGATGCGCCCATAGCCGACGAGCCCCAGCGTCGAGGCCGAGAGCTGCAGGTTCCGTCCCGGCTCCGGATCGCGGCCCGCGCGATAGGCCTGGCCCATGCGCGAGATGCCGCGGGCCAGGTCCAGGATCATGCCGATGCCGAGCTCGGCGACGGCATCCACGAAGCCCGGCGTCGCGCGCGTCACCAGGATGCCCTGCGCCGAGGCCGCCGGTACGTCGATCGTGCTGATGTCCACGGCGCAGCGCAGGAAGGCCACGAGGTCGGGCGAGGCCGCGAAGGTCGCCTCGGTGCCGGGCGAGCCGCGGAAGGCGATGATGACCTGGCAGCCGCGGGCGGCCTCGGCCAGCTCGCCGTCGCGCAGGTCTCGGTCGGTGGCGTTGCGGACGACATCGGCATGCTTCCGCAGCTCGGCCAGGGCATGGTCGCCGAAATAGCCGGGGAAGACGTCCGTTCCGTGGGAGAGGAAGACCCTCAGCCTGTTGCCGCTCATCGCATCCTCCGTTTCCGGAAGGATGCGGAAGGACGAGGCGCGCGTCCATCCGCGGCGGCCGGCGCTTGCAGGATCCGGGCCTTCGCCCAAGATGAAGGACAACTCTCGGAGTGGACGAATGCGGTTCTCGATGATGCTCGCCGGGTGGCTCGCTTTAACGCCCCTGGGCGCGATGGCGCAGGATGCGGAGGCGGGCCAGCGCGTCTTCAACCAGTGCCGGGCCTGCCACACGATCAATCAGGGCGGGCGCAACGGCGTGGGGCCGAACCTTCACGGCGTCCTCGACCGGGCGGCGGGGGCGGTCGAGGGCTTCCGGTACTCGGCGCCGATGCGCGAGCGGGCGGCGTCGGGCCTCGCCTGGACCGAGGAGAACCTGATCGCCTATATCACCGACCCCAAGTCGGTCGTGCCGGGCGGCTCCATGTCCTATGTCGGGCTGCGCAATCCGGAGCAGCGGGCCAACCTGCTGGCCTATCTGCGGCAGGCGACGGCGGCGGCGAATTAGCGTCCTTCCCCGCAAGGGCTGACGGCGAAGCTTACGGCCCGTGGCTTCGCGCCGCAGGCCGGCCGGCGGTTCGCCGCCTGGCTCGGGTCCTGGGCCTAATGCGCCCCGGCGAAGGCCAGCATCATCGCATAGACCTCGCGCGTCACGGCCGAAAGCGTGCGGCCCAGCTCCTCCAGATCCGCCACCTGATCCACCCGCTTGCCGACCTTGTCCTGCTCGGCCGGCGTCAGGATCAGCGGGATGATGCCGCTGGCGCGCGCGAGGCCGATCATCAGCGAATCATGCGGCTCGGGGATGTCGTCCTCCAGCAGCACCTTCCGCAGGCGGGCGCGCACCTCGAGCACCTCGGCCTCGCCCTCGGCGGCCTTGGGATACCGGCGGTCCGGGAAGACCCATAGGAAGCGGCCCTCCTCCTTCTTCAGCACGCCCTTGGCCACGAGGCGGTCGAGGATCATGGAGCGGTAGTGGTCGCCCTGGCGGCCGAGCTCGACGATCCAGTGGCGGCTGTCGCGCATGCCGAGGTTGGTGGAGATCAGCGTGAGCGCCTCGTCCAGCACCGGGTCGCCGGAGGGCTTGTGGCTGGTCACCATCAGCCGCTCGGGGTCGGTGTCGATGCGGTTGTCGAGCGAGAGCTGCATGAGGATGGCGCTGGCCACGGCATAGTCGCCGGCGGGCGCGGGCAGGCCGATCGGGCGGCCCGTCTTGTCGTCCAGGAGGAGGAGCATGATCTCCTCCGGCATGGTGAGCTTCATGGCAGTCCTCCAGGCGGTGGCCGCCGCCGGGCAGTCCCGGGGCTGATTCGCGCGCGATGTTGTTCGGGCCCGCGGCCGCTGTCCAGCGCGGCGTCGCGCCGCGCGGGCACCCTCGCCGATCGCCCATGGCATAGGCCTTGCTTGCCCCGGTCACCGCACCGGCGCGGCCGGGACAAGACGAAAGGCGATCAGCGCATGGACATCGGCGTCTTCATCCCCATCAACAACAACGGCTGGCTGATCTCGGAGAATGCGCCGCAATACAGGCCCAGCTTCGAGCTGAACAAGCAGGTGGTGCAGAAGGCCGAGGGCTACGGGCTCGACTTCGCGCTGTCGATGATCAAGCTGCACGGCTTCGGAGGAAAGACGGAGTTCTGGGACCACGGCCTCGAAAGCTTCACGCTGATGGCCGGGCTGGCGGCGGTGACGAGCCGGATCAGGCTTTTTGCCTCGACCGCGGTGCTGACCCTCCCGCCCGCGATCGTGGCGCGCATGGCCAGCACGATCGACGACATCTCGGGCGGGCGATTCGGGGTCAACATCGTCTCGGGCTGGCACAAGGTCGAGTACAGTCAGATGGGCCTCTGGCCCGGCGATAACCATTTCGGCAGGCGCTACGACTACAGCACCGAATACGTGCAGATCCTGCACGAGCTCTGGGAGGCCGGCCATTCCGACTTCAAGGGCGAGTTCTTCCAGATGGACGCCTGCAAGCTGAGCCCGCGGCCGGCGCAACGGCCGAAGCTGGTCAGCGCCGGGCAGTCGGATCGCGGGATGGAATTCGGCGCGACGTATTGCGACTACAATTTCTGCCTCGGCGAGGGCGTGAACGAGCCGCAGAAGTCGGCCTCGGTGCCGGCCCGCGTGCTGGAGGCAGGAAAGAAGAGCGGGCGCGAGGTCGGCGCCTACATGCTCTTCATGGTGATCTGCGCCGAGACCGACGCGGCGGCCCTGGCCAAGTGGGACAGCTACGAGAAAGGTGCCGACCGCGAGGCGCTCACGCATCTGCTGGGCCATGCGGCGCATGACGTGGGCACCGAGGCGACCTCGATGGCCGCGGTGGTGCAGCGGAACCCCTCGCCGATCAACTTCAACATGGGCACGATCGTCGGCAGTCCCGCGACCTGCGCGCGGCTGCTGGACGAGGTGGCGGCCATGCCGGGCGTCGCCGGCATCATGCTCACCTTCGACGACTTCCTCCTGGGCATGGACATGTTCGGCACGCGGATCCAGCCGCTGATGCAGTGCCGGAAGGATCGGATGCCGCTGGCGGCGTGAAGCTTTTTCCCGCCCTCAAGCGCCGGGCGGCGGCTCCGCCGCCTTGGCTTCGCCGCGCGACTGTCGCGCGAGTTGCAAGGTAGGTTGGGCGGCGCCGGCCGCGTTGCGGCCGGATGTTCGAAAGCCGTCGCGAAAACTTTCCCGGGTCGGTCGGGGCGCCACGCCGACCGGCGTGGCGCCTGCTTCCTATGCCGCCGAGATGTTGTACCGCCGCGCGACGGCGCTCCATTCCGTGATCTCGGCCTTGATCCGGTCGGTAAAGGCCGTTCCCATGACCGGCGTCGCCGGCGGCATGGTCTGCAGGTCCTCGAAGCGGGCGGCGAGCTCCGGCCGCGCCAGGGCCTGCGGGATCAGCGCCGAAAGCCGCTCCACGATCGGCTGCGGCAGGTTCTTCGGCGCCGAGAGGCCCAGCCACTGCGACGAGGTGAGCCGGGGAAAGCCCTGCTCGGCGAAGGTCGGGATGTTCGGCAGCGCCGGCAGCCGCTGCGGCGTGGAGATACCCAGGCAGCGCAGCGAGCCGTCCTTCAGCATCTGCACATTGGTCGTGACCGGATCGATCATGCTCTCGATCTGCCCGCCCATCAGATCCTGCAGGGCGGGCGCGCTGCCGCGATAGGGCACGTGGTCGAGGTTGGGCGCATTGGCCTCGCCCGAGAGCATCGCGCCCAGCAGGTGCGGCGCCGAGCCGATGCCCGAGGAGCCGAAGCGCACCGGCTGCGTGCGCGCCGCCGCGACGTATTGCTCCAGCGTCTGGAAGGGCGAGTTCGCCTTCACCAGCAGCACGTTCGAGGCCTCAACCAGCAGCCCCATATGGGTGAAGTCGGTGATGGGGTCGAAGGGCAGCGAGGGCAGCGTCGCGGTGGAGAAGACATGCACCGAGGCGTGGCTGACCAGCAGCGTGTAGCCGTCGGCCGGTGCCTTCGCGACGTAGTCCGTCCCGATGACGCCGCCGGCGCCGGCGCGGTTCTCGACCAGGACGGTCTGGCCCAGCGCCTGGCTCATCGCCGGCGCCATCAGGCGGGCGATGGTGTCGACGAGGCCGCCAGGGGGGAACTGGGCGACCAGGCGGACCGAACCGCGGGTCGGCCAGGCGGCGCCCTGGCCACGCACCAAGGCGGGCGTGCCTAGAAGGGCGGCAGAAGCACCCAAAAGTCCACGACGATGCATGTTCTGTAATCTCCCGTTCAGCCGTCCTGCCGAAGGATTGCGCAGATCCGCGGCAATCCCGGCCGGAGGGGGGTCTCCCGGGCGGGGACATCGCAAACGGCGTGCCGGGCCTATCCTCAGGCGGCGCCTCTGGGCATAAGCGCGCCGCAACAGTTCCGGCCGCGCCTCCCCATGATCCGCCTCGACAGCATCAGCAAGCAGAACGGCCAGCAGCTCCTCTTCATCGAGGCCTCGGCCGCCCTCCAGAAGGGCGAGAAGATCGGCCTCGTCGGGCCCAATGGGGCGGGGAAATCGACGCTGTTCCGGATGATCACGGGCCAGGAGCCGCCGGACGAGGGCCAGGTGCTGGCCGATCGCGGCATCAGCATCGGCTTCTTCAACCAGGATGTGGGCGAGATGGCCGGCCGCAGCGCCGTGGCCGAGGTGATGGACGGCGCGGGCGACGTGAGCACCGTCGCGGCCGAGCTGGCGGAGCTGGAGGCGGCGCTGGCCGATCCCGAGCGCATGGACGAGATGGACAGCCTCATCGAGCGCTTCGGCGAGGTGCAGGCGCGCTTCGAGGACCTGGGCGGCTATGCGCTGGAGGGCCGCGCGCGGGAAGTCCTCGCCGGCCTCAGCTTCAGCCAGGAGATGATGGACGGCGACGTGGGCGCGCTTTCCGGCGGCTGGAAGATGCGCGTGGCGCTGGCCCGCATCCTGCTGATGCGGCCCGACGTGATGCTGCTCGACGAGCCGTCCAACCACCTCGACCTGGAAAGCCTCATCTGGCTGGAGCAGTTCCTCGCCGGCTACGAGGGCGCGCTGATGATGACCTCGCACGACCGCGAGTTCATGAACCGCATCATCAACAAGGTGATCGAGATCGACGGCGGCAGCCTCACCTCCTTCTCCGGCGACTACGAGTTCTACGAGCAGCAGCGCGCGATGAACGAGCAGCAGCAGCAGGCGCAGTTCGAGCGGCAGCAGGCGATGCTGGCCAAGGAGATCAAGTTCATCGAGCGCTTCAAGGCGCGCGCCTCGCACGCCGCCCAGGTGCAGAGCCGGGTGAAGAAGCTGGACAAGATCGAGCGCGTCGAGCCGCCCAAGCGCCGCCAGGTGGTGAGCTTCGAGTTCCAGCCGGCGCCGCGCTCGGGCGAGGATGTCGTGAACCTGCGCGGCGTGCACAAGCGCTACGGCAGCCGCGTCATCTATGACGGGCTGGACCTGCTGGTGCGTCGGCGGGAGCGCTGCTGCGTGCTGGGGGTGAACGGCGCGGGCAAGTCGACGCTGCTGAAGCTGGTGACGGGCTCCACCGATCCCGACGAGGGCAGCGTCACGCTCGGCGGCAGCGTGAGGATGGCCTATTTCGCGCAGCACGCGATGGAGCTGCTGGACGGCAATCAGACCGTCTTCGAGGCGCTGGAGGAGGCCTTCCCCCGCGCGGCCCAGGGCTCGCTGCGCTCGCTGGCGGGGTGCTTCGGCTTCTCGGGCGACGAGGTGGAGAAGCGGTGCCGCGTGCTGTCAGGCGGCGAGAAGGCGCGGCTGGTGATGGCGCGGATGCTCTACGATCCGCCGAACTTCCTGGTGCTGGACGAGCCGACGAACCATCTGGACATGGCGACGAAGGAGATGCTGATCACGGCGCTCTCGCAATACGAGGGCACCATGCTCTTCGTCTCGCACGACCGGCATTTCCTGGCCGCGCTGTCGAACCGCGTGCTGGAGCTGACACCGAACGGCATCCACCAGTATGGCGGTGGCTACACGGAGTATGTGGCGCGGACCGGGCACGAGGCGCCGGGGCTGCACGGTTAGGGGTCCAGGGCAAAAAGCCCTGGCGGGGAGTTTGAGGGGCAGGGCCCCTCAATCTTTGTTTTATTCCGCGATCGCCGCCGACCAGGGCGACATCACGTCCGACACGCCGACCCGCATCCCGCCGCGCTGCAGGATGAGGTTCGGGCAGGCGAAGTTGCCCGGCGCGACGGTGTGCTCGACCACCTCGACCTCGGCATCCGCCGCCAGCGCCGAGAGAGTCGCCTCGCCCAGGCGCTTGTCGGCCATCACGCCCTCGGGGCCGGACACGTCCAGGCGCGGATGGTGGGCCGCCGCTTCCGGCTCCATCGCGAAGTCGGCGACGTAGCTGTACTGCTGGAAGACCGAGGCCATGATCTTGCGGCCGCCCGAGGCGCCCAGCGCGATCTCGGGATTGCCCTTCGCGTCGAGCGCGATCACCGGGCACATGTTGCACAGCGGCCGCTTGCCCGGCGCGATGGCGTTCGGGCTGCCGGGCTGCGGGTCGAACCACATGACGCCGTTGTTCATCAGCACGCCCGTGCCGGGCAGCACCATGCGGCTGCCCATGGAGGAGAGCAGCGTGGTGGTCATCGAGATCATCATGCCGTCGCGGTCGGCGACGGTGAGGTGCGTCGTGCAGCTGTCGGCGCCGACGGGCTCGGCCTCGGTCGGCACGCCCTCGCCGAGACCGGCGAGGCGCTCGGCATAGGAGGCGCGCAGCGAGCGCGCGAGATAGGCGTACCAGGCCGCGTCCGGCATGGCGCCGTAGGGGGCCTTCTCCATCATGGCCAGCAGGCGCTTCAGCGTCGGCGCGGCGGTGAGGCCGTTGGCGAGCACCAGCCGGCGGCCGCGGAAGGTGGCCTCCATGGCGGGCAGCACGCGCGCCTCGCAGGCGGCGAGGTCCTCGGCCGTGACGAAGCCCTCCATCGCCTTCATGTCGGCGGCGATCGAGGCGGCGATGTCGCCCGTGTAGAAGTCGGCGAGGCCCGCGCTCTGCAGCCGCTCCAGCGTGTCGGCGAGCCGGCCCTGGGGGAAATAGCCGGACGCGCCTTGATAGGGCGGCACGGGGGGCAGGCCGCCCGGCAGGTAGATCCGCGCGCTTTCCTCATAGAGCCGCAGCACGGAGGCGCTGTTGGCGATCTTCAGCGTGGCGAACCAGTCCTGCGACAGGCCGCGCTTCGCCAGCGCCACCGCCGGCGCCAGCACGTCCCCGATGGGCATGCGGCCATGGCGCTCGTGCAGCAGCTTGTAGCCGGCCACCGCCGAGGGGATCAGCGCCGATTTCGGCCCATGGATGTTGATGTCGCCCACGACCTCCGGCCAGGAGAAGAGGTCGTTCTTCATCTTGCCCGTGAGCGGATAGGCCGAGGCGTCGAGGCCGCGCGGCGCCACCGGCCCGAAGTCGAAGGTCTCGGCCGGGCCGCCCGGCTTCATCACCTGGGTGAAGCCGATGCCGCCGAGGCCGGAATTCCAGGGCTCGACGGTTGCCAGCGCGAAGGCCGCGGCCACCGCCGCGTCGGCCGCCGTCCCGCCGGCGCGCAGGATGGCGACGCCCGCCTCGGCCGCGTCGCGCGACTGGCTGGCGACGATGCCCTTCTCGCCCCGGCCTGCCGGCTTGCGCACATTCCAGTGCTGCGTGGTGTGCGGGGTCAGGTCCATGGCGCGCATCCTTCGTTTCGCTAAGCTATCCTGAGCCTTAACCGCGGGCTTCGGCAAGCCGGCGGCCCTTTCCCCTCGCGGGATTGCCGGTTAAGCCTCCCCCGGAAAAACGTCCGCACGGAGCCCCCGATGAGCCTGAATGTCGCCGAACCGCTGAAGAGCTTCATCGAGACCGAGGCGCTCCCTGGCACGGGCGTGGACGCCGCTGCCTTCTGGGCCGGCCTCGAGGCCATCCTGCGCGACCTCGCCCCCCGCAATGCCGCGCTGCTGGCGAAGCGCGACGACCTCCAGGCAAAGATCGACGCCTGGCATCGCGAGAATCCGGCCAAGCCCATCGACGTCGCCACCTACGAGGCTTTCCTGCGCGAGATCGGCTATCTGGTTCCCGAGCCCGCGGACTTCGCCATCACCACCGCCAACACCGATCCTGAATTCGGCGGCATCGCCGGCCCGCAGCTCGTGGTGCCGGTCAACAACGCACGCTACGCCATCAACGCCGCCAATGCGCGCTGGGGCAGCCTCTACGACGCGCTCTACGGCACCGACGCCATCCCCGAGGCCGACGGCGCCGAGCGCGGCCGGGGCTACAACCCGACGCGCGGCAACAAGGTCATCGCCTTCGCGCGCAAGGTGCTCGACCAGGCCGTGCCGCTGATGGGCGCGGGCCATGCCGAGGCGCTGAAATACACGGTGAAGGGCGGCGCGCTGGACGTGGCGCTGCAGGGCGGCGGCGCGGTGCCGCTGAAGCGGCCGGAGCAGTTCGTGGGCTATGCCGGCGAGGCCGGCTCGCCCTCCGTGCTGCTGTTCCGCCACAACGGCCTGCACCTGGAGCTGCACATCGACCGCGGCAGCGAGATCGGCAAGGGCGACGCGGCGGGCGTCTCGGACCTCGTGATGGAGGCGGCACTCACCACCATCCAGGATTGCGAGGACAGCGTCGCGGCCGTCGATGCCGCGGACAAGGTCGAGGTCTATCGCAACTGGCTCGGGCTCATGAAGGGCGACCTCTGCGCCGAGCTGGAGAAGGGCGGCAAGACCATCACGCGCCGCCTCAACGAGGACCGCAGCTACACGGTGCCGGATGGCGGCACGCTCACCCTGCCCGGCCGGTCGGTGATGCTGGTGCGCAATGTGGGCCACCACATGATGACCGACGCCGCGACGCTGGACGGGGCGGAGATCCCGGAGACGATCCTGGACGCCGCCGTCACCAGCCTGATCGCCATGCACGACATCAAGGGCCAGCGGCTGAACAGCCGCGCCGGCAGCGTCTACATCGTGAAGCCCAAGATGCACGGGCCCGAGGAAGTGGCCTGGGCGGTGGAGCTCTTCGGCCGCGTGGAGACGCTGCTCGGCCTGGCGCCCAACACGCTCAAGATGGGCATCATGGACGAGGAGCGGCGCACCACAGTCAACCTCAAGGCCTGCATCCAGGCGGCCTCCGCGCGCGTGGCCTTCATCAACACGGGCTTCCTGGACCGCACCGGCGACGAGATCCACACCTCGATGGAAGCCGGCGCCATGATCCGCAAGAACGACATGCGCGGCACGGCCTGGATCAAGGCCTATGAGGACTGGAACGTCGATATCGGCCTGATCTGCGGCCTGCGCGGCAAGGCGCAGATCGGCAAGGGCATGTGGGCCATGCCGGACGCCATGGCCGCGATGCTGGAGCAGAAGGTCGGCCATCCGAAGGCCGGCGCCAACACCGCCTGGGTCCCCTCGCCCACCGCCGCGACGCTGCACGCGCTGCACTACCACCAGGTGGACGTGGCCGCGCGCCAGACGGAGATCGCCGAGGGCGGCCGCCGCGCCCAGCTCGGCGACCTGCTGACCGTCCCAGTCGCGACGCAGACCAACTGGCCGGCCGAGGACATCCAGGCCGAGCTCGACAACAATGCCCAGGGCATCCTCGGCTATGTCGTGCGCTGGGTGGACCAGGGCGTGGGCTGCTCCAAGGTGCCGGACATCAACAATGTCGGCCTCATGGAGGACCGCGCGACGCTGCGCATCTCGGCGCAGCACATCGCCAACTGGCTGCGCCACGGCATCGTCACGCAGGAGCAGGTGATGGAAACGCTGCGCCGGATGGCGGCCGTGGTCGACAAGCAGAACAAGGACGATGCGGGCTACGTGCCCATGGCGCCGGACTTCTCGGGCGTCGCCTTCCGGGCGGCGGCGGCGCTGGTGCTGCAGGGCGGGGCGCAGCCGAACGGCTACACCGAGTTCCTGCTGACGAAGTACCGCCGCGAGGCGAAGGCGGGCTGAGCAACGGGTGCGGTCGGCCGAGGCGAATGCCGAGGCCGTGAATCGCCCCCGCCGATATCAATCCCCCCGGATCACCAGGTCCGGGATCACGTAGCGCTCATTGCCGTCCACCGTGACGACCATGTTGTCGCCCTCCCGGCTGGCGACGACCGGCTCGCGCCCCTCGGTCGAGACCTGGCCGCTGCGGAAGACCAGCGAGCGGCGCTGGCCGTTCGGCAGGGTGATCTCCACGGTCGCCGTCCCCGGCCCGTGGCGGCGCACGCCGAAGGGGCAGGTCACCGGCGGCTGGCCCTGGAAGCGGCAATCCACCTGGCCCGTCGCCTGATAGGGCGTGCCGGGCACGCGGGGCTCCCGCGCCGGGGCGGCCGCCTCGCGCAGGTAGCGCGCCGAGGCCCAGCCAGCCGGGCGCTGCGCATCGGCCGGGCCGATGTTGCACCAGCGGGCGCCCGCCACCTCCTGGCAGCCGAAGCTGCGCACCATCGCGCCTTCCGGGAACCGCAGCACGGTCCGCGCGGAATAGGAGGGCCCGGTGCGGACGGTCAGCACGTCGCCGCGCGTCAGCCCCGCCACCTGCCAGGCCTCCGGCCGACCCGGCGGGCCGCGATCGGTCGTGTCCTGCCGGGCGGGCGGACCGGGCGGGCCCGCCTCGGTGGCCCGCGTGCCGCGGCCGTCGATGCCGAAGGCGATCGTGTAGCTCCCGCCGGTGTTCCGCCGTGCGGCGCCGGGGGCGATGAAGACCCGGACCACGTAGGTGCCGCTGGCCTGCAGCGTGCCGGTGAACTCGTTGCCCGCGGCCAGGCTGTTGTGGATGGGCGTGTCGCTGCCTGGCGGCAGGACGACGTATTCGACGCTGTTGTTGCCCGGCCGGAAGCGGACGGTCATCTCCTGCCCCGCCTGGGCCGTCAGGCGATAGCTGACGGATTCATTGCCCCGGACGCGGCCGTTGAACGAGGCCGCCGTCGCGCCGGGCGAGAAGCGCACTGCCACGGCGCTGGCCTTGTCGGCCGCCTGGGCGAGGGTTGCGGGCATCGCCACGGCGCAGGCGAGGGCGATCATCGGAATGCGGTTCCACATGGCGGGCTCCTCCTTGTCCCGCCCTTAACCCTGCTGGAGGCCTCGCGGCGGCATGGCCGCGGGACAAAGCGGCAGGGGCCGCCCCCTGGTTATTCCGGCGTCCTGGCCTCGGCGCCGCCTTCCTCGCCCGGCAGGGCAAATCCCGCGATGGCCTGCCAGACGCGCAGCACGAAGGCGTCGTCGCGGCCCCCCTGCCCGATCGCCCGCTGCGCCACGAAGAGCTGCAGCGCCTGCGCCGCCAGCGGCACCGGCAGCGCGGCCTCCCGCGCCATGGCCTCCACCAGCCCGAGATCCTTCACGAAGATGTCGCCGGCCGAGAGCGGCGTGTCGTCGCCCGCCAGCACATGCGCCATCCGGTTCCTGAACATCCAGGAAGCGCCCGCCGCGCCGTTCACCACGTCATAGACCGTGTGCGGGTCAAGCCCCGCGCGCAGCGCCAGCGCCATGGCCTCGGCGGCGGCCGCGATGTGCACGCCGGCCAGGAGCTGGTGCACCACCTTCATGGCGGCGCCCTGGCCCGGCTCGGCGCCGAGGTTCCACACCGGCCCGGCCACGGCGTCGAGCATCGGCTTCGCGGCCGCGAAGGCGGCCTCGGAGCCGCTCGCCATCACCGTCATCCGGCCCTCGCGCGCGGCGACCGCGCCGCCCGAGACCGGCGCGTCGAGGTAGAGCAGCCCGCGCGAGGCCGCCTCGGCCGCGAGCTTCCTCGCATCGGCCGGCGCCATGGTCGCCGAGCAGATCAGCACGCCGCCGGGCGCCAGCCGCTGCGCGGCGCCGCCCTCGCCGAACAGCGCGGCCTCCGCCTGCGCCGCATTCACCGTCAGCACCAGGACGGCTGCCTGGCCCTCCTCGAGATCCGCCCCGCGCGCCACGGCGCGGTTGCCGAAGGCCTTCCGGGCCACCTCGCTCGGATCCACCCCCGTCACGTCGAGCCCGGCCCGCAGGGCGCTCGCGGCCACGCCGCCGCCCATGCTTCCCAGGCCGATCACCGCGCATTTCATCGCATCCCCTCCCCTGTCCGGCCGCTGGGCCCTTGCTCCGCCGCCCGCCCAGGCCATACCTTCCGGAGCATGCGAAAGCCCCGCCTCATCCTGGCCGGCCTGCTCGTCAGCTTGGCGCCCACGGCCCTTCTTGCCCAGACCAGCCTTCCGCCAGGGCGCGTCTATGTCGCGCGCGACGGCGGCACCACGAGCATCGTGATCTACGGCCGGATTTCGCCCGAGACCGAAGGCGCCTTCATGGCCGCTGCCGCCGCCCATCGCGGCGCGCGCGTGGTGCTGAACAGCGGCGGCGGCTCGCTCACGCCGGCGCTGAGCATCGGCCGCGCCATCCGCGAGGCCCGCCTGCAGACCTATGTACCCGACGGCTCGGGCTGCTTCTCGGCCTGCTCGCTGATCTGGCTGGCCGGCACGGAGCGGCATATCGGCCAGGGCGCGCGGATCGGCTTCCACGCCGCTTATGTCGCCCAGCAGGGCGGGCCGGGGCAGGTCAGCAGCTCGGGCAATGCCGTGATCGGGGCCTATCTGAGCCGGCTCGGCTACAATGACGGCGCGATCCGCCTGTTCACCGCGGCGCCACCCAACCAGATCGTCGTGGTGAAGCCGCGCCAGTTCGAGCAGAACGGCGTCACCGTGCGCCAGACGGCGGCGCGCCTGCCCCCGCCGCCCGCCGACGGTCCCGCGACCGCCGGCGCACCAGGCGGCTTCGCCGGCGTCTGGGTCGGCCAGTACCAATGCGGCAAGGAGGTCATCACCGCGCGCATGTCGGTGCGCGAGGAGGGGCCGAGCCGCCTCATGGCGAAGTTCGACTTCGGCCCCTCTCAGGGCGCGCCGGCCATCCCGCGCGGCTCCTACCGGATGCGGGGGTCGCGGCTGGCCAACGGCGCGGTGGAGCTCACGCCGGACGGCGCGCCCGCGCTGCCTCCCGGCGGGCGCGCCGTGTCGATGACCGGGACGGTCTCGGGCGACACCTTCGCCGGACAGATCACCGGCGAGGCGTGCTCGCCGGTGACGCTGCGGCGCTTGCGCTGAGGCGCGGGCGCTAGACCAGCTTGCGCCTGCGCGAGCGCGCCGGCGGATCCCTCGGGATCATCATCCCGCTCGCATCCAGCCCCAGCCGCGCCAGCAGCTTCGCCTGCTCGATGGCGCAGCTGTAGCCTTCCAGGACCGGAATGTCCCAGCCGGCCTCGCCCAGCCGCTTCTGCAGGAGGGGCTGCATCCAGTAGGCGGCCGAGCAGCCCAGGATCAGCACCTCGGCGCCGTCCTCCTGGATCGCGGCCTCGGACGCCTCAAAGGCCGCCTCCAGCATGGCGCTGTGCTCGCCGGCCAGCGCCTTGGCGCGCTCGGAGGCGATCGAGGGGCGGTTGGCATTGGCCGGGCGCGGCAGCGGAAAGTCGATGTTGCGGATGCCGGTGCAGCGCTCGGTGAAGCGGTACTCCACGACCAGCTTCGCCATCTGCGCGTTGTGCTTCTCGGAGATGTCGATGATGCCGAAGCGGTGGGCGAGCATGCTCGCCACATGCATCTGCGCATGCGCGCAGGAGGTCACGGGGATGCCGTGGCGGCGGCCGATCTCGCGCGATTCCGGATAGCCCGGATCGCCGCCGCCCAGCAGCACGATCGCATCGTACTTGCCGCTCTCGCAGCCCTCGCGCACCAGCGGCAGACGGTTGGCGCCGACGATCAAGAATTCCTCCAGCGCCTCCACGGCCCAGTCGCCATGGGTGGCGAGCGCGCCGGCATTCACGTCCCATTCCACGTCGGCCAGCAGGTGCGCGACGTTCTCGTAATCCATCACGAGCTGCTCGCGCGTGCCGCTCGCCGGCCGCAGGGAATAGGAGCCGGGGCTCAGGCGGAAGGCGTTGATCAGCAGCAGGCGGGGCTTGTCGGGCATCACGGTGTTTCCTTGGTTTCGGCGCCACACAGCGCCAGGGCGACGACCGCCGCCACGAGGGCGAGCTGGGCGGCGCAGAGGGTGAAGGCCAGCGTCCAGCTTCCGCTCAGCGAGACGAACAGCGCGAAGCCGGCGGGGGCGAGGAGATAGGCGAGGAAGGTGAAAAGCGTGGAGCCGGCCGTCGCCGCCGAGATCTGCGCGGGCGGCGCCAGCCGCGCGACCTCGGAGAGGTAGATGCCGTTCCAGCTCGCCGCGAGGAATCCCGTCAGGCCCGCCAGGAGATGCACGGCGGGGAGCGGCAGGTCGTCCGGCATGGCGCCGAAGGCGGCGGTCGCGATCGCCGCCGCCACCGACTGGATCATCAGGTGCCGCATGGGCCGGCCCATCCGGTCGGCGATCCAGCCCAGCACGATGCGCGCCACCACCCCCGCGAAGAGCATGGTGGCGAAGACGCCGCCGGCCTGCACCAGCGAGACGCCGTGGGTGAAGGTCAGCCAGGTCACCGTGAAGGTGAAGAGGCAGCCCTGCACCACCGCGAAGGAGACGGCGAGGATGGTGAGCGGCGGCAGCGCCGGATGATGCGTCAACGCGAAGATGGGCGCGAGCCAGGTCTGCCGCTGGAAGATCGCGTGCAGGTTGAGCCTCTGCGTGGGATCGCGCTCGGCGTCGAGCCCGGCCTTGAAGGGCTGGATGGAGGCCGCCGCGACCAGGGCGATGACGACGGCGACCAGGATGCCGGCCATCCAGCCGTGATCGGCGGCGATGGGGGTCAGCACGAGGCCGGCGGCCGCCCCGCCCAGCGGCGCGCCGGCCTGCTTGATGGAGAAGATCAGCGCGCGGTGGCGGGGCGGCGCGGTCGCGGCCAGGATGCGACTGCCCGCCGGCGGCGAGGGCCCGTAGCCGATGCCGAGGAAGAGCGAGGCGACGAGCAGCGCGACCGGGGTGCCCAGGCCCGCCAGCAGGATCGCGCCGGCCGAGACCAGCGCGCCCACCTGCAGCGAGCGGACCGGGCCCCATCTCGTCAGGAAGGGCCCGCCGAGCAGCAGGAACAGCGCCGTCCCCGCCGCGACCAGGGCGGACAGATGGCCGATGGCCTCGGGCGCAAGGCCGGCGTCGCGCGTGACCAGCGGCGCCACCACGGTCAGGCTCTGGGCGAGGAAGGCGGCGACCGTCTGCATCAGCAGCGTGGCGTAGAGAGCGCCGATCCAGGCGGGAATCCTCATACGGACATGAATCGCGCCAAGGCCTTGCGAAGAGGGGATTTGTCCGACACGCTCGGTGAACATATCACGTCAATTCATTGCTGCGAGAGGGCTCCCGCGTGCCACGCCACATCGCCTGCCTGTCCTTCGACTTCGACACCTGGTCCGGCCTCGTCGCGCGCGGGCTGGACACGCCCTCCCCGGTCTCGCGCGGCGAGTTCGGCGTCGTGGGCGCAAGCCGCATCCTCGACCTGCTGGCGAGCCGCGGCATCAAGGCGAGCTGGTACGTGCCGGGCGTCGTCATCAGGACCTATCCGGACGCCTGCCACCGCATCGTCCGGGAAGGCCACGAGATCGGCCATCACGGCTGGAGCCATGTGCCGCCGGCGCAACTCGAGGCCGCGCGCGAGGCGGACGAATTCGCCCGCGCGCTGGAGTCCATCGTGGAGCTGACGGGGCAGAAGCCGCAGGGTTACCGCTCGCCCTCCTGGGACATCAGCGACCGGACCATCGACCTGATCCTCAGCCATGGCCTGGCCTATGACAGCAGCATGATGGGGCACGACTGCCAGCCCTATTTCGCCCGCCGCGGCGACGTGGTGAAGGCCGATGCGCCGATGGTCTTCGGCGAGACGACGAACCTCGTGGAGATCCCCATCTCCTGGTCGCTCGACGACTTCCCGCATTTCGAGTTCCTGCGCAGCAAGGACGGGCTGCTGCCCGGGCTGCAGAACGCCAGCGGCGTGCTGGAGAACTGGATCGCCGATTTCGAGTACATGCGGCGCACCGAGGAATGGGGCGCGCTGGTCTACACCTTCCACCCCTATGTCATCGGCCGCGGGCATCGCATGGCGATCCTCGAGAAGCTGATCGATGCCCTCACCCAGATGGGCGCCGAGTTCCTGACGCTGGACCAGTTGCAGGCCGAGTTCCGGGGGCGCGTGACGTGATGTGCCGCCGCACCCTTCCGCCGAGTTGCTGACCTACAAGGGCATGCCCCACAATCTGGGCGACGCCCTGCCCGAGCGTTGCGCCCGCGACGTCCTGGCCTTCCTGGCGCGAGCTGTTCCGGCCACACTGTGATAAATTTCGTGACGCTTTACGACTTCCGTTGACTTTACCTGTTACGATGCTTCCGCATCCATACCGGTCCCCGCCGCTTCATGACCCACACTCGCCGTTCCTTGGCCCGCTCCGTCCTCTACGGATCGGCCTCGGCCATCTTCGCCCCAGCGGTTCTCGCCCCGGGCGCCGCCTCCGCGCAGACCCGGGTCGCCGCCGCGCAGATCCCGGCG
This sequence comes from Roseococcus sp. SYP-B2431, assembly GCF_004336745.1. GTDB lineage: Bacteria > Pseudomonadota > Alphaproteobacteria > Acetobacterales > Acetobacteraceae > Roseococcus. The sequence continues at coordinate 991,676 of NZ_SJXD01000011.1, forward strand.
CCCGTGATCCTGCCGCCGCTGACCGTGCTCGACACGCGCGACCAGCTTCGCGTCGCGCAGGCCTCCCTGCCCTTCAACCACCGCAGCCGCACGGCCGTGCAGCGCACGCTGGAGCGGCTGGACGACATGGGGCTCGACCTCTCCGTCGGCCGGGCCATCCTGGTGAACATCGCGGCGGCCGAGCTCATCGCTTATGAGGGCGGTGTGGAAATCCTGCGCTCGCGCGTGGTCGTCGGCGCCCCGCGCACGCGCACGCCGCAGCTGACGACCTACCTCACCACGGTGCGGTTCCATCCGCCCTGGTACGTGCCGGCCAGCATCGCGCCCGAGATACGCGCCAATGGCGCCGTGGGCTTCCAGCAGGTCGGCGGCCGCCTGATCCAGCCCCCGGGGCCGACCAACCCGCTCGGGCCGCTGCGGATCGGGCTCCAGGATTCCGACGGCATCTTCCTGCACGGCACCAACCGGCCGGGCCTGTTCGCCCGCCCCGGCCGCGCGCTGTCGCATGGCTGCGTGCGCGTGGAGCGTGTGCGCGACCTCGCGGCCTGGCTGCTGGACACGACCCCGGCCTCGGTGGACGCGACGCTGGCCACGGGCCGCACCCAGGATGTCCATCCGCTCCAGGAGGTGCAGGTGGCGCTGGCCTATCTGACGATCTGGCCGGATCGCGGCCGGCAGCTGGTGGCCTATGCGGACAACTACGGGCTGGATGCGCCCGGCGCGCGGCGGGCCTCGTTCCGGCGCGTCTACCGGGCGCCGCCACAGACGCCGGAGCAGCAGATGGAAGCGGCGGCACGGCTGCCGCCGCAGGAGGACGACCCGCTCTGATTCGGAGGCGCTCGGAGGCGCCCCCGCCTTCTACTCCGCCTACTCCGCCGCCGGACGCACCGCCGCCTGCGGCACCAGATGCCGCACCCGCGGAGCGACCTCCTCCATGAGGAGCCGCAGCGAGTTCCGCCAGGCGCCTGGGTTCTCCGAATAGTCGAAGCCGAAGACCAGGATCGAGCCGAAGCCGCCGACCTCCTCGTAGACGCGTTCCAGCTTCTGCGCGACGGTCCGCGGCGAGCCGACCAGCCAGTTGCGGCGCGCGCAGTATTCCACCGTCACGTCGCTATCGGGCACCTCGGGGCTGTGCTTGAGATATTCCAGGAACCCGAAATTCGCGAGCAGCGGCAGGAAGTACTCACCCATCATCCGGCCCATCATGCCGCCCACCGAAAGCCGCCAGGCCTCCTCGTCCGTGTCGGCGACGAAGACCTCGCGCACGAGGCGCCAGTCGCGCCGGTCCGGCGTGCGGCCGGAGCGGCGGGCGCCCTCCTCCACGGAATCCCAGTGGCTCCCGACATAGGCCGGGTTGAGGTTGAGGCTCATGGGCAGGAAGCCGCGCTCGCCGGCCAGCTTCAGCGTGTCCGAGTTCTTGCTCAGCCCCGCCACGCCGATCGGCGGATGCGGCGCCTGCAGCGGCTTGATGTGCGGCTTGAGGAAGCCGAACATCGGGTCGATCTTGCTGACGTTCCAGTACTTGCCCGCATGCGTCCAGGGCGCGTCCTCGGTCCAGGTCCGCAGGATGATCTCCAGCGCCTCGCGCGTCACGTCGCGGTTCTGGCCCGACATGCCGTCGACGTGGAAGGTGGCCCAGTCGCTCGGCAGGCCCGAGGCGGCGACGCCGAAGTTCAGCCGCCCGCCCGAGATGTGATCCAGCATAGCGACCCTGTTCGCGAGCTCCACCGGGTGGTGATAGGGCAACAGGAAGCCGCCGGGGCCGAGGCGGATGTTTTGCGTCTCGCGGAAGGCCTGGGCGATCAGCAGGTCGGGCGCCGGATGCGGCTCCCAGGGGGCGGTGTGATGCTCGCCGACCCAGGCTTCCTTGTAGCCCAGCTCGTCGAGCCATCGCATGACCTGGAGATCCCAGTCGTGCCCGTCCCTGAGCGACCGCTCGGGCGGGTGCGAGGGCATGGTGAAGAAGCCGAAATCCATGACGATGTCTCTCCCGTGTTTCGGGAGAGACTAAACCTCTGGTTGCATGCAACAGAACCCGTCAGCCATGCGGTGCAGCAAGACTATGTCCGAACCATCGGACAACCGCCATCGCCAAGCGGCCGCATCGCTGCTCGGCCCCGATGGTTCCGGCCAGCTTGTAGAGATCCTGCCGACGCGAATTTCGGCCAGCGTCTTCCCCTCGAAGGCAGGGACGGAGTGCCCGGCGCGCTATTCCGGTCGCAGGCCGCGCCGGCGGATGAACTCGCCCCAGACCTGGCTGTCGCTTTCCATCCGCGCGCGAAGATCGGCGGCCGAACCGGAGAAGGGGATCAGCAGGTTGTCGCCCAGCCGCTTCAGCACCGTGTCGTCGCGCAGCGCCGCGCGCGAGGCGGTGTTGATCCGGCTCACCACGTCCTCCGGCATGCCGGCCGGCCCGACGATGGCGAACCATCCCGGCATGACCGGCGCGTCGATGCCCGCCTCCCTCTGCGTGGGCAGGTCGGGCAGGATGGAAAGCCGCTCGGCCGCGACCAGCGCCAGCGGCGTCACCGCGCCCGCCCGCACCTGGCCCAGCGCCACGGCCAGCACCAGGATCATCACGTCGGTCTCGCCGGAGACGATGCTGGTCAGCGCCTGGCCGGTCCCGGCATAGGGCACATGGGTGAAGGTGACGCCCGCGCGGTCGGCGATCATCTCCATCGACAGATGCGTGGAATTGCCGATGCCGGCGCTCGCATAGGTGAGCTTGCCGGGCTCGGCGCGGGCGCGGGCGAGCAGGTCGGCCACGCTGGCGATGCCGGATTTCCTGCTCGCCAGGAGGATGAAGGGCGCATCGGAGACGGGCGCGACATAGGTGAAGTCGCGCATCACGTCGTAGCTGAGGTTCGGATAGAGATGCGGATTGAAGGAGAGCTGCGAGACGCCCGGCAGCAGCAGCGTGTAGCCGTCCGGCGCCTGCTGCTTGAGGAAGTTGATGGCGACCATGCCGTTCGCGCCCGGGCGGTTGTCCACCACGATCGGCTGGCCGAGGGCACGGCCCATGGGCTCGGCGATGATGCGCGCGACCGCGTCGTTGGCCGAGCCGGGCGGCTGCGGCAGCACCAGGCGGATGGGCCGTGTCGGGAAGCCCTGCGCCAAGGCGGGCGCCGCGGCGAGGAAGGGAAGTGCCGCGAGGCCGCGGCGGGTCATTGTCATGCGGGTCACTCCTCGAAGGGGCGCAGCGGAAGGTCGAGCGCGGAGGCGCCCAGATGCAAGGTCAGCACGGGCGGGCGGCCGTGGGGAATCTGCTTGATGTGGTCGGCATCGGTGCCTGCCAGGGAGAACCGCAGCCGGCTGCCCTTCTGGAAGATCCAGGAGGTCGCCAGCATCACCACGCGCATGCGCTCGGCCACGCCCGGGGCGAGCGGCTTCGCGTCGTCGCGGTGATAGGTGCGGAAGGGCCAGGGCGACTGGTATTCCGGCGGATGCGGCGATTCCTTGCGGTGCAGCGCGCGCAGCAGCCCCTCGGTGACATAGCGGACCGTGCCGTCCGCCTCGACCTCGGAAATGTAGCAGAGGATGGAAGCGTCGGGCTCGCTGGAGGCCAGCGTGAGATCGGCGATGGCGTTGCCGGTGAGCTCCATCGCCTGCTCGAAGGGCGCGCTGTCATAGGCCGGCAGCGCGGCCTGCCGCTCCTGCCAGTCCGTGTAGTAGTCGAGCGCGTTGATGGCGGCGATGCGCTCGTAGCGCGTGCCGGAGCCGGAGCTGAAGGAGAAATCCGTGGGATGCGCCGCCTCGCCGCCGTTCACGGCCGCTGGCTGCAGCGCACCCGCGGCCAGATGCAGGCGGGTCGGCGGCACCGGCGGCCAGCTCGCCGCCTCCTGCCAGGTCTCGCCGTGCATGGAGAAGAAGTGGATCGGCGATTCCTCGCGCAGGCCGGTCGTCCGGCCCATCAGGTATTCGTCGAAGAAGCGCAGCAGCTCCCCGAGGAGCGCGAATTCCGGATCGATGCGGCCGCGCCAGGGCGAGACGTTGCAACGCGCGCCATGGTCCCAGGGGCCGAGCAGCAGATGCGTCGGATTGCCCTGCATGGTCAGGTAGCGCGCGATGGCGGAATTGGCGTAGCCCACGCCGTCCATCCAGCCGGAGACGGCATAGATCGCCACGTCCCGGCGGATCGACTTGCACACCGAATAGGGGCTGATGTTCGCCGAGGAGAAGCCTGAATCGTAGGGCAGCTTCTGCTCGCGGAAATTCAGGTCGGTGATGAAGTCGGGCATGCGGAAGTTGCCGAGATGCTGCTTCACCGCCTCGCGCAGGAGCGCGCCGTCCGCATCCTCGTCCACCGGCATGGGGCCGGCGAGGTCGGGGTTGGAGAAGTAGGAGACCTTGGAGAGCAGGTCGCGCCGGTCATGGTCCATGGCGACCATGAGCTCGTCATAGACCTGCGCCAGCCGGTTCAGGAACACGCCGCCCGGGTAGTAGTGGTCCGACCAGGTGTCCCAGACGGCGAAGAGCGGCACGATCGCCTTCACCGCCGGATGCCCCGTGCTGGCAAGGAAATCCGAGGCGGCGCCGGGATAGGAGATGCCCGTCGCGCCGATGCGCCCGTCCGACCAGGGCTGCGCCACGATCCAGTCGGCGATCTCGCGCGCATCCTCGCGCTCGCGGGGCGACCGGAAGCTGTCGCGCGTGCCGAAGCTGGCGCCGGTGCCGCGGATGTCCACCACGACCAGCGCGTAGCCGCGCGGCACCAGCATGTCGCGGAATCTTCCCGCGTTGGGGGAGCACTCGCCCTGCCCGCCTGGCCGCAGGGCGAAGCGGCGGTAATAGGGCGTGTGGATGAGCACGGCGGGCACGGGCCCGGTGGCGCCTTCCGGCACCCAGGCATCCACCGCGAGCCGGCAGCCGTCGGGCATGGTGACGTAGCAGGAGATGGGCCTGGCCGGGACCGCGTGCTCGGCCGGCCGGCCCTCCAGGTAGCGCGAGGGCGGCACGCGCCAGGCGGTGCTGTTCAGGTCTGCGTCGGCCAAGTCCCGGAACTCCAAACTGCGAAACGATCCTGGGGGCGAGCTTGCAACGCCATGCCGCGCCCGCCTAGGCTTCGGTCCGATGGTGAAATTCCTGCTGCGCCGCCTGACCGTCGCCGTGCTCGTGGCCCTGACGGTGCTGACGCTGAGCTTCCTGCTCACGCGGCTGTCGGGCGACCTTGCCATCTCCATCGCCGGCCCGAGCGCGACCGCGCAGGATGTCGAGATCATCCGCCAGGCCTATGGGCTGAACCGGCCGGTCTACGTGCAGTATCTCGACTGGCTGTTCCGCGCCGTGCAGGGCGATTTCGGCGACAGCTACTTCTTCCGCGACCGCGTCTCCAACCTCATCGGCGCGCGGCTGCCGATCACCATGACGCTGGGCCTCGTCGGCCTCGGCCTGGCGCTGATCGTCGCCCTGCCGCTCGGCATCATCGCGGCCGTCCGGGAGAACACCTGGCTGGACCGGACGGTGATGATGGTGGCGCTGGTCGGCCAGGCCATGCCCTCCTTCTGGCTGGGGCTGATCCTGATGGTCTGGCTGGGGCTGAACCTCGGGCTGCTGCCCATCTCGGGCACGGGCGGGCCGGAATACTACGTGATGCCGGGGATCGTGCTGGCCTTCTCGGCGATCCCCTCGCTGATGCGGCTCACGCGCAGCGGCATGATCGAGGCCCTGTCCTCCGACTATATCCGCACGGCGCGGGCGAAAGGGCTAAGCCGACTCTCCATCCTGGTGAAGCACGGCTTCCGCAACGCGGCGATCCCGGTGGTCTCGATCGCGGCGGTGCAGCTGGGCTTCATGCTGGGCGGCTCCATCGTCATCGAGACGGTCTTCGCCATGCACGGCGTGGGCTATCTCGCCTGGGAAAGCATCAGCAAGAATGATTATCCGGTGGTGCAGGCGGTCGTTCTCGTGCTGGCGCTGATCTACATCGCGCTGACCCTGCTGGCGGACCTGTTGAACGCCGTCCTCGACCCGCGGCTGCGCACAGCATGAGCGGTGCGGTGCTTCCCGGCCAGGGCGCGTGGCGCCGGCTGCTGCGCAATGCCGGCTTCGCGCTGGGCGCGCTCATCGTGGGCATCGTGCTGGTGGTGGCGATCCTGGCGCCCTGGATCACGCCCTACGATCCCTTCGCGGTGAACCTCGAGGCGCGGCTGGTCCCGCCATCCTTCATGGAGGGCGGCACGGCGGCGAACTTCCTCGGCACAGACCAGCTCGGGCGCGACTATCTCTCGCGGCTGATCTATGGCGCGCGGATCTCCATGATCATCGGCATCGCGACGGTGATCACCTCGGGGCTGATCGGCACGACCATCGGCATCCTCGGCGGCTTCTACGGCGGGCGGGTGGACGATGTGGTGATGTTCCTCATCACGGCACGGCTCTCCATCCCCGTGGTGCTGGTGGCGCTGGCCGTGGCAGGGCTGCTCGGCAGCAGCTTCCTTCTCGTCATCCTGGTGCTGGGCCTGCTGCTCTGGGACCGCTTCGCCGTCGTCGCGCGCTCCACCACCATGCAGCTGCGCACACTGGACTATGTGAGCGCGGCCTGGTGCGCGGGCTCGTCCCAGATGAGCGTGCTGATGCGCGAGATCCTGCCGAACATCGCCACCCACCTCGCCGTCGTCGCCACGCTGGAGATGGCGCTGGCCATCCTGCTGGAGGCAGCGCTGTCCTTCCTCGGCCTGGGCGTGCCGGCGCCCCTGCCCTCCTGGGGCCTGATGATCGCGGAAGCGAAGGAATACATGTTCTTCACGCCCTGGGTGATCCTGGTGCCGGGCATCGCGCTCTTCGTGTTGGTGCTGGGCGTGAACCTGCTGGGCGACGCGCTGCGCGACATGCTCGGCACGGATCTCAGCCGATGATGCCGTCCGGTGACCGCAGCGCCGAAAGTGGCGAAGGTCTGAATCGGCCGGCCGAGAATGCCAGCCTGCTGGAGGTCGAGAACCTGCGCGTCACCTTCGGCGGCACTGCCGCCGTGCGCGGCATCTCGCTGAAGGTCGAGAAGGGCGAGACGCATTGCCTCGTCGGCGAGAGCGGCTGCGGGAAATCCGTCACCTCCCTCGCCGTCATGGGGCTGCTGGCCCGCGGCGGGAAACGCGAGGCGGAGCGACTCGCCTTCGCCGGCACCGACATCCGCAACTACGGCGAGCGCGAGATGTCGCGCCTGCGCGGTGACCGCATGGCGATGATCTTCCAGGAGCCCATGACCTCGCTCAACCCGGCCTATACGGTCGGCTCGCAGATGACCGAGGTGCTGCGCCGCCATCGCGGCACGCCGCGCGCCCAGGCCGTGGACCGCGCGGCCGAGCTGCTGGGCCGGGTCGGCATCACCGCGCCGGGCCTGCGGCTCGGACAATATCCGCACCAGCTCTCGGGCGGGCTGCGCCAGCGCGTGATGATCGCCATGGCGCTGATGTGCGACCCCGAGTTGCTCATCGCCGACGAGCCCACCACGGCGCTGGACGTGACGGTCCAGGCGCAGATCCTGCGGCTGCTGGCCGGCATCCAGAAGGAGCTCGGCCTCGGCATCCTGCTCATCACGCACGACCTCGGCGTGGTGGCGCGCATCGCCGACCGCGTCTCGGTCATGTATGCCGGCGAGGTCGTGGAGAGCGGCCCGACGGCCGAGCTCTTCGGCGATCCGCAGCACCCCTATACGCGCGGGTTGCTGACCTGCATCCCCGTTCCCGGCAAGGTGAAGCGCGACGAGCCGCTAGGCAGCATCCCCGGGATCGTGCCGCGCATCCCGCCCGGTTATGTCGGCTGCGCCTTCCGTGACCGCTGCCCGCATGCGCATGCCGAATGCTCGGGCGAGATCCCGCGCCGCGCCGCCGGGCCCGGTCACGAGGTCCTCTGCACCCTCCCCGCCGGCTGGCCAGAGGGCAGAATGGGGCGGCAGGCGGCGTGAGCGGCGCACCGGCCATCGAGGTTCGCGGCCTGCGCCGCGTCTTCCACGTCCGGCAGGGCCTCTTCGCGCCGCCGCGCCAGGTGGTGGCGGTGGACGACGTGTCCTTCGCCGTGCCCGCCGGCAGCGTGCTCGGCGTCGTGGGCGAAAGCGGCTGCGGGAAGTCCACCCTCGCCCGCATGATCCTCGGCCTGCTCCCGCCCTCCGCGGGGGAGGTGCTGGTCGATGGCCGCCGCCTCTCGGAGATGGACCGCCGCGCCCGCGCACGCCTCATCCAGCCGGTCTTCCAGGACCCCTTCTCCTCGCTCAACCCGCGCCGCCGCGTGCGCGACATCGTGGCCATGCCGCTCGTCGCCCAGGGCAGCATCTCCCGCGCCGAGATCGCGCGCCGCGTGGAGGAATCCCTCTCCCGCGTCGGCCTCTCCACCGAGCAGGGCACGCGCTTCCCCTCGCAGCTTTCCGGCGGCCAGCGCCAGCGCGTGGCCATCGCGCGCGCCCTCGTCCTGCGGCCGCGCATCGTCGTCTGCGACGAGCCGACCAGCGCGCTGGACGTCTCGGTCCAGGCGCAGATCCTGAACCTGCTGGCCGAGCTGCGGCGCGAGCTGGGACTAACCTACCTCTTCATCAGCCACAACCTCGCCGTCGTGGAGCATGTCGCAAGCGAGGTCGCGGTCATGTATCTCGGCCGCATCGTCGAGACGAACGAAAGCGAGGCGCTCTTCGCCGAGCCGCGCCATCCCTATACGCGCGCGCTGCTGGCCAGCGTGCTCACGCCCGAGCCCGGCCTGGGCGTGCCGGATGTGGGCCTCGGCGACACCATGCCGGACCCCGCCAATATCCCCGGCGGCTGCCGCTTCCATCCGCGCTGCCCGCTCGCCTTCGAGCGCTGCCCGGTCGAGGCCCCGCGGACCACGCCGAACGGCGCTGGCTTCGTGGAGTGCCACCTGGCGGAAACGGCCTGAGCCGCCCGCGCCCTTCGCGTGGCAGGGCTCTGCTTCGGACATCGCAGTTCCACGGCGCGGGCACGCTGGCCCGCGCCGCCTCAGCCCGGCGCTATTTCCACTTCGCCAGGTAGAAGCGCGGCAGCTCGTCCGGGAAGGCCTTGAACTCGAGCTGCCGCGAGAAGGCGTAGGTGTTCACGTAGGTGTGCAGCGGCAGGAAATAGGCCTGCTCCGTCGCGCGGCGGATCGCGGCCGAATAGGCGCGCTTGCGCACCTCCTCATCCGCGCTGGCGCCGCCCTCGGCGAGGAGGCGGTGCAGCTCGGGGTCGCGCGCGTAATCGTCGAGGCTGCCTTCGCCGAACCAGTTGGGCATGAAGGCCGAGACGTCGTTGATCGAGTAGCTGCCCCAGCTGCCCATCGACATGGCGAGCTCGCCGCGCCAGGAGCGCTGGATGAGCGCCGCCACCTGCAGCATGTTCAGCCGCGCGCGGATGCCGACGGCCTGCAGGTAGCTCTGCACCGCCTCGGACCATTGCCGCGGCTGCACGTAGCTGGTGAGCTCGATGTCGAAGCCGTTGGGATAGCCGGCCTCGGCCAGCAGCTCGCGCGCCTTGGCGGGGTTGTAGTCGTAGCGCACGGCGGCGTCGCCGTCGCAGCCGAACTGCGAGGGGAAGCAGGGCGCCGGCGGCACGCGCGAGCCGCCGGTGACGAGGCGGTCGGCCATGCTCTGGCGGTCGATCGCGTGCCACACCGCCTGGCGCACCTTGAGCTTGGTCATCGGATTGTCGGCGCCGCTGCGGCCCGAGGCGTCGAGCATGAGGTAGCCCACGCGCATCGATTCCTGCCGCAGCGTCTGCAGCGTGGGGAGGCGGTTCACGTTGGGGATCTGGTCCGGGTTCATGTTCCAGATCCAGTCCACGCGCTGGGACAGCAGCTCGGTCAGCTCGGTCGCGGCGTCGGTGACGAAGCGCGCGGTGATCTTGCGGATCGCCGGGCGCCCCTTGGGCCCGCCCTGGTAGTAGCCGTCGAAGCGCTCGTATTCGACGATGGAGGCGATATCCACCCGGGTGATCTTGTACGGCCCGGTGCCGACCGGCGCGCGGGCATAGCCCTCGGGCCCGACGCGCTCGCGATAGGCCTTGGGCCAGATGGGCCCGACCAGCGCCAGGTATTCGAGCGCGGCCGGGGTCGGCCGCTTCATGCGCAGGCGGACGGAGAAGTCGCCCGTCTTCTCGACGGTGTCGATCCAGGAGTAGTTGCTCGGCGTCGCGACGCGCGCCTCTGGCTTGCTCACCGTGTTGAGCGTGTAGACCACGTCATCGGCGGAGAAATCGCTGCCGTCGTGGAACTTCACGCCCTGGCGCAGGGTGAAGTCGAGCGTCGTGGTGTCGACCAGCTTCCACTCGGTGGCGAGGGCGGGGACGATGCGGAAGGTCTCGGGGTCGCGATGGACCAGCCCGTCCCAGGCCTGGTGCGAGAGGATCAGCCCGGTGCGCTGGTTGTTGAAATAGGCGTCGATGTTCGGGACGGAGTCACGGAACACCACGCGCAGCGTGTCGGCGCTGCGCTGCGCCTCCGCCGCGCCGGAGATGAGGGCGGGAAGGCCGAAGCCGCCGGCCGCGGCGATCCCCTTTCCGAAAGTGCGACGTCCGATGTTCATGTCCCGAGGCTCCCGCTTGTGCGGGGGAAGCCTAGGGAGAAGGCGGCCCATCCCGCAAGGGCGGCGCTATTCGGCGGCCTGCGAGCGCGCCGCGAAAAAGCGGTTCTCCGGGCGCGGCAGGCCGAGATGCTCGCGAAGGGTCGTGCCTTCATATTCCTTGCGGAACAGACCGCGCGCCTGCAGCTCGGGCACCACCTGCACTACGAAGTCGTCGAGGCCGCCAGGAACGTAAGGGAACATGACGTTGAAGCCGTCGCAGGCCCGGGTCTCCAGCCATTCCTCCATGGTGTCGGCGATGGTCCGCGGCGTGCCAGTGATCGCGGCACCGCCATAGCCGCCGAGCCGCTGGGCGAGCTGCCGGACGGTGAGTTTGTCTCGCCTGCCCATGTCGATGGCGCGCTCCCGGCCGGACTTGCTGTTCTCCGTCTCCGGGACCTCCGGCAGCGGCGCATCGGGATCGAAGGCGCGGGCATCCAGGCCGAGCACGCTGGAGAGCGAGCCGATCGCGCTTTCGTAATGCACCAGGCTGTCGAGATGCGCGCGCTTGGCCTTGGCCTCCTCGTCGGTGTCCCCCACCACCACGAGCGCGCCGGGCAGGATCTTGAGGTGGTCGGGATTGCGGCCGATCGCCGCCGCCCTTGCCTTCACGTCGGCATAGAAGGCGCGCGCATCGGCAATCGGCCCGCCGGCCGCGAAGATCATCTCGGCCGTCTCGGCGCCGATCTGGCGGCCGGCCTCCGAGGCGCCCGCCTGCACGATCACCGGCCAGCCCTGCACCGGCCGCGCCACGTTCAGCGGGCCGCGCACGGAGAGCTCGGGGCCCTTGTGGTTGAGCACGTGCATGCGGGCCGGATCCCAGAAGATGCCGCTCTCCACGTCGCGGATGAAGGCGTCGTCGGCGAAGCTGTCCCATAACCCGGTGACCACATCGTAGAATTCGCGGGCGCGCCTGTAGCGCTCGCCGTGGGCCATGTGCTCGTCCTGGCCGAAGTTGAGCGCGGCGTCGGGGTTCGCGGTGGTGACGAGGTTCCAGCCCGCGCGGCCGTTCGAGATGTGGTCGAGCGACGCGAACTTGCGGGCCACATGATAGGGGTCGTTGTAGGTCGTGGAGGCCGTGGCGATCAGGCCGATGCGCTCGGTGACGGCGGCCAGCGCGGGCAGCAGCGTCATGGGGTCGAAGCTCGTCACCGTATGGCTGCGGCGGAGCGATTCGATCGGCATGTTCAGCAGCGCGAGGTGGTCCGCCATGAAGAAGGCGTCGAACTTGCCGCGCTCCAGCGTCTGGGTGAGGCGCGCAAGCTTCGGGAAGAAGAAGTTCGCGTCGGGCCAGGCGCCGGGATAGCGCCAGGCGCCGGTGTGGATGGAGACGGGGCGCATGAAGGCGCCCAGGTGAAGCTGACGCATCGCTTGCTCCTTGAGGGGCCTCTGCCCCTCAAACAACCCAGCAAGAACCTCAGGTTCTTGCATCTCCGATCACTTGAAGGGTCCAGGGGGCGGAGCCCCTTGGTCTCAGAACGCCGGAACGACGGAGCCCTGGAAGGTCGTCGCGACGAAGTCCTTCACCTCCTGATTCTGATATGCGGCGAGAAGCCGCCTTGCCCAGGGAGCGCCGGCATCCTGCTGCCGCACCACGATGAGATTGGCATAGGGGCTGTCGGCGCTCTCCAGCGCGAGGGCGTCGCGCACCGGGTTGAGCCCGGCCGAGATGGCGAAGTTGCTGTTGATGGCGGCCGCCTCCACCTCGTCCAGCGCCCGCGGCAGCTGCGCCGCCTCCAGCTCGACCACGCGCAGGCGGCGCGGATTGGCGGCGATGTCGGCGACGGTCGCGCGGAAGTCCGCGCCCGCGCGCAGGGTGAACGCGCCGTTGTTGGCGAGCAGCACCAGCGCGCGGCCGCCATTGGTCGGATCGTTCGGGATGGCGATGCGGCCGCCCTGCGGCACCTCGGCCAGTCTCCGGTGCTTCCGCGAGTAGAGGCCCATCGGGAAGATCAGCGTCTTGCCCAGGGCGACCAGCGCCAGGCGGCGGTCGCGCACCTGCTGGTCCAGGAAGGGCTGGTGCTGGTAGCTGTTGGCGTCCAGGTCGCCGGCCGCCAGCGCGGCATTGGGCTGGATGTAGTCCTGGAACTCGACGACGCGGATCGCGAGCCCGTCGCGGGCGGCGATCTCGCGCACCTTCTCCATCACCTGCGCATGCGGCCCGGCGGTGACGCCGATGCTGAGCGGACGCTGCGCGGAGCCGATGTCCTGGGCCTGCGCGGCGGCCGGGAGCGCGAGCCCGGCGAGAATGAGGGGGCGGCGGGAGATCATCACGGCAACTCCAGGATCAACGGTGGGACACGCGCCGGACCAGCCAGTCGCCGAGCGACTGCAGCCCTTGCACGAAGACGATGAGGAGGATCACGACGGTCGCCATCACCTCGGGCATGAAGCGCTGGTAGCCGAAGCGGATGCCGAGGTCGCCGAGCCCGCCGCCGCCGATGGCGCCTGCCATGGCGGAGAAGCCGACCAGCGAGACCAGCGCGACGGTGGTGGCGGCGATGATGCCGGGCAGCGCCTCGGGCACCAGCACCCGGGTCACGATCTGTAGCCGCGTGGCGCCCATGGCGCGCGCGGCCTCGATCACGCCCTTGTCCACCTCGTGCAGCGCATTCTCGAACAGCCGCGCGAGGAAGGCCGTCGCCGCGAGCGCCAGCGGCACGATGGCCGCGCCGGTGCCGATCGAGGTTCCCGCGACGAGGCGCGTGAAGGGGATGATCGCCACCATCAGGATGATGAAGGGCGTCGAGCGCGCCGCGTTCACGACCAGCCCGAGGGGGCGGTTGACCCAGGGATTGGGGCTGAGCCCGTCCCGGTCGGTGACGCGCAGCAGCAGCGCGATCGGCAGGCCGAGCGCGACGGCGATGGCCGCCGCGGCTCCGACCATGATCAGCGTCTCCCAGAAGGCTTCCAGCAGCAGGTCCTGCATGGTCTCGGTGAGCCAGCTCATCTCGCCTCCGATCGGCGGAAGGCTTCGGCCCGGCGACGTGAAACGGCGGCGCTCATACTTCGATCTCCGATCGGCGAAGGACCTCGGCCCGGAGACGTGACCCAGCGGCGCTCATGTTTCGATCTCCGTGACCGTGAGGCCCAGGCCGCGCATCCAGTCGAAGCTCGCGGCGATCTTTTCCCGCGGCCCATAGGCCGCAAGCGCCATCACGCCGAAGGGCTCGCCCGCGATCTCGTCGATGCGGCCGGAGACGATGTTGATGTCGATGCCGAAATCCCGGCTCGCCTCGCTCACCACGGCGCGCGTGCTGTTCGGCCCGGCGAAGATCACCTGGGCGATCTGCCGCACCTCGCCCGGCCCGGGCTCGGGCAGCCGCGCGATCGTCGTCGCCGGCACGGAATGGCCCACCACCTCGGAGACGAAGTGCCGCGTCGTCGGCTGCTCCGGCCGGGTGAAGACGTCGAAGACGCGGCCCTGCTCGATGATGCGGCCGGCCTCCATCACCGCCACGCGGTCGCAGATGGCCTTCACCACCCCCATCTCATGGGTGATGAGCAGCACGGTCAGGTCCAGCCGGTCGCGCAGCCCGCGGACGAGCGAGAGAATCTCCTGCGTCGTCTCGGGGTCGAGCGCGCTGGTCGCCTCGTCGCAGAGCAGGAGGCCGGGCCGCGAGGCCAGGGCGCGGGCGATGCCAACCCGCTGCTTCTGCCCGCCCGAGAGCTGCGCGGGATAGGCGTCGCGCTTCCCCTCCAGCCCGACCAGCGGCAGGATCTCGTCCACCCGCGCCCGCCGCCCGGCGCGTGACAGGCCCGCGATCTCCAGCGGGAAGGCGACGTTCTCGGCCACCGTCCGCCGCGTGTGCAGGTTGAAGTGCTGGAACACCATGCCGATGCCCCGCCGCGCCGCGCGCAGCCCCGCATCGTCCAGCGCCAGCATGTCCTGGCCGAGGACGGAAATGCCGCCGGCATCCGGCCGCTCCAGCAGGTTCACCGTCCGGATCAGCGTGGACTTGCCCGCGCCCGAGCGCCCGACGATCCCGAAGATCTCCCCTGCGCGCACCTCGAGCGACACGTCGTCGAGCGCGAGCGTCCCGCCCGCCGCGAAGCGCTTGCGCAGGCCGGTCAGGGCGATGGCCGTCACGTCGAGGGCTCCGGGAATATCACGCATACTCGACGTGATATCGGATCTATCCCGCCCGCGTGAAGTGTTTTCGCGGGCGGGCAGCCATGCCGAAACCAGGCCTATTCGGGTTGGACGCCGGCCAGCCGCAGCAGCGTCTGGGCGCGCTCGAAGTCGCGCTGGATGTAGGCGTCCAGCTCGGCGCCCTTCTGGAACAGCGGCACGATGGCCAGCCCCTCCAGCCGGGTCCTCACCGCCGGCTCGGCCATGATGGCCTCGACCTCGCCGGCGATGCGGGCGGTGACGGTGTCCGGCGTGCGCGGCGGCGCCCACACCACCCACCAGGACTGCGCGTCCACCTCGGGAAAGCCGGATTCCGCCGTGGTCGCGAGGTCCGGCGCGGCGGCGTTGCGGCGCGGCGCCGTCAGGGCCAGGCCGTGCAGGTTGCCGGCGCGCACCGGCGGCAGCATGGCCAGCATCGGGTCGATCTGGACGCCGATATTGCCACCCATCAGGTCGGCCAACGCCGGCGTCGTGCCGCGATAGGGCACCAGCGTCAGGTCGGCGCCGATCGCGCGCGTGAACTGGATGGTCGAGAGATGCCCCGCCGAGCCCAGCGCCGAGACGCCGAAGGACCAGTCGCGCGGATTGGCGATGGCCGCGGCCTTCACCTCGGCCATGGTCTTCTGCGGCCGGTTCGGGTTGCAGGCGATGAGGCAAGGCCCCTCGCCGGTCCGCGCGATCGGCTTGAGGTCGGTCAGCGGGTCGTAGCCCGGGTTGCGCATCACCAGCCGCGCAATGGTCTGCACGCTGGCCGAGACGAGCAGCGTGTAGCCGTCCGGCGTGGCCTGCGAGACGGCGATGCCGCCGATCGTGCCATTGGCGCCGGTGCGGTTCTCGACGGTGAAGGTCTGCCCGGTCCGCTCCTGCAGGCGCCCGGCGATGACGCGGGCCATCACGTCCACGGAGCCGCCGGCCGCGAAGGGCACCACGATGCGGACGGGCCGGTTCGGCCAGGCGGTCTGCGCGACGGCCGGCGGCGCCGCGAGGGGGGCGGCCAGCGGCATCGCGGCGGCGGCGGTCAGGAGGGTGCGGCGCGTCGTCATCAGAAGGGCTCCTTGTAGGGTCGCAGGTCGAGTTCGAGCGTCCAGGCCGAGCGGTGCTGGCAATGCAGCTGCCAATAGGCCTCGGCGATCGCATCGATATTCAGCAGCCCGTCCTCGCCGGCCGCCGCCGCGCGCTCCGGGTGGCGCGCGCGCAGCCGCTCGCCGTCGATGCCGCCGTCGATGACGACATGCGCGACGTGCAGGCCGAGCGGCCCGAGCTCCCGCGCGGCCGATTGCGCGAGCACCCGCAGCCCCGCCTTCGCCGCGGCGAAGGCCGCGAAATGGGCCGCGCCCCGCAGGCTCGCCGTGGCTCCCGTGAAGATCAGCGTGCCGCGGCCCTGGGGCACCATCCGCCGCGCCGCCTCGCGTCCCACCACGAAGCCGCCCAGCGTGTTGGTGCGCCAGGCCTCCTCGAAGGTCTCGACCGAGATCTCGCGGAAGGCCGCGCGGATGTTCACGCCCGCGTTGAAGACGACGGCCCCGGGGTTCTGCGCGCGGTCGAACAGCCGGCCGACCTGCACGGAGTCGGCGGCGTCCGCGACCACCGCCTCGGCCGAGCCGCCCGCCGCCTCGATGCCGGCCACGACGGTAGCGAGCTTGTCCATGGTCCGGCCGGCCAGGATCACGCGATGGCCCTCGCGCGCGAACCGGCGGGCGACGGCCGCGCCCAGCCCATGTTCGGCGCCGACGCCGACGATGATCGCTTCCGGAAGCATGCTGCGATGCAGGCTGCCCGTCATCCGGAACGGGAGCAAGCAGGAGTCGCCGGGCGGCCTCCTCGCTGCCGACCCGAGCTATTCCAGGCCCGGAGGAACCGGATGTCGCCGTGCGAGCGCCGCCATCTCCGCGGCGAAGCCGGCATCCTCCGCCTCGCCGAGCAGGAAGCGGCCCAGCCCGAGGCCCAACGCCCGGAAGCCCGGCGCGTTGAGCCCGCGGATCGCCATCGGCGTGGAGCCCAGCCGCAGGCCCGCGCGGCCCGGCAGCGTCGTCGTATTCGCCGCGACCCCATGCCGGAACAGGGTCCCGGCCTCTGCCCGTGGCGTCTCCGCGACCACCATGTGCGTCCCCGTGCCGCCCGCATAGAGCGGCACCCCCGCCGCGGAGAGTCCCTCGGCCAGGGCCTGCGCGCCCTCCACCACGCGCCGCATCAGCACACGGAACTCCGGCCGCGCCACCAGCCCGAACAGTGCCGCCCGCGCCGCGATGATGTGCCCGCCCGGCGCCGCCTGCAGCCCCGGCGCCAGCGCCGCGTCGATCGCCGCCGCATGCTCCGCGCGGCACAGGATCAGCCCACCCGTGCGCGGCCCGCACATCGTCTTGTGCGTCGAGCTCGTCACCACGTCGCAGAAGGGCACCGGGTTCTCATGCAGCCCCGCCAGGATCAGCCCGGACACATGCGCGACATCCGCAAAGATCAGCGCCCCGACGCCGCGTGCGATCCCCGCCAGCCGGGAGAAGTCCAGCGGCAGCGGATAGGCGCTGGAGCCGGCGACAATCATGCGCGGCCGGAAAACCTGGGCCCGGGCCGCGGCAGCCTCGTAGTCCACGACGCCGTCCTCGCGCACGCCGAAGAAGGCGACCTCGTGCTCCTGGCCGGAGATATGCTTCGCAGCGCCATGGCTGCCATGGCGGCCCGCCGAGGGGTCGAAGGCCAGGATGCGCTCGCCCCGCCGCAGCAGGCCCCGCAGGACCGCGACATTCGCGATGGTCGAGGACAGCGCCTGGATATTGGCGTGCTCGGCGCCGAAGAGCGCGCGGGCCCGCGCGCAGGCCAGCTCCTCGATGGCATCCATCACAGCGCCGCCGCCGAAGCCCCGTCGCGGAGGATATCCCGACGCGTTCTTGTCCACCAGCACCGAAGCCTCCGCCTCCAGCGCGGCGCGCGGCGAATAGGTCTCGGAGGCGACGAGGTTCACGGTGGCGGCATTCTGCGCTCTCTGCGCCGCGAGGAGGCGCTCCAGCTCGGGATCCGCCTGGGCGAGAGAGTCCGCAAAGAAATTATTCCAAGGAATGTTTTGCATTCGCGGTCCTTTTCTTTCGTCGTTGACAAGCTTCGGCCGCCGATTTGTAGTGTCAACCGGACAATCGCGAATAGCAATGTCGTGAAGCCATTTGAAGGAACAGTCCCATCGGAACTCCCGGAGTCCTCAGGATCGGCCTCGACGTCGGCGGCACCTTCACCGACGTCTTCCTCGCGGACGGCGCAACTGGCGAGACCGTCCGCCACAAGCTCTCCTCCACGCCTGAGAATCCCGATCTCGCGCCCGTGCAGGGCATCCGCGAGATCCTGGCCCTGGCCGGGCGCGGCGCGGAGGAGGTCGGCTTCATCGGCCTCGGCACCACTGTCGCCACGAACGCGCTCCTGGAGCGCCGGCTGGCCCGCACCGGGCTGATCACCACGGAAGGTTTCCGTGACCTGCTGGAGATCGGCCGGCAGCGCCGCCCGCATGTCTACGATCTCTTCGCCCGCCGTCCCCTGCCTTTGGCGCCGCGCGAGCTGCGCTTCGAGGTGCGCGAGCGCATGGCCGCCGACGGCTCCGTCCTGCTGCCGCTCGACGAGGAGGGCCTGCGCGCCGCCGTCGCGGGCCTGCGCGCGGCCGGCTGCGAGAGCGTGGCCGTCTGCTTCCTCCACGCCTATGCCAATCCCGCCCATGAGCGCCGCGCGGCGGAGATCCTGCGCGCCGAATGGCCGGAGGTCGCGCTCACCGTCGCCACCGATCTGCTTCCCGAGTTCCGCGAATACGAACGGCTCAGCTCGACCGTCGTCAACGCCGCGCTGATGCCGGTGATGCGGCGCTACCTCGCCCGCTTCCGCGCTGCAGTGGCCGAGCTCGGCGTCACCGTCCCTCCCTGGGTGATGACCTCGGGCGGCGGCGTCTTCTCCACCGAGCTTGCGGCGGAGCGGCCGCTCGACACGCTGCTCTCCGGCCCCTCGGGCGGGGTCAGCGCCACGCTGCATCTCGGCCGCGCGGCGGGCTTCGCCAACCTCGTCACCTTCGACATGGGCGGCACCTCCACCGACGTCTGCCTGATCCGTGCCATGCGGCCGGAGGTCACGCAGACCCGCCAGATCGACGGGCTTCCCATCCGCTCCGCGGCGGTGGACGTGCATACGGTGGGCGCCGGGGGCAGCAGCATGGCCTGGGTGGATGCGGGTGGGCTGCTGCGCGTCGGGCCGCGCTCGGCCGGCGCGAAGCCGGGGCCGGCCTGCTACCGCCAGGGCGGAACGGAGCCGACCGTGACGGACGCCAACGTCGTGCTCGGCCGGCTCAATCCCACGCACCTGCTCGCCGGAAGGCTGGCGATCGACGCCGCGGCCTCGGCCGGGGCCATCGGGCGCGTGGTCGCCGGGCCGAAGGGCCTCGGCGTCGAGGATGCGGCCGCCGCCATCATCGCCATCTCCAACACCAACATCGCCCAGGCCATCCGATACGTCTCGGTGGAGCGCGGGCTCGATCCCGGCGACTTCGTGCTCGTCGCCTTCGGCGGCGCGGGGCCGCTGCACGCGGCCGAGGTCGCCCAGGAGCTCGGCATGCGCGTGCTGGTGCCGACCAGCCCCGGCCTGCTCTGCGCCATGGGCGTGCTGACCAAGGACGTGCAGGTGGATCTCAGCCAGACCCGGCTGATCCGTGACGGCGAGGCCGGCGGCGGCGAGGCCGCGGCCGCCATACTCGCCGGCCTCGCCGAGCGCGCGCGGGCGATCCTGGCGCGCAGTGGTCAGGAGACAGGACAGCTCGCCTTCGAGCAACTGGTGGATGCGCGCTACCAGGGCCAGAACTTCGAACTGCAGATCCCCCTGCCCGGCATGCCTGCGCCCAATGCGATCATCCCCGCCGTGCGCGAGGGCTTCGATGCCGAGCACCGCCGCCTCTACGGCTACGACCAGCCGGACAAGCCCATCGAACTCGTGACCTTCCGGCTGCGCGCCATGCTGCCGACCGGACAGGCGGAGGCGGTCGCGCCCTCCCGGGCGCGACGCGACGGCCCACCGCGGCCCATCGGCGAGCGCCGCGCGCATTTCCCGCAGACCGGCTTCGCCGCGACGCCGGTCTTCGCGCGCGACGACCTCCAACCGGGCGACGTGCTGCAGGGACCGCTCCTCGTCGAGCAGATGGACACCACCACCATCGTCCCGCCTGGCTTCCGCTGCACGGTGGACGCCCAGTTCAACCTTCTGCTCGACATCGAGACCCCCGGAGGCAACGCATGACCGCCGCCAGCACCGAGATCATCGCGAGCGGACTCGAGGCCGCGGCCTGGGAGATGTGCGCAAGCCTCATCCGCACCGCCTATTCGCCGAACGTGAAGGAGAGGGCGGACTGCTCCACCGCGCTTGTCGACCTGCAGGGCCGCACCCTGGCGCTGGCCACGCATGCCCCCGCGCATCTGGGCTCCACGCTGCGGCTGGTGCCCGCCATCCTCGAGCGCTTCCCGCTCGAAGAGCTGAGGCCCGGCGATGCCTTCCTCGCCAACGATCCCTATATCGTCGGCGTCACCCACCTGAACGACTGCACGCTGGCGACGCCCATCTTCGTGGACGGCCGCCCCGTGGCCTTCGCCGCCTCGGTCACCCATCATTCGGACGTGGGCGGCCGCGTGCCTGGCAGCGAGGCAGGCGACAGCACCTCCATCTTCCAGGAGGGCATCCGCTATCCGCCCATGAAGCTCATCGATGCCGGCGTGCCGCGCCGCGACGTCTGGGAGCTCTTCCTGCTGAACACGCGCACGCCGCATTTCTCGGACGGCGACCTCAAGGCGCAGATCGCCTCCAACACCCGCGGCGTGCAGCGCATGCTGGCGCTCCATGCCCGCTACGGCACGGCGGCGACCGAGGCGGCCATCGCGGCGATGCTCGACGCCAACGAGCGCCGGGCGCGCAGCCGCATCGCGAAGGTCCTGGCGCCCGGCGTCTACCAGGCCGAGGACTTCCTGGACGAGGACGGCATCAGCGACCGCCCGGTCCGCCTGGGCGTGACGCTGACGGTGGGCCATGACGGCCTGACCTTCGACTTCTCGCGCTGCGGGCCGCAGATCGCCTCGGGCAAGAACGTTCCCTACACGCATCTCATGGCCACGGTGTATTTCTGCACCAAGGCGGTGATCGATCCCGCCATGCCGGTCAACGAGGGCCTCTATCGCGCCGTCCATGTCGTGGCGCCCGAGGGCAGCGTGGTGAACCCGCGTGCCCCGGGCGGCGTGGGGTCGCGGAACCTCACCTCCATGATCCTCGCCGATGCCATCATGCAGTGCTTCGGCCAGGCCGCGCCGGACCTCGCCATGGCGGCGGGCGGGCCCTATCAGGGGATCATCCTGGCTGGCCCGGACCCGATCCGGAACCGCTTCTACGTGGACTATGAGAACTTCGCCGGCGGCCAGGGCGGCACGGCGAAGGGCGACGGGCTCGACGTCATGCAGTTGCACATGACCAACACCTCCAACCTGCCGGTGGAGGTGACGGAGCTCGAATTCCCCATGCGCGTGGAACGCTACGAGCTGATCCCGGACAGCGGCGGTGCCGGCAGGCATCGCGGCGGCCTTGGCGTCCGGCGCGACCTTCGCATCACGGCACCCGAGGCCGTGCTGGCCCTGCGCAGCGCCCGGCAGGTCTACCCGGCGCTCGGCCTGGACGGCGGGCGCGACGGCAACCTCGGCGCCTTCCTCCTCGACCCCGACGCCACGCCGGCCGGACCGCGCCTGCCTTCCACCGCCTCGGAATACGGGCTGGAAGACGGCGCGCTGCTCCGCATCGTGACCCCGGGGGGCGGCGGATACGGCGACCCGCGGGCACGCGATCCGGAAGCGGTGGCGCGCGACCTCCGGCAGGGCAAGGTCTCCACTGCGGCCGCGCGGGACGTCTATGGTGTCGTCACCGACGAGGCCGGCAGGCCGGACCTCGTCGCCACAGCCGCCCTCCGCGCACCATGAGCCTCTCCACGACAGCCTTCGCCGCAACAAGGAGCTTCGCATGATGAACCTTCGCAGCCTTGTCCTCCTTCTTCTGGCGGTGCCGGGCTTCGCCGCGGCGCAGTCCTTCCCCGACCATCCGCTGCGCATCGTCGTGCCCTTCGCGGCCGGCGGTGCCACGGATGTCACGGCGCGCGTCCTCGCCGAGGCCATGGGCGCGCAACTGTCGCAGCCCGTCGTCGTCGAGAACCGCCCGGGCGGCGGCGGCGTGGTGGGCAGCGAGGCCGTCGCCCGCGCGCCGGCCGACGGCCACACGATGCTGGTGAACAACAACAGCATCGCGGCGCTGCGCCACTTCACCCCCAATTCCCCCATCGATCCGGCCCAGGCGCTGTCCCCGGTCACCCTGCTGATCGACACGCCCATGGCGATGCTCGTCGCCAACAACGTGCCTGCCACGACCGGACAGGAATTCGTGGCGCTGGTCCGCGCCCATCCTGGTCGCTACGACTACGGCAACACGGGCGGCGGCGGCACGCTGCAGATGGCGACGCTGCTTTTCCTGCGGGCGTCCGGCGCGCGGATGAACGAGATTCCCTATCGCGGCGGCGCGCCCGCCACGCTCGATCTCCTGGCCGGGCGCATCGCGCTGCTCTTCGACACCGGCACCACCGGCTTCCAGACCGCCCGTGGCGGCGGCGCGCGGGCGCTGGCCGTCACCTCCGCCCGGCGCAGCCGCTTCGCGCCCGATATCCCCACCTGGCGGGAGATCGGCGTGGACGACGCCTTCTCCGTCTGGCAGGGCGTCTTCGTGAGCTCCGCCACCCCGCCCGCCATCCGCGAAACCCTCCGCCAGGCCATCGTGCGGGCGCTGCGCACCGAGGCCACCCAGCGCCGCTTCGCCGAGCTCGGCGCGGACAATGTACTGGGCGGCACACTCGAGGAGAGCGAGGCGGTCGTGCGTGCCGAATTCGCTCGCTGGAACAGCCTGCTGGGATCACGCTGATGCCTCATAGACAACCGGAGGGCCGCCGCATGTCCCATCTTCCGCTCCGTCGCCGCAGGCTCCTCGCCGCCTCGGCCCTTCTCCCGTCGCTCGCCGCGCCGGCGCTCGCCCAGGAGGCTCCCTGGCCCAGCAGGCCTATCCGCATCGTTGTCCCCTACCCGCCCGGCGGCGGCTCGGACGTGACGGCGCGGCTGGTGGCGACCGGGATCCAGGCCGCGCTGGGCCAGTCCGTCGTGATCGACAACCGCGCCGGCGCCTCCGGCGTGATCGGGACCGAGGCGGTGGCCCGCTCGGCGCCCGACGGCTACACGCTGCTTCTGGCCGACCTGCCGCACACCGCGGTGCCGCATCTCATGCCGAACCTGCCCTTCGACCCGGTGGCGGATTTCGCGTCGGTCTCGCTGGTGGGCGTGGCGCCGATGATCCTCTTCGCCAATCCCCGCCTGCCGGCGCGCGACGCCCGGGCCTTTGCCGAGCTCGCCCGCGCCCGGCCGGACGGCTTCTCCATCGCGCTCGCCGGCATCGGCGGCAACACGCATCTGATGTCCGAGATGTTCCAGCGCGTCACCGGGACCAAGCTGGTGCAGGTTCCCTATCGCGGCTCCGGCCCCTCCATCACGGATCTCGCGGCGGGGCAGGTCCAGGTCGCCTTCACGACGATGCTGACCGCCGCGCCCTTCCTGCAGAACAACACCATCCGCGCGCTGGGCGTCGCGACGGCCGAGCGGATGCCCGAGCTGCCCGACACGCCCACCTTCCGAGAGCAGGGCATCGATCTCGTGGCCGCGCATTGGTGGGGGCTGCTGGCGCCCGCCGGCACGCCGGCGCCGATCGTCGAGCGCGTCGCCGCCGCCCTGGCGGGCGCCGTGCAGGAGCCCACGATCCGGGCGCGCATGGCCACCATGGGGCTGGTCCCGCAGGCGACCGGGCCCGCGGCCTTCGCCAGCCTGATTCGCTCCGACCTCGCCCGCTGGGGCGAGCTCGTCCGCGCCGCGCAGATCAGGATCGAATGACCCCGCACGACCGCTTCGGCAACCCCATCGACCCCGCTGCCGGCTTCGCGCGCGGGGCCATCCTCGCCTCCGCCACCGAAGACGGGCGGCGCCAGCGCCAGGGCGTCGCCCTGATCCGCGAGCGCGTGCTGCGGCTCGGGATGGCGAGCGTCGGCATCTTCACCGGCAACCGGCGGAACTTCCTGCTGGGCGAGGCGGACATCTCCACCCTGGCCGAGGAGTGGATCGGTCCCTCCCTTTACGGCGAGGCGCTGGCGGCGGCCATCCGCGCCCATCTCGCCGCACCGCCCGAGGCCGCCTGCTTCGTCTTCAATCGCGGCAGCGCCGCCCTGGCCGCCAGCATGCTGGCCCTGGCGCCGCAGGGGCGCGTGGTCTCCGTCGTGCCGGAGACGGGCCGCTCCCATCCCTCGCTGCGCCGGGGCGCCGTCATCGCCGGCGCCGGCTTCGAGGAGATCGAGGGGATCACGGCCCTGCCGGCGCTGCTGGCGACACCGGCCTCGGTCCTGGTCGTCACCACCGTGACGAGCAGCCTCGCGCGCCTGCCCGAAGCCGGGATCGCCGAGGCCGCGGCGCTCGGCCGCCGCGCGGGCCTGCCCGTGCTGCTCGACGACGCCTATGGCGCCCGCATCCGCACGGTCCTGCACGGCGGAGCGCCGGGCTTCGCGCATGGGGCGGACCTCGTGGTCACCAATGCCGACAAGGCCGGGCTGCCCGGCCCGCGCGCGGGCGTCATGGCCGGCGACGCGGCCCTGATGGCGCGGATCATCGCCGCCGGCAGCCTCCTCGGCATGGAGGCGCGCGCGCCGGTCGCGGCCGGCGTGCTGCGCGGGCTCGAGGCCTATTCGCCGGACGACCTGCGGCACGAGGCGGCCCAGGGCACCGCGCTCAGCGGCGCGCTGATCGCCCGGCTGGGCGGCGATGCGGTCGAGCGGACCGACCTCGGGCCCATGGTCAGCGCGGATGAGGTGCTGGCACTGACCTGCGCCCGGGCCGGGATCGGCGGCCCCCCGGTCGTCCCCGTGGAGGCGACGGCCGCGCTCGGCATGCTGCTGATGCAGGGCCACGGCATCCTGACGACCAACATCGCGGGCCAGCCCGGCTCGCACCCGGCCCTGCGGCTCAAGCCCGCAGGGCCGGCGCTGGAGCGCTGCGGCGGCGTGAAAGCGGTGGCGCAGGCGGTGGACGAGGGAATCTCGGCCGTGGCGGCGATGCTGAAGGATCCGGCGGCGTTCCGGCCGCTGCTGCTCGGCCAGGGCTGATCGCGAGGGGCCGGCGGAGGCGGCGAGCCCTCAGGCCACCCGCTCCGTCGCCGGCTCCAGGTCCACGTTCACCTCGAGCCGATGCGCCCCGCCGCCGAGCAGCACGCCCCGCACCGGCGAGATGTCGGAAAAATCGCGCCCCCAGGCGAGCACCACATGCTCGTCGCGCACCACGAGGCCGTTGGTGGGATCGAGCTGCACCCATTCGTCGCCGATCCAGGCCGAGACCCAGGCGTGCGACTGGTCCGCCCCGCGCCGCCGCGCCTGGCCCGGCGGCGGGCGCGTCCGCACATAGCCCGAGACATAGCGCGCCGGCAGGCCGAGCCCGCGCAGCCCCGCCAGCATGAGCTGGGAAAAGTCCTGGCAGACGCCGCGCCGCATCCGCAGCACCTCGGCGATGGGCGTGGTGATGCTGGTCACGCCGGCCTGGAAGGTGAACTCCTGCCGGATGCGGCGATTGAGGTCGAGCAGCCCCTCCAGCACCGGCCGGCCGGGCGGGAAGCTGACGGCGGCATAGGCCGTGGCCTCGGGGATCAGCGGGACAAAGAGGGTGGGCAGCAGGAAATCCGCCGTCTCCGCGCCCAGGCCGGCGGCGGCGATCCGCTCCCAGGGAAGGCTGCGCGCGGCGGGCGGCGCCTCGGGAAAATCCACCTCGACCAGGGATTCCGCCGTCACTTCGAAGGCCGTATGCGGCGCCACCAGGAAGAGCCGCGTGGCCGCATTGCCGAAATGGTCATGCGTCTCGGTGTGATGGTCGGGCGCCGGCAGGCAGGTCAGCCGCGCCGAGAGCACGCGCTGCCCGGGCAGGATGCGCGGCTTCAGGTGCAGCAGGTGGGACGCCAGGTCCACCGTGCGCGCATAGCCGTAGGCCGTCCGATGGCGGAGGCTGTAGATCATGCGGCGGCCCATGCGGCGGCCGTTGGCGGGCGAATCATCCCCCCACAATGCCGGATGCGCGGCGGCCCGGCTATGACCGAGAGGCATCAGGCCTCGATGATCGCCGCCTCGCCCATGTCCACGCCGACGGCGCGGGCCGCAGGCAGCAGGGCGAAATACCGGCGGCCCAGGGAATCCGACAATTCGCCGAGCTCCGCCGCCATCTCCCGCAGCAGGGAAGGCAGCAGGCGGGTCGCCTCCACCGCCTGATCGGGAGCGGCCAGCAGCGCCGTCGTCACGCCCTCCGCCCGGGCCAGCAGGCGCTCGGCCCGGCCGGCCGGGCCGTCCTCCTCGGCGAAGCCCGCCACCTCGGCCAGGGCGGCGCGGATGGCCTTGAGCTGGAAGGCCAGCCCGCGCGGGTTCGAGGAGTCGGCGAGCACCAGGTCCAGCGCCGGCGCCGGCTGCAGGATGGCCAGGTAGCGGCTGCGATAGGTGATGACGCTGTCGCAGAGCTCCAGCACGAGCCGCAGCCCGGCCTCGATGCGCGCCGGCGGCGTGTCCAGCGCGACGGCCACCTCGGCGGCGACGGCCTGGGCGCGCTCGATGCGCCGGCCGAGTTCGAGAAAGAGCCGCGCGCCGCCGCGCACCATGTTCTCCGAGGCGATGCCGGCGACCGCATTGGCGAAGCGCAGCGAGGGCAGCAGCGCGCGGGCGAGGTCCGGCAGGCCGTCCGGCGATTCCTCCAGCGCCTCCTCCGCTGCGCGGAGCGTCTGCTTCAGCGTCGCATGCATGTCGGCGGTCAGCCGGTCGCGCACGGATTCCACAAGGCCACCGATGCGGCCCTGCAGCCGCTGCACGGCGGGCTTCGCGGTGCGCTCCAGCGCATTGGCCAGCGATGTCAGGCTGCCGGCGCTGGGGCGCGCCTCCTCGTCGATCAACCCCGCCTCGCAGAGGCAGGTGGCGAGCGTGGAGAGCTCCGCCAACTCGCGCGGGAGCACGGCGCCGCGGCGCAGGCGCGCGACGGCCGCGCGCATCAGCCGGGCCGCGCGGTCCAGTCGCTCCACGTAGCGGCCGAGCCAGAAGAGGTTGTCCGCCACGCGGGATGGGATGGCGCCGGCCGTGCGGGTGATCGCGATCGGCGGGCCGCTCTGCGCCGCGGGCCCGATGATGGCCTCGGAGGGATCCGCGGGCACCCAGACGTCCTTGCACCAGCCGCCGCCGGGCAGCCGGCCGGTGAGCGCGGTGCCCGCCTTGGCCACGCGCGCGATGCCGCCGGGCAGCACGTGCCACTGCGTCCCGTCCGAGACGGCGAAGAGGCGCAGCACGAAGGGCGTGGGCGTCAGCACCGAGCCGACCAGCGAGGGCGCGACCGGCAGCGGCGGCAGCGCCGTCGCCGCGAGGCCGGCGGGCGGCGGGTCGAAGGGCCGCGCCGCGACCTCCGCCGCGGCGCCCCGCCCGGCGGGCCGGAAGCCCCAGGCCGAATAGCCCTCGGGCAGCGGCGGCAGGGGCGCGCCGGGCATCAGCCAATGAGTCGGCAGCGAGGGCAGCATGAGCGTCTCGCCCAGCACCTTCGGGCAGAGGGATTCCAGGAAGGCCGCCAGCGCCGGGGCCTCGCCGAGGCCGGCGCCGGGCGCGTTCAGCAGGCACAGCGCGCCGTGGCGCACCGCGTCCAGCAGGCCCGGGACGCCGCCCGCCGCATTGGCCTCGGGCTGGTCCAGGGGGTCGAGCGCGGCCGCGTCCACGCGGGAGAGCACCACGTCCAGCGGCTGCAGCCCGGCCAGGGTCTTCAGGAAGAGCGCGCCGCCGCGCATGGTGAGGTCGCCGGTCTCCACCAAAGTACAGCCCAGCTCGCGCGAGAGCACCACATGCTCGAACCAGTGCGGGTCGCGCGTGCCAGGCGAGAGCAGCGCGATGGCGGGGTCGCGCCGGCCATGCGGCGCGAGGCGGATCAGTGCCTCCTGCCACAGCTCGAAGAAGGGCGAGATGCTGCGCGGCTGGGCGGCGCCGAAGGCTTCCGCCATGGCCGAGCTGTGCAGCCGGCGGTTCTCCAGCAGCTGGCCGAGGCCGGAGCAGAGACTGGTCCGGTCCTGCAGCACGGCCCAGCTGCCGTCTGGCCGGCGCAGCAGGTCGGCCGCGTAGAGGTGCAGCATAGGCCGGCGCGGCAGGCCCGAGCTGCGGCGCGCCGTCCGCAGGAAGCTCGGGCTGCCGAAGATCAGCGGCGCGGGGACATGCCCGCCGGCCATCAGCTCCTGCGGGCCGTAGAGGTCGCCGAGGACCGCATCCAGCAGCCGCGCGCGCTGGGCCATGCCGGCGGCCAGCGCCTCGAACTCCTCGCCCATGATGGGCAGTGGCACGGGGTCGAGCTTCCACAGTTCGCCGGCGGCGCCGGGCAGGAGCGAGGCCACGCCGTCCTCGGCCATGGCGCGCGAGAGGCGCTCGCCGCGCTCGGCCAGGGCCGGACGGCCGAGGCTGCCGATGATGCCCATGAGCGCGCGCCAATGACCCCGGATGCGGCCGGCGCCGGAGACCATCTCGTCGGGGCCGTTGCCCAGGAGCTCAGGCATGCAGGTCAGCCATGGGACGCCCGGCCGGCGAAGGCGCGCAGGTCCAGCGTGCAGGGATGCTCCAGGCTGCGCTGCGGCTCGGCTACGATGCGTGCGCCGGGCTGATGGCCGAAGGGCTTGAACCGCGAGCGCCGGCGAGCCTCGGCGGAATTCGCGTTCACTGGGAAGGCCTCGTAGGCCATGCCGCCGGGGTGCACGACCTCATGCGTGAGCCCGCCGATCGCGCGGCCGGTCCAGCGGTCGTGCACATCGAGGACAAGCGGGCCCTGCCCGCGCACGGAGGGATGCAGCGCGGAGGGCGGATCCCAGGCCTTGAAGCGGATGCCGGCGACGAACTCGCCCGCGCGGCCGGTGGGCTGCAACGGCACGGCCACGCCATTGGCCGCTAGGACGAAACGGTCGGGCACCCAGTTGCTGACCTTGGCCTGCACGCGCTCGACGCTGCTGTCCACGTAGCGGACGGTGCCGCCGGCGGCCTGCTCCTCACCCAGCACGTGCCAGGGCTCCAGCGCGTCGCGCAGCTCCAGCTCCATGCCCTCGATCGCGACTTGGCCGATCTGCGGGAAGCGGAACTCCAGATGCGGGGCGAACCACTCCCTTCGAGCGGGAAGCCCATCTGCCCCAGCTCCTCCAGCGCGCCCGCGAAGTCGCGCTCGGCATGGTGGGGGAGCATGAAGCGGTCGTGCAGGCCCGTGCCCCAGCGCACCAGGGACTGGCGATAGGGCGTCCGCCAGAAGGCGGCGAGCGCCGAGCGCATCAGCAGCATCTGCGCGAGGCTCATCTCCGGATGCGGCGGCATCTCGAAGGCACGGAACTCCACGAGACCGAGGCGGCCGGTCGAGGAGTTCGGGTCGTACATCTTGTCGATGCAGAACTCGGTGCGGTGCGTGTTGCCCGTCATGTCGGCGAGGATGTTGCGGAACAGCCGGTCGGTCATCCAGGGCGGGGGATTTCCGCCGATCCGGTCCAGCTCGCCGAAGGCGATGTCCAGCTCGCGCAGCGCGTCCATCCGCGCCTCGTCCACGCGCGGATGCTGGCTGGTCGGGCCGATGAAGAGCCCGCTGAAGAGGAAGCTCAGCGAGGGGTGGTTGTGCCAAAAGGAAACCAGGCTGCGCAGCAGGTCCGGCCGGCGCAGGAAGGGGCTGTCCTCCGGCCGGGCCGCGCCCATCACCACATGGTTGCCGCCGCCGGTGCCGACATGCTTGCCGTCCAGCATGAACTTCTCCGCGGCGAGGCCGACCTGGCGGGCCTGCTCGTAGAGCTGCTCCGTGCGCTCGACCATGTCCGGCCAGGAGGTGGCGGGGTGGATGTTCACCTCGATCACGCCCGGATCGGGGGTGACGGAGAAGTGCGGCAGGCGCGGGTCGCGCGGCGGCAGGTAGCCCTCAAGGAGAACCTTCTGCCCCGTTTCCTCGGCCGTGGCTTCCACCGCGGCGACGAGCGCCAGCCAGTCCTCCACGTCGAAGAGCGGCGGGAAGAAGACGTGGAGCAGCCCGTTGCGCGGCTCCACGCAAAGCGCCGTGCGGACCTGCGCCGGATCGTCCATGCCCACCTCGGGCGCGGCCTGCGGCGTGGGTTGCTGGTCGGCGGAGAGCTCGCCGTCCCGCCCCTCCGGCAGCGGCAGCGACGCGCGCAGCTGGTCGCGCGGCCGCAGTTCCCTGTCGCGATCGGGCGAGAAGGGATCGGTGATTGAATCCGCCTCCTTCGCCAGCTGCGCGGGATCGATCCAGGGCAGCGAGGACAGCGGCAAGCGCAGGCCCATCGGCGCGTCGCCGGGCGTGAGGAAGATCGTGTCGTCGCGGAAGAACCAGCGGCCGGACTGCCAGCGGCGCTCGCCGCCCTGGACCACCCGGCGCAGCGGGAGCACCGAGCCTGTCGGCTCGGAAAGGCCGCCCCGGAACAGGCGGGCGAAGCGGGCGCGCTCCAGCCTGTCGGCGAGCTTCGCGTCCTCGGCAACGACGTTCGCCGGCAGCCGGCTCTCGCGCCAGAGGTAGTAGTGGACGTCCTCATGGGCGGCGCGCAGCAGATCGGGCGGAACCTGCAGCCGCTCCGCCAGGATCCTGCCAAAGGCCTCGGCCTCGGCGGCGGTGGCCGTGCCCTTGTCGTCGTCCGAGGCGAGCAGCGCGGGGTTGCGCCACACCGGCTCGCCATCCGCGCGCCAATGCGCCGACAGCGCGAAGCGCGGCAGCGGCTCGCCCGGATACTGCTTGCCCTGCCCCGTATGGATCACCGCGCCCTTGGACCAGAGCGGGATCAGCCGTCGCAGCAGCCGCCCCGCATAGGCGCGCTTGGTGGGGCCGAGCGCGTCGGTGTTCCACTCGGCCGCTTCGCGGTCGGTGGCGGCGACGAAGGTGGGCTCGCCGCCCATGGTGAGGCGCAGGCCCTGCGCCTCGATGGCTGCGTCCACCTTCGCGCCGGCCGCCTGGATCGCGGCCCAGGTGGCGGGGGTGTAGGGCCTGGTGACGCGCGGCGTCTCGCGCAGGCGGGTCACCGCCATCTCGAAGCCGAACTCGGTCTCGGCCTTCTCGACGAGGCCCGAGATGGGCGCCGCCGATTGCGGGTCCGGCGTCGCGGCGAGCGGGATATGCCCCTCGCCCGCCATCAGGCCGGAGGTGGCGTCGAGCCCGACCCAGCCGGCACCGGGCAGATAGACCTCGGCCCAGGCGTGCAGGTCGGTGAAATCGGCGGCGGGACCCTCGGGGCCGCCATCGACCGGCTTCTGGTCGGCCACCAGCTGGATCAGGTAGCCCGAGCAGAAGCGCGCGGCGAAGCCGAGATGGCGCAGCGCCTGGACGAGGAGCCAGGCCGAATCCCGGCAGGAGCCGCGGCCTTCGGTGAGGGCCTTCTCGGGCTCCCAGACGCCGGGCTCCAGGCGGACGATGTAGGAGATCCTGGACTGCACGAGCTGGTTCACCTCGACCAGCATGTCCACCATGCGGCGCTCGTGGCGCGGGATCTGCGCCAGCAGGGCGGCCAGCTTCGGGCCTGGCGTCTCCAGCTTGCGGAAGGGCGCCAGCTCCTGGTCGAGGACCGGGTCGTAGGCGAAAGGAAAGTTCTCCGCCTCGGGCTCCAGGAAGAAGTCGAAGGGATTGATGGTCGCCATGTCGGCGACGAGGTCGACCGTCACGTCGAAATGCGTCACCCGTTCCGGGAAGACGACGCGCGCCTGGAAATTCCCCTGCGGATCCTGCTGCCAGTTGATGAAATGCGGCCTGGGCTCGACCTTCAGCGAATAGGCCAAGATGGGCGTGCGCGCATGCGGCGCCGGCCGCAGCCGGATGGTCTGGGGCCCCAGCGTCACCGCCCGGTCGTAGCTGTAGGTCGTCTTGTGCGTCAGGGCGACGTGGATGGACATGCGCGGCCGGTATCCCAGGGAAGAGGATGATCGGCTTATAGGCGGGTTTCCGCCATGCTGCACCGCAAGGATTGCGCGAAATCCGCAGAGGCGCCCATGCTGGCCGCATGCCGGCGCTCTTCTCCCACGACGACTTCCACATCGCCCCCGGCGTCGCGCATCTCTGCGCGGGCGGGAAGACGCCCGTGCTGCGAAGGACCGCGGACGCGATCCTGCGCTACCTCGCCGACAAGTCGGACGGGCCGGCCGGCGATGCGCGGCAGGAGGAGGAGATTTTGGGCCTGCGGCAGCGGCTCGCGGGCTCCTGGGGCTGCGGCGTGGACGAGATCGGCCTGGTCTCCTCGGTGGCCGAGGGCGTGTCGATGCTCGCCGGAAGCCTCGACTGGCGCGAGGGGGACGAGGTCGTCGTGCCGGACATCGAATATCCCTCGCTGGCCGCGCCTTTCGCGCTGCTGCCGGGCGTGACGCTGCGGGTGGCCGAGGGGGTCGGCGGCATCGCCGCCGCCGTCACGCCGCGCACGCGGGCGATCGCCGTCAGCAGCACGAGCTTCCTCGAAGCCGGGCGCGCGGATCTCCCCGCGCTCCGCGCGCTCGCCGACCGGGCGGGGGCGCTGCTGGTGGTCGACCACACGCAATCGGCGGGCTGGATGCCGATCGAGGCGGGGGTCGCCGATTTCGCCTTCGCCGCCGGCTATAAATGGCTGCTCGGCATCTCCGGCCTCGCCGTCGCCTATTGGAACCGGGCGCGGCAGCCGGGCTGGGCGCCGCGGAGCGCGGGCTGGTACTCCATGGCCAGCCAGGGCCGGCCGGACTGGCGCAACCCGGTCGGGCTGGTGCCCGATGCCATGCGCTTCTGCCGCGGCAATCCGAACCATGCCGGCGTCTATGCCCTCAACGGCGCGCTGGACTACCTGGCCGGGCATCCGGGCGTGGAGGCGCATGTGCTCGGCCTCGCGGGCGAGTTGCGCCGGCGCTGCCTGGAGGCGCAGCTGCCGATGATGACGCCCGAGCGCCACGGCGCCAGCGTCTGCCTGCCGCATCCGGAGGCGGCGAAGGCGGTGAAGACGCTGGAGGAAGGGGGCGTGCTGACCTGGAATGGACGCGGCCGCATCCGAATCAGTTTCCATGGCTATAATGACGAGTTCGATATGGAACGCGCCTTCGAGCAGCTCCGCGCGCTCTTCTGATCACGCAGGAGAGGTTATCCGCCCCCGCCGCTCACTCCCAGGTTTTCGCGCGGCGTGCATCCGGTCTATGACCGAGGCACGTCCAGAGCGCCAGGCCCGAAGGCCGGCACGGCATTGAATCGGGAGTCTGACACGCATGGCGGAATCGCGCCTGACCGCGGAAGTGAACACCGCGATCGACGACATGGAGTTCGCCAATGCCAGGCGGGAACTGGGCGGGATTGTGGGGATGGTCTGGCGATTTTCCGCCGCCGTCTTTGTGCTGTTCCATCTCTGGATCCTGCTGGTGCAGCCCGTGGATCCCACGGTCTCGCGCGCCATCCATGTCTTCTTCGGCGCAGCGCTGGGCTTCGCGCTCTTCTCGCCCCGTGCCACCGCGACCACCATCACGCGCATCCCGCTGCTGGACTGGGCGCTGATCGCGGCCTGCATCGCCATCCCGTTCCACTACATCCTCGACGCGGACGGCATCGAGATGCGCAGCTTCATGGGCCCCAACACCATGGACCTCCTGGTGGCCGGCGCGGGCATGCTCCTGGTGCTGGAATTCGCGCGGCGCACGGCGGGCCTCGTGATGCCGATGATCGCCATCGTCTTCATCGCCTATTGCTTCGTGGGGCCGTGGCTGCCCGGCATCCTTTTCCATCGCGGCGTGACCTTCGACCAGCTGCTGGTCGAGCTCTTCGGCAATAACGGCGTGCTGGGCACGATCGTGCAGGTCAGCGCCAGCTTCATCATCATGTTCGTCGTCTTCGCGACCTTCCTGCAGACCTCCAAGGCGGGCGACTACTTCAACGACGTGGCCCTGGCCGCCGTTGGCCGGCTGCGCGGCGGGCCTGCCAAGGTGACCGTGCTTTCAGGGCTCATGTTCGGCGCGATCTCGGGCTCGGCGGTCGCCAATGTCGTGGCCTCGGGCGCCTTCACCATCCCGATGATGCGCCGCGTCGGCTACGACCGGCCGACGGCCGCCGCCATCGAGGCCACGAGCTCCACCGGCGGGCAGATCACCCCGCCCGTGATGGGCGCGGGCGCCTTCATCATGGCCGAGGTGCTGGGCATCCCCTACATGGAGATCGCGCTGGCGGGGCTCATTCCGGCGTTGCTCTTCTACATCGCGAACTACATCCATTGCGACCTGAACGCCCGCAAGCTCGGCATCCGCGGCCTACCGCGCAACGAGCTGCCGCGCTGGACTCATCTCGCACGGCGCTTCTACATGGCGACCCCGCTGGTGCTGCTCATCTACATGCTGGTGCTCGGCTATTCGCCGTTCCGCGCGGCGGCCTGGGGCATCGCGGCCGCGCTGACCATCATGTTCGCGACGACGCTGATCCACCGCGTCTTCCTCCAGCGCGAGGGGTTGGTGGCCGGCGCCCTGGGCGGCGTGGCGGAGACCATCGCCTCCATCTACGCCACCCTGCACGGCAGCATGCGCGAGGTGATGCAGCTGATCGCCGTCTGCGCCGCGGCCGGCGTCGTCGCGGGCGTCATCGGCGTGACCGGTGTCGGCGGTCGCTTCGCCACGATGCTGCTCGACATCGCGGGTGCCTCCAGCCTGCTGGCGATGGTCTTCGCCATGATCGTGGCGATCGTGCTGGGCATGGGCGTGCCGACCACGGCGGCCTATGCCATCGCGGCGGCCGTGGTTGCGCCCGGGCTGATCCGCATCGGGGTCGAGCCGCTGGTGGCGCACATGTTCATCTTCTACTTCGCCATCCTGTCGGCCATCACGCCGCCCGTGGCGCTGGCCTCCTTCGCCGCTGCCTCCATGGCGCGGGCGGACATGTGGAAGACGAGCGTGATCGCGCTGAAGCTCGGCCTCGCGACCTTCATCGTGCCCTTCATGTTCTGGCTCTCGCCCTCGCTACTGGCGCAGGGGCCGCTGGGCGGCATCCTGATCTCCTTCGTGACGGCCTCCTGCGGCGTCTACCTGCTGGCCTGTTCGACCGAGGGCTGGATGCAGAACGGGCCGCTCGCGCTCCCGCTACGGCTGCTCTCGGGCGCGGGCGGGCTGATGCTGATGATTCCAGAGGGCTACACGGATCTCGCCGGCTTCGTGATCGGTGTGGGGCTGCTGCTGTGGCAGCGCCGGCTCTACCCGACCGAGGCGACCCTGCCGCGGCGGCTGGTGGCCACCGGCGAAGCCTGAGCCGCGCCGGATCGAGGGAGGGGGCCGGAGCCCCCCTCCCCTGTCAGGCGAGGACGAGGTTGTCGGGGATGGTGACGCCGACTTCCCGCAGGTAGCGCGCCGCTCCCGGATGGAAGGGCAGGAAGGTGTTCTTGCTGGCATTCGCCGCGACCGTGTCCGATGCGGTCGAGATCGCCTGCTTCAACCGCGCATTCTGGCCGAGCACCGCCTTCACCAGCGAATAGACCAGCCCCTCGTCCAGCGTGCGATGGCCGATGGCGAAGTTGTACATCCCCACCACGCGCAATTCGCGGCCCGCGGTACGATAGGTATTGGTCGGCAGCATCGACGGCGACAGCTCAGGGAAGGCCTGGGTCAGCTTCGTGACCTCCTCGGGCGTGAAGTCGAGGAAGTTGATCTCGCCCTGGGCCTCGGCCTCGGCGAAGGTCGGGATCGGGACGCCGGCCGCGAAGAGGAAGGCGTCGAGCAGGCCGTCGCTCATCTGGCCGGTCATGTCGCTGCCTGAGCCGAAGCGGATCGCGGCCGGCCGGTAGCCGAGCGTGTTCATGATCAGCGGGAAGTAGGTGCCCGGCGTGCCGCCGCGCGGCCCCACGCCGATGTTCTTGCCCGCCAGCTGCGCCATGCTCGTAATGCCGCTGCGCTTCAGCGCGATGCCGTGGAAGGGCGTGTCGTACATGGGGAAGAGCGCGCGAATGTCGCGGAAGCGGTTGCCCTGCGTCCAATCCCCCTGGCCGTTCCAGGCCTGGAGCGCCACGCCCATCGTGGCCATGCCGATCTCGACCTCGCGACGCTGGACCAGGATGATGTTCTGGTTGGGGCCCTGGGTCGTGCGGTAGGAGACGTTGACGCCGGTGGCCTCCGCCACGAGCTGGCCCCAGGCGGGGCCATAGAGCGCATAGGTGCCGCCGGGGGCGGCGGTTCCCATGTTCAGGGCGCGGGGCCAGCCCGCATTGCGCGGCTGGGCGAAGGCGCGGCCCACGAGGGCAGGCGCGGCCAAGGCCAGCGAAGTGCCGGCCAGCAGGGAACGACGTTGCATTTTTTGGATCGATCCTCCGGTTTTTGTCCGGAGCAGGATGCCCCAGGCTTAAGCCTGGGGCAAATCCCGTGACGTCTGGTTAAGAATTCAGGTCATCCGGCATGCCTAACGGCCCTTGAAGACCGGCGCCCGCTTCTCACGGAAGGCGGCCAGCCCTTCCCTCAGGTCCTCGCTCTTCTGGCTGGCCTTGGCACGCTCCAGCGCCCCCGCCTCGTCGAAATCCTGCCGGGCAATCTCGTTCAGGCTCCGCTTCACGCCCTGCACCGCGAGGGGTGCCAGCGAGGCAAGACGCGTGGCCAGCGCATCCACCCGCGCATCGAGCCGATCGGCCGGGACCACCTCCGTCAGGTAGCCGATCGCCAACATCTCCGGGGCGTGGATCTTCTCCGCCGTGAGGAAGAGCTTCTTCGCCGCATTGAGCCCGAGCCGGCTCGCATAGCGCTTCATGCCCGAGGGGTAGTAGTGGATGCCGATCCGCGCGGCCGGCATGAACATCTCGCAGCTCTCGGTACCGATGCGGAAGTCGCAGCACAGCGCGAGATCCGTGGAGCCGCCATAGACGCCGCCATTTAGCCGGCAGATCACGGGCACCTTCAGGTTCTCGAGCATGTCGCCCACGCTCTCGAAGGAAGGGCCGTCGTCGCGCGCCGTGACCTCGGCTTCCGGCCGGTTGGCGAGATCGCCCAGATGGTAGCCGGAGGAGAAGGACTTTCCGGTGCCCGTCAGCACCACAACGCGGATGTCCGGGTCGGCCTCGATGGTCCGAAAGTGCTCGATGAGCTTCAGCAGATCCGCCGGCTCGATGCGGTTGTGCACCGCCGGGCGGTTCAGGCGGATGGTGGCGCGCGCGCCCTCGATGGTGAGCAGAGGCGTGGTCGCCTCGGGCTGCATGCCGTCCATGGTATCTCTCCCAAGCTTCCCGGGCAGGATACGCGAAACGCCCGCTTACGAAAGGGAAGGTCAGACCAAGGCCAGCCCGAAGCCGAGCAGGAGCAGCAGCAGCGCGAGCCCGGCCTGCGGCCAGCAGTTCAGCATCCGCTCCAGCCCGTCCGCCGCGCGGCTCAGGGGGCCGGCGGCGCGATGAAAGCCGCGCTCGGCGGGGATCAGCACGTCGCCTTCCGGCACCGCCGGCAGGCGGCCGAGCAGCGGGGCCAGCGCCGCGCCGATCAGCATCGGCCAGACGGCCTTCCAGAGGGCGTCGGCCTTGAACACATCGGCAAAGCTGCCGACCTCGCCGAAGAGCAGCCACGGGACGGCCATGGCGGCGGCGGTCATCCCCAGCCAGGGCAGGAGCATGCCGGGGCCGGGGCATTCGCCCCCCTCCTCCATGCCGGCGGCCAGGCGCCGCGCGAAATGCAGCATGAGCAGCGTGGTGCCGGCCGCCGAGACCATGGAAAGCGTCTCCAGCAGCCCATGGCCGAGCTGGTCCTTCACCGCCGCCTTGGCCAGCGCCCCGCCGGTCAGCGGGAAGCCCCCGAGGCTCAGCACCAGCAGCAGCACCGGGATCATCACCGCGGCCATCCGCCGCCGTCCCGCCGCATAGGCGACGCCAACGGCCAGGAAGCAGGCGCCCTTGGCCAGCACATGGTGCGAGGCATAGAAGGCCGCATCCATCGGCGTGCCCCCGTGCTCGGCCGCGAGGCCCGCCCCGAGCGCGGCCATCACCACGCCCATCTGGCTCACGCTCGAATAGGCCAGCACGGTCTTAGGATTAGCCTGGGTGACGCCGATCGCCACACCATAGAAGGCCGTAACGAAGCCCAGCACCGTCAGCGCCTCGCCCAGCACGGGGCCGCCTGCCTCCCAGGGCAGGAAGCGGATCAGCCCGATGATGCCGGCCTTCACGATCACGCCGCTCAGCACAGCCGAGGCCGGCATGGGCGCCGCCGGATGGGCCAGCGGCAGCCACACATGCAGCGGCACCATGCCCGCCTTCAGCCCGAAGCCCAGGATGAGCAGCGCGATGGTCGCGCCATACCAGGGCGAGGCCGGCAGCGCCGCCATGACATCCGCGATGGCAATGCTGTCGCTGGGCGAGGCCACCGCCAGCACCGCGAAACCGAACAACAGGACGATCTCACCGAGCACCGCGAGCAGCAGATAGATCGATCCCGCGCGCCAAGCGCGCGCCGTCCGGTCGTGGATCACCAGGCCATAGGCGGCGAGGCTCACCATGGCGAAGGCCAGGTAGAAGGTGACGAGGTCGCCCGCGACGAAGACTCCGAGGCTTCCGGCCAGGGTCAGCAGCCACCAGCAGGCGAAGCGCTGCGTGGCCGGTTCGCGGGGCAGATAGGCCGCGGCATAGGCGCCGGCCGCACTCCAGAGCAGCGCCGCCACGCCAAGCAGCAGCGCCGCCGGGCGGCCGAGCTCCAGCGTGAAGCGCAGGCGGTCGGCGTCGAGCACCAGCGGCGGCTCGCCGACGGCGAAGAGCGCGGCGGCAAGGCCCGGCAGCGCCGCCAGCCAGAGCAGGCGCGGCATGCGCCGCCGCACCTCTGCCGAGAGGCAGGCCGCCAGCATCATCAGCGGCACGAGCATGGTCGCGAGAAGCAGGTCCGCGCTCACGGCCGCCCGATCTCCACCAGCCCGAAGGAATAGAGCGGCAGCATCCCCAGCACGACGGAGATGAGCGCGAGGAGCAGCACCATCTTCTCCGGCAGTCCGATGCCGGATGCGGCGACGGGGGCGTTCGTGCTGCCCATGCTGGCCACCAGCACCCGGAAGACATAGCCGCCGGTCAGCAGCCCGCCGCCCAGCATCACCACGGCCCACCACCATTGCCCGGTTTGGAGCGCCGATTGAAGCAGGAGCCACTTGGCCGTGAAGCCGCCGCTCGGCGGGATGCCCATCAGCGAGAGCCCGGCGAGGCCGAAGGCGATCACCGGCACCGGCATCGCCCGCGCGACGCCACCAAGCCCCGCGATGCAGTCATGGCCCAGCGCCTTGGAAACCACCCCCGCTGCCAGGAACATCGAGGCCTTAGCGAAGGCATGCGAGACCGCCTGCAACACGCCGCCGAGCCAGGCGGCCGAGCCGCCCGCCAGCACCAGCGGGAACATGAAGAAGAGGTAGCCGATCTGCGCGATGGTCGAATAGGCGATCAGGAGCTTCAGCCGCGCCTGCCGCAGCGCGACGAGGCTGCCGAGCAGGATCGCCGCGGCCCCCAGCCCGGCCAGGATCTGCATCGCCGTCCCCGCCGCGTCCGGGGGCATGACGAAGAACCAGAGCCGGATCAGCAGATAGACGGAGCCCTTCACCACCAGCGCCGACAGCATCGCACTCGCGGCGGCCGGCGCGCCCGCATGGGCCGGCGGCAGCCACAGATGCAGCGGGAAGAGCGCGGATTTCGCGATCAGCCCCGCCGTCATCAGCGCGGCGGCGAGGATGGTGGGCGTCTCCACCCGGACGACGCCGCGGAGCAGCCCGATGTCGAGCGTGCCGTAGCTGCCATAGAGCAGCGCCACGCCCAGCAGATAGAGCACGGAGCCCAGCAGCGCGAAGACCAGGTAGCGCAGCGCGGCGGCGAGCGTCTCCGCCTTGCCGTCGAGGGCGGCGAGCGGCACGGCCGCGAAGGTCAGTAGCTCTAGCCCGACGAAGAGGTTGAACAGATCGTTGCTCAGCAGCACGCAGGCCATGGCGGTCCAAAGCGCCAGCAGCAGGCACCAGAACATCAACTTGCGGCGCGTCTCGGCCTCGCCGGCGGAAGTGCCGAACTCGGCACGCGCGAAGACGGCCGTGATGCCGAGGATGAGGGTCGTCGTCAGCAGCAGCGCCGTGGAAAGCCCGTCGGCGCGCAGAGCGAGGCCAAGCGGCGGGACCCAGGCGCCCAGATGGTAGACCAGCGGCTCGCCTCCCCCCAGCAGCGCGGCCGCGACGGCCAGCGCGACCACGAAGCCCAGCGGTGGCATCAGCAGCGCCAGCCGCTCGGCCAGGCGTGCGCCGCCGGCGAAGCCCAGCGACATCGCCACCGCCGGCAGCATCGCGGCGAGCGGCAGCAGCCCGGCCTCAATCATTCCCGGAATCCCCGCGCAGCCTGGCCAGCCGCAGCAGCAGCGCGACCGCCAGCGTCGTGGCCGCGAAGGCGACCACGATGCCGGTGATGATGATGGCCTGCGGCACGGGGTCGCCGTCGAAACCCGCGCCCGCCCCACGCCGCGCCACCACGCCGAAGACCAGGAAGACGCCGCCGCCCAGCAGGTTGAAGGCCAGGATGCGCCGCAGCGGCTCGGCATGGGTCAGCACGCCGTAAAGCCCGATCCCGATCAGCGCGGCTGCCGTCGGGCCGTAGGTCGCGGCCTCGTTCATGAGGCGGCCTCGGGCGGGCCGATCAGCAACAGGACCAGCGCGACGGCGATCGAGAAGGTCAGCGCGGCCTCGACCACCAGGATCAGCGGCTTGGTGAAGGCCGCCGGATAGGCCAGGAAGCCGTCGGCCAAGAAGCAGCCCAGCAGCCCGATGGCGATGAAGACCAGCGGCCCCGTCACCACCCAGGTCCGCATCTTCCGCGAGCTCACCGCCGGCGGACGCACGAGGCCCGCCATCCAGGCCAGCACCCACATGGCCGCGAGCACCGTCCCGCCCTGGAAGGCGCCCCCGGGCGCATCGGCCCCGGTCCAGACGATGTGCACGCCGATGACCACGCCGATGGGCGGGAGGATCCGGGCGGCGAGGCGCAGGGCCGGGTCCCGCCGCGGCGGCTGCGCCGGCCCCGGAATACCGCCCCAGGCGTCGTCGCCGGCGACGGACCAGACGCCGATCACCGCCAGCACCAGCGCCACGGCCTCCAGCAGCGTGTCCATCGCGCGCCAGGCCAGCAGCACGCCGGAGACGGGGTTGCCCAGCTCCGTCGCGGCGAGGTTCGCGGCGGCGAGCGGTGCGAGGCTCGGCGCGGGCGTCGGCAGGCTCAGGATGGCCCAGCCCAGCGCCCCGGAAAGCAACGCGCAGAGCAGGCCGGTCGCGACGCGCAGCGGCAGGATGGGCACGTCCTTGGCCTCGGCCAGCGCCCGCGTGCCCAGCCGGGCCGAGGCGCCGAGCAGCAGCACGCCCCCTGCCCCCGCGCCCACCGCCGCCTCGGTCAACGCCACATCCACCGTGCCGAGCCGGACCCAGGCCAGCGACAGCAGCAGCCCGAAGGCGATGAAGCCAACGATCGCCTCGAAGGCGCGCTTCGCCGCGACGGTCCAGAGCGCCACGGCCACGGCCGAAAGCGCCAGAGCGAGGTCGAGAAGCAGCGCCGCGGTCACGATGCGTCCCGCCGCGCGACGCGGGCGATCATCTGGCCGACCGTGCCGCCCGCGAACATGGCCAGCGCCCAGATCAGCAGGAGCTTGAGCGCGCCCAGCAGGCTCCCGGCCTGGGGCATCAGGCCGAGCACGATGAGGCCGAGGCCGAGGCCATCGGCCTTGGTCAGCGCATGCAGGCGGCTCAGCGGGTCGGGGAAGCGCAGCAGGCCAAGCGTCCCGGCCGCCAGGAAGAAGAGCCCGGCCAGCACGGCGACCACGGTGAAGGCATCGGCCAGGAGGCTCACTTCCGGTCCTCCGGCGCATGGAGGGCGAAGGCGACAGAAGCGAAGGCCGCGAGCACGGAGAGCGAGAGCGCGGCATCGACGATCGCGCTGTTGCCGGCGCCTACCGCCAGCAGCAGCAACGCCGCGATCCCGCCGCTGCCCAGAAGCTGCGCCGCCATCATGCGGTCGGCGTCCGTCGGGCCCCGCAGGACGCGCCAGAGCCCGACGAGGACCGTCACCATCACGCAGCCCGAGACGACGAGCAGGAACTCAGCCACCGAAGGCCCGCGTGAAACGCGCCTCCTCGATCACCATGGAGTCGTGGACGAGCTGCGAGGTGTCCAGCGCGTGAACGAGCACCGCGCCCGTCGCCTCGTCCTCGCCCGCCGGCAAGGTCCCGGGCTGCAGGCTCGCCCACGTGAGGAAGGCATCGCGCCGCGGCGATGGCGAAATCCGCACATAACGCACGAGACCCGGCTGTACCCGCAGGTCGAAGGCGCGCCGTGCCACCTCGGTCCCGGCCAGCAGGGCCTGCACCGGAAAGCGCAGCAGCAGCCCCGCCAGGGCCAGCGGGCGCGGCCGGAACATCCCAGCCGGCAGCAGGCGCAGGCTGAACCAGGTGGCGATCGCCGCCGTGGGGATCCCCACGGCAAGATCCTTGGGA
Organism: Roseococcus sp. SYP-B2431; assembly: GCF_004336745.1. Taxonomy (GTDB): domain Bacteria; phylum Pseudomonadota; class Alphaproteobacteria; order Acetobacterales; family Acetobacteraceae; genus Roseococcus. Next base: position 1,033,901 of record NZ_SJXD01000011.1, read on the forward strand.
TCGGCCCCGCCGATCACGATCCAGACCGCCAGCAGCCCCGCAGATCGCAGCAGAGCGGCGGCCATTTCAGTCGCTCCCGGCTGCCGGCTGCGGCTCACGTGCCCGGAACCAGGCGACATAGAGCGTCGGCAGGAAGACCAGCGTCAGCAGCGTCGCGACTAGCAACCCGCCCATGATGGCGAAGGCCATCGGCCCCCAGAACACCGTGGGCGCGATGGGGATCATGCCCAGCACGGTCGAGATCGCCGTCAGCATCATCGGCCGGAAGCGCGAGGTACTGGCGGCCACCACAGCCTCCCAGACGCCCATGCCCTCCGCGCGGTCCGACTCGATCTGCACGATCAGGATGACGGCGTTCTTCGCGATCATGCCCAGCAGCGCGAGGATGCCGAGGATCGCCACGAAGCCCAAAGGCTGGCGGAAGATCAGCAGCGCGCCCACCACGCCGATCATGCCCAGCGGCAGAACCGCCACGACCATGGCGAGGCGCTGGAAGCTTTGCAGCTGGAACATCAGGGCCGTCAGCATCAGCACGATCATGAGCGGCACGACGGCGGCGACCGAGGCGCTGGATTCCGTGCTCTCCTCGGCGATGCCGCCCGTCTCCACGCGATAGCCGGCCGGCAGCGTGGCGTTGAGCTCGGCGATGCGCGGCGCGATCTCGTTCACCACCGTCTCCGGCAGCACGCCCAGGCGCACATCGGCCAGCACGGTGAGCGTCGGCACGCGGTCGCGGCGCCAGACCAGCGGATATTCCTGCTCGTACTCGAAGCTCACGAACTGGCTGAGCGGCACCGAGCGGCCGCCCGGCAGCGCGACCTGCATGGAGCGCAGGTTGGAGAGCGACAGCCGTTCCTCCGCCGTCGCGCGGGCCACCACGTTGATGAGGTAGATGTCGTCGCGCAGCTGGGTCACGACCGTGCCCGTCACCGCCGCGTTCAGCGCCGCCGAGACCTGGGCCGAGCTGAGGCCGAGGATCCGCGCCTGGTCCTGGTCCACCCGCACGCGCAGCTGGCGCGAGGGCTCCATCCAGTCGAAGTTCACATGCCGGGCGCCGGCGCTGGTGGAGACGACCTGCGCCACGCGCAGCGCGATCTCGCGCGCCTGTTCGAGGTCGGCGCCGTTCACCCGGTACTGGATGGGCCAGCCGACGGGCGGGCCGAGCTCCAGCGGCGAGACGCGGGCGACGACATTGGGGAATTCCTCGGCGAGCTTGTGCTCCAGCCGGTCGCGCAGGCGGTCACGGCCCTGCAGGTCCTTCGCCACGACGACGAGCTGCGCGAAGAAGGGATTGGGCAGCTGCACGTTGAGCGGCAGATAGAAGCGGATCGCGCCGCGCCCGACATAGGTGCTCCAGCGCTCCACATCCGGATCGTCCATCAGCGCCGCGTCCAGCCGCGCGGAGAGATCGGAGCTCGCGAAGATCGAGGCGTTCTGCGGCAAGGTGAGGTCCACCACGAGCTCGGTGCGGTCCGAGGCGGGGAAGAACTGCTGCGGCACGAAGCGGATCGCGAAGATCGCCAGGATGAAGATCGCGAAGGTCAGCGGGATGGTGACGAGCTTGCGCCGCATCGCCCCCAGCAGGAGGCCGGTGTAGAGCCGCATCATCAGCCCGACCTTCTCCGGCCTGTCGAAGACCTTCGGCTTCGGCGCCTTCAGGATCACGAGGCCGATCAGCGGCGCGAAGAGCACGGCCACGAACCAGGAGACGATCAGCGCGATGCCGACCACGGCGAAGATGGAAAATGTATACTCGCCGGCCGCGCTCGCCGCGAAGCCGATGGGCACGAAGCCCGCGATGGTCACCAGCGTGCCGGTCAGCATGGGCGCGGCCAGGGTGCGGTAGGCGAAGGTCGCCGCCTGCTCCTTGGTGTCGCCCACGCCGAGGCGGCGGATCATGGCGTCCACCGTGGTCATGGCGTCGTCCACCAGCAGCGTCAGCGCGATGATCAGCGCCCCCAGCGAGATGCGCTGCAGGTCGATCCCCGCCAGCGACATCATCGGGAAGACGATCGCCAGCGTCAGCGGGATGGAGAGCGCCACCACCGAGCCCGGCCGCACGCCGAGGCTCACGAAGCTGGCGACGACGATGATCAGGATCGCCTGCCAGAGGCTGTCGGTGAACTCGCTGATGGCGGTGTCCACCGTCACCGCCTGGTCGGCCACGAGGTGCGGCTCGATGCCGATGGGCAGCTCGGCCGTGATGCGCCGCATGGCCGCGGTGATGTTGCGGCCGAGCGCCAGGATGTCGCCGGACTCGCGCATGGCCACCGCCAGGCCGATCGCCGGGCGGCCGTTCACGCGGAACATGGGCTGCGGCGGGTCGGAATAGGCGCGATGCACCTCGGCGATGTCGCCGAGACGGATGATGCGGTCGCCGGCGACGAAGTTCACGGCCAGGATGTCGGCCTCGGTCTCGAAGGCGCCGGAGACGCGGATGGTCAGCCGCTCGTCGCCCGTCTGCACCACGCCGGCCGGGCGCACCACGTTCTGCGCCTGGAGCGCCCCGATCAGCGCCTGGAAATTGAGGCCGAGCCCGGCCAGCCGCTCGGTGGAGAACTCGATGAAGACCTGCTCGTCCTGCGCGCCGAGGATTTTCACCTTCGAGACGTCGGGCACCAGCAGCAGGCGGGACCGCACCGCCTCCACCTGGTCGCGCAACTCGCGATGGGTGAAGCCGTCGGCGGTGAAGCCGTAGATGATGCCGAAGGTCTCGCCGAAATCGTCGTTGAAGCCGGGCCCGACCACGCCCTGCGGCAGCTGGCCGCGCATGTCGCCCACGCGCTTGCGGACCTCGTACCACATGTCCGAGACGATGGCCGGCGGCGTCGAGCCCTTGAGGTTCACGAAGATCGTGGTGACGCCGGCGCTGGTGTAGCTGCGCACATCGTCGATGTTCGGCGTCTCCTGCAGGGTGCGCTCGATGCGCTCGGTCACCTGCTGCAGCGTCTCCTCCAGCGTCGCGCCGGGCCATGCCGCCTGGACGATCATGGTGCGGAAGGTGAAGGCCGGATCCTCGTTGCGCCCCAGCTTCAGGAAGACCAGGCAGCCCGCGACGACGGCGACCAGCATGAAATAGACCATCAGCGACTTTCGGCCGATGGACCATTCGGAGAGGTTCGGACCGATCACGATGCGGTGCCGAGCAGCCGGACTTTTTGGCCCGGGCGCAGCGCCTGCACGCCGGCCGTGACCACGATGTCGCCCGTTGCAAGGCCGGAGGCCACGACGACGCCGGCGGGGTCGAAGCGCGCGACCTCCACCTGGCGCAGCGAGACGGTCTGCGCCGCCGGATCGACGATCCAGACCGCGGGATGGCCCTGGATGCGCGTCAGCGCGCTGGCGGGAATCTCATAGCCGTCGCCGCCGCCGATGCGCATGCGCCCCGTCACGGTCGAGCCGAGCCGCAGTCCGGCAGGCGGATCGGCGAGGCCCACGCGCACCTGGAAGGTGCCCGTCACCGGGTCGGCGCGCGGCGAGACCTCGCGCACGCGACCGGCGGCGCGGATGGCGGGATCCGTCGTCAAGACAACCTCGATGGTGGGATTTTCCGGCGCGCGGTCCTTCACCGAGGCGGGCACGCCGAAGACGGCGTCGCGCCCCCCCTCCTGCGCGATCACCAGGATCATGCGGCCCGGCTGCACGACCTCGCCGGGCTCGGCGCCGCGGGCGGTCACCGTGCCGTTGGAATCGGCGACGAGCTCCGTGTAGCCGAGCCGGTTCTCGGCGATCTGCATCTGGGCCTGGGCGGAATCGGCGGCCGAGGTCGCGGCCTGGAGCTGCTGCGTCGCCTCGTCGTAGCGCACGCGAGTGGTGAAGCCGCTGGCCAGGAGCTGGCGTTGCCGGGAATAGTTGTTGCGCGTCTCCACGACGCGGGCCTGGGCCGCGAGCAGCGTCGCGCGGGCCGCGCGCAGCCCGCTCTCCTCGTTGTCGCGGTTGAGGCGGGCCACCACCTGGCCGGCCGTCACGCGGTCGCCGACATTGACCGAGCGCTCGATCATGCGGCCGTCGATCCGGAAGGCGAGGTTTACGTCGGTCCCGGCCTGGATGGTGCCCGTCAGCGAGACGACCTCGCCCCCTGCCCGCCCCTCGACCGTCATGACGCGGACCGGCCGGATGTCCGGCGCGGCGGCGGGCGCGCCGTCGTCGCAGGCGGCGAGGCCTGCGAGCAGGAGCAGCGCGGCCCTCCGGACAGGCGCGGCTGACAGCATGGGCATCCCCCCGGGGTTTCGCTCGCATCCTGGTTAGCGCCTGGGCGCCGGCCTGGGACCGGCAAGGCATCCCAGGCCTGCGCCTGGCGTCCCAAACTCCTCAGCGCGGGGGAATCGCCTCCCCGATCCGGGCGAGGAGATAGTCGTAGAAGGGGTTCCAGGAGATGCGGATCAGCGAGTCCAGCGCCAGGATCAGCACCCCCACCTCGCCCCGCGCCGCCATGGCGCCGAGGCTGACGCCGAATTCCGGCTCGGGGCCGGGCTGGTTGCCGTAGAGCGAATCATCCGGCGGGAAGGGCAGCGCGACATGGGAGAGCGAATAGACGTCGCGCGGATAGAGGAGGCCGATGCGCCGCTCCTGCTCCTCCGTCGTCCCCGCCTCGACCGCCCGCTCCACCATCTCCGCCTCGTTCTCGCCGGCATTGGTGATGAAGGTCAGGCGCCAGCGGCGCGGGGCGGCCGGCACCATGCGCGCCAGCACCGCGTCGAAGGCCGGGCGCAGCAGCGGGCCGAGCTTGGTGTTGCGGTTGCGGTCGAAGAGCACGAGTTCGCTGCCATTGGCCGGCAGGAACTCGTAGAGCGCGGAGATCACCGCCCGCGTGCTGACGGTGAAGTCCATCACCGACTGGAAGGTCAGGATGGGCGGCAGCTGCTCCAGCCGGCCGGCGCGGGAGAGCGTGCGTATCTGCTGCTGCAGCACCTGGGTCAGGCGGTGCGACTGGCGCGCGCCGTTCACCGGGAAGGAGTTGTACTTGAAGGGGTTGAACTCCGGGATGCGGCTCAGCCAGGCGGCCTTGGCGAAGGACGGCAGCATGGCCGGCAGCCCGGCCAGGCCAGCGAAGCGGGCGAAGGCGGTGATGCCGATCATGGGCGAGATCAGCACCAGCCGGTCGGGCCGCACCACGCGCGGATCCTCGATGGCGTCCAGCGCCTGCTTCATCGCCAGCGCGCCGCCATTGGAGAAGCCCACCATGTGGATGGGCCCGTCCGGCCCCGCCCGGCGCCGGGCCTCGCGCATGGCCAGCCGCGTGGCCGCCGCCCAGTCTTCCCAGACGGTGTCGGTCAGGGCGGCGGGAACCGTGCCATGGGCGGGGACGCGGATGCCGATGGCCACGAAGCCGTCGTCCCGGTAGCGGCGCGCGATGTGGCGCAGGCTGTAGGGCGCGTCCGTCAGCCCGTGCAGCAGGACGACGGCGCCGCGCGCCGGCCCTTCGGGCTCGAGCAGGTAGGAACGGTTCCAGTCCTGCGCGAAGCCGCCGGGATAGATGGGACTGCCGGCGAAGTAGCGATTGTCGGGCGTCTGCCGGTCGGGCTCCAGCTGGTCGGTGACCTCGCGGCGAAGCTCCGCGAAGAGCCGCTCCTCGGCCGCAAGATAGCCGGACCAGTCCAACTGGTCGATGCGCTCGGCGTGCAGGTCCTGCGGCACGAAGCTGTGCCAGAGCTCCAGCGGCGGGCCGCGCTGGCTGTCCACCGCGCGGATTACCAGGAAGGCGCAGAAGGCGCCGACGGCGAGCAGCGCGAGCCGCTTCGTCCACTTCAAGGTCCAGCGTCCCATCACCTTCTCCGACCCGGCATTCCGCGGCTCATGTTCCATCCGGCCGCCGCGCGGCCCGCGACACCCCGCCACTCACCATGACCATGCCGGAGCTTGCCGGGAAGCCGCGCAGGCCGGCACGCGCCGTCTCGCCCCTCCGGGACGATGGACGCCGCCTGCGGCCGTGCCGCCGGCGCGGCTGGGCCATCGACCGACCCTAAGGCCCCGGCCGGCCCGGCGTACCGGCATCGCGTCCCAGGGGTACGCCTTGCGTCCCAAACTCGCCGGGCCGCCGTTGCCCCGGCGGGAGCCGGCGTGCGAGCTTCCGCCCTGCCGGACGGTAGGACACGCCTTCGCATGATGATCGGTCTCTGCGCGGCCATCCTGTTGGCGGCGGCCCTGCACCTCGCGCAGTCCATCTTCGCGCCCGTCGCCTTCGCGGTGTTCCTCATGGCGCTGGTCTGGCCGGTGCAGCGGCGGCTGGCCCGCTTCGTGCCGGCCGGCCTCGCCATGCTGGCCGCCATGCTGGCCGCGCTCGTGACCGTCGTGACGCTGGCGCTGCTCATCGCCTGGGCCTTCGGCAGCGTGGGAAGCTGGGTGATCGGCAATTCCGCCCAGATCCAGCTCCTCTATGCCCGCAAGATCCTCTGGTTCGAGGAGCGCGGCATCGCCGTCGCGGCGCTGTTGTCGGACGGCTTCAGCTCGCGCTGGCTCGTGGTGATCGCCCAGGAGGTGACGGGGCGGCTGCACGGCATCCTGGCCTTCTCCATCGTGACCGTCGTCTTCCTGGTGCTGGGGCTGCTGGAGGTGACGGCGGTGGACCGCCAGCTCGCGCGCAGGCCGGGGGACGTCGCGCCGCGGCTGCGGCAGGCCGCGATCGAGACAGCGGGGAAATTCCGCAGCTACATGGCGGTGCGCACGTTGATGAGCGCGGTGACGGGCCTCGCCGTTTGGGGCTTCGCGAGGCTGATGGGACTCGAGCTCGCGGCGGAATGGGGCGCGATTGCCTTCGTGTTGAACTACATCCCCTTCATCGGGCCGCTGATCGCAACGCTCTTCCCGACGATCTTCGCCATCCTTCAATTCGAATCCTGGGAGGCGGCGGTGGTGGTCTTCCTCTGCCTGAACGTCATCCAGTCGGTCTCGGGCAGCTATATCGAGCCCTTGCTGGCGGGGAGGCGGCTGGCGGTCTCGCCCTTCATGGTGCTGCTCTCGGTGTTCTTCGGCGCCTTCCTCTGGGGGGTGCCCGGGGCCTTTATCGGGGTGCCGGTGCTGATCGCGGCGGTGACAGTCTGCCGCCACTTCGAGGGCAGCCGCTGGGTGGCCGATCTGCTCTCGGGCCAGGACGGGGCCTGACCGCCGCGCGGCGCTGCGGCCCGGCTTGCCGCCAGGGCCTGTCCGGTGCATGGGTCGCTGACGCCCGCGATCCGATCATGCCGGGCAGATAGGGCGGAAGCGAATTGAAGGTGCCTCTCTGGGCCAGCGCGCTCGCTGGAACCCTGCTCGTTCAGACCGTCTGCGCCTTCGCCAGCATCGCCGTGCCGCTCATGGGCCCGCTCCTGATGGCCCAGGCGGGCCTCGCACCGGAGAAGATCGGCCTGGTCTCCGCCATCTCCTCGGCCGGCATCTGCTGGTTCCTGGCCTGCGGCGGCCCGATGCTCAACCATCATGGACCGATCCGCACGCTCCAGCTGGGGATGGCCTGCATGGCCCTCGGCCTCTTCGTGCTATCCCAGCCGCTGGGCCTGCTCGGCCTTCTGGGCGCCCTGGCCATCGGCTTCGGGAACGGGCCGAATACCCCCGCCGGCAGCCAGATCCTCATCCGCTCGGCCCCGCCGGCGCATCGGACGCTCATCTTCTCGATCAAGCAGGCCGGCGTGCCGCTCGGCGGCGCCCTGGCCGGGCTGGCCGTCCCGTTCCTGATCCTCGCCTGCGGCCTCGCCGCGACGCTGGGCGTGATCGTCTTGGTTCTCCTGGCATGCTGCCTGGCCGTCCAGCCCTTCCGCCGCACGCTCGACGGAGCCCGAGGGCCGGGCGAGCCGGGCTGGGCGCGCGCCCTGGTCCAGCCCGCGGCCATGATCCGCTGCGTCAGCTCGCTGCGCGCCCATCCCTCCCTGCCCATGCTCACCGCGGTGGGGGCGTCGTTCTCGCTGATGCAGGCCTGCCTGAACGCCTTCACCGCGACCTATGTCTATACCCGCCACGGCGCCTCCCTGGCGGAGGCCGGCCAGGTCGTCGCCCTGATGCAGGGCGCCAGCATGCTGGGCCGGGTCGTCATCGGCTGGGTGTCGGACCGCATGGGCCGCGCCCTGCGCCACCTGGGCGTGCAGGCCATTGTCTCGGCGGCCGCCGTCTGCCTGCTGGTGACGGCCGAGGCCCCCTGGATGCTCTACGGCTGCGCCGCCGTGGTGGGCTTCACGGCCATCGGATGGAACGGGGTGCATATGGCCGAGCTGGCCCGGGTCGCGCCCACGCCGCTCGTCAGCAGCGTGACATCGGCCTCCAGCCTCTTCGGCTTCGCGGCCTCGGTCTGCGGTCCCCTGGTCTTCATGATGCTGGTGAGCTGGGGCGGCGGATATGAGGTGGCCTTCTGCGTCATGGCGGCGCAGCTCGTGGGCTTCGGCCTGGTCTGCCTGACGGCGAAGCCGGCCGCGTGACGAAGGGCCGTCAGGCCGCCGCTTGGCTCCGCGCATAGGCGGCGATCTCCGCCGCGACGCCGCCAAGATCCTGCTGGATACGGTCGAAATCCGGCCGCTTCACGAAAGTGTGGTCGTCCATGAAGATGTCCTTGATCGTCTCGATCTGGACGCTGTGGACACCCTTCGCCGGATCGCCGTGCAGCCGCACCGATTCGGCGCCGACGAAGGGATCGTTGAAGGTCACGCTGTAGCCGCGCTTCCTCAGGCATTCCGCGATCATCGCGATGAACTCGCGCGAGCTCGTGGTCCCGTGCCGGTCGCTCAGGCAGAAGTCCTTACGCCGCCGGCCCTCGTCCTGCGCATGGGCCGGCCCGATCGAGGTCATGCAATGACAGCTCAGATGGAAGGCGACGCCCGCCGCGGCGCGCCGCTCGGCGATCAGGGCCGCGAGCCTGTTGTGATAGGGCCGCCAGTAATGCTCGATGCGGTGGCGCACCTCAGTCACCGTCAGGCCCTCGGGATAGAGGCGGTGGCCGCGCGCCCGGCTATGGATCAGCCCCATGCCGATGCTCCGCGTCTTCTCCGAGGGATCGGCGCCGGGCCAGGGCTCGCGCAGCAGCTCGGGATCGATGTCGTGCTCGCTGCGGTTGGCGTCGATCCAGTTGTTCACGAAGGTCGCGTAGAGCAGCCCGCTGCCGGATCTCGGCGCCAGCGCCCAGAGCTCCTCGACATAATGCGAGACGAGGAAATGCACGTCGGCGAAGGGCGCAATGCTGTGGAAGCCCGGGGGATACTCGCGCCCGCTGCGCGGCACGTCGAAGACGGAGGGCGCGGCCTGGCCCTCCGGAGGCGTGTAGAGGTAGACGCCAGGGAGGTGCTCCATGACCCGCTCCGCGATGAGGGTGTCATGGTGCCCCGGCGCGGCGCCGGCGCGAAGGCCCGCCCCCCGCCGACTACTCCGCGGCCACCGCGATCTCCGTCATCGGCCGCTCCAGGTATCTCGCGTATTCCTTCGGCACCACGTGCCAGAAGGCGTCCCGCTCCGTGTCCCAGTCGTTCAGGATGCGCGCGGCATGGCGGCTCGCCGTCTCCGCGACATGCCGCTCCAGCAGCCGCTTCAACTCGCCCTCCCAGAAGGCCGAGCCCAGCCGCTGCCACTGCAGCGATTCGGGATTGATCCGGCATTCGAATGTCTTGTTCGGGTCGTGGACGAAGGCCGCGCCGCCCGTGAAGCCGGCACCGAAATTGTCGCCGACCTCGCCCAGGATCACCACCGTGCCGCCGGTCATGTACTCGCAGGCATTGGTGCCCACACCCTCGACGACCGTGATGGCGCCCGAGTTGCGCACCGCGAAGCGCTCCCCTGCCCGGCCCGCCGCGAAGAGCGCGCCGGCCGTCGCGCCGTAGAGGCAGGTGTTGCCGATGATGGAGTTCTCGTTCCAGACCAGCCCCGAGGACGGTGCCGGCCGCACCACGATGGTGGCGCCCGAGAGCCCCTTCCCCACATAGTCGTTGCTGTCGCCATAGACCTCGAGCTTCAGCCCCTTCACCCCGAAGGCGCCGAGCGACTGGCCCGCGCTGCCGCGCAGCCGGACGGTCAGGTGCCCGTCCTGCAGCCCGCTCATCCCGTACTGCCGCACGATCTTCGACGAGACCTTGGTGCCGATCGCGCGGTGGGTGTTGCGGATGTTGTAGGCGAGCTGGATCTTCTCGCCCCGGTCGAAAAGCGGCGCCGCATCGCGGATCATGTCCGCATCCAGCGTCTCCGGCACCTCGTTGCGGCCCTCGATGGTGCAATAGGGCTTGTGCGGGCCGGCATCGGCCTTCACCAGCAGCGGGTTGAGGTCGAGGTCGTCGAGGTCGTCCGCGCCGCGGCTGACCTGCTTCAGCAGGTCGGTCCGGCCGATGATCTCCTCGATCTTGCGGAAGCCCAGCGAGGCCAGGATCTCACGCACTTCCTCGGCCACGAAGCTGAAGAGGGTGATGACCTTCTCCGGCGAGCCGGTGAATTTTTCCCGGAGTGCCTCGTCCTGCGTGCAGACGCCCACGGGGCAGGTGTTGCTGTGGCATTGGCGGACCATGATGCAGCCCATGGCCACCAGCGAGGTGGTGCCGATGCCGAATTCCTCGGCGCCGAGCATGGCCGCGATCACGATGTCGCGCCCGGTCTTGAGGCCGCCATCGGTGCGCAGCTTCACGCGGTGCCGCAGGCGGTTGAGCAGCAGGACCTGGTGCGTCTCGGTCAGCCCCATTTCCCAGGGCAGGCCGACATACTTGATCGAGCTCACCGGCGAGGCGCCCGTCCCGCCCGAATGGCCCGAGACCAGGATCGCATCGGCCTTGGCCTTGGCGACGCCGGCGGCGATCGTGCCGATGCCCGAGCGCGCGACCAGCTTCACGCAGACCGAGGCGTCCGGGTTGATCTGCTTCAGGTCGTAGATGAGCTGCGCCAGGTCCTCGATCGAGTAGATGTCGTGGTGCGGCGGCGGCGAGATCAGCATCACGCCGGGCGTGGAGTGCCGCAGCTTCGCGATCAGCCCCGTGACCTTGAAGCCGGGCAGCTGCCCGCCCTCGCCGGGCTTGGCGCCCTGGGCCACCTTGATCTCGATCTCGCGGCAGTTGTTCAGATACTCGGCGGTAACGCCGAAGCGGCCCGAGGCGATCTGCTTGATGGCCGAATTGGCGTTGTCGCCGTTCAGCCGCGGCTTGGCGCGCGCGGGATCCTCGCCGCCCTCGCCGCTGTCGCTGCGCGCGCCGATGCGGTTCATCGCGATGGAGAGCGTCTCATGCGCCTCCGGGCTGAGGGCGCCGAGCGAGATGCCGGGCGCCAGCAGGCGCTTGCGGATCTCGGTGATGCTCTCGACCTCCTCGAGCGCCACCGGCTTCACATGGTCCATGCGAAAGTCGAGCAGGTCGCGCAGCGCGACGGGCGGCTGCTTGCGCACGGCCTCGCTGTAGCGCTTGAAGGTCTGGTAGCTGTCGGTGTCCACCGCCTTCTGCAGCGTGTGGATCAGCGTGCCGCCGAAGGCATGCGCCTCGCCCCGCTGGCGCAGCTTGTAGAGGCCGCCGATGGGCAGCGTCATGACATCGGTGTTGAAGGCGCGCGAATGCAGCGCCAGCACGCGCCGCGAGAGGCCCGCAAGGCCGATGCCCGAGATGCGCGAGGCCACGCCGGGGAAGAACTCGGCCACGAGCGCGCGGGAAAGCCCGATCGCCTCGAAGTTCATGCCGCCGCGATAGGAGGAGATCACCGAGATGCCCATCTTGGACATTACCTTCAGAAGGCCCTTGTCGACGGCCTTCTTGTAGCGGCCGATGGCCTCGGCGAGCGTCATCTGGCCGAACAGGCCACGGCGATGGCGGTCGGCGATGGAGTCCTCCGCCAGATAGGCGTTGATCGAGGTCGCTCCCGCGCCGATCAGCACGGCGAAGTAGTGCACGTCGAGGCATTCGGCGCAGCGCACGTTCAGGCTGGTGAAGGTGCGCAGCGAGGTCTTCACCAGATGCGTGTGCACCGCGGCGACGGCCAGGATCATGGGAATGTCGCAGCGGTCGCGATCCAGCGATTCATCCGTCAGGATGACGTGCTGGCAGCCGCTGCGCACGCCGTCCTCGGCCTCGCGGCGGATGCGGGCCAGGGCCGTGCGAAGGCCTGCCTCGCCCTCGGCCGCGTCGAAGGTGCAATCCACCTCGCAGACGCTAGCGCCCATGTAGTCGCGCATCGCCGCGAATTCCGCGCTGGAGAGCACGGGGCTGTCCAGCATCAGCATGTCGCACTGGGTCGGATCCTCGTCGAGGATGTTCCCGAGGTTGCCGAGCCGCGTCTTGAGCGACATCACCCGCGTCTCGCGCAGGCTGTCGATCGGCGGGTTCGTCACCTGGCTGAAGCTCTGGCGGAAATAGTGGTGAAGGGCGCGGTACTGGGTGGAGAGCACGGCGAGCGGCGTGTCGTCCCCCATGCTGCCGACCGCCTCCTGGGCCTCCTCCACCATCGGGTGAAGGATGGTCTCCAGCTCCTCCAGCGTGTAGCCCATGGCGAGCTGCGCGCGGCGCAACCTCTCGCCCGTCAGCGGCTCCTGCGCGACGGCGCGCGACTTCACGATGTCGTCGATGCGCGTCGTGCGGCGCACCCAGTCGTCGAAAGGCTTGCGGGCGGACAGCATGTCCTTGAGCTCGTCGTCGAGGTAGAGGCGGCCCTCGTCGAGGTCCACGCCGATGCACTGGCCGGGGCCCACTCGGCCCTTAGCGGAGATCGCGTCCTCCGCGATTTTCACCATGCCGGTCTCGGAACCCACGAAGAGCAGGCCTGCCCGCGTCACGGTGTAACGCAGCGGGCGCAGGCCGTTGCGGTCCAGGCCCGCGACCACCCAGCGGCCGTCGGTGGCGCAAAGCCCCGCCGGACCGTCCCAGGGCTCCATCACCGCGTTGCAATAGAGGAAGAGGTCGTGATGGGCCGCGGGCATCGTCGCGTTGCTGCCCAGCGATTCGGGGATGAGCATGGCCTTGGCCATGGGCGCGTCGCGCCCGCCGCGGACCAGCAGCTCGAAGACGTTGTCGAGGCTCGCCGTGTCGCTGCCGCCGGCCTGGATGACGGGCTTGATGTCGTCCAGCTGCGCATCGAGCAGCGGATGCGACAGGCGCGTCTCGTGCGCCTTCATCCAGTTGATGTTGCCCGAGAGCGTGTTGATCTCGCCGTTATGCGCGATCATGCGGAAGGGCTGCGCCAGGCGCCAGGTCGGGAAGGTGTTGGTGCTGTAGCGCTGGTGGAAGATGGCGAAGCGCGAGACGAAGCGCTCGTCCAGCAGGTCGGGATAGAACTCGGTCAGCGCCTCGGCGAGGAACATGCCCTTGTAGACGATGTTCCGCGAGGACAGCGAGCAGAGGTACAGCTCGGGAATCTGCGCGGCGATGGCTTCCTTCTCGATCCGCCGGCGGATGACGTAGAGGTCGCGCTCCATGGTCGCGGCGTCGCGCTGCTCGGGATCGTAGATGAGGATCTGCTCGATCTCGGGGCGCGTGGCATTGGCCTTCTCGCCGATGACCGACACGTCGATCGGCACCTGGCGCCAGCCGTAGATGCCGTAGCCGCTGGCCAGGATCTCGGTCTCGACGATCTGGCGGCAACGCTCCTGCGCGCCGAAATCCGTCTTGGGCAGGAAGACCTGGCCGACCGCGATGCGGCCGGGCCGCAGCTTGTCGCCGCCGTCGCGCACGGCCTGGGCGAAGAACTCCTGCGGGATCTCGAGGTTGATGCCCGCGCCGTCGCCGGTCTTGCCGTCGGCATCCACGGCGCCGCGGTGCCAGACCGCCTTGAGCGCGTCGATGCCCGCTTCGACCACGGCGCGCGAGGGCTTGCCGTCGAGCGCCGCGACGAGGCCGACGCCGCAGGCGTCGTGCTCGGTCGTGTCGATGCCGGCGCCGTCCAGCAGGGCCTTGTTGGCTTCGTAGGCTTCGACGAACTGGGTTCCGGTCTCGGTCATCTTCGTCACTCCGCCGCCTGGGGAATTTCGGCCTTGGCCTTGATATAGGCCTCGATCTGCTCCGCCGCGTCGCGCCCGTCCCGGATGCCCCAGACGACGAGCGAGGCGCCGCGCACGATGTCGCCGCCGGCGAAGACGCCGGGCAGGTCCGTCATGAAGGTGCGGTGGTGCACCTTCAGCGTCCCCCAGCGCGAGACCGGCAGCGCCGGCTCGTCGAAGGCCAGCGGCAGGTCCTCGGGGTCGAAGCCCAGCGCCTTGATGACGAGGCTCGCGGGCTCGACGAAATGGCTGCCCTCGATGGGCGCGACCTGCTGGCGGCCGGTGGCGTCCGGCAGGCCGAGATGCATCTTCACCGCGCGCACGCCGGTGACGTCCTGGCCGCCCAGGAAGGCCTCGGGCGCGGAGAGCCAGAGGAAGCGCACCCCCTCCTCCTCGGCATTGTACACCTCGCGCATGGAGCCGGGCATATTCGCCCGGTCGCGCCGGTACATGCAGGTGACGGACCTGGCGCCCTGGCGGACGGCGGTGCGCACGCAGTCCATGGCCGTGTCGCCCCCGCCGATCACCACCACGTCGCGATCCGCGGCATTGAGCGTGCCGGATTCGAACTCCGGCACGGCGTCGCCCAGATTCGTGCGGTTGGAGGCCGTCAGGTAGTCCAGTGCGGGCACCACGCCGCCGAGGCCGGCGCCCGGCAGGTCGATGTCGCGGGCCTTGTAGACTCCCGTGGCCACGAAGACGGCGTCGTGCCGCGCGCGCAGCTCGGCCAGCGTCACGTCGCGGCCGACGGCCACGTTCAGGTGGAACTGGATGCCGCCCGCCGCATATTGCTCCCAGCGGCGAAGGACGATCTCCTTCTCCAGCTTAAAGTTGGGGATGCCGTAGATCATCAGCCCGCCGACGCGGTCGTAACGGTCGTAGACATGGACCTGGAATCCGCGGAGCCGCAGCCGCTCCGCCGCCGCAAGGCCGGCCGGGCCGGCGCCGATGATGCCGACGCTCTCGGGGCGCTCGCGCGTCGGGGTCGGCGGCTTCACCCAGCCCTGCTCCCAGGCGGTGTCGACGATGTAGCGCTCCACGGAGCCGATGGTGACGCTCTCGAAGCCCTTCTCGATGACGCAGTTGCCCTCGCAGAGCCGGTCCTGCGGGCAGACGCGGCCGCAGATCTCGGGGAAGGTGTTGGTGGCCGCCGCGACCTCGTAGGCCTCCTCCAGCCGGCCCTCGGCGGTGAGCTTCAGCCAGTCGGGGATGTTGTTGTTGAGCGGGCAGTGCACCTGGCAGAAGGGAACCCCGCACTGGCTGCAGCGGCTGGCCTGCGCCGAGGCCCGGCCTGGATCGAACTTCTCGTAGATTTCGTTGAAATCCTCGCGGCGCATCGAGGCGGCGCGCTTGTCCGGCGTCTGCTGCTGGAGTCGGACGAATTGCAACATGCGCTCAGCCATGGGGGCACCTCGACAGGTCGATCGCCTCCGCGAGGCGCCGCTGCGGTGCAATTACAGGACGTTTTCCCCGCGCGCCAGAGGGAAAACGAAAACAATGGCAGCTTTTCTGTCCTATTACCCTTCGGTCGGCTGACTATCCCTAGCTCGCGGCCAAAGGTCTCAGGCAGAAAGGTCCGATTTAGGACTTTCACATTGCGGGACGCACGCGGCGCGCCCCGCCGACCTGGAAGCGCGACAGGTAGGGAGGCACCAGCGCCTCGACCGCGGAGGGCGTGACGCCGAGGTCCCCCAGCGTCAGCGCGCCGGAGGCCACCACATTGTCCTTCTGCAGCAGCATAAGCTGGTCGCGCGTGAGCGGCGGGTCGGGCAGCAGCTCGCCGAGGCGCGCCTGGAAGGCCGCCAGCCCCGCGGGAATATTGACCAGCCGCCGGTTGCGCCCCGTCTCCTTCACGACGAAGGCCATGAGCTCCCGGAAGGTCCAGACCCTGGGGCCGCCGAGCTCGTAGATCCGCCCCTCCGTCGCAGGCTCCGCCAGCGCGGCCATCACGGCCTGCGCCACGTCGCCGACATGGACCGGCTGGAACTTCGTCCCGCCATGGATGACCGGCATAAAGGGCAGCACCATCGCCATCTGGGCGAAGCGGTTGAAGAAGCGGTCGTTCTCGCCGAAGACGATGGAGGGGCGCAGGATCGTGGCCTTCGGGAAGGCGGCCAGCAGCGCCGCCTCGCCCTCCGCCTTGCTGCGCGCATAGGCGCTGGGACTCGAGGCATCGGCGCCGATCGCGGAGATATGCACCACCCGCTCCACGCCCGCCGCGGCGGCGATCCGCCCGATTCGTCCGGGCCCCTCGGCCTGCACCACGGTGAAGTTGCCGTGCAGGATGCCCACGCAGTTCACCACCACCGCGGCGCCCTCGACCGCGCGGACGACGGCCGCCTCGTCGGTCACGTCGGCGACGAGGCCCGCGATCTGCCCGACCCGGCCCATGGTGTGCATGCCCTGCGCGCCCATCGGGTCGCGCGTCGCGACGCGCACGACGTAGTCCTCGCGCGCCAGGCGCTGCACCACCTGGCGGCCGATGAAGCCGTCGCCGCCGAACACCGTCGCCACCTTGCGCATCGAAAAGACCCTCCGTCCGTGAAGTGACATACGAGGGCGGCCCGGCCGCGCCAAGCGCCCGTGCGAAAGCTGGCGTCCCCCCTGTTGACGGCCCGCGCCGCCGCGTCTATTCCGCCGCTCACTTCGCCCCTACGAATTGCCCAGGTGGTGGAATGGTAGACGCGCTGGCTTCAGGTGCCAGTGACCGCAAGGTCGTGGAGGTTCGAGTCCTCTCCTGGGCACCACTCTTTCCCGCACCGAGGCGCCCGACATGGCGAAGACGCTCTTCACCCCCGCCGGTGCGATCCATCTGCATGTCCAGGACCTGCCGCCGGAGCTGAGCTTCGGCCCCGTCATCGCCGTCGACACCGAGACCATGGGCCTCGATCCGCGGCGCGACCGGCTCTGCCTGGTCCAGATCTCCTCGGGCGACGGCGTGGCGCATCTCGTGCAGATCGTGCCGGGCAGCGGACCCTCGCCGAACCTCAAGGCGCTGATGGAGGATCCGGGGGTGGCGAAGCTCTTTCACTTCGCCCGATTCGACGTGGCGGCGCTCCACCAGGGAATCGGCGCGACGGTGGCACCCGTCCGCTGCACGAAGATCGCCTCGAAGCTGGTGCGGACCTACACCGACCGGCATGGGCTGAAGGATCTCTGCCGCGACCTGCTCGGCGTCGAGATCAGCAAGCAGCAGCAGACCAGCGACTGGGGCGCGCCGGACCTCACGCCGGAACAATGCGCCTATGCCGCCAGCGACGTGCTGCACCTGCACGCGCTCTGGGCGCGGCTGGAGGCCCTGCTGAAGCGCGAAGGGCGGCTGGAGCTGGCGGAGGCCTGCTTCCGCTTCCTCCCCGCGCGGGGCGAGCTGGACCTGCTCGGCTACGAGGATCCGGACATCTTCGCCCATTAGCGGGGGGGGTCGCCGCCCCTCCCTGTCCGTCCCCTTCGGCGGGCCCTGCAAGGGCCGAAATCCGGGGAGGTATCGCCCCCTCAGGTCACGCCGAGGCCGGATCGATCCAGCCGATATGGCCGTCCTGCCGGCGATACACCACGTTGATCACGCCGCTCGCGCTGTTGCGGAACACGATCACCGGGCTTCCCGCCAGGTCCAGCCGCATGGTCGCCTCGCTCACGGTCAGCTGGTGCAGCTCGCCCAGCGGCTCCGCCACCACGGCCGGATGCTCGGCGCCGTCCATCTCGGGCGCCTCCTCCTCCGCGCTGTCCTCCATCGGCAGCACGTATTCGCGCAGAACCTCGGCGCCGTCGCGCACGCCCGCCTGGCTGCGGGCGTGCTCGTTCACCCTTCGGCGGTAGCGCCTGAGCCGCTTGCCCACATGCTCTGCCGCGATGTCGAAGGCCCGCATCGCGTCCGGCCCATGCCCCTCGCCGCGCATCATCAGGCCGCGCCCGGCGTGGAGGTTGATGTCGCAGGCAAAATGTCCCCCGTTGCTGCCCTTGGCGTCCTTCCGGAAGGTGACCCGCGCCTCGAGCGCATGGTCGAAATACTTCCCGGTGATGGTGCCGAGGCCGGTTTCGACATGGGAGCGCAGGGCATCGCTGGTGGCGAGTTGCTTGCCGGCGACAGTGATTTGCATCTGGTCTTTCCCTTTCGAGAAGCCGCCTTCCTGACGGAGGGCCGAGGCGGCAGGGAGGTCCCGCGAGAGCGGAATCGGCCGACCCGTCGGTTCAACCTGAACCAACGCGATCGGCTTCCTGCCCTGTCCGAAAAAACCTGAAAGCCCCGACATCCGGAAATGGCTTCCCTCTGTCCAGCCGCCATCCGGCCGCAGGGGAGATGCCCTTCAGGCCGTGACGGCCTTGTCGCGCTTGCGCTGCACCGAGCTTGGGATGCGCATCGCTTCCCGGTATTTGGCCACCGTCCGCCGGGCGATGTCCACTCCTTCTTCGCGCAGCCGCGACACGATCGCATCGTCCGAGAGCACGGTCTCCGCCGTCTCGGCATGGACCATGCCGCGGATGCGGTGGCGCACGGCCTCGGCGCTGACGCTCTCGCCGCCGGCAGTGCCCTGGATGGCGGTGGTGAAGAAATATTTCAGCTCGAGCATGCCCCGCGGCGTCGCCATGTACTTGTTCGCGGTCACGCGGCTCACCGTGCTCTCGTGCATCTCCACGGTCTCGGCCACGTCGCGCAGGATGAGGGGCCGGAGGAACGCCACGCCGTGGCGGAAGAAGCCGTCCTGCCGGCGCACGATCTCGGAGGCGACCTTCAGGATGGTGTTGGCCCGCTGCTCCAGGCTCTTCACGAGCCAGTTGGCGCTCTGCAGCTGCTCGGCGAGGAAGCTCTTCTGCTCGCGGTCGCGCAGGCTGACGACGGCGCGCGCCGCGAAGCCGCGATTGACCAGCACGCGCGGCAGCGTGTCCGGGTTCAGCTCCAGCACCCAGTTGCCGTCCGGCGCGGCGCGCATGAGCACGTCGGGCTGCACGGCGGTGAGCGGCGGGTCGTCCCCGCCCGCGCCTGGCTTGGGATCGAGGCGCTTCAGCTCGGCGATCATCTCGATGAGGTCGTCCATGTCGACCCCGCAGACCTCCAGCAGACCTCGATGGTCGCGCCGCGCCAGCATCGGCAGGTTGTCGAGCAGCCGCTCCATATAGGGGTCGCATCGCCCGGCCTCCTGGAGCTGGACGGCCAGGCATTCGCGCAGGTCGGCGCAGAACATGCCCGTCGGCTCGAAGCGCTGCATGGCGCGGCGGACCCGCTCCACCACGGCGACCTCGCAGCCCAGCCGCCCCGCCAGCGCCGCGGCGTCGAGCGTGAGCCGCCCCGAGGGCTCCAGCATGGCCAGCAGCGCCGAGCCGATCAGCCGGTCGCGCCCGTCGTCGAAGTTCAGCCGGATCTGCTCGGCCAGCCGCTCGCGCAGTGTGGGCCCCTGCCCCGCCATCTCGTCGATGCCGCCGAGGTCGTCGCTGAAATCGGCGCGGCCGCCGGCGCCCATGCTGGGCGTATAGGCCTCGCCCTCGTCCATGACGTTGGAATAGTCGGCGTCCAGCGCAGAGGCCTCGCCGATCGCCAGCGTCTCCGCCGTCGCCGCCGTGGCGGCATCCTGGGCTGGCGCGACGGGCTCGGCGGCGACCGTGCGGGTCTCGTCGCGCTCCAGCAGCGGGTTGCGCTCCAGCTCCTCCTCCACGAAGGCGAGCACCTCCATGTTGGAGGACTGCAGCAGCTTGATCGCCTGCCGCAGCTGCGGCGTCATCACCAGCGATTGCGACTGCCGCAGGTCGAGGCGAGGACCCATGGCCATGCTAGGCGGCCATCTTCATGGGAAGGGATGAACGAAGGGTTTCGCCGCTTCGCACATCGCTGCCGTCAAAGGCTGAACTTCTCGCCGAGATAGACGCGGCGCACGCCCTCATGCGCCACGATCTCGTGCGGCAGCCCCTCCATCAGCACCTGACCGTCATGCATGATGTAGGCGCGGTCGATGATCTCCAGCGTCTCGCGGACGTTGTGGTCGGTGATGAGCACGCCGATGCCGCGGTCCTTCAGGTGCTTCACCAGGTCGCGGATCTCGGAGACGGCGATGGGGTCGATGCCGGCCAGCGGCTCGTCGAGCAGGATGTAGGAGGGGTGCGTCGCCAGGGCGCGCGCGATCTCGCAGCGCCGCCGCTCGCCGCCCGAGAGCGCCAGAGCAGGGGCGCGGCGCAGATGGGCGATGCCGAACTCGGCCAGCAGGCTGTCCAGCATCTGCTCGCGCCGGTCGCGCTTGGGCTCCACGACCTCGAGCGCCGCGCGGATATTGTCCTCCACCGTCAGGCCCCGGAAGATCGAGGCCTCCTGCGGCAGGTAGCCGAGGCCGAGCCGCGCGCGCCGGTACATGGGCAGGCGCGTGACGTCGGAGCCGTCCATCATCACCTGCCCCTCGTCGGGCTGCACGAGGCCGGTGATCATGTAGAAGGTCGTCGTCTTGCCGGCGCCGTTGGGCCCGAGCAGCCCGACCGCCTCGCCCCGCTTCAGCGAGAGCGAGACGTTCCGCACCACGGGCCGCTTCTTGTAGCGCTTGCCGAGGCCGGTCGCGACCAGCCCGCCCGTCCCCTCCAGGGCCGTGAGTTCCGGCCTGACGGCGACGACGGTGGGGCCGGCCTTGTTCAACGCGGAGTTCCCTGAGTTTGGCCGGGCGTCTGACTGGGCGTCTGACTGGGCGCCTGCCCCGCGGGCCGGTTGCCGCGCGGAGCCTGGCCGCGGGGCGGCGCGGCGAGGCTCGCGCCGGGATCGGCACCCGGCTGCGCCTGCGATCCGGGCACGATGAGCCCCTGCACGCGCTGGCCGGGCTGCGAGATGATGCGCGACACGCCGGTGTTGAGGTTCACCAGCGCCTCGCGGCCGTTCACGTGGTTCTCGCCACGGGTGATGCGGACATTGCCGAGCACGCGGGCGAGGCCGGTGGCGGCGGAATAGACGCCGCGGTCGCCGCGCACCACCTCGGTCTCGGTGCGGATCTCCACATTGCCGAAGAGCTCGACGCGGTCGATGCGGCCCTGGCCGGGCGGCGGGCCCTGCGTGCCTTCGGTGCCCGGCCGCGCCTGCGTGGGCACGCGGACGGCGACGGGCTGCCCCGCGGGCGCGCCGGCCGCAGTGGGCGGGGCACCGGGCGGGGGATCCTCCAGCATATAGGCCACCAGCGTGTCGGCGGTGATGCGCCGCCCGTCCTGCGTCACGACGAGCGCGCTGCCGCGGCCCACGGCCATGCGGCGCTGGCTCCAGTATTCCAGGCTGTCGCGGGCGGTGATGACGTGCTGCGGCGTGGTGTAGCTGATGTTGCGCCCGGTCAGCACCAGCACCGCCTGGTCCATGTCGTAGACGGCGCGGTCGCCAAGGGCGACGTCGGTCGCGGTGGAGATTCGGACATTCTGCTCCGCCTCCATGCGCCAGATCTCGTTGCCGCCGGAGAGCGGGCTTTCGCCGGGCTGGGCCGGCGCTTGCGGCGGCGCCTGCTGCCCGGCCGCCGCGCCCCCCGCCGTCCCCCCTTGGGGCCGGTAGCGCGCGAGCAGCCGGGCCGCATCCACGGTCGTGCCGTCGCGCACGGCCTTCGCATTGCCGCGGGCGATCACCACCTGATCGTTCTGCCGCCACTCGATGCCGTCATCGGCGGTGATGTCCGTGGGCCCGCCCTGGGACATGTCGATGCCCTGGGCCGCGGCGAGCCCGGGCAGCAGCAGCAGCGCGGCGGCTAATCTTCTCATCGCTGGCGCCCTTCCAGGACGGCATGCGCCTTGCCTGTGAAGACCATGACGGCCCCCCGCTCCCGCAGCCGGAAGCCCTCGGATTCGATGGTGCCGAAGGAGCCCTGCGCCTGGGTCGGCCGGTCGCCGTCCGCGCTGCCCTGGTCGATCTGCACCGCGGCCTGCTCGGTGCGGAACAGCATGCCGTTGTCGTGGAAGATGCGCACGTTCCCCTCGAGGTTGAGGTGATGGGCCGGCTTGTCGTAGCGGCCGTTGTCGGCCTCGACATAGACCCAGGCCCCGTCGTTCAGCAGGATGTCGGCGCGCGGCTGGTCGAGGAGCATGACCTCCTCCTGGCCGACCTGGCGGCCGACGCGCGCGGTGATGGTATAGGGGCGCCCCAGCTCGTCGACGCCCTGGAAGCGCGGCGCCACGAGTTGCAGCGCCTCCGGCACCAGCGCCGGGCCGCGGCGGAAGGAGAGCCGCCCGTCCCGCCCCTCGAACTCCGGCCAGAGCAGCAGCAGCGCCAGCAGGCCGGCGGCCGCCAGCGGCAGCAGGAGCTTCACGGCCTGCACGAGGCGGTGGCGGCGGTGGATGGCGCCCGCGCTCGGCACGTCGCGCGCGCGGGACGGCGCCAACACGCGCCGGCGCTCAGGCAGCGGCGCGCCGAAATCGGCGCGGTGCACCTTCTCGCTCATCGCCGCGGCGCCATCTAGGCGACCCCCAGGCGCAGCAGGTCGTGGACATGCAGCATGCCGACCGGCCGGCGCGCCTCGTCGACCACGAAGAGCGCGGTGATTGCGCCCTCGTTCATGATCCGCAGCGCCTCGACGGCCAGCACCTCGGGCCGGATGGAGCGCGGCTGTGTCGTCATGACCTCGGCCACCGGCCGTGCCAGCAGCCCATCGCCGAGCCCCGAGCGCAGCGCGCGCCGGAGGTCGCCGTCGGTGATCACGCCGACCAGCTTCCCGTCCGAACCCGCGATGCCAAGGCAGCCGAAATGCTTCGCCGTCATGGCCACCAGCCCCTCGGCCATGGACAGGCCGGGCGGCGCCAGCGGCACCTCTTCGGGCCCGTGCATGACATCGGAGACGCGCTGGAGGCGCGCCCCGAGCTTGCCGCCCGGGTGGAAGACGCGGAAATCCTCGGGCCCGAAGCCGCGCCGCTCCAGCAGGGCCACGGCCAGGGCGTCGCCCATGGCCATCTGCATGGTGGTGGAGGTGGTGGGCGCCAGGCCGTTGGGGCAGCCCTCCTCGACGGGCGGCAGGACCAGCGCAATGTCGGCGTCGCGGCCGATGGTGCTGCCGGGGCGCCCGACGATCGCGACCAGCGGGATGCCGAAGCGCCGCGCATGGGCCACGAGGTCGCCGAGCTCGGCCGTCTCGCCGGAATTGGACAGGGCCAGCACGGCGTCGCCGCGGACGATCATGCCGAGATCGCCATGGCTCGCTTCGCCCGGATGGACGAACTGCGCCGGCGTGCCGGTGGAGGCCAGGGTGGCGGCGATCTTGCGCCCCACATGCCCTGACTTGCCCATGCCGGAAACCACGACGCGGCCCGTCGCGCCCGCGAGCACCAGCACGGCGCGGTCGAATCCCTCGTCGAGGCCGGCCGCCATGGCGGCCAGGGCCTGCGCTTCGAGGTTCAGGACGCGGCGGGCGGTGTCGAGGCTGGAGGGCGAGAGAGATTGATCCACCCGGCTTCTATGGGGGCCGGACCAGGAGGGGTCAAGGCAAGGATCGTGCCAAAGCGTGACAGACGCGACAAAACAGCGGTTTTCCGTGGAAAATCAGACCTTCCCGGCCACCTTGATCGCCGCCTTGCAGCCGAGCTTGATGGCTGTCGAGAGCAGGCGATAGGCCGGCGTCAGCTCGGCCTCGTTCTCGAGTCCGATGTCGCGGTGCTCCAGCTCCTCGGCCCGGAATCGGGCGATGTCGGCCTTCAGGGCCGATTCGTCCTCGCCGAGGGCGGCTTCCTGCTCCTGGTAGTGCTCGTCGATCGCCTCCTCGACCGCCACGGTGCAGGCCATGGCAGCGCGGTAGCCCAGGGCCGCCGTGGCCGCGCCGAGGGCGAATCCGGCGACATGCCAGAAGGGCAGCAGCGCCGTCGGCCGCACCCGGCGCTCGGCGATCAGGCGGGAGAAGGTGTCGAGGTGCACCTGCTCCTGCGCCTGCATGTGCTCGATGATGGGGCCGTGCCGGGTTCCGCGCAGCACGGCGAGCTGGCCCTGGTAGATGCGCTTGGCGCCGTATTCGCCGGCATGGTCCACGCGGATGACCTCTTCCAGGTAGCGGCGGGGCGTGGTCATGCGCGGGGCTCCTTCCGGGCGATGCGCCAGGCGAGAATGGCGACGAAGAGGCCATAGAAGAGGTTCATCCCGGCCATGGAAAGGGGCAGGCCCGGGATCAGGAAGGCCGGCAGGTCGCAGGGCTTCGAGGGCGCGGGCGCGAGCGAGCGCAGCATGTCCTCCACGGACAGGGAGGCGCCGGCCGTCGGCACCTGGCAGCCGGCCAGCGGCGATGGCCACCAGCCCCATTCCACGCCCAGGTGGAAGGCCGCCACGGCGGCAGAGGCCGCGGCCGCGAGCCCGGCCAGGCACAGCAGGCTTCGCCGTGCCACGAACAGCGAGAGCGCCGCGAGGCCGGCAGCGGCCCAGTAGGGCCAGCGTTGCCACAGGCAGAGCTCGCAGGGGGCCAGGCTGAACCAGCCCTCCGAGCCCTTGGCGAAGAGCGGGGCGGCCAGCGAAAGCGCCAGGACCAGGAGAGAGCCGTGCATGTCTCCTTGTCCCGCTTCGCGGCCCTCGCCGCAACGGCAACGGGCCTTGGACATGGCTGGCATCAGTCCCCATACGTTTCGCCCCGGCTCGGCGGCTGCGGGCAAAAAAAATGGCGACCCATTGCTGGGCCGCCAAGTTTAGGGAGGAAACGTCCAAGAAAGCAGGCAAGGACCGAAGTCCCTGCCGCCGAAGACAGATATAGGCGAGAGATCGCTCGCATGCAAGCGATATTTTGCATTGCAGCATTCCGAGGATGCAAGGCTCCCGGGCGGTGAATCCCTTGGCACGCGGCTTGCGCCTAGGGCCGCATGCGGATGCTCCTTCCCCTGTTTGTGCTCTTCGCCGTGCTGCGCCCCGGACAGGGCTGGCCGCATTCCGGTCCCGGAGCCGATCCCGCCCTTCAATGCCGGGCCGCCATCGCCCAGGCCGAGCGCGGGGCCGGCATTCCGGCCGGGCTGCTGCAGGCGATCGGCCGTGTGGAATCGGGCCGCCGCAACCCGGAGACGGGCATCGCCGGCCCCTGGCCTTGGACCCTGAACGCCGAGGGACGCGGTCGGTTCTTCCCCACCAGGGAGGCAGCGATTGCCGCCGTGCGGGAATTGCAGGGCCGTGGCGTCCGGATCATCGACGTGGGCTGCATGCAGGTGAACCTGCACCACCACCCCCGCGCCTTCGCAAACCTCGAGGAGGCCTTCGATCCGCCGGCCAACGCCCGCTACGCGGCGCGCTTCCTCGCCGAGCTGCAGTCGACCCGCGCGGACTGGATGGTGGCCGCCGGCCATTACCACTCCCAGACGCCCGATCTGGCCCAGGCCTATCGCGCGCGCGTCCAGGCGGCCTGGCCGGCCGAGCAGGCGCGCGCGGCCCAGGATCTCGCCCTGGCCGGAACGCGGCCGCCCGCTGGGCTGTCGCTCTCCAACCGGGCCGAGCGGGCGGCGGTGCTGCCCTCGGCCAGCGCCGGGCGGGGCCGCGGGCTCGACGCCTATCGCGCGGCGCCGGTCCCGGTGACCGGGCGCCAATTCGCCCTGGTCCCGAGCGGCCTTATCCGCCGGTAGCGCCGCCTTCCGGGCCGGTCAGGCGCCGAGCCAGCCGAGCGCGCCTTGCGCGGCGGCGACACCCGTGGCGAAGCAGGCCTGGAGGAGATAGCCGCCCGTGGGCGCCTCCCAGTCCAGCATCTCGCCGGCTGCGAAGGTGCCGGGGCGGGCCCGCAGCATGAAGCGCGGATCGAGGGCCTCGAAGCGGAGGCCGCCCGCGGAGGAAATGGCGCGCTCCAACCCCTGGGCCCCGGTCAGTCGGAGCGGCAGGGATTTGACCAGGCGTTCCGGCGGCGTCGCGTCGCCCCCATGCCGCGCCTCCTGGACGAGGCCGATGGCGGCCGGGGCCAGCCCGGCCTTGCGCAGCTGGTTGGAGAGGGAAAGGCCGCGGCCGGCCAGCTTCGCGGCCAAAGCGGGGGCGTCGAGGTCGGGGCGGAGATCGAGACGCAGGGTCGCCGTGCCGTCGCGCATGATGGCCTCCCGCAGGGGCGCGGCGAGCGCATAGACGGCGCCGCCCTCGATGCCCCCGGCGGTCACCATGGCCTCGCCGCGGACCGTTGCTCCCGCGAAGGACAGGGCGATGCGCTTGAGCGGCTGCCCTGCGAAGCGCTCGCGGAAACGAGGCGACCACTCGACCCGGAAGCCCATATTCGCCGGGCGCAGGGGCGCCACCTCATCCAGCCAGGAGGCCCAGCCGCCATCGGAGCCGAGGCGCGGCCAGGAGGCGCCGCCGAGGGCCAGCAGCGTGGCGTCGGCCTCGCAGCGAAGCGTGCCCTCCGGCGTCTCGAAGCGGAGCGCATCGCCGTCCCAGCCCGTCCAGCGATGGCGGGGGCGAAGCGCGACGCCGAGCCCGTCCAGCCGCGCCAGCCAGGCGCGCAGCAAGGGCGAAGCCTTCATGGCGCGCGGGAAGACGCGCCCGCTGCTGCCGGTGAAGGTCTCCTGCCCCAGTCCCTGGCACCATTCCACGAGCGCGGAGGGCGGGAAGGCGCGGATCGCCGGCTCCAGCGCAGCGCGGGCGGCGCCGTAGCGGTCGAGAAAGCGCTCCAGCGGCTCGGAATGGGTGAGGTTCAGCCCGCCCCGCCCCGCGATGAGCAGCTTCCGCGCCGGCGAGGCCATCCGGTCGAAGACGGTGACGCGCTGCCCGGCCTGGGCGAGAATCTCGGCGGCCATGAGCCCGGCGGGCCCGGCGCCGAGGACGGCGATCTGCTTCATGGCGCGCCTTATAGGCGCGATCGGCGCGCGGCCTGAAACTCCCGGCCTGGCACGGCGGCCAGCAGGGACTGCGTATAGGGATGCTCCGGCGCCTCGAAGACCCGGCCGATCGGGCCGCTCTCCACCACCTCGCCATCCTTCATCACCGCGACGAGGTCGCAGACCTGCACCGCCACGCGCAGATCGTGGGTGATGAGGAGGATGGAGAGGCCGAGGCGCTGCCGCAGCTCCGCGAGCAGCTTCAGCACCTGCGCCTGGACGGAGACGTCGAGGGCCGAGACCGGCTCGTCCGCCACCAGCACCTCCGGCTCCAAAGCGAGCGCGCGGGCGATGCCGATGCGCTGGCGCTGGCCGCCGGAGAATTCATGCGGGTAGCGGTCGGTCGAGGCGGGATCGAGGCCGACCAGGGCGAAGAGGCTTTTGGCGCGCGCCAGCGCCGCCTCGCGCGGGGTGCCGTGGATGATCGGGCCCTGCGCCACCAGCTCGCCCACGCGGCGGCGCGGGTTGAGCGAGGCATAGGGGTCCTGGAACACCATCTGCATGCGCCTCGCGCTGGCGCGGTGCTGCGCCGGCGACTGGGTGGCGAGGTCGGTCCCGTCGAGCCGGATGGCGCCCGTGTCCGGCCTGATGAGCCGCATGACGCAGCGGGCGAGCGTCGACTTTCCGGAGCCCGATTCGCCCACGATGCCGAGCGTGCCGCCGCGCGGCAGCTCCAGCGAGACGTCGCGCACCGCGCGGGTCACGCGCCTGTTGCGGCCGAGGAAGCCGCCGGTGCGGTAGGTTTTGGACACGCCCTCGAGCTTGAGGATCGCCTCGTCCGAGAAGGCCCGCGGCGGCGGGGCGGCGAGCGGCGGGACGGCGGCGATCAGCGCCTTCGTATAAGGGTGCTGCGGGCTGTTCAGCACGGCGGCGGCTTCGCCCTGCTCCACGACGACGCCATGCTGCATCACGGCCACGCGGTCGGCGATCTCGGCGACGACGCCGAAGTCGTGGGTGATGAAGAGCACGGCTGTGCCCAGCCGCCGCTGCAGGTCGCGGATCAGGGAGAGAATCTGCGCCTGGGTCGTGACATCGAGCGCCGTGGTCGGCTCGTCGGCGATGAGCACGCGCGGGCTGAGCGCGAGCGCCATGGCGATCATGGCGCGTTGCCGCTGGCCGCCCGAGAGCTCATGCGGATAGGCGCGCATCGCGAGCGCGGGATCGGGAATGCGGACATCCTCCAGCAGTGCCAGGGTGCGCGCGCGGATCTGCTCGGCAGACAGGTCGGTATGGATGCGGAACATCTCGCCGATCTGGTCGCCGACGGGGCGCAGCGGGTTCAGCGCCGTCATCGGCTCCTGGAAGATCATGGCGATGCCCGCGCCGCGGATGGCGCGCATCTCCTCCTCCTCGGCGGCGGCGAGGTCCCGGCCTCCGAAGAGGATGCGGCCTCGGGTCAGGGCCACGTTGTCAGGCAGCAGCCGCATGACCGCGCTGGCCGTCATCGACTTGCCGGAGCCGGACTCGCCCACCACGCAGAGGATCTCGCCCGCCCGCAATTCCAGCGTCACATCGTCCAGCGCATGCGGCCGGTCCGCGCCCCGGGGGAGAGCCACGGTCAGGCCCTCGATGGAGAGGATCGCGCTCAACGTCCGCGCAGCCGCGGGTTGAGGGCATCGTTCAGCCCCTGCCCCACCAGCGAGACCGCCAGCACCGTGACCAGGATGGCCAGGCCGGGGATGGCCGAGACGTACCACTGCACCCGCAGCACGTCGCGGCCGAGACCGATCAGGTTGCCCCAGGAGGAGACGTTCGGGTCGGAGAGGCGCAGGAAGGCCAGGGCGGATTCCAGCAGGATCGCAACGGCCATCACCACGCTCGCATAGACGATCACCGGCGGCAGCGCATTGGGCAGGATCTCGCGGAAGATGATCTGGGCGTCGCGCATGCCCAGGGTCCGGCAGGCCTCGACGAATTCGCGCGAGCGCAGCGTCAGGAACTCCGCCCGCGTCAGCCGCGCCGGCGCCGGCCAGGAGACGATGCCGATGGCGACGACGACCGTGGAGATCTCCGAGCCGAAGACCGCGACGAGGACGAGCAGCAATAGGAAATTCGGCAGCGTCTGGAAGGCCTCGGTAACGCGCATCAGCACGTCGTCCACCCAGCCGCCGTAGAAGCCGGCGACCGCGCCGATGACGATCCCGATCACGACGGCGATGGAGGTCGCCACCAGCCCGATCAGCAGGGCGACCCGCGCGCCGTGGAAGATCTGCGCGGCGATGTCGCGGCCGGAATTGTCCGTGCCGAGCCAGAAGCGCGGATTGGCGCCCGGCCATTGCAGCGGCCGGCCGGCCAGGGCCAGCGGGTCGCGCGGGAAGAGCCAGTCGGCCGAGATGGCCATGCCGATCACGAGCAGCAGCAGCAGCAGCCCGACCACGGCGGCGGGGCTGCGGGCATAGGCGCGCAGGAACCTCACCCGCCGGTCTCCTTGGCGATGCGCGGGTCGAGCTTCGCGTAGAGCAGGTCCACGCAGAAATTCACCAGGATCACCAGCAGCGCCGAGATGAAGACGATGCCGAGCAGCGTGTTCAGGTCACGCTGCACCACCGCCTCATAGGCCAGCCGCCCTAGGCCGGGCAGCGAGAAGACCGATTCCACCACCACCGAGCCGCCCAGCATGGTGCCCGCCTGCAGGCCGATCAGCGTCACCATGGGCAGCATGGCGTTGCGCAGCACGTGGCGGGTGATGACGCGCGTCTCGTCCAGCCCCTTGGCCCGGGCGGTGCGCACGAAGTCGAGCGTCAGCACCTCCAGCATCGAGGCGCGCATGATGCGGAGGTAGATGGCCAGGAAGATGAGGCCGAGCGTCAGCGTCGGCAGCACGAAATGCAAGGCGATGTCGAGCGCGCGGCGGATTCCGGTGAGGCCCTCGCCGATGCTCTCCATGCCGCCCGCGGGCAGCCATTGCAGATGCACCGAGAAGAGCACGATCGCCATCAGCCCGAACCAGAAGGAGGGCGTGGCGTAGAAGACCAGCCCCAGCGTGGAGATGACGGTGTCCGGCCAGCGGTTCACCCGCCGGGCCGCGATCACCCCGAAGAGCAGGCCGAAGAAGAAGGCGAAGGAGAGCGAGGCCGTCATGAGCAGCAGCGTCGCCGGCAGGCGCTCCAGGATCACGGTCGCGACGGGCTTGCCGTAGATGGAGGAGAAGCCGAGGTCGAGCTGCACGAGCCGCCAGAGATAGTTCAGCAGCCGCGCCGGCACGGAGAGGTCGAGCCCGTAGAAGGCGCGCAGCTCGGCCATGAGCGCCGCGTCGCCGCCGCCGCCCATCTGCGCCATCAGCGCATCCACCGTGTCGCCGGGGGCGAGCTGCAACAGGAGAAACATGCCGACCAGGATGATCAGCAGGGAGGGGATCGACGCCGCCAGGCGGCGGCCGGCCAGCGCCAGCATCAGGCGGGAAGCGGGGTCACGGGGCGATCCACAGGTCATGCCACGAGGACGAGCCCCAGCGGGGCATGTTCGCGTGGTTCCGCAGCCGCTTGCTGTAGCAGCTGAGGAACAGCTGCTCGATCGGGTTCCACATCAGCTGCTCGCCATTGCCGCGCCGCACGAAGTCGGCATAGAGCGCCTTGCGCTTCGCCGGATCGAGCTCCGTCGCGGCCGCATCGATGATCCCGTCGATCGACGTGTCGGAGAAGCCGAACTGGTTCGTCCAGGGGGCCCCGCGCGGCGAGCCGGTGCGGTACCAGACCGTCGTCGAGACCGCCGGGTCGTTGCGATACTGGTGCCAGCCGGTGGCCAGATCGAAGTTCCAGTCGTTGTAGACGGTGCGCAGGAAGCCCGCCGCATCGAGCCGCACGATCTCGACCCGGATGCCCACCTCCTGCAGCGACTGCTGGATGAAGGTCGAGAAGAGCGCGATGTCCTCGCCCCAGGGCGCCGGCGTCAGCCGCAGATTGAAGCGCACCCCGCCCGCGCCGCGGCGATGCCCCGCCTCGTCCAGCAGCCGGTTCGCGACCGCGCGGTCGTAGGGATACTGCGGCATCGCGCCGGTCGGATAGAAATCGGTCGAGACCGTCGGGATCGGCCCCGTCCCCGGCTTCGCGTAGTCAGAATTGAGGAAGTTCTCGATGAAGAAGGGGATGTTGATGGCATGCGCCAGCGCGCGGCGGACGCGGATGTCGGCCAGGAGCGGATTGCGGAAGTTGAACTCCAGCGTGTTGGTGCGCGGATTGCCCTCGTTCCCGCGCGTCGTCACCTCGAAGCGCGGATCGCGGCCGAGGCGCGCCAGGTCGGACAGTGCCAGCGAGGAGAAGGGGCTGTAGAGGATCTGCCCCGCCTCCATCTGCGCCGCGGCGGCCGATCGGTCGCTGACGACGCGCCACACCACGCGGTCGAGATAGGGCAGGTTGTTGCGCCAGTAGTTCGGGTTGCGCTCGGCGATGATGAACTGCCCGCGCTCGTATTGCAGGAACTTGAAGGGCCCGGTCCCGATCGGCGCGGTATTGGCGGGGTTCTGCCGGATGTCGGTGCCCTCGTAGATGTGCCGGGGCGAGACGTAGCCGAGGTCCGGCAGGGCGCGCAGCAGCAGGCCGAGCGGCATGGGCCTGGAGTACTTGAAGACGGCGGTGTGCGCGTCCGGCGTCTCGACGGCCTCAAGGAAGAGCTGCACGGCCGTGCCGTAGTTCAGGATCTTCTTCCACATCTCCATGGCGGTGAACTGCACGTCCGCCGAGGTGAAGGGCCGCCCGTCATGCCAGGTCACGCCCTGGCGGAGCCTGAAGGTGATGGTCTGGCCGTCGGCCGAGGATTCCCAGGATTCGGCGAGGCAGGCCGTGGGCTGGCCGTTCGCGTCCAGGTCCACCAGCGGCTCCTGGATCTTGCCGCCGACGATGTAGACGCCCGTCGAGGCCTGGAGGCTGGGGTTCAGGATCCGCTGCTCGGTGGCGAAATGCACCGTCATCACGCCGCCGCGGCGCGGTGTCTCCTGCGCGAGGGCGAGTTCCGGCGCATTGACGCTGGCCGCGATGGCGGCCGAAGTCATCAAGGCGGCGCGACGGGTGACATCCATGCCCAAGCTCCTGGAATCTAATGCAGCGCAGCATGGATGCCGCGCGGGAGGAAGGTCAATCTTGCTCTTCCGGCACGAAGCGCAAGAGAACGCCCGTGGCGCGCGTGGCCGGCACGGCGACCGTGGCCCCGGGCGCGGTGCCCAGCGCCCGGGCGGCATGGGACAGGCTGTGCGTCTTCAGCACCAGCGCGGCGGCGCCCTCCTCCGGCAGGCCATCCAGCGGCACGCCTTCATGCCGCGCGGCAAGCTGCGCCCGGTCAAGAAAGACGAGGTCCGCGCGGCCCGCGCCGGTCGGCACGGCATAGGCGCCGTCGGGCGCCCGGGCCACGGTGCTTTCGATCAGCCCGGCCATCTGCTCGGCCGCCGCCCCGGGATCCTTCGCCAGGGCCTCGACGCGCAGGATGCCGGTCGCGCCGTTGGCATGGGCCTGCAGCTCGGAGATCCAGACCGTCTCGCGCGTCAGATGCTGGCAGGCGAAGATGCGCATGCCGGCCGTGCGCAGCGTCGAGGGCCAGTGGAAGACCTCGAAGCGCGCCTCGGACATGGAGCCGTCCGGCATGGGCACGGGCCGGCCGAAGGCGATGGGGCCGGTCGCGGCCTGCCCCCTCGCCTGCACCTCCGCCACGCCGGCCGCGGCATCGTCGGTGGTGAAGGCGGTGCGCTCGAGCCCTTCGCGCGTCTCCAGCCATTCGCGCATCGGCGCGTTGTGCGGCGTGGGAGCGACGATGCCCAGCAGCTCGAGATAATCCTCGCCGAACATGATCGTGTGGTTGCCCGAGCCCATCTGCGGGCTGTGCGTGCCGCGCGGCGAGACGGTGAAGCCCAGGCCCTTCCAGGCCAAGGCCGCCGCGTCCAGTTCGCGCACCGTGACCACCACGTGGTCCACGCCGAGGATATGCTTGAGCGTCATGCTGATCTCCTGCCCTTCCGCTCAGGGCAGCAGAAGCGCCGCGAGGCCGCAAGCGGGGCGGATACATTCCCGCCCGATCCGCGTTACATGGGCCAATGCCGGTCTCCTCCTCCTTCTCCCCCTCGCGCGCGCATCTCGATCTGGGCGAGGCCCTCTACGACGTGGTCGCGCCCGCGGAGTTCCCGAAGCTCACCCTGCGCCACCGCGACCAGCGATGGGCCGCGCGCGTCGGCCTCGACACGCTGACCGACGAGGAATGGATCGCGCATTTCGGCCGCTTCCAGCCCCTGCCGGGCTCCTTCGAGGAACCGCTGGCGCTACGCTACCACGGCCACCAGTTCCGCCACTACAATCCCGACCTCGGTGACGGCCGCGGCTTCCTCTTCGCCCAGCTGCACGATTTGCAGGACGGCCGCCTGCTCGACCTCGGCACCAAGGGCAGCGGCCAGACGCCCTGGTCGCGCGGGGCGGACGGGCGGCTGACGCTGAAGGGCGGCGTGCGCGAGATCCTGGCCACCTCCATGCTGGAGGCGCTGGGGGTCGAGACCTCCAAGAGCTTCAGCCTGGTCGAGACGGGCGAGGAGCTGTTCCGCAACGACGAGCCCTCCCCCACCCGGGCCGCGGTGCTGGTGCGGCTGAACCATTCGCACCTGCGTATCGGCACCTTCCAGCGGCTGGCCTTCCACCAGGACGTGGAGGCGATGCGGCACCTGCTGAGCCACATCGTCATGCGCTACCTGCCCGAGGCGGAGGCGCCGACGGAGGCCGAGCGCATCACGCGCTTCTTCGCCGCCGCCAGCCGCCGGGTGGCGCGGATGGGCGCGCAGTGGATGGCGGCGGGCTTCGTCCATGGCGTGCTGAACACGGACAACATCAACGTCACCGGCGAGAGCTTCGACTACGGCCCCTGGCGCTTCCTGCCGAAATACGACCCGGCCTTCACCGCGGCCTATTTCGACCAGGGAGGGCTCTACGCCTATGGCCGCCAGCCCGAGACGCTGCAATGGAATCTGGCACGGCTGGGCGGGAGCCTGCTGCTACTGGAGGGCGATGCCGACCTGAAATCGCCGCTCCAGGAGGAGCTGAACGCCTTCGGACCTACCTTCCAGCGCGAATTCGCGGCGGCGGTTCTGTGGCGACTGGGCCTCGCGCCCCGAGAGCCGGAACGCGACGCCGCGCTGGCCGCCGCCTTCTTCACCGCCCTGCAGGAGAGCGAGGCTCCCTTCGAACAGGCCTTCTTCGACTGGCGTGGCGGCCGGGCGCGCGGCGGCTACGAGGGGCCGGCTTTCCAGGCCTTCCGGGACGCGCTGCAAGGCTACGAAGCCTCCGGCCCGGAGCACCCCTATTTCGCGGGAACGCCCTGCACGATGCTGATCGACGAGGTCGAGGCGCTCTGGGCGCCGATCGCCGGGAACGACGACTGGCGGCCGCTGGCGGAAAAGCTCGCGGCGATCGAGGCCATGCGGCAGGCCTATGCCGGGATCACGGGCTGAAGGCGAGCTCCGCCTCGCCCAGCCCCTCGAAGGCCACGCGGCAGCGGTCGCCCGGCCTGACGTAGCGCAGCCCGGTATAGGATCCGCAGGTCACGTACTGCCCCGCCTTCACGCCGCCGGCCTGGCGCATCATCTCGACCAGGGCCACGGCGACGCCCAGCGGATCGCCGATCGGATGCCCGCCGGACTTTTCCACCACCGTCTCGCCGTTCACCGTCAGCCGCACCTTGATCCGGCCGAGATCCAGCCCCCGCCAGTCCTCGACCAGCGCGCCGGGCACCAGGCCGCCATTGCTGATGTTGTCGGCGAGCTTGTCGAGCACGGTCGCGGTGTCGGAATCGGCATAGCGGCTGCTCACCACCTCGATGGCGGCGCAGGCGTCCAGCGCG
The DNA here is from genome assembly GCF_004336745.1 of Roseococcus sp. SYP-B2431. Taxonomy (GTDB): domain Bacteria; phylum Pseudomonadota; class Alphaproteobacteria; order Acetobacterales; family Acetobacteraceae; genus Roseococcus. The sequence goes on from NZ_SJXD01000011.1 coordinate 1,068,351, forward strand.
CCGGCCACCTCCTCCCGGGAATAGGGCGCGGCGCGCGGCGGCAGGTCGCGCCGGAAACGGAAGGCGACCTCGCCCTCGATGCCGCATTGCGGCGCCTCGGCCGCCGGAAACATCGCGGGCGAGGCGTGGATGACCGGGGCGTAGATCAGCCCGCGCACGCCCTCGGAGGCCGCGGTCGGGGCATTGGCCTTGTAGGCGCCCACCTGCGCGCCGGTCCGCTTCACGACCTCGTCCTGGATTGCATGGGCCTCGCGGACGCTTTGCGGGGCGGCGCTCGCGGGCAGCGCCGCGATGCGCCCTCCGGACTGGCGGGCGGCGGCCAGGAGGCCGGCGGCCTCGGCGATGCGGCTGGGGTCCATGCTGACCTGTCCTCCTGGCGGGATGTGGACGGATGCGCCGGTGCCGGCGCATCCCGGCCCTAGCCGGCCTGCGCGCCCGAGATCCGCACCATCTCGGCCCAGCGGGGCTTCTCGGCCTCCAGCCGCGCGCCGAGCTCGTCGGGCGTCGAGCCGGTGAGCATCGCGCCCATGCCGATCACGCGCTGGCGCAGGGCCGGATCCGCCCAGGCGGTGCGGATCTCGCGCGAGATGCGCTCGGCGATCTCGCGCGGCATGCCGGCCGGGCCGGCCCAGCAATGCCAGGGGCTGACGTTGAAATTGTCGATGCCCGCTTCGCCCATGGTCGGCACGTCCGGCATGGTCGGCCAGCGCTGCGGCATGGTGACGGCCAGCGCGCGCATGCGCCCCTCCTGGATCACGCCGACATAGCTCGCGAGGTTGTCGACCGCGAGCTGCACGTCGCCGGAGAGCATGGCCGGGATGGTCTGCGCCGCGCCGCGGAACGGGACATGCGTGCCCTGGATGCCGGCCCTCGCCAGGAGATAGGCGCCCGAGAGATGGATGGTGGTCCCGACCCCCGCCGAGCCGTAGCTGATGCCCTGGGGCCGCTCACGCCCCCAGGCGATGAACTCCTGAACCGTGCGGGCCGGCACATATTGCGCGGGGACGGCCATCACGTTCGGGATGTCCCACATGGCGCTGATCCACTGGAAGTCCCTGGCCATGTCGAAGGGCACGGAGGGAAAGATCATCGGGTTGATGACCACCGTGTGCATGCTGACCGTGCCGATGGTGTAGCCATCGGGCGTCGCCCGGGCGAGCGCCTCGGCGGCGATGTTGCCCGAGGCCCCGCTGCGCGTCTCGACGACGAAGCTCTGGCCCAGGCGCTGGGTGACGATCTCCGCGGCCAGCCGGGTCAGCACGTCGAGAGAGCCGCCGGGCGGAAAGCCCACGAGGACGCGGACAGGCTTGTTGGGCCAGGCGCCCTGGGCCAAGGCGGGCGCGGCGAGTGCGGCCGGAGGTACGGCCAGCAGCGAGCGGCGTGTGAGCATCGATTTCTCCCTTGCGGGCCACTGACGGGCCTCGATGACCGGGAGCCTATCAGCGGCGCGCAAGGGGAAGCAAAGGCGGATTGGCGGCGGCCTCGCGCCTGAAGCATCGACCGGCTCGGCCCCGGGACGAATCGAAGGCGGAGTTCGATGGGCGGGGAGAACAGCGGGCGACGCGCAGGAGCCGTCAGGTGACAGTCGGCACGGCAGGCGGGACTTGGGGGAATCGGCGGGCGCGCCCCCTTCCCGCGGGCCGCTTCCCGCCCCGGCGTGGCGCGCATCCGCTTCCCGGCGGGGGGGTGGTGTTGCGCATCCGGCAAACGGCTGCTAGAGGCTCCCGCCCAAGGCGATCCGGCGTGGCGCAGCGGTAGCGCAGCGGACTGTTAATCCGTTGGTCGTAGGTTCGAATCCTACCGCCGGAGCCAAAATCCAGGCGAAGCCCGGGCCTTCAGCCATTCCCCCTTCCTATCGCGAATCCGCGGCTTCTCCGCCTCCTTCGCCGCGGTGATCCTCGCGCCTCAGACCGGCGGCGGGTTGCGCTCGCCGAAGAAGGCTTGGTGCCAGTAGGGATAGGCCCTCGGCCGGGCGCTCGCGGCGTCGAGCCGGGCCATCTGCTCCGGCGTCAGCTTCCAGCCCACCGCGCCGAGATTCTGCCGGAGCTGCTCCTCGTTGCGCGCGCCGACGACCACCGTGGCGACGGTCGGCCTTTGCAGCAGCCAGTTCAGCGCGATCTGCGGGATGGATCGGCCCGTCTCGGCGGCCACCTCGTCCAGCGCATCGACGACCTCGTAGAGATAGTCCTCCGGCACCGGCGGACCGAACTCCGCCGTCGCGTGCAGGCGGCTCTGCTCCGGCATGGGCTGGCCGCGGCGCAGCCTGCCGGTGAGGCGGCCCCAGCCGAGCGGGCTCCACACCACCGTGCCCACCCCCTGGTCCAGGCCGAGCGGCATGAGCTCCCATTCAAAGTCGCGGCCCACCAGCGAGTAGTAGGCCTGATGCGCGACATAGCGTGGATAGCCGTGGCGGTCGGCGACGCCGAGCGCCTTCATGAGGTGCCAGCCGGAATAGTTGGAGACGCCCACATAGCGGACCTTGCCCGCCCGGACGAGCTGGTCGAGCGTCGCCAGCACCTCCTCGGGCGGCGTGAGCGCGTCGTAGCCGTGGAGCTGGAACAGGTCGATGTGCTCGGTGCCCAGCCGCTTCAGCGCGGCTTCCACCCCCCGGACCAGCGCGAAGCGGCTGCTGCCGACGTCGTTCGGGCCCTCGCCGCTGCGGAAGGTGGCCTTGGTGGAGATCAGCACCTCGTCGCGGCGGCCCTTGATGGCCTCGCCGAGCACGCTCTCCGCCGCGCCGCCCGAGTAGATGTCGGCGCTGTCGAACATGTTCAGCCCGGCATCGAGGCAGATGTCGATCATCCGCCGCGCCTCCTCCGCCTGGGTGCTGCCCCAGGGGGCCAGGCGGCCGACGCCCCCGAAGGTCCCGGTGCCGAGGCTGAGCGCAGGCACCCTGAAGCCCGAAACGCCAAGGCGGCGATATTCCATGACCAGCGCTCCGTATTCCGTGGGCCCTGCACGGTGCAGCGCGCCGGTGGCCACGGCAAGCGCCTCACGGACGGGGCGCCGGGATCGGACGGCCGTTCCTAGGCTTCGACCCGAGGGGCCGGGCGCACCAGCAGGATTCCGACCAGCAGGGCCGGCGCGCCGCAGAGCACGAAGCCCAGCCCATGGCTGCCGGTCAGGTACAGCAGCACCGAATAGACCAGCGGCAGGAGCAGCCCGCCGAGCTGGCCGAAGGAGAGCACCCCGCCGGTCGCCATGCCGCGCATCCCCGGCGGGGCGAGGCGCGCCGCCTCCGCCAGGAGGACGCCGTGCCAGGACATGGCGGTGGCGCTCAGGCAGGACGCCACGAAGCCGACCGCCAGCACCGGCCAGAGCGGGCCGTAGAAGCCCGTGAACAGCGCGCTGGCCGCCATGCCGAGGGCCAGGGCCCCCAGCATGGTCCGCGGCGAGACCGAGGTGCTGCCGAGCCATCCCCAGAGGATGCGGCAGGGCACGGCAACAAGCATGGCGACGGAGAAGACCAGCCCCGCGAGGCCGAGCGTGTAGCCGAGCTCGACGAGGTAGATGATGAAGAAGGAGGTGAAGACGGTCTGCAGGCCGTTGAAGGCGAAGCAGGCCATCGACAGGTTGCGCAGCTCCATCGTGACCAGCACGGAGGTGAAGGTCGTGCGGAAGTCCGAGAGGTGGAATCGGCGGCTGGGCACGCGGTCGGAATCGAATTCGCGGCGCGAGAACTGCAGCAGGATTGCAAAGAGGAGGCACGCCGCCGCGCCGACATTGAGCGTGACGCTCCAGCTCGTCCATCCTGTCAGCGCGGGGCCGAAGAGGCCGGCCAGCAGCAGCCCCGCCGGCACCGCCGTCTGCTTGATGGAGAAGACCAGCGGGGCGTAGCGGGGCGGCGAGTAGCGCCCAAGCAGATGCGAGCTGGCAGGGGTCGAGATGGCGGAGCCGCCGCCGCCGATGACGGCCGAGAGGGCCAGCAGCGCGACGGCGCCCGTGGAGGCGGCCGCCAGGCCGCCGGCGAGGAGCAGCAGCGCCACCTGGCTCATCCGCAAGGCGCCGTAGCGGATGATGAAGCTGCCGCAGCCCAGCTGGAAGATCAGCGCGGAAACCGCGATGAGGCTGACATAGACGCCGACCCAGGCGGCCTCCAGCTGGAGGTCGGCGATGATGGCGGGCGCGATGACCGTGGGCAGGCTGCGGCCCAGGGAGGCGAAGGTCTGCTGCACGAACATGGCGCCGAGTGCCAGGAGTAGAAGATCGGTCTCACGGCCCCAGCGCATCGGTGGTCCTTCCCGGTCAGGATCAACATCCTCCGGGAATCGCGTTCCGGTCCAGCCTCCCGGGCGGGATATCCGGACGGCGCTCAGTCGATGGTGATTCGCGCGGCGCGCACGACGCCGGTCCATTTCGCGATCTCCGCGCGAAGATGGGCGGCGAGATCCTCGGAGCCGGCGGAGAAGGGCTCGAGGCCAAGCTCGGCGAAGCGGGGCTGAAGCTGCGGCAGGGCCTCGCGCGTGGCCGTCTCCAGCCGCTCCACGGCCCCGCGGGGCGTACCGGCCGGAACGAAGAGCCCGGTCCAGACTCCCATCTCGAAGCCGGGCACGGTCTCCGCGACAGCCGGCAGCTCGGGCAGGCTCGGGAGGCGCCCCGCCGAGGTCACTCCAAGTCCCTTCAGCCGCCCTTCGCGCACATGCGGCAGGGAGGACGGCAGCGTGTCGAACATCAGGTCCACCTGCCCGGCGACCAGCGCGGAGGCGGCAGGGGCGGTGCTGCGGAAGGGCACGTGCAGCAGGTCCACGCCCGCGAGCGATTTGAAGAGCTCGCCGGCGAGATGGCTCGACGTGCCGTTGCCGCCCGAGGCGAAGGTGAGATTTCCGGGCTGGGCCTTGGCCCGGGCGATCAGCGCCGCGACGTCCGCGATGCCCTTCGAAGGGTGCGCCACGAGGATGTTGGGGCTCGTCGCAACGCCGGCCACGGGCGTGAAATCCGCCACGGGATCGTAGGGCAGCGTGCGGTATAGGCCGACATTCATCGCCTGCGTGCTGATCGTTCCCATCAGCACCGTATAGCCGTCGGCCGGGCTACGGGCCGCGGCCTCCGTGCCGATGATACCGCCCGCGCCGGCCCGGTTGTCGACGGTCACGGTCTGGCCAAGGGCGGCGGTCAGCCGCTCTGCCAGGAGACGGGCCGCGATGTCGGTGAAGCCCCCGGGCGCGAAGGCGACGATCAGGCGGATCGGCCGGCTGGGCCAGGCCTGCGCCCGCGCCTGCCCGGGCCAGGCGCCGAGCAGCGCCGTGACGGCCGTCGCGGACAGGATGTCGCGGCGCATGGACATGATGACGTTCCCCCTTGCCGCGTTCCGGCACGGGAGAAGAGCACACCAACCGAGGGTCCTGGCAAGCCACCTGCCCGCTCTCCGCGCTGGCACGCCGCCGCCCCCGAGCCCAGCGTCAACCTTGGGTTGAACCGCGGCCGAACCGCTGGCATTCCAGCCGCGGGAACGCGGAGGAGGCCTGCATGTCGGACACCACGGAAAGCCCTCCGCGCCGCCGACGCAGGCGGTGGCTCGTCCGCCTGGTGTTCCTGCTGCTGCTGGCGGTAACCGCGCTGCTCGGCCTCGACGCCGCCGGCCGCCTGCCGCCCGGCGTCCAGCGGGCCTGCGAGGATGCAGGAGTTTGCGGCCGCGACATCCTTCCCGGCGCGCCGCGCGCGACGCGGCTGGAATTTCCCATCGGCGCCGGACCCGGGGCCGGCCAGGCGACACGCGCCCTCGTGGCGGCCGAGCGCCGTGGCGACAGCTGGCTCATGACGCTGCGCATCGACGCCCTGCCCGGCGCCGCGCGCTATTCGCTGATCCAGGTCCTCGCGACGCGGGAGGGCGCGCCCCGGGGCGAGGCGGCCGTCCTCAGCTTGCACGACTCGACCGGCCATCCCACGGCGAACGGAAGATGGGAGGTGACGGTGACCGTGCCCAACGAGGTCTTCCGCAATCGCGACTGGGTCCTGCGCTACCGCGCCGACACGATCGACGCATTGGCGGTCAGCGAGGACATCGCGCCCCATATCCGGCAGGCGGGGGCGATCCGGTAGGGGGGACCGCTCCCTCCGCCTGCCCCGATTTCGCCCTGGCGCCGCCGCGACTTCGTCGCAGGGTCGACGTTACCGTCCGGCAACCACATACGAGGTCCGGTCATGGAACGCCTTCTGAATCGCCGCTCCCTCCTCGCGGTCCTGGGGGCTGGCATCACCCTGGCCGGCGCGCCCGCGGCCTTCGCACAGGACCACCGCTGGGAGGAGGAGCGCCGCCGCCGCGAGGAGGGCATGCGTCGCCAGCAGGAGGAGCGCCACCGTCAACACGAAGCCATGCGGCGCCAGCAGGAGGAGCGTCGCCGGCGCGAGGAGGCCATGCGCCGCCAGCAGGAAGAACGCCACCGCCGCCACGCGGAGTCGCGGCGCCGCGAGGAGGAGGCCCGCCGGCGCCACGAGGAGATGCGGCACCGACATGCGGATCAGGAGCGCCACCGGCACGACGCCGATCGGCAGCGCGCCATCGCCGAGCAGCAGCGCCGCCATGTGGAGCTCGACCGCCGCAGGATCGAGGAGATGCGGCGCTGACCGCCGCGCTGGGCGGTGGTAGGGAACAGGCGCAAGCCTGCCCCCGTATCTTCGCCGGGTCGCGCTCCCTGAGGGAGATTGCTGAGGGCCGAACCCTGCCGCATGCTCCGTGCGACAGAGGAGAACTGGTCCATGGTGAAATACGGCTTCGATCACATCCACCTGCGCACGCCCGACATCGAGGCGACCGCCGCCTGGTACGAGCGGGTTCTCGGCGCGCAGATCATCCGCTCGATGCAGAACGGCAAGCCGCGCGTCGACATGAAGGTCGGCGGCACGGACATCTTCCTGATCGCGACGGATGCGAAGTCCGGCCCCGCGCCGGTCGCGCCCTATGCCGGCATCGACCATTTCGGCTTCATTGTGGATGACCTCGATGCGGCCTATGCCGATCTCAAGGCCAAGGGCGTGACCTTCACGATGGAGCCCACGCAGCTCCGCCCGGAGATTCGCATCAGCTTCATCCGCGGGCCGGAAGAGGTCTCGATCGAGATCCTGGAGCGCAAGAAGGCCGCCTGACCCGGCCCGGGGCTCAGCTACGGGGCGGCACGCCGAGATAGGCGAGCCGCTTCAGCTCCCGCCGGCTATGGGTGATCGCCTCCAGGATCAGCCCCACGGCGAAGGCCAGCAGCGCCGAGAGCATCAGCGCGGCCGAGAGCACCGCCGTCGGCAGCCGCGGCACCAGGCCGGTCCGCCAGAATTCGAGGACGACCGGCAGGCCGAGCCCCAGCGAGAGCAGGACCAGCAGCAGCGCGGCCACGCCGAAGAACTCCAGCGGTCGCTCGCGGCGGACGAGCTGGCCGATCATGCGCAGGATCAGGTAGCCGTCGCGCCAGGTCTGCAGCTTGCTGGCCGAATCCTCCGGCCGCTCGCCATAGGGCGCCGCGATCTCTGCGATGGGAATGCCGAGCTCCAGCGCATGGATCATGATCTCGGTCTCGATCTCGAATCCGGTGCTCCGCGCGGGAAAGCTTTTCACGAAGCGGCGGCTGAACAGCTTGTAGCCCGAGAGCATGTCCGAGGTGTGCGTCCCGAAGACGCGGCCGACGATGCCCGTGAGCAGCCGGTTGCCGAAGCGATGCCCGGGCCGGTAGGCGCCCTGCGCGCGCTCGACCCGCGCCACGTTCACGAGGTCGTAGCCGCCCTCCAGGGCGGTCGCGACGAGGCGCGGCGCGGCCGAGGCGTCATAGGTCGCGTCGCCATCCACCATGACGTAGAGATCGGCCTCGATGTCGGCGAACATCCGCCGGACCACGTGGCCCTTGCCCTTTCGCTCCTCGTGCCGGACCTCGGCGCCGGCAGCGCGGGCGATCTCCGCCGTTCCGTCGGTCGAATTGTTGTCGAAGACGTGGATCGCCGCCTCCGGCAGCGCGGCGCGGAAGTCCCGCACGACCTGCGCGACCGTGGCCGCCTCGTTGTGGCAGGGCACGAGGATGGCGATGCGGGGCGCGGTCATGCCAAGGGGGACCATGCGGGGGTGATCAGCCGATCCGTCCCGCGGCCGCCGGCGCCAGCCAGGCGAGGCTGCCGCCCACGAAGACCGCCGCCAGCGCGCCCTCGGGGGTGACCAGCGTGAGGTCGCCGCGCAGGCCCGGCGCGATGCGGCCGCGATCCTTCAGCCCCAGCGCCTCGGCTGGGTTGGTGGAGACCAGCGCCCAGGCCTGGGCCAGGTTCATCACGCCGCGCGCCGCCATGCGGAAGGGCGCGGCCAGCAAGGCGGGCCAGTGGTAGTCGCTGGCGAGCACGGTCACGAGGCCGCGCTCGGCGAGCGGCGCCGCGCTGGCCCAGCCGAGATGGCTGCCGCCGCGCACCACGTTGGGCGAGCCCATCACCACGGCCTCGCCGGCGGCGCGCGCATTTTCCGCGACGGGCTCGGTGATCGGGAATTCGCAGATGCTCGCCCCGAGCTCCCGGAACAGCGCGCGATCCTGCGGATTCGCATCGTCATGGCTGAGCATCGGAATGCCCGCCGCGCGCGCCGCCCCGGCCATGCGGATGCGCGAGGCGGGCACCTCGTCGCGCTGTGCGGCCGCCGCCTCGGCGAGCGCCAGGAACTCCGCCTCGCCCACGCCCGACCGGCCGGCGTATTTGCCCAGCTCCTTCGGATTTCCGAGCTTCCTGCGGATGCCGGGCGTGTGGTCGTTGAAGCCGAGGAGATGGATCTCGCCGGCCTTCATGGCGGCGAGCGCGGCCGGCTCCGCGGCCAAGTTGTCGGCCTCGAAGCGCAGATGGACGCGCATGTCGGGGCCCGGCGGCGGGTCGCGCAGCGCGCCGAGCGTCGCTTCGAAGGCTTGCAGGGAACGAAGCCCCGGCTCCCAGGAGAGCGTCACGCCGAGATAGGCCGTGGTGATGCCCGAGGCGAGCAGCTGCGCCGCGGCGTCGCGCATGGCGAAATCGGCGGCGAAATCCACGTTGGGGCGCGGCTGCAGCGCGCGCTCATGCGCGTCGCCATGGATGTCGACGAGGCCGGGCATGACCATCAGCCCCTCGGCATCGAAGCGGCGATCCGCGCCGTTATTCCCCCCTTGGCCCTCCGCGATCCGGCCATCCGCCAGCGTGACCTCTCCGGCCGCCAGCGCGCCCTCGCGCAGGACGTGACCGCCCGCAATGCTCCACGACATGCTCAGGACTCCACCACCAGCTGCGCGCGGCCGGCGGCGTAGCGCGTCAGCGTGGCATCCACCGGCCTCCCCTCGGCATCGACATTGACCGACTCGTTGATCAGGACCGGGCGGGAGCGGGATTGCTGCAAGGCTTCGGCCTCCTCCGCCGTGGGCATGCGGGCGGTGATGCGGGTGATGCGGCGGCGGTAGTCCGGCACGCCGGATTCCGCCAGCGCGCGGGTGATGGAAGGATCCTCGCGCAGCAGGGCCATGATCCGCGGAAAACGCTGGGCGGGGAAGTGGTGCGCGCCCAGCGCCACGGGCCGCCCGTCGGCCATGGCGAGACGCTCGGCCATCAGGACGAGGCGGCCCGGGCGGATCTCCAGCAGCTCGGCGATGCGGGCGTCGGCCGGGATCTCGGCGAGGCGCAGCAGGCGCCCGGCCGGCTCACGGTTCTGGCTGCGGATGATTTCGCTGAAGCGCGTGCGGGGGCCGAGCGGATAGTCCAGCACATCCTCGGCCACGAAGCTGCCGCGGCCCTGCTCGACGCGGACCATGCCGCGGCCCTCCAGCTCCTCCATGGCGCGGCGGATGGTGTGGCGGTTCACTCGGAAGCGGGCGGCGAGTTCCACCTCGGTGGGCAAGCGCTCGCCGGGGGCGTGCTCGCCCGCCTTGATGCCGGCCTCGATGGCCGCGCCGATCTGCCGCCAGAGGGCAATGCCTGCGCCGCGATCCAGCGCGGCCGCGGCCTGTGTCACAGAAGCTTCAACCAACTCGCTACTCCGGGGTGCCAGTTTCGACTTGACCATACAGGAACGGATGTTTAGTCGTCTATACCAATGATAAACCGTTCCTCATGGATGTCCGTCCTTGCCCGAGCCTCGGCCGAGGAGATGGAAAGCAGGCTTGCAGAGGCCCCTCCTCTGCCGGTGCATCGGGTCATACGCGGCCCGGAAGTCGGGCTCACCATGCTCCGCGGCCGCGCCGGCGGGGATGGTGCGGCCTTCAACCTCGGCGAGGCGACAGTCACGCGCTGCTCGGTGAGCCTGGCTGACGGCACGCTCGGCCATTGCTGGCGGCTCGGGCGCGACCGCCGCGCGGCGGAACTCGCCGCCTCGCTGGATGCCGCGCTCCAGCAGGAGGCCCTCCGGCCCGCTTTGGTCGAGGCGGTGATCGAGCCGCTGCGCGGCGCGCAGGCCGAGGCCGCCACCCTCACTGCCCGTCGCGCCGCCGCCACCGAGGTCCGCTTCGCGACACTGGCGGCCATGCGATGAGGCCCGCCTTCAACGATCCCGTCTTCGGCGCGCAGGAGAGCTTTCGGGCGCTGATGGAAGCCATGGCCCGCCCCGGCCGCATCCAGCGCTGCGACGTGCTGCCCGACCTGCCCGAAGCGCTGGCTCCTTCCGCCGCCGCCGCGCTGCTCACGCTGGCGGATGCCGAAACCGCCGTCTGGACCGATGCCACCGGCGAGGCGCGCGAATGGATCGCCTTCCACACCGGCGCGCCACTGGTCGCCGATGCCTCGAAGGCGCAGTTCCTGCTCGCCACGGGCACCATGCCGGCGCTAGCCACGCTCGATGCCGGCTCCGACGAGACGCCGCAGGACAGCGCCACGCTGATCCTGCAATGCGAGACCCTGGCCGAGGGCGCCGGCTGGCGCCTCTCCGGCCCAGGCATCGAGCACGAGCATCGCCTCGGCGCCGCCGGCCTGCCGGCCGACTTCACCGCCCAATGGGCCGCCAACCGCCAGGGCTTCCCCTGCGGCGTGGATCTCGTCCTTTGCGCCGGGGCGCGTCTCGCCGCCCTGCCACGCTCCACCCGCATCGAGGAGGCCGGCTGATGTATGTGGCCGTGAAGGGCGGCGACGCCGCCATCTCCGCCGCCCATGGCTGGCTCGCCCAGCGCCGCCGGGGCGACGAATCCCTGCCCGAGCTTTCCCCCGCGCAGATCGAGGAGCAGCTCGGCCTCGCCGTGGACCGGGTGATAGCCGAGGGCTCCTGCCATGACCGCGCGCTCGCTGCGCTCGCCATCAAGCAGGCGCGGGGCGACCTGATCGAGGCCGCCTTCCTGCTGCGCGCCTACCGCAACACCCTCTCGCGCTTCGCCGCCTGCGAGCCCATCGACACGGGCGCGATGCGCGTGCAGCGCCGCATCAGCGCCACCTACAAGGACCTGCCCGGGGGCCAGGTGCTCGGCCCCACCTTCGACTACACGCACCGCCTGCTCGACTTCGCGCTGGCCGCAGAGGGCCTGCCGCCCGCCGAGCCGGAGGAGGCGGATGCCGCCGAGGCCACCATGCCGCGCGTCACCGAGCTGCTGGCGCGCGAGGGGCTGATGTCCCGCGACGCCCCCGGCACCGACGAGGCCCCACCCGACCTCACGCGCGAGCCACTGCCCTTTCCCACGCCACGCCCGTTGCGGCTGCAGTCGCTGGCCCGCGGCGACGAGGGCTTTCTTCTGGGCCTCGGCTATTCCACCCAGCGCGGCTACGGCAATGCGCATCCCTTCGTGGCCGAGCTGCGCATGGGCGAAGTCGAGGTGATGCTGGCGCCCGCCGAGCTGGGCTTCGCCGTCTCGATCGGCGACATCGCCGTCACCGAATGCCAGATGGTGAACCAGTTCGCCGGCAGCGCGGCCAGCCCGCCGCAGTTCACACGCGGCTACGGCCTCGCCATGGGGCATGGCGAGCGCCGCGCCATGGCGATGGCCCTGGTGGACCGCGCCCTCATGGCCCAGGAGATGGGCGAGGAGGCCACGGCCCCTGCGCAGGATGCCGAATTCGTCCTGCTGCATGCCGACAACGTCGAGGCCACCGGCTTCGTCGAGCACCTCAAGCTGCCGCACCACGTGGACTTCCAGAGCGAGCTGGAGAAGCTCCGCAGCATCCGCGCGCGCTGGCAGGCCGATCGCGATGCCGCGCCCATCCAGGAAGCTGCCGAATGAACGCCATCACGCCCCGGAACGCGCCAGGGAACACACCCGAACACGCCTACAACTTCGCCTATCTGGACGAGGCGACGAAGCGGATGATCCGCCGGGCCATCCTCAAGGCCATCGCCATCCCCGGCCACCAGATTCCCTTCGGTGCGCGCGAGATGCCGCTGCCTTATGGCTGGGGCACGGGCGGCATCCAGGTGACGGCGGCCATCCTCGGCCCGCGCGACGTGCTCAAGGTCATCGACCAGGGCGCGGACGACACGACCAACGCCGTCTCCATTCGCCGCTTCTTCGCCCGCGTGGCCAATGTCGAGACGACGACGCGCACGGCCGAGGCGACCATCATCCAGACGCGCCATCGCATCCCCGAGCGTCCGCTCACCGAGGGCCAGGTCATGGTCTTCCAGGTGCCCATGCCCGAGCCGCTCTTCCGGCTGGAACCGCGTCTCGCTGAGACGCGCCGGCTGCACGCGCTGGGCGACTACTCGCTGGCCCAGGTGCGGCTCTACGAGGACATCGCCAGGCAGGGCGAAAGCGGCAGCGCCTACAACCACCCGGTGATGGTGGGCGGGCGCTACCTCATGTCGCCCTCACCCATTCCGGGCTTCGACAATCCGAAGCTGCACAACTCGCCGGCGCTGATGCTCTTCGGCGCGGGGCGCGAGAAGAAAATCTACGCCGTGCCTCCTTATACCGAGGTCCGCAGCCTCGATTTCGAGGATCATCCCTTCAAGCCGATGCGCGCGCCGCAATGCTGCTCGGCCTGCGGCAGCGCGACCAGTTATCTCGACGAGATCGTCGCCGACGACCAGGGCGGGCGCATCTTCGTCTGCTCGGACACCGACCATTGCGCGGAGACACAGGGCCAATGAGCGCGCCACTTCTGGAAGCCGCCAGGCTGCAGCTGCGCTTCGGCGCGGTGCGCGCGCTGGACGGCGTGGACATCGAGATCTTCCCCGGCGAGGTCGTCGCCATCGTGGGGGAGAGCGGCTCGGGCAAGTCGACCCTGCTGCGCGTGCTGGCCGGCGCCATGAACGCCGAGGCCGGCACCGTCCTCTACCGCGACGCCGAGGGCGAGGCGCATGACGTCCACGCCCTCACCGAGGCCGGTCGTCGCAAGCTGATGCGCAGCGACTGGGGCTTCGTCCACCAGAATGCGCGCGACGGGCTGCGCATGGGCATCTCCGCCGGCGGCAATGTCGGCGAGCGGCTGATGGCCGCGGGCGACCGCAACTACGCCCATATCCGCGCCGAGGCCGCCGAATGGATGGCCCGCGTGGAGATGGACCCGGCCCGCATCGACGAGCCGCCGAAGAATTTCTCCGGCGGCATGCAGCAGCGGCTGCAGATCGCGCGCTGCCTGGTGACCAGCCCGCGGCTGGTCTTCATGGACGAGCCGACGGGCGGCCTCGACGTCAGCGTGCAGGCACGCCTGCTGGACCTGATCCGTGGGCTGGTCTCGCAGCTCGGCCTCGCGGTCTTCTTCGTCACCCACGACATCGCGGCGGCGCGGCTGCTGGCCCACCGCATCGTGGTGATGCGCCATGGCCGCATCGTCGAGGAGGGTTTGGCCGACCGCGTGCTGGACGATCCTCGTCACGCCTATACCCAGCTCCTAGTCTCCTCGGTGCTTGCGGCATGAGCGCAGCTCTCGAGGTTCAGGCCCTGAACAAGGGCTTCACCCTGCATCTCCAGGGCGGCATCGGCTTCCAGGTGCTGAAATCCGAGGCGCTGGTCGTCATGCCCGGCGAATGCGTGGCCCTCACCGGCCCATCCGGCGCGGGCAAGTCCACGCTGATGCGCTGCCTCCAGGGCAATTACGGCGCGGATGCCGGGCGGATCATGCTCGCCCATCGCGGCGGGCTGGCCGACCTCGCCGCCGCCGATGCGCGGCTGGTGCGCGAGATCCGGCGCGAGACGCTGGGCTATGTCTCGCAATTCCTGCGCGTCATTCCCCGGGTCTCCGCCCGCGACGTGGTGGCCGAGCCGCTGATCGACCGCGGCATGGACCCGGAGGCCGCCCGGGAGCGCGCCACCGCCCTGCTCACCCGCCTCAACCTGCCGCCCCGCCTGCACGGCCTGCCGCCCGCGACCTTCTCGGGCGGCGAGCAGCAGCGCGTGAACCTCGCCCGCGGCTTCGCGCCGGACTACCCGATCCTGCTGCTGGACGAGCCCACCGCCAGCCTCGACGCGGCCAATCGCGAGGTCGTCGTCGCGCTGATCCAGGAGGCCAAGTCGCGCGGGGCGGCGCTGGTCGGAATCTTCCATGACATCGAGGTGCGCGACCGCGTGGCGGATCGCCTCCATCAGGTTCTGCCCTTAGAAGAAGCCGCATGACGGAAACAATCTGGACCAACGCCCGCCTCGTCCTGCCCGAGGCGGTGGTCGACGGCACCATCATCCTCCGCGACGGACGCATCGCCGACATCCAGTCCGGCAACTGCACGGCCCCCTCCGCCGTCGATTGCGGCGGGGACATCGTGATCCCCGGCGTGGTGGACGTGCATACGGACAACCTCGAGCGGCAGGTGATGCCGCGCGCCAATGCCCGCTGGCCCTCGCGCTCGGCCTTCGTCTCGCATGACGCGCAATGCGCCGCGGCCGGCGTGACGACGGTGCTGGACGCGCTCTGCCTCGGCGATCTCGGCTTCGACCAGGGCCGCGACCAGACCTTCCGGGAGGGTGTCGACGACCTGACGGCCCTCTCGGCCAGCGGGCTGATGAAGTCCGAGCACCTGCTGCACCTGCGCTGCGAGCTGCCGGCCCGCGACATGCCCGGCGCGCTGGAGCCCGTGGCGCACCATCCGCTCATCGCCATGGTGAGCCTGATGGACCACTCCCCCGGCGTCGGCCAGTACCGCGACATCCCCCGCTACCGCGCCATGCGCATCCGCCAGACGCGCATGACCGACGACGAGGTGGAGCGCCGCATCGCCCAGCTGCGCGAGCAGCGGGCCGAGCTGCGCGAGAAGCAGCGCGCCTGGGTGCTCTCGCTCTTCGCCGGCCGCGACATCCCGCTGGCCAGCCATGACGACGAGGAGGCCGGGCAGGTCCGGCGCAACGCCGAGGACGGCATCCGCGTGGCGGAGTTCCCGGTGACCATGGAGGCGGCCGAGGAGGCCGCGCGCATCGGCGTCGGCGTGATCGGCGGCGCGCCCAACCTCGTCCGCGGCGGCAGCCATTCGGGCAACGTGGCCGTGATGGACATGGTGCGCGCCGGCGCGCTGGACGTGATCGCCAGCGACTACGTGCCGCCGGCGATGATCGAGGCGGCCTTCATCGTCGCCGAGGAGGTCGGGCTGCCGAAAGCCGTCGCGATGATCACCTCGGCGCCGGCCGCCATGTGCCGGTTGGCCGATCGCGGCGCGCTGGCGCCGGGGCTGCGGGCGGATCTGGTGCGGATCACGAGGCACGACGCGATGCCGGTGGTGCGGCAGGTCTGGCGCGGCGGGGAGCGGGTCGCCTGACGGTGGTCGCGCGGGTCGCCGTCTATTACGCGCCGGAGCCGGACGATCCGCTGCATGCGGCCGCCACCGCCTGGCTGGGCCGCGACGCCGGGACCGGGGCGGCCCTGGCGCAGCCGGATCTGCCGGACATCGCCGCCGTCACCGCCGATCCACGCGGCTACGGCTTTCACGCCACGCTGAAGCCGCCCTTCCGGCTGGCGACGGGCTATGACGCCTTCCTGGACGAGGTGCGGCGCTGGGCCGCGACGGCCGCCCCCTTTGCGCTGCCGCCGCTCTCGGTGCAGGACCTCAAGGGCTTCCTCGCGCTGCGGGAGACGGCGCCCTGCGCACCGTTGCATGCGCTGGCGGATTCCGCCGTCGCGGCGCTGGATGGCCATCGCGCCCCGCCCACCGGGGACGAGCTGGCGCGCCGCCGCAAGGCGAAGCTCAGCGACGCGCACGAGGCGCTGCTGGTCCGCTGGGGCTACCCCTATGTGATGGGCGAGTGGCAGTTCCACATGACGCTGACGCGCCGGCTGACGCCCGGGGAGCGCGACATCTACCGCCCCGCCGCCGAGGCGCATTTCGCCGGCATCGCGGCGGTCGAGAGAAAAGTCGGGGCGGTCTGCGTTTTCACGCAGGCCGCCCCGGGGGCACCCTTCCTGATCGCGGAGAGGATCAGGCTGGGCGGCTAGTTACTGCGCGGGAGCCGCAGGGGCCGCCGGCGCGCCGCGCTCGCCGCGATGGCCACGGTGATGGCCCCCGCGCGGGCCGCGCCGCGGCAGCTCGTCGCGGGTGATCGCGCCGTCGCCATTCGCGTCCATCGCGCGGAAGCGCGCTTGGGCGAAAGGCTGGATTTCGACCAGCGTGACGACACCGTCGCTATTGGCGTCGAAGCCTCGGAACATTGCGCCGCGCATGCGCTCCGTCCGCTCCGCCTGGCCCGGCCGGGGCGTCCGCGCCGCGGCGTCCGGACGGCCCGTCAGGCGCATCGTGCCGAATTCCTGGAGCGTCACCCCGCCGCTGCGATCGGCGTCGGCGGTGTTGAAGCGCGAGGTCGCGAAGGCCCAGGACTCGTCCCAGGAGACGCGGCCGTCACGGTTGGCATCCATCAGCTCGAACATGCGCGCGCCGGGCGAAGGGCCGGCGGCGGGCGGCGCGGCGGGTTGGGCCAGGGCCGCGCCGCTGCCAAGCAGCGCCACGCCGAAAGCCAGGGTCTGGACCAGTTTCATCGATTTCTCCACGAGCGGGGCAGTGCGGAATGCGTCCCCGTTGCATGGAAGATGGCGGATGGATGTAACCGACGCGTGGCGGTCCGGGCCGTTTCACGTGAGGAAATGTGACGGCAGGCCTTCCCGGCCATCGACCGAATGATGCTTCGGGAGATGACCTGTCTCAGCTTCGGAAGCGGCAATACTGCGCGTATGACTCGGATACCCACCCATTCGGACGCTTTGGGATTCGCCCCTTGCGAAATTCGCCCTGAATGTCTCGGGCCGGCTTCATCGGGTGATTTTGTAAGAGCTGCCGGGGTTGTGGGAGGATTAGCGCTCATGATCGCGCAGATGCGGGCCGCACTGCGGTGGCGAGGTTTGAAGCAATATTCTGGCTCGACGCTGGAAGAGCGATTAGTCTGCCTTTTCCGAACCGGACTTCGTGTAGCTCCCCTGATCTGTGCCGGAGACGAACCTGTTTTGCTCGACAGCAAGGACCGCATTGACGGACCAAAACAACACGACAAGAAATATGGACGCACCCGCCATGAAGGCGTCTATCCTGAAACCGCTTTCGCTCCAGCTCACATAAATGATCCGGCTTATCAGCGAAACAGCTACAAGCAGAAAGCTGACCGCCATAGTGGCACCGATGGTTTTCAGGAAAATCACCCGGTCACGCTCTGCTATGGCGCGGGCATCGGCTTCCTGCGGCGAGGCGGGCCGGGGGAAACGGGCATCCTGTCCAGTCGGGCTACCCATACTCGCTATGTACCGGCTGTGGACAACCTTGCGCATAGCACCTGGGTCAGCGGTGTAGGTAAGCACAACGAAGCCAGTAAGGTGACCCGCCACGGTAACGGCATACCCCATATTGTGCGCAACCACGAGCGCAATAAGAACGGCGTATGTCGGGACCTTATCGAGGAATGCAAACAAGTCCTGGCGGATGGCGTAGAATGCCGCAGCCAGTACGATGGCGCCGCCAGCGAGGTAAATGACGTCCCTTGTAATGAACACGTTTAATGTGTTTACGAGAACCTCGATGGCCTTATCCATGAAACGCCTCCCGCCGCCTCGGAACTACCGCCGAGGGACGCGAAGGATGTCAATCAACTCCAGAAAGATGGTCGGCGGCCCTTACACTCCAAGCCTTGAGGCGGTCCCAAATAGGGCCTCGGCGCTACACGATTCATGCCAGGAAGATGGTGGAGGCGCGCAGGGTGAGGAAGCCGGGCCGCGAAGGTGCATTGCAAGCGGCGCGGTGGTGCCGGCGTGCGGGGCGAGAAGGCGAGCAGCAGCGCGAGGGGATCGCGAAGGCAGGCGGAGGCGGTGCGGAAGCTCAAGGCCGAGAGCGTGCGGCGCACACCGCCATTGCGAAGTAACTCGGGATCGGGTGGGCTCCGTGCGGACCTGCCGGGTGTCGGGATTGAACCGACGACCTACCGCTTACAAGGCGGTTGCTCTACCGCTGAGCTAACCCGGCGCGCCGGGCGGCTTTCTAAAGCAGCGCGCCACCGCTTGCCAGCGTGTCTCGCGCGGGCTTCATGACGGCATGCGCCATCATCGCCACCGGCCCCGCCCCACCCCGGATGCCGCCTCCGCCGGAGAAGCCGGTTCCTGGCTCTACGGCCTGCATGCCGTCTCGGCGGCCCTCGCCAATCCCGGGCGGCGGCTGCGACGCCTGCTGGTCACCCGCGGGGCCGAGCAGGAGCTGGCGGAGCGCTTCTCGCCTCCCTGGCGCGTCGTCCCCGAGCTCGTGGAGCGGCCGCGCCTCGACTCCCTCCTCCCGTCCGACGCCATCCACCAGGGCGCCGCCCTTCTCGCCGAGCCGCTGGACCCGCCCCCCATCGAGAAGCTGCTGGAGCAGACGACCGGTCCGGTCCTGGTGCTCGACCAGGTGACCGACCCGCGCAACGTCGGCGCCATCCTGCGCTCGGCCGCGGCCTTCGGAGCGGCGGCGATCGTCGTGCAGGACCGCCATGCCCCGCAGGAGACGGGGCTGCTCGCCCGCGCCGCCTCGGGCGCGCTGGAGGTCGTGCCCATCCTGCGCGCGGTGAATCTGGCCCGGGCGCTCGAGGCTCTGAAGAAGTCCGGCCTCTGGGTCGTGGGGCTGGAGGCGGCGGGGCCCGTCACCCTGGCGCAGTCCGGGCTGACCGGGCGCCGCGTGGCCCTGGTGCTGGGCGCCGAGGGCGAGGGCATGCGCCGCCTGACGCGCGAGGGCTGCGACGAGCTGGTGCGGCTGCCCATCCGGGCGGCCATGGAAAGCCTCAACGTCTCGGCCGCCGCGGCGGTCGCCCTCTACGAATTGGCAAGGGAGTGACATCGATGAGTCCAGCGGCGAAGCACATCCTGGATGCGCGGCGGGCGAAGCGGATCCTGGCGCCGCTCGGCGCCGCGGCCCCGGGGACGCCGGCGGAGGGCTATGCCCTCCAGTTCGAGGTGGCGACGGGCCTGGGCGCCGTGCCGCCGGCCGGCTTCAAGATCGGCGCGACGACGAAGCAGATGCAGGACTATCTCGGCCTGCCGCACCCAGCGGCCGGCTTCGTGCCGGCCGCGAGCCTGAAGGCCGAGGGCGTGGCCCTCCCCTTCGCCGATTTCCTGAACGTCGGCGTGGAGTGCGAGGTGGGCGTGCGGCTCGGCGCCGACCTGCCCTTCGGCCCCACCACCCGTGCCCAGGCCGAAGCCGCCGTGGCCGAGGTGTTCCCCGCCATCGAGATCGTCGAGAGGCGCTACGGAGACCTGGCCGAGCTCGGCACGCCCACCCTCATCGCCGACCAGGTGTTCCATGCCGCCGGAGTGCTCGGCGCGCCGGATCCGGGCTGGAAGAGCCTGGACCTCGGGGCCATTCGCGGCGAGATGACGGTGGACGGGGTCTCCAAGGGCTCCGGCCATGGGCGCGACCTGCTGGGCCACCCCATGGAGGCGCTGGCCTGGCTCGCCCATTCCGGCGCCGCCGAGGTGTTCGGCGGGCTGCGGAAGGGGCAGGTGGTCTGGCTGGGCTCGGTGACGCCGCCGATCTGGCTGGACGGCCCATGCTCCGTGGTCGTCGCCTTCGAGGGACTGGGAAAGGTCGCCCTCCGCTTTTCGTGAAAGACTTTGTTAAGGCGATTCGCGGCAGAACATCCATGCCCGGCGATGTGCCGGCTTGGCCACCACCGCCAGAAGGGCGGGCAGCAGGATGAACCATCCCATGCCTCCCGACTGGAAGGAGATGCCGGACGAGCTGCAGCTCGTCCTCGCGAGCGAGGCCCTGCGCCGCGCCGCCGAGACCCTGGCCGAGCATGCCGAGCTCCTGGCGCTGGAAATGGAAGGCGGCGCGCTCCGCGACCGTGGCGGGCCCGATGCGTTGCGTCTCTTCGCCTCCGTGGTGCGGGCGACCAGCCTGGAGGGCCTGGGGCCGGTCGGGCATGCGTGATCATTGGGCCGCCTCCGGCGGCCTGGCTTCGCCGTCCCACTGATGCGCTAGACCGGAAGGTGGGGGGCGGCGCCGGCCATTTCGGGCCCCGGCGCGGCGGCGGCCGCTTGCGCCTTTCCATTCCGGCTCCAGACCGGCATTTTCCGTCGATGGAATCCTTCGACGTCCTGGTCATCGGTGGTGGGGTGAACGGCGCCGGCATCGCGCGCGACCTGGCGGGTCGCGGCCATTCCGTGCTCCTGGCCGAGCAGCGCGACCTGGCCCAGGCCACCTCCTCGGCCTCCTCCAAGCTCATCCATGGTGGCCTGCGCTACCTGGAGCACTACGAGTTCCGCCTGGTGCGCGAGGCGCTGGGCGAGCGCGAGATCCTGCTGCGGCTGGCCCCGCATATCATGTGGCCCATGCGCTTCGTCCTGCCGCATCGGCCGGAGATGCGGCCGCGCTGGATGATCCGGGCCGGCCTCTTCCTCTACGACCATCTCGCCAAGCGCGTCTCGCTGCCCGGCGCCGAAGCCTTCCGGACGGCGGAGAACCCGATGGGCGCGGCGCTGCGGCCCGAGATCACCCATGCCTTCGCCTACTCCGACGGCTGGGTGGAAGACAGTCGGCTGGTCCTGCTCAATGCCCGCGACGCGGCGGCGCGGGGGGCCGACATCCGCACCCGCACGCTCTTCGAGGGCGCGACCCGCCATGCCGACCATTGGGAGGTCACGCTGCGCGGGCTGGACGAGCAGGCGCAGCGCTTCCGCGTGCGCGGCCTCGTGAACGCGGCAGGCCCCTGGGTGCAGCGGGCGCTGGACCTGGCGCATGCCCAGAAGCCGGGCGCGGTGCGGCTGATCCGCGGCAGCCACATCGTCCTGCCACGACTCTACGAGGGCAGCCACGCCTTCCTCCTGCAGAACGACGACCGGCGCGTGGTCTTCGTGATCCCCTACGAGGATCGCTTCAGCCTCGTCGGCACCACCGACGTGCCGCATGAGGGCGACCCGTCCCATCCAGTCTGCACGCCGGAGGAGGCCGAGTATCTCTGCGCCGCCGTCTCGCGGCAGTTCCGCCGGGCGATCACGCCGGCCGAGGTCGTATGGACCTATTCGGGCGTGCGCCCGCTCTTCGACGACGGGGCGGCCGATCCCTCCTCGGTGACGCGCGACTACGTGCTGAAGCTCGACGCCCAGGCGGCGCCGCTGCTGAGCGTCTATGGCGGCAAGATCACCACCTTCCGGCGGCTGGCCGAGGACGCGGCGGGGAAGATCGGCCAGGCGCTGGGCCGCGCGGGCACGCCCTGGACCTCCACCGCGGTGTTGCCCGGCGGCGAGCTCGGCGGGAAGACGCGCGAGGCGTTCGTCACCGAGATGGCGCGGGCGCTGCCCTTCCTGGACCCGGCCACGCTGCCGCGGCTGGTCCGCACCCATGGCAGCGACCTCGCGAAGGTGTTCGCCCATGGCCCTGGCGCCTCGCTGCCGGCCGGCCTCACCGAGGCCGAGCTGGACTGGATGAAGCGCGAGGAATGGGCCCGCACGGGAGAGGACGTGCTCTGGCGCCGCACCAAGCTCGGGCTGCACATGACGCCGATGGAACGGGACGCGGTCGCCGCCGCGATGGGCTGACGCGCCCGCAGCTGATCATCCTCGATTTCGACGGAACCCTCGCGGACAGCGCGCCCTGGTTCGCGGGCGAGCTCAACCGCGTGGCCCGGCGCTTCGGCTTCCGGGAGGTCGGCGACGAGGAGATGGAGCGGATGCGCCGCATGAACACGGCCGCCATCCTCCGCTTCCTGCGCGTCCCGTCCTGGAAGCTGCCCTTCATCGCCCGGCACATGCGGCGGCGCGTGGCGGAAGAGGCGGCCTCGATCCCGCTCTTCCCCGGCACGCGGGCGCTGCTGGAGCGGCTGTCGCGGCGAGCGCCGCTGGCCATCGCAAGCTCCAATTCGGAAGCGAATATCCGCCGCATCCTGGGCCGCAGCGCGGCGCAGATCCGTCACTACGACTGCGGTGCCTCGCTCTTCGGGAAGGCGAAGAAGTTTCGCCGCCTGATCCACCGGGCCGAGGCCGATCCGCGCGCCGTCCTCTGCATCGGCGACGAACTCCGCGACATCGAGGCGGCCCAGATGGCCGGGTCGCGGTCCGTCGCGGTCACCTGGGGCTACGCCGCCGCTGAGGTATGGGTCGGCGGGAGGCCCGATCTCGTCGTCGACAAGATGGACGCGCTTCCCGCCCTCCTCGAAGCCTATCTGCCGTAGACGCGCTTCGCCTCGGCCGCGCTGACCAGCCCGTCCGCCACGTCACGCTCGACCAGGGCCGGGTCGCGCTCCTTCGGATCGCCCATGCCGCCGCCGCCGGGCAGCTTCAGCACGAGGTGCCGGCCCTTGGGGATGACCTGGAAGCCCTTGGTGCGCAGCACCGTGCCATTGGCATCGTCCAGCCCGACCCAGCCGCCCGCGCCCATGCCGCCGCCGAATCGGCCCTTGGGCGGATTGGCCACGCGGTCGAAGATGGCGTTCACGGCGAATTCGGCGTTCTTCTTCGCGCCGATCTCCATGATCTGGCCGAAGCCGCCGCGAGTCCTGCCGGGGCCCGCGCTGTCGGGACGCAGCTCCTTGCGCCAGAAGATCACGGGGGCGACGTTCTCCGTCGCCTCGACCGGCATGGTCCGCACGCCCGAGGGGAAGGCGATGCCGTCCAGCCCGTCCTTGGTCGGGCGCGCGCCGGTGCCGCCGGAGTTGAAGGTGATGATCTCGAAGTCATCCACCTCCGCCTGCTGGCCGGAAACCTGCGAGCCCCCGCGCAACGGCGGGTTCCACAGCGCCGAACTGCCCTCGGCGTTCACCTTGTCGGGCACCGCCTGCGAGAGGCAGCCCATCATCAGGTCCGGAAGAAGCTGGCCCACGACGTGCCGCACGCTGACCGGATAGGGGCGCGGCGTGTTGAGGATGCAATCGTCGGGGATCTGCATGATGAAGGGCGCGAGGCTGGCCCAGTTGTTCGGGATCTCCGGCGCCACGACGCATTTGATCCCGAAGCAGGAATAGGCGCGGCAATAGGCGGCCGGCACGTTAATGCCGCGTGTGGAGAAGCCGGTGGTGCCCGTGTAGTCGACGACGATGTCCTCGGCCTCGACGCGCATGGCGGCTTTCAGCGTGACCTCGGCCTCGTAGCCGTCCGACTTGATCGAGGCCTCCCAGACCTGGCCCTTGGGCAGCTTGGCGATCTCGGCCCGGGTGGCGGCGAGGCTGCTGTCGAAGATGAACTCCGCCAGCTCGTCCACGCCATCCATTCCGTACTCGTCCATCATCTCGACGAGCCGCTTGGCGCCGGCGTCGTTGCAGGCGCAGAGCGAGTAGATGTCGCCCTCCAGCTCCACCGGCGTGCGGCTGCCGACGCGGATGAAATCGAAGAAGGTCTCGTTGGGGACGTTCTGATCGAAGCACTTCACGATGGGGATGTAGAGGCCTTCCTCGAAGACCGAGCGCCCCTCGGGGCCCATGCCGAGGCCGCCGATATCGATGATATGCGCGGTGTTCGCGAAGAGGCCGACGATCTTCCCGTTGCGGAAGGTGGGCGTGACGACCGTAAGGTCGTGCAGATGCCCGGTGCCAAGCCACGGGTCGTTGGTGATGTAGTGGTCACCCGGCTTCATCGTCGCGGCCGGGAACTTGGCCAGGAAGTGGCCGACGCTCTCCATCATGGAGTTCACGTGGCCGGGCGTGCCGGTGACGGCCTGAGCCAGCATGCGGCCCTTGAGGTCGAAGATGCCCGCGGAAAGGTCGCCCGCCTCGCGCACCGTGGTGCTGAAGGCGGTGCGGATCATGGTCTGCGCCTGCTCCTCGACCACCGCGATGAGGCGGTTCCACTGGATCTGGCGCTGGATCTTTTCGAGGGCGTTCATCAGGCTTCTCCTCGCGTCAGTTCCAGGTAACCCAAGCCATCCACCCGGCAGGACCAGCCGGGGCCGACCAGCGTGCTCGTCTCATCCTCGGCCACGATGCAGGGGCCGGACACCTTCGCGCCGGGACTCATCTGCGTCCGGTCATAGATCTGCCAGGTCGCGACCTGGCCCGTCGACGTGTCGCGCACCTGCTGGGTGCGGATCGGCGCGGGCGCCGGGGCGTCGGCCACAGCCGCGATGGGCTGCACCGCCTCCACCTTCGTCGCAACGGTGACGGCGAAGCTCAGCACCTCCACGTCGGAACCCGGCACGGGACGATCGTAGAAGCGCGTGTATTCGGCGTCATAGGCCGTGCGGATGTCGGCGATATCGGCCTCGACCAGCGGGCGCACCGGCAGGGCGACGGCGATCTCATGACCCTGCCCCACATAGCGCATATAGCCGATGCGGTGCTCGACGGTCTCGGCGCCGAAGCTGCCTTCGGCCACCACCTTCGAGGCCTCCGCGCTCATCGAGGCCAGCAGCGCGTTCACGCCCGCCACGTCGAAGCTGGCGAAGCGCGTGTAGAGGCTCTTGACGACCTCATATCCCACCGGCGCGCGGAGGAATCCGATGGCCGAGCCCACGCCCGCGCCGCTCGGCACCAGCAGGCGCTTCACGCCGATCTTCTCCGCCACGCGATAGCCATGCACGGGCCCGCCGCCGCCGAAGGCGATGATGGCGCGGCCCTCATAGGACTTCGCGGATTCGATGGCATGGACGCGGGCCGCATTGGCCATGTTCTCGTCCACCATCTCGACCACGCCGAGTGCCGCCATGCCGGCATCGAGCCCGAGGCCCTTGCCGACATGCTCCGACAGCGCCGAGGCAGCCGCGTCAGGGTGCAGCTTCAGCGCGCCGCCCGCGAAGGCGACGGGATCGTAGCGGCCCAGCGTCAGGTTCGCGTCCGTCACGGCCGGCTTGTCGCCGCCGCGCCCATAGCAGGCCGGCCCCGGATCGGCGCCCGCGGATTCCGGCCCAACCTGGATGCGTCCCATGCTGTCGAGATGCGCGAGCGAGCCGCCGCCGGCGCCGATCTCCACCATCTCGATCACGGGGATGCGCAGCGGCAGGCCCGAGCCCTTGCGGAAGCGGCCCACGCGCGCGACCTCGAAGGTGCGGCTCGCCTGGGGCGCGAAATCGTCGATGAGGCAGACCTTGGCCGTGGTGCCGCCCATGTCGAAGCTCAGCACCTTCTCCCAGCCGAGCTGGCGCGCGACATGGGCCGAGAAGATGGCGCCGCCCGCCGGGCCGCTTTCCACCAGCCGGATCGGGAAGCGCGAGGCCGTCTCGATCGTCGTCAGCCCGCCGCCGGAGAGCATCAGGAAGAGCGGGCGGGTCATCCCGCCCGAGCGCAGCCCGGCCTCCAGGCGCGCGAGGTAGCTCGCCATCAGCGGCTGGACATAGGCATTGGCGACGGTGGTGCTGAAACGCTCCCACTCGCGCATCTCGGGGCTCACCTCGGAGCTCAGCGAGATGGGCAGGCCGGCCCATTCGGAACGGACGATCTCCGCCGCGCGCTTCTCGTGCACGGGGTTCACGAAGCCGTGCAGGAAGCCGATGGCGAGGCTCTCGATGCCCTCGGACTTCAGGAAGGGGATGTGCGCGCGCACCGCCGCCTCGTCGAGCGGAATCAGGACCTGGCCGGTGTTGTCGAGGCGCTCGGGCACCGGCAGTCGCCAGCGGCGCGGCACCAGCGGCTGCGGCAGCTCGATGTTGAGGTCGTACTGGTCGTAGCGGCTCTCATTGCCGAGCGCGAGGACGTCGCGGAAGCCCTCGGTGGTCAGCAGCGCCGTCTTCGCGCCCTTGCGCTCGATGAGCGCATTGGTCGCGAGCGTCGTGCCGTGGATCAGCAGCACGATGTCGGAAGGCTGCATGCCGGCCTTGGCCAGCACGGCGCGCACGCCCTCCAGCACGCCGAGCTCGGGCGCATGGGGGGTCGTGAGAACCTTGGTGGTCCAGCGCGAAACCTGGTCCTCGGCCGTCGTCGCTTCGACGGCCACATCCGTGAAGGTGCCGCCGATGTCGACGGCGAGCCGAGCGTTGCTCACCACCCGCGCACCACTCCACCGTCCATGCGCAGGATGCTGCCGGTGATATAGGCCGCCTGCGGGCTGCAAAGGAAAGCGGCCATCGGCCCGAACTCGCTCGGCAGGCCGTAGCGCCCGGCCGGGATCGTCTTGTTGCGCTCGGCAATGACCTCGTCGGCCGTCTTGCCCTGCTTCTTCGCCGCGGCCGAGGCGAGTTCGATGCTGCGATCCGTGCGGATGGCGCCGGGGGCGACGATGTTGCAGGTCACGCCATCGGCCGCGACCTCGGCGGAGAGCGTCTTCATCCAGCCCATGATGCCGGCCCGCAGCGTGTTGCTCAGCACGAGGTTGGGCAGCGGCTGCAGCATGCCGCTGCTGCCCACGTTCAGGATGCGGCCGTACTTCTGCGCGCGCATGGCCGGCAGCAGCCTGTTCGCGACGCGGATCGGGTGAAGCACGATGCGCGGGAACCAAGTCGCCAGAAGCTCCTCGGTGAGGTCCACCGCCGCGCCGGGCGGCGGCCCGCCATGGTTCTGAACCAGGATGTCCACGCCGCCCATGGCCTTCACCGCGCCATCGGCCAGGGCGTCCATCTGCTCGCCGCTGGCCACGTCCGCCGGAATGCCCACGCAGGAGGTGGCACCCAGCGAGATCAGCTCGCGCGCCGCGACGTCCAGCGTCGCCTGATCGCGGCCGCTGATCACCAGGGCCGCGCCCTCCGCCGCCAGTGCATCCGCGATCGAGCGCCCGAGCCCCTTGGAGGCCCCCATCACCAGCGCGCGCTTGCCCTTGAGACCCAGATCCATGACGCAACATTCCCTCGAAGAATTCAGCGGGACCGTGCCGCCTGAGCCCCCCTCTGGCAAGCCGGGCCATGGCGGTTATGTTGCAGGCCAGTTCAGAAACGACCAGGAAATCGCCATGCCCAAGCCCGTCCTGCTCATCACCCGCAAGCTCCCGGAAGCCATCGAGGCGAAGGCGGTTCAGAATTTCGACGCAAGGCTCAATCCGAATGACGATCCCTGGTTCCGCAGCGGCGCCGAGATCGCGAAGCGCGCCACCGAGGCCAAGGCCGACGGGGTCCTCATCGCCGCCGGCGACCCGATGCACGCCGAAGCCATCGCCGCCCTGCCCGCCTCGGTGAAGGTCATCACCACCTTCAGCGTGGGCTACGACCATATCGACGTGAAGGCCGCCAAGGCGCGCGGCATCACCGTCACCAACACGCCGGACGTGCTGAGCTTCGCGACCGCCGAGACGGCCATGACCCTCATGCTCATGGCCGCGCGCCGCGCCGGCGAGGGCGAGCGCATGGTCCGCGCCGGCAAGTGGGAAGGCTGGGCGCCGACGCAGCTCATGGGTGTCACGCTGGAGAAGAAGAAGCTCGGCATCCTCGGCTTCGGGCGCATCGGGCGCGAGCTGGCGCAGATGGCGCGCGGCTTCTCCATGGAGATCCACTACCGCGACATCAACAAGGTGCCGCCGGAGCTGGAGCAAGGCGCCATCTATCACGACAATGACGACAGGTTCCTGAGCACCATCGACGTGATCTCGATGCACGTGCCCGGCGGCGACGCGACCCGCAAGTGGCTGAACGCCGAGCGTCTGGCGAAGATGAAGAAGGGCAGCCTGGTCGTGAATTCCGGCCGCGGCGGCAGCGTGGACGACGAGGCGCTGATCGCCGCGCTCTCCTCCGGCCATATCCGCGCGGCCGGCCTCGACGTCTACGACGGCGAGCCGGTGGTGAACCCTGGCTACATGAAGCTGGAGAACGTGGCCCTGCTGCCGCACCTCGGCAGCGCCACCATCGAGGTGCGCGACGCCATGGGGCATCGCGCGCTGGACAACCTCATCGCGGTGCTGGTCGAGGGGAAGGACGCGCCCCACGCCGTCCGTTGATGGAAGGGGGCTTCGCCCCCTTCAAACTTCCCCCATCAGGGAACACGTTCCCTGGACCCTCGTCCGTTGGGGGGCCAGGGCTATTGCTGCCGCGCGCCCGAGCGCCGCACGACCTCCGCCCAATGCGGGATATCGGCCGCGAGCCGCGCCCGCATGTCCTCGGCGCCGCCGAGCATCATGGTGAAGCCCATCCCCTCCAGCCGCGCGCGGATTTCCGGCGTGTCGGTCACCTTGTGGATGGCCGCCTGGAGCCGGTCGATGATCGGGCGCGGCGTCGCAGCGGCGACGACCACGCCGTACCAGGTGGTGCTCACGAAGCCCGGCATATCGCAGGCCTCGGCGATGGTGGGGATCTCCGGCAGGGTCCGCATGCGCTGCGCCGAGGTGATGCCGAGGAGCCGCACCCGGCCCGAGCGCCAGTCGTCCAGCACCGGGCCGCTCTGGTAGAAGAAGAGGTCCGCATCGCCCTGGTAAAGCGCCGTCATGGCGAAGGGGCCGCCGCGATAGGGCACGTGCACGATATCGAGATTCGCCGCCGTCGCGAATTGCGCGGCGGCGAGATGCGTGGAGGCGCCGATGCCGCTGCTGGCATAGTTCAGCCGGCCGGGGGCCGCCCGCGCGGCGGAGATCAGCGCGCGGCAGTCGGTGAATTGCGGGCGCTTCTCTGCGCTCACCACCAGCACGTTCGGCGCCTCGAAGAGCGTCATGACGGGCGCCAGGTCACGCTGGGTGTCGATCGGCATGGAGGGCAGGACGGCGGGGTTGATCGCCATCATGGCCGAGGTCGCGGCGAGGACCATCGTTCCGTCCGGCGCCGAGCGGGCCGTCGCCTCCATGGCGATATTGCCCGAGGCGCCGGTGCGCGCCTCCACCACCGTCGGCGAGCCCAGCTCAGCGGATAGCGGCTGCTGGATGAGGCGCCAGTAGATGTCGGCCTGGGTGCCGGCCGGAAAGCCGCCCAACAGGACGATGGGGCGTCCGCCGGTCAGCGAGGGCTGGGACGTCTGGGCCTGGACGGCGGGCGCGGCGAGGCCGGCGATCAGGGCAAGGAGGAAACGGGCCTGCATCTGGATGCTCCTGGGTCTGTTCGACATGACCGCGTGATTTGGCGTTGCCGACTTTGTTACACGGCCCATAAAGGCTGGACAGTCCCGCGTGAGGCGGAAGCCCGCATCCTGGATCCGGCCTGTATAGGAGGGACGCATCACCTCGGGGAGGACGGCGATCGTGAATGACGCGCAGGCGCTGCGGGAGGCCGACGAGGAAGGCTATGCCCGGCTGCTCTCGGCCCTGCCGGCGCAGGCCGCCGGAAGGGTCGGTGCGGCCATGGCCGAGAGCTGGCGGCACTACCACGCCCGCTGGCACCTGGGCCGCATCTGGCGGCTGCACGGCGACTATGGAGCGCGGGACTGGGACGAGGACGTGGCCCTCCTGGCCGCCTATCACGACATCGTCTATCGCCCCGACGCGCCGGCGCGCCGCAACGAATACCTGTCGGCGGCCGCTTTCCTGGAGGATGCGGCGGAACTCGGCATCCGGCCGGCCCGCGCGGGGCGTATTGCGGGGGTGATCGTGGCCACGGCCGATCACCTCGGAGACGGCGCGGCGGTGGATCCGGCCACGGATCCCCCCGGCGCCTGGTTCCTCGATCTGGACCTGGAGCCCCTCGCCGCGACGGCCCATGCCGCGAACACCGCCCTCATCCGGCGGGAATACGCGCATGTGCCCGACAGCGCCTTCGCCTCCGGCCGGCGGGCCTTCCTCGAGCGCCTGGCGGACCATCCGTGGCTGTTCCGCACGGAGACCGCCCGCCGCCTCGGCTGGGAGCAGGCGGCGCGGGCCCATATCGCCGCGGACCTGGCCTGAGCCTCCGGGGCCGAAGGGCCTCGGCCCTCAGCCCGCCGAGGGCTCCTGCGGCGCGGGCTCCCCGCCCTTCAGCGCCGCGACCTCGGCCTCCAGCGCCGCGAGGCGGATCTCCAGCGCGTCCGCATGGGCCCGTGCCCGGCGCGCGACCTCCATGGCCGCCTCGAGATCCTCGGTGCGAGCCAGATCCAGCTTGCGGACCATGGCCTCCACCTGGGCCTTGGCCATCGCCTCCATCTCCGCGCGCAGCCCGCTCAGCAGGGAAAAGGCGCCGCCGGCCATTCCCGCGAGGTCGTCCAGCCGCTGCCTGCCATCCTTGAACATTCATCGCTCCTTGCTGCCCGGCCCAGGCCGATATAACCGGCGGGCATGATCCTCGTCACCGGCGGAGCCGGATTCATCGGCTCGAACCTTGTCGCAGCTCTCACCGCCCGTGGCGAGGAGGTGGTGGTGCTGGACGAGCTGGGCAACGAGGAGAAGTGGCGTAACCTCTCCGAGGCGGTGCTGGCCGGCCTGCTGCCGCCCGCCGCGGTGGATGCGGCGCTGGCGCTGCGGCCCGCGGCGGTCGTGCATCTGGGCGCCGTCAGCGCCACCACGGTCCGCGACGGCGACCTCGTGGCCAACACCAACTTCACCCTCTCGCTGAAGCTGTGGGACTGGTGCACCGCCCAGGGCGTGCCCTTCCTCTACGCCTCCTCGGCGGCCACCTATGGCAGCGGCGACGAGGGCTTCGAGGACGAGGAGACGCCCGAGGGCCTCGCCCGCCTGCGGCCGCTCAACCTCTACGGCTGGTCCAAGCACCTATTCGACCGCCGGGTGGCGCAGCTGATCCAGCTCGGCCGGCCGAGGCCGCCGCAATGGGCGGGGCTCAAGTTCTTCAACGTCTATGGCCCGCGCGAGGGCCACAAGGGCCGCATGGCGAGCGTCGCCCTGCACAAGTTCCGCGAAATCGTCTCCGGCCAGCCCGCTCGCCTCTTCGCCTCCGACCGCGACGGCATCGCCGACGGCATGCAGTCGCGCGACTTCGTGAGCGTCGGCGATTGCGTCCGCGTGATGCTGTGGCTGCTGGACAATCCGCGCGTCTCCGGCCTGTTCAACTGCGGCAGCGGCCAGGCGCGCAGCTTCCTGGACCTGACCAAGGCCGTCTACGCCGCGCTGGGCCTGCCCGAGCGCATCGAGTTCATGCCCATGCCCGACGATCTGCGCGGCAAGTACCAGTATTTCACCGAGGCGCCGATGGCGAAGCTCCGGCAGGCCGGCTACCCCTACCCGCCGACGCCGCTGGAGCAGGGCGTGGCAGATTACGTGGCCTGGCTGGGCGCGCAGGGCTGACGGCCGATTCACGCCTGCGGGCTTCGCCCTCGGCGATCGGACGTTAGCGTCCCTTGAACACCGGCTTCCGCTTCTCGTTGAAGCTGCGGATGCCTTCCACGCGGTCCTCGGTCGGCACCATCCGGTTGTAGGCCTCGATCTCGAAGCGCAGGCCGCTGCGAAGGTCCATCTGCAGCCCGTGATGGATGCTGCGCTTGGCCTGCCGTACCGAGATCGGCGCATTGGCCGCGATGCGCTCCGCCGTCGCCAGCGCGGCCGGCAGCAGCTCCTCCGCCGGATAGAGCGCGTTCACGATGCCCCAGTCCAGCGCCTGCCGCGCGGTGAAGGGCGTGCCGGTCAGGATGATCTCCTTCGCGCGGCGCTCGCCGACGATGCGCGGCAGAGTCTGCGTGCCGCCAGCGCCGGGCATGATGCCGATCGTCACCTCGGTCAGCGCGAAGCGCGCCGTGTCCGCCGCATAGGCGAAGTCCGAGGACAGCACCATCTCCAGCCCGCCCGCATAGGCCGCGCCGTTCACCGCCGCGATCACCGGGATCGGGCAGTCCAGCAGCGCGAGAAAAGCACGCTCGAAGATCTCATGCTGGGCCACCCATTGCGCGTCGGTCATGCCGTTGCGCTCCTTGAGATCGCCGCCGGCGCAGAAGACACGCTCGCCCGTGCCGGTGAAGACCACGCAGCGGACGTCGCCCGGCTCGGCCGCAAGCCCGGTCCAGAGCGCCAGCAGGTCGCGCCCCATCTGCGTGTTCAGCGCATTCGCGACCTCGGGCCGGTTGAGACGGGCGACCAATACATGCGGCGTGGGGGTTTCCAGGGCGATGGTCTCGAGGGATGCGAGCATGGCGGGTCCTTTGCAACTTTGCCGGTTGGCGAAAGCCCGGCGATCCCGCAATCTCCCCCGCAAGGTGCAGGGTCACAATCCTGGCCATCTGACAGAAAATCGGGAAGAGAAACATGTTCCAACGCCGAGGCCTGCTGGCCGCCCCCTTCGCCCTGTCCGCCGCGCCGGCCCTCGCGCAGGCGCCGGCCTATCCGCAGCGCCCGGTCCGCGTGGTGATCCCCTGGCCGCCGGGCCAGGCCACCGACCTCGCCGCGCGCATCGTCATGCAGCGCCTCTCCGAGACGATGGGCCAGCCCTTCGTAGCCGAAAACCGCGCCGGCGCCGGCGGCATGATCGGCACCGACCTCGCCGCGAAGGCCGCGCCCGACGGCTATACGCTGCTCGCCGGCTCCACCGGCCCGATCGTGACCGCGCCGCTCGTGCAGCGCACGCCCTATGACAGCGAGAAGGACTTCACCTGGCTCGGCATCACCGGCCTCTCGTCCTACGTGCTCGTGGTGCCGCCCAACTTCCCCGCGCAGAACGCGGCGGAGTTCGTGGCGCTGGTCCGCGCCAATCCCGGCAAGTACAGCTTCTCCTCCTCGGGGACGGGGGCGACGGCGCATGTCATCGCCGCGTGGTTCCACGCGCTGGCCGGCCTCGACGTGGTGCATGTGCCCTTCGCGGGCAGCGGCCCCGCGCTGACGGCCGTCGCCGGCGGGCATGTGAATTTCTCGGTCGAGACCCTGGCGGGGACAGGGCCGCTCATCCGCACCGGCACGCTCCGGGCGCTCGGCATCTCGCTCAAGAACGGTTCCGAGCTCGCGCCGAACATTCCGCCGCTCGCCCGCCTGCCGGGCTGCGAGGATTTCGACGCGGGCGCCTGGATCGGGCTGATGGGACCCGCGAACATGCCCGCCCCGGTCGTCCAGCTCCTCGATGCGGCGATCGGCAGCGCGATGCGGGAGCCCGAGATGCGGCAGCGCATGGCCACCGCGGGCCTGGAGCCGCAGCACCATGGTTCGGCGGCGATGGCGCAATATGCCAGCCGGCAGCGCGCGGCCTTCCGCGAGGCGATCCAGCGGGCCAATATCCGGATCGACGGTTGATTTCGACCACGAGGGTGCAGGGAAGGCGCTCCCTGATGCGGCAGCTTGAAGGGGACGAAGCCCCCTCGGCGCAACGATGGAGGACATGATGCTTCGCCGCCGATTCCTGCTCTCCACCGGCCTCCTCCTCGCCGCGTCCCGCGCCCGGGCCGCCGGCACGACGCTCCATGTGATGACCTCCGGCGCCTTCACGGCGCCCTACCGCATCCTCGGCCCCGCCTTCGAAGCCGCGACGGGGCACAGGCTCGAATCCGCCTACGGCGCCTCCATGGGCAATGCCCCTGACGCGATCCCGCAGCGGCTCGCGCGCGGCGAGCCGGCCGATGTGGTCATCCTCGCCCGCTCGGCGCTGGACGCGCTGGTCCGCGCCGGCCAAGTGCGCGCCGGCAGCGAGGTGGATCTCGTGGAGTCGCGCATCGCCATGGCCGTCCGCGCCGGCGCGCCGCATCCGCGGATCGGCACGGTGGAGGAGTTCCGCGAGGCCATGCTGAACGCCCGGAGCATCGGCTACTCGGCCAGCGCCAGCGGCGTCTATTTCGCGACCGAGCTGCTGCAGCGCCTGGGCATCGCCGAGCAGATCCTGCCCAGGACGCGGCGCATCCTCAGCGAGCGCGTGGGGGCCGTCGTCGCGCGCGGCGAGATCGAGCTGGGCTTCCAGCAGGTGAGCGAGTTGCTGCCCATCCCGGGCATCGAGATCGTGGGCCCGCTGCCCGCGCCGATCCAGCGCGTGACGACCTTCTCCGCAGGCATCGCGACCCGCTCGGAGCAGCCGCAATCGGCCGATGCGCTGATCCGCTTCTTCGCCTCCGCGGCCGCGCATGAGGTGATCCGGCGGGCGGGTCTCGACCCGCTCGGCGCCACGACGAACTGAGCGCGCGGATCATCGACGGTCGAAAGGATCCCGCATGACCAAGAACACGATCTGCCTCTGGTACGAAAAGGACGCCGAGGCGGCGGCCCGCTTCTACGCCAAGACCTTCCCCGACAGCGCGGTGGGCGCCCTGCACCGCGCGCCCAGCGACTACCCCTCCGGTAAGAAGGGCGACGTGCTGACGGTCGAGTTCACGGTGGCCGGAATCCCCTGCCTTGGCCTCAATGGCGGCCCCGCCTTCAGCCAGAGCGAGGCCTTCTCCTTCCAGATCGCCACCGAGGATCAGGAGGAGACCGACCGCTACTGGAACGCCATCGTCGGCCATGGTGGCCAGGAGAGCGCCTGCGGATGGTGCAAGGACAGGTGGGGCGTCTCCTGGCAGATCACGCCGCGCACGCTGACCGAGGCCCTGGCGGCCGGCGGCGAGGAGGCCCGGCGCGCCTTCGAGGCGATGATGGGCATGGGGAAGATCGACGTCGCCGCGATCGAGGCGGCCCGGCGCGGCTGACCGGCGGGGCCTCGCCCCGCCTCAGCCTGGCCAGTCCGCCAGCATCACGGCGCCGGTGGAGGATTCGGTGATGAAGGCCCGCCCGCCGCGAAGCGCGACATTGGTGACCGTCGCGCCGCGGCAGGATTTCAGCCGCCCCACCACCTCGCCCTGGTGGCTGAGCACGAAGACGCAGCCGAGCGAGGCGTGGCAGACCATCAGCCTTCCCTGCCCGTCGATCGCCATGCCGTCCGGCCCGCTGGTGCCGTGGAAGCTGGCGAAGCGCCCGACCTTCGCCGCGCTGCCGTCGGGCAGCAGCGGCACGCGCCAGACCGAGTTGTCGCGCGTCATGGCGACGAAGAGCACTTCCTCGTCGGCCGAGAGCGCGAGGCCGTTCGGGCTCGGCCCGTTGGAGATGAGCATGTCCAGCCGGCCGTCCGCGCGCCAGCGATAGACGCGCCCCGTGGGGTCCTGCAGGCCCGTCTGGCCTTGGTCGGTGAAGTAGAGATCGCCGTTGCGGGCGAAGACGAGGTCGTTCGGGCCCTTGAAGCGCTCGCTGTTGCGGCGGCCCAGCGCGGGCGTGACGGCGCCGCTGGCGAGGTCGAGGGACAGGATGCCCTGCTTGTAGTCGGCGATGAACATGCGCCGGCCGTCGGGGTGCAGCGCGAGGCCGTTGGGCTCGCCGTCATATTCTGCGACGAGCGCCCATTCGCCGGGCTCATCGAGCCGGAAGATGCGGCCATGCGGGATGTCAGTGACGTGGAGCCGTCCCTGGGCGTCGAAGCAGGGGCCTTCGAGGAAGCAATCGACCGGCTCGCCGCGCTTGTTGGCGCGGGACCAGTCGGTCACGACGCGGCGGCGCAGCGCGGCCGGCATCTCGGCGAAGAGGCTCGTCGGCGTTTCCATGGCGGCGAGCTTAGCCCGCTCAGCCGAAGGCGCCCACCTCCTGGCTGACCGCCGCCGAGCACCCGCGAACCAGGGCGAAGAGCCGCCGCATGGGCTCGAAGATCTCGGCATGCTCGCGGGCGTAGCTTGTGCGGCTGTCGCGCCCCGCGGGCTCGTGGAAGTCGAGGCCGGCGACGGGGTCGGGCGCGGCTGGGAAGACCTGGCGCAGCAGCTCCAGCGCCGGCTCGACATCGAGGGCGAAGATGCGGCGGATCACCGTCTCCGGCGTGGCGCCGTGGCGCGGGCTGAACTCGGGCACGGAGACCGCCAGCAGCCAGAGCCGGTGGATCAGCGAGAGGCGCAGCGCGTGCAACAGCACCAGCCGCTCCGGCATGGTGGGCAGCTCCGGCCAGGCGGCGCGAAGCGCGAGGTGGTCGGCCTGGAGGCGCCGGAACATCCGCCAGAGCGGCGCCTGCAAGCCCACGGCATCCAGCGGCGCCGCGACGGACAGAAGCAGCTCCTGCCGGCCCGGGCGCGCCGTGGCGGCGGCGCGGTCCAGCCAGGTGCCGGGATCGAGCGTGCCGATCACCGCCCGCACCACGCCCATGTCGGAGCATTCGGCGGCCCGGGCCGCCATGGCCAGCGCGCGGGCGAAGCGCGGCGACCTCTCCCGCAATTCCGCGAAGAGCTCGGGGTTGGCCGCGGCCGCACGGCCGAGCCCGTGCAGCGAGTTCGCCAGCCATCCCACCTGGTGCAGGATGGCGTTGTTCGGAATGGCGCGGAGCTGCGAGGGATGGGTGATGCGCAGCGGCCCGCCCATGTCCGACTGGCGCGCGGAAGGGCGCGAGCCCGTCTTCTCCAGCAGGCCCGGCCCGAAGCCGCCAAGCAGCGCCGCATAGCCGGGATCCTCGACCAGCTCGCCGAATTCGCGCCGGACGGTCGCAAAGAAATCGGCGCCGTAGTCGGCCTCCGCGTAGATGGGGTCCTCGGTGTCCTTCGGGCGCTGGAAGGCGTGCTCGGCGATGCGGGCGATGGTCGACTGCGCCAGGGCCTCGGTGCCGAAGAGCATGTAGCCGTCGCCGCCCTGGAAGCTGGATTCCTCGCGCACCGCGAAGCCGGCCTTGGCCAGGGCGTAGCGGGCCTGGGGCGGGAAGAGGTAGTCGAGCCGGTCGGTCAGGCTCTTCGGATGGGCGCCGCGGCCAATGCTCTCGCCATGGGTATCGAAGAGCACGAGCTCGAGATCGGCCATGCCGTGCTTCTTCAGCAGTTCCGCGAGCCGCAGCTTCAGCCGTTCCACGAGATAGGAGGCGGCGAGCTGGCCCACGTAGCGGCCGCTGTCGGAATAGCCGAACTGCAGGCACAGCCTTCCATGCTGGCGCAGGTAGTCGCGGAAATGCGGGCTGCGCAGCGCCTCGTCCAGCACGCGCTCGCCGCGCTCCAGCGCCGTCGCGGTCTCGAAGAGCGGCGAGATCTCGACGTGGCGGTCCACGCCGAAATGCTTCGCGAGCCAGAGCGCGGCGAGCAGCGTGTAGCCCGTCTCGGTCTCGGCGATCAGGAAGCGAATGGGGATGGAGCCGTCCACATGCTTCACGATCTGCGCGATGCTCATCATGAGCTTCGCGGCCGAGGCCTGCTCGGCGAAGAGGCCGCCGAAATCCACGGTCTGGGTCTCCACGCCCGCCAGCGCCGCGTTGATCTGCCCGAGCAGGCCGCGGCGCAGGGAGAGGTCGTCCGGCGAGGTGGTGATCTCCAGCCGCTGGCGCAGCGCATTGTGCAGCTGCGCCGAGTTCAGCCGGAAATGCGTGTGCGCGAGCGAGAGCCCGTGCGCGGCGAAGCCCGCTTTGATGACGGCGAGCTGCATCCGCGCGGCGTCGTCCGGTGCGGCGGCCAGCGCCGCGTCGAAGAGCGGCATCAGCGCCGAGAGGCCGGTCATGGCCGCCTCGCGGTGCAGCACCATCTCGCCCGCGAGCTTCTGAACCGATTCTGGATCCGGCTTCACGGGCACCGCCGCGGCCTGGCGGCCTACGGCCTCCAGCGCCGTCGCGATCCGCGCGCGGAGCGCCGCGGCCGCCTCGCCCAGCGGCTCCAGTTGGCCGGACAGTCGCTGGAGCTGATGGCGCTTCATGTCGAGGCGCAGCTTCAGCGTGTCCCACCAGCCGATGTCGGTGCGGCCGTCGGTATCGTAGCCGACCCAGGAGGTCAGCACGACCGGGCGCGGCGTCACCGTGTGCCACCGATCCGGCCAGACGGCCCGGGCCGCGCCGAACAGCGCCTCGGCCAGCTGGTCCAGCGCGTCGCGGCCGCGCAGGATGGCGGCATTGGCCTGGGCGAATTCCTCCCGCAGATCCACGGGAGCCGGGCGGTGCGCGAGGCCGCGCGGCGGCGCCTCTCCGGTGGTCGCGGCGTCGGCGAGCTTCGCGCCGGTCCCGGCGGGCAGCGAGAAGGTCGGGTGGGCCGTGAAGACGGCAGCGAAGCACGTGCGCTCCACCGAGGACTTGAAGGTCGCAAAGGGGACAGGGCTGTCGAGCGGGTCGGGCCGCACCAGCCGCGCCGCGACGGCCTCCAGCGCGGCGGCGGGCGGGGTGCCCGGGACATGGCCGAGATAGGCGGCGAGCCGCTTGGCGCGGCCCGCCGCGGCATCGTCCGAGAGGTACTGAACCAGCCCTTCCAGCCCGTCCATGTCGAGCGAGCCGTCGTCGAGCCGGCGGCTGATGGCCAGGGCCAGGAGCAGCACCGGGTCGCCGAAAGGATCCTGGGCCGAGGCCAGCCGCGCGGCGCGCAGCCGGGCCAGGAGGTCGTCCAGGAGCGAAGGCGGGGGCGTCGCGTCGGGCATGGCGGATGCTGCACCTGCGAAGGTCACGGATGCCAGCGAAAACGGACGGGTCGCCGACGGGTTGCGGCGCGCTAGCCGCGGATCACCGTGCGGATCGCGAAGCTCGACTGGATGCGGGCCACGCCCGGCATCCGGCTCAGCTGCTCCTTGTGGATGCGCTCGTAATCGGCCGCGTCGCGCGCCTCCACGCGCAGCAGGTAGTCGGCGACGCCGGTCATGAGGAAGCATTGCCGTACCTCGGGGCAGCGGCGCACGGCGGCCTCGAAGCGGCGGAGGTGCTGGTCGGTCTGCCGGTCGAGCGTGATCTGCACGATGACGGTGACCTGGCCGGGCTCGGACGGCTCCTCCAGCACCACGGTATAGCCGCGGATGGTGCCGCCGCGCTCCATCAGCCGCAGCCGGCGCAGGCAGGCGGAAGGCGAGAGGCCCACCGCCTCGGCGAGGGCGGCGTTGGTGATCCGCGCGTCCTGGCGAAGGTGGCGCAGCATGGTCAGGTCAATCTCGTCGAGCGCGTGCATCTGCATATTCTGCGGTTTCCTCGCAGGATCGTGCAAGATGCTGGGGATTATCACCGATCTGGGCGGGATATGCACGCAAATGCGCGGCGGCCCTGCCCTACCCTGGCGCTTACCCTTCCGGAGTGTCTCGATGCGCATCGTCGTCCTGGGCAGCGGCGTGGTTGGCGTGACCAGCGCATGGTACCTAGCGAAGGCGGGTCATGAGGTGGTCGTCGTCGACCGCCAGCCCGCCCCGGGGATGGAGACCAGCTTCGCCAATGCCGGCCAGGTCTCGCCCGGCTATTCGGCGCCCTGGGCGGCCCCGGGCATCCCCGCGAAGGCGATGAAGTGGCTGCTGATGAAGCACAGCCCCCTCGTGATCCGGCCGCAGCTCGATCCGGCCTTCTGGTCCTGGGTCCTCCGCATGCTCGGCAACTGCACCGAGGCCGCTTACGAGACCAACAAGCGCCGGATGGTGCGTGTCGCCGAGTACAGCCGCGACATGCTGCGCGAGCTGCGGGCCGAGACCGGCATCCAGTACGACCAGCGCATGCAAGGCACGCTGCAGCTCTTCCGTACCCAGAAGCAGCTCGACCTCATGGGCGCCGACACGGCCGTCCTCGACAAGGAGGGCGTTCCTTATGAGGTGCTGGATCCCGCCGGCTGCGTCCGCGCCGAGCCCGCCCTGGCGCGCGTCCCGGGCAAGTATCTGGGCGGGCTGCGCCTGCCCGGCGACGAGACGGGGGACGCCTTCATCTTCACGCAGGAGCTCGCGAAGCTCGCCGCCGCGGCGGGCGTCGCCTTCCGCCAGGGCGTGACCCTCCGGCGCCTCCTGGCCGAGGGCGGCCGGATCGCAGGCGTGGAAACCGACCAGGGCACGCTGAAGGCTGACCGCTACGTCGTCGCGACCGGCAGCTTCTCCGCCGGGCTCGTGAAGCCGCTCGGCATCCGGATCCCGGTCTATCCGGTG
Source organism: Roseococcus sp. SYP-B2431 (assembly GCF_004336745.1). Lineage (GTDB taxonomy): Bacteria > Pseudomonadota > Alphaproteobacteria > Acetobacterales > Acetobacteraceae > Roseococcus. Next base: position 1,108,050 of record NZ_SJXD01000011.1, read on the forward strand.
AAGGGCTATTCCATCACGGTGCCCATCACCGATCCCGAGGCCGCGCCCGTCTCCACCGTCATGGACGAGACCTACAAGGTCGCGATCACGCGCCTCGGCGACCGCATCCGCGTGGGCGGCACGGCGGAGCTATCGGGCTACGACATCCATCTCCACCAGGCCCGTCGCGACACGCTGGAATTCTCGGTGGGCGACCTCTTCCCCGAGGGCGGCGACATTCCGCGCGCCAGCTTCTGGTCGGGCCTGCGTCCCATGACGCCGGACGGCACGCCGATCATCGGGCCCACGAATTACGCGAACCTCTTCCTCAACACCGGCCACGGCACGCTGGGCTGGACGATGGCCTGCGGCTCGGGCCGCGTGCTGGCCGACCTCGTCTCCGGAGCCGCGCCGGACATCGAGACGGCGGACCTGGCCGTCTCGCGCTACGCGCGCTGAGACATCGCGGAGCCTTCACGCTTTCGCCATGCACGCCGCGATCATCCATGGCAGGATGAGCGGGCATGGCCGAACTCCCCGCCGCGCGCAGCCGCAACATCGCGTCGCTGCGGCTGATCCTTCCCTATCTGAGGCCCTATGTCGGCCGCGCGATCGGCGCGGCTGCCGCCCTGCTGCTCGCCGCCGGGCTGCTGCTGCTGATCGGCCAGGGCGTGCGGCAGCTGGTCGATGTCGGCTTCGCCGAGGCCAGCCCCCAGGGGCTGGACCGCTCCGCGCTGCTCATGTTCCTCATCGTCGCGGCGCTGGCGGTCACCTCCTCGACCCGCTTCTACCTCGTCTCCTGGCTAGGCGAGCGCGTCGGCGCCGACCTGCGCCGGACCGTCTACGACCATGTGCTGAGCCTCTCGCCCGCCTATTTCGAGACCGCCCGCACGGGCGACATCCTGAGCCGCATGACGGCCGATGTCGGGCTGCTGCAGTCGCTCATCGGCTCAGCCATCTCGATGGGGCTGCGCGCGGGGCTGACCGCCATCGGCGCGCTGGCCATGCTCGTCATGACGAGCCCCAAGCTCGCGGGGGTCGTGGTGATCGTCGTGCCCGTCGTGGTGGTGCCGCTCGTCCTGTTCGGCCGGCGGGAGCGCCGCCTCTCGCGCGCCGCTCAGGAGCGCGTGGCCGACCTCGCCGCCACCGCCGAGGAGACGCTGAACGGGCTGCGCGTGGTGCAGGCCTTCACCCACGAGCCAAGCGAGCGCCGACGCTATTCCGAGCAGGTGGAGGAGTCCGTCCGCGCCTCGCTGCGCCGCGTGACCTCGCGCGCCGTGCTGATCCTCAGCGTCGTGCTGCTCGGCTTCGGCGCCATCACGCTGAGCCTCTGGATCGGCGGGCACGACGTCATCACCGGCCGCATGTCCGCCGGCGAACTCTCCGCCTTCGTCTTCTACGCCGTGCTGCTGGCCAATAACGGCGCGGTGATGAGCGAGCTCTGGGGCGAGATCCAGCGCGCCGCCGCGGCCGCCGACCGGCTCGTGGAGGTGATCGAGACCCGGCCCTCCATCACCGCGCCGGCGCACCCTGCCCTGCTGCCCATGCCGCCGCAGGGCCGCTTCGCCTTCGAGGACGTCACCTTTCGCTACCCCACGCGGCCGGACGCCGCGGCGCTCGACCGCTTCTCCCTGCGCGTGGAGCCGGGCGAGACCGTGGCCCTCGTCGGGCCCTCGGGCGGCGGCAAGACCACGGTCCTGCAACTGCTCCTGCGCTTCTACGATCCCCATGCCGGCCGGGTGACCATGGACGGCGTGGACATCCGCACGCTCGATCCCACCGAGTTGCGCCAGCGCCTGGGCCTCGTGCCGCAGGAGGCCACGATCTTCAGCGCCAGCGCCGCGGAGAACATCCGCTACGGCCGCCCCGACGCCACGGACGCCGAGGTCGAGGCCGCGGCCCGCGCCGCCGCCGCGCACGACTTCATTGCCGCCCTGCCGCAGGGCTATGCCAGCCCCCTCGGCGCGCGCGGCGTGATGCTGTCGGGCGGCCAGCGGCAGCGCGTGGCCATCGCGCGCGCCATCCTGCGCGACCCGCCCGTGCTGCTGCTGGACGAGGCCACCAGCGCGCTCGACGCGGAATCCGAGCAGGCCGTGCAGCAGGCGCTGGCCCATCTCTCGCAGGGCCGCACCACGCTGGTGATCGCGCACCGGCTGGCCACCGTGCGGCGCGCGGACCGGATCATCGTGCTGGAGGGCGGGCGCATCACGGCGCAGGGGCGCCACGAGGAGCTGGTGGCGCGGGATGGACTCTATGCACGCCTGGCGGCGCTGCAATTCGCCGGGGAGGCTTAGCCGGCGTTCCCCCGCCCCGGCCTTGCGCCGGGCCGCCACCCTGCGCCACGCTACAGCCGCCGCAAGGAGATGCCGCATGGGCAAGGCCCTCGATGAGATGGCCGTCGCGCGCTACCGGCGCGACGGCTATGTGACGCCCCTCCGGGCGTGCTCGCCCGAACAGGCCGAGGCCTGGCACCAGGACGTGCTGCGCTGCTGCGCCGAGGCGGAGCGCCCGGTCTCGGACACGGGCATCCGTCAGCCCTCCACGCGGGTGAAGCCCTACCTCCTCTTCCCCTGGGCGGCCGATCTCGTGCGGCACCCGGCCATCCTCGACGCGGTGGAGGATGTGATCGGTCCGGATATCCTCATCTTCCACACCACCCTCTGGTGGAAGGCGGCCGGGACCGAGGGCTTCGTGCCTTGGCACCAGGACGCGACCTATTTCGGCTTGGCCCCGCATGAGCACGTCACGGCCTGGATCGCGCTGACGCCGAGCACGGAGGAAAGCGGCTGCGTCACCATCCTGCCGGGCTCGCACAAGCACGGGCAGCTGCCGCATGCGGACCGCAAGGATCCGCGGGTGATGCTCTCGCGCGGGCAGAGCGTGGCTGTGGACATCGAGGAGCGCGCGGCCGTGCCGATCCCGCTCAAGCCAGGCCAGTTCTCGCTGCATGACACGCTGGTGCTGCACGCCTCGGCGCCCAACCGGTCGAGCCACGACCGCATCGGGCTCGGGATCAGCTATATCCCGGCGCGGGTGAAGCATGTGGGGCCGACGCGGCTCTCGGCCACGCTGGTGCGCGGCGAGAACCGGTACGGCCATTTCGACCTGGAGCCGCGGCCGCAGGCGGAGGCCGATGCCGCCGCGCTGACGGCCCATGCCGACAGCATCGGCCGCTTCTGGATCGCCAGCGAATCCATCCCCGAGATGAAGCTGGTGCATTGAGCCTCGGGAGGGGCTTGCCCCTCCCAAACCTCCCTCACCAAAGGCGGAGAGGCCCTTGGGACCCGATTGAACGGCCCTATCGCGCCGCCCGCATCCGCACGCCGCGCAGCTCTAGATCCTCGTTCACCCGCATCTGGAAGTCCGCGACGGTGTCGCGCACGCCGAACATCTGCGGCTCCTGGTGAAGCGGGATCATGGGCAGCAACTGGCGGAAGCGGGTCCAGTAGGCGCGGGCCAGCTCTTGGCGCTTGGCCTGGTCCGTCTCCACGCCGATCTGCTCGAGGAGCTGCGCCATCTGCGGGTCGGAGAAATTGCCCCAGTTGAACGAGCCCTCGCCCAGCAGCTCGCGGCCGGGGTTGGTGATGTCGAAATTGCCTGGCGTCCAGCCCAGCATCCAGAACTGGTACTCCTTGTTGGCCCCGCGCTGCAGGAATCGGCCGAAGGGCACGGCGTCGAGCCTCGCCTGGATGCCCACGCGCTGGAGCATGGCGACGATGGACTGGCAGATCGCCTCGTCATTCACGTAGCGGTTGTTGGAGCAGCCGAGCGCGATGCGGAAGTTGGTCGCCCCCGCCTCGGCCAGCAGGCGGCGCGCGGCGTCGGGGTCGAAGGGCAGCCGCTCGTTGGAGGCGGCGTCGAAGCCCGAGACGGCCGGCGCGATCGGCAGGCCCGAGGCGGTGGTGGAGTTGCGCAGCACGACGCGGCGGATCGTCTCCATGTCGATCGCCTGGTACATTGCCCGGCGCACGCGCACGTCGCGCATCGGATTGGGCGTGCCGGGCTGGTCGATGAGCTCGGGCCGGGTCACGTCCATGGCGAGGTAGATGGTCCGCGCCGTCGGGCCCTGCATGAGCCGGATGCCGGGCGCATTCTGCACGCGCGGGATGTCCTGCAGCGGCACGTGGTACATCAGGTCCAGCTCGCGCGAGAGCAGCGCCGCCACGCGCGTCGGCGCGCTGGAGACGGGACGGAAGACGGCGCGGGTGATGCCGGTGTTGTAGTCCTGGCGATAGGCGGGGTTGGGCACGAGGACCGTGCGCTCGTCCGCCAGGCGCTCCACCATCCGGAAGGGGCCGGTGCCGTTCGTGTTGAGCTGCACGAAGGTGCTGGTGGCGCCCGGCTGGCCGGCGCGGGCCACGGCGAAGGCGTTGTTGGCCTCGACCCAGCTCTTGCTCATGATGAAGAAGAGCGTGAGGTCCTGCAGCAGGATGGGGTTCGGGCCGCGCGTCTCGATCTCGACGGTGTGGTCGTCGATCACCCGCGCGCCGGTCACCGACTGCACCGTATAGGCCATGTCGTTCTGCCGCACGCGCTCGAGGCTGTGGACCACGTCCGCCGCGGTGAAGGGCTCGCCGCCATGGAAGCGGACGTTGCGCCGGAGGTGAAAGCGCCAGACGGTCGGGCTCGGCATCTCCCAGCGCTCCGCCAGCGCGGGCGCCAGCGAGCCGTCGGGCTCCCGGCGCACCAGCGGCTCGTAGATGTTGCTCTTCATGGCGTTGGTGACGCCGTGATTGTTCGCGTGCGGGTCGAGACCGAGGATGTCGTTGGCCGTGGCCCAGGTGAAGGTCGTGGCCTTCACCGGCATGGCGGCGGAGGCCAGTGCGATCGCGATCAGCCCCGCGCGCGAGGCGCGCCGGGCTTGGGGGAACCACATGATTTTTCTCCCTGCATGAATTGGCAGCAGGATGGCGAAGCGCAGGGCCCGATGTCCAGTTCGGTCTTCACAAGGGATTCCGGAACGTCTTGAGTGGGCGGCGAATGGGAGCACCGTCATGATTCTCTTCGAGAACGCCCGGCTCTGGGACGGTTTCGCCGATGCGGCAGCGCCCGGCATGTCCGTCCTCGTCGAGGGCGAGACGATCCGCGAGGTCGGCCCGTCCATCACGAGTTCCTCGGCACGGCGCATCGACCTCGGCGGGCGGGTGCTGATGCCGGGGCTGGTGGACTGCCACGTCCATCTTATCGCCTCGACGGTGAACCTCCAGGCCAATGCGCTGCTGCCCGATGCGGTCGTCGCCTTCCGCGCCGGCAAGCTCATGCGCGAGATGCTGATGCGCGGCTTCACCACCGTGCGCGACCTCGGCGGCGCCACGCTCGGGCTGCGGCTGGCCTGGGAGGAGGGGCTGATCGAGGGGCCGCGCGTCTGGCTCTGCGGCAAGGCGCTCTCGCAGACGGGCGGCCATGCGGATTTCCGCGCCCGCGCCGACATGCGCGACTTCGCCTTCTTCGAGACGCGCCTCGGCTCGATGGGCCGCGTGGCCGATGGCGTGGACGCCGTGCGCCGCGCCTGCCGCGAGGAGATCAAGGGCGGCGCCGACTACATCAAGCTGATGGCGAATGGCGGCGTGGCCTCGCCCTCGGACCCCATCGCCTTCCTCGGCTATTCCGATGCCGAGCTGCGCGCGGCGGTCGAGGAGGCCGCGATGGCGCAGACCTATGTCGCTGCGCATCTCTACACGGACGAGGCGATCGGCCGTGCCGTGCGTGCGGGCATCCGCAGCCTGGAGCATTGCAACCTCATAACCGAGGCCACGGCGCGCGAGGCCGCGGCGGCCGGCTGCATCGCCTGCCCCACCCTCGTCACCTATCAGGCGCTGAAGGAGGAGGGCGCCTCGCTGGGCCTCGGGCCTGAATCGGTCGCCAAGATCGACGACGTGCGGCTGGCCGGGCTGGAATCGTTGGACCGCATGCGCCGGGCCGGGCTGCGCATGGCCTTCGGGACCGACCTGCTCGGGCCAATGCACCGCCGGCAGTCGGAGGAGTTCGTGATCCGCCGCGAGGTCCTGCCAGCGGCCGAGATCCTGCGCAGCGCGACCAGCCATGCCGCCATGCTGCTGCGGCAGGAGGGGCGCATCGGCTGCGTCGCTCCCGGCGCCTTCGCCGACCTGCTGGTGGTGGACGGCGATCCGCTCGACGACCTCGCGCTGCTGACCGGGCAAGGCGAGCATCTCGCGGCCATCATGCAGGGCGGCCGCTTCATGAAGGACGCGCTGTGAAGTTCCTCTTCATCAACGGGCCGAACGCCAATCTCTACGGGCTCGAGCCGTCGGGCACCTATGGGCGCGAGACCTTCCCGGACATCGCGGCGCGCTGCCACGCCAAGGCCGGCTCCCTCGGCGTCGAGCTCGACTTCCGCCAGAGCCAGGACGAGGGCGAGATCATCACCTGGATCCAGCAGGCGCGCGGCCAGGCGGACGGCCTCATCATCAACGCGGCCGGCCTCTCCTACACCTCGATCGCTATCATGGACGCGCTCCTGACCTTCGACGGGCCCGTCATCGAGGTGCATATGTCCAACATCCACCGCCGCGAGCCCTTCCGGAACAAGACCTACACCTCCAAGGCCGCGACCGGCTCCATCTGCGGGCTCGGGGCGCTGGGCTACGAGATCGCGATCGAGGCCATGCAGGGCCAGATCATGGAAAGAACCCGCCGATGACGGCCCTCGTCTTCCATAGCGACTTCGACGATGCCGATGCCTGGGAGGCCGCGCTGAAGGCCCAGCTCCCCGAGCTCGACTTCCGGCGCGGCGGCGACCCCACCGGCGTGGTGGCCGCGCTGGTCTGGAAGCCGCCGGCGGGCTTCTTCGCGCCCTATCGCGACCTGAAGCTGGTGATCAACCTCGGCGCCGGCGTGGACAGCCTCGTGCGGCGCGAGGACCTCCCGGCCCTGCCCCTCAGCCGGCTGAACGATACGGGCATGGTACAGCTCATGGCGTCCTACGTGACGCATGCGGTGACGCATTACGCGCGCGACTTCCACCTGATGGAGCGCAATCGGCTCAAGCGCGGGTGGGAATACATCCACCCGCGCGCGCTCTCCTCGCACCGCGTCTCCGTGATGGGGCTGGGCGAGCTGGGCGGCGCCGCCGCGGCTGCACTTGCCGGCATGGGCTATGACGTGACGGGCTGGGCGCGCAGCGCGAAGAACATCCCCGGCGTGCGCTGCCTCTGGGGCGCCGATGGTTTCGCCCAGGCGCTGCGCGATGCCGACACGATGGTGCTGATGCTGCCTCTGACGCCGGACACGACGGGCGTGATCGATGCGGCGGCACTCTCCTCCATGAAGCCCGGCGCGAACCTCATCAATGTCGGCCGGAGCGGTCTGGTGGTGGCGGAGGCGCTGATCGCCGCACTCCGCGATGGCCGGATCGCCGAGGCCACGCTCGACGTCTTCGACGAGGAGCCCCTGCCCGCGTCCCACCCTTTCTGGGGCATGGAGAACGTCCGCATCACGCCGCATATCGCCAGCATCACCGTGCCGGAAGGGGCGGCGCCGGATGTGGCGGAGAGCATCCGGCGCGTGCTGCGCGGCGAGGCGCCGCTGCATCAGGTGGATCCGGCGCGGGGGTACTGAGCCGCTACCGCCGCGGATCGAACATGCCGCCGCGCTGAAACGCCTCGCGGATGTATCGCGCCACCGCCCGCACAGCGGGACGGCTCGCGGGCCCGGGCAGCGCCGCCAGCACGACCCGCACCGGCGGCAGGCCGGTCTCCAGCGGCAAGGACGTGATGCGACTGCCGTCGATGGCATAGGGGCTTTCCGGCTGGACGTTCTGGATAGTCCAGCCGAGGCCGTTGCCGACGAGGCCCCGCAGCAATTCCTGGTTGCGGGAGCGGAAGGCGATCTCCGGCGTCAGCCCCTGGGCCCGGAACATGCCGAGGAAATAGTCGCGCGAATGGGGCAGGTCGAGGAGGAGGAAGGGCTCGGCTGCCAGCTGCGACAGCGTCACGCGCGCCGCCCGGGCTAGCCGGTGCTTCGCCGGCAGCACGGCCACCGGGGCGAGCTCCGCCACGCGCGTGACCTCCTGCCCCTCGAACATGCCGAAATCATAGGTCAGGGCGACCTCGGTGCGGCCGGCGGTCAGCCCGGCCAGCATCTCGTCATGGTCGCCCTCCTCCACCCGCACCGAAAGCCCCGGCGCGTCGCGGCCCAGCCCGGCCAGCAGGGCCGGCAGGTAGCGCGGCGCCAGGGTGAGGAAGCAGCCCATGGCCACCTCGCCGGCCGCCTCCTGCCCCAGCGAGACCGAGGCGTGCAGAAAGTCCTCCGCATGGCGTAGCAGCAGTCGCGCCTCGGCCACGACGCGGGCGCCGGCCGGCGTCAGGGTCACGCCGCGCGCATGGTGGCGGAGGAGCAGGGCCAGGCCGAGCTCGGCCTCCAGCGCCGCCACGGCCTCGGAGACCGAGGGTTGCGACACATGCATCCGCCGGGCCGCCCCGGTCACGGAGGAGGCATCGGCCACCGCCACGAGGTAGCGCAGCGAGCGCAGCGAGAGATTGGCGAGCTGGATCGGATCGTCCTATGCAAAAGCCCGGAAATCCGTATTTCTCCGATGGAGGCTCCTTGCGCAAGATCGTGCCAAAGGAGTTCTGCATGATTCGTACCGGCAACCAGTACCGCGAGGGCATTCAAGACGGCCGCGAGGTCTGGATCGACGGGGAGCGCGTCAAGGACGTCGCCTCCCACCCCGCCTTCAAGCCCATCGTGGACGTGAAGGCCCGCATGTACGACCTCGCCCACGAGCCCGCCCATCAGGAGGCGCTCACCTACGAGGAGGGCGGCGAGCGCAACTCCGTCTTCCAGCAGCCGCCGACGACGCAGGAGCACTGGCACCGCAAATGGGCCAGCATCGACCTGCTGATGAAGGACATCGGCGGCGTCGCCACCCGCCTCGGCGACGAGACGGTCGGCGAGATGTGGTCGCTGCAGGACGGGCGCGACTTGCTGGCGCAGATCGACCCCCGCTTCGCCGCCAATATCGACAACCACATCCGGCGCGTGAAGGACCTCGACCTGTTCCACGTCTCCGCCAACACCGACCCCAAGGGCGACCGCTCGCGGCCGGTGGAGGAGCGCGACCCGGATATGATGATCCGCGTCGTGAAGGAGACGGATGCCGGCATCGTCGTCCGGGGCGCCAAGTTCGAGACGGCCTCGGCCTATGCCGACCAGGCCTATCTCAAGCCCACCGTCGGCGCCTGGACGAATGAGAAGGAGAGCATCCACGCTGTCGGCTGCATCGTGAAGATGGGCACGCCGGGCGTGAAGCACATCTGCCGCATGCCCTTCGCCACGCGCGGCCGTCCGGAGGACAGCCCGCTGGCCTCCCGCTTCGACGAGGTCGAGGCGCTGATGGTGCTGGACGACGTGCTCATCCCCTGGGAGGACGTGTTCTTCTATCGCCACACCGTCGCGGCCCAGCAGGTGCGCGCCACGCTGCACCGCTACAGCGCCTTCCCCTATGTGCTGCGGGTGCTCTTCACCGCCGACATGATGATCGGCGCGGCGATGTGGAACGCGCGGCAGACGGGCCTCGAAAAGCTCCAGGCCGTGCAGGAGAAGCTGGCCGAGCTGGTCTGCTACCGCGAGGGCATCCGCGCCCACTTGGTCGCCTCCATCGCGCTGGCGGAGAAGTCTCCCGCCGGCCTGCTCATGCCGAACCAGTCCATCCTCTATGCCGGCCGCGTGCTCGCCTGCAGCCAGCTGCCCGTGATGATGCACGCCGCGCGCGAGCTGATCGGCGGCCAGATCTGCGTGACGCCGGACGTCGCGCAGTTCCAGGGCGGCGCGGGCTCCTGGCTCGAGAAGTTCTACACGCTGAACAAGGAATGGGACGCCGAGGACCGGCGCAAGCTGCTTGCCTTCGCCCGCGACCTGCTGAACAGCGATTACGCAGGCCATCGCCTCGCCTTCGTGCAATTCGCGCAGGCTCCGCATTTCAACCACCTGGCCGCCGTGTACAAATCCTTCGACTTCGAGGGGCCGCTCGACTTCGTGCGCAACAGCGCCGGCCTTTCGGATCGTATCCTCGGCAAGACGGAAAGCACCCACTGATGCCCACGCACACCCGCATCCGGCCCTTCAACACGAAGGATGCCTATCCCGAGCAGAGCCTCGACAACGACGTCTGCATGGCCGTGCGCGCCGGCAACACCGTCTATCTGCGCGGCCAGACGGCGATGGACCTGGACGGCAAGATCGTCGGCATCGGCGATGCCGCCGCCCAGACCGAGAACGCCATGAAATGCGCCGAGATCCTGCTGAAGGAAGCGGGCGCCGAGCTCGCCGATGTCTGCAAGATCGTGATCTACATCACCGACCGTGCCTATCGCGAGCCGGTCTATCGTGTCGTCGGCCAATGGCTCAAGGGCGTCTTCCCGGTGAGCACGGGGATCATCGTCAACGGCCTCGCGAAGCCGGAATACATGATGGAGATCGACATCATCGCGGAGATTCCCGCCGACCGCGCCTGAGGCGGGAGGGCTTCCTGCGCGGGACTCTTTTGCTTGACGGAGATGCCGGAACCTGAGGTTCTTGCCGGGAAGTTCGAGGGGGCGAAGCCCCCGCAAGACCGGCACGGCGTTTGCTTCACAAAAAAGACAACAAGGAGGCTGACCATGGTTCGGATGACGCGGCGCCACTCGGCGCTTCTGGGCGCGGGGCTGCTGGCCGCCCCGCATATCGCCAACGCCCAGGCCAACCGCCTCGCCGTGTCGATCTGGGGCGGTTCCTGGCGCGACATGGTGCAGAAGCAGGTGGCGGAGAAGTTCACCCGCGAGACCGGCGCGACCGTCGAATTCCAGACCGGCGGCACGGTCGATCGCCTCAACCGCGCCCGCCTCTCCCGCGCGCAGCCCGAGGCGGACCTGACCTTCACCACCTCGCATTTCGGCTGGCTCTACGCCAACGACAACCTCTACGAGACGCTGGACCTCTCGAAGGTGCCCAATGCCGCGAACCTCGTGGAGCAGGCGAAGATCAGCCCCTTCCACATCGGCAGCTGGGCCTATGTCTACACGATCGGCTACCGGCCGGACCTGATGCCGGGCCGGAGCTTCACCTCCTGGGCCGATCTCTGGGAGCCGTGGATGGCCGGCAAGCTCGCCGCGCCCGATTTCGACCCGAGCCACATCATCGTGGCCTCCGCGATCCTGGAAGGCGGCGACGCCTTGACCTGGGAGCGCGGCCAGGCCCGGCTGCGACGCCTGAAGCCCAGCTTCAAGGCCTTCTACACGAACGACGCCAACAGCCAGCAGCTCATCGGCAGCGGCGAGACGCCGGTGCAGGTCATTCTCTCGATGAACGCGCATCACATGGTGAACGAGGGCATCAACATCCGCCTCGCCATCCCCAAGGAGGGCGCGGTGCTGGGTGTGGACACCGTCGCCATCATGAAGGGCAGCCGGCGGCAGGAGCTCGCCTATCGCTTCATCAACACCTGCCTTGATCCCACCGTGCAGGCCGCCATCGCCGCCGACAAGAAGGGCAGCCCGACGGTCAGCAACGCGCGGTTGGACCCGGCCGTCGCCGCGCTGCCCGGGGTCTTCACCACGCCCGAGCAGTGGCGGACGCAGGCGCTCATCATCGACCACCGCCTGCGCGCCGAGAAGACCAACGAGTGGCGGCGGTGGTTTCAGGAGAACATCATCGCGGGGTAATGACATTGAGGGGGCCTTGCCCCCTCAATGTCTCCCCTTCGGGACCAGCCCCCGGGTAAGAACCTCAGGTTCTTGCATCTCCGATGACATGAAAGTGCAGCGTTGAGACGACCATTTCTTGGGATCCTCGTCACGCCCGCCGTGCTCGTCGCGGCGGGGTTCGTGCTGGCCATGGCGGCGGTGCTGCAATACGCGGTGCTGGCGCATGTGCCGGGCGAGCTGGAGCCCGGCGGCTTCAGCCTTTCCAATTTCCGCGAGATGATGAAGCCGCTCTATGCCGGCGTCTTCCTCGACACCCTGCGCATCTGCTTCCTCACGGCCGTGCTCTCGCTGCTGGCTGCCTATCCTCTGGCCCTGGCGCTGGTGCGCGCGAAGAATCCCTATCTGAAGTCCGCGATCCTCATCATCTCGGTGACGCCGCTTTTCCTGGGCGAGGTGATCCGCACCTATGCCTGGATCATCGTGCTGGGCACGCGCGGCTTCGTGAATGGCGCGCTAAGCTGGGCCGGCCTGATCCAGCAGCCCCTGCAGCTCATGTTCACCGAGACGGGCGTGCTCATCGCCCTCGTCCATGTGACGCTGCCTGTGGTGGTGATCATGCTCGCCGCGGCCATCAGCCACATCGACCGCGACCTGGAACGCGCCGCCGCGGCGCTCGGCGCGAGGCCGCTGCGCGTGTTCCTCACCGTCACCCTTCCCCTCTCCATGCCGGGAATCATCGCGGGGCTCACCACGGGCTTCGCCTGGACCTTCTCGGCCTTCGCCACGCCCCAGCTCATCGGTGGCGGGCGGGTGAACATGGTCTCGAACCTCGTCTATTCGCTGGGCTTCGCCTCCTTCAACTTCCCCTTCGCCGCCGCGCTCTCCGTCGCCGGCCTGATCCTGACCGCCGTCGCGCTGGCGGGCTTCCGCGCGCTGCTGCGGCCGCTGAACCGCGTCGCCACGCGATGATCGGGATCGTCTTTCGCATGCTGGTCGCGATGCTGCTCGGCTTCGTCCTGCTGCCGGTGGTGGTCGCCTGCGTCGCGGCCTTCGACGCGCGCTCCGTCATCGCCTTCCCGCCGCAGAACTTTTCCTGGCGCTGGTTCCAGCGCGCGCTGAGCTACGAGGACTTCCAGATCGGATTTACCAACAGCCTGATCGTCGCCGCCATCGCTTCGACGCTGGCGGTGGTCATCGGCGGCGGCGTCGCCTATGCGATCGACCGCTACCGCTTCCGGGGCAAGGCCGCGCTGGAATCGCTGCTGCTCGCGCCGCTGGCCATCCCCCACTTCACCATCGGCCTCGGCGCGCTGATCGTGGCGGCGCAGATCGGCCAGTCGCGCGACTGGCCCGTGGTCATCCTCACCCATGTCGTGCTGGTGCTGCCCTTCGTGCTGCGCAGCCTCTACGTCTCGCTGAAGAACATCGATCCGAGGCTGGAGGCGGCCGCCCTCTCCCTCGGCGCCAGGCCCGGCCGCGTCATCCTGACCGTCACCCTGCCCGCCCTCGCCCCGGGCCTCGCCGGAGGATGGCTCTTCGCGGCGATCCTCTCCTTCAACGAGTTCACCGCCTCGCTCTTCGTCACGGCCCAGCGCACCCAGACGCTGCCGGTCGCCATGTACAACTACGTGCGCGAATACGCCGACCCGTCGATGGCCGCGATCTCGGCGCTCTACATCCTGCTCACCACGGTGGTGCTCGTCATCGCCAACCGCTTCCTCGGCCTCGGCCGCATCCTCGGAACCGAAGATGGAAGACCTTGAATCCCATGGGCAGTGAGGCCTTGCGCCTGGACGGCGTGAGCAAGCGCTTCGGCACCGTCGCCGCGCTGCAGGAGGCCTGGCTTAATGTCGAGGACGGCGAGTTCGTCACCCTGCTCGGCCCTTCCGGCTGCGGCAAGACGACGCTGCTGAACCTCATCGCCGGCTTCCTGGAAGCCGATGCGGGCGAGATCTTCATCGGCGGCCAGCTCGTGACCCAGCTTCCGGTCTGGGAGCGCAACCTGGGCATGGTCTTTCAATCCTACGCGCTTTTCCCGCACATGGATGTCGCGAAGAACGTCGGCTACGGCCTGCGCGCCCGCGGCGTAAGCAAGGCCGAGGCCGCGCGGCGCGTCGAGGAGGCGCTGGCGCTGGTCCGCCTTTCCGCCCTGGCCGGCCGCAGGTCGCGCGAGCTCTCGGGCGGCCAGCAGCAGCGCGTGGCCCTGGCCCGCGCGCTGGTCATCCGCCCTCGCCTTCTCCTGCTGGACGAGCCCTTCTCCGCGCTGGACCGCAACCTGCGCGCGGAGATGCAGATCGAGCTCAAGGAGATCCAGCAGCGCCTCGGCGTCACCACCATCTTCGTCACGCACGACCAGGGCGAGGCCATGTCCATGTCGGACCGCGTGGCCGTGATGTCGGAGGGCCGCATCCTCCAGCTCGACACGCCGGAGGGCATCTATCGCCGCCCCGCCCATGCCTTCGTGGCCAGCTTCGTCGGCGACGCGACCATGCTGCCCGGCCAGCTGATCCGCCGCAACGGCGCGACCGCACTGGTGCGGGCGGCCGGCCGGGAGTTCACCGTACCCACGGCGCCGCTGGAGGCGCTGGCCGAGGGGGCGGCCATCCTCCTCTACCTTCGCCCCGAGCATCTCTCGCCGGAGGATGAGGGCCTGGCCGGCACGGTCGCCAGCCGGGCCTATCTGGGCGACCGCGCGGAGCTTGTCGTGGAGGTGCCCGGGGCCGGCCGCATTCTGCTGCGCGTGCCCGGCGTCGAGGCGCTGCACCGCTGGCCGGTCGGCGCGCCCATCCGCATCGGATTTACCCGCGCCGAGCCGGTCGCCTTTCCGGCATAGAGCATCATCCGACCAGACAGATCGTCCGGTCGGATAAAGATGCTCGAAAAACAAGGGCTAGAGACTTTGTAGTGAGCTCTTGCGAACGGAAAAGGCTCTAGGAGTGCCCGCCGTCAGTGCCGGTGACCCGGCATCGACGTGGGCGCGCGGGCGCCAGCGGCCTGCACGGCCAGGTTCACCGTCACCTGCCCGGCCCGCTCGAATCGCAGGGTGACCGGCACGGTCTGCCCCACCGCCAGCGGCCGCGTCAGCCCCAGCAGCATCAGGTGCAGACCGCCCGGCGCCAGCGTCACGCTGCCGCCCGCTGGCACCGGGATGTTCTCCACCGGGCGCATGCGCATCACGTCGCCCTCGCGCAGGCTCGTATGCAGCTCCACCCGCGTGGCCGCCGGCGAGCTCGCCGCGACCAGCCTGTCCGCCTCCGCGCCGCTGTTGCGGATGGTGACGAAGCCCGCGCCCTGCCCGCCCTGGCCGGCCGCGCGCGTCCAGGCATTCGACAGCGCGAGCGGGCCGGCCGTGACGGCAACAGGTGCCTGCGCGAGCTGCAGCATCGGCGCCGGGAAGCGCGGCCGCGGCTCGCCCGCGACCGGCGGCTGCGTCCAGGCCGCGACCGTCTCGCCGCAGTGCTGCGTCACCGGGAAGGCCAGGGCCTCGCCGCCCCGGTCGGGCGTGCGGACCATCATCACGAACTCGTCGTACCAGGCGTCGGGCAGCGGGCCGCCGCGCCAGGCGACGGAGGCGCCGGGCTCGATGGCGATCTCCCAGCCCGGCTTGGGCATGGGCCGCGCGACGGTCATGCCCCTGGGCAACCCGACCTCGATCCCGGTGGTCGCGGCGCCGCCGCAGCCATGGCCCACGCGGAAGGCCAGCCGCGTGTAGCTCGCGGGCTGCGCCTCCGCGGGATCGAGGGTGACATGGGCCGCCGCCGGCGTGGCGGTCGCGAGGAGCAAAGCGAGGAGCTTTTTCATGTGACGGGTTTCCTTCTTCAGAAGCGGAGGCGCGCGCCGGCATAGGCGGAGCGCCCCAGGCCGGGTTCGAACAGGGCCGCGTTGGGCGCGGCGACGGGAGCGACCGAGGCGGAGGAGATATACCGCCGGTCGGCGAGGTTGCGGGCCTCGAGGAAGAGGCCGAGGCGGCCGTCCAGCAGCTCCGCCCCAGCGCGCAGGCCGATGAGCGCGTAGCTGTCGGTGCGGGTGGTATTGGCGTTGTCCACGAAGAAGCCCTCCGGCACGTAGTCGAGATTGGGCGCGATCCAGAAGCCGGAAGGGTGCCGGTAGCGCGCCTCGGCCCGCAGCACGTGGCGCGGCGCGCCGGGGAGCTGGTTGTCGCGGTAGGTGGCGTCGCCGTCGAAGCGGAAGTCGCTGAAGGTATAGGCGCCGCGGAGGGTCAGGCTGTCGCGCTCCGCCAGCAGGTCGCGGCCGGCCAGGAAGGTGCCGGCCAGCTCCACGCCCTGGTGGATGGTGCGGTCCGCGTTCCGGGCGAAGCTGGTGCCCGAGGTCGGCCCCATGAAGAGCTGGATCTCCTTGTCCACCCAGGCGTGATAGGCCGCGAGCTCGAAGGTGAAGCGCCCGGCCGTGCCGCGCGTGCCGATCTCCAGCGTGGTCGCCCGCTGCGGCTTCAGCGCCGAGAAGCCGCCGAAGGGCACCAGCGCCACGAGGTCCGACAAGGTCGGCGGCTCGGTGGACCAGGTGAGATTGCCATAGGCCTGGACCTCCGGCGTCGCCTGCCAGAGCAGGCCCGCGCGCGGATTGACCCAGTTCCAGCGGCCCGATCCGCCCAGCGCCGCGTTCAGCCGGTTGTCGCTGGACCGCGTCGCCTGGCCGCCGGAGACGCCGGTGACGACGGCCAGCCGCGGCAGGACGTAGAGGCTGTTCTCGACATAGGCATCGGCCGTCTGCGCCCTGTCCGAGGCGGAGAAGGTCTGCGCGCCGCGGTTGCCCTGGAAATTCACGAAGCGGCGGTTGTCCGTGGTGCCGTAGGCGTAGTTGATGCCGCCCACCAGGCGGTTGCGCAGCCCGCCGACCGTGCCGTCCCAGGTGCCGCGAGCGAAGAGGTTGAAGTCGTTGGTCCGGTTATCGATGTACTGGAAGATCGGGTGGTTGAGCTGCCGCGTGACCCAGCTCCCGCCGAATTCCAGCAGCGTGTCCACGTTCAGCCGGACCGCGGTGCGCGAGCCCAGCCGGTAGCTGTCGATGTTGCGCTGGTAGTTCATCGCGAGGTTGGTGGCGTTCGCCGTGCGCGGCGCGTTCAGCGCCTGGCTGCGCGAGACGGCGCCCGGGATGTCCTGCTGGATCGAGTTGTGGGTGAAATAAAGCCGCGTCTCGGCATCGTCGGAAATCCGATAGCCGATATTGAGGTTCAGCCGCCCGCTGCTGCCGCCGCTGTGGTCGCGATAGCCGTCCTGCTGCGCGATGGTGCCGCTGATCCAGCCGTCCATCGGGCCATAAGTCCCGCCGCCGGAGATCTGGCTGCGAAGGAAGCCGAAGCTGCCCGCCTCGGCGCGGAGATTCACGCCCGATATGTCGCGCCCCGTGGGCGTGACGAAGTCGATCGCCCCGCCCAGCGTATTGGCGCCCAGCGTGAAGGCATTGCCGCCGCGCAGCACCTCGACGCGCTGGAAGGTCAGCGGGTCCAGCTCCTGGAAGTCGCCGCTGCCGTCGGCCTGGTTCACCGGGATGCCGTCCTGCAGCAGTCGCACCCCGCGCAGGTGAAAGTTCCGCGCGAGGCCGGATCCTCGGATGGAGAGGCGCGTGTCCTCGCCCCATTTCGGCTGGGCGAAGACGCCGGCGGTGTATTCCAGCATGTCGCGCAGCCCGGTCGTGCCGGGGCGGTCGAGGAAATCGTGGGCCGGGACCAAGGTATTGGCGCCTGGGCTGGACCAGAGCCGGAGCCGGGCATCGGCATCGGTCGGCGCGGTCAGCGCGGGGCGCGGCGCCGCCACCTGCATCTCGGGAAGCTCGGTCTGCGCGAGGGCGGAGGTCGCGAGCCATGGAATCATCGCGCCCCATACGGCGCCTGAAGGCTTGAACATGAGAGAAATCCGTCACGGACGAGAACGGGCGCGCGGCCGCGCGCGCGGCCGTGCGGGCGGGTTCAGGCCGTGAGGGAGGGTGGCGCCCGCGTCGGATAGGGCGGCGCGCGGGCCGGCGGCAGGAGCCGGGCCTCGCCCGCCGCGTGCCAGGCGATCGCCTCGCCGGTCCAGGCAGGCATGGCCAGCAAAGGCGGCTCAGGCAGGTCGATGGCCGGCATGCCGTGGCAGACGGGGCAGAAGCCGCCCTCGTGCGAGGTCGGCGCCTGGTCGGGCAGCGGGTTCCCCTGCGCGTCCAGGTGGATGACCTTCACGCCGTCGATCGAGCAGATCTCGATGGCTGCGCCGCCATGGATCAGGCCGCCCAGGCAATGCGCGACCGCCACGCCCGACTGCCAGAAGAGCAGCACGGCCATCAGCCAAATCAGCAGGGCGCGGGACTTTGCCACGCCGGAAGCTTTAGGCGCGAAGGCGCGACCGCTCAAGCGGCGAGCGCATATTCCACCTCGGGCGTATAGACCGCCTGCTCCTTCCCGAGCCGCGAGGAGAAGAGCACGAAGTGCTCCACCATCACCGGCTCCGACCGGAAGAGGTTGTGCGCCTGAACGAAGCCCGCGAGCTTCGGCACCGCCGCGCCGTCGGTCCGCGCGATGGTCACGTGCGGCGCGAACTTCTTGCGTTCCGGCGGCAATCCAGCGCGCTGCAGGGCGGTCTCGATCTTGGCCTGCAGATGCGCCAGCCCCGGCGTCCGCTCCGCAACGACGTGCAGCGACTGCACCCGCCCGGCCTTCTCGAAGGTACCGAGGCCGGAAAGGCTGAGCTCGAAGGGCTTGGCGCGGATATTGGCGAGGGCGAGATCGGCCTCCTCCGCCATATAGCCGGGCACCTCGCCGATGAAGCGCAAGGTGAGGTGGTAGTTCTCCGGAGGCACCCAACGGACCCCCGGGATTCCGCCGCACATGGCGGCCAGGCGGACCTTGACCTCCTGCGGAAGGTCAAGAGCGACGAAGAGACGCATGGGCTGGGCCCCCTTCCCGGATTCGCACCATTATCCTGCGGCGGCAGGCGGCACCCGGTCCAGAAGTTGTTCCGTGACAGGGAGAATCCGCTTCACCAACTCGGCCACGCCGGCCTGGTTGGGGTGGATGCCGTCCGCCTGGTTGAGGCTCCGTTGCGCGGCGATGCCGTCCAGGAAGAAGGGGTAGAAGATCAGGTCCGGCCGCTTCGTCACGGCGTCGCGATAGACCGCCTCGAAGGCCCGGCCGTATTCGGCGCCGAGATTGGGCGGCGCCAGCATGCCCGCGAGCAGCACGGGAATCCGCCGCGCCTCCAGCCGGGAGAGGATCGACTCCAGCGCCTCGGCCATGCGGGCCGGCGGCAGCCCGCGCAGCCCGTCATTGGCCCCCAGCGCGACGATGGCCGCCTGCGGCCGCTCCGCCAGCGCCCAGTCGAGCCGGGCCGAGCCGCCGGCCATGGTGTCGCCGGAGACGCCGGCATCGATCACCCGCACCGGCCGCCCGGCCGCGACCAGCGCCTGCTGGAGCTTCGGGGCGAAGCCCTCGCCGCGCGGCAGGCCGTAGCCGGCGGTCAGCGAATCCCCCAGCGCCAGCAGCCTCACCGGCGCGCTTCCTTGCGCGAGCGCAGGTGTAGCGAAAAGCAACAAACCCTTTTGCAGCGCAGCGCGCCGACCATATGCACATCTCATGGACAAACCGACAGCCTCCGCCACGCCCCTGATCGAGGCGCGAAATCTCACCTTCGAGGTGGGGTCCAGCGCGGGCAGGGTCAACATCCTGAAGGGCGTCGACCTCGAGATCGGCGAGGGCGAGGCGGTCGGCATCGTCGGTCCTTCGGGCTCGGGCAAGACCTCGCTGCTCATGCTGCTGGCCGGGCTGGAGCGCGCGACCTCGGGGCAGCTGACCGTGGCGGGACGCCCGCTGGGCACGCTGGACGAGGACGCGCTGGCCCGCTTCCGGCGCGAGGAGGTGGGCATCGTCTTCCAGTCCTTCCACCTCGTCCCCACCATGTCGGCGCTGGAGAACGTGGCGCTGCCGCTGGAATTCGCCGGCGACGAGCACGCCTTCACCCGCGCCGAGGCAGCGCTGCGCTCCGTCGGCCTCGGCCACCGGCTGACGCATTATCCCGGCCAGCTCTCGGGCGGCGAGCAGCAGCGCGTGGCGGTGGCCCGTGCCTTCGTCGCCCTGCCCCGCCTCATCCTGGCCGACGAGCCCACCGGCAACCTGGACCGCGCGACGGGCCTCGCCGTGATGGACCTGCTCTTCGACCTCCGCGAGAAATTCGGCACGACGCTGATCCTCATCACCCATGATCCCGCGCTGGCCGGCCGCTGCGAGCGGCAGATCCGCATCGAGGATGGGCTGATCGCCAGCGACACCTCCGCCATGGCCGAAGCGGCCCAATGAGGAACCTGCACCTCGGCTGGACGCTCGCCCGCCGGGAGCTGCGCGGCGGCACCAGGGGCCTGCGCATCGTGCTGGCCTGCCTGGCGCTGGGCGTCGCGGCCATCGCGGCGGTGGGCAGCCTGCGCTCGGGCGTGCAGGCCGGGCTGCAGGCCGACGGCGCCCGCATCCTGGGCGGCGACCTCGAGATCCGCCAGGGCAGCCAGCCCATCGACCCGGCGGTGCTGGGCTGGGTGCGGGCCCGCGGCGGCACCCTCAGCGAGGTGGCGCTGCTGCGGAGCATGCTCGTCGCGCCGAATGGCGAGCGCGTGCTGGTCGAGCTGAAGGCCGCGGACGACGCCTATCCGCTCTACGGCGCCCTCGGGCTGGAGCCGGCGGCGCCACTGCGCGGCGCCGTGGTCGCGATCGACCCCGCCATCGCCGAACGGCTCGGCGTCTCGCCGGGCGACCGGCTGCGGCTGGGCGAAGCCGAGGTCACCTTCGCCGCCCGCATCACCGACGAGCCCGACCGCGTCGCCACGCCCACCATCTTCGGCCCGCGCGCCCTGCTTCCGCTGGACCAGCTCGAGGCCACGGGCCTGATCCAGCCCGGCAGCCTTGTGACCTACGAGGCCCGGATCCGCCTGCCGGCGGGCGTCGCCGCCCGCGCCTTCGCGACGGATCTCGCGGCCGCCTTTCCCGGGGCCTCCTGGCGCATCCGCCGCGCCGACCAGGCGGAGCCCGGGGTGAACCGGTTCCTGGACCGCGCCGCCTCCTTCCTAACGCTCGCCGGGCTGACGGCCCTGCTGGTCGGCGGGATCGGCGTGGCGACGGGCGTGCGCGCCTGGCTGGACGCGCGGTCGCGGACCATCGCCACCCTGCGCTGCATGGGCGCGCCGACGGCCGCGATCTTTTCCGCCTACCTGATCCAGGTGCTGGCGCTCTCCGTCATCGGCATCGCGATCGGGCTGGCCGGCGGCCTCTTCCTGACCTGGCTCGCCGCCCAGGCGCTGGGCGCGGCGCTGCCCATCCCGCCGCGGCTCGCCATCTATCCCGCGCCGCTGGCGATGGCCGCGCTCTTCGGCCTGCTGACGGCGCTGTCCTTCGCCCTCTGGCCGCTCGGCCGCGCGGGGCGCATCCCGGGCGCGGCCCTGTTCCGGGACATGCTGGGCACGGATTCCGTCTGGGTGGGCTGGAAGGTGGCCGGAGCCAATGCCGTCGCGGCGCTGGCCCTGGTCGGGCTGGTCGTCGCCACCGCCGACCGGCCGCTCTTCGGCCTGTATTTCTGCCTGGGCGCCCTGGCCGCCATGATGCTGTTCCGCGCGGGCGCATGGCTGCTGATGGCCGGCGCCCGGGCGCTGCAGGGCATCCGGCGGCCCTCCTGGCGGCTCGGCCTCGCCAATCTGCACCGGCCCGGGGCGGCCACGCCCATCCTCCTGGTCGCGCTCGGCCTCGGCCTGACCACCCTGGCCGCCATCGCCCAGATCGAGGGGAATCTGCGCAACGCCATCGGCAGCGAGATGCCGGCCCGCGCGCCCAACTTCTTCTTCATCGACATCCAGCCCGACCAGGCGGAGCGCTTCGACGAGATCGCCCGCGCCACCCCCGGCGTCGAGGAGGTCCGCCGGGTGCCGAGCCTGCGCGCCCGGGTGGTCGCTGTGAAGGGCGTCCCGGCCGAGCAGGTGCGCGTCAGCGAGGACAGCGCCTGGGCGCTGCGCGGCGACCGGGGCCTCACCTATGTCGGCCCCATGCCCGAGGGCACGCGCGTCGTCGCCGGGCAATGGTGGGCGCCGGATTACAACGGACCGCCGCTCGTCTCCTTCGACGCCAATATCGCCCGCGGCTGGGGCGCGGGGATCGGCGACGCCATCACCATCAACGTGCTGGGCCGCGACATCGACCTGACCATCGCCAACCTGCGGCAGGTGGAGTGGCGGAGCCTCGGCATGAACTTCTCGCTTATCGCCTCGCCCGGCCTGCTCTCAGCCGCGCCGCACACCCATATCGCGACCGTCCGCGGTCAGGCCTCGGCCGACGCCGCCCTGCTGCGCCGGGTGACGGACGCCCTTCCCAACGTCTCCGGCATCCGCGTGCGCGAGGCGCTGGAGCAGGTTGCGGCGCTCCTCGGCCGCATCGGCGGGGCGCTGACCGCGACCGGCTCGGTCACCCTGCTGGCCGGCGCGCTGGTGCTGGCGGGCGCCGTCGCCGCCGGGCAGCGGCGCCGTATCAGGGAGGCCGTTCTGCTCAAGACGGTGGGCGCCACCCGGGGCCAGATCCTGCGCGCCTTCCTCGTGGAATTCGGCGTGCTCGGTGCCTTCGCGGGCCTGCTCGCGGCACTGGCCGGCACGGCGGCGGCCTACGGGGTGGTCACCGGCGTGATGAGCCAGCCCTGGGTGTTCCTGCCGGGAACCCTGGCCCTGACGGTCGCGGGCTGCATGCTTCTGGTCCTCGCCTTCGGCTATGCCGGAACGGCGCTGGCCTTGCGGGTGCGTCCCGCGCCATTGTTGCGCAACGAATGAAGCGGCTTGCCGGCCAGCGAGTCGCGCCCGGGGCTTCCGAAATCCGTTGAAACGGATTACAGAATCTCCATATCATGGCCGCATGAGCCCTGATGGGTTCTTTTGGAGGATATCGCTTCATGGCTTTCCAACCTGAATCGCGCTGGACCCAGCCGACGCAGGCCGGCTGGGGCCGCACGGCCGGCGTGGATGCTGCCACGCTCGATGCCGGCCTGCGCGCCTACATGCTGCGCGTCTACAACTGGATGGCGTCCGGCCTGCTGCTGACCGGCATCGTCGCCTATGCGATCGCCAACGTGCCGGCGGTGCAGGAGCTCTTCTTCACCGTCGTCCGCACGCCCCGCGGCATTGCGACGGCGCCGACCATCCTCGGCTACGTGGCGATCTTCGCGCCGCTGGCCTTCGTGCTCGCGCTCTCCTTCGGCATCAACCGGATGAGCAAGACCACGGTGCAGGCGCTGTTCTGGACCTTCTGCGGCGTGATGGGCGCCAGCATGGCGAACATCTTCATCGTCTACACGTCCACGTCGATCGCCAGCACGTTCTTCATCACCGCCGGCATGTTCGCCGCGATGAGCCTGATCGGCTACACGACGAAGACCGACCTGACGAAGATGGGCAGCTTCCTGCTGATGGGGCTGATCGGCATCATCCTCGCCTCGGTGGTCAACATCTTCCTGCAGTCGGCGGCCGTGGCCTTCATGGTCTCGATCCTCGGCGTCCTGATCTTCTGCGGCCTCACGGCCTACGACACGCAGCGGATCAAGAACGACTACATCGAGTACTCCTATGCCGAGGGGACGGAGGAGGCGGGCAAGCGCAGCGTGATGGACGCGCTGGGCCTCTACCTGAACTTCATCAACCTGTTCCAGTTCCTGCTGCAGTTCATGGGCGTTCGCCGGGACTGATCGGCCCGGTTGACGCGAAAAGGGCCCGGCGGAGCGATCCGCCGGGCCTTTTTCATGCCGGGACCTTTTTCATGCCAGGATAAATGGCCGGCAGCCGCTGGTCTCGATGGCGAGGAGGAGCGAGCCGAGGTCGAGTTCCGTGTCCGCGCAGACCCGGCCGCTCGTGGGATCCACCGTCACGACCGCGGCGGGGTCGCGCGCCTCGACGGCCAGGACCAGCGCCTCGCGGGAGAACCGGCAGGCCGTGCCCTCCACCGTCATTTCAATGATGGTGGACATCCGCCTTGCCCTCCATGTGCTCCAGGATCGGGCATTCGGGCCGCTCGTTGCCCTGGCAGTTCAGCGCCAGGTGCCGCAGCGAGTCCGCGACCGCCCGCAGCGAGCGCGCCTTGTCCTCCAGCGCCTCCACATGGCTCAGCGCGATACGGCGCACCTCCGAGCTCTGCCGCGTCTCGTCGCGCCAGAGGCCCAGCAGCCGCTTCACCTCGGAGAGCGGAAAGGCCAAGTCCCGGGCATGCCGGATGAAACGCAGCACCGCCACATTCTGCTCGGTATAGGCCCGGTAATTGTTCTTCCGCCGCTGCGGCTGAATCAGGCCGAGCGTCTCGTAGTGCCGGATCATCTTGGCGCTGACGCCGCTCGCAGCGGCCGCCTCACCGATATTCATGCTCGTCCTCCGAAGTTCTTGAGGTCGCTTCCGCCCCGCCCCCACAGACCGGCCGCGTTCATGCGTCGCGGCTCGGCGATCGGGAGATAGCCCTCCAAACGCGGCATGGAGCGATCCGGCGGCGTTCCGATGGCTTTGCGGGACCGGATTTGGCGATTTTTTTGCGCGCCGTCTGGCGGGGAGGCCAGCGAATCGGCGGCTCTGCCGTTGAGGGCCCCGTCACAGGCAGCGGACCGGGACGAACGCCTTGCCCTGATGCGGGACCGCGGGCACATCTCCGTCATGCGCTTCGCCCTCCACGCCCTGTCCATCGCAATCCTGCTGGCGCTGGCCCGGCCGGCGCCCGCCCAAACTCCCGCCGAGCCGCAAGGCTTCCGGGTCGTCAACCGGACGGGCGCCGATGCCACGCAGCTCTTCGCCGTGCGCAGCCCGCGGGGCGGCCAGGGCGACTGGGGCGGCAACCTGCTGCGCCCCGACCGGCCGCTGACCGACGGCGGCGGCTTCCGGGTCACGCCCAATGCCGATGCCGGCTGCCGTTTCGACCTGCGGCTGGTGCTCGGCGATACCCGAGAGGTGGTGCTGCGCGACCAGGACATCTGCGCCAACCGCAACGTCGATCTCGCGAATGCCCGCCCGCCGGCCCCTGCCGCGGCGCGGCAGCCGACCTCCGGCCCGCTCGCCGGCCCGGCCCCGGGCACGCAGCCGGCGCCGCCCAATGCCCAGGCGCGCGCCGTCTCGACCGGGACCGGCTTCCTTGTGGCCGACGGGCGCGTGATGACCAACCACCACGTGGTGGACAACTGCAACCGCATCATCCTGCGCACGCCGACCGGCCATTGGCTGGCGGCCGTGCCGCCGGCGCGGATGGATGCGGGGCTGGATGTCGCCGTGCTGAACGTGCCCGGCCTCGTCGGCCCCGCCGTCGCCTTCCGCACCGCCCCCGCCATCCGCCGCGGCGAGGGCGTGGTGGCCTACGGCTTCCCGCTGGCCGGCCTGCTCAGCTCCGACCCGAAGCTCACGCGCGGCGAGGTGAACGGCCTGCGCGGGCTCGGCGACAATCCGAACCAGTTCCAGATCAGCGCCGAGGTCCAGCCGGGCAATTCGGGCGGGCCTCTGGTGGACATGCAGGGCCATATCGTGGGCGTCGTCGTCTCCAAGCTGAACGCCCAGGCGGTGAGCCGGCGGACCGGCGACATCGCGCAGAACGTGAACTTCGCGGTGCAGGGCCAGGCGGCGCTGGCCTTCCTCCGCCGGGCCGGCGTGAGCCCGCGCACCGCCGAGAGCACGGGTGCCGACCGCAGCGCGGCGGATGTCGGCGAGCTCATCCATCGCAGCACGCTCTTCATCCGCTGCGAGCGCTGATGCGCTCCCGCAACGTCGGCGGCCCCACCCCTCGCGGAACCCAGCGCCCTTGGCTAGTCTGCGCCCAACACCAGGGAGATTTCCATGCAACGCCGCGCATTGTTCGCCGCTCCGGCTCTCGCCGCGCCCGTGCTCCTGAGCTCCGAGGCGCAGGCCCAGGCGCCGCGCATCGTGACCGAGGAGTTCATGGTGCCGGCAGGGGAAGGCAGCCCCGGCATCGAGATCTTCGTCCGCAACAAGCGGCCCGAGAGCCTGACGGCCTTCACGCCCGGCCGCACGATCATCATGGTCCATGGCGCGACCTATCCCGCGCACACCGCCTTCGACCTGCCGCTCGGCGGCCTGTCCTGGATGGACTACATCGCCGGGCGGGGCTTCGACGTCTGGTGCATGGACATCCGCGGCTTCGGCCGCTCGACCCGCCCGCCCGAGATGTCGCAGCCGCCCGAGGCCAATCCGCCGCTGGTCCGCGGCGAGACGGCGATCCTGGACATCGCGGCCGTCTCGGCCTTCGTGCGCGGCCGCCGCTCCATCCCGAAATGCATCCATCTCGGCTACTCCTGGGGCACGGCGCTGATGGGCCGCTTCGCGGCCGACAATGCCTCGGTGGTCGAGCGCCTGGTGCTCTACGCGCCGGTCTGGGTGCGGCAGACCCCCTCGCTGGCCGATCCCGGCGGGCAGCTCGGCGCCTATCGCTGGGTGACGCAGGAGGCCGCGCGCGCCCGCCGCGGCGCCGGCGTGCCCGAGGCCGCGCGCGCCACGCTCGTCCCGCCCGGCTGGTTCGAGCACTGGGCCGGCGTCACCTGGGCGACCGATCCCGAGGGCCTGCGCCGCAGCCCGCCCGCGCTCCGCGCGCCCAACGGCAGCCCGGCGGACAGCCGCGAGTACTGGGCCGCCGGCCGCCCCTTCTACGACCCCGCGAAAATCACGGCGCCGACGCTGCTGGTCCTCGGCGAATGGGACCAGGATACGCCCCCCTACATGGCGCAGACGCTCTTCCCGCTGCTCACGGCCTCGCCGGGCAAGCGGCTGGTGCTGCTGGGCGAGGGCACGCATGGAATGTGGATGGAGCGCAACCGCGGCGCCCTCTTCCAGGCGGTGCAGGTGTTTCTTGAGGAGTCCGCTGCGTGAGTTTCCCTGACAAGCCTACGATCTGCTTCGCCCACGTCGCCTATCGCGGCGGGGACCGCTTCACCGAGCGTGGCGCCCCCTATCCCTTCTTCGAGGTCCGCACCGTCGAGGAACTCCAGGCCCGGGCCGCAGAGGCGGATGTGCTGGTCTGCAGCGGGTTCTGGCGGAACAATCTGCCTGAGCTCTCGCCGCGGCTGAAATACGTCCAGGCCTACTCCTCCGGGACCGATGCCTTCGACCGCGAGATCCTGAAGAAGCACGGCGTCACGCTCTGCAATGCAGCCGGCACCAATGCGGCCGCGGTCAGCGAGCATGCCGTCGGACTGATGCTGGGTATGGTCCGGCGGCTCTTCGTCGCGCGCGACGACCAGCACCGCAAGCACTGGTCCGGCATGAAGGGCGACTTCGCCATCCGCGAGGACGAGCTGGCCGGCAAGACCGCGATCGTCGTGGGCATGGGCCAGATCGGCAAGCGGGTCATCAGGCTGCTCAAGGCCTTTGAGATGAGGGTGATCGGCATCCGGGCGAACCCGGCCTCCGGCGCCGAGGGCGCCGACGAGGTGCATGCGACCTCCGAACTGCCGGCGCTGCTACCGCGCGCGGATTTCGTCGTGCTGGTCTGCCCGCTGACGCCCGAGACCGAGAACCTGATCGACGCGGAGGCCTTCGCGCTCATGAAGCCCGGCGCCTATCTGGTGAACTGCGCGCGCGGCAAGGTGGTGGACGAGGCGGCCCTGATCGAGGCGCTGCGCTCCAACCGCATCAAGGGCGCGGGCCTGGACGTCATGGCGGTCGAGCCGCTGCCGCCGGAATCCCCGCTCTGGACCCTGCCCAACGCCTTCCTCGCCCCGCATACGGGCGGCGAGACCTGCGCCTTCGAGGACAATGTCCTCGACATCATGATGGAGAACATCGACCGGCTGAAGGCCGGCCGGACGGATCTGCTGAACAAGATCGTCTGATGACCACTGACGAGACCATCGCCGCGATCCGTTCGGCCGCCGGATACCGGACGGCCTGCGACACCATGCGCGCCGAGCACGACCGCATCGTCGAGGACATCATCGCCCTGACGGAGATCCCCTCGCCGCCCTTCGGCGAGGAGAAGCGGGCCGCCGCCTATCTGGCGATGCTGAAGGCCCATGGGCTGGAAGAGGTCGGCCAGGACGAGGTCGGCAACGTCTTCGGCCTACGCCGTGGCTTCGGCAATGGCGATATCGTGGTCGTCGCCGCGCATCTCGACACGGTCTTCCCGGCCGGCACCGATGTGCGCGTGCGCCGCGAGGGCACCAGGCTCTACGCGCCGGGCGTGGGCGACGACACGCGCAGCCTGGCCGTGAACCTCGGCTTCCTCCGCGCGATGGATGCGGCCGGCATCCGCACCCGGCACGACATCCTCTTCGTCGGCGATGTCGGCGAGGAGGGGCTGGGCGACCTGCGCGGCATCCGCCATCTCTTCGCCCAGCACCCGAAGCGCGAGCGCATCCGCGCCTTCTTCACGGTGGACAGCCCCGAGGTGGACCGCATCGTCACCGGCGGCATCGGCTCGCGGCGCTACCGGGTGGCCTTCAAGGGGCCTGGCGGGCACAGCTTCGCGGCCTTCGGCATGGTGAACCCGATGTACGCCATGGCCGAGGCGGCGCGGACGCTGGCAGCGATCGAGGTGCCGCGGGAGCCGGTGACGACGCATTGCGTGAGCGTGGTGGGCGGCGGGACCTCCATCAACGCGATCCCCGAGACGGTCACCATGGAGGTGGACCTCCGCTCCGCCTCGCTGGAAGAGTTGGATAAGCTGGACAAGGCCTTCCTGGCCGGCGTGGACCAGGCCGTGGCGGCCGAGAACGCGGCGCGCGACGGCACCATCACGGCCGAGCTGATCCGCGTCGGCGACCGGCCGGCCGGCCACACG
Organism: Roseococcus sp. SYP-B2431; assembly: GCF_004336745.1. GTDB lineage: Bacteria > Pseudomonadota > Alphaproteobacteria > Acetobacterales > Acetobacteraceae > Roseococcus. Next base: position 1,136,427 of record NZ_SJXD01000011.1, read on the forward strand.
CCCAACGGAGCGCCCATCGCGCGGCTGGCGGCGGCGGCCGTCGCGGCGGAGGGCTACACGCCCTCCTTCGAATGGTCCTCCACCGATGCCAATATCCCCATGAGCCTCGGCATCCCGGCCCTGCGCATCGGCTCCGGCGGCAAGGGCGGGCGGGCGCATTCGCTGGAGGAGTGGATCGACGTCGAGATCGAGGGCTCGCTGCGCGGCATGCGTGCCAGCCTCGCGACTATCCTCGCGGTCGCCGAGATGGAAACCGCCTGATGCCGGCGCACGTCGTCCGCCGCGGCGACGTGCCATCCGCGATGTTCGGTGCCTATACTCTCCCGCATGACGAAGGCCCGGGAACAGGGGCCGGAGCGTCGGGAGAGAAATGAACATGCTGCGCCGAACACTGCTCGCCACGCCTTTCCTGGTCACGGGCGCCTTCGCCCAGGGCGCCTGGCGCCCCAACCGCCCGATCAACATCATCGTGCCCTTCGCCGCCGGCTCGGGGACGGATGCCGTGGCGCGCGTGCTCGCGCAGATGCTCTCGGCCGAGCTGGGCGGCGTGAACGTCACGGTGGACAACCGCGCCGGCGCCAACGGCACCATCGCGGCCACGGCCGTGATGCGCAGCCCGGCCGACGGGCACACGCTCTTCGTCACCACGAACACCACCCATGCCGCCAATCCCTGGCTGCTGAAGCGCCTGGACTACGATCCGATCGCGGACTTCACGCCGCTCAGCAAGCTCGGCAACTACATCTTCTGGCTGACGGTGGGCGCCGAGGTCCCGGCGCGGAATTTTCGGGAGTTCATCGCGCTGGCCCGCGCCAATCCCGGGCGGATCAGCTACGCCAGCGGCAATGGAACCGGCATCGTGGCGGGCGCGACCATCGCGCGGCTCGCGGGCGTGGAGATGCTGCATGTGCCCTATCGCTCGACGCCGCCGGCCATCACCGACGTCATCGCCGGGCGGGTCTCCAGCATCGTGATCGACCTCACGCCCTCGCGCGGCCATGTGCAGGAGGGGCGCCTGCGGCAGCTCGGCATCACCAATGCCGCGCGCTCGGCCCTGGTGCCCGAGGCGCTCACGCTGGCCGAGCAGGGGCTGACCGGCTTCGACCTGCTGAGCTTCGCCGCGCTCTTCGGCCCGGCCCGCCTGCCGCCCGAGGTCACCGCGACGCTGGGCGAGGCCATGCAGCGCATCGGCGCCCGCCCCGAATACCGCGCGCGCATGGCCGAGATGGGCTTCGACGGGGGCACCTCCACCCCCGCCGAGCTCGGCGATTTCGTCCAGCGCCAGATCGCCGCCTGGGGCGAGATGATCCGCGGCGCCGGCATCGAGCCCGAATAGATGCCGCGCCGGCGCCGCCGATCCGGCTGGTGGCGCCGGCTGGTCATCGGCTTCTGGCTGCTGGTGATCGCCGTCCCGCTGGCGATCGCGGCCGTGATCTGGAGGACCATTCCCTCCGACGACATGGAGCTGCGGATCGCTGGCCTTTCCTCCCCGGTGACGATCGCGCTGGACGAGGTGGGCATCCCGCGCATCCGCGCCCGCACCGAGCGCGACGCGGCCATCGCCCTGGGCTTCCTCCACGCGCGCGACCGCCTGTTCCAGATGGAGATGATGCGCCGCGGCGCGCAGGGCCGGCTCTCCGAGATCGCCGGCAGCGCCACGCTGCGCAACGACCGCTTCGTCCGGCTGCTCGGCCTCGCCCGGCGCGCCGAGGCCGATTTCGCGGCGCTGGACGCGGACACGCGCGGAATGCTGGAGGCCTATGCCATCGGCGTGAACGCCTGGATCGCCGAGCGCGGTCGTTTCGCGGCGCCCGAGTTCCTGGCCCTCGGCGCGCCGGAATTCTGGCAACCCTCGCATTCGCTGCTCTGGGCCAAGGTGATGGGGCTCTGGCTGTCGAACAACTGGCGCAGCGAGCTGGAGCGCGCGCGGCTGGCCGGCGCCCTGCCGGCGGACCGGCTCTGGGATCTCTGGCCGGCCGACCAGAGCGCCGGGCGGCCCGATGTCGCCGCGCTGTCCGGGCTGGACCGCATGCTGGCGGCCATCCCAGTCTTCGGCGAGGACGCGCCCCTGCCCGACACCGCGTCCAACGCCTGGGCCGTGGCTCGCGGAGCGGCCGGCGCGCCGTTGCTCGCCTCCGACCCGCATCTCGGCTACGGCGCGCCGATCCTCTGGTACCTGGCCCGCATCGAGCTGCCGGACGGGCGCTTCGTCGCCGGCGGCACCGTGCCAGGCGTGCCGCTGGTGCTGATCGGCCGCAACGCCGACCTCGCCTGGGGCTTCACCACCACCCATTCCGACACGCAGGACGTCTTCCGCGAACCCGAGAGCGCGGCGCGCGTGGTCCGCACCGAGGTCATCCACGTCCGCGGCGAGCCGGACGTGACGATGGAGGTGCGCGAGACCGCCAATGGCCCGGTCATCTCCGACCTCGACGAGATGCCGCGCGGCGATGGCGAGGTGCTGGCCGTGCACATGGCCAATCTCGAGCCCAACGACACGGCCGCCGCCGGCTTCCTGGCGCTGAACCGGGGGCGGAGCATCGCCGATGCTCGGGCGGCGGCGGCGCTGATCACCTCGCCGCCGCAGAACATGATGGTCGCGGACCGCAGCGGCGGCATCGCCCTGTACCTGACCGGCCGCACGCCCCTTCGCGGTGCCGGCGACGGCAGCGTGCCGGGCTCCGTGCCCTGGGCCGGCTTCGTCCCCTTCGACGAGCTGCCGCATGTCGAGAACCCGGAGGGCGGACTGCTGGTGAACGCGAACAACCGCGTCAGCCCGCCCGACCACCCGGCCTTCCTCTCGCGCGAATGGTTCGGCGACTGGCGCTTCCGGCGGATCCACCAGCTGCTGGCCGAGCCGGCGCCGCGCGACGAGGGGCGTTTCGCGGCCATTCAGATGGACGCCGTCTCGCTGCTGGCCCGCGAGGCGCTGCCCGTGCTGAACGCCCTGCCGCGCGGCACGGGCGCGCTGGGCGTGGCGCAGGGGCTGCTGGCCGACTGGGACGGCGAGACCCGCGCGGACTTGCCCCAGCCGCTGATCTGGAACGCCTTCCTGCGCCGCATGCCGGCGCTCGCGCTGCGGCGGGCCGGCATCCGCAACGCGCCGGGCGGCCCGGAATTCCTGCGCTTCCTGCTCCTCGACGCCAATGCCGGCTGGTGGTGCGGCGGCGATTGCCGCGCCATGGCGGCGCTCGCGCTGGCCGAGGCGGTCGCCGAGCTGGCGCAGTCGCATGGCGCCGACCCCACGGCCTGGCGCTGGGGGGCCGCGCATCGCGCGCTCTTCGAGCACCCGCTGCTGCGCCTGGTCCCCGGGCTGAACCGCGCGATCGAGCTGGCCGTGCCCGCCTCGGGGGACGACCAGACCGTGCAGCGGCAGGGCCCACGCGGCGGCGGCGGCTTCGGCGCGGTGCATGGCGCCGGGCTGCGGATGGTGGCCGACCTCTCCACGCCCGACGGAATCTATGCGGTCATCGCCACGGGGCAGTCGGGCCACCCGCTCTCCAGTCATTGGGGCGACCTGCTGGGGAGCTGGCACGAGGGCCGGCTGCGCCAGATCCCGCGCGAGCCGGCGGAGACCACGGGGCGCATCCGGCTGGCGCCGTGATGCCGGCTTGCGGGCCGTCGGCTCACGCGGCAGACGGGTCCGATGCTGCAGCCCATCCTCCTCGGCCTCCTGGCGGCCTTTGTCGGCTTCGCCTCCTCCTTCGCGGTGGTGCTGCAGGGCTTCATCGCCATGGGCGCCACGCCCGAACAGGCGGCTTCCGGCCTGGTGGTGCTCTGCCTGCTGATGGGGCTGCTGGGCGCGGGGTTCTCGATCGTCTGGCGCATACCGATCTCCATCGCCTGGTCCACGCCGGGCGCCGCCCTGCTGGCGACCAGCGGCGCGCCGGAAGGCGGCTTCCCGGCGGCCGTGGGCGCCTTCCTCGCGGCCTCGCTGCTGTTGATCCTGGCCGGGCTGTGGCGGCCCTTCGCCCGGGCGGTGGAGCGCATCCCGCCCGCCATCGCGGCGGCGATGCTGGCCGGCGTCCTGCTGGACCTCTGCCTGGCGCCCGTGCGGGCGGTGGGCGCCCTGCCCTGGCTCGCCTTGCCCGTGGTGCTGACCTGGGCGCTGATGCTGCGGCTCCAGCGGCTCTGGGCGGTGCCGGCGGCGGTCGTAGTGGCCGTGGCGGTGCTGGTGACGGGGCCCGGCCTGCCCGGCGGCGGGGCCTGGCAGCCGCCCGAGCTCGCCTGGGTGACGCCGAGCTTCCATACCGGCGCGATGGTGGGCATCGCGCTGCCGCTGTTCCTGGTGACCATGGCGTCGCAGAACCTGCCCGGCTTCGCGGTGCTGGCGGCGAACGGCTACCACATCCGGATGCGGCCGGTCTTCCTGGCGACCGGCGCGGGCAGCTTCCTCGGCGGCCTCCTCGGCGGGCAGCTGGTCAACCTTGCGGCGATCACCGCCGCGCTCTGCGCCGGGCCCGAGGCGCATCCGGACCCGCGCCGGCGCTGGATCGCCGGCTTCTTCGCCAGCCTCGGCTATCTCGGCTTCGCCCTCGTCTCGGGCGTGGCGGCCAGCGTGGTGGCGGCGGCGCCGCCGTTGCTGATCCAGGCCGTGGCCGGGCTGGCGCTGCTGGCCTCGCTGGCCGGGGCCCTCTCCATTGCCCTCGGGGACGAGGCCATGCGCGTGCCCGCCATCGTGACCTTCGTGGTCACCGCCTCGGGCCTCAGCGTGGGCGGGATTGGGCCGGCCTTCTGGGGGCTGGTGGCCGGGGGCGGGCTGCTGCTCCTCCTCCGCCCCAAATCCTCCTCATGAGGCGAGGATGCCCTCCACCGCCTCCATGACGGACAGCGCCTCGGCGAGACTCGCCAGCTCCGTCTCCTCGCCGCGCGCGAGAGCCGCGAGCTTGTCGAGCTGTCCGGCCAGGGTGAGCGGCCGCATCTCCGCATTGGGCATGGCATCGGGCGCCGTGCGCCACTGGCCGTCGGCCTCCAGCTTCTCCGCATAGGACCAGTCGCGCAGCCGCAGCTGGCCCTTGCTGCCGATGATGGTGGTGAGGTTGTGCTCGTCGGCCCTGGTGGTGCCGACGCTGCCCGTCAGGGCCACCGGCACGTCGCCGGCCCAGAGGCGGGCGGCGATGGCGGTCTCGGAGCCGTCCCCCTCGGGATAGGTCACGCTCGCCTCGGCCAGCCGCAGCGGGCCGCCCCAGCGCTGCGCCAGGAAGAGGAAGTGCGAGACGACCTCGCGCGTGAAGCCGCCATCCGCCCGCTTCGACAGCCAGGAGGCCGCGCCCTTCTGCCAGCCGCGCGGCCATCCGGCGAACTCGGCCCGGATCTCGATGCGCTCGATGCGGCCGATCTCCGGGCGCCAGCGGCGCAGCTGCGCGATGGTCGGCGAGGAGGCCATGGGGAAGTTCACGGCGGCCCGCTGGCCTTGCGCACCGGCCACGAAGGCCCGCGCGGCGGGGACGTCGGAGGCCAGCGGCTTCTCCAGGAACAGCGCCTTGCCCGCGGCCAGCGCCGCCTGGCCGAGCGCGATGTGCGAGTCCGGCGGCGAGGCGACATAGACCGCCTCGGCCGCGGCGATGACCTGCTCCACCGAGCCGCTCATCGTGACGTCGCCGGTGATGCCGGCCAGCCGCCCCACCGCCGCGTCGGAGGGATCCCAGACGGCCACGACATCGGTGCCCGGATGGGCCAGGGCGGCGCGCATGAGCCGCTCGCCCATGATGCCGAGACCGATGATGCCCAGCTTCAGGCGGTCAGATGTCATAGGGCAGCCCCACATATTGCTCGGCCAGCGCCATCTGCGCGGCCTTCGAGTGAACGAGATAGTCGAGCTCGGCGACCTGCACGCGATGCTCGAAAGGATCGTCGCCGCGATAGCGGTGGAGCATCGAGGTCATCCACCAGGAGAAGCGCTGCACTTTCCAGACCCGCTTGAGGCAGATGTCGCTGTAGCGGTCCATCAGGGCGGTGTCGCCGTCGCGGAAGAAGGAGGTCAGGGCCGCCGCCAGCACGCGGACATCGGCCACGGCGAGGTTCATGCCCTTGGCGCCGGTCGGCGGGACGATATGGGCGGCGTCGCCGGCCAGGAAGAGGCGCCCGTGGCGCATGGGCTCGGCCACGAAGCTGCGCATGCCGGTGACGCCCTTCTGGATGACCCTCCCCTCGTTCACGGCGCCGAGGCGGGTAACCAGGGACTCCCAGATCCGGCCGTCCGGCCACAGGGAAAGATCCTCGTCCGGCGCGCATTGCAGGTAGAGGCGCGAAAGGCTGGCGCTGCGCATCGTGGCCAGCGCGAAGCCCTCAGCATGGCGGGCATAGATCAGCTCGTGGCTGATCGGCGGCGCCTCGGCCAGGATGCCGAGCCAGGCGAAGGGGTAGACGCGCTCGTAGACGCGCAGCAGCTCCGGCGGCATGGCCTCGCGCGACGGGCCGTGGAAGCCGTCGCAGCCGGCGATGATGTCGCAACGCAGCTCCTGGGCCACGCCGTCGGCCGTCCAGGTGATCCGCGGATGGCCGGTGGCGATGTCGTGCAGCGTGACATCGCCCACCTCGAAGTGCAGCGGCCGGCCGGTCTCCAGCCGGGCGGCGACCATGTCCTTCACCGCCTCCTGCTGGCCGTAGATGGTGACGCGCCTGCCAGTCAGCCCGTGCAGGTCGATGCGATAGGAGCCGCCGTCGAAGCGCAGCTCCAGTCCGTCATGCGCCAGCCCCTCGCGCAGCAGGCGATCGCCAAGCCCGGCCTCGACCAGCGTGTCCACGCTGCCCTGCTCCAGCAGCCCGGCACGGATGCGGCCCTCGATATGGGGACGCGAGCGGGCCTCCAGCACGACGCTGTCGATGCCGGCGCGATGCAGCAGATGCGCCAGCAGCAGCCCCGCCGGCCCCGCGCCCACGATCCCGACCTGAGTCCGCATCGGCCTGCCCCGCTACCGTCGTCTTCCCGAATGGCGCAGAGTAGCGCCCAGGACAAGGAGCGGGCCATGGAACCCACACGCCGCATCGACGTCATCTCCGACGCCATCTGCCCCTGGTGCTGGATCGGCAAGACCAACCTGGACGCCGCCCTGGCCCTGCTTGGCCCGGCCGCCGCCGGGTTCAGCGTCCATTGGCGCCCGTTCCAGCTCAATCCGGACATGCCGCCCGAGGGCGTGGAGCGCGCCGCCTATCGCGCCCGGAAGTTCGGCAGCGTCACGCGCGGCGCGGAGCTCGATGCCAATGTCGCCGAGGCCGGCCGGAAGGTGGGGCTGGAATTCCGCCACGACCTGATGCTGCGCACGCCCAATACCGTCCACGCGCACCGGCTGCTGCAATGGTCGGGCGCGCGCCAGCACGCGATGGCCGAGGCGCTGTTCGGCGCCTATTTCCGGGACGGCAAGGACATCGGTGACGTCGCCGTCCTGGCCGAGGTCGCCGCCACGCTCGGCCTGGATGCCAGCGCCTTCCTGGCGAGCGACGAACTGGTGGAGGAGGTTCGCGCCGAGGACGCCTATTTCCGCAAGATCGGCATCTCCGGCGTGCCCAGCTTTGCCGTCGACGGCCGCGTGCTGTTCAGCGGCGCCTATCCGGCCGAGCAGATCGCCGCGGCGCTGACGCGCCAGGCGGCCTGATGTGTCCGAGAGGGTGATCCGCCCCGGCGGATCGCTCCAACAGGAGATCGCGTCGCCCGCGGGGAACAGCCGCCGAAAGCCCTTCGGGATCGCGCGATGAATCCGCCCGTCCTGCGGGCCTGAAACGCCCGGCCCGCGCCATCGGCCGGGCAAGCTGCTACAGGCGCGCCAACCCCAGGAGAGGCGGATATGGCTGACGACGACGACATCTATGACGAAGCGACCGGGGAATGGCGGCCGGCCGGAGAGATCGCCGCGGCCGCGGCCGAGACGCCCGAGGTCCGCGATGCCTCTGGAAACCTGCTCGCCGACGGGGATTCCGTCACCCTCATCAAGGACCTGAAGGTGAAGGGCGCCAACCAGACCCTGAAGCAGGGCACGGTCATCCGCTCGATCCGCCTCACCGACAATGCCGAGGAGATCGACTGCCGGCACGACGCGATCAAGGGGCTGGTCCTGCGGACCGAGTTCGTCCGCAAGCGCTAGCTGTCGCCGCCATGAAGGTCGCCCTCCGGGTCTGAGTTGGCCAGCTGTGGCCCCTACTCCGCCGCTTTCGCGACCACCGGGTCGCGAAAGCGCGTGCGCAGCGCGTCCCATTCATCCGCGCCCCAGCGCTGGAAGCGCTCGCGCACCGAGGGCACGCCCTTCGAGGAGGGCGGCGCGTCCGTCGCCATCACCTGCTTCAGCACCTCGTCACAGGCCATCATGATCGTGCTGAGCAGCAGGCCCGGCATGATGGTCAGGCGATAGCCCATGGCCTCGGCCTCGCCGAGGGCGAGGTCCGGCGTCTTGCCGGCGCGGACCATGTTCAGCAGGCAGGGGCCATTCACCAGCCTAGGGATGGCGGCGACCTGCTCCAGGGTCCGCGCGGCCTCGACGAAGGCCATGTCGGCGCCCGCCTCCAGCGCCAGGTTGGCGCGCTCGATGGCCTCGTCCCAGCCCAGCACCGCCCCGGCATCCGTGCGGGCGATGATCAGGAAGTCGGGATCGCGGCGGGCCGCGACGGCGGCGCGGACCTTGGCGATGTACTCGTCGCGCGGGATCACCTCCTTGTCGTCGAGATGGCCGCATTTCTTCGGGAAGGCCTGGTCCTCCAGGTGCAGGCCGGCGATGCCCGCGCGCTCGTATTCGCGCACCGTGCGCGTGACGTTGAGCTCGTTGCCGTAGCCCGTGTCGGCATCGGCGATGACGGGGATGTCGACCGAGCGGGCGATCACCTCGCCGTTCCCCGCCATCTCGGACATGGTGATCAGCCCGAAATCGGGATAGCCGCGCGCGGCCGAGGTGCCCGCCCCCGTCATGTAGAGCGCGGGAAACCCGGCCTGCTCGGAGAGCCTGGCGGTGATGCCGTCATAGACGCCCGGCGCGCGGACCATGCGCGGCGCGGCCAGCAGCTCCCGCAACTTTCGGGTCTGGGTCATGTCGGTGTCCTCCTCGCGGCGATGTTCCGCCGCCTGCGCCCTTCCGTCCAGCGCGATCCGGCCGGACGAGGCGGCGGTCAATGCGCCGAGGGAGGCTCCGGCAGGCCCAGATTGGCGCGTAGCGTCGTCCCCTCATAGGCGGTGCGGTAGAGGCCGCGCCGCTGCAGGACCGGGATCACCTGGTCGACGAACTCGACCAGGCTCACAGGGGAGAGGGCGGGCAGGACGTTGAAGCCGTCCGCGCCGCGGCCCTCGATCCATTCCTGCATCACGTCGGCCACCTGCTCGGGCGTGCCGACGACGACGTTGTGCGTGTTGCCGATGGCCGTGCGCTGGTAGAGCTGGCGGATGGACCAGTTGTTCTCGCGCGCGAGGTTCAGGATGACCTGCGCGCGGGTGGCGAGCTCCTTGTCCTGGCGCAGATCCGGCACGGGATCGTCGATCGGATAGTCGGAGAGATCGCCGAAGAGCGCGCTCAGGTACCGAAGGCCGACCAGCGGGTCGATCATCTCCTGCATGGCCTTGAACTTGGCTTGCGCCTCGGTCTCCGTGCCGCCCAGGACGGGCAGCAGGCCTGGCATGATCTTGATCTCGTCGCGGTCGCGGCCGTACTTCGCCATGCGCGACTTGAGGCCCTCGTAGAAATTCGCGGCGCCGGCCAGCGTCGGCTGCACGGAATAGACGACGTCGGCGGTGCGAGCGGCGAGCTCCTGGCCGTGCTCGGAGGCGCCGGCCTGGCAGATGACGGGCCGGCCCTGAACCGATCGCGGCGCGCCCAGGGGCCCCTTCACGCGGAAGTGGCGGCCCTCGTGGTTGAGCGCGCGAACCTTCGTGGGATCGAAGAGCATGCCGCTCGCGCGATCGTAGAGGAAGGCGTCCGGCGCCATGCTGTCCCAGAGGCCGAGCACCACGTCCACGAATTCCTCGGCCCGGTCGTAGCGCGAGGACTTGTCGAGGATCTGCGCCGAGCCGAAATTCTCCGCCTCCTCGTCCTGGAAGGAGGTGACGACGTTCCAGGCCGCCCTGCCGCCGCTCAGCAGGTCGAGCGAGGCGAAGGTGCGGGCCACGTGGAAGGGCACGCCGAAGGTGGTGGAGGTGGTCGCCGCCAGGCCGATGTTTTTCGTCATCGGCGTCAGGGCGGAGAGCAGCGTCAGCGGCTCGAAGCTGCCGCCGCGCACGCTGCGGCCGCTCACGCCCCTGGGCGTGTCGATCATGGAGAAGGTGAGGAAATCGGCCAGGAAGGCCATGTCGAACAGGCCGCGTTCGGCGATGCGGGCCTGGTTCAGGTAGAAGTCGAAGCTGCTGACGCCGTCGGCCGGCACGTCCGGGCTCAGCCAGGCGCTGTGGTGGTAGCCATAGCCGGCCATGGAGAGGCCCAGCTTGATCTGCGGTCTCTTGTCGCTCATGCGCTGATCATCCGTCGTAACGCGGGCAGTCTGCGTCCGAAAGGCTTCGTCGTAAAGGTATTTCAGATGACGATCAGGATTTCGCGGCGATGATCGCCCCGGTGAGGCTGGCCGGGATGCGGTCGCGCCAGGAACCGCTGTCCACCGCCGTCACGAAGTCGAGCACGGCGCGGTTGAACGCGTCCGGATCCTCGATGTTCATCGTGTGCCCGCATTTCGGCAGGACCACGAGGGCCGAGCCGGGGATGGTGCGCTTGAGATAGAGGGCCGGCTCCAGCGTGGGGTCGTCCTCGTCGCCGGCGACGACCAGGGTGGGCAGGCTCATCCGGCGGAAGCCGGCCTCCAGCTCGAAGAGGGAGGGGCGCTCGCGCTGGACGCCCTGCATGGTCAGCGCCGACCCTTCGGTCGAATGGGTGGCGAGCTGCGCCTCGAATTCGGCGAAGCCCCGCGGATCCTTCTCCTCGAAGACCAGGCGGGTCGGGCCATGGGCGTAGATGGTCGCGAATTTCTCCATGCCGATTTCGCGCAGCTTGGCGATGGAGGCGTCGATCTCGGCCTGGAACTGCGCGCGCTTGTCGGGCGCCGCGCCGTAGCCCACCCCCGCGGCCACAAGGCTGCGCGCCAGATGCGGATGGCGCAGCCCCAGGTGCAGCGTCGCGAAGGCGCCCATGGAGAGGCCCACCACATGGGCCGGCGCCAGCTTCAGCGCGGTGATGACGGCGGCGATGTCGTCGGTCGCGCGGTCCTGGCTGTAGGACTTGGGGTCCGTCGGGATGCCGCTCGGCGCATAGCCGCGGGCGAAGAAGGCGATGCAGCGGTAGCGGCGGGCGAAGAAGCGCATCTGCGCTTCCCAGGAGAGCGCGTCGCCGGCGAATTCATGCACGAAGACCATCGGCGTGCCGGAGCCGGCCTCGATGTAGTGAAGATCGACGCCATCGTCGGTACGGATGCTCGGCATGCAGGGGCTCCCTCGGTGCAGCGCGAGATTGCGCCGGGAGGCCGGACGCGGCAAGGCGAGGAGGCGCCCGAGGAAGGGGCGCCGGGATGACCGAGGCCCCATGCGCGGCCCGAGCCTTCGACTGCCCGAGGCTGGCCACCCATGCCTTGAGCGCGAAGGCTTTTTCGCGGAAAAGCATGGCTCGGGGCGACTCGGCCCCTTCAAAGCGGACGCCATTGGTCCTATTTGAGCTGCATCGCAGGAGAATGGCGGTGCTGAAGCTCTCGAGATTGACCGACTACGCGGTGGTCGTGCTCTCCCGGATGGGACAGAGCGACGCGCCGCTCCTCAGCGCCCCGGGCCTTGCGGCACGGACGGGCCTGGCGGAGCCGACCGTGGCGAAGGTACTGAAGATCCTCGCGCAATCCACCATCGTCGAGGGCCTGCGCGGCGCGCGCGGCGGCTACCGGCTGACCCGGCCGCTCAGCGAGATCAGGCTGTCCGAGGTGATCGTGGCCTTCGACGGCCCGATCGCCCTGACGGCCTGCGTCGAGGGCGGCACGGGCCTCTGCGAGAGCGAGCACCTCTGCCCCGTCCGCGGCCGCTGGGATCCGGTGAACCGGGCCATCCGGGAGGCGCTGGCGAATATCTCCGTCGCCGATCTCGCCGGAGGGGGCTGTCTTGGCGGGTTCCTGCCCCACCCCGCCGACCACCACCTTGCCGCGAAGTAGAGTTTAGGAGCGTCGTATGGCCGCCGTTGCAGAGACCCTCGAGACCGTCCAGGCCGCCAATGACGGCGGCTACAAGTGGGGCTTCGAGACCGACATCGCGATGGAGTTCGCGCCCAAGGGGCTCAGCGAGGATATCGTCCGCTTCATCAGCGCGAAGAAGAACGAGCCGGACTGGCTGCTGGAATGGCGGCTGAAGGCCTATGCGCATTGGCTGAAGATGGAGGAGCCCGAATGGGCCGCCGTCAGCTACCCCAAGATCGACTACCAGGATGCCTATTACTACGCCGCCCCCAGCAACAAGGTCGTGCCGAAGTCGCTGGACGAGGTCGATCCGGAGCTGCTGCGCACCTATGAGAAGCTCGGCATCCCGGTGCAGGAGCAGCAGCGGCTGCAGGGCATCGCGGTCGACATGGTCTTCGACAGCGTCTCGGTCGCGACCACCTTCAAGGACCGGCTGGCCAAGGAAGGCATCATCTTCTGCTCCATCTCCGAGGCGGTGCAGGAGCATCCGGAGCTGGTGCGCCAGTATCTCGGCAGCGTGGTGCCGCAGGGCGACAACTACTTCGCCTGCCTGAACTCGGCCGTCTTCACCGATGGGAGCTTCGTCTACATCCCCAAGGGCGTGCGCTGCCCGATGGAGCTGAGCACCTATTTCCGCATCAATGCGAAGAGCACCGGCCAGTTCGAACGGACGCTGATCATCGCCGAGGCGGGCAGCTACGTCTCCTACCTGGAGGGCTGCACCGCGCCGATGCGCGACGAGAACCAGATGCACGCCGCCGTGGTCGAGCTCGTCGCGATGGACGATGCCAGCATCAAGTACAGCACGGTGCAGAACTGGTATCCGGGCGACAGCGAGGGCAAGGGCGGCATCTACAACTTCGTCACCAAGCGCGGCGCCTGCCGCGGCGCGCGGAGCAAGATCTCCTGGACGCAGGTAGAGACCGGCTCGGCCATCACCTGGAAGTATCCCTCCTGCATGCTGCTCGGCGACGACAGCGTGGGCGAGTTCTATTCCGTGGCCGTCACCAACAACCACCAGCAGGCCGATACGGGCACCAAGATGTGGCATGTGGGCCGGAACACCCGCAGCACCATCGTCTCCAAGGGCATCAGCGCGGGCCAGGCGCAGAACACCTATCGCGGGCTGGTGAAGATCAGCCCGAAGGCGGTCGGCGCGCGCAACTTCACCCAGTGCGACAGCCTGCTGATCGGCGACAAGTGCGGCGCGCATACGGTGCCCTATATCGAGAACCGCTGCGCCACGGCCAAGGTGGAGCACGAGGCCACGACCTCGCGCATCGCCGAGGACCAGCTGTTCTATTGCCGCAGCCGTGGCCTGACGCAGGAAGAGGCCGTGGGCCTCATCGTGAACGGCTTCTGCCGGGAAGTGCTCAAGGAATTGCCCATGGAGTTCGCGGTGGAGGCCCAGAAGCTTCTCGCGATCTCGCTCGAAGGGAGTGTTGGCTAAGTGTTGAAGATCGAAGGCCTGACCGCGGAAATCGACGGCAAGCCGATCCTGAAGGGGATCGACCTCGAGATCCCGACCGGCGAAATCCACGCCATCATGGGCCCGAACGGCTCGGGCAAGTCCACGCTCTCCTATGTGCTGAGCGGGCGCGAGGGCTATGAGATCACGGGTGGGTCGGCCACCTATAACGGCCTCGACCTGCTGGCGATGGAGCCGGAGGAGCGCGCGGGTTCCGGCGTGTTCCTCGCCTTCCAGTATCCGGTCGAGCTGCCGGGCGTGGGCAATGCGAACTTCCTTCGCACGGCGGTGAACGCCGTGCGCAAGCACAAGGGTGAGCCCGAGATCGACGCGATGCAGTTCCTCAAGCTCGCCCGCACCAAGATCAAGGCGCTGCAGATGTCGGACGACATGCTGAAGCGCAACGTGAATGTCGGCTTCTCCGGCGGCGAGAAGAAGCGCAACGAGGTGCTGCAGATGGCGCTGCTGGAGCCCACGCTCGCCATCCTTGACGAGACGGATTCCGGCCTGGACATCGACGCGCTGAAGATCGTCGCGGACGGCGTGAACGCCATGCGCGGCGCCAATTTCTCCTCGCTTGTCATCACCCACTACCAGCGCCTGCTGGACTATATCGTGCCCGACCGCGTGCACGTGCTCATGGGCGGCCGCATCGTGAAGTCCGGCGGGCCGGAGCTCGCGCTGGCGCTCGAGGCGGAGGGCTACGCGAAGGTGGCGGCATGAGCGCGCAGCCTTCCGGCACCCAGGCCTTCCTCGCGCGCTTCGAGGGGCTGCGCGAGCATCTCCCCGGCGGCCGCACGCCCTGGGTCGCGCAGTTGCGCGCCGAGGCCGCCGAACTCTTCGGCGCGGCCGGCCTGCCCGGCCGGCGCATCGAGGCCTGGCGCTACACCGACCTCGCGCCCATCGCGCAGGCCGGCTTCTCCGAGGCGCTGACCCTGGTGCGCGAGACCCCCGCGCTGCCGCCGATGCGCGCGCCGTATCGCGCCGTCTTCGTCGATGGCCGCTTCGCGGAGAACCTCTCCTTGCTGCCCGGCAGCTATCGCTGCGGCTCGCTCGCCGCGGGCCTCGACGGGGCGCAGGGCCTGCTCGGCGCCCTGGCGGAAAAGCTGCCGCTGGTGGCGCTGAACACCATGCTCTTCGAGGACGGGCTGCTGCTCGACCTTCCCGCCGATACGGATGGCGGCGTGCTGGAGCTGGTGAGCCTGGCGAGCCATACCGGCCGGCCCATCGCCTTCCATCCGCGCCACCTCATCCGCATCGGCGACGGCGCCTCGCTCACCCTCATCGAAACCAGCACCGGCCCGGCCGGGGCGGCCTATCTGCACAATCCGGTCTTCGAGATCGCCGTCGGCGCCGGCGCCACGCTCTCCCATGTGCGCATCCAGCGCGAGGGGCGCGCGGGCTTCCAGCTCTCCACGGTGCAGGCCGCCGTCCAGGCGGGCGGCACCTACGACAATTTCACGCTGAATGCCGGCGCCAGGCTGGTGCGCAACGAGATCCACGCCGCGCTGCTCGGCCCCAAGGCTACCTGCCACATGAACGGCGCGCAGCTCGCGGGTGACGGCCAGCACGCGGATACGACGACCTTCCTGGACCACGCCGCGCCCGATTGCGCGAGCCGGCAGACCTACAAAACGGTTCTGGCGGGAAAATCGCGCGGCGTATTTCAAGGAAAAATCCTGGTCCGCCAGGCGGCACAGCGCACCGATGGCTACCAGATGAACCAGGCCCTCCTCCTCTCCGAGGAGGCCGAGATCGACGCCAAGCCGCAGCTCGAGATCTACGCCGACGACGTGAAGTGCAGCCACGGCGCGACCGTCGGCGCGCTGGACGAGGCGCAGCTTTTCTATCTCCGCGCCCGGGGCATTCCCGCCGAGCAGGCCCGCGCCATGCTGGTGCAGGCCTTCCTGGTGGAGGCCGTCGAGGGCGTCACCAACCCCATCGCCCAGGCCGCCCTGGCCGAGGCGACCGAGGGCTGGTGGGAACGCGAGGCCGCCTGAACATGGACACCATCGCCACTCCGATCTTCGACCTCACCCGCATCCGCCGGGACTTCCCGATCCTGGCGACGAAGGTGCATGGCAAGCCGCTCACCTTCCTGGACAGCGGCGCCTCGGCGCAGAAGCCGCGGGCGGTGATCGAGGCGATGACGCGGTCGATGGAAACCGCCTACGCCAACGTCCATCGCGGCGCCTACCATCTCAGCGAGACGGCGACGGAATCCTATGAGGCCGCGCGCGTGGCCACGCAGCGCTTCCTCGGCGCGGCCGAGGCGGAGGAGATCGTCTTCACCTCCAACAGCACGGCGGCGATCAACCTCGTCGCCCATAGCTACGGGCGCGGCGTGATGCAGCCGGGCCAGTTCGTGCTGACCTCCGAGATGGAGCACCACGCGAACCTCGTGCCCTGGCAGATGCTGCGCGACGCCAATATCGGCATCGGGCTGCGCTATGTCCGCGTCACCGAGCGCGGCGAGATCGACCTGAACGACCTCGCGGCCAAGCTCGCGGACGGCAAGGTCGGGCTGGTCGCGATCACGCATATGTCCAACGTGCTGGGCACGGTGACGCCGGCGGCGCAGATCGCGCGCATGACGCATGAGGCCGGCGCCAAGGTGCTGTTCGACGGCAGCCAGGCCGCCGTGCACCGCCATGTGGACGTGACGGCGATCGACGCCGATTTCTACGTCTTCACCGCCCACAAGCTCTACGGACCGACCGGCATCGGCGTGCTCTACGGCAAGCGCAAGCTGCTCGACGCCATGCCTCCCTTCCTGGGCGGCGGCGACATGATCGAGAGCGTCACGCTGGAGCGCACCACCTATGCCGCGGCCCCTGCGCGCTTCGAGGCCGGGACACCGCCGATCATCGAGGCGGTCGGCCTGCATGCGGCCATCGACTATGTGACGAACATCGGCATGCCCGCCATCGAGGCGCATGAGCGCGCGCTGGTGGACCACGCCATGGCCGTGCTGCCGCAGGTCGAGGGGCTGCGGATCATCGGCGGCGCGCAGGATCGCGGCGGCGTCTTCGCCTTCTCGCTGGACGGCGTTCACCCCCACGACCTCTCCACCTTCCTCGACCGCCACGGCATCGCGGTACGGGCCGGCCGGCACTGCGCCGAGCCGCTGCACACGCGCTTCGGCGTGGAGGGCGGCACGACGCGCGCCTCCTTCGGCCTCTACACGACGCCCGGGGAGATCGACCTGCTTGCGCAGAAGATCACGGAGGCACGACGCTTCTTCGCATGAACGACGCTGGCGACATCGCGGACCTGTACTCGAAGACGCTGCGGGAACTCGCGCGCGATCCCGCGCATAAGGGCAGGCCCGAGGCCTTCGACGCCACCGCGCGCGGCGACAACCCGATGTGCGGCGACCGCGTTGACATCTATGTCAGCCTGGAGGGCGACCGCATCCGCGAAGCCCGTCATGTCGCGCGGGGCTGCGAGATCTGCCAGGCCAGCGCCTCGCTGCTGGCCGGGCTGGTGCCCGGCAAGACCCGGGCGGAAAGCAGTGCGCTGGGCCAGCGCGCCGGCGAGATCGCGAAATCGGGCATCGGCGATGACGGCAGCGAAGAGCTCCGCCGCTTGTCGCTCTTCACCGTCGTGCACAAATTCCCCAGCAGGGTGAAGTGCGTGACCCTGGCCTGGAATGCGCTGGACGCGGCCTTGTCCGGCGTGAAGGAGACAAGCAGTGAGTGAACCGGCCACCCGGAACGCGAGTGGGAATCATGGAAGCTGGACGCCCGAGGGCGAGGCATTTCCCGCCGTGACCGAGGAGGGCGTGATCGCCGCCCTCAAGACCGTCTTTGACCCGGAGATCCCGGTCGACATCTATGAGCTCGGCCTGATCTACGCCATCGAGTTTGAGGACAGCGGCAAGGTGAAGGTCGAGATGACGCTGACCACGCCCTCCTGCCCCTCCGCGCAGGAGCTGCCGGGCATGGCCGCGGAGGCCATCCGCCAGGTTCCCGGCGTGACGGATTGCGATGTCGAGATCGTCTGGGATCCGCCCTGGGACCAGTCGCGCATGAGCGAGGACGCGCGCCTCGCGTTGAACATGTACTGACAGGAGACACGCGAATGAGCACCACCAACGCCGCAAGCTCTCCCCCCCGCGTGAAGCGCGAGCTGCCTCCGCTGATGAGCCTTTCCGAGGGCGCGGCCGAGCGGCTGCGCTCGCTTTACTCCAAGGCCGAAGCGGGCAAGCTCCTGCACATCGGCGTCAAGACCAAGGGCTGCTCCGGCCTTGCCTACGACCTCAGCTTCGTGGACGCGCCGGCGCCCGGCGACGAGCGTGTGACCGACAAGGGCATCACCATCCTCGTCGACCGCAAGGCCAGCCTCTACCTCATCGGCACGATGATGGACTACGAGGTGAAGGCCATGAGCGCGGGATTCACCTTCGTGAACCCGAACGAGAAGGGCCGCTGCGGCTGCGGCGAGAGCTTCCACGTCTGAGCAGATCAGGCGGCCCCGTCGGCCGCCCCGTCCTCTGCACGCCGGCCCGGCCTGAGCAGGCCATGGCGCGGCGACGCCAATAGCGCCAGCACGAAGAGTCCCGTCAGCACCACCACGATCGAGCCCGCGGTCGAGGCGTTGAGCATGAAGCTCATCTGGATGCCGGCGACGACCGAGAGGCTCGCCGCCGCCACCGCCACCATCACCATGCGCCCGAAGCGCGCCGTCGTCAGCAGGCCGATGGCGCCCGGCGTGATCAGCATCGCCACCACCAGGATGACGCCCACGGCCTGGACCGCCGCGACGATGCTCGCCGCCAGCACGGCCAGCAGCAGCAGGCGCAGCCGCTCGACCCGCAGCCCGATCACGCGCGCCTGGCCCGGATCGAAGCAGAACAGGACCAGATCCCGTCCCCGCACCGCCAGGATGAGCAGCGCGCCCACGGTGATCGCCAGGACCTGCCAGAAATCCTCCTGCTCGATCCCGAGGATGCTGCCGAAGAGGACGTGGGAGAGATGCACGTCCGACCGCACCTGGGAAAGCATCACGAGCCCGAGCGCGAACATCCCGCTGAACATCACGCCCATGGCCGCATCCTCCTTCACGCGGCTCACCGCGCGGATGGCGCCCGCGCCGAGCGCGCAGGCGAGGCCGGCCAGGAAGGCGCCCAGCACCAGCGGCACGCCGAGCAGATAGGCGCCGACCACCCCGGGCAGGATGGCATGGCTCACGGCATCGCCCATCAGCGACCAGCCCTTGAGCACCACGAAGCAGGAGAGGATGGCCGAGAGCACCGCGACCAGCAGCCCGACCAGCAGCGCCTGCTGCATGAAGCCGTGCGTCCAGGGCTCGATCAGCGCCGTCATGCCGGAGTCGCGCGCCGCGCCGCTCGCCGCGTGGCCAGGACGCCGTGCCGCGGCGCCCAGAGGAGCGCGGCCCCGAAGATCAGCACCTGGGACACGACGATGACGCCCCCGGTGGAGCCGTCGAGGAAATAGCTCGCATAGGCGCCCAGGAGGCCGCTGCCGGCCCCGATCGCGGTGGCGAGGCCGGCCATGCGGCCGAAGCGGTCGGTCAGCAGATAGGCCGTGGCGCCGGGCGTGACCAGCATGCCGATCACCAGCACGGCCCCGACCGCCTGCAGCCCCGCCACCGCGGTCGCGGCCAGGAGGGTCAGCAGCAGCAGGCGCATCGCGCCCGGGCTGCCGCCGATGGCGGCGAGCTGCACCGGATCGAAGAGGGACAGCATGAGGTCCCTTCCCTTCACCGCCAGGGCCGCCACCACCAGCACCGCGATGATTGCCATCTGCAGGATGTCGAAATCCGCGATGCCGAGCACGTTGCCGAAGAGAATGGTCTGCAGCCGCACGTTGGACGGGAAGAGCGAGAGCAGGAACAGCCCCGCGCCGAAGAAGCCCGTGAAGACGACCCCGATCACGGCATCCTCGCGCAGCGGCGTCCGGCCGCGCAGACCCGCCATCGCCGCGGCCGCCAGCAGGCCGGAGGCGAAGGCGCCGATCGCGAAGGGAATGCCGCCGATCCAGGCCAGGACCACGCCCGGCACCACCGCATGGCTCAAAGCGTCGCCCATCAGCGACCAGCCCTTGAGCACGACGTAGCAGGAGAGCAGCCCCGCTACGGCCCCGATCAGCGCGCTGATGGCCATGGCGCGCAGCATGTAGTCGTACTGGAAGGGGATCAGCAGCTCCTCGGCCATCAGGCGGGGTTCTCCGCGGGCTCCCGCGGGGCGGCCGGAGCCGGCCGGCGCAGGGCGCCGCCGAAGGCGAGGCGCAGGTTGTCGTCGGTGAAGACCTCGGCGGTGGGTCCCGCCGCCAGCACGGTCCGGTTCACCAGCACCACCTGGTCGCAGAATTGCGGTATGCTCTCGAGGTCGTGGGTGGAGACGAGGACGATACGCCCCTCCCCGCGGAAGCCGCGCAGCAGGGCGATGATCGCCTGCTCTGTGGTCGCGTCCACGCCGGTGAAGGGCTCGTCCAGCAGCAGCAGCCCGGCGCCCTGGGCGATGGCGCGCGCCAGGAAGACCCGCTTGCGCTGCCCGCCGGAGAGCTCGCCGATCTGCCGGTCTGCCAGCGCGTCGAGGCCCACCCGCGCGAGGGCGGCCGCCACCGCCTCCCGGTCCGCGGCGCGCGGAATGCGCAACAGGTTCATGTGGCCGTAGCGGCCCATCATCACGACGTCGCGCACGCGGACGGGGAAGGTCCAGTCCACCTCCTCGCTCTGCGGCACATAGGCGACGCGGTTGCGCCGCAGCGCCGCCTCCACCGGCTCGCCGGCGATCAGCACGCGGCCCGCGCTCGGGCGGACCAGCCCCATGATCGCCTTGAACAGGCTGGACTTGCCGGCGCCGTTCACGCCCACCAGCCCGCAGATGGTGCCTGCTCCCAGCCGGAAGCCGGCGCCGCGCAGCGCCGTATGGCCGTTCGGGTAGACGACCGAGACATCCTCCACCGCAAGGTCGAGCGGCGCCTCCGCCCCCATCAGCGCGACGCCTGATCGGCGCCGAAGGCCTGCAGGATGGTCTCGGCATTGGCTTCGAGCAGGCGGAGATAGGTGGGCGCCGGCCCGTCCTGCGCCGTCAGGCTGTCCACGTGCAGCACGCCGCCGAAGCGGGTCCGCGCCTCGCGCGCCACCTGGCGCATCGGCCGGTCGTTCACCGTGCTCTCGCAGAAGACCGCGGGCGGGCGGCTGCGGCGCAGCAGGTCGATCAGCGCGCGCACCTGGCGGGGCGTCCCCTCCTCCTCGGCGTTGATCGGCCAGAGATAGGCCTCGCGGAGGCTGTAGTCGCGGGCGAGGTAGCTGAAGGCGCCCTCGCAGGTGGCCAGCACGCGCCGCTCCTCGGGGATCGTGGCCAGGCGCGCGCGCAGGGTCACGTCCAGCGCACGGATGCGCTCGGAATAGGCGCGGGCATTAGCGGCGAAGAGTTCGGCGCGCGACGGGTCGAGCTCGGCCAGCGCACGGCGGATGTTCTCCACATAGGCCAGCGCCACCGTCGGCGACATCCAGGCATGCGGATTAGGCTGGTTGCGGTAGGGCCCCTCCCCGATGCCGATGGGCGCCACGCCCTCGGTCACCACGGCCTGGCGGACATCGCTCACGCGGCTGAAGAAGCGCTCGAACCAGCGCTCCAGCCCCAGGCCGTTCCAGAGCACGAGGTCGGCGGCCTGGGCGCGGACCACATCCTGCGGCGTGGGATCGTAGTCGTGGATCTCCGCCCCAGGCCGGGTGAGGCTTTCCACGATCGCGCCGTCGCCCGCCACGTTCCGGGCCATGTCGGCGAGGACGGTGAAGGTCGCCACCACGCGCTTCGGGCCCCCGGGCGACTGGGCTGCCGCGGGAAGCGCCGCTCCGGCCAGGAGGAACGCACCGAGGAGCGCGCGGCGGAGACAAGGGAGAGGCATGCGTTCTCCTATCGTGCCGGCCGGACAATCATGCGGCGGGATCACATTCGGGTGATGGGATCATGGTTTAGGTTATGCTTCATTTGGAAGGGGGGCGCAAAGGCATCAAGGGTCGCGCGGCGGGTTTCCCTCTGCTGAACCTCTGTTGCCCATGCTAAACCTTGACAGGCAGCTTTACGGAACCCGCCCCGATCGGCTACCGCCGAGGCGTGAACACTCCGACCCGGAAACGCCGAATCCGCGCCGAGGCGCCGCCCGACCTGCCGGAGGAACCCGCGCAGGCCGCCCGTCATCTGCGGGCCCGGACCGCGCGCGCCAGCTCGCTGCTGGAAGACTACGTGGAGCTGATCGACGACCTGCTCGTCACCGGCGGGGAGGCGCGCGCCGCCGACATCGCGCGGCGGCTGGGCGTGAGCCACGCCACCGTCAGCAACACCATAAGCCGGCTGAAGCTCGCCGGGCTCGTCCACAGCAAGCCCTATCGCGGCGTCTTCCTGACGGAGGCGGGAATGGCGCTGGCGCAGACCGTGCGCACGCGGCACCGCGTCGTCGTGGACGTGCTGGTGGCGATCGGCGTGCCGGACGACGTGGCGGAAACGGATGCGGAAGGCATCGAGCACCACGTCTCCGGGCCGACGCTGAAGGCCTTCGAGGCCTTCCTGCGGGGGCTGCGGCCGGATTCCGGCTGACGCGGCGGCTGGGCTTCACGCGTCATCCTTCGCGTTCTAGCTTCCGACCGACCATTCGGTAGGAGGAATCGCCGCTATGATGCTCAAGGACAAAGTCGCCGTCGTCACCGGGGCTGGTGGCGGAATTGGACGCGAGATCGCCATCGCCATGGCCGAGTCCGGCGCCAAGGTGGTCATCAACGACATCGGCGCCTCGCTGGGCGGCGAGGGCTTCTCCGCCACCCCGGCCGAGCAGACCAAGGCCATCATCGAGCAGAAGGGCGGCCAGGCCGTCATCAGCACCGAGAGCGTGGCGGAGTGGGACAAGGCCAAGGCCATCGTCCAGACCGCGATCGACGCCTTCGGCCGCATCGACATCGTCGTCAACAATGCGGGCATCCTGCGCGACCAGATCTTCCATCGCATGACGCCGGAAGAGTGGCTGTCGGTCATCAACGTGCACCTGAACGGCAGCTTCTTCATGAGCCGGGCCGCCGCCGAGCATTTCCGCAAGCAGGAAAGCGGCAGCCTCGTCCACATCACCAGCACCTCGGGCCTCATCGGCAATTTCGGGCAGGCGAACTACTCGGCCGCCAAGCTCGGCATCGTGGCGCTGTCCAAGTCCATCGCGCTCGACATGAAGCGCTACAACGTGCGCTCCAACTGCCTGGCGCCCTTCGCCTGGTCGCGCATGACGAGTTCCATCCCGGCCGAGACGCCGGAGCAGAAGGCGCGCGTCGAGCGCATCATGCAGATGGGCCCGGAGAAGAACGCCCCGCTGGCGGTGTTCCTCGCCTCCGACGCCGCGAAGGAGGTCACCGGCCAGATCTTCGCACCGCGCATGCACGAGCTCTTCCTGTTCAGCCAGAACCGGCCGATCCGCTCGGTGCACAGCGACGGCGGCTGGACGCCCGAGAAGATCGCCGAGATCGCCTTGCCCGCCTTCCGCTCCGGCTTCGTGCCCATGGAGCGCTCGGGCGACGTGTTCAGCTGGGATCCGATCTGAGCATGGATTTCCGGCTGAATGAGGAGCAGTCCGCCTTCCAGCAGGTGGTGCGCGGCTTCGCCGAGCGCCATCTGGCGAAGGATGCCGTCACCCGCGCGCATACCGTGGGCTTTCCCTGGGATGTCGCGAAGCTGATGGCCGAGCAGGGCCTCTTCGGGATCATGATCCCCGAGGAGGATGGCGGCGCCGGCGGCACGGTGTTCGACGCGGTGCTGGCCATGGAGCAGATCGCCCAGGTCTGCCCACGCAGCGCGGATGTCCTTCAGGCCGGGAATTTCGGTGCCTTCCGCACCTTCGCGGAATACGCCTCGCCCTATCAGAAAGAGCGGTTCTTCAAGCCGCTCCTGGCCGGCGAGGCGGTGGCCGCGGTCGGGATGACGGAGCCCGAGGCGGGCTCCGCGCTGACCGACCTGCGGACGAATTGCACGCCCGACGGCGAGGGCTGGCGGCTCAACGGCCAGAAGATCTTCACCACCAATTCGGCCGAGGCGAATGTCTTCGTCATCTATTGCCGCTTCGGACCGGGCGTCGGCGGCATCGGCTCGGTGCTGGTGGAGCGCGGTATGGAGGGGTTCCGGCTCGGCGAGCCCGGCCTCTACATGAATGACGAGGAGTGGTGCGCCCTCTACTTCGACAATGTCTATATCCCGCCCGAGATGGTGCTGCTCGGCCCGGGCGGTTTCAAGAAGCAGATCGGCGGCTTCAACGTAGAGCGCGTGGGCAATACGACGCGCGCGCTCTCGCTCGGCGAGTACTGCTTCTCCGCGGCGCGCGACCACGCGATGACGCGCACCCAGTTCGGCCGCAAGCTCATGGAGTTCCAGGGGCTGCAATGGAAGTTCGCCGAGATGCGGGTCGCGCTGGATAGCGCGCGGCTGCTGCTCTATCGCGCGGCCGTGAATGCGGGCCGTGGACTGCCGGACGGGCAGGAGGTGGCGCTTGCGAAGTATGCCTGCAACCAGGCGGGCTGGATGGCGTCTAACGAGGCCATGCAGGTCATGGGCGGGATGGGTTATTCGAAGGACCTGCTGATCGAATACTGCGTCCGCCGCACGCGCGGCTGGATGATCGCGGGCGGCAGCCTCGAGGTGATGAAGAACCGCATCGCCGAGGGCGTCTTCGGGCAGAGCTTTTCCCAGCGCCCACCCAAATGAAGGCCCTCCTTGCGCCTTCCAGCATCGCGCTGATCGGCGCGTCGGGTGATCCGGCGCGCCTCACCGCGCGGGCACAGATCTACCTGCGCCGCCACGGCTACACCGGCGCGCTCTATCCGGTGAATCCGCGCGCGCCGGAGGTGCTGGGCGAGCGCGCCTATGCCCGCGTCGAGGACATCCCCGACGCGATCGACTTCGCCTATATCCTGCTCGGCACGGAGCAGGTGGAATCGCAGATCGCCGCCGTCGCGGCCAAGGGCGCGCAGGTCGCCTGCATCCTGGCCGACGGCTTCGCCGAGGCCGGCCCGGATGGCCAGGCCCTGCAGGATCGCTGCCTCGCCGCGGCGAAGGCGGCCGGGCTGCGGCTGCTCGGGCCCAATTCCATGGGCATCATCAACATCCCCCGGAAGATCGCGGCGAGCGTGAACGCGGCGCTGGAGGCCGAGAGCCTGCCATCCGGCCGCCTCGCGCTGGTGAGCCAGTCGGGCTCCATGCTGGGCGCCATCATGGGACGCGGGGCCGCGCGCGGGCTGGGCTTCAGCCACATGATCGCGACGGGCAACGAGGCCGACCTCACGGCCGGCGAGATCGCCGCCATGCTGGTGCAGGACCCCGGCGTCGACGCGGTGATGCTCTTCCTGGAGGCGATCCGCGCGCCCGAGCATTACGCCGAGGCCGCGCGCCTCGCCCATGCCGCCGGCAAGCCGATCATCGCCTACAAGCTCGGCCGCTCCAGCTTCGGCGCGGAGCTCGCGACGAGCCATACCGGCGCGCTGGCCGGCAGCGATGCCGCCGCGGACGCCTTCTTCCGCGCCAACGGCATCCTGCGGGCGACCATGCTGGAGAGCTTTCTCGAGCTTCCCGCGCTGGTGCTCGGCCGCAAGCCGCTGGGCAAGCCGCATCGCGCCGTCTCCGTCCTCACCACCACGGGCGGCGGCGGCGCCATGGCGGTGGACGCGCTCGGCATCGCCGGCATCGAGGCACGCGTGCCGGACGCCGCGGCCTCGGCCAAGCTCCACGACCTCGGCATGACGGCGCATGGCCGCCTGCTCGACATGACGCTGGCCGGCACGAAGCCCGAGCGCATCGAGGCCGCCATCACGGCGCTGGCCGCCGCGCAGGACACGGATGCGGTCATCCCGGTGATCGGCTCCTCCGCGCAGTTCCGCCCCGCCGATGCGGTGGCCGGCATCCTGCGCGGACGCGACGCGGTGGGCGCGGACAAGCTCGTCGCCGCCTTCCTGGTGCCCCAGGCCGAGGCCTCGCTGCGCCTGCTGGCCGAGGCGGGCATTCCCGCCTTCCGCACGCCCGAGAGCCTGGCCGACGCCATGCGCGCCTGGCTCGACTGGCGCGTGCCCGCCCCGCCGGACATCTCCATGCCGCCCTTCTTCGAGCTGGCCGAGGCGCCGGACGAAGGCGATGCACGCGACCTCTTCGCCGCGCTGGGCCTCGCCACGCCCTATGCGCGGATGGGTGACGTCGCGGACGTCCCGCAGGAGATGACCTACCCCGTCGCGCTGAAGATCCTCTCGCCGGACATCGCCCACAAGACCGAGGCCGGCGGCGTCGCGCTGAACATCCCCGATGCCGCGGCGTTGGCGGAGGCCGCGGCGAAGATGGAAGCGCGCGTGACGGTCGCCGCCCCCGAGGCGCGACTGACGGGCTTCCTGGTGCAGCCCATGTCGCGTGGCCTGTCCGAGGTCATCCTCGGCTTCCGCCGCGACCCTTCGGTCGGCCCCGTCGTGCTGCTCGGCGCGGGCGGCGTGCTGGCCGAGTTGCACCGCGACGTCGCGCTGCGCCTCGCCCCGATCGACGAAGCCGGCGCCCGCGAGATGATCGCGGAAGTCCGGGCGCTCCGCGTCATCGAGGGCTGGCGCGGACTGCCACGCGGCGATGTCGAGGCGCTGGTCGCGGCCATCGTCGCGGTCTCGAAGCTCGCGACCATGTCCGGCATCGCCGAGGCCGAGATCAATCCCCTGATGATCCACGAGAGCGGCGTCACCGTCGCCGATGCCTGGGTGGTGCGTGCATGACCGATCCCCGCCCGCTGATCGAGGCCCGCTTCGGCCACCTCCCCTTCGAGCCGCCGGCCGAGATCCCGCCGGCGCTCGCCGCGATCCTCGATCGCCGTGTGACGCGCCGCTACAAGCCCGACGCCATCCCCACGCCGCTGCTCGCCACGGTCCTCGCCGCCGCGCAATCCGCGCCGAGCAAGAGCGACATGCAGCAGCTCTCCATCGTGGTGCTCGAGGACAAGGCGCGCATCGCCCTCATCGCCGACTGGATCGGCACCATGCCCTGGATCAAGGACGCACCGGTCCTGCTGATCTTCTGCGCCGACATCCGGCGCAACCGCGACATCACCGTCCGCGCCGGCCGAGAGCATGCGAACGACAACCTCGACACCCTCCTGAACGCCACGGTGGATTCCGCCCTGGCCATGGGCATGACCATCGCCGCCGCCGACGCGGCCGGCCTCGGCACCTGTCCCATCAGCTATGTTCGGAACCACCTGGAGAAGGTCGGGCCGCTGCTCTCGCTGCCCAGGGGCGTCTTCCCCATCGCCGGGCTGACGCTGGGCTGGCCCTCCTCGCGCAACGAGCCGAGCGCGCGGCTGCCGCCCTCCGTCGTCATCCACCGCGAGCGCTACTCGACGGAAGGCGAGGCGGAAGCCCTCGCCGGTTACGACGCGCGGCGGGATAAGGCCAAGCCGCGCTACCCGGAGGTGCATGGACCGGCACCGGAAGGCTGCAGCTGGACCGAGAATGTGGCGCGGCAGCTCTCCGTGCCGGAACGGGCCGGGTTCCGGGCCTGGCTCAGGTCGCGCGGCTTCGCGCTTGACTGACAAGCCGATGCGGGGCTCCGCCCCGCGCCCCGCTGGGGTCCGTGGCGGACCCCAGACCCCGCCGAGACAGGACGACAATCCCGGGGGGGCCGATCAGGGGGGGCGCAAACCCAGCAAGCCGGTGCGGCCGAAGGACGCGGCCAGCCTGATCCTATGGAAGCATGGGCCGCGCGGCATCGAGATCCTGATGGGACGCCGTCACCACAACCTGCGCTTCATGCCGGGCGTGCTCGTCTTTCCGGGCGGCCGCGTGGACCCGGACGACCACCGCGCCCAGCCGCTCAGCCCCCTGCCGGCCGACACGCGGCGCATGCTGGAGATCAGCGCCACGCCGGCCCGCGCGACGGCCCTCGCCCACTGCGCCCTGCGCGAGCTGCACGAGGAGGCCGGCCTCGTTCTCGGCGAGATGGCGGGCGACCGGCTCCGCCCGGATTTCGCGCCGTTGAGCTATCTGACGCGCGCGATCACGCCCGCCGACCGGCCGATGCGCTTCCACGCCCGCTTCCTGATCGCCGAGGCGCACCATGCCAAGGGCGAGATCCGCGGCTCCGGCGAGCTGGAGGAAATCCGCTTCTTCGCGCTGACGGAGCTGCACGAGCAGCCGGTGGCCAAGATCACCGCGATGATCCTCGCCGAGTTCGAGGCCTGGCTGGGGACGCCGGCGACGGATCGCGCCCACCGCCAGTTCATCCGCATCCAGGGCCGCGACAGCCGGCTGCCCGAGCGCCGGAGTCCCTGAACCGCCTTAGGGTGCGGCGGGGCAATTCGCGCTGACGGGCTCGGCGCGGAAACGCGCATTCATCCAGGCCAGAGCGTCGGCCGCACCAGCCGCCATCGAGCCGTTGTGGTCGGCACCCGGATAGCGGCGGTACTCAAGAAAATTCCCGCTCGCGCAGAGGCGGCGCACCATGTCGTCCGTATCGGCGGGCAGCACGGTCACGTCGGCCGTACCCTGCATCACCACGGTCGGAACGGGAATGCGAAGGTCGCTCGGCTCGTTCTGCGCCGCGACCACCAGGAAGGCCGAAAGGTCGGGATCCGGCAGGAACTGCTCCTTCGCGATGGCGGTCGCGAAATAGCTGTCGGTCAGCGTCCGCGTCATGCAGCCGAGCTGAAGCTCCGGCAGATGCGCGATCGCCTGGGGCGTCAGGATCTTCGCCAAATCGATGCTCGGGTGGTTCTGCGCATAGGATTGCAGAACGTAGAGCACATAGGGCAGCGCAAGCTCGACCTGGGGCGAGGCACGCACCGCGTTCAACCGGCTCACGATATGCGAGCCCGGCGCGAAGGCGAGGTTGCCCAGGAGCTGGAATTCCGGCGCGTAACCCCGCGCCAGCGCTGCGGCGAAGAGGTCGGTATGGCCGCCCTGGGAATGGCCCATCACGGCGAAGCGCGTGCCGATCGAGGGCTCGATGGCCCGCGCGGCGCGCAGCATGTCGAGCGCGTTCCGCGCATTCGGCACGCCCTGCAGGAAGGGATGCGTGCCCGCCACGCCGAGCCCCTCGTAGTCGCTCGCGACGACGGCATAGCCCGCACGCACGAAGCCATCGAGGAGCGTCGCGATCTTCTCGATATAGGAGTGTTCCGGACCGTTCGCGCCGTCGCGCGAGGGCGCGCAGATCGCCCCGAGGCCGGTCGTGCCATGGGTCCAGTTGATCACCGGCCAGCCGCCCGCGGGAGGCCGCCCTTGGGGAATGGAGACGGTCCCCGAAACCGCGACCGTTCCACCCGCGCCGCCGAGGGAGCGATAGACCACGAGCCGGTTCCGCGACGCGCTGGCCAGCGCCATCGTCCCTTCCAGGGGGCGCGACCAGATCACGCTGCCGTGGCGGCCCGCGCGGCTTTGCGCTGGAGGCGCGTAGGCCGCATCGCCCGCCGGGGCGATGGGCGCCGCGTGGCTGGGACCGGCGAAGGCGATGGCAGCAAGAAACGAAGCGCCGGCGAGACCGAGGCGGCCGGCGTTACGGAACGATGTCATGCGGGAGCTTTCGGGCCTGGAGGACTCCCATCTTCATAAGGATTCAGGTCAGGTCAACCGCCAGGCCTCGCCCTCGCGCACCGCCGCGCCGTCCTCTTCCAGCATGATCAGCTGCGACAGCATGCTGCGCCCCGCCGCCGCGATGAGGCGCGGGTCGAGCGGGCCATAGACCGGGCCGACCAGCGCCTCGACCGTCGCCGGCCCATGCTCGCGCAGGGCGGCCACGATGCGCGTCTCGCGCTTCTGCCGATGCGCTGACAGCCCGTCGAGGAAGGGCATGGGGTCGGGCAGGCTCGGGCCGTGGCCAGGAAGATAGAGCTCGTCGATCCCCTCGCGGGCGCGCAGCCTGGCGATGCTCTGCATGAAGCTGCGCATATTGCCGTCGGGCGGGCTGACGACGCTGGTGGACCAGGCCATCACATGGTCGGCGCTGAACAGGATGCCCGTGCCGTCTAGCGCGAAGCAGAGGTGGTTGCCGCAATGGCCGGGCGTGAAGAGCGCCGTGACGGATCGGCCGCCGATCTCGGCGGTCTCGCCGTCGGTCAGGCGGATCTCGGGGATGAAGCTGTGGTCCCCGCTCTCGCCCGGCGTCACGTGCGGGCCGTGGCCGTAGGTGGTCGCGCCGGTGATCGTCTTCAGCGGCGCCACGCCCGGCGAATGGTCACGATGGGTGTGGGAGACGACGATCTGCGTGATGGTTTCGCCGCTGGTCGCCGAGAGGATCGCGGCGAGATGCGCCTCGTCGATCGGGCCGGGGTCGAGCACGGCGACGCTGCTGCCCGTGCCGATCAGATAGGTGTTGGTGCCGCGATAGGTGAAGGCGCTGGGATTGTTGCAGATGATGCGGCGGACGCCCGGGGCGATGGTCTCGACCTCGCCGGGCATCAGCGCGTCCTCGCGCCGGAAGGGAATGTTCAAGGACGGACTCCTGACTTCTTCTGGACAGCGCGGATCATCTCGCGTCGCAGGATGTAGAGGGCGGCCGCGACGATCAACCCCGCGCCCAGGAAGGTGAAGGGCCCGGGTTGCTCGCCGAAGACGATCCAGCCCAGCACCACGGCCCAGAGGATGCCGGTGTAGGAATAGGCGCCGAGGGAGGAGACCTGCGCGCTCGCATAGGCCTCGGTCAGCATGACCTGCGCCAGGCCGCCGAAGGCGCCGATGCCGATCAGGATCAGGAAGACCTCCCAGTCCGGCGTCACCCAGACGAAGGGCAGGGCCAGCGCGGCCAGGCCCGTGGTCAGCAGCGACTGCCAGATGACGATCGTCGTGGAGCGCTCGGTGGCCGAGAGGGTGCGCACCAGCAGCGTGCTCGCCGCCGAGAAGAGGCCGTGGATGGTCGCGACCGCCATGCCGATGGCGACCCAGGGATCGAGTTCCCCGCCGAAGGCCCCCTGCCCCAGCGCGATCACCAGCACCCCCAGGAAGCCGAGGCCGACTGCGGCGAAACGATGGACGCCCACCTTCTCGCCCAGGAAGGGAATGGCCAGGAGCGTCGCGAAGATGGGCGTGGTGTAGGTCAGCGCCGTCTGCTCGGCGAAGGGCAGCAGGGTCAGCGAGAAGAAGGAGCAGGCCATCGCCGTCGTGCCCGTCAGGGCGCGGAGCATATGGGCCGGCAGCCGCTTCGTCGCGAGCTGCGGATGGCCCATGCGCAGGACGATGGCGAGCACGACCGGCATCGCCAGCAGGCTGCGGAAGAAGATGATCTCGACGAAGGGAATGCGATCGCCGACGAGCTTGATCAGCGCGCCCATCACGGTGAAGAGCGCGGTCGCGGCGAGCATGAGCAGCGCGCCGCGCCGCGCGTCATGTCGCAGCGGCACGCATCGCTCTTTCCTCGGTCCGGCGCACGCGCTCGCGATGGACGTTGTAGATGCCGGCCGCGACCACGACGGCGGCGCCGGCCAGGGTGGTCCAGGCCGGAACCTCGCCGAAGATCATGAAGCCGAGCAGCAGGCCCCAGAGCAGCGGCGTGTATTCCAGCGGTGCCAGCGTGGCCACGCTGGCCAGCGCATAGCCGCGCGAGAAGAGCAGATGCGCCAGGGCATTCGAGGCGCCGAAGAAGCAGAGCAGCATGACCATCGTGACGGAGGGAAAAAGGTCCGGCCCATCCCCGGTCGTCGGCCAGAGCGCCGGGAAGGGCAGCGCCGCGAGCCCGAAGGGGATATGCATCAGCATGAGCCAGAAGGCGATGGTGGTGGGCGTGTCCGTCGCGGCGAGCACGCGCGTCCAGATCCGGCTGACCGCCATGGCCGCGACCGCGCCGAGCAGGGGGATGGTTTCCCAGCGCCAGAGGTCGCCGCCCGGCTGCAGCATGATCAGCACGCCGCAGAAGCCGACGAAGCAGGAGGTCCAGCGCCGCCAGCCCACCTTCTCGCCCAGCATGGGGATGGCAAGCAGCGTCATCAGCAGCGGCGCGGCGGCGGCGACGGCATAGGAATCCGCGAGGCGATAGCCCCGGAGCCAGACGAGATACCAGACGATCGCGCTCGCGCAGTGCAGCGCCGAGCGCAGCAGGATCAGGCGCATGTTGCGCGGCCGGAGATCCCGCCCGCGCGACAGCAGCGCGACCGCCCCCGCGCCCGCGAAGCCGCGCCAGAGCAGCGCGCCCACCACGCCCACCGTCGGCAGGGCGTATTTCACCGCGACATCGGCCAGGGTGATGATGACGAAGCCCGCCAGCGCCACCGAGAGGCCGCGGACCGCGGCCTCCCCGCTCGTCGACCGGCCGGGAGGGGCGTCAGCCAAGAACGGCCTCGGCCTGCATGCAGGTGGCGCCCGAGCCGTCGCGGGTCTCGGCCACGGCCTGGTCGCCCTCGACGCGGACCAGCACGGTCAGGGGATTGCCGGCGAAGGCCGGGCGGCGGCCGCGGAAGGCGAAGCGGACCAGCCGCAGCCCGGGCGCGGCATCGAGGATGGCCTGGGCCAGGAAGGTCGCCTGGAGGGGGCCATGCACGACGAGGCCCGGATAGCCCTCCTCGCCCATGGCATAGGGCTGATCGTAATGGATGCGATGGCCGTTGCCCGTCAGCGCCGAATAGCGGAACAGCATCAGGGAATCGGGCATCAGCTCGATCCGCGAATCGGCCGCGAAGTCCGGCGCGGGCTCGCCGGTACGGACCGCCGCGCCCTCAGCGCCGCGATAGACGATGTCCTGCTCCTCGTGGAGCACCGGGCCGGCGGGACCGCCGATCTCGTGCTGCACCGTCACGAAGACCAGCCGGCCCGATCCGCCCGACTTCTCCGAGACGGATTTGATGGTCGAGCGCCGCCGCACCACGTCGTCCGCGCGCAGGCCATTGGAGGTGAACTGCAGCCGCCCGCCCGCCCACATGCGGCGCGGCAGGTCGTGCACGGGCGGCAGGAAGCCGCCGCGCCTGGGATGGCCGTCGGGGCCGATGCCCTCGGGCCGGCGCCAATCCTGGAAGAGCATCCAGTGCCAGAGCGGCGGAATCTCGTCCTTCGGCAGGTCGTGATCGAGCGTGGCGGCCAGCCCCTCGACGAGGCGGGGGTCGAGGCGGTCCTCCCGGGTCTCGGTCCGGCCGATATAGTCCTGGTGGCTGGTCATGGGTCCTCGCGTCGGAAGATGCGATAGCCGGCGAAATCGGCCGTCTGGCGGTAGCGGCGGAGGGCGGTCGCGAAGCCGGGGTCGCGGCCGTAATATTCCAGGTAGTCGAAGTCGCGGCCGCAATAGGGGATGGCGGTGTGGCGCGCGACCATCAGCGCCTGGGGCGGGCTGCGGGCCATGCCCTGGGTCACCGAATCCCAGATCAGCCGCTCGCCGGGGCCCATCCCGGCCGGGTCGCGGTAGCGGGCGCCGTCCGGCAGGCAGTCCTGGTTGGCGGCCTGGACCAGCCAATTGTTCAGCGTCGGCAGCGTGGAGAGCGCCTTCGCGTAATTGAGCGCGGGGAAGACCGGGTGGATATCGGGCGAGAGCACCAGGACGCGGCCGCCCGGCGCATCCTGCCGGATCTCGGCGGCGATGGCGCCGGGCCAGGAATTCCGGAAGGAGACGGCGCGCCAGGTCTCCGCATTGAGCAGGCCCAGCAGCGCCAGGAAGCCGGCCGCGAGCGCCGCGAAGCGGGGCGAAATGCCGGCCGGCGAGGGCAGGTTAGCATCGAGCCAGCGCCCGGCCAGAAGCACGGCCAGCAGGGCGCCGAGCAGCTTGACCGGCATCACATGGTAGGACCAGCCGCGCATCTGCAGGAGGGCGGCGGCCAAGGCGCCGAGGCCCGCCAGGGCCAGCACCGGCGCGAGGCCCCTCGGACGGAGCAGGGCCAGCCCCGCGGCCGGCAGGAAGACCAGCAGCGCCGGCGCCATGCGCTCGTTCAGCAGCACGGCGCCCAGAGTCGCGGTGCTGTGATAGTTCTCGAGCGCGAGCGGCAAGGCAAAGCCCTCGTAGTCCGGGAAGGCGAGGTGGATCAGCGCCAGATAGGCGGCCCAGATCGCCGCCATGGCCCAGGGCACCGGATCGCGGAAGCCGCGCCGGCCGGCGCGGCACAGCACGTAGAGCTCGACCAGCGCGGGGATGGCCAGGAAGTGCGGCTTCAGCGCGAGGAAGACGGCCGCGAGCAGCGCGACGCCCAGTGCCAGCGGCAGCGGCGTCCGCAGGCCCTCCGCCCGGCGCGCCGCCAGCACGAGATAGGGCAGCGTCGCGGCCAGCATGAGGTGCTCGCGCTGGCCGAAGTCATAGCCGGCGGCGAGCAGGATCAGCGGGATCCCGACCGCCAGGCCGGCCATCGCGACCGGCCCTTGCGGCAGCCCCCGCAGCAGTCGCAGCGCCAGCCCGGCGCCGAGCGCGCAGACCGCCAGAACCGAAAGCAGCACGCCGTCGACAGGCCCGACGCCGAGCGCCGTCCAGAAGGCCATGGCCCCGCGCGTGAGCAGGAAGACCAGCGGTGGGTTCATGTCGATGAGGTCGCGATACAGCGCCTCGCCGTTTCGCCAACGCATCGAAAAATCGAGGACGGCCGCCACGTCATGATTGAGGGGCGGCGAGAGCACGATCGCCAGGAACGCTACCCCGGGCAGGGCGGCGATCGCCCAGAACGGCCAGGCGCTCCCGGACACCACCGGCGAGGGGCCCAGCGCCGGGGCCGGGTGTTGATCTGGCAGGCTCATGCTCCGGCTATCGCTTCCGCGCCCGCACTTTCGCCGCGCCGGCCCCAGATGCAAGGCCATTGCGGCGCTTTGCGGGCGATCTGCCCCTCTTCCGACGCAAGGATGACTTGCGGCCGCCGCTTCGGAAGTCGAGAAGAGCCCGTGGACGCTGCCGAATACGCCCTGATGGACGCGGTCGAGGACCGGATGTGGTGGTACCGCGCCATGCACGGCCACGCCCTGCGCGCCCTCCACGCTCTTCCGGAGGGCGCCCGCGTGCTCGATGCCGGCTGCGGGACGGGCGGCTTTCTCGCCCGCCTCCGCGAGGCGAGGCCGCGGGCCGAGCTCTACGGGGTGGAATACGCGGAAGGCGCGGCCGCCCGCGCCGCGAGGAAGGCGGGCGCCCATATCGCCTGCGGCACGGCGAACGCCCTGCCGTTTCCCGAGGCCTGCTTCGATGCCGTCACGAGCCTCGACGTGATCTGCCATGCCGGGGTCGATCCGTCGCAGGCCCTGGCCGAATTCCGCCGCGTGCTGCGCCCGGGGGGGCTGCTGGTGCTGAACCTGCCCGGCCATGACTGGCTTAGATCGGCGCATGACCTGCGGGTCCACAATGCCCGCAGGTTCGAGCGCGCGGGCACCCGTCGCCTGCTGGAATCCGCGGGCTTCGCCGCCGCCGATGCCCGCCACTGGAACAGCCTGCTGCTCCCTCTCATGATCCTGCAGCGCAAGATCCTGGCGAAGCACGACGAGGCGGCGTCGGACGTGACGCCCTACCCCGCCTGGCTCGATGCGAGCCTGCTCGCGATCTGCCGGCTCGAAGCCGCGCTGCTGCGCGCCGGGCTACGCTTCCCTGCTGGCGGCTCGCTCGTCACCACCGCCATCCGTTCCGAAAGCCGCCCATGAACCCCGAAGACGATCCCGTCGGCCCCTCTTTCATTGGCTTGTCCATCGTCGTGCCCGTCTATCGCGGCGCCGCCACGGTCGGCCGTCTCGTCGAGGCGCTCTCGAAGCTGCGGCCCGCCGGCGGCCTCGAGATCATCCTGGTGAACGACGGCAGCCCGGACGAGAGCGGCGACGTCTGCCGCCGCCTGGCCGAGACGGCGACGGTCCCGCTCACCTATATCGAGCACGCCCGCAACTTCGGCGAGCACAACGCCGTCATGACCGGGCTGCGCCATGCCCGCGGCGCCTATGTCATCAACATGGACGACGACCTGCAGAATCCGCCCGAGGAGGTGGTGCGCCTCTACGACCACGCCCGCCTCGGCGGCTGGGACGTGGTCTACACGCGCTACGCCAAGAAGGAGCACGAAGGCTGGCGCAACCTGGGCAGCCGCTTCGCCAACTGGGTGGCCGACCAGCTCATGGACAAGCCCAAGGGCCTCTACCTCTCCTCCTTCCGCTGCATGAGCGCGATGGTGGTGAGGGAGGTCACGAAATACTCCGGCCCCTACCCCTATATCGACGGCCTCGTCATGCAGGTGACGCAGCGTATCGCCTCCATCGAGGTCGCGCATTACGCGCGCGAGGAGGGCCAGTCGAACTACACCATGCGGCGGCTGATCCGGCTCTGGCTGAACCTCGCGACCAACTTCTCCGTGCTGCCGCTGCGGCTGGCGATCTTCGCCGGCGCCGGGATGGGCGCGCTGGGCTTCATCCTGGCCGTCTTCGTCGTCGTCGAGGCCTTCTTCCGCGAGACACCCTCCGGCTGGGCCTCCAGCATGACGCTGATGCTGCTCATCGCGGGCGTGCAGTTCCTCATCCTCGGCGTGATGGGCGAGTATGTCGGCCGCGCCTTCCTCTCGGCCAACGGCAAGCCCCAAGGCGTGGTGCGCGACGTCGTCCGCCCGCGCGAGCCGGCCACGCACGAATGATGATCCACTGGATCGCACTCTCGGCGGCCATCTGCTCCTCGCTGATCGGGCAGGTGCTGCTGAAGGCGGGCGCGGAATCGCTGAACGGCGCGGGCTTCGTGGAGCAGGTGCTGCGCTGGCAGACGCTGCTGGGGCTCTGCTTCTACGGCTCGGGCGCGATGCTCTACATCGTGGCGCTGCGGAAGATCCCGATGAGCGTGGCCCTGCCCTGCACCGCTGCGAGCTACGTGGTGATCGCGGCGATCGGCTGGTGGTTCTTCGGCGAGGCGCTGGGGACGCAGAAGATCCTGGCCATCGCGCTCATCGCGGCGGGCGTCATCGCACTGGCAAGCGCGTAGCGGCCGGCCCGCCGGAAGGCGAGCCGGCCAGTTCTCACCTCAGATCCACTCGGGCTCGGCGACGGGGTCCACCTTGATGTTCACGACCACCTCCTCGGTGCCGCTGCGCACGAGCACGCAATGCAGTTCCTCGGTCTCGGAGGCGTTGAGCTCCTGGTGCGGCACATAGGGCGGCACCAGGAACCAGTCGCCGGGGCCCGCCTTGGTGATATATTCCAGCCGCTCGCCCCAGCGCATGAGCGCGTGGCCGCGCACGATGTAGATGATGCTCTCCAGCTCGCCATGGTGGTGTGGGCCGGTCTTCGCGCCGGGCTTGATGAGGTTCGTTCCCGCCCAGAGGCGTGACGAACCCGTCCGGCTGCCGCTGATCGCGACCAGACGGCCCATGCCCATCGTCTCGGGCGTCTCGGCGCTGCGCTCGCCGTCGAGCACTCGCCGGATGCCGTTCTCGCGCCAGTTGCGGGCATCGTGCTTCACGGAACCGTCCGGCATTTCACTAATCCTTTCGTATAAATTATCTATCCCTCCCCATACTGCCGGAATTATGCCGCCTTGCCTATTCCACGCCGGAAGCTGCGGGACTTGCGCGCCCGCATGGTATGCACTTCGTGGAAAGTGTGATGCAGTCCGGGATCGCGAACGCTGGGAGTGACCTTTGTCGAGACGGAGCTTCATCGCCGGCCTGCTGAGCGCGCCGGTCGCGCTCAGCAGGCCGTCCTGGGCCCAGAGCTTCCCCAGTCGCCCGATCCGTCTCCTCGTGCCCGTCCCCGCTGGCAGCGTCCCCGACGTGATCGCGAGGCTGCTCGCCCAGCGCCTCGCCGAGCAATGGCCCGTGCCCGTGGTCGTGGAGAACCGGCCCGGCGCCGGCGGCGCGATCGGGGTCGAGGCCGCCATCCGCGCGCCGGCCGACGGCCATGTGCTGCTCCTCGGCAGCAGCGGCCCCATCGCCATCCTGCCCGCGGTCAACCGGCGCCTCAGCTACGATCCGCTTCGGGACCTCGTGCCCGTCGCCCGCTGCGCCGATTTCCCGCTGATCTTCCTGGCCTCCGTGAGTTCCGGCCTACGGAGCTTCGAGGACCTGCTGGACCGAGCCCGCTCCTCGGGCGAAATGCTGGACTATGCCGGCGGCGACCTCGGCTCGACGCAGCATCTCTCGGGCGCGCTGCTCGTGAGGCAGGCGGGCATCCGGCTCAACCACGTTCCCTATCGCGGCGGCGGACTGGCCCAGGCCGATCTCATCGCGGGCCGGCTTCCGGTCATGGTGGACAGCCTGACCGCAGTCCTGCGCACGATCCAGGACGGCAAGGCGATTCCGCTTGCGGTCTGCGGGGCGCAGCGGGCCAGCCAACTGCCACACGTCCCGACCGTGGCCGAAAGCGTGCCGGGCTATGAATCCACCGGCTGGATGGGAGTCTTCGCGCCGGCTGCCGTCCCGTGGCAGATCGTCGCGCGGGTGTCGGCGCTGTGCACCGGCCTGATCGGCGATCCGGCGCTCGCGGCACGGATCGTCGCCGCGGGGTCGGATCCCATGCCGCAGCCAGCCTCGGAGTTCCGCGCCTTCGTCGCGGCCGAACTGGTGAAATGGGCGCAGCTGGCGGGCAGCGCCGGCATCGCCATCGAGTAGGCTACAGCAGACCTTCGCGGCGGAAGCTGGTGTAGCGCCCGTTGCCGAGGATCAGGTGGTCGTGCACCACGATCTCCAGCACTGCCGCCGCATCCTGGATCTGCCGCGTCATCTCCAGATCGGCGCGGCTGGGCGTCGGATCGCCCGAGGGGTGGTTGTGCACCAGGATCAGCGCTGTCGCATGCAGTTCCAGCGCGCGCTTGACGACCTCGCGCGGGTAGACCGGGGTGTGGTTCACCGTGCCGCGCGCCTGGGCCTCGTCCGCAATCAGCCGGTTCTTCGGATCGAGGAACAGCACGCGGAACTGCTCCACCTTCTCCCGCGCCAGCACCGCGTTGAGATAGTCGATCAGCCGGTCCCAGTTGTTCAGCACCGGCTGCTCGGCCACCTCCGCCTGCATCATGCGGAGCGCCGCGGCCTGGACCAGCTTCAGCGCCGAGACGGAGTGCGGGCCCAGCCCGGCGCTTTCCAGCAGCTTCGCCGAGGGCGCGGCCAACACCCGGGCGAAGCTGCCATGCTCGTTGATGAGCCGCTTGGCGAGAGGCTTGGTGTCGCCCTTCCGGAAGCCGAAGAAGAGCAGCATCTCCAGCAGCTCGTAGTCGGCGAGCGCGTCCGGGCCGCGCTCGAGCAGCTTCTCCCGCATGCGGGACCGATGGCCCTCGGGGCCGAGGGAGGCGAAGGGCCGATGCTCCGGCCCGGGCCCCGCCGCCGCGTCCGCCTCGTCGAGGACCGCCGGCAGCCGCGCGGGCCGGGACGGCGCGTGAAAAGGCGCTGCGCTTTCGGCGAAGCCCTGCACCCCATAACGGGGTGCGAGCTGCCGCGCATCCGGCAGGGGATTTTCCCGCCGCCGCAGCTTCCTGAGCCAATCCACGCGAAATCCTTTGCGCCCTTGCTCGCATAGGTAGCAATCCTTAACCGACGGTCAAAGCACGATTTTTCATGCAAAAGAATGCACAATCCTGCCGATCATCCGGATGTCCGAGCGGCCGATTCCCCGCTATCGGCGCCCCATGCAAATCCGAGACAGCGTCGAGTCCGACGTTCCCGCCCTCACCACCATCTACGCCCATTGGGTGACGCACGGCCGCGCCAGCTTCGAGCTCTCAGCTCCCGGCGAGGAGGAGATGGCCCGCCGCCGGATCGCCGTGCGAGAGGGCGGTTATCCGCACCTCGTCGCCGAGCATGAGGGCGAGATCCTCGGCTATTCCTATGCGGCCGCCTATCGGCCCCGGCCGGCCTATCGCTTCACGGTGGAGAACAGCGTCTATATCCGCCCCGGCGGCGTACGGCGCGGTGCCGGCAAGGCCCTGCTGGAGGCCCTGATCGAGCGATGCACGGCGCTCGACTTCCGGCTCATGGTGGCGGTGATCGGCGACAGCGCGAATGCGCCGTCCATCGCGCTGCACGCAGCGGCCGGCTTCCGGCATGTGGGCGTGATCCCTGGCACCGGCTGGAAGCACGAGCAATGGCTCGACACGGTGCTAATGGTCCGCGAACTGGGCCCCGGCCGGACCGCGCCGCCCTCGCGCTGAAGCCGGCAGGCGCGGGACGTGATCTCCCTGGGCGCCGCGAGACGTTCCTCGCTGACCTTGGAACCTCGGCAAAATTTATTGCGCTACGTCGGCGCTTTGACGATCATCGATTCAAGCAAATCTCCATGAAGGGGAGGATAGCTTGAGCAGCACCGACGAAGGTGGGGCGACCCGAGCCGAACAACCCATCATCCTCATCCGAGGCTTTGGCGGCCTCGGGGTCGAGGATGAGAAAAGGATCGCCTATCAGGGGTTCAACGACGGTACCGTGTACCCCCAAAAGCGCGGGGAGAACTATATATACGAGGGCCTCATCCTCCGCTTCATGAAATCCAGGTGGATCTATAACGACGCCACGAATATCGTCGGCTACTACAATGAACCCATCATTCGGGAGAGAAGCAGCATTCCTGCCGAACTAAGCGGCTTCGACATGGACCTCTTTTCCGGGCACAAAGTGGTCATCGACCCAGGAACCGCCTTGAGCCTGGTCAGGTCCACGACCGACGTGCGCAGGACGCTGTGGGTATTCCGGTATTACGATCTGGACGACAGGGAAGATTTCAAGCGTTACGGCGAGGCCCTTGTCCGCCTCATAAAATTCATCCGCAAGCTTGCCGAGCATAAGCATCAGGCCATTCCGCGGGTCAATATTCTGGCCCATTCGATGGGCGGGCTCATTGTCCGCGAAGCCATCCAGAGGAGCTACGAAAAGGGCAGGGCCGCGGATCATATCAACAAGATCGTCACACTCGGCACGCCACATCAAGGTATCTCGTTCCAACTCCTGAAGAACTGGACCGGGACCGGGGTTGGCGCGGCCGCGGAGTTGGAGCAATTCAACCCGGATTTGCAGAAACGTCCGGAGAACCCGGTCGGCTTCCCCAAATTCTCCGAGCACTTTCCGGCGGACCGGATACTGACGGTCGTCGGCACGAATT
Source organism: Roseococcus sp. SYP-B2431 (assembly GCF_004336745.1). Lineage (GTDB taxonomy): Bacteria > Pseudomonadota > Alphaproteobacteria > Acetobacterales > Acetobacteraceae > Roseococcus. The sequence continues at coordinate 1,176,949 of NZ_SJXD01000011.1, forward strand.
ACCGCACCTATGGTCCTGTGGTGGCGAGCTGGTTAAACCGCGCATTTTCGGTCACCGGCGAATTCGGAGCCAACTACAATCGCAGCGATGGCCTCGTGAAGCAGGCCTATGCGCAGCTTCCCGGAGCACCCCGCTGCTTTGTCCATAAATGTCACGGCGGGCCTGATTCGCTGGTGACCTCGCGGGAGTCGTTCGAAATATCCACCCGCTTTTTCTTCGGAAACATCAAGGTCAGATTGAACCTGGTGAAGGCCATGGTGAAGCGTGGCCAGGACTGGTTCGGAAAAAGCGAGTTCTTCTTCGGAGTCAGCATCAAGCCGCGCCGGGTGGACTTCGAGCTGTTCCACCAAAGCGCCGAGGCCGAGAACTGCTACGGGCCCTTCAGCAAGCCCGACCTGAGCGACACGAGCCATGATGGAGTGGCGTTCAACTGGGCGGATGGCGACGCCGGCAAGCGGTTGATCTGGGAAGGTTGGCTCGATACGGGAGCCGTCGCGACGCCCCGGGCGGTTGGACCGCGGGACGACGCGGCGGCCGCCCAGGCCCGCGCGGCACCGCCGGATGACGTGGTCATGCGGCTCGATTTCTATCTCGGCGAGCGTGACCTCTTCGGCATCGGATTTTCCGACAATGTCGTCTTTCGCAAGCAGTACTACGCCCGCGCCACTTTTGACGACGTCACGGATCCGGGAACCCTGAGGGAGCTCGTCCTGCACACCGGGGAAGATTTCAACGACCCCAGACATTCCAAGATCATGCGCCGCAGCGGCACCCTGTGGGAATTTGACGTGGAGGGGACGGGGTTCGACGCGACGTTCGGCCTCGAATTCGCGCTGGCGTGAAGGCGAAAGGCCCCCTTCCGCCATCAGGCATCGTCGAAGAGGAGGCCGCGGCAAAGCCCGCCGGCTACCGCAGCGCGCGCCAGATCTTCTCCGGCGTGGCCGGCATGGTGACATCCGCGCCGAGGGCATCCCGCAGCGCTGCGATGATGGCCTGCGGCGCCGCGATGCAGCCGGCCTGCCCCGTCCCCTTCACGCCGAGCCCATTGGCTTCCGTCGGCGTGTCCTCGCGCAGGTGGATGTCGATGTCCGGCAGGTCGGAGGCGCGCGGCATCGCGTAGTCCATGAAGCCCGCGGAGAGCAGCTGCGCGCTCTCCGGGTCATAGGCGATGCGCTCCATCAGCGCCTGGCCGATCCCCTGCACCACCCCGCCCTGCACCTGGCTGCGCGCCAGCATGGGGTTGAGCAGCCGGCCGTAATCGTCCACCGCGATGTAGGAGACCAGCCCGACCTCGCCCGTCTCGGGATCGAGCTCCACCTCGGCGGCATGGGCGCCGTTGGGGAAGGTGACGAGGTCGAGGGCATGGGCGGCCTCACCCTCCAGCCCGCCTTCCTCGGCGGCGATCTGGGCCAGGGTCAGCCCGCGCCCGTCGGCGAGGCCGAAACGGCCCTCGGCATAATGCAGCCCCTCGGGCGTCGCCTGTAGCAGCCGGGCCGCGACGCTGCGGGCCTGGGCGAGCAGCGCGCCGGCGGCGAGCCGCATGGCCTCGCCGCCCATGTGCAGGCTGCGCGCGCCGCCATGGCCGTTGCCGCGCGGGATGCGGCCGGTGTCGGCCTGGACGTAGCGGATCCGGTCCATCGGGATGTCGAGGAGATGCGCGATGTATTGCGGGAAGCTGGTCTCGTGCCCCTGCCCGTTGGACTGCGTGCCCACCGCGAGCTCGACCATGCCCTCGGCATCGACGCGCAGGCGCGACCATTCGCCGGGCGCGCCGCGCGCGGTCTCGAGGAAGCAGGTGAGGCCGAAGCCGCGGCGCTTGCCGCGTGCGGCGCTCCCGGCCCGGCGGGCGGCGAAGCCGGCGCGATCGGCGAGGCGGGCGCATTCGTCAAGGCGCGCGGAAAAATCGCCGTCGCGGATCTCCATGCCGAGCGCCGTGCAATAGGGCAGCGTCGCGATCAGGTTCTTCGCGCGAAGCGCCTGGGCGTCCAGGCCGGTCTGCTTCGCCGCCATCTCGATCAGCGTCTCGATGATGAAGTTGGCTTCCGGCTTGCCGGCCCCGCGATAGGCCTCCATGGGCGCGGTGTTGCTGAAGGCCCCGCGGACCGCATAGTGGATCGCCGGGATGGCGTAGCAGCCGCCCATGGCGGTGGAGGCGGCATTGGTCGGGCAGGCCGGCCCGCTGCCGGAGAGATAGGCGCCGAGCTCCGCCACGGCCTCCACATTCAGTGCCAGGAACCGGCCCTCCGCATCCAGCGCCAGCGCCGCCTCGGCATGCAGGCCGCGGCCATGCGCGGCGGCGGAGAAATCCTCGGTCATGGCAGCCATCCAGCGGATCGGCCGGCCCAGCACGCGCGCCGCGTGCAGCAGCGAGAGATGCTCGGGAAAGGAGACGTTCTTCACGCCGAAGCCGCCGCCGACATCGGGCGCCACCAACCGCAAAGTTTCGGGCGCGAGGTCCATGGCCTCGCAGATCTGCTTGCGGATCGCGTGGAGGTTTTGGCCGTTGCAGTGGAGGGTGAGCTGCCCGTCCTCCACCAGCGCCAGCGCGGCGCGCGTCTCGATCGGCGCGCAGGTCACGCGGGGATTGGGGATGGTCCCGCGCACCACCGTGGCGGCAGAAGCGAAGGCGGCCTTCACCGCCCCGGCGTCCCCCTTCTGCCAGCGGAAGGCCAGGTTGCCCGGCGCCTCCGCGTGCAGTTGCGGCGCCTCCGGCCGCAGCGCCGCATGCGGGCAGCTCACGGCGTCCAGCGGCGCGTAGTCCACCTCGATGAGTTCAGCAGCATCCAGGCCCTGGTCCAGCGTCTCGGCGAGGATGCAGGCCACCGGCTGGCCCACGAACCGCACGGCATCGGTGGCGAGGCCGGGCCGCGGCGGGATGATCAGCGGCTTCTCCGAGGCGATCACCGAATGGCAGGGGATAGGGCCGATCCCCGCCGCCGCGAGGTCCTCGCCGGTCAGGACGAGGTGCACGCCGGGCGCGGCCCGCGCCGCCCCCGTGTCGATGGACAGCAGGCGCGCATGCGCGTGCGGGCTGCGCAGGAAGACGGCCTGCAGCGTGCCTGGCGCCATCTCGCGGTCATCCACGTAGCGCCCCTGGCCGGTGAGGAAACGCTCATCCTCAAGGCGCCTGATGGATTGGCCGAACATTCCCGTCTCCGAAACCCGGCGACAGGTTTAGGCGGCCTGCGGCGCGGCGCCTAGATCACCTCACGGCCTAGCGGGCCGGCCGGCTCCCCTCGGCCAGCCCGAACAACCCGCGCAGGAATCCGGGCGTCAGCGCGGCGAGCGGGTTCACCGTCACCTCCGCGCTCTCCGGCGGCCCCTGCGCCCGGAAGGTGGCCGCGAAGACGCCCCCGCCCTGCTCAGGGCTGAACAGCCGGCCCACCAGTGGCAGGTTGCCGAGCAGCGTGTTGAAGAGATAGGCCGGCACGATGGTGCCCTCGATGTCGAGGATGGTCCGCTCGCGCAGGATCCGCCCGCGCGCCGTCAGGCCGAGCGAGGCCGAGAAGGCGCGCGCATCGTTGATCCGCAGCACCTCGGGCGTGAGGGTGAAGGGCACCACCGCGCGGCTGAACACCAGCCCGCGCTGCATCGCCTCCACGACGCCGAACAGCGTCATCGCCTGCAGGATCTTGCCCAGGGTGGGCGCGTTGCGGACGGTGAAGTTGTCGAGCTCCGCCGTGCCCGTGAGCGGCGCCCCGGGGCCGGGCTGGTCGTATTGGGCGTTCAGGGTGAGCCGCCCGCCCTGGATGGTCTCGACGATGCCGAAGGCGCGCAGCATGCCGCCGCCATCCTCCGCCGAGCCGCGCAGCTGGCGCGCCTGCCCGCGCGGCGTCATGAGCAGCTCGAAGCCGCCCGTGCTGCGCGAGGTCCGCCCGCGCAGGCTCGCCTCGCGCAGCACGCCGGCGGAATCAATCCGGCCGCGCGCCTGCATGGCGAAGAGGTCACGCTCCGGCCCCAGCATCACCTGGTCGAAGCGCAGGTCCAGCGCCAGGGGCGCCTGGTCCCCGGCCGGCGCCTCGGGAGGCGCGTTGCGGTCCCGCGCGGCGCCGCCCGAGACCTGCCCCTCCGTGCCGAAGAGCGAGCGCAAGTCCAGCACCGGCCCGCGCAGCGTCACGTTCCAGGGCTGGCCCGAGGCCGGGGGGGCGCGCGCATCGCCCGTGAGCCGGCTCGCGCCGAAGCTCGTCTCCTGGATCTCGACCCTTTCGATGCGCCCCGCGCGGGCCGTCGCACGGGCGCGCAGCGCGAGTTCCAGCGCCTCGATCCGGATGTTGTCGATGCCGGTGAGCCGCTCGCCCTGCATGCGGAACACGGCCTCGGCCGAACCGGGACTGCCCGCGCGCTTCGTCCAGCCCAGGGGCGCGAAGGCCAGCACCGCATCGCGCAGGTCGGCCTGCAGGTTGACCACGCCCTGCCCGTTGCGCCGCCGCTCGGTGCGGACCTCCATCGCGACGGGGCCGCGCAGCAGGGCGCCTGTGTCGAAGCCCAGCATGGCCAGCCGCTCGGCGTCGCCGCGCGCCGTCACGCTCTCGCGGCTGACGACCTGGCTGGCGGGTCCGGGGCGGAAGTCCATCTCGACCCCGAGGCGGAGCGGAATGCCCACCATGCTCGCGGTCCCGCTGAGGCGCAGCTGCTCGGTGTCCGTCACGAAGTCGAGATTGGCCGCCTCGAGGTCGCGGTCGAAGAGCAGGCGCGTGAGGCGGGCATTGGTCGCCTTCGCCTCGGCCCGAAGCCGCACCTGCTCCATGCTCAGCGTCGCGATCAGCGGAAAGCCGATATTGAGCCGCCCCTCGAAGGCGCCGGCCGCGACCGTCGCGGGAAAGGGTGTCCGGTCGAAGAGATGCAGCCGCGGATGGCGCACCACGTTCACGATCTCCGCGAGCGGCCCGGCCATGCCGAAGGACATCTCGGTGCGCTCCGGCCCATCGGCCGGGAAAACGAAGCGCAGCGTGGAATCGCGAATCTCCAGCGGCCCCGGCTGGCCGGCCGCGTTCTCCTGCCGGGCGGAGGTGACCTGCACGTCGATCGCGTCGAGGCCGAAGGTCGCAAATCCCGTCGCGTTGCGCACGGGCGGGATCGGGCGCAGCCAATGCACCGTGGCGCCCTGCACCTCGATCCGCCCCGTCAGGGCGGTGAGCCGGAAGCCGGAATAGTCCTCGGCCGCCTCGGCGGTGGCCTGCCAGCGCCCGCCGCCGGCCTCGCCCGCGGTGATGTTCTCGGTCACCCACTCGCGCGCCCCGGCACCGAGGCCCTGAGGCCAGAGCGCCGGCAGATCGGCGAAGCGGGCGCGGTCCAGCTCCAGGCCCATCGTGCCGCGCCAGCGCCCGTCCCGCAGCGCGGCCTCGCCCTGCGCCTTGACCGTGCTGGCGACGGCGCCGGGGCCCGGCGGCGTGGGCAGCCGCAGCGAGAGGTTCTCCACGCGCAGCCAGTCCGGCCGCACCTCGGCCACCAGCTCGACGGCCTCCACGGCGAGCCGCGGCCCGTCCGGAGGACCGTCCGGCGCGACGAGCAGCGCGTCGGCCAGCACCGCCTCGATCCGCGCGCCCGGCAGGCGCCATCGGGTGAGGTCGGCATCGGCGGCGACCTCCAGCCGCAGCATGGCGTCGCGCACGGCCCCGCGCGGCGCGGCGCGCAGCAGGGCGGCGCGGGTCGCTGGCGCCAGTCCCTCCGGCCAGAGGTCCGGCAGCTCGGCGAGGTCGAGCCGCGCGACGCCGGCACGGAGCTCGCCGGACCATCCCCCATCGGCGAGCGCGACACGGCCGGAGACCTCCAGCGTGCTGCGTCCGGGCCCTGGCAGTTCCAGCCGCGCCTGGTCCAGCGAGATCTGCCGCCGGTTGCCGTCGAGGCTGGCCGAGAGCCGCGCGAAGGGCAGCGCTGTCTCGCCGTCCAGCTTCAGGCTGCCGCCCTCCGACGCCTGGATGTCGAGCCCGCCGCGCAGCGGCCGCCCCGACTGGTCGAACTCCGCCCGCGCCTGGATGGCGACGGGCGCGTCGAGGATGGCGAGGGGCGCGAGCGGCGGGATGACGGTCGCGATCTCCGAGGGACGCAGCACCGGCAGGTCGAGCCGGACGGAGAAGCGGAGGGGATCCCGCCCTTCTCCCTGATTCTGGGCCCGGCCGCGCAGATGCACGGGCAGGTCGACCTCGCCCATGCGCATCACCGCCTCGCCATCGGCCTCGAGGCCGCCCTCGGCCAGCCGCTGCAGCTCGATCTGCGTGTCGTTCAGGAACCAGTCCCGGCCGAGAAGGCGGTCGCGCACCGTGACCGTGCCGCCCAGGATGCGGATGCGCCGCAGCGAGGTATGCATCGCGCGGTCCTGGGCCGGCTCCATCAGGTCGGCCAGGATGTGCTCCACCGGCTCGCCCGCCGCCGCGTCGGGTGACGGTGCGCCGGCGCTGCCGAAGTCCAGCGAGAGGCCGCCCTCCTCGTCGCGCAGCAGGATCAGGTTGGGCCGGCGCAGCTCGATGGTGGCAGGCGCCAGCGTGCCCTGGAGCAGCGAGGCCAGGGAGAAGGTGATGGCCGCCTCAGGCAGGGTGACCAGGGCCCGCCCCGCCGTGTCGCGCAGGGTGACGCCGGTCAGGCGGATGTCCAGCGGCGCGCCCCTGCCGCGCCAGCCCTCCCAGGCGACGGCGGCGTGCTCGATGCCGATTCGCATGGCGCTGTCCGGCCGGTTCGTGGCGCGCTCGATCTGCCGGGCGATGAGCCCCCACTCGATGGGGCCGTGCGCCAGCCGCGCCACGAGCGCGCCGATGGCAAGCCCGCCCAGCAGGGGGATCGCCAGGAGGAGGCCGCAGCACCATCCCGCGACGCGCGGCAGGTGGCGCCGCCGGCGCAAGGAAGGAGCCGAGGAAGGCGCCGGCGAAGGGGGTGGGGGTTGACCCTGGCTCACCTGCGGTTCTCCTGTGCGGCATGACGCCGCTTCATGATCCCGAGGCTGTCCAACGCCTGCGCGACCGCCTCGCCGCCGGCAATCCGACGCAGCAGGCCCTCGGCTCCCGCGCCGATGCGGCCCCCCTGCTCGAGGTGATGGGCGCCCACAGCTCCTACCTGGCCGACCTCTGCTGGGCCGAGGCGCCAGCACTGACCCGCCTGCTCGACCGCGGGCCGGAGGAGGCGATGGAGCTCGCGCTCGATCCGCTGACCAAGGCCGATCCGGCGGCGGCGCGGGATGCCGTGGCCAGCCTGCTGCGCCGGGCCAAGCGCCAGGGCGCCCTGGTGGCCGCCGCGGCCGACCTCTCCGGCGCCTGGAGCCTGGACCGCGTGACCCAGGCGCTGAGCGAGCTCGCGGACCTCGCGATCGACTTCGCCTGCGCCCATCTGCTGCTGGAGGCCGCACGGCGCGGCCAGATCCGGCTGCCCCGGCTCAAGGGCGAGCCGAAGCAGATCACGAAGGGCTCGGGCCTCATCGTGCTGGGGATGGGGAAACTCGGCGGGCGGGAGCTGAACTACTCCTCGGATGTCGATCTGCTGCTTCTTCATGATCCTGATTCGCCTTCCTATCACGAAGAATACGGCGCGGCTCCCTATGTCCGTCTCGCCCGGGACTTGGTCCGGCTGATGGAGGAACGCACGGCGGAGGGCTACGTCTTCCGGACCGACCTGCGCCTGCGCCCGGACCCCGCGGCCACCCCGCTCTGCGTGAGCGTGCCCATGGCCCTCTCCTATTACGAGAGCCTCGGGCAGAACTGGGAGCGGGCCGCCATGATCAAGGCGCGGCCGGTGGCGGGCGACCGCGCGGCCGGCGAGGCCTTCCTCCGCGAGCTACGCCCTTTCGTCTGGCGCCGGCACCTGGACTTCGCGGCGGTGGCGGACATCCATTCGATCAAGCGCCAGATCAACCGCCACAAGGCCGATCACGGCGCGGGCAGCGAGATCGGGGTGGCGGGGCACGACGTGAAGCTCGGCGCCGGCGGCATCCGCGAGATCGAGTTCACCGTGCAGGTGCTGGAGCTCATCTGGGGCGGCCGCGACCCGGCGCTGCGCGACCCGACGACCCTCGGCGCCCTGGCCGCCCTGGCTGCCGCGGGCAAGCTGGACCGGCGGGCGGCGGCCGATCTCGCCGATGCCTATGTCTTCCTGCGCACCACCGAGCACCGCCTGCAGATGGTGGCCGACCGGCAGACCCACCGCCTGCCCGAGGCGCCGGGGGAGCTGGCCCGTATCGCCAGCTTCATGGGCTTCGCCGACACCCCGGCCTTCGCCGAGGCGCTGACGGCGCATCAGCGGCGCGTGCAGGGGCACTATGCCAGGCTCTTCGAGGCGGCGCCGCAGCTCAGCTCCTCCCAGGATTCGGGCAACCTCGTCTTCACCGGCGTGGACGACGACCCCGAGACCATGAAGACGCTGCGCGGCATGGGCTTCCGTGATCCCGCCTCGGTCGCGGCCATGGTGCGGAGCTGGCATCACGGCCGCCCGCGCGCCATGCGCAGCGAGCGGGCCCGCGAGCTGCTGACCGAGCTGATGCCGGCGCTGCTGGCCGCGTTCGCCCGGCAGCGCGAGCCCGACGCGGCGCTGGCGCGCTTCGACACGCTGCTGCAGCGCATGGCGGCGGGGGTGCAGTGGCTCTCGCTGCTGCACCGCAACCCGCGCCTGCTGGTGCGGCTTGCCGGGCTGCTGGGCGCGGCGCCGCAGCTCGCGGACCACATCGCGCGGCGACCGGCGGCGCTGGAAGGGCTGCTGGCGGGCAGCTACGCGGCGCCAGGGGAAAAGCCGCTGGCCGCCCTCCCCGCGCTCATGCGCGAAGCCCGCGACCTGGACGAGACGCTCGAGGCGACCCGACGCCTCGTCACCGAGCACATGATCGAGGTGGATGCCGCGGAGCTCGAGGGCCGGGTTGACGCGGACAGCTCGGGCGAGCAGCGCAGCGCGATCGCCGACGCGGCCCTCGCGGCGCTGCTGCCGGCCGTGCAGGGCGACTTCGCCCGGCGCTTCGGCAAGGTGGCCGGCGGCGGCTTGGCCATCCTGGCGCTGGGCAAGCTCGGCGGGCGGGAGATGCTGCCGGGCTCCGACCTCGACCTCATCTTCATCTACGACCACGAGCCGGAGGCCGAGGCGAGCGAGGGCGGCGCGCGGTCGCTGGCCTCCTCGGAATATTTCATCCGCCTGTCGCACCAGGTGGTGGCGGCGCTGACCACCGCCGGGCGGCATGGGGCGGCCTTCGAGGTGGACATGCGGCTGCGGCCCTCGGGCAACAAGGGCCCCGTGGCGACGCGGCTCTCCTCCTTCCAGCGCTACCACATGGAGGAGGCCTGGACCTGGGAGCGCATGGCGCTGACCCGGGCGCGCGTGGTGGCCGGGCCGGCACCCCTGTCGCGGCAGATCGCGGCGGCGGCCGAGGCCGCCCTGACCGCGCCGCGCGACGCGGCCAAGGCGCTGGCGGATGCGGCCTCGATGCGGGCGCGGATGCTGCGCGAGTTGCCGGCCGACGGGCCCTGGGACCTCAAGGCCATGCCGGGCGGGCTGATGGAGGTGGAGTTCATCGCCCAGGCCATGACCGTGGCCCATGCGGCAGAGCACCCGCGCCTGCTGCGGCGGACCACCCGGCTGGTGCTGGGCGAGCTCGGCCGCCAGGGGCTGATCGACGAGCGCGAGGCGGCCACGCTCATCCAGGCCGAGCGGCTCTGGCGCGCGCTGCTCGGGCGGATGCGGCTGACCGTCGGCAAGTGGAAGGAGCCCGGCCTGCCCGTGACCGTGGAGGAGGCGCTGCGGCTCGGCGCCGGGACGCTGGTGCACCAGGAGGTGCATGACCTGGCCGAGCTCCGGGACGTCATGGCGGCGCATGCCGCTTCCGTGCGCGCGGGCTTCGAGCGGCATCTGGGCAGCCTGTCGGGGTAGCTCCCGTTCACACGCGGTTACAACCTGCCTTCTTCCCGCGCCAATTCGACCCGGATCATGCCTTCACATGAAGGCTGAATGACCTCCTGGACATCAATCGAGGAAACCATGCGCAAGCTGTTCATCATGGCCGCTCTCGGCCTGGCGTTGATCTCGGGCGCCGCCTCCGCAGCTACGGCGATTGGCGCGGCGCCTGTCGCCATGGCGGAACCGGTGACGACGGTGCAGCACCGGCACCATCACCATCACCACCGCCCCCACTATGGCCACCGCCATCACCACCGGCCCCATTACGCGCCGAGGCCGCATTACCACCACCGGCCGCACTGGCAGCACCACCATCATCACCGGAATCATGGCCGGCGGCATCATCCCCCGCGCTACTACGGCTGGCGCTGACCGCCGGTAGACGGCGCCCGCGGTCGTCCCGCTTCAGCGCCGGCGCGCCACCCCGTCCGCGACGAGGTTGCAGCCGAGCACGGCGAGCAGGATCGCGAGGCCAGGCCAAAGCGCCGCCAGGGGCGCCTGGAAAACCAGTTCCTGCGCATTGGCCAGCATATTGCCCCAGGACGGCGCAGGCGGCGCGATGCCCAGGCCGAGGAAGCTCAGCACGCTCTCCGCGAGCACGGCGCCGCCGACGGCCAGGGCCGTCGCGATCGCGATGGGCGCCGCGAGCTGCGGCAGGACGTGACGCAGCAGGATTCGGGCCTCGCCGACGCCGAGCGCCCGGGCCGCGCGCACGAAATCGCGTGCCAGCACCGACAGCGCCGTCGCCCGCACCAGCCGCGCCACGCCCACCCAGCCGAAGGCGGCGAGGAGCGCCGCGATGCGCAGGATGTCGGCCACGGCTTCGCCGCGCGGCAGGCCCAGGGCGGCCGGATCGAGCGCGGCCAGGATCACCAGCAGCGGCAGGGCCGGCAAGGCGAGCAGCCCGTCGGCCAGGCGCATCAGCGCGGCATCCAGCCAGCCGCCGCGCCAGGCGGCCAGGAGACCCACGACGGTGCCGATCACCGTGGCGGCCAGCGCGGCCATCAGCCCCACGATCAGCGAGACGCGGGCGCCGTAGAGCAGCCGCAGGAGGATGTCGCGGCCAAGGTCGTCGGTGCCGAGCGGATGGATGGCCGAAGGCGGCTCGAAGCGTGTGAACAGGTCCGGCAGGAAGGGATCGTGGCCCAGCCAGGCGGCGGCCAGCGGCGCGGCGGCGGCGGCCAGGACCAGCGCGGCCAGCAGAGCGATACCGGCCCTCATGCACTGTCCGATCGCAGAAGGGCGAAGCCCGGAGGCGTGAATCCGCCAGCCATCATGCCAACCGAGGGTCCAGCCAGCGCTGGGCGAGGTCGGCCGCGAGCGTCGCCAGCATCGTCACCACCGCGACCACCAGCAGCGCCAACAGCGCCAGGTTGAAGTCGTTGCCCATCACCGCGTCGTAGATGAGCTTGCCCATGCCGGGCCGCGCGAAGACCGTCTCGGTGATCAGGGCGCCCGAGACCAGGGCGCCCGCGTCCAGCGCCGCGAGGGTCAGGAGGGGCACGCCGGCATTGGGCAGAGCCTGGCGCCAGAGGATTCGGGCTTCGCCGGCCCCCTGGGCGCGGGCCGTGCGGATATGCGGCTCCGCCATCGCCGTCGCGAGCGCGGAAGCGGCATGGCGCGCGTAGCCGGCGAGATGCCCGAAGGCCAGGGTCGCGACGGGCAGGATCAGGAACCGCCCTCCGCCGTCGCCGCCCGAGCTGTCGCCTGGCGGGCCTCCGCCCGCGGGCAACCAGCCGAGCTGCACGGCGAAGAGGATGATCAGCAGCAGCCCCAGCCAGAAGGACGGCACCGCCTGGGCAAGGAGCGCCAGCCCCTGCACTCCCGGCGCCAGCCTCGGCTTCAGCGCCGCCACCGCGCCGAGGCTGACGCCGACCCCAACGGCGAGGAGCAGGGCCAGGCCCAGCAATTGCAGCGAGCTCAGCAGGGGCGGGCCCAGAAGCTGCGCCACCGGCTGCGCGAAGAGCCGCGAATGCCCGAAATTCCCCTGCAGCACCGCCCCGGCCCAGGCCAGGTAGCGGGCCATCAACGGCTGATCGAGGCCATGCAGCGCGCGCAGCCGGGCCGCATCCTCGGAGGTGAGCCGCGGATCGCCCGCGATGGCGAGGTCGATGGGATCGCCCGGCATCAGCGCGATCAGCAGGAAGGCGCAGAGCGAGAGGATCGCGGCCGTGACAGCGATCTGCGCCAGGCGCCAGAGGATGAGGCGGGTCACGCCTCCGCCCTGTTGCACACCGCCTCGACGCGATTGCCGTCCGGGTCGAGCAGGAAGGCGCCGTAATAGTGGTCGTGATACTCCGGGCGCGGGCCGGGGGGGCCGTCGTCGCGCCCGCCATGCGCCAGGCCCGCGGCGTGGAAGGCCCGCACCGCGGCGCGGTCCGGGGCCCGGAAGCCCCAGTGCCGCCGGTCCGCCGCCACGCCCGGCCGGACGTAGATGGAGAGGAAGCTGTGGCTGTCGTCGTCGGCCGTGTTGCGGAGGCCGTAGCCGATGCCCTGCTCCGTCACCCAGACGCGCGGCACGCCGAGCGCGCCCATCACCGCATCATAGAAGCGCAGCGCGGGCTCCAGCGCATTCACCGTGATGGAGACGTGATCGAGCATCAGCGAACCCGCCACTCCTCCGCCCAGAGGCTGGAGAAGTTGAGGTGGCCGGTCGGCCGCACGCCCTCCAGCCAGGCAGGCCAGACATGCGCGTCCTGGCGGAACCACAGCGGCAGCGAGGGCAGCTCCTCGGCATAGATCGCCTGGAGGCGATGCCACAGCGCGCGGCGCTTGCCGCGGTCCAGCTCGATGGGCAGCGCCTCCAGCAGCGCGTCCATCTCGGCGTTGCGGAAGCCGGGATAGTTCTGGCCGGACCAGTTGCGGGCGGCGGTCGGGATCTCGTCGGAATGCAGGCTCGTGCGCGGGACGCTCTCGGGCGCGGAGACCCAGGCGTAGAGCGCCGCCCCCTGGAAGCGCCGGCGCGACATGGTCTCGCCGAAGAAGACGCGCGGCGGCTCGTTGCGGATGCGCGCTTCCACGCCGATCCGGCGCCACTGCGCCTGGATGACCTGCTGGGTCGCCTCGCGCGAGCGGTTGCCCGCGGTGGTCATGAGCTCGAAGGAGAGGCGGTCGCCCGCCGCGTTGCGCCGGATGCCGTCGGAGCCGGGGCGCCAGCCCGCCTCGTCGAGCAGCGCGGCGGCGCGGCGCGCGTCGTGGGGCCAGGCCCGGACCTCCGGATCGCTCGGCCAGTCGAGCGGATTGACGCTGGTGTTGGCGACGGTCTGCCGCCCCTCGAAGAGCCGCGCGACGATCTGCGCACGATCCAGGCCCAGCAGCAGCGCCTGGCGCACGCGGCGGTCGGCGAAGAGGGGCATGTCGAGATTGAGGTCCATGTGCTCGTAGATGAGGCCCGGCTGGTACTCCACGCGGAAGCGGGCGCCGGTGCGCCGGGCCAGGGCCGTCGCCTGCTCGACGGGCAGGCCGAGCTCGCCGGCGACCATGTCCAGCTGCCCGGCCAGCAGCTGCGCCTCCAGGGCCGGCGTGCTCTCGACGGCGCGGATCACGATGCGCCGGAAGGCGGGCGCCGGGCCGTCCCATTGCGCGTTGCGCTCCAGCGTGATCGCGGCGCCGGGCTGGACCTGGACGATGCGGTAGGGGCCGTTCCAGAGGCCGGGAGTCGTGGGCTCGGTATCGTAGAGGGTGCGGGTGCGATAGGCGCGCGGGTCGGCCCGCCAGCGCTCGCGCTCCAGATGCGCCGGCAGCGGGGCGAAGTCGCCGAGGCTCGCGAATTCGAAGGTCACGCGGTCGAAGCGGAGCGTGAAGCTGCGCGTGTCCTCGGCGATGAACTCATAGGCCGAGCGGAAGAATTCCGCCGGGCCGATGCCGGTGGCGGGCTCGCGGCCGGCTTCATAGGTCAGGCGGAGATCGTCGGTGGTGATGGGCGTGCCATCGCCCCAGCGCAGGCCCTCGCGCAGGCGCCAGGTGACGCGGATGCCAGGCTTACCCCCGGGGGTGGCCTCCAGCCGCGCGAGGCCGTTCTCCAGGGTGGGGAGCGTCTCGCAGAGCAGGCATACGAGCTTCCAATCGGCGTCGTAGGCCGTGACGGGGCGGCGGCTGAAGCCAAGCGCATAGGACTTCGCCACCATATTCTCGATATTCGGGTGCAGCGTGGACGGATACTGCGTGATGCCTATGGTCAGCGTGTCGCGCGTCTGGGCATGCGCGGGGAGCGCCCAGGCCAGCATCATCAACAGCAAGCGGGCGAACATACCAAACTCCAGGACCAGAGGCCGCCATCGTGGCCCGGCCCGGGTAGCAGGGGCAACCACCTCTCAGGGGACGATCAGGCGCCCGGGTCGATCAGCGCGATTCCCAGTTCAGGCCGCTTCTTGCGTCGAAGATGGGCCGGCGACTCGGTCAGGGTCACCTCCAGCGTCGGGCGCACGATCGCTTCGAGCAGGTGACCGCCCTTCACCGAACCGTCACGCAGGCCGAGCACCACATGGGCGTGCAGACTGGACTTCCCCTCGTCGTCCACCGCGATGTCGCCGACCAGGCTCAGGACCTCAACCTGCTCTGCGACGGGAATCTTCACATAGTCCTTCGTCGCGACGTCGAACCAGGCGACCGTCGCGCGCTCGAAGGCGCCGAGCGCGGTCAGCGAGGCGGCGCGGATCGTTTCGCGTTGCGCGAAATTCGCGATGGAGGAAAAAGCCTCCTCGCCGGGCTCCAGCACGAGGAGATAGGTCTTCTGACCTTCCGCCTCGGCGATCATCTTCGACTTCATGGTGCCTCCGTCGCGTGGTGATGCCGGATCAACACGCGACGGCCGGCCGGGTTCCCCTCAGCCCGCCTTCCCCTTGTGGGCCAGCGCCTCGTCGAGGCTGCCGACGCCGCCGTGGGCGCGGCTCCAGCCCACCGGATCCTCCAGGAACTTCCGCACGCCCGTCAGCGAGGCCTCGGGGAAGTAGGCCTTCTCCCGGCAGACCTCGAGCACGTCCCACCAGGTCGCGAGGTGATGCAGCGAGAGGTCCATCGCCTTCATCTGCTCGAAGCTGCCGGGAAATACGCCGTAGTAGAAGACCACGAAGGTATGCGCGCATTTCGCGCCGGCCTCGCGCAGCGCCTCGGCGAAGCGGATCTTGCTCGCGCCGTCGGTGGTGAGGTCCTCGACCAGCAGCGTCTCCCGGCCCACCGGCACGTCGCCCTCGATCAGCGCGTTGCGTCCGAAGCCCTTGGGCTTCTTGCGGACATAGGCCATCGGCACGTTCATGCGGTCGGCGATCCAGGCCGCGAAGGGAATGCCCGCCGTCTCGCCGCCGGCGATGCTCTCGATCGTCTCGAAGCCGATGGCGCGGTTGATCTTCTCCACACCCAGGTCGCTGATCCGGGTCCGGGCGCGCGGGTAGGAGATGATCTTGCGGCAATCGATATAGACGGGGCTCTTCCAGCCGGAGGTCAGGGTATAGGGTTCCTCGGGGCGGAAATTGACCGCCTTGATCTCCAGGAGGATACGCGCGGTGGTCAGGGCCGCGTCCTGATCCCAATCCGAGGCGTGATGGCCACTCATTCTTCTGCTCCGAGTCTCTCGGCGTCTCGTAACGTCCGACGGCTGTCCCGTCCATGAGGGTCTGGGTGCTGGAAGACCCGCGCGCCGGGACGGCCGCGCAGGCCCTGGGCATCGCCGAGCGGCTGGGCGTGCCGTTCCGGCGGATTCCGCTGCGCTTCGGGCCCTGGGCGAAGGTGGTCTGGCCCTGGCCAACTTTGGTCGGGCTCGCGGACCGGTCGGAATTCGCGCCGCCCTGGCCGGGACTGGTGATCTCTTCCGGGCGCCGCGCGGCGCCCGTCTCGCGCTGGCTGCGGGCGCGCGGGGCGAAGACCGTCCACACCATGCGGCCGGGCTTCTGCGCCGGCGACTTCGACCTGCTGGTGATCGGCTCGCTCGATTCGCCCGCGCCGGCCGGGAATCTGATGGTCATCCAGGGCGCCGCCCACCGGCTGACGCCCGAGGCGCTCGCCGCCGCTGCCGCCGGCTTTCCGGAGCTGGCCGCCCTGCCATCGCCCCGCGTGGCGCTGGTGCTGGGCGGGCCGGTGCGGTCGGAGGGCATGGACGCGGAGGTCGCGGCGCGGATCGCGCGTCGGGCCGCCGGCCTGGGCGCCAGCGTGCTGGCCACCACCTCCCGCCGGACCGGCGTAACCGCGGCGGAGGCCGTGGCGAATGCGCTCTCGGACGTGCCCCATCATCTGCACCGCTGGGGCGCTGCCGGCCGGAACCCCTATCTGGCGATGCTGGCCCTGGCGGACATCCTGGTCGTCACCGGCGATTCCACCTCCATGCTCTCCGAGGTCCTGATGACGCGCGCCCCTCTGCTCATCGCCGATCCCGGCGGGCTCGGCCCTCGCCACCGCGGGCTGACCGAGGGGCTGGTGCGGGCCGGCATGGCCGCGCGGCTGGGCGACCGCCTGCCCTCGCCGCGCCCGGCGCTGGACGAGACCAGCCGCATCGTCGCCGAGATTCGCGCGCGGGGGCTCGTTCCATGAATCCCGCCGGGCGGGCGCAGGCCAGGCCGGTGCCCGACTGGGCACTCTGGCGCGAGCGCAGCGGCAAGCTCTCGCCGCTGCGGATCGTGGCGCTGGCGATCCTGATCCTGCCCAGCTTCTTCATCCTCGCGGACTGGTGGCAGGCCAATCTCGGCCCCGAGCCGCTGAACGCGGCGATGCACGAGACCGGCCGCTGGTCGATCCGCTTCCTGATCGCGAGCCTCGCCATCACGCCGGCGGGCCGCATCCTCGCCTGGCCGCGCCTCTACCAGATCCGCCGGATGCTGGGGCTCGGCGCGTTGGCCTGGGTGCTGCTGCACCTGGTGCTCTACCTCGCCGACCAGAACTGGATCGTCACGACCGCCATCGCCGAGATCGCGAAGCGCTTCTACCTGACCATCGGCTTCGTCGCGCTCCTCGGACTGTGCCTGCTGGGCTGGACCTCGACGGACGGCTGGATGCGCCGGCTCGGCCGGCGCTGGAAGAAGCTGCACCGGCTGATCTTCCCCATCGTGCTCGTGGCCATGCTGCATGCCTTCATCCAGGCCAAGTCCGATGTCAGCCAGGAGAGCCTGCTGACCGGGATCCTCCTCTGGCTGCTGCTCTGGCGGCTGATCCCGGCGCGGCTCCAGTCCAACCTGCTCGCGCTGGCGGCGCTCACGGTTCTGGCCTTCCTGGCGACCGTCGCCACCGAATACGCCTGGTTCGCGCTAGCGACGAACCTGCCGGCGGGCCGGGTCGCGGCCGCCAATTTCGACCTCACCTTCGGTCCGCGGCCGGCCGCCTGGGCGAGCATCGGCATGGCAGGATTCGTCGCCTTGGCGGCAGGCCGGCAGCTTGTCCAAAGGCGGCGCCGGGCGTAACCCCAGAACCCTTCGAGGATGGGACACGTCATGGCACGCACGCACCGCATCGCCGTCATTCCGGGCGATGGAATCGGCAAGGAAACCACGCCCGAGGGCCTGCGCGTGCTCGACGCCGCCGCCCGCCGCTTCGGCTTCGACCTGAAGCTCACCCATTACGACTGGTCCTGCGAGACCTATACCAAGACCGGCCGGATGATGCCCGAGGACGGGCTCGACCAGCTGAAGGACAGCGACAGCGTCTTCCTCGGCGCCGTGGGCTGGCCGGGCGTGCCGGATCACACCTCGCTCTGGGGCCTGCTGATCCCGATCCGCCGCGGCTTCGACCAGTATGTCTCGCTGCGCCCCTGCAAGCTGCTGCCGGGCGTCTCCACGCCGCTCGCCAACCGCACTCCGGCCGAGATCGACTTCTACGTCGTGCGCGAGAACACCGAGGGCGAGTATTCCTCCATCGGCGGCACGATGTTCCCGGGCACCGACCGCGAGTTCGTCTCGCAGCAGAGCGTGCTGACGCGCACCGGCACCGACCGGATCATCAAATACGCCTTCGAGCTGGCCATGAAGCGCCCGCGCAAGAAGGTGACGAGCGCCACCAAATCCAACGGCATCACCTTCACCATGCCCTACTGGGACGACCGCTTCGCCGAGATGGCGAAGAACTATCCCGAGGTGAAGACCGACCAGTTCCACATCGACATCCTCTGCGCGCATTTCGTGCAGCACCCGGACTGGTTCGACGTGGTGGTCGGCTCCAACCTCTTCGGCGACATCCTTTCCGACCTGGGCC
This sequence comes from Roseococcus sp. SYP-B2431, assembly GCF_004336745.1. Classification (GTDB taxonomy): domain Bacteria; phylum Pseudomonadota; class Alphaproteobacteria; order Acetobacterales; family Acetobacteraceae; genus Roseococcus. The sequence goes on from NZ_SJXD01000011.1 coordinate 1,194,982, forward strand.
CGGCCGTGGCCGGCTCCATCGGCGTGGCCGCGAGCGCCAACATCAACCCCGAGAAGGCATTTCCCTCGATGTTCGAACCGGTGCACGGCTCGGCGCCGGACATCGCGGGCCGCTTCGTCGCGAACCCGATCGGGCAGATCTGGTCGGGCGCGATGATGCTCGACCATCTCGGCGAGCCCGAGGCGGCCAAGGCCATCACCACGGCCATCGAGAAGCTGCTGGCCGAGGGCGGCCCCCGCACGCGCGACCTCGGCGGCCAGGCCGGCACGCTCGACGTGGGCAAGGCCATCGCCGAGGCCGTCGCCGCGTCCTGACCTGAATGGGAGGCGTGTGACGCGACCGTCACACGCCTCCCCGATCCGTCGGAACGCCTGTCGCTCACTTGAACAGCTGTTCAGATATGGCTATTGTGGCGTGACATTGCGAGTGATTCGCAATTGGAGAGAATGATGGGCAAGGACTTCAGCCATATCGCCCGCCGCTGCGAGCGTGCCGTCGTGACCGCCTATCGCGAGCTGCGCGACGTGGGCACGCCGGACCTGTCCGCGTTCCAGGCCTGCACGACGCTGTATCGCGTGCATCACCCGGAAGCCTCGGTGGCGGAGGCGCGCCGGCTCGTGGCCGAATGGGTGGACCATCACGTGATGCGCGAGAGCACCGCGCCCACCCCGGGCTGCGAGTGCGACTGACGACTCCCATCCGCCCCTGACGCGGGGCGGATGGCCAGCGGCCCTCATCGGCTTCTTCTCATCCCGGCGCGGGCCGCCCATCTTTCGTGCTGCCCATGTTCCGTGCCGCCCGGGTGCGTCCTGACCCGACCGGCACGGCGCTCCCCCGCAGGCGCTCAGGTCGCCGAAGCGAAGCCCTTCCCGGCCTTGCGATAGGCGTCGCGGGGCGGCGCGAAGATGTCGAGCACCTTGCACCCCTCCGGCCCCGCCCGCATCGTATGCTCGATGCCACCCGGCGTGCGCCAGAAATCACCCTTCCCGACCGCGATCTCCTCGCCGCCCTGGATACGGACCGCGCTGCCCTCGAGAAGCATGCCCCATTGCTCTTCCGGATGGCTGTGCATCGTCCCGGCGGCGTGTGGCGCGATGGTGACGACGGACAGCATGGCCTGCTCGCCCGGGAAGATGCGGGTGGTCAAGCCCGGGGCGAGCTCCCGCGCGAGCCCCTGGCTCTCGTCGTCGACGTTGTGGAACTCCTCGGCCTGACTCATCGCATATCCTCCCATTGTCTCGCGATCCTAGCCGCGCTTCAGGCCTTCGCCCAGCCGATCGCGGCGCGCGCGAGGGCGGCGATCGTGTCGATCACGGGAAATCCGAGCGCCGGTCCCGCCGCGACGCCGAGCGGGATCTCGGTGCAGCCCAGCACCACGGCCTTAGCTCCCTGCGCCCGCAGCCTCCGCGCGACCTCGGCCAGCGGCGCATAGGCCTCGGCCACACGGTTCGCCTTCACCAGGCCGACGGCCGGCATGACATGGCTCTCCTGCAGTTCCTCCGCGACGAGGCATTCGAAGCCCAGCCGCTCCTGGTAGAGCCGCATGGCCAGCGTGCCGGTGGTGCCCATCAGCCCGATCGGCCCCTCCGCCACGCCCTGGCGGCGCAGCTCGTCGGCCGCGGCGTCGACAATGTGCAGGATGGGCAGCCTGGTCGCGCCCCGCATGCCGTCGAACCAACCATGGGCGGTGTTGCAGGGGATCACGATGGCGCCGCAGCCGGCCGCCTCCAACCCGCGGATGCCGTTCACCAGCGCGGGCAGCGGATCCTCGCCGCCATGCACGCGCGCCTCGGTGCGGTCGGGCACGCGCGGGTCGGACCAGAGCACGGTGGGGATGTGGTCCTGGTCGCGCGCGGCGGGCGTCAGCAGCGTGAGCTGGCGCATGAACTCCGCGGAAGCGAGCGGGCCCATGCCGCCCAGGACGCCCAGCATCTTCATCGAAAGAGACCCTCGCAGACAAGCTCGAGGCCGGTCGCGGCCAGGAGCACATAAATGATGCGGTAGAAGGCCCGGTCGCTCACGCGGCCCTGGAGCCAGACGCCCATCCGGATGCCGATGGGGGCCAGTGGCAGCAGGACGAGGCTCGTCAGCAGGTTCTGCACCGAAAGGGCGCCCAGGAAGAAGTAGGGGATCAGCTTCAGGTAGTTCACTGTCGAGAAGAGGGCGACGGTGGTGGCCGTCAGCCGCTGCCGGCCCAGCTTCAGCGGGTAGAGGTAGACTGCCGCCGGCGGCCCTCCCGCATGCGCGATGAAGCTCGTGAAGCCGGCGCAGGCGGCCCAGAAGCCGCCCTTGATCCGCGAGGGGATCACGGCCGGAACCACGCGGCTGCCGCGCTCGAGCCAGAGGCTGCGCGCCAGGAAGACCAGGGTGATGCCGCCGATGAAGATCTTCACCATCGCGTCCGAGAGCGTGCCGAACACGAAGCTGCCCAGCACGATGCCGACCACCGCGCCCGGCAGCATGATGCGCAGCTGGGCCGCGTCCCACCTGCCCCACCAGGCCCGGAGCGCCGCGATGTCCATCGCGCAGAGCACCGGCAGCGCGATCCCCGCGGCCTGGGAGGCCGGCATGACCAGCGACATCATCGGCACGCCGGCATTGCCCGCCCCGGAAGCGAAGCCGCCCTTGCTGATGCCCGTGAGGAGGAAGGCCGGAATGGCCAAGGCGTAGAACCAGGGATCTGTGATGAGCAAGTCGCCTCGCGGGGATGACAGTTCGCGGCTGCGAAGCTATGGCACTGCCAGCGGAACGACCACCACTCCGAGGCCGTCCGAATTGTCTGGAAGGCCTGAATCCGATGGATCATTTGACATGGCTCGGGCTGCTGGCCCTGGCGATGGGCGCGACCGGCCTCTTCTCCGGCCTGCTGGCGGGGCTCTTCGGCGTCGGCGGCGGGATCGTCATCGTGCCGGTGCTCTTCTACATCCTGCCGCTCTTCGACGTGCCGGCGGACACGCAGATGAAGGTCGCGGTCGCGACCTCGCTGGCCACCATCATCCCCACCTCCATCGTCTCGGCGCGCAAGCACTGGGCGAAGGGGGCCATCGACATGCCGCTGCTCAGGAGCCTGACGCCCGCGATGTTCGTGGGTGTGCTGGTCGGCACCTACCTGACGGCGGTGCTGAAGGGGCCGGGGATGACCCTCGTCTTCGCCTGCGTGGCGCTGCTGGTGGCGGCCAATATGGGCTTCACGGGCGTGGCCTTCCGGCTGCGCGACAGCATGCCCTTCGGCTGGGCGCGGCAGGTGATCGGCAGCGGCATCGGCGCGATCAGCGCCGTCATGGGCATCGGCGGCGGGACGGTGGGCGTGCCGGTGCTCGGCATGTTCGGCACGCCGATCCGCTCCGCGGTGGCGACCGCCTCGGCCTTCGGGCTCGTGATCTCCATCCCGGCGACGATCGGGCTGATCTGGGCCGGGATCGGCGCCGAAGGGCGGCCGCCCTATTCGCTCGGCTGGGTGAACCTGGTGGGCTTCGCGCTGATCGTGCCGGGCTCCATCCTCGCGACCCCCTGGGGCGTGGCCCTGGCGCACAGCATCCGGCCGGAACTGCTGAAGAAGGCCTTCGCCGTCTTCCTGGCGATTACCAGCATCCGGATGTTCTATTCCCTCCTGGCCTGAGGGCCCGCATCCTCGCGGGGCTCCTAGCGCAGCCCGGCCGGCGTCTCCGGCATGTCCATGAAGTTGGAGGCCGCCGCGGCCCGGGCGATCAGCGCGCGCAGCGCCGGGTTCTTCGCACCCTCCAGGTCGGTCAGCACGTCCATCGGGCAGAAGAACTCGTGCGCCTGGGCCGTCTGGCTCGACATGAAGCCGCGAAAGTGCCGGTCCTGCAGCGCGAAGAGCACGCGGGCATCCCGGACAGGCAGGATCAACGGCACCTTCGGTTCCTTCTTCACCATCCGGATGAGGCGCCAGCGGGGGATGTTGTTGCCGGGAATGCCCGGCTCCATGAGCCACTCGACGGGACAGACCGCGAGCAGCGATCCGGTGCTGGGCGCGAAGCGTGAGCGCTTGTCCAGCAGGTTCTGATAGGTGCTGCAAGCCTCGATGCAGAGGACGTCCACATAGGGTTCCTCGGCCCTCGTGCTGAAATGCAGGTAGAGGCCGTCCGGCAGGGTGCAAAGGCGGTGCGCGCCGGGGATCTTGAGGTAGGGCTGCGTGACCTTGCGCTCCAGATCGGGCCGCGCCCGCAGCCAGGTGCCGGGCTGCTTGGCGGAAGGCTCGAGGCCGGGCGGCCGTTGCGGCCATTGGCCGAGGGTGCGGCGCACAAGCTGGTCCAGCTGAGCGCCTGGGACGCGTCCCGTCTTCGCAACCATGAGCCACCCTCCAGGAAAAACACAACCTACGCGCGAATAATGACGCAACTTTCAGGGAGGGCAAGCATTAATAGGCTTTTTCTCCGCCGCTCCTTATTTTATAGGACTTTCATATAGTGCCCAGGGGTACATATCTGAAATTTTCGTGTATTTACCCTTTACTGCTGCACTTCCTTCAACTGACATAGAAGACTACCATCCCATCGTCTTCGCGCTACGGCACAAAAATGGGAAGGAATGCGGATACAAGCTGACGCAGTCCTACAACCGGATCGACCGGCCTCGGCTACAGCCGCGCCGCATCCGTCACGAAGAAGCCCGCGCTGGTCTGCTCGTTCCACACCTCCGCGCGCAGGTGCCCGGTCAGCAGCAGGGGCGCGCCGCCCTGGGCGAGCAGCGCTTCGGCGAGCGGACCCTCCTTCGCGCGGAAACAGATGGCCTTGAGCCTTCCGCCATCCTCGCCCTCCAGGAAGGCGCGGATGGTGGCGCCCTCCTTGCCCACCCGCCCCGACTTCACCACGCGGGCGCGCGAGAGCGCGAAGCAGGGCTCCTCGTTGCCGGAGCCGAAGGGCGCGAGGCGGGCCACGCCCTGGGCCAGCTCCGTGGTCGCGCCGCGCACGCTGAGCGCCCCCTCGATCACCAGCTCGGCCGCGCCGGGCAGGTCGCGCGCGGCGGCGAGCCGATCGTCCAGATGCGCGTGCAGCTCCGGCAGCCGCGCGGCCTCGATGGTGAAGCCCGCAGCCATGGCGTGCCCGCCGCCGGCGACCAGCAGGCCGGACTGCCGCGCCGCGATGATGGCCGCGCCCAGGTCCAGCCCCGGCACGGAGCGGCCCGAGCCCTTGCCCATCCCGGCCTCGAAGCCCGCCACGCAGGCCGGGCGGTTGAAGCGCTCGCGGACGCGCCCGGCCACGATGCCGACCACGCCGGGATGCCAGCCCTCGTCCTGCAGCAGGAGCACGGCATGGCCGCGCCCGATCTGCTCTTCCGCCTGCCGCATCGCGGAGGCGAGCACGCCGGCCTCGACCTCCTGCCGCTTGCGGTTCACGGCGTCGAGGCGCTCGGCCATGGCCCGGGCCTCGATCGGATCCGCCTCCAGCAGCAGGCGCAGCCCGAGATCCGGGGCCGCGATCCGCCCGCCCGCATTGATCCGCGGACCGAGAATGAAGCCCAGCGTATGCGCCGAGGGCTCGTCGCGCACGGCGGAAAGCTCCATCAGGGCGGCGAGCCCAGCCCTGCCCCGCCGCGCCATCACGCGCAGGCCCTGGATCACCAGCGCCCGGTTGACGCCGATCAGCGGCACCACGTCGCAGACCGTCGCCAGCGCGACGAGGTCCAGCAGCTCCCGCAGGTCCGGCTCCGGCCGGGCGGCGAAGTGGCCTCGGCGGCGCAGCTCGCGCTGCATGGCGACGGCCGCCAGGAAGGCCACGCCCGCCGCGCAGAGCTGGCGAAGCCCGGAGGTGCAGTCCAGCCGGTTGGGATTCACCGCCGCGACCACGCGCGGCGGCGGCCCTTCGGCCTTGTGGTGGTCCAGCACCACGATGTCGGCGAGACCCTTGGCGACCGCGAGCGCGTCATGCGCCGCGATGCCGCAATCCACGCAGACGATCAGCGTGGCGCCCCTCGCCATCAGCCCCTCGATCGCCGGCCCGTTCGGCCCATAGCCCTCGGCCAGCCGGTCCGGCACGTAGGGGATCGCGCGGCAGCCCAGCGCCCGCAGCGCCTGGACCATGAGCGCGCCGGAGCAGGCGCCGTCCACGTCGTAATCGGCGAAGACCGCGACGGTCTCGGCGCGCTGCACGGCATCGGCGAGCCGCGCGGCCGCGCCGTCCATGTCCAGCAGCAGCGAGGGGTCGGGCAGCAGCGCGCGCAGCGTGGGCTCGAGGAATTGCGCGGCGCTGTCGGCCTCCACGCCACGCGCCGCCAGGAGCCGCCCGACCAGCTCCGGCAGGCCGAGCTGCTGCGACAGCGCGGCCGCCCGGCGCGGATCCGCATGGCGCCAGACCCAGCGGCGCCCCGTCAGGCTGCGCTCGACGCCGAGCGCAGTTTCCATCAGATGGGCTTCACCTGGAAGTTGTGGTGCGCCTCCACGTAGCGGACTGTGCCCGACTTGCTGCGCATCACGATGGAATGGGTGATCGCCCCGCCCGGGATGAGCCGGACGCCGCGCAGCATGGGTCCGGTGGTGACGCCGGTGGCCGCGAACATCACGTCGCCCGAGGCGAGGTCGTCCATCTCGTATTTCTTCTTCGGGTCGTCGATGCCCATCTCCTTGGCGCGCACCACCTGCGCCTCCTCCTCGAAGATGAGGCGGCCCTGCATCTGGCCGCCGGTGCAGCGCAGCGCCGCGGCCGCCAGCACGCCCTCGGGCGCGCCGCCCCAGCCCAGATACATGTCCACGCCCGTCTCGGGCTGGGCGCAGGCCACCACGCCGAAGACGTCGCCGTCGGGGATGAGCATGAGGCGCGCCCCGGCGGCGCGGCAGGCCTTGATGATGTCCTTGTGGCGGTCCCGGTCGAGCGCGCAGACGGTCAGCTCGCCGATCGAGACGCCCTTGGCCTTGGCCAGCGCCGCGAGGTTGTCGCCGGGCGACCGATCGAGGTCGACGATGCCCTGCGGATAGCCCGGGCCGATCGCGATCTTGTCCATGTAGCAGTCGGGCGCGTGCAGGAAGCCGCCGCGATTGGCGAGCGCCACCACGGCCATGGCGTTGGGGCCGCCCTTGGCCGTGAGTGTCGTGCCCTCCAGCGGGTCGACGGCGATGTCGGCCAGCATGCCGGTGCCGGACCTGGCGTAGAGGCCGACCTTCTCGCCGATATAGAGCATCGGCGCCTCGTCCATCTCGCCCTCGCCGATGACGACGGTGCCGTGGATGGCCACCGAGTCGAAGGCGCGGCGCATGGCCTCGACGGCCGCGCCGTCCGCCGCGTTCTTGTCGCCCTTACCGACCCAGGAGCTCGCGGCCAGGGCCGCGGCCTCGGTAACGCGCACCAGCTCCAGGGCCAAGTTGCGGTCCACGTTGCGGGGCCTGTTCTCGGTCTCGCTCATCGGTCTGGGAATCCTCTAGAGTCGGTTCAGGAGCCTGTATAGCTCAGAGAAGCTCGATGCGGATCATCGCCGGCCGCTCCACCACGCTCGGCAGGGCGGCGATGCGGCTCAGGGCCGACCGCATCTGCGCCTCCTCGCATTCATGGGTGACCAGCACGACCGGCACCGCCTCGCCCGGGGCGCGGCCGCGCTGGAGCATGGACTCCAGGCTGATGCGCATGTCGCGCAGCACGCCCGTGACGTCGGCGATGACGCCCGGCTGGTCCAGCACCATAAGGCGCAGGTAGTAGGCGCCGCGATGCCGCTCCATGGGCAGGCCGGGCGTCTGGTCGAGCGCCGCCGTGCCGACGCCCCAGACGGGGGAATGGCAGCCCCGGGCGATGTCGACGAGGTCCGCCACGACGGCGCTGGCGGTGGGCCCGGCGCCCGCGCCGCGGCCCTGCAGGACCACCCGGCCCACCGCGTCGCCCTCGACGAGGACCGCGTTGAAGACGCCGTCCACATTGGCGATGGGGTTGCCGACCGGCACCATGCAGGGGTGCACGCGGGTGGCCACGCCCCCCTCCTCCCGGCTGGCGATCCCCAGCAGCTTGATGTGGTAGCCGAGCTCGCCAGCCAGCGCGATGTCGAGCGCCGAGACGTTGCGGATGCCCTCGATGTGCAGCGCGCCCAGGTCGACCTCCTGGCCGAAGGCCAGCGCGGCCAGGATGGCCAGCTTGTGGGCCGCGTCCACGCCGTCGATGTCGAAGGCGGGGTCGGCCTCGGCATAGCCCAGCCGCTGGGCCTCGGCGAGCACCTCGGCGAAGGGCAGGCCCTTCAGCCGCATCTCGGTGAGGATGTAGTTGCAGGTGCCGTTCAGGATGCCGGCGACGCGGCTGATGCGGTTGCCGGCCAGCCCCTCGCGCAGCGCCTTGATGGCCGGAATCCCGCCGGCCACCGCCGCCTCGTAGCAGAGCGCCACACCCTTCTGCTCGGCGAGCTTCGCCAGCGCGCCGCCATGGGTGGCGAGCAGCGCCTTGTTGGCGGTGACGACGGGCTTGCCGGCCGCCAGCGCGGCCTCGACCAGCGCGCGGGCCGGCCCCTCGGAGCCGCCCATCAGCTCGACCACGATGTCGACCTGCGGGTCGGCGGCCAGCGCCACGGCGTCGTCGTGCCAGGCGAGGCCCGAGAGGGCCAGTCCGCGATCGCGCTTCCGGTCGCGGGCCGACACGGCCACCACCTCGATGGGCCGCCCGGCCCGGGCCGCGATCAGTTCCGCGTTGCCGCGCAACAGCGTCAGCACGCCGGCGCCGACCGTTCCGAGGCCGGCCACGCCCAGTTTGAGAGGAGATTTCATGCGGAGTGGACTTCCTCGACCGGCGCGACGTTGTCGCCCTGCAGGAAGGTCCGGATCCCCCTCAGCGCCTGGCGGATGCGATGATTGTTCTCGACCATGGCGATGCGGACATGGCCGTCGCCGTGCTCGCCGAAGCCGATGCCCGGCGCGACGGCGACCTTGGCCTTCTCCAGCAGCAGCTTGGAGAAGCCGACCGAGCCGAGATGGCGGAACCTCTCCGGGATCGGCGCCCAGAGGAACATCGAGGCCTCCGGCGAGGGCACGTCCCAGCCGGCCTGCTGCAGGCCCCTCACCAGCACCTCCCGGCGGTCACGGTAGAGCTCGCGCATCTCGGCCACGCAGTCCTGCGGGCCGTTGAGCGCGGCGGCGGCGGCCACCTGGATGGGCGTGAAGGCGCCGTAGTCGAGATACGACTTCACCCGCGCCAGCGCCGAGATCAGCCGCGGATTGCCGGCGGCGAAGCCCATGCGCCAGCCGGGCATGTTGTAGGTCTTGGAGAGGCTGGTGAACTCGACCGTGCAGTCCATCGCGCCGGGGATTTCGAGCACGGAGGGCGGGGGGGTCGTGCCGAAGTACAGCTCGGCATAGGCAAGGTCGCTGAGGATGAAGAGATCGTGCTGCAGCGCGATCTTCACCAGCTCCTTGTAGAATTCGCGGCTCGCCAGCAGGGCCGTCGGGTTCGAGGGGAAATTCACGATGAGGGCGGTGGGCTTCGGCACCGAATGCTTCACGGCCCGCACGATCGCCTCGAGCATGGCGTCGTCGGGCGTATAGGGGATGAAGCGCGCCGAGGCGCCGGCGATGATGAAGCCGAACTGATGGATCGGATAGGACGGGTTGGGCACCAGGATGGTGTCGCCGGGGCTGCTGATGGCCTGGGCGAGATTGGCCAGCCCCTCCTTGGAGCCGAGCGTCGCGACCACCTCGGTCTCGGGATCCAGCTTCACGCCGAAGCGGTTGGCGTAGTAGCCGGCGAGCGCGCGGCGCAGGCCGGGAATGCCCTTCGACATGGAGTAGCGATGCGTGCGCGGGTCCTGCACGGCCTCGATCATCTTGGCGACGATATGCGGCGGCGTGGGGCTGTCCGGATTGCCCATGCCCAGGTCCACGATGTCCTCCGCATTCGCGCGTGCCTTGGCCTTGGCCGTGTTCACCTCGGCGAAGACATAGGGCGGCAGGCGACGGATGCGGTGGAACTCTTCGGCCATGATGGCCCTCCCGGGACGAAACGAAGGCCGCGCGTTGTAGAACGGTCGTCGTGGCCACGCAAAGCGTGGCTGAGGACCGCGCCGCCGGCCGCGGCCCTCGTCGCTAACGCGGCGGCGCCGGGGCGAGCAGGTCCGGCGAAGGCAGCGCCGGCACCTCCGTGGGCGCGAGCTGCTCGACGGAGGGCGCGCGCGACGGTGGGGCGGGTGCGAGCAGGTCGGGCGTGGGCAGCGCCGGCACCGCGCCGGGCGCGAGGCGCTCGGGCGTCAGCAGCTCCGGCGGCCGCGCGGTCGGATCGGCGGCGGCCGGCGCCGGTTGCGCGCGGCGGGGGGCCACCCAGGGGATCGCTGGGGCGGCGGCCAGGGTCGGCGGGCCCGGCGGGCGCGCCGGGATCGGCGGATGGCCGGGCGCTTCGGGGGCGGTCAGCGGATCGGCCTGCCGGCTCACCGGCACCTCTGTGGTGGAGGCCTCGCGTTCCCGCTCGAGGCGGCGGGTCAGCGCATCGCGCGAGGCGGAATCGGGGCGCTCCGGAATGGGCGGGACAGAGGCCAGGTTGGGCAGCGGCCGGTCCATGCCCGGCGGTGGCAGCCGCGAGGCAAGGGCGGCGCCCGACATGTCGCGCCCCAGCGCGCGCGGGTCGATCTGCCCGGGGACCGCGCAGCCCGCGAGGCAGGCCCCCAGCGGCAGCCCCAGCAGGAACAGCCGGGCGATTGCGAGCGGCCGCGCTTGATCCGGGGCGGGGCGCTCACTACCCTTTAGCGCAACAGTTCGGGCCATTTTCCTGGTGTGCAGCACGCGGCGTCCTCGAAGGCGTCGGGTGATTGATAGTCCCGCAGGGCATGGGCGCGAAAGAGAGCACGGTCGTCGAAGGGCGGAACGCAACAGAATGAGCCAGTCCCAATGACGCAGGCCCCGGGCGGCAAGCCGCCGGATTTCCATCTGCCGGACCCGGCCCTGGTTTCGCGCACCATGGCGGAGGTGGCCGAGCGCGGGCAGCGCATCGTCCAGGACTTCCTCAAGCGCCAGGTGGACGCCAAGGGCAATCCCGACCCGATGAACATCGGCGCCGCCTTCCTGGAGATGACCGCGAAGCTCATGGCCAATCCCGCCGGGCTGGTGCAGGCGCAGCTCGGCTTCTGGCAGGATTACCTGACCCTCTGGTCGAACACCGCGCGGCGCATGCTGGGCGAGCCGCATGTCGACGCCGTCATCGAGGAAGCCAAGGGCGACCGGCGCTTCAAGGACGAGGCGTGGCGGGAGAACGAGGTCTTCGACTTCATCCGCCAGTCCTACCTGCTCTCGGCCCGCTACTTCACCAGCGCGGTGCATTCGGCCGACGGGCTCGACGCCAAGACGGCGCAGAAGGTGGATTTCTACACGCGGCAGTTCGTCGATGCGATGAGCCCGGCGAACTTCGTGATGACCAACCCCGAGGTGCTGCGGCGGACGGCGGAGACGGGCGGCACCAACCTGCTCAAGGGCCTGTCGAACCTGCTGTCCGACCTGGAGCGCGGCAAGGGCAAGCTGCGGATCCGCATGACGGACGACAGCAAGTTCAAGGTCGGCGAGAACATCGCCGTCACGCCCGGGAAGGTCATCTTCCAGACGCCGCTGATGCAGCTGATCCAGTACAACCCGACGACCGCCAAAGTGCTGAAGCGCCCGTTGGTGATCTTCCCGCCCTGGATCAACAAGTTCTACATCCTCGACCTGCGGCCGAAGAACAGCTTCATCCGCTGGGCGGTGGACCAGGGCCACACGGTCTTCGTCGCCTCCTGGGTGAACCCGGACGAGACGCTCGCGGAGAAGGGCTTCGACGACTACATGAAGGACGGCGTGCTGGCCGCCCTCGGCGCCATCGAGGCCGCGACCGGCGTGCGCGAGGTGAACGCCATCGGCTACTGCCTGGGCGGCACGCTGCTGGCAACGACGCTCGCCTACATGGCTGCGAAGCGCGACAACCGCATCAAGTCGGCCACCTATTTCGTGACCATGACGGACTTCGAGGAGGCCGGGGAGCTCGGGGTCTTCATCGACGAGGAGCAGCTCAAGTCCCTCGAGGAGCGGATGGGCAAGCGCGGCTTCCTCGACGGCCGCGAGATGGCGACGACCTTCAACATGCTGCGCGCGAACGACCTCATCTGGTCCTTCGTGGTGAACAACTACCTGCTGGGGCAGGATCCCTTCCCCTTCGACCTGCTCTACTGGAACGACGACAGCACCCGCATGCCGGCGAAGATGCACAGCTTCTACCTGCGGCGGATGTACCAGGAGAACGACCTGGTGAAGCCGCCCGACGATCCGAACGCGATCGAGTTGATGGGCACGAAGATCGACCTGCGGAAGATCAAGGTGCCGAGCTACATGATCTCGACGCGAGAGGACCATATCGCGCCCTGGAAGAGCACCTATCGCGCCACGCAGGTCTTCTCCGGGCCGGTGCGCTTCGTGCTGGCGGCGTCCGGCCACATCGCGGGCGTCGTGAATCCCCCGGACTCCGGAAAATACAGCCACTGGGTCCATGAGGAGCTTCCGCCGAGCCCGGACGACTGGTTCGCCGGCGCCACCGAGCTCGCCGGAAGCTGGTGGCCGGACTGGCACCGCTGGGTCTGCGCCATCGACCGGACCGAGGTTCCCGCCGGCCAGCCGGGCGACGGCAAGCTCACGCCGATCGAGGACGCGCCGGGGAGCTATGTGCGCGTGATGGCGATGGACTGAAGCGAGGCTCGGCCGTCGAAGAACGGAGCCGCTAAAGCAGATCCCGATCATGCTGCTTCGCATGATCGGGTGAAGATGCTCGAAAAACACAAGTTAGAGCTTTGAAGTGAGCCTACTCGAACGGAAAAAGCTCTAACGCCCCACGCCGCCCGTCAGGCCCGGCGTGGTGATCGCCGCGTCGATGAATTCCGAGGCGACCCGCCGGTTGGTCCTGCCCTCGGCCAGGAGGCGCGCGGCCTCGTCGCGGATGGCCGGAATCGCGAGCGCCGCGTCCGGGAAGGGGCCGGGCTCACGCAGGCGGCTGAGCACCGGACGGTCCGTGTCGCGGAAATCCGGACCGGTGAGGGCCGCGCGCGCCGCGGCCGTGTCCCCGCGCATCACCGCGCGGGCGGCGGCGAGAAGCGCCGGCACGACCGTTTCGGACCGCGCATCCGGCGCGATGGCCAGGGCCTGCCGGCCCTCCTGAACCGCGCGCTGCAGGCCGAAGAGGTAGGAATCGGGCAAGGTGGAAAGCCGCCCGCCCGGCCGCGCCTCGCCCCCCAGCCATTCCAGCCGCGCGACGGCCAGCGCGGTCTCGGCCGGACGGCCCTCGAGGCCGCCGCCCCCCCGGTCGAAGTCGGCCGCGGCGCGATCCAGGATGGCGAAAAGCGGTTGGGCAACCAGCCCGCCGGCGAGTTCCACGGGCGGTTCCGGCGGCGGCGGCCGCGTCATCTCCGCGCAGGCGGAAAGGGCCAGCAGCCCCGCCAGCAGCCGCGCCCTCACAGCCGGCGACGGCCGACGGGCAGGTTGCCCTCGAACTGGATGCGCGCTGCGGCATTGGCAGCCTGCGCCGTCAGCGGCAGCGGCGGCAAGGCACCAAGGCGCGCGAGCACGGCCTCCCCGCCGGGCGGAATGAGGCCGGCCGGCAGCGCGGCAGCGGCAGCCGCGCGATCTTCGGCGCGCATGGCGCGCCAGACGGCGTAGAGCCGGTCGACGAGCGGCTGGGCGGGCAGTTCGGCCGGAATGCCGAGCGCCTGCCGCCATTCCGTGCGCGCCTGGGCCAGGCGTACGGGCAGCAGCGGGTCGCGCTGCTGGAAGCGGGGATCGGAGGGCAGCGAGGCGGCCATGAACTCCATATCCGCGATCGCCCGGGCCGCATCGCCCGGACGGCCGGCCAGCATGGAGGGGTTGGCGAAGGCATAGGCCGCGCGGGACACGGCGGCGCTGGTCGGGTCGCCCGCGCCTTCGATCGAATCCCGCGGCAGCCGCGCGGTTTCCGGCGTGCCGAGCCCCTCGGCGGCACATCCCGCGAGGGCCGGCACCAGAAGAAGGGCCCGGCGCCGCATCACAGCACCCGCGTCGGGGTCAGGGTCCGCAATGCCTGCTGGGCCGTCGCCGCAGCCGCGGCGGTGTTCGGCAGGTTCGGCAAAGCGGCCAGCTGGGCGAGCGTCGCCGCGCCCCCGCGGCGGAAGAGGGCCGGCGGCAAGGCCGCAGCGGCCGCGTCCCGCTGTCCCGCATCGAGGGCCCGGCCTGCCATGTAGAGCGAATCGATGACGGCCTGCGGGGACGCATCCGGCGCGATGTCGAGCGCGCCGCGCCATTCCCGGCGCGCGGTGGCCAGCTGCGGCACCAGCGTCGGCGAGGCATTCGCGAAATTGGCGTCGGACGGCAGGGCGACGGCCAGATACTCCATCTGCGCGATCCCGCGCGCCGCCGCGGCCGGCTGACCCGCCGCCGGCGTCCGGTCCCCGAATACGGCGGAGGTCGAAAGGACGGCCCCGCGCGTCGGATCGCCTGCACCGACCACCGCATCCCGCGGCAGCGCGACGAACTCGCCCGGAGATGCCGTCAGGAAGGGGCCGGAGCAGGCCGCCAGCAAGGGCAGAGCCAGCAGCAGGGAACGCTTCATGCAATTCATCCTCACAAAGCCGGCTCGCTACGAACGGGCTGACTTCAATGACTTAGCAGGATTTTCGGCGAAAACCACCCGAATGGGAAGCTCAGGGGTGAGCGCCGCCGCCGCCACCGCCGCTGCTGCCCGGGCCGCCGCCGGTGTAGCGCTCCGCATCGATGCGGTGGAGCTCGCGTTCCATCATCGCGGTGGCGATCCGAGTAGCCGGCAGTTCAGCCGGCGCGGACAGGCTCGCCAGCGTGAGGGAAGGCCGCGTGAAGACGGCTGGCGACAGGGCCGGCGGATTGCCGAGCTCCAGCGACCGCGAGGCGACCAATAGCCCGTCCACCACCGCCTGGGGCGGTGCCGTGGGCGCGATGCCGAGGGCCGTGTGCAGCTCGCTGCGCGCGGCTTCCAGCGCCGGGCCTGTGGTGGGGGCATATTCGGCCCAGCGCCAGTCCCAACGGTAATCGGTGGCGAGGAACTCGACGAGGGCCGCGGCCCGCGCGCGCTCGGCCGGCGAGCTGGCGCGGTTGAAGACATAGGCGGAGCTGAGGATCGCCGAGCGCATCGGATCCTGCGCCGCTGTGACGACGTCCGGCGGCAGGCGCGCGCTGGGCGGGAGGGGGCCGGTGGCGCAGGCGGCCAGCGGCGCCAGGAGCAGGGCGGCTTTGACGGCGTTCCTCATGACGGGGAATTTACAGGGTGGCGCCCTGCCATCTCAAGTTACGAAGTGGAACGCGGCGAGGCCCCGAGGGAGGACCGGTGGCGCTCGGCCAGTTCCACATAATGCGGCGCGGTCGTGTCGAAGCCCGCGCGCTGCTCGGGCGTGAGCACGCGCACGAGCTTGGCCGGATTGCCCATCCAGAGCTCCAGCGCCGGCACGCGCTTGCCCGGCGGCAGCACGGAGCCGGCGGCCAGCACGCCGCCTTCCTCGACCACGGCGCCGTCCAGCACGGTCGCGCCCATGCCGACGAAGGCCCGGTTCGCGAGGGTGCAGGCGT
Organism: Roseococcus sp. SYP-B2431; assembly: GCF_004336745.1. GTDB lineage: Bacteria > Pseudomonadota > Alphaproteobacteria > Acetobacterales > Acetobacteraceae > Roseococcus. Next base: position 1,210,475 of record NZ_SJXD01000011.1, read on the forward strand.
GGATGATGGCGGCGTGGCCGACCGTCACATCGTCGCCGATGATGGTCGGGTAGCTGCCCGAGTTCACGTGGATGATCGTGCCGTCCTGGATGTTCGTGCGCGCGCCGATGCGGATGTGGTTGGAGTCGCCGCGCAGCACGCAGTGGTACCAGATGTTGGAAAGCTCGCCGATCTCGACATCGCCGATGACGGCCGCCGTCGGCGCCACCCAGGCGCGGGGGTGGATGACGGGAAGCTTGCCCTCGAAGGGGAAGAGAGGTCCGTTCATTCCGCAGCAATCCCCAGCGGCAGCGCCGCATCCACGTCGACGTTCAGCATCAGGCCGAGGTTCTGCACCGCGGCTCCGGAGGCACCCTTGCCCAGATTGTCCAGCTTGGCCACCAGCACTGCCTGGTTGTGCCTCGCATTCCCGTAGACGCGCAGCTCCAGCATGTTCGAGCCATTGAGCGCCAGCGGCTCCAGCCGCTGCGCGCCGTCGGCGGGCATCACCCTCACCCAGCCGGACCGCGCGTAGCGGCCGGCCAGCACGGCCTCGAGATCGGCGGGCTTCGGCCTGCCGGGCAGCGTGTCCAGGTGGAGCGGGATGCTGACCAGCATGCCCTGGGCGAAGTTGCCGACGCTCGGCACGAAGATCGGCCGCACCGTCAGGCCGCTGTAGAGCTGCAGCTCCGGCACGTGCTTGTGCTCGAGCTGCAGGCCGTAGAGGAAGAAGGGCCCGGCCGTCCTGGTCTCCTCGAACTCCGCGATCATGGCCTTGCCGCCGCCGGTATAGCCGGAGACGGCATTCACCGTGACCGGATGATCGGCGGGGACGATCCCGGCATCGACCAGCGGCCGCAGCAGCGCGATGCCGCCGGTCGGGTAACAGCCGGGATTGGCGACGCGCTTGGCCGCGGCGATCTTTTCGGCGTGCCCTTCGGTCAGCTCGGGGAAGCCGAAGACCCAGTCCGGATCCACCCGGTGCGCCGTGCTGGCGTCGAGCAGCTTCGGCGCGGCCTCGCCCATCTCCTTGGCGATGGCCGCGACCTCCTTGGCGCCGGCATCGGGGAGGCAGAGCACGACGGCATCCACCTGCTCCATCAGGCGGCGCTTGGCGGCCGGATCCTTGCGATCCGCATCGGCGATCGAGCGGAGGTCGATCCGCGGATGGTTCGCGAGGCGGGCGCGGATCTGCAGGCCCGTCGTGCCGCTTTCGCCGTCGATGAAGATGCTTGGGTTCCTGGCCATGGGGCCCTCCTGTTGCGACGAGTCTGAACCAGAACAATCGAAAAAACAAAAGGGGCGGGTCCTTGCGGACCCGCCCCTTTCGGATAGCCGGCATGCAGGCCGGGCGTGAGCCCGGTCCGCAGGGCTCAGCGCTTGGAGAACTGGAAGGAACGTCGGGCCTTGGCCTTGCCGTACTTCTTGCGCTCGACCGCACGCGGGTCGCGCGTCAGGAAGCCGGCCTTCTTCAGGATGCTGCGCAGTTCCGGCTCGTAGTTCACGAGCGCGCGGCTGATGCCGTGGCGCACCGCGCCGGCCTGGCCCGAGAGCCCGCCGCCGGCAACCGTCGCGACCACGTCGAAGCTCTGGTAGCGGTCGGCCACCAGGAAGGGCTGAGCGATCAGCATGCGCAGGACCGGGCGCGCGAAGTACTTCGTGGCCGGCTTGTCGTTGATGGTGAAGTTGCCCTTGCCCGGCATCACCCACACGCGGGCGACGGATTCCTTGCGGCCGCCCGTGGCATAGGCGCGGCCCTGGGCATCACGCTTCGGCGCGACGGGAGCGGCGGAAGGCTCGGCGCCGGCCGCAATGGGCGTGCCCTGCACCAGGTTCTTGAGGTCGGCGAGGGAGTTCGCCGTGGTCTGCTCGCTCATGGAATCAAGCCGCCTTCGACTGGGCGCCGCCGGTGGCGACATTCTTGCGGTTCATCGCGGCGACATCCAGCGCGACGGGGCTCTGGCCGCCATGCGGATGCTCGGTGCCGGCATAGACATGCAGGTTCTTCATCTGCTTGCGGCCGAGCGGACCGCGCGTAATCATGCGCTCGACCGCCTTGGTGAAGACCCGCTCGGGGTAACGGCCGTCCAGCAGATCCTTCGCGGAGCGGCCCTTGATGCCGCCGGCGAAGCCCGTGTGCCAGTAGAAGACCGACTGCTCGGCCTTGTTGCCGGTCAGCTTCACCTTGCCGGCATTGAGGATCACGACATGGTCGCCGCAATCGACATGCGGCGTGAAGGTCGCCTTGTGCTTGCCGCGCAGGCGGTTGGCGACGATGGCGGCGACGCGGCCGAGCACGAGGCCCTCCACATCGATCACCCACCAGTTCTTCTGGACCTCCGCCGGCTTCACCGAACGGGTCTGTGTGCTGAGCATCTGAACCTTCGAGACAAACTTGGAATGCGGCGGGTATGTGCAGTCTCCGGCGCGGAAGGTCAAGCGCAAAGCGGCATTTTTCGACGTGGTATCGAGATACCGCGACCTTTCCCCCACGGGAACTGGCGCGGCGGCGCGAACCGAGGCAACGTGCCGTCCCCAACCCCGGACGAAGTGATACGGATATGAGCGACGAGAAGAATGGCCCCGAGCCCAAGGGGCTCGCCCGCAACGCGGCGAATTACGGCGACAAGGAATTCGCCCTCTACCTCCGCCGCTCCTTCGCCAAGTCCATGGGCTATTCGGCCGAGGCGCTGAAGCGCCCGGTGGTGGGCATCGTCGACACCGGCAGCGACCTCAACAACTGCCACCGCACCGCGCCCGAGCTTATCGAGGCGGTGAAGCGCGGCGTGCTGATGGCCGGCGGCCTGCCCCTGGCCTTCCCGACCATCAGCCTTTGCGAGCCCTATCTCACCCCCTGCTCCATGCACTACCGCAACCTCATGGCCCTCGACACCGAGGCGATGATCGCGGCCCAGCCCATGGATTCGGTCGTTCTGGTCGGCGGCTGCGACAAGACCGTGCCCGCCCAGCTCATGGCCGCCGCCTCCGCCGGCACGCCCGCCGTGCAGCTCGTGGTCGGGCCGATGAGCGCCAACCGCTACCAGGGCGAGCGGCTGGCTGCCTGCACCGATTGCCGGCGCTATTGGGCGCGCTACCGCGCGGGCGACGTCACCGAGGAGCGCATCCAGGAGATCGAGGGCTCGCTCGCCGTCACCGCCGGCACCTGCGGCGTGATGGGCACGGCCAGCACCATGGCCTGCCTGACCAGCACGCTGGGTTTCATGCCGCTGGACGCGGCCAGCATCCCCGCCGTGCATGCCGATCGCCTCCGCGCGGCGGAGGAGGCCGGGGCCCAGGCCGTGCGCCTCATCCACAAGCCGGTCCGCCCGGACGAGCTCATCACGGAGAAGAGCGTCGAGAATGCGCTGCGCGTGCTGCTGGCGCTCGGCGGCTCGACCAATGCGCTGGTGCATCTGGCCGCCATCGCGGGCCGGGTGGGCATCCAGATCGACTACCGCCGCCTCAACGTGCTCTCCGACACGACGCCCGTCCTGGTCGACCTCAAGCCCACCGGCGAGGGCTACATGGAGGATTTTCATACCGCCGGCGGCATGGTGGCCCTGCTGCACGAGTTGCGCGACCTGCTGCACCTGGACACCAAGGACCTGGACGGCGTCTCGCTCGGCGACCGCATCGGCGCCGGGCCGCGCTTCGTCGACCGCACCTATATCAAGGCGCGCAACGCGCCGGTCTCACCGGTGGGCGGCATCGTCTCGCTCTTCGGCTCGCTGGCGCCGGACGGCGCGATCCTCAAGCGCAGCGCGGCCACCGAATCCCTCTTCGAGACCGAGGCGCGCTGCATGGTCTTCGACGGCGTGGAGGACCTGGCCGCGCGCATCGACAGCGACGACCTCGACGTCACCAAGGACGACATCATGATCCTGAAGGGCGCGGGGCCGCTCAGCACCGCGGGCTTCCCCGAGGCGGGCTACCTGCCGATCCCGCGCAAGCTGGCCCGCGCGGGCGTGAAGGACATGGTGCGGATGAGCGACTGCCGCATGTCCGGCACGGCCTTCGGCACGGTGGTGCTGCACATCTCGCCCGAGGCCGAGGCCGGCGGCCCGCTCGCCTTGGTGAAGACCGGCGACCGCATCCGCCTCTCGGTGAAGAACCGCAGCCTCGACCTGCTGGTGGACGAGGCCGAGCTGGCGCGCCGCCGCGCCGGGTGGAAGGCCAGGGAAGCGCCGAAGCGCGGCTGGGACGCGCTGGTGCAGCGCGAGGTGCTCCAGGCGCCGCAGGGCGCGGATCTGCGCTTCCTGCTGCCCGAAGGGCGGTAGAGCATGATCGCCGCAGGTGGAATCACCGAGGCGTGAATCATGCGCTTCAACAACACGCTAGAGCCTTTGCAGTGAGCCCTCGCGAACGGAAAAGGCTCTAGGCGCTTGAAGCCTGATCGGGATGTGGCGATCTGGTTCCTCGACGAACCGGTTCGCTTCTACCGGCGCGGGGAGTGGGTGGCCGATGGGCCGCTCCGCGCGGAAGGCTTCTATGTCGAATCCTATTGCCAGCCCGGCTGTTGCCGCCCCTGTTCCCGCCCCTCTGGCCCCTTCCCCACGCAGGAGGCCGCGCGCGAATGGGCCGGCGGCATCGGCCGGGCCTTTCTGATTGGCGACAAGGCGGCCCATTCCGCATTCGAGGACGAGGCAAAGCAGCTGGCCCAGACCCATATGATCGCGGTGATCGGCGCTTCCGGGCGATCGGGCGCGGCGCTGTGCCGCGCGCTGCGCGAACCCTTCCGCGCGGTCGTGCGCAGCGCGGCCAAATGGGAGGCCCTGGGCATCGACGCCCCGCATGCCGTCGCCGATCTGCAGGATCCCGAAACGCTGCGGGCGGCGCTGGCCGGCACATCGGTCGTCATCTCCTGCGCCCATGCGCGCCATATTCCCGCGATCCTGGCCGCCGCGCCGGAGGACGCCACCTTCGTCTTCATGGGCAGCACCCGGCGCCATTCGCGCTGGCCGGATTCCCATGGCGACGGCGTGCGCGCGGGCGAGGCCGCCTTCCTGGCCAGCGGCCGGGCCGGGTTTCTGCTGCACCCCACGATGATCTACGGCGCGGAAGGCGAGGACAATGTCCAGCGCCTCGCCGCCCTGATGCGCCGGTTGCCGGTCCTGCCCCTGCCGGGGGGCGGGCACAACCTCGTGCAGCCCATCCACCAGGACGACGTGACGCGCAGCCTCATCGCGGCGGCCCGACGCGAGGCGGCGCAGGCCCAGGTGATCGTCATCGCCGGGCCCGAGCCCATCGCCTACCGCGATTTCTGCGCGGCCGTCGCGCGCGCCGCGGGGCTGCGGCCGCGCCCGGTGCTGCCGTTGCCGGCCTCGCTGCTCGCGATGGCCAGCCCCCTCGCCCGGCTCCTGCCCTTCCTGCCGCGCATCGGGGCCGAGGAAATCCGCCGCCTCACAGAGGACAAGGATTTCGACACCACGGCCATGCGCGAAATTCTGGGGATAGACCCCCGCCCCCTTGCCGAAGGGCTGCGCCAGACGTTTCCTTGATACCAGGGAGGATTCGTCTTTATGCCCATCATCAATCGCGTCGCCGAATTCCACTCCGAGATGACGGAGTGGCGGCAGGACTTCCACCGCCATCCCGAGCTGGGTTTCGAGGAGTTCCGCACCTCTGGCATCGTCGCCGACAAGCTGCGCGAATTCGGCTGCGACGAGGTGGTGACGGGCATCGCCAAGACCGGCGTCGTGGGCGTGATCCATGGCCGCAACGGCAAGTCGGGCAGGGCCATCGGCCTGCGCGCCGACATGGACGCGCTCCCCATCGAGGAGGCCAACGGCCTGCCGCACGCCTCCACCATTCCCGGCAAGATGCACGCCTGCGGCCATGACGGGCACACGACCATGCTGCTCGGCGCGGCGAAGTACCTGGCCGAGACCCGCAACTTCGACGGCACGGTCTACGTGATCTTCCAGCCCGCCGAGGAGAACCTCGCCGGCGGCGGCGTGATGGTCGAGGAGGGCCTGTTCGACCGCTTCCCGGTCGACCGCGTCTTCGGCCTGCACAACTGGCCCGGAGCGCCCGCCGGCACCTTCGTCTGGCGCGAGGGGCCGGTCATGGCCGCCGTCGCCAATCTCGAAGTCACCATCACCGGCAAGGGCGCGCATGGCGCCCTTCCCTTCCAGGGCAACGATCCGATCGTGATCGCGGCCGCCATCGTGCAGGCGCTGCAATCGGTCGTGGCGCGGAACCTGGATGCCTCCGATGCGGGCGTCATCACCATCGGCCACATCAATGGCGGCCACACCTACAACGTGATCCCCGAGACGGTGACCATGCTCGGCACCGCGCGCTGGTTCCTGCCCGAGGTGGGCGACCTGCTGGAGGAGAAGTTCAAGGCGCTCGTCACAGGCATCGCGGCGAGCTTCGGCGCCACGGCCACCGCCGAGTTCAAGCGCGCCTATCCGGCGACGGTGAACGAGGCCGAGAGCACGCAGCTGGCGCTCAAGGCCGCGCTGGCGGTCGGCGGGGAGCAGCGCGTGATGCACATGGCCAAGCCCACCATGGGCGCCGAGGACTTCTCCTTCATGCTGAACGCGCGGCCGGGCGCCTACCTCATGCTGGGCGGCGGGAAGACGGACCAGGATCCGGGGGTCCACCACCCGCTCTACGACTTCAACGACGACATCCTCCCCGTGGGCGCCAGCTACTGGGTGACGCTGGCGGAGCAGCTGCTGCCCCGTGGCTGAGGTTCCGGGAAAGCTCGAGCTCTTCCTGGGCTTCGCGAAGATCGGCGCGCTCGGCTTCGGCGGCGTGGGGCCCTGGGCGCGCCATGTGATCGTCGAGGAACGGAAATGGCTGACCGAGCGCGAGTATGCGGAGGTGCTGGGCCTCGGTCAGATCCTGCCCGGCCCCAATGTCGGCAATGCCTCGGTGATGATCGGGCGCGGCTTCCACGGCCTCGCGGGCGCGCTGCTGGCCACGGCCGGCCTCTATATCGGCCCGCTCTGCCTGCTGGTCGTCATGTCGATCCTCTATGACGCCTATGGCGACCTGCCGCGCGTGGCGCCCTTCATGGAAGGGGTGGCGGCCGCGGCGGCCGGCATGGTGATCGGCATGGCGCTGAAGATGGCCTTCAACCTGAAGGCCTCGGCGCAGCTGGTGGCGGTGGGGCTGCTGGCCATCGCGGCCGTGGCCTGGCTGCGGCTGCCCATGCTGCTGGTGGTGGCAATCCTGGCGCCGCTCGGCATCTGGATCTCGCTGCGGCAGGCACGGGCCGCGGCACTCGCGAAGGCGCGGCCATGATCCTGCTGGGCCAAATTCTCGTCGCCTTCGGCACCCTCTCGCTCGTCGCGATCGGCGGTGCCAACGCCGTGCTGCCGGAGATGCACCGGCTCGTGGTGGAGGTCCATCACTGGATGGACGACGCGACCTTCACCCAGCTCTTCGCCATGGCCCAGGCCGCGCCGGGGCCGAACATCCTCGCCGCCTCGGTGATGGGCTGGCACATCGCCGGCCCGGCCGGGATGATGGCCGCGACGCTCGGCATGCTGGTGCCCTCGGCCTGCCTGGCCTGGATCATGGCCGGGCTGACTATCCGCCTGCGCGGCAACACCTGGATGAAGCCCGCGCAGTTCGGTCTGGTGCCCATCGCCGTCGGGCTGATCGCCGCCTCCGGCCTCATCATGGCGCAGGCGGCGGGAACCAGCTGGCTGAGCTTCCTCATCATCGGCGCCTCGACGGTCTTCGTCTGGCGCACGAAACACTCGCCGCTCTGGGTGCTCGCCGGCGGCGGGCTGCTGGGCCTCGTGCTGCTGTGACGGAGGCGTCCGCCCGGATCACGCCCAGCCGCAACCAGCTCTTCCTCGCCTACCTGCAGATCGGCCTGACCTCCTTCGGGGGCGTGAACGCCTGGGCACGGCGCTTCTTCGTGGAGAAGAAGGGCTGGCTGAGCGAGCAGGAGTATGCCGAGGCGCTCGGCATCGGGCAGGTCCTGCCCGGGGCCAATGCGCTGAACACCGCGATCGGCATCGGCACGCGCTTCCATGGCGCGACCGGCGCGCTGGCCTGCGCCGCCGGCCTCTTCGCCGGGCCCATGATCCTGCTGGCCGCCGTCGCCTCGCTCTACGACAGCTATGGCCAGCTGCCGCTGGTGCGCGCCATCCTCACGGGCATCGCCGCAGCCGCGGCCGGCATGGTGATGGGCACCGCCATGAAGATGGCCACCAAGCTGCGGCCCTCCCTGCCGCTCTGGGCCATCGGGCTGACCGCGCTGGCCATGGCCGTTCTGCGCGTCCCCATGCCCTACGTGCTGCTGGCGCTGGCGCCCCTCGGCCTGCTCGCCGCCTGGCACGAGACGCGCTGATGGAGGAGGACGACCTCTGGCCGCTGGTGACCGGCTTCCTCGCCCTCTCGCTGATGAGCGTGGGCGGCGGCATCGCCGTGCTGCCCGAGATGCACCGCATGGTGGTCGAGAACCACGGCTGGATGGACGACCTGGCCTTCGCCAAGCGCTACGCCCTCGCCCAGGCGGCGCCGGGCCCGAACATCATGGTGGTGGGGCTGATCGGCTGGCACGTGGCCGGGCCGGTCGGCATGGTGGCGGCGATGGCCGCCATGTGCGGGCCGACCTCGGCGCTCGCCTATGGCTTCGCGCGGCTCCGGCGCCGGGTGGCCGGCGCCCGCTGGATGCGCGTCTTCGAGCGCGGGATGGTGCCCATCGCGATCGGACTGATCGCCGCCTCCGGCCTGCTGCTGGCCTCGGGCGCCGCCGAGGGCTGGCTGCCGATCGCCATCAGCGCGGCCAGCACGCTCTTCGTCTGGCGGACCCGGCGAAGCCCGCTCTGGGTGCTCGTCGTCGGCGCCGCGCTGGGCGGCGTCTTCCTGCGTTGAGCGGAGCCGCCCCACGGGCGGACCGGACCGGCTGATCTCAACCGCCGAAGCCGAAAGGGGCCTTGCGGCCCCGTCATCCGCCCCGCAAGCTGGCCGCATGTTCCGCCGCGCCCTGATCCTTTCCGCCCTCGCCACGCCCGCTCTCGCCACGCCCGCCCGGGCGCAGATCGAGCGGCCCTTGCGCATCATCGTCCCCTTCGCGGCCGGCACCTCGTCGGACGTTCAGGCGCGGCTGCTGGCGCTGCACCTGGCGCCGCTGCTGCCGCAGCCCGTGCTGGTGGAGAACCGCGCAGGCGCCGGCGGCTCGGTGGGCGCCGAGGCCGTGGCCCGCGCGACGGACGGCCACACCATCCTGCTCGGCTCCAACGGCCCGCTGGTGAACAACCCGATCCTGCAGCCGCGCATGCCCTATGAATCGCCCACGGATTTCGCGCCGATCGGCATGGTCAGCCGCAGCCCGCTCACGCTGACGGTGCGGGCGGAGAGCCCGATCCGCAGCGTCGCGCAGTATGTCGAGGTCGCCAAGGCCGAGGGGCTGAGCATCGGCTCCTCCGGCCAGGGCAGCGCCACGCATTTCCTCATCGAGCAGCTCATGGCCGCCGCCGGCGTCCGGCTGACGCATGTGCCCTATCGCGGGTCGAGCCTCTCCGTGCCCGACACGCTGGCGGGCAATGTCGGCAGCGTGATGGGCGAGATTTCCACCGTCTTCCCGCTCTGGCGCGACGGACGGCTGCGCGTGCTGGCCACGACCGGCCCGCGGCGCTCGGTGCTGATGCCGGAGATCCCGACGCTCATCGAATCGGGCTTCCCCGGCCTGACGGGCGGGAGTTGGGCCGCGCTGGTGGCGCCCTCGGGCATGCCGGCCGCGACCCAGTCCGCGCTCGGCGCCGCGCTGCTGCGGGTGATGGAGACACCCGCCTATCTCGCGCGCCAGCGCGAGCTCGGCGCCGATGTGGTGCCGCCCGAGGAGCGCGGCCCCGCCGCGCTCACGGCGCTCTGGGCCGCCGACATGGCCCGCACCCGCGCCACGGCGCAGGCGGCGAATATCCGCGCGGAGTAGCGGGCGACCTTCGGGCCTGGGCCTGGGCTTGGCCGCCGCGGCGCCGGCGCCTCAGTCCGCCGTGATGCCCAACCGCGGGATCAGCGGCGCCCAGCGGCGGTTGTCCTCCTCCAGCGCCCGGGTGAGCGCGGCGCTGCCCAGGAATTCCGGATCGAAGCCGCGCTCCATCAGCATCGACTGGAAGGCCCGGTCTTCCATGACCTTGCGCGCCGCCTCCTCGAGCCGCGCCACGACCGGCGCCGGCGTGCGGGCGGGCGCGGCCATGGTGTACCAGAGCTCGGCCGCGTAGCCGGGCAGCGCCTCGCCGATGGCGGGCAGGTCCGGCCAGGCGCGGGCGCGGCGCCCGGCGGTATTGGCGAGCGCGCGGATCTTGCCGTCGCGGATGAGCGGCTCGACCGCGCTGACCGAGGCGAACATGACCTCCACCTCGCCGGCGACCAGCGCCGTCACCGAGGGCGCCGTTCCGCGGTAGGGGACGTGGGCAATCTGTGTGCCCGCCATGTCGTCGAAGAGCGCGGCGGCGAGGTGCTGCGAGGTGCCGGCGCCCGGCGTGCCGTGGTTGTACTTGCCGGGATTCGCGCGCGCGAGCGCGATGAACTCGGCGAGGTTGCGCGCGGGCATCGCGGGATTGACGACGAGCAGCATCGGCGTGCTGGCAAAGCGGGCGACGTGCACGAAGTCGGCCCGCCAGTCGAAGCCCGGGTTGCGGAACAGCACGTTGCTGATGGCGATGCCGTTGCCGGTGAAGAGCAGGCTGTAGCCGTCGGCCGGCGACTGCGCGATGTTCTGCGAGCCAATGTTGCCGCCCGCGCCGCCGCGGTTCTCGATCACCACAGACTGGCCCAGTTGCTCGCCCAGGGCGCGCGCGACGATACGCCCCAGATTGTCCGTGCCGCCGCCGGGCGTGTAGGGCACGACCATGCGGATGGCCTTGTCAGGGTAGGTCTGTGCGTGGAGCGCGACGGGCATCGCGGCGAGGCCGGCGGCGAGCGGAAGCAGCGCCCGGCGGGCGAGCGGAAGGGTTGCGGCGTGCCGCATGGAACGTTTCTCCTCAAATCGCGGCCCCTCGGGTCGGGGCGCTTATCGTTTCTTCAGGCGACGACACCGCGACGGGGGGCGGTAGCGAGCACTCCCGCCTCCTCCAGCGCGGTGATCTCTTCGGGCGTGAGGCCAGCCTCGGCGAGGACGGCATGATTGTCCTCGCCCAGCCTGCGGCAATTGCCCCGGATGGCGAGCGGACGGCTCGACAGGCGGAAGGGAATGCCCTTGGCGGGCTTGCCGTCGGGACTGCGCAGGAGGGCGGTGCCGCGCGCGAAGTCCTCCGAGGCGGCGAGCGCCGCGCCGTCGCGTACGGGGGCGCTGCCGCCCGGCCATTCGGCGCGCCAGCCCCCCTGCCCGTCCGGCACCACGCGATCGGCGGGCTCGAGCGGATCGGCATTGCCCAGCCGCGGCGACGGGTTGCCGGCGGCGGCGGCAATCAGCTCCTCGCCCAGCAGGAAGGTGGTGAGCTCGCGCTGGGACAGGTCGAGATGCGCGCCCTCGCCCGTGCGGTCCCGTTCCAGCAGGGCGGCGACGATGGCGCCCGAGGCGAAGAGGCAGACCACCTGGTCGGGATAGTTCACGTCGCGGCCGGTGATGACCGGCGCCTCGCCGGAGCCGGTCAGGGCCGCCATGCCGCCCGTGGCTTCCAGGGTGGAGCCGAAGGACACCATGTCGCGATCCGGCCCGTCCTCGCCCTGGCTGGAGATGCTGGCGATGATCAGCCGCGGGAATTTTTTGCGCAGCGTGGCGGCGTCGAGGCCCCATTGCGCCAGCACGCCGCGCCGGTAGTTCTCCACCATCACGTCGGCGGTCCCGAGCAAGCGCAGCAGCGCCTCCTTGCCACGCGGGTCCTTGAGGTCCAGGCAGACCGAGCGCTTGCCGCGATTGGTGAAGGCGAACCAGGGCGACTGGTTCCACCAGTCGGTCCCGTCCTTCGCGCCGTCCCAGTTGCGGAAAGGATCGACGGCGCCGGGGCCTTCGAGCTTCATCACCTCGGCGCCGAGATCGCAGAGCAAGGCCGAGGAGGCCGCGCCGGCCGTCAGCCAGCCGAGATCGACGATGCGGATGCCGGCCAGAGGAAGATCAAGCGGCATGGGCCGTCTCCGGGGTCACGCGGCGGCCGTTCCAGCTGATGGGCAGGGCCGGCGTGCCGTCCGGCCCGAGGAAGCCGCGGGCCTGGTTCTGGGCGTCGGTGAGCAGTTCGGCGGGCCATTTCACGGGCCCGACCGGCACGCGATTGGCCTGGGCGGCGGAGGTCACCTCGGCGCGGGTGCGCGCGGCGAACCAGGGGCCGAGGATGGCGAGAAAATCCGCGCGATGCTTCCGGCGACCCGAAGCGGTGTCGAAGCGCGCGTCATCCAATCGTGGATCGCCCACCGCCCTGCGCAGGCCCGGCCAGTCCTTCTCCTGGTAGACCAGGGCCACATGCCCGTCCTTGGCCGGCACGGTGTACCAGTCGGCGCGGGCGCCGCCGCGCACGGGCGAGCTGCCGAGCACCAGCACGCCGGCCGCCACCTTCCAGTTCAGCCAGGTCGCGACGTCGAGCAGCGAGACATCCACGACCTCCTCGCCGCCGGCCCGCAGCGCGGCCAGAATTCCGGTGCAGGCGGCCAGCCCCGCCGCATAGGCGGCCTGGTGCCCCGCGAGCCGCGCGGGCGGGCCTTCCGCCTCGCCCACGATGCCGAGCAGGCCGGAGAGCGCGAGCAGGCCGAGCTCGCTCATCGGCCCGTCCTCGCCCGGGCCGAAGACGGAGATGCGCGCCTTCACCGGAACCTCGGAGGCATGCGCGGCCAGGGCCTCGCCGTCGCCGATCGCCACGTCGAAGTGGCCCGTCGCCGTGCCTGCGTGCTTGCCGAGATTCAGGAAGCGATCCAGCGCGGAGCCCCCGCCCGGCAGCAGCGGCGCGGCCTGCGCCAGCGGCTCGCCCCCCTCCGGCACGGGCCGCACGACCTCGGCGCCGTAGCTGGCGCAGAGCCGCGCCGCCAGGGACGCGGCCAGCCCGTGCGGCCGCTGGGCGCAGAGCGCGCCCAGATCCAGCACGCGGCGTCCGGCCAAGGGGGCGACGCTCGGCGCGACCATGCTCAGCCCTGCCCCGGATTCTTGATGCCGGCGGCGAAGCGGGCATTGCCCTCCGCCTGGGCATTGGTCTTCGAGCGGATGGTGAGGTTCACCATCTGCCCGTGATCCATCGCCTCCTGCCAGTCGGTGATGAAGGCCGGGATCCGGTCCAGCGCCTTCTTGCTCTCCTCCAGCGCCACCGCGTCGAACTGCGCGATCTGCGCCGCGATCTCGCCGGCGCGCGGGAGAAGCCGGTCGGGCTCCACGCATTCGTTCACCATGCCCCAGCGCTCGGCCGTGGCGCCGTCGATGCGGTTGGTGGTGAGCACCATCCAGGCCGCCTGCTTGCGCGTGATGCCCGAGAGCTGCGCTGCCGGCCCCGCCATGCCCGGATACGTCGAAAAGCCCATCTCCGGGCAGCCGATGCTGGCCTGGGTGCTGGCCACCGCAAGATCGCAGATGTTGATCAGCGTCGAGCCGCCGCCCAGCGCCACGCCGTTCACCGCGGCGATGAAGATCGAGGGATGCTTGCGGATCGCCATGTTCACCGCGATCCACTCCTCGCCCGCGCCCTCGATGCCGGCCTGGCGGTCCTGCTCGCGCTCCTTCAGGTCCATCCCCGCGCAGAAGCTGCCGCCCGTGCCGGTGAGGACGATGGCCTTGGCGACGCCACGCAAGTCCTCGAAGGCCTTCAGCAGGCCCTGGCGGCTCTCGCGGTTCATGGAATTGCGCTTCGCCTCGCGGTCGATGCGCAGCTCGGCCCAGCCTTCATGGCTGGTGATGACGATGGGTCCGCTCATGCTGCTGGTCCGAACTGGGGGAGAACGAAGCCCTCGGGGCCGCCGGGGAACCGGACGGAGACTTTCTGGCCGATCTTGGCCTCGGCCGCCGTCATGCCGTCGAGATTGGTGAGGAGGTAGGGCCCCTCCTCCAGCTTCACCATCGCCACGGGGTAGGGCAGCTCGTCCTTCATCCCGGGGAAATAGCTCTGGTGGAACACCACGAAGGACCAGATCTCGCCGCGCCCGGAAGCGCCGACCCATTCCCAGTCCGGCCGCCCCGTGAAGGGCGAGACCGGCGCCGGCGGGAAGAAGCACTTCCCGGTCGCCTTGCAGCGCTGGAGGATCAGGTGCCCGTCCTTGCAGGCGTCCCAGAACGGACGGTTCCAGTTGTCGACGAGGGGCTTGGGGCGTGTCGCGAGGCTCATGCGCCCCTCCGCAGGATGAGGCTCTGGGCGATGTTGGTGGCGCAGATGTACTGCATGGCCTGCACGTCCTTGATCTGACGCTCGCCGCAATCGTCGCGCAGCTGGCGGACGCATTCGGCGATGATCCCCCAGCCCTGCATGTAGCTGTCCGAGAGATGGCCGCCGGAGGTATTGGTCGGCCAGCGGCCGCCGAGGCGCAGCGCGCCGTCCTTCACGAAGTTGCCGGACTCGCCCTGCGGGCAGAAGCCGAGGCCTTCCAGGCTGAGCAGCACGGTCGGAGAAAAATTGTCGTAGATGCCGAGGCCCTGGATGTCCTCCTGCCCGATCCCCGCGCGGTCATAGACGCTGCGCGTGGCGCTGAGGTTGGGATACCAGAGGTCGTCGGCCGGGCCGCTGCCGTAGTGGAAGGCGTCCTGCCGCGCATAGCCCGAGAGCAGGACCGGCGGGCGCTTCATGTCCTTGGCGCGCTCGGCGCTGGTCATGATCCAGGCCACGGCGCCGTCGTTGATGAGGCAGTAGTCCAGCAGCTTCAGCGGCTCGCAGATCGGGCGCGCCCTGGCGTGGTCCTCCAGCGTGATCGGCTTGCCGTGCATCACCGCGTCGGGGTTGAGGCAGGCATGGTCGCGGAAGGCCTTGGAGACGTGGCCGAGATCGGCATGTGTCGTGCCGAATTGGTGCATGTGGCGCTGCCACATCATGGCGTGGGTGGCGCCGGGGCTGGTCATGCCCCAGGGCGACCATTGGCTGTCGCCGCCGCCATACATCATCCGCACCGAGCGGCCGTTATTGCCGTAGACCAGCGCGATGCACTTGGCCGCGCCGCTGTGGATGGCCTGCGCCGCCAGCGCCAGCGAGACGCCGGAGAAGCGGCCGGGCGCCTCGGTCAGCAGGCAGTATTGCGGGTTGATCCCCATCATCTCGGCGAAGCGCTCGTAGGTGGGGATGCGGTTGACGATGAGGCCGTCGATGTCGGAGGGCTTGAGGCCGGCATCGTCCAGCGCGGCGTTCAGCGCCTCGCAGCCCAGGCCGTAGCTGTCGGTCTCGGGAAAGTTGCCGAAGCGGCTGGTGCCGATGCCGGCGAAGGCGACCTTGTCGCGCATCGCCCACGGCTCGTGGAGGGCGGGTGAGGCCACGTTTGTATCGGGCATGATGTTCCTGGTCGTTCCTACCGCGATCCTGCGACAGGTCCAGACAAGCCGCCAGCGCAGGAATTCGCGGGGTAGGCCAACCTGGGGTTAGTCTGCGCCGATGATTGAATCTCTGCCCCCGTTGGCGAGCCTGCATGCCTTCGTCCTGGTGGCGGAGACGGGCAGCCTGGCCGCGGCCGCGGAACGGCTGAACGTGACGCAGCCGGCGGTGAGCAAACGGCTTCGCATGCTGGAGGCGCATCTGGGCGTGGCGCTGGTGCGACGCGGGGCGAATGCGCTGCGCCTGACGCCGGAGGGCGAGAGCTACGCGACGGCGCTGGCCGGCGCCTTCTCGGGGATCCGCACGGCCACGGCGGCGCTGGCCGCGCCCGCCTCGGGGCCGCTGCGCGTGCGGGCCTATACGACCTGGGCGCTGCGCTGGCTGATCCCGCGGCTGTCGCGGTTTCGGGAGCGGCATCCGGGGCTGGAGGTGGAGGTGACGACCTCGGTGACGCCGGTGGATTTTTCGCGCGAGGCCGTAGATGCGGCGATCCGCACCAGCGACCGCCCGCCGGTTCCGGGGGCGGAGCGGCTGCACAAGGTGACCATCGCGCCCTTCGCGGCGCCGGGGCCGGCGCGGGCGGCGAAGCGGGGCGGGCTGGCGGGGGTGACGCTGCTGGGGAGCGTGGTACGGCCGCAGGATTGGGGGATCTGGGCGAAGGCGACGGGGACGGCGCTGCCTTCGACGCCGCTGCTGTTCGAGAGCACGTCGCTGGCCGTGCAGGCGGCGATCGAGGGGCTGGGGGCGGTGATCGTGTCGCCGTTGCTGGTGGCGGAGGATGTCAAGAGGCGGAGGTTGGTGGGGTTGGCGCAGGGGGATGTGGCGACGGGGGACCACTATTGGCTGGTGCTGCCGCCGGGGCCAGCGAGAAGGGAGGCGTTGGCGTTTCGGGATTGGTTGGTGGGGGAAATTGCGAATTAGTCCCGAAGCGATAGCGCTCGCGCGCTATTTTACGCGCTCGACGTAATCGAGAAGTTTAGGATTTTTTATAGAACAATGATCTGGAACATCCTTGCCGGTCGGAAATGCAATACGAACCTCTCGTTCGCCAACGAACCTATATGGTTTACCAAATATGGCGGGAAGACGACCTCGCGTCCTCAAAGCGCGAGCAAGATTCCTCGTTAAATGTTTTGGAAAACCAGTCACCTTGCTTAAAGGAAGGCTAGATCGATGTACCTTGAGGTCAGCATACTGCACCAGTCGAATTTCGTACGAATATCCGAGTTCCTGACTTAGTAATTCTGCAAATGGTCGAATTTTTATTCGCAAAATAATGGGCCCAAATTTCTTAAGCATTTCATTTTTATTTTCTATATCTCTAGCTGATGAAAAAATATAATTGTCAAATCCGGATAGTGTCGCAGCAGTTAATTCTCTATTGGCAACTGAATAAGCACAATACGAGCTGCCTTCAAAGCGGTCTCCCGCGGGATCGCCTTGCAATTCAAATTGACGATAACGTTCTAAAGAGCCTAGTAAAAAAGATCCTTTGCTTACGTATTTTGAATACGTTTCTTCGGTCACAAATTTGTAAGTATATTCATCGTCGTAACGCAAAAAATCACCATCTTCATATATTTGCATATTTGTATATACCGAGGCAGGCAGGCCTTTAATGTCATCAAAATAGCCCTGCATCGCTTTAGCAAATGCGAAAAGCTGTTCATCAGTAAGCTTGATATCGGGTTTGGTTATTGAAGTGGCCGCAATAATTATCGAACCGCCACCGCCCCTGTATCGAAACCCGATATCTGGCAGAAACTCGAAATCAAGAGGGTGTGGATTAGAGAGATTAGTATCTTCGGGTAGTGTCCACATTTTAAATACTCATATTGTTCTCTGATTCGATTCCCTATCCCTCATTCGCCTGGATCATCTCCCGCACCCGCGGATAGATCGCCTGCGCCCACCGCCGTCCCGAAAACACCCCGTAATGCCCCACCCCCGTCTGCAGGTGGTAGCTCCGCATCGTCACCGGCAGGCTGCGGCAGAGGTCCAGCGCCGCCATGGTCTGCCCGATCCCGCAGATGTCGTCCTTCTCGCCCTCCACCGCCATGACCGCCGTCCGCCGGATCGCCTCCGGCCGCACCGTCCGCCCGCGCCAGGTGAGCTCGCCCTTCGCCAGGGAATGGTCCTGGAAAATCGTCTTCACCGTCTCCAGGAAGAAATCCGCCGGCAGGTCCATCACCGCCAGGTACTCGTCGTAGAAGCGGCGGTGCTGCGCGGCCTTGGCCGCGTCGCCGTTGAACAGCGCCCAGAACTGCTCGCGATGCGCCTTCATATGCCGGTCGAGATTCATCGACATGAAGGCCGACAGCTGCAGCGCCCCCGGATAGACCCGCCGCCCCGCCCCCTTGTAGCGCCAGGGCACGGAGGCGATCAGGCTGCGCTCGAACCAGCCGATCTCCTTGCTTTCGGCCAGCCTGTTCACCTCCGTCGGGTGCTGGCGCGCGTCGATCGGGCCGGCCATCAGCGTCATGCTGCGCGGCGAGCAGCGGTGGCGGTCCTCCGCCATGATCGCGACCGCCGACAGCACCGCGACCACCGGCTGGCAGACCGCCAGCACATGCCCGCCGGGGCCGATGGCCTCGAGGAACTGCATCACCGTCTCGGTGAACTCGTCGAGGCCGAAGCGGCCGGCGGAGAGCGGCACGTCGCGGGCGTTGTGCCAATCGGTGATGTAGACGTCGTGGTCCTGCAGCAGCACCTGCACCGTGTTGCGCAGCAGGGTCGCGAAATGGCCGGACATGGGGGCGACCACCAGCACGCGCGGCAGGGCCAGGTCGATGTCCTTGCGGAAGTGCAGCAGGCTGGCGAAGGGGTTGGCGGCGACCACCTCCTCCTCGATCTCCACGGACCGGTTGCCGATGCGCACCGGCTCCAGCCCGAAGGCCGGGCGGGTGGCGGTGATGCCGGCATGGCCGAAGACCTCGAAGGCCGCGCGCAGCGCCCGCAGCCCGGCGAAGCCCGGATGCTCGATCGGCATCATTGCGCCGCCCAGCCCGCGCGCCATGGACCGGAGCGGGTGGAAGATGTCCTGGCCCGTCTGCAACGCCTTGTAGATCATCGGTATGTCCTGCCCCGGGGTCCGACGCCGAACCGGGCGCCATGTTGCCCGCGCCGAGGCGTTTCGCAACCGCGAAATCATTGGTAGCCTGCGCCGAACGGGATCCGGGGGCCGGCATGTCAGGCGTGAAGACTCGCAGCAGGCCCGCGGCGGCCCGGCCCGCCGTGAAGCCCAGGCCGATGCGGCAGAAGGCGTCCGAGCCCGTGGCGAAGCTGCGCATCAGCAGCCGCAACTACTCCTCCTGGTCCATGCGCGGCTGGCTGATCCTGCGGCTCTCCGGCCTGCCCTTCCGCACCGAGGTGGCCCAGCCGGACGACCCCCGCACGCGCGCCGAGCTGCTGCTGAACTCCTCCTCCATCCTGCTGCCCTGCCTGGAGCATGACGGCGCGGCGGTCTGGGACACGCTCGGCATCGCCGAATACCTGAACGAGCTGCGGCCGGAGGCCGGGCTCTTCCCCCAGGATCGCCTGGCGCGGGCGCGCTGCCGCTCGATCTGCGGCGAGATGCATGCGGGCTTCCACGCGCTGCGCTCCTCGCTGCCGATGAACCTGAAGGCGCATGTGCACGGCTTCACCGTGTGGTCGGCGGCGCGGGCGGATATCGAGCGGATCCTGCACCTCTGGCGCGGCTGCCTGGAGGAATGGGGCGGGCCCTGGCTGTTCGGCGCCGAGCGCTGCGTGGCGGATGCGATGTTCGCGCCCGTGGTGACGCGGTTCCGGACCTACGAGGTGAAGCTGGACGAGGTCTGCGAGGGCTATGCGCGGACCATCGAGGGCTGGGCCGACTTCCGCGAATGGGTGGAAGCGGCGCAGCAGGAGCCGGAGGCGCGCATCACCGAGCTGGAATTCGACGCCGAGTTCTAGAAGGGCAGCACGCCGAGCAGGTCGCCCTCCTCGACGCGGGTGACCTCCGGGCCGATCACGCAGAGCCCGTCCGCCGCCGCCAGCGGCGCCAGCCGCGCCGAGCTGCCGCGCCCCAGCAGCTGCAGCACCGGCAGCCCCAGCGCGTCGGTCCCTGAGAAGCGCACGGGCGCGAACTCCACGCGGCCCGGCTTGCGCTCCTCCCGGAAGCCCGCGCGCGCGACCATGGGGCGCAGCGGCCGGGCGGGCGCGCCGGCCAGCCGGTCCAGCACCCGGCGGCCCACCAGCCAGAGGTTCACATAGGCCGCCAGCGGGTTGCCCGGCAGCGCCAGGATCACCGCCGCGCCCAGCCGCCCGGCCTTCACCGGCTTGCCGGGCCGGATCGGCAGATGGACCACCTCGATCGTGCCGCCCGCGGCCAGGATGGCCCCGGCCATGTGGTCCTCCTCGCCGACCGAGACGCCGCCCGAGGTGACGATCAGGTCCGCCGCGCCGGCCGCGCGCAGCAGCGCGTCCCGGAGCGGCCCGGGCTCGTCCGGCAGGATGCCGAGCTCGACCAGCTCCACATCCGGCGCGCGCAGCATGGCGCGGAGCATCGGCCCGTTGGAATCATGCACCTGGCCCGAGCCGAGTCCGCCGCCCGCCCTTCGCAGCTCGGCGCCGGTGGAGGCGAGCGCGACGCGCAGCCGCCGCGCGACCGGCAGCGCATCGTGCCCGGCCGCGACCGCCAGCGCGATATGGCGCGCATCCAGCCGTTGCCCGGCCTCCAGCAGGGTCACGCCGGCGCGCAGATCCTCGCCCGCGCGGCGAATATTGGTGCCGGCGGGAATGCCTTCGGGAACGGCGATGCCGTCGCCCTGCCGGATCACCTTCTCCTGCTGGACGACGCCATGGGTGCCCGCCGGCACGGGCGCCCCCGTGAAGATCCGCGCCGCCTCGCCGGGACCGAGCGGCGCGCCGTCGGCGTCGCCGGCCGCGAGCCGGGCCGTGATGCGCCAGGCCGCCCCTGCCGGCGGGCCCAGCGCGTAGCCGTCCATCGCCGATTGGTCGAAGGGCGGCACGTGGTGCAGCGCAGCGAGCGGCGCCGCCAGGACGCGGCCCATGGCCGCCTCGGCCGTCACGGTCCCGCGCCCGGCGATGGGGCGCGCTATGGCCAGCAGGCGGGCCAGCGGCTCGCGGAGGATGGCGAGGGGATCGGGCGGCAGGGCCGTCAGCATCGGGTCATGCGCCGACGAAGACCATATGGCCATCGCCGCGCGCGATGGCGACGAGCGTCATGCCGTGGTGCCGCGCGCGGTCCAGCGCGAGCGAAGTGGGAGCCGAGATGGCGACGAGCGTGCCGGCGCCGAAGGCCGCCGCCTTCTCCACCATCTCGAAGGAGAGCCGGCTGGTGATGACGCAGAAGCCCCCGGCCGGATCGGTCCCTGCCCGCAGCAGCGCGCCGATCAGCTTGTCCAGCGCATTGTGCCGGCCGACATCCTCGCGGACGAGAAGCAGCGTGCCGTCCGGCGCGGCCCAGGCGGCGGCGTGCACGGCGCGCGTGGCCGCATTGAGCGGCTGGCTCTCCGACAGGCCGGCAAGCGCGCGCTGGATCGCCTCGGGCGCGACAGGGGCGCCCTGGCCTCGCCGTTGCTCGGCCAGGGGCAGTCCGGAGAGCTCCTCCACCCCGCAGACGCCGCAGCCCGTGCGGCCGGCCGTGTTGCGCAGCCGGCGGTTGGCGAGGAGCGCGTGCAGCCGGTCGGGCACGAGATCGATGGTGACGGTCAGCCCGTCCGCACCGCCCTCCAGCTTCAGGCCACGGATGTCGGCGGGCGTGCGGATCACGCCCTCGGTGAGGCTGAAGCCGACGGCGAAATCCTCGAGATCGGCCGGCGTGGCCATCATCACCGCATAGGGCTGGAACCCGTAGACGAGGCCGACGGGCGCCTCGACCGCGACGCGCCGGGCGAGGGCCTGGGGCGCCCCCTCGCCCGCCGGCACGCGTGTCGCCGTGACCTCGCGGGAGGTGGGCGTGTCGATGGTCTCGGGGCGCGTCGGCACCTGGGCCTCCTCGGGCGGATCCGCCGCGGCGGGGCCGCCGAGATTGGCACCGCGCCGGGCCCGGCGGAAGGGCCGCGCCTCCTTGCGCGCCGGCCTTGCCGGATTGATCCTGCCCGGGACGGAGGGGCGAAATGATCCATTCTCGAACAGGCCAGCGACGGGCCCGGTGCGCATGAGCCGGACCCGCTTCTACCAGGGCGTCGGCCCGGTGCTCACCGTCTGGGAGCCCGACCCCGCGGCGCTCTCGCTGACGCGGCTCTCCGAGGCCCGTCTCGCGGCCAATGTGCAGTATGTCTGGCGGCACCCGGCGCGGCATGTGCTCTACGCGGCCTCCAGCAATGGCGGGCCGCGCCGGACGGGCGACCGGCACTTCCTCCAGGCCTTCCGGATCGCGCCCGGCAGCGGCGCCCTGACGGCGCATGGCGGCACGATCGGGCTGCGGGCACGGCCGATCCATCTCTCCATCGACCGCGCCGGCGGCTTCGCGCTGGTCGCCTACAACGAGCCGAGCGGCGTCACCGTGCACCGGCTCGGCGGGGACGGCGCGCTCGGCGAGGAGGTGCGGCAGACGGTCCCGCCCGATGGCGGCATCTACGGCCACCAGGTGCTGGCGACGCCGGACAACGACGCCGTCATCCTCGTCGCGCGCGGCAACGAGGCCGGCGCGGGCAAGCCCGAGGATCCCGGAGCGCTGAAGGTCTTCGGCTTTCGGGACGGCCAGCTCACGCTGCGGCAGACGGTGGCGCCGCGCGGCGGCTACGGCTTCGGGCCGCGGCATATCGACTTCCATCCGACGCTGCCGCTCGTCTTCGTCTCGCTGGAGCGGCAGAACCGGCTCGCGGTCTTCGGACTGCGCGACGGGAGGCTGACGCCCGAGCCACTCTTCACGGCGGAAACCCTGCGGCGCCCGGGGGCGCATCCGCCGCAGCAGCTCGCGGGCGGGCTGCACGTCCATCCGAACGGCCGGCACGTCTATGTGGCAAATCGCAGCGATGCGATGGGCGAATTCGAGGGCCGGCCCATCGGGCTGGAGGGCTTCGAGAACGGCATCGCCGTTTTCGACCTCGACGCGGAAGGCCGTCCCAGCCTCGCGCAGAGCCTGGAGGTGGGGAGCTTCCACCCGCGCACCTTCTCGCTCGATCCCAGCGCCCGGATGATGGTGGCGGCCACGATCGCCGGACGCCGGGTCCGCGACGGCGCGGGCACGGCGATGCGCCCGGCGAGCCTCGCGATCTTCCTTGTGGGCGAGGATGGGCGGCTGGCCTTTTCCAGCTCCATCCCCGTCGAGACCGGCGAGTCCATGCAGTTCTGGACGGGGATGAGCGCGGCCTGAACGATAGGGAGTGGCGCGCCGGGCGACCCGGGCCGCGGCTTTCGGCACAGCCGCCAGGGCGGCTATAAGGGGGCAAGGGAAAACCAAGGAAACGCCTGTGAACGCACCCATCTCCCGTCGAAGCGCGGCCGCCGCCGGCCTCGCCCTCGTCTCCGCGACCAGCGCCAGGGCGCAGGGCACCGACTGGCCCTCCCGCCCCGTCCGCGTGATCGTGCCCTGGCCACCCGGCGGCACGGCCGACAGCGTCGCCCGCGTCCTCTTCGCTGAGACCTCGCAGCGCACGCGGCAGCAATTCGTCGTCGACAACCGCACCGGCGCCACCGGAATGATCGGCAGCGGCTATGTCGCGACGCAGCCGGCGGACGGCTACACCGTCCTCTACGGCACGACGCCGCTCTCGACCGCCGTGCTCTTTCCGCAAATCACCTTCGATCCGGCGCGCGACCTCGTCCCGGTCTTCCAGGCGATCACCGTGCCGCAACTGCTGCTCATGCATCCCTCGGTCCCGGCGGCTTCCGTGGCCGATGTCATCGCCGACGCGAAGGCCCGGCCAGGCGCGCAGAACTGGGCCTCGGCGGGAAGCGGCGGCGTGCAGCACCTGGCGCTCGAGCTCTTCTCGCGGCGGGCGGGAATCCAGGTGAACCACATTCCCTATCGCGGCGGCGGCCCCGCCACGAACGACCTGCTGGCGGGCCAGGTGCAGTATTACTGGGGCAATGCCGACACCGCGATCTCCTTCGTGAAGGAAGGCCGGCTGAAGGCGCTCTGCCACACGGGCGCGACGCGGCTCGCCTCGCTGCCGCACCTTCCGCCGCTCTCCGACACGCTGCCGGGCTTCGAGACCTATGAGTGGAACGGGCTCTTCGTGCCCGCCGGCACGCCGCCCGCCATCGTCGCGCGGCTCAACGCCATGATGAACGAGACGCTGGCGACGCCGGCCGTGGCCGAGCGCCTGCGCGGCCTCGACCTGCAGTCGCGGGCGAACACCCCCGAGCAGTTCGCGGATTTCTTCCGCGGCCAGAGCTCGCGCTGGAACAGCTTCATCCAGGAGGCCGGCATCAGGCTCGAATGAGCCGGCCCCTTGCTGGCGCCGGCGCGATCTTCGATGGTTCGGGGCAGGCCAGCCGGCATCGCGCCGGCCCCTCGCCAGCCAGGAGACGATTCATGCCCATGATCCGCGTCGAGATGTATGCCGGCCGCACGCCCGAGCAGAAGAAAGCCCTGGTGAAGGCCCTCACCGAGGCCTTCGTTGCCACGGCCGGCAGCACGCCAGAATCCGTGCAGATCGTCCTGCAGGACATCGAGAAGAGCGACTGGGCTTCCGGCGGCGTGCTCGCCTCCGAGAAGGGCTGACTCAGCTCGTCCCGATGCCCTCGTAGCCGCGCCGGGCGATGCCGTTGGCCCAGGCGCGGTAGTTCTCCGCGCTGCCCGTGTAGCGCGCGACGCGCCGGACCTGCCGGCCCTCCACGTTGATGTTCACGCCGGTCATCCAGGAATCCACCTCCATGCTCAGGAGGCCCTGGGCGATCTCCATCACATGGGCCATCCATTCGCCCACGGCTTCAGGGCTCGCCTCGAAGCGGGTGATACCGCGCTCGGTCACGTAGTGCAGGAAGTCGGCCACCCATTCCACGTTGAATTCGATGGTGCGCGGGATATTGCCGAGCGCGTTGTGCGGCCCCACCAGCATCAGCATGTTCGGGAATTCGTCGACGAGCATGCCGACGAGCGAGGTGGCGCCGTCCCGCCACTTCTCCTTCAGCGCCACGCCGTCCCTGCCGCGGAAGTCGATGCGGTCGAAGGCGCCGCGCAGCGCGTCGAAGCCTGTGGCATAGACGATGATGTCGAACTCGTACTCGGCCTCACTGGTCTTGATCCCGGTCGGCGTGATGCGCTCGATCGGCGTCGCCTTGCTGTCCACCAGCGTCACGTTGGGCTGGTTGTAGACCTCGTAGTAGTGCGTCTCGAGCGGCACGCGGCGGGTGCCGAAGCCGTGGTTCTTCGGGATCAGCCGCTCCGCGACCTGCGGATCCTTCACGCGCTCGCGGATCTTGCCGGCGATGAAGCGCGAGACCTCCTCGTTCGCCGCGCGGTCGGTCAGCATGTCCTGATAGTTGCCGACCCAGATGCCGAAGCCGCGCTCGGCATAGAGCTTCTCCAGGAAGGCCCGGCGCTCCTCGGCCGGGACGTCGAAGGTGTTCTGCGGATGCGCCGTGTGCAGGAAGCAGGCCCAGGTCTCGCGGCAGCGCTGGAAGATCTCGTCGTAGCGGGTGCGGATCTCCGCCATCTCCTCGGGAGGGATCGTGCCGTTGTGCAGCGGCGCGCACCAATTCGGCGTGCGCTGGAAGACCGTCAGCTGCGCCGCCGTCTTGGCCACCTCCTGGATGGTCTGCACGCCCGAGGCGCCGGTGCCGATGACGGCGACGCGCTTGCCCGCGAAGTCCACCGGCTCCTTCGGCCACAGCCCGGTGTGGAAGGAGGGGCCGCGGAACTCCTCCATGCCGGGGAAGCTCGGCATGGTGGGCGAGGAGAGCGCGCCGATGGCCGTGATGAGGAAGCGGGAGCGATGAAGGCCGCCATTCTCCAGCTCGACGGTCCACATCCGGCCGGCCTCGTCCCAGCGCGCCGCCTTCACCCGGGCAGAGAACTGGATGTCGCGGCGCAGGTCGTACTTGTCGGCGACACGGTTGAGGTAGCGCTCGGTCTCGGGCTGGGGCGCGAAATGCTCGGTCCAGTCCCATTCCGCCAGCAGTTCCTGGTCGAAGGAATAGCCGTAGGAATAGCTCTCGGAATCGAAGCGGCAGCCCGGATAGCGGTTCCAGTACCAGGTGCCGCCCACGCCGGTCCCGGCCTCGAGGACGCGCGTCCTCAGCCCCAGCTCACGCAGCTTGATGAGCTGGTAAAGGCCGGACATGCCGGCGCCGATCACGATGGCGTCGAAGCTGTCGGTCTGGATGGCGGGCTCGGTCATGGGCGCGGCGGCTGACATGCGGATAGCGGGTCCCCGGGTGATGACGGTCCTGCGCCATGTTGCCCCATGCCGTCGGTGCCAGGAAGGCCCGATCGGCCGCCGGAGCGGGCCTGCCTAGGGCAGGATATACAGCGCGTATTCCCCCGATCGGGCGGCCGCATGGCGCCGCTCCCGGTCGAAGGGCAGGTCCGTCCGCCGCGTGACGACGAGATGCGTCACCGCCTCGGCCCGCATCCGCGCCCACAGCGCCTCCAGGTCGGGCGCGGCGCCGAGCTGCGCGACGACCGCCAGCCGCCGCCGGGCCTCGTCGCCATAGGCGCCGCCCGTCGCGACGAGAAAGCCCGGGCAGGACAGATAGGCCGGCACGCCGGTCAGGGCGATCAGTTGCGCGGCCTCGTCGATATTGCGGGCATCCGCGGGCTGGTTCGCCACCGCGAAGCGCGGCCTTGGACCCGCGCTTCGCCGAAGGGCCGGTGCCAGGGCCATCAGCCCGGGAGCGACATGCGTGCCGTGATACGGCGCCCCCCAGGCCATGGCGGGCCGCTTCGCCGCCCCGATGGTCGCGGCCAGGACGGAGAGGCACAGCAGCGACGCGGCAGGCCAGGCGACGCGGCCGCGGCCCCCCATCACGCAGCTCGCCCATGGCCGGGCAAGGAGGACGGCCCAGCGCAGGCTCCACACCGCGATCGCCACGACGACCAGCGGTCCCGCGCGATGCCGGAACTCGGTGATGTCGCCGTTCCGCGACATGGGCGCCAGGAGCATCTCCAGCATCGCGGCCGCCAGCAGCAGCCAGGGCAGCGCATCCGCGGCGGCGCGGTGCCGGCGGGCCAGGACGGCCAGGATCAGGAAGGCCGGCAGCCAGGGCCCCAGCAGGCCCAGCAGGGTGAGCGGCAGGGCCAGGAGGCCGGCCCCGATCGGCCCGATGGCGGCGGCCATCGCCGCCTGGAGCCCGTCGATCCGCGTCGGCGGATTATGGCGGTGCACCAGATCGACATAGCCGAAGAGGAACTGAGCGGGATCGGCTGTCAGCGCCGGCCAGGACAGCGTCGCCAGGACGGCCGCGAAGGCGAGGAAGCCGGCGCCGGCGAGCGCCCGCCGCCAGCGGCGCGCGAGCCCCGGCCAGCCGGCCAGCACCGCCAGGCCGACGGCCGGGGCGAGGAGCGCGAAGGTGTTGACCCGGATGAGGAAGCAGCTCGCGGTCAGGGCCAAGGCCAGCGCCAGGCTGCCCCATCGCCGCTCCTCGCCGCGCTCCATCCAGCGCGCCAGCGAAGCCAGTGCCGCGCCGGCGATGCCCAGGCTGTAGGGCGTGCCCGGCGCCGTCTCGAGCAACCAGGCGAAGCCCAGCAGGCCATTGCCCAGGCTCAGCCGTTCCGGCGCGGGCACGAGCGCGAGCGCCAGCAGCGCCACCGCCGCCAGGACCGGTCCGCCCAGCGCGAGGCCGAGCGCCGCCACCCCGAACGCCATGACCAGGATACCGAGAGGCAGCCAGCCCAGCATGGTCGCCTCGAGCGGCGGAACGCCCAGCACGGCGGAAAGCAGGGCCGGCGGCATGTAGGAGGCGGTGTGGTAGAGGGCCCGCGGCATGTCGGCGAGGAGGATCATGCCCCGGCCGATGGCCTCCGGCGACGCGAATTGCGCGAGGTTTCCGGCATGGACGAGGCCGTCCAGCCAGAAGTCGAACGCGCCGGTCGAGTTGAACTGCGCCAGCCGTGCCGCGACGTCATGGTTCCAGGCGAAGGTGAAGGCGCCCCCCAGCAGCCCGAGCCCCAGCATCGCCGTATCGACCGGCCGGGACAGGGTGCCGCGCCAGGCTGGCAGGGTGGCGAGGCCGAGCAGGGCTAGGATCTGCCAATGCGCGCCGGGAACCACGAGGTCGGCCAGCACCATGGCGTGGGACAAGGCCGCGAATCCCGTCACCGTCGCGAGCATCGGATCGCAGGGGAGGCGCAGCGCCCGGCAGGCCAGCCGCCCCGTCGCGAGGGACACCATCAGGATCGCCGCCAGAAGGAGATGCGCCGCCGGTCCGAGGTCCGGCGCAACGGCGGCGAGGCTCGCCGCGCCGAACAGGGCCGTCATCGCGGGATCAGCCGATAGGCGGTGTAGCCTCCGAAGACGCGCTCTTCCGCGATGTCATAGGCCCCGCGGTAGTGCTCCATCCATGGCGCGGGATAGGACCGGTCGACGAGGATCCAGCCCGGCCGGGCATAGCTGTCCCGCCCCTGCCGCACGAAATGCTCAATCACCGCGGAGGGCAGTTCCCCGTAGTTGCCGATGTTGTTGACGCCGGTCCAGCCGCGGCCGGCCGGCAAGCCCGGGAGCAGCCGGTAGCCGTGAACCCAGACGGGCGCCGCCTCCCCGCCGATCGCGCGCAGCGCCGCCACGGCATCGGCAGCCGGCGCCGGGGTGCCCGCTGCCGCCATCGCCCGATCGAACAGCACCTGGGCGTCCGGGTCCTCCAGGCGGATCTGCCGCAGCAGATGGGAGGGACCGAGATCCGCCCATCGGCCGCTTCGCCACGCCTCGTTCCAGGATCCATGGCCGAAGGTGGCGATCCAGGCCACGAGTCCTGCCATGACGCTCCGCGAGAAGCCTTGAAGCACGCCGGAGGCCGCCGAGGCCGCCGCCGGCACGAGCGCGAGAACCAGGAAGGGGAGGAGATTCAGCACATTGTTGTCGTGGCTGCGGCCCAGATAGTAGGAGGCCGCCGCGAGCAGGGCGGCCAGGGAGGCGAAGCCGGTCCGCAGGCCCCGCTCATCCGTGCGCGACATCGCCGCGAGGGCCGCGGCGACCGCGGCGGGGATGAGCCAGACGGGCCCGAGCGGGTTGGGGTGCAGGACGCCGGGCGGGTTCCGGACGTAGGCCAGGAAGCCGAACAGGGAGGGCCAGCCTCCGAAGGCCAGGCGGAACACGATGACCAGGACCGCGACGCCGGCCGCCGTCGCGACCACGGCCCGCATCGCCCCGGCCAGGAGCGCCGCCAGGACGGGCCAGGATCCCGTCCGCGCCTGCGCCTGCCGCAGCGCGAGATAGGGCCACCAGACGAGGGACACGAAAAATCCCGCTTCCGGCGACCAGGCCAGACCGAACAGCCAGAGCGCATGGCCGGCCCAGTCGGGCCGCGGCATGTCGTTGCCCTCCCCGGCGACCTCCCTGCGCAGGATATGCAGGAGCAGCAAGGCGAGCGGCAGGAAGCGCATCCCGCCGACCGAGGGCGTGACGAGCCATCCGATGAAGTCGGGCGGATAACCGGTCCAGAACATCACCGAGGCGACCAGGGCGAGAAGCGCCAGCAGCGCCACGCCCCGCGGCGCCTGCCGCATCTGCAGGACGACGCAGGCGCCCATGGCGAGGAGATAGGCGACGTTCGTCGCCGCGATCAGGGCATAGGTTCCCGGCCAGCAGTCGGTGCCGCAGGCGAGCGCGATCAGCAGGGTCGGCCCCATGCCGTATTGGACGGGGAAGTCGCGGAAGGGCATGCCGCCCGCCAGGAGGGCCTCGGCCGGCGCGACATAGGCGCTCCAGTGGTGCCAGAGGGCCATGAAGGGACCGGGCGCGGAAAACACGCCCGTGGCCAGCGCGCCGGCAAGGCCGACACCCGCCAGGAAGGCCAGGGCCGGCCATTTCGGCAATCCCTCCCGCCCACCTCCCAGGCGCGGCAGCGCCGCGGCCCCCAGCCCTGCCAGGACGAAGACGGCGGCTTGCCCGACGCCGAGTTCCGTGGCCGGCGCCCACCACACCGTCCCCGACAGGACGACCAGCGCGGAGAGGCCGGCCAGGACCGCCGGAAGGCCGGCGGCGAGAAGCGGCAGGACCATGACGGGCGCCAGCCCGACCGGCGCGAGCGGCCCGGCCACGCCGCGCGCCACCAGCAGGGCGGCGGCGCCGGCCGCCAGGGCCATGCCGAGCAGCGCGGGAAAGACGGATCCGGAGCGGTGCCGCCGCAGTTGCAGAAGGAAGGGCCAGAGGCAGACGGTCCCGACGAGGCCCAGATAGAGCAGGATCAGCCCGGTCTTGCTCTCGAACATCTCCGTCTCAGCCGAGGCCCGGCGGCACCGGGGGCGTTCCGTCGAGGTTGATCCGCTCGCGCTCGACCACCATCGGGCCGCGCCGCACCTGGGCGTGGATGGCCGTGATGTACTCGCCGAGCATGCCGATGAACATGAGCTGCACGCCCGAGAAGAAGAACAGCGCGACGATGATGGTCTGCGTGCCGGCCGGCGCGCCGCCGTCGAACAGGAAGCTCGTGACCACGGTGAAGACCGCGTAGAGCAGCGCCAGCGCGGCAATGCCGAAGCCCAGGAAGCTGCAGATGCGCATGGGCGCGTCGGTGAAGGAGAAGATGCCGTTCATCGCCTGGTCGATCAGGCGCAGCGCGTTGTTCTTCGAGAGGCCGCGCTTCCGCGCCTTCCAGGTGTAGGGAATGATCAGCCGCCGGAAGCCCGCCGAGGCGATGATGCCGCGGATATAGGGATACTGGTCGCGATGGCTGACCACCACCTCCCAGACCTTGCGGTCGATAAGCTGGAACTCGCCGACATTCTCGGGGATGTCGAAGTCCGAGAGGGTGTTCACGATGCGGTAGAAGATGCCGCGGCAGGTCCGCAGCGCCCAGGTCTCCTCCCGGTTCGCCCGCGCGCCGGCCACCACCTCGATGCCGTTCTCCCAATGGCGGACCATCTCGGGGATGAGCTCGGGCGGGTCCTGCAGGTCGACCGGCAGGAAGACCAGGATCGCATCGCCCGTGGCATAGCGCAGCGCGTTGAAGTTGGAGCGGAAGGGCCCGAAGTTGCGCGCGTTCAAGATGACCTTGACCGCGGCATCCCCGGCCGCGATCCGGCGCAGGATCGCCACCGTCCCGTCCTGAGAGCAGTTGTCGGAGAAGATGTGCTCGCGCTCGTGATGGGCGAGCGGCCCGCCGGGCGCGAAGAGCTCCAGCACGGCCGCGTGGCAGGCCTCGACATTCTCCTCCTCGTTATAGCAGGGGGAGACGATGGAGATGCGCGCCAAGCTCAGGCCCTCGCGGTGACGAAGTGGGATTGCGCGAGCCAGCGCGTCAGCGCCAGGGATTCGAGCGCGGGCTCGACCGCCAGGACCGGCTTCGCCAGCGCGGTCGGCAGGCCCGGCAGCAGGAAGTCGCGCGTCGCGACCTCCACCTCGCGCCAGCCGGCTTCCGGCAGGGCACGGCGCAGCTGGGCAGGGGTGAAGGCCATCTCGTCCGGCTCGAGCTTCGCCAAGCGGCGGCCCAGGCCCGTGCCGAAGATGAAGGCGCAATAAGGGTTGAGGAAGTTGGGCTCGATGAAGGCGAGGCCGCCGCCCGGCCCGGTCACGCCATGCAGGGCGCGCAGCACCTCCGGCAGCCGGACGACCAGGTGGTGCAGGATGCCGTTGCCGAAGACGAGATCGAAGCGGCCGAGCCGCAGCGGATCGGCGCCGAGCAGGTCCAGCTTCTCGTAGCGCAGGTTCGGCGCTTGGTGGTTGGCGCGCGCCCGCTCCAGGAAGGCGTCGCTGATGTCCACGGCAACCACCTCGGCCGACGTGCCGGCCGCCACCTGGGCCGCCGCCTCGCCCGTGCCGCAGCCGATCTCCAGGATGCGCTTCGCGCCCAGGCGCGCGGCCTGCGCGATGAACCAGTCGTTGCGGCGGCGCATGCGCAGCGGCGTCGAGCCCACCGGCGCGAAGACCTGGTTGAAGCCCCGCTCGTCCTGCACGGCGATCTTCGACATGCGGCTCAGGCCTTCCGCGCGAGGATGCCGTAGCCCAGGGGATCGGCCTTGGAGCCCCATCCCAGCCGGATCGACAGATGCGCCACCGCGAGCGCGACCAGCGCCGCGGGCCCGGCGAGCAGCAGGATCGGCAGCCGCCAGATCAGCGCGACCGAGGGCTGGACCAGGCGCATGCAGACGACGATGAGCTTGTTGGCGATGACGGCCAGATCGTCGCCGCGCTCCGCCACCGTCACCTCGCCGAAGCCCGCGAACATCGCCGCCAGGCGGTAGCGGGTGAAGCGATGGTGATCGTGCGGCGCGTGGTGCACGCGGGCGGCAAAAGGCACCGTCGCGGCCAGGGTGCCGCCCGGGCGCAGCACGCGCAGCATCTCAGCGACCAGCGCCGCCGGATCCTCGGCATGCTCAAGCACCTCGGTGCAGAGGATGTTGTCGAAGCTTGCCTCGGGGAAAGGGATGTGCAGCCCGTCGAAATCGACGATCTCGGCATGGCGCGTCATGCCGAAGTCCTCTGCCGCGGGCACGTCGATTCCGGTGTAGCGGACCTCGGCCGGCAGGAGGCCACGGAAGGGCATCTCCCCGCAGCCGACATCGAGCACGCTGCCGCGCATCCCCCCCAGGATGGGCCGCAGGAAGCGGACGCAGGTGAGGAGCTGCAGGTCCACCGCCGTCCGCAGCGCGAAGAGTATCTGGCCGAGGCGTCCCTCCCTCCGCCGGATGGGGATGGGCTTGAACTCCTCAGCGGCCGGCATCGAGGTCATCGGCACCTCATGGCGCAGGCCGCGAGTCCTGTCCACGGAAGACCAGGGATCGCATGCCGAGGTATCCACAGGCTGCCAGAACCGGCAGCAGAAGCGCCTGCGCGACCAGCGGCCCCGCGCCCACCCAGCCCAGGAGGCGCAGCAGCGCGAAGTTCAGCGCCCCGAGCGCGAGGTAGAAGAGCAGGAAGCGCGGCAGCAGCCGGTGGGACGTGCTGCCGAAGACGAAGCCGCCATAGCTCAGGAAGTTGAACAGGAAGCCCAGGACGGTGCCGCCCGCCACGGCCACCGCGAGCGGTGCGCCCAGCAGGATGAAGGCCGCATAGGCCGCGTAGCCGAAGCCCGTGTTCACCAGCCCCGCCGCGAGGAAGCGCAGCACGCGCCGCCACTCGGCGGTCATGTCCTGTGCCGCCGGTACCAGGCGACAGTCCCCTCCAGCCCCTCCTCGATGGGGATGCGCGGCGCCCATCCCGTCGCCGCCGTCAGCCGCGAGATGTCGGCCTGCATGTGCATCACCTGGTCGGGCCGGAAGGGGACCTCGCCGAAGACCAGCTCCATCCCGGGCGCCGCGAGGTCGCGGATGCGCTCGACCACGTCGCGCACCCGCACCGCCCGGCCGGAGCCGAGATTGAACACGCCCGCGGCCGTCGGCGTCGTCGCGGCGGCCAGGATGCCGCGGGCCACGTCCTCGACATGCATCCAGTCCCAGCTCTGGGTGCCGAGGGTGGTGCGGGGCCGTCGGTCGGCCAGCATCTCGGTGATCAACATGGGGATGAGCCAGCCGTCATTGTCGCCGGGCCCATAGGTCGAGAAGAGGCGCAGCCAGGCGTGGCGCATCCCCGCCTGCGCGGCGAGCTGCCGCGTCAGGAAGAGGGCCGAGACCTTGGCGGCGCCGTAGAGGCTGGTCGGCTCGGGCAAGACGTCCTCGCGCATCCCGGAGCCTGCGCCGTACTCGCCCTGGCTGCCAAGGCCGATGAAGGCCCCTGCCCCCGCGGCGCCCGCCGCCTCCACGAGCGCGCAGGCGACGTCGAGATTGTCGGCGATCTGGGTGCGGTCGAAGCGGGCGGCATTGGCCACGCCGGCCCAGGCCAGGTGCAGCACCGCCTCCGGGCGATGCGAGGCCACGGCCTGCGCCAGCCCCCGCGTGTCGCGCAGGTCGAGATCCACCCGGCTGAAGCGGCCCGCGAAGGGCGCCAGCCGCGGCGCGGCGCTGCCCGGGCGCACCGGCGCCACCACTTCGTGCCCCGCCTCGACCGCGAGCCGGAGCACCTCGGCGCCGACGAAGCCCGAGGCGCCCGTGAGGAAGAACCTCACAGCAGGGCCGCCGCGTGATCCTCGACGGGGCCCAGCCGGTCGAGCAGCCAGGACTGGCTGCCGATCTGTCCGCGCAGCGCGTCGGTCACGCCATACTTGCCGAAACGCGGCGAAAGCCCGGCGGCCAGCAGCGTCTCGGCCACGCGCGTGCCGAGGCCGCCGGAGACGCTGTGCTCCTCGATCGTCAGAACCGCGCGATGCGTCCGGCCCGCCTCACGGACGGCCTCCTCGTCGAGCGGCCGGATGCCGGGAAAGCTCGCCACGCTGGCCGAGATGCCGCGCGCGGCCAGGGCCTCGGCGGCCGCCAGCGCCCGCCCGAGGATCGGGCCGGTGGCGAGCATCGCCACATCCGCCCCGCGCCGCAGCCAGATGGCGCGCTCCAGCGTGACGGGGGTCGCCGCGTCGTGCAGCACCGGCTCGCCCGAGCGGCCCAGGCGCAGATAGGCGGGCAGCCGCCGCTCCAGCAGCTGGGGCAGGAGCTCCACCGCCTCGTGCGGATCGGCCGGGCAGGCCACGGCCATGTGCGGCAGCGCCGCCATGATGCCGAGATCCTCGACGCCGTGATGCGTGTAGCCCTGCGCGCCATAGGCGAGCCCGCCGCCGACCGCGATCACCGTCACCGGCAGGGCGTGGTAGCAGACGTCGTTGCGCAGCTGCTCGAGGCAGCGCAGCGTCGGGAAGTTCGCGATGGAATAGAGCACGACGCGGTGGCCGGAGAGCGCGAGCCCGGCCGCGATGCCGACCATCGCCTGCTCGCAGACGCCCACATTGGCGTATTGGGCGGGCAGCGCCTCGGCGAAGCGCTCCAGCACCGAATAGCCGAGATCGGCGGTGAGCAGCATGATATCGGGGTTCGCGCGCGCATGGGCGGTGAGCGCGTCGATGGTCTCGGTCCTCATCGGCCTGCCTCCACCTCGGCGAGCGCCGCGGCGAGCTGCGCCGCATCCGCGCTGCGGTAATGCCAGGCGAGCTGGTCCTCCATGAAGGAGACGCCCTTGCCCTTCACCGTATGCGCGACGATCGCGGTGGGCCGCCCCGGCAGCGGCGGCGGCCCGGACAGCGCGGCCAGGAGCGCGTCGTGATCATGGCCGTCCAGCTCGTGGACGCCCCAATTGAAGGCCCGGAACTTCTCCGGCAGCGGATGCAGCTCGCTCACCTCGGAGACGCGGCCAAAGCTCTGGATCTTGTTGTAGTCCACGACGAGGACGAGGTTCTCCAGCCGGAACTGCTGCGCGAACTGGATCGCCTCCCAGTTCGAGCCCTCGTCCAGCTCGCCGTCGCTGACGATGCAGAAGCTGCGCCAGGCGGCGCCGTAGCGCTGGGCCGCGAGCGCCATCCCGGCCGCGACCGGCAGCCCATGGCCGAGCGAGCCGGTCGAGAGCTCCACGCCGGGCACGGTGCGCGTCACATGGCCGGAGAGACGGCCGCCATCGGCCGAATAGGTGTCGAGCTCGGCGACGGGCAGGAAGCCCAGCTCGGCCAGGGCGGCATAGACGATCGCCGCCGCATGCCCTTTGCTGACCACCAGCCGATCCCGCTCCGGCCAGTCCGGCCGGGTCGGGTCGAGCTTCAGCACGGCGCCATGCAGCACAGCCATGATGTCGGCCATCGAGAGGCAGGAGCCCACATGCGAGGCGCGCGCCAGATGCGTCATGCGAATGGCATGCGCCCGCAGCCTGCGGGCCAGTGCGCGCGTGTCGATGCGGTTGGGGGTCATGCGGCGATCCGGGCGAGCTGGGCGCGGGTGACGGCCCGCATGTCCTCGCCGCGGGCCCAGGCGGCATACCAGGAGGCGGTCATCTCGACGCAGTCCGCAAAGCCCAGCTTGGGGCGCCAGCCGATCACGGCGCGCGCCCTGGCGCAGTCGAGGGTGAGGAGATGCGCCTCGTGCGGCGCGTCCGCCTGCGGCTCCAGCTCGATCCGCCCCCGGCCGAGGGCCGCGACCATGGCCTCGGCGACCTCGAGGACCGGGCGGTTCTCGGCGGCGTCGGGGCCGATGTTCCAGGCCTGGTCGATCCCCTCGGGGGCGGTGCAGAGGCGCTCGGCGATCGTCAGATAAGCGTGGAGGGGCTCCAGCACATGCTGCCAGGGCCGCACCGCGCCGGGGTTCCGCAGCCGGACCAAGCCGACCTCGCCCAGGCAGCCGCGCACGATGTCGGGCACGAGGCGATCCACCGACCAGTCCCCGCCGCCGACGACGTTGCCCGCGCGCACCGTCGCGATGCGGGCGGGGTGGCGGCCGGGGCCGAAGAAGCTGCGCTGCATCGAGGCCGTGGCGATCTCCGCACAGCCCTTGCTGGCGCTGTAGGGATCATGCCCGCCCAGCGCGTCGGTCTCGCGATAGCCCCAGGGCCATTCGCGGTTCTCATAGACCTTGTCCGTCGTCACGACGACGACGGCGCGCACCTCGGCGCAGCGCCGCACGGCGTCGAGCAGCGAGACCGTGCCGAGCGTGTTGGTCGCGAAGCTCTCGACCGGCGCCTCGTAGGAGGGCCGCACCAGCGCCTGCGCCGCCATGTGGATGACGACCTCCGGCCGGGCCGCGGCGAAGAGCGCGTCCAGCGCGGCGCGGTCGTTGATGTCGGCCTGGACGAAGCGCCCGCGGGACGCGATGTCCAGGATGTCGTGCAGGCTCGGCTCGCCCGAGGGCGCCAGGGCGAGGCCCGAGACCTCCGCCCCCATCTCCGCGAGCCAGAAGGCCAGCCAGGCGCCCTTGAAGCCGGTATGCCCCGTGACGAGGACGCGGCGCCCCGCCCAGAAGCCGCTCATCACCAGCACTTCCAGGGCGGGCTTCCGGAAGCCCAGAGCTGCTCGAGATAGGTGCGGTCGCGCAGCGTATCCATGGGCTGGAAGAAGCCCTCGTGACGGAAGGCGTGCAGTTCGCCCTCGGCCGCGAGCTGCTGCAGCGGCTCCTGCTCCCAGACGGTGGTGTCGCCGCTGAGATAGCGGCCGACCTTGGGCGACAGGACGAAGAAGCCGCCATTGATGAAGCCGCCCTCGCCCTGGGGCTTCTCGCGGAAGCTCCTCACGGCGTCGCCCTCCATCTCCAGCACGCCGAAGCGCCGGGGCGGGTAGACGGCGGTGACCGTGGCCAGCCGGCCATGCGCGCGGTGGAAGGCGATGGAGGCCCCGATATCCACATCGGCAACGCCATCGCCATAGGTGAGGCAGAAAGCATCGCCCTCGACGCGGTCGAGCACGCGGGCGAGACGGCCGCCCGTCATGGTCGCCTCGCCCGTGTCCACCAGGGTGACGCGCCAGTTCTCGGCCTCGTTGCGATGGTTGACCGAGGTGTGCGCCGCGAGGTCGAAGGTCATGTCCGACATGTGCAGCGTGTAGTTCGCGAAGAACTCCTTGATCAGGTGCCCCTTGTAGCCGAGGCACACGATGAAGTCGGTGATGCCGTGCGCGGCATAGATCTTCATGATGTGCCAGAGGGCGGGGCGGCCGCCGATCTCGACGAGTGGCTTGGGCTTCACGACCGTCTCTTCGCTCAGCCGGGTGCCGAGACCTCCCGCCAGGATCACCGCCTGCATACTACCCCGCCCGATACGCTCATCTCGTCCTGTAACGCAGCGAATCACTTCCCGCAAACGGCGCCCGGCGCAGATTCGGTCGCCTGGCGGGCGCCCATGCGGCGTGGGACAAGTCGCCATCCGGGCCAGCCGGCCGGGCCATGGGGCTGGGCCTGGCCGATGCGGTTCGGGGAAGCGCAGGCGAGGCACGCGGTTCAGCGTGGCGGCCTGGTCCGTCCCGGGAACAATCTCCGAGCGGGGCGCGCGAGGAATCCGGTCCGGCGCGGGATGGGCATGGGAGGCGCGCGTTCCGCGCTACGGCACGTGCGGGATGGTGCTGTTGGGGGGGATTGAACCCCCGACCTCTCCCTTACCAAGGGAGTGCTCTACCACTGAGCTACAACAGCGTGCGGGCCGTGCTCTAGCCATATCCCCGCCCGCTTACAACCCCCCGGTTGCCCGTGGGCCTCCGCGCGTGTAAGCCCTCCCGCCTCAGCTCAACCCACGGAAATACAGGGGCCACGCCCATGGCGAAGATGCAGGCCAACCAGATGCGCGCCGGCATGGTCATCGAATTCGAAGGCCAGCGCTACACGATCATCCGCCAGAACATCATGATTCCCGGCAAAGGCAATGCGATCATCCAGGTCGACATGCGCAACATCAAGACGGGCGCCAAGAAGGACCAGCGCTGGCGCACCGCCGACGTCGTCGAGCGCCTGACCACCGAGGACAAGGAATTCACCTATTCCTATGCCGAGGGCGAGATGCTGGTCCTGATGGATCCGGAGACCTACGAGCAGACCCAGGTCCCCAACTCGATCCTGGGCGACCGCCTGCCCTTCCTGCAGGAGAACATGACGGTGAACGTCCGCCTCATCGAGGGCGACCCCGTAGCGATGGACCTGCCCGAGCTCGTCACCCTCGAGATCGCCGAGGCGGACCCGGTCGTGAAGGGGCAGACCGCCTCCTCCTCCTACAAGCCCGCGATGCTGGTCAACGGCATCAAGACCATGGTACCCCCCTTCATCACCACCGGCGAGCGCATCGTCGTCCGCACCGAGGACGCCTCCTACGTGGAGCGCGCCAAGGGCTAAGCCATGTCCGGCTCCTCCCCCCGCCTCTCCCCCGCGCTCAATGTCGTGGTCTCCGCCGTCCGCAAGGCCGGCCGGCGGCTGCTGCGCGACTTCGCCGAGGTCGAGCAGCTCCAGGTCTCCATGAAGGGCCCCGGCGACTTCGTCAGCCAGGCCGACCTCCGTGCCGAGCAGACGCTGCGCGAGGACCTGGGCAAGGCACGCCCCGGCTTCGCCTTCCTCATGGAGGAGAGCGGCGTCTCCGGCGAGGCGGACTGGGAGTGGCGCTGGGTCGTGGACCCGCTCGACGGCACCACCAACTTCCTGCACGGCATCCCGCACTGGTGCATCAGCGTGGGCATCGAGAAGCGCATCTCCGACGAGAAGTCCGAGATCGTGGCCGGCGTGATCTACAACCCCGCCTCGGACGAGCTCTTCTGGGCCGAGAAGGGCATGGGCGCCTTCCTGAACGACAAGCGCCTGCGCGTCTCCGCCCGGCGCGAGATGCGCGAGGCGCTCTTCGCCACCGGCATCCCCTTCGCCGCCACGCCGAAGAAGCCCGAATTCGCCCATGCCCTCGTGCGGCTGATGCCGCAGGTCTCGGGCATCCGCCGCTTCGGCTCGGCGGCGCTCGACCTCGCCTGGGTCGCGGCCGGGCGCTACGACGGCTACTGGGAGCTGGTGCTGAACAAGTGGGACATCGCGGCCGGGCTGATCCTGGTGCGCGAGGCCGGCGGGCTCGTCACCTCCCCCGACGGCGGCGACCCCTATGCCGAGTGCAACATCGTCGCCGGCAACCAGCACATGCACGGCAAGCTCCGGGAGGTGGTGCTGGAAAGCGTCGCTGCGGCGGCCAAGGGCCGCGCCGTGGCCGGCTGATGCGCCGCCGCGCGCTGCTGGCCGCCCTTCTCCTGCTCCCCGGCATCGCCGCGGCGCAGGCCCCGGGCGCCGGCGCCGCCCCTCCCCCGCCGTTGCCGCCGCTGCCCAACGTGCCGCTGACGCAGGGCATCGCGCTGCTGGAGCCGGGCGCCTGGCGAGTCGAGTTCCCGCAGGGCGGTGAGGTGCTCGAGGCCCCGCACCGCATCGTGCTGGGTCGCATCGGCGCCGTGCTGAGCACGGGCACCGAGGGCCGCGTCACCCTGATCGCGGAGGTCGGCCAGGGCACGGACCTTTCCACCACGCGGCGGCTTTCCCTGGCGCGGGCACGGGCGGTGAGGGCGGCGCTGGTGGCAGGCGGGCTCCCCGAGACCCGCGTCGACATCCGCGCCATGGGCCACACCGCCGCCCACCGCGACTCGGTCGACGTGCTGGCGCCGACCGTCGCGAAGCCCTGAGCGAGCAACCCTGGGCGGAGCAACCCTGGGCGACAGCACGGATTAACCTCCGGAACCCAACGAAGCGTGCATGAAGCCCGATCGCCTTCCGGGCCAAATCTGCGAGCTGGTCTCGGACCGCGCCAGGCGCTGATGCTGCACGGCGAGAGCCACGCGCTGCAGCCCGACTCGCGACAGTCGCGGTCTTCGCGACCAGCATGGGGCCGTCGCGACCAGATCGAGAAAAACCGGATGTCGGCCTGACACCCGCTCATGTTCGGGTCATCCGCCATGGTCCAGCGTCTCGCCCGGGCGGGAGGCGCAAACGGGAACGGCGCAAGATGATGTCGTCGCATCGGCGTCGCCGCCTCGCCCGGGGAAAGGCGCAGGCCACCCTCTCCGCGCCCGGCCCGCAGAAACGGTCCCGCGAGCGGCGCCCTCCACTCGCCTGCTCCCGCCCGGAGCGAGATGCAAGGGAGGTAGCCAAGGGGCGCCTGCCCGTGGCAGCAACGGGCGTGAGGCCCGAATGAACGACGGAGGAAACCAAGAATGACCCTATCGCGCCGCGCGATGCTCGCCGCGCCACTGGCCGCCCCTGCCCTCGCGCAGGCGCAGACCTGGCCCTCCGGGCCCATCCGCATCATCGTGCCCTTCGCCGCCGGCGGCAGCACCGACGCGGTGGCGCGCATCGCCTCGCCCGGCCTCACCCAGCGCCTCGGCGTGCCCGTGGTGGTCGAGAACCGGAGCGGCGCCGCGGGCTCGCTCGGAACCGGCGCGGTGGCCGCGGCGCGGCCCGACGGCAACACCTGGCTGCTCACCTTCGACAGCCATGCCACGCTGCCGGCGCTGCTGCCCAACCTACCCTTCAACCTGACCGGCGACCTCGATCCCGTGCTGCTGATCGGCGGCGCGCCCTATGTGATCGCCGTGCGGCCGGACAAGCCGTATCGCAGCCTGGCCGACATTGTGAACGCGGCGCGGGCTGCGCCTGACGCCCTGAACTACGGCAGTACGGGCAACGGCACGCTCGGACACCTGACCATGGTGATGCTGGGCGCGCGCACGAACACGCGCATGGCCCACCTGCCCTATCGTGGCGGCGGGCTCGCGGTGAACGACACGGTGGCCGGGCATGTGGAGATGATGATCGGCAGCGCCGCCCTCGTCGCGCCGCAGATCGCGGCGGGCAATCTGCGGCCCGTGGTGCAGTTCGGCCCCGAGCGGCTGCCGGCGCTGCGCGACGTGCCGACGGCCGCGGAAGGCGGCTTCCCCGGGCTCGAGGCGGAGGCCTGGTGGGGGGTCTTCGCGCCGCACGGGACGCCGGCCGCGATGCAGGAGCGCATGGGCCAGGCGTTGAAGGAGAGCTTTTCGGACGAGCGCGTGCGCCGGACCATGACCGACACGCAGCAGGCCCGCCTGGTGCTGGGCGGGCCGGAGGTGCTGCGCCCCTTCCTGGACCGGCAGGTCGCGCTGTGGGGCGGGCTGGTTAAGGAACACCGGGTGCAGGCCGACTGAAGGGCCGCATGCCCTCCGGCGGAGGTGGAGGGGCGGCGACCCCCTCCGACCATCCTTGTCGGAACGGGTAGATTGCCCGGACAGCCATGCCGGAATTATATCGGCTCCATGGATCTCCGGCAGCTCAACACCTTTCTCCAGGTCGCCGAGCTCGGCAGCCTCAGCAAGGCGTCCGACCGGCTGCGCATCGCCCAGCCCGCGCTGAGCCGGCAGATCCGCCTGCTGGAGGAGGAGCTGAAGCTGCCCCTCTTCGACCGGCACGGCCGCGGCATGGCGCTGACCCCGGCCGGCGAGCTTCTGCGGGCGCGCGCGGGAAACATCCTGCGCCAGCTCGAGGAGACGCGGGCGGA
Source organism: Roseococcus sp. SYP-B2431 (assembly GCF_004336745.1). Lineage (GTDB taxonomy): Bacteria > Pseudomonadota > Alphaproteobacteria > Acetobacterales > Acetobacteraceae > Roseococcus. The sequence continues at coordinate 1,251,687 of NZ_SJXD01000011.1, forward strand.
TCTGAGCCAGGAGGCGCTGGCCGTGCGCGGCCGCGTGGTCTTCGGCATGCCGCCCACCGTCGGCGACATCCTCGCGACCCGCCTCATCGAGCGGTTCCTGGCGCAATATCCCGAGGTGACGCTGCGCGCAGTCCCGGCCTTCAGCGGCTATCTGCTGGACTGGCTGCATTCCGGCGAGGTGGACATCGCCGTCGTCTACGGCACCGAGGCCCAGGCCAGCCTTCGCCTGACGCCTCTGCTGGTGGAGAACCTCTGCTTCGTGACGCGGCCGGGCGGCGCGCCGGCGCCGGACCACGCCATCCCCTTCGCCGAGGCGGCGCGCGAGAAGCTGGTCCTGCCGGGCCCCCAGCACGGGCTGCGCCGGCTCATCGAGCGGGAGGCCCGGGCGCATGGGATCGCGCTGCGGATCGCGGTGGAGGCCGATGCGCTGCAGGTGCTGAAGGGGCTGGTGCGGCGTGGGGTAGGCGCGACCATCCTGCCGCTCGCGCCGGTGCATGACGAGGTCGCCGCCGGGCTGCTGGGCGCGGCGCCGATCGTCGAGCCGCATCTGTCGCGCAAGCTGGTGGTGGCGCAGCCCCTCGGGCGGCAGCCCTCGAACGCGGTGCGGCATTTCGAGCAGGCGCTGCGGCAGGAGGTCGCCGCCATGGTGCGAGAGGGCATCTGGGACGGGCAGCTCCTCGGCGATCCAATTCCGGCATAGGTGCCTGGCCCGGATTGTATTTTGCCTGAAGGTTGGCCGGGAGCAGTGTCCCGCGCGACAATCGCGTAGGTTCCCGCGCGACCCATCGCGACGCCAGTGCACACAGAAGGTTCTCCCATGGACGCCGTCACCAACCCGCTCCCGCATGCCGAGATCCGCGAGGAGGTGCGCAAGCTCTGCGCCCGCTTCCCCGGTGAGTACTGGCGCGAGCTCGACGCCCGGCGCGGCTACCCCACCGAATTCGTCACGGCGCTGACGGAGGCGGGCTATCTCGGCGCGCTTATCCCCGAAGAGTTCGGCGGCGCAGGCCTCGGCCTCTCGGCCGCCTCGGCGATCCTGGAGACGGTCCACGCGGAGGGCTGCAACGGGGCCGCCTGCCACGCGCAGATGTACATCATGGGCACGATCCTCAAGCACGGCTCGCCCGAGCAGAAGGACCGCTACCTGCCCGGCATCGCCGACGGCACGCTGCGGCTCCAGGCCTTCGGCGTGACCGAGCCCACCAGCGGCACGGACACCACCAACCTGCGCACCACGGCGGTGAAGCAGGGCGACAAGTACATCGTGAACGGCCAGAAGATCTGGACCAGCCGCGCCGAGCACTCCGACCTGATGCTCCTGCTGGCCCGGACCACGCCGAAGGACCAGGTGACGAAGAAGACCGAGGGCCTGTCGACCTTCATCGTGGACATGCGCGCCGCGCTGGGGAACGGCCTCACCATCCGGCCGATCCGCACGATGATGAACCACAATTCCTGCGAGGTCTTCTTCGACAATATGGAGGTTCCCGCCGAGAACCTCGTCGGCGTCGAGGGCAAGGGCTTCCGCTACATCCTGGACGGCATGAACGCCGAGCGGCTTCTGATCGCCTCCGAGAGCATCGGCGACGCCAAGTGGTTCACCCAGAAGTCGGTCGCCTATGCGAAGGAGCGCGTGCTCTTCGGCCGGCCCATCGGCCAGAACCAGGGCGTGCAGTTCCCGATCGCCAAGGCCTATGCCCAGATGCGCGCGGCCGAGGCGCTGCTGCACAAGGGGCTGGAGAAGTTCGAGGCCGGCCTGCCCTGCGGCGAGGAGGCGAACACCGCCAAGATGCTCGCCGCCGATGCGGCCTGGGCCGCGGCCGAGGCCTGCGTGCAGACCCATGGTGGCTTCGGCTTCGCCGAGGAATACGACGTGGAGCGGAAGTTCCGCGAGGCGCGGCTCTACCAGGTGGCCCCGATCAGCACGAATTTGATCTTGAGCTATCTCGGCGAGCACGTGCTGGGCATGCCGCGGAGCTATTGAGGAGGGCCTTGACCTTCCCATAGGGTCATCCCCCATCTCCATGAGCGGAGGCGCGGCGGCGGTCGTTGGCGCGCGCTCCATCGTCAACGGATGAGGAATGCCGCGATGCCGCCCAGGTCCCAGCTATTGGCCGTCACCCTCGCCGTCGCGATCGGGGCCGGCCCGGCCCTCGCCGCGGTCGAGGAGCCCTACCAGCCCGGCGAGGCGGCCATCACGACCACCTGGTTCGCGCTCCGCTCCGACACGGCGCAGCGCGCGGATCGCGACTACGTGGCCGGCATGCTGCCGCATCACGCGGGCGCGCTCAGCATGAGCCGCGACTACCTGGCCGATCCCGGCCGTTCCAGCCCGCTGCTGCGGGCGCTGGCGCGCGCCATCGTCGCCAACCAGCGATTCGAGATCGGCGTGCTGGAGGCCGTGGCGCGGAACCTCGACGCGCCGCCGATGCGGCTGCCCTTCGGGCTCACGCTCCAGCCGGTCGCGACCGAGGGGCTGACCCAGGCGCAGCGCTTCCTCCGCGCGCCGGTGCCGTCGCCCGCGGGCCATGCGCTCGGCCCGGTCAGCGCGCGCGACGTGCTCTTCGCCAAGGCCATGACGATCCACCACGAGGCGGCGGTGCAGATGGCACGGGCCTACCACGCCAATCCCGCGGCGAGGAACGGCTTCCTGGGCCTGATGAACGTGGACATCGTCACCGACCAGACGCAGGAGATCGCGCTGATGCGGGTGGTCGTGGACGCCTATCGGGGCGATGCCGGCGCCATCGTGCCCGATCCCTCGATGGTGCATGGGATGGAGGGGATGCAGCATGCCGCGCATGCGGGCCACGGCGCCGCGCCTGCGGCCGGGTCGGCGGCCCCGCCCATGGCTGTCCGCCCGCCTCCGCGCCGGCCGGCGGGCGGCCCGGACGGGCACGCCCACCACCATCACTGAAGACGGTCAGACGGCCGCGGTGCAGACGATCTCGATGAGGTCCTTGCCCTCGAGCGTCGCGCCGATCACGGCCCGCATCGGGATGTTCGACATGTCCACCCACTCGTCCCAGGCCTTGTTGAGCGCGGGCTTGGCGGACATGTCCGCGCAGTAGCAGATCGCCGTCAGGATCTTCGCCTTGGAGGTCCCGGCGTCGATGAGGTTCTTGTCGATATTGGCGAGCGCTCCCTTCGCCTGGACGTACATGTCGTCGGACTTGTCCGGCGAGGTCGTCACTGTGGTGACGATGCCGTTGTGGACAATGGCCCGGCTGCGCGACGCGACGGCGCCGGGAATGCGGGTGATCATGAAGGCTTCCTCCTGGAATGGACGGCGCGATCCTCCCTTTAACCAGCGCACTCAGCAATGCCGTGATCCCGGGAATCGCGAAGTGGAACGCACATCCCGCATCGCCCGATGTGCGCTTCTGCCCGCGGAGCCGCCGCTTCGTCCACCTGTTCCGTCGCCACACTGCGCAGCGGGCACCGAGCGGCAGGCCCGTCCGCCCCTGAATCTTGTCCGCACATCTGGCCGCCGAGGCGGTTCCATTGGATAGTCGCCATCATGAACAAGCCCCTCGCCAACAAGCCCTTGGCCGGCCTCCTCGTCGTCGCGATGGAACAGGCCGTCGCCGCCCCGCTCTGCTCCATGAAGCTCGCGGATGCCGGCGCCCGCGTGATCAAGATCGAGCGCGCCGAGGGTGACTTCGCCCGCGGCTACGACGCCGCCTGCAAGGGGCTCTCGACCTATTTCGTCTGGCTGAACCGTGGCAAGGAGAGCCTCTGCCTCGACATCAAGGCGCCGGCCGACAAGGCGCTGCTGGCGAGTCTGCTCGCCAAGGCCGACGTCTTCATCCAGAACCTCGCCCCGGGCGCCATGGCCCGCGCCGGCTTCGGCGCGGCCGAGCTGCGCGAGAAGCATCCGCGCCTCATCACCGTCGATATCAGCGGCTATGGTGAGGAGGGCGAGTATGCCGGCATGAAGGCCTATGACCTGCTGGTCCAGGCCGAGAGCGGGCTGGCCGCGGTGACGGGCCGTCCGGAAGGTCCGGGCCGCGTCGGCGTCTCGGCCTGCGACATCGCCTGCGGCATGAACGCGCATGCCGCCGTGCTGGAGGCGCTGATCGAGCGCGGCATCACCGGCCGCGGCAAGGGCATAGGCGTCAGCCTCTTCGACGGCATGGCGGACTGGATGAACGTGCCGCTGCTCTACCTGGAAGGCACCGGCAAGGAGCCGCAGCGGATCGGCCTCGCGCATCCCTCGCTCTGCCCCTATGGCGCCTTCGAGACGAAGGACGGCGCGCTGATCCTCATCTCCATCCAGAACGAGCGCGAATGGGCGCTCTTCGCCGAGCACTTCCTGCAGGACAAGGAGCTCATCACGCGCGAGGGCTTCCGGCTGAACGTGCAGCGCGTCGCGAACCGGCCGGTAGTGGACGCGCATATCGCGGCCGTCTTCGGCGCGCTCAGCCGCGAGGAATGTGTGGCGCGGCTGACCAGGGCGAACACCGCCTACGGCTTCGTGAACGACGTGCACGGGTTGTCGCAGCACAAGGCGCTGCGGCGGATGGAAGTGCAGACCGAGAAGGGCCCGGTGCAAATCGTGGCCCCGGCGCCGCGGTTCAGCGACGGGATGCGCGACTACGGCGCAGTTCCCGCGCTGGGCGCGCATACGGACGCGATCCGGAAGGAATTTGCCTAAGGAAGCGTCATTGGCGGCAAGCCTTGGGCCTAAGGCCGCGCGAGATCAGCGACAGATCCGGGCGCTGCCCATATCCAGGTGGAAATGGTCGCTGTGTGCGGCATTGTACTCCGGCCCAAGCACGGTGCCGAACCAGCGGCAGGCGCCATCGCGCAGCCCGCGCAGCAGCGTATTCTCGCTCTCCCAGTGCCGGGCGAGCCGCAACTCCCGGCCATCGCGCATCCGGAAGCCGGCGACGTCCAGCGCATTTGCCGTGGCGTGCTCGCTGAGCCGGCCGTGCCGGGCGCGATTCACGTTGCGGCAGGCCTGGGCGCCGAGATGCGTGACCCCGGCGACCCCCGCCGGCACCAGGGCATGGCGCTCGTAGAGCACCCAGGCGGCCGCCACCCGGCAGGTCACCACGGGCGGCGAGGGCAAGATCCGCAGCGCGCTGGGCAGCCGCAGGGCGTTCTCCAATCCGCAGCCGACCTCGGAAGGACGGTCCGGGACGCGCGTCACAGGGATGCGCGAGGCCTCGAAGGCCGCGAAGCAGGCCTCCGGGCTGGACCGCAGCCGCCGCAGCTTCAGCCCCGTGACCATATTGGGCTCGGCCGTCAGGTCCAGCGGCGCCCGCGGATCCCATTCCGGCGGCAGGAAGCGCATGCCGTACCAGGCGAGGCCCCCGAGGCCGAGCAGGATGGCCGCGCCCAGCACGGGCGTCGTCAGGCGCAAGTCAGGCCGCCATGGCAGCGGCATCCGCGATCAGCGCGCGATTCCGTCCCGCGGCCTTGGCCGCGTAGAGCGCGCGGTCCGCCCGCTGCGTCGCGGCCTCAAGCGCGGCCATGTCGTTCCCCTCGACCTGGGCGAGCCCACCCGAGATCGTCAGGCTCCGCTCCGGCGCCCCGGGATGGGCGACCCCCTGGCGAATGGCCTCACGCAGCCGCTCCACCAAAAGGAGCGCCGCCTCCGGGTCCACGCCCGGCAGGACCATTGCGAATTCCTCGCCGCCGACCCGCCCCAGGACATCCTGCGTCCGGATCGCCGGGCGCGTGGCCCGGGCCACGCCACGCAGCACCTCGTCGCCCGCGGCATGGCCCCAGCCGTCGTTGATGGACTTGAAGTGGTCGATGTCGAGCAGCGCCACGACCGCTGGCTGGCCCGCCGCCCGGGAGGCCGCGAGCGCGGCCATGGCCATGGCCGCGAAGCCCGCCCGGTTCGGCAGGCCGGTCAGCGGGTCGTGCGCGGCCGCAGCGGCCAGCTGGTGCTCCAGCTCGTCGCGCAGGCGGGAGGCGCGGACCAACATCAGGGCGAAGCAGGGGAGCAGCAGGTCGCCCCCCAGCCAGAACCAGTCGAGCGGGCGCGCCGGCTGGCCCTGGCGGAGGACGGATTCGGCGAGGCCGCCGAGGATCTCCATGATGCCGAGACCCGCCATCAGCAGGCTCCCCAGGGTGGAGACCAGCCGGCGCTCCGGCCTGTCCCGGTAACGACGCGACTGCCGCCAGGCGAGACTCGCGGCGTAGAGGCACAGCAGCCCTATGAGCAGGCTGACGAGCAGGAAGATATAGTCCTTGAGGAGCATGCCGCGATTATTCCACGTGGGTGTGGCCAGTGCCAATCACGAGGCCGCGAATCACGAGGTTCTGGATCACGCCCCCGCATCGTCAGGCGCCCCGGCGCCGCGAACCGGTGCGCCGCAACGACGAACGGGCTTCTACGCCCGCTCCGGCAGAACCGATGTCTCCCGCTCTCTGGATACGACGATCGCGCGATTGCGACCCGCCTCCTTCGCCAGGTAGAGCCCGCCATCGGCCGCCTTCGCCGCCAGCTCGATCGCCGGGACGTCATGCCCCTCGATCGCCGCAAGTCCGGCGGAGATGGTGACGCGATGCTCCGGAGCGCCCGGATGCGGCACGGCCCGCGTCATCGCCGCGCGAATCCGCTCCACCAGCGGCAGCGCATCCTCGGGGCCGACATCAACCATCAGCAGGATGAATTCCTCGCCACCGAACCGCGCGAAGACGTCGGTGGCCCTCACGCTGTCGCGCGCCGCCTGCGCGACGCCGCGAAGCACCTCGTCGCCGGCACCGTGGCCCCAGCCATCGTTGATCGTCTTGAAGCGATCGATGTCGAGCATGGCGATCGTGGCTGGCTGGCCGGAACGCCGGCAGGCATCGAGCGATGCGGCAGCCCGCGCCTTGAAGCCGGCCCTGTTGGGCAGCCCGGTCAATGGATCCTGCTCGGCCGCGGCCGCGAGCAACCGCTCCAGCTCGTCGCGCGACCTGAGGGAGCTCAAGGCGAAGATGTAGAAGCCCGGCACCAGCGCGTCCACGAAGACCGACATCCAGGTCAACGGTGAAATGGGGAGGCCGGAGCGCCGGAAGGCCTCGTCGAGTCCCACGGCGATGCAGAGCAGTCCGATCACGGCCATGAGGCCGGCCCCGATCCGCAGGCGCAGCCGACGGTCGCGCTGCCCCGGGTAGCGCCGCACCTGCGCCAGGGACATCCAGATGGCCACGAGACACAGCGCCCCGGTCGCGAGACGCGCGCCGAGAAAAAGAAGATCCGCGAGAAAGATGGTACTGCTCCGCCCGGATATTGCCCGCGCGGATCACCTGGCCCCGGCTGGCGATCTCCGCCTGCACGAATTCCCGGAACTGCGCCGGCGAAAGGTCCATCGGCACGCCGCCCTGGTCAAGGATGCGCGAGCGCTCGCGGTTGCCGTCGGCGAAGCGGCAGCCTTCCTAGCTCAGCGCGCGACGATGGCCGCCGGCGTGCCGGCGGGGGCCAGCATCCTTCGGAACATCTTATGATCTCCCTGGACTTTCCGGGAGCCTGACAGCGCGCCGCAGGCTGGCGCTAGGCGCGAGCGGCCGCCATCCTGGGCCGGCGATGAACATCCTCTCGATTCAGTCCTGGGTTGCCTACGGGCATGTCGGCAATGCCTCGGCGATGTTTCCGCTCCAGCGGCTCGGCGCCGAGGTCTGGGCCGTGAACACCGTGCAGTTCAGCAATCATACGGGATACGGCGCCTGGCGCGGTCAGGTCTTCGGCGCGCAGCTGGTGCGCGACTGCGTCCAGGGCATTGCCGAGCGCGGCGCGCTGCCGCGCTGCGACGCGGTGCTCACGGGCTATATGGGCGACGCGGAAACCGGCGAGGCCATCCTGGACGCGGTAACGCAGGTGAAGGCCGCGAACCCCGCCGCGCTCTGGTGCTGCGACCCGGTGCTGGGCGACGACGACCGCGGCATCTATGTCCGCCCCGGCATTCCCGAGTTCTTCCGCGACCGCGCGCTGCCACTCGCCGACATCGCCACCCCCAACCGCTTCGAGCTGGAATTCCTGACCGGGATCCAGGTGGTGACGCTCGACGACGCGAAGAAGGCCGTGACCGCGCTCCAGAAGCTGGGCCCGCGCTGCGTGCTGCTGACGAGCCTCTCGCTGCCCGACATGCCGGCGGGCAGCATCGGCATGCTCGCCGCAGAGGGCGGGCGGTTCCACCGGGTGACCACGCCGAAGCTGCCCATCTCCATCAACGGCGCGGGCGACGCCATCGCGGCGCTGTTCCTCTTCCACCGCCTGCAATCCGGCCACCCGGCGGCGGCCCTCTCGAAAGCCTGCTCCTCCGTCTTCGGGCTGCTGCGGCGGACCTGGGAGGCAAAGTCGCGCGAGATTCTCACCGTCCAGGCGCAGGAGGAATTCGTGAGCCCGACGAGCGTCTTCGAAGCGCAGCCCTGCTGAGATCGAGGGGCAGCGCCCCCGGCCCCCCGCGGGAACCTCAGCTTCTTGCGTCCCCGACTCATTGATTGCATGCTAATGATAGGCATGCCACCGACCGACAGGATCCGCGTCACCGCCTCCCTGCTCCAGGCCGGCCGCCAGTGGCGCCGGCTCGCGCAGGACGCCCTCGCCGCGCATGACATCTCCGACGCCCAGGCCAGCCCCCTGATCCATCTCGGCCGCCTCGGCGGCGGCGTGCGCCAGGTGACGCTCGCCGCCCATGTCGGCATCGAAGGCCCCTCCCTCGTCCGGCTGCTGGACCAGCTGGAAGCCGCCGGGCTGCTGGAGCGCCGCGACGATCCGGACGACCGCCGCGCCAAGACGCTCTGGCTCACCCCCGAGGGGCGCCGCCTGGTCCAGCGCATCGAGCGCGTGCTGAGGCAGCTCCGCGAGAAGGTCCTGCGCGAGGTGAGCGACGCGGAGATCGCGGCCGCGCTGCGCGTCTTCCAGGCCATCGAGACGGCGGCCCGCAACGCGTGACGAAGGTCCCGCTCTGGCTGCTCGCGCTCTTCACCTTCAGCGGCACGCTGGCCATGCACATCTTCGTGCCGGCCCTGCCGCGCGCGGCGGAGGATCTCGGCGCCAGCATCGGCACGATGCAGATGACGATCAGCCTCTACATCTACGGCCTCGCCTTCGGGCAGCTGATCTACGGCCCGGCCTCCGACCGCTTCGGCCGCCGCCCCGTGCTGATGGTGGGCCTGGTGATCTACGCCGTCTCAGGCCTCGCCGCCGCCTTCGCCACCGGAGCGGCGACGCTGATCGCCGCGCGGCTCTTCCAGGCGCTGGGCGGCTGCGCGGGGCTGGTGCTCGGGCGGACCATCGTGCGCGACATCTCGGCCACGGCGGAGACCGCGAAACGGCTCGCGACGATGAATCTGATGATCACGGTGGGCCCGGCGATCGCGCCGCTCCTCGGCACGGCGCTCGCGGAGACCACCGGCTGGCGCTCCATCCTGCTGCTGATGAGCGGCTTCGGCGTCGTGAGCCTGCTCCTGGCCTGGCGCCTGCTGCCCGAGACGCGCCCCGCCGATTCCGGCGACGGCCGGGCCTTCCTGCGTCATTGCCTGCAGCTGGCCCGCTCGCCGGCCTTCCTCGGCTATGCGGTCGGCGGCGGCTGCGCCACGACGGCGGTCTTCGCCTTCATCGCCGCGGCGCCCTTCATCTTCACGCAGCAGTTCCATCGCCCGCCGCACGAGACGGGCCTCTACCTGGCGCTGCTGGTCTTCGGCATGTGGCTCGGCAGCGCGCTGGTGAGCCGGATGCTGGGGCGCGTCTCCATGATCAAGCTGATGGTCCGCGGCAACCTCGCGAGCGCGGTGGCGATGCTGGTCCTGCTCGCCGCCACGCTGACGGGGAACGTCAGCGTGGTGCTGGTGATGGCCTGCATGTTCGCCTTCGCCATCGGCCTGGGCTTCGCGTCGCCGACCGCCATGGCCCAGGCGCTGAGCGTGAACCCGCAGGTGATCGGCTCGGCCTCGGGATTGTACGGCGCGATCCAGATGGGCGTCGGCGCGACCTGCGCGGCGCTGGCCGGGCTCGGGTCCGATCCGATGCTGTCGGCCGCGCTGGTGCTGGCGATGGCGGGTGTGGTCGCGCAGGGCTGCTTCTGGATGGCGCTGCGCTGGCAGCGGCTGGCGCGGCCTCCGTCCTGAAGCGGCGCGGGGGCCGCGGGCGCGGCTTCTCAGCCGAAGGCCGCGCGAGCCCTCACGCTCAGATCACCGCGACGCCCGCCAGCGCCAGCAGCGCGATGAAGAAGGTGCTCGCGATCCCCAGCAGCAGCGGCGCCGCGCCGCGGCGGTGCAGCGCCCGCAGATCGGTCTGCAGGCCGAGCGCCGCCACCGAGGCGGCCAGCATCACCGGCACCAGGAAGCGCGAGGCGTCCACCGCCTCCTTCGGCACGAGGCCGGTGCTGCCGATCACGACCAGCGCCAGGAAGCCGAAGGCGAACCAGGGCACCGGCGCCTTGGCGTGACCGGCCTCGCCATGGTGGCGCTTCGCCACCCACCAGCCCAGCGCCACCACGGCCGGCGCCAGCAGGAAGACGCGGGCGAGCTTCATGACCGTGCCGCTCTGCGAGGCGTCCGGCCCGCCTGCCGCCGCCGCGCCCACGGCCTGCACCACCTCGTGGATCGAGGCGCCGGCCCAGAGCCCGTAGGCCCGCCCCGTCATGCCCATGAGATCGCCGAGATAGGGGAAGAGGATCAGCGAGGCCGTGCCGCAGAGGGTGATGACGGCCAGCGAGTAGGTCACGTCCTCGTCCTCGCCGCGCACCACCTGGTTGGCTGCGACGATTGCCGAGGCGCCGCAGATCGAGGTGCCGGTGCCGATCAGCACCGACAGCTTCTCGTCCACGCCCAGCAGCTTCCCGAGCCAGATGGTGAAGGGCAGCGTGAGCCCCACCACCAGCACCGCCAGCACCAGCGCGCCGAGGCCGAGCTGCGCCAGCATCCCCAGCGTTACCTGCAGGCCGAGCAGCACGATCGCGAAGCGCAGCAGCGGCCGCACCGCGAAGGCGATTCCCGGCTTCACCACCGCCGGCCGCCCGATCACGGCGCCGATCCCCACGCCCAGCACCAGCGCCACGACAACCGGGTTCAGCGCGGCCAGGCCGGTCATGTTGCGGACGACGATCGCGACCGCGGCGATGGCGAGGCTCAGCGCGAGGCCGGGAGCCAGGCTGCGCGCGCGGTCAGGGAAGGATTGCGACGCGGCGGAGGCGCTGCTGGGTGCTGCCATGGGAGTCGAAAACTGCCTCGATTGTTGCCAGGACCGTCCACCCGGGCGGGCCGAGCGTCAAGCCGCCGTGCCGCGTGGGACGGGCCTCAGGGCTCGCCCATCATGCGGCGATTCCGGCGCTCCAGCGCGTCGAGCCCGCCCAGGTAGCGCGACTGGGCCGGGTCCCACCGGAGACGGGCGTGGTGAACCACCGAGTTCAGGGTCCGCGCACGGCCGCGCTGCGTGCAGATCCGCGCCTCGCGCACCGTCATCGACAGCTCGGCGAAGCCGTCGCGCCGGGCCTCGCGCAACGCGATCGGCAGCATCCGCTGATCGAGACGGCGAGGCTCGCAGCCGCGCTCGTTGGCCTGAACGGAGTAGAGCAGCGGCCCCTGGAAAACCTGCTGCAGCCGGCCCTCGACGGCCGTGGCGATGAGATGCCGGGAAAAGTTCTCATGGCTGTTGTGGTGGCCGTTGAGCACCACGGCAGCGGGCCGCGCCTCGCCCAGCAGCAGCATCTGCGCGATCGAGGGCGAGCCGCCTGGATCGGTCTGCACCAGCAGCCCGTCGGTCGCGCGGAATTCCGGCGCGACCTGCGCCAGCACGAGCACGCCGGCCACCAGCATCGCCACATGGTCGCGCTCGCCCTCGGAGATCACGGAGAAGCTGGCGGCCCCGCCGCCGGCGAGGTCGATCTCGGCCGGGCCGGCCGGGCTGTCCCCGCCCGCCACCGCATCCGGCACCGCGCGCGCGCCGGCGAATCGGGCGGCGCGGCCGGCTGCGTCGAGATCCGGATAGAGGGCGCGGATCACGTCGGCGAAACTTGCCACGGAGCGCTCGGTGGGGCGCGCATCGAGCGGCCGCGTCGAGCCGTCGCGCGAGGAGATAACGACCGGCCCTTCCTGCGCCCGCGCGGTGCCGAGCCCGAGGGCCAGCAGCGCCACGGCGATCCGTAGGGTCAGGCGCATGCGGCCAGCGCCCCGGTCAGCCCGAAGGCCTCGGCGATCAGCGTGACGCTGCGCCGTCGCGCCTCCCGATCGTGGCAGGGCGTAAGGACCGCGACCTCCTGCACGTCGAGTTCCTCGGCCAGGGCCGCGATGCGCGCATGCACCTGCGCGCCCGTGCCGATCACGGCCCGCGCGCGCATGCGGGCGATCTTCACCTGGTCGGCCTCCGTATAGGGATAGGCGGCGGCCTCCTCGGCCGTCGGCAGGGGCGGGTAGTTGCCGCGGTCGCGGTGCAGCCGCCACAGCGCGCGCGAGGCGAAAAGCCGCTCGGCCTCCGCCTCGGTGTCGGCGGCCAGCGCATAGATACCGATGGCCGCATGCGCCTTCTGCCCCCGCATCTCGCGGAAGGTCTCGCGGTATAGGGTCAGCGCCTCGGCGCAGCCCTGCCCGTCCGTGATGAAGTGGGCGAAGCAATAGGGCAGCCCGAAGAAGGCCGCGACCTGCGCGCCGTAGTCGCTGCTGCCGAGGATCCAGACCTCCGGGAAGGTCGGCACCTCGGGGCTGGCGCGCACCTCGCGGAAGGGGTGCTGCTCGGGCAGCCCGTCGCCGAGCCAGCCGAGCAGGTCGCGCACGGCGGAGGGGAAGTTGTCGGCGGCCGTGCCGGCATTGGGGTTCAGCGCATAGGCGGTGCGCCCGTCGCTGCCCGGGGCACGGCCGAGGCCCAGATCGATGCGGCCGGGCGCCACCGCCTCCAGCGCCCGGAACTGCTCGGCGACCTTCAGGGAGGAGTAGTGCGGCAGCATGATCCCCGCGCTGCCCACGCGGATGCGGCGCGTGGTAGCGCCGATCGCGGAGATGACGATCTCGGGCGCCGAGCCCGCATGGCTGCGGCTGTTGTGGTGCTCGGCCAGCCAGTAGCGGGCATAGCCGAGGCGGTCGGCGAGGCGCGCGACCTCCAGCGTCTCCTGGATCGCCTGCGCGGCGTCCCGGCCGGAGACGATGGTGGACTGGTCCAGGATCGAGAGTGCGAGGGGCATGGGCAGAGCCTACTCCCGGGAGGCCGGATACCTCCAGAGCTGGGCCTGGACGCCCATCAGCCCGATCATGCCGTCCTGCTCCGCGCCGAGACGCTGCGCGAGGCGTTGCGAGCGAAGGTTCCCCGGATGGACGAAGCTCACCACCGGCTCCGACAGGTTCGCCTGTGCCCAGCCCAGGACGGCCGAGGCCGCCTCGAAGGCCAGCCCCCTGCCCCATTCGGCCGGCGCGATGCCATAGGCCAGCTCCGGCATGGGCCAGCCCTCGGGGTGCAGGATGCCGGCGCGGCCGATGAAGCGGCCCTCATGTTCGAGGGCCCAGAAGCCGCGGCCGCGCAGGGCCCACTGGCCCAGCTGCGTGGCCATGGAGGTCCAGGTCTCGCTGCGCGTGCGCGGCTTTCCCGCGCTCTCGCCGACGCCGAGATGGCGCATGAATTCCGGATCGGCCTGCATCGCCGCGAAATCGTCCAGGTCGGCCTCGATGAAGCCGCGCAGGACCAGCCGTCGGGTGCGCAGGACGGGGATCATTCGGTCCCGAAGCACCGGTCGCCGGCGTCGCCGAGGCCCGGAACGATGTAGCCGCGCTCGTTGAGCCTTTCGTCCAGCGCGGCGGCCGTGATCGGCACGTCCGGATGCACGGCCCGGAAGGCGGCGACGCCTTCCGGGGCAGCCACCACGCAGGCGAAGCGCACGGAGGTCGCGCCGCTCTGCTTCACCCGGTGGATCGCCTGGATCGCCGATCCGCCGGTGGCCAGCATCGGGTCCAGCACCAAGGCACCGCGATCGGCGAGGTCGCGCGGCAGGCGCACCACGTATTCCGTCGGCTGCAGCGTGTGCTCGTCGCGCACCAGGCCGAGATGGCCGACCGGAGCCTCGGGCAGCACGATGCGCGCCCCCTCCAGCAGGCCAAGCCCCGCGCGCAGGATCGCGACGAGGCAGGGCTCGGGAGCGGACAGCACGGGCGCGCGCATGGGGCCGACCGGCGTCTCGATGCCGGCCTCCACCTCGCCGAGGTCGCGCAGGGCCTCGCTCGTCAGGATGGCGCCGATCTCGGCCAGGATGCGGCGGAAGGTGACGCTGTCCGTCTCGCGCCGCCGGATGCGGGTGAGCTTGGCGCGCAGCAGCGCGTGGTCGGGGATGCGGAAGGGCGTGCTCATCGGTCGGTCAGTCGCAATTCGATTCGGCGGTTGCGGGCATAGGCCTCGGGCGTGTCGGCGGGGTCGATCGGCTGGTGCTCGCCGAAGGCGGCGGCGGCGACGCGGTTGGCCGGCAGCCCGGCCTCGATCAGTAGATTCGCGACCGCGATGGCCCGGGCGGCGGAGAGCTCCCAGTTGGTGGCGTAGCGGTTGCTGCGGATGGGCGAGCGGTCGGCATGGCCGTCCACGCGCAGCAGCCAGGGAATCTCCGGCGGGATGCGCGAGGCGATGTCGAAGAGGACGCGCGAGAGCTGCCGGATCTGCTGCTGGCCCGCGGCCGACAGCTCGGCCGAGGCCGGCGGGAAGAGCACCTCGGACTGGAAGATGAAGCGGTCGCCCACGATGCGCAGTTCCGGCCGGTCGCCCAGCACCTCGCGGAGCCGGCCGAAGAACTCGCTGCGGTAGCGCTGCAGCTCCTCGACGCGGCTGGCGAGCGCGGCATTGAGCTGCGAGCGCAGGTTCACCACCTGCGCCTCGTTCTCGCGGTCCTTGGCCTCGGAGGCGTCGAGGGCATTGGCCAGGCGGTTGATCTGGCCGCGCAGCTCCGCGAGCTGCTGCGTCAGCAGCGCGACCTGGGCCCGCGCGGCCTGGGAGAGGCGCTGCTGCTCGGCGGCCGTGCCCTCGGCGCCCTGGCGGCGTTGCGCCTCCGCGGCGGCCTGCGACTGGGCGGCGGCCTGTGCCTGGGCGGCGGCCTGGGCAGCGCGCTCGGCCTGCTCGCGAAGCGCATTGAGACGGGCGATGTCCTGCTGAAGCCGTGCGAGATCGGCGAGCCGCGCCTCGATGGTCGCCCGATCGGCGGTGACCGTCCGGTTCAGCGCCTCCGCCTCGGACTGGAGCGCGGCGATGCGGCGCTCCAGCTCGGCGGCGCGGGCAGCCTGCTCCGTCGCCTGACGGCGCAGCGTGGCCAATTCCTGGCGCGCAGTTTCCAGCGCGCCGGCCGTCTCGCGGACCTGTCGATCGGCGTTGCCCCGTGCCGTCTGCTCGGCGGCGAGGCGCTGCTCGGCCGCGGCGCGGGCCGTGCGCTCGGCCGTGAGGCTGCGGGTGGCCTCGGCGAGATTCCGCGACGCCTCTGCCAGCCGCTGCTCCGCGCCGCCGCGGGCCGTCCGCTCGGCAGCCAGGCCGCGCTGCGCCTCGGCCAGCGCGCGTTCGGCATGGGCACGGGCGGCCTGCTCGCCGGACAGCGCGCGCTGCGCCTCGGCAAGCCTTTGCTCCAGGCCGGCCCGCGTGGCGCGCTCGGCGGTCAGCGCCTGGTTCGCCTCGGCGAGGCTGCGCTCACCCGCCATGCGGGCGGCCTGGGCCGCGGCGAGGCCGCGGTTGGCCTCGGCCAGCAGCTGCTCGTTCGCCGCGCGCTCGGTGCCCGCCGTACGGGCCTGCTCGTTCAGCCGCTGCACCGTGCGCGCCGCGTCGCCGGTCGCGGATTCGGCGCGGCCCAGGGCTTCCGCCAGCTGCGACTCCGCCCGGGTGAGCTGCTGCGCCGTGGCGCCACGCACGGCTTCGAGGTCGGCGAGGCGCGCGATCAGCCGGTCGCGCTCGCCCCGCAGGGTCGCGGCATCGCCGGCCAGCCCGTCCCGCTCGGCCTGAAGCACGCGGAGCTGTTCGGCGAGGCCATCGCGCGAGCCGGCGGCGCCGCGCAGGTCGTCGGCGGCGCGGGTCAGGAGCTGGCGCAGCTCGGCCGATTGCCCGCGCTCCAGCGACAGCAGCTCGGCCAGCTCGGCCACCTGCGCGTTCAGCCGGTCGAGCGCGCGGTCCCGGTTGGAAAGGGCGGTCGAGAGAAAACCCTGCGCCAGCACGAAGACCAGCAGCACGAAGATGATGACCATGAGCAGCGTGGACAGGGCATCGACATAGCCCGGCCAGGGATCGAACCCCGTGACGCGCGCGCGGCGCCTAGCCACCCGGATTCCCGCCCGGGATCTGCTGCGCACCGCCGGAGATGGCCATGATGGTGCGCGTCAGCACGCGGATCTCGCTGCGCAGCTCCTGCGTGGACTGCGCGCGGCCCGAGGCCACCTCCTCCAGCAGCCGGGCGAGCAGCAGCTCGGTGTTGCGCAGATGCCCGCGCGCCGCGTCGTCGATCGCGCTCTGGCCCTGATGGGCGGCCAGCTGCGTCAGCACGGGCGTGAGCTGCGCCTGCTGCTCGGCCATGCGGGCGATCATCTGCTGCGTCCCGCGCATCTGGTCGCCCAGGAGCGACAGCTGCTCGGCGAGCTGCGCGACGGCGGTGGCGGTGGTGCCCCGCGCCTCCTCGCCGCGGGCCATGATGGCCTGGAGCTGCTCGAGGTTCTCGGCCGTCTGCTCCAGCAGGGCATGGACGAAGACCGGCATGGAGCCGCCCTCGGACTCGCTGCCGAGCGCCCCGGAGGAGAGCCGCGTCTGGCTGGCCAGCCAGTCCTCCAGCTCGGTATAGAAGCGGTTCTGCGCCTGGCCGGCGGTGAGGTCGAGGAAGCCCAGCACCAGCGCGCCGGCAAGGCCCAGCATCGACGACGAGAAGGCCACGCCCATGCCGCGCAGCGGCTCGGCCAGCCCGGCCTTGAGTTGGTTGAACAGCGCGTTCACGTCGCCCGAGCCCACCGACATGCCACCGATCACCTCGGCGACCGCGCCGATGGTCAGCAGCAGCCCCCAGAAGGTGCCGAGCAGGCCGAGGAAGATCAGCAGCCCGGTCATGTAGCGCGAGAGCTCGCGCGTCTCGTCCAGCCGCGAGGAGATGCCGTCCAGCAGCGACCGCATGGCCGCGGTGGAAAGGGTGAAGCGATCCGTGCGCCGCGCGGCCAGCATGCTCGCCATCGGGCCGAGGAGGCGTGGCGTGGGGCGCGCCGGATCGCCCTGGCGCGGGTTGCGGAAGGCTTCCAGCCAATCCACCTCGGGGCGCAACAGCAGCACCTGGCGGATATTCCAGATGACGCCCAAGGCGAGCACGAAGAGGATGAAGCCATTGAGGATCGGGTTGGCCTCGAAGGCATGGTGCAGCGAGGGGTAGAGCAGCGCGACGACGACCCCGACGATCGCCAGGAAGGCCAGCATGCGGGAGAGGAAGGCAGTCGGCTTCGTCATGCACGGGACACTACCCAGGCCGGGAGGGTGGCGCCAGTGAGGGGGTTCGGCGGGCCGGCCGGGCTGCCGCATGGACGACATCCGGCATTGTTCCGACCTGCCCCCGGGCGGGCAACCGGCCTTCGCCTGCCTGGTGCGCCACAAAGCGCAGTTCTCCAGCGCCTGCCGTCAGGCCGTTGAGGCCGTCCGCGCCGTCAACCGGGCGCTGATGCGGGCAGCCCCATCCATCACCCCTGCGGCGCGACATCGCCCGTTCATCGCCTGAACCCCCCTCCGCCGAAGCCGCGACCGCCTCCACCGCCCTGGAATCCATGCTCGGCGAAGGGACGCTGGTATTCGCCGGCACCGCGCGCCCTCGAGGCCGCGGCCGGCGCCGCCCTCCCCACTCGCCCCGTAGAAGCGCTGCCGCTCCTCGCCGAAACCGCGCGCGGCCTGATCCTGGCCGAGCCGGTTCCAGGTCTCGTTCTCGCGCTGCGACATGGACGACGAGCCCTGCTGCGGCGCCCTGCCGCGCGCATTCTGTCCAGCCCCCCGCTGCAGCGGTTGCTGCTGCGCCCCTCCGAGATCGCCCTGCCCGCCGCCACGCTGCTGCTGCTGCTGGGCGCCTCCGGGAGTGTTCTGTCCGCCGCCGCGCTGCGGCGGGGTGACCGGCTGCCAGGAGCCGTCGTTCCACTTCGACCAGCCGTCATCCGTGTGGCGATAGGCATTGCCGTCGGCGCCCGCATAGACATTCCCGCCGGAGCCGCGCACCACGCCACCCTGGTTGCCGTCCACGCCGCGCGCGCCCACCCCCGCGGCCCCCGTGCTGGACGAGAAGCCGCCGACCGAGCCGCGCGCATCGGAGCCGCTGACGGTGTTTACGGTCTGGCCGGGCCCGCTGAACGTACTCGAACCCCAGCGGGCGTAGGGGTTGGAGTTCTGCGTGGTGCTGCCGGCGACGCCGGTTCGCGGGTTGTACCAGTTGCCTTCCGCCGTGCCGCCGCCGGGGCCCCAGACCGCGCTGCCGCGGGCATAGCCGCCCGTGCTCGGGTTGTAGGCCGAGAAGGCTCCGGCCCCGCCATAGGGTCCATAGACCGAGCCGCCCGTGGCATAGGCCCCCGTCGCCGGATTGTAGGCCGTGCCGCCGCGCGCGCCGCCATAGGGGCCATAGACCGCGCCGCCGCGCGCCCAGGCGCCATTGGCCGGATTGTACCAGACAGATCCGGCATAGGTGCAGGGATAGGGCATGTAGACCGGCACCGGCCCCGGCAGCACCACGGGCGGATAATAGTAGCCCGTGCCATAGACCACGACGCCATTGGACACGTAGCCCGCCGTGTAGCCGGCCAGATAACCGAAGGTGACGGCCGCGGCCGTCGCGGCATAGACCTTCACGTAGCTGACGTTGTGCAGGGGGCTGCTCGGTGGAATCCGCTGCACCTCCGGGGGCACCGAATCCGCCAGCGCCCAGGGCCCGGTCGGCGCGGCCGCCACGAACCAGGCGCCGTTGTGGCAACAATAGAAGCGGCTGCCGATGCGCAGCACCTCGTAGGTGGTGTTCACGGCGTAGGCGATGCTGGTGCCGGGGACCGGCGCGAAGCGCGGCGCGCCGGCATAGGTGACGGTGAGCTGCGTTGCGCTGCGGCTCAGCGTCGCCTGGCGCGGAATCTGTGCCTGGAGCACGGCCTCCTGTGCCTCCGAGGTGCCCGGCACCGAGGAGAGCACGCTGCCCACCGGGCTCTCCGGCGGGATCAGCGCGAAGTCCGCCGGCAGGTTCGGCGTGGCGAAGGCCCAGGGGCCGTCGAGCGCCGCAGCGGAAAACCAGCGGCCCGAGAACAGCACGTAGATCCTTCCGTCCGCCGTGCTGCGAAACAGCGGAGCGCGGCAATTCGCGGCGTGCTGGAGCGCCGTGCCCGGCACCGGCGCGAAGGCCGGTGGACCTTCCGTGATGATGATCTCGGCCGGCGTGAGCGAGACGAAGATGGCCGGCATCTGCCCGGCCGTGGGGCTGCGGCCCGGCCGCGCGGCGCGCGCGGCGGCGAAGTCGTCGCCCTCCGGCAGGCGGGCGAAGCCGGCGGGCAGCGCGCCCGCCGGGGCCCAGGGACCCTGGGCCGCAGGCGCCAAGAGCCAGGCGCCGTCGTTCAGCAGGAACCAGCCGGCGTTGCCGGCCGTGTCGACGAAGACGTCCCAGTTGGTGTTGACCGCGACCGAGAGCCCGGTGTTCGCCACGGGCACGAGCACCGGCGTGCCGTCGAAGACGACGAGGCTTGCGGGGCGCTCGCTGTGGAAGATGCGCGGCGGATCATTGGCGATGCCCGCATTGTCGGCGGGCGGTGCGCCCTCGCGCAGCGCGAGGAGCAGCGTGTCGAGCGGCACCGGGCGCAGCGTGACGGAGGCCAGCGCGGCGCGGAGGCGCTGCTCCATCTGGGCGGCCTGGTTCGTGTCGAGCGACGGGAAGCGCGACGAGACGAGGCGCAGATTCGTCAGGCTCACCATGCGCGTCTGCAGGTCGGCCCGCGTGTCCGCCGTGATCTCGAAGGTCCCGAGGAACGGGCGCGGCTGCCCGGGACGCTCGATGCCCACCGCCGCGCGGGCGTTCAGCACCGTCTGGCCGGGCCAGGAGATGACCTGCGGCTGATGGATCGTGACCGTCGCGCCCTGCACGTTCGTCACATGCGGCCACGGCCCCGGCGCCGCGGCCGCCGAAGTGGCCTGCTGCGCGACGACCGGCCACGGCGCCGCGACGACGGCAGCGCCGGCGAGAAGAATCCGTCGCCGAGTGGCGACCCCCGCATCGTGCTTCATGGTGTCCTCCTTGCCCTGGCTGCCTCCGGAGCGTGATGCCCTCGCCTCCGCTCCTCCCGACTCAACCCACCGCCGATGGTGAAACCCAGCCGAGCTGGGCGAAGAGTCGCCCGAGGCGGAGGGCGAGCGCATCGCCGACGCGCCGGCCCTCCGCGCCGGTATCGGCCGAGCGTGCCTCGCTCACCCCCCGCATGATGCCGCTGCTCGCCGCGGCCTCGGCGGCCCGGCCCGCCGCGGCGCCCGCGCCCATGGTGGCGGCCGCGCCGGGCGTGCGCGGGCTTTCCGCGGCGGATTCGAACTGGTCGATCAGGCGCGGAGATCCGGTGACGTCGCGGAAATAGACCTGGATCTCGACGACGACCTGGCTCTGCCCCGCGCCGAAGCCGACGATGGTGCGCCGCGTCCGGTTGCCCTGATCGACCGAGAGGACGTGCCCCTCCACCACCACGTTCGGAACGGGAAGTCCCGGCACCGGCCTGGTGGTGCGTTCGGCCGGCAGGCCGAAGCTGGCGAGCCGCGCGACGATCTCCTGCGTGACGTTGCCGGCCGCTTCCCGGCCGGCGGCGAGCCGCTGTTCGCCGACCGGCTCGGAGGAGATCTCCCGCATCAGCCTGGCCCGCACGCCGTCGTCGAGCTTCACGTCGCCGGCGAGCAGGCCGAGATCGGGGACGAAGATGCGCTGCGGCCGTGGCAGGGGCGGGCCGCGGTAGCGATGCTCCTCCACCGTCTGCTCGCGGGCGCAGGCGGCCAGCAGGAGCGGGCCGGAGGCCGCGATGATCAGGCCGCGGCGCGGCCAGTCGTAGGGGGTCATCCTTGTTGTCCTCTCCTGTTCATGGCCGGGCGGCTCCCGATGCCGCTCGGGTTCGGCGTCGACGCAGGCGTTGCTCGATGCCCTGGAGCACCGTGAAGAAGGACGGCACGAAGAGCACCGCGAGGTTGATCGAGGCGCGCGGCCGCAGCACGCGCACGCCGGCCCGCTGCAGCGACAGGTTCTCCCGCGAGGCCCAATCGATCAGCGCGTCGCCGAAGCTGGGCCACCAGCCCGCATCCGCGACCGCATTACGCGTCGCGAGGCGCCGGTCGGCCGGCCATGCGCGGTCCATGGTTGCGGAAGGCTCGACGAAATCAGGGCCACCCTTGAACCATCCGGGCGGCGACAGCGAAAGGATGCAGCGCGCCGCCAATCGCGGGCATCGCCCCCGCAGGTTGACACCGCATCGCGCCACTGATCCCCCACTCTTCGTTGGCAGGATATGTACTTGAAGAGATGTGGAGCTTTCCACCAAATATTCTACATACCATTCAATAACAAGAAATTATCTTATCCGAAATTTCTCTAATATAACGAAATCACGGCGTAAAAATGTGTGTCTTTATGATCGGGATGGTACATAAAATGAGTAAACGAGCTCCAGATCCGAAATCGTGCGAATTCTGTGATCTTCCTCCCAAGGAATTTCACAATTCTAGCTCCGCCGGCAGCGCCACCCACCGATCCGACATCAGGCAAACCCAACGCTGACCAGGTCATGACCACGCGAGACAGCAACAGGGCTGACGAAGGCACTTGAATCCTCGTCGCCCGACCTCGATGGATTCGATCTACTGTCGGTAAAGGAAAACCCCGACCCTCGCGCTCCCCGACGGGGATCTCGATCGCGGGCCTCCGCCCTCGTGATTCGAATCAGCGCTCCGGCCTCACGCCCATCGCCACCGTCCGCTCGTCCATCCGCGGCTCGTGCCGGAGCCCTCGCCGCAGCGCCCAGGTGTTGGTGAGCTGCACCAGCTGGATCATCGGCATCTCCTCGGCATAGCGCGCCGTGATCTGCTGCCAGAGCTCGTTGCGCGCCGTGTCGTCCATGGTCGCCGAGGCACGGGCGGTCAGCTGGTCGAACTCGGCGTTGGAATAGCGCGCGTTGTTGTTCGCCCCCGTCAGCCGCTGGCGGTCATGCGTGGCGACGACATTGGCCAGGTAGTTCGAGGCCTCGCCGGTGGAACTGCCCCAGGCCCCGATCTGCATCGCATACTCCACCCGGGCGCGGCGCGGGACGAAGGCCGTCCAGGGCGAAGCCTCGACCTGCACGCGCACGCCGATGCGCGTCCACATCTGCGCCACCGCCTGGGTGAGGCGCGCGTCGTTGGGCCAGCGGTCGTTGGGCGTGTGGACCGTCAGGCGGAAGCCCTCCGGATAGCCGGCTTCGGCGAGCAGGCGCCTGGCGCCCTCGGGATCGAAGCCCTGCGGCCGGACGTCGGCATTGTAGCCGAAGGCGCCCTCGGGCAGCCATTGCGCGGTCGCGACGGAGGCGCCCTCCATCACGCGCTCGACCAGCGCGTCGCGGTTGATCGCCATGGAGAGGGCCCGGCGCACGCGCACGTCCTTGAAGGGATTCACCGGCAGCGGCGCGCCGGCATTGTCGGTGATCAGCGGGGTCCCGCCATCGCGCGAATAGTCGGGCGCCATGTAGACGGTGCGCAGGCTGGCGATCTCGGTGACCAGCAGCCGCGGCTCGCGGCGCAGGCGGGCGAGGTCGCTGGTGGGAATCTGCTCGATCAGGTCGACGTCGCCGGCCAGCAGGGCCGCGGTGCGGCCGGCGTCGTTCAGGATCATGCGGTAGTTCACCCGCGCCCAGGGCTCGCGCTCGCCCCAGTAGGTGTCGTTGCGCTGCAGCTCCACCCGGTCGCCGGAGCGGTAGGAGACGAGGCGATAGGGACCCGTGCCGATGGCGGCGCGGCCGCTGTTGTAGTCCTCGGTGGCCATGCCCTCGCCCGCATGGCGCGAGATGATGGCGACCGAGGCCAGGTCGAGCGGCAGCAGCGGATGCGGCTGGCGGGTGTGGAGGCGCAGCGTGTGCGCGTCCTTCACCTCGGTGCGCGAGATCGCGCGCAGGAAGCCACCGAAGCCGCCCGGGCTGTTGGGCACGTTCGGCACGCGCGAGAAGGTGAAGACCACGTCGTCGGCCGTGAAGGGCTTGCCGTCATGCCAGGTGACGCCCTCGCGCAGCTTGAACTCCCACTCGGTGTCGGAGACCGGACGCCAGCTCGTGGCCAGGCTCGGATGGGGGCGCGCATGGCCGTCGCGCTCCACGAGCCGGTCGAAGATGTGCATGACCAGCGCGTTGTTCGGCCCGACATTGTGGAAATGCGGATCGATGGTGGTGACCGGCGCACCGGCCCCGATGGTGAGGGTGCGGTCCTGCCCTTGGGCCATCGCGGCGGCCGGCGGCAGGAGAGCCGCCAGCGCCAGGGCGCGTCGCTTGATCATGTCCATCCCCTTTGTCCGTGCAGGGACTCTAACAGAGCCGGGGCCTGTGCCCAACCGGCTGCGTACCGGCCTCCGGCGGACCTCTGGAAGAGCTCCTTCAGGCCGTCCATCCGAAGCGGTCTTCGCCGATCGGGGTCTCCGGGTCAGGGCGCGGGCCGCACCCCCATCGCGACGGTCCGCTCGTCCATGCGCGAGGCCGGGGCGCAGCGCCCAGGCGTTGTTGAGCTGGAAGAGCTGGATGGTCGGCACGTCGTCGGCGACCATCGCCACCGCCTCGCGCCACATCGCCTCGCGCCGGGCATCGTCCATGACCACCGAGGCACGCGCCGTCAGCGAGTCCATGTCCGGGTTGGAGTAGCGGCCGGCATCGCCGGCGGGAAGATGGGCCTGGCGGCCCACGTCACCGCGAAGCAGAGCCTGAGACGCCCCGATCCCTGCGGCCTCAGCTGCGGCCCTTTTGCCGCATCGCGATCTTCGCCACGACCATCAGCACGACCCCGAGCGCGATCAGGCCGATCGTGCCGGGCGAGTCCTCGATGGCCTCGATGAGGGCGGCGGGTCCCCAGCTCAGCCAGTCCAGCACCGCCCGGGGAAACCAGAGCAGGGCATCCCAGCCGAACCAGTGCGCGCCCAGTCCCAGCACGACGAGGCAGACGCCGAGCGTCCAGAGGCTGGAGGGCTTCACTCCACGGCCTCCTAGACGTCCTCGTCGCGCACGCGCTGGCGCACCACGGGACGCGTCGGACCGGCCCCCTGCCGGCCGATCGGGATGGAGCGCACCTTCACCTCGGGCATGGGGCGCTGGAGGTCGATGTGGAGCAGCCCGTTGTCCAGGAAGGCGCCCTCCACCTCGATGCCCTCGGCCAGCACGAAGGCCCGCTGGAACTGCCGCGCCGCGATGCCGCGATGGATGAACACCCGGCCCTCGCTGTCGTCGCGCTGGCGGCCGCGGATGACGAGCTGGTTGTCCTCCTGCGTGATCGCCAGGTCGTCCATGGAGAATCCGGCGACGGCGAGCGTGATGCGCAGGCGCGCCTCGCCCGTCTGCTCGATATTGTAGGGCGGATAGCCGTCGGCGTTCTTCTGGACGCGGTCGAGCATCTGCTCGAGATGGTCGAAGCCGAGGAACAGCGGCGAACCGAACACCGAGGAACGCGACATTGAGCCTCCTGACAGGAGCGAGCATTTCCGAAGGCCCCTGGAATAGGCGGCAAGCGGCGCGGCTAGACTTGGCCCGTCGAGCGCGACGTTGCAAGCCTCGGGACGCGGCGCTACCTCCCCCGGCATCATGAACGACGAAAAACTTCCCATCCTGCTGGTTCCCGACACGCGGCTGCGTCAGAAGGCCCGGCTGATCGCGCCCGGCGACGAGGACGCGGTCCGCGCGCTGGCCCCCCGCATGCTCGCCACGATGTATGCCGCGCCGGGGATCGGCCTGGCGGCGCCGCAGGTCGGTTCGAATCTCCGGCTGATCGTTCTGGACGTGGCCGGCAAGGAGGAGCCGCCGGCGCCGATGATCCTGGTGAACCCGGAGATCACGGCGGCGACCAAGGAGATGGCGATCCGCGAGGAAGGCTGCCTCTCGCTGCCCGGGCAGTATGCGGATGTGGAGCGGCCGGCGCGGATCAAGCTGCGCTGGCAGGAGCTGGACGGCTCCAAACGCGAGATGGAGGCGGAAGGGCTGCTCGGCGTCTGCCTGCAGCATGAGATCGACCATCTGAACGGCGTCCTCTTCGTCGACCATCTCTCGGCGCTGAAGCGCAACATGCTGCTGCGGAAGCTGGCCAAGGAGCTGAAGGCCAAGACGCGTGACGATTAGGCCGCTGCGCCTCGCCTTCATGGGCAGCCCGGATTTCGCCGTGCCCGCCCTGCATGCGCTGCACGCGGCCGGCCACGACATCCGCGCCGTCTACACCCAGCCGCCCAAGCCCGCCGGGCGCGGGCAGCAGGAGACCCCCTGCCCCGTCCATCGCGCGGCCCTGGCGCTCGGACTGCCGGTGCGGACGCCGGCGCGGGTGCGGCGCGACACGGCGGAGCACGAGGCCTTCGCCGCGCTAGACCTCGATGTCGCGGTGGTGGCGGCCTATGGGCTGATCCTGCCCAGGCCCATGCTCGACGCCCCGCGGCGCGGCTGCCTCAACATCCACGCCTCCCTGCTGCCGCGCTGGCGCGGGGCCGCGCCGATCCACGCCGCCATCCTGCATGGCGATGCCGAAAGCGGCGTCACCATCATGCGGATGGAAGAAGGGCTCGACACGGGCCCGATGCTGCTGAAGGGCACCGTGCCGCTCGGCCCGCGCAGCACCACGCCGGAGCTGCACGATGCGCTGTCCGCCATGGGCGCCGGGCTGATCCTGCGCGCGCTGGACGAGGATCCGCCGGCCATCCCGCAGCCCGACGAAGGCGCCACCTACGCGCCCAAGCTCACCAAGGCGGATGGGCTGCTCGACTGGAGGAAGCCGGCGGCAGCCCTGGATGCGCGGGTGCGGGCGATGAACCCCTGGCCGGGCGCGTATTTCCCGCATCGAGGCGAGGTGCTGCGCGTGCTCGCGGCCGAGCCCGCCGCCGGCGCGGGCGCGCCAGGCGAGGTGCTGCCGGGCCCGGCGCTGACCGTCGCCTGTGGCGAGGGCGCGCTGCGCCTCACCCGGCTCCAGCGCCCCGGCCGCGGCGCGATGGATGCCCACGCCCTCCTGCGCGGCTTTCCGCTCCCCACCGGCACGCGGCTCGGCTGATGCCGAGCCGCGCCAATGAGCCGCCACGCCAACCCTTGGCGGAGCTCGCCTGATGCCGAGCTACGCTCTCCTCGTCGAATATGACGGCACGGCCTTCTTTGGCTGGCAGCGGCAGGCAAGCGGCCCCTCGGTCCAGCAGGCGATCGAGGAGGCCGCTTCCGCGCTGAATGGTGGCGTCGTGCCTCTCGCCACCGCCTCGGGCCGCACGGATTCCGGCGTGCATGCCGAAGGCCAGGTCGTGCAGCTGGAATTGTCCGCCGGGCTCCCGCCCGATCGCATGCGGGCCGCGCTGGACTTCCACGTCAGGCCGCATCGCATCGCCATCCGCGCGGCGGCCTTCGCGCCGGAGGGCTGGTCGCCGCGCTTCTCGGCCGTCCAGCGCCATTACCGCTACCGGATCCTCGCGCGGAGGGCCAAGCCGGCGCTGGAGGAGGGACGCGTCTGGCATGTCCCGCTGCCGCTCGATACGGAGGCCATGCATGCGGCCGCGCAGGGGCTGCTGGGCAAGCACGACTTCTCCGCCTATCGCGCGGCGTCCTGCCAGGCGGATTCGCCGCTGCGCACCCTCGACCGGCTGGACGTGATCCGGACCGGCGAGGAAATCCACGTCCTCGCCAGCGCGCGCAGCTTCCTGCACCATCAGGTGCGCAACCTCGTGGGCACGCTCTACGAGGTCGGGCTGGGACGCCGGCCCGTCCGTTGGCCGCGCGAGGTTCTGGACGGGCAGGACCGCCGCCTCGCCGGACAGACCGCGCCGCCGCAGGGCC
Source organism: Roseococcus sp. SYP-B2431 (assembly GCF_004336745.1). Lineage (GTDB taxonomy): Bacteria > Pseudomonadota > Alphaproteobacteria > Acetobacterales > Acetobacteraceae > Roseococcus. Next base: position 1,278,594 of record NZ_SJXD01000011.1, read on the forward strand.
TCTGCTTCCTAAGGGTCGATTTTCCCGAACCGCTGGACTGGCGCTGAATCAGCCGCCCGAGATGCGCGCCGTCACGCCGCCGATGAACAGGCCGAGCGCCAGGTCCAGGATCACGAACATCGCCGCCGTCAGCCCCGGCAGGTTCAGCGCCGTGCGCGTGACGAACCACTCCAGCCAGATCGCATAGCCCACCGCCGCCAGCCCCAGCGCATTGCCGATCCAGCCCGGCAGGCCCAGCACGCTCGGCAGCAGCAGCACGATCAGCAAGGCATATTGCACGAGGTTCGACCAGTTCCAGGCCGCGATGAAGCGCGGCCAGTCGCCGCCGCGCTGCGCCTGATGCGCCAGCACGCGGGAGGCCAGCGCGAAGGCCACCCAGCCCAGCGTGTAGCCGATCAGCTCGGCCGCCAGCGCCACGGCGGCGCCACTCGGCGGCGCGCCCTGCATCGACCAGCCGAAGACGCGCAGCGCCAGCAGCACCGGCAGGCAGATGGCCGCCGCAAGGAAGGAATGCCGCGCGCCCTCCATTCCCGGGGCGATCAGCGCCAGGCCGACGGCCCGACCGCGCGCGAAGAGAAGGGCCGCGGCGATGCCGTTGGCCACGCTGGGCGGGTTCAGCGCAGGCACTCCTCGATCACGAGGCGGTAGAGCCCGGCGAGCGCCCGCAGCTCCGCGACCGGCGCGGATTCGTCGCGCTGGTGCAGCGTGGCGCCGACCGCGCCGAGCTCGGCCACGGGGCAGTAATGCGTGATGAAGCGGGCATCCGAGGTGCCGCCGCCGGTGTCGAGCTTCGCCTCCAGCCCCGTGCCGCGGCGCACCGCCCGTTGCAGCGCCTCCACGAAGGGGCCGGGCTCGGTGAGGAAGCTTTCGCCCGAGACCGAGACGCGCAGCTCATGATCCGGCGCATGCTCGGCCAGCACCGCGCGGAGGCGCTCGGTGAGCGCGGCGGAGTGATGGTGGTCGTTGAAACGGATGTTGCAGAAGGCCTTGGCCTCGGCCGGGATCACGTTGGTCGCGGTATTGTCCACCTGGAGGCCGGTGACCTGGAGCGTGGAGGCCTCGAAGAACTGCGAGCCGGCATCCAGCGGCGCGGCGGTGAGGGCGTTCAGCACGCGGATCAGCCGATGCACCGGATTGTCGGCGAGATGCGGATAGGCGCTGTGGCCCTGCCGCCCCTTCACGGTGATCCAGGCATTCATGCTGCCGCGCCGTCCCACCTTGATGGTGTCGCCGAGCTGCATCTTGGAGGTCGGCTCGCCCACCACGCACATGTCCGGGGTGTGGCCGTTCTCCGCCATCCATTCCAAGACGCGGCGGGTGCCGTCCACGCTTGGCCCCTCCTCGTCACCGGTGATGAGCAGCGAGATGGAGCCGGGATGGTCCGGATTGGCGGCGAGGAAGTCGGCCAGCCCCGCGACGAAGGCCGCAATGCCGCCCTTCATGTCGCACGCGCCGCGGCCATAGAGCACGCCGTCCCTGATCACCGCGGCGAAGGGATCGTCGGCCCAGGCGGCCTCGTCGCCGGGCGGCACCACGTCGGTATGGCCGGCGTAGCAGAGATGCGGCCCCCCGGTGCCGCGGCGGGCGAAGAGATTGTCCACCTCGCCGTATTTCAGCCGCGTGCAGGTGAACCCCAGCGGCGCGAGCGCCGCCTCCATGGTCGCGAGCGCGCCGCCGTCGGCCGGCGTCACGCTGCGGCAGCGGATGAGCGCCTGCGCCAGCGGGATCGGGTCGTTCGGCTCCTCGGGAAGATTGCCGCGCACGCTAAAGCATTTTCAAGTCGAGCGGCTTTGCTCGAAGGCTCGGAAAATGCGTCAAAGCAAAGCAACTGAGCGAGGGGCGTGAGCGCATGCGAACGACCCCTCGCTCAGTCGCGCAGCAGGTCGTTGATCGAGGTCTTCGCGCGCGTCTGCGCGTCCACCCGCTTCACGATCACGGCGCAGTAGAGGCTCGGCCCCGGCGTGCCGTCGGGCAGCGGCTTGCCCGGAAGGTTGCCCGGCACCACCACCGAATAGGACGGCACGCGGCCGACAAAAATCTCGCCCGTGTTGCGGTCGATGATCTTGGTGGTGGCGGAGAGGAAGACGCCCATTGAGAGCACCGAGCCCTGCTCCACGATCACGCCCTCGACCACCTCGGAGCGAGCGCCGATGAAGCAGTCGTCCTCGATGATGACCGGGTTCGCCTGCAGCGGCTCCAGCACGCCGCCGACGCCCACGCCGCCCGAGAGATGCACGTTCTTGCCGATCTGCGCGCAGGAACCGACGGTCGCCCAGGTGTCGACCATGGTGCTGCCGCCCACATAGGCGCCGAGATTCACGAAACTCGGCATCAGCACCACGTTCGGCGCGATATAGGCGGAGCGGCGGGCGATGGCGCCCGGCACGGCGCGGAAGCCGGCTTCCTTCCAGCGGTTCGGGCCCCAGCCCTCCCACTTCAGCGGCACCTTGTCGTAGGCGCCGGCGGAGGTGTCCATGGGCGCGGAATCGCTGAGCCGGAAGGAGAGCAGCACCGCCTGCTTCAGCCACTGGTTCACGTGCCAACCGCCGTCCTTGGGCTCGGCGACGCGGGCCTTGCCGCTGTCCAGCATCTCCAGCGCCGCCTCGACGGCCTCGCGCGGCTCGCCCTGGGTGGCGGCGGAAAGCGTGTCGCGCTTCTCCCAGAGGGACTCGATGGTGGATTGCAGGCTGGACATGACGGCTCCTCGGATGACGCGAAGAGGCTTCGCAGCGAGGCGCGGGGGAGTCAATCAGGCCCAGCGCCGATCTCAGCGTCCGGAAGGCTCCAGCACGGAGGCATGCAGCCAGCCGATGGCCACGCCGTCCCGCCCCACCTGGTACCACCCGCCGGGCGCCTCGCCGATCACCTCGAGCGTGGTCGAGGCCGGAACGACGCCGATGACCTCGCCGCCCACCGGCCCGCTGCGAAGATTGGCGCCGGTGCGGGACCAGGTGACGACCGTCTGCCGGGAGGCGGGTAGGCTGCCGGCCTGAACCGGCGCTGGAGGAGCGGCGGCCGTGGGCGGGCTGGGCTGGGACGGCGGCAGTGCGGCGGTCTCGGCGGGATCGCCCGCGCCGATGACCGGCAAGGGCGGGTAGCTGCGCGCCATGGGCCGGTTCGTCAGGGGGCCGCCGCCGTCGAAGCAGCGGTCCACCATTTCCAGGAAGACGCGCGTGGCCTCGGGGCCCGTGGCGCCGAGCGTGAAGCCCGTCACGCGCGCGGTGCCGCCCTGAAAGGCCAGGACCGCGACATAGGGGATGTAGGGATCGCCCACCCCGGCGCTGGACCGGCCGCAGACGGCCACGGTGTCGGCCAGCGCCTGGGAGAACACCTGCACACCGCGCAGCTGAGTCTCCCGCCCGCCCAGCCGCTCGCGCAGCGCGGCCGTCGCCGCGTCCCGCGCCGCCTGCTGGCGGGAGGCCGGGGCGGGCGCCGGGGCGGCGGCCTCCTTCTCGTCGCAGGCGCCGAGAGCAAGAAGGACGACCAGAAGGTTCCATGGATTGCGCACCGGGCGAGGATAACTCCCCTCGCCCCGCAACGCATATCCCGGAATGGACCGGGCTACTTCTTCGCGCCCTTCCCCTGCGCGCGCAGGTCGGAGATGGTCGCGCGGTTCGTGACCTGCTCCGGATTGATGCGGATCTCGATGATGGCGGGCTTGCCGCTCGCGACCGCGCGCTTGTAGGCCGGCACCAGCTCCTCGGTGGTCTCCACCAGCTCGCCATGGCCGCCGAAGGCCTCGATGAAGCGGGTGAAGTCGGGGTTGGTCAGCATCGTGCCGCTGACGCGCTCCGGGTAGACGCGCTCCTGGTACATGCGGATCGTGCCGTACATGGCATTGTTGAAGACCAGGATGATTGGCGCCACGCCGTGGTGGAAGGCGGTGGCGATCTCCTGGCCCGTCATCATGAAGCCGCCGTCGCCCACGAAGCAGACCACCTGCCGGTCCGGATAGGAGATGGCCGCGCCGATCGCCGCCGGCACGCCATAGCCCATGGCGCCGTTGGTCGGGCCGAGGAAATCCTGGCCCTCCTTCACATGCATGAAGCGCGTGGGCCAGGTGGCGAAGTTGCCGGCATCCGTCGTGAAGATGGTGTCGGCCGGCAGTTCCTTCTCGAGGGCCTGGAGCGCGCGGGCGAGGTTGATCTTGCCTTCGTATTCCGGGGCGGCCGCCTGCTCCTCGCGGGCGGCGCGGACCTGCTGGCGCCAGGCGCCCCAGCGCGGCTGCTTCACCTTCTGGCCCTGCAGCGCCACGGCGAAGGCGTTCACGTCGGAGGTGACCCCGAGCGCGACGCGGTAGACGCGGCCGATCTCGGCCTGGTCGGGATAGACCTGCACGATGGGCGTGGCGCCCGCCATGTCCAGCAGCGTGTAGCCCTGGCTCACCGGCTCGCCCATGCGCGTGCCGAAGGCGAGGATGAGGTCGGCTTCCTTGGCGGCGGCCACGAGCTTCGCATCGGCGCCGACGCCGAGATCGCCCGCGAAATGCTCCGAAGTGCCGTCGAACAGCCCCTGCCGGCGGAAGGAGACCGCGGTCGGGATGTCGTTGGCGACGACGAAGTCGCGGATGGCGGCGCGGCCCTCTTCCGTCCAGCCGCTGCCGCCGACGATGGCGAGCGGGCGCTCGGCCTTGGCCAGCAGCGCCATCATCTCGGGAATGGCGGCCGGCGCCGGATGGGCGGGCAGCACCTTCGCGGGCCCGATGTCGGGCACGGAAACGAGATCCTTCTGCATCTCCTCGGAAATGGCGACGACCACCGGGCCCGGACGGCCGCTGACCGCCACGTCGAAGGCATGGGCCATGATCTCGGGGATGCGGTCGGCGTCGTCGATCTGCGTCACCCACTTGGCGAGCGGCGCGAACATCTTGCGGTAGTCGACCTCCTGGAAGGTCTCGCGGTCGGTCTCGACGACGGGAATCTGGCCGACCAGCAGGATCAGCGGCGTGCTGTCCTGCATGGCGACATGCACGCCGATGGCGGCGTGGCAGGCGCCCGGGCCGCGCGTGACGATGGCGACGCCCGGCTTGCCGGTCAGCTTGCCATGGGCCTCGGCCATGTGGACGGCGCCGGCCTCGAAGCGGCAGGTGATGAGCTCGATCCGGTTGCGAACGGAGTAGAGGCCGTCCAGCAGGTCGAGATAGCTCTCCCCGGGGACCGCGAAGACATGCGTGGCGCCCTGTGCCACCAGGGCGTCGGCCAGCAGCTTGCCGCCGCTGCGCTCGGTGATGGATTGACCCTGCTTCGGCGACTTCGCCATGCGACACTTCCCCCTTCGGAACCGGCCGGAAGCTAGACCGGGTTCACCGGCGCGTCACCCGTCCGCGGGGAAGGGGTGCCGCCTCCCATCGGACCGCCGCGGGGAAATGGGGGCGCTTCGGCAACCCCCATCCAGATCCGCGTCGGCCCGGTCAGGCCTGTCCGGCTGCCAGCCCGGCGGCGGCATCCATGCCGCGCCGGTCGACTTCCTCGTCGATCCGCGAAGCGAGCCCGTCGCTCACCGGCATCATCGGCAATCGAAGCTCCGGACTGTCGATCAGGCCCGCGCGCCACAGCCAGTGCTTGATCGGCGCCGGACTCGGCTCGGCGAAGAGCAGCCGCGGCAGGTCGGAGATGGCGCGCCACGCCGCCAGCGCAGCCGCCGCGTCCCCCGCCTGCAGCCTCTCGCGGATAGCGGCGAAGGCGCGCGTCTCCACATGCGCCGAGGCGATGATCCCGCCCTCCGCGCCCTGCGTCAGCATCGGATGGTAGAAGGCGTCCTCGCCGGTGAGCACCGTGAAGCCCTGCGGCTTGCGGCGCAGCAGGTCGAAGGACTGGCCCATCTCGGCCGCGCAGTCCTTGACGCCGACGATGTTGGCGTGCCGCGCGGCGAGATCCAGCAGGGCCGCGTTGCCGAGATTGACGCCCGTCCGATACGGGATGTTGTAGATCAGGATCGGCCGGCCGGTGCCTTCGGCCAGGACGGAGAAGTGGCGGACCATGCCGTCCTGCGAGGGTCGCGTGTAGTAGGGGCAGGTGATCAGATAGCCGTCCAGCGGCCAGGGCGCGGTCCGGTCCAGGGCCTTGGCCATCCTGCGCGTGTCGCTGCCGGAAAGGCCGAGGAAGAGCGGCAGGCGCCGGCCGGCGGCGTCCAGCTCGGCGGCCACGAGGTGGACGAGTTGCTCCGTCTCCCCGTCCTCGAGCGTGAGACCCTCGCCGGTCGTCGCGGCTACGATCAGGCCTTCGAGCGGCTCGCGGGCATAGTGCCGCGTCATGCGGCGTAGCGAGGCCTCGTCCAGGGCGCCGTCGCGAAACGGCGTGACGAGCGGCAGCCAGAGGCCGCCAGGAATCGGGTGGTTTACATGCACGTGGTTCGTCTCCTCGATGCCGGAGACGAGTCCTGACCAGCGACCCCGTCCAACCGGCGGGGCCAACGTGATCCTGAGTCGCCGCTCCTACGGCGCGCGCAGATCCGTGATGCCCCTCGCGGGGCAGTTTTTGGACGTCGCGGGCTTGGAGCGGCTCGGGATCACGCCGGCAGCATCCGCGGGGGAACCCGCCGCCGTCAAGAGCGCGGCGACAGGCACGGGCGGCACGCGTTCGGCCGCCGTTACGTTACGACATTTGCACGCGGGCCGGAGACCGGTTATTTGCGAACCATTCGCAACGAGGCCCCATGACCCCGAGCAAGTCCGGCACGGCCAGGCCACCGCTCGTGGCCGGCAACCGATCCTTCTGGCTGAAGCAGCTGCATCAGTGGCACTGGATCAGCTCGGCCATCTGCCTGATCGGCATGCTGCTCTTCGCGGTGACGGGGATCACGCTGAACCATGCCGGCCAGATCGAGGCCTCGCCGCGTACTACGGCGCGCACGGCGACCATGCCCGCCGCTTTGCTGGAAGCCCTGCCGCCCACCCAGGGCGAGGTGAAGCGCGCCCTGCCCCAACCGGTCCGCGACTGGATCAGCCGCGAATTCGGCGTCACCGCCGGCGAGCGCGAGGCCGAATGGTCCGCCGACGAAATCTACCTCCCCCTGCCCCGCCCCGGCGGCGACGCCTGGATCAACATCGACCGCGAATCCGGCGAGGCCCGCCACGAGGTCACCACGCGCGGCTGGGTCTCCTACCTCAACGACCTGCACAAGGGCCGCAACACCGGCACGGCCTGGAGCTGGTTCCTCGATGTCTTCGCCGTCGCCTGCCTCGTCTTCTGCCTCACCGGGCTGTTCCTGCTGCACATGCATGCCGGCGGCCGGCCCACGACCTGGCCGATGGTCGGGCTCGGGCTCGTGGTGCCGGTCCTCCTCGCCATCCTGTTCATCCATTGAGAGGTTCCATGCGTCTTCTACCCGCCCTCGCCGCCAGCGCCGCCGTCCTTCCAGCCGCGGCCGGCGCCGCCGAGCTGAACGTCACCATCGAGATCCCGGCGCTCACCGTGGCCGAGTACCACCGGCCCTATGTGGCCCTCTGGGTGGAGCGGCCCGACCAGTCCGCGGCCGCCAACCTCGCGGTCTGGTACGCGATCCGCCTGCGCGACAACGAGGGCGAGAAGTGGCTGAAGGACATGCGGCAATGGTGGCGCCGCACGGGCCGCGAGCTGCGCTTCCCGATCGACGGCGTGAGCGGCGCGACCCGCGCCCCGGGCCGCCACACGCTGCGCTTCGACGGGGCGAGCGGCCCGCTCGCCGGCCTGCCGGCCGGCCAATACAACCTCGTGGTCGAGGCCGCGCGCGAGGTGGGCGGCCGCGAGCTGCTGCGCGTGCCCTTCCAGTGGCCGCCCGCGGCCTCGCAGACCGGCTCCGCCCCCACGGCTTCGGCACAGGGCTCGACCGAGCTCGGCACCTTCTCCGTCTCCACCCAACCCTGAAAGGCCAGAAGTGATGAAAAGCTTCCCTCTCCGGCGGCTCCTCCTGGCCGCCATGGTCGCCCTGCCGATCGGCACGGCGCAGGCACACCGCTCCTGGATGATGCCCTCGGCCACGGTGCTCTCGGGCAACGACCCCTGGGTGACGGTGGACGCCGCCGTCTCCAACGACCTCTTCTACTTCGAGCACTTCCCGATGCAGCTCGACGGGCTGGCCATCATGGCGCCCGACGGCAGCCAGGTGACCGCCGAGAACCAGTCGCGCGGCCGCTACCGCAGCACCTTCGATTTCCGGCTGACTCAGGCCGGCACCTACCGCGCCTCCGTGGCCGGCGGCGGCCTTTCCGCCAGCTGGCGCGAGGGCGGGCAGCAGAAGCGCTGGCGCGGCACGCGCGAGGCCTTCGCCCGCGAGGTGCCGCAGAACGCGGAGAACCTCCGCGTAACGCTGAGCCAGCGCCGCGTCGAGTTCTTCGTCACCCGCGGCGCGCCCAATGACCGCGTGCTGCAGCCGCTGAACGAGGGGCTGGAGATGGTCCCCGTGACGCATCCCAACGACCTGGTCGCCGGCGAGCCCGCGCGCTTCCGCCTGCTGCTCGACGGCCGCCCGGCCGCCGGCGTCGATGTCGAGGTGGTGCCCGGCGGCAACCGCTACCGCGACGCGGTAAACGACCAGAAGGTGAAGACCGGCGAGGACGGCGTGTTCGAGATCCGCTGGGCCGGGCCCGGCATGCACTGGATCGGCGCCTCGGTGCGCGACGCCAACTCCGGCATTCCCGGCGTGCAGCGCAATGCCGGCTACGCCGCGACGCTCGAGGTCCTTCCCTGAACCGGGTTCTCGTCCCGGAGCTAACGGCGCCGCTGGCCCCGCCCCGCCCGGGCGAGCTGCGGAGCCTGGGCGGCGCGACCATGGGGACCACCTGGTCGGTGCGCTATCCGGGCGGCGCGGAGACCTCCGCGCTGCGCCCCGGCATCGAGGCGGTGCTGGAAAGGGTGATCGCGCAGATGAGCGGCTGGCGGCCGGATTCCGACCTCTGCCGCTTCAACGCGGCCCCGGCTGGGTCGCGCCATGCGCATCCGGCGGAATTCGCGACGGTGCTGGCCTGCGCGCTGGAGATCGCGGAAGCCAGCGACGGCGCCTTCGACCCCACCGTGGCGCCGCTGGTGAATCTCTGGGGCTTCGGGCCACCGCCCGCCGCCCGCGCCATGCCGGAGGCCCAGGACATCGCGCAGGCGATGGCGCACGTCGGTTGGCGAAAGCTGCCTTTCGCCCAGAGCCGAGTGCTGCAGCCCGGGGGAATGGGGCTGGACTTCTCCGGCATCGCCAAGGGCCATGCGGTGGATCTGGTCGCCATGCATCTCGCGTCGCTCGGGATCGCCTCCTTCCTGGTCGAGATCGGCGGCGAGCTGCGCGGCCAGGGCATGAAGCCGGACGGCTCGCCCTGGTGGGTAGCGCTGGAATCCGTGCCGGGCGCCGCGGCCCCCGGGGAAGATTTCGTCGTGGCGCTGCACGGGCTCTCCGTCGCGACCTCGGGCGACTACCGCCGCTTCTTCGAGCGGGACGGCCGCCGCTACGGCCATACGCTGGATCCGCGCACGGGCTGGCCCGTCGCGAACGAGGTCGCCTCCGTCACGGTGCTGCACCCCAGCTGCATGCGGGCCGACGCCTGGGCCACGGCGCTCTCCGTGCTCGGCGTGCGGGACGGGCTGGAGCTGGCCACGCGCCAGGGAATCGGCGCGCTCTTCGTCACGCGCGAGGAGGGCCGCCTCGCCGAGCACATGTCCCCCGTCTTCGCCGCCATGCTGGACTGACCCTTGTCGCCCGAGATCGAGCGCTACCTGACCGCCGGCGCGGTGCTGCTGGCCTATGCCGGCTTCTGCGGCTTCGTCGCCTGGCGCCGCCGGCGGCGGCGCGCCCCCGGGCTCGCCGCGATCGCGGGCCGTCAGGAACCAGTGCTCGTCGCCTATGCCAGCCAGACCGGCTTCGCCGGGGAGATCGCCCGGCGCAGCGCGGAAGCCCTGCAGGAGGGCGGCGTCCCCGCCCGTCTCGCGCCGCTGGAGACGCTGGATGCCGACACGCTGGCCGTCGCCGGCCGCGCCGTCTTCGTCGTCAGCACCACCGGCGAGGGGGACGCGCCGGACCACGCCGCCCGCTTCGTCCGCCGCGTGATGGGGCGCAAGGCCGCGCTGTCGGGCCTGGACTACGGGCTGCTCGCGCTCGGCGACAGCTCCTATGCGCGCTACTGCGCCTTCGGCCGGCAGCTCGACGCCTGGCTGCAGATCCAGGGCGCCACGCCGCTCTTCGACCGCGTCGAGGTGGACGACGCCGATGGCGGCGCGCTGCGTCACTGGCAATATCACCTCGGCAAGATCGCCGGCACCAGCGAGACCCCCGACTGGGCGCCGGCGCGCTTCGCCGAATGGCGGCTGGTCGAGCGGCGGCTGCTCAACCCCGGCAGCCCCGGCGGGCCGGCCTTTCACCTCGCGCTCGAGCCGCCGGAAGGCGCGGCGCAATGGCAGGCCGGCGACATCGCCGAGATCGGCCCGCGCAACGCCCGCGCGGCGCTGGACCGCTTCCCGCCCTATTTCCTCGAAGCCCTGCGCGACCGGATTCTGCCCGACGATCCGTCCGAGCTGGAGGGCCTCTCGCCCGAGCAGGCGCGGGAGCGGCAGAAGCCTCTGCCCCATCGCGAATACTCCATCGCCTCGCTCGCCAGCGAGGGACGGCTGGAGCTGGTGGTGCGCCAAGCCCGGCATCCGGACGGGCGGCTCGGCCTCGGCTCCGGCTGGCTGACGGAGCATGCGCCCATGGGCAGCCCCATCGCCCTTCGCGTCCGCAGCAACCGCAGCTTCCACGCGCCGGAGGAGGACCGGCCGATGATCCTCGTCGGCAACGGCACGGGCATCGCCGGATTGCGCGCGCATCTCAAGGCGCGCGAGGCGGCGGGGCGGCGGCGCAACTGGCTCGTTTTCGGCGAGCGCAGCCGCGAAAGGGATTTTCTGTACCGCGAGGAGATCGAGGGCTGGGTCGCGGCGGGCGTCCTGGCGCGGCTGGACCTCGCCTTCTCGCGCGACCAGGCGGCGCGCCTCTACGTGCAGGACCGGCTGCGCGACGCGGCGGACGGCCTGCGCGAATGGGTGGACGACGGCGCCGCGATCTATGTCTGCGGCAGCCTGGAGGGCATGTCGGCCGGCGTGCATGCGGCGCTGACCGAAGCGCTCGCCCACGAGACGCTGGAGCGCCTGGCCGAGGAAGGGCTCTACCGCCGCGACGTGTACTGATCGCGATCGTCGGCCGCGGGAATCATCGCCAGGGCCATCGCGGCGCCCAGCATCGCGGCGAGCCCCGCCACCACGAAGGCCAGCGTCACCGACCCGCTCAGCAGCCACCCGGCCACCGCCGTGCCGATCGGGAAGCCGGCGAAGTTCAGGCTCATCGAGACGGAGAGCACGCGGCCGAGCTCCGCCGGATCCGTCCGGCGCTGGCGCAGGGTCAGCAGGCCGACGTCGATCGGGCCTGCCAGCGCGCCCACCGCCATCAGCCCCAGCACCAGCCCCGCGAGGCCGAAGAAGCTCGCCACCGGGCAGATCGCGAGGCCCGCCGCCAGCATGCCGCCCGCAATGAACAGCCGCTCGCGCCCGGCCATCCGCACGCGCCCCATGAGAAGCGCGCCGAGGCCGCCGGCCACGCCGATGCAGGCCCAGAGCAGGCCGGAGACGAAATCGGCGGTGCTGGGCGAGAAATTCCGGGTGGCAAAGACGGGCACCGCCACGACCAGGATGCCCCAGCTCATCTGATAAAGTGCGTAGCAGACGGCGAGGCCGCGCAGCGTCGGCTGCCGCAGGACGCGCACCACGCCCTGGAGCGCCTGGAGCAGCAGGGGGCCGCTCGCGGAGGGCGGCCGGGGCGGCTCGCGGACCAGGCCGATGCACAGCGCCGCGGCGGCATAGGTCAGCCCCACCACGGCCAGCGCCGCATGCGCGCCGGCGAGGCCCACCAGCGCACCCGCGAGGGCCGGCCCCGCCACGTTCACCAGCGCGTGGATCGACGTGTCCAGCGCATTGGCGCGCTCCAGCCCGCCTGGCGGCACGAGGCGCGGCAGCAAGGTACGGACGCCCGCCGTGCCCAGCGGGCTGGTCAGCGAGTAGAGCGCCACCAGCGCGATCACCAGCGGCGCGGAGGCCAGCCCCGCCACGTCCAGCGCGACGAGGGCAAGCACCAGCGCCCCGCTGACCGCCATGTCCAGCGCGACGGCCCAGGCCGGGCCCATGCGGTCCAGCAGCGCGCCCGCGATGGGGCTGACCGCGAGGCCCGGCGCCATGGCCGCGAAGCCCAGCCAGCCCGCCATCGCCGGGGAATCGAAACGGCCCAGCGCATAGAGGACGATGGTCAGCATGAACATGCGCGAGGCGAGCCGCGACAGCAGCGTCGCCGCCAGCAGCGGGCGGAGGCCGGCGGCGGCCAGGAGCAGTCGGTAGGACATGGGCGCGGCGGTCATGCGCCTTTGATACCGGAGCGCGCGAGCGCGGCCAGGGTACGGCAAAACTTTAGTCTTAACCTGGCTATCGATCGCGCGGGCTGCTGGAGTCGCTCGCCCGGGAGGTCGAGGGTAGCTGAGGAGGGGCGAAGGCCCCCGTCTCAACGGCCGGCCGTGCTGTCCCGCATCCGCTGCTCCATCTGCTGGAGCTCCGGCGTCATCGCCTCGCCGAAATCCGCCGCCTCGAAAATGGGCCGGATCTCGATCTCGCTCGGGCCGGTCATCGGATTGGGGCAGCGCTTCACCCACGCGACCGCCTCGTCCATGTCCTTCACCTGCCAGATCCAGAAGCCGGCGACGAGCTCGCCCGTCGCGGCAAAGGGACCGTCGATGACCCGGCGGCCGGGCCCGTCGAAGGCGATCCGCTTGCCCTTCGAGGAGGGATGCAGCCCTTCGCCCGCCTGCATCACCCCGGCCTCGACCAGCGACTCGTTAAATTTACCCATTGCCGTCAGCAACTCGGTCGATGGCATCCCGCCGGTCTCGCTCTCCGCCGTCGCCTTCACTAGAACCATCACGCGCATCGCGCTCTCCTCCGATCCTCGAGGCCTTCAGCGGCCTCCTTCCCAGGACGATCCGGCCCGCCGGCTCCCGACAGGCCGCGCCGGATCTTTTTTACGGCAGGGCCGGTCGCAACCGCAGCCGTCCTGGCCCATTAGAGCTTCGGCAACGACCTGCGCCCGCCCCGGGCCCGGCGCATGCCGCCACGACTCCTCCCAAGTTCAGGATCCACATGCGCATTCTCGGAATTCTCGGCACCGTCCTGATCCTCGGCACCGCGGCCGCCCAGGCGCAGACGGCCGGAGGCCCTAGCCTGGGCGATCCCCTGCCCGAGGTGCAGATCCCGGACCCGCGCGGCACCTTCTCCTTCCTGCTGGACAACGACCTCTTCGCCGGCACCGACAAGAACTACACCAGCGGCTTCCAGTTCGACTGGCGCTCGCCCTCCTACGACCCGCCGCGCTGGATCTCGGCGGTCACCGGCCGCATGAGCCTGATCTTCCCCGAGGGCGGCACCCCGCGATGGGGCGTCTCCTTCGGCCAGAACATCTTCACGCCCGAGGACACGGCGCGCCGCAACCCGGACCCGCGGGACCGGCCCTATGCCGGCTGGCTCTTCGGCTCGCTCTCGCTGGCCTCCTACACCGCGACCTCCTATGGCAGCGTCGAGCTGCAGATGGGCATCGTCGGGCCCGGCGCGCTGGGCGAGCAGTTCCAGAACGGCGTGCACCGGCTGCGCAACTTCGACCGCGCCGAGGGCTGGAACCACCAGCTCAAGGACGAGTTCGGCATCAACCTGATCGTCGGCCGGCAATGGCGCTGGAATTACGAGACGGGGATCGACGGGCTGCAATACGGCTTCGTGCCGAGCGTCAATGCCAGCCTCGGCAATGTCTATACCTATGCCAGCGGCGGCATGCTGGTGCGGTTCGGCAGCAACCTGAACGCCGATTTCGGGCCGCCGCGCACGAGGCCGGCGCAGTCGGGCTCGGCCTTCTTCCAGCCCGAGGGGAGCGGCTTCGGCTGGTATGTCTTCGCCGGCGTCGAGGGCCGGGCCGTGGCGCGCAACATCTTCCTCGACGGCAACACCTGGCGCGACGGCCCGCGCGTGGACCGGGAGCCGCTGGTCGGCGATGCGAGCGTCGGCTTCGCGATCATGTACCGGCGCGCCAGGCTCACCGCGACCTATACGATCCGCAGCCGCGAGTTCGAGACCCAGCGGGGCAACTCGCAATACGGCTCGATCGGCGTCGCCTTCCGGTTCTGAGCCGTCAGGCCCGGTCCTGCACAAGGACGCAGCGGGCCTGCCGCTCCGGCGAGGGCGAGCGCAGGGAGGGCACGCGCTCCACGCACTCGCCGCGCACGAACTGGCAGCGCGGCGAGAAGGCACAGTTCGTCGGCGCCACATCGAGCGTCGGTGGCGCGCCGGGGATGGTCGTCAGCCGCTGGCCGCGCAGGCCCGCATGCACCGTGGCCCCCAGCAGGCCCTGCGCATAGGGATGCAGCGGCCCGGCCATGAGGCCGGCGACGGGCCCCTCCTCCACCACGCGGCCCGCATACATCACGGCCACGCGATCCGCGATCTCGCCCGCCACGCCGAGATCGTGCGTCACGAAGATCACGCCCATGTCCAGCCGCTCCTGCAACTCGCGCAGCAGCAGCAGCACCTGGATCTGCACGGTGGCGTCGAGCGCGGTGGTCGGCTCGTCGGCCAGCAGCAGCTTGGGGCGGCAGGCGAGCGCGACGGCGATCATCGCGCGCTGGCGCAGGCCGCCGGACAGCTCGTGCGGATAGGCGTCCAGCCGGCGCTTCGCGGAGGGAATCTGCACGAGCTCCAGCAGCTCGAGCGCCCGCGCATTGGCCGCGGCCCGCGAGACGCCCTCGTGCCGCTGCACCGTCTCGGCGATCTGGCGGCCGATGGTGAAGACGGGGTCGAGCGCCGTCATGGGCTCCTGGAAGATCATGGCGACGTCGGTGCCGCGGAAGTTGGCGAGCTGCCGCTCGCTCATCTTCGTCACGTCCTTGCCGGCGACCTCGATCGTGCCGGAGATGCGCGCGAATTTCGGCAGCAGCTTCATCAACGCGCGCAGCGTGACCGATTTGCCGGAACCGCTCTCGCCCAGGATGCACAGCACCTCGCCGGGCGCCACGTCCAGGTCCACGCCGTTCACCGCATGCACCGTGCGGTCGCGCGTGACGAAGGTCACGTTCAGGTCCCGCAGCTTCACCAGGGGCGCCTGGGCCGGCTTGAGCACGGCGCTCATGCCACCATCTCCGCGCGCGGCGGCGGCACCTCGTAGAGCCGGCCGGCCTTGCTGTGCCCGCTGTCGGCCGAGGCCATGTGGCAGGAGACGATGTGCCCCTCGCCCAGACCGGCCATCACCGGCTTCCGCTCCGCGCAGACGCCTTCCGCATAGGGGCAGCGCGTGCGAAAGCGGCAGCCGGAGGGCGGGTTCACCGGGTTCGGGGGATCGCCCGTCAGCGGCGGCCTGGTGCGGCGGAACGCCGGGTCCATCGAGGGCCGGCTGTCCAGCAGCGCGCGCGTGTAGGGGTGGCCCGCGCGCTCGTAGATCGCGTCCACCGGCCCCATCTCGACGACCTCGCCGAGATACATCACCAGCACGCGGTCGCTGATGTACTGCACCACGTTCAGGTCGTGGCTGATGAAGACATAGGTCAGCCCGAACTCGGCCTTGAGGTCCACCAGCAGGTTCAGCACCTGGGCCTCGACCGACTTGTCGAGCGCCGAGACGGGCTCGTCCAGGATCACCAGCTTCGGCCGCAGCGCCAGCGCGCGCGCGATGTTGATGCGCTGCCGCTGCCCGCCCGAGAGCTCGTGCGGGTAGCGGCGGGCGAAATTGGCCGGCGCGAGGCCCACGGCCGCCAGCAGCTCGCGCGCCCGCGTCACCGCCTCCTCGCCCGAGAGGCCGTGGATGCGGGGGGCGAAGGCGATGGTCTCCTCGATCGTCAGGCGCGGGTTCAGCGAGGCGTAGCTGTCCTGGAAGACCATCTGCACCTGGCGCCGGTAGTCCCGCAGCGGCAGCCCGCCCGCCTGCTCGTTCTCGCCCACGGCCTCGCCGTCGAAGACCATGCTGCCCACGTCCGGATCCATGAGCCGCATGAGCAGCCGCGCGGTGGTGGACTTGCCGCAGCCGGATTCCCCCACGATGCCCAGCGTCTCGCCCTTGAGGACGTCGAATTCCACGCCGTCCACCGCCCGCACGACAGCCTGGGTGCGCCCGAGCAGCCCACCCTTGATGGGGAAATGCTTCTGCAGCCCCTTCACGGCGAGCAGGGGCTGCGCGGGGCCGCCGCGGTCTTCGATCGCTTCCATCCCGGCAGGATAGCCGGTCACGGGCCGAGGTCGCAGCGATTTACGACACCCCGATCCAGGCGCCGCGCGGCTTTGCCGCAATCCTGGGCAGGGCGCGGCGGCTCAAGCCCTTGCGGGCGCCACTCCGGGGTCGCGCCCCGGCGGGCGCAGGCCGGCTTCCCGCTCGCGCAGCCGGCTCTCGGCCAGCTCGCCGGCCGCCTCCAGGATAGGGTAGGCCACCGAGGTCAGGTGGCCGTGGATGCGCTTGAGGTCGCGGATCATGTCGAGATGGATGGCGCTGGTCTCCAGCGATTCGGCCACCCCCTCGCGCAGACGGGAGAAGTGCAGCTGCGCCGCGTCGCGCTCGGCCGCGCGCAGGCCGGACTTGTCGGCGAAGAGCCGCCGCGCCAGCCCCATGTCGCGCGTGGTGAAGACGTTCAGCGAGAGCCGCATCGTCTCCATGATCCGCGCATGGAAGGCGCGCAGCTCCGTCAGCCCCTGGGGCGAGAAGGACAGGCCGAGCTTCCCGCGCTTCTCCGCCAGCTCCATGAGGCTCTTGTCGAGGATGTCGCCCACATGCTCGAGATTCATGACGAAGCCCAGGATCTCGACCGCGCGGGCGCTCTCCTCGCCGTTCATCTCGGCGCGCGAGGCCTGCACGATGTAGAGCTTGATGGCCTCGTGCAGCCGGTCCACCGCATCGTCCGCGTGCTCGACGGCCTTGATGCGCAGCGGGTCGCCCGTCTCGATGGCGGCCCAGGATTCGGCCAGCATGGCGCTCACCCGCTCGCCGAGGCCGATGGTCTCGCGGGTGGCGCAGGCCAGCGCCTCGGCGGGGTTGTCGAGGACCGCGGGGTCCAGGTGGCGCGGCGCGCCGGAATCGGCGCTCAGCTCGGCATCGGGAATCAGGCGCTCCAGCAGCCGGCCGATCGGGTCGATCAGCGGCAGGCCGACGAAGGAGCCGCAGAGGTTGAAGCCGGTATGCGCCATGGCGACCAACACCGCCGGGCTGGAGAAGACGGCGTGCAGCGCCTCGCCCAGATACCAGGCGAAGGGGATCAGGATCACCGCCGTGCCGCCGCGGATGGCGAGGTGCCCCCAGGCCGCGCGCCGGGCCGCCGCGCTCGAATGGGCGAGCGACAGCACGGGCGCGATCGCGCCCCCGGCATTGGCGCCGAGCACCAGCGCCACCGCGAGCTCCGGCCCCACCAGGCCGGAGCCGGCCAGCGACAAGGTCAGCATCACGAAGGCGAGGCTGGAATGCAGCATCACCGTGAGGACGGCGCCGAGCAGGAAGGCCAGCAGCTTCTCCGCCGCGAGCGTCTGCAGGATCATCGCCATGACGGGCGAATCGCGCAGCAGCGCGATGGCATGGTCCATCTGGGTGAGCGCGAGCAGGATGAGGCCGAGGCCGATGGCGAGCCGCGCCGTGCCCTTCCGCTGGTCGGTCTGCGCCGTGAGGAACAGCGGCACGCCGGCGGCCAGCAGCACGGACCAGAGCCATTTCACGTCGAGCGCCAGCAGCTGCGCCGCGAAGCTGGTGCCGAGATCGGCGCCCAGCATCACCGCCAGCGCCGCCGAGGTGGAGACCAGCCCCTGCCCCGCGAAGGCGCCGATGATGACGGCCACGGCCGTGGAGGATTGCAGCGCGAAGGCGCCGGCGATCCCGCCCAGGAAGGCCTTCAGGCGCTTGCGGGCGGCGGCGCCGAGCGCGCGGCGCAGCAGCGTGCCATGGGCGCGCAGCATGCCCGTGCGCACCATCCGCACGCCCCAGAGAAGAAGAGCCACGCTGCCGAGGAGCAGCAGCAGAATCTCGGAGCCCATGGGCCAGCCTCCGCTGCAACAAAACCGTCACAAGGTGGACCCTGGTCCCCGGGATGCCAAGAGCGGCGGGTTTACGTCGGCGGCCCACGAAGCCATCTTGCCCCCATATAGGAGCAGCCGGCATGCGCGCGATCTTCGTCATGGTGAAGTGCGAGATGGGACAGGCCTATCGCGTGGCCCGCGAGATGGCCGACACGATCGCGGAGCTGTCGGAAATGCACTCGACCTCGGGCCAGTACGATCTCCTCGGGAAGTTCTACCTGGAGCCGGACCAGGATATCGGACTCTTCGTGGTCGAGAAGGTGCAGAGCGTGCCTGGCGTGAAGGACACCTACACGCTGCAGACCTTCAACGCCTTCTCCGGCGGGCGGGGCTAGCTCCGCCGCAATCCTGACACTGGAAGAGGGCGGGCGCCGCAATTCCGCCGGCGCGCGCCTTGGAGACACCCTCTTCGCGCCATGGGCGGAGTTCAGATTGCGTTCCCAGAGGATGCAAGAAACCCCCTCGCTGGCCCGGCGCCGGAAACGCCGGACCGGATGCTCCCGAAGGAGCCAGTCCGATGCGCAAGCTTCTCCCTGCCCTCGCCCTCTCGGGCCTGCTCGGCTTCACCGCCTGCACGGACCCCTATGGCAATGTCGATCCGGTCGCGACCGGACTGCTCGGCGCCGGCGTGCTCGCCGCGACGGGCCTGGCCATCGCCGCCTCGAACAGCGGGCCGCGCTATCACGGTCGCGGCTACGGCTATGGCGGGCCGCGCTACGCCCATGCCCGCCCCTCCTACGGCTACGGCCGCCGGGGCTGGTAGTCCCCCATCGATCGCCCGAACGGGCCCGGCCGCGCAGGCGTCCGGGCCTTTCGTCGCGCGCTCCTTGCCGCATCCGCGTGCCTCGATTCGGCCGCGGCGACGCCGCGCCCGGCGCAATTCCGCCGGCACGCGCCCTGAAGAGACCGTGAGCGCGCCATGAGCCGGGATCACATTCCGGCCCAGAGGGTCACGAAACTCCCTCCGATGCGGAACCTGAGATTCCGCCTCACTGCTCCCGAAGGGGGGTAATCAGGCCTGGGTGTAGGGCACCTGATCCCAGGTCTTGAACCCGGGCCGGGACGACATGGGCGGCGCCTTCTCCAGCGCCGCCAGGTCCGGCAGCGGCCGGCCGAACTCGGCATCGCCCGCGAAGGCCGCCTCGATCGCCACCGCCACCTGCAGCAGCAGCACGTCGCCGCCGCGCGGGCCCACGATCTGCAGGCCGAAGGGGAAGCCCTTCTCGTCCAGGCCCACGGGGAAGCTCATCGCCGGATGGCCGGTGAGCGTCACGTAATAGGCCAGGCTGAGCCAGTGGAAGTAGGTCCGCACCGGCTTGCCGTCGATCACCGCCGGATAGAGCTCCAGCCAGGGCCGCGGGCTCGTGCAGATCGCCGGGCTGACCAGGATCGAGTGCTCCTCGAAGAAGGTCTGGAAGCCGCGGTAGATCTGCGTCTGCCGGACCAGCGCATTGGCCTGGTCCTGCAGCGAGTAGCCGAGCGCCTCCTCGACATTGGCATGCAGGTTCGGCCCGCAATCCTGCGGCCGGTTCCGCACCTTCTCGACATGGGAGGTCAGCACGCCGGTGGAGCGCAGCACCTCGAAGGCCTCGTCGCCGCCCGCGACGTCGGGATGGGCCTCGACCGCGCGGGCGAACATCGGCGCCAGCGCGGCCACGACCTTGCGGAAGGCGCGGCGGACGATGCTCTCCGTGGGGGCCTGCCCGAAATCCTCGGTGAAGGCGAGCCTGAGCGAGGAGAGGTCGGCCGGCGCGACCGGATGATAGAATTCCGGCACCTCGCGCATCTTCCTCCCGTGGAAGCTGTAGGCGAGCGGATCCACGGCATCGTCGCTGGCCATGGCCGACATCATCAGCGCGAGGTCGGGCACGTTGCGCGCCATCGGCCCCAGCATGGGCAGCGGCGACCAGCCGTGCGGCCGGCGCGAGCTCGGCACAAGGCCCGAGGACGGGCGATAGCCGATGATGCCGTTGAAGGCGGCAGGGTTGCGCAGCGAGCCCCCCGTGTCGCTGCCCGAGGCCAGCGGGATCATGTTCGTCGCCAGCGCCACGGCCGAGCCGCCCGAGGAGCCGGCCGCGTTGAACTCGGGATCGAAGGCATTGCCCGTCGCGCCCCAGACGGTGTTGCGGCTGTTCGCGCCCAGCCCGAATTCCGGCACGTTGGTCTTGCCCACCACGACGCCGCCCTGCGCGCGCAGATGGGCCACCATGTGCTCGTCCTTCTCGGGGACGTGGTTGGCGAAGATCGGGCTGCCCCAGGTGGTGCGCAGCCCCTTGGTCTCCTCAAGGTCCTTGATGCCCAGCGGCAGGCCGTGCAGCAGCGGCAGCGGGCCGCCCTTCATGGTCGTCTCGTCGGCGGCCCTGGCCGTGGCGCGGGCGGCCTCCTCGTCCATCGCCGTCATGGCGTTGACCGCGTGGTTCACCCGGCCGATGCGGCCGAGGCAGGAGTCCAGCAGCTCGGTCGAGGAGAGCTTCTTCGCGCCGATCAGGCGGCGTGCCTCCAGCGCGGTCAGGTCACAGGGCTCGGTCATCTTGGAATCTCCAGCGTTCCGAGGATCATCGCCGCTTCCGGAGCTTGCGCAAGACGCCGGCGGGCCGCTCGCCGGGTTCTCTCGGGCGCGTCGCGCGCGATCAGCCCCGCGGCGGATGCTCCGCCGCCAGCCGATCCACGTCGACCTCGCAGCGGATCAGGATCGCCTGGAGGTAATGCCAGTCGATCGCTCCGGGCATCACGTTGGAGAAGGCCCATTCGTCCAGGGCCGCCGTCACCGCCGGGTCGCCCAGAGCCTCGGGCGCCCAGGGCGCGGCGGCGACATCGAGGGGGATGGCGCGGATCGCCCCACTCTCCTCGCGCAGCAGGATCTCGATCCCTTCCGCACCGAAGACGATCCGGGTTCGCGGTTCCGTCAAGGCGCACCTCCTTCGCGGCAGGGGAGCTGTTCGCCCGCCGTCGCGAAGGACTTTAGCGGGAGGTCACGCCGCGGGAAAACCGCCCCTGCCCGCATACCGCTGGAGGGTCGCGCCGGCGGCCAGGTGCGGATAGGCCTTCGCCCCCTTCGGCCAGGTCCGGGCGAAGGCCGCCACCTCGGCATGATCCATCCTGCGAATGGTCCGGACGAGCATGGCCGCGGCCTTGGCCGGACGGAGCCGCTCCTTGCGGACGAGATGGAGAAGCCATTCCCGGGCCCGCAGCGGGCACCAGTCCACGAGGGATTCCTGCAGCGCGCGGCGCACCTCGACCGGCAGCTCCTCGAAGGCGCGATAGGGATCGCCCTTCAAGGGGCTGCGCGGCTTGGTGGCGGTGCTGTTGTCCATCCGCGCCTCCTAGCCGAGGCGCGGGGGGGCGCGAAGCACGAGGTTCGGGGCCCTGGGATGCGCCCCCGGGATGCGGCCCCGGGATGCGGCCCCGGGATGCAGATGGGGCGGGCGACGCCGGGAACCGGCGCGCCCTCGCCCGGCTAGTAGCCCATCGCGCAGCCATCCTTGCGCGGATCGCTGCCGCCGACCAGCACGCCGCGCGAGTGGTCGATGTAGATCGCCTGCCCGCCGCCATGCGGCTTCGCGATGGTCGTGCAGCTGTGGCCCAGCGCGTCGAGCTTCGCCACGACCTCCTTCGGCACGCTCGTCTCGACCTGCACCTTCCCGTCCTCGGGGAAGACGCGCGGCGCGTCGAGCGCCGCCTGCGGGTCCATGCCGTATTCGAACATGTTGGACAGCAGCAGCGACTGGCCCATCGGCTGGAAGTGGCCGCCCATGACGCCAAAGGGCATGACCGCCTTGCCGTCCTTCATCGCCATGCCGGGGATGATGGTGTGCATCGGCCGCTTGCCCGGCGCGATGCAATTGGGATGCCCTTCCTGAAGGCGGAAGCCGAAGCCGCGATTCTGCAGCATCACGCCCGAGCCCTCGGCGAGGATGCCCGAGCCGTAGCTCTTGAAGAGCGAGTTGATGAAGGAGCAGGCGTTGCCGTCCTCGTCCACCACGCAGAGATAGACGGTGTCCCGGTGCTTGGGCAGGAGCGTGTCGGGCGCCGGCGGCACCACCATGGCATGCGAATCCGTGATCTGCTTCGCCATGCCGTGCAGATACCCGTCCGAGAGCAGCGTCTCGGTCGGCACCTCCACCACCGACGGGTCGGCGATGAAGGCGTCGCGGTCGCGATAGGCGAGGCGGGCGGCCTCGATGTGGCGATGGAAGCGCTCGGCCGAGATGGGTTGGCCCGGCACCTGGAAAGTCTCGAGCATGCCGAGCATCATGAGCGTCACGATGCCCGAGCCGTTCGGCGGGCATTCGTAGATCTCCATGTCGCGCCAGGCGCGCTTGATCGGCTCGACGAACTCCGCCCCGCGCAGGGCGTTGGCGAAATCCTCCTCGGTGTGCACGCCGCCGAGCGCGCGCAGGTGCTTCACGATATCGGCCGCGACCTCGCCCTCGTAGAAGCCGCGGGCGCCCTGCGCCGCGATCTTGCGCAGCGTGGCGCCCAGCGCGGGGAAGCGCATGATGTCGCCGACCTGCGGGGCCTGGCCGTTCTTCAGGTAGTGGCGCGCGGCCGCCTCGTTGGACGCGAGCTTGGAGGCGGCATCGGCCCAGTCCAGCGCCACGCGCGGCGACACGGGGAAGCCCTCCTCGGCGCATTTGATGGCGGGCTGCAGCAGCGCATCGAGGCCCTTACGCCCATGGGCGGCATTCAGCGCCTCCCAGGCCGAGATGGCGCCGGGGATGGTGACGACATGCGCGCTGGTATCGACCAGCTGGGTCACGCCCAGCGAGCGCAGCTTCTCGGACGTCGAGGCCGCGGCGGCGCGGCCCGAGCCGTTCATCGCATAGACCTTGCCGCTGCCGGCGGGGACGTAGAGGCAGAAGCAGTCGCCGCCGATGCCGGTGCTCTGCGGCTCGATCACGCCGAGCACCGCGACCGCGGCGATGGCGGCGTCCATGGCATTGCCGCCCGAGCGCAGGATGTCGAGCGCGGTCAGCGTCGCCGCCGGCATGGAGGTCGCCGCCATGCCGCGCATGGAGACGGCGGGGCTGCGGCCGGGCGCGTGGAAATCGCGGTAGCCGTGGTCCTGGAGGAAAGCCGGGCGGCTCGCCAGGGACGGAATGACATTCATGTTAAGGACTCCCGCTATGGCTCTGGCGAGCCGGGAGAATAGCCCAGAATGCCGGCCCGGCAATCTCGGGAGATTTCGAGGGCAGGCCGCCCTCCTCGCGAAGGGCGTGGCGCGGCCGGGCCGCTTCGGCTAAGCCCGGAGACATGGCGGACACCATCACCTTCGAGGATTTCGAGCGGGCGGAAATCCGGGTCGGCACCATCGTCGACGCGAAGCCCTTTCCCGAGGCCCGCAAGCCGGCCATCCAGCTCTGGGTGGATTTCGGCGCGCCTCTGGGCGTCAGGAAGAGCTCCGCGCAGCTGACCGCGCATTACACGCCGGACAGGCTGATCGGTCGCCAGGTCGTGGCGGTGACGAACTTCCCGCCCCGCCAGATCGGCCCCTTCCTCAGCGAGGTCCTGGTGCTCGGCGTGCCGGACGAGAACGGCGCCGTGGTCCTGCTCCGGCCCGACTTCGCGGTCCCTGACGGCGGCCGGATGTTCTGATGCCTCCTGTGCAGACACAGGCTGTCCTGACATCAGCGCCGCGCTATTTCACCGTCACCTGGGACCAGCTGCATCGCGACAGCAAGGCGCTTGCCTGGCGGCTGCTGGAGCGCGGGCCCTGGCTGGGCGTGGTGGCCATCACCCGGGGCGGGCTGATCCCGGCCGCCATCGTCGCCCGCGAGCTGGACTGCCGGGTGATCGAGACGGTCAGCGTCGTCACCTATGACGAGGAGGAGCGCGGCGAGCCGCAGATGGTCAAGCCGCCCACGGCCGCCGGCGACGGCTCCGGCTGGCTGCTGGTCGACGATCTCGTCGACACCGGCACCACCGCGCGGCTGGTGCGCCAGACCCTGCCCGGCGCGCATTTCGCGACGATCTATGCCAAGCCTGCCGGCAAGCCCCTGGTCGACACCTTCGTGACGGAGGTCAGCCAGGACACCTGGATCCTCTTCCCCTGGGACACCGAGGCGCAGTTCGTCGCCCCCATCGCGAAGTCCGCGCCGCGCTAGCGACACATGCGACAAACCTCCGGTTGTGGTCGGGCCTCGGCGTCTTTATCGCGCGGCCTCGCCATCCCCTACCGGAGACCTCGCCATGAGCGCCGCCACCTCCCTCCCCGCAGCGACCCGCGGACCCGTCGCCCTGCTGCTCGAATCCGCCGCCTTCCGCGTCGCCGCGCGCGTACTGCTGACCCTGCCCTTCTGGATGAGCGGCTTCGCCAAGCTCGCCGATTTCGGCTTCGCCACCCGCGAGATGGCGATGTTCGGCCTGAATCCCCCGGCGGCCTTCGCGATCGCGACCATTATCACGCAGCTCACCGGCTCGGCGCTGGTGATCTCGGGTCGCCACGCCTGGCTCGGCGCCGGCGCGCTGGGCATCTTCACCGCGCTGACCATCCCCATCGCGCACAACTTCTGGGCGCTTGAGGGCGAGCGGGCGATGATGGAGATGTTCTTTGCCGTGGAGCACATCTCCGTCATCGGCGGGCTGATGCTGGCGGCGATCCTCTGCCACCGGCGGGGCTGAGCAGGCCTCAAACGCCGGGCTGCTTCGTTCACGGCCCAGCGCCGCGAGGCATGCGGGATCAGGGCGCCGTCGCCGGCTCCTCGCGCGACACCAGGATCTTGTCCACGCGGCGCCCGTCCATGTCCACGATCTCGAAGCGCCAGCCGGAATGCACGATCCGGTCGCCCTCCCGCGGCACCCGCTCCAGCAGCGCCAGCATCAGCCCCGCGACCGTGTGGTAGGCGCTGGACTGCGGCGGCGGCTCGAAGCCCAGGAGCCGCTCGTTCAGCTCGTCCAGCGCCATCATGCCGTCCAGCAGCATGGAGCCGTCGAAGCGCTCCACCATCGAGGGCTTCTCCGACTGGGGCGCGGGGCCGAGCTCGCCCACGATCGCCTCCAGCAGGTCGGAGGCGGTCACCACGCCCTCGAAGCTGCCGTACTCGTCGAGCACCAGCGCGAGGCCCAGCGGGTCCGCCCGCAGCCGCTCCAACGCGGCCAGCGCCGAAAGCCCGTCCGGCATGGCGATGGGCTGGCGCAGCACGCGCGAGAGGTCGAGCGGCGCGCCCTCCAGCATCTGGTCCAGCAGGTCCTTGGCGACGACGACGCCGAGAACGTTGTCGACCCGCCCGTCCGAGACGATGAAGCGCGTGACCGATTCGGCGCGCAGCGCGGCGGCGATGTCCTGCGGCCTGGCATTGCCGTCGAGCCAGGCGACCTCCGGCCGCGGCGTCATCAGCGCGCGCACGGGCCGGTCAGCGAGGCGCAGCACGCGCTCGATCATCTGTCGCTCGCTGTGGTCCAGCGCGCCGGCATGCGCGCCCTCGGCCACCACGGCCTTCACCTCCTCTTCCGTCACGCTCTGGTCGGTCGGCACATGGGCGCCGAAGAGGCGGAGGATCAGCGCGGAGGATTGCGACATGAACCAGATGAAGGGCGAGGTGAACCGGGCCAGCGCCGCCAGCGGCCGCGCGAGGGTGGAGGCGACCTTCTCCGGATTGCGCAAGGCGAGCTGCTTGGGAACCAGCTCGCCCAGGATCAGGTTCACATAGGTGATGGCGAGCACGACGAGCGCGAAGGCGATCTCGTGGCCGAAGCGGGCCAGGACGGGAAACTGCGACAGGAAGGTCCCGAAGGGGCCGGCGATGGCGGCGCCGCCGAACACGCCGGCCAGGATGCCGACCAGCGTGATGCCGACCTGGACGGTGGGCAGGAAGCGCTGCGGATTCTCCTGCAGCTCCAGGGCAGCCGAGGCCCCCAGGCTCCCGGCCCGCTCCATGGCGAGCAGGCGCCCCTTGCGCGACGAGACCACCGCCAGCTCGCTCATGGCAAAGACGCCGTTCAGCAAGGTGAGAAGCAGGACGAAGACGATTTCAAAGCTGACACCCATGATCCTGCATAGCGCAAAGCCGATCCCGAATGAATGCCGCGCATGGCGAGGAGGCCCATGGCTGCGCAGGACGGCCACGACGCCAACCGATCCTTCATCAATCAACGCCGCTTGTTATCAAAATTGAGACGTGTTAGCGCTTCAGCAAGAGATGAACGCCCAAGCCGGAGTTGGACCATGGCCCAGATCCTCGCCTTCCCCCGGACGCCGGATGACCGGCTGCGCGCCGCGCTGCGCAGTCTGGAGGCGGCCCTGGCCGAGCAGAAGGAGGCCTTTGGAGCGCTCCGCGCCAATCTGGCTTCGCTGGGCGGCGCCGTTTCCGGGCTGGAGGGCAGCGTACAGGGCTATCGCGGCGCGCTCGCCGGCACGGTTCGCGAGCTCGATGCGGCCCGCGCCTCGGCGCGCCGGCTGGAGGCGACCGCCGATGCCTGGACGAAGACCGCGCGCTGAACATGCTTCGGGGCGGATATGTGCGGCCGCTACATCCTCCAGCGTGATCCGGCGGGACTGGCGACCTATTTCGAGACGCCTTCCCCCGCGCCCAACTTCGCCGCCTCCTGGAATCTCGCGCCCACGCAGGAGGGGCTGGTCGTCCGCCGGCATCCGCAGACCGGTGCGCGGCACATCGACATCCTCCGATGGGGGCTGGTGCCGCGCTGGGCGAAGGACGCGGCGGGCGCCGCGCGGCTGATCAACGCGCGTTCCGAGACGATCCTCGAGAAGCCGAGCTTCCGCGAGGCGTTTTCGAGGCGCCGCTGCCTCGTCCCCATGGACGGCTTCTATGAATGGCATGCCGAGGCGAAGGCGAGGCAGCCCTTCGCCGTCGCGCTCCGGGACGGCGCGCCCATGGCCGTCGCGGGTCTCTGGGAGGGATGGCGGCGGCCCGACGGCACCTGGCTGCGGAGCTATTCGGTGATCACGACGGCATCGGCGGGTCGCCAGGCGCTGATGCATGCGCGCATGCCCGTGATCCTGCCGCGCGAGGCCTGGGCCAGCTGGCTCGCCGAGGCGCCGGCGCGCGAGGAGGAACTGCGGGGCCTGATGCGGCCGGCGGCGGATTCGCTTCTCGCCTTCTGGCCGGTCGGGGCCCGCGTGGGCCGGGTATCGGAGAACGATGCGGCGCTGCTGGCGCCTGCCGCGCCGGAGCTGCCCGCCGGCCTGGGCGCGCTGCGCGATCCGCCGCCGGAATGGGCAGCGCCCTGACCCCTGCCCCCCGACTTTGAATCCCCTCAGGGCAGGCAGAGCAGGTCCTGGTGCTCCACCCGGACGGCGAGCTGCCCGTCATCGGCCTGGCCGCCCCGCGCCTCCGCCCAGGCGCGGATCTGCGCCGCGCCGCGCCGCTCATGCCGCAGCGCGGCCTCCGCATGGCCGAGCGCCAGCTCATAGGCCATCTCGCGCGACTGGCGCCGCACGATCCAGGGGCTGGGCGCGCGGTGCACCTTGTAGCCATGGGCCGCGAAGACCCGCGCGATCACGGCGGGCGCTTCCGGTCCGAGGGCAATGCCGGAAAAGCCCTTGTCGCGCCGCTGGTCCCGCAGGAAGCCGCGCGCCACCAGGGCGTCCCCCGGCAGCGGCGGCGTGAAACGCTCGCGGCCCGAGACGTTCAGCGCCGCGTAGAAGGGCAGCTTCCGCCGGGCCAGCGCCGCCGCGAGACGGATCAGCCAGCGCTCGGAGACGAGGTCGCAGAGCGCGGAGCAGGTCACCACATCCACGGAATCCAGCGGCAGGCCGGCCGGCGCATCCGCGAGGTTCGTGAGGATGCCCTCGATGCGCCAGGCGCCCTGTGGCGAGTGCACCAGCAAGGCCTTCTTCTGCGGCCAGGTGGCCTTCCAGCCGACATCCTCCGCCGCGTCCATCATGGTGTCGAACGCGCGGGACATCAGCTCGGCATCGGCGTCCGCGAGGATCCACCTATGCGGCCGGGCGACGAAATGGCCGAGCCAGCGCGTCAGGCTGCCGGTGCCGGCGCCGAGGTCGAGGAAGCACGGGCGCGCCTTCTCGTCCACATGCTGCATCAGCCGCTCGGCCAGGCCCGGGTCGCGGGCGGCGGCGTCGAAGGGCTCGCGCAGGTCGAGCCAGTCGCCGTCGAATTCCTCCGCCCCGTCCGGTTCAGTCCCATTCTGCTCAACCATGGCCGGCGGCCTCCAGCTCGGCGACGAAGCGGGTCGCGCGGTCCTCCCAGCGGGGCAGGGCCTGGCCGGCGGCCCAGCTCGCCTCGGCCATCTGTGCGCGCAGCGCCGTGTCGAAGAGCGGCCGCCGCATGCCGCGCGAGAGGCTGTTCGCATCGCCCGGCGCGGCGAGGATCGCCGCCCCCGGGCCGACGAGATCGGCGATCGCGCCGCCGGTGCAAAGCGCCAGCGGCAGGCCGCGCGCCTGCGCCTCGGCCGCGGCCATGCCAAAGCCCTCGAAATGCGTGGCGAGCGCGAAGAGATCGGCCGTCGCGTATTCCTGCTCCAGCGTGCCGTTGTCGACGGCGCCCAGGAAGGTGACGCGCGAGGCCAGCCCCAGCTCCTCGGCCAAGGCCGCGAGACCCTCCGCATGCACCGGATCGGCCGGCGGGCCGGCGACGCGGAGCGTCCATTCGAGGTCGGTGAGTCGGGCCAGCGCGCGCAGCAGCACGTCATGCCCCTTGCGCGGGATGAGCGATCCCACCGAGAGGATGCGCGCCCCGGGCCCGCCGGAGCCGATGGCGCGTGTAGCGGGATCGGTCCCGGGCTCCACCACCCCGATCCGCGAGGGGTCGGCGCCGAGCGGCGGCAGGCCCTTCGCGGTGTAGGGCGAGGTCACGACCAGGCGCCCGCAGGCGGCGAAGAGGGCGCGCTCGCGCTCGGCCAGGGCCTGCTGGTGCGGGCCCGGCTCGAGCGAGGTGGGGTGATGGATGAGGCCCACGGCGCTTCGCGCGGCCAGCTCGTTCGTGAGGCTCGCGAAGGCGGGCAAGGCGAGCCCGTCGATGAGCGGAATCTCGTCGCCCGCGAGACCCGCGAAGGCGGCGCGGGCCGAGGCCTCTGTCGCCTCGTCGGGCATGGGGAAGCGGCCGTCGAGCTCCACGACACGGACCTCGTGGCCGAGGGCGCGCAGGCCGTCGACCAGCCGGCGGTCGTAGAGATAGCCCCCCGAGACCGTGTCGAAGGGGGTGGGGACGAAGAGCGCGATCCTCATTCGAGCGGACCTTCGAAGGCCGCCCAGGCCACGTGGCTCTCGCGCAGCAGCACCTTGATGCCGGTCACGCCGTCGCCGCCCGGGCCCATCCGCCCGTCGCGGCAGGCGGCGGCGAGAAGGCCGTGGATGTGCAGGCAGAGGAATTCGGTCGTCGTGTTCTTCGCCGCGAATTCCGGCACCTCGTCGAGGTTGCGGTAGTCCAGCGCGGCAAGGATTTTTCGCAGCTCGTCCTTGGCCAGGCCGATGTCGATCAGCAGGTGCAGGTCGTCGAGCTTCGGCGCGCGGAACTCCGCTTCCACCACGAAGGTGGCGCCGTGCAGCCGCTGGGCCGGGCCGAACTCGGCGCCGCGGAAGGAATGCGCGACCATGATGTGGTCGACGACCGTCAGGCTGAACATTTGCGGGAAATCCTTGGTCTTGGGCATCCGATTCAGACCTACACGCCTGCGGCGCTTCGGTCATCGGAGGCCTCGGCTAATCGTACAGGATGATGGGGCAGAGCGGCTGCGGCGCGCCAGCCGGCGGGTCCAGCAGCGCGGACATGGAGGACGGCAGCTCCGCGAAGGGAACGGCGGGGCCGACCAGCGCGTCCAGGCGCGGGTCGTCGAGGAAGGAGAGCGCCAGGGCCATGCGATCGGCATAGGCCCGGCGGCCGCGCATGGCGGGCGAAACGCTGCCCACCTGGGTGGAGATCAGCTGCAGGCGCTTCTGGTGGAAGGCGGCGCCGAGCGGCAGGGCCGGCTCGGCATCGCCGAACCAGCTCGCCTCCAGGAGGCGCGCCTCGAAGCCGGCACGGTCGAGCGCCAGGCGAAGCCCGGCCTCGCTGGCGCTGGCATGGACGATCAGCTCCTGTTCGGCCGGGGCGGCCTCCGGCGCGAAGAACTCGCCGCCGAGCGATGCCGCGAGCTTCGCGCGGGCCGGATCGCGATCCACCACGCAAACCCGCAGGCCCGGGATGCGCGCGAGCAGCCAGGCGCAGAGCAGCCCGACCACGCCGGCGCCGATCACCATGGCCCGCTCGCCCAGGCGCGGCGCCGCATCCCAGACCACGTTCAGCGCCGTCTCCATATTGGCGGCGAGCACGGCGCGCCGGTCGGGGATCGCGTCGGGGATGCGCGCGCACATCGCGATGGGCGCCACGAAGCGCGTCTGATGGGGATGCAGGACGAAGACGCGGCGGCCGATCCACTCCGCCGGCCCCTCCTCGACGAGGCCCACCGCCGCATAGCCGTACTTCACCGGAAAGGAGAGCTCGCCCTCCTGCATCGGGCAACGCATGGCGGCATGCTGCGATTCCGGCACGCGTCCGCGATGCACCAGCCGCTCGGTTCCCCGGGAGACGCCGGAGGCGATGGCGCGGATCTGCAGATCGTCCTCGCGCGGGATGCGCAGCCGCTCCTCGCGCAGCTCGCAGCGGCCGGGGGCGACGTGCCAGAGGGCCGTCGCCATGCTTCCGCGCTTCCCGCTCATGCGGCGCGGCGGTCCAGGGCGATGTCGAAGAGCATGTCGGGCTCGATCGGATGGCAGGTCCAGGTCAAGCGCATCCCCTCGGAGATGCGGGCCACCTCCGGCAGGTCGAAGGCCGGGCGGCCGGAGCCGAGGATCATGGGCGCCACCGTGACGTGCAGCCGGTCCAGGCAGCCGGCGACGAGGAAGCGTGAGACGGTCTGCCCTCCCCCCTCGACGAAGATCTTCGTCAGCCCGCGCGCGGCGAGGGCGCGGAGCAGGGCCGGGAGATCGAGGCCGCCGCCCGCGTCGCGGCCGATGCGCAGGGTCTCGGCATCCCCGTGCCGCGGCGGCCCGCCGCAGGAGGTGACCAGCAGCGTCGGCGGCCCGTCCCGGAACAGGCCGTAATCCGCGCCCAGCCGCCGGTCGGGGTCGATCACCACGCGCACCGGCGAGGGGCCAGCCACGTGGCGCGTCGTCAGCCTGGGGTCGTCCGCGCGCACGGTCCCGGCGCCGACCACCACCGCGTCGCAGAGCGCGCGCAGCCGATGGGTGTGGCGGATGTCGCCCGGCCCGCCGATCCATTGGCTATGGCCGAGCCGCGTCGCGATCCGCCCGTCCAGCGTCTGCGCCAGCCGCCCCACGACGACGCAGCCATCCGCGGCGGAGGGGGGAGCCAGGAGGGGCGCGAACAGCGCGGCCAGCGCGCCGGCGCGCTCCGGGCGCCCCGCGAGGAGCGCCTGCCATTCGGGTTCATCCTGCGCGCCATCCATGCGGCGCGGTTATGCCGGAACCGCGCCGCCACCGCGAGGGGGCAGCGCGGCGCCTGCTTCGCGGCTTCCGCCGGAGGGGCGGCTAGGCCGCTTCCGCCGGGGAGGAATCCGGCGTCGCCGCGGATTGGGCCGCCAGGCAGCGGGCGAAGCTCACGAGGGCGCATCTCCGGCGTTGGTCGGCGATCGAGGAGAACATCTCCACCAGCTCCAACAGATCATTCGAAGCAGCCGGCCCGGGCTGGTGCCGTGTCGCTTCGCGCGGCGCGTCGTCGTTCATCAAGGCCTCCGCACGAACGCCGAGGACGGTTGCGATGTCGAGCAACCGGCTCGCGGCGACGCGGGTGGTTCCCACCTCGTAGCGGTGGAACTGGGCGCCGGTCACTCCGACGCGCGCGGCGACCTGCTTCTGCGTCAGCCCGTTCCGCAGGCGCAGGGCCTTGATCCTTCGCCCGACCATGCCGTCCGACGAGGTGGCCGAGCGGCCGCTGTGGCCGAAGGGAATTCCGCCCTGGTTCCCCAACGGCTGGTTCGGCATCGCTGGAGAGGGCATCAGCGTTTTCGACATCATCCTGCCTCCCTGGGAAACGGGTTCCGGCGAGGGAAGACCTCCGCAGGCGTGCAGTTGCTGGAGGACCTGCTCCGGTTGGATTCCAGTAGCGCAGTCCCGTCGCCGCTTCGTCGCGCCGGGAGGGGTTTTGTGTCGCGTCTGTCGCCCGGAAGGCCCTCAGGCCCGTGTGGTGACGGCCAGGGCGGGCGCCTGGTGGGGTGGGCGCCGTAGCCCGCCGCGGCCATAGCCCGGCGCTGCCGAGAGCGGCTTGGCGGCGCCGGCGATGGTCTCGATCACGCGCGATTGCAGCGCGATCGCCGTCTCCAGCAGCTGCCGGTTCTCCCGGCCGAGATCGGCCAGGGAGAGCGCCATCCTCTCGGCCGCCGCGCGCGTCTCGCCCTCGGCGCGCGCGCGGGTGCTCGTGGCCGCGGCCGTGGCTGCGGCGAAGGCATCGGTCGCCTGCATCTTACGCGTGGCCATGGCGGCGGCGCGCGTCATGTCAAGGGCGGCGAGCGCCTCGTTCTCGGCGCGCAAAGCCTCGGCGAGCCGCTCCCCGGCGGCGATCACGGCGTCCATCATGGGTGGGTCTCCTAAGTCTGTTGGGACATTTCCTGCATCCGGATCATGTGCCGCAGCACCATGTCCTGGATTCCGATGCCGCGCCCGGCGCGGGCGGAGCCGGCGGCGAAGCCCTCGACGAGCATGGGCCGCCACTGGGCTTCGGCAGCGCCACCGCCGAAGCTCCCCTGGCCGAGGCTTTCAAAGGCGGGCTGGAGCAGCTGCGCAAAGACCTGCGCCTCGAACCGCTGCGCGACTTCGCGCATGCGCTCCGGCGTCTGGGCCATGGCGGCGCGTTGGGCGGGGGCCAGCATCAGCGCACCTCCAGCTCGGCCCTGCCCGCGGGGCGAACCCGCGGCAAGGAAAGGCGCTGCAGGTTTCGGGACTTCCCCATCAGCGGACCTCCAGCTCGGCCTGCAGCGCACCGGCGGCCCTGATGCTCTGCAGGATGGTGATGAGGTCGCGCGGGCCGACGCCGAGGCTGTTCAGCCCTCGCACCAGCTCGGACAGGGTGATGCCGCCGCGCAGCACGCCCATCCGGCGCTCGCTCTGGTCGTCCAGCTCGATCTGCGTCCGCGGCACCACCACGGTTTCGCCGCCGGCCAGCGGGTTGGGCTGGCTCGCCTGCGGCGCCTCGGTGATGCGGATCGTCAGGTTGCCCTGCGCGATCGCCACCGTGGAGACCCGCACGTTCGAACCCATGACGATGGTGCCGGAGGCCTCCTCGATGATCACCCGCGCCACCTGGTCCGGCTCCACGCGCAGCTGCTCGATCTGGGTGAGGAAGCCCATGGGATCGCGGCCGCCGAGCGTCAGCAGCACGGTGCGGGGATCGGTCGCGCGGGCCACTCCGCCCTGACCTCCCCCGCCGTGGCCTCCCCCGCCTTGGCCTCCCCCGCCTTGGGCGCGGTTGATCGCGGCCGCGATGCGCTGGGCCGTGGTGAAATCCGGGTTGCGCAGCGAGAGCCGGACGTGGTCGCGCCCGGCCATGGTATAGGGGATGGCGCGCTCGACGATGCCGCCGGCCGAGATCCGCGCCGAGGTCGGCACGCCGCGCGAGACCGAGGCGGCCGCCCCGCGGGCCGCGATCGCCCCCGTCGCGACGGCGCCCTGCGCCACGGCATAGACCGCGCCGTCCGCGCCCAGCAGCGGGGTGACCAGCAGCGTGCCGCCGGTGAGGTTCTGCGCGTCGCCGAGCGAGGAGACGGCCACGTCGATCCGGCTCCCCGGCTGCGCGAAGGCCGGCAGGTTGGCCGTGACCATCACCGCCGCGACGTTGCGCGTGTCCAGCCGCGCCTCGTTGTCGCGCGTGTTGACGCCGAGCCGCTCCAGCATGCCGACCAGGGATTGCCGCGTGAAGATCGCGGTGCGCAGCCGGTCGCCGGTGCCGGGCAGGCCAACGACCAGCCCGTAGCCGACGAGCTGGTTGTCGCGCACGCCCTCGACATCGGCAATGTCCTTGATGCGGACCGGCTGGGACGCGGCTGCGTCGGCCCCCAGCAGAAGGAGGGCCGCCGCGAGCGTCTTCACCAGGCGGAAAGGATTTTTTCGCACTCTCGCCAGCACTCCGCGATGACTGGCCGCTCGCGACGGCCTCGGGATGGACAGGGCAACCGCCGTGCCAGCCCTGGGGGCCTCCGGCTGGGCAGATCGTGCCGGGGATGGGGCGGGCTTGCCGCTCCGGGATCGAGGGGCGGCAGAATGCGCCGCCCTGGAGAGGAGATTTGCCGATGCTGACGCCAATCCGGGGCTACACGGCGATCGGGCGAGGAGGGGCCGCGCGGCGCCCGGGCCGCGGCTTCGCCCTGCCGGAGGCCGAGCGCGGGCAGGAACCGGCCGCCGCGGCGCCCGTCGCCAGCCATCCGGGCCTGATCGGGCTGCAGGAGGGCCTGTCCGACACCGAGCGCGACGGCGCGGCGCAACGCCGGGGCAAGGCGCTGCTCGAGGAATTGGAGGGGCTGCAGCTGGCGTTGCTCACGGGCCGCATCGATCCCGGCCGGCTCTCGCGGCTGGCGCAACTGGCCGGGGGCGAATCCGGCGCGGATCCGGCGCTGCGTGACCTCCTGCGCGCCATCTCGCTGCGGGCCCGGATCGAGCTCGAACGGCTTCCCACGGCACCGGCATGAGCGGGACAGGGCGCCCGGGGCGCCGGCTGCGCGATCTTCGGGCAAACTCCGCCGGTAGCCTGGGACAGATGCATGAAATCGCTTCCGCACCATGCACTTGAAGCCAAATCGCCTCTTGGCGGCCGATTAACACTTGAATATGGTCCGGCCGCCCCGGGATCGCGGTCGGCGCCGGGCCGGTCGCTCCACGTGGGGAGGGTCAAGGCTCATGGTCGTCACTCTTCCGCCCGACTACCGTCCCTCGGAAGACGAAGAGTTCATGAATGCCTTGCAGCAGGAATACTTCCGCCAGAAGCTCCTGAGATGGCGCGGCGAATTGCTCCGCGAGGCCGGCGTCACCCTCAACTCCCTCTCCGCCGGCGGCATCTCCGAGCCGGACCTCACCGACAGGGCCAGCGTCGAGACCGACCGCGCCCTGGAGCTTCGCACGCGGGACCGGGCCCGCAAGCTCATCAGCAAGATCGACCAGGCGCTCGACCGGATCTCCAACGGCGCCTACGGCTTCTGCGAGGAGACCTTCGAGCCGATCGGCCTGCGCCGGCTCGAGGCACGCCCCATCGCCACCCTCTCCATCGAGGCGCAGGAGCGCCACGAGAGGATGGAGAAGGTCCACCGCGACGACTGATCCCGCGTAAGCGCGCAGGGGCGTGGCCCGCTCGCGCGGCTTCGGCTCACTCCAGCGCCGTCACGTCCATGGGCGTGGGAATCCACGCATAGCCTTCCTGCTCCTTGGCGACATGGCCGAGCCCCGGCCAGGAGAAGTGGTAGGACAGGATCGCCGTCCGGTCGGTGGCGAAGCGCTCCAGCGCCCTAGCCCGGGTCTGCGCCGACTGCTTCGGATCGGTGTCGAAGGAAAACTCCCAGAGCGGTCGGCGGAGCAGCAGCACCTGGTGATGCGCCAGGTCGCCGGTGTTCACCACCGTCCGGTTGCCCGAGGTCACGGCATAGATGGTATGGCCGACGGTGTGGCCCGGCGCGGCGATGGCCTGGATGCCAGGGACCACCTCCGCCCCGTCGCGCACCATCACCAGCCGGTCGCGATAGGCGTTGAGGTTCTTCGTCGCGCCGTCGATGAAGGCCGTCATGAACTCCGGCCCGCGCTTGTTGGCCGGATCGGTCCAGAAGCGCAGGTCGGCCTCCGTCACGGCGACCTGGGCGTTGGGGAAGTTGCGGTTGCCCTGCGCGTCCACCAGCGCCCAGCAATGGTCGCAATGGGCATGCGTCAGGATCACCATGTCGATCTGCGAGGGCTCGATGCCGGCCGCGCGCATGTTGCGCAGCAGGCGGCCGGTGGTGGGGCCGAACATCTGGCTGGCCGGGCCCATGCTGTCGCCCATGCCCGTGTCGAAGAGCACGAGCTGCCGGCCGGTGTTCACGATGAGCGCGTTCTGCTCGAGGTTGGCGGCGTTCACCGGCAGGAAGTTCGCCCGCATCAGCGCCGCGATCTCCTGCGGCGGCGAGGCGGGGAAGGCCGGCGCCGGCTCGCCCAGCGGCAGGCGTCCATCCGACACGATCGTGGCCTCGAACTCGCCGATGCGGAAGCGGTGCCAGGCGGGCGGGAGCTCGTTGCGGAAGGGGGCGGCGGCCTCTGCCAGCCGTGGCAGGAAGGGCGCGGACGCAAGCGCGGCACCTGCGCCGAGAAGGGTTCGGCGGGGGATATCCATCTGTCTCTCCTCCATGGGCTCGCCGCCATCTCCGGGCAGTGTTGCCGCCGCAACGATAACCCACGCAACCTCCGGATGCCACGAACATGTGAAGACAGCCACGGGTTGTGATCTCGCAGACGCGAAGCTGCCGGTTGCGGAGGCGGCCGCGAAGTCACCAGACTTGCCGGCAACGGAGGAAGCCCATGTCCCCTTGCACCCGCCGCGCCGTCCTCGGTGCTGTCCTGGCCGCGCCGTCCTTCTCCCCGTCCCGCCTTCGCGCCCAGGGCCGCTACCCGGAGAAGCCGCTGCGCGTCTTCGTTCCCTGGACGCCGGGCGGCGCCACGGACATCCAGATGCGCACGGTCTGCGAGATCGCCTCGCGCCATCTCGGGCAGCCCATCGTGGTCGAGAACCGGCCCGGCGCCTCCGGCACGCTCGGGCCCCAGGCGCTGCGCGACGCGAAGCCCGATGGCTACACGCTGAGCCAGATGCCCAACTCCACCTTCCGCATGCCCGCGCTCATGCGGGCGGCCGGCATGGCGCCGCCCTTCGACCCTCTCGCGGAATTCGCCTGGATCATCCGCATGGTCGGCTACATGGGCGGCGTCGTGGTCCGGCCGGACGCGCCCTGGCGGACCATGCCGGAGCTGATCGACCACGCCCGCGCCCATCCGGGGAAGGTCTTCTACGGCACGCCCGGCGCCAATACGACGGACATCGTGCTGCGCCGCGTCGCGCGGCAGGCCGGCATCGACTGGACGGCCGTCGCCTTCCGCGGCGCCGCGCCCAACCTCCAGGCGACGCTGGGCCGGCAGATCGACTTCTCGGCCGAGACCTCGGCCTGGGCCGACATGGCGCTGGAGGGCCGCATCCGGCCGCTGGCCGTCTGGACCTCGCAGCGCGCCGCCCGCTTCCCCGGCGTGCCGACCCTGCGCGAGCTCGGCTACGACTACGTGGCCGAGAGCAGCTACGGCATTGCCGCCCCTCGCGGCACGCCGACGGAGGTGGTCCTCGCCATCCACGACGCCTTCAAGCTGGCGGTACACGACCCGCAGCACCTCGCCGTGCTGGCGCGCTTCGACATGCCGGTGCGCTACCTCGACCCCGAGGGCTATGCCGACGATTCACGGCTCGTGAACGCGCAGGAGATCGAGACGGTGCGCGAGCTGGGGCTGCGGCTCGGCGGCTGACGCCGGGGCCGCGTCCGGCCGGTCGGAAATCGCGGCCGGGAAAGCCGGTCAGCCCGGGGCCGGGATCTCGACATGCCCGCGGCGGTCCGTGCCGTCCTCCATCCTTTCGCCGCCGACCGTGACCAGCTCGCCATGGACGACGGTCGGGCTCGGCGGCTGATCGAGGGGGTTCGACGGGGCGGAGGCGTGGTGAACGACGAAGGCGGCGAAGAGGCCGGCCAGGATAGGAGAGCGGTTCATGACGATTGTTCCCAAGTCACCGGGCGGTCGGGATAGGCCGTCTCGTGCATATACACATAACGCGCCGGGCGCCTCCGGCGACGCGCCATGTCACATGGCCGGCATACGTCGGACCCATGGCGACAGGCCTTGCCAAGGCGGCAGCGCCACCGGGGCGACCTCAGACAGCTATCGCCGCCGTGCGAAGAAGTCGCGCAGCAGGGCGCCCGCCTCGCTTTCCCACACACCCCCCACGACCTCGGGCGCGTGGTTACACTGCGGATGCCGGAACACCCGTGCCCCATGCTCCGTGCCGCCGCCCTTGGGATCATAGGCGCCGAAGACCACGCGGGCGACGCGGAAGAGGCTCGCGGCCTGGGCGCACATCGCGCAGGGCTCCAGCGTCACCCAGAGCGTGGCGCCGGCGAGGTGCTTGTCGCCCGCCGCCCTCGCCGCCGCGCGCAGCGCCAGCATCTCGGCATGGGCCGAGGGGTCGCGCCGCTCCTCCACGCGGTTGCCGGCGCGCGCCAGCAACCTCCCCGCGGAATCGGTGACGGCGGCGCCGACCGGCACCTCCTCGCGCCGCGCGGCCGCGCGCGCTTCCTCCAGCGCGATCTCCATGGGAGTCATGCACGTCTTTTGGCCGGCGGGCCTGTCGCGCGCAAACTTCATCTGGACGCGGGGGCCCCACGCTGCTTCACACCCCGCATGAAACGTCCCGTCATCGGATTGACCCTCGACGCCGAGCCCGCCGGGGGTTGGTCGAAGCTGCCCTGGTACGCGCTCCGGCAGAATTATTTCTCCGCGGTGATCGCCGCTGGCGGCCTGCCCGTCGCGCTCCCCCATGCGCCGGAGCTCGCCGCCGACTACCTCGACGCCATCGACGGCCTGCTGGTCACCGGCGGCGCCTTCGACGTGGATCCCGCCCTCTGGGGCGACGAGGCCCCGCATCCCAAGGTCACGCTGAAGCCCGGCCGCACGGATTTCGAGCTCGCCGTCACGCGGGGCGCGCTGGAGCGCGACGCGCCGGTGCTGGGCATCTGCGGCGGGCAGCAGCTGCTCGCGGTCGCGCTGGGCGCCACGCTCCTCCAGCACATTCCCGACGAGCTGCCGAGCGACATCGCGCACGAGCAGCCCAACCCGCGCACCGAGCCGGGCCACGAGGTCGCGATCGCGCCGGGCACGCTGCTCGCCCGCATCACCGGCCGCGCGCGGATGGCGGTGAACTCGGCGCATCACCAGGCGGTGAAGCAGATCGGCCCGGGGATGGTGGTGAACGCCACGGCGCCCGACGGGCTGATCGAGGGGATCGAGGCGCCGGGGCGTCGCTTCGCCCTCGGCGTGCAGTGGCATCCGGAATACGCGGTGGACGCCGCCGATCCGCTGATCCTGCGCGCCTTCGTGGAGGCCTGCGCATGAACGCCCCGTCGGACGATCGGCGAGGCGACGGCCGCCGGGTGGGCAGCCGCGGGGCGGACAGCCGCAAGCCGAAGCCCGAACAGCCGGACCGGCCGGGCGGCGAGGCCGCGGAGGACAGCTCCAAGCGCGGCGAGCGCATCGCCAAGTGGCTGGCCCGCGCCGGCGTCGCCAGCCGGCGCGATGCGGAGAAGATCATCGCCGAGGGACGCGTGAAGCTCTCGGGCAAGCTCGTCACCCAGCCCGCCACCTTCGTGCAGCCCGACGACCTCGTCTCCGTCGACGGCAAGCCGGTGAACGAGCCCGAGCGCACGCGGCTCTTCCGCTTCCACAAGCCGGCCGGCCTGGTCACCACGCATCGCGATCCGGAGGGACGGCCCACCGTCTTCGAGAAGCTGCCGGAGGGGCTGCCGCGCCTCATCTCCGTCGGCCGGCTCGACCTCAGCAGCGAGGGCCTGCTGCTCCTCACCAATGACGGCGCCCTGGCGCGCCGGCTGGAGCTGCCGAGCAATGCCTGGGTGCGGCGCTACCGCGTGCGGGTCTTCGGCCATATCGACCCGGCCGTGCTCGCCGGGCTGAAGAACGGGATCACCATCCAGGGCGTGCGCTACGGCGGCATCGAGGCCGGGCTCGACAGCCGCAAGGGCGACAATGCCTGGCTGACCCTGGCCCTGCAGGAGGGCAAGAACCGCGAGGTCCGCCGGGTGATGGCGCATCTCGGCCTGGAGGTCTCGCGGCTGCTGCGCGTGGCCTATGGGCCATTCCAGCTCGGCACGCTGGAGCGCGGCGCCGTCGACGAGGTGAACCCGAAGGTGCTGCGCGAGCAGCTGGGCCTCGCTGCGCCGGCCAGGAAGCGCGGCTGATGAACATCGAGCGCGCATTCCCGGAATCCGGCCGCGACTGCGGCCGGCGCCGCCCAACCGACTTACCGGCCCGGCACGCCCGCCACGCGGCGAAGCCAGGCGCGCAGAGCGCGCGCCCGGCGCCTGAGGACACAAAACAATGAGGATCATCGCGGGCCGGTGGAAGGGCAAGAAGCTCGTCGCCCCGCCGGGCGAGGCCACCCGCCCCACCTCCGACAGGGCGCGCCAGGCCCTCTTCGACATGCTCTGGCACGCGCCCTGGGCCGGCCGGGAGCTGGTCGACGGCGCGACCGTCCTCGACGCCTTCGCCGGCACGGGCGCGCTCGGGCTGGAGGCGCTCTCGCGCGGCGCGGCGCGGGCCGCCTTCATCGAGAAGGACCGGGCCGCGCTGGTCGCGCTGCGCGCCAATATCGCCAATTGCGGCGCCGAGGCCGAGGGCGCGACGCAGGTCATCGCGGGCGATGCCGGCAAGCCTCCTCGCCCGCTGCATCCCGCAGGCCTGGTCTTCCTGGATCCGCCCTACGGCTCCGGCCTGCTGGCCCCCGCGCTGGAGGCGCTCGACGCCGCCGGCTGGATCGGCCCCGGCGCGCTGGTCTGCACCGAGCTCGGCGCCAAGGATCCGGTCCCGGAGACCCGCTTCGAGCTCCTGGCCGACCGCAGCCACGGCAAGGCACGGCTGCTCGTCCTGCGCGGATGATCGCGCCGGAGCGGATCCTGGCCGTCATCCCCTCGCCCTTCCTCGGCGGCGCCGAGCTGCAGACGCTCCAGGTCGCGCGCGGGCTGGCCGGCATGGGCGCCGAAGTCGCGGTCGCGGCCGGGCCTGCCGTGCTGGAAGCGGCCGGCGCCAGGCTCGGCAGCTGCCACGGCATTCCCCTCCCCCTGACTCCGGAGCCCACCTTCGGCTTCACGGCGGCGCACCAGTGCCAGGCCGCCGCGCTGGCCCCCTTCCTCGCCGCCTGGCGCCCCGACGCGGCGCTGGTCTGCTGCCCGCTTCCCACCGAAGCCTTCGGCGCGCTGGGGGCCCTGCGCGACGCGGCGGTCCCGTGCCTCGCCGTCGCC
Organism: Roseococcus sp. SYP-B2431; assembly: GCF_004336745.1. Lineage (GTDB taxonomy): Bacteria > Pseudomonadota > Alphaproteobacteria > Acetobacterales > Acetobacteraceae > Roseococcus. The sequence goes on from NZ_SJXD01000011.1 coordinate 1,319,639, forward strand.
CATCTCGTGCGCACCGACTGGCGCCTCGCCGAGAGCGAGCGCGCCTGGCTCACGGGGCTGAGCCCCGGCTGGGCCGCGGTGTCCGAACCCTCGGCGCGGAGGCTGGAGCTGCTGTTCGGCCTTCCTTTCGGCCGCGCCGCCGCCATTCCCAACGGCCTCCCGCCCCGCGCGCCGGTCCCGGCCAATCGCGCGCGCTTCGGCCTTCCCGGGGGCGTGCCGCTCCTCGTGCAGGTCGGCCGGATCGAGGAGCGGAAGGGCGCGCATCTGGCGGGGCCCATCGCCGCGCGCATCGCGCCGGCGCGGATGGTCCTGGCCGGGGAAGGCCCGCTGGCCGATTCCCTCGCCGGCGCGCCGGGCGTGGATCTCCTCGGCTGGGTGGAGGACGTCCCAGCTTTGCTGGCCTGCGCCGATGCCGTGCTGCTGGCCTCGGAGCACGAGGGGGTGCCGCTCGTCCTGCAGGAGGCGGCCTGGGCGGGGCGCCCCATCCTCGCGACCCGCGCCGCGCTCGAGGCCTGGCCGGAGGCGGAGCAGGTGGCGCGCCTCGTCCGGCGCGATCCGCACGACATCGCGCGCGCCTTCCGCGCGACGCTGAGCGACCCGGCCGGCACGGCGGCGCGGGTGGCGCGGGCGCGCGCGGCGGTCGCGGACTGGGACGAGGCCGCGATGATCCGCCGCACCGCCTGGCTGCTCGCCGTCGCGGCCGCGCGATGAGGCTGCTCCACCAGCGCCGCCCGGGCACGACCTCGCTCTGGCTCGACGAGCGGCCGCGCGGCCTGGGGCTGCCCGTCGCGGGGCTGGCGGCGGTGCATCTGCCCGCCGCGGCGCCCTCCTCCACGCTGGTCCTGGGCGCGACGCGCGTCACGGCACCGGCCGCCGGCTGGGTGCTGCTGGGACAGGCCGGCCCGGGCGCGGCCCTGCGCGCCGAGGGCATGCCGCTGCGCCTCTCGGGCACGCTCGGTGAAGGACCGCTGCCCCTTGCCTGCCGCATCTGGGACGCGGGCGAGCCCCTGATCCCGGAATCCCATTGGCGCGCGGCGCGGATCCTCGGCGAGGGCGCGACGATCGCCCTGGCCGGCGGCGCCGCCCGCCCCCTGCTGCGCTTGGCCGCCGGCGCCTCGGCCCGGGTCACGCTGCCGCCCCTGCCGATGTCCGCCCCCCTGGATCCCGTGCTGGCCGTGCTGCGCGGCCGGAAGCCCCTGGCGGAGCTCGAGGGCCTCACCCTGACCCTCCGCGCCGCCGCCGGTGCCGAGGTCGTCTGGGAGGCGGTTCAGCTCCGCCCGAAGAGCCGCGCGAATTCCGCCTGACCGAGTTTCAGGAAGGTCGGCCGCCCATGGCTGCAGGTGGCGGCGCGCGGCGTGCGCTCCATGGCGCGCAGCAGCGCGTCCATCTCGGCCGGGGCGAGCCGGCGCCCCGCCCGGATGCTGCCGTGGCAGGCCAGCCGCGCGATGGCCGCGTCGAGCCGCAGCGCCAGGGCGATGCCCTCGCCGCTCTCCTCCAGCTCCTCGGCCAGGTCGCGCAGCAGCGGGGCCGGGTCGGGGGCGCCGAGCACCGCCGGCATGGCCCGCACCAGCACCGCGCCGGGGCCGAAGCCTTCCAGCTCCAGGCCGAGCCGGGCCAGCTCCGGGGCCGCCTCGGCCAGGCGGTGCGCCTGCGGCAGCTCGACCACGGCCGGCAGCAGCAAGGGCTGCGCGCGGATGCCGCCCGCGTGCATCTCGGCCGAGAGCCGCTCATGCGTCAGGCGTTCATGCGCCGCGTGCTGGTCCACGAGGACCAGCGACCCGTCGGGCGCCTCGGCGAGGATATAGGTCTCCAGCACCTGCGCGAGCGCGCGGCCCAGGGGATGCTCCGGCGGCACGGGGGTGGCGGGCGCCTCCAGCGGGCTGGGCGGGGAGAAGGCGAGCGGCAGGGGCGCCTCGGCGAAGCCTTGCCCCCGATGCGGCTGCGGCGGCGGGAAGGAAAGCCGGGCCGGCCCGGCATAGCCCATGCTCCGGCTCGACGAATTCCCGCCCCCTTGGCCGACTCCGAAGCCCAAAGCGCGCCGCAGCGCCGAGATCACCCCGCCGCGCACCCGCTCGGCCTCCCGGAAGCGCAGCTCCGTCTTCATGGGGTGCACGTTCACGTCCACCTCATGCGGCGGCAGCTCCAGGAAGAGCGCGGCCGCGGGGTGGCGGCCCGCCGCCATCACCTCGCGATAGGCGACGCGCAGGGCGGTGCGCAGCAGCGGGTCGCGCACCGGGCGGCGGTTCACCACGAGGTGCTGCTCCAGCGCATTGGCCCGGGTGAAGGCCGGACCGCCCGCGAGGCCCGCGATGGACAGCCCGTCCCACTCCCCCGCCACCGGCAGCGCGGCCGCGGCAAAGTCGGCGCCAAGCAGATCGCGGATTCGGGCGTCGCGGTGCGCGGGCGCGAGATTCAGCAGCGACCGCCCGTCCAGCGCCGCCTCGAAGCCCACCTCTGGCCAGGCCAGCGCCAGGCGGCGCAGCGCGTCGATGGCGGCATCGCCCTCGGCGCGGGGCGAGCGCAGGAACTTCCGCCGGGCGGGCGTGGCGAAGAAGAGGTCCAGCACCTCCACCCGCGTGCCGGGCGCGCCCGAGGCCGGCTGCACCGCGGATTTCCGCCCGCCCTCGACCGTCACGCGATGGGCCTCGCCGCCCGGGACGCGCGAGGTCAGCGAAAGTCGCGCCACCGCGCCGATGGAGGGCAGCGCCTCGCCCCGGAAGCCCAGGGTTCCGATGGCGAAGAGCATCGCCTCCTCGGGCAGCTTGGAGGTGGCGTGGCGCTCGACCGCCAGTTCCAGCTCCACCCCAGGGATTCCGTGGCCGTCATCCTCGACGAGGACGCGGCCGATGCCGCCCTCCTCCAGCGCCACGCGGATGTGGCGTGCGCCGGCATCGAGCGCGTTCTCCACCAGTTCCTTCACCACGGCGGCCGGACGCTCGACCACCTCGCCCGCGGCGATGCGGTTGGCGGTGGTGGCGGAGAGGAGTCGGATGGTCACCGGCAGAGGCTAGCAGAAAACGGCGCGGGCTTCCTCAACCCCTCGCCCGGGCCGGATTGCCCATGGCCGTCGCGCCCGCCGGCACGTCGCGCGTCACCACCGCGCCCGCGCCGATCACCGCGCCGTCGCCGATGGTCACCCCCGGCAGGATCAGCGCGCCGCCGCCGATCCAGACATCGGCACCGATGCGGATCGGGCGGCCGGACTCCAGCCCCAGCGCCCGCGTGGCCGCGTCGCGCGGATGGTCGGCGGTCAGGATCTGCACGCCCGGCCCGATCTGCGCGCGATCGCCGATCGCGACCTCGGCCACGTCCAGGATCACGCAGTTGAAGTTGAGGAAGGCCCCCGCGCCCAGGCGGATGTTCCAGCCGTAGTCGCAATGGAAGGGCGGCCGGATCGCCGCGCCATCTCCCACCTCCGACAGCCGCTCGCGCAGCAAGGCGAGGCGCGCGGCCGGGGCCTCGGTGCCGGCGGCATTGTAGCGGGCGAGCCAGGCGGCGGCCGCCGCGAGCTCGGCCTGCAGCTCGGGATCGGCCGCGTTGTAGAGCCGGCCCGCCAGCATCTTTTCCCGTTCGGTCACGGCTGGGCCTGCAGCCGCAGCACCTCGGCAAGCAGGCCGGCGGTCGAGGCATCGTGGCCCCCTTCCCCGGTCGGGCCGCGCGCCCCGGCCTCCAGCTCGCGCACCAGCGGATTGGCCAGCACCTTGCCGAGTTCCACGCCCCATTGGTCGAAGGGATTGATCCCCCAGAGCGCGCCCAGCGTGAACACCTTGTGCTCGTAGAGCGCGATCAGTGCACCCAGGGTGAAGGGATCGAGGCGCGGCAGCAGGATGGTCACCGAGGGCCGGTCGCCCGGGAAGACCTTGTGCGGCACCAGCCGCGCGATGGTGGCCTCGTCCGCGCCGGCCCGGCGCATGTCCTCCGCCACCTCCTCCGCGTTGCGGCCGGCCAGCAGCGCCTCGGCCTGGGCGAGGCCATTGGCCAGCAGGATGCGGTGGTTCTCGGCATGGGTATGGTCGGGCTTCGCGACCAGGATGAAGTCCACCGGCACCGGCTTGGCCCCCTGATGGACCAGCTGCATGAAGCTGTGCTGCGCGGAGGTGCCCGGCTCGCCGAAGACCACCGCGCCGGTGGAGCGCCGCACCGGCATGCCCGCGACCGTCACCCGCTTGCCGAGGCTCTCCATCTCCAGCTGCTGCAGATGCGCCGGCAGCCGCCGCAGCCGCTCGTCATAGGGCAGCACGGCCCGGCGCCGCAGGCCGAGGCCGTTGATGTGCCAGATCTCGGTCAGCGCCAGCAGGATGGGGAGGTTCTCCTCCATCGGCGCCTCGAGGAAGTGGCGGTCCATGGCGGCCGCGCCGTCGAGCAGCGCCTGAAAGCGGTCCCAGCCCAGCGAGAGCGCCAGCGACAGCCCGATCGACGACCAGAGCGAGAACCGCCCGCCCACCCAGTCCTGGAACGGGAAGACGCGGTCGGGCGCGATGCCGAAGGCGGCGGTGTCCTTCATATTGGTCGAGAGCGCCGCGAAATGCGCCGAGGCGCCCGCCGGGCCCACGCTCGCCTCCATCCACTGCTTGACCAGGCGCGCATTGGCCATGGTCTCCTGCGTGGTGAAGGTCTTGGAGGCGACCAGCACCAGGGTCCGCCGCGCGTCGAGCAGCGGCAGCACCGTCTCCCAGCCATGGCCGTCCACATTGCCCAGGTGGATCGGCCGCATCGGGTCGCCGGCGCGCCAGAGCGCCCGCCCCACCATCACCGGCCCCAGGTCGGAGCCGCCGATGCCGATGTTCAGCACCGTGTCGAAGCGCTGGTTGGTGGCGCCGCGGATCTCGCCGCGATGCACCGTCGCGGTGAACTCGCGCATCCTCGCGAGCGTGGCCTGGGCGTCGGCGCATTCGGCCGGCGCCCCGGGCAACTGGCTGCGCAACGCCATATGCAGGGCGGCGCGCCCCTCGGTCGGGTTGGCGATGCCGCCCGAGGCCATGACCTCGCGCTTGCCCTCGACATCGGCCGCGACGGCGAGGTCGAGCAGCGCGGCCTGAACCTCCGGCGAGACCGAGGTCTTGGAGCGGTCGAGCAAAAGGCCCGCGCCGCGCTGCGAGAAGGCCGCGAAGCGCCCCGGATCGGCGGCGAAGAGCGGGCGGATCTCCTCCGCCCCCGGCGCGGCCGCCAGGCGCTCCAGCCGCGCCCAGGCGGTCTCCAACGTCGAATCGCTCATGCCCGCTTCCATCCGGATGATGGAAGGAGGTTAACAGGCCCAGGCCGCGGCACGAAATCCGGACCGCGAGGCGGTCACAGCCCGACCGGCTCGCCCGACACGGCCAGGCCCAACCCCTCGGGCTTCAGCACCCGCGCCGCCACCCCGGCCACGCGGGCCCGGTCGATGGCCGCGAGGCGCGCCGGGCGGCCCGCCAGCCAGTCCGGCGCGCGCCCCGCCTGCCGCAGGTTCAGCAGCAGGTTGGCCGTGCGGCGGCTGTCGGTGAATTGCAGCGGCAGCGAGCCGCCGAGGAAGGCCAGCGCATCGGCCACCTCCGCCTCGGTCGGGCCGCCCACCGCCATCTCCGTCCAGGCGCTGCGGATCAGGCCCCAGACCTCGCCCACGCTGGCATTGGCGGTCTGCACGTTGCCGATGATGACGGCCCGGCCGAAGAGCAGGTCGAGCCCCGCGCCGATGCCGTAGGTCAGCCCCCGCTCCTCGCGGACGGACTTCATCAGCCGGCTCGTGAAGCCGCCGCCGGCCAGGATGCGCAGCGCGACCTGGAAGGCCTCCCAGTCCGGATCGGTGGGGAGCAGGCCGTCCTGGCCGAAGACCAGGGTGGATTGCGGCGCGGCCTTGGGCCGCAGCGCGACGCCGAACTCCGCGAGGTTGGGCAAGGGGGGCGTGTCCGGGATGGGATGGCCGGGCAGCGCGCCGAAGAGCTCGGCCAGCAGCGCCCGCAGCCCGGCCACGTCGATCGCGCCCGAGGCCGCGACCAGCAGGTTCCCGCGGGTGAGCTGGGCGCCCAGGCAGGCGCGGATGTCGTCCTGGCCGATGGCGGCGATGCTCTCCGGGGTGGAGAGCCGGCCCGCGGTGAAGTTCGGGAAGCCCGCTTCCCAGAAGGCGCGGCGGGCGAGGCCGGCCGGCGTCTCCAGTGACTGGCGCGAGGCCACCAGCGCGCGGGCGCGCACGCGGGACAGGGCCTCGGCGTCGAGGCGGGGCTGCGTCATGGCGAGGCGCGCGAGGCGCACGGCCTCGGGCAACGCATCGGCCAGGGCGCGGAAGCTGCCCTCGAAGCTGTCGCGCCCGCCGGTGAAGGAGAGGCCGATGCCGGCATCCATCAGCGCATCGGCGAAGCCGACATTGGAGAGGTTGCCCGCGCCCTCGCTCAGCATGGCGGCCGAGATATTGGCGAGCCCCTCCTTGCCGCGCGGATCGGCCGCCGCACCCTGCGGCCAGGCCCAGGCGACCGAGACGACGGGGACGGAATGGTCCTCGACCAGCCAGGCGGAGATGCCGCCCTGCTCGACGATCTGGATGGGCACGGAGAAGCCGCGGCGGGCCGGCAGCTCGACGCCGAACAGGGTGTTGTTGCTCATGGCAAAATCCAGTCGGCGCTACGTGAATCCGGCCGCGACCGCGGCCGGCGCCGTACAACCGACTCTCCCGCCCGGCATGACGGCGGCGCGGCGAAGCCCAGGCGGCGGAGCCGCCGCCCGGCGCTCGAAGGCACAAAAATCCTCATGCCGGCAGCAGCCAGCCGGCGGTGGCGATCCTCGGCTCGGCGAGCACCGCGCGCGCGGCCTTGTTCACCTGGTCGCGCGTCACCTCGGCCATGCGCTTCGGCCAGTGCTCCACGAACTCGATGGGCAGGCCGATCGCGAGCGCGCCGCCCAGCATGCGCGGCGCGGCCCCCAGCCCGTCCAGCGCCAGCAAGGAGCCCGCCGTCTCCTGCCGCACCGCGCGGCGCACCTCCGCCTCGGAGGCGCCCTCCTGCAGGAGATCCGCCAGGACGGCCGAGATCGCCGTCTCGATCTGCGCCGTCTCGATGTCCGGGCGCGGCGTGGCATAGACGCCGAAGCTGCCGACGCCCACCGTATCGCCGTCGTAGCCGGCCCCGGCGCTCACCGCGAGGCCGGTCTCGACCAGCGCCTTGTGCAGGCGGGAGCCGGTGCCACCGCCCAGCAGATGGGCGAAGACCTCCAGGGGGTCGGCGAGGTCGGTCTCGCCCCAGGTGGCCGAGGGGGCGGCATAGGTCTTGAGGAAGGTCGATTCGCGCACCGCCGGGTCGCGCCGTTCCAGCCGGGATTCGGGCGCGGCGGCGGGGACCGGCGCGCGGTTCCGCGGCGGGGCGTCACGGGCGGGAATGGGCGCGTAGAACTCCTCCGCCCAGCGGCGCAGATCGGCCTCGCGCACGTCCCCGGCCACGATCAGCACGGAGTTGGAGGGCGTGTAGTGCTGCCGGTGGAAGTCCAGGATGTCCTGCCGGGTGATGGCGCGGATCTCGTCCTCCCAGCCGATCAGCGGACGGCCGCGCCAATGCTGCGGGCCCCACATGGCGGCGTCGAAGGCCTCCCGGAAGCGGCCGCGGGGGACGGCGTCGGTGCGGGACCGGCGCTCCTCCAGCACCACGCCGCGCTCCGATTCCACCTCGTCGGCGGGGATCAGCGGCGCGCGCAGACGGTCGGCCTCCATCCGCATCATGAGCGGCAGGCGCGAGGCCTCGACGATCTGGTAATAGGCGGTCACGTCGCGGCTGGTGAAGGCGTTGTCCTGCCCGCCCTCGCGCGCGACCGTCCGGCTGAAGGCGCCCGAGGGGATGTCCGGGCTGCCCTTGAACATCATGTGCTCGAGGAAATGCGCCACGCCCGACTTGCCGGCCGGATCCTCGCCGGCGCCGGCCGCGACGAAGAGGTAGTGCGCGGCGACGGGGGCGCGGCGGTTCTCGGCGAGGACCACCCGCAGCCCGTTCCCCAGCGTCCAGGAGACGGCGCCGAAGAGCGGCTGGTCGATTCGGCGCGGCGGGGCGAGGGTCTGCCCGAAGGCCGGGGCCGGAGCGGGGATCGCGGGCGCGGCGAGGGTGGCGGCGGCGGCGCCTTTCAGGGCGCAACGGCGGGTGACAGGGTCCATGGCCGCAAGATGCGACGGGATGCGGCCCGGCGCCAGCGTTCCGCCGGTTTCTGATGAAGGCGTCATCATCGGGGTGGCCCGTCTGTCATCATCGGGCCCGCCCGGGGGCCGCCGGCCGAAGCGGGTGAGCTCCCTGGCCCAACGACGGCTCCGGGATGACGGGAGCGGCTTCTCCCCCGCCACGCGCTGGCCCGCGTGAGCGGAGTCAGGACGACGTCGGGCAGCCTGAGCGCCGGATCGTCGGTAGGCGGCGGCTCCTGGTCGAAGACATCGAGGACGGCGCCGGCGATCGGCGCCCTCTCGGCGATGACCGGGCGGAAGCCCTGGCCGCTACCAGAGACGCCAGCCCGTGAACCAGCCCTGCCGCTGCGGCTGGATCACCGGCGTCTGCCCTTCCGACACCGGCCGTCCGAGCGCCGCGTTCTCGCGCAGGCGCTGGGCCTCGCGCGAGGGGTCGACCGGCGTGCCCGGCGGCGGCGCGTCGCGCCAGAACAGCACGCGGTCCACCACGGTGCGATCGGTGCGCTCGAGGCGCAGGCTCTCCTCGTCCACCCGGTTGCGGATATTGTCCGGAACGGAGCGCCCGCCCTGGGCGAGCAGCGCCTGCTCGCCCGAGCTCGGCCCCCCGGATCGCGGCCCGGCGGTCACGGCCCCCGGCACCAGCGCCGATTCAGCCTGCTGCTGGGTCGTCATCTCCTGCGGGCGGGCCGCGCCCGGGCGCGGCGTCGGCAGGTTGCCCAGGCTCGGCGGCATGGAGAGCGGCGCGCGCGTCGTCACCTGGAACTCGTCCGGAGCGTCGCGGGTCAGGCCGAAGCTGCGCATGGTGTCGCCCCCACAGCCGACCAGGAGGATGCCGGCGGCAAGCAGGGGAAGAGCCGCGAACGGAGCTGGGGACTTCATCATGGCGCCTCTTTGCGCTGGGTTTCGGGCCGGATCAAGGCGTCGGCCACGAGGGCCAGGACGCCGCAGACGATGGCCGCGTCGGCGAGGTTGAAGACGTACCAATGCCAGCCCCAGGCGTGGGCGTCCACGAAGTCCACCACGGCGCCGAAGCGCACGCGGTCGATCACGTTGGCGACGGCCCCGCCGATGACGGCGCCGAGAGCATAGGTGACGAGCCGGGTCTCGGCCCGGGCCAGCCAGCGCAGGAGGAAGCCCGCCACGACCAGGGCCAGGGCCGCGAGGATCAGGTGGTTCCAGCTCCCCTCGCCCGAGAAGAGCCCGAAGGTCACGCCGCGGTTCCAGACCATGGTCAGGTCGAGCCCCAGCGGGCCCAGCATCACGACCGGGATGTTGCGGACTTCCGGCAGGCGCACGACCTCCAGGATCCACCACTTGCTCGCCTGGTCGGCGGCCAGCAGCAGCAGGGCGAAGAGGATTCCGGTCCTGAGCGCGGGCGTCATGCCGGCAGGGCCTCCACGACGGATTCGCAGCGCAGGCAGAGGGTCGGATGGGCGGCGGACCGGCCCACCTCCGGCAGCACGCGCCAGCAGCGCTCGCATTTCGCGCCCGGCGCCGCGGATACTTCGAGGGCGACCTCGGGTCCGGCGGCGATCGCGGCCTGGGAGACGATGAGGATCTCCGCCCAGTCCTCGGCGGCGAGCGTCCCGGCGGCGTCGCCCTCGGGCACGGTGAGCGAGACGGCGGCCTGCAGCGAGGAGCCGATGGCGCCGTCGCGCCGCTGGTCCTCCAGGCTCGCCGTGACGAGGCGGCGGGTGCGGCGGATGTCGTTCCAGCGCGCCGCCACGGCCTCGTCGCGCCACTCGGCCGGAAGCTGCGGGAATTCCTGGAAGTGGACGCTCTCGGCGCCCTCTCCGAAGCGGGACAGCCAGGCCTCCTCCGCCGTGAAGCACAGCACGGGGGCGAGCCAGGCGCAGAGGCAGCGGTGCAGCTGGTCGATCACCGTGCGCGCGGCGCGGCGGCGCGGCGAGGAGGCCGCATCGCAATAGAGGCTGTCCTTGCGGATGTCGAAGTAGAAGGCGCTCAGATCCGTCGAGCAGAAGGCGTGGATCTCCGGCAGCACGCCGCTCCAGTCGTAATCGGCGACGGCCTTGCGGATGCGCGCGTCGAGCTCCGTCAGGCGATGCAGGACCCAGCGCTCCAGTTCCGGCATCTCGGCCACCGGGACCTTCTCGGCCTCGTCGAAGCCGGCGATGTTGCCGAGCAGCCAGCGCAGCGTGTTGCGCATGCGGCGGTAGAGCTCGGCCTGCTGCTCCAGGATGTTCTTGCCGATGCGGAGATCTTCCGCCGTGTCGGAGTTCATCACCCACAGGCGCAGGATGTCGGCGCCGTACTTGGCGATCACCTCCTGCGGCGCGGTGACGTTGCCGAGCGATTTGGACATCTTGCGGCCGCCCTCGTCCAGGACGAAGCCGTGGGTGAGGATGGCCTTGAAGGGCGCCACGCCGCGGCTGCCCACGGATTCCAGCAGCGAGGACTGGAACCAGCCGCGATGCTGGTCGGAGCCTTCGAGGTAGAGGTCGGCCGGGAAAGGCAGGCCGCGCGGCGGCAGGACGAAGGCGTGCGTGCTGCCGCTCTCGAACCACACGTCCACGATGTCCATCACCTGCTCGTAGTCGTCGGGGTTGCGGTGGTTGCCCCCGCCCGCGGAGCCGGCACCAGGATTCAGGAAGCGGGCGGCCGCGCCGGGCTGGTACCAGGCGTCGGCGCCCTCGGTCCGAAAAGCCTCGACGATGCCGTCCATCACGGACTGGTCGCGCAGCACCTCGCCCGTCTTCCTGTCCACGAAGACGGCGATCGGCACGCCCCAGGCGCGCTGGCGCGAGATGCACCAGTCCGGCCGGCCGGCGACCATGCTGCCGATGCGGTTGCGGCCGGCATCGGGCACGAAATGCGTGGCGGCGATGGCGTCCAGCGCCTTGCGGCGGATCTCGTTGCTGTCGTCCATGGCGATGAACCATTGCGGCGTCGCGCGGAAGATCACCGGCTTCTTGGAGCGCCAGCTATGCGGGTAGCTGTGCGTCATCTTCGATTTGGCGACCATGTTGCCGGCCGCCTCGACGGCCGCATAGACGGCATCGTGCGCCTTGAAGACGTGCAGCCCCTCGAAGCCCGGCGCGTGATGGGTGAAGGTGCCGTCGTCGTTCACGGTCTCGGGGATGGGCAGGCCGTGGATGCGGCCGAGGTTGAAGTCGTCCTCGCCATGACCCGGCGCGATGTGGACGAAGCCCGTGCCGGCCTCGGTCGTGACGAAGTCGCCGGCCAGGACGGGAACGTCGAAGTCGTAGCCATGCCCGCGCAGCGGATGGGCCGCGATGGCGCCTTCCAGCGCCGTGCCCTTCACGACCTGCTTGATGACATGCGCGACGAGGCCCGCATCCTCCGAAAATTTCGGCAGCAGCGGCAGCGCGACGATCACCGTCTCGCCCACCTTCAGGTGGCTGCCCTCGCGGGTATCGGCAACGTGCACGACCGCGTAGTCGATCTCGGGACCGTAGGCGACCGCGCGATTGCCCGGGATGGTCCAGGGCGTCGTCGTCCAGATGACGATGGAGGCGCCGGCGAACTTGCCCGAGACCAGCGGGAGGCGGGCCCAGAGCGTCGGGCTCACATGGTCGTGATACTCGATCTCCGCCTCGGCCAGCGCGGTCTTCTCGACAGGGCTCCACATCACCGGCCGCAGCCCGCGATAGAGCGAGCCGTTCATCAGGAACTTGCCGATTTCCCCGGCGATGACCGCTTCCGAGGGGAAATCCATGGTGGCGTAGCGGTCGGGCCAGTCGCCGGCGACGCCGAGCCGCTCGAACTCCTCGCGCTGAACGCCGAGCCAATGGGCCGCATAGGCGCGGCACTCGGCGCGGAACTCCAGCACCGGCACGTCGTCCTTCTTGCGGCCGCCCTGATACTTGCCCTTGGGGTTGCGGTACTCCTCCTCGACCTTCCATTCGATGGGCAGGCCGTGGCAGTCCCAGCCGGGGATGTAGTTGGCGTCCTTGCCGGCCATCTGGGCGGCGCGGTTGATGACGTCCTTCAGGATCTTGTTGAGCGCGTGGCCGATGTGCAGCGGGCCGTTCGCATAGGGCGGGCCATCATGCAGCACGAATTTCGGCTTGCCGGCGGATTTGGCGCGGAGCCTGGTCCAGCTGTCGGAATCGGCCCACTTCTTCAGCAGCGCGGGCTCGCGCTTCGGCAGGTCGGCCTTCATGGGGAAGACAGTGGCGGGCAGGAAGACCGTCTTGCGGTAATCGCGCGCTGCGGTCTTGGTCTCGTCCACGGGAGCGTCGTTCATCGGGGTTCTCGTGCGCGGCCGGTTCTCGGAGAATGCGGCGCGTGAATAGGGGACGTACGGGTCTGATCCCGGCCTTCAGGAGAAGGCCGGGCCGGGAATTCGGCCAGAAACTCGGAACGTCCGGGTCGCGCTCATGCGGGAGATATGCGGATGTCGGGGGGTGGCGGTCAAGCGCCGGAACAGGGGAGCAGCTGCGTGATGCAGGTCAATCGGAGCTTCGGGCGGGATCTGCGCCCCTGCGCCGGGCTGCGGGCGCTGCTGGCCACGCCGGCGGCGCGGATCGGCACCTTCGACGACCTGCGGCTGCGCCAGACGAGCAGGCTGCTGGTGCTGACCTCGCCGGAAGGCGAGGCGGTGATCGCGGAGGCCTGCCCGGCCTGCGGGGCCAAGCTCGGCGGCAGGCCGGCCCGGGCCTGACGATCAGATGGCGTCCGGGTCCACGCGCTGCCAGCCCGGCAGGAAATCGGGCGTCTGGCCGAGGGAGAGGACCACGGCACGTTCCGTGCCGAGGGTCAGTTGGGGCGTCAGCCAGGGCACCGAATGGACGGCATAGGTGAGGCGCAGGGCCGCGCCGGTTCCGGGGATGTCGAGGTCCACGACGTAGTCGTCGGCCATCTCCTCCCGCAGGCTGGTGCGCCCGACCAGCTCCAGGCCGTCCTCGAGACTTACGTAGACTTTCATCCGCTTCGCCTCCGGGCTGTAGAAGCGGAACGCGCGGCGGGCGGCCCCGGATGCAGCGGGCGCAGGAAATTTGTGCGGCTGCGTCAACCCAAGAGGGTTCGCGCCTCGGCGGCATCGGCCTGGATCTGGGCGACCAGCGCCGAGAAATCCGGGAACTTCCGTTCCTCGCGGAGGAAGTGAACCAGGGCCACGCCGAGTTCCTGGCCGTAGAGGTCCTCGGCGAAGTCGAAGAGATGCGCCTCGAGCCGCGAGATGGGGTCGCCCCCCAGCGTCGGACGGCGGCCGAGATTGGCGACGCCCTTCACCACCCGCCCGTCCGGGAGCGTCACCAGCACGGCATAGACCCCGCGCGCCGGCTCCAGATGCCGGCCGAGCGGGATATTGGCCGTGGGGAAGCCGATGGTGCGGCCTCGCGCGTCGCCATGGGTCACGGCGCCGGTGATCGCGAAGTCCCGGCCCAGCATGGCGGCGGCGCGCTCGGGATAGCCGTCCTGCAGCAGGCGGCGGATGCGGGTGGAGCTGATGGCGCCCTGCGCGTCCTTCACATGCGGGACGATGGAAAGGCCGATGCCATGCGCCTCGGCGAACTGCCCGAGGAGGGTCACGTCGCCGCCGCGGCGGTGGCCGAAGGCGAAGTCGGGCCCGCAGGCCAAGTGGCGCACGCCCAGCGCCTCCACCAGCACCGACTGGCAGAAATCCTCGGCCGACATGGCGGCGAGCTCGGCGCCGAAGGGCAGCGCGATGACGTGCCGGGCGCCATGGGCGCCGAGGATGGCGGCCTTGGCGGGCAGCAGGGCCAGCCGGAACGGCGGATCGTCGGGGCGGAAATGCTCGCGCGGATGCGGCTCGAAGGTCAGCGCGCCCAGCGTGAGGTCCGGCCGCGCCTGATGCGCGGCGGCCAGCACGGCGAGATGGCCGAGATGCACGCCGTCGAGATTGCCCAGCGCCAGCGTGGCGCCCCGCGCGGCTTCGGGGAGGCCGTGCCAATCGGTATGGACCTGCACGCGACCGCCGGGCGGCCGGTTCAGCTCTCCGCGCCTGTCGGCGCTCCGATCACCGGACGCCATCATGCCTCGGTCTGCGTCATCCAGCGCGTGACCTTGGGCGGCTCCCAGCTCGCCAGCATGTCCAGCGCCTGCTCCGGCCTGCGCGCCTGCAGCGCGAGGCCGGCATGCTGCGGCCGGATGAAGCCCTCGCCCTCCATGCGCTCGAGCAGCGCGAAATACGGCGCCCAGTAGCCATGGGTGTCCAGGAAGACGAGGCCCTTCCGATGGATGCCGAGCTGCGACCAGGACTGGATCTCCACCGCCTCCTCCAGCGTCCCGATGCCGCCCGGCAGCACGATGAAGCCGTCGGAGAGGTCGTTCATCATCGCCTTGCGGACGTGCATGGAGGGCACCACCCGCAGGTCGGTGACTTCGCCATGGCCGAGCTCGCGCTCCATCAGCGCCTCCGGGATGACGCCGATCACCTCGGCTCCGCCGCGGATCGCCGCATCGGCGACCACGCCCATCAGCCCGACCTTGCCGCCGCCATAGACGAGGCCCAGGCCGCGCTTCGCGATGGCCGTGCCGAGCGCGTCGGCGAGCCGGGCGTGCCCCTCGTCGTGTCCGGGCTGGGCGCCGCAGAAGACGCAGACGCGCTTCATGCGGGGCGCCCCTGCACGAGCATGACCGCCTCGCCTTCCACGACCTTCTTGCCCGCGACGGTGCAGACGGTGGCCAGCGTCGCGCGCTTCTTCTCCGGGTCCAGCGCGGTGACGGTGACGGTGGCCGTGACGGTCGCGCCGATCCGCACCGGCGCGCGGAAGCGCAGGCTCTGGTCCAGATAGATGGAGCCCGGCCCGGGCAGCCTGGTGCCGAGCACGGTGGAGATCAGCCCGGCCGAGAGCATCCCGTGCGCGATGCGCTCCTTGAACATGGTGGTGGCGGCGAACTCGGCATTGATGTGGACCGGATTGGTGTCGCCCGTCACGGCCGAGAAGAGGAGGATGTCGGCCTCGGTGATCGTCTTGGCGAAGCTGGCGGTCTGGCCGACCGACAGGTCCTCGAAATACTGCGCTTCCATAGCCGGCGGGCCCTCTCTGCGTCGCCCTCGTGTCTAGCCGAAAGCGATCGCCGGGGAAACGAGCGGGGCGCGGTCCCGCCCCGCGCTCAGATCGACAGGCCGCGTGCCGCCATTGCCTTGAGGAAGTTCGGCTCGGGATGGGGCAGCGGCGGCAGATCCCAGGAGCCGGTGCCGATCGGGCGGATGTCCCGGTCCACCGGCACCTCGACCAGATAGGGGCGGTTCGCGCGGATAGCAGCCTGGATCGCATCCTCCACCTCGCCGGCATGGGTCACGCGGTGCGAGGCCACGCCGAAGGACTTGGCCAGCATCGCGAAATCCGGGCTGTAGAGCTCGCCGGTGCGCTGGATCTCGAAGCCCGTGGCCAGCTCGCGCCCGCCGAACATGCCGTGCTGAATGTCGCGGATCGAGCAGAAGCCGTTGTTGTTCCAGACCACCCAGACCACGGGGATGTCGTATTCCACGGCCGTCGCCAGTGCATGCGGCGTCATGAGGAAGGAGCCGTCGCCGACCACCGCGACGCAGGGCCGGTCCGGCGCGGCGAGCTTGGCGCCCAGGATGCCCGAGGTGGCGAAGCCCATCGCCGCGAAGCCCCAGGAGTGGATCAGATGCCGCGGGCGCATGGTGTCCATGAGCTGGACGATCCAGTTGTGGTGCACGCCCACATCGGAGGCCACGATCGCATTCTCGGGGATGGCGCGGGACAGGGCCCGCATCAGCCGCTCGGGGCGCAGCGGCATCTGGTCGCTCGCGGCCAGCCCGTCCTGGTACTCGCGCCAGACCGTGCGGCCCTTCTCCAGCCGCGCGATCCAACCCGCGAGGTCGCGCCCGTCGTCCAGGCGCGGCCGGGCGGCCCCGATGAGGAATTCCAGGCTCGCCTTCGCATCGCCCAGGATGCCGTATTCGGCCGGGTAGTTGCGGCCGATCTCGCTGGGGTCGATGTCGATCTGGATCAGCCGCGAGGGCGGGACCGAGAGCGTGTAGCCGTCGAGCCAGGCGCTGGTCGCCCGGTCGTCGAAGGAGAAGCCGATGGCGAGGATGACGTCGGCGTTCTTCGTGGCGTCATTGGCCGCATAGGCGCCGTTGCGCCCGGTCGCGCCGAAGGCCAGCGCGTGGCGGTCGGGGATCGCGCCCTTGCCGTTGGGGCTGGTGACGACCGGAATGCCGGTCAGCTCGGCGAAGGACACCAGCTCGTCGCAGGCGCCGCCGAGGATCACCCCCTGCCCCGCGATGATCACGGGCTGGCGCGCGCCCAGCAGCAGGTCGAGCGCGGCCGAGAGCTCGCGCGGATTGCCGGGCGCGCCATTGACCACGCGGCTGGGCGCGGCGGCCGGGCGCACCGCCGTCTCCTCGACGAAGACATTGAGCGGCACGTCGAGATGGACCGGCCCCGGCCGGCCCGAGGTCAGCAGGTCCCAGGCCTGGGTCACGGCCAGCGGCACCATGTCCGCCCGCGTCGGCTGGAAGGAGCGCTTCACGTAGGGCCGCATGACGGCGGGGAAATCGCCCTGGAAGTGCCGGCCCGTCTCCTGGAACGGTCCCCGGTTGAACTGGCCGGTCGGCACATTGCCGGTGATGGCCAGGAAGGCCGAGGAATCCGCCGCCGCCGCCGCGACGGCCATCACGATATTCGCCGAGCCCGGCCCGCAGGAGGTGAAGGTCGCCACCGGCTCGCCGCGCACCTTGTAGTAGGCGTCCGCCATGTGGCCCGCCGTCTGCTCGTGATGCGTGGAGATGGTCCTGATGCGGTTCTGCGCCTTGAAGGCGGCGTCCATGAAGCCGGTGATGCCATGGCCGCAGAGGCCGAAGAGATAGGGCACCTTCTGCTTCACCAGATGGTCGAGAATGATGTCGGCGCCGTTCATCAGCGCCTGCTTGTTGCTGCCGTCCATGGACGTGTCGTCTCCCGTTGATGGTCTTGGTTCAGGCGGCCGCCATGGAGGGGCTGCCGAGCATGCGCGAGATGCGCAGCGCCGTCGCCTTCACCTGCGGGACGAGCGCGGCGACGCGCGCGGGATCCATGCGGGAGGCGGGGGCGGAGATGGCGAGCGCGGCGGTGGGCCGGCCCGAATGGTCGGTGATTGGCGCGGCGAGGCAGCGCAGCCCGGCCTCGATCTCCTCCTCGTCCTGCGCGTAGCCGTCCAGCCGCGCGCGGTGCAGCGCCTCGCGCAGCCCCCCGGGCGTGGTGAGGGTGCGCTCGGTGAAGCGCGCCATGCCCTGGGCAGCGATCACGGCATCCACCTCGCCGTCCGGCAGATAGGCCATCAGCACCTTGCCCAGCGCGCTGGCATGGGCGGGGCTGCGCTTGCCCACGGCGGAATGCATCCGGACCGCGCGCGTGCCGTCCACGATCTGCACGGTGACCACGACGCCGTCGTGCAGGATGCCGACATGCACCGTCTCGCCGGTGCTCTCCGCCAGATCCTGCAGCGGCGGCAGCGCCTGCCAGCGAAGCTGCTCGTGCCGGACGGCGGCCGCGCCCAGCGCGTGCAGGCCGAGGCCCGGCGCGTAGCGGCCGGTCGCCGCATCCTTCGCCAGGTAGCCGAACTGCTCGAGGGTGTGCAGCACGCGGAAGATCGTCGCCTTGCTCTCGCCGAGATGCGTGGAGAGGTCCGCGAGGCTCCAGCTGTTCCGCGCCCCGAAGCAGTCCAGCACCTCCAGCCCGCGGTGAAGCGAGGCGAGGAGGTAGGGGTCCTTGGGACCGTCGGTTCGGCCGGACTGCGGCATGCCATTTCCTTCATGCGCCGGGCGAGGTGTCGCAGGGCGAAATACATTCTCGGTCTCAGATACAGTTGACGGCCCTTTCTGAAAAGCGTTTCGTCCGATGAAACGCAGAGACGGTCGTCCAACGCCGTCCACAGGGAGAGGAATGATAGGAATGAAGCGCCTTATTGCCGCCGCCGTGGCCCTGCTCGTCGCCGGGGCAGCCCCCCTGAGCGCCCAGGAATTCCCCAGCCGCCAGATCAACGTCATCGTCGTCTTCGCGCCCGGCGGGGCGACGGACGTGCTGGCCCGCATCGTCAGCGACCACATGATGCGGACGCTGAACCAGCGCGTGGTGGTGGAGAACCTCTCCGGCGCCGGCGGCACGATCGGCGGAGCGCGCGGCGCGCAGGCGGCGCCCGACGGCTACACGCTGACGGTGGGCAGCCTCGGCAGCCATTCCGCCGCCCCCTCGATCTACCGCAACATCGCCTACGACCCGCGCGAGCTGCAGCCCATCGGGCTCATCGCCGGCACGCCGCTCTACTTCGTGGTGCGCAACGGCTTCCCGGCGCGGACCCTGCAGGAGTTCCTGGGCCATGTGCGGGAGAATCCGGGCCGCGTCACCAATGCGCATGCGGGGATCGGCTCCACCAACCATCTGGCCTGCGCGCTCTTCGCCCATGTCGCCGGCGTGCAGTTCAACAACATCCCCTATCGCGGCGAAGGCCCGGCGCTGAACGACGTGGTGGCGCAGCAGGTGGACAGCGCCTGCCTGCTGGCGCCGGCCGCCGTGCCGCAGATCCAGTCCGGCACCATGCGCGGCCTGCTCATCGCCGCCACCGGGCCCGGTGCGGGCGGACAGGTTCCCTCGGCGGTCCAGGCGGGGCTGCCGGACTTCATCTTCCAGGGCTGGAACGCGATCTTCGCGCCGCGGGGCACGCCCGCCCCGGTGGTCGCCAGGCTCGACGGCGCGCTGCGCGCGGCGCTGGCCGACCCGGCCATCCGCCAGCGGATCGAGGGGCTGGGCTCCATCCCCGCCGCGCCGGACCAGCAGGGCCCCGAGGCGCTGGCGCGGATGGTGAGGGCGGAGGTGGACCGCTGGGCGACGGTGGTGCGCGCCGCGGGGATCGAGCCGCAATAGGCCGGCGCGATCACGCCCCGGGGAGGGGCTATTGCGAAGCCCCGCGCGTCAGGGTCCCGCCGGGTCTGCGCCGCCCGGCAGCGCGGGAAGGGGAGCGGCCCACGCCGCTCAGGCCTCGCCCTCCGGTGCGTCGTCCCCCTCGGACGCGTCCTCGTCATCCTCTTCCGGCAGGGCGGCCCTGGCGGCCCGGCCGGCCTCCCGTAGCCCGTCCTCGCCCAGATGGGCGCGGTCGAGCGAACTGCGCTGGGTGGCGTCGCGACCGGTCGCGGGCGCCACGGGAAGGGAGAGCAGCAAAGCTGCGAGATATGCGGGCCACATGATGGAGCGGAGCTTTCCGGTCCCGCGTGTTCTCAAAAAGGCAGCAATCGGGCGATCACGACCTTTCTTTCGCGTCGGTCCTCGAGCTCCAGCGTCGTGGGGACGGTGTGGATCGAGTGCTCCTCCATCCCATCGCGCGGCAGATAGGCCCGGCCGGGATCGGCCAGGAGGACGATGGCCTCGCGCGCCATGGACCGCAGCCAGGGCAGGATATGCGCGGTCATCGGCGCTTCGTAGCAGACGTCGCCGGCGAGGATCACGTCCCAGCGGCAGGGCGCGCCCACCACATCGCCGTCGAGGGGCGTGATCGCCACCTTGTTCAGCGCGGCGTTCAGCCCGATGGCGGCGATGGCGAGCGGATCGATCTCCGCGGCCTCGACCGTCCCGGCGCCCATCTGCGCGGCGACCACTGCCGCGATGCCGCAGCCCGCGGCGAAGTCCAGCACACGCTTGCCCGCGACCAGCGCCGGATCGGCCCGCATGGCCAGCGACAGCGCCACGCTGCCCGGCCAGGCGAAGGCCCAGAAGGGCGGCTCCATGCCGTGCAGCTCGAGAAAGGCCTCGCTGGCCTGCCAGATGGGGGTGATCTCGGTGGCCAGGTGGAGGCGGATGCCGGGCAGCAGCGGCGTCTCGGCGATGGCGGTCTGCGCGCGGATGAACGCGGCCGCGTCCCTCAAAGCCGCCCCAGCAGGATGGCGAGCGTGGCCAGCAGCCCGACCTCGCGGTTGGACTTGAAGAGCGTCAGGCACAGCGCCGGATCGTGGATGTCCAGCGCCCGGACCTGCAGGGCCAGGGCGACGGCCGGCAGCAGCAGCCCGAGGTGGAACCAAGGCGAGAGGCCGGCGAGCCAGCCGGCCGCCGCCAGCAGCAGGATCACGGCCGTGTAGCAGGCCGCCAGGAAGGGCCGGGTCCGCTTGCCGAACTTCAGCGCGGTGGAGCGGATGCCGACCAGCGCGTCGTCCTCGCGGTCCTGATGGGCATAGATCGTGTCGTAGCCGAGGATCCAGGCGATGGTCGCGGCGTAGAGGACCACGACCGGCCATCCCAGCGGCGCGCCGGCCGCCACCGGCCCCATCAGCGCGCCCCAGCCGAAGGTGAAGCCCAGCACCAGCTGCGGATAGTCGGTCACCCGCTTGGCCAGGGGGTAGGCCAGGATCGGCGCCAGCGAGAGCACGCCGAGCCAGATCGAGGCGGTGTTCAGCTGCAGCAGCACCGCGAGCCCGATCGCGCAGAGCAGCGCCAGGAAGGCCACGGCCTGCCGCGGCGAAACGGCACCGGAGGCCAGCGGGCGGTCGCGCGTGCGCTCCACCTGGCGGTCGATGTCGCGATCCCAGAGGTCGTTCACCACGCAGCCCGCGCCGCGCATCACGAAGGCGCCCACGAAGAAGAGGAAGGTCAGCCAGAGGCCCCTGCCCCAGCCCGGGGCAAACAGGGCGATTCCCCAGAGCCCGGGCAGGAAGAGCAGCCAGCTGCCGATCGGCCGGTCCGCCCGCATGAGCAGCGCGCAGGGCCGCCAGGAGGCCGGCAGCCGCGCGATCCACCCGCCGGCGCGGATGTCGGTGTAGCCCTGGACGGCGGGGTTCTCTTGCACGGGCGCATGCAGCACGGCACATCGGGGCATGTCCATCCCTCGCATCCATGCCGAAGGGCCGCTCGCCGAGGGCGCCGAGATCGCGCTGACTCCGGCCCAGGCGCACCACATCGGCACGGTGATGCGCCGCGCCCCCGGCGCCGAGCTGCGCGCCTTCAACGCCACCGAGGGCGAGTTCGCCGCCGAGCTCACCGCGCTCCGCAAGGACCGCGGCGCCCTGCGTCTCGGCGCCCGGCTCCGCGCCCCCTCCCCCGAGCCCGAGCTGCGCGCCCTGGTCGCCGCCCTGAAGCGCGAGGCCATGGATTGGGCCGTCGAGAAGGCGACGGAACTGGGCGCCACCCTGATCCAGCCCGTGCTGACCCGCCGCTGCGTGGCCGACCGCAGCAACACCCAGCGGCTGGCCGGCATCGCCCGGGCCGCCGCCGGGCAGTGCGAGCGCCTCTCGGTCCCCCTGGTCGGGGAGGCGCGTCCGCTGCATACCGTGCTGGACGGCTGGGACGGCGCGGCGCTTCTCGTCGGGGCGGAGCGGCGGGACGCGCCCCCGGTCCATGCGCTTCTCAAAGGGTTGCGCGCCCCCTGTGGCTTTCTGGTCGGCCCCGAGGGGGGCTTCGACCGGGCCGAGCTTGACGATCTCGCCCGGCGTCCCTTTGTTACGCTCACCACGCTTGGGCCGCGCATCCTCCGCGCGGAGACGGCGCTGGTCGCGGGGCTCGGAGCGATCTCCTTCGCCCTCGACGTCCAAGGCTGAGTCTCCAGGAACCGAAAGCGCCCCCATGTCCAATCCCGGCCAGGCTGATCCCACGCCGATCACCTCCGCGCGTCAGCTTGCCGAGTGGTTCGCTTCGGGCTCCAAGCCGAAATCCGACTGGCGGATCGGCACCGAGCACGAGAAGATCGGGTTCCGCCGCACGGATTTCTCGCCGCCGGACTACGAGCACCAGGGCATCGGCGCGCTGCTCGAAGGGATCATGGCCAAGGGCTGGGAGCCCATCCGCGACGGCGGCAAGGTCATCGGCCTGACGCGCGACGGCTGTTCCGTCAGCCTGGAGCCGGGCGGTCAGTTCGAGCTCTCCGGCGGCCCGGTCGAGGATCTGCATGAGACGCGGCTCGAGATCGCCGCCCATCTGCGCGACGTGCACGAGGTGGCCGGCCCGCTCGGCCTCGGCTTCTCCGGCATCGGCTTCAACCCCGTGGCCAAGCGCGCCGACATGTCCTGGATGCCCAAGAGCCGCTACGCGATCATGCGGCGCTACATGCCGCTGAAGGGCAGCCTCGGCCTCGACATGATGCTGCGCACCGCCACGGTGCAGGTGAACCTCGACTTCGGCGACGAGGCCGACATGGTCGAGAAGCTGCGCGTCTCGCTTGCGCTGCAGCCGCTGGCGACAGCGCTCTTCGCCAGCTCGCCGCTCTGCGAGGGGAAGCCGTCCGGCTACAAGTCGCTGCGCGGGCATGTCTGGTCAGACACCGATCCGGACCGCACGGGGATTCCTGCGATCGTCTTCGAGGACGGCTTCGGCTTCGAGCGCTTCGCCGAATATGCGCTGGACGTGCCTATGTACTTCGTGGCGCGCGAAGGCGCGCTGCACGACGTGGCGGGCCAGAGCTTCCGGCGGTTCATGGCGCAGGGCCTCGACGGGCTGGACGGCATCGAGGCCACTATGGGCGACGTGGCCGACCACGTGACCACCCTCTTCACGGAGGTCCGCCTCAAGAAGTTCCTGGAGATGCGCGGCTCGGATTCCGGCAGCGCCCCCATGCTGCTGGCGGAGCCCGCGCTCTGGGTCGGGCTGATCTACGACGACGCGGCGCAAAAGGCGGCGCGTGGTCTAACCCGGGGCTGGAGCGTCACGGAGCTTCACGCGCTGCGCGCCGAGGTGCCTAAGCTGGGGTTGGAGGCGATCGTCGCCGGCCGGAAGCTGCGCGACGTGGCGCGGGACGCTCTGGCCATCGCCGAGGGCGGGCTAAAGGCGCGCGGCCTCGGCGAGGAGGCCTATCTCGCGCCGTTGCAGGAGATCGTGGCGAGCGGGATGACCCAGGCGGACCGAATCCTGCAGCTCTACGAGGGTGCCTGGCGGGGAGATGCCAGGAAGGCCTTCGAGTTCACGGAACTGTAGCAGAGTAGGGCTTCTTCGCCCCTCGATCGTCGCAACCACCTGGATCGCCCGCGCCGAGGCAGGTCGCCCGGCCGGATGCCGTCCAGGGTGAGATGGGGCATGAGGAAGTTGCCGAGGGGGATTGTGTGAAGCGGGGCTCGTTCGGCTATTGCGGGCTCGCGGCCAGGAACAGGCGAGGCCCGCCAGCAAGGTCGACCCACTCAGCAGGTTAGGATGCCCCCGCAATCGGTTGCCGGGTGCGGCCGCGGCCCATGCCGTCGGCCCATGACGACCAAAGGGGCTAAGCTTGGCCCATCTTTCTCCAGGTCGGCCGTAGGCGGGTCGGGAACGATGTAGTCACATATCCGCTTCCCGAAAGTCAGCCGCCAAGCTCGAAAAGTCCACTTTCTCGGCTCCGAGAAGACGAGTTCTCGTCGCTGCCTCCTGGCACACTCGGTGCCATAGCACGTGAGAAAAGCGGGACGTCGGACTCGCCTCGGTCAGCCAGGGCTTGCGGGGGCCCGGAAAATGGAGAAACACGATATCCTTGAGTATTTTCAGTTCCGGCAAAATCGAGAGCTGAGATAGGGAACCAGCACCGAAATTATAGCGGGAGGCTATAAGGGAAAGATGATATTCCTCGGACTGCGAAAAGAACGCCGTCAAGTAACTTTGCTCGTTGACGTACTCCCGGCTGGACGCGAATTCCAGCAGTTCTTTCCTAAACTTCGGGTTCAGCATTCTCTCGCGTAGGAGTAAAACACCGCTATTGAGGCGATTATGCTGCTCGTCGAACCGACCCTTGGCCATATTGCGGAGGTTACGGAATATCTTGCCCTCACTATGGGGCTTCTTATCCTCCCTCAATATGAGATGTTCCATAAAACGGGGCCCGCCGAATATATCCCCCGGAGCATCGCTTGCCAGAAGGTCCTCGAAAGAATTCAGGCAGAGAATATCAGCATCGATGAAAAGGACCTGCTTAACGCCATAATCATCAAACATCGACCACTTTAAGAACGTATATTTTGGTATCCAATCCAGTTTATAGCGGTCGGGAATGCGCCGCGATGAGATTACCTTGAATTGCTCGATTTCCTTCTCGCCGATAAATCGGATTTCATCAGCAACGGCCTTTACAATTTCATCCTTTAGGACGGCCTCGTCCTGCGTGAGGACAATAATCGGAAGCTTCGTCCCGGACGAATTTTTTGCAATGGTGTACAAAAGAACTTTAAAGGGCAGCAAAAAACTTGAATCGATCACAAACATGAGGGCAGTGCTTCGAACCGCAGAATTTTCGGTGGCCGGCTCCAGCCGATTCAAGAAGCCCATTTTAACGAGATTTTCTATCGCCATTGCGCCCTCTGGGAACTACCGTGAACGAACGTCTGAAATGAGTTGGCTACTCTTAAAGTGAGCCGAGGTCAAAGATCCATCTGCATACCGAACTGGAGGAGAGTGCTAGCATGCCAGGCCAGGTTTTGGATACGATGGACATGCTGATGCATTGTTTTTCCCCTCAGCCCCCGAACAGCCTTATGGCTTGCGTGAGACACTGTCGCATTTTTCGCGATCGCGGCTTAAGGGACGGGCGAACGGTCTTGACCGCTGGTCCGGATCAGTTGGCAATCGACTGTAAGAAGTGCCTAAGGACAGATCTCGGCCGGTGCATCGAACGGTCGGGATTCCTTCGTCGACAGGTGCGCAGGAGTCCCATTGGCCAACTGCTCCAGATGCCAGGCAAGCCACGCCTCGGTATAAGTTAGCCTCACCGGACTATACCGGAACTCGTCGAACGCGGTAGCGCCGGACTGAGTTAGCGAGTCTTGGTGATGCCGGCCAATTCCGAGCGTCAACGGAAGAGACTGAACGGCTTTCATTCCATAACGGCTGCGGGCGCGGAATAGTATTTCCGAGTCGGCACCTGTGCGCACGTAATCGAACAGCCCGATTTCCTTGAGAGCACTTCGACGAAAGAACGTAGATGCCGGGTTGAGATGTGTGTAGGGGCCTCCTCGCCGAACGAGGACCGAACCGTCATCACTCATTCGAAGCCATTGGGATGTGGTGCATACCGTGCCGTCCTTCGCGGCGTCTAAGTGCCTTCTAAGTCGGCTAGGATGCATCCAATCGTCTGAGTCATGGAACGTGACGAAATCTCCACGGCACACTTCGATTGCCGAATTCTTAGAAGCGTAAGTGCCCTTATTGCAATCATTAAATATGGGTATAATGCGCCCATCTTGCTCGCTCAAGGAGCGGACGACATCTCGGGTATTATCATCACTCACATCGTCGACAATATATAATTCGATGTTGGCCAAATCCTGAGCCATGACGCTTTGAACAGCCCGGACGATAGTTTTAGCGGAATTAAAGCTTGTCATAATTACAGATATTTTGGGATGATCCGATGCAATGGCTTCGCGCTTGCCGGAGAATGAGAAAGCGCCACCAAATTCGTCGTGACCATAGGGGAGCAGCGGCATGCCGGACAATTCCGCATATCTGAGTATTCCACTCGCCCAAATATCTACATTGCCGCGCTTACGCCCTACTAGGGCAAGCCCGAGATAAGCGTCCGCATAGGCCGGGTTAGCCTGGAGAAGACGCAAGGCAAAGGCCATAGCCTCGTCATAACAAGAGTTATTCGCTAGAAAATCCGCCAAGAAAATGGTATCTGACGGCGAGACCTTAGTATTATTGAACAGCACAGACCGCGCCATAGCCTTCGCATGAGGAGCATCGGCCACAAAGAGCACGCCGAAGTAGTTCATCAATGCTGACGCGCTGTCTGGCCTACGGAGGAAGCTCGCTGCATATCCATGCGACGCCACCTGGACTCTACCGCTCCGCAAAGCGGAGCGATTCGCAAGATCATCGAGCCGCTCTAGTTCGCCTGCCGGCACTTCGACCAGCAAACTATTATCTGAACGCAGAAGACACGCAAGATTATACGCACTTTCGGCAGCGTTGTTTATTAAATAATAACGTACGGCCAGTACACCAATATAAAATTTGACCCTTCTACAAACCTCAATTTCGCCGCGTTGGACAACGTCCCACAAAATTGCTATAAGAAATCGGAAATCTGATGCGAATAAGCCGTCGGCCTGAGCGTGCCAGAACGCCTCGGGTTCGGGCCTGCTCATCTGCGAGACAAATTCCCCGACGGTGGTCTGTAGTAGTCCTCTCCCAGTTCGAAATTCAAACGGGGAATCCCATACTTGGCGCAATCCGGGCCGAAACGCATCAGATTCGAGCTTAGATCTCTCAAGAAGATTGGGAGCTGCCACTTTCCGCGATCTGATCTCGCTGGCACTTCGAATCAGCTCTTGAAGGCGAGGCGACCTGCCCAGCACTGGATGAGAGCGGAGAGTTTCCCGCACCCCTTTGTCAGCAAAGATTATGGCGATCGCGTCGAAAATATTCCTACAAGACACAAGGGCCTCTCGGGCCCCGTTTGTTAGACCCGGCAGACCAGAAAGCGCGCGCGCCCCATCGGACGTGATGGCGATGTTAACGGCCGGCTGGCCACCGCCATCCTCCCGGCATACGCTTTCTACGGCAGAAATAAATTCCTCGCCAAAGCGGCCATCCGGCAAGCCGTGAATGATTTCGACAGTTTTTGATATAAGTTGCCCTAACACTCCTGCACCCCAGCTTGAGAGCACACCAATCGTATGCCCTCGGTCTATGAAGCGAGACCGGCGTGGACAAAGGCCGCGTCCCCGGCAACCACAGGGCGTCGATCCGCAACCGAGCGACGGCCGACGCTATTGAGGGCAAATAAATCGTAGCCGAACGGCGCCAAGAAACCTAAAACTTTTTCAAACGGCGCGTGGATATTGCTTGCCCCAGAAAACGCGCAAGTTACCTGAATGGACTTGATATTCCCGGTTCTGAGAAGCCCGGCGAGGCCAGCAAGCACGGAAAGTTCGGAGCCAGAGGTATTGATCCGAATAAAGTCTACGACATCTACACCTTGAGCAGCTAAAAAATCATCGCCTCGAACAACGTTGACGTCCTCTTGTGTTTTGGGCTTAGATCCAGGCAATACAAAGCTATTCCCATTTGACGCACCATTGCTCAACATGGTCCCATAACCCTTGTGGTCGGACAGGGCGAACTTGAGGGGGACCACCGGCTCCAGCTGGGAACTAGCTTCTTGCAGTA
Organism: Roseococcus sp. SYP-B2431; assembly: GCF_004336745.1. GTDB lineage: Bacteria > Pseudomonadota > Alphaproteobacteria > Acetobacterales > Acetobacteraceae > Roseococcus. The sequence goes on from NZ_SJXD01000011.1 coordinate 1,346,771, forward strand.
GATTAAAGCTCTTAAGAATGGGCTCAAAAGCAAGAATCTTTACTAAGGCAAAAGCGTCCCGAATATCTCGCGTAGATTTACCTGAATTCGCCCCTACGTCAACTGCGACGGCGGGAACGAAATCTGGAAAGGCCAGCTTCAGATCTTGCAGGAAGCGATTCGCCATCATTCGTCTCCACGGAGTTGTCCTAGCAAATTAGCGCTGCTAAGGTGGTGCGGATCTCGAAAGACCACTAGTTCAAGGTTTCGCTTAGGTCAATCAGCGGAATTGTCGGCGGGATGAATCGGAGCCTAGCTGGCCCGGCGTCTAGCCCGAAGGTGCGGCCATTGGCGAAATGTCCTTGTCGGACCGGTCATGCCGGAGCATATTCGCTAAGCGTATAGATGTTTCAGGAATCGGAAAGCGAAATGAACATCATTTCACCCTACCAGGGTCTGCCTGAGCGCTCCTATTGGAGGTCGGGCGTTTCGAGACAATCACCCGATACCGTGTCTGATCTATACATTAAGAAATTTTCTCTTAATCCTCGCGACAAAATTATTACTGCCGGAAGCTGTTTCGCACAGCACATATCTCGGCAGCTGCGCAAGAGGGGCTGCGGTATTGTCGACGCTGAGCCGGCCCCGCCAGGCCTCCTTGAGGACCAAGGCCATAAGTACGGATATCATTTGTATTCCGCTCGCTATGGTAATATCTATACGGTACGGCAACTGCTGCAATTGGTGCGTGAAGCGCGAGGCAAATTTAAGCCAGCCGAGTGGATCTGGGAGAAAGACGGCCGGTTTTTCGATGCACTGAGACCTTCGGTGGAGCCAGAAGGGTTAAGGTCCGCGGAAGAAGTGGTCGCCCATCGCGAGATCCATCTCGGAAGGGTAAGGGGGATGTTCGCTCGCGCGGATGTGTTCATATTCACGATGGGTTTGACGGAAGCCTGGCAGCATCGAAGCTCTGGAACTGTTTTCCCTACCGCGCCAGGAACTATCGCTGGCCAGTATGACCCGGTGGAGTATGAGTTTATCAATTTTGACTATTCGGACATTTATAGCGACTTCATTCGAGTCCGCCGCATTTTGAAAGCTCGGCGGCCTGACATGCGGTTTCTCTTGACGGTATCTCCGGTCCCTCTAACTGCTACAGCAAGTGGTGACCATGTACTTGCGGCCACTTTGTACTCGAAATCAGTTCTGCGCGCGGTGGCGGGACGCCTCGCGCAGCAGTTCGACGATATCGACTATTTTCCTTCTTACGATCTCATCGCGTCGCATTTCTCGAAGGCAGCCTTTTATGAAGGTAACTTAAGGTCGGTTACGTCCGCTGGGGTCGAGGCTGCCATGAGGGTGTTCTTTGCCCAACATGATATGGGGGCCGAGCCAGCGCTGCGGAGCACTGATGCCATAGCAGCAGTACCTGAAATGGACCCGGCCAATTCTCTGGCAGATGTGGCTGTGGACGACGCAGACGACCTCGTCTGCGAAGATGCATTACTGGAGGCGTTTGGGCGGTGATGAATCGGACGCTACTAATCGGAAATTCGCACGTTGTTTGTATTAAGGAGGCGCTAGATCGATCGGTTAACCCGGAGCTAGGGCCTTCTGAGTTCGTCTACTGCCCCGGCGTCGACCTGGGCGAGATGGAAGTGCTCGATGGGCGGCTTACCGCCCGAAATAGGCCAGCATTGATGCAGCGACTCCAAAAAGTCGGATCGCCTACAGAAGTTGATTTGGATGGCTATGATCGTTTCGTTGTGATCGGTCTAGAACTATCCTTGGGCGTTTGCGCTAGTATATTTAGTAAATATCGCTGTTATCGTCACTACATTTCCGATCAGGACTTTGACGCAAACGTCACTCAACTCGTCAGTGATAGTGTGTTCCAGATGGCCTTGAAGGGGCTTATTTCGTCGACCGGTTCCATTAGGATTGTTGACCGCTTGCGGACAGCCACTTCCAAACCCATTTACATTGTGCCTCAACCCAATCCCCTCGAAAATTTCAAGACGATTAAGCCTGAGACGGACAGGCAGCGCCGAGCTTTCAGCAAGTGGCATCCAATGTTTCCCGCCAGCATCACTAATGAGCTGTATCAAGAGTTTTGCTGGGCCGCCACTTCGATTGCGAAGTCGCATGGAAGCGTCTTCACCGAGCAACCGGCTGCGACTCTTAACGACAGCTTTACGAAATCTAAGTACGGACGCAATAAACTGGGCGATATAAGGCATATGAACGCCGAATTTGGAGCGGTTTGTCTGGTAGATTTAGTTGCTGGTATTGCCAAGATCGAGGGCAACCACTTGTCGAACGCTTGACGTAAGATCAACTTCCGCGTAGGTTTTCGGGGTTGAGCGTGGTGGCCGTCGGTCCACTGCTCAATACCATCGGGTTCATCCCTCACACCGACAGAGGCGAGACAATGACAGATATCCCGAAACCAGCTGCTCACGTGGCACAAGGCGTGCCCATGTCGCACGAAGACGCGTTCCTGGCCCTGACACTGCTGTCCCACACGTTCTCCGAAGCTGTTCGAAGTTCGGCACTCCTAGAGAAGCACGGGCTGTCGTTAGACATGTTTTCAGCCTTGGTTGCGACCGCGGGTTCTTCTGGATCGGATGCAAGTCTGGGGAAGCTTGCAAAGCGAGCTTCGGCAGGAGCCGTTGGGAGATCCGCGCGGAAGCAGCTAGTAACGGCCGGGCTCATCGAAAATACCCCGGTGGGCGCTCCCGAGAGACACGCTCTGACCCCGCAAGGCAAAGCGGTATTGAAGGATTTGCGCGCTGAGAGCGGCCCGCTAGCCAGCAGTATTTCTGAGAGGGGGCTGCGCGCGATACCCCGTTTGGCGAGCATTGTGCGAGAGCTCACCAAACAAATGCGGGATAACTAATCGAGTTGATCGGTTTGAGGGGCGGATCACCCGCCCCTCTTTGTATCACGCTTGCTTTTTTGCTCGTCGTGAGACCGGGACATTCCAGAAACTCTCCGCCATTCTTGCAACGGATCTGGCGCACAAGTGACTCACAAGACCCTCTTCAGCCATGCTGGAGGCCCGGAATAGGAGAAGGTCGCAATGAACTCGCCCATTCTTGGCGTAGTCCTGAACCAAACTCTCAAATCCAGCAATAGCAGTCAGCCCTTGCCGTTGAACGATATAAACGGAAAATGACTTTGCGAGCGTCTGGAAGAAAGCTTGCGCCGCATCAGTTCCAGCTAGAAATTTAGTATCGAATTCAATAAAAATTGCCGCTGCTCCGGCTTTGTCGATAATCTTTTGAGCCCCTTCGATAACTTTCGGTTCTAATCCCTCGACGTCCACTTTGATAACCAAGTTCGTACCGCCAGCGAAATTCGCGTAGAGTTCTTCGTCCAAAGTTGTTGTCGGTACAGAAATTTGTTGAAAATGACCAGCATCGTCGACGTTATCGGGAACGACGGCACTGGATTTTCCTGACCAAGCGGTATTAATATAAAATGGAAGGGATTCGCCAGAAGAGTTAGAAACAGCTTTCTGGACCAGTTCGACATTTAGGTCTTTATTGTAGCGCATACTCTTGGTAATATATTTTTCTAAATTGGGATTTGCTTCAAATCCAACTATTTTGGTCGGCGTATTCTTTGGAGCATTAAAAAGACACTCCCCGTAGTTTACGCCAACATCAATGTACAAGGTGGGCTTTAGAATTTCATGGGCGGCATATATAATGGTCTGCATCTTGGAAAAATACACTTTTCCATGGCGTAATAACTGCATCCTGGCCCTATTATCAGATGAGTCTATCGCGATTTTTCTAGTTCCTCCCGCGATATAGGCGAATTTCGGCTTATCCGTCTGATAGTGTTCGAGGATTAACCGATCAGCGTCTAAGTTTTTTTCCGCCTTTCGCTGGCTCGTCTTTTCAACCGTAATGGGCATCTGTTTACTCCTGGCGGGCAGATAAAATTGAGGGTTGCTTCTGCTAGCTACACTCGTCCGATCGAATGGTATGTGAAGCCAGCCTCGCGCATGGCGGGCGGATCGTAAACATTCCGCAGGTCGAGCAGGATGCGTCCCGACATCGCCGCCGCCAGCTTTTCCGGCGCGACGTTGCGGAACTCGTTCCATTCCGTCAGCAGCACCAGGGCGTCCGCCCCCGTGGCCGCCTCGATGGCGTTCGACACGTAGGTCACGGCCTCCGGCAGCAGCGGCCTGGCCACCTCCATGCCCTCGGGATCGAAGGCCCGGACCACCGCGCCCGCCGCCACCAGCTTCGGCACGATCTCCAGCGAAGGTGCGTCGCGCCTGTCGTCCGTCTCAGGCTTGAAGGTCAGGCCCAGGATCCCGATCGTCTTGCCCGCCACCGAGCCCCCGCAGGCCTCGATCACCCGGTCCGCCATCGCGACCTTGCGGCTGTCGTTGACCGCGATCGTGGTCTCGACCAGCC
>NZ_SJXD01000001.1 GCF_004336745.1 Roseococcus sp. SYP-B2431
CAGCACCAACAATGCCCAAATCCACCCAAGCCAAACACACAGCCAACACCAACCCCAGTCGCCCAAGGCAGCGCCAACCACGCATCCATGCCCAAGAAATCCGGCCATCATCAATCACCAAACATGGTAATCAATCAAACGCGCACATCTTCTGCATCAACAGATTTAACTGTGAAACAACTTGGCCGGACTTTCGTCCGGCCATCGGTACCACTTCGGTTTCCCTCGTGGCGGGCGGGCTTCCTAGCCAAGTTGCCTCAGCCGCGTCAACCGGTCCTTTTCACCGTCCGAAGCGCCTCAGCGTCTCGTTCGGTGAAGCGGCTTTTATGGGGGAGAGCCCAGGCTGTAAACCCCATTTGAATGCTTCAAACGCATGACGGCCATGATGACCTATGCGCCCACCGCCTCCTTGACCTGAACCTCCAATCCGTCGTGGCCCACACCGACCGCGAGCGAGTCGCCGTTCTTCACCGCGCCCTCCAGCAGCATCCCCGCCAGACGGTCCTGGAGGTTCCGCTGGATCACGCGCTTCAGCGGCCGGGCACCGTAGACCGGGTCGTAGCCGGCCTCCGCCAGCCAATCCCGGGCGTCGGCATCCAGGTCGAGCGCGATCTTCCGCTCCTCCAGCAGCCCGCGAAGCCGCTGCAGCTGGATCTCCACGATCTGGCCCATGTCCTCGCGCGCCAGCCGCCGGAACAGTACGACCTCGTCCAGCCGGTTCAGGAATTCCGGCCGGAACCGCTCCCGCACCGCCCGCATGACCGCCGGCCTGGCCATCTCCACGTCCGCATCGTCCGGCAGCTCAGAGATCGCCTGGGAGCCCAGGTTGCTGGTCAGGACGATGATGCAGTTGCGGAAATCGACCGTCCGCCCCTGCCCGTCCGTCAGCCGCCCGTCGTCCAGCACCTGGAGGAGGATGTTGAACACGTCCTCATGCGCCTTCTCGACCTCGTCGAAGAGGATCACCTGGTAGGGCCGCCGGCGGACCGCCTCGGTCAGCGTGCCGCCCTCCTCGTAGCCGACATAGCCCGGGGGCGCGCCGATCAGCCGCGCCACGGCGTGCTTCTCCATGAACTCGCTCATGTCGATGCGGGTCATGGCGCGGTCGTCGTCGAACAGGAACGAAGCAACCGCCTTGACCAATTCGGTCTTGCCGACGCCCGTGGGGCCCAGGAACAGGAAGCTGCCGATCGGCCGGTTCGGGTCCTGCAGCCCGGCGCGGGCGCGCCGCACCGCCTTGGACACCGCCTCGAGCGCCTCCTCCTGGCCCACGACCCGGCGCCGCAGATCGTCCTCCATCCGCAGCAGCTTGGCCCGCTCGCCCTCGAGCATCTTCTCGACCGGCACGCCGGTCCAGCGGCTCACCACGGCGGCGATACCCTCCTCGGTCACCGCCTCGTTGACCAGCTTCGCCCCTCCTTGGCCCGCCTCGGCGATCTGCTTCTCCAGCCCCGGGATGGTCCCGTAGCGCAGCTCCGCGGCCTTGTTCAGGTCGCCCCGCCGCTCGGCCAGATCCTGCTCCGTGCGGGCCTGGTCCAGCTGCTCCTTGAGCTTCTGGCTTTCCACCACCTGGCCCTTCTCGGCCTCCCAGGTCGCGGTCATAGCGGCGGATTTCTCGCCCAGCTCGGCAAGCTCCGCCTCCAGCTTCTCCAGCCGGTCTCGGGACGCCGGGTCCTCCTCGCGCTTCAGCGCCTCCCGCTCGATCTTGAGCTGGAGCAGGCGCCGGTCGAGCTCGTCCAGCTCCTCGGGCTTGCTGTCGACCTCCATGCGGAGCCGGCTCGCGGCCTCGTCCACGAGGTCGATCGCCTTGTCCGGCAGGAACCGGTCGGTGATGTAGCGGTTGCTGAGCGTCGCGGCCGCCACCAGCGCGCCGTCCGTGATGCGGACGCCGTGGTGCAGCTCGTATTTCTCGCGGATGCCACGCAGGATGCTGACCGTGTCGGCCACGCTCGGCTCGCCCACCAGCACGGGCTGGAAGCGCCGCGCCAGGGCCGCGTCCTTCTCGATGTGCTTGCGATACTCGTCCAGCGTGGTCGCGCCGATGCAGTGCAGCTCGCCGCGCGCCAGGGCCGGCTTCAGCAGGTTGGACGCGTCCATCGCGCCATCCGCCTTGCCCGCGCCGATCAGCGTGTGCAGCTCGTCGATGAAGAGGATGACCTGGCCGGTCGCGTCCTCGACTTCTTTGAGAACGCCCTTCAGCCGCTCTTCGAACTCGCCGCGATACTTGGCGCCGGCCACCATCGCGCCGAGATCCAGCGACATGACGCGCTTGTTCTTCAGCGCCTCCGGCACGTCGCCGCGGGCGATGCGCAGCGCCAGCCCCTCCACGATGGCCGTCTTGCCCACGCCGGGCTCGCCGATCAGGACAGGGTTGTTCTTGGTGCGCCGGGCCAGCACCTGGATGGCGCGGCGTATCTCCTCGTCGCGGCCGATCACCGGGTCGAGCTTGCCGCCCCGCGCCGCCTCGGTGAGGTCGCGTGCGTATTTCTTCAGCGCGTCGAAGCTCTCCTCGGCGCTGGGCGCGTCGACCTTGCGGCCCTTCCGCAGGCGCTCGATGGCCTCTTCCAGCGCCTTGGGCGTGATGCGGCCGGCCTTCAGCGCCTGCTGCGCCGGGCTCGCGGCCGTGGCGAGGCCGAGCAGCATGCGATCCTGCGCCACATAGGCGTCGCCGGCTTTGGTCGCGGCCTGCTGCGCGGCATCGAGCACGCGAACCAGCTCGGGGGTGAGCTGCGGCGCCTGGCCGGCATTGCCGCCCTGCACGGCGGGAATCTTCCGGATCTCGGCCTCCACCGCGCCGCGCACGGCGTTCACGTCGCCGCCGGCGGCGCCGATCAGGCCGGAGGCCGCGCCCTGCTCGTCATCGAGCAGCGCCTTGAGCAGGTGCTCGGGCGTCAGCCGCTGGTGATACTCGCGGATGGCGATGGTCTGTGCGGCCTGCAGGAAACCGCGGGCGCGTTCGGTGAATTTTTCCAGGTCCATGGGTTATCTCTGTCCCTTCTCGAGGCGACGATGTCCGGCGCGCCCCCGATCGGGCAGCGCGTCCTGCCTCTCATTGTGGTAACGGGGGACGCCGCGATTCAAGGGTCGCCCAGGGTAAGTGTCGGGAGAAGTCATGCGCGTCGAACACATCTATCGCTATCCGGTGAAGGGCCTCTCGGCCGAGGCGCTGGAGGAGGTTTCCCTCGCCCCCGGCGAGTGCCTTCCGCACGACCGGCGCTTCGCCCTGGCCCAGGGGGATGCTCCCTTCGATCCGGCCGCGCCGGTCTGGATGCGCAAGACCCATTTCGCCTGCCTCGCGGCCAATGCGCGGCTGGTGAAGCTCCACACGGCCTATGACCCCAAGACCGGCCATCTGGTGATCCGCAAGCCCGACGGAGATTCCCTGGCCGCCGACATCCGGACCCCCGAGGGGCGGGCCGAGGTCGAGGCCTATATGACCGATTTCATGGCGGAGGAGGCGCGCGGGCGCCTGCGCCTCGTGGACGCGCCCGGCTACAACTTCACGGATATCCCGCAGAAGTCGGTTTCCATCATCTCGCTGGCGAGCCTCGCCGCGCTGGAGCGGGCGGCGGGGATGCGGCTCCATCGGCTGCGCTTCCGCGCCAATATCTATGTGTCCGGCGGCGTGGAATGGGGCGATTTCGACCTGATGGGCCGGGAGATCCAGCTCGGTCAGGCGCGGCTGCGGGTCTGGAAGCGCATCGTCCGCTGCCCCGCCACCGAGGTGAACCTGGACACGGCCGAGCGCGACGCCCGGCCGCCGCGGACCCTCTTCGAACATTTCGGCCATGCTGACCTCGGCGTGCAGGCCGAGGTGCTGGAGGGCGGGCGCGTGTCGGTGGGCGACGCGCTGGAACGGCTGGACCCGGCCTGAGCAAGGCCGGGCCGCTGTTCAGATCTTCCGCTGCGGATTCGGGCCGCGGCCGCGCCCGGGGGGATCGGACGGGTCGTTGTCCGTGGGGCCGGAGGGTGCGGGAGCCGGGCGCGAGCCGCCACGCCCCTGACCGGGCGGATCGTTCGGATCCGAGTCGCTGATCCCGCTGCGTGGACGCGCCTTGCCGCCCGGCTGCGGGCCGCGGCCCCGGCCAGGCGGGTCGTTCGGATCGTTGTCGGTCGGGCCCTGGGGCCGCGAGCCGCCGCGTCCGCGGCCGGGCGGATCGTTCGGGTCGTTGTCGGTGACGCCGCCGCCCCCCCTGCCGCCGCGGCCCTGGCCAGGCGGATCGTTCGGATCGGAATCGCTGGTGCCGCCACCACCGCCGCCGCCCTGGCCGCCGCGGCCCTGGCCAGGAGGATCGTTCGGATCGGAATCGCTGGTTCCGCCACCACCGCCCCCGCCCCGGCCGCTGCGGCCCTGACCGGGAGGATCGTTCGGATCGGAATCGCTGACACCCCCGCGACCGCTGCCGCTGCCACCGCGGCCCTGGCCCGGCGGATCGGTCGGGTCGGAATCGCTGATGCCGCCGCCGCCGCTGCCGCCACGGCCCTGGCCGGGCGGATCGCTGGGGTCGGAGTCGCTGCGGCCCGTGCCGGGCGGCGGCGTGGGCTGCGGAGCGGGCTGGGGCCGCGCCTTGGATCCCTGCGCGAAGGCATCGCCCGAGGCGGCGGCCCCACCCAAAGCTGCCAGTTTCAGGACCAGCAGCCGGCGGCGAAGCCTCGGATCGAACGTCATTTCTGTCTCCTCGCTCGTGTCAGGCTAGATCGTTTCGCCATGGATTGCACGTCCGCAGGACCGCCGACAGCATTGATTCGGGTGTAATTCTTGACCGTGTCAGGAATCTGGCGCCGATGCTTCCAGGCCGGCGAGCAGCACGCCGGCCGCGCCGACCACCCTGACGCGCCCCTGCAGCCGCAGGCAGGCCCCCAGGATGAGGCCTCGTCCCAGGAGCGCCTCCGCGCAGGCCGCGCCGCGATCCAGCGCTTCCGCCACCAATGCCGGCGGCAGCGCCCCGACGGCAACGGTGACCGGGATGTCCCCCAGGTCGCTGTCGGGATCGAGGCTCTCGGCGGAGCGCCGGAGGATCGAATCGTGCTCGGTGTCCACGGCATTGGCGATGATGCTGGCCGCCGCGTCCGCTTCGGGGGCGCGCTCGGCGAGGACGGTCACGGCATCCGCGATGCCGAGGGAAAAGCTGCGCCCCCGCCAGCCGGAGGTCGCGATGCCGCGCACCGCATCCGTCGCGCGGATCACGGCGAGGCCGCTCGGCGCCGCCGCCTCGGGCCCTTCCATCAGCCCGACCCGGAGCGAGCTGGCGGGCGCGAGGTGCAGCGCGATGTCCCCCCCATTGTTCACATGCGCCAGCGACAGCCCCGGCACGGCAGCGATGGCGAGCAGCACATGCTCCGCGACGGCGCCGGCCACGGCGACCATGGGCGTCACGAATTGCGCCCGGTGCGGCCAGGCAGCCTCCGCCATGCGCCGTCCTACGGGATGGCGGAGCTCCGGCAGGCGACCGAGCAAGGGCGCCCGCAGCAGCGGCAGCTCCAGCGCGAGGTCGGCCAGCACCCCATGCAGGGCGCGCCAGGCCGCCTCGCGCGCATCGATGACGGCCGCGCGGGCGCCCTCGAGGCCGATCACGAGGTCGATCGGCCCGTCCTGGAGATGCAGCCTCCCGTCCGGCAGCAGGACGCGCCGGGGCAGCTCCCCGTGCTGGCCGGCGCTCATCCCGGAGTGCTCATGGAGGGGCGCTCGGCCAGGGATTGCCGGCCGGCCAGGCCTCGCTCGTCGCGCCCTGGCCGTATTGGGCGAGCAGCGCCTCCAGGCCCAGCGCCCGCTCCACATGGCCGCCGAGCGCGGCATAGAGCTCCGCGCGCAGGGTGAATTCGAGGGGCGCGACCAGGGCCGGCGTCGGCACGTGGCCGAAGGCCTTGTCCGGGATGGCCAGGACATCCGCCATGATGGTGATGCCGCCGCCCGGATAGAGGTAGCAGGGCGCGCCTCCCATGGTCACGCGGACGTCGCCGCGCTGGACGCCGCGGGTCAGCAGGATCGGGTTCTCCGTCACGCCGGCGCGCAGCGAGCCGCCGGCGCCGGCCATGAAGAGGATGGAGGTCAGCGCCGGCTCGCAATTCTCGCCGATGCGGGCGACGGTGCCGGCCACCGGCGCGGGCATGCGCGCGGGGACGGGCCGCAATGTCTCGTCCAGTTCCACGTAAAGGGAGTCCTCGCCGGTCGTGCTGGTGAGCAGCAGGCGCAGGCCCGGCCAGGCGAGCCGGGGGTCGATGCTCTCGATGAGCGTCAGCGGGTCCGAGATGTCCGTGCCGCCCCAGCCGGTGCCCGGATGCGCCACCTGGAAGTAGCGGCCGGGCGTGGAGCGCCGGCCGCGCACGCGGACGCCCGAGGGCCGCATGTCCAGGCATTTCCCCGCCTGGTGCTCAGTCAGGACGCCGGTGATGTGGTCGTCCACCACGATCACCTCGTCCACATGGCCCTGCCATTGCTGGGCGAAGATGCCGATGGCGGCCGAGCCGCAGCCGACGCGCATGCGGCTTTCGGGCACGCCGTTCACGATGGGCGCGGCGCCGGCCTGGAGGGTAAGCCGCGAGCCCCCCTCGATCTCGACCTCGATCGCCTCCTTGCGGCAGAGCGCCAGCATGGCCGCGCAGGTGACGTTGCCCTCGCGCTTGGAGCCGCCGGTGAGGTGCCGCACGCCGCCGAGGCTCAGCATCTGGGAGCCGTATTCCGCCGTGGTGACATGGCCGATCTGCTCGCCCTCATGCATCACGCGGGCGGATTCGGGGCCGAGGTGGCGGTCGGTGTCGATCTTCGCCTTGAGGCCGCAATAGCTGAAGATGCCCTCGGTCACGACCGTCACCGTATCCACGCCCGCGTGCTTCGAGCTGACGATGAAGGGCGCGGGCTTGTAGTCGGGATAGGTGGTCCCGGCGCCGATGGCGGTGACAAAGATTGTTTCGGCCGCGGGCGCGATATTGCCGTCCCAGTCCTCCGAGGCATCGAGGAAGGGGATGACGGGCTCGCCGGCCTCCACCGTCCGGCGCAGCAGGACCAGCGGGTCCGTGCGGATGAGCGTGCCGTTGTCGTTGGCATAGCGATGGCAGGCGCCGGCGCGCCCGGGCCGGATGCGGCAGAGCACCGGGCAGGCGTCGCAACGGACGATCCCATCCGCCTCGGCAGCCCCGAAAATGGAGGTGCGGTCTACCATCTGCCGGTGGAGTGTAGCGCCTCGAGGACGCGATGCGGCAAGGCCGGGATTCGGTGGATCTCGGCCCCCGTCGCGTCGCGGATGGCGGAGAGAATGGCGGGCGCGGTCGCCACGAGCGCCGGCTCGCCCACGCCCTTGGCGCCGTAGGGGCCGAGCGGCTCGCGCTCCTCGATCAGGATGCAGTCGATGGGCGGCACGTCGCCGAAGCTCGGAATCAGGTAGTCGTGCAGGTTCTCGGTCCGCCCGGGGATGTACTCCTCCATGAGTGCCAGGCCGATGCCCTGGGCGATGCCGCCGTGGATCTGGCCCTCGACGAGCGTCGGATTGATGGCCCGCCCCACGTCATGCGCGGCGACGAATCGTTCCAGCTTCACCGTGCCGAGCTTCACATCCACCGCCAGCGCGCAGAGCTGCGCGGCGAAGCCGTAGGTGGCATAGGGGATGCCCTGCCCCTCCGCGTCCAGCGGCACGGTGGGCGGATCGAAGCGGCCATAGCCTTCCAGCGCCTCGGACGGGCGGAAGGGTGCGCCGTCCAGGGTCAGCGCCCCGTCCCAACCGAGGCAGCCGTTGCTTCCGCGCAGGATCTTGTCCCGCAACGCGGCCGCGGCCTCCTGCGCGGCGCGGCCACTGACGAAGGTCTGCCGTGAGGCGCTCGTCTTGCCGGCGTCCAGCGTCGCCGCCGTGTCGCCGTTCACATGGCCCAAGGCGGCGACCGGCAGGCCCAGCGTCTCGGCCGCGATCTGCATGAGCACGGTGCTGCTGCCCTGGCCGATGTCCACCGCGCCATTGAAGAAGGTGATGCGCCCGTCCGTGCCCAGCACGATCCGCATCTCGGAGGGATTGGACATGCCGGTATTGCCGATGCCATACCACATGCCCGCCACGCCCACGCCGTGCCGCAGCACGCCGCCGGTCGCGTTGCGTGCGGCGGCCTGTTCGCGCCATTCGATCCAGGCGGGGCGCAGCGCCTCGAAGCAGAGGCGCTGACCGGCCGAATGCTCCAGGAGCTGGCCCGTCGCCGTGGTGTCGCCCGCCACGAGTGCGTTGCGGATGCGGAATTCCAGCCGGTCGAGCCCGGCGGCATCGGCCAGCCGGTCCCACAGCATCTCCTGCGCGACGGCCGCCTGCGGCACGCCAAAGCCGCGAAAGGCGCCGGAGGGCGGCTGATGCGTGTGCACCGCCCGCGCCCGGGCGCGGACATGCGGCACGCGGTACGGCCCCGTGGCATGCACCGGCACCCGGCCGGCGACGGTCGGGCCCCAGCTCGCATAGGCGCCCGTGTCGTAGATCCCCTCGAAATCCAGCGCGACCAGACGGCCCTCAGCGTCGCAGCCGGCGCGGGCGGCGATGCGCGCGGGGTGGCGCTTGGTGCTGGCGGCCATGCTCTCCGTGCGCGACCAGACGGCGCGGACAGGATGGTCCAGCACCCAGGCCGCGACGGCGAGCATAGGCTGGATGCCGGCATCCAGCTTGCCGCCGAAGCCGCCGCCGCAGGCCGAGGGGATGATGCGCACCTGGTCCATGGAGAGGCCCAGCACGCCGGCCACCTCCTCGCGGTCCATGCCCGGGGCCTGGGTGCTGGACCAGAGCTCGATACGGTCTCCGATCCGGCGCGCGAAGCCGGCCTCGGGCTCGATATAGGCGTGCTCGACGAAGCTCGTCTGCCACTCGCCCCCGGCGACATGCGCGCACCCCGCGAGGGCCGCCTCGGCATCGCCGCGCCGGACGAAGCCCGTGGTCAGCACGTTGTCCGGGAATTGCGCGTGCAGTGCCTCGGATCGCAGGGCGACGCCCGGATCGGTGACCGGCGTCAGCACCTCCCAGGCGAGGGGCAGGGCGTCGAAGCGCAGCGCCTCCACCGCCCTGCGCGTGCCGACCACGGCGCAGACCGGATCGCCGCGATGGAGCACGCGCTCCTCTGCGAAGACGGGCTGGTCCTTGATGTGCGGGTAGATGCCGTAGCCGTTGCGGCCCGGCACGTCCCCCGCCGTCAGAACCGCGCGGATGCCGGGATGGGCAGCAAGGAATCCCGCCATGTCGCCCAGCACGAAGCGCGCATGCGCGTGCGGGCTGCGGATCGCGCGCATCCACAGCGCATCGGCCGGCGCGAGGTCGGCGCCGAAGCGCTCCGTGCCGTCCAGCTTCGGCGCGCCGTCCACCCGGGGCAGCCGGTCGCCGACCGCGCCGGCCCCCACGGCCGCCTCGACGCCACGGATCGCGTCGATGATCCGCCGGTAGCCCGTGCATCGGCAGAGCACGCCTCCCAAAGCCTCCTCCACCTCCGCTTCGGAGGGCGAGGGGTTCCGGCGCAGCAGCTCCGTCCCGGCCATCAGCATCCCCGGCGTGCAGATACCGCATTGCGCCGCGCCATGCGCGTGGAAGCGGGCCATCAGCGCCTGGCCTTCCGCCGTCTGCGCAAGGCCCTCCACCGTCTCGATTCTGCTGCCCTCGCATTGCCCGAGCGGGACGAGGCAGGCGCAGGCATGCGCGCCGTCCACCAGCACCGTGCAGGCGCCGCAATCGCCCGCGTCGCAGCCGAGCTTCGTGCCGGTCAGGCCGAGCGTGTCGCGCAGCGCATCGGCCAGCCGGACCTGCCCCGGCAGGTCGAGCTGCCGCGCCGCGCCGTTCACCTGCAGCGGGATCATGCGGCGAGCCGCTCCCGCGCCCGCGCCACAAGTTCCGCCGCGGCGAGGCGCCGGTAGTCCGCCGTGGCGCGCACGTCGTCAATCGGCGACAGCCCGCGCCCGTCCAGCAGCCGCGCCACCTCGGAGCAGGAGCCCACCGCCACCCGCCCGGCCGCATTCGCCGCGACCATCACGATGGAGATCACCAGATGCGCGCGCGATCCCAGCTTCAGGAAGACGGAGGGCGATTGCGCCATGGCCTCGTGCACGTGGATCGCGACCAGCAGCTCGTCCTTCGCGCGCGCCGTGCGGCGGTTGCCCAGCAGGAAGTCGCCCAGCGCGAGTCGCCGCGACCCGTTGAGGCTGGCCAGCTCCACCTCAGCGTCCAGCACGAGGAGCGGCGGCACGCCGTCGGCGGCGGGCGAGGCGTTGCAGAGATTGCCGCCCAGGGTCGCGCGCGCCTGCACCTGCCGCCCGCCCACCTGGCGCGCCGCCTCGCGCAGGGCATCGAAGCCCGGCGGCAAGGCCGTGTCGCGCAGCGCGGCCCAGCTGGTGGCCGCGCCGATACGCCAGCCGAAGCCTTCGCGCGAGATGCCGCGCATCGCCTCGATCGCCGTCACGTCCAGCAGATCGGAGTCGCGGGGCGCGCCCCAGGCCGCCGCATGGGCCCGCGCGGGAAAGATGTCGGTGCCCCCGGCGATCACCTGGCCATCCGAGCCTGCCAGCACTTCCAGCGCCGCGCGCAGCTCGCGCGGCCGAACATAAGCGCCCAAGCCGGAGGACTCCCCAAAACGGCGGGCATTTTGAAGCCCATCGGCGCGCCGCTCAATGGGAAACTGGGCCGCGCCATATTGCGCCGCGTCGCGCCTCTCTGTTCTGTTGAGGATCGGCACAAGGGGAGCGCATGCGATGGCACGGACGCTGGTGAAGGGTCTCGGCCTGGTCTTCTCGGGCGAGATCGCCGCGCCCCGGCTCGATGCCGACGCCCTCCTCATCGAGGACGGCCGCATCGCCGGGATCGGCCGGGCCTCGGAATTCGCGGGCGAGGGCGCCGTCATCGATGCGCGAGGCTGCGCCGTCATGCCCGGCCTCATCGACAATCACGTCCATCCCGCCTTCGGGGACTGGACGCCACGCCAGAACCAGCTCGGCTGGATCGAGGCGATGGTGCATGGCGGCACCACCACGCTGGTCAGCGCGGGCGAGGTCCACCTGCCCGGCCGGCCAAGGGATCCGGTCGGCGTGAAGGCGCTCGCCATCGCGGCCCAGCGCTGCTTCGCCGCCTTCCGGCCGATGGGCGCCCGCGTCATCGCCGGCGCGCCGGTGCCCGAGCGCGGCATGACCCAGGCCGATTACGACGAGATGGGCGCGGCCGGCGTCACCCTGATGGGGGAGATCGGCCTCGGCACCGTCCGGGACCGGGACGAGGTGGTCGAGGCCGCCGCCATGGCGCGCAAGGCCGGCCTCACCTCCATGATCCATTGCGGCGGCCCTTCCATCGCCGGCTCGAACCTCATGCAGCGCGAGGTGGTGATCGCCGCCGACGCCGACATCGTGGCCCATATCAATGGCGGCCCCACCTCCCTGCCGGCGGCCGAGCTGACGAAGGTCATCGAGGGCACCAGCCGCGCCATCGAGGTCGTGCACAACGGCAATCCGCGCAACGCGATCCACGCAATGAACGTCCTGCGCGAGATGGGCCGGCTCGACCGTCTCGTCATCGGCACCGACAGCCCCGCCGGCTCGGGCGTGCAGCCTCTGGGCGTGATGCGCACCATTTCCTTGCTGTGTTCCCTGGGCGGGCTGGACCCCGGCATCGCCATCGCGGCCGCGGGCGGCAACACGGCCCGCTTCCGCAAGATCCAGGCCGGCCGAATCGCGATCGGCGCCGCCGCCGACCTGGTCTTCCTCGACGCGCCGATCGGCGGCGCCGGCACGGATGCCGCCGAGGCCTTCGCCTTCGGCGAGCTGCCCGGCATCGGCATGGTCCTGGTCGACGGCGAGGTCCGCACGGCGCGCAGCCGCAACACCCCGCCCGCCGCCCGCATCCCGGAGGTTGCCGCATGATCATCCGCAAGCTGCTCGTCACGCTCGAGGACACGCTGCTCGAAATGGGCCGCCCGGTGGCGCCGCCGATCCGGCGCGCGGTGGCCATGGCCGTCATCGAGAATCCCTTCGCCGGGCGCTACTTCGACGACCTCAGCGAGCTGATCGAGACCGGCGAGAAGCTGGGCGCGCTGCTGGCCGAGCGGGCCGTCGCGGTTCTCGGCGTCCCGGGGCCGCAGCTGCACAGCTTCGGCAAGGCCGCCATCGTGGGCGAGGCCGGCGAGCTGGAGCACGCCGCGGCCATCCTGCATCCCAGGTTCGGCGCCCCGGTCCGTGCGGCGCTGGGCAAGGGGCCGGCGCTCATCCCCTCGGCCAAGAAGCGCGGCGGGCCGGGCACCACCATCGACATCCCGCTCGGCCACAAGGACGCCGCCTATGTCCGCAGCCATTACGACGCCGTCGAGGCCCGCGTGACCGATGCGCCCATGCGCAACGAGATCCTGGTCTGCCTGGCGCTCACCACCGGCGGCCGTCCCCTGCCCCGCGTGGGAGGCCTCACGGTGGAGGAGATCGCCGGCCAGGACGGGCTGCGCTAGGCGGGGGCAGGCCCCGATTCCGCCGATCCGGCCACGCCATGAGCGAAAGCTTGCAAGCCTCTTCCCGCCTCGCCATACAGGCAGACAAGGCCGGATCAGAACCGGTCGAGGGAACTTCCAAGGGAACCGGGCCGAGTGAGCGATACGATCCTGGAGACACAGGGGCTGACCAAGGAATTCTTGGGCTTCCTCGCCGTGCAGAACGTGAACCTCTCGATCCGTCGCGGGAGCATCCACGGGCTGATCGGCCCGAACGGCGCCGGCAAGACGACCTGCTTCAACCTGCTCACGAAATTCCTGCAGCCGACGCGCGGCAGGATCACCTATGACGGCCGCGACATCACCGACATGAAGCCGGCCGAAGTGGCCCGGCTGGGCCTCGTCCGCTCCTTTCAGATCTCGGCCGTCTTCCCGCACCTCTCCGTGCTGGAGAACGTCCGGCTGGCGCTGCAGCGCGCCCGCGGCGCGAGCTTCGACTTCTGGCGCTCGGATTCGGCGCTGAAGCAATACGACGCCCGCGCCGGCGAGCTGCTGGAGGATGTGGGCCTCAGCGAATATGCCGGGCTCCAGGCCGCGCAGCTCCCCTACGGCCGCAAGCGCGCCCTGGAGATCGCGACCACGCTGGCGCTGGAGCCGGTGATGATGCTGCTCGACGAGCCCACCGCCGGCATGACCCATGACGACGTGGACCGGATCGTCACCCTCATCAAGCGCGTCTCGGCCGGGCGCACCGTGCTGCTGGTGGAGCACAACCTCAAGGTGGTCGAGGGCCTGTGCGACCGGATCACCGTGCTCGCCCGCGGCGAGGTGCTGGCCGAGGGCGACTACGCCGCCGTGAGCCGCAATCCGGACGTCCAGGCCGCCTATCTCGGCACCGATCCCGCCAGCGTCGGCGTTCCGGAGAGCGCCCTGAATGTCTGACGCCATGCTGAAGATCCAGAAGCTCGAAGCCTGGTACGGCGAGAGCCACGTGCTGCACGGCGTGGACATCGAGATCGCCGAGGGCGAGGTCGTGACCCTGCTGGGCCGCAACGGCGCCGGCAAGACCTCGACGCTGCGCGCCATCATGGGCCTGGTCGGCCGCCGGGCGGGGTCCATCAGCTTCGAGGGGACGGAGCTGATCGGGCTCCGCTCCGACCTGATCGCCCGCAAAGGCATCGGCTACTGCCCGGAGGAGCGTGGCATCTTTGCCTCGCTGGACGTGACGGAGAACCTCATGCTGCCGCCGACGCTGCGGCCGGGCGGCCTCGAGGTGGCGGAGATCCACACCCTCTTCCCGAACCTCAAGGAGCGCGCGCGCAGCCCGGGCACCAAGCTCTCGGGCGGCGAGCAGCAGATGCTGGCCATCGGCCGCATCCTGCGCACCGGCGCCAAGCTGCTGCTCCTCGACGAGCCCTCGGAGGGCCTCGCGCCGGTCATCGTGCAGCAGATCGGCCGCACCATCCGCGAGCTCAAGACCCGCGGCTTCACCGTCCTGCTCGTCGAGCAGAACTTCCGCTTCGCCCAGACCGTGGCGGACCGGCATTACGTGATGGAGCACGGGCGCGTGATGGACATGGTGCCGAACGCGGAGCTCACCTCGTCGCTGGACCGCCTCAACGAATATCTGAGCGTCTGACCTCACCGACGCCTGAACGGAGCAAGCAGCCTATGTCCATCCAACGCCGCACCCTTCTCTCCGCCGCCGCGGCGGCCCCCCTGGCGGGCGGCATGGCGCGCCGCGCCCGCGCGCAGGCGAACACCATCAAGATCGGCGTGCTGACCGACATGTCGGCGCTGTATCGCGACCTCGCCGGCCCCGGCTCGCTGCGCGCCGTGCAGATGGCGGTGCAGGAGAGCGGGATCACCCAGCGCGGGATCAACGTCGAGGTCGTCTCCGCCGACCATCAGAACCGCCCCGATGTCGGCTCCACCGTCGCGCGCCAGTGGATCGACCGTGACGGCGTGGACGTCATCATCGACGTGCCGACAAGCTCGGTGGCGCTGGCGGTGAACAACATCACGCGCGAGAAGAACAAGGTGATGCTGAATTCGGGGGCCGCGTCCTCCGACCTCACCGGCAGCGCCTGCACGCCCAACACCATCCACTGGACCTACGACACCTGGATGCTCTCCAATTCCACGGGCGGTGCGATGGTGCGCGCGGGTGGGCAGAGCTGGTTCTTCATCACCGCCGACTATGCCTTCGGCCATGCGCTGGAGCGCGATGCCTCGGAGTTCGTGCGCGGCGCCGGCGGCCGGGTGCTGGGTTCGGTGCGGACGCCCTTTCCGGGCACGACCGACTTTTCCTCCTTCCTGCTGCAGGCCCAGGCGAGCCGGGCGCAGGTCGTCGGCCTCGCCAATGCGGGCGGCGACACGATCAACACCATCAAGCAGGCGGCCGAGTTCGGGCTGACCCGCGGCGGCCGCACCAAGCTGGCGGGGCTGCTGGTCTTCATCACCGACGTTCATTCGCTCGGGCTGCAGACGGCGCAGGGCCTGGTCCTCACCGAGACCTTCTACTGGGATCTCAACGACAAGACGCGCGGCTTCTCCACGCGCCTTGCGCTGCCGGGCGGCGCGAAGCCCTCGATGGTGCAGGCCGGCTGCTACTCCTCCGTGCTGCACTACCTGAAGGCGGTGGGCGAGATGGGCGTGGCCGCGGCCAAGGCCAGCGGCGCCGATGCCGTCGCGAAGATGAAGGCGATGCCGACCGAGGATGACGCCTTCGGCGCCGGCAGCATCCGCGCCGACGGGCGCAAGATCCATCCTTCCTACCTCTTCGAGGTGAAGCAGCCTTCCGAGAGCCGTGGCGCCTGGGACTACTACAAGCTGCTCGGCACCACCCCCGCCGACCAGGCCTTCCGCCCAGTCGCCCAGGGAGGCTGCGCCCTCGTCCGCTAAGCCGCGCTGAAGGGCGTTCCGCCGATGCGGATCGCTCTCCGGATCACGACCGGGGAGAGGCGGCGAAGACCGCCCGCCCCAATTTTCACAGGGAAACAGGACCAATGAGCAGGATCGACCGCCGCACCCTCCTGGGCGCCACCGCCGGAGCCACCGCCCTCAGCGCGTGGCCCGGCCGCCGCGCGCGCGCGCAGGCAGCCAATACCATCAAGATCGGCGTGATGAACGATCAGTCGGGCCCCTACCGGGACATCGGCGGGCCGAACGGCGTCACCATGGCGCAGATCGCCGCACAGGAATTCGGCAACAGCCGCGGCTTCAACGTCGAGGTGGTCGGCGCCGACCACCAGAACCGGCCGGATGTCGGCGTGAACATCGCCCGGCAGTGGTACGACCAGGGGGTCGACATGATCCTCGACGTGCCGACCTCCTCCGTGGGCCTTGCCGTCAATTCCGTCGCGCGCGAGAAGAACAAGGTCTACATCAATGTCGGCGCCGCCACGGCCGATCTCACGGGGCCCCAATGCAGCCCGAACACGGCGCACTGGGTCTACGACACCTACATGCTGGCGAAGTCCACCGGCGGCGCGATGGTGCGCGCGGGCGGCGACAGCTGGTTCTTCATCACCGCCGATTACGCCTTCGGCCATGCGCTGGAGCGCGACACCTCGAACTTCGTCCGCGCGAGCGGCGGGCGGGTGGCCGGCAGCGTGCGCTATCCCTTCCCGGCCACGACCGACTTCTCCTCCTTCCTGCTGCAGGCCCAGGCCAGCCGGGCCAAGGTGATCGGCTTCGCCAATGCCGGCGCCGACACGGTCAACAGCATCAAGCAGGCGGCCGAGTTCGGCATCACGCGGCGCGGCACCAAGCTCGCGGCGCTGCTGATGTTCATCGCCGACGTGCATGCCCTGGGCCTCGAGACCGCGCAGGGGCTGGTGATGACCGAGAGCTTCTACTGGGATCTCAACGACAGCATGCGCAACTTCAGCCGCCGCGTTCAGCCGCGGCTGGCCAACCGCGCCATGCCGAACATGCTGACGGCCGGCAACTATTCGGCGACCCTGCACTACCTGAAGGCCGTGGCGGATATCGGCATCGCGGCCGCCAAGGGCCCCGGCGTCGAGGTGATGAACCGCATGAAGGCCATCCCCGTGGAGGACGAGGCCTTCGGCCGGGGCTCGCTGCGCCAGGACGGGCGGATGATGATCCCCTCCTATCTCTTCGAGGTGAAGGCGCCCTCCGAATCCCGTGGGCCCTGGGACTACCTCAAGCTCCTGCAGACCACCGCCGCCGACGAGGCCTTCCGCCCGCTCGGCGAGGGCGGCTGCCCCTTCGTCCGGACCTGATCCCCGGAACCGACGCCTCCGGTGGAAGCGGCCGTCAAGAGCCGCGCCACCCGGATCATCTTCCACCCATCGAGGACCCGCGCATGAGCCCGCCCCGCAGACCTCTGCTCGCCGCCCTCGGCGGGCTTGCTGCGATGCCGGCGACGCGGCTGCGGGCTCAGAATGCCCTGGGGGGACGCACCATCCGGATCGGCGTGCTGACCGACATGTCCGGCCCCTATCGCGATCCGACGGGGATGGGCAGCGTCGCCTGCGTGCAGCAGGCCGTGGCGGACTTCGCCGGCGCGCTCGGCCTCTCCGCCGAGGTGATCCAGGCCGACCACCAGAACCGGCCCGACATCGGCTCCTCCATCGCGCGGCAATGGTACGACCAGGGCGTGGACGCGATCGTGGACGTGCCGACCACCTCCGTCGCGCTCGCCGTCAGCACCATCGCGCGGCAGAAGAACAAGGTGTTCCTGAATTCCGGCGCCGCCTCCACGGAGCTCACCGGCGCCGCCTGCTCGCCCAACACCGCGCATTGGGCCTACGACACCTACATGCTCGCCAAGGGCACCGGCGCGGCCGTGACGCGGACGGGCGGCGAGAGCTGGTTCTTCGTCACCGCCGACTACGCCTTCGGCACGGTGCTCCAGCGCGACGTCACGCAGTTCGTCGAGGCGGAGGGCGGCCGCGTCCTCGGCTCGGTGCGCTACCCCTTCCCGGCCACGACCGACTTCTCCTCCTTCCTGCTGCAGGCGCAGGCCTCGCGGGCGAAGGTGCTCGGCCTCGCCAATGCCGGCACCGACACCGCGAACTGCATCATCCAGGCGCGGGAATTCGGCCTCACGCGGAGGATGCGGCTCGTCGGCCTGCTGATGAGCCTCAGCGAGGTCCATGCGCTCGGCCTGCCCGCGGCCCAGGAGCTGCTGCTGACGGAAAGCTTCTACTGGGATCTCAACGAGCGCAGCCGCGCCTTCGCCGAGCGCGTGCAGCCGCGCATGCCGAACCGCGCCATGCCGGGGGCCGTCCATGCCGGCTGCTACAGCGCCGTCGCGCATTACCTGAAGGCCGCCGCGGCGCTCGGCCCCGCCGTGACGCAGCTGGACGGGGCCGCCGTGATCGCCGGCATGAAGGCGATGCCGACCGACGACGATGCCTTCGGCCCCGGGCGGCTGCGCGAGGACGGCCGCAAGCTGCACCCCGCCCATCTCTTCCAGGTCAAGTCGCCCGAGGAATCGCGCGGCCCCTGGGACTACTACAAACCCGTCGCCACCACGGCGGCCGAGAACGCCTTCCGGCCGATTCAGGAGGGCGGCTGTCCGCTCGTCAGAAGTCCCGCTCTTTAAAGGCCCGCTGCTTAAGGCCTGCTGCTTAAAGGATAGACCGCGTATGGACGATATTTTCGGGATCCCGGCCCCGCTGCTCTTCGGCCAATTGCTCCTCGGGCTGATCAACGGCGCCTTCTATGCCCTGCTCTCGCTCGGTCTCGCCGTCATCTTCGGCATGCTGAACGTCATCAACTTCGCGCATGGCGCGCAGTTCATGATGGGCGCCTTCGTGGCCTGGATGCTGCTCGAATACGCCGGGCTCAACTACTGGTGGGCGCTGATCCTGGCGCCGCTGCTCGTCGGCCTCTTCGGCGTGCTGCTCGAACGCACGATGATTGCCCGATTGTACAAGCTCGACCATCTCTACGGCCTGTTGCTGACCTTCGGATTGGGCCTGATCATCGAGGGCATCTTCCGCAACCAGTACGGCAGCTCGGGCCTGCCCTACCGCATCCCGCCGCAGCTCTCCGGCGCCTGGGATCTGGGCTTCATGTTCATGCCCATCTATCGCGGCTGGGTGGTCATCGTGGCGGCGGTGATGTGCCTGGCCACCTGGCTCGTCATCGAGAAGACCAAGATCGGCAGCTACCTGCGCGCCTCCACCGAGAACGCGGCGCTCGTGCAGGCCTTCGGCATCAACGTGCCCCGGCTGATGACGCTGACCTACGGCGCGGGCGTCGCGCTGGCCGCCTTCGCCGGCGTGCTGGCGGCGCCGATCTACTCGGTGAACCCGCAGATGGGCTCGAACCTCATCATCATCGTCTTCGCCGTCGTCGTCATCGGCGGCATGGGGTCCATCCTGGGCTCCGTCATCACGGGCTTCGGGCTCGGCATCATCGAAGGTCTGACCAAGGTGTTCTATCCGGAAGCCTCCTCCACCGTGATCTTCGTGGTCATGGCCATCGTGCTGCTGGCGCGCCCCGCCGGCCTGTTCGGGAGGGCCTGAGACATGGCGGCTCCCGGCGGCTTCAGCGGCACCGACTTCCGCAAGGAGGAAGCCTACTTCCTCGGCTTCACCCAGGCTCAGGTCATGGCCTTCGTCGTGCTGATCGCCTTCCTGCTGATCAGCCCCTTCTTCCTCTATCCCGTCTTCCTGATGAAGCTGCTGTGCTTCGCGCTCTTCGCCTGCGCCTTCAACCTGCTCGTCGGCTATGTCGGCCTGCTGAGCTTCGGCCATGCGGCCTATTTCGGCATGGGCGGCTACCTCACCGGCCATGCCGCGAAGGTCTGGGGCCTGCCGCCGGAACTCTCCATCCTCCTCGGCGGTCTCGTCGGCGCGGCGCTGGGCCTGGTCATCGGTTGGATCGCCATCCGCCGGCAGGGCATCTACTTCGCCATGATCACCCTGGCCTTCGCCCAGATGGTCTACTTCTTCTGCGTGCAGGCGCCCTTCACCGGCGGCGAGGACGGCATCCAGTCCATCCCGCGCGGGTATTTCCTCGGCTTCCTCGACCTCAGCCGCGACCTCAACATGTACTGGCTGACGGCGGGCGTCTTCCTGGCCGGCTTCCTGCTGATCCACCGGATCGTGCACTCGCCCTTCGGCATGGTGCTGAAGTCGATCCGCGAGAACGAGCCGCGCGCCACCTCGCTCGGCTACCGGACGGACGACTACAAGTTGATGGCTTTCGTGCTCTCGGCCGGGCTGGCGGGCGTGGCCGGCGGGCTGAAATCCATCGTCTTCGGCATTGCGACCCTGACCGACGTGTTCTGGACCATGTCCGGCGAGGTGGTGCTGATGTCGCTGGTGGGCGGGCTCGGCACCATCTTCGGGCCCTTCGTCGGGGCGGCCGTGATCATCACCATGCAGAACTACCTGGCCGAGTTCGGCGCCTGGGTGACGGTGATCCAGGGCGCGATCTTCGTGCTCTGCGTGCTGGCCTTCCGGCGCGGGCTGGTGGGGGAGATCGGCAACTGGCTGCGGGTGAGATTGTGATCGCCTGACCGCCCAGACTGCCCGAGGGGAGCGCAGGCAGGCGCTCCCCGTCCTGCCGTTGGGGCAGGAGGTCGAACCAGTCCCGGAGAAGAGCGACTCCGGCAGGCGCCGAATGCGGCATCCCTGCCCAAGGGCGCGGCACGCCGCGGCGATGGGCGCCGAAGCCCGCGCGATCCCCCCTTTGCGCCCGCGCCGTCCCGGCTACAGTTCGCGGGCATGACATGGTCCATCCTGGCGCGCGACCCGCGCAGCGGCGAGCTCGGCATCGCCATCGCCACGCGCTTCTTCGCCGTGGGCGCGCTCTGCCCCCGCGTGGAGGGCGGCGTGGGCGCGCTGTCCTCGCAGGCGCTGCTGAACCCCATGCTCGGCCTCCGCGGCATGGAGCGGCTGCGGGCCTGCGAGGCGCCGCAGGCCATCCTCGACGTGCTGATCGCGGCGGATGCCGGCCGCGACTCGCGGCAGTTCCACGTCCTCGGCGCGGACGGGGCGATGGCCCAGCACACGGGCGCCGCCTGCGTGCCCTGGTGCGGCTCCGCACGGGCGGAGAACGTATCGGTGGCCGGCAACATGCTCGCCGGGCCGCGCGTGGTCGAGGACACGCTCGCCGCCTTCCTGGCCGCGGGACACCTGCCGATGGCCCTGCGCCTGCTCCACGCCATGGAGGCCGGGGAGGCCGCCGGCGGCGACGCGCGCGGCAAGCAGTCGGCGGCGCTCATGGTGGCGTCCCTGGATCCCTATCCGGACCTCGACATCCGCGCGGACGACCATCCCGATCCGCTGGCCGAGCTGCGCCGTCTGCACGCGGTGGCACAGGAGCGCTTCACCACCTTCCGTCGCTTCCTTGCCGGGACTGACCATCCGGGCGTCTTCGATCGCGCCGTCATCGATTCGGCGACGAAGGCCCGGGCCGGGCGATGAACGCGCTGGAGGTCGACCGCCTCAGCATCGAGTTCCGCACCGATCGCGGCGTGCTGCAGGCGGTGGACCGCATCTCCTTCGCCGTCGAGCCCGGCCGCACGCTGGCCATCGTGGGCGAGAGCGGCTGCGGGAAATCGGCGACGGCGCTCGCCATCCTCGGCCTGCTGGCCGAGAATGCCGGGCGGCTGGGCGACATCCGCCTCGCCGGCGAGCTGCTGACGCCGGAAGCCCAGCGCCAGGCGCGCGGCCGCGAGCTGGCCATGATCTTCCAGGAGCCCATGACCAGCCTGAACCCGGCCTTCACCGCCGGCGAGCAGGTGGCCGAGGCGTTGCGCCTGCACGAGGGGCTGAGCCCACGCGACGCCATGGCCCGCGCCGTCGCCATGCTGGAGCGCGTTCGCATTCCCGAGGCCGCGCGGCGCGCGAAGCAGTATCCGCACCAGCTTTCCGGCGGCATGCGGCAGCGCGTGATGATCGCCATCGCGCTGGCCTGCCGCCCCCGGCTGCTCATCGCGGACGAGCCGACGACGGCGCTGGACGTGACGGTGCAAGCGCAGATCCTGGCGCTGCTCGACGAGCTGAAGCGCGAAACCGGCACCGCCGTGGTCCTCATCACCCATGATCTCGGGGTGGTGCAGGACCATGCCGACGAGGTGGTGGTGATGTATGCCGGCCGCGTCGCCGAGCGCGCGCCGGCCGCGCGCCTCTTCGCGGAGCCGCAGCACCCCTACACGATCGGCCTGCTCGGCGCGGCGCCGCGGCTGGATTCCAAGCGTCCGCGGCTGGCCTCGATCGAGGGCACGGTGCCCGATCTGCGCGATCCGCCGCCCGGCTGCCGCTTCGCGCCGCGCTGTCCCTTCGCCATCGAGGTCTGCGCGACCACGCCTCCGCTGCGCGAGATCGCGCCCCTGCACTTCGCGGCCTGCCACCGGGCGCCGCTCGCATGAGCCTGGATCGGCCGGCCGGCAAAGTGCCGCTTCTCGAGTTGGAGGGGCTGGTGAAGCACTTCCCCTTCCGCGACAGCCTCGGCCGCAGGCGCGGCGCGGTGCATGCGGTGGACGGCGTCACGCTCGCCGTGCCGCGGGGCAGCGTGCTCGCCATCGTCGGTGAGAGCGGTTGCGGTAAGTCCACCTTGGGCCGCGTCGCGCTGCGCCTCGTGGAGCCGGACGCCGGCAGCCTGCGCTTCGACGGCGAGGACCTGCTGGCGCTGAGGCCGGCCGCGCTACGCGCCAAGCGGCGGGAGATGCAGCTCATCTTCCAGGACCCCTTCGCCAGCCTCGATCCGCGCATGACGGTCGAGGCCGCAATCACCGAGCCGCTGATCCTCCACCGGCTGCACCGCGGCCGGGAGCGCGCGCGCGTGGCCGAGCTGCTGGAGCGCGTCGGCCTGCGCCCCGAGCTGGCGCGCCGCTGGCCGCACGAGTTCTCCGGCGGGCAGCGCCAGCGCATCGCCATCGCCCGCGCCCTGGCCAGCGAGCCGCGCCTCGTCATCGGCGACGAGCCGGTCTCCGCGCTGGACGTCTCCGTCCAGGCGCAGGTGGTGAACCTGCTGGGTGACCTGATCCGTGACCTCGGCCTGACCTTCGTGCTCATCAGCCACGATCTCGGCGTGGTGCGGCAGGTCGCCGACCGGGTGGCCGTCATGTATCTCGGCCGCATCGTCGAGGAGGCGCCGGCCGAGCAGCTCTTCCTGACCCCTCGCCACCCCTATACGCGCGCGCTGCTGGCCGCCGTGCCGGGCCAGGGCGGCGCGCTGAAGCTGCTGGAGGGCGATATCCCGTCCCCCGTCTCGCCGCCCTCCGGCTGCCGCTTCCGCACGCGCTGCCCGCATGCGCAGGCGCTCTGCGCCGAGGTCGTGCCGGAGCTGATGGGCGACGCCGGCCGTGAATCGGCCGGCCAGGCAGCGCACCTGACCGCCTGTCATTTCCAGGATAGCCTTCCCCCCGCGACACCCATCCGCGAGGCCGCCGCCGATGCGCGCCTCGCCCGCCTCCAAAGCTTCTTCTCGACGAACCGGGAGCCCACCGCATGATCAGCCGCCTGCTGCTCGCCGCCTGCGCCACGCTGGGGCTGACCATCGCCGCCGCGCACGCGCAAAACCTCCGCATCGGGCTCCGCGAGGATCCCGACATCCTGGATCCGACGCTGGCCCGCACCTTCGTCGGCCGCATCGTCTTCGCGAGCCTGTGCGACAAGCTCTTCGACATCAACGAGCGGCTGGAGATCGTCCCCCAGCTCGCCACCGGATACACCTGGGAAGACCCGCGCACCCTGCTCGTCACGCTCCGCGAAGGCGTGCGCTTCCATGACGGCGAGGCGATGGACGCCGAGGCCGTGCGCTACAGCCTCGACCGGCACCAGAACATGCAGGGCAGCTTCCGGCGCGGCGAGATCAACACCATCGAGGCGATCGAGGTGGTGGACCCGCTGAAGATCCGCATCCGCCTGCGCGCGCCCTCCGCGCCCTTCCTCTCCCAGCTCACCGACCGCGCCGGCATGATCGTGAGCCCCAAGGCCGCCGAGGCCGGCGGGCGCAACTTCGGCACGCGCCCCGTCTGCGCCGGGCCCTTCCGCTTCGTCGAGCGCGTGGCGCAGGACCGCATCGTGGTCGAGCGCTTCCCGGAATACTGGAACGCGGCCGCGATGCACCTGAACCGCGTCACCTACCAGATCATCACGGACAGCACGGTGCGCCTCGCCAACCTGCAATCCGGCGCGCTGGAGATGGTGCAGACGATCGACCCGGACGACGTTCCGGCCGTGCGGCGGAACAGCCGCCTGCGCGTCTCGGTGAGCGACGAGCTGGGCTATCAGTCGATCACCTTCAACATCGGCAATGGCGCGCGGGCCCAGACGCCCATCGGCCAGAACGCCCGCATCCGCGAGGCCTTCGAGCTCGCGATCGACCGCGCCGCGCTCAACCAGGTCGTGTATGAGGGCATGTACACCCCGACCGCGCAGCCGGTCCCGCCGGCCAATCCCTTCCATGTCGCGGGCTTCCGCCCCGAGCCGCGCAACGTGGAACGCGCGCGCGCGCTATTGCGGGAGGCCGGCGTGACCACGCCGCTGCGCGTCGAGATGACCATCCCGAACAACCCCGATCTCCGCCAGGCCGGCGAGGTGATCCAGGCCATGGTGCGCGAGGCCGGGTTCGACCTGCGCCTCAACACCATGGAATTCGCCAGCAGCCTCCAGGCGGCCACGCGCGGCGACTTCGAGGCCTATCTCCTCGCCTGGTCCGGGCGCGTCGATCCCGACGGCAACAGCTGGACCTTCATCCATTCGCGCGGGCCGCAGAACGACGGGCGCTATTCCAACACCGAGGTGGATCGCCTGCTCGACGCCGCGCGCACCGAACCGGATGCGGGTAAGCGTCGCGAGCTCTACGGCCAGATCTGGCAGATCGCGCTGCGGCAGGACCGCCACCGCATCTACCTCTGGCACCGCAAGAACATCGTCGCGCATACCGAGCGGCTGCAGGGCTATGTGAACGTTCCCGACGGCATCATCCGCCTGCAAGGAATGAGGCTGCAATGATCACGCTGCACCATTCGCCCAATACCCGATCCGTCGGCACCTTGTCGCTCCTGGAGGAACTGGGCGCGCCCTACGACCTGCACGTGATGGACATGAAGGCGGGCGAGAACCGCCAGCCCGCCTATCTGGCCATCAACCCCATGGGCAAGGTGCCCGCCATCCAGGATGGCGAGGCGCTCGTCACCGAACAGGGCGCGGTCTTTCTCCACCTGGCCGACCGCTTTCCCCAGGCGGGGCTGGCGCCCGCGATCGGCGATCCGCTGCGGGGCCCCTTCCTGCGCTGGCTGTTCTTCTACGGCTCCAGCTTCGAGCCGGCCGTGGTCGACAAGGCCCTGAAGCGCGACCCCGCCCCCGCCGCCATGAGC
Source organism: Roseococcus sp. SYP-B2431 (assembly GCF_004336745.1). GTDB lineage: Bacteria > Pseudomonadota > Alphaproteobacteria > Acetobacterales > Acetobacteraceae > Roseococcus. Next base: position 24,722 of record NZ_SJXD01000001.1, read on the forward strand.
CCCTATGGCGATTACGACACGGTGATCGAGACGCTGCGCGCCCAACTGGCCAAGGGCCCCTGGCTCCTGGGCAAGACCTTCAGCGCGGCCGACATCCTCTGGGGCGTGTCCCTCTCCTGGACGATGATGTTCGGCATCGTCCCCAAGCTGCCGGAATTCACCGCCTATGCCGATCGCGTGAACGCCCGCCCCGGCGTCCAGCGCGCCCGCGCGAAGGATGCTGAGCTGGCCGCCGCGCAGGACGCGGCGCGGAAGGACTGACGCGCGCATGTGGGGATTTCTGCTCCGCCGGCTGGGCCAGGTGATCCCCACGCTGATCATCGTCTCGATCCTCGTCTTCGCCTTGCAGCAGCTCATGCCGGGCGATCCCGCTTTGATCCTCGCCGGCGAGGAGCGCGGCGACCCGGAGGTGCTGGCGCAGATCCGCGCCGAGCTGATGCTCGACCAGCCTTTGGTGAACCAGTACCTGCACTGGATCTGGCGCGCGCTGCAGGGCGATCTCGGCTTCTCCTGGCGCATCCGGCTGCCGGTCGGCGAGCTCATCCTGGAGAAGCTGCCCGTCACCTTCCAGCTCGCCGCCATGAGCTTCGTCATCGGCGTGGCGATCGGCGTGCCCTGCGGCGTGCTGAGCGCCGTCTGGCGCGACCGGCCTGCCGATTGGGTCATCAACGCCATCGCCCTCTTCGGCATCTCCACGCCGAACTTCTGGCTGGGGATCATGATGATCCTGCTCTTCTCGGTGCAGCTCGGCTGGCTGCCGCCCAGCGGCTACGTGCCGCTCTGGGAGGACCCGCTGATGAGCCTCCAGACGACCATCATGCCGGCCTTCGTGCTGGGCACCGGCGTCGCCTCCGTGCTGATGCGCCATACCCGCGCGGCGATGCTCGGCGCGCTCAGCCAGGATTATGTGCGCACGGCCCGGGCCAAGGGGCTGGGCGAGCGCGTGGTCGTGGCCAAGCACGCCCTGCGCAACGCGCTGATTCCGGTGGTGACGCTCGGCACCATCGAGTTCGGGCGGCTGCTGGCCGGCGCCGTGCTGACCGAGCAGATCTTTTCGATCCCCGGCTTCGGCAAGCTGGTCGTGGATGCCGTGTTCAATCGCGACTACCCGGTGGTGCAGGGCGTCGTCATGGCGACGGCGCTCATCTTCGTGACGTTGAGCCTGATCGCGGACCTGCTCTACATGGCCATCAACCCGAGGCTCCGCACAGCATGAGCACGACCGCCGGAGCCATCGCCATCGAGACGGGCGAAAGCCCCGCCCGCCGCGCGATGCGGCGCTTTGTGCAGCACAAGCTGGCGATGTTCGGGCTAGTGGTGGTCGTGATCTTCGTGGCCGCCGCACTGCTGGCGCCGTGGATCGCGCCCTTCGACCCGCTGGAGACGAGTTGGTCGCGCATCCGCAAGGCGCCGTCGACGACCCATCTCTTCGGCACCGACGAGAACGGCCGCGACGTGCTGAGCCGCGTGCTCTTCGGCGCGCGGGCGAGCCTGATGGCGGGCGTCATCGCCGTCGGCGGCGCGGTGCTGATCGGCGTGCCGGTGGGCCTCGTCGCGGGGCTCGGCGGCAAGTGGCTCGACATCTTGATCAGCCGCATCGCCGATGCGATGCTCTCCATCCCTTTCCTGATCCTGGCCATCGCGCTGGCGGCCTTTCTCGGGCCTGCGCTGGAGAATGCGATGATCGCCATCGCCGTCTCCGCCTCGCCCATCTTCGTGCGGCTGGCGCGCGGCATGGCGCTGGAGGCGCGCAGCACGGATTGGGTGGAGGCGGCGCGCGCGCTGGGGAATCCGCCCTGGCGGATCGGGCTGGTGCATGTGCTGCCCAACATCGTCCCGCCGCTGCTCGTGCAGGCGACGCTCGCCATCGCCGAGGCCATCATCGCGGAGGCCTCGCTGAGCTTCCTCGGCCTCGGCCAGCAGCCGCCGCAGCCCTCCTGGGGGAGCATGCTGAACTCGGCGCAGCGCTTCATCGAGGGCGCGCCCTGGCTCGCGATCTTCCCCGGCCTCGCGATCTTCCTGGTGGTGCTGGCCTTCAACCTGGTGGGCGACGGGCTGCGCGACGCGCTCGACCCGCGGAGCCAGCGGCGGTAGGGCCGAGGGAGCGACGGGGCCGGCAAGGCGCCGCGCCGTCGGGCGGGACTCCGGGCCGGGGTGGCTAGGCCAGATGCCGCTGAAAGAAGAGCGCGATCTCGGCAAAGGCCTCCTGCGTCTCCGGCACGCCCGGCAGGAGGTATTGCGCGTGGCTCTGCCCCTCGAAGACCTGGAGCACGGCCTCCACCCCCGCCTGACGGAGCCGGCGATGCGCGCGCACGGTGTCGCTGAGCAGCAGGTCGCGCGTGCCGCTGGTCAGGATCGCGGGCGGGAATCCGGCGAAGTCTCCGTAGATGGGGGAGATCAGCGGGTCGCGCAGGTCGCGCCCGTTCGCGTAGAGCCGCGCCGCGGCGCCGACCCAGCCGTCAGCCGAGACCAGGACATTGTCCACGAACTCATTGGCCCGGAGGGAATCGCCCGCCCCCGCGAGGTCGCACCAGGGCGTGCCGGGCGCGATGGCCGCGGGCAGCGGCAGGCCCTCGGCCCTGGCGCGCAGGATCAGGGCGAGCGTCAGCCCGCCGCCGGCGGAGGCGCCGAAGATTGCCATCCGCCGCGGGTCGTGCCGCGCCGCCAGAGCGCGCCAGACGGCCGTGGAATCGTCGAGCGCGGCGGGAAAGGGGAAATCCGGCGCCATGCGGTAGTCGATGGAAACGACGCGGAAGCGGCCATAGCCCGCCATCATCATGCCCTCGCCGGCGCCGGCCTCGCCCGGATAGAGCACGTAGCCGCCGCCGTGGAGATGGACGAGGAGACGGTCGCGGTTCGCGGCGGGCAGATCCTCGGGCGTGATGACGAAGGCGGGAACCCCCGCGATGCGGGTGGCCTCGACCTGGACCTTCAGGTGCTGCCGCAGCGCCGGCAGATGCGGGGCGACGGTGGCGGCGCTTTGGGCCTGCAACGCGCGCCAGCCGGCGGCGTCGCGCGGGATGCTGTCCCAGCCCGGCGGGAAGGGCGCGCCGATCGCGGCGCGCAGCGCGGGGCTCGCCGTAGCGGGGACGGGCAGCAGCCGCGCGGGAAGCCGCCGCGGCGCGGATACGGAAGCTGCGGGATCGGCCAGGGCCGCGGTCGGGAGCGCCCCCAGGACACTCCCCAGGAACAAGCGCCGCGACGGAGCCACGCCGGATTCCGGAGGTCGGAGCATGGAATCTGCCGCCTTACCAAGCAGGGGCGCGGCTTGCGTCCCTCGCCGCGGACCGTGAGAGCATCCGGCAGGCTGCGCCGGAAATGGTCGGAGTGGCCGGATTTGAACCGACGACCCCTTGTCCCCCAGACAAGTGCGCTACCAGGCTGCGCTACACTCCGATGGGCGCTGCCTTACCATCCGACGCGGCATTGTCAAAGAGGCATGCGGCGGGTCGGGAGGCTGATTCACGTCCCCGGCATGCCTGGACGATCAGGCCCCAGGATCGGCCGGGCATAGAGGTCGCCCCGCGTCGGCGGCAGGCCGGAGGCCCCGCGTGCCTTCCTCGTCGCCACGGTCTGGAAGATCCCGACGCTCCCCCGTTCGAAGGCCAGGGTGCAGCCGGCCAGGTAGATGAGCCAGATGCGCGTCTTGGCGGCGCCGACCTCCGCCTCCGCCGCCGCGCGGCTCGCATGGAGGTTCTCGGTCCAGAGCCGGCAGGTGCGGCCGTAATGCTCGCGCCAGCCCTCGGTGTCGTGGATCTCGAAGCCGTTGCGCTCCATCGCGTCCGTGGTGCCGCCGAGGTGGTCGAGTTCGCCGCCGGGGAAGATGTAGTTCACCAGTGCCGCGAATTCCGGCCGCTTCCGGCGGAACTCGCGCTCCGTCCGCTTCATCGGCCGCGCGATGGCATGGTGCAGGTAGATTCCGCGCGGCCGCAGCAGCGACTTGATATGGGCGAAATAGCCGTCCCGGTTGTCGAGCCCGACATGCTCGAACATGCCGATGGAGGCGACCTTGTCGAACTCCATCCCCGCCAGGCTGCGGAAGTCGCGCAACTCGATCGTCACACGGTCCTCCAGGCCGAGGCGCCTCACCTTCGCCGTCGCGAAATCGAACTGCGCTTGGCTGAGCGTCACGCCATGCGCCTGGACGCCATGGTGCTGCGCGGCATGGCAGACGAGGCCGCCCCAGCCGCAGCCGATGTCGAGGAAGCGCTCGCCCGGGGCCAGCCGCAGCTTGCGGCAGATCATCTCCAGCTTGGCCTTCTGCGCGGTGGCGAGGTCCGCCTGCCAGTCCGGGAAATAGGCGCAGGAATAGACCATCTCCGGGTCGAGGAAGAGCGCATAGAAGGCGTTGGAGAGGTCGTAGTGGAACTGGACCTGCGCCTTGTCGTCGCGGCCCTCTTCCGCCCGCGCCTTCTGGTCGCCGGCATAGGCGTGCGCGCCGGCCGAGGAGCCCGGCCCGAAGAGGAAGGGCAGCACCGCGCGCGCCGCCGCGAGCCTGTTCACGCCGCGCGCCAGCCCGCGCATGCCCTTCTCCCCGCGCCGCGCCGCTAGGTCAAGCAGCGTGCCGCCCTCGATCTCGATCAGCCCTTCCGCGAGAAGGTCGATCAGCGTCGTCAGGCGGGGGCGGCGCAGCAGGCGCGTGACGGCGCGCGGGTCGCGCAGGGCGATGGCGAGGTCCCCGCTCCAGCGCGGGCCGAGGGGGATGGCCTCGCCGTCCCAGAGCCGGATGGCGAGGTCGAGCTGGAGCTTCGCGCCGAGCTCGGCGATGAGGGATCGGAGCCTGGCCAGGCGGGGATCGGGCGACATGGCGCAAGAGTGTCATAAGGTGAACCCTCGCCCTACTCCCCGGAAGCCGTTACCGCACGCGGGCATCGATCCCGGCGAGCACAGGCCCGGCCGCGCGTCCGGGGTGCGCCGCGGAGTAATTTCGGCGTAATCGCGCCATGGTTCCGCCATGCGGAAGTCCTCCTATGGTGACCACGAAGGAAGCCTTGCGGAAGAAGCAAGTCCCAACCCTGCTGCTCTTTGGACGTTGATCCTGCGGCACCCCTGAGTCAGGCACCCCCGACCTGACGTGAAGGCGGCCGCAGCTGGAGGAACATGTCATGCGCAGGTTACGCGTTCTGGCGATACTGGGCCTGATGACCTCGCTGGTCGGCTGCGCGCCCGCCTATGGCCCTGCCTATGGTGGTCCCGTCTATGGCGGCGCGGCCTATGTCGGCCCCGGCTATGGATACGGCTCGGGCTACGGCTACGGCCGCCCGCGCTACTACGCTCCTGCGGCCCGGTATTATGCGCCGCCCGCCCGCCACGGCTGGGGCGGCGGGGGCGGCGGGGGCGGCGGGGGCGGATATCGCGGGGGCTGGGGCGGCGGCGGTCATCACCGTGGCGGCGGCTGGAATGCCCACAATCATGGCGGCCGGCATCATGGCAGCCACGGCCATCATGGCGGCCACGGCCGGGGTGGCGGGCATCACCGTGGCCGCGGCTGACGCGACAAATTGCCATGCTTCCGCCACCAAGGCGGTGCTACATTCTGAGGAATGAAGGAGGACAATCCGATGCGGATGTTCCGGAACATGATGATGGCCAGCCTCGCCGCCCTCGGCGCGGGCGCTGGCGCCGCGCAGGCCCAGTGGATCGACAAGCCGCCGGCCTACTACGCTCCGCCGCCGCCGGCCTATTATGCGCCACCGCCGCCACGCATCTATGTGCCCCCGGTGCCGGTCTACGTGCCGCCCCCGGTGATCGTGGGCCCGCCGCGCTACTACGCGCCGCGCCCCTATTGGGGCTACGGCCGGCCCTACTACCGGCCCTACGGCTACCGCCGCTGGTAGCCCCGCCGGGCCCGCGCCTGGCCGTCTGATCCGGCGCCCCGGCGATATCGCCGGGGCGCAAACTGTCTTATGGATCGCGGATGTGCACCGTGATCCTGCTGCGCCGTCCCGGTGTGGCCTGGCCCCTGCTGCTGGCCGCCAATCGCGACGAGAGGCTCGATCGTCCCTGGGATCCGCCCGCCGAGTTCTGGCCCGGCATCCTGGGCGGCCGCGACGCCACTGCCGGCGGAACCTGGATGGCGCTCAACCGCTCCGGGGTCGTCGCCGCCGTGCTGAACCGGCCGGGCAGCCTCGGCCCCGCGCCTGGCAAGCGGTCCCGCGGGGAACTGCCTCTCCTGGCGCTCGAATCGGCGACGGCGGCGGAAGCGGCGCAGGCGTTTTCGCGCCTCGATGCCGGCCTTTACCGCACCTTCAACCTCGTGATCGCCGATGCCGGGACGGCCTGGTTCGTCGCCGGCCTCGGCAGCGGCGCGCCGGGAGCGGAGCCCTTGCCCGAGGGCGTTTCCATGATCACCGCCCATCCGCCCAACGACCTCGCAAGTCCGCGCACCGCCCGCCACCTGCCGCGATTCCGCGCGGCCCTGCCGGCATCGGGCCAATCGGGGCCGCCGGACTGGGGCGCCTGGCCCGCGCTGCTCGCCGATTCCGCCGGCGCCGCCGGAGAGGCGCTGAACGTTCCGCCGCTTGGCGGGTTCGGCACGATCTGCTCCTCGCTGCTCGCGCTGGGCCGCGACGGAGGACGGGAATGGCGCTTCGCAGCCGGGCCGCCGGACCGCGTGCCCTTCGCGGCGCTGACGCTGCCCTGATGCGCGTGGCACGCATGGACAAGCCTGCTATATGCCCGAATACCGACGTGAAGGACCATGACCATGGCTCGCCGCCGCCAGATCTTCGAGGGCAAGGCCAAAATTCTGTTCGAAGGCCCCGAGCCGGGCACCATCGTTCAATACTTCAAGGATGACGCGACCGCCTTCAACGCGCAGAAGAAGGGCGTCATCACCGGCAAGGGCGTGCTCAACAACCGCATCAGCGAGTATCTGATGACGCGGCTGGGCGAGATCGGCATCCCGACCCATTTCATCCGGCGCCTCAACATGCGCGAGCAGCTCGTGCGCGAGGTGGAGATCATCCCGCTCGAGGTCGTGGTGCGCAACGTGGCCGCCGGTTCCATGGCGACGCGGCTCGGCATCGCCGAGGGCACGCGCCTGCCGCGCTCGATCATCGAGTACTACTACAAGAACGACGCCCTGCAGGACCCGATGGTCAGCGAGGAGCACATCACCGCCTTCGGCTGGGCCGCGACGCACGACCTCGACGACATGGTGCAGCTGGCCCTGCGGGTGAACGACTTCCTCACCGGCCTGCTGCTGGGCGTCGGCATCACGCTGGTGGACTTCAAGCTGGAGTTCGGCCGGCTCTACGAGAATGACGAGATGCGCATCGTCCTCGCCGACGAGATCAGCCCCGACAATTGCCGCCTCTGGGACAGCAAGACCGGCGAGAAGATGGACAAGGACCGCTTCCGCCGCGACCTCGGCAAGGTCGAGGAGGGCTACCAGGAGGTGGCCCGGCGCCTCGGCATCCTCCCTGAAGCGGGCATCCGGGACGTCAAGGGCCCGGAGCAGATGCAGTAGTTTTCGTGCCCTCAAACGCCGGGCGCCCGCTCCGCGGGCTTGGCTTCGCCGCGCAGCGGGAGCACCTGGCGTCGAGGGGGATTTGGCGGCGCCGGCCGCCGTGCGGCCGGATTTCCTTAAGCGAGGCGAGCGTTCCGACATGAAACTCCGTGTCACTGTCTTCCCCAAGGCCTGCGTGCTGGATCCGCAGGGCAAGGCCATCGAGCGCGCGCTCGGCGGCCTCGGCTTCTCCGGCGTGGGCGAGGTCCGCACCGGCAAGGTCATGATCGTCGAGACCGCCGAGACCGACGCCGCCCGCGCGAAGGCCGCCGGCGAGGAGATGGCGCGCAAGCTGCTCGCCAACACCGTCATCGAGAGCTTCACCGTGGAGATCGTGTGACCGCCCGAGAGACCTCGCTGCGCTGGTTCATCATCGGCACGGCCGTCTTCACGGCCTGGCGGATGCTGACGACGACCGCCTGGCTGCTCTTCGGCCCGGGGCTGGATCCCGCATTCCCGCTCACCCAGGTCTTCTTTCATTACTCGAAGGCCTTCCTGGGCGGGCTCTTCTGGCCGATCAGCCTGCTCATCCAGGGCTTCACGAACCCCTTCGGCTGGCTCTTTCCGCCATGGTGAAGGCCTCCGTCTTCCTCATGCTGGTGCTGACGGTCCTGGTCTTCATGGGCCTGCGCTGGCGCGAGCGGCGGACGACCACGGCCCTGCCCGGCCCCCGCCTCGGCTGGATCGCCCGGCAGCGCGCGCAGGCGGACCGCTGGGTCACCGCCGCCGCCATCGCCGCCGTCGGAACGACCGTACTCCTCGGCGGGCTGCACTGGCTGCGGGTCTGGCAAGGGTGATGGGCCATGACCGTGCTGTGGGGCCTGATCGTGCTGATCCTCCTGCCCGCCGGCATCTTCTCGGCCGTCTACGGGGCGATGGCGCTCGTCGCCCTGCCGCTGGCCGTCGCGCTGGCCCTCCTCCTGCCGCGCCGTTGGATGCGCGGAATGCCGGCGCCGGTCCTCTTTTTCGGCTCGATGCTGCTCGCGCCCGTGCTGATGATGGCCGGCCTCGCCCTCACGGCCCTGGTGGAAAAACCGCTCGCCTGGGACCATTTCGAATGGCGCCGCATCGCGCATGAACGCCTGCCCGGCGCCACCTGGCGCCATCTCTTCCCTGTCCGCCCCAGCAGCCGTGAGGACGTGAATCCATGAAGGCCTCCATCGTCGTCTTCCCCGGCACCAATCGCGAGCGCGACATCGCCATCGCCCTTCAGCGCGCAACCGGCCGCAGGCCGGACATGCTCTGGCACCGCGACACCGAGCTGCCCGCCGGCACCGATCTCGTGGTGCTGCCCGGCGGCTTCTCCTATGGCGACTACCTGCGCTGCGGCGCCATGGCCGCGCAGTCGCCCATCATGGCGGCCATCCGTGCCCATGCGGAGCGCGGCGGCCATGTGCTCGGCGTGTGCAACGGCTTCCAGATGCTGACAGAGGCCGGGCTTCTGCCCGGCGCGCTGCTGCGCAACGCCTCGCTACGCTTCCTGGCGATGAGCTGCCGGATGAAGGTGGAGCGCGCGGATACGGCCTTCACGCATCACTTCCAGCGCGGCCAGGTCTTCAGCGCCACCATGGCCCATGGCGACGGCAACTACTTCTGCGACGCCGAGACCCTGGCGCGGCTGGAGGGCGAGAACCTCGTCGCCCTGCGGTACGAGGGCGAGAACCCGAATGGCAGCCTCAACGCCATTGCCGGCATCCTCTCGCCCAACCTGCGCGTGCTGGGGCTGATGCCGCATCCGGAGAACTGCGTGGACCCGCTGGTCGGCGGCACGGACGGGCTGCCGATGTTCACCTCGCTGGCGGAGAGCTTCGCCGCGGCGTGATCCCGCTCACGGCGCCGGGCGAAGCATCCCCGCGCCGGTTCAGGCGGCCAGCAGTTCGTCGGCGGGGCCGAAGAATTCGTAGTGGATCCGCGCCGGCGGCACGCCGAGCCGGACGAGCCCGTCGGTGAAGGTGCGCAGGAATGGGCGCGGGCCGCACAGGTAGTAGTCCGCCCCGGCGGTCGGCGTGTGAGCGCGCAGCCAGTCCAGGGTGATCCGGCCCTCGACGTCGTAGTCCTGGCCCGGCCGGTCCTGGGCGCGCGGGCACTCGTAGAAGGTCGCCGCGGTGATCCTTCCGCCGGAGGCGGCCACCAGGGCCCGGACCTCGCCGCCCAGCGCATGGGTGGCGCCGGACTGCGTGCCATGGACGAACTGCACCGGCACCAGCGACCGCCGCTCCGCCATGGCCGCCAGCATGCTCACCAGCGGGGTCTGGCCGACGCCGCCGCTCAGCAGCACGACCGGGCTTTCCGTCTCCGGCAGGACGAACTCGCCGGCCGGGGCGCCGACCTTAAGCCGCGCACCCGGCTGGACCGCGTCATGCAGCCAGTTGGAGGCGACGCCCTGCGGCTCGCGCTTCACCGTGATCCGGTACCGGGCGTCGCCCGGGGCGGAGGAGATGCTGTAGTTCCGCTTCAGTGGCGTATGGCCGGGGATCTCCAGCCAGAAGGTCAGGTACTGGCCGGGCTGGTGCCGCATCACTTGGCCCCCGTCCACGGGGGCCAGGATGAAGGAGGTGATGATCTCGCTTTCCTGCCGCTTCTCCAGCACGGTGAAGTCGCGCCAGCCGTTCCAGCCGCCGGGCGCGGCGGCCTGCTCGCCATAGATCTGCACCTCACGGCCGATCAGCAGGTCGGCCAGGAACCAATAGGCCTCGCCCCAGGCCGCCAGGATCTCCGGCGTTGCCGCCTCGCCCAGCACGTCCTGGATGGCGCCGAGCAGGGCCTCCGCGACGTGGGGGTAGTGCTCCGGCAGGATGTTCAGCCCGACATGCTTCTGGGCGATCCGCTCCACGGCGCCGGCGAGTACGCCGAGATTGTCGATGTTCTGTGCATAGGCCAGCACCGCCATGGCCAGGGCCTTGGGCTGCGAGCCGGTCTCGCCATGGTGCGACTGGTTGAAGAGATCCCGGATGGCCGCGTTCCGGAACATCCGCTCGTACATGCGGCGGGTGATGTCGAGACCATGGGCCTGGAGGGCAGGAACCGTCGCCTTCACCAGGGAGATGGTCTGATCGCTGAGCTGTCGGGACATGGCGGCCTTCAAAGATGTATGCACGACACACCTTATGAAACGTTGGTCCATAGGTGTAAAGACGTTACACCTTCGCCAATGCGGCTGACCCTCCACACCGACTACGCCTTGCGCGCGCTGATCTATCTGGGCCTGCGGCGCGGCCGGCGCGTCTCGATCCGGGAGATCGCGGCGGCACACCGCATCTCGGAGAACCATCTGGTGAAGGTGGTGCACAATCTCGGCCGGGGCGGCTTCCTGGAGACGACGCGCGGAAAGGGCGGCGGGCTGCGGCTGGCCCGCGCGCCGGAGGAGATCCGCATCGGCGACGTGGTGCGCTTCACCGAGGAGGACATGGCCCTGGCCGCCTGCTTCCAGGACCCGGCCCAGGGCGGCGGCTGCGCGCTGATCGATGCCTGCCGGCTGCAATCGCTGCTGGGCGAGGCGCTGGGCGCGTTCCTGGCCGTGCTGGACCGCCGGACCCTGGCCGACCTCCTGCTCTCCCCGAACCGGGAGGCGATGGCGGCACGGCTCGGGCTCGCCCCGCCGGAAGCTGCATCCGGCCCGCGGCCGGACGCCACGGGCACGGCCCAGACCGGAGCATGATCCGCGGCTGGCTGAGGGCCCTCCTGCCGGCCCCGATAGCCGCCAGCGCGGCGGAGCGGCTTCGCGGCTGCACCGGCGCGCTGCTCGGCCTCCTTCTCACCGGCCTGATCTGCCCGCGCCTCGCCGGCACGGAAGCCCTTTCGCCGGTGCTGATCGCGCCGCTGGGGGCCTCGGCCGTCCTGCTCTTCGCCGTGCCGGCCAGCCCGCTCGCCCAGCCCTGGTCGATCCTGGGCGGCAACACCGTCTCCGCCCTGGTCGGCGTCGCCTGCGCGCAGTGGATCGCCGACCCGCTGCTGGCGGCACCCCTGGCCGTCTCCCTCGCGATCGGGGCGATGTTCGCCCTGCGCTGCCTCCACCCGCCCGGCGGCGCGATCGCCTTGACCTCCGTGCTCGGCGGTCCCGCGGTGACCTCGGCCGGGTTCCTCTTCGCGCTCTCGCCGGTCGCGCTGAGCTCGGCCACGCTCCTGCTGGCGGCGATCGCCTTCCACCACGCGACGCGCCGCCCCTATCCGCATCTCCGGCCGGCCGCGCGGACGAACCCGCACCACACGGCCGACCCGAGCCCGACGCAGCGCCTCGGCGTCAGCACGGAGGATCTCGACGCCGTCCTCCGGCAATACGACCAGATCCTGGACGTCAGCCGCGACGACCTCGACAGCCTGGTGCAGCAGGCGGAGATGCACGCCTATCGGCGGCGCTTCGGGGAGATCACCTGCGCCGAGATCATGTCGCGCGACGTGGTCGCCGTGCAGTTCGGCACGCCCCTGGCCGAGGCCTGGCGGCTGCTGCGCCGGCACGACATCCGGGCCATGCCCGTCCTCGATCCCGCGCGGCGCGTGATCGGCCTCGTCTCCGACCTGGACTTCGTGAAGAGCCCGGAGCTGGACAGCTATGTGGGATTCGGGACGCGGTTCCGGCGCCTGGTCCGCCGCCTGACGACGATCCATGCCGAAGTGCCGAAGGTGGTGGGCCAGGTCATGCCGCACGGGATCCGCACCGTCTCGGAGGGCACCCATGTCGCGGAGCTCGTGCCGCTGATGGCCGATGGCGGGTTCCGGCACGTCCCGGTCGTGGACCAGGACCGGCGGCTTTCCGGCATCGTCACCCAATCCGATCTCATCGCCGCCCTCTACAGGGGCGGAGTCGACCGAGAGGCGGGCAGGAGGAGCAGCCGGGCGGCGTGAGGCCATGCCACGGTTGTTGAGGCAGCGCTGGGCCGCGGCGACAAGCCACGCCCGCCGCGACAGACGCCGCGGATTTCGACCGGCCGGCCAGTACGATATGATGGCGATGGCGGCGCTCGACGGGATGCGGGCGATGACCCCGCCAGCTTCCGGCGCCCCACGGCCCAGCCCCCGGAAGATGCCGAGGCCAAGGCAAGTCGCGCGTGGACGGCCGGCGTCTCCGGCCGCCGGGTGCCTCCCCGTGCGCTGAAAGCGTGCTGGCCATGACGGGAAGCTCGCTGGACAAGCCCCGCGCGCGGCCCGAAATACCTGCCATGGCCTCCGTCCCTCCCCTCGCCCCCGAACGCGCCCGCCAGCTTGCCGCCGAATTCGGCCTGAAGCCGGACGAATACGAGCGCGCCCTCGGCATCCTCGGCCGCGAGCCGACGCTCGCCGAGCTCGGCATCTTCTCCGTCATGTGGAGCGAGCACTGCTCCTACAAATCCAGCCGCGTCTGGCTGAAGGAGCTGCCGACCAAGGCGCCCTGGGTCCTCGTCGGCCCCGGCGAGAATGCCGGCGTCATCGAGATCGGCGAGGGGCTGGCCGCCGTCTTCAAGATGGAATCCCACAACCACCCGAGCTTCATCGAGCCCTATAACGGCGCGGCGACCGGCGTGGGCGGCATCCTGCGCGACGTCTTCACCATGGGCGCGCGCCCCATCGCCAACCTCAACGCGCTCCGCTTCGGCGACCCCAGCCTGGCCAAGACGCGCCAGGTCATGGACGGCGTGGTGCGCGGCATCGGCGGCTACGGCAATTGCGTGGGCGTGCCCACCGTGGGCGGCGAGGTCAACTTCCACCCGGCCTACAACGGCAACCCGCTGGTGAACGCCATGACGGTTGGCATCCTCAAGGCCGACCGCATCTTCACCGCGGCCGCCACCGGCCTCGGCAATGCGGTGGTCTATGTCGGCTCCAAGACGGGGCGCGACGGCATCCACGGCGCCACCATGTCCTCCACCGAGTTCTCGGCCGATAGCGAGGAGAAGCGCCCCACCGTCCAGATCGGCGATCCCTTCGCCGAAAAGCTGCTCATCGAGGCCTGCCTGGAGCTGATGGCGACCGACGCCATCGTCGCCATCCAGGACATGGGCGCGGCCGGGCTGACCTCCTCGGGTGTCGAGATGGCCGGCAAGGGCGGCATGGGCATCGAGCTGGAGATGGACCACGTCCCCCAGCGCGAGGAGGGCATGTCCGCCTATGAGATGATGCTGAGCGAGAGCCAGGAGCGCATGCTCATGGTGCTCAAGCCCGGCCGCGAGGCCCTGGCCGAGGCCATCTTCCGCAAATGGGAGCTGGACTTCGCCATCATCGGCCGCCTGACCGATACGGGTCGCATCGTCATCAAGCACAAGGGCCTCATCGAGGCCGATATCGAGCTGGCGCCGCTGGAATCCGAGGCCCCGCTCTATCGCCGCCCGACGGCCGAGACGCCGAAGCTGCCCGTCATCAAGGCTGGCGAGGTGGCAAACCCCGTCAGCCTGATGGACGCGCTGAAGACCCTGGTGGCCTGCCCCGACCTCTGCTCGCGCCGCTGGATCTGGGACCAGTACGACGCGCAGGTCGGCGGCCAGACGGCCAAGCGCCCGGGCCAGGCCGATGCCGCCGTGGTCCGCATCGAGGACCATGTCCGCGCGCTCGCCATGACCACCGATTGCACGCCGCGCTACTGCCAGGCCGATCCCGAGGCCGGCGGCATGCAGGCGGTGGCCGAGGCGTGGCGCAACATCACGGCGGTGGGCGCCCTGCCCCGCGCCATCACCGACAACATGAACTTCGGCAATCCCGAGAAGCCCGAGATCATGGGCCAGTTCGCCTCCGCTGTGCGCGGCATGGGCGCAGCCTGCCGGGCGCTCGACTTCCCGGTGATCAGCGGCAACGTCTCGCTCTACAACGAGACCGAGGGCCGAGCGATCCTGCCGACGCCGGCCATCGGCGGCGTCGGCGTGCTGGAGGATGTGGCGCAGGCGGTGGGCCTGGGCCTGCCCGCCGGCACCGATCTGGTGCTGATCGGCGACACGGCGGGCTGGCTCGGCCAGTCGCTCTGGCTGCGCGAGATCGCCGGCCGCGAGGAGGGTGCGCCCCCGCCGGTGGACCTGGCGGCCGAGCGCCGCAACGGCGATTTCGTGCGAGGCGAGATCCTGGCCGGCCGCGTGGCCGCCTGCCACGACTGCGCCGACGGCGGCCTGCTGGTGACGGTGGCCGAGATGTGCATGGCCACGGGCGTTGGCGCCAGGCTGACCGCCTCCGGCGACCATGGCTTCTGGTTCGGCGAGGACCAGTCCCGCTACGTGCTGGCGGTGGCCGACGTCGCGGCGCTTCTCGCAGCCGCGAAGCTGGCTGGCGTGCCGGCTCTTGTTCTCGGGCGCGCGGGCGGGAACACTCTGGAGATTCCGGGCGGCGACGCCATATCTGTGGTTGAACTCACGGCGGCGAACGAAGCGACGCTGCCTGAACTGATGCGGGGAATGTGACCGAATGCCGATGCAGCCGGCCGAAATCGAGGCCCTGATCAAATCCGCCATGCCGGACGCGCAGGTGGCGATCGAGGACCTGGCTGGAGACGGTGACCATTACGCGGCCACGGTCGTCTCCGAGTCCTTCCGCGGCCTGTCGCGCGTGAAGCAGCACCAGCTCGTCTATGCCGCGCTCCAGGGCCGCATGGGCGGGGTGCTGCACGCCCTCGCGCTCCAGACCAGCGCGCCCGAATAGCTCCTACGACAAGGAACCGACAGATGACGACCGTGACCGAGCGCATCGAGGCCGAGATCAACGCCAACCCCGTGGTGCTCTACATGAAGGGCACGCCGGTCTTCCCGCAATGCGGCTTCTCCGCGCGGGTGGTGCAGATCCTCAGCCATGTGGGCGTGCCCTTCAAGGGCGTGAACGTCCTCGAGGACCCCGAGATCCGCGAGGGCATCAAGGCCTATACCAACTGGCCGACCATCCCGCAGCTCTATGTGAACGGCGAGTTCCTGGGCGGCTGCGACATCGTGATGGAGATGTTCCAGTCGGGCGAGTTGCAGACGATGCTGCAGGACAAGGGCATCGCCACGAAGGCTGAGGCTTAGCCCTTAAGCACCGGGCGCCTCGGTTCAGCCCGAGAGCTGCGGCGCGGCCAGCGCGCCGCGCAGCAGCACGATCTCGTCGATGGGATCGGCATAGCCGATGCCCTTCGGTTCGGAGAGCGTGTGGCACCGCAGGAAGCGGTGCGGCCCGCGCGCCCGGCTCAGCTCCATCTCCGGGAAGGGCCCGCTGGGCGAGCCCGGCACCACCGCGATCGTCACCAGGATCGCGCCCCGCGCCGAGCGGTCCAGCATGTCGCAGGTGTCCTCGAAGGCCGCCAGGCTGCGGCCCGTCTCGTCGGTTACCTGCAACAGCAGCTTGCCGTGGAGCCCGCGCAGCGCCTCGCGGAAGCGCAGCACGGTCCGCTCCAGCGAGGCGTAGCCCACCGGCGTCGAGGGATCGTACTGGTGGAAGACCGTGGCCCCATAGAGCTCGCTGAAGCGGCGATGGCGGCAGAGGTGGCCCTTGCCGTCGGGCGGCCGGTCCTCCTGCTCGATCGGCTCGTATTCCGAGGCCATCAGCAATCCGGCGCAGTCGTCGATGATGCTGTCGCGCACCGCCTCGGTGGGAATGGTCATCCAGTCGAAGGGCCCGGCCCAGCGGCGCAGCCCGGCGCGGCGCAGCATGCCCGCCGTCTGCGGCGAGCAGCCCAGCCCGATGCAGGCCAGCGGCGAGGGCCGCGCGGCGAGCCCCGGCGCGACGACGCTCTCGATCGACGCCGAGGCATTGGCCACCGTCGCCAGCCGCTTCTGCCCCTCGGGGCTGGACTGGATGATGTTCATGAAGTCGGCCATCACGTCGACCAGCGACTGCGTCTTCAGCCGGCGCGCCAGCTCATCCGAGAAATTGACGAGCCAGGTGGCGTTCACCTGCCGGCCGAGCAAGGCCTGATGCGTGGCTCTGACCAGGGATTCCAGGGTTACGCGGAGAGGGACCGGATCGGGAGCTGGCATGGATTCCTGTGTGCAGGCGAAGGGCGCGATCCGTCAACCGCCGCGGGGTGACGAGCGGCTCCGGAAGCATGGAGGCGGCGCAAGGGCATCCCCCTGCGCCGCCTCCGGAAGGTCCGGAAAGATCGAAGCCCGTTGCCGCGAGTAGAACCCGCTACTTACCGCGAGTAGAACTCGACGACCAGGTTCGGCTCCATCTGCACCGGATAGGGCACGTCGCTGAACTTCGGCGTGCGCAGGATCCGGCCCTTCATGGCGCGGTGATCGACCTCGAGATACTCCGGCACGTCGCGGCCGGCCTCCTGCGCGGCGTCGAGCACCATCGTCAGCTGCTTCGACTTCTCCTTCACCTCGATCACGTCGGTGTCCTTCACCGAGTAGGAGGGGATGTTGAGCCGCTTGCCGTTCACGGTCACGTGGCCGTGGTTCACGAACTGGCGCGCCGCGAAGGGCGTCACCGCGAACTTCAGGCGGTAGATGATGGTGTCCAGCCGGCGCTCCAGCAGGTCGATCAGGTTCTCGGAGGTGTCGCCCTTGCGGCGCACAGCCTCGTCATAATACTTGCGGAACTGCTTCTCGCCGATATTGGCGTAGTAGCCCTTCAGCTTCTGCTTCGCCATAAGCTGAATGCCGAAGTCGGTGGGCTTGTTCTTCCGGCGCTGGCCATGCTGGCCGGGGCCGTAGGTGCGGGCGCCCTGCTCGCCCTTGCGGGGCTTGGAGACCGGGCTCTTGGCGCGGCCCCAGAGGTTCTCGCCGAGGCGGCGGTTGATCTTGTACTTGGAGGCAAGGCGCTTCGTCATGCGCGGCTTCTCCCGGCACCTTTTCGGCGCGGGACCTTCTTTGATGCGGACCCATTCTCAGGCCTGCGGGTTGTCCCGGTAGTCCCTGGATCGTCCCGAGCCTTACCGCGGAGGGTCTCTTCGACCCGAAGCGCGAATCAGCCTCGCAACGCTCCAAAGCGGGCGCACGCCCCGAAGGCGCGTCCTCGTTCCCAGGAATGGGCCGGGTCTTAGGGGGGCAGGCCGGGCTTGTCAAACCGGGGGAGCCGCCCCTACTCCCGCATCATGGTCACGCGCGAAGAGATCCTGGTCCTCGGCCTCACGGCCGGCGTCGTCGGCAGCCTGGTCGGCGGGCTGATGCTGGGCCTCGGCTTCATCGCCGTCTCCGAAGGGGTTCACATGGGCTGGCTGCTCGTGCTGCCGGCCGCGCCGGCCGGCGGGGGCCTGGGCTACCTGCTGGCGCGGAAGCTGGCCGCCAAAATCGGCTGAACCTGCCGCCCGCCGCGGGCCTGGAGCGGCCTATTCCTCCTCGGGCGGCCCGACCTTGTCCGGCCGCCCGCGGATCATGCGTCCCCGGGAGAGCTCCGCCACCACGCCGTGCAGCGTGCGGACCTCCTGCTCGGTGATCTCGCCGCGCTCGAACCAGTGGCGCAGGTTGCGCACCATGCCCGCCCGCTTCGGCGCGTTGCGGAGGAAGCCGCAGGCGTCGAGCTCCTCGGTCAGGTGCCGCATGAAGTTGTCGAGCTCGCCCTTGGTGGCGACATGGGTCTTGTGGGTCTGGAGCCGGCGGGGCGGCGTCGTATCGGCCGCGACCCACCATTCATAGGCCATCACCATCACCGCCTGGGCGAGGTTGAGCGAGCTGAATTCGGGGTTGAGCGGGTAGCGCACCAGCGTGTCGGCGCGGGCAAGGTCCTCGGCCTCCAGCCCGGCCCGCTCAGGGCCGAAGAGGATGGCGACGCGCTCGCCGCGCCCGTTGATGGCCCGCAGCTCCGCCGCCGCGGCCCGTGCCGTCATGACAGGGACGACGACATGGCGCGGGCGCGGGCAGGTGGCGATGACGCGATGGCAATCGGCGATCGCGGCATCCACGGTCTCGAAGAGCTGCACGGCATCCAGGATGCGGTCCGCGCCGGAGGCGGCGGCCCAGGCGCGCTCCTTCGGCCAGCCGTCGCGGGGCGCGACCAGCCGGAGATGGAACAGACCGCCATTAGCCATGGCGCGCGCGGTGGTGCCGATGTTCTCCGCGAGCTGCGGCCGCACCAGCACGACGATGGGCGTCTCGCCCTCCGGCGCCACCAGCGGCGCGGCGCCCTGATCCCTCATCGGATCAGGCGCGCTTCCAGACGGTGCCGCTGGCGCTGTCCTCCAGCACGACGCCATCGGCGAGAAGGGCATCGCGGATGCGGTCGGCCTCGGCGAAGTCGCGGGCCTTGCGGGCCGCGGCGCGGGCGGCGATCGCGGCCTCGATGGCCGACGCGTCCACGCCGCCCTGCAGCCAGGCCGTCGGGTCGCCCTGCGCCACGCCCAGCACGGAGCCCGCCTCGCGGAAAGCCGCGGCCGCCTGGCCCGGCACCAGCGACCACGACCTCCCGATCCGCCCGAGCACGGCAGCCGAGGAGCCGCCCACCGTCGCAGAATTCTCCAGCGTGCGCAGGTCGCGCAGCCGGCTCAACGTCAGCGGCGTGTTCAGGTCGTCGCGCAGCGGCTCCAGCGCCCATTCGGCCATCTCGGCGAGGACCGGCGCCTCGGAGATGGCCGGCGCGCGGCCGAGCATGGCGTAGCTGTCGTCCAGCTCCTGCTTGGCCTCCTCCAGCGCCGCCTGAGTATAGTCCAGCGCCGAGCGGTAATGGGTGCGCAGCAGCAGCAGCCGGAAGGCCTCGCCGGCCCACGGGCCCTGGGCGAGGATGTCCCGCACAGTGAAGAAGTTCCCCACGCTCTTGGACATCTTTTCGCCGTCCACCAGCAGCATGCCGTTATGCAGCCAGGTGTGCGCCATGAAGGGCGTGCCGAAGGCCGAGCGCGACTGCGCAACCTCGTTCTCGTGATGCGGGAAGATCAGGTCGGCGCCGCCGCCATGGATGTCGAACTGCTCGCCCAGATGCTTCCAGGACATGGCCGAGCACTCGATGTGCCAGCCCGGCCGGCCGCGGCCCCAGGGGCTGTCCCAGCCGGGGGTACCCTCGGCGCTGGGCTTCCACAGCACGAAGTCGCCCGGGTCGCGCTTGTAGGGCGCGACGTCGATGCGCGCGCCGGCCAGCAGCTCGTCCTGGTTGCGGCCGGAGAACCTGCCGTAGTCGGCGAAGCTGCCGACGCTGAAGAGTACGTGCCCCTCCGCCACATAGGCGTGGCCGTTCGCGATGAGCTTCTCGTTCATCGCGACCATCTCGGCGATATGGCCGGTGGCGCGCGGCTCGACATCCGGCGGCAGGTTGCCCAGCGCCGCCATATCCTGATGGAAGTCGGCCGTGGTGCGCGCGGTGACGGCGCCGATCGGCTCGCCGGACTCCCGCGAGCGCGCATTGATCTTGTCGTCCACGTCCGTGATGTTCCGGGCGTAGGTCACGCGCGGATAGATCCGCCGCAGCAGCCGCGCCAGCACGTCGAAGACCACCACGGGACGCGCATTGCCCAGATGCGCGAGGTCATAGACCGTAGGCCCGCAGACATAGAGCTTCACATGCTCGGGATCGAGTGGGCGGAACTCCTCCTCGCGGCGCGTCAGGCTGTTGTGGAAGCGGAGCATCATGCGGTCAGTCTTTCGGCGGCGCGCGCGCGCCCCATCAAAGGAAGCAGGGTCTTGAGGTCCGGGCCGTGGTCCTCGCCGGTCAGCGCGAGGCGGAGCGGCATGAAGAGCGCCTTGCCCTTGCGGCCGGTGGCCGTCTTCAGAGCATCGGTCCAGGCGCCCCAGCTATTGCCGTCGAAGGGCTCGGCAGGCAGCAGCTCGCGGGCGGCCTGGAGGAACCCGGCCTCCTCCGGCTGCTCGACGGGCGCAATATGCCCATGCACCACCTCCCACCAGTGCTTCGCCTCGGGCATGAGGTCGAGATTGCCGCGCACGGCCTCCCAGAAGGCCGCGTCGGCGCCGGGCGGCAGGTGCGGCCGCGCCTCCTCGAAGGACATGCCGTGCAGCAGCCGGCGATTCAGCGCCAGCATCTGGCGCGGATCGAAGCGCGGCGAGGAATGCGAGACGGCGGACAGGTCGAAGCTCTCCAGCAACTCGGCGGGCTTCGCCGGACGCGCGTCATGCGAAGTGCCGAGCGCGCCCAGGTAGCCGGTGATCGTCGCCGCCTCCACGCCGTCGCGCCGCAGTTGCCGCAGCGAGAGTGAGCCGATGCGCTTGGAGAGCGGGCCGCCATCGGCATCCGTCAACAGGGGCAGATGCGCGAAGTGCAGCCCCTTGCCGCCCAGCGCGCGCCAGATGTCGAGCTGCACGCCGGTATTGGTCACGTGATCCTCGCCGCGCACGACATGGCTCACGCCGGTCTCGAGGTCGTCCGCCACGGAGGTGAAGGTGTAGAGCGGCGAGCCGTCGGCGCGGATCAGCACGGGGTCGCTGATGGCCGAGAGCTTCACGGCCCGGCGGCCGAGCACGCCGTCCTCCCACTCGATGCTGATGCCGGAGAGCTTGAAGCGCCAATGCGGGCGCTTGCCGTTCTCCATCGCGCGGGCGAGCTGCTCCTCGGTCATCTTGAGCGCGCCCCGGTCATAGATCGGCGCGCGGCCCTGCCTGAGACGCTGCTCGCGCTTGTAGTTCAGCTCCTCCTCGGTCTCGAGGCAGGGGTAGAGGTGGCCGCTCTTCTTCAGCTTCTCCGCCGCCGCCTCGTAGAGGGCGAGGCGGTCGGACTGGCGGAACGAGCTGTCCCAGTCCAGGCCGAGCCAGCGGAGATCCTCCTCGATCGCATGGGCGAATTCCGCCTTGCTGCGGCCTGTGTCGGTGTCGTCCAGGCGCAGCACCAGCTCGGCGCCGAGCTTGCGCGCCACAAGCCAGTTGGCCAGCGCGATGCGCGCATTGCCGACATGGAGATGGCCCGTCGGGGAGGGGGCGAAGCGCAGCTTGGTCATTTATCCCGCCCTCAGACGCCGGGCGGTTGTGGCAAGCAGCCCCAACCCGGCGGCTTGGCTTCGCGCCGCGCCGGGCGCGCGGGCGGAACGTTTGGTCTGGGCGCGCCGGTCGCTTTGCGGCCGGTCGGTCCTGCACGGGGCAAGCAGGCGGATGACGGCGATCATGCCTCGTCCTCCCCCTCGTCGTCATCCTCTTCGGCGGCCAGCTTGCGCGGGTCGATCATCCGCCAGTTGCGGTCTTCCCGCTCGCGCGGCGGGGCAGCGGCGAAGTCGGCCAGCTCGCTACCGCTGCTCCAGCCACCCTCGATGGCCGCGCCCTCCGGACCGCTGACCACCGCATCCTCGCCGAAGGCGAACCAGGCGTCGCGCGCGGCCTCGGCATCTGCGCCGCGCGGCCGGCAGACCTCCATGGAATCGCGCACGTACCGGCGCGCGAAGGCGTTGGCATGGGCGAGCGACGAAAAGCCGCGCACCGTCTCCAGCGGCTCGGAGCCATTGGCACCGGAGAGGTCCATGATGCGGACCTCGATGCCCTCGGCCTTGCCCAGGATGTCGTCGGTGATGCTCAAGAGATCAGTCCGGTGAAGCCGTTGGTGATGGGGTAGCGCCGGTCGCGGCCGAAGGCGCGGCGACCGATCTTCACGCCCGGAGGCGCCTGGCGCCGCTTGTACTCGGCGCGGTCGAGCAGCTTCCAGACGCGCAGGATCAGCGCGCGCTCGTGGCCCTGGGCCACGAGGTCGTCCACGCTGCGCTCCTCCTCGACGAGGCCGGTCAGGATGGCGTCTAGCACTTCGTAGGGTGGCAGCGTGTCCTGGTCCTTCTGGTCGTGCTTCAACTCGGCGCTGGGCGGCTTGGTGATGACGCGCTCCGGCATGACCGCGCCCTGGGGCCCCAGGCCTCCGGCCGGGACGTTGTCGTTGCGCCAGCGGCAGACGGCGAAGACGTCGGTCTTGTAGACGTCCTTCAGCACGGAATAGCCGCCGCACATGTCGCCATAGATGGTGGCGTATCCGGTGCTCATCTCGCTCTTGTTGCCGGTGGTCAGCAGCATGTTCCCGAACTTGTTCGAGAGCGCCATGAGCGTGACGCCGCGGATGCGCGACTGGAGGTTCTCCTCCGTGATGTCCGGCGGGCGGTTGCCGAAGGCCGGCGCCAGCATGCCGTCGAAGGCCTCCATGGCGGGGCCGATCGGGATGGTCTCGTACTGGATGCCCAGCAGGCGCGCGCATTCCGCCGCGTCCTCCAGGCTCTCCTGGCTGGTATAGGGCGAGGGCATCATCACCGCGCGCACGCGATCCGGCCCCAGCGCATCGGCCGCGACGGCGGCGGAGATGGCGGAATCGATGCCGCCCGACAGGCCGAGCACCACGCCGGGGAAGCCGTTCTTGTTCACGTAGTCGCGCAGGCCCAGCATCATGGCGGCGTAGATCTGCTGCGAGCGCGCCTCGACCGGGGGGATGGGCTGCGGCTCGCAGCGCCATACGTCGCCGTCGCGCGCCCAATCGGTGAAGCCCAGCGCCTCCTGAAAGGACGGCATGCGGACGGCGAGGCTGCGGTCGGCATTCAGCACGAAGCTCGCGCCGTCGAAGACCAGCTCGTCCTGGCCGCAATTCTGGTTGAGGAAGACGAAGGGCAGCCCCGTCTCCACCACGCGCGCGACCGCGAGGTCCACGCGCGACTGCGCCTTGTCAATCTCGAAGGGCGAGCCGTTGATGGAGAGCAGCAGCTCCGCCCCGCTCTCGCTCAGCGTCTCGGAGACAGCGGGAAACCACCAGTCCTCGCAGATCATCAGGCCGAGGCGCAGGCCGCGGAAGACCACGGGGCCGGGTGCGGGGCCGGCGTCGAAGACGCGCTTGTCGTCGAAGACGCCGTAATTGGGCAGCTCGTGCTTGGCGCGGCGGGCGACGATCCGGCCGCCATCCAGCAGGAAGGCCGCGTTGTAGAGCTTGCCGCCGTCACACCAGGGGCCGCCGACGATCAGGCCGGGGCCGCCATCGGTCGTCTCGGCGGCCAGGGCCGCGATCTCGGCTTCGGCCATGGCGCGGAAGGCGGGCTTCAGCACGAGGTCCTCCGGCGGATAGCCGGCGATGCTGAATTCGGGCGTGACCAGAAGGTCCGCGCCCCCGGCGGCCGCCTCGGCGCGCAGGGCGCGGATCTTCTGGGCGTTCGCGCGCAGTTCCCCCTCATGGGGGTTCATCTGCGCCAGGGCGATGCGGATGCGATCGGTCATGTCCCGGAAGTAGGCGGCCGGGGGGGCAGGGTCAACGAGGCTTGGGGGCAGGGCCGACCACGCCCGCGATCATGCCCAGCGTCACCAGCCCCACGCCGGCGGCCCCCGCCCAGCCCAGGGCCTCGCCCAGAAGCGGCCAGGCGCCCAGCGCCACCATGGCCGGGACGACCGAGGTGATGACCGAGGTCTGCGGCGCACCCAGCAGCACCGTGGCGCGGGTGAAGAGGAAGCCGGCGACCACCACCGAAAGGCAGCCCTGGTAGATCAAGTGAAAGACCACCCACTCCCAGGGCACGGCGGCGAGGTTGCTCGGCAGGAACAGCCACCAGACCGGCAGGTAGATCGGCGCCGCCAGCAGCGCCACGGCGAGCGTGACCTCCAGCGCGCCAAGCTGCCAGCGGCGGACCAGCCACATATAGGCCGTCCAGCTCAGGCAGCCGGCGGTGAAGAGCAGGTCGCCGCGCCAGGCGCCCGGCTGGCTGGCAGCCGTCTCGGCGGCCAGCAGCGCGATCCCGGCGGCCACGACCGCCAGCGAAAGGGTGCGCCGCCAGCTCCAGCGATCGCCGAAGGCCCACCACCAGACGAAGGCGGCGAGAAAGGGCAGCAGGCCGGGCAGCAGCACGGCGCCATGCGATGCCGGAGCGAAGCGGAACCCCCAATAGGCGGCGAGCGGGAAGCCGAAGGCCGCCGTCGCCGTCAGCGCGAGGCCGCGCGCCGCTCCCAGCCGCGGCCTGCCGCGCAGGGCGAGGATCGGCAGGACGGTGAGGAAGGCGCCCGCATGGCGCAGCGCCGCCACGTCCCAGGCCGTGAAGGGCTGCGCGGCCGCGAGCCGGGAGAAGAGCAGGAACCCTGTCCAGATGAACAGGACGCCGAAGGCGCAGAGCAGCCCTTGCCGTCGCGCCGTCAGTGGCCGTTCCGGCGGCGGCCGTTGCGCAGCAGGAACTCGCGGCCGACCTTCACCCGCGGCGTGCCGTCATATTCGACGATATCCGCCGTGGCATAGGTCTCGCTCCAGCGGTCCGGGATGAAGCTGCCCGTGCCGACGACATCGACCGGCGCATGCGCCTCGTTCATCACCCGGCACTTGGCGACCGAGAAGCCGGAGGAGGCGACGATTTTCACCTTGTCGAAACCCGCGGCGTCCAGCCCCTCGCGCGTGCGCCAGATGGCCGCGGCGGAGACGCCGGTGCCGACGAGATGCCGCAGCTCGGAATCGCTGCGATAGCGGCGGATCGCGGCCGGGGCATGGCGCTCCAGCACGGCATAGCTCTCGGCCGGGTCCAGCCCCTCGAGGAAGCGTCCGCCATGGGTGTCGAGCCGCACCGAGAGGCGGCCGGACTTGGCATGCTCCGGGAAGCGGCGCGCCACGGCCAGGGCATCGGTGATCTCCTGGCCGAAATAATCCACCAGGACGGTCAGCGGCTCGTCCGGGAAGGCCGCATGGAACATCTCGGCCGCACGGAGCGTGGAGCCGGCATAGCCGATCAGGGCATGCGGCATGGTCCCTCGCCCGGCATTGCCGCCGAACCAGTGGGCCGTGGCGTCGTTGGCATTGCCGATGAAGCCGCGGGCGCCCTCGCGCCGGGCCGCCGCGCTGCCGACCGAGGCGGCATAGGCCATCATGTCCTGCATCTCGAAGCCGGCGCAGTGGCGGGCGTCCATGGCGAGGAAGGCGGCCTCGGGCAACTCCAGCGACATCTGATAGGCGTTGTGCGCGGCCACGCAGCAGGGGCCGAGCTTCTGGAGGTACAGCGTCTCCAGATCGGAGAGCGCGGCGAAGGAGCCCGTCAGGTAGAGCAGCGGATCGCCCGCGCCCACCCAGGCCCCTTCCGGATACTTCACCTCGATCTCGAAGGGCGTGCCCCGCGCCTGGGAGACCGTCTCCAGCCATTCCACCGCGATCCGAGGCGCCGAGATCACCGGGCGGCGCAGGAAGACCGCATAGGTCACCCGGCTGTCTCCGAATTTCTCCACGATGGCGCGGGTGCGGTTGAAGTAGCTGTCCGTCCGCGCGACGATGTCCTGTTCCAGGTCCGGCCGCTTCACGGCGGCAGCTCGTGGCCGGTCGGACGCCTCGCTCATTGCGCCGCTTGCACCAGCGGACGCTCCGGCCGGCTGCGATGGGCCTTCAGCTCCTCGGCGATGAGGAAGGCCAGCTCCAGCGACTGCTCGGCATTCAGCCGCGGGTCGCAGAAGGTGGCGTAGTTGGCCGCGAGATCCGCCGGGGTGAGCCGGTGGGCGCCG
Organism: Roseococcus sp. SYP-B2431; assembly: GCF_004336745.1. Lineage (GTDB taxonomy): Bacteria > Pseudomonadota > Alphaproteobacteria > Acetobacterales > Acetobacteraceae > Roseococcus. Next base: position 50,447 of record NZ_SJXD01000001.1, read on the forward strand.
CCGATGCATTCGGTGACGTTGTTGCCGGTCATCTCGACATGCACGCCGCCGGCGACCGCGCCCTCGCCCGCCATGACGTCGAAGAAGCGCCGCACTTCGGAGAGGATGGCGTCGAAGCTGCGCGTCTTGTAGCCGGCCTGGGTGGTGGTGTTGCCGTGCATGGGGTCGCAGAGCCAGACCACCTGGCGGCCCGCGGCCTTCACCGCGCGCACCAGGGGCGTGAGCTTGGCCTCGACCTTCTCGTGCCCCATGCGGGCGATGAGGGTCAGGCGGCCGGCCTCATTGGCCGGATTCAGGATCTCGGTGAGGCGCAGGAGGTCGTCAACCTCCATGCTCGGCCCGACCTTCATGCCGATCGGATTGGCCACGCCGCGCAGGAACTCGACATGCGCGCCGTCGAACTGCCGCGTGCGGTCGCCGATCCAGAGGAAGTGGGCCGAGCAGGCATAGGTCTTGCCGCGATGCGTGGAAGCCTCGCGCGTCAGCGCCTCCTCATAGGGGAGGAGCAGGCTCTCATGGCTCGTGTAGAAGGCCGTCTCGCGGATCTGCGGGGCGTTGTCGCTGTTCATGCCGCAGGCGGCCATGAAGCTCAGCGTCTCGTCGATGCGCGCCGCCAGGCCCTCATATTGCTTGGAAAGCGGCGATCGGGCCACGAAGTCGAGGTTCCAGCGGTGCACCTGGTGCAGGTCAGCGAAGCCGCCGGTCGCGAAGGCGCGCAGCAGGTTCAGCGTCGCGGCCGACTGGAGGTAGGCGAACTCCATCCGCGCCGGATCGGGCAGGCGCGCGGCCTCCGTGAAGGCCGCGCCGTTGATGATGTCCCCGCGATAGGAAGGCAGCGTCTCGTCGCCGACCTTCTCCACGTCTGAGGAGCGCGGCTTGGCGAACTGGCCGGCCATGCGGCCGAGCTTCACCACCGGCATGCCCGCGCCGAAGGTCAGGACGACGGCCATCTGGAGGAGCACCTTGAAGGTGTCCCGGATGGTGTCCGCGCGGAACTCGGCAAAGCTCTCCGCGCAGTCGCCCCCCTGCAGGACGAAGGCCTGGCCTTTGGCAGCTTCGGCGAGCGCGGCCTTCAGTCGCTCGCACTCGCCTGCAAAAACGAGGGGCGGGAAGGTCGCGACCTTGGCTTCCATCGCGGCCAGGGCCGCGGGATCGGTGTAATCCGGCACTTGCCGGATGGGCATCTGCCTCCAGGAGGAGGGGCGCCAATCGCGCGCCATGGCACGAACTCCAGGGTCATAGGGCCGACAGGTTACGGCAGGATGGCCGGAAACGCTACTCGGCCGCGGTTTTCGCCGGCTCCACGGCAGGCATGCCGGCGACGCGGGTCCGGGTGCGGAGGGTGACGAACTCCTCGGCGGCCGTCGGATGAATGCCGATGGTCCGGTCGAAATCCTGCTTGGTCGCGCCCATCACTACCGCGATGCCGATGCCCTGCATGATCTCGGCCGCGTCCTCGCCCAGCATATGGGCGCCGACGACCTTCTGGGTCTTCTGGTCGACGACCAGTTTCATCAGGGTCTTGCGGCCCTCGCGCTTGCTGATGGTGTGGCGCATCGGCGTGAACTTGCTGACATAGACGTCCACCGGCCCGCGCTTCGCGGCCTCCTCCTCGGAAAGTCCCACCGTGCCGATGGGCGGCGAGGTGAAGATGGCCGTCGGCACGTTCTCGTAGCTCGCCTTGCGGGGATTCTTGCCGAAGAGCGTGTCGGCCAGGGCATGCCCTACCGCCGTCGCCATCGGGGTAAGGTTGATCCGGTCGATCACGTCGCCGATGGCATAGATGTGCGGCACGTTGGTCGCGTGCTCGTCATCCACCGGGATGGCGCCATTCGGCTTCACGGTGACGCCGGCCTTCTCCAGGCCGAGGCCCCGGGTATTGGGATCGCGGCCAGTGCAGAAGAAGACGGCGTCCACCTCGCGCATGAAGTTGTTGGTGAGGGTGAGCATCAGCCCCCCATCGACCTTGGTGATGCGCGTCGGCGCGCAGCCGGAGCTCATGACGATGCCCTGGGCCGTCATGGCCTCGGTCACCGCGAGGCGGACATCGCCATCGAAGCCGCGCAGGGGTTGCTCGGCGCGGAAGAAGACCTCGACCTCGGCGCCCAGCCCGCGCAGGAGGCAGGCGAATTCCAAAGCGATGTAGCCCGAGCCGATGACGGCGATCTTCTTGGGCAGCTCCGGCAGGGTGAAGAGGCCGTCCGAAATCATGCCCAGCTCGGCGCCGGGAATGTCGAGCCGCGTGGCGCTTCCGCCCGTGGCGATCACGATGCGCTCCGCCGTCACGACCTTGTCGCCGACCTGCAGCGTGTGGTCGTCGAGGAAGGTCGCGCGCGCGTCGAAGCTGGTGACGCCGGCGCCGGCCAGCATGCGGCCATAGATGCCGGAGAGCCGCGCCACTTCGGCATCGCGGGCGGTGGCGAGCTTCTTCCAGTCGTGGCCGTGATTCTCGATGTTCCAGCCGAAGGCCGCGGCGTCTTGCGCCCATTGGCCGTATTCGGCGGCGTTCACCATGATCTTCTTCGGCACGCAGCCCACGTTCACGCAGGTGCCGCCCCAGAAGCGCTCCTCGGCCACGCCCACGCGGGCGCCGTGGCCCGCGGAAATCCGGGCGAGGCGGACGCCGCCGGAACCGCCGCCGATGACGAAGAGGTCGAAATCGTAGGTCATGATGCGCCTCGAATGAACCCTGCCAATATGAGGCGCGGCGGCCGCTTTGCGACCGCCGCGTCACTCGCCGCAAGCGGGGGAGGCGCGCCCGGGGCCGATGGCTCGGACCTTGAAGGCGCGCTGCCCGGCGGGATCAGCTCCCGATGCCGCCGAGCGCCAGGTACTTCACCTCGAGATAGTCCTCGATGCCGTACTTGCTGCCCTCGCGGCCCAGGCCCGACTGCTTCACGCCGCCGAAGGGTGCCACCTCGGTGGAGATGATGCCCTCGTTGATGCCGATGATGCCGGCCTCGATCGCCTCGGCCACGCGGAAGATGCGGCCGACGTCGCGGGCGTAGAAATACGCCGCCAGGCCGAACTCGCTGTCGTTCGCCAGGGCCACGCCCTCCTCCTCCGTCTTGAACTTGAAGAGCGGGGCGACGGGGCCGAAGGTCTCCTCGCGGAAGATCAGCGCGTCGTGCGGCACGTTGGTCAGGATGGTCGGCTGGAAGAAGTTGCCGCCCTTCTCGTGGCGCTTGCCGCCGCTCAGCACCTTCGCGCCATGCTTGGTGGCGTCGGCAATGTGCTCCTCCACCTTCAGCACGGCGTCGGCATTGATGAGCGGGCCCTGGGTCACGCCCGGCTCCATGCCGTTGCCGACCTTCAGCGCCTCGACGGCCGCCTTCAGCTTGGCGGCGAAGGCGTCGTAGACGCCTTCCTGCACCAGCACGCGGTTGGCGCAGACGCAGGTCTGTCCGGTGTTGCGGTACTTGCTGGCCATGACGCCCTGGACGGCCGCATCGAGGTCGGCGTCGTCGAAGACCAGGAAGGGCGCGTTGCCGCCGAGCTCCATGCTCGTCTTCTTGATCGTCGGCGCGCATTGCGCGAGCAGCACGCGGCCCACCTCGGTCGAGCCCGTGAAGGTCAGCTTGCGCACGATGGGGTTGGAGGTCAGCTCCGCGCCCGTCTCGCCGGCCGGGCCGGTGATGACGTTGCAGACGCCGGCCGGCATGCCCGCGCGCTCGGCGAGGACGGCCAGCGCCAAGGCCGAGAAGGGCGTCTGGCTGGCGGGGCGGATGACGCCCGTGCAGCCCGCGGCCCAGCCGGGGCCGGCTTTGCGGGTGATCATGGCGGCCGGGAAGTTCCAGGGGGTGATGGCGGCGAAGACGCCGATCGGCTCCTTCATCACCAGCACGCGGCGGCCGGCGGCATTCTGCGGGATCACGTCGCCATAGACGCGCTTCCCTTCCTCGGCGAACCACTCGATGAAGCTGGCGGCATAGGCCACCTCGCCCTTGGCCTCGGCGAGCGGCTTGCCCTGCTCGGCCGTCATGATGGCCGCGAGGTCGTCCGTGTTGGCGAGCATCAGGTCGAAGAGCTTGCGCAGGATGGTCGCGCGCTCCTTGGCCAGCATCTTGCGCCAGGCCGGCAGGGCGGCATTGGCGGCCTCGATGGCGCGGCGCGTCTCGGCCTTGCCCATGGCTGGCACGTTGCCGACGACCTCGCCCGTCGCGGGATTGCGCACCGCGAAGGTTTTTCCCGAGTCCGCCTGGACCCACTGGCCGCCGATGCAATTCGCCTGCCGCAGCAGGTCGGGATCCTTGAGCGCGAGCTTGGAGATTGAATCGAGCATGGGGGGTTCCTCCGTCTTTCGAGCCGAGGATAAGCCGCTCCGCGCCAATTGTCAGCGCCGGGAGGGCGAGCTTAGCCTTCGCGGGCATATGGGGAAGGAAACGAGCATGGCACGCCGGATCATCGATATTTCCGTGGCGCTCAAGTCAGGCATCGCGAGCGACCCGCCGCGGATGCTGCCGGAGATCAACTACATCGACCACAAGATGAGCGCGCCGGCCATGGCCGAATACATGGGCGTGTCGGTCCGGGCCCTGCCCGAGGGCGAGTACGCGGCGGTCGAGCAGGTGAACATCAGCACGCATAACGGCACGCATCTGGACGCGCCCTATCATTTCTTCTCGCGCATGAACGAGCGAACGGTGCCGGGCGGCGAGCCCTCCTGGCGGATCGACGAGGTGCCGCTGGACTGGTGCTTTCAGCCGGGCGTGAAGCTGGACTTTCGGGACAGACCTGACGGCTACGTCTGCACGCCCGAGGATGTGCGGCAGGAGCTGGCGCGCATCGGCCACACGCTGCAACCGCTGGAGATCGTGGTGGTGAATACCGCCGCCGGCGCCCGCTACGGCCAGGACGACTATATCGACACGGGCTGCGGCATGGGCAAGGCGGCAACGCTGTGGATGCTGGAGCAGGGCGTGCGCCTAGTCGGCACCGACGCCTGGTCCTGGGACGCGCCCTTCTCGCACACGAAGAAGCGCGTGGCCGAGACGGGCGACGCCGCGCTGATCTGGGAGGGCCACCGGGCCGGGCGCGAGATCGGCTACTGCCACCTGGAGAAGCTGGCCAACCTCGACCAGCTGCCCGCCACCGGCTTCACCGTGGCCTGCTTCCCGGTGAAGGTGCATCGCGGCAGCGCGGGATGGACCCGCGCCGTCGCGATCCTCGGCGACTGAGCTACTCGACCGTCACGCTCTTCGCCAGGTTCCGGGGCTGATCCACGTCCGTGCCCTTGAGAACGGCCACGTGATAGGCGAGCAGCTGCACGGGAATGGCGTAGAGGATCGGCTGCGCGAAGGGGTCGATCTCCGGCAGCACGATCACCCTCTCGGCGAAGCGCTCCAGGCTCGGCGCGCCCGCTGCATCCGTGAAGGCCATGATCCGCCCGCCGCGGGCAGAGGCCTCCTGCAGGTTGGACAGCGTCTTCTCGTAGAGCGGCCCCGAGGGGCAGATCGCGATCACCGGCACCTGGCTGTCGATCAGCGCGATCGGCCCGTGCTTCATCTCGCCCGCCGCATAGCCCTCGGCGTGGATGTAGCTGATCTCCTTCAGCTTCAGCGCCCCCTCCATCGCGATCGGGAACAGCGCGCCGCGGCCCAGGAACAGCACGTCCCGCGCCTTCGCCACCTCGGCCGCCAGCGCGTGGATCTCGGCGTCCCGCTCCAGCACCTCGGCCGCCTTGTGGGGGATTTCCAGCAGCGCCTTGGTCAGCCGCCCCTCGTCCATCGTCGTCAGCTCGCGCCGCCTGCGGCCGAGGCCGATCGCGAGGCAGGCCAGCACCGACAGCTGCGCGGTGAAGGCCTTCGTCGAGGCCACGCCAATCTCGGGGCCGGCCACCGTCAGCACCGTGGCGTCGCTCTCGCGCGCCATGCTGCTCTCGGGGACGTTCACGACGGCCAGCACGCTCTGGCCCTTCTCGCGCAGCAGCTTGAGCGCGGCCATGGTGTCCGCCGTCTCGCCGGACTGGCTGACCAGGATCGCCGCCCCGCCCTCCGGCAGCGGCGGGTCGCGGTAGCGCAGCTCGCTCGCCACATCGGCATCCACCGGGATGCGCGCCAGCTGCTCGATCCAGTAGCGCCCCACCTGGCCCGCGAGGAAGGCGCTGCCGCAGGCGGTGACGGTCAGGCGGGGCACCTTCGCGGGGTCGAAGGGCAGCCGCGGCATCCGCACCTCCAGCGTGCGCGGGTCGAGATACTGCCGGAGCGTGTCGCCAATCACGGCGGGGTGCTCGTGCAGCTCCTTCTCCATGAAGTGGCGGTAGTTGCCCTTGCCCGTCGCCGCGCCGGAGACGGCCGTGGTCCGCACCTGCCGCTCGACGGGATTGTCCTGGATGTCGAAGAAGCGCGCGCCGTCCTGGTCGAGCACCGCCCAGTCGCCCTCCTCCAGATAGGCGATGCGCCGCGTCAGCGGGGCCAGGGCCAGCGCGTCCGAGCCCACGAACATCTCGCCCTCGCCGAAGCCGATGGCCAGCGGAGCGCCCTGGCGGGCGGCGATCAGCATCCGGTGCTCGCCCGCGAACATCATCGCCACCGCGAAGGCGCCGTGCACGCGCTTGAGCGCGGCCGCCGCGGCCTGCTCGGGCGTGGCGCCGCCGGCCAGCAGGTCGTCGAGCAGGCGGCAGAAGGTCTCCGTGTCGGTCTCGGTCTCGAAGACCTGGCCCTTCTGCTCGAGCTCGGCGCGGAGCTCGGCGTAGTTCTCGAAGATGCCGTTATGGACGATGGCGACGCGCGCGGTCGCATGCGGATGCGCGTTGCGCTCCACCGGCGCGCCGTGGGTCGCCCAGCGCGTGTGGCCGATGCCGGTGGTGCCCGGCAGCGGCGAGGCCTCCAGCACGGCGGCGAGATTGCCGAGCTTGCCCTCCGCGCGGCGCCGCTCGACATGGCCCTCCACCAGCGTCGCGATGCCCGCGCTGTCGTAGCCGCGGTATTCCAGCCGCTTGAGCGCGTCGAGAAGACGGGGCGCGGCGGCCTCGACGCCCACCACTCCGACAATTCCGCACATGCTAGAGCCTTTTCCGTTCGCAAGGGCTCACTGCAAAGCCTCTAGCTGATTGGTTGAAGAGCATGATTCACGCTTCCGGCGATTCCACCTGCAGCGATCATGCCCTAGGTCTTCCCCTTCGCGCCACGTCCGGGCTTGTTCGCCTGCCGGCCCCGCGCGATGGCCAGCGCGTCGTCCGGCACGTCCTCTGTGATCACCGAGCCCGCCGCAGTGACCGCCCTTGCGCCCACGCGCACCGGCGCCACCAGCGCCGTGTCGCTGCCGATGAAGGCGCCCGCGCCGATCTCCGTGCGGTGCTTGTTCACCCCGTCATAGTTGCAGGTGATGGTCCCGGCGCCGATATTCGCCCCCGCGCCGACCGTCACGTCGCCGAGATAGGTCAGGTGGTTCGCCTTGGCCCCCGCGCCGAGATGCGCGGCCTTCAGCTCCACGAAGTTGCCCACATGCGCGCCCTCGCCCACATCGGCGCCGGGCCGCAGCCGCGCATAGGGGCCGATGATCGCGCCGCGGCGCACCACGCATTGCTCCAGATGGCTGAAGGCGCGGATGGCGACATCGTCCTCCACCGTCACGCCGGGCGCGAAGACCACATGCGGGTCCACCACCACGTCCTGCCCCAGCTTCGTGTCGAAGCTCAGCGTGACGCTCTCCGGCTGGACCAGCGTGGCGCCGCCGAGCATGGCCGCCGCGCGCAGGCGCGACTGCACCTCCGCCTCGGCGGCGGCGAGCTCGACGCGGCTGTTGATGCCGCGCAGCTCGGCCTCCGGCGCCTCGACGGCGACGGCCCGGCGGCCTTCCGCATGGGCGGCGGCAACCACGTCCGTGAGGTAGAACTCGCTTTGCCGGTTGTCGTTCCGCAGCCCCGCCAGCCAGCGGGACAGGTCGGCCCAGGCGGCGCAGACCACCCCGGCATTGCACAGCCCGATGGCGCGCTCGGCCTCGCTCGCATCGGCCCATTCCACGATTCGCTCGACCGCGCCCGAGCCGCCCTGCACCACCCGGCCGTACTTCGCCGGATCGGCCGGGCGCATCGCCAGCAGGGCCAGGCCCGCGCTGGCCCGCCCCTGCACCAGCCGCTCCAGCGTCGCCGTGGTGATCAGCGGGTTGTCGCCGTAGAGCACAGCCACGTCGCCGGAGAATCCGTCCAGCAGCGGCGCCGCCATGCGCGCGGCATGGCCCGTGCCCAGCCGCTCGGCCTGCACGACCGTCGCATGCGGGGCCACGGCCTTCTCCAGCTCCGGCATGCCCGGCCCGACGACCACGATCACCCGGTCGAAGACCGGCTCGCCGGCGGCGATCAGGTGGCGGATCATGGGGCGGCCGGCGATGCGGTGCATCACCTTCGGCATCGCTGACTTCATGCGGGTGCCCTGTCCCGCCGCGAGAATGATGGCCGTGCGCATCCTCATGGCCTAGCCGCCCCTATGGCCGCACCGCAACCCTTGCCTGCCTGACGCTTTCTTGCGGGGCGTTTCCGCTCCGGCTACGCCCGCCGCCATGCCCCTCGCGATCTTCGACCTCGACGGCACGCTGGTGGACAGCGCGCCCGACCTCCACGCCTCGCTGAACCGGTTGATGGGCCGGTACGGCCTCGCCCCCTTCCTCCTGCCGGAAGTCAAGAAGATGATCGGCGACGGCGCGCGGGCCCTGGTCGAGAAGGCCTTCGCCGCCCGGGGCGAGGCCGTCGGCGAGGAGGCGGTGAGGCACTTCCTGGCCGATTACGAGCCGAACAGCGCCGTCCTCACCCGCCCCTATCCGGGTATGGTCGAGGCGCTGGAAACCTTCGGCAAGGAGGGCTGGCAGCGCGCCATCTGCACCAACAAGCCGATCGCCGCGACCTGGGTGATGCTGGATGCGCTCCGCCTCGGCGGCTATTTCGAGCTGGTTCTGGGCGGCGACAGCCTGCCCGTGAAGAAGCCCGATCCCGGCCATGTCCTGGGGGTGCTGGAGAAGCTCGGCGTGGACCCGCTCGATGCGACGATGGTCGGCGACCATCAGAACGACATCCGCGCGGCCGCGGGCGCCAGGGTACGAAGCGTCTTCGCGGCCTGGGGCTACGGCGACGGCACGGGCGCGGACCTCGCCTGCGCGACACCCGCCGAGCTGCCGGACCTGCTCATCGCGGCTTTTGGCGCGCCTTAGGGTCCGCCGCGCGAGACCTGGCTCAGCACCACCTGGATGGTGCCCCACCAGCGGCTCGCCAGCTCCATCCGGAGGGGGAGCACCGGCGCATCGGGCTGCACGGGCGGGCCGAAATGCACGATGCTCCGCATGGGGCGCGCATCCTCCGGCCGCTCCAGCGGCACCCCGGCCAGCATCCGGCTCTCGATCACGCAGCTCGGCAGGCCACCGCCGGTGGGCTGGCGCACGGCCTCGGTGCTGACGTCCAGCTGGGTGAGGCGCCTCCCGTCGAAGACCCTCGCCCGCCCGTCGCAGCGCCCGGTCTCGCGCACCTGGCGCGAGAGCTGCAGCATGGCCGAGAGCGCGTCCAGCGTTCCAGGCAGCGCCTCGGGCGGGATGGGCGTGCGTTCCATGTCCTGCACGGGCTCGAGCGTCACGCTTCGCGGTGTGCCGGCGCCGTAATCGATGGCAATGCGCCGGGCGCTACCCCGCCAGTTGCCGCTGCTGCGATGGAGCCGCGGCGTCGGGGTCGAGCCGCGCCAGACGCCCTCGCTGCGCGAGACCTGCTCGCCCCGGAAGAAGAGAGTGGCAAGCCCGCGCGGCCGCGTCCGTGTCTCGATGACATAGGGCGCCCCGGCTCCGCCGATGTCGACATCCACCCGGGCCTCCATCACCGTCACGCCGGCGACGGTGAAGACGTAGCTCGCCTGCCATGGCGCCGCCGCCGCGGGGAAGCCGAGAAGGACGAAGCCCAGGGTGATGCGCCGCAGCATGTGACCGCATAGGTGGGGGCGCCGGCGAGGCGAGACAACCGTCTTGACACCCCGCCCCATCCGCCGCAAAGGGAGCGCCTCCAGGGGCGCGTAGCTCAGCGGTAGAGCACTGCCTTCACACGGCAGGGGTCACAGGTTCAATCCCTGTCGCGCCCACCACGTCGCCCCTACCTTTCGCTTGACCGCGCCGCCCGAACCAGCGGCACCAGCGACAGCAGGATCGCCGAAACCAGGATGCCGGCCGTCACCAGCCCCGCCGGCATGGTGCGCGCGGCCGCGGTAACGCTGGCCGGGCCGAGCCGAAGGGTGACACTGGCCTTCATCTCCTCGGGATGGGTGATCTCCGCGGGCGGCGTCGTGGCGGGAAGTTCGGGGTCCATGCTCTGCCTCTCGATGGATGGCGCGGCAGCATAGCCTCCCGCAACGCCGCGGGCCCGCCCGCGTTGGCCGGGCATGGCCCTTCCCGACGCCCCCCTCCGCCTCTCCCTCGATGTCCTGGCCGCGGCCGAGGCGGCGGCGCGACGCGCCGGGATCTCGCCGCAGCAATGGATCGAGCGGCTGGTGCTGCGCGAGGCCGGCGGGCCGGAGCCGACCTCCGCGCCGCAGGAGGTCGGACCCGAGGACGAGGTGCGTGGCGGCCCGGAAGCCACCGAAAAGCCCGCTCACCAGACCGACGACTGACCGGCCGCCCGGGATCGGAGCAACCCACATTTCGCGGCGGCGTTGATGCTTCATGCGAATGCATGAAGGAGTAAGCAAGATGATGAAGCGCCACATGCCCGCCTTCGCTTTGGCCGCCGCGCTGCTTGCGGCGCCGGCCGCCGGCTTTGCGCAGGGCTCCAGTTCCGACACGCCTCGGCCCCCGGGCTCCGATCCAAGCGCCGCGGTGAGCCGCTCGGTCGGCCAGCCCACCGCGCCCCCGGGCAGCACGGGCAATCCGACCGGCAGCCCGCTGGACCGGTCGCCCACCCCGGGCGCCAGCGCCTCGGGCAATGCGGCCAACCCCGGCCGCCCCTCAGTCAGCGACCCGGCGGCGCGCTCCACCAGACCGGGCATGCCCTCGCCCGGCGCGCCCTCGGCCCCCGGGTCGAACACGAACTGATATGGGAAGACCTGGCCCGCGATCGCCTCAAGGGGTCGCAGGACAGGTCGTCGGGAGGACGCATTCCGCCCGACAGTGAACGCCGGCGAGGACGCCCCTCGCCGGCGTTCATCGATTCAGCGCGGCAGGGTGAGCGCGAAGCGGAGCGCGACCGGCTCGGGGCTGGGTACCGGCCAGCAAGGGCGGACACGGGCAGCCGGCCGCTCCGGGGGCGCGCCCCCGTCCTGACAGGGCATCGCAGGAAGAAGCGGTCATGAACCCCGCTTCACCGCTGCGGATCATGGGAATGGCGGTGCCCGGCGACCCTCACGAGATGCAGGTGCCCGAGGCGAACGCCGCGCTGCGTGACCAGGCTGTCGCCGAAGGCGCGCACCTCCGACAGCCTCCCCTTGAGCACCGCCACCTCCAGGCATTCCTCCCGGTCGAGATGCACGTGCATCGTCGCCACCGAAAGGTCGTGGTGGTGATGCTGCGCACTGGTCAGCCGCCGGGCGAGGTCCCGCGTCCCATGCTCGTAGACGTAGCTAAGCGCGGCCACGCAGGGCGCATCGCCGTCGCCCGCCGCCGCCTCGCGCGCCTGGGTCTCGCGCAGGATATCGCGGATCGCCTCGGACCGGCTGGCATAGCCGCGGCGGGCGCAGAGCCCATCGACCAGGCCGAGCAGTTCCTCGTCGACGCTGATGGTGATGCGCTGCATGAACGGCTCCGTCCTCGGGGCGCGATCTTCGCGCCGATTCGCGGTAAACCGGAAGCCTCAGCCGCCCAGGGCCGCGAGTTCCCGCTCCAGCTCCCCGATCTCCTTGCGCGTCTGGCGGAGGTAGGCGTCGCGCTGCGCAATCTCGGCCTCGGTCTTCAGCTTCCAGCCATAGGCGTTGGTGATGTCCTGCCGCTTCTTGCGGATCAGCTCGGCGAGATCCACCCGGCGCCGGGCGACCTCGGGCGGCGCGGAAGGCTCCGGCTCGGATGCGGCGGGCAGCGGGGGGCCGGTCGCCGGGGATGGAGGGGGCGGCCCGGGCATCGCGCAGGCAGGCGGCTCCGGCGCCGGCCAGAGGGATCCGGACGCCGCCAACCCCTCGAAGAGCCGGATCAGCACCGACCAACGGAGCGCCTCGAGCCGCGCCGCGGCGCGGTGGCGCGCCACCCCGGGGGCTGACCCGCCGCGAAGGCTCCAGCCGCCGGCGCCGAATCGGCCGGCCGCGCCCCGGAACGCCTCCGCCGCACCGGGGCCATAGGCCAGCTCCAGAAATGCCTCCACGTCGCGCGGGCCTGGCCGGTGCAGCAGGGACCGCCGCTGCCGGCGCCAGGCCCACATCACCTCCCGGGCCGCCAGCCGCGCGGAGAGCCGGCGCATCGCCCGGCGGCTGAAGGCCTCGGCGAACCAGTCCCAACCCCAGGCCAGGTGGTAGAGGAGGCGGCAGCCGACCTCGTGCAGCGTGTCCCGCGCGAGGGGCAGGCGCAGCAGGAGCCAGGCGGGACCGGCCAGGACCAGCGTCCCTCCGGGCCGGAGCACGAGGTCCAGCATCGGCCCCCGATGGGTCACCGCCGACCAGCATCCCCAGAGGAAGGCGGCCAGCACGAGCGCGTCGAGCGCGAGCCTCAGCAGGAAACGGAGCTTGCCCGCCAGCTTGCGCGCCGAGGGCGCGGCGCGCAGTGGGGGGCCGGCCGCCAGCGCCGGTCGGTGCGCATGCAGCAGCGAGCGCGAGCTCTCCAGCAGTTGCCGGACATCCACCCGCCGTTCCGCCAGCCCGCTCCGCTCCAGCTGCGCCACGAGCTCCCGAAGCTCGGCCGTCGCGCGGTCCTCGGCCCGCCTGCCCAGCACCTGGCCCTCCATGGAGCCCCTTTGGCCCCGTCCATCGACGAGGCGCCATCCTGGGAGGATCTGGTGAAGGCCGTGTTAAGCCGGCTCCCTCGGCCAGGCCCGGCAGCGGCGAATCGGGGCGGCGGCGGATCCGGGCAGCGATCAGACCCGGGCAGGCGCCGTCCTCGCCGCCTCGGGCTTGGCTTCCGCGACGGTGTAGTATTGCAGCAGGTCGAAGCGGACGACATAGGCGAGGAAGCCGCCCGGAAAGCCCGTCCTCGCCTCGTTGTAGGCCCGCGCCGCCTCGTTGAAGGCGCGCGCCGATCTGCCGATCCGGCCCTGGAGGTCCGAGAGCTCGGCCTGGAGCCGCCCAAGGCCGGGATCCACACTGAGGTCCGGGTCCTGCTCCACCGCCTCGAAGGCGCGGCCGATCGCCGCGCTCAGCTCCGCTTCGGCCTTGCCGATCGCCGGCGGTTCCTGCTCCGCCGCGGCATGGCGGCGGGCGTTCGTCAGCCCGTCCAGCGACTTTTTCTCGCGCGCGGTGCGCCCCGGCACGGCAGCGACGAGACGGGAAACGAGCTCGTGCCGCCGCCGGAGCGGTTCGTCGAGATCAGCCCAGGCCTGCACCGCCGCCTGCTGCAGCGCGACCAGCCGGCCCCGGACGAACACAGCCCAGATCAGCAGCAGCAGGACGACCGCCGGTATCACCCACTCCATGATACGCCCGCCATTCGTTGCAGGGTCGAGATCAGCACGGAATCCTGCGGTGGAATAGGACCGGGACGATCCGCGCTTGCGCGGGCGGGACCGATGGCCTAAACGCCGCCGACCCACGGCAGGAGCCATCGCGCCTGCCGCATCCCCGAAAGCCCGCGCCATGAAGCCCGACACGCATCCCGCCTATCACGACCTGAACGTCATCATGACCGACGGCACGACCTTCACGACCCGCACCGCGGGCGGCAAGCCGGGCGAGACGCTGCGCCTCGACATCGATCCGAAGAGCCACCCGGCCTGGACCGGCGTGCAGCGCATCATGGACACGGGCGGCCAGGTGGCGAAGTTCAACAAGAAGTTCGCCGGCATCGGCATGCGCAAGGGCTGATCCAGCCCTCCTGCTGCTGGAAAGAACCGCCTGGCCAGTGGCTTAGGCGGTTTTTTCGTTTTCGCGCGGAGCCCCTTGAACGGCGCTTTCGCGCGTCATATCTCGGATCCGTCGAGGCGCCCTTGCGGGCCTCGACGCGGATCCGAGGCGCTGTCGCCCGCATGGGGACGGAGCCGATCGGGACGCTTCAACAGGACCTTGCTCCGGAAGGAGGTTCGCGTATGAACGCCATTGATTTCTCTCCCCTGTTCCGCACCGCCATCGGCTTCGACCGCGTTGCCCGCCTGCTCGACGGCGTGCGCAACCAGGCCGAGACCCAGGCCTATCCCCCGTTCAACATCGAAGCGACCGGCGATGACAGCTACGTGCTGACCATGGCCGTGGCCGGCTTTGGCCCCGAGGACATCGAGCTCGTCGTCCGCGACGACCAGCTCTCGATCAGCGGCAAGGCGCCGCAGTCCGCCGAGGGCCAGGAGCGCCGCTACGTCCACCGCGGCATCGCCGGGCGCGCCTTCGAGCGCCGCTTCGTGCTCGCCGACCACCTCGTGGTCCAGGGCGCGCGGATGGAGAACGGCCTGCTGCATGTCGCGCTGAAGCGCGAGGTGCCGGAGGCGCTGAAGCCCCGCCGGATCGAAATCCAGGCCGCGGCGCCGCGCCAGCCCGCGATCGAGCAGGTCGCCCAGGCGGCTTGAGCTGGTCCTTGCCGAGAGGCGGGCCTGAACGGGAGGGCCGGCGGGCGACCGCCGGCCCTTTCCTTATGCGTCGCGCTCAGGAAGGGCGCCTGAAGAAAGCATCCGCCGCCGCCCGCTGGCCCGACCGCGCGGCGATCGCCGCCTCGGCGCGGGCGATCTCCGCCTGGAGATCGGCGATATAGGCCCTCAGCTCCGTCTCGGCCCAATCTTGCAGGGCGGCCGGGGCGAAGCGCTGGGCCGGCTTCGGCCGCGGTTCCTCATCGAACACCGTTTTTCCTCCCCATCCTCACAGGGCTTGGCCCGGGCCGGCCCTGCCACTATAGGGCTTGCGACAGAAGAGCCGCCCCTTGGGGGTGCGCCCATCCGCGCAGCCCCCTCACCCATGGAAGCACCGTCATGGCCCTCCCGCCCCTGATGCCCAAGGCCACCGCCGTCTGGCTCATCGAGAAGACCTCGCTCTCCTTCGAGCAGATCGCTGATTTCGTCCAGATGCACCCGCTGGAAGTCCAGGCCATCGCGGATGGCGAGGTGGCGCAGGGCATCATTGGCTATGATCCCGTCGCGAATGGCCAGGTGACGCGCGAGGACATCGCCCGGGCGGAGGCGAATGGCAGCGCGCGGCTGACGCTGGCGGCCAACGCCATCCCGGCGGCCAAGGGGCGCGGCAAGGGCGGGAAGTACACGCCGGTCGCCAAGCGCAACGACCGGCCGGACGGCATCGCCTGGCTGCTGCGCAACCACCCGGAGCTCACCGAGGCGCAGATCGGCAAGCTGGTCGGCACCACGAAGGAGACCATCCAGAAGGTGCGCGACCGCACCCACTGGAACAGCGCGAACATCAAGCCGCGCGATCCCGTGATCCTGGGCCTGTGCAGCCAGGGCGCGCTGAACGCGGCCGTGACGGCCGCGCAGGAACGACTTCGTGCGGAGGGCATCGCGATCCCGACGCCGCATCCCACGCCCTTCGAGTCCGAGTGATCCTGGGGGCCTCCGCGCGGCTGGAGTGATTTCGTCCGCCGCGGGCACTCCAGCCGCCCTGTCTTTTCAAGGCACTTTCCCGGCAGCCGATGGTCCGGCCCAGCCTCAAAAATGCTCCTTTGCGCGACGCGTGGCCTGATCTCCGGCGCCTTGCGCCTCCGTCACGCCCTAATGAGCGCGGCGCAGCTTCTCCATTTCTTCCTTGAGATGCAGTTTTTCCCGTTTCAGTCGGGTGATCGCCTCATGGTCGGGACGCGGACGGTTGCCTTCGGCGGCAATCCGCGTCTCGAGATCTGCGTGGCGGGATTCCAGGGCTCTCACCCTCGGGGCGTGCATCATGCAGCGTCTTCCTCTGCTTCGCGATGGCCCTGACAGTTACGCCAGGGGCGTCGCCTGTTCATGCGGCTGTTGCGACCACATCCAGGCATGCTATCCCCTTGGCGCCGGGCAGGCGAGTGAATTCGTTGCCCTCGAATGAATCTGCCCTGGGGATACGGCGGGACTGATGCTGGAAGACCGAGAGGCCATGCTGCGCCGCCTGCACGAGCTGCGCAGCGAACACCGCGACCTCGACACCGTCATCGCGCGCCTCGAGAGCGGCTTCGGGGACCAGCTGCAGATGCAGCGGCTGAAGAAGCGCAAGCTGAAGCTGAAGGACGAGGTCTCGTGGCTCGAGGGGCAGCTCGTCCCTGACATCATTGCCTGAAGCGGGTCCTGGAATGCCTCAGAACGACGTGTCGCCCTCCCCTCTGCATCCATTGGTCGGCATCATCATGGGCAGCCGTTCCGACTGGGAGACGATGCGCCATGCCGACGAGGTGCTGACGGCGCTGGGCATCGCGCATGAATGCCGTGTCGTCTCCGCGCATCGCACGCCGGAGCGGCTCTTCGACTACGCGCGCGAAGCCCGTGGGCGCGGGCTGAAGGTGATCGTCGCCGGCGCCGGCGGCGCGGCGCACCTGCCCGGCATGGCCGCGAGCATGACGCCGTTGCCCGTCCTCGGCGTGCCGGTGGAGAGCCACGCGCTCAAGGGCATGGATTCGCTGCTGTCCATCGCGCAGATGCCCGGGGGCGTGCCGGTCGGGACGCTGGCCATCGGGAAGGCGGGCGCGATCAACGCGGCGCTGCTGGCGGCCGCCATCCTGGCGCTCTCCGATCCCGCGCTGGCGGAGCGGCTCGACGCCTGGCGCGCCCGGCAGACCGAGAGCGTCCCGCATGACCCGGCCTGAACCCGTGCCCGCCTCCCTCCCTGCCCCCGTACCCGCCCCTTTGGCGCCCGGCTCTACCATCGGCATCCTCGGCGGCGGGCAGCTCGGCCGGATGAGCGCCATGGCGGCGGCGCGGCTGGGCTATCGCTGCCACGTCTTCTCGCCCGAGCCCGACTCGCCGGGCATGCAGGTGGCCGCCGCCCATACGCTGGCGGCCTATGACGATGCCGAAGCGCTGAACCGCTTCGCCGGATCGGTGGACGTCGTCACCTTCGAGTTCGAGAACGTCCCGGTCGCGACGCTGCGGGCGCTGGAGGGCCGGGTGCCCTGCCGCCCCGGGACGAAGGCGCTGTCGATCTGCCAGGATCGCGTTGCGGAGAAGCGCTTCCTCGCCGAGGCCGGCGTGCCGGTCGCTCCCTGGCGCGAGGTCGCCAGCGAATCGGAGCTGGAAGCGGCCATCGCCGAGATCGGCCTGCCCGCCGTGCTGAAGACCACGCGGCTCGGCTATGACGGCCGCGGCCAAGCGGTGCTGCGACGGGCGGAGGACGCTGCGCCCGCCTTCGCGCGCCTCGCGCCCCGGCCGCTGATCCTGGAGGCCTTCGTCCCCTTCTCCGCCGAGATCTCCGGCATCGCCGCGCGCGGGCTGGACGGCGCGGTCGCGACCTACGATGCCATCGAGAACCGGCACCGGCATCATATCCTCGACCTTTCCTTCGCTCCGGCCCGCCTGCCCGAGGCCGCTGCCGGGGCCGCGCGGAGCCATGTCGCGCGGGTGGCCGCCGCCCTGGAACTCGTGGGCGTGGTGGCGCTGGAGATGTTCCTGCTCCCGGACGGCAGCCTGCTGGGCAACGAGATCGCGCCTCGCCCCCACAATTCAGGCCACTGGACCATGGACGCCTGCCTGTGCGGGCAGTTCGAGCAGCATGTCCGCGCCGTTGCCGGCCTGCCGCTCGGCAGTCCCGCGCGCCACGCGGACGCCGTCATGCGCAACCTCGTGGGCCCTGAGGGCCTCGCCGCCTGGCCCGGGATGGTGGCGCGCGAGGATGTGGTCGCGCATTGGTACGGCAAGGTGGAGGCGCGGCCGGGCCGCAAGCTCGGCCACGCGAACCGCCTGCTGCCGCTGAACGCCCTTGGCGCGCTGGACGACGTGGCCGCGCAGTCGTTCTAGCCCCTGTGGCTGAAAGGCCAGGGCATCTGTGGCCGTTTCGCCACAGGCCCTAGGAAATGCTCCACAAGGTGATGCAATCGGCCGACCTTGTTGTTAGGTTGCGTCCACGCAGCGCAGAATCGTTCCCGTCGGGTCCACTGTGCAGCGACCGAACAAACGAATTGTATTCAAGGAGAACGAGGATGAGCCTCAAGAAGGCCCTTCTGGCCGCGACCGTTCTGTCGCTGCCCGTGGCCGCCCAGGCGCAGCCGATCACCGGCCTCTACATTGGCGGTGGCGTCGGCGCGAACTACCGCGAGGACGGCGGCGCGACCGTGTCCGTCGGCCGCACCACTGTCGGCGTCGGCACGGGCAGCGTTCGCACCAACTGGGGCTACACGGCGCTCGGCAGCATCGGCTGGGGCTTCGGCAACGGCCTGCGCGTTGAGCTCGAAGGCAACTACCGCAACAACGCCGTTCGGCGCGTCGGCGGGGCCTCCACCAGCGGCGGCACCATCCACCAGTACGGCGCGATGGCGAACGCTCTGTTCGATTTCAACTTCCTGAACCTGAACGCCGGCGGCGTGGGCATCGTCCCCTATGTCGGCGCCGGTGTGGGTTACGGCTGGAACGACTGGCGTAACGTGAACGGCCGCAGCGGTTCCACGCAGGTCCGCACCGACGACCGTGACGGCCAGTTCGCCTACCAGGGCATCGCCGGCGT
Source organism: Roseococcus sp. SYP-B2431 (assembly GCF_004336745.1). Lineage (GTDB taxonomy): Bacteria > Pseudomonadota > Alphaproteobacteria > Acetobacterales > Acetobacteraceae > Roseococcus. Next base: position 69,097 of record NZ_SJXD01000001.1, read on the forward strand.
GGCCTTCGGCCTCGACGCCATGGTCCCCGGCCTGGCACTGACCGCCGAGTACCGCTTCTACGGCACGCTCGACCCCGAGCTGGGCACGGCCATCCGGGTGAACGGCGCCACCGTCGCGGCCGGCACCTACAAGCCGACCAACTACAACCACTCGATCCTGGCCGGCGTGCGCTACGCCTTCAACGCGCCGCGTCCGGCTCCCGTGGTGGCCGCGCCCGTCGCCGCCGCTCCGGCTCCGGCCCGCACCTACCTGGTCTTCTTCGACTGGGATCGCGCGGACCTGACCGATCGCGCCCGCCAGATCATCGCTGAGGCGGCCACCAACGCCCGTGCCGTGTCCGCGACGCGCATCGAGGTCTCCGGTCACGCCGACCGCACCGGCACGGCGCAGTACAACCAGCGGCTGTCGGTGCGTCGTGCCGAGGCGGTCGCCGCCGAGCTCGTCCGCCGCGGCATCGCCCGCAACGAGATCACGATCCAGGGCTTCGGCTTCGATCGTCCGCTCGTTCCGACGGCCATGGGCGTCCGCGAGCCGCAGAACCGCCGCGTCGAGATCGTCCTGCGCTAAGCAGGCTTTTCCAACGCAGGAATTGGGAAGGGGCGCCGAAAGGCGCCCCTTTTCGCGTTCGGCCTTTTTCCTAACCAACCTGTGGTAAATTTGCACTCATCTTTAAAACTCTGCGCGCGGATGCTGCAACGCGAAGCATTTCATGCATACGGTAATACCAACACTGCGTTCACGACGCGGGTATCGAAGGCAGACCGGTGAAGACCGGCAGGAGAAACAGATGAAGTTCGCTAAGCTCGTCGTCGCGACCAGCCTCATGGCGGTGCCAGCCTTGGCTCAGGCCCAGCCGATCACGGGCCTCTATATCGGCGTCGGCGCCGGCGCCAGCTTCCCCGAGGAAGGTAGGTTCCTCTCCAACCGGAGCCTCGCCGCGGGCGCGCGGGCCGTGGGTTTCCCCACGACCGGTTCGGGCGCTTTCGAGACCGGCTTCGTCGGCGTCGGCTCGATCGGCTGGGGCTTCGGCTTTGGCCTCCGCGCCGAGCTCGAAGGTCAGTTCCGGATGCACACCCCGCAGGGCCGCGGGTCGGTGAACGGCTCGGGCACCTCGTACAACTACGGCGTCATGGGCAACGTGCTGTATGACATCGCGCTGCCCTTCGCCCCCTGGGTGACGCCCTATGTCGGCGCCGGCGTGGGCTATACCTGGATCAACGCGGACAACACGGCGGCCATCAGCCCCGCCCGTGGCGCCGGCCTGGTCACGAACGACACGCAGGGCTCCTTCTCCTACCAGGCGATCGCAGGCCTTGCCTTCCCGGTCTCCGCGGTTCCGGGCCTCGCGGTCACGATGGAGTACCGCTACTTCCACGCCGAGGCGGCGTATTTCGACTCGCGTGCCTTCGCGACGAACAACGGCAGCACCTTTGCCTCCGGCGCGGTCAAGACCGACTTCACCGCTCACTCCGCCATGGCCGGCCTGCGCTACGCCTTCAACACGCCACGCCCGGCTCCCGTGGTGGCCGCGCCCGTCGCCGCCGCCCCGGCTCCGGCCCGCACCTACCTGGTCTTCTTCGACTGGGACCGCGCGGACCTGACCGATCGCGCCCGCCAGATCATCGCTGAGGCGGCCACCAACGCCCGCGCCGTGTCCGCGACGCGCATCGAGGTCTCCGGTCACGCCGACCGCACCGGCACGGCGCAGTACAACCAGCGCCTGTCGGTGCGCCGTGCCGAGGCGGTCGCTGCCGAGCTCGTCCGCCGCGGCATCGCCCGCAACGAGATCACGATCCAGGGCTTCGGCTTCGATCGTCCGCTCGTTCCGACGGCCATGGGCGTGCGCGAGCCGCAGAACCGCCGCGTCGAGATCGTCCTGCGCTAAGCAGGGCGCTCCCATCGCAGAAATGGAAAAGGGCGCCGAAAGGCGCCCTTTTCTGATTCGACACCCGCTCACGAAAAAGGGCGCCTCTCGGCGCCCTCTCCGTTCTCCGCCGTGGCGGCCAGGTTCAGCGCGTGGCCGAGGCGGGCGTGGCTCCCGAGGCCGTGCGGCGCGGCTGGGACGCGGCCGGCTGCTGGCGCTGATTGCGCGTCTGGGTCGTCGCTGCGCGCCCCGGACGCTCCGGGCAGGGCTGCGTGCTGATCGCCTGCGGGACCTCGCGCGCCACCGAGAGCTGCGAAAGCTCCACCGGCGTGGCCGCCGCCGTGGCCTGCTGGAAGAGCCCGCTCTGCTCGCGGCAGAAGAACGAGCCGCGCGAGATGCCCACCTGCGACTGGCCGTTCGCGAGGTTGGTGATGTACTGGTCCAGCTGGCGCTGATGCTGCGAGCCCGCCGTCCGCCGGAAATGGCCGGCGACGTTGCGGAAGGCCGTCGCGAGCTCACGCTGATGGCGCGTCACGAAGGTGTTGTAGTCATCCTGCTGGCCGCAGGTGAGCGCCACGACCATCAGCTGGCTCTGCAGCGCACGGATGTCGAAGGCCGTCTTTTCCGCAGGCTGAAGGCAGGCGCTGCTTTGCGCGAAGGCGATGCTGGGCGTCAGCATGACGGCGGCCAGGCCACACATGAGCTTACGTGAAGGCGTCATTCCGCCCATACTCCCGATCTCGTTTGGCCCCGGCCTCCGGCTGGCGAATCCAGGCGGGCGGCACGAATCGGCCCATCAGCATCGCCCTTTACACGCATAGAAGCGAGCCGCGAAGCCCGATCATGCGGCTTTTGGATGTGGCTTAGGTAATTCTGACAAGCGTCTGTCAAGAAACGATAAAGTCTCCTCCAAAGTGGGAGGGTTCGGGCGCAGCCAAAAGGCCAGTACAGCACCCTGCACCGCCATGAGCGTCGCCCGGCGCGTGTACCAGGAGAAATCGGCGGATTCGTCGCCCGCGGCGTACCAGATCGCCGACGCGCTCCTCGCCGCGCAGCGCAGCGCCGTGGGGAGGTTCCAGGGCAGCGCCAGCAGGGCCACCGCGCCGCGCAGCGCCTCGCGGTCCGGCTCGAGCGCGATCAGGCGCAGTTCGATCAGGCGGCGGATGCGCGCCGGCGTGCGCAAGGCGGCGAGATCCTCGGCGGCCGCCGCGGCCTCCATCTCCGCATCCACCAGCGCGAACCAGGAATCGATGGCACCGGCCACGCCGCGGGGGAAATGGCTGGAGGCCAGCTCTGCCCCCTCGCCCCGGTCCTCCAGGGCATGACGCAGCGTGGCCGTCGTCCAGCCCTCGCGCCCGGCCCGGGCGACGACGGCGCGCAGCAGGTCCGCTTCGCTCATGCGCGATTCTCCGCGAGGCGGGCGAGTTCCTCGGTGAAGCCCAGCTGGGTGAGGTCCCTCATGCGCGACAAATACAGCACGCCGTCGAGGTGGTCATTCTCATGCTGCAGAACGCGGGCGGAAAGGCTCCCCGCCTCGCCGGAGACCGGCGCACCGTTCTCGTCCAGGCCGCTCCAGGCGACACGCGCCGGCCGGTCCACGTGGCCTCGCAGGCCGGGGATGGACAGGCAGCCCTCCCAGGCCGCCTCGGTCTCCGCCCCGAGCGGCGTGATCGCGGGGTTGAAGAGCACGCGCAGCGCCGGCCCGTCCCGCCAGAGGAAGAGCCGCAGCGGGACATGGACCTGGGGTGCGGCCAGGCCAATGCCGCCGGCATCGGCGAGGGTCTCCGCCATGTCGCCGACGAGTCGCCGCATCTCGGGCGCGGTCGGGTCGGGAATCTCGTCGGCCCTGCCGAGAAGGACTGGATGACCCATGCGGGCGATCTTCAGGATGGCCATGCGGCGGGGACTTCCTCTTTCTTCCTGATACTGGGCTTCATGATATCTGGGGCGAAGCTTTCCGCATTTGAGGGCTTCCCTCCCCTGCGATGGTTGTGTTATGTCGCTGCCTCGGCCTCGGCGCGACCTTCGCACCGGGGTCCTTCCGCATTTCAGGGCCGGATGAGGCCAGCAGGAGATTCGCCCGCGTGCAAGTCGTCGTTCGGGACAACAATGTCGATCAGGCGCTGAAGGCGCTCAAGAAGAAGCTGCAGCGTGAAGGCGTGTTCCGCGAGATGAAGCTTCGCCGGCACTACGAGAAGCCGTCCGAGCGCCGCGCGCGCGAGGCCGCCGAGGCCGTGCGTCGCGCCCGCAAGGTCGAGCGCAAGCGCATCGAGCGCGAAGGCTTCTGAGCCGCAGGGCCGGCTGACGCCGGCCCTCTTCAGGACGATCGAGACGAAAGCGCCGCCCGGCATGCCGGGCGGCGCTTTTGGCGTTGGGCGGTGGTGCGCAAGATCGGGATGTGCTTGCGGAATCCGGCCGCACGGCGGCCGGCGCCGCCCAAGCGACTGTCCGGCCTAAAGGATCAGTGGCGCGGCGAAGCCAAGCGAGCGAAGCGAGCGCCCGGCGTCTGAGGGCACGAAAAGACTGCTCTTGCAGCGCTTCAGCGCTGCAAGGCCTGCACGATTTCCTGCGTGACCTTCTTCGCATCACCGAAGAGCATCATCGTGTTCGGCCGGAAGAAGAGCTCGTTGTCCACGCCGGCATAGCCGCTGGCCATGCCGCGCTTCACGAAGAACACCGTCTTCGCCTTCTCCACGTCCAGGATCGGCATGCCGTAAATCGCGCTCGACTTGTCGGTCTTGGCCGCCGGATTGGTCACGTCGTTGGCGCCGATGACATAGGCCACGTCGGCATCGGCGAATTCGGGATTGATGTCCTCGAGCTCGTGCACGTCCTCGTAGGGGACGTTCGCCTCGGCGAGCAGGACGTTCATGTGGCCAGGCATGCGGCCCGCCACCGGATGGATGGCGTAGGAGACGTCCACGCCCTCCTTCTTCAGCAGGTCCGCCATCTCGCGCACCACCTGCTGCGCCTGGGCCACCGCCATGCCGTAGCCCGGCACGACGATGATCTTCTGCGCGTTCTTCATGATGAAGGCGGCATCCTCCGGGGAGCCCGCCTTCACCGGCGCACGGTCCGCCGCGGCCCCGCCCCCCGCCGCCGCGCCGCTCTCCGAGCCGAAGCCCCCCAGCAGCACGTTGATGATCGAGCGGTTCATTCCCTTGCACATGATGTAGCTCAGGATGGCGCCCGAGGCGCCGACCAGCGCACCGGTCACGATCAGCAGGGTATTGCCGATGGTGAAGCCGATGCCCGCCGCCGCCCAGCCCGAATAGCTGTTCAGCATGGACACCACGACCGGCATGTCGGCGCCGCCGATCGGGATGATGAGCAGGAAGCCCAGGCCGAAGGCCAGGATCGCGATCACCCAGAAGAGGAAGGCCGAGCCCGTCGCGACGAAGGCGATGACCAGGACCAGCAGCAGCGCGCCCAGGGCCGCGTTCAGCATGTGCTGGCCCTTGAAGAGGATGGGCGCGCCCGACATCCGCCCGTCCAGCTTCGCGAAGGCGATCACCGAGCCCGAGAAGGTGATGGCGCCGATGGCGAGGCCGAGCGACATCTCGATCAGCGACTGCGCGTGGATATTGCCGCGCACGCCGATGCCGAAGCTCTCAGGGCTGTAGAAGGCGGAGGCCGCCACGAAGACGGCCGCCATGCCGACCAGGCTGTGGAAGGCCGCGACGAGCTGCGGCAGCGAGGTCATCTGGATGCGGCTCGCCAGATAGGCGCCGAAGCTGCCGCCGATGGCGAGGCCCGCGATGATCAGCGCGAAGCCGCCGGCATCCATGTGCGAGTTCAGCATGGTCGCGACGATCGCGATCCCCATGCCGATCATGCCGTACATATTGCCCTGGCGGGACGTCGTCGGATGGGAGAGGCCGCGCAGCGCCAGGATGAAGAGGACCGACGCCACCAGATAGGCGAGGCTCGAGATCGTCGCCATGGTATCAGGCCTTGTTCTTGTTCTGGAACATCGCGAGCATCCGGCGCGTCACGAGGAAGCCGCCGAAGATGTTCACGGCGGCGAGCATCACGGCCAGGAAGCCGAAGAAGCGCGCGGCCCCGCTCTCGGCCGAGGCGGCCGCGTGGATGGCACCCACCACGATCACCGAGGAGATGGCGTTGGTCACGCCCATCAGCGGCGAGTGCAGGGCGGGCGTCACGTTCCAGACCACGTAATAGCCGACGAAGCAGGCCATCAGGAACACGGTCAGGAGGAGGAGGAAGGGCTCGGCGTGCTCGGCCACGGGCTGCACAGCTATGGCGGCGGTGCGCGCCATCGCCGCGAGTTCCTGCGCGCGCACAGCCAGGGCCGAGGCCGCGTTGGCGATGTCCGTCTGGGTGCTCATCGGGATCTCCTCAGGCCGCGGCGGCGGGCAAAAAGTTCTTGTGGACCACGGCGCCGCCGCGGGTGAGCGTCACGCCGGCGACGATGTCGTCCTCGGGCGGCAGCTTCGGCGCCTTCGCTTCCTTGTCCCAGAAGGTGGTCAGGAAGGTGAGGAGGTTGCGCGCGTAGAGAGCGCTGGCGGCGGCCGGGATGCGGCCGGGCCAGTTGTGGAAGCCCAGGATCTTCACGCCGTTGGGCGTGGTGACCATCTGGCCGGGGATCGTCGCGGCGCAGTTGCCGCCGGCATCGGAGGCGATGTCCACGATGACCGAGCCAGGCTTCATGCTGGCCACCATCGCCTCGGTGACGAGGATCGGCGCCTTGCGGCCCTGCACCAGCGCCGTGCAGACCACCACGTCCTGCTTGGCGATATGCGCGGCCACGACCTCGGCCTGCTTCGCGTAGAAATCGGCGGAGAGCTGCTTTGCGTAGCCGCCCGCGGTCTGGGCCGACTTGCTCTCCTCGTCCTCGTAGCCGACGAAGCTGGCGCCGAGGGACTTGATCTCCTCCTTGGCGGCCGGGCGCACGTCGGTCGCCGAGACGCGGCCGCCGAGGCGGCGGGCGGTGGCGATGGCCTGCAGCCCCGCCACGCCCGCGCCCATGACGAAGGCATTGGCGGCGGGGATGGTGCCGGCCGCCGTCATGAGCATGGGAAAGCCGCGGTCGAAGGTTCCGGCCGCCTCGATGACGGCGCGGTAGCCGGCGAGGTTCGCCTGGCTGCTCAGCACGTCCATGCTCTGGGCGCGGGTGATGCGGGGGGCGAGTTCCAGCGAGCAGGCCTCGATGCCGCCCTGGGCATAGCCGGCGACGGCGTCCGCATCGGCGGCCAGCGTGCCGACCAGCAGCATGCCGGAAGGCAGCGGCGCGTCGGGGGCGCGGACGCAGAAGACGATCCGCGCGCCATCGAGCGCGGCGGCGGCATCGGGCGCGACCTCGGCGCCGGCGGCGGCGTATTCGGCGTCGGGAAAGCCAGAGGCAAAGCCCGCGCCAGCTTCCACCGCGACGGTGAGGCCGAGGGCGATGAGTTTCTTCGCGGTCTCGGGCGTTGCGGCGACGCGGGTCTCGCCCGCCTTCGTTTCCTTCAGAACGGCCAGACGCATGTCGGAAATACCCCCCAAGACTTAGAACTTCCGTCCTGCATAGCCATGCCGCGCCGCCGCACGCAAGTGATGGGCCAGGAACCCGGACGGCACTTCGGCCCCGCGCGCTCCAAACGAAAAAAGGCGGCCCGGTTGGGCCGCCTTTTCCAACGATGCCTCGGCTGAGGAGGTCAGACGGCCTTGAGGTTGACCGCGGAGGTCTTCCCACGCTCTTCCGTCAGGTCGAAGGAGACCTGCTGACCGTCGTTGAGGCCCTGAAGGCCGGCAGCCTGGACGGCCGTGATGTGAACGAACACATCGGAGCCGCCGCCGGCCGGCGAGATGAAGCCGAAACCCTTGCTCGAATTGAACCACTTAACGGTGCCTGAAGCCATCCGCTTAGTCTCCTGATCATATGGGCGCGGAAAATTCCGGCGCAAACCGCCAAGTCAAGCCAGACAAATGGGACGCATCCAGCTGATCTTCGGAAGAGCTTCTGGGATCGGAAAGGCTGGACGAAGGCGCGCTCAATGGCGCAGATCGGCTGGCCGCTGTCAAACACAATGCGGCCCGCCAATCCTCCCGCAATCACACCGTCGCCGGCACCTTGGCCTCGGCCAGCGCCGCCGCCTGCCGCGCCGCGAGCTCCTGCTCGTTGAAGCCGTCGACCAGTTCGTGGAACATCCGGTGCCAGTTCAGCCGCGCATCCAGCCGCAGGAAGACGCTGCCCAGCCCGATCGCCGAGCGGTCCATCAGCGGGAACTCACGCGGAATCCGCACGCCGCCGGTGCGCTTGAGGCCCTGATGCACCTCCTCGGCGATCCTGCGGCCGAACATCGGGTCGTCCGTTTCCTGGATGGGACGCACGCGGTCCTGGATCAGCGGCTCGTAGAGGAAGGCCGCCCACTTCTTCAGGACCTGCATCGTGTCGTTCGACAGGTTGCGGAAGCCCCAGATGCGGAAGCCCTCGGCCGCCTTCTCGTCGTCGCCGTCGCGCACCGCCTCGTAGAGCGTCAGCACGCCCGTGATGAAGCTCGGCGGGAAGACCCGGATGGTGCCGAAATCCAGCAGGTTGATGCCGAGATCCCAGGGCCGCACCTGATAGTTGCCCAGATGCGGGTCGCCATGGATCACGCCGTAGCGGTAGAGCGGCACGTACCACGCGGCGAAGAGCGCGCGCGCATAGGCGTTCTTCTCCTCGGGCTCGGCGCCTTCCTCGATCCGCTTGAGGATGGATTCGCCCGGCAGCCAGGTCATGGTCAGCAGCCGGCGCGTGGTCAGCGCCTCGACCGGCGTGGGGACGTGCACGTTGGGCTGGTCGGCCAGCATGAGGCCGTAGAGGCGCTGCTGCGCGGCCTCGCGCTCGTAGTCCAGCTCCTCGCGCAGTCGGTCCTTCAGCTCGGCGAAGGCCTCCTCGTTGTCCAGCGCGCTGTCCATGCGGCGATAGAGGCTGAGCGCGAGCTTGAGCTGCCTGAGGTCGGCCTCCACCACGGAGGGCATGTCCGGATATTGCAGCTTGCAGGCGACCTCGCGCCCGTCATGCAGGGTGGCGCGATGCACCTGGCCGAGGCTCGCGGCGGCGGCGGCCTCCAGCCCGAAGCTCGCGAAGCGCGACTGCCATTGCGGGCCGAGCTCGGTCTGCATGCGGCGGCGCACGAAGGCTGGGCCCATGGCCGGCGCGTTGGACTGGAGGGTGGCCAGTTCGCGCGCATATTCCTCGGGCAGGGCATCGGGCACGGTCGCGAGGAACTGCGCGACCTTCATCATCGGGCCCTTCAGCCCGCCGAGGATGGCCTTCAGATCCTCGGCATGCGCGCCCTTGTCCGTCTTGAGGCCGAGGAAGCGCTGGCCGGCCACGCGCGCCGCGATGCCGGTGACGGCGCCGGACGTGCGCACCATGCGGCGCACCTCCCCGAAGAAATTATTGCCTTCGCGGTCGGTCAAGGACTGGCTTCCAACTCGTCGATAAAGCCGGAGATCACGTCGAGCCCCTTCTTCCAGAAGTCCGGATCGGAGGCATCGAGGCCGAAGGGCGCCAGAAGCTCCTTGTGGCGCAGCGTGCCGCCGGCCTTCAGCATGTCCATGTACTTCTGCTCGAAATCCGGCACCGACCCGTCGCGGAAGACGCCGTAGAGCGCGTTCACCAGGCAATCCCCGAAGGCATAGGCGTAGACGTAGAAGGGCGTGTGCACGAAGTGCGGGATATACGCCCAGTAGGAGGTGTAGTCCGGCGTGAATTCGAAGACCGGGCCGAGGCTTTCGGTCTGGATCGACATCCAGATCTCGCCGAGGCGCTCGGGCGAGATCTCGCCCTTGCGGCGCTCCTCATGCACCTGCGTCTCGAACTTGTAGAAGGCGATCTGGCGGACGACCGTGTTCAGCATGTCCTCCACCTTGCCGGCGAGCAGCAGGCGGCGCTTGGCCGGATCCGTCTCGGCATCCAGCAGCGCGCGGAAGGTCAGCATCTCGCCGAAGACGCTGGCGGTCTCGGCCAGCGTCAGCGGCGTGGAGGAGCGAAAGTAGCCCTGCGCGGCCGCGAGGCGCTGGTGCACGCCATGGCCCAGCTCATGGGCCAGCGTCATCACGTCCCGCGCCTTGCCGTGGTAGTTCAGCAGCAGATAGGGATGCGCCGAGGGCACCGTCGGATGGGCGAAGGCGCCGCTCGCCTTGCCGGGGCGCAGGGCGGCGTCGATCCAGGCCTGCTCGAAGAAGGGGGCGGCCAGCTTCTCCATCTCGGGGCTGAACCCGGCATAGGCGCGGCGGACGCGGCTGACCGCATCGGGCCAGGCGATCTTGCTGTCGGCGTCGCGCGGCAGCGGCGCATTACGGTCCCAGTGCTGCAGCTTCTCCAGCCCGAGCCACTTGGCCTTCATCGCATAGTAGCGGTGCGAGAGGCGCGGGAAGCTCTCGGTGACGGCCTTCACCAGCGCGTCCACCACCTCGTCCTCGACCATGTTGGCGAGGTTGCGCGAGGAGCCGGGACGCGCGTGCTTGCGCCACTTGTCCATCACCTCCTTGTCCTTCACCAGCGTGTTGGTGATGAGGCTGAAGAGGCGGATGCGGCTGCCGAAGGCCTCCGACACGCCCTTGGCCGCGGCCTCGCGCACCGCGCGGTCGGTGTCGGAGAGCTTGTTCAGCGCGGCGGAGACGGAAAGCTCCTCGCCGGAGACCGTCACGGTCATGGTGGCCAGCGTCTCGTCGAAGAGGCGGTTCCAGGCGGCGCGTCCCGTGACCTCCTTCTCGTGCAGCAGGCGCTCCATCTCGTCCGAAAGCTGGTGCGGCAGCCAGACGCGCAGGTCGCGCAGCCAGGGGCGCCAGGCGGCGAGGCGCGTGCTGGAGGCGATCTTCCCCTCCAACACCTTCTCCTCCAGGTGGTTCAGCTCCAGCGAGAAGAAGACGAGGTGCGAGGAGATCTCGGTCACCCGCTCCTGCATGGTCTGGTAGAAGCGGCCGTTCTCGGTACTGAGGGAATCGCCCGCGAAGATCAGCGAGGCGAAGCTCATGGCGCGGCCGAGCACCTCCTCGATCCGCTCGCAAGCCTCGATGGCCGCGGCGAGATCGTCGCCGGAGAGGCCGGCCAGCTTCGTCGCGTATGTCTCCTGGAAGGCGCGGGCCTCGGCCGCGGCGCGGTCCAGGTCAGCCTTAAGGGCCGGATCCTCCTGGCCCTTGTAGAGATCCGAGAGGTCCCAGGACGGGAGGGCGGCCTCGCCGGAGGCGGCATCGAGAGGGGAGCGCAGCATTTCGGGCACGCGGCCTGGGATCATTCGCATTTCTCCCATATATGCGCCCTGTCGGCGCGGCCAAGCGGGAAGTCCAGGAATGACAACAGGAATCGAGGCGGCCAAAAGCCTCCCCGCACTGCTTTTTACACTGGCGGTCCAGGAACCGGACCTGCCGATGATCGGCTACTGGCGCGACGGGGCCTGGCGGAAGATGAGCCGCGGCGCCTTCGCGCAGAAGGTGGCGGATGCCGCGGCCGGGCTGCGGCGGCTCGGCGTCCTGCCCGGGGACCGCGTGTTGTTGGTCAGCGAGAACCGTCCCGAATTCCTCATCGTCGACACCGCGATCATGGCGATCGGGGCCGTCTCGGTGCCGACCTACACGACCAATACGGTGACCGACCACGCCCATATTCTGCGGGATTCCGGCGCCCGGGCGGTGATCGCCTCCACGGCGGCGCTTGCGAGCCGGATCCAATCGGCGGCGGAGCAGGTGGCGGGGCTCGACGCCCTGGTCTGCATGGAAACGGCCGAGGGCGCCACACCCTGGGCCGATCTGGAAATGCCGGCCGACCTCCCTTCCCTCATCGCCGAGGTGGAGCAGATCCCGGAAGGGCGGCTCGCCTGCCTGATCTACACCTCCGGCACCGGCGGCCCACCCAAGGGCGTGATGCTGCCGCATCGCTCCATGCTGGCGAATTGCGTGGCCGTTCGGAAGATCATCCGCCGCCTCCACATCGAGGGGCAGGGCCTGTACCTCTCCTTCCTCCCCCTGTCCCATGCCTATGAGCACACGGTGGGCGGCTACCTCATGCCCTCCGCCGGGGCGCAGCTCGTCTTCTCGCGCGGCGCGGACAAGCTGCTGGCCGATTTCGCCGAACACCGGCCGCATCTCATCACCACCGTGCCGCGCCTCTTCGAGGTGATCCGCGAGCGGGTTTCCGCCCAGGTCAGCAAGGAGGGCGGCGCCCGGCAGCGCCTGTTCGGGAAGGCGCTGGAGCTCGGTCTGCGGAAGCTCGACGGCCCGCGCCTCGGCCCCGTTTCCTGGGTCATGGACCAGGTGCTCGACCGGCTGGTGCGCGAAAAGGTTCGCGCGCGCTTCGGCGGGCGGCTGAAGGCGCTGGTCTCCGGCGGCGCGCGCCTCGACCCCGACCTTTCGGGCTTCTTCCTGGCCCTCGGCGTCACGGTGCTGCAGGGCTACGGCCAGACCGAGGCCGGGCCGGTCATCAGCGTCAACCTGCCCTGGGACAACGACCGGCGCAGCGTGGGCAAGCCGCTGTCTGGCGTTGACGTGAAGATCGCGGGCGACGGCGAGTTGCTGGTCCGCGGCGATCTCGTGATGGACGGCTACTGGAACAATCCCGAGGCGACCGCGCGGTCCATCGCCGTGACGCCCGAGGACGGGCTTGCCTGGCTGCACACCGGCGACGTGGCCGAGCTGCGCGAGGGCCGCATCCACATCACCGACCGCAAGCGCGACTTCTTCAAGCTCAAGGGCGGCGACATGGTGGCGCCCTCGAAGATCGAGAGCCTGCTCGCCGCCGAGCCCGAGGTCGCCCAGGTGGTCGCCGCCGGCGAGGGCATGGCGGGCGTGGTGGCGCTCATCGTTCCCGCCGAGGGGCGCGAGGCGCAGGTGGGCGACGCCGTGAAGCGGGTGAATGCGCGCCTTTCCACCATCGAGCGCATCCGCCGCTTCGCGCCCGTGACGGAGCCCTTCACCGTCGAGAACGGCCTGATGACGCCCACCATGAAGGTGAAGCGGCGCCAGGTTCTGGAGCGCTACGCCGCAGAGATCGATGCCCTGGCCTGACATGGTGTCAACCCTACGGCAACCCTAGGTCCCGGCGGTCGTTTCCCTTCCTGCAAGTCGATGCAGAGGATGCGAAATGAGACGCCGGATCGGATACAAGCCCTTGATGGCGGCGGCCCTGGCGGGGTTGATGGCGCTATCCGCCGCCCCCGCCACGGCGCAGCCGCGCCACGGGGACCGCGGCCATGACCGTGGCTGGCACGGCGGCGGCCGCGGGCATGGCGGCTACGATCGCGGCCCGAGCCGCCGCGGCTACGACCGGGGTTATCATCGCGGCGGCGGCTATGGCCGGCGGGACAATTCCGGCGCGGTGATCGGCGGCGCGCTGCTGGGCCTCGGCATCCTGGGCGGCGCGCTCGCGCTGCAGCAGTCGCAGGTCGCGCCCCCGCCGGCCTATTACGCACCGCCGGACTACGACCCGCCGCCGGCCTATGCGCCGCCGCCCGGCTATTACGGCTACAAGTGAGAACCCCCATGAAGATCGTCACGACCACCCGCGTCGCAGCGCTTTGCGTCGGTCTCGGCCTGCCGCTGGCGGCTGCCGCGCAGGAGCAGCGCGCGGCCTCCGTCCAGGCGCCGGCCGGCGCGGCCAACCAGGCCCGGCGCACCCAGCACCTGACGCAGGAACAGATGATGCAGCAGGTGGAGGCGCATCTGGGCAGCCTGCGCAGCCAGCTCGGCATCACCCCCGCGCAGGAGCCGCAATGGCAGGAATTCGCGAAGGTGCAGCGGGACAATGCGGTGGCCATGCGCCAGCGCTTCACCCAGCGCGGCACGCAGCTCGCGCAGATGAGCGCGGCGGACAACATGCTGGACTATGCGCAGATCACGGAGCTGCTTGCGCAGGAGCGGATGCGTCTCGCGACGGCCTTCCGGGGCCTCTACGATGTCATGTCCGCCGAGCAGAAGCAGCGCGCCGACGTGATCTTCCGGACGCCACAGCAGCAGCAGCGCCAACGCGGCGCCGCTCGGCCGGGCTGATCGGGAGCGCGGGCGCCGTCAGGCCGGCTCCGTCACCCTGGCCCAGTTCGGGTTGAGAAGCGGCGAGGGCGCGGCCATCCGGCGGCGCGCCTCGCCATATTCGGCGTGCAGCCGCTCGATCAGCCGCGCCGCCGGCAAGATCTCCTGGATTCCGGACACGCTCTGCCCGGCGCCCCAGATGTCCTTCCACTTCTTCTTGCGGTCGGACCCGAAGTTCATCTGGGACGTGTCGGAGGTCTCGAGATTGTCCGGGTCCATCCCGGCATTGCGCATGGACGGCTTCAGGTAGTTGCCGTGCACGCCGGTGATGAGGTTCGTGTAGACGATGTCCGAGGCACCGGATTCCGTGATCATCCGCTTGTAGTCCTCGACGGCGCGGGCTTCCTCGGTGGCGATGAAGGCCGTTCCCATATAGGCGAAGTCCGCGCCCATGGCCTCGGCGGCCAGGATGCTGCGGCCATGCGCGATCGAGCCCGAGAGCGCGATCGGCCCATCGAACCAGGTCCGCGTCTCCTGCAGCAGGGCGAAGGGGCTCTGCGCCCCGGCATGCCCGCCGGCACCGGCCGCGACCAGCACCAGGCCATCGGCCCCCTTCTCGATCGCCTTGTGGGCGAAGACCTGGTTGATCACGTCGTGCATCACATGGCCGCCATAGCCATGGACGGCCTGGTTCACCTCCTCCCGCGCGCCGAGGGAGCTGATGATGAGGGGCACCTTGTGCTTCACGCAGAGCGCCAGGTCCTGCTCCAGCCGGTCGTTCGACCGATGGACGATCAGGTTCATGGCGAAAGGCGCGGACGGCCGGCCCGGATTCGCCGCGTCATGCGCGGCCAGGGTCTCGGTGATCTCGGCCAGCCAGTCGTCGAGCTGCTCGACCGGGCGGGCATTGAGGGTGGGCATGGCGCCGATCACCCCCGCCTTGCACTGCGCGATGACCAGCTCCGGCACCGAGATGATGAAGAGCGGCGAGCCGATGAGCGGCAGCCTCAGCCGCCCTTTGACCTTGTCGCGCAGATCCATGGACCAGCCCCTCGCCCGCCTGTTGTCGGCCAAGGTTAATCCGGCCGGCAGGGCGGCGCATAGACCGGCCACATGTCCGGGCAGGTCTTGTCAACCAGACATGATTCCGTGAGGTTGGACGGGATGGGTCCACACGGCGCGGGACGGAAGGCTGCCGGCGCGGCGGCATTTCGGCCCTCGGCCTCTTTGCCGGGATATATGAATGGCTGACATGAAGCCGGTCCTGATCGTGGGCGCAGGCCCCGTCGGGATGGTGGCCGCGGCCGCGCTGCTGAGGGAGGGGATCCCCGTCACCGTCCTGGAAGCGGGACCGACCATCTCGGACGAGATGCGCGCCTCCACCTTCCACGCCCCCACGCTCGACATGCTGGACGATCTCGGCGCCGCGAAGGACATGATCCGACAGGGCCTCAAGGGCCCGATCCTGCAATACCGGCAGCGCGACCAGGCGGTGATCGCCCAGTTCGACTTCGGCATCCTGGCCGACGTGACGCGGCACCCGTTCCGGCTGCAATGCGAGCAGTTCAAGCTGACGCGCATCCTCTACGACCTGCTCAGGGACAAGCCCGGCTTCTCCATCCGCTTCGATGCGCAGGTGGCGGATGCCGTGGACCACGGCGACCATGTCGAGGCCGTGCTGGAGGACGGCACGCGGATCGCGGGCAGCTACCTCATCGGCGCGGACGGCGCGCGCAGCGCGGTGCGCAAGGCGGCCGGCATCGCCTTCGAGGGCTTCACTTGGCCCGAGCGCTTCCTGGTCCTCTCCACCGAGTTCGACTTCGCCTCGATCATCCCCAACCTCGCCGACGTGACCTACTACGCCGATCCCGAGGAGTGGTTCTTCCTGCTCCGCGTTCCGGGCGTCTGGCGCTGCATGTTCCCCGTAGCGCCCGAGGTGACGGACGAGGAGATCGAGACGGACGACTTCGCCCGCGCGCGCTTCGCCCGGATCCTGGCCGGCCGCGACGACTACCCGGTGAGGCACCGCACCCTCTACCGCGTGCACCAGCGCGTGGCGGAGACCTTCCGCAAGGGGCGCCTGCTGCTGGCCGGAGACGCTGCGCATATCAACAATCCGCTCGGCGGCATGGGGCTCAACGGCGGCGTGCACGATGCGGTGAATCTCGTGGAGAAGCTTGCCCGCATCATCCGCGGGGAAGCCGGCGAGGCCGAGCTGGACCGCTACGTCCGCCAGCGGCGCGGCATCACCGTCGAGCACGTGCAGCGCCAGACGATCCAGAACAAGAAGAACCTCGAGGCGAAGACGCCGGAGGATCAGGCCGATTTCCGCGACCGCATGGCCGAGGCGGCCTCCGATCCGGCCAAGGCGCACGCCTATCTGCTAGGTGTCTCCATGATCAACAGCCTGAAGCGGGCGGCGGAAATCGGGTAGCGGAAACGGCCCCGAAGGGGGGGCGGTTCCGGGCCGCTCCACCCGTCACCCATAGATTGTTGTTGAGGTGCAACTTCCCACGAAATAGCGTTCCAGTCCCGAGGGAAGCTGCCTAGGCTGCGGCGAACCCGAAAGGACGCCGATGCCGATCCGCCGTTTCCTCCCCCTCGTCCTCGCCACCGCGATCTTCGCCGGGCCCGCTTTGGCCCAGGCCTGGCCGGACCGGCCGCTACGGGTGGTGGTGCCCTTCGCGCCGGGCGGCGTGACGGACAGCATCGGCCGCCTGGCCTCGGAATGGCTGAGCAGCAAGCTCGGCCAGCCCGTGGTGGTCGAGAACCGGACCGGCGCCAACGGCATGATCGCGGTGGAATACGTCGTCCGCAGCCGGCCCGACGGCTACACGCTGCTCACCGCCAGCGCCTCGCAGATGGTGATGCTGCCGGCCCTGGCGCAGCTCAGCGTCGACCCCGCGCGCGACATCGCGCCCATCTCCATCGTGGGGTCCAACCCGCAGGTGCTAGCCGTCTCGGCGCGGCTCGGCATCAACAACCTGCAGGAGCTTCTCGCCTATCTGCGGGCGAACCCGGGAAGGCTGAACTTCTCCAGCGGCGGCAACGGCTCCTCCAACCACCTGGCCATGGAGCTGCTGCTGAACCGGACCGGCACGCGGGCCACGCATGTTCCCTATCGCGGCGGCGCGCCGGCGATGCAGGCGGTGGTGGCCGGCGATGTCGGCGCCTATTTCGGCAATCCCTCCGACATCATCCCGCATCTGGGCGGGCCGGCGATCCGGGTCATCGGCATCGCGGGGCCGGAGCGCATGGCCCAGCTCCCGGGCGTGCCGACCTTCGCCGAACAGGGCCTGGCCGGCTTCCAGGCGCAGACCTGGAACGGCATCGCCGCCCCGGCCGGGACGCCGCCGGAGTTGATCGAGCGCATGGGCGCGATCCTGGTCAGCGCCTGCCAGGACGCGGCCTTCAGGGCGGCGGTCGAGCGGCTGGGCGCGGTCCCGGTCTGCTCGACGCCCGCGCAGATGCGCGCCGCGATGGAGGCGGACGGGCCGCAATGGCGGGAGCTGGTGCGCGCGGCGGGTCTCAAGCTGGAGTAGCCGGCCCGGGCTGCCCCGGGCAGCCGCCCTTCGGGCCGGTCGGGCGTCAACGCCTGACCGGCATCCGCGCCGTACCCTTCGACGCAGCCTTCCGCGCGCTCGCGCGCCGGGAAATCATGTTCAGCGCCTCGACGGCCGCCGAGAAGGCCATGGCCGCATAAACATAGCCCTTCGGCACCTTCACCCCGAAGCCTTCCGCGATGAGCGTCATGCCGATCATGAGCAGGAAGGAGAGCGCCAGCATCACGACCGAGGGGTTGTTGCCGATGAAATTGCCGAGCGGATTGGCCGCGAACAGCATGACGGCGACGGTCACGACGACGGCGATCACCATGATCTCGATATGGTCCGTCATGCCTACGGCGGTGATGATGCTGTCCAGCGAGAAGACGAGGTCCAGCAGCAGGATCTGGCCGATGATCGCCGCATAGGCGGCGCCGGCGACCGCGCTGCCGCCGCTGCCGCCATCGAACACGTCCGGCGCATGCCCGGGATCGACATTGTGATGGATTTCCTTGGTGGCCTTCCAGACCAGGAAGAGCCCGCCGCCGATCAGGATCAGGTCGCGCCAGGAGAAGGACTGCCCGAACAGCGTCAGCACGGGCTCGACGAGTTGGACGATGACGAAGACCAGGCTCAGCAGCGCCAGCCGCAGCACCAGCGCGGCGGCGATGCCGATGAAGCGTGCCCGAGCCCGCTGATGCTCCGGCAGCTTGTTGGTCAGGATGGAGATGAACAGCAGGTTGTCGATGCCGAGCACCACCTCCATGACGATGAGCGTGCCGAGGGCCACCCAAGCCGCCGGATCCGCGGCGAGCGTCATGAGACTGTCCATGCTTGATCCATCCCCTCGGGCAGGTCGCCAGTTCGACTGCGCTCGATGGAATGCCTAACACGGATGCCAGTTGCCACCGATGGGGAACCGACGGGACATTTCGCCCCGGACCGGCCGAGCCGGCCCGGGGCGAAGTACTACATGCCGAGCGCGCGGCGGTAGAGGTCGAGCAGCGTCTCCTGCTCCTCCACCTCGGCCGGCTCCTGCTTGCGGATGCGGATGATCTGGCGGACCACCTTCACGTCGAAGCCGGCGGATTTCGCTTCGGAAAAGATGTCCTTGATGTCGTCGGCGAGCGCCTTGCGCTCCTCCTCCAGTCGCTCGATGCGCTCGATAATGGAGCGCAGCCGGTCGACGGCGATGCCGCCCACGTCGGCATCGGGGGCGTCGGCCTGGCGCTTGCGGCTCGCCGCAGCCTCGTCTTCGGTGTCTGACATGAAATCTCTCGAATCGCTGGTCGAAGGGCGAGGGAGGTAGCGCCTCTACCCGTGCTTGGCCATGGCTTGACTGAAGGCAGCCTTCTGCTCCGGCGAGGCCTCCTTCTGGTGGGCGGCCTGCCAGGCCTTGTAGTCCATCCCATAGACGATCTCGCGCGCGGCGGGCGTCTCGAGGGCGAGGCCGGCGTCGGTGGCCGCCTCCTGATACCAGCGGCTCATGCAGTTCCGGCAGAAGCCGGCCAGGTTCATCAGGTCGATGTTCTGGACGTCGCCGCGCTCGCGCAGATGGGCCACGAGCTTGCGAAAGGCCGCGGCCTCGATGCGGTCACGGGCGGCGGCGTCGAGTTCGGCGGCGGCGCCGAGGGCGAGGTCGGCTTCAGGCTGCGGTGCGGGCATGGACGTTCTCCTTGTCCCGCCAGAGATACGCGAAAGGGCCGGCGGTTCAAGCGGACGATTGCCGCCCTCACACCCCGGGCGGTTGGGGCAAGCAGCCCCAACCCAGCCGCTTGGCCTCGCCGCACGACAGGAACGCCAGGCCGGTAGGTCAGCTGGGCGGCGCCGGCCGCGTTACGGCCGGATCCTCCACAGTCAAAGCCAGTTCTCACGCCATCGCGGGCACCTTCACCACGCTGGTCCAGCCATGCGGGTCGGCCTGCGTGCCGTACTGGATGCCGACAATGGAATCGTAGAGCTTCTGCGTCAGGAGGCCGGTGTGGCCATTGCCGATGCTGAGCTTCTCGCCCTTGTAGCCGAGTTCGCCCACCGGCGAGACCACCGCCGCCGTCCCCGTGCCCCACATCTCGCGCAGCGTGCCCTGGCGGCCGGCTTCCATCACCTCGTCGATGGAGATCTTCCGCTCGGAGACCTTCATTCCCCAGTCGCGCATGAGCTGCAGGCAGGAGTTGCGCGTCACGCCGTCCAGGATGGTGCCGGCCAGCGGCGGCGTGATCACCTCGTCGCCGATCTGCATCATGATGTTCATGGTGCCGACCTCGTCGATGTACTTGCGCTCCACGCCGTCCAGCCAGAGCACCTGGGTATAGCCGGCCTCCTCGGCCTCCATCTGCGCCGAGAGCGAGGCGGCGTAGTTGGCCGCCGTCTTGGCCTCGCCGAGGCCGCCCTGCACGGCGCGCACGTGGTTGTCGCTGACCAGGATGCGGACCGGCTTCACGCCCTCCTTGTAGTAGGCGCCGACCGGCGAGCAGATCACGAAATAGGTGTAGGTGCTGGAAGGGTGCACGCCGAGCATCACGTCCGTCGCGATCACGGTCGGGCGGATGTAGAGCGAGGTGCCCATGGCATGCGGCACCCACTCGTTGTCCACCCCCACGATCGCCTCGAAGGAGCGGCGCACGAGGTCGGCATCCATCTCGGGGATGCAAAGGGCGCGGGCCGACTTGTTCAGCCGCTCGGCGTGGCGCTGGGCGCGGAAGAGGCGGATCTGGCCGTCGGGGCCGCGGAAGGCCTTCAGCCCGTCGAAGATCGCCTGGCCGTAATGCAGCACCTGCGTCGCCGGATCGAGCGAGATCGGCCCGTAGGGAACGACGCGCGGGTCATGCCAGCCTTGGCCCGCTGTGTAGTTCATCATGAACATGTGGTCCGTCAGGACCTTGCCGAAGGACAGTGAGGCGTCGGCGGGCCTGGCGGCCGGGGCGCGGGTCCGCGTGATGGTGATCTCGGTCATGACACTCGCTCTATTCTTCGCTTCGTTGATCCGCGACGCAACGATCTTGCGTCCGAATGGAGGTTAGCGCAACAACCCGCCCTCGATCTCGGAAAAGTCGGCAATCCTCCCATGCACCGCACGCAGGATAGGTCAATCCTACTGCCCTTGTTGCGGCGCGGCGAAAGGGGCCCGGCGACGGTCGTCAGTCCGCGAATTGACCGGCGGCGAGGATCAGCGGGCGCAGCCGCTCGATCTCGCTGGCCAGGAAGGCGGCGTGATGGGCCGGGTCCGCCTCGCTGTCGGTCGCGACGGTGGTGAAGGTCTCGGCGAAGCGGGTCTTCAGCCGCTCCTCGTGCAGCGCCGCGCGGATCGCGCGGGCCAGCCGCTGCTGCACCTCCGGCGGCGTGCCCCCCGCGGCATAAAGCCCGTGCCAGGCCGACATGGTCAGCGGGATGCCGAGCTCGGCGGTCGTCGGCAGTTCCAGCCCGGGAACGCGCTGCGGCGTGGTCACGGCATAGCCGCGGATGCGGTTGTCGCGCAGGAAGGGCGCCGTCACGGTGGCCTGGTCGCAGGTGATGTCGAGGCGGCCGGCCATCAGCTCGGTCATGGCCGGCGCGCTGCCGCGGAAGACCACGTTGGTGACGCTCTTGCCGGCGGCGTGCTGCAGCAACAGGGCGCAGAGCTGGTTGGAGCCGCCGAGGCCGCTATGGCCGAGGTTCAGCTCGTCCCCGCGCTGGCGGATCTGCGCGAGATAGGCGGCGGCGTCGGCCGCCGGGAAGTCCGGCCGGGCCACCAGCGTCATGCCGGTCTGCGAGACCACGCCGAGCGGCGCCAGCCCGCGCTGGATGTCGAAGGGCAGCCGCCGGTAGAGCGTCGCCGCGCTGGCGAGGCCGATGTGATGCAGGAGGAGGGTGTAGCCGTCCGGGCGGGCCTGGGCGACGCGCGCCGCGGCGATGGTGCCGCCCGCGCCGGTCACGTTCTCCGCGGCGACGGGCTGGCCGAGCTCCTTGGACATGCCCTCGGCCAGGAGCCGGCCGATCATGTCGGTCGGGCCGCCGGCCGCGAAGGGGATTAGCAGGCTGATCGGCCGCGTGGGGAACGTCCCCTGCGCCAGGGCCGGCGTGGCAAGCAG
The DNA here is from genome assembly GCF_004336745.1 of Roseococcus sp. SYP-B2431. Classification (GTDB taxonomy): domain Bacteria; phylum Pseudomonadota; class Alphaproteobacteria; order Acetobacterales; family Acetobacteraceae; genus Roseococcus. Next base: position 90,529 of record NZ_SJXD01000001.1, read on the forward strand.
CAGGGGGAGTCCGAGCGTGGCGCGGCGGGCGATCATGGAGGCGTTTCCTTCGGCTTTTCGGGCCGGCCTCCATGGATCATCCTTGGGGCCAGCCTCAGTCGTTGGCGCTACGGATAGCCTCCACGACGGCATTCGTCACGTCTTGCGTGTTCGCCTTGCCGCCGAGATCGGGCGTGACCACGCCGTTCGCCGTCGCGACCTCGATGCCGCGCATCAGCCGGTCGGCCGCCGGCTTCTCGCCCAGATGCTCCAGCATCATGCAGGCGGTCCAGAAGGTCGCGATCGGGTTGGCGATGCCCATGCCCGTGATGTCGAAGGCCGAGCCGTGGATGGGCTCGAACATCGAGGGCGCGCGCCGCTCGGGATCCAGGTTCGCCGTCGGCGCCACGCCGAGCGAGCCGGCCAGCGCGCCGGCGAGGTCGCTCAGGATGTCGGCATGCAGGTTGGTGGCGACCACCGTGTCGATGCTGGCCGGCTTGCGCACCATGCGCGCGGCCATGGCGTCGACGAGTTCCTTGTCCCAGGTCACCTCGGGGAAATCGAGCGCGACCTTGGCCGCCACCTCGTCCCAGAAGACCATGCCATGCCGCTGCGCGTTGGACTTCGTCACCACGGTCAGCAGCTTGCGCGGCCGGCTGGCGGCGATACGGAAGGCCGTGCGCATGATCCGCTCGACGCCGACGCGGGTGAAGATGGAGGTCTCGGTCGCCACCTCGATCTCGTGGCCCTGATGGGCGCGGCCGCCATGGCCGGCATATTCGCCCTCGCTGTTCTCGCGGACGATGACCCAGTCGATCGAGCCGGGGACGGCGCCGCGCAGGGGGCTGAGCAGGCCTGGCAGCACGCGGGTCGGGCGGATATTGGCGTATTGGTCGAAGCCCTGGCAGATCGCCAGCCGCAGGCCCCAGAGGGTCAGCGAATCCGGCAGATGCGGGTCGCCCACCGCGCCGAAATAGATGGCGTCGAAACCGCGGAGCTGGTGCAGCCCGTCCTCCGGCATCATGCGGCCGGTCTCCCGGTAGAAGTCGCTGCCCCAGGGGAAGTGCACCACCTCCAGCTCGAAGTCGCCGGCGCGGGCCTGCAGGGCGCGCAGCACTTCGAGACCGGCGGGGATGACCTCCTTGCCGATGCCGTCTCCGGGAATGGCGGCGATGCGATAGCTGCGCATGGGGGCTCCTGCGGGAATGGTCGCTCGTTTCTTGCCATGTTTGCGACGCAGCAAGAAGATGGGTGCCCGAATTGCGCCCTCCTCGCCGCCGGGGCCATGATGCCTCCCGGAAACGAGGGCGGGATGACGTCAGACTGGACCGAGCCACGGGCGGTGGCGGCCCTGCGGGCCTTGTTCGATGCCGGAGTGCGCGCGGCGGATCCGCTGGCGGTGCTGGCCCCGCACCTGCCCGCGCCGCCGAAGAACGGCCGTGTGGTCGTGGTCGGCGCCGGCAAGGCCGCGGCCAAGATGGCGCTCGCCGTGGAGCGCGCCTGGCCCGAGGTGCCGCTGACCGGCCTCGTCATCGCCCCGCACGGCGCGGACCTGCCCGACCCGCCCGACCATCGCCGCATCGCGCTGCGCTTCGGCGCGCATCCCCGGCCCGACGCCTCGGGCGCGGCGGCGGCGGCCGGGATCCTGGCAGCTGTGCGCGGCCTGACCGCCGATGACCTGGTCCTGGCGCTGATCTCGGGCGGCGGCTCCTCGCTCTCCACCCTGCCGGCCGAGGGGCTGACGCTGGAGGACCTCGTCGCCGTGAACCAGGCGCTGCTGGATTCGGGCGCGCCCATCCACGAGATGAACTGCATCCGCAAGCATCTCTCCGCCTTTTCCGGGGGGCGGCTGGCGCTGGCGGCGGCGCCGGCGCGGGTGGTCACGCTCGCGATCTCCGACGTGCCGGGCGACGACCCGGAGGTCATCGCCTCCGGCCCGACCGTGGCCGACCCCTCGACCTTCGAGGAAGCGCGGGCCCTGGTCGCCCATTACCGCATGCCCCTTCCCGAGGCCGCCATGCGCCACCTCGCCGAGGGTCGCGACGAGACGCCCAAGCCCGGCGACCCGCGCCTCGCCGGCCATGAGCTGCGGATGATCGCGACGCCGCTCATGGCGCTGCGGGCCATGGCCGAAGCGGCGCGCGGGATGGGTCTCGCGCCCCTCATCCTCGGCGACGCGCTGGAGGGGGAGGCCCGCACGGTCGGCCAGGCGCTGGCCGGCATCGCCCGCAGCGCGGCCTCGCATGGGCTGCCGCTCGGCGCGCCCTGCGTGCTGCTCTCCGGCGGGGAGACCACCGTGACCATGGCGCCCGGCACCCAGGGCGCCGGCGGGCGGGGCACGGAGTGCCTGCTCGGCATGGCGCTGGCGCTGAACGGGGCGCCTGGCACCTGGGCGCTCTGCGCCGATACGGATGGGATCGACGGGAAATCCGACGCCGCGGGCGCCATCGCCGGGCCCGGCACGCTGGAGGCGGCGCGAAAGGCCGGACTCGATCCGCGCGCGGCGCTGGCCCAGCATCGGAGCTACGACGTCTTCGAGGCCGCCGGCGGCCTGATCCGAACGGGACCGACCCTCACCAACGTCAACGACCTTCGCATCCTTTTGGTCACTTAACTTACCATTCGTAAGATGCCGGAGGTTTCCCTTGCGGCCTGCCTTACGAGTGATAACCTAGCGGCATGCGCGATCCCGTCCTCGAGGATATCCTCGCCCGCCGCGGAGCGGTCACCCGCATCGCTTCCGCCCTCAATATCTCCACCGCGGCGGTGAGCCAGTGGAAGCGCGTCCCCGCCGACCGGGTGGACGACGTGGCCCAGCTCTTCGGCATAGAAGCGGAATCGCTCCGCTCGCCCGGCGCGCCGCCGCCCGCACCCCGCGTCCCGGAAGGCTCCGTCCGCCCGCGCATTCCCATGCGCCGCCACCGCCGCACCAAGATCATCGCCACCCTCGGCCCGGCCAGTTCCTCGCTTGAGATGATCGAGAAGCTGTTCCGCCAGGGCGCCGACGTCTTCCGCCTCAACTTCTCCCATGGCAGCCACGAGGACCACGCCGCCCGCATCGCCATCATCCGCGAGGTGGAGCGCAAGACCGGCCGCCCCGTCGGCATCCTCGCTGACGTTCAGGGCCCCAAGCTGCGCGTGGGAAAATTCGCCGCCGGCCGGGTTCAGCTGGCGACCGGCAGCCGCTTCCGCCTCGACCTGAACCCCACGCCCGGCGACGTGAAGCGCGTCCAGCTGCCGCATCCCGAGATCATCAACGCCGCCCGCATCGGCACCACCCTGCTGCTCGATGACGGCAAGCTCCGGCTGCGCGTCGTCCGCCAGGTCGAGAACGACCATCTGGAGACGGAGGTCGTGGTGGGCGGCGCCCTGTCCGATCGCAAGGGCGTGAACGTGCCGGACGTGGCGCTGCCCATCCCCGCGCTCACCGCGAAGGACCGCGCCGACCTGGAATTCGTGCTGCCGCTGGGCGTCGAGTATATCGGCCTCTCCTTCGTGCAGCGGCCCGAGGACGTGGCCGAGGCCAAGGCCATCTGCGCCGGCCGCGCCTGGGTCATGGTGAAGATGGAGAAGCCCCAGGCCGTCGAGAATCTCGACGGCATCCTGGCGCTGACCGACTGCGTCATGGTCGCCCGCGGCGATCTCGGCGTGGAGATGCCGCCCGAGGAGGTGCCGCTCGTCCAGAAGCGCATCGTCCGCGCCGCCCGCAAGCTTGGCCTGCCGGTCGTCGTGGCGACGCAGATGCTGGAGAGCATGATCACCGCGCCCTCCCCCACCCGCGCCGAGGCCTCGGATGTCGCGACCGCCGTCTTCGACGGCGCCGATGCTGTGATGCTCTCGGCCGAGACGGCCGCCGGGCAGTTCCCGCTCGAGGCCGTGAACATCATGGACCGCATCGTGGCCCGGGTGGAGCAGGACCCGGACTGGCGCGCCCAGACCGACGCCAGCCGGCCCGACCCCGAAGGCACCAGCGCCGGTGCCATCGCCGCTGCCGCCCGCCAGGTGGCCCGTACCATCGATGCCGAGGTCATCGCGACCTTTACCAGCACCGGCTCCACCACCTTGCGCGCCGCGCGGGAGCGGCCGGATTGCCCGATCCTGGGCCTGACGCCGTTGGTGCAGTCGGCGCGACGACTCGCCGTGGTCTGGGGGGTGCATCCGCTGGTGGTTCAGGATATCCACTCCATGACGGAAATGGTGGCGCGAGCCTGCCGGGCGGCGCAGCAGGAAGGCTTCGTGCAGCCCGGCGACGAGGTGGTGGTGACGGCGGGCGTGCCCTTCGGGACGCCCGGCACCACCAATTCGCTCAGGGTCGCCATCGTGAAGTAGCCGCGACCGGCCCCGTCGGCCGTCGCCAAGGGGACCGAGTGCCGATGAAGCGACTGATCCTGGCCTTTGGCCTCACCCTGGGTCTGGCTCTGGGGCTCGCCGGACCGGCGGCCGCGCAGCGCGCCGGGACCTACGACGTCACGGGCGCCAACCCCGACGGCACGCAATACGCCGGCACCCTGCTGCTGGAGCAGATCGGCCTGCTCAGCTTCCGCCTGACCTGGACCATCGGTGCCGAGACGATCGAAGGCGTGGGCATGGTGAGCGGCCTGGTCTTCGCCACCGCCTTCAGCCTGGGCAACCAGCCGAGCATGGGCATCTACGAGATCAAGCCCAACGGCGAGATGACCGGCCAGTGGACCATCATGGGGGCTTTTGCCGGCGGCACGGAAACCATTCGCCCGCGGCCGTAGGTTTCGCGGCCGCCAGCAAAAGCCTTTTCAACGCCCTCAGGCGCCGAGCGCTCGCTCCGCTCGCTTGGCTCGCCGCGCCTCTGGGGCGCCAAGCCGGAAGGTGGAGTGGGCGGCGCCGGCCGCTTTGCGGCCGGATTCTCGGTGGGCCCGCTTGCCTTTTGCTGGCCCGCCCCTTGGCGACTAAGCCGCCCAGCTCGGCTTCCGCTTCTCCTTGAAGGCCGCGATGCCTTCCGCCGCTTCCGGGCTGGAGCCCGTGCGGGCGAAAGCCTCCGCGCCCATCTCCGCATAGCTCTCCGGCGCCAGCGGGCCGAGCGCGGCCAGCAGGCCCTTGGTCTCGGCCAGCGCGCCCGGCGCGCCCTCCAGGATCAGCGCGACGCTCTGCGCCACCAAGGCGTCGAGGCCAGCGCGATCCGCGCCGACCTCGTGGACCAGGCCCCAGCGCAGCGCCGTGGCCGAGTCGACGACATTCGCCTCCAGCACCATGCGCGTGGCGTTCGGCCGGCCGATCCGGCGCGCGACCCAGGGCAGGATCTGCGCCGCCACCAGCCCGCGCCGCGTTTCCGGCGCCGAGAACCTCGCCTCCGCGCTGGCGAAGGCGATATCCGCGCAGCAGACGAAGCCGAGGCCGCCGGCATGGGCGGCCCCCTCGATGGCGGCGATCACCACCTGCGGCAGCTCGGAGAGTTCCTGGAAGCGCGCGCCGATGCGGCGGTTGCGGGCGAGCTGCGCCGCCAGCCGCTCCTCGGGCGTGCCCTGCGCCATCTCGGTGAGGTCGAGGCCGGCGCAAAAATGCCCGCCGGCCCCACGCAGCACCACGATGCGCGCCTGGGAATCCCCGCGCAGCCCGGCGATGAGCTCGTCCAGCGCCTCGCCCATGCCGCCGCCGATGGCATTGCGCCGGGCGGGGCGGTTCAGCGTCACGTGAACCACCGGCCCCTCGCGACGAACGAGGACCGGCGGCTCCGTGCCGCTCATCGCTTCCACCAGCCCCCACGGCGAGGCGCGGCGGCGGCCACCTCCTCGACCGTCTTGGGCTGGATGGCCGGGCCGATCACGACTTCCGCCGCCGGCTCCGGTTCGGCCTTCGGTGGCGAGGCGCCGCCGACCGGCTCTGGGATGGGCTCGGGCTTCGGCTCGACCGGCTCCGCGGCGACGGGTTCCACCGCCGCCAGAGGCGCGGCCTCGATCGGCTCGACCTCGGGCACCGCGTCGGCGGCCGGCGCAGGCGCTGATTCCGCGGGCGCTGATTCCACGGACGCAGATTCCAGAGGCGCCGGTTCCGCCGGCGCGGCCGGGCGGGCGACGAGCGCCGCCTCGGCCGCCGCCTCGGCCGCCTCCATGGCTGCCATCAGGCTGTCGGTCGTATTGGCGAAAGGATCGGCGGGTGTCGGGCCGGCATAGCCGGCCGGCGCCGGAGCCACGAAGGCGGCGGGCGCTTCCGGCGCCTCCCGCTCGGCCGCAGGCGCCTCGCCCTCGCGCCGGCGACGGCCGCCGCGGCGGCCCCGGCGGCGGCGCGCCGACTCCTCGCTCTCCACGGGGCTCTCCACGGCGCCCTCCATGGGGCTCTCGGCCGGCTCGGCCTCTGCATCGACCTCGGCGGGCGCGGCATCCTCGGCTCCCGCCTCCGCCTCGGAGGCGCCCTCGGCCGGCGCCTCGACACCGTCCTCGGCGCCTTCCCCACGCTCCGGCCCGCCCTCGCGACGGCCGCGGCCCCGGCGGCGGCGGCGCGGACGGCGGGCCCGCTCCTCCTCCGTCATCCCGGCCTCGGAGGCGTCCGAGGCCTCGGCGGCCTCGGCTTCCTCGACCTCCTCGGCGGCCGCCTCTTCCTCGGCGGCATAGTCCATGCGCAGCGCGGCGGGACGGCTGTCCTCGATCGGCGGCGGCGGCGCCTTGCTGCGCTCGATCCGCGTCTCGGCGCCATGCAGCGTGTCGTCCGGATCGAAGAGCACGGTCACGCCCCAGCGATTCTCGATGTCGGCGAGCCGGTCACGCTTCTTGTTCAACAGGTAGAGGGCGGCGGCCGAGGTCACCCGCACGGTGATCTCGGCGGCGCGGCGCTTGGCGCATTCCTCCTCGACGGCGCGCAGCACGGCAAGCGCGCTGCTCTCGAGCCCACGGACGGTGCCGCGGCCCAGGCAATGCGGGCAGGTGACGAAGGTCGTCTCGGCCAGCGAGGGGCGCAGGCGCTGGCGCGACAGCTCCAGCAGGCCGAAATGGCTGATGCGGCCGACCTGTATGCGCGCGCGGTCGGTGCGCAGCGCGTCCTTCAGCCGCTTCTCCACCATCGCATTGTGGCGGTTGGAGTCCATGTCGATGAAGTCGATGACGATCAGCCCGGCCAGATCGCGCAGGCGCAGCTGGCGGGCGACCTCGTCGGCGGCCTCGAGATTGGTCCGCAGCGCGGTGTCCTCGATGCTCCTCTCGCGCGTCGAGCGGCCGGAGTTCACGTCGATCGCGACCAGCGCCTCGGTCTGGTTGATGACGAGGTAGCCGCCCGAGCGGAGCTGGCAGTTCGGCTCGTGCATCGCATCGAGCTGCGCCTCGGCCTGGAAGCGCGAGAAGAGCGGCACGGTGCCGTCGCGATAGGCCTGGATCTTGCGGGCGTGCTCCGGCATCAGCATGCGCATGAATTCGCGCGCCTGGGCATAGGCCGTGTCGCCCTCGACGATGATCTCGTCCATGTCGCGGGCATAGCCGTCGCGGATGGAGCGCTTGATGAGGTCGGCCTCTTCGTAGATCAGCGCCGGCGCGGTGCTGGCCAGGGTGCGCTCGCGGATATCGTCCCAGAGGCGCAGGAGGTACTCGCAGTCGCGCCGGATCTCGGGCTTCGGCCGCTGCGCGCCCGCCGTGCGGACGATGAGCGACATGCCATGCGGCATCTCCAGCTCGTCGATCACCTCGCGCAGGCGGCGGCGGTCGGAGCTGGAGGTGATCTTGCGGGAGACGCCGCCGCCGCGCGGGCTGTTGGGCATCAGCACGGAGAACCGGCCGGCCAGGGAGATATAGGTGGTGAGTGCCGCGCCCTTGGTGCCGCGCTCCTCCTTCACGACCTGGATGAGGAGGATCTGCCGGCGGCGGATGACCTCCTGGATCTTGTAGTTGCGCAAGAAGCGCGGGGAGGAGCGGCGCTCGCGGCGCTCCTCCTCCTGCTCGGCCTCGGCCTCTCCCTCGGCATCGCCCTCGGACTCGCCGATGGTCTCGGGCGGCGGGGCGTCGGAGGGGGGCAGGATCTCGACGCGGCTGCCGTTCTCGTCGTCGCCCTCGGAGGCTTCGGCCGATTCCGGCCGGCCCTGCGATTCGAGCTGCGCGACGATATCGGCTTCCATCTCCTCGGGGGTGGGCTGCTCGGAGGTCAGCTCCTGCGGCAGGGCCTCCAGCGGCGGCTCCTCGGCCGGCTCGGCGTCGCCGGCCGCGACCTCGGCGGCGCGGGCCGCCTGGGCGGCGGCGCGGGCCGCCTGGGCCTGGGCCCGGCGCTCGTCGTCGCGGGCCTCGGCCTCGGCCTCCTCGCGGGCCTCGGCCTCCTGGGCCTCGATCAGCCGCTGACGGTCGGCGACGGGGATCTGGTAGTAGTCGGGGTGGATCTCACCGAAGGCCAGGAAGCCGTGGCGGTTGCCGCCATATTCCACGAAGGCGGCCTGCAGGCTCGGTTCCACGCGGACGACGCGGGCGAGGTAGATGTTGCCCTTGAGAGGCAGCCGGTTGGCGGCCTCCAGGTCGAATTCATCGACGCGATGGCCATCCATCACGACCACCCGGGTCTCTTCCGGGTGGGCCGCGTCGATCAACATGCGCTTGGTCATGCGAGGGTAACTCCGCACCGCGGCGGGGCATCGGAGCGCCCGGCCGGCGGCGGAAAGGGTGTGTGGATTCCGGGTGCGGGCCGTTCGGCGGCGATGTCCTGGACATGCGCTTGCGTCCTCACTCGGGGGCGCGGAAGCCCTCTTCCTGCACCGCGAAGCGCGGCCGGCAGGCAAAAGGGCATCGTGCCCAATGGGTCACCCCCACGGATGTGCGCCCTTCACGGGCGGACGATATTGCGGCAGGTGGGCGCAACCGCGTCTCGGCATGGCCAGCCTGCACCGCGGGCACGCAGGCGGAACCGGCAGCGTCCTTTCTTCGGAGCGCCGCAAAAGGGGGCGTCCATCCGGCGGACCACGACCGGGGCTTGGCGCGCGAAAAGCCGCGCCGTCCGCCCCTGCTCCGCCCGCAGCACCTATCGCTGGGGCAAGTCAGCATAGGCGAGGTGGCCAAGCGTCACAAGGCGCACTGTGGACAAGTCGGATCGCCGAGGCCGGCCAGGATGCCCTGGCGCTGCACAAACGCGCTGCGTCCTGCCTGCATGGGAAGCACGTCCTCTGGATTTTTCGGGCCCCCGCCCCTACTCTCCGGTCACCGCGATGGGGGTTGCGGCCTATGGGGGTTATCGATCGCAGGGCATGGCTCGTCGCGATGGCTGGTCTGGCCATGGCGCCTTTGGCCACCGGGGCGGAGGCGCAGACGCGGCCTGCCCAGCGCCGGCGCGCGCCGCCGGCACGGGACGTCACGCGCCTGCCGCTGGTCCTCCTGGACCCGGGCCATGGCGGCGCCGATCCGGGGGCCATCGGCGCCAACGGCACCCAGGAGAAGCGCGTCACCCTGCCCATCGCGCTGGAGCTTCGGCGCCTGCTTGAGGCGGGCGGCCGCTGCCGCGTGGCGCTGACCCGCACGCGCGACGTCTTCGTGCCGTTGGCCCGACGGGTCGAGATGGCCCGGCAGCGCGAGGCGGTGCTGCTGCTCTCCATCCATGCCGATGCCATGCCGGCGGGGCAGTCGCAGGCCTTGCGGGGCGCCTCCGTCTATACGGTGTCGGAAACGGCCACCGACTCCCTGGCCGCGGCCCTGGCCCGGCGGGAGAACCGGGCCGACCAGGCCGGCGGCCTGCGGCTGCCGTCCGTCTCGCCGGAGGTGCAGCGCATCCTGCTGAGCCTCATGCGGCAGGAGACGCGGGCGGGATCGGAGCGGCTGGCCCGGCTCGCGGTGAATGCGCTGGACGGCGAGGTCGCGCTGCTCTCGCAGCCGCTGCGGCGGGCGCAGTTCGTCGTGCTCAAGGCTCCCGACGTGCCCGCGGCCCTGGTGGAATGCGGCTTCCTGTCCAACCGGCAGGACGAGGCGCTGCTGCGCCGGGCGGACCACCGGGCCAGGGTGGCGGCCGCCCTGGCGGAGGCGGTGAACGGCTTCATCGGGCGGCGGAGCCTGGCCTGATCCACCCGTAACGGTTCTGAATCGACAGCAGGGCTTGCTGGAACAGCCGCGGCGGAGGGGCTAACACATCAGCCTCTCACGGCTTTCAGGAGTCCCGCCATGACCAGCCTCAGCCGCCGCGCCCTCGGCGCCGCCGCCGTTTCCAGCGTGATCGCGGGCCCCGCTTTCGCCCAGGCCGACCGGGCCCTCACCATCGCCACCGGCGGCTCCATCACCTCGATCGATCCGCATTTCTTCAACGCCGCGCCGAATTCCTCGCTGGCGCTGCACATCTTCCAGGCGCTGGTGGACCGCACGCCCGACGCGAAGTTCGTCCCCGGCCTCGCCACCTCCTGGCGCGTGATCGAGCCCACGCTCTGGGAGTTCAAGCTGCGCGAGAACGTGAAGTGGCATGACGGCCGCCCTTTCACCGCCGCGGACGTCGAGTTCACCTATGGCCGCGCGCCCAATGTGCCGAACAGCCCGGGCGGCTTCGGCGGCTTCCTGCGCAGCCTCAAGCGCATCGAAATCCTCGATCCGCACACGATCCGCTTCCACACCCATGCCCCGAACCCGATCCTGCCGATCGATCTCGCGGCGATCTTCATCGTCTCGAAGCACGCCGGCGAGGGCGCCTCGACCGAGGACTACAACAGCGGCAAGGCCGCCATCGGCACCGGCCCCTACAAGTTCGTGAGCTACGAGCCCAACAACCGCACCGAGCTCGTCCGCAACGACGACTACTGGGGTGGCCGCGAGCCGTGGTCGCGCGTCTCCTACCGCTTCATCGCCAACGACGCGGCGCGCTCCGCGGCGCTGCTCTCGGGCGATCTCGACATGATCGACCAGGTCGCCAGCAGCGACCTCGCGCGCCTGAAGCGCGAGCCGCGGACCAGCGTCTCCGAGACGGTCGGCCTGCGCTGCGTCTACCTGATGCCGGACTTCTCGCGCGACGGGAACCTGCCCTTCGTCACCGACAACAACGGCCAGCCGCTGCCGACCAACCCCTTCAAGGACGTGCGCGTCCGCCAGGCGCTGACCAGCATCATCAACCGCCAGAACATCGCCGAGCGCGTGATGGAGGGACAGGCCACGGCCACCAACCAGTGGCTGCCGCCCGGCACCTTCGGCTACGCGCCCGACATCGCGGTGCCGGTGCCGAACGTCGAGCATTCGCGCCGCCTGCTGGCCGAGGCCGGCTATCCCAACGGCTTCAAGCTGACCCTCCACACGCCCAACGACCGCTTCCCGAACGACAGCCGCATCGCCCAGGCGATCGGCCAGTTCTGGACGCGCATCGGCGTGCAGACGCAGGTCGAGGCGGTGCCCTGGGCCAGCTTCTCCGCCCGCAGCAACCGGCAGGACTTCGCCATCCGCCTGACGAGCTGGGGCAGCACGACGGCCGAGGCCGGCTACATGCTCAGCAACATCATGATGACCTACAGCCGCGAGAACCGCACCGGCGCCAGCAATTCGGGCCGCTTCTCCTCGCCCGAACTGGACCGGATGACCAACGCCGCCGTGTCCATCATCGACGACGAGGCGCGCGAGAAGGCGCTGCAGGACATGGTGCGCTGGGTGGCGCGCGAGGTGCCGATCATCCCGCTGGTGCAGCTGAACCACACCTGGGCGACGAAGCGCGGCCTGACCTACGCCGCGCGGATGGACGAGCGGACCATCGCGATGGGCGTGCGGCCGGCCTGAACGGGCGGGTCATTCCAGCCTGATCCCCGCCACGCGGATGATCTCCGCGTAGCGGGCGATATCCTCGGCCAGGAGGGAAGCATATTCCTCCGCCGAGCTGCCCACCACGAAAATGCCGCTCGTCAGCAGGCGCGCCTGAATGGCGGGCTCCCGGATGGCGGCGCGGAACACCTCCTCCAGCCGCGCACGGATCGCCGCCGGCACGCCCGCGCCGATCGCCATGCCGAAATCCGAGCTGACGCGCAGCTTCGGGAATCCCAGCTCCGTGACCGTCGGCGTCTCCGGCAGGGCCGGAAGACGTTCGGAATGCGTGACGGCCAGGGCGCGCAGCTGGCCGGACTGGATCATCGGCAGCGCATCCGGGATCGTCGAGAAATAGACCTGGATGCGGTTGGCCAGCAGATCCGTCGCGGCATTGGTCCAGCCGCGATAGGGCACGTGCACGAGGTCGGTCCCGGTGAGCATCTTCAGCTCCTCGCCGCCGAGATGGAGCGAGGTGCCCACGCCGACGCTGCCATAGGACCATTGCCCGGGCCGGGCCTTCGCCGCCGCGACGAACTCGGGAAAGCTCCGCAGCCCGAGCTGGGCCGGAACGACCAGGACGCTCGGCCCGACCGTGAGCCGCGTGAGCGGCGCGAAATCGCCCATGCGGAAGCGCAGGTTCGGCATCAGCAGGCCGACGATCGCGAAGCTGCTGCCCGTGATCATCATGGTGTGGCCATCGGGCGCCGCCTGCGCGACCTCGCCCATGCAGACGGTGCCCGTGGCGCCCGGCCGGTTCTCCACGACCACCGGCTGGCCGAGCGCCTGCGAGACGGCAGGCGCCAGCAGACGGGCCACCATGTCCATGGCGCCGCCGGCGCCGAAGGGCGTGAGGATGCGCAGGGTGCGGCTGGGCCAGGGATCGGCCGCCCGGGCCCCCGGGGCCGCGAGCCCCCAGGCGGCCATGGCGGCCGCCGCCCGCGTCAGTCCGCGTCTGCTCGATGGCATCATGATGATCCTCCCCAAGGTGCCGCGGCGTCTCGGGCCAAGTTGTCGATGCGACCGTGGCACCGGATGGAAGGAATTGCCAAGAGCTTTGCACCGGAGTGATCGACCCCGGCGAGAGACGGCGGCTCCGGGCCCGTCGGACCGTGGTGCCTCGCGGTCGCCCGAAATCAGCTCGCCATACGCGCGCCTGCCACGTTCATCCACCGCACAGGCCGCCGGTCGTGCCAACCGTTCCCTACTTGAAGGCCCGCGAATCTTCTGGTCACCTGAGCCCGACATGGCCGTAGCGCGTTAGAAGGCGCGGCGATGCCCGGGGAGAGCAGCCAGTGCCATATCATGCCATCCGCCTGGGGACCGCCCTTCCCGGGGCGAGCCGAAGGGTCGAGCTGTGCCACGACCGCGCGAAGACGACCGTCTGGCTCCAGCTCACAAATACCGAATTCATCATCGGCGGCGCCTCACCCGTCTTCGTGACGGCCCTCATCGGAGCCATCAGGACCCCCACGGGCTGGCAGCCGATCGATGCCGGCACGGCCGCCCGGCTGCGCGACGTGACGATCGCCTTCGGCACCAAGCTGGGCGACCGGATCGACGAGTTCCAGCGCGCCATCACACGCGACTGGTCCACCTTCGACGGCGCCCGCGCCTCGCATTGGGCCAAGGGCCTGACCGTGGGCCACGACATGTCGAATCCCAGCTTCGTGATGAAGGCCATCAAGACGGGCTTCGACGCCATCGGCGTCTCGGTCTCCGCCTATAGCGGCCTGCGGATGAAGGGCTTCTCGGTCGACGACGCCATCGACTACCTCCAGCGCCGCGCCGCGGTGGCCGGCGTCAACGTGGTCGACGGCGCGCTGCTCGATTTCGAGGAGATCGGCCCCGATCCCACGCTCAGGGTGCAGGAGGACAAGGCCTACCAGTCGGATCCCCGCATGATCCCCTATGTCCCGGCGAAGCGGAACGGGCATGGCGGTCACTTCTCCTATCCCGAGCTCACGGCATCGGTGCCTTTTCCGCGCGTGCTCGCCTATGGATTCCGGGGCGACTCCCGCCTGCCGAGCGCGATCAAGAACGCCGGCGGCTTCAATCCGAACTACACGCGCCCGGACCAGATCGCCAAGGCCGCCGCCCAGGGCAATGCGCAGGACCGCGCCCTCAACCTGCCGGAGTTCCTCGCCAACCAGTTCTACGGCGGCTACATCTCGGTCTGTAAGTCCTATGCGGTGACGAAGGCCTTCGCCACCGGCATGGGTGGAACGACGCCCCCGGGCCCCGGCTGGGTCTATGCCTGCTTCGTCGAAGGAGGCTTCGTCATTCCCCCCGCCGGCACCATCCCGGCCACGGCGACTCATCCCCAGATCAAGATCCCCTACAACGAGCAGGAAATCTCGATGCCGGGCCTGCTCGACTGGGACGATGTGGTGGGGTGCCGCCGGGTCAGCTCGAACGGCAGGTTCGAGGGCAATATCTTCCTGCGCCAGACCATGGCGCAACAGGACCCGCAGGCCGCCGTCGCGCTCTGGAAGCTGCTCAGCGGCGAGACCCAGGGACCCGGCCTGCCACCCTGAAGCGCGCCGCCGCTTCAGGGCTCCGGTTTCAGAGCGCCTTGATGCCGGCCGCGAAGCCGTCGAGCGTCCTCGCCACGTCGTCCGGCGTATGCGCCGTCGAGACGTAGTACTTGCTGTCGCCCTTCAGGATGCCGGCCGCGCGCAGATGCTTGTTGAAATGCGCGGCGAGCCTGGCATCGGCCTTCAGCGTGTCGCGGTAGTTGAGGATCGGGCCCTCGGCATAGACGATGTCGAAGAGCGGCGCCTCGCCGACGATCTGGCCCGGGACGCCGGCATCGCTCATCAGCTTCGTCAGCCCGTCCATCAGCGACTGGCCGAGCGCAAAGACCTTCTCGTAGGTGCCGGGACGGCTCAGCACGTCGAGCGTCGCGAGGCCGGCAACAGAGGCCACGGGATTGCCCGAGAGCGTGCCCACCTGCATCAGGAAGCCCTCGTCGCCGACCTTGGCCTTGTCGAAATGCGCCATGATATCGGCCCGGCCGGCGAGCGCGGAGAGCGGGAAGCCGCCGCCCACGATCTTGCCGAGCGTGCAGAGATCCGGCGTCACGCCGTAGTAGCTCTGCGCGCCGCCATAGGCGAAGCGGAAGCCGGTCACGACCTCGTCGAAGATCAGCGGGATGCCGAAGCGCGCCGTCACCTCGCGCAGCGCCTCGAGGAAGCCCGGCACCGGCGGGATCAGCCGCTGGAAGGGCTCGACGATGACGCCGCCGATCTCGTCGTGCTGCGCCTCGATCAGCGCCACCACATGCGCCGCGTCGTTGTAGGGCGCGACCAGGACGTCGTCGCGCACCTTGGCCGGGATGCCGGGGCTGTCGGGGATGGCGAGGGGGAAGTTGCCGGGGCGCTTGGGCGCGAGGCTCATGAGCCCGTGGTCGCTCATGCCGTGATAGCCGCCCTCGAACTTCACGATCTTGTCGCGGCCGCGGAAGGCGCGGGCGACGCGCATCGCATACATGTCCGCCTCGGTGCCCGAGCCCAGGAAGCGCACCTGGTCGGCGCAGGGCAGCGCGGCGACGATCCTGTCAGCGAGCCGGATGCCGTGCGGGTTGTTGGTGAAGAAGGTGGTGCCGAGCGGCACCTGCTCCATCACCGCCGCCGTCACCTCGGGATGGGCATGGCCGATGAACATCGGGCCCGAGCCGAGCAGGTAGTCGATGTACTCCTGGCCCTCGCTGTCCCAGACATGGCCGCCGACGCCTTTGACGATCGCGATGTCGCTCGCGAAATTGCCGAAGTTCCCGGCGGGCAGGACGCGGTGGGCAGTTTCGACGAGGGTTTCCGCGGTGGCGACGTCGTTCATGAGCGCACGGCCTCCCCAAGGGTTTGCATCAGGCGATTGGCATTGGCGAACATCGCGACAGAGAGCGTGATGTCCAGGATCTCGGCGTCGTTCAGGCCTTCGGCGCGGAGGCGCTCGAGATCCGCCTTCGTAGCGGCGGAGGGCGTGGCGGCCAGCTTCACGGAATAGTCCACGATGGCGCGCTGCTTCGCGGGCATCGCCGCGCCCACACCCTCGTCCAGCAGCCGCAGCATGAGGTCCTTGTCGCCCTTCATCTGCACGAAGCGCTGGGCGTGGACGCTGGCGCAATAGGGGCAGCCGTTCACGCGGGATTCGGCGGTGGCGGCGAGCTCGCGATCGGCGCGCGAGGCACCGCGCGGGCCGTACATGATGGTGTTGAAGAGCTTGGAGCGCTGCCGCAGCACCTCGGCCTCCTGGACCAGCAACAGGTAGTAGGGCGAGGTCTTCGCCTTGGGATGGCTCTCCTCCAGAACCGCGATCTCGTCCGGCGTGGCCTTCTCCAGATCGAGGACCGGCGCCCAGGCTTTCCATTCCAGCGTGTCGATGGTGAAGCCGAAATCATGCGTGCTCATCGCGCAGCCCCCGATAGCCGAAGCGCGTCCTTCGCGCGAAGGTCTGAATCGGCGGCCATCACGCCGCCTCCAGCAAGCGCAGGCCGGCGAGCAGCCGCGCCTCGTAGTTCACATGCGCGACGAGCTGCGAGAGCATCACCACGTCGCGCGGCGCGAGGCCGGCGGCGATGAGCGTCTGGATGGCCTCGGGCGTCGCCTGGTCCGGCGCCATCGTGAGCATCGTCGCATGCGCCAGCAGGACTGGGATTCGCGGGCTGTCGCCGGCCTTCGCGCGATGGTGCTCCGCCAGCGCCGCATCCCCGTTCAGCTCGGCCACGTGCAGCGCGACGGCGTGCCGCTCCGTCCTGGTCAGGCCGCTCTCCCCCTCGAAGATCGCGACCTCGCTCGCCTGGGTCGCAAGGCGAACGTCCGGGCGCAGGGCCCGCAACCCGTCCAGCTTCGAGCCGGGCGCGATGCCCATCAGCTCGTCGATTACATCAGCCATCGGAAGCTCCCGTTTTCGGCACGTGGAAGGGCGTGCCGAGAAGTTCAGGCTCGTCATACTCCACCAGCGCCTGCCGGATCGCGGGGAATTCCGCCACGAAGAGCGCGCGCAGGACCGCATCGGCCACCCGCTCGCCCGCCACCATGACGCCCGGGATGTCGCTCGCGATGCCGCCATGGCTCAGATGCGCGCCGTAATTCACCAGGTGGATCTTCTCCAGCTCCGGCGGCGCCGCGGCGTCGCGCGGCTGCAGCTCGAAGCCTGGGCCGAGGACCGGGAAGGTCTCGATCTCGCGCCGGCGCAGCTCGGGCGGCGCGTCCCCGATCACGTCGATCCAGCGCCGGACATGCGGCGCGAAGTCGCCGAGCTCCGGCACATGCAGCGGATCGACCGAGAAGCCGGTAGCGACGATCAGGAAGTCGCGCCGCTCCTCGCGGGGATTCCCGCCGCCGAGGTCGATCGCCACCTGATTCCCGTCGCGCCGCGCCGCGCGCGTGGGCGTGGCGAGATGGACGTGGAAGCCCGGCTGGCGGAGCGCGCGGTGGACGGTCTCGTGCGGGACGGGCGCCTGCTCGTCATGGAGATAGACGGCGAGCTTCCATCTCTCCTCGTCGGAGAGGGCGTCATAGGCATTGTGATAGTGCGGCCCGGTGCTGCCGCGGCCCTTGTTCACCTGCGGCAGCACGGCGCGGCGGACATAGAGGTCCACCCGCGCGGCCCCGCGCTCCAGCGCCGTCGCGGCATTGTCCCAGGCCGAAGCGCCGCCGCCGATGATGCCGACGCTCCTGCCGCGCAGCGCCTCGAAATCGATGGGCTGGGGCGCCAGCGCCGCGAGGTCGGGGAAGAGGGCGCGGTCCACGAAATCCGGCAGGTCGAGCCCGCCCGCCCCTGCCCTGCCCGTCGCCAATACCACATGGCGGGCGAGGAGATGGCGCTCGCCCTCCGGCTGCTCCACCGTCAGACGCAGCAGGCCATCGGCGGGCGCGATGCGGGTGACGCGGGAAAAGTGCGACAGCGGCAGCTTCAGCACGCGCTGCACCCAGCCGAGATAGTCCTGCCAGGTGCGGTTGAAAATCTTGTAGAGGCCCTCCCAGGCCTCCACGCCGAAGCTCGCCACGTACCAGGCGCGAAAGGTCAGCGAAGGGATGCCGAAGCAGGGTCCGGGCAGCGTCTTGGGCGATCGCAGCGTGTCCATGCGCGCGGTGGTGCACCAGGGGCCTTCCTGGCCGGGCCCCGCGGCCTCGAGCACCGCGATGTTCGGCATGCCCCTGAAGATCAGCGCGCCGGCGGCCGCGATGCCGTTCATCCCAGCCCCGACCACCACCGCGTCCAGCGCGGCCGTCCGGTCGCGGAACAGCGGCGGCACCCAGTTCCTCGGCGGAAGGTTCAGCATCTCCAGATCGCGCGCGACCTGCGCCTCAAGGGCGGCCAGGCCAGCCGGGTCCGGCGCTCGTGTCTCGATCCGCATCGTCTGGTTCATGGAGCGAAAGCTTTGCTGCGTCGCCGGAATCATGGTGTCATCCGTGGCCAGTGTCCATGCGCCCAGGGATGTCCCCATGCCGCTCCCGCGCCGAATCCTGCTCTGCGGCCTCGCGGCGGCGCCGCTCCCGGCACGGTCCGTGACGCTGCCGCCGGGCTGGCCGGACCGGCCGCTGCGCTTCATCCTGCCCGCTGCCGGGGGCGCCGGCACGGCCGACACGCTCGCCCGCATCCTCGCCCAGGAAATGGACAAGCGCCTGCCGCAGCGGACCCTGGTGGACAACCGGCCCGGCGCCAACGGCAATGTCGGCGCGACCGCGGGGGCGCGCGCCGCGCCGGACGGGCACACGATCCTCTTCACCTGGGCGGGGACCATGGCGACCAATCCCGCGCTCTACCGGAACCTGCCCTACGACCCGCAGCGCGACTTCGAGCCGGTGCTGCTGCTGGGAAACGTCCCCAACGTGCTGGTGGTGAACAACGCGCTGCCCGTGCACGACCTCGCCGAGCTGACCGCCTATCTGAAGGCGCATCCGGGGCAGGTCTCCTTCGGCTCCTCCGGCAATGGCAGCTCCATGCATCTGGCCGGCGAGCTGTACCGGCAGGCGACGGGCACCGAGATGGTGCACGTCCCCTATGCCGCCATCGGCCAGGGCTTCATCGACCTTCATGCCGGCCGCATCCAGGCGATGTTCAACCTGGTGACCGGCGCGCAGCCGCAGATCCGCGCGGGCCAGGTGCGGCCCGTCGCCGTGCTGAGCGACCGCCGCTCGGTGGTGCTGCCCGATGTGCCCACGACGGCCGAGCTCGGCATGGCGGGGCTGGAATTCGGCAGCTGGTTTTGCCTGATGCTGCCCAGGGGCACGCCCGCCCCGATCGTGCAGGCGCTGAACGCGCTGGTGAACGAGATCCTGCAGGACCCCGAAGGCCGCCAGCGGCTGGAGGCCCAGGGCCTGGACATCATCGGCGGCGGGCCGGAGCGGGTGACGGCGCTGCTCGCCAGCGAGCTGGAGCGCCACGCCGCGCTGGTGCGCTTCGCCGGGATCAGCCTGCAGTAGATCAGCCGTCGAGTAGCGTGACGGCGCCTTCGTCGAGGTCGTAGCGCGCCGCCACCACGCGCAGCGCGCCGGAGGCCAGCCGCGGCGTCAATGCGGAGGGCTCCTCGCGCAGCCGTCTCGCCGTGCGGATCGCATGCACGCGCACCGTGGCCTCCACGAGATCGGCGGGGTTGCCCTGCCGGGCTTCGGCCACGGCGGGCAGGATGGGCTCGACCATCGCCAGCAGCGATCCCGGAAGGCTGACCTGGCGCTCGGCGACATCGACGGCGGCGGCCACGGCGCCGCAGCGCTCATGGCCGAGCACCATCACGAGCGGCACGCTCAGCGCCAGGCTGGAATATTCGATGCTGCCGAGATGGGCGGGCGAGAGCGTGTTGCCCGCCACGCGCAGCACGAAGAGCTCGCCGAGCCCCTCGTCGAAGAGCGTATTGGGCGGGGTGCGGCTGTCGGCGCAGCCCAGCACGGTGGCATAGGGGCCCTGCCCCCCCGCCAGGGTGGCCCGGCGCGCCGCCTGGGCCCGGGCGCCATGGGGAGCATCCGCGACGAAGCGCCGGTTGCCCTCGGTCAGCCGGGCGAGCGCCTCCCCGGGCGTCAGGGTGGTCGGCGGCAGGCCGGAGGCCGCCCGCGCCTGGACGGCGCCGCCGAAGAGGGAAGCGCAGGCGCAACGCAGGGCGAGGCGGCGGGACAACGGCATGGTCGAGGAACCCCGGTGAGATGACCGC
The DNA here is from genome assembly GCF_004336745.1 of Roseococcus sp. SYP-B2431. Classification (GTDB taxonomy): domain Bacteria; phylum Pseudomonadota; class Alphaproteobacteria; order Acetobacterales; family Acetobacteraceae; genus Roseococcus. The sequence goes on from NZ_SJXD01000001.1 coordinate 110,347, forward strand.
CATGTAAGAGTCAACCTTGCCAATTCCGCAAGGGTGTGGGGAGGCCCGCCCGGATTTCGGACAGGGCCCGGCGATCACCTGGCCGTCAGCGTCAGCCCGAACATGTCCTGCCAGCCGGCGAGGTTCCGCTGCGGTTTGCGCTGCGCCAGCCCGAAACTCAGCGGCGCGCGCGGATTGGCCGCCAGTTCCAGCACGGTCGCATCGCCGCGCAGGAAGCGCTGCGCCGCGTCGCGCGCCGAGGCGAGGCTCGGCCCGCTCAGCGCCGCCGTCGCCTGCTGCGCGAGACGCTGGCGGAATGCGTTCTCCGGCATGTTCTCGCGCTGGGCCGCCGTCCGCACCCAGCGGCGGAACAGCGAGAGGTCGGCGTAGCGCAGCCGCGCGGAGATCAGCCGCATGTTCTGCGCCGCCTGCTGCGTCATGTTCTCGCGGACGTTGTCCAGGCGGAAGGCCAGGCTCAACTCGCCCGCGTCGCGCAGCTCGATGCTGAAGACGGGCATGTCGAGCACGCCGGTCGTCGCATCGTGGGTGGCCTCCATCCGGGCCTCGGCGCGCAGGCTGGTGTAGTCGAGCCGCTGCATCCACTCGGCATGCGGCGGGGCCGGGTTCACCTCCAGCCCGCGCAGCGTGAAGGCGCCGGTGCTCGGCCGGCCCGGCGCCACCTCGCCGCGCATGGTGAAGGCGCCGAGCCGGCCGAGCACGTTGCCGCCCTGGCTCACGGTCACGCTCTCGATGTCGAGGCTGGAGCGGCCCGGCAGGGTCGCCGGCGGCCGCTGCTCCATGATGGCGCCCAGGATCTCGGCGGCATCCAGCCCGCTGACCGCGATGCGCGCGACGGCGACACGTTCCACCGGGCCCGCGCCCCGGACGCCCACCTCGAGCGCGGTGACATTGACCGAGCCGGGACGGCCCCCGCCGAAATTCTCGACATTGATGGCGCCGATATTGACCGGCGTTTCGCCCGTGCTGCGCCAGTTCTCCATGCGCAGCAGGTTGGCCGAGACGTCGGTCGGCTTGGGCGGCGCGCCGCCGGGCTGGCGGCGGACGGTCAGCCCCTCCAGGTCCAGCCGGTCGAGCGTGGCGGGAACCTGGCCTCCGGCGATCTGGATCTCGCGCAGGGAAAGCCGCGCGATGCCGTCTTCCCGCAGCCCTTCCAGCCGGGCCTCGGCGATGCGGATGGTCTCGGCGCCCTTGGTCAGCACCAGCGCGGTCAGGGCGGCGCTGCCCTGCACGTCGGTGGCGGTCGCGGCGCCATAGGCCAGCGTCACGCCGGAGCCGAGCATGCGGCGGAGCTGGGTCACCGCGGCCGGCTCCGGCGGCTGCTGGGCCAGCACGGGCTGGGCCAGCACGGAGAGGAGGATGGCGAGGACGATCTTGCGCATCCGGAAGCCTAGCCTCGGCTCCCGCCGGAACGCCACCCCTGACCTTCCTTCTCCCTCTGGCGCAGCCGCCCGCGATGAACCATGTGTGGCCACAGATGACCAAGCTCCCGGCCAGGCCCGGCAACACCGCCGTCGCCGCCTTCCTGCAGAAGGTGGCCTCCCTGCCTGCCGTCCGTGCGGGGCGGGGCGGCGGGCGGCTGATCTTCGCCGTGGATGCCACCGCCTCGCGCCAGCACGCCTGGGACCGCGCCTGCCACCTGCAATCCGAGATGTTCTCCGCCACGCGCGACCTCGGTGGACTCGCCGTGCAGCTGGCCTATTGGCGCGGCTACATGGAATTCGCGGCGACGCCCTTCCTGACCGACACGGCCGAGCTGGCGCGGCGGATGTCCGGCGTCACGGTGCTGGGCGGGCAGACGCAGATCCTCCGCGTGCTGGAGCATGCGCTAGCCGAGACGAAGCGCGAGCGGGTGCATGCGGTCGTGCTGGTGGGGGACGCCTTCGAGGAGGCGGCCGACCCGATCTGCCACCTGGCCGGCCAGCTCGGGATGCATGGGGCGCCGGTCTTCTGCTTCCAGGAGGGCAGCGAGCGGGCGGCGGAGTCGGGCTTCCGGCAGGTCGCGAAGCTTTCCGGCGGCGCCTGGGCGCCCTTCGACGCGAGCAGCGCCGACGCGTTGCGCGACCTGCTGCGGGCCGTGGCAGTCTTCGCGGCGGGCGGGCGGGCGGCGCTGGCGCGGCTCCCGGGCGGCGCGGCCTCGCGCATCGCGGGGCAGCTCGCGGCGCCGAAGGCCTAACGATGGCCGCGGTCGCCATCGGCGGGCTGGCGGTGCTGGCCGTGCTCGGCCTGCTCTACGCCTTCGCGCATGCGCGGCCCGCGGCGGTGAGGGCCTCGCTCGTCTGGGGCTTCGGGACGCTGGGCGCGGCGGGCTTCGCGCTGATGCTCTTCACGGGGCGCGGCGCCAGCGCGATCTGGGCGCTGGTCATGTTCGGCCCCGCGCTGCGGCAGGCCTGGAAGAGCTGGCGGGCGCGGAAGACCTTCAGCCGGCCGGGCGACACCAGCGGCGTCGAGACGGCGACGCTGGAGATGCGGCTCGATCTCGGAACCGGGATGATGTCGGGACAGGTGCGGCGCGGGGACTTCGCGGGACGGAACCTGGCCTCGATGGACCTGCCGGAGCTGCGCGCGCTGCTCGCGGATTGCCAGGCGAACGACGCCGAGAGCGTGCCGCTCCTGGAGGCCTGGCTGGACCGTGTGCATCCCGAATGGCGCGACGCGCCGGGATCGGCGCCGCCTCCCTCGGGCGGCGGGCCGATGACGCGGGCGGAGGCGCTGGCCGTGCTCGGGCTGCGCGAAGGCGCGGGCGAGGAGGAGATCCGCACCGCGCATCGCCGGCTGATGCAGAGCGCGCATCCGGACCGTGGCGGCAGCGACTGGCTGGCCAGCCGGATCAACGAGGCGCGGGACCTGCTGCTGCCTTAGCGTGGGTAGGCGTCCTGCTGCCCCTGGCCCTCGTGGCGACGGCCTGGCTGCTGAGCTGACCGCCTGGCCCCGGTCAGTCGGGATCGCCGGCCGGGACTGGCTCGAGCCTCGCTTCCGCGCGCGAGGCGCGGGCGGAAAAATCCAGGATGCGCTGCGCCACCGCGTCCCATGCCGGCGCGGTCAGGTGAAACTCGTGGTCGCAGTCCAGGAACTCGACCGTGACGGCCGGCGAGAGCTCGAAAAGGCTCGTGACCTCGGTGCCGCCATACATGTCGGATCGGCCCTGGAAGATCAGGGTGGACGTGGCGATCCGCGCGAGATGGGCGTAGCGCTCGGGCTCCAGCGGCCGCTTGCGCCGGTAGAAGGGATAGCCCAGGCAGATCACGGCCGCGACCTCAGAGCGCGTGGCAAAGAGGGTCGCGACCCGCGCGCCGGAGGAGCGGCCGAGCAGCACCGCGCCGCCTCCCTTGGGAACGGCCTGATCGAGCAGCCCCAGGCGGTGCGGGATGTCGGGATTGAAGGGCTTGGCCTGGGTCTGGGCCAGCAGCCTCCGCTGGCCCGTCCAGCTGGCGACCGCGGGAGCGAGGCGGGCATGCAGCTCCTGCTCCATGTGACGGCAGCGGGGGAAGGAATCCCCCGCGAGATAGAAGACCGGGCCGAGCATCTGCCGGCGATGGCCTCAGGCCATCGCCCCGCGCGCCGCCACCGGCCAGAGGCACTCCACCCGCCCGCGCCGGACGCCGACATACCAGTCGTAGCGGTCCACCGTCGGGTCGCAGTGCCCCGGGATCAGCCGCAGCTTCTCCCCGAGCCGCGGGCGCAGGCCGGGATCCTCCACCGTCAGCTTCCCGTGCTCGTCCGACGCGCCGACATAGCTCACGCCCGGCCGGTTCAGCACCACCGGGTAGCCGCTGTCCGTCGGCATAGCCTTGTGCCCGGCATCCACCACCGCGACCTGCGGCGAGGAGGCGCTCATGACCGTCGCCAGCACGAAGAGCGCGTGCCGGAAGGGCGGCGCCTCGGCGTTGCGGGCGTAGTCCGCATCCATGAAGGCGTAGGAGCCGGCCTGGAGCTCGGTATAGACGCCGCTCGCCAGCTCGTGCCGGAAGCTGCCGGTGCCCGCGCCGCCGACCACCGGGCAGTCGAGCCCGCGCTGGCGCAGCTGCTCCACCGTGCGGCGCGCGGCGTCCACCGCGCCGCCGATGGCCTTCGCGCGCACCTCGGGGTCGCGGATATGCTGCGCGCTGCCGTGATAGGCCTGGATGCCGTGGAAGCTGAGATGCTTCGAACGCGCGATGACCTCGGCCAGCGCCACCGCCGGGGGCCCGGCCTCCACGCCGCAGCGCTTGCCGCCCACGTCGATCTCGACCAGCACGGGGATGCGCACGCCGGCGGCCTCGGCGGCCTCCTCGACGGCGGCGACCTGCGCCGGGTCGTCCACGCAGAGGGAGACCTGGCTGATCCGCGCCAGCGCCGCCAGCCGCGCCAGCTTACGCGCGCCGACGACCTGGTTCGTCACCATCACGTCGGGGATGCCGCCCCAGGCGAGGGCTTCCGCCTCCCCAACCTTCTGGCAACATTGCCCGATCGCGCCGCGCGCCATCTGCAGCTTCGCGATGACCGGGGACTTATGCGTCTTGGAATGCGCGCGCAGCTTCACCCCGCTGCCGGCGAGGAAGCCGGCCATGGTGTCGAGATTGTGCTCGAAGGCATCGAGGTCGAGGATCAGGGCGGGGGTGTCGACTTCATCCTCGCGCATGCCGGGTTCGGCGGGAGGGGGCTGGAGCATGGGACTTCCTCTCGAATCCGGGGCATGATGCGGTGATGCTGCGGAATGATCCAGACGTGGTGGTCATCGGCGCCGGCTGCGCCGGGATCGCGGCGGCGCGGGCGCTGATCGCCGCTGGGAAGAGCTGCGTGGTGCTGGAGGCGGGCGACCGCGTGGGCGGGCGGGCCTACACCTCGGACCTGCTGGGCGCGCCTTTCGACCATGGCGCCACCTGGCTGCACCAAGCCGGGGAAAATCCGCTGGCGCGCTTCCTCGGCGAGCACATCGACCACGACGCGGTGCGCGGGCGGCACCTGCATCTCGGGGACCGCTTCGCCACGGGCACCGAGCTGGCCGAGTATCTTCATGCCCTGGACGATTTCGAAGCCGCGATCGTCGCCGCCCCGCAGGATCCGGACCGCGCCGTCTCCGAGGTCGTGCCGCGGGGTGGCCGCTGGAACGAGACCATCGCGCATTGGCTCGGCTCGCAGATCAATGCTGCGGAGCTCTCGATGATCTCCCTGAAGGATTATGTGGCGGTCGACCTGGAAGGCCCGAACCTCCTGCCGCGCGAGGGCGTCGGTGCCCTGGTGGCGCGGCTGTCCGGTGGGCTGCCCATCCGCCTCGGCCATGCGGTGACGCGGCTGCGCTGGGACGGGCCGGGCGTGGTGGCGGAGGGCGAATGGGGCACGCTGCGCGCCGGCGCGGCCATCGTCACCGTCTCGACCGGCGTGCTGGCGGCGGGCGCCATCCGCTTCACGCCCGGGCTTCCGTCGGACACCATGGACGCCATCCACGGCCTGCCGCTCGGGCTGCTCACGAAATACGGGTTCCGGACCAGGGGCGATGACCGGCTCGGCATGGCGCCCTTCCACTCCGCGCGCCGCCTGCTCGGGCCGGAGGTCCGCACCGCCATGAGCTGGATCTTTTGGCCCTTCGGGCGCGACCAGGTCTTCGGCTTCGTGGGCGGTGCCCGCGCCTGGGAGCTGGCGCAGGAGGGCACGGCCACGACTGAGGCCGCCGCCCGCGCGGATTTCGCCGCCATGTTCGGCGCGCGTGGCGCGGCGGCGCTGGGCGAGGCCGTCGTCACCGGCTGGGGGACCGATCCCCTCTTCCGCGGCAGCTACACCCATGCCCGGCCGGGCCACCACGAATCGCGCGCGCGGCTCTCGCGGTGGCTCGGCGGAGGCCGGCTGCGCTTCGCGGGCGAGGCCTGCCATTCCCGCTTCGCCGGCACCGTCGCCGGCGCCTGGCTCTCCGGCGAGGCGGCCGTGCGCGATCTCCTGGACAAGCGCGCCGCCGTGACGGACGCTCGCTGAAACGGCGCCACGACGCCGGTTCGAGGGAGATGTCCTATGTCCATCAGCCGCCGCGGCCTCGCGGCCCTTGCCGCCGTTCCGCTCGCCGCCCCCGCCTTCGCGCAGAACCGTGGCGATCCGCGCGTGCTGCGGGTGAAGCTCTTCGGCGACATGCGGAGCCTCGATCCCTTCATCAGCCCGGAATACATGGCCCGCAACCATGGCTACATGGTCTATGATACGCTCTACGCGCTGGACTCGAAGATGCGGCCTCAGCCGCAGATGGTCGCGAGCCACAGCACCAGCCCCGATGGCCTGACCTGGAATTTCACGCTCCGCGACAACCTTCGCTTCCATGACGGCGCGCCCGTCACCAGCGAGGATGTGGTCGCCTCGCTGCGGCGCTGGGCCATCCGCGACGGGCACGGCGCGCAGATGCTGGCCGAGGGCAATCGCCTCGAAGCCGTCGACGCGAAGAGCTTCCGTCTCACGCTGCAACGCCCCTGGGCGCTGGTGCTGGATGCGCTGGCCAAGCCTTCGGGCCTGCCCGCCTTCATCATGCCGGCGCGCGTGGCGGCGACGCCGATCAGCACGCCCATCACCGACCCCACCGGCTCCGGCCCCTACAGGCTGGCGCGCGAGGATTGGCGCCTGGGCGACCGCACCACCTATCGCCGCAACGCCGATTACGTGCCGCGCGCCGAGGCGCCGGATGGGCTGGCCGGCGGCAAGATCGCGCGCGTCGAGACCGTCGAATGGGTGATGCTGCCCGATGCCGCGACGGCGCTGAATGCGCTGCAGACTGGCGAGATCGACATCTTCGAGGAGCTGCCGCCCGACCTCTTCCCCGTGGTCCAGCGCAACCGGAACCTGCGTCTCGCCGCGCAGGACAGCGCGGGCGTGCAGCCGATCTTCCGGATGAACCACGCGGCGGCGCCCTTCGACAATCCGCGGCTGCGTCAGGCCATGCGCCTGCTGGTCGATCCGGCCGAGATGATGCCGGCCTATATGCCCGATCCGGCGCGCTGGCAGGATTGCAGGAGCTTCTTTCCCTGTGCCTCGCCCTTCCACACCAGTGAGGGCTGGGCCGCGCCCAACCTCGACCTCGCGCGCACGGCCGTCCAGCAGTCGGGCTATGACGGCACGCCCGTGGTGGTGCTCGATGCGCAGGACAGCACCATCAGCAGCACCTTCGCGCGCGTCGCGGCCGACCGGCTGCGGCGCGTAGGAATGAACGTCGACCTCCAGGCCATGGACTGGGCGACGCTGGTGACGCGCCGTCTCTCGAAGAATCCGGTGGGCCAGGGCGGCTGGAGCCTCTTCGTCTCGGCGCCGGCCGCGGTGGACCTGATGGATCCGGTGAGCCACATCGCGCTGCGCTCGGCCGGGGCGCGCACGGCCCTTCCCGGCTGGCCGGAGGACCCGGAGATGGAGCGGCTGCGCGACGCCTTCGCGGTCGCGCCCTCCATGGAGGAGCGCCGCCGCATCGCCACGGCGACGCAGCTGCGCGCGCTGGAGGTGGTGCCCTATGTGCCGATCGGCACGATGAGCCTCGTGCGCGGCCACACGGCGCGCATCTCCGGGATCCTGGACGCGGCGATCCCGGTCTACTGGAACATCGCCAAGGGGTGAGTGCTCGGCGCCCCCTGCTCAGTGCTTCGCTAGGAAGTCCAGCACCGCCGCGTTGAAGAAGTCCGGATTGTCGTAGTTCAGCCCATGCGTCGCCTTGGGCACGGTGACGCGCTGCGTGTCCGGCATGAAGCGCACCAGCGCGTCGATGATCTTCCCGAAGTTCGGCTGGCTCTCGGCGCCGCCGAGCAGCAGCGTCGGCACGCGGATCGCCTCGGCCGCCGCGCGGGAATAGGGCTTCCGCTGCTCGGTCATCTGGCCGATCAGCGTGCCGGCATTGTCGCGGCCGATCACCTTCTTCTCCTCGGGCCGTCTCTCCCAGGCGCCCGGGCCGCCGGTCTGCTCGGCGACCATGATCAGCCCGCCATCGACATCCCCGGCCGCGATCTTCAGCGCCGCCGCATTGAAGCCGGCCGCCTGCTTGCCGCTGGGCGGCGCGCCGCCCAGGCTCTCGTCCAGCTCGCCGCCGGGCTCGGCCAGGACCAGCGCCTTGACCAGCTCCGGATGGCGCTCGGCCACGCGGAAGGCGATGTGCCCGCCGCGCGAATGGCCGAGCAGATGGACCGGCCCCCGATCGAGCGCGCGGATGAAGCCGGCGACGTCGGCGACATGGCGGTCGATGGTGAAGTCGCCGCCCTCCTCCCAGGTTCCGGGCCAGGCGTGGCGCATGCTGAGCGACATCACATGGTACTTCGCCGCGAAGGGCGCCATCTGCGGGCCGAAGCTGCGCTGGTCGCCCAGCGTGCCGTGGATCATCAGCAGCGGCGGGCCGCTCCCGGCCTCGGCGTAGGATATGGTCGTGCCATCGACTTCGAGGCTCGGCATCGGCGTCTCTCTTCGGATTGTTCCGAAGAGCCTAGGACGGCGATGCGCCATCGCCAATCCGCGTCACTCCATCCGCAATCCGAGCGAGGCCACCACCGGCCGCAGCGCCGCGACCTGCCCCTGCACCATCGCCGTGAACTCCGCGCTGGAATTGCCGCCGGGATCGGCGCCCAGCTCGTCGATCCGCGCCGCCACCTGCGGATGCCGCGCCGCCGCCGCGATCTCGGCCTGGAGGCGGATCAGGATGGGCTCCGGTGTACGCCCGGGCGCGAAGAAGCCGTTCCAGCCCAGGATCTCCGCATTGGGAAAGCCCTGCTCGCGCACCGTCGCGATCTGAGGCAGCAGCCGGTTGCGCGCGGTCGAGCGGATGGCGATGGGCCGCACCCCGCCGGCGCGGATATGCGGCATCGCCGAGGAGAGCTGGTCGCCGCCGAAGGGAATGCGCCCGGCCAGCATCTCCTGCACCAGCAGCGAGGCGCCGCGGAAGGGCACGTGCTCCATCTGGAAGTTCCCGTCGCGCTTCAGCACCTCGCCCGTCAGATGGCCGGCGCTGCCCGGACCGGTCGAGCCGTAGAAGGGCGGCCGGGGCTGCGCGCGCGCCCAGGCGATGAACTCCGCGAGGTTGGTGGCCGGCACCGAGGGGTGGACCAGGATCACCGTCGGCACCAGCGCGCCGACGCTGATGCCCGCGAAGTCGCGCTCGATGGAATGCTGCGCGCGGTTCTGGAACTCCATCACGGCCGTGGTCGCGGAGAAGGTGGAGTTGTGGAAGAGCAGCACCTGCCCGTCCGGCGGCGCCTTGGCCACGAGGTCCGCGCCGATCGAGCCGCCGCCCCCGCCGCGATTCTCCACGAGGAAGGCGATGCCCATGGTCTCGGCGAGACGCTGGGCATAGAGCCGCGCGAGGATGTCTGTCGTGCCGCCGGCGGCGAAGGGCACGATCACGCGGATCGGGCCGTTCGGCGTCCAGGACTGGGCGCGCGCGAGGGCCGGCGCGGCGAGCAGCGCCCCGGCCAGGAAACGGCGCGGCAGCATCACTCGACCCGCAGGTTGAGCGCCTGCACCAGCGGGCGCACCGCGGCGACCTGGCTGTGCACCTGCTGCGTGAACTCCGCGCGGCTGTTGCCGCCCGGCTCCGCGCCGAGCTCCACGATCCGCGCGGCCAGGGAAGGATGCCGCGAGGCTGCGGCGATCTCCGCCTGGAGCCGGGCCAGGATCGGCTCCGGCGTGCGGGCCGGCGCGAAATACCCGTTCCACCCCTGCAGCTCCGCATTGGGGAAACCCTGCTCGCGCACGGTCGGCACCTGCGGCATCGCGGTCGCGCGCGTCGCCGAGAGGGTGGCGACTGGCTTCAGCGCGCCGCTGCGCATGTTCTGCAGCGAGGAGGAGAGCTGGTCGCCGCCGAACTGGATGCGGCCGGCCAGCATGTCCTGCACTAGCGGCGCGGCGCCCCGGAAGGGCACGTGCTCCATGGCAAAGCCGCCGTCGCGCTTCAGCACCTCGCCCACGAGGTTCATCGTGCTGCCGGGCCCCGTCGAGCCGTAGAAGGGCGGCGTGGGCTGCGTCTTCGCCCAGGCGGCGAACTCCCTCAGGTTGGTGACCGGCACGTCGCGCGCCACCAGCAGCATCATCGGCACATTGGCGCCGACGGTGATGGGCGCGAAGTCGCGCTCGATGGAATGGGGCGCGCGGCCGGCATGCTCCATGGCCGCGGTGGTCGTGCTGAAGGTGAGGTTGTGGAAGAGCAGCGTCTGGCCGTCCGGCGCCGCCTTCGCCACGACATCGGCGCCGATGGAGCCGCCCGCGCCGCCGCGGTTCTCGACCACGACGGAGACGCCCATCGTCTCGGTCAGCCGCTGGGCGTAGAGGCGGGCCAGCACGTCGGTGGTGCCGCCCGCCGGGAACGGCACGACGACCCGGATCGGGCCGTTCGGCGTCCAGCTCTGGGCGCGGAGGAAGGCGGGAGCCAGGCCGATGCCGAAGCCGGCAACGGCGAGGGAGCGGCGAGCGATCATGCGGAGAGTCTCCTGTCGGAGCCGTGTCTGTGCCGGCTCTCGATCAGGACAGTTGGCCGCGTCGATTCCCGGCCGTCAATCCGAAGTTTGGCTCAGTGCCCGGCGTTCTGCCCGGAGAAATCCGGCGCCGCCAGGCCCGAGGCCTCGAGCTGATGCACGAGCAGCGCCTTCAACCGCTCCAGCCCTTCCTCGGTCTTCGCCTCGGCGCGCGCCACCAGCACGGCCTGGGTGTTCGAGGCGCGCAGCAGCCACCAGCCGTCCCCAGTGAGGACGCGCACGCCGTCCACCGCCTGGACCTCCGCCCCGTCGGAGGCGAGGCGGGCCTTCACCTCCTCGATCACCTCGAATTTTCTCGACTCTTCGCAGTCGAAGCGGAGCTCCGGGGTGTTGATCACCTGCGGCAGGGCCTTGCGCATGTCCGCGAGGCTCTCGTCGCTGCGCGAGAGGATGTCGAGCAGCCGCACCGCCGAGTAGAGCGCGTCGTCGAAGCCGTACCACTTGTCGGCGAAGAAGGTGTGGCCCGACATCTCGCCGGCCAGCGGGCTGCCGGTCTCGGCCATCTTCTGCTTGATGAGGCTGTGGCCGGTCTTCCACATGAGCGGCTCGCCGCCGGCCTTGGCCACCTCGTCGAACAGCACCTGCGAGGCCTTCACGTCGGCGATGATGGTGGCGCCCGGATGGGCCTTCAGCACGTCGCGCGCCAGCACGACCAGCAGCTGGTCGCCGAAGAGCATGTGCCCCTCGCCGTCCACCACGCCGATGCGGTCCGCGTCGCCGTCGAAGGCAATGCCGAGGTCGGCCTTGGTCTCCTTCACCTTGGCGATGATCTGCTCAAGGTTCTTCAGCACCGTCGGGTCGGGATGGTGGTTGGGGAAGGTCCCGTCGATCTCGGCATTGATGAGGTGGTGCGTGCCCGGCAGCCGCTTCACCAGCCGCTCCGTCACCGCGCCGCCCGAGCCGTTGCCCGGATCCCAGACGACCGTCAGCTTCTTCGGGCCGCCGGCATAGTCCTTCACCATGCGCTCGATGTAGGTCTCGCTGACATCGACCTCGCGCGAGGAGCCCTTGGTCTCGACGACGACATCGCCGCTCGCCGCCATGGAGCCCAGCGTCTGGATGTCCTTCCCGAAGAACGGCTTCTTGCCGATCATCATCTTGAAGCCGTTGTAGTCCGGCGGATTGTGGCTGCCGGTCAGCATGACGGCGCCGTCAGCCTTCTGGTCGTAGCTCGCGAAGTAGAGCATGGGCGTCGGCCCGACGCCGACCCGGATCACCTCCATGCCGGAAGCGACGAGCCCGTCCACCAGGCTCTTCTCCAGTTCGGGCGAGGAGAGGCGTCCGTCGCGGCCCACGGCCACGCGGCTTCCGCCGGCCCGCGCCACGATGGTCCCGAAGACCCGGCCGATCGCGAAGGCATCCGCCGGGTGCAGGGTCTTCCCCACGATTCCGCGGATGTCGTACTCGCGCAGCGAGGTCTTGTCGAAGGCGTGGGAGAAGTCGGCCATCAGGGTCGTCCGATCGAATGGTATGTGAAGCCAGCCTCGCGCATGGCGGGCGGATCGTAAACATTCCGCAGGTCGAGCAGGATGCGTCCCGACATCGCCGCCGCCAGCTTTTCCGGCGCGACGTTGCGGAAC
>NZ_SJXD01000002.1 GCF_004336745.1 Roseococcus sp. SYP-B2431
GGCCGCGGCCGCCGGAGCGGGCGGAGGCGGCGGGGGCGGCGGCGGGGGGGCGGGCGGCTCCGGGCGCGCCGGCTCCTCCTCCGGCGGCTCCGGCGAGGGCGGCGCCGGCACGTTCACCGGCGCGCGCGGGGCGGGCGTCTCGCCCTGCGCGGTCTCGGCGGGGGCGATGAACTCGACCTCCATCGCCTGCTCGCGCGGCTCCTCGATCCTGCGTGGATCGAGGTCGAGCAGGAGCGCCCCCAGCACCAGCAGGTGCGCGGCCAGGGATGCGCCGACCCAGAGGCGGAAGCGCCCGTCTTCCATGGCTCAGCGCGGCGCCGGGCCTCGCGACGGGGGGTTCGCGGCGGGTGCGGGGGCGCGCGGGGGAGCGCCAGAGGGACCGGTATTGGGACCGGTATTGGGACCGGTATTGGGACCGGTATTGGGGGCAGCGGCCGGACGGGCTCCGGCGGGATTGGCCTGCTCGGCCAGCAGCGCGACACGGGTGAAGCCGCCGGCGCTGATCGTGCCCATGACCTCCATGACGCGACCATAGGAGATGCCGCGGTCGCCGCGCACGAAGATGCGGCGCTCGGGCTGGCCAGGCTGCTGGGTCTGCGAGATGGCCTGGAGCTGCTGCACGAGATTCTCCAACTGGACCTCCGTCTCCTGCAGGAAGATGCGGCCCTCGGGATTCACGCTGATGGTCAGCGGCTCCTGCTCCTGGTTCAGCGGCTGGGCGGTCGTCTTGGGCAGGTCCACCGGCACGCCGGAGGTCATCATCGGCGCGGCCACCATGAAGATGATGAGCAGCACCAGCATGACATCCACCATCGGCGTCACGTTGATCTCGGCCATGGGTCGGTAGCGGGCGCCCACCCCCCTCTTCATCAGCGGCCCGGCCATCGCGCGCTACTCCGCCGCCGTCGGCGCGGCGGCGAGGCGCGCCTGCGCCGCGGCCTCGGTCTGGCGGGCCAGGATGGCGCCGAACTCGGAGGCGAAGCCCTCCAGCCGTCCGGCGAACTTGGCGAATTTGGACGACAGCATGTTGTAGATCAGCACCGCCGGGATGGCGGCCACGAGGCCCATCGCCGTGGCGAAGAGCGCCTCGGCAATGCCCGGCGCCACGACCGCCAGGTTGGTGTTCTGCATGCCGGCGATGGCGGTGAAGCTGTTCATGATGCCCCAGACCGTGCCGAAGAGGCCCACGAAGGGCGCCGCCGAGCCGGTGGAGGCCAGGAAGGTCATGCGCTTTTCCAGCCGCTCCATCTCGCGCTGGATGGTGACGGACATGGCCCGCTCCACCCGCTCGCGCGTGCCGGCCACCATGTAGGAGCCGGTGCCGGCCGCGGTGCTCGCGTGCCATTCGCGCATGCCGATGACGAAGACGGCGGCCATGGGATGCGCGGGATGCTCGCCCTGGGCGCGATAAAGCTCATCCAGGCTGCCGCCGCGCCAGAAGCGGTCCTCGAACTCGTCGGCCTCCTTGCGGGCGCGGGCGAGGCTCGTGAACTTCTCGAAGGCGATCGCCCAGACATAGACGCTGGCCAGGACCAGCAGGACCATCACCAGCTTCACGATCCAGTCGGCCTGCATGAACAGGCCGAGGAGCGAGAGGTCGTGGGCAGCCGCCAGCGGCGCGGTGGTGACGGAGTTCAAGGGGCTGGGCCTCCTCAGGTCGTTTCGGGCAGGGCGTTGCCGGGTTGGGCGTTGCCAGGCAAATCGTTGCAGGCGGGGACGGTCCGGGCGCGCAGCGCGCCCAGCCAGGGTTCAGGCAGGCGACGCGGAGCGAGCGTCGCTCCATCCACGCAGGCGAGCGTCACATCGAGCCATGCCAGCCTTTCCTCCCCCCGCCAGACCTCCTGCCGGAGCAGCAGGCTTGCGGAAGCGCGGCGGATTCGCGTGACCACCGTCACCTCGTCGTCGAGTCGCGCGGGGCGTGCATACTCCACCGTGGCGCGCCGCACCACCATGAAGCAGCCATGTAAGCGCTGCATGTCGGCATGGGGCAGGCCCATCTCCCGGAGCGATTCGGTGCGGGCGCGCTCGGCCCAGCGGAGATAGGAGGCGTGGTAGGCGACGCCGCCCGCATCCGTGTCCTCGTAATAGACGCGGATCGTCATCCGATGGGCCGAATCGGTCACTCGATCCGTCATTGCGGCGGATCCAGCAGGTCGGGCTGGAGCTGGGTGCCGGCCGGCGGCGTCATCCCCAGGTGGCGCCAGCCGGGCTCGCCGAGCATGCGGCCCCGGGGCGTGCGCAGAACGAGACCTTCCTGGATGAGGAAGGGCTCCACGACGTCCTCCAGCGTGTCGCGGCTCTCCGACAGCGCCGCCGCCAGCGTCTCCACGCCCACCGGCCCGCCATTGTGGTGCTCGGCGATACGGCGGAGGTAGCGGCGGTCCATGGCGTCCAGGCCCCTGGCATCCACCTCCAGCCGGGCGAGCGAGGCATCGACCATGGCGCGGTCGGCCACCCGGCCCTCGACCACGCAGAAGTCGCGCACGCGGCGCAGCAGGCGGCCGGCGATGCGGGGGGTGCCGCGGCTGCGGTTGGCGATCTCGCGCGCGCCCTCCTCGGCCAGGGCGAAGCCCAGCTTCTCCGCGCCCCGCCGCACGATGCGGAACAGCTCCTCGGGCGTGTAGAGGTTCAGGCGCAGCGGGATGCCGAAGCGGTCGCGCAGCGGCGTGGAGAGCAGGCCCGAGCGCGTGGTGGCGCCCACCAGCGTGAAGGGCGGCAGGTCGATCCGCACGGTCCGCGCGGCCGGGCCCTCGCCGATGATGAGGTCCAGCTGGAAATCCTCCATCGCCGGATAGAGCGTCTCCTCTATGGCGGGCTGAAGGCGGTGGATCTCGTCCACGAAGAGCACGTCGCGCGGCTGCAGGTTGGTGAGGATGGCCGCCAGATCGCCGGCGCGCTGGAGCACCGGGCCGGAGGTGGCGCGGAAGCCAACCCCCATTTCGCGCGCCACGATCTGCGCCAGCGTCGTCTTGCCCAGGCCCGGCGGGCCGTGCAGCAGGACGTGATCGAGCGCCTCGCCGCGCGCCGAGGCGGCCTGGATGAAGACCGAGAGGTTTTCCCGGAGCAGCTTCTGGCCCGTGAACTCGGAGAGGAGCTGCGGGCGCAGCGAGGCCTCGCCCAGATCCTCCTCCTGCCGCGCGCCGCTGGTGATGCGGTCGGCGCTCATCTGTGCCACCGATTCAGCTCTCCGGCGCCATCGCGCCTCCGACCATCGGGGGCGGTCATCCGCGCCACCGATTCAGCTCTCCGGCGCCATCGCGCCTCCGACCATCGGGGGCGGTCATCGCACCGACTCCCGCAGCGCGGCCGTGATCAGCGCGTTCAGGCCCGCGCCCTCCCCCAGGCTGGCCTTGGCCCGCGACACCGCGCGCTCCGCCTCGGGCCGCTTCAGGCCGAGATTGAGCAGCGCGCTGACCGCATCGGCCTCGGGCGTCTCGGGCGGCGGGGGCGTCGTGAGCGCGCCGCTGCCGTCGGCTTCCGGCGTTGCGCGGCCCACCGCCCATTTCTGCATCGCCGGCTCGTCGATGATGCGGTTGGCGGTGGCCGCGCCGAGGCCCTTCACCTCGGAGAGCCGCTTGCGCTCCTTGGCCGCGATGGCGGCCGCCAGCTGGTCCGGCGCGAGGCCCGACAGCACGAGCAGCGCCTTTTGCGGCCCGACCGTCTTCACCTCGATCAGCGCGCGGAAGGCCTCGCGCTCGCTGGCATCGAGGAAGCCGTAGAGGGTGATGGCGTCCTGGCTGACGCGCGTCTCGACCAGCAGCTTCTGGCTCCCGTCCTTCGCCGTCAGCCGGTCCAGTGTCTTGCGGCTGCACGCGACCAGGTAGCCGACGCCGTTCACGTCCAGCACGCAGGCACCGTCCTGCGTCGATTCCACGAGGCCCCGCAGGCTGCCGATCACGCCCGCCTCCGATGGCCGGAGGCGCGAAGGCGCCGGAGGGCTGAATCGGCGGCCGTCATGCCGGTATCAGCCGGGCGAGCATGTTCTTCGTGCCGCGGTGATGCGCGTGGCAGATCGCGATCGCCAGCGCGTCCGCCGCATCCGCGCGCTTCAGCACGGCGCCGGGCAGCAGGCGCCTCACCATGTCCTGCACCTGGATCTTGTCCGCATGCCCGGTGCCGACGACGGCCCGCTTCACCTCCATCGCCTGATATTCCGCGACGGGAAGCCCGGCGAGCGCCGGCACCAGCAGCGCCACGCCGCGCGCCTGGCCCAGCTTGAGCGCGGCTGCCGGATTCTTGTTCACATAGGTGTGCTCGACCGCCGCCTCGTCCGGCGTCCATTCGCCGATGAGATGCGACAGCCCGTTGTGGATCTGCACCAGCCGATGCGCGAGCTCGTCGCCGGCCGAGGTGCTGATGGCCCCCGCCGCGATGTAGCGCAGGTGCGAGCCCGCGCTCTCGATCAGCCCCCAGCCCGTATGGGTCAGGCCAGGGTCGATCCCCAGAACGCGGACGCCGCCGGGGGCCAACTCAGCCCGAAAGCTTCGCCAGCACGGCGTCGCTCACCTCGAAATTGGCGTAGACCTGCTGCACGTCGTCATGGTCGTCGACCAGGTCGATGAACTTCAGGACGGCGGCGGCGCCCTCCTCGTCCAGCTCGACGGTCATGTTCGGCTTCCACTCCAGCCGCGCGCCCTGGGCCTCGCCGAAGCGGGCCTCCAGGGCGTCGCGCACCGTGTTGAGGTCCTCCGGCGCGGTCAGGATCTCATGGCCTTCCGCCGTGCTGGCGACATCCTGGGCACCGGCCTCGATCGCCGCCTCCAGCATGGTGTCCGCATCGGCCACGTCGGCGGCGAAGCGCACGGCGCCGACGCGGTCGAACTGGAAGGCCACCGTCTCGCCCATCGCGCCGCCATGCTTGCTGAACATGGAGCGCAGGTCGCTGGCCGTGCGGTTGCGGTTGTCGGTCAGCGCCTCGACGATCAGGGCGACGCCCGCCGGGCCGCGGCCCTCGTAGCGGACCTCGACATAATCCTCGCCGGAGCCCGCGCCGGAGGCCTTCTTGATGGCGCGGTCCACCGCGTCCTTGGTCATATTGGCCAGCCGGGCCGCGACCAGGGCCGCGCGCAGGCGGGGATTATGGGCCGGATCGGGCAGGCCGGCCTTGGCCGCCACCGTGATCTCGCGCCCGATCCGGGCGAAGGCCCGGGCGCGCTTGGCGTCCTGCCCGCCCTTGCGGTGCATGATGTTCTTGAACTGCGAATGCCCAGCCATGGCTTCTTCAGAGATTGGTTGAAGTTTTTCCATATAGCGCCCGGCCGAGAGTTTCGCCACCATGGGGCGCATGGACACGCATGCCCCCCTGGGTGACGCCGCGGTCGCCGACCGCCACGCCGTCACGACCCTCGAGGCCCTGGAGGCCATCTACGGCCACGCCTCCGAGCTCGCGGCCAACAAATCCACGGACCGGCTCGATCCGGTGACGCTGGCCTTCATCGCCGCCAGCCCGTTTGTCCTGCTGGGCACGCAGGGGCGGAAGGGCAACCACATCACCCCGCGCGGCGACGCGCCCGGCTTCGTGGTGGCGCTGGACGAGAAGCGGCTGGCGGTCCCGGACCGGAAGGGCAACAACCGCCTCGACGGCTATCGCGACATCCTCGAGGACAACCGGGTCTCGCTCCTTTTCCTGGTGCCTGGGATGGGCGAGACGATGCGCGTGCACGGCACGGCTACCATCTCGACCGACCCCGGGCTGCGCGCGCGCTGCATGGCGCAGGAGAAGGTGCCGGCCACCGTGCTGATCGTGGAGGTCCGCGAGATCTTCATGCAATGCGCCAAGGCGATCATGCGCTCCGATCTATGGGACGGGCGGAAGAAGGCGCCGGGCGTGCCGAGCATGGGCGCGCTGCTGCTGGCCCATAAGAAGAACGGGATGGACCCGGCCGCCTATGACGCGGCGGCCGAGGAGCGGCTGCGCGCCAATATGTACTGAGAGCCCCGGGCCTTCACACCTCGCCCTCACACCTCGCCCGTCACCATCCGCGCCGTCGCGACGAAGCTGCGCGGGCCATCCACCCCCCAGGCACGACGCAGCGCGCCCTCCAGCCGCGACCGCGCCGGCGGCTCCAGCCCGGTCGCGAAGGCGCCGACGATGCCCTGACCCCGCAGCCAGGGCTCCCACCAGTCCTCGAACCCGGAGAATTCCTGACGGATCGAGATGTCCCGCTCCCGCGCGTTCCGGATGCCCGCCGCCTCGAAGAGCGCGCCCAGCCGGCCCGGCGTGCCGATCGGGTCGGCCCAGTGCTTGTCGCGCCATTCGGCGCCCTCGCGCAGCACGACGGCCGCCGTGTCCGCGAAGAGCCGCAGGAAGGGAAAGCCCCCGGCGAAGTCCCACATGGCCGTGGCGACGACCCCGCCCGGCCGCGTGACCCGCGCCATCTCGCGGACCGCCTTCAGCGGATCGGGCACGAAGGCGAGGACGAGCAGGGCCAGCGCCGCGTCCTGCGAGCCGGTCGGCAGCGGCAGGGACAGGATGTCGCCGCGCTCGAACCGCGCCTGCGGCAAAGCGACGCGGGCCGCCTCGACATAGGCCTGGCCGAGATCGACCCCCGTGACCTTGGCGCCCGGGTCGCGCTCCAGCAGGGCGGCGCTCAGCGCGCCGGTGCCGCAGCCGGCGTCCAGCACGCGCTGGTCCGGGGCCAGGGCCAGGGCGTCCAGGAAGGGCTCCGCCAGCAGGCGGCTCCAGCGCCCCATGCTCCGCTCATAGGCGCGGGCGTCCGTCGCGACGTAGTCCATCGTGGTGCTCATGGCGCCCGCGTATACCGGAAGTTGCAATGGGTGGAACCGGACATGATGGTCTGCGTGCGCTCCAGCTTCATCCGCGGATCGTAGCCCTCGCAGAAGGCCCCGTCGCGGTTGCAGGAGAGCACGGCGCCCAGCTTGCCCAGCCCCATCTCGCGATAGCTCTCGGCATAGCGGCAGCGGGTGACGTTGAAGTCGAAGTGTTCTTCGTCCTCGCGCAGCACCTCGATGCGCAGCGCATCGTCGAGCTTCCAGCGCTCCATGAGCTCGGCGAAATGCGCGATGCTGGGCTCCGGCGCCTCCCGGGCCATGGTGGCGCCGGTCTGCCGCGCGAGCTTCACGACGGCGCTGGTGAGGATGGCCGTGGCCTGCTCCTCGCCGAGCGCGGCCGCCATCTCCTCGTAGATGCCCTTGGCGAAGGCCGCCTCGATGCGGCGCTGCTCGAGGATGGACACGGTCATGGCGAGGCTCCTGGAATCGGCCGCGTCACGCTAGCCTCGCCGGCCACCGCAACTCCAGCCCTGGGCGGCCCGGCCGTCACGCCGCCTTCCCCCGCGGCAGCCAGCGATAGCCCGCGATCCCGATCACGAGCGAGGAGCCGAGCAGCAGGAAGCCGACGCGGTACCCCGCCTCGCCCACGCCCACCAGCGCCACCGCCCCGCCCACGACCGCCGGCAGCAGCGCCGAGCCGAGCACCTGCCCCAGATTCACCGTCGTGATGCCGCGCCCGACCATGTGCTCGGGGAAGAGCGCGCGGCCCTGCGCCACCAGGATGATCGAATAGGTGGAGAAGAAGCAGCACACCATCATGAGGCCGACCGCCGTCCACAGCGGGATGCCGGGCCAGAGCGCCAGCGTGGTCATGCTGAGGATGACGATGACCGCGGAGGTGATCACCGCCGGCTCCCGCCCCAGATGGCGTTCCAGGAAGGGCAGCGAGAGCTGCCCGCAGGGCACCGTCAGCCCCATGGCCAGCAGCACGGCGCCGCGCCCGCCGGCGTCCAGCCCGTGCACGTCGTAGAGATAGGGCCCCGCCCAGAGGGTCAGCAGCGTCGCCATCACCGCATAGGCGAAGCAGTGCATGGACAGGATCCGCATCAGGCCCGGCGTCCTCCAGACGAGGAACTGGCCGGCCAGCACCTCGCGCAGGGTCTCCTTCTTCGCCTCGCGCAGGGCCATCCCCGGCGGCGCATCCGCCGCCCAGCGCCACCACGCCGCGCCGACCGCGACCGTCAGCACGGCCGAGACCAGATAGGCGCCCCGCCAGCCGACCAGCCCGGAGGCCAGCGCCAGCGGTGCGCCGGCCGTCAGCACGCCCACCTGGCTCCAGGCGAAGATGCCGCTCATCGCCTTGGTGAGGCCGGGGCCGGCATGCCATCGTCCGGCCAGCACCACCGCCGCCATGAAGCTCGCCGCGCAGCCGAGGCCGAGCACGAAGCGCGCGGCGAGGAACTGCGCGCCGTCCTGCGCCAGGGCCTGGCCCACCGAGCCGATCACCGCCAGCGCCGTGAGCCAGGTCACGAGGCGGCGCGGCCCCATGCGGTCCAGCCCCACGCCCACCGGCAGCTGCGCCACCAGCAGGGCCAGGAAGAAGGCGGTGTTGGCGGAGCCGAGCGCCGCCGGGCCGAGCTGCAGCTCCGCCGCCAGCTCGGGCGCCACGACGCCCACCGCCGCGCGATGGAACTGGGAGACGGCCGTCATGGCGGACATCGCCGCGCCGACGCGAACGACGGGGGTCATGCGGCCGCGAGCAGGGCACGCACTCCTGGGGCCAGCGCATCTGCGGAGATTTTCGGCCGCATAGCGGCCGGCGCTGTCCAACTGACCGCGCCGTCTGGACCACCGGCGGCGCGGCGACGCCAAGCCGCCCGAGGCGGCGCCCGGCGTTTGAGGGCATCAAGAATCCTCATGCCGCGATGCCGAACTCCACCGAGAGCGCCCGGGCCCCCTCCGGCGTGCAGGCCAGCCGCCGCCGTTGCAGGAGGTCGGTCGCCGAGGGCTCTATCCGGGTGAGCCAGAGGCGGCGCGTCATCATCGACGCGATCTCGCGCCCCAGCCCGCCGGAGAGGTGCGGCCGGCGCTCGGACCAGTCCATGCAGTCGCAGGCGAAGCGGGGCGCGCGGCGGGCGGCGGCGAGGTCCACGCCCAGCTTCGCCAGCCGTGCCTCGCCGGATTCCGTCGCGACCCAGCCGCCTGGCGCGGCCTCGATCCAGCCGTCGCCCGTCATCCGCGCGTGCAGCGCCACGCCGATCCGTCCGGCGACGTGGTGCCAGCACAGCCGCGCCTGCCGGAAGCCCTCGCCATGCGGCCAGGACTTGCGGGGGCTGGCCTGGGGCAGCGCCATCAGCGTCTCCAGAGCGCTCGCGACCTCCTCGCCGGCCAGCCGGTGATACCGGTGCCGTCCCTGGGCATGGACGCTCACCAGCCCCGAATCGACGAGCGCCTTCGCCTGGGCGCTGGCCGCCGCGGCGCCGATCCCCGCCACGCGCGCCAGCTCGCCGGCGGTCAGCGCCTCGCCGGGCAGCAGGGCCTGCAACATGGCGGCACGGGAGGGGTCGCCGATCAGATGGGCGATGGTGGCGAGATTGGACATGGCGACGCGATCCTACCGGCTTTCGGGGCGACAACCTACCGCCCCACTCCTCCGGACGTTTCGCGGGCCTCCGAAAGGCGGCCGGCTCGCCGCCGCGGCGTTTTACGGCCAGGATGCCGCATGTTCCGGATTTTCCTCACGATCCTCCTGCTCGCCGCGGCGCCGTCGCCTCGTCCCCTCGGGGCGGCCGAGATCAAGCTCGCCACCTGGAACATCGCCTGGCTGACCCTGCGCCCGGCCGGCGACCGCGCCCTGCCGCGCGACCTCACGCCTCGCCAGCCGGGCGATTTCACCCGCCTCGCCGACTACGCGCGCCGCCTCGACGCCGACATCCTGGCGCTGCAGGAGGTGGACGGGCCGGAGGCCGCCGCCCGCGTGCTCGATCCGCGCGACTACAACTTCTTTTTCCCCGACGAGCGCGACATCCAGCGCACCGGCTTCGCCGTGCGGCGCACGCTGCGCGCCATCCGCAACGCGGACCTGGAGGAGTTGGACCCCATCCCCGACGCGCGCTTCTCGCTCCGCCGGGGCACGGACATCACCGTCGAGGTGGAGGGCCGGATGCTGCGGCTGCTCTCGGTCCATCTCAAGGCCGGCTGCCGCGAGGCCTCCGACCAGGGCCGCGACTGCGAGACGCTGATGCGGCAATCCACGGTGC
Organism: Roseococcus sp. SYP-B2431; assembly: GCF_004336745.1. Lineage (GTDB taxonomy): Bacteria > Pseudomonadota > Alphaproteobacteria > Acetobacterales > Acetobacteraceae > Roseococcus. The sequence continues at coordinate 9,993 of NZ_SJXD01000002.1, forward strand.
TCGCCGGCTGGATCGCGGCCCGCCGGCGCGAGGGCGCCGCCTTCGCCATCCTGGGCGACTTCAACCGCCGCTTCGCCACCCCGCAGGATGCGATGCTGCGGGAGCTGACCGCCGCCGCGCCGCTGACCCGCGCCAACGAGGGCGTCTCCAACCCCTGCTGGTCGGACGCGCGGGGCGGCCGCCCCTTCATCGGGCACATCTTCCTCGGCGGGCCGGCGCGCGGCTGGATGGTCCAGGACAGCCTGCGCGTCATGGTCTATGCCGAGCGCGATCCGGCCATGCGCCACCGCCTCTCGGACCATTGCCCGATCAGCATCCGGCTGCGCGCGGGCTGAGATGCGCACCTTCTTCCGGATCACCTTCCCGCTGGCCCTGGTGAACTTCCTCAACCAGGCGAGCCGCGCGGTGATGGCGGTCATCGGGCCGCTGCTGGCGCTGGAGTTCGGCCTCTCGGCCTCCGATCTCGGGCTGCTCGCGGCCGTCCTCTTCGCGGCCTACGGGCTGGCGCAGCTGCCGGTGGGGCTCGCGCTCGACATCTTCGGCGCGCGGCGGGTGCAGACGGTGCTCTCGCTGACCGCGGGCCTCGGCTTCCTGATCTGCGCCCTGGCGGAGGACGTCCTCTTCCTCGGCGTCGGCCGCTTCGTCACGGGCATCGGCATCGCGGCCGGGCTGATGGCGATGCTCAAGGCCAATACCCAGTGGTTCCCGCGCGCCAAGGTGGCCGCCATGACGGGCAGCGGCGTCTTCGTCGGCGCGCTGGGCGGCATGGTCGCCACCCTGCCCATGCAGGCGCTGATCCCGCTGACCGGCTGGCGCGGCGGCTTCCTGATCTTCGCCGTGCTGAGCTGCCTCATCGCCGCCTGGATCTGGATCTCCGTCGCCGACGCGCCGCCGGGCTACGTCCGCCCGCCGCGGCGGAGCCTGGTCGCCGAGATCACCGCCTTCGGCCCCATCTTCGCGCATCCCTACTTCCGGCGCTTCGTGCCGGCGATCCTGATGCTGACGACGATGAACTTCGTCTATCAGGGCCTCTGGGCCGGCCCCTGGCTGCGCGATGTCGCCGGGCTCGACGACCAGGCGCGCGGCCTCCTGCTCTTCACCTATGCCTGCGGCGCGGCGGCGGGCAGCCTGCTCACCGGCCAGGCGGCGAGCTTTCTCCAGGGCCGCGGCCACTCGCCGATGCTGGTGCCCTCCGTCGCCATGGGCGCGCTGCTGGCCATCCAGGCCGTCCTGATCGTCGCGCCACCCTCGGGCATGCCGGCGCTGGGCCTGGTCTGGCTCTGCTTCGCCATGGCGGCCTCGGCCGGGCCGGCCGGCTATGCCGCCGTGGGCCAGCGCTTCGGGCCGGAGCTGGCCGGGCGCGTGGCGACCGCCATCAACGGCTCCATGCTGGTCCTGGTCTTCCTCGCGCAGATCGCGATCGGCGCCATCCTGGACCTCTGGCCGCGCACGGCCGAAGGTGGGTGGAACGCGGCGGGCTATGGCTGGGCCATGGGCCTCACGCTCGGCCTCCAGGCCCTCGTCGTGCTGTGGGCCTGGCGGGGCCGCAGGCTGCTGGGAGCAACGGCGACATGAACATCGAGGTCGAGGACATCCTCGCGCGCTACCGGATCGAGAAGGGCAAGGGATTCCGGCTGAAGGACCACGAGCCGGACGACACGGCCGGGCTCAGGCTCTCCAAGGACACCGCGGCGGCGCTGCTGCGCGAGGGCGTGGAGCGGCTCTCCGCGCAGCAGGACAAGCTCTACGCGCAGGACCGCTGGTCGGTGCTCTGCATCTTCCAGGCGATGGACGCGGCCGGGAAGGACGGCACGATCAAGCATGTCTTCTCCGGGCTGAACCCGCAGGGCTGCCATGTCGCCGCCTTCAAGCAGCCGAGCCCGACGGAGCTGGACCACGACTTCCTCTGGCGCCACGTCACGGCCCTGCCGTCGCGCGGCCAGATCGGCATCCACAACCGCAGCTGGTACGAGGAGGTGCTGGTCGCGCGCGTGCATCCGGAAATCCTGGCCCGCCAGAAGCTGCCGCCGAAGCTGGTAACGAAGCACATCTGGGACGAGCGGCTGGAGGACATCGCGGGCTTCGAGCGCTACCTCGGGCGGCAGGGCGTGGTGGTGCTGAAGTTCTTCCTCAACGTCTCGCTGGAGGAGCAGAAGAAGCGCTTCCTGGAGCGGCTCGACGAGCCGGAGAAGAACTGGAAGTTCTCCGCGGCCGATGTCTCGGAGCGGCGGCATTGGGACGCCTACCAGGAGGCCTATGGGGAGGCGATCTCCGCGACGGCGACCGCGGCCTCCCCCTGGTACGTGGTGCCGGCAGACCGGAAATGGTTCACCCGGCTGGTGGTGGTCGCCGCGATCGGCCGGGCGCTGGGGTCGCTGGACCTTCACTATCCACAGCTGACCGAGGAACAGCGCGTGGCCCTCACGGAAGCGCGCTCCATGCTCGAATGAGCGGCGGGCTCCGCCGCGCCTCCGCCTGGGCGCCAAGGGCCGGTCGCGCGGGACGTCGGCCTCGGGGGCTGGAGAAGCCCTGACGGGAGGTGTCCTCGCCCGCATGGGGCAACCCGAAGGCGCGCGCCGAGTTGTTTCCGGCAGAGGCGGCATCAATCCGGATGCCCCATTTCGGAGAGACAGAGCCATGGACAAGGATCGCATCGAGGGCCTGGGCAAGCAGGCCAAGGGCGCCGTCAAGGACGCCGCCGGCAAGCTGACGGGCGACGCGAAGCTGCAGGCCGAGGGCAAGGCCGACAAGGCCGAGGGCAAGATCCAGAACGCCGTCGGCGGCGCGAAGGACGCGGTGCGCGACGCCACCAAGTAGGCTGCGGCCACCATCGAATCCGGGGCGGCCGGCGGGACAACCCGCCGGCCGCCTTGCGTCGTCCGGGCCGCATTGACAGGGGCAGTCGGAAGATGATCCTGCCGCCTCACGCGCCGCTTCCGGGCGCGGCACGGAAGGCGGCTTTCATGCGTATCCTCATCCTCGGCGCGGGCGCGCTCGGCGGCTATTACGGGGCCCGGCTCATCCAGGGCGGCGCGGCCGAGGAGGTCGCCTTTCTGGTCCGCCCGAAACGGCAGGCGCAGATCGCCCGGGAAGGCCTCGTGGTGAAGAGCCCGCTCGGCGACTTCGCCCTGCCGGTGAAGACCGTCGCGGCCGATGCGCCCGGCAACCACTGGGACGTGGTGCTGCTGAGCTGCAAGTCCTACGACCTCGAATCGGCCATCGAGGCGATCCGCCCGGCGGTGGGGCCCGGGACCGCGGTGCTGCCCGTTCTGAACGGCCTGTCCCACCTCTCCGCGCTGCAACGGGCCTTCGGCGACGGGGCCGTGCTGGGCGGCGTCGCCAAGATCGCGGCCATGCTGACGCCGGAAGGCCATATCCGCCACATGGCGCCGCCGGCCGACCTCCTCTTCGGCGAGATCGCGGGCGGCATGTCGGCGCGCGTCGAGGCGCTGGCCAGGGCCTTCCAGGCCGCGCCGCATATCAAGACCACCGCCTCGCCCGCCATCATGGACGAGATGTGGGCCAAGCTGGTCATGCTCGGCTCGCTGGCCGCGCTGACGGTGCTGATGCGCGGCCATATCGGCCAGATCATCCGCGCCGGCGGGCAGGAGCTGATCCTGCGCATGTTCCGGCTCTCGGCGGCGATCGCGGCGGCGAACGGCCATCCGGTGCCGGACGAGACGCTCACCGGCATGGAGCGCATGTTCACCAACCCGAAATCCACCTCGACCGCCTCGATGTTCCGCGACCTGAAGGCCGGCGGGCCGATCGAGATCGACCACATCGTCGGCTTCCTGGTGGAGGCCGGAAAGGGCGCCGCGCTGGACGTGACGCTGCTCGAGGCGGCGCTGGTCAGCGGCCGGACCTACGAGGCGCAGCGCGCCGAAGCTGCCGCCTGATGCCGGACATCGAAGCGCTCCGGCCGCTCGCGCATCTGGTCCTCCGCGACGCGGAGATCCCCGAGCTGCCGAACCACTACGGCGGCAAGGTGCGGGAGAATTACGACCTGCCCGACGGCCGCCGCGTGCTCATCGCCACCGACCGGCTGAGCGCCTTCGACCGCATCCTCTGCGCCATCCCCTTCAAGGGCCAGGTGCTGACGCAGACCGCCCGCCACTGGTTCGAGCGGACGGCCGACATCTGCCCGAACCACGTGCTGGCCTATCCCGACCCCAACGTGGTGATCGGGCGCCGGCTGGACATCCTGCCCGTCGAGATCGTGGTGCGGGACTACCTCGCCGGCACGACCAGCACCTCGGTGCTGACCATGTACAAGGCCGGCAGGCGCGAGATGTACGGCCTGCGACTGCCCGAGGGCATGCGCGACAACCAGCGCCTGCCGCAGCCCATCATCACGCCGACGAGCAAGGCCTTCCATGGCGAGCACGACGCGCCCCTCTCGGCCAAGGAGATCCTGGACGGCGGGCTGCTGACGAAGGCGCAGTGGGACCGGCTGAGCGAATACGCGCTCGCGCTCTTCGCCCGGGGCCAGGAGATGGCGGCCGAGCGCGGGCTGATCCTCGCCGACACCAAGTACGAGTTCGGCACGGATGCGGAGGGCCGGATCGTCCTGGCCGACGAGATCCACACGCCGGACAGCAGCCGCTACTGGCGTGCGGACAGCTATCCCGCGCGGTTCGAGGCCGGCGAGAAGCCGGAGAGCTTCGACAAGGACTTCGTGCGCAACTGGGTGGCCGCGCGCTGCGACCCCTATCGCGACGCGATCCCGGAAATCCCGGAGGAGCTGATCCTGAACACGGCGGCGGTCTATATCGAGGCCTACGAGACCATCACCGGCCAGGGCTTCGATCTGCCGCGCGGCGACACCCCCGTGCTGGACCGGGTGCGGACAAATCTGCGGCCCCTTTTCGGCGCCTGACCGTGCAGGATCCGCTGGTCTTTGCCCTGGCCGTGCTGGCGATCCTCGCCACGCCGGGGCCGACGAACACGCTGCTCGCGACCGGCGGCGCCACCATCGGGCTGCGGCGGTCCCTCGCGCTGATCCCGGCCGAGGCGGCGGGCTACACCCTCTCCATCCTGACGCTGGGCCTGCTGCTGGGGCCGATCCTCGCCGGCGCGCCGGCTCTCGCTTTCGCCATGCGCATGGCGGTCGGCGCCTATCTCCTGTGGCTGGCCATCCGCCTCTGGCGGCGCGGCGGGGCCGCGCTGGCGCTCGGGCGCGTGGTGACGGCCCCGCAGGTCTTCGTCACGACCCTGCTGAACCCCAAGGCGATCATCTTCGCGCTCGGGATCGTCCCCTTCGGGGCCGGGCGGGTCTGGCCCTATATGCTGGGTTTCCTGGCCCTGCTGACCTGCGTGGCCCTGGGCTGGATCACGGCGGGAGCCGTGCTCGGCGGCGCCGCGCGGCGCCGCGGATGGGGCGGCTTGGTTCCGCGCGTCGGGGCCGCGGCCGTGGGGACCTTCGCGGCGATCCTGCTGATCGCCCCGCTGCTGCGCTAAAGAGCATTTTCAAGTCAGGCGGAATCGCCTGACGACTCGGAAAATGCGTTAAAACAATAAACTAGAGTCGCTTCAGCGAGCGCAGTCCAGCTGAAACGGCTCTAGGCCGCACGTGAATCTCGCCTGACGCGCTCCGGTTCTGGTAAGCTTCCGCTCCCACGATGTCCGGGAGGCAAACCATGCGTCCGAGCCGGCAGCGCGCCACCTGGCGGGACAATGCCATCGCGGCGCTGTTTCTCATGGCCTTCATACTTCCGACTTTCGCAGCCTGGTCGCAGCACCTCTATTCCTGCGGGGCGGACGATCGCTGGGCCTTCGCCACGGTGGGCGCGATCCTCTTTCCGATCGGGGTTCTGCATGGAACCGGGGTGTGGTTCGGCCTGTGGGGATGACGGCAGGGCGCTGAGCGCCTGACGTTGCCGTCCAGTATGCGGACTCTGCCGGTGCTTCCCGGCCGGGCGGCGTCCGCGCCACGGGGCCATGAAAACCGTCCCATTCCGCGCGCACAGCCCACCCAGTCCAAACATGCGAGTCGTTAACATTTATTGGTGACCGACGGCTGAGCAGAAGTAAATTTCTGGCGGCCAAAATCCCTCTCTAAATCATTTTTCCCCTATGGCTCAGACATTGTAAAATATTTCTGCATCCGGATGCACCTTTTTTGGAGCCCGGCGTTTGTTGTGAACGGTCGCGCTCATCAAAACTCCACCATTCCCCTCACACCGGGCGCCAGCGGATAAAAGGTTACACTATGTTGGATCGTACGCCCTTCAGCCTTCGGCACGAGATCAGGCTCTCCCCTCCCCCCCCGGCCAGGCCCGCCCCGCCGGCCGAAGCCCCTTCCAGCCGCTCGCCGACTCATGACGACGGCAAGGTCGGCCGGCGCATCAAGGACATTCGACGGAAGCTGGGCCTGACGCAGAAGCAGGTGGCCGGACGCGTGGGCGTCACGGGAGCGCAGTTCCACCGCTACGAAGTCGGTGCCACGCGCGTGGCGGCGAGCCGCCTGATGGCCATCGCGACAGTGCTGGGCGTCCGGCCGGAAGCCTTGATGAGCGACGCGGCCCTTCCCGCCGAAAGACCGGCAAACGTCGAGACGCCCGCGACCGATGCGCTTGTCGAACTGGTGGAGCTGTTCTCCTCCCTCCAGGACGACCGGCGCCGCAGAGCCGTGCTGGGCTTCGCCCGATCGGTAGCAGCCAGCCCCCCATGCCTGGCCGCCGCGGAGGCGTGATCCGTGGAGCGGGAGGGCGGGGCGCCGGCCTACGCCGCCCCCTCCACCCTCCTCCCACTTGAGGAAGGGCAACGGAGCCGCCCCGGCGGGGTTGATCCATCCCGGGGACAATCCCGGCAAAGCCATAGAGGAACCCGTCTCATGAGAATTCTTCGCATAGCCCCCGCCGCCCTTGCTGCGGGCCTGCTCGTCGCACCGGTCGCCGGCTTTTCGCAGGTCGTGACCACGCCCACGCCGACCGTTCCCAACAGTCCGAACACGCCCGGGCAGCCCGCTCTCCTCCAGCCCGCACCGGCCGCGCCCTCGACCTCCTCCGGCGCTCCCAACGCCCCGAGGACGACGACGCCGAGCATGGGCGGACATTCCGGCGCGACCGGCGGCTCGTCCTCCGGCCAGGGCGGCGGCGGCGGCGGCAGTGGTGGCGGCTCGGGCGGCTGAGCCTCACTCGTCAACCAGCTCGGCCGCCCGCCCGGAGGCCCGCATGGCGCCGGGCGGGCGCGCCGCAGCGCCTGGACTTCTCTACGCGAGGTCTGGCCGTTCCAAGCGGCTGGGGGTCGCGGCATCGGGGCGAGAGGATTCGAACCTCCGACCTCCTGCTCCCAAAGCAGGCGCACTACCAGGCTGTGCTACGCCCCGTCCTCCCGGCTGTTTAGGGGCTGCCCCCAGCGGCAGCAAGCGGCATCAGGCCGGCGGCAGCACCTTGCCCGGGTTCATCCGCCCCTCGGGATCCAGCGCGGCCTTGATGCTCCGCATCAGGTCCAGCGCGACGGGCGACTTCAGCATCGCCATGCTCGGCCGCTTGGACTGGCCGATGCCGTGCTCGGCCGAGAAGCTGCCGCCCAGCTCAACGGCGATCCCGCTCACCATCGTCTCGAACTCCGGCGCGCGGGCCTGGAACTCGGCGAAGCCCATGCCGGCCGGCGCCTTCATCGAGAGGTGGATATTGCCGTCGCCCATATGGCCGAGCGCCATCATCCGCCCCTCGGGCCAGCGCGTCGCGATGAGGGAGGCGCAGCGCTCCAGGAATTCCGGCACGGCCGAGACTGGCACGCAGGTGTCCGTGGGCAGGCCCGGGGCATCGATGCGCGAGGCCTCGGGGAAGGTCTCGCGGATGTTCCAGAGGTTCTGGCGCTGCGCCTCGCTTTCGCAGATCACCACATCCTCCGCCTCGCCGGCCTCCATCCCCGCCATCAGCGCCGCTTCCAGCGCCTCGCGGACGGGGATGGAGGCATGGGTGCTGGCGGCCTCGATCAGGACGTACCACTCGGTGGCCAGCGCCATCGGCTCGCGGACATTGGCGCCGTGCCTCAGCGTGACCTCGATGCAGTTGCGCTGGATCAGCTCGAAGGCCACGAGTTCCGCGCCGCTCTCCTGGCAGCGCGCGTAGAGGCGCAGCGCCTCCTGCGGCGTCCGCACGGCGGCCAGCGCCGTCTCGCGCTTCGCGAGCTTCGGATAGAGCCGAAGCGAGGCCGCGGTGATGACGCCGAGCGTCCCCTCCGCGCCGATGAAGAGGTGCTTCAGCGCATAGCCGGAATTGTCCTTCCGCACGCGGCGCAGGTCGTCCAGCACGCGGCCGTCCGGCAGCACGACCTCGACGCCCAGCACCAGGTCGCGCGCATTGCCATAGCGGATGGTGCTGATCCCGCCCGTGTTGGTGGAGAGCGCGCCGCCCACCATGGCGCTGCCCTGGGCGCCGAAATGCAGCGGGAATAGCCGGCTCGCCTCCGCAGCGGCGTTCTGCACCGCCTCGATCGTGCAGCCCGCCTCGGCGACGAGGGAGTTGTCGAGCGGGTCCACCGAGCGGAAGCGGTTCATACGCTCCAGGCTCAGCACGATGCTGGCCGGGCCCTGCGCCATCGGCACCGCGGCGCCGCAGAGCGAGGTGCGGCCGCCCGCCGGCACCACGGCGAGGCCGAGCCCGGCGCAGGCGCGCAGCGCGGCGCTCACCTGCGCCGTGTCGGCGGGCTTGAGCACCGCGACTGGCGCGCCGCGATAGACGCCGCGCCAGTCCACGGCATAGGGCGCGACCTCGGATTCGCCGCGGAGGCAGCCGGCGGGACCGAGCGTTTCGGTCAGGATATCGAGCGGTGACATGACGCCATGCCAGCCCCGGTGCGCCGCCGCGTCAAGCGGTTGACCAGGGCCGGCGCGGGATGGACCATCGCCGAAAGCAACGAGAAGGGGAGCCTCCGTGGAAGAGACCGACGTGGTGGTGGTGGGCAGCGGCTCCGCCGGCAGCGCCCTGGCCGGGCGGCTCAGCGAGGATCCGCGGATCCGCGTGACGGTGCTCGAGGCCGGCAGCCGCGACCGGAACCCCTGGCTGCACGTGCCCATCGGCTACGCCAAGACCATGTACCACCCCACCATCAGCTGGAATTTCGAGACCCAGGCCGAGGCGGAGCTGGGCGGGCGCTCCGTCCCCTGGCCGCGGGGTCGCGTGCTGGGCGGCTCCTCCGCCATCAACGGTCTCATCTACATCCGCGGCCAGGCCGAGGATTACGACCATTGGCGCCAGCTCGGCTGCACCGGCTGGGGCTTCGACGACTGCCTCCCCTATTTCAAGAAGGCCGAGCGGCAGGAGCGCGGCGCCGACGATCTGCACGGCGCCGACGGCCCGCTCTCGGTCACGGACCTGCGGGAGAAGGGCGTGCTGGAACGCGCCTTCATCGATGCCGCCAAGGAGCTCGGCTATCCCGAGAATCCCGATTTCAACGGCCCCGAGCAGGAGGGCGCCGGCTGGTATCAGGTGACCGTGCGCGACGGCTTCCGCTGCTCGGCCGCCACCGCCTATCTCAAGCCCGCGATGAAGCGGCCGAACCTGCGCGTCATCACCGACGCCCATGTGGAGCGCATCGTGATCGAGGACGGCCGCGCGACGGGCGTGGTCTATCGCGTCGGCAGCCAGACCCGCACGCTGAGGGCACAGCGCGAGGTGGTGCTGAGCTCGGGCGCCATCGGCAGCCCGCAGCTCATGATGCTCTCGGGCCTCGGCCCCGCCGCGCATCTGGCCGAGATGGGCATCGAGGTGAAGCGCGACATCCCCGGTGTCGGCCAGAACCTGCAGGACCACCTCCAGGCGCGGCTGATGTACCGCGCCAACCAGCGCGTCACGGTGAACGAGCGCATGGGAATGATGGGTATGGCGCGGATGGGCGCGCAATTCGCGCTGACCCGGCGCGGCCCGCTGAGCTTCGCCGCCGCCACCTCGGGCCTCTTCGCCCGCGTCCTGCCGCAGAGCGCGACACCCGACGTGCAGTTCCACTTCATCCCCTGGAGCGCGGACAGCGTGAAGGAAGGGCTGCACAAATTCCCTGGCTTCACGGTCAGCGTCTGTCAGCTGCGCCCCGAAAGCCGCGGCGAGATCCGCCTCGCCAGCACCGACCCGCTCGCCAAGCCGCATATCCATGCCCGTTACCTCACCAGCGAGACGGACAAGCAGTGCATGGTGGAGGGGGTGAAGCTCGCCAAGCGCCTGGCCGAAACGCATGCGCTTGGCCGCTTCATCACCGACCGCTACTCGCCGCCCGAGGACGCGCCCGAGGATGACGCCGCCTGGCTGGACTTCGTGCGCCGCACCAGCGGCACCATCTACCACCCCACCGGCACCTGCCGGATGGGCGAGGATCAGGGTGCCGTGGTGGACACGCAGCTGCGCGTGAACGGCGTGGGCAATCTGCGCGTGGCCGATGGGAGCATCATGCCCACGGTGGTGAGCGGCAACACCAATGCCGGCTGCATCATGATCGGCGAGCGCTGCGCCGATTTCATGAAGCGCGCCGCCTGAGCCGGGCGCGCGGCCGGGGCGCCCTGGGCCACCCCCCGGACCGCTGTTAAGGAGGGCCGCATGAGCCATGCGACCCTGGAAGCGCTGCGCCGGGGCACCCTGGCCGGCGCCCGCGAATTGCACCTGACGGGCTGCGGCCTGACCGAGTTTCCCCCGGAAATCTACGGACTGGCAGAGACTCTGGAGGTGCTGGACATCGGCCACAACACGCTGGTGGACCTGCCGGCCGATCTGTACCGCCTCGGCCAGCTGAGGGTGCTCTTCGCCTCCGGCAACCGCTTCGCCCGTCTGCCGCCGGCGCTGGGCGACTGCCCGGCGCTGAGCCAGATCGGCTTTCGCGCCTCGGGGCTGAGCGAGGTCCCCGCCGAGGCGCTGCCGCCGCGGCTGCGCTGGCTGACCCTCACGGACAACGCAATCACTGCCCTGCCCGCCGCGCTCGGCGAGCGGCCGGCCTTGGCCAAGCTCATGCTCGCCGGCAACCGCCTGCAGCATCTGCCCGAGACGCTGCTCGGCGCGCCCGGCCTCGAGCTGCTGCGGATCGCCGCCAATCACTTCGAGGCGCTGCCGCATTGGCTTGAGGCGCACCCCACCCTCGCCTGGCTCGCCTGGGCGGGAAATCCCTTCGACAAAGCCCCGTCGCCCAAGGCCGCGGCCATCCATTGGCGCGAGCTGGAGCTGGGCGCGCTGCTCGGCCAGGGCGCCTCGGGCCTGGTCCACCACGCGCTGCGCCAGTCGGGCGAAACGCGGGAGGCCGTCGCGCTCAAGCTGTTCAAGGGCGCCATGACCAGCGACGGCCTGCCCCGGCACGAGATGGCGGCCTGCCTCCTGGCCGGCGGCCATCCGCAGCTCGTCGGCGCCATAGGTCGGCTGAAAGGCCATCCCGAGGGACAGGAGGGGCTGATCATGCCGCTGATCCCCGGAGATTGGCGCGCCCTCGCTGGCCCGCCCAGCCTCGAGAGCTGCACGCGCGACGTCTATGATCCCGGCCTGCGCCTCTCGCCGCTGGCGGCTCTGCGCCTCGCCCGGCGCGTCGCCGCCGCCGCGGCCCATCTGCACGGCCGCGGGCTGCTGCATGGCGACCTCTATGCCCACAACATCCTCTGGGATGGCGCGGCCGGCGAGGCCGTGCTGAGCGACTTCGGCGCCGCCTGCTTCCCCCCCCCCGGCAGGGCCGACGGCTTGCAGCGCGTCGAGGCGCGGGCCTTCGGCATTCTCCTGGGCGAGCTGCTGGCGCGCATCGAAAGCGATGCACCCGCGATCCTGAGTGAGGTCCGGGCCTGGTGCCTGGAGCCGCGCCCGGAGGACCGGCCCTCGATGGCGGAGGTCGCGCGGGCGCTCAGCCCAGCCTGAGCAGCGCCGCGGCGCATCCCGTGCGCCCCCTGTCAGACGGGAGCGGGAAAGCGCCTGCGGAAATCCGTCACGACCTCTTCCAGCGGCAGGAAACGCACGCCCGGCTGGCGCAGCATATGGCCAATGAGCCGCTCCAGCATGAGCAGCACCTGCGGCCGGCCCGAGACATCCGGGTGGATGGTCATGGGCACCACCGCATAGTCGTATTCGCGGTAGACGAAGTCGAAATGGTCGCGCCAGATCTGCTCCAGCGCATGCGGGCTGACATAGCCGTGGCTGTTGGGGAACTTCTTCACGAACATCATCGGCGGCAGGTCGTCGAGATGCCAGGAGGCCGGAATCTCCACGAGATTCGTGGGCTTTCCCTTGGTGAAGGGCCTCATCCAGCTCTCGGCCGGCTGGCTGTAGTCGATGGGCGTCCAGGCATCGCCCGTGCGCACGTAATAGGGCAGCGCGTCGTGATGCATGAGCGAGTGGTCGTACTGGATGCCGCGCTCCAGCAGGATCCCGATGCTGGTCTCGCTCACCTCCCACCAGGGCGCGACATAGCCCACCGGCTTGCGGCCCCAATGCTTCTCGATGAGGCCGATACACTTGTCGAAGATCGCCTCCTCCTGCGGGCGGCTGAGGGCGAGCGGGTTCTCATGGCTATAGCCGTGCAGGCCGATCTCATGGCCGGCCCTGGCGACCATGTCGGTCTGATGGGGAAAGCTCTCGATGGTATGGCCGGGGATGAACCAGGACTGCTTGAGGCCGAAGCGCTCGAAGAGCCGCAGGAGCCGCGGCATGCCGACCTCGGCGGCGAAGACGCCGCGACTGATGTCGCCCGGGCTGTCCTCGCCGCCATAGCTGCCGAGCCATCCGGCGACGGCATCGCAATGCACGCTGAAAGCGCAGATGATATCCTTGGCCATGCCCGGCCTCCTTGCCTTTTAGGGGGAGGCTGACGCCCCCCACGGCCCAAGCCTATGCCCCACGTTCCAACTGCGGCAATTCATCTTGTGGCGGCGGGGACCGACTGCTTAGCCTGCGGCCCAAACGCAGGAATCCCCCCATGACGATGCTCTCCTCCCGGCGCGGCTGCGCCTGCTGCCTCCCCACCCTCGGCCGGCGCGGCATCTTCGGCCTCGCCGCCAGCGCCTTCCTCGCGCCCATGGCCCGCGCCGAGGACGGCACGGCCTATGACTCCATGCTGCTGACCTGCATCGACCCCCGCCTGGTCACCCCGGTGAATGCCTGGATGGGCACACGCGGCCTGACCGGCAAGTTCAGCCAGTTCGCCATCGCCGGTGCGCCGGTCGGCGTCGTGGCGCCGGCCTTCGCGGCCTGGCACACGGCCTTCTGGGACAATCTCGGCGCCTCGATCCAGCTGCACAAGATCACGCGCGTGATCGCCGTCGCCCATCGCGACTGCGGCGCGGCCGCGATCGCCTATGGCGACGCCTCGATCGCGACGCCCGAGGCGGAGACGGCCCTGCACACCCGCGTCTATGGGGAGTTCAAGACCGAGCTCGCCAAGCGCCAGCCCAGCCTGCGCGTCGAAGGCGGGCTGATGGCGCTGGACGGCAAGATCGAGATGTTCGCCTGAGGCGTCTCCGGGCGGCCTAGCTTTCCCCGAGCATCTTCACCCGATCAGGCAAAGCAGCCTGATCGGGATCTGCTCTATCCGCCCGGACCCCGCCTCAGCTTGCGGACAGGCTGTGCTGTTCGCGGAGCGCGTGGAAGCTCAGCATCTTCCACTCGTCCTCGGCGCGCTTGCGCCGCCAGTCGGAGGCGAAAAGCGCCACGAGCTCGCCGTCATGATCATGGGCCAGCTCGCTGCGGTTGAACTGGCTGAAGCGCTCCAGCGCGGCGCGATCGTCCGAGGTCACCCAGCGCAGATATTCCCACTGCGTCTGGTCGAAGCCCGCCGGCACGCCGTACTCCACCTTGAGCCGGCTCTGCAGCACGTCGACCTGCAGCAGCCCCACCACGCCGATCACCGGGGGCGAGCCGTCGAGCGGGCGGAAGATCTGCACCACGCCCTCGTCCGCCAGCTGCTCCAGCGCCTTGTTGAGCTTCTTGGCCAACATCGGGTCGTCCAGCCGCACGCGGCGCAGATGCTCGGGCGCGAAGGACGGCACGCCGCGGAAGTTGATCGGCTCGCCCTCGGTCAGCGTGTCGCCGATGCGCAGGATGCCGTGATTGGCGATGCCCACCACGTCGCCGGGCCAGGCCTCCTCGGCCACCTGGCGGTCCTTCGCGAAGAAGAACAGCGGCGCGTTCACCGGCACCTGCTTGCCGGTGCGGACCTGGAGCAGGCGCGCGCCCTTCTCCAGCCGGCCGGAGCAGACGCGCAGGAAGGCCACGCGGTCGCGGTGGTTGGGGTCCATGTTCGCCTGCACCTTGAAGACGAAGCCGGTCAGCTTGTCCTCGCCGGGCGAGACGATGCGCGCATCGGCCGGGCGCGGGCGCGGCGGCGGGGCGAGGCGGCCGAGCCCGTCCAGCAGGTGCCCCACGCCGAAGTCGCGCAGCGCGCTGCCGAAGAACACCGGCGTCATGCTCCCCTGCAGGAAGGCCGCCTCGTCGAATTCCGGGTAGCCGCCCTGGACGAGGTCGGCCTGCTCGCGCAACTCGGCGAGGCGGTCGGCGGGGATCATCCTGTCGAGCGCCGGGTCGTCCAGCCCCTCCACGGGGATGTGGCTGCCGTCCTGCGTGTCGAGCAGGCGCACGGCCGGACTCAGCAGGTCGTAGACGCCGAGCAGGTCGCGCCCCGCCCCGATCGGCCAGGCGGCCGGCGAGACGTCCAGCGCCAGGGTCTTCTCGATCTCGTCGAGCAGTTCCAGCGGGTCGCGCCCCTCGCGGTCCATCTTGTTGATGAAGGTGATGATCGGGATGTCGCGCAGGCGGCAGACCTCGAAGAGCTTGAGCGTCTGCGCCTCGATGCCCTTGGCGGCGTCGAGCACCATGACGGCGGCATCGACGGCGGTCAGCGTGCGATAGGTATCTTCCGAGAAGTCTTCGTGGCCCGGCGTGTCGAGCAGGTTGAAGATCAGGTCATCGCGCTCGAAGGTCATCACTGAGGTGGCGACGGAGATGCCGCGATCCTGCTCAATGCTCATCCAGTCCGAGCGCGTGGCGCGGCGGTTGCCCTTGGCGCGCACATGGCCGGCGAGCTGGATGGCGCCGCCCTTGAGCAGCAGCTTTTCCGTCAGCGTGGTCTTCCCGGCGTCCGGATGGGCGATGATCGCGAAGCTGCGGCGGCGCGCGGCCTCGGTCGCTGCCTGGGAGGCGACGGGGGGGTTGGGCAAGCTGTCCATGACCGGCGGGAGATGGCATGCCGGGATGCCCAGGTCGAGGGCGGGCCGCCCCCGACCTGAAAAATAGCTCCTCAGCCGGCCAGCGTGCGCCCGGCCGAGCCCAGATCGGCGAAGGCCTCGTTCAGGCGGGCCACGATGCCCTTCTCGCCCGCGCGCAGCCACTTGCGCGGGTCGTAGAGCTTCTTCTGCGGCTTGCCGGTGGCCGGATCGATCTGGTGCTTGAAGGCCACCGGATTGGCGTCGACATAGGCGCCCACCGGCTCGGCGAAGGCGAACTGCGTGTCGGTGTCGATGTTCATCTTGAACACGCCGTAGGAGACGGCCTCGGTGATCTTGGCCTTCTCGGAGCCCGAGCCGCCATGGAAGACGAGGGCCATCGGCTTGGAGCCGCCGCCGAACTTCTGCGCGACCGCGTCCTGGGACGCCTTGAGGATCTCCGGGCGCAGCTTCACGTTGCCCGGGGCATAGACGCCGTGGACGTTGCCGAAGGAGGCCGCCATGGTCACGTGGCCGAGCGGCGAGAGCACCTCCCACGCCTTCAGCACGTCCTCGGGCTGGGTGTAGAGATGGGCGTTGTCGGCCGATTCCTCGATGTCGTGGCCGATGCCGTCCTCCTCGCCTCCCGTCACGCCGAGCTCGATCTCCAGGCTCATGCCCAGCGGCGCCATGCGCATCAGGAAGCGGGCGCATTCGGCGATGTTGGCGTCCAGCGGCTCGGCCGAGAGGTCGATCATGTGGGAGGAGAAGAGCGGCTGGCCGGTGCGCGCCTTGTGGTCCTCCCCGGCGTCGATCATCGCGTCCACCCAGGGCAGCAGCGAGCGGTCGGCATGGTCGGTGTGCAGCACGACGCAGACGCCATAGGCGGCCGCCACCGTGTGGACGTGCTGCGCGGCCGAGACGGCGCCCAGCAGCCGGGCCGCATTCGCGTCCGGGCAGCCCTCGCCGGCGAAGAAGCGCGCGCCGCCGTTGGAGAGCTGGATGATCACGTCGGACTTGTTCTTGGCCGCCGCCTCCAGCACCGCGTTGATGCTGTTGGTGCCCACCACGTTCACCGCCGGCAGCGCGTAGCCGCCCTCGCGGCAGGCTTCGAGCAGCTCGAGATACGCGTCGCCGGTGACGACGCCGGGCTTGAGCTTGGTGGTCACCGACATGCGAAGATCCTCATGAGTTGGGGCCGAAATAGGAGCAGGTATCGCCTTCGGAGTCCCGATAGACGGTGACCTTGGCGAGGTTGGGGCAATCCGTCTCCAACCTTTGCCAGATCCAGGCGGAGAGGCTTTCGAGCGTGGGCGGGCCGAGATCGGGCACCTCGTCCAGGAAGCGGTGGTCGAGCCCGTCGCGCACCCCCTCCAGCGCGCGGCGGAAGAGGCCGAGGTCCATCACCATGCCGGTCTCGGGGTCGCGCGGGCCGCGGAGCGTGACCTCGGCGCGATAGGAATGGCCGTGGATGCGCCGGCTCGGCTCGGCGTCGATGGCCCGGTGGAGGGTATGGGCCGCCTCGAAGCGGAACTGCTTGCTGAGCTCGAACATCAGGGGATTCCCAGCAGCTTGTGCGTCTGCAGGCTGAGGCGCCATTGCGGATGCGCCAGGCAATAGGCGATGGCGGCGGCGGTGTTCTCCGCCTGGGCCGGGCCGTCCATGGGCTGGAGGAGGAAATCCGTGAAGTCCATGGCCTCGAAACGCCTGGGCTCCAGGCTGGGCTGCGGGAAGACCAGCTTCAGCTCGTGGCCCTGGGTCACGGCGAGGGGCGCGCCGGATTTGGGGCTGACGCAGACCCAGTCGAGCCCCTGGGGCGGGGCGATGGTGCCGTTGGTCTCGACGGCGATGACGAATCCCTCGGCGTGCAGGGCGTCGACAAGGGGGGAATCCACCTGGAGCAGGGGCTCGCCGCCGGTCAGGACGACGAAGCGCTCGGCGTGGGTTGCGCCGGCCCAGGCCCCGGCGATGGCGGCGGCCAGGGCCCCGGCATCGGCGAAGCGCCCGCCGCCCGGCCCGTCCAGGCCCACGAAATCGGTGTCGCAGAAGGTGCAGACGGAGGCCGCGCGGTCCTCCTCGCGCCCCGACCATAGGTTGCAGCCCGCAAAGCGGCAAAACACGGCCGGGCGCCCGGCCTGACGGCCCTCGCCCTGCAGCGTGTAGAAGATCTCCTTGACGGCATAGCTCATCGCATCCGGGCCTTAGCGCCGCGCAGCCCGCTTGTCACCGCAGGGAATCGGGAGGCCGGCCTGCCGCCAGGTCAGTCCCCGGGCGGCGCCCATCCTTGCCCGCTGGCAATCCTCGGATCGGTGAACCCGTGCAGGCCGGAATCCTGGTAGCGGCGAGCGGACTTGAACCGCTGACCCCGGCATTATGAGTGCCGTGCTCTAACCAGCTGAGCTACGCCGCCATCCAGTGACCCGGGGAGGTAATCGGCGCCCCTTCGGCTGTCAATGGAAGCGCGTCCCTTCCCGGCGCGCCCCGGCGCGGCGAAGATGCCGCGCATGCGTCCTCGGCGTCCCGCCCTCCCCATCCGGCCCCTCGCCCCATGAGCTGGCGCTGGGTGAAGCCCTCGCTCGGCCGCCGGATGATGGCGGACCTCTCCTGGGCCTCGCTCCGCATCCCCCGCTGCGTCATGACGGCGCGGCTGCGCATTCCGCGCGCGCTGGCGGCGCGCTCGGCCCTGCCCGCGCCGCGCCCACCCTGGACGACCCTCTTCCTCAAGGGCTTCGGCCTGGCCGCCGAACCGCGCCCGGCGCTGCGCCGCTGCCACGCGACGCTGCCCTGGCCGCGGATGCTCGAGGTGGAGCACGCCATCGGCTGCGTCGTCCTGGAACGGCGGCACGAAGGCGAGGCCGCCCTCTCCATCGCCCGCATTCCCCGCTGCCACGCCGTCCCGCTGCCGGAGCTCGCCGGGCGCCTCGCCCACGCCAAGTCGGCGCCTTCCGGCGAGGCCCGCAGCTTCCGGCAATTCCGCAACTTCGCCCGGCTGCCCTGGCCCCTGCGGCGGTTCCTGCTGCGGCTGGGGCTGGCGACCGGCGGGCCGGTGGTCCTCTACGGCGGCACCTTCGCCATCTCGGCCCTGGGCGAGCGGGGGGTGACGATCCTCGACAGCGTCAGCGTGCTGTCCGTCTTCCTGTCCTATGGGCCGATCTCGCCCGAGGGCGAGGTCGAGGTCACGCTCTCCTTCGACCACCGCGTCATGGACGGCGCGGACGGCGCCGACGCCCTGCGCGGCCTGGAGGCGGCGCTCGAGGGTCCGGTGGCGGAGGAACTGCTCGCCCTGGGCGCCGCGTGACCGCGGGCGACTTCGTCCCGCCCCGGCCGCCGCTGGCACGCGGCTTTCCCGGCCCGGCCCGGATCCTGCGCGCCTCCGTCCGGGACCTGCTAGGCCTGTTTCCGGAATCCGGCTTCAACCGCCACCTCATGCCCTTCCGGACCCTCGCCCGCCGCGTCCTGGTGGTGAACGAGCCCGAGACGCTGCGCCGCGTCTTCATCACCGGCCACGGCAATTACGAGGCCAAGAGCCAGCACTTCCAGCACGCCCTCGCGCCGCTGATCGGCGATAGCATGTTCCTCAACAGCGGCGCCGTCTGGTCCAGCCGCCGCGAGGTGATGGTGCGGATGCTCCACCCGTCGCGCACGCCCGGCTTCCATCCGATCTTCGTCCGCGGCGCCGAGGAGCTGGCGGCCCGCTGGTCGGGCGAGGTGGATGTCGCGAAGGGCTTCGCCACGGCCACCGCGCTGGCCGTGATGCGCGCGCTGCTGGGGCCGGACGAGCCCTGGGAGGCGGCGGAAGCCCTCGCGACCAGCTTCGGCACCTATGAGAGCTCGGTGCTGGCGGTGGACTTCGCCCATGTGCTGGGGCTGCCGAAGCGGTGGTCCGGATTCCAGACCCTCGCCGCCCGGCGCGCCGCCCGCGAGGTCCGCGCCATCTGCGCCGGGCGCATCGCCGCGGCCGGCGCCAGGCCCCAGGGCCTCTTCGCCGAGATGCGCGCCGCCCTCAGGCCCGATGGCGCGCCTTTGCTCGATCCCGAGCAACTGGTCAGCGAGGTCGCCTTCCTGTTGCTGGCCGGCAGCGAGACCGGCGCCAATGTGCTGACCTGGCTGCTCTACCTCGTGGCGAAGCATCCCCCGACCCTGGCCCGGCTGCGCGAGGAACACGCCCGCATCCTCGGGGGCCGCGCGCCCGAGGTGGCGGAGCTGCCGGCGCTGACCTTCACCCGGGCGGTGATCCAGGAGGCCATGCGGCTCTTCCCGCCCGTGCCCTATCTCTCGCGCCAGGCGGCCGAGCCGGACCGGATCGGCCCCGTCGAGGTCCGCAAGGGCGACACGGTGCTGGCCATCACCTGGCTGCTGCACCGCCAGGCGCAGCTCTGGGAGGCCCCGCACGCCTTCCGGCCCGAGCGCTTCCTGCCCGACGCCCCGCGCAAGCCGCCGCGCCTGGGCTACCTGCCGTTCAGCCTGGGGCCGAGGGTCTGCGTCGGCGCCTCCTTCGCGATGGCGGAGATGATGGTCTTCCTCTCCGTCCTGCTGCAGCGGCTCGACGTGGCGGCCGATCCCTCGATGGTTCCCCTGCCCGGCGCGCGGCTCACCCTGCGGCCGCGGACGGGCATGCGGCTCACCCTCACGCCGCGTTCCTGAGCAGTTCGGGCGCAGGACACCGGATTTTTCCCCCACCGAGGCGACAGGCGGGGGCGAATCGGTGACATTATAAGGATCGATCCTTCCGGAGCCTCCGCATGCGCCGTCTCGCCTGGTCCCTTCTCCTTGCCGTCGCGGCGGCCTGCCCGGCCTTCGCCTATCCCGACCGGCCGGTCACCCTCGTCGTGCCCTTTGCCCCGGGCGGCACCATCGACGTGCTGGCGCGCGTGCTCGGCCCGGCCCTGTCGACGGAACTCGGCCAGCCCGTGGTGATCGACACGCGGCCCGGCGCGGGCGGCAATGTGGGCGCGGCCTATGTGGCCATCCAGTCCCGGCCCGACGCGCATACCATCCTCTTCACGGGCGCCGGCCTTGCGAGCAGCGTCTCGCTTTCCACGCTGGGCTTCGACCCGGTGAAGGACCTCGTGCCGGTGCTGGGCATGGGCGCCATCCCCTCGCTCATGGTCGTCTCCAACGCCTCGCCCCATCGCAGCCTGGCCGATGTGCTCGCCGCCGCACGGGCGCGGCCGGGCACGGTCAGCTACGGCTCCTCCGGGCCCAATACGGGCAGCCACCTGGCCGGCGTGCTCCTCGCCGCCGCCACGGGGACGGAGCTTCTGCACGTGCCCTATCGCGGCTCGGGCGCCGTCTATCCGGACCTGATGGCCCAGCGCATCGACATCCTGCTGGACATCATGGCCTCCTCCATCGGCCAGGTGCAGCAGGGCTCGGTGCGGGCCATCGGCATCACCTCGCGCCAGCGCTCGAACGTGCTGCCGGAGGTGCCGGCCATCGCCGAATCCGTGCCGGGCTTCGCCTTCGAGACCTGGGTGGGCCTCTTCACCCGCGCCGGCGCGCCGGAGGATTCGCTGCGCCGGCTGGAGGCCGCCGCGCTGCGCGCCATGCGCGACCCGGTGGTGCAGGAGCGCCTGCGCCTCTCCGCCGCCCAGCCCATCCCCTCCGACCGCGCTGGATTCACGGCCTATTTCCGCGAGGATGTGGACCGCTGGGCCGCCATGGTGCAGCAAGGCCGCCTGCAGAAGGCCGAGTGAGCATGAGCACGCACGAACCCGCCGACCTGATCCTGAGCGGCGGCAAGATCATCACCGCCGATGCGCGTTTCAGCATCGCCGAATCGGTGGCCATCCGCGCCGGGCGCTTCATCGCGGTGGGCGAGGACGCGATGGTCCAGCGCCACCGCGCCGCCCATACGCGGGAGATCGCGCTGAACGGCCGCGCCGTGATGCCGGGCCTCATCGACGGCCACGCGCATATGGACCGCGAGGGGCTGAAGTCGGTCTTCCCCTCGCTGGCCGGCTGCCGCTCCATCCCCGAGATCCAGGCCCGCATCGCCGAGCTGGCGCGCGACAAGGCGCCGGGCGAGTGGATCGTCACCATGCCCATCGGCGAGCCGCCCTTCTATTTCGACCTGCCGCAGTCGCTGGCCGAGGGCCGCTGGCCCACGCGACAGGAGCTGGATGACGCCGCGCCGAACAATCCCGTCTATATCCGCTCCATCTGGGGCTATTGGCGGCACAGCCTGCCGCTGGTCTGCATCGCCAACACGCGCGCGCTGAAGCTGGCCGGCGTGACGCGCGAGACGGCGCCGCCGCATGCCTCCGTCACCATCGAGAAGGCTTCTTCCGGCGAGCCCACCGGCGTCTTCGTCGAGCAGGGCTATGTGCCGCTGGTGGAACTCGCCTTCTTCCAGATGGCGCCGGGCTTTTCCATCGCGCAGCGCGTCGAGGCGCTGCCGCGCTCGGCCGCCTATTACCACGCCTTCGGGACGACCAGCATCTACGAGGAGCATGGCGTCGCGGCGGAGCTGCTGGCCGCCTACAGGCAGGTGCATGCGGCGGGCAAGCTGACCATGCGCTCGCACCTCGCCTTCAGCCCGGACTGGCGCGGGATGGAGGGCGTCTCGATGGAGCGGCTGATCGGCGGCTGGGCGCATCAGCTCGCCGGCGCCGGCATGGGCGACGACATGCTGCGCCTCTCGGGCATCATCACCGAGATCGGCAAGACGCCGGACAACGCCGTGCGCGCGCAGGCCGCGCCCTATACCGGCTGGGCCGGCTTCAACTACGACATGGGGCTGGAGCGCGAGCGCGCGAAGGAGATGCTGATCGCCTGCGCGCGGCACGGCATCCGCGCCATCGGCATCTGGCCCAACATGCTCGACCTCTATGCCGAGGTGAACGCGGTGGTACCGATCCGCGACCTGCGCTGGGTGCTGGGCCACATCGCCGTGCTGAGCCGCGAGCAGGTGAGCAAGATCCGCGACCTCGGCCTCGTGATCACGACGCACACCAACCGCTACATCTACAAGGAAGGCCACCTGCTGCAGGAGCGGAACAAGCTGCCCGACGAGGACAGCATCTCGCCGCTGCGCTGGCTGGAGGAGGCGGGCGTGACCTTCGCGCTGGCGACCGACAATGTGCCGGTCTCGCTGTTCTACCCGATGTGGCAGGCCGTCTCGCGGATGAGCCTGTACACGCAGCGGATGGTGGGCGAGCGCCAGGCGATTAGCCGCGAGAGCGCGATCCGCGCGGCGACGAATGCGGGGGCGTATCTGACGATGTCGGAGAAGGACAAGGGGGCGATCGAGGTGGGGAAGCTGGCCGATCTCGCGGTGCTGACGGCGGATCCGCTGACGGTGGATCTGCCCGCGCTGAAGGATGTGGCGTCAGAGTTGACTATGATGGGGGGGAAGGTGGTGCATGAAGGACGGTTGGGGCGGATTTAGCTGCCATCGCGACGATACTATTCTATTATGTGCGCCCGCAGCATGAATGATGAAAAACATGACACGACCAAAACTTCATCATTATGTTCCACGATTTTACCTTGAGCGCTTCACTGATAATCTCGGTTATCTTTGGGTTTGGGATCGCGAAAAGGATCGGGTTTTTCGCTCATCGCCGAACAACGTCGCCGCAGAAAGTCATTTTTATCGACTAGATCAGTATGCTCATTACGCTGTAGATGCCGATGTAGAGCTAGAGCGCCAACTTTCTGTCATCGAAGCCGATATTTCGATCATTACGACGCAATGGTTAGACTGGCTTCGCAACGGCCAGAAATTGGATCGCCTTACAATACCGGAAGAAAATAGACGAGGCTTTTCATTATTTGTTGCCCTCCAAATCCTACGGACCGCAGATCATCGCAGCCTAGTAGAAGCGTTTTTGGAGGAAAGAAACGACATTGACTCTGCCATGAATGCTGAGCAACGCGCAACGGAGATAAGGCGGTTCCATACAGAAATTTTATGGAATGCAGAAGCTGTCGACAATTTATCCGAAAAAATTTATCAATCTATTTGGCTATTTGCCAAAAATCCGACAGACACTCAATTCGTTACATCGGATAATCCTGTTACGTTTCGAACGGCCGATAATAAAATGTGGGTCAAATTAGGATTTTTCAGAGACGGAACATATGCAGCCTTTCCAATCGCACCAGATATAATAATATACATGTACCCTCGACATGAAATGTGGAAATCATTGGAAAAATTTGATTGCCAAATATCTCCGGTCGTATTGACCTCAGAAATGGTTATTAGTGAGAATACGGCATGTGTTTATGGCTTCGAAATTTATTTTTTCAAATAGCAATTCCTTCGATAACGAGCGAGCATTTGCGCCCACTGTCGGAACTGATATTTTTGCTCCCCATTCCGAAGATAAAGAAAATTAAATATCGAGCGCTGCTTGCCCCGGGGCTGGATCAGTCACACGCAATACTCCGAGTAACAACCACTGACGTGGTCTCGCTTTCACGGTTCCCATGGCAAGGATGATCCTGCGCCCGGGTCGCTGTTCCGTAAACTCGGCTCGTAAATGGTCGATGATGGTCGTGTCATCAACGCCGCGCCTTCGCAAATTGAAAAAGGTTCCTGTCGTCTCCCAATCTCCACATTGAGGCGCGTGGTCCACCCCGTCCTGATCAGTGAACGGGATCGCAATCGCATACGAGCATGGATCGAAGGGTGCCATGTCTTCATCCAAAAGCGATTGCTGGCGAGCGGCATTTTCGAAAGCCGATCGCTCAGCCGCAATCACCGCATTGGATTTGGCTTTCACCTTGAATGACAGGCTACGCGGCTCCAGAAGCGCCAAGCTTTCCCCCTTGTCCGCGGCTTCCCGTGTAGACGCTCTCAGCAGTGGCAGAAGCATTCTTAACCGCTCGCGCGCAGGCACCATGCCGCCAGGCTGGAGGGTGTTCTCTTCTATTCGACGACTCTCACGACGGTTGTCGTCGCGAGGTGCCTTCCATCCATAGTTGACCCATTGCCAGCGCGCGAATTGCTGTTCGGCTATGAGCTGCCTGAAGCGCACGGGGTAGAAGCGGCGCCATTCACCACCCGCTGTGATGCCAGCACAGCAAACAGTCTCACGATAATTTTTGCTCGGTCGAGGCACCGCTTTCACAAGCACAACGGCAGCTTCGCGATTATCGCTACGCAGCCGCGGTGAATGTGCTTCCGACGTGGCTCGACGCATCGGGAGAGAGGTGTTGGATGACAAGGCCGGTCTTCCTCGCAATCGAAGCTGCCACAATAGTCCGGTGACAGCCCGACGATTCGGCCTCATAGCATAGCAGGCAAATAGACTTCCGCGTTGATATTTGAATGGCCTCCGCCAGTGCCGCCTGAGCAGCCTCGCTTCGAAGGTGATTCGCATAGATTGCGCGAAACTCTGACATGCGTCCTGCACGAGCGGCCTCTCGGCCGGCTTTAGGGTCTCCGAGCCCCCGTAAGTGCATATAATCAATGCCAATTTCGCGTAATGCGGATGCTAATGCATTCTTAGAAAAACCCTTACGCCGTGAAACAGCTACGGCACGTATATCGACAATCAGCGACACACGAGCGCGACGAAGCGCGGACAGGAAGCCCGACAAAGTTGCGCCTTCATAGCCTATGGTACGAACTGTAGATGCCATGAAATGCTTCTAGTTGAGTTGAAATCGATCAACCGCAGAAATCTGCGGGCAAAGTCAATTACGGGTTGCTATCGCTGTATCTGCCCACCCGCAATCACCCGCCCATCCCAATAAACCACCGCTGCCTGCCCCGGCGCAGCGATCCCCGGCACATCCGGCGTCAGCACCAGCTCCGCCCCATCCCAATCCGCCATCATCCCCGCCGGCCGCTCGCGCCCGCGCAGCTTCGCCTCGCAGCGGAAAGCCCCGGAAGGCGGCTCGACCAGCCAGTTCACCTCGCGCACGCGAATCTGCGTCTGGGCCAGCTTCTCCCGATGCGCCACCACCACGCGCCGCTTCGTCGCGTCGAGCTGCGCCACGAACAACGGCGCCTCGTCCTCGCGCCGCGAGATGCCGAGCCCACGCCCCTGCCCCACCGTGTAGCGCGCGAGGCCGCGATGCTGCCCCAGCACCTTGCCGTCCTCGTCCACGATCTCGCCCGGCTCCAGCGCCTCCGGCCTGAACTTGCCGACCACATCGGCATAGGTGCCGGTCGGCACGAAGCAGATGTCCTGGCTGTCCGGCTTCTCCGCCACCGCGACACCCAGCCGCACGGCCTCGGCCCGCACCTCCGCCTTGGTGGCGTAGCCCCCCAGCGGAAACAGCGTCTTCGCCAGCTGTGCCCGCGTGGTCTGCGCCAGGAAGTAGGACTGGTCGCGCACGGGGTCCACGGCCTGGTGCAGCTCCGGCCCCTCCGGCCCATCGATGCGGCGCGCGTAATGGCCCGTGGCCAGCGCCTCGCAGCCGAGGTCCGCGGCCAGCTCGGTCAGGTCGTGGAACTTCACGGTCTGGTTGCAGCGGATGCAGGGGATGGGCGTCTCGCCGCGCGCGTAGCTGTCGGCGAAGTCCTGGATCACGGCCTCGCGGAAGCGCTGCTCGCGGTCCAGCACGTAGTGCGGGATGCCCAGGTGCTCCGCCACGTTGCGCGCGTCGTGGATGTCCTGCCCCGCGCAGCAGGCGCCCTTCTTCTGGATGGCGGCGCCGTGGTCGTAGAGCTGCAGCGTGGCGCCCACCACCTCGTGCCCCTGCTCATGCAGCAGCGCGGCCACGACCGACGAGTCCACGCCGCCGGACATGGCGACAAGTATTTTCATGCCCTCAAACGCCGGGCGGCGGCTCCGCCGCCTTGGCTTCGCCGCGCCACGGTCGCACCCGGCGTCGCTGTAGAGTGGGCGGCGCCGGCCGCCGTGCGGCCGGATTCCGGGAGGGCGGCGCTAGCCATTGCCCACGAAGTCCCCGCCCCGGACCGCGTCCAGCCCCTGCTGCCAGAAGCGCTGCTCCAGCCGCGCCGCCATGGAGAAGTCGCGCAGCACTTCCTTGAACCGCGCCTCGCCGCCATGGCTTTCGCTCAGCGCGTCGATGCGGTGGGCGGCGGCCTCGGCCAGGGCCTGGTAGCCGTCACTCGAATAGGTGTCGATCCAGGACTGGTAGGGGTTGCCGGCCGTCATGCGCTTGGGGTCGGCCATGATGCGCCGCGCCACCTCGCCATAGCCCACGGTGCAGGGGACCAGCGCGATCTCGAGGTCCATGATGTCGCCGTGCATGCCGCGGTCCATGACCCAGCGGGTGTAGCTGACCGTCTCGATGGATTCCGGGATCTTCGTGACCTCCTCCTCGGAGAGGCCCCATTCCGCGCAATACTTCAGGTGCAGCAGCGTCTCGTCGAGGATGGCCAGCACGGCGGCCGCCTTGCCCCGCATGGCGGACAGGCTCTCGCCCTTCACCACGGCCAGCGCCTTGGCCCGCGCGAAGTGGATGAGGAACAGGTAGTCCTGGATCAGATAGGTCTGGAACGCCTGGAGCGGCAGCGTGCCGGCCGAGAGCTGCTGCACGAAGGGATGCCAAGTGTAGCCCGCCCAATCCGCGCCGGAGGCGGCGCGGAGCTTGCGGAACAGGCCGTCAGCGGCGCCGAAATCCTCGATCCCCCGCATGGCGCATCACCGCGCGGCCGACGGCAGCTTGACGACGAGGCCGTCCAGCTCGTCGGTGATGATGATCTGGCAGCCCAGCCGGCTCGTCTCCTGCAGGTCGAAGGCGAGGTCGAGCATGTCCTCCTCGTCCTCCGTCGGCGCGGCGAGCTGCTGGAACCAGGCGCCCTCCACGATGACGTGGCAGGTGGCGCAGGCCAGGCTGCCCTCGCAGGCGCCCTCGATGTCCACGCCGTTGCGATGCGCGATCTCGAGCACGGACAGGCCCAGCGGGGCTTCCACTTCCCGGCGGCTGCCGTCGCGCTCGATGAAGGTCATCTTCGGCATGATTCTGGTCTACTCCGCGGCGTGAGGCCGGGCGGCGAGGCCCTTCCACGCCGTCCCGATGAGCGCGGCAGCCTGCTCCGCCTCGGCGGGCGAGGTAAAGCGCCCCAGCCCCAGGCGCAAGGTGGCGCGGGCCTCGGCCTCCGGAATCCCCATCGCGCCGAGCACGTAGGAGGGCGCGATCTCGGCCGAGGAGCAGGCCGAGCCGGTGGAGAGGCAGAGCTCCGGCAGGGCCGCCATCAGCGCCTGGGCGTCGACGCCGCCGGGGAAGGTGAGGTTGAGGTTGCCGGCGACGCGGGCTTCCATCGTGCCGTTCACGCGCAGGCCGGGGATGGCGGCGTTCAGCCCGTCGAGCAGGATTTGCCGCTGGCCGGCGATGCGGCCCGCATCCAGCATGCCCTCGGCGGCGGCGATGCGGGCGGCCTCGCCGAAGCCCACGACGAGCGGCGCCGGCAGGGTGCCGCTGCGCAGCCCCCGCTCCTGCCCCCCGCCGGAGAAGAGCGGCGCCAGCCGCACGCGTGGCCGGCGGCGGACATAGAGCGCGCCCACGCCCTTGGGGCCGTAGATCTTGTGGGCGGTGAGGGACATCAGGTCGGCCTGGATCTCGGCCACGTCGAGCGGGATGCGGCCTGAGGCCTGGGCGGCGTCCGTGTGGAAGAGGGCGCCGGCCTCTTTCGCCAGGGCGCCGATGGCGGCGAGGTCCTGGATCACGCCCGTCTCGTTGTTCACGGCCATGACGGAGACGAGCAGCGTCGGGACTTCCAGCGCCGCGCGCAGCACTTCCAGGTCCAGCAGGCCGTTCGGCTTCACCGGGAGGATGACGGGCTCGAAGCCCTCGGCGCCGAGGTCGCGCACGGACTCCAGCACGCATTTGTGCTCGGTCGCCAGCGTGACGATCCGGCGGGGCCCCTCGGTCCCCGCGAAACGCGCCGCGCCCTTGATGGCGATGTTGTTGGATTCCGTGGCGCCGGAGGTGAAGACCACCTCGCGCGGCTCGGCCCCGATCAGCTCGGCGACCTGCTCGCGCGCGGCCTCGACGGCCTCCTCGGCCGCGCGCCCCATCGCGTGTTCGACGGAATGGGGATTGGAAAAGTTCTCCTCCCACCAGGGGCGCATGGCGGCGAGGACGCGCGGGTCCATCGGCGTCGTCGCGTGATGGTCGAGGTAGATGGGGCGGTTCGGGCGCATGGGGGACTATGTGGCGCCGGCCGCGCGGCGTGACGAGAGGCGCGCATGCATGGCCGCATAACCCGCCAGGAAACGCTCCGGCGCGTCGTCTGGGGCGTTCCAGGGCAGCGAGATGCGGATGCCGCAGCCGGCATCAGCGCCGAAGCCCATCGCCTCCAGCACATGCGAGGCCGCGACCTTGCCCGAGGAGCAGGCGGAACCGGCCGAGACGCGGAGGCCGGCCAGGTCCAGCGCGATCACCTGCGTCTCGGCCGGGACACCGGGAAGGATGGCCAGGGTGGTGTTGGGCAGCCGCGGCGCGGCGGCCCCGGCGATGACGGCCTCCGGCGCGATGCGGCGCAGCCCCGCCTCGATGGCGTCGCGCAGCCGGGCGATCCGCGCCGCGTCGTAGCTCTCCGCCACGGCCGCGCCGAAGGCGGCGATCGCCGGCAGCGGCTCGGTGCCCCCACGCCGCCCGCGCTCCTGGCCACCGCCGGCGATGAGCGGCGTCAGGTGCAGCCCCGGCGCCAGGATCAGCGCCCCCGCGCCCGGCACGCCGCCGAGCTTGTGGGCCGAGATGGCGATGCTGGCCGCGCCGGAGGAATCGAGGCCGATGCGCCCGGCGGACTGCACCGCGTCCACGTGCAGGAGCGCGCCATGCTCTCGGCACAGCGCCGCCACCTCGGCCAGGGGATGCAGCACGCCGGTCTCGTTGTTGGCGGCCATCAGGCAGACCAGGGCGGGCGGCCCCTCGGCCAGCAGCTTGGCCAGGGTATCCAGCTCCACCGTCCCGTCCGGGCGAACGGGGATCACCATGGCCTCCGGCGCTGCGGCGCGGACCGCCGCATGCTCCGTGGCCCCCACCAGCGCCCGCCGGCCGGGCATCAAGCCGTGGATGGCGAGCGCGTTCGCCTCGGTGCCGCCGGAGGTCAGGACGACATCGCCCGGCGCCGCGCCGAAGCGCGCGGCGATCCGCCCGCGCGCCTGCTCCAGGACCCGCCGCGCCACCCGCCCGCCGCCATGGACCGAGGAGGGGTTCCCGCCCAGTTCGAGCGCGGCGATCAGCGCCTCGCGGGCCGCAGGGCGGAGGGCTTCGGTCGCATTGGCATCGAGGTCGAGCGCGGTCATGCACGGGATGTCGCGACGGCTTGCGCGGAGGTCAATCGAAGGTTTCGCGGAGTGTCAAAGTTTCAAGCAGGTCGTTCCGGACCCGATCTCCGAGCGAAGCCGCGGAAGGCCCTGGATTCAAATTTGCCCGCAAGGCCATGCATTTAGCCGGACCCAGCCATGCAGGCCTCCGGATGAATCCATTATGAAAACAAGGCCGGGGTGCGTATGATGACCATGCCGCGCACGGGGAACCGAGCGAGGCTCTCGAAGCGATTGTTTCCGTGCCGACTTCTGTTTTCGGGACGGTGCCGCCAGCTCTCTGCGGGCCCCTTGGGTCGTTTCTGCGGAATGAAGTCTGGAGGCAGTCAGGTGACGCGTCAATGGCGCGGCCCTGCGATGCATCGGTTCGGGGAAAACCCACGCGGGCCGCCCTGCCCCGATCCTTCCTCCGGGAAGGAGCCGATGCCGCGGGGCCGCGCCAGATGCGGGGCACCGCCAATTCGGCCGCAGGGGGTCGCCGGTTCCGCCGGCTGATCCCATGCTGCCCAACCGAAGAAACGGACAAAGGACACCGATGCCTGAAGTCATGTTTGCCGGCCCCGACGGCCGCCTCGAAGGCCGTTACCATCATGCGAAGCGCCCGAACGCCCCCGTGGCGCTCCTGCTGCATCCGCATCCGCTGCATGGCGGGACCATGAACAACCGTGTGGTGCACAGCCTCTACGGGAAGTTCCAGGCGATGGGCTTTTCGGTGCTGCGCTTCAACTTCCGTGGCGTCGGCAAGAGCCAGGGCCGCTACGACGGCGGGATCGGCGAGATCAGCGACGCCGCGGCGGCGCTCGACTTCCTGCAGGCCGTGAACCCCAATGCCTCGATGCTCTGGGCGGCCGGCTATTCCTTCGGCTCCTATGTCGGCATGCAGCTGCTGATGCGGCGCCCGGAGATGGGCGGCTTCATCTCCATCTCCGCGCCGGCCAGCCATTACGACTTCGGCTTCCTCGCCCCATGCCCCTGCTCGGGCATGATCCTGCATGGCGAGGACGACGAGCTCGTGCCGCTGAACAGCGTGCAGAAGCTGGTGGACAAGCTGAACACACAGAAGGGCGTCGCCATCGACTTCCGCACGATCCCGCAGGCCGGCCACGTCTATACGCCGAGCCAGGTCGAGACGATCAGCGACATGGCGGAGGACCACGTCCTCTCCGTGCTCAACCGCAGCCGGATGGCCCTCGCCGCCGACTGAGGACTTCAGGACAAAGGATCAGCCGGCCCAGCTCACGCTGCGGCCGGCTTTTTTGCGCGGCATGGGATACACTCCCGCCTCCTCGGATTAGGAAGGCGATCCATGCTGAACTGCGCGCCCGAGCCGGCATCCCCGGCCCCGCATTCCGGCTGCCTGTGCCATCGGCCCGAGATCCGCGCCCTCGGCCGCCGCCTCGGGCGGGAGATGTCGCGCCGCGGCTTTGTCGCGGCCGCCCTGGCTTCCGGCGCGACGCCTGCCCTGGCGCAGCCCGCCGCCCCTCGCCCGATCCTCTTCCTCAACTTCCGCCTCTTCGACGGCACCTCGCCGAACCTGCGCGACGGGCTCAGCCTGCTCGTCGAGGGCGGCCGGATCCGCTCGCTGGCCCCTGGCAATCCCGCCCCGCCCGAGGGGGCGCGGGCGATCGACTGCGGCGGCCGCACGCTCATGCCGGGGCTGATCGACGCGCATTGGCACGGCCTCTTCGCCGCCATCCCGTTGCCGGTGCTGCTGACGGCCGATATCGGCTACATCCAGCTCGCCGCCGCCGCCGAGGCCGAGCGCACGCTGATGCGCGGCTTCACCACCGTGCGCGACCTCGGCGGCCCCGCCTTCGCGCTGAAGCAGGCGATCGACGAAGGGCTGGTGGTGGGCCCGCGCATCTACCCCTCGGGCGCGATGATCACCGCCAGCGGCGGCCATGGCGACTTCCGGCCGGTCTCCGACTTCCCCAGCCCCGGCGGCGGGCGGACCGCCGTGGAGCGGACGGGCGCCCTCGGCATCGCCGACGGGCCCGACGAGATGCGGCGCCGCGTGCGCGAGCAGCTCCTGCAGGGCGCGTCCCAGATCAAGCTGACCGGCAGCGGCGGGGTCTCCACCCCTCGCAGCCCGCTCGAGGCCCTCACCCTCACCGAGGCCGAGATCCGCGCCGCGGTGGAGGCCGCTTCGGACTGGGGCACCTATGTGGCGGTCCACGCCTATACGCCGGCTTCGATCGCCCGCGCCCTGGACGCGGGGGTCCGCTGCATCGAGCACGGCCATCTCATGGACGAGGCGACGGCCGCGCGCCTCGCCGAGAAGGGCGTCTGGCTGAGCACGCAGCCCTTCAGCGAAGGCGATTCGGCCCCTCTCACGGGCCAGGGCCAGATCGACATGCTCCGGGTCTTCGCCGGCACCGACCGGACCTACACGCTGGCGAAGCGCCACGGCCTGAAGACCGCCTTCGGCACGGACCTGCTCTTCTCGGCGGCGCTGGCGCCGCGGCAGAGCCTGATGCTCACCCAGCTGACGCGCTGGTACACGCCCGCCGAGGCCCTGCGCATGGCCACGGCGACCAATGCCGAGCTGATGGCCCTTTCCGGCCCGCGCAATCCCTATCCCGGCAAGCTGGGCGTGGTGGAGGAGGGCGCCTTCGCCGACCTGCTGCTGGTGGACGGCAATCCGCTGGAGAACATGTCGCTCCTCGCCGAGCCGGGGCGGAACCTGCGGATCGTCATGAAGGACGGGCGCATCCACAGGAACACGCTGGGCGGGTAGTGTCCTGCCCCGAAGTTCGCCACTCTTCGCGGCGGGGTTCGGGGATCAGCATGCCGCTGAACAAAGCTAGATTCCGAAGAAGAGCAGGTCGATCCCTCGCGTGATATCCGCCCGCGCCGGCTCGGCCGTCCCGACAGCTTCTCCGAGGACGCGCAGGGGCATGGGCCGCATCTGGCGGAGAACAATGGCGTAGGTCTGGCCCATCAACTCGATCGTCGGCGCCGTGGGACCTCGCAGAGGGGCAGGCGTCAAGGGGCAGACGATCCGTTCCGGTCCCTCGACCGCGGTGGCCTCCAGGATGCAGACGAAAGGAAAGGCCCGCAGCGCCACCACTCGGTGCCGGTGCAAAGCGAGATGCCGGGGTGACCGGATCACGGGTTCTCTTCGAGCCAGGCGTCCACGCCATCGGAGAAGGAGCCGTTCTCCGCGATGAAGCGTTCATAGTCCTTCGCTTCCTGCCGCAGTTCCTCGAGCAGCGCCGCTCGGGCCCGTTGCGCCAGTTCCGCCGCCACGGCCGCCTCGGCGACGGCCGAGACATTGATCTTCGCCGCCTTGGCCTTCGCCATGAGGTCACTGTTGATGGTGACGCTCACGGTGCGGCGTGGGGCGGCCGCGTCATGGGTGACAATGGTCATGCCCGGATTTTACACGGGTCTTGGACCCGTGTCCAAGACCCTCTATCCTCCGCGCAACGACCGAGGAAACCCGATGATCGCCCGCCGTATGCTGCTGTCAGCGCCGAGTCTCCTGGCCGCGCCCGCTTTCGGGCAGCCCCAATGGCGCCCCGACAAGTCCCTCACCATGATCGTCGCCTTCGCGGCCGGCGGCGGCACGGATGCCGCGGCCCGCACCATCGCGCGCTTCATGGAGAGGGATCTCGGCCAGCCGGTCGTGGTGCTGAACCGCCCCGGCGCCGGCGGCGAGATCGGCTTCACCGAGCTCGCCCGCGCGCGTCCGGACGGGCTGACCATAGGCTTCATCAACACGCCGCATATCGTCACCCTGCCGATCGAGCGCCGCACCCGCTTTCGGCTCGAGGATTTTTCCCTGATCGCCAATATCGTGGACGATCCGGGCGGCCTCTGGGTCCGCGCCGATTCCGGGATCCGCGACTTCGCCGGCCTCCTCGCCGCCGCCCGCGCCCAGCCCGGGACGATCGGCTACGGCACCACCGGCGTCGGCTCGGACGATCATCTCGCGATGCTGGCGCTGGAGCGCGCCTCGGGCACCAGCTTCCTGCACGTGCCCTTCGGCGGCAGCGCCCAGGTGAAGCAGAATCTCATGTCCCGCGCGATCCCGCTCGCGGTGATGAACGTGGCCGAGGGCGTGAACGAGGCCCGCCAGGGCGTGCTGCGACCACTCGCCCAGATGGGTGCGGCGCGCTGGGCTCCGCTCGGCGACGTGCCGACGCTGAAGGAGCTGGGCTTCGAGGTGGTGGAGGGCTCGATGCGCGGCATGGCCGCGCCGGCCGGCCTGCCGCCGGAGATCCTCGCGCGTCTCTCGCTGGCCCTCCGCCGCACCGTGGACGACCCGGAGTTCAAGGCCAGCGCCGAGCAGCAGAACCTGCCGCTACGCTTCCTCGGCCCGGAGGAGTTCCTGGCCGAGCTGCGCGGGCTGCAACGCAGCTACCAGGCGCTCTGGGACCGGCATCCCTGGCGGGATTGATCGATTCCGCCTAGCCGACCCCGCTCGTCCGCAGCAGTACGTGGGGGCCCAGCTCGTCCAGCGTGTTCACGCCGAGCAGCGCCATGTCGCGGTCCAGCTCGCCCTTCATCAGGGAGATGGCGTGGCTGACGCCCTCCTCCTGGGCGACCGAGGCCGCATAGAGCATCGGCCGACCGAAGAAGCAGAAATGCGCCCCCAGCGAGAGGGCCTTCAGCACATCCGTGCCGCGCCGCAGCCCGCCGTCGAAGAGCACCGTCATCTGGCCCGAGGCGGCCGCGATCTCCGGCAGCACACGCAGCGTGCCTGCCGTGCCGTCCAGCTGCCGCCCGCCATGGTTGCTGACCACGATGCCGTCCGCGCCCTCGGCCTCGGCGCGGCGGGCGTCGTCCGGATGCATCACGCCCTTCACGATGAGCCAGCCCGGCCAGCGCTTGCGGATCAGCGCCAGGTGCTCCCAGTTCAGATGGTCCCGGGCGGTGAAGTCGCGCAGCACGTTGCGGGCGAGGATCGGCGCGCCGCGCTCGGCGAAGCTGTTCTCGAAATGCGGCATGCCGTGCTTGGCCCAGGTGTAGAGGAAGGAGCCGAAGGTCCAGCGCGGATGCAGCATCCCGTCCCAGGCGAGGCGCAGCGAGGGCTTGAGCGGCGTGGAGAAGCCGTTGCGCACGTTGTTCTCGCGGCTCGGCAGCACGGCCGTGTCCACGGTCACCAGCAGCGTGCCGAAGCCGGCGGCGGCCACGCGGTCCACCAGCGCCTCGACCCGCGTGGCGTTGCCGGGGAGATAGGCCTGGAACCAGGCGTCCGGATTGGCCGCGATCACCTCCTCCATGCGGATCAGCGATGAGCCCGAAAGGATATAAGGAACATTCGCGGCCCGGGCCGCCCGGGCCAGGGCGATGTCGCCGCGATAGGCCACCAGCGCGGCCATGCCCATGGGCGCGATGCCGAAGGGCGCGTCCCATTCGCGGTTGAAGATCGTCCGCTTGTAGCTGCGCGGCGAAACGTCGCGCAGCACGCGCGGCAGGAAGTGGAATTCGGAATAAGCGCTGGCGCTGTCCTCCAGGGCGGCGTTCCGCTCGGTGGCGCCGGCGATATAGCCGAAGATGGGGCGCGGCAGGCGGCGGCGGGACAGTTCCTCGAAATCGTCGAGGCAAAGGGCGCGTCGGGCAATGGAGCTCATGGCGCGCGACTGTAGCGTCTGGCCCGATCCGCGCCAGACGGCGCGGGGCATTTTGCGTCAGGCCGCGCGATGCTCCAGGCGCGCGACCAGCCAGGGCGCCGCGCCGGCAAGGTCCGGCTCCACGCCGAGGCCAGGACCGGCGGGCAGCGGGAAGACGCCCTCGCGCACGCGCGGGAAGGGCTGGGCCAGCGCCTCGCGCAGCGGGTTCTCCATCACGTCGTGCTCCAGCAGGCCGGGTCCGCCGGCCGCGGCCAGGATCTGCGCGGCGGCCAGCAGGCCGATCCCGCCGCCGAGCCAGTGCGGGCAATAGGATCGCCCGGCCGCGATCGCCCGCCGGCCCACGGCATAGGCGCCCGTCACGCCGCCCCATTTCAGCGTGTCCGGCTGCACCACGCCGTGATGGCCGTTGCCGATCAGCGCCGCGAAGCTCTCGAAGCCCATCACGTTCTCGCCGCCTGCCAGCGGCACCGGCGAGAGCATCGCCAGCTCCGCCCATTCGGCCGCCGGACGGTCGGCGGGGATGGGCTCCTCGATCCAGCCGAGGCCGTGTGCGCCCAGGCGCGGCACGGCGCGGCGGGCCTCGGGTAGGTCCCAGCCCTGGTTGGCGTCGATCATCAGGCGCTCGCCGGGCCCCAGGTTCCGGACGAGGCTCGTGACATTCGCCTCGTCTGCCTCCAGGCCGAAGCCCACCTTCAGCTTGAAGGCCCGGAAGCCCGCGGCCCGGCAGCGATCCAGCGTGTCCGGCGTGCTGCCCGGATTGAGGCCGCTGGCATAGGCGGGCACCTCGTCGCGCACGCCGTCGCCGGCGAGCAGCGCGCGCAGCGGCTTGCCGGCGCGGCGCGCGGCCAGGTCCCAGAGCGCCAGGTCCAGCCCGGCGATGCAGGCCGCGAAGGGGCCCGGCTCGCCCACCTGGTTGACCCAGCGGACGGTGCGCGCCGTCAGGCTTTGCCAGACGTCGGAGGGATCGGCGTGGGGGCCGGCGAGCGCCGCCGGCGCGATCACCGTCTCGATCAGGCGCTGCTTGTTGTCGGCGCCATAGGGCGGGAAGTTGCACCAGACCTCGCCCCAGCCATGCGCGCCCTCGGTGTCCTCCACACGCAGCAGCAGCGCGCTGCGGCGGGCGATGCTGCCGAAGGACATCCGCACCGGCTCCTTCACCTCGGCGCGATAGAGGAAGGTCTCGATGCGGGCGAGGCGGATGGTCATGGGTGGTGCTTCTCGATCCAGTGCCGCGCGATGTCCTCCCGCCGGCAGACCCAGATCTGCGGCTGGGTCTTCACCCAGTCGAGCAGCTTCGCGAGCCCCGCCGCGCGGCCCGGATAGCCGATGATGCGGTTGTGCAGGCCCACGCTCAGCATGCGCCCGCCCGGCTCCGCCTGCATCAGCTCCAGCGCGCCCTTGATGTACTGGAAGAACTCCTCGCCCGCCGTCAGGGCCGCGCGCTGAAAGCGGATGTCGTTATGCGCGAGGTTATAAGGAAGGACGAGGCGGGGCGTGCCGTCGAGATCCGCCCAATAGGGCAGCTCGTCGTCATAGGCATCGCTGTCGTAGAGATAGCCGGCCTCGGCGAGCAGCCGCCGGGTGTTCTCGCTCGGCGCGTAGCGCGTGTACCAGCCCAGCGGCGGCGCGCCCATGACGCGGGTGATGAGGGCGGTGGCATCGGCGATGCGCTGGCGCTCGACCGCCTCCTCCATGCCGATGTGCATCTCCCACTTCCAGCCATGGCCGCAGACGTCCCAGCCGGCATCACGGATGGCGGCCACGGCCTGGGGCGTGCGCTCCAGCGAGCGGGCGACGGCGAAGACGGTGCAGGGCAGGTTCCGCTCGGTGAAGAGCCGGTGCAGGCGCCAGAAGCCCACCCGGCTGCCGTACTGGAACATGCTCTCGGCCCCGAGGTCGCGGCCCTTCACGGGCGCGGTGGCGCCTTCGGTGAGGGCATTCTCCGTGCGCGGATCGCCGTCGGGGACGGATTCCTCGCCGCCCTCCTCGTGGTTGATGACGAAGTTGAGCGCGACCTTGGCGCCGCCCGGCCAGCGCGGATCGGGCGGGTTGCGGCCGTAGCCCTCGAAGTCGCGGGCCGGGCTCATACTTCCGATCCCGGCACGATGCCGCGCGGCAGCCCGGCGACATATTCCGCCAGTTCGCCCGGCCGCGTGGCCCAGAGCTGATCCTGCTGCGCCATGATGTGCCGCAGCGCCTGGCGGAACGGCTTCAGCCGGTGCGGCTGCCCCAGGATGAAGGGATGCAGCACCACGCTGCACACCAACGGCCGCTTCTCCGACTGGCGCAGCAGCTCGTCGAACTGGTCCACGATCATGTCGGCGAATTCGCGCGCGCTGTGCTGGCGCGCGATCAGCGCCGGGCTGTCGTTGATCTCGGTCGAATAGGGCACGGAGAGGATCGGCCCGGCCCGCGTCGCCATCCAGAAGGGCTGGTCGTCGGCCGGCCAGTCCATGACATAGGCGAAGCCCGATTCCCGCAGCAGGTCGAGCGTGACGTTGCTCTGGGCGATATAGGGGCCGAGCCAGCCGCGCGGCGGCACACCGGCGTGACGCGCCAGGATGTCGCGGCTCTCCACGATCAGCCGGCGCTCGTCCTCCTCCCAGAGGATGTCCTGCCGCTCGGAATTGCTGCGGCCATGGCCGATGAACTCGTCGCCGCGGGCGCGCAGCGCGGGGCCGATCTCGGGGCAGGCCTCCAGCGCCGCGCTGTTGATGTTGTGCGCCGAGGGGATCCCCAGCTCGTCCAGCGTGTCGAGCAGGTTCCACAGCCCGACCCGGTTGCCGTAGTCGCGCCAGGCGTAGCTGCGCTGGTTC
Organism: Roseococcus sp. SYP-B2431; assembly: GCF_004336745.1. Classification (GTDB taxonomy): domain Bacteria; phylum Pseudomonadota; class Alphaproteobacteria; order Acetobacterales; family Acetobacteraceae; genus Roseococcus. The sequence continues at coordinate 47,692 of NZ_SJXD01000002.1, forward strand.
TGCACGGGGTTCAGCCCCGTGCTGTCCGAGCCCATCCCCGCCCGATAGGCGAAATGCTCGATGTTGTTGACCACGAGCAGCGCGAGGCGCTTGCCGCCGGGCCATTCATAGGTCGGGCGGGAGGGGATGGCGCTGTGCGCGTAGCGGTTGTGAGCGGGGAGCTTCATGAGACGGATGCTGGCCCGCGACGCCGGTCCGTTCAACCCGGCCTTGCGCCGTTTCGCGATGGCGCGGAGCATGCGCGGCAAGAACGGGAGGATGCGATGGGGTGGGATTGGCTGCGCGCGGAAGGCGCGATGGCACGATGGCAGGCGCTGTGCGACGCGGACCCCATCCTGCGGCACCGCCTGCCCGGCGGCGCGGCACGCTTCTCGATCGCACAGCCTGGGCTGGCCGTCTCGCTGGACATCGCCGAGGGGCGCCTCACCCTCGCGGAGGGCGACGACGCCGCCACCCGCTTCGGCGCCGAGGCCGCGATCTGGGAGAAGTTCCTGGCGCCCGTCCCGCCACGCCATCACCACAACCTCTACGCGTTGCGCATGCGCGTCCCCGGCTTCACCATGGAGGGCGACGAGCTGGCCTGGGCGCAGCACGCCCATCTGCTGCGCCGCGCGCTGGACCTCGCGCGCTGGCTCCGGTGCGGCGGGACCGGCCCCGCCCCCACCTCGCTCCGGCCGGCCCTCGGCGTCCCGACCCCCGGCCCGGCGGCGACCGGCCGCTACGTGACGGTGCATGCGCGGGGGCGCGACTACGTGCTCTACGGCGAGGCCGCCGGCACAGGCCGCCCGATCCTCGGCCTGCACACCGCGGGCTCCGATTCGCGCCAGTTCCACCGGCTGATGGACGAGCGGCGCCTCGCCCAGGCGGGCTTCGCGATCACCGCCTTCGACCTTCCGGGCCATGGCCGCTCGCCCGCGGTGGCCGAGCCCGGCGGCTGGGCGCTGGACACCGAGCTCTATGCCGAGCTGATCCTGGGCTTCGTGGAGGCCTGGGGCTTCACGGAGAAGCCGGTGCTGCTCGGCGCCTCCATGTCCGGCGAGATCTGCCTGGAGATGGCCTTCCGCGCGCCCGAACGCTTCGCCGCCATCATCGCCTGCGAGGCGGCCGACCACATCGAGCGGCGCCGCACGCCCTGGGCCGACCATCCCCTGGTCAATGCCGCGATCTACATCCCCGAATGGATCGAGGGGCTGATCGCGCCGCAATCGCCGGCGGAATGCGCCGCCGAGATCGCCTGGCACTACAGCCAGGGCGGCTGCGGCACCTTCCCCGGCGACATCCTCTTCTATTCCGGCGGCTGGGACGCGCGGGACCGCGTGCATCGCATCGACACCGCCCGCTGCCCGCTCACCTTGCTGACCGGTGAATACGACTATTCCTGCACCGCCGAGCATTCGGCGGCGACGGCGGCGAAGATTCCCGGCGCGCGCTTCCAGCGGATGGACGGAATCGGCCACTTCCCCATCGCGGAGAACCCGGCCTGCTTCCTGGATTTCCTGCTGCCGGCGCTGTTAAGCCAGCATGCCAAGTCAACAGTCTAAGTATAGAGAGGCGGCCCCTCAGAATTATGCATTTCCACGCCGATAATTGCCTTTCATGGCGCAGTCGCTTCCACTCGACGGTTTATGATCGAAGGCCTAAATACAGAAACACCAGGTGAGGCATAGCCTGACCTGGTGCACTGTAATCCATGCCGAGGGCGCGTAGCTTTCGCCAGTGGGGCCACTTCGGCTGCTCTGAAGTTTAGGATAGGCGCGAGAATGGCTGAAAGTCAAGTTCCGTATTCCAACCTGCCGCATCAGATCGCCGCTATCCGGGCCTCACTCTCGGAGCCACGCTTCTCCACCTATCTTGCCAAGGGCGGGGGCGACGAAGGCTACGCCATCGCGCTCTATCTCTACAATGCCCGCGTCGCGAAGGCATTCATGTATCCCCTCGGTGTTGTCGAGGTAACGCTTCGCAATGCCATCGATGCCCTGCTCGTCGCACAGCACGGGCCAGCCTGGCAGCTCGAGCCCAGCTTCCGCGACTCCGTATTAATGCCAGACGGACTCTCCGCCTTGGATACCGCCATCAGGCGCGCCGGCGTCCAACCGACGCGTGACCACGTCGTCGCCGAACTTACCTTCGACTTCTGGTCAAATTTGCTCCGGCCGGAATACGGCAGCCTGTGGCGCACCAGTCTCAACGTCGTTTTTCCGAACCTCGTCCGGGGCACGACGCGGCACCAGATCCAGGCCAAGGCGCGCGAGATCAATCGGTTTCGCAATCGGGTTGCCCATCATGAGCCGGTGCTCGACCTCAACATCACGGACATTCATGCCAAGATCGTGGAACTCGCCGGCCTCCGCTGCGCTGAAACCGCAGCATGGCTAAGGCACCATTCCACTGTCGGCATCGTGACCCGCACGCGTCCACGTGGCGCGGCAGCCGGCTTTACGTCGGTGGAAACACGATTGGCGACGGATTTCGTAACGGTGACAGAGACGACCACCCTCGACGCTGTCGCACATCAGTTTGACCGAAAGAACCAGGTGGCTGTCTGCCTCGACGACAGGGGATCGCCGGTTGCGGCCTTTGGAGCTCTTGAGCTCACCCAGTACATCTCGAAAGTAGCAAAGCCCAACGGTGGGCTCGTCGCTCTCGACGAACATACCGTGAAGAGCCTCCTGGAGGCATACGGACGTCGCTGGATCGCCATTTCCGCCAGCGACCCGTTTTCCAATGCCGCCGAGCACCTGCTGAAAGGGATGGAGTTCGTCGTCGGACTTGATGCCAACGGCGACATCGCGGGCGTCATCCCTCGAGCCTTGCGCCGCTATTGATGGCCGACGGCCCCCTCGTTTCTACTCGATCTTCACCGCCGCGGCGCGCACCACCGGCGTCCAGCGGTCGTATTCCTCGCGCACGAAGCGGTCGGTGGCCGCCGCGTCCATCCAGATGGGCTCGCTGCCGAGATCGGCGAGGCGCGTGCGCATCTGCGGCGCCTCCATCACCTCCTTCGACAGGTTGCCCATCTTCTGCACGATGGCGGCCGGGGTGTTCCTCGGCGCGAAGAGGCCCGTCCAGGAGCGCACGGCGTAGTCCGGCACGCCGCCCTCGGCCACGGTGGGCAGGTCCGGGCGCAGGGCGACACGCTCGCCGGTGCAGACGGCGATGACACGCACCCGGCCCGCCTCGGAGGGCGGAATCACGGTCGGCAGATTCATGAAGGCGAGCTTGATGGTGCCCGAGATGAGGTCCGTCAGCACCGGCCCGCCGCCGCGATAGGGCACATGCGTCATGTCCAGCCCCGTGCGCAGCCGGAAGAGCTCGCCCGCCAGATGGTTCGAGGAGCCGACGCCGGAGGAACCGAAGCTCATCCCGCCGGGGGTCGCGCGGATATGGGCGATCAGCTCCTGCACGTTGCGGACCGGCAGCGAGGGATGGATGGCGACGACATTGGGCACGTCCACCCACATGGCCATGCCGTGGAAGGCCTCGCGCACGTCGTAGCCGAGTTCGCCCGAGATCAGCGGGTAGAAGACGTGGTTGGAGGCGGAGGAGACGAAGAGCGTATTGCCGTCCGGCCGCGCGCGCATCGCCTGCCCCATGCCGACCGAGCCGCCGCCGCCGGGCCGGTTCTCGATCAGGAAGGGCTGGCGGGTGCTTCCCTCGAAGCTCGGCGAGAAGAGCCGCGCCACCACGTCGTTCGATCCGCCGGGCGCCCAGGGGACGATCATGGTGACCGGGCGTGTGGGCCAGGCCTCCTGGGCATGGCCCGCGAAGGGGGCAAGCAGGGCCGGGGCGGCCAGCAGGGCGCGGCGCTTCATGGATGGGTTTCCTCGGTTTCTTCCGCTACCGGAGAACGCCGTCTGGCGCCTCCGGCAACGCATCGGACGGGTTATACCAACTCGCCGCATCGGACCGCCAGATGTGGCCCGCGGGCCGGTCGGTGATCGGCGTGTCCAGGCATCCCAGCCGCAGCAGAACGTGGTCCCGCGCCGGCCGGTCGGCGAGGACCTGCGAGCCGCAGCTCCGGCAGAAGCGCCGGAACTTCCCCGGCGAGGACTCGTATTCGCCGAGGTTCCCCGCGCCCCGCACCCATCGGAAGGCCTCCCGCGGCACGCCCATCACGCTGGAGAAGGCCGAGCCATGCGCCTTGCGGCAGGTCCGGCAATGGCAGTGGACGATGGGCTCCCTCGGACGATCGGGCGGCACGTCGACCTCGTAGGCGACGGCGCCGCAGAGACAGCTTCCGGTCAGCATCGGTTCTCCTCCGTGTGATCAGGGACACCCTGACGGCATGGTTGCACGAAGCCCGTTTCGCGCCACCGGTGGTGCATGGCGGAATGCCGGGACCCGGGCTAGGCTTCTCGCCGTGTGAGGCAGATGAGAGAAAAGATGCGCGCAACCCGTCTGGCAGTCCTGACCGGAGCGGCCGCCCTGCTGGGGGCCTGCGCCTCGACCGGCATCCGCTCGGACGGCGGCGACGTCTTCGTGCTCGAGAACAGCAACCTGAGCGGATCGCGCGCCGTGGAGCGCGGCCTCGCCGATGCGCGCGACTTCTGCGCGGCCAACGGCCGGCAGTTCGTCGTGCAGGACAGCCGGATCGGCTCGGGCACCTATCAGCTCCAGTTCCGCTGCGTGGCGCCCTATGGCGTGGCGCGGGCTGGCGGCGTCGACCCCCTGCTGGCCGCGGCCGCGACGCCGGTCACGCCCGCCGCCACCGAGACGCCGGCGCGCCGGCGCCGGGCCCGCCGCCCGGCCGATGCCGCCTATGTGCCGCCGGCCGAACCCTCCGCCGCGCCCGCCGAGACGCCGCGCCCGGCCCGCCGTGTTCGCCGGACGCGGCCCGCCGACGCCGCCTACGCGCCGGCCGCCGATGCCTCCGGGCTCCAGCCCATCCCGATGGCCTCCGCCCTGCCCTCGCGCTTCGCCCGGCCCGAGCCCGCGCCGCAAGAGGCGCCGGCCCTACCGCCCGTCGCGACCACGCCGCTCTTCAATCCGCGCGGGGCCAGCTTCCCGGCGCCGGTGGCGGCGCCCCTGCGCCGGATCCCGGCGGATAACGCGCCCTTCGCGCCCCTGGAGCAGGCCGCCGCGCCCGCCGCCGCCATCCAGCCGGCGGCCGCGCCGCGGGCGGCCGCCGGCGACGGCCTGCCGCCGATCCAGCTCCCGCCGGGTCTTCCCGGGCTTCGCCAATATCCACACGCATTTCGTCATGACGCTGGCCC
>NZ_SJXD01000003.1 GCF_004336745.1 Roseococcus sp. SYP-B2431
TTTCACGTCGCCTCCAGGCCGGCCGGCGCCGCCGCTTTGCAGGCGAAAGCGTCATCAGCCCATGCGGGTTGCATCAGGAACGGCGCGGCTTCGCAACCGTACTCGGCTCGACTAGGCTTGCATGCTCTCCTCGACAAGCCGGACCTTCTCCTGAGCAGTGTAGCGCAGAGGGCGACGGTGCCGCCGATGATTTTGAATGCGAACGTCGGGTTGGACATAGGCGTCCACCTAGGCCCTCGGTTGCGCAACCCGACCGGTCGAAATGGCTGCAGCTCTATGCGAGCGGACGGAGGAGGTGTGACCGGATGCGAACGACCTCTCGCAGGTTTTCGCTCGGCCCTCCCGGACTACGTTCAAACCGTGGACACTCCCTCGCGTCTATCATGGAGATCGGCTTCTCCTATTGGCACCAGACGCGAACCTGCTCAAATTGTACTGCGTACAACGGCCGGAAGGGAGAGGAGTTCACCGGTGTACGACCTGGCCAATACGGCAGAGCCTATACTCCTCCGCTTTGATCGACCCTGTCCCATTCTCCGGAATGGAATATCGACCAGCCACTATGGCGTCAATAAGTTCTCAGAAGGAACGAATAATGTATTATCTGCGGCGCTCGGTATGGTATGATTTGGAATATTCATTCTGTCAGACTGACACGTTTTAATAGTCTCGTAATCGGAGCGCATGGTGTGTGCAGTGTTTGTAGCACCGACTGGCTAGTTTCAAAGATTGCGGCCACCCCCTATACCTTTTCGAGTAGATCAATCGCTGATAAGGCTCGGCAGTATGAGAGTAGGTCCCAGGATTTTGGGGCCGTCTACTTTGCTGCTCTCAGGAAGTATCCCTCATTCCGTGCGAACCAGCGAGGACCAGAAACAACGGTCACGATGGATTACGTGGGTGGGGAGCATGTCGCGCAAACGCTGCGCACCCATGCGGGTGCTTTGATCCACGTTGGCCAGGGACTATCCCGTAGGACACCAGGCGGTAGCCACGTCTTGTCAATCTACCGTCGGGCTAGAAGATATTTTATGTTTGATCCTAATTTTGGATCCTATACCTGCTCATATGAACGTGGAGTGGCGCATTGGTTTAATAACATCGTGAACCAAGCGAGACCGGCGGTAGGCGCTCAGCCTGCCAAAGGAAAATATAGCGACTGGGCTCCACGATCTGACGTCTTATCTTACCCTATTTAGTACGAGATCAACCCGCCGGCTGATTGGTGAGATATCGCCAGCAAGGAAGCGCACTCCAACATGTCCAGCACCTTCCGAGCAAACTCTCCCTATCTGGCACGGTAGGGGTTTTCTCGGGATAAGTTGGAAACAGAGCGGTGACAGGAGTTTGCTTCACCGATTGGGAAGCACCTGATCCGCGCGCCCTCAGCCGTAGCACTTGGAAGCCGCCCGCTCCACCAGGTCATTGGCGTCCCCGATCTCGGGTTCACGGAGGGCCCGAAATATGCCGGGACACGTGTAATCGCGGACTGGCCATGCCAGGATGTCGCGTGCAGTCCAGGCGAGGGCATCGACATGGGCAATCCGGTTCCGGAGTGGACATCGGCGACCGGCGAGCCCCTGAGCCACGCCATCGGCCGCCTCGGCGAGCGCGAGGCGGCTTTCTTCCTGGGCCAGGAAGGCTGGGTCGTGCTCTACGGCCCGGGCGGCAGCCAGCGGTTCCCGCGCAGCGGCACCCAGCGCGTGCACCAACCCACTACCAAGGGCCTGGACCTGATCGCCTTTAACCCGAAGGACGGATCGGTCCTGATCCTGGACAACAAGGCCGGCGGCGGCGCGCATGTTGTTAACGACGTCAGCGCCTTCACCAGCGATCTCGCCAAGAAGCTAAAGAACCGCATCACCAAGCTGGAACGCGGGCGCGCGCACCTGCCACCTTGGGCGCTGAAGGACATGGACCGGGGCATCGCCGCGTTGAAGGAGGCGGAGCAGGCCCTGGCTGGCAAAGGTAAGTGGCCTTCCAAGGTCCGGCTCGCGATCTCGAACGCCGCCGGCAACGCCACCGGGCTGTCCAAGGAACTGGCGAAACAGTTGGCGGACAAGGGCATCCACTTCATCGACGTCAATGCGGCGAAGAAATTGGCCACGCCCTCCAAGGTGCGGCGCGGCATCCTACGCGCCACAGCGCACCGACTGCGTCAGAAGACCGCTGGGCAGGAACTGAAGGCGTTGGAGAAGCTGGCGGGCCGCCGCGTTGCCGGCGCGGCCGGTCGCGCCGGCGTCGAGGCGCTGGAGAAGGCCGCGGCCAAGGCCACCGGCAAGGCGTTGCTGCGGGCCGGCGCCAAGGCGGCGGCACGCCGCACTATGTCGCTGCTGCCGGTGGTAGGCTGGGGTTTTTCCGCCAAGGACGCGGTGGCGGGGGTGGAGGACATCCTGCGTGGCCACACCGCGCGCGGCTTGGCCGGCATCGGTATGGCAGTGGCCGACGTCGGATCGGATCTGGTGCATGTCGGCAATGCCGTGTCCGGCGTCGGCGGCACAGCGCTGAGCCTGGGCCTGCAGGGCGCCCTGGTCGCAGGCCAGCTCGGCATCGAGATGGACCGCATGAAGGATAAGATGGAGGAGCTGCAGAAGGAGATTCGTGACAAGGGCCGAATTCCAGACGATCGCCACCTGCGCGACGAGTTCGGGCTCGACGAGGAGGCCATCGCCGACCTGAAGAAGAGCATCGCCGAGCAGGACAGCTCGCCGCCGACGCCAGACGACCTGCCGCCGCCGCCAGACTGGGGCCAGGAATGGGACATGGAATGGCCGGAGCCACCGCCGCCGCCGCCACATCACGCGCCGGGGAAGCCCGTGCCGCCGCCCGCGGCTCCGACGGGCCCCAATGCGCCGTTCTGGAACCAGCCGATCGCTTGAACCGAAGTGGCGCTGTCCTCGTCACCTGCCGGGGCGACGCATCCGGGTCTGACCATGCGCCCCTCTGGCTCCGGGCGCGCCCTCCTGCTGCCTTTGAGCCCGCTTAGATGCGCTCCGGAAGCCGCCGCTACATCCTTCGCTGCGGGAGCGTGCGCATACGGCTTGCCTCCTTTGGCCGCTGGCGTGAGCCGGGAGCCGCACAGGCGCGATCGCTAAGGCGCAAGGGCCGAGCAGGTTGCTGCGGCTGGCCGCGCTGGCAACCGTAGTGCCGCCCGGGAATTCCTTGAGGCAGCGCCAGGGGACAACTCGTCTGAAAATAGCTACCTACAACATCAACAACGTGGTGCGGCGGCTGCCAAATCTCTTGTCGTGGCTTGCGGAAAGCCAGCCGGACGTTGTGTGCTTGCAGGAGCTAAAGGCGGCTCAGGCCGCGTTTCCGGTGAGTGCCATCAATGACGCGGGCTATCACGCTGCCTGGCAGGGGCAGCCGACCTGGAATGGGGTCGCGATCCTCGCGCGCGGGACGGAGCCGATTGTCACACGTCGAGCGTTGCCTGGTGACCCGGACGACTCACAGGCGCGCTACATCGAGGCCGCCGTGCGCGGCGTGTTGGTGGGATGCATCTACGCGCCCAATGGCAATCCTCACCCTGGGCCCAAGTTTGACTACAAGCTCGAGTGGATGGCCCGGTTAGCGGCCCATGCCGGGACGCTCATAGTTGCTCAAGCCCCAGTCGTGCTGGCGGGGGATTTCAACGTGGTGCCCACCGATGCCGACATTTATGCCGTCCGATCTTGGGCCCGTGACGCGCTCCTACAGCCAGCGCCGCGTAAATTTTATCATGAGCTCCTTGCTCAAGGCTGGACCGATGCTCTCCGGGAAATGTATCCGCGGAATGCGCCGTACACCTTCTGGGACTATAAGCGGGAGGCTTGGTCGCGCGATGCCGGCCTTCGTATCGATCACCTGCTGGTGAGCCCGGTCCTGCGCGCCCGCCTTGCGAATGGTGGCGTGGATCGAGGGGTCCGCGGTCAGGACGGCGCGAGCGACCACGCCCCGGCCTGGATAACCCTGCGAGAGAAGGCAGCCGTCCCGAAAAACTCAAAGAGCCGGCGGCGTGCTGGCTAACCGTTCTTAGGCCGGAACGGGCCAGCACAAGCACGACGCTCACCTGTCGGGTAGAGCCTGATTGCCTCGCCCCCAGCCCGTCAGCGCCTTCGAGGCGGCGCGTCTTGTGAGTTCCGCGGCGTCCCCGATGTGCCAGTGGTCGGCACGGTCAAGCGACCGCAGCTCGTCCCAGGTGATCGGAACGGCAACCGGAGCGCCCGGACGAGCCCGAACGGCGAAGGGCATGACGGCAGTCGCGCCCCGCTGGTTCCGCAGGTAGTCCACGAAGATGCGCCCCTTCCGGCGTGCCTTGGATAGTTCGGCCGTGAAGCGCTTGGGCTGCGCCAGCGCCGCAGCGCGCGCGAAGCGGTGGGCAAAGTCCTTCACCTGCGGCCACTCGGCCTGTGGCGTCAGCGGCGCGATGACATGCACGCCCTTGCCGCCGGTCACCATGGGGAAGGTCTCCAGGCCCAGCTCGCGAAGCAGATCCCGGAACTCCACCGCGGCGTCACGCACGGCCTGAAAGCCTAGTCCCTCATCGGGATCGAGATCGAACACCAGACGATCCGCCTTCTCGACATCCTCGATGCGCGAGCCCCAGCCGTGAAACTCGATTGTGCCGTTCTGCACACAAGTCAGGAGCCCGTCCGGGCTCTCGATGAACATGTAGCTCTCGCTGGTGCCGTTCTTCTCGCGGATGGCGACCTGCTTGACGGTGTCGCCGAAGGCGCCTGCGTCGTGCTTCTGGAAAAAGCACTTCTTCGCGCGCCCCTGCGGACACCGGATGAGCGTCAACGGCCGCTCGGCGCACCAGGGGAGCATCACGTCGGCGATCTGGCGGTAGTAAGCCGCCAGCTGTCCCTTGGTGATCCCCGCTTCCGGGAAGAGCACGCGATCGGGATTGCTGATGGCGATGGCCGGCGTTGCGGAGGTGGCAGCCGCAAGCGGCTTGGGCTTCTCCGCAACCACCGCTTCGGGCTTCTTGTCCTCGCGCAGGCCGATGTAGCTGGCGTGCCGCAGCTCGCCGTCGTCGGTCATCTCCGCATAGGCAACCTCGGCAACCAGCTCGGGCTGCAACCAGTGAGCGGCCTTCACCTTGGCGGTGGGCGCCTGCACCGTTGGCCCTTTGACCTCCAGCGGCTTCATGATCTTGAGGACGCGCGTCATCTCGCGCGCATTCCAGCCCGTACCCACCTTGCCCGCGTAGCGGAGCACGCCGCCCTCGTTCACAGCCAGGATCAACGACCGGAACTCGCGGGCCTTGTCGGACTCGGTCCAGCCCGCGACCACGAACTCCTGTCTCTGGAGGCACTTCGTCTTCAGCCAGGCTCCCCCGCGGGTGGCCACATAGCGCGCGTCGGCCAGCTTCGAGATGACGCCCTCGAGGCCGAGCCCGCAGAACTTTGTCAGCAATTCTTCGCCGCGGCCGACGATGTGTTGGGAATACCGGACGATGCCGGTGCTGGCGGGGTTCACGATCGCTTCCAGGCGGCGCTTGCGCTCAATCTGCGGCAGGCCGGTCATATCCTCGCCGTCCAGCTCTAGGAGGTCGAACGCAAAGAAGGTGAGGTTCGCCTTGCCGCCCTTGAGCGTCTGCTGCAGGGCCTGGAAGTCGGAGCGTCCCTGCGCATCCAGCACCACCGCCTCGCCATCAATTAGCGCGGAGCTGACCTTCAGATCCTGTGCCGCGGCGACGATCGGCGCGAACTTCTCCGACCAGTCCAGGCCGGATCGGGTGTAGGCGCGGGCCTGTCCCATCGTTATCGCCAGCTGGACGCGGTATCCATCGAACTTCATTTCGTGGATCCAGCGGTCGCCGGCGGGCACGTGATCCACCAGCGTCGCCAGCTGCGGCGGCCGGAAGACCGGCAGCGGCAGCACCTCTCTTAGCTTGGGCGAGGCTTTCGCGAGGCGCCGCGGCGCTGGGGCATAAACACCGGGTTTTCGCGCGAGCATGGGCATTGTCTGCGGTCCGATTACTGCTCTGGAAGCGACTCGAACGGCGCAGTTTTTCCGAAGTTTCCCGCGGGTTTGGCGCGTCCAATGGGCGGTGGGCGCCTTGCTCTAACCTAAGCTCAGAGAAGAGCGCGCCATGTCACTGCTCTCCCGCAGAATCCTCCATTCCGTTCCGGAGAAGAATGGCCAGGGTCGGACGGTGGAAGAAGACGGAAGTCGTCGCCCAGCACGCCACGCAACTGACCAGTGAGGCTGGCGCCGAGGCACGAGGGCGCGCCGCTCGTCCGGAAGGGGGGCTTGGCCAGGCCGTGCTGCACAGCGCCAATGGCCGGATCCGCGAGGAGCGGACCTATGGAAATGATCCCCGAAGTTCCCCCGGACCGGACCCTCTTGCTCCGGGCGTCTCCTGTGAGGCGCAAGTACGAGCTGGAGGAGCGGTCCGGCGCGGCGCATCCTTAAGGGGTCAGGCAGGAATTAGCTGCCTGGCAACTGCGGCCCGAGAGCCGCCCGGCCCCTCACCGGGCGGCGGCCTGGCTCCGACGGGACAGGGCGGAGGGTCGTCATCGTCATCCGTGCCGCCCTGACCATTCCGCCGGACAGCTTGGTGTCGGACCGCCCGCTCGAGCCCATCGAGCATCTTCAGCGCCTCGACGATCTCACGAGTTTGAACCTGAAAGCCACTATTGAGCTGACGTAGCCAAGGGCGGTCCTGTACCGCGTTCGCATCCGACACCCAGGATGCGAGGATCTCGCGCTTTTCGGCCAGCGTCAGTCCTGCGTCCTCCACGACGTCGTCGGGGTGTGCATAGGCGGGATGGGCGAGCATTGCGGAAAGCGCATCTGGCAACCGCCCGGCCTCGTGTTGGCTTCGCATTTTCCTTCTCCATGGGTCGATGCCCCCGGCCTGCCGGAAGGCACCTGCTGGCGAGTCAGGCGGCCTGGGCGGCCGTCTGGGTCCCGAGTGAGGCGACGACTTCCCCGGAATGCTCGGCTCCGGGGCTTGTACCGATCGCGATTCGGCGCGGCTGTAGCGCCTCGGGGATCTCGCGCACCAGGTCGATGGTCAGCATGCCGTTGACGAGATTCGCCCGCGTCACCTTCAGGTGGTCGGCAAGGTTGAAGCTCTGCCGGAAGCTTCGGAAGGCGAGCCCCTGGTGAAGCATGCCGCTCCGCTGGCCGTTCTCCGCTTCCTTCTTTCCCGTGACGACGAGTACGCCGCCCTGCTGCGTCAGCTCCAGGTCTTCCGGCAAGAAGCCGGCGACCGCCATGCTGATGCGATATGCGTTGTCATCCAGCCTCTCGATATCGTACGGAGGCCATTCGGAGCGAACGCTGTTCTCGAGCCGCTCGAAGAGCCGATCGAAACCGACGGTCGAACGGTACAGCGGAGCGAAATCTAAGGCTCTCATATCCATATCCTCCTTGAGCAACATGGGTACGAACGCCGGCGCAACCGGCGCCTCGTCGAGCTCTCTGAGCCTCGACGGCGATAAAGGTATTTTTCAGCCGAGGCCGTTCAAGATGCCCTTAGATCCAGCTTAAACGCATAACGCCATGCAGCAGATGCAAGCACTGGCGCTGCTGATCTAGTTGGCAGGGCTGCGCTCGTTAGATCCCCTTCACCACAGCTCAAGAAGCTACCCTCGGCCGAGTGAGCGGCAGCCCAGCACATCTGCGGCGGGAGGCCGCAGCAGTGCGGCGGGGTCTCCGGCGACCTCGCCCAGCCAGACGCCGACGTCCGCCTTCTCCAGCACCAGCGGCATTCGATCGTGGAAGGGCGCGATCATCTCGTTCGCCGCCACGGTGACAATGCAGTAGGAGCGCGTCACCCTGCCGTTCGGCCAGCGAAAGCCCTCCCACAACGCGGCAAGGCCCAGGGGCTCCCCGTCCCGGCGCGCGACGGCATAGCGGCGCGGACCGCGGGCGCCCTGCGTGTTGCGCAGGTAGAACTCGGTCGCGGGGACGATCGCGCGCCGCGCTCGGAATGCACCGGTAAACACTGGATGGGTCGCGATTGTCTCTGCCCGGGCGTGGGTCGGCCGGGGCGCGGAACGCGGATCCAGGGTGTCGTGCGGCAGCAGCCCCCAGATCAGTTTGTCCATGCGGCGTTCACCGGTTTCAGGGTGGCGCCGGATCACCAGTCCCAGGGAGCCAGGCCGGCCATCGCCGAGGTCGAAGTCATTTTCTGCCACCGCGGGCAACATCGGCTGATCCTTTTCCCAACGAGCACCGACGGTGCTCCGGTCAGTTATCCCCAGCTTCCACAGTCCGTCCTGACTCGACGCGGGCTCAACAGACGGAATAGAACATAATAAGAACATCAGCGGACGTGCCATGCAAGACGATACAGCCCAGCCCGCCCCCGCCGATCCGGTGCAGCTCGTCCGCGCTTCGCCCAAGGAGATTGCCGACGCGCTGGCCTATGCCCTCAGCCATGACGAGCGCGGCAAGCCGAGGCGCTCCTCCGCCGGCTGGGACTTCGCGACCGGCATCGCCGCGGATCACTTGGCCGCCCATCTGGATCGGGCTGGCTTCGTGGTCATGCGGCGCCCGCCGGGTCTGCCGCACAGCACCTAGTTGATGTCCTACGCGGAGGTCGGCGCCCGGTCCAACTTCTCCCTCCTGGACGGTGCATCGCATCCCGAGGAGATGGCCGCCCGGGCCCATGCCCTCGGCCATGTGGGCATCGGCATCTGCGACACCAACACCCTCGCCGGCGTCGTGCGGGGGCACGTCGCGGCAAAAGGGTTGAGCCTGCGCTTCATCGTGGGTTCGCGGTTAATCCTGTCCGGTGGGCAGGAGTATCTGGTCTGGCCCACCAGCCGCCTCGGTTATGGACGGCTCGCGCGGCTGCTCTCCATCGGCAAGATGTGCGCTCACAAGGGCGAGTTCGATGTCGGCCGGGCCGAGCTGCTGGAGCACGCCCAGGATTGGGCCATCGCCATGGTCCCACGGGGCGAGACGGACGCGGCCCTGGTCCACCGCCTCAAGGCGGATGCCGCCGACTTCCATGGCCGCCTGGCGCTGCCGCTGATGGTGGCCGGCGCCAGTCCTCGCCTCGGCGCCGACCGGCATCGCCTGGAGGTTCTGGTGGGCCTGGCCAGCGCAGCCGGGGCGCGGCTCCTCGCCACCAATGATGTCCGCTTTCACGACCCGGGGCGGCGCCGCCTGGCCGACCTCCTTTCCGCCGTTCGCCACGGCACCACAGTGTCTAACCTCGGCTTCAGGGCCGAGCCAAACAGCGAGCGGCACCTGAAGTCCCCACGGGAGATGGCCCGGCTGTTCGAGGGCCATCCGGACGCGTTGGCCGCCTCGCTCGACGTGCTGGAGGCAGGCTCTGGCTTCTCGCTGGACGAGCTCCGGCACGAATACCCCGACGAGATCCTGGATCCGGGCCTGACCCCTCAGCAGACCCTGGAGCGACGCGTGGCGGTCGCGGTGGCGGAGCGCTGGCCCGAGGGTGCGCCACATGGAATTCCCGCCCGCCTGCAGCACGAACTCCGGCTGATCGGCCAGCTGGAATACGCGCCCTACTTCCTCACGGTCGACGAGGTGGTGCGCTTCGCGCGGCGGCGGGGCATCCTCTGCCAGGGGCGAGGCTCCGCCGCGAACTCCGCCATCTGCTACGTGCTCGGCATCACCGCGGTGGATCCCAGCAAGCACGACCTGCTCTTCGAGCGCTTCGTCTCTGCCTCCCGCGCCGAGCCGCCCGACATCGACGTCGACTTCGAGCACGAGCGGCGCGAGGAGGTCATCCAGCACATCTATGAGACCTACGGCCGCGACCGCGCCGCCATCGTCGCCACCGTCATCCGCTACCGGTCGAAATCCGCCATCCGCGAGGTGGGTAAGGCGCTCGGGCTGACGGAGAACACGACCAAACGCCTGGCCGGCGCGATGGAGAGCATGGAGGACCAGGGCTTCGGCGAGGCGCTGCAGGCCGCGGGCCTGGACGCCTCCGACCACCTCCTGAGACTGGCGGTCGAGCTGTACGACGAGATCCAGAACTTCCCGCGGCATCTCGCCACCCACACCGGCGGCTTCGTGATCACCCGCGGCCCGCTGATCGAAACCGCCGTCGTGGGAAATGCCGCCATGGCCGGCCGGACCGTCATGGAGTGGGACAAGGACGACATCGATGCGCTCGGCCTGTTGAAGGTCGATATCCTGGCCCTGGGGATGCTCTCCTGCCTGCGGCGCGGCTTCGAGCTGCTCCAGCGGCATCACCGGCTCGCGCACGACCTCGCCAGCATCCCGCGGGAATGCCCGGACGTGTACGCGATGCTGCGCCGGGCCGACACGCTGGGCGTCTTCCAGATCGAGAGCCGGGCGCAGATGAACATGCTTCCCCGCCTGCGACCGACGAACTTCTACGACATCGTCGTGCAGATCGCGATCATCCGTCCGGGGCCCATCCAGGGTGACATGGTGCATCCCTATCTGCGCCGGCGCTGGGGATTGGAGGAGCCCGTCTACCCCGCGCCGCACCCGGACTTCGGGCCCGCCGACGAGCTCGAGCGGGTGCTGAAAAAGACGCTGGGGGTGCCGCTCTTCCAGGAGCAGGCCATGCGCATCGCCATCGTGGCGGCGAAGTTCACGCCCGATGAGGCCGACCAGCTCCGGCGTGCCATGGCGACCTTCAAGTTCACCCAAGGTGTCGGCCAATACCGGGAGAAGCTGGTCGGCGGCATGACCCGGCGCGGTTACCCGCTCGAGCTCGCCGAACGGGTCTTCAAGCAGATCGAGGGCTTCGGAAGCTACGGCTTCCCGGAAAGCCACGCCGCCAGCTTTGCGCACCTGGCCTATGCCTCGTCCTGGCTGAAATGCCACCATCCGGCGGTCTTTGCCTGCGCGCTGCTGAACAGCCAACCGATGGGTTTCTACGCGCCGGCGCAGATCGTGCGGGATGCGCGCGACCACGGCGTGCTGGTTGACCCGATCGACGTGAACCACAGTGATTGGGACTGCTCCCTGCAGCATGCGCCGGCCAGCACGGAACGGCTCGCCTTACGCCTTGGCCTGCGGCTGGTGGCGCATCTGGCCACGGAGGACGGTAAGGCGATCGCCAAGGCCCGGCGCAGCGGCAATGGCGCCCCCTTCGCGTCGGTGGAGGAGGTTGCACGGCGCTCCGGCGTCGGCCGGCCCGCCCTGGAGGCGCTGGCGGCAGCGGACGCCTTCTGCAGCATGGGCAGCGCGCGCCGCGAGGCGAGCTGGGACGCCACGGCGATCGAGAGCCGCGGCGCCGATCCGGGCCCGCTCTTCACCACGGCGGCGGGCGATGCTCCGCTGCTGCCCGAGCCCGCGCCGGCGCTCCCGCCGGAGCATGAGGGCGAGGCGGTCATCATCGACTACCAGGCGGCCGGAATGACCCTGCGCCAGCATCCCCTGAAGCTCCTGCGCCCGATCCTGGGCCGCCTGGGGATGGCCGACACCCGGCGCATGGAGCGGATCCGCGACGGCGGCAAGGTCCGGCTGCCCGGCCTGGTGCTGATGCGCCAGCGGCCCGGCACGGCCAAGGGGATCGTGTTTATCACGGTGGAGGACGAGCACGGCCAGGCCAACATCGTGGTCTTCAAAGATGTCGGTGAGCGCGATCGGACTGCGATGCGGGCTGCCCGCCTTCTTGTCGTGGAAGGTGTCGTGGAACGCCAGACGGAACATGCGGAGGTGCCGATCACGCATGTCATCGCGCGGCGTTTGATAGATCGGTCCGACCTGCTGGACAGCCTTTGGACGGCCGGGGAGGATACCGAGGAGGCTAGCGCGGGGGCGGAGCGTCCGCGGCCGAGCTTAGGCAGCAGCCGCGATTTTCGCTGAGGAGGCCTAATGTGCAATCTCTACACGGTCCGGCAGAACCCGGCAGCGATCGCCGCCTTCTTCGGCGTGACCGCGCCGAGGGCGTCGTTCAACACGCCGGAGGAAAGCTACCCGGGCGGACCCGGCCTGGTGGTGCGAGAGGCCGACCGTCAGCGCATGTTGCAGTCCATGGTCTGGGGCTTTCCGCTCCGGCTGAAGACGATGAAGCCCGGCTCCAAGCCGAAGCCGGTGAACAACATCGCGGACGTGACGAAGAATATGTGGGTCGGCTTAGCCCGGAAGCCCGAATGGCGGTGCCTGATTCCGGTCACCGAATTCGCCGAGGCCGAAGGCATGAAGGGCTCGAAGACCCGGACCTGGTTCAGCGTGAAGGACCAGCCGCTCTTCGCCTGGGCGGGGCTATGGCGGGACAGCGCGGAATGGGGACCGGTCTATTCGGGCGTGATGACGGACTGCAACGAGGCGATCCGTCCAGTGCACGACCGCATGCCCGTGCTGCTGATGCCGGATGAGTGGGAGCGATGGATGCATGGCTCATTCGAGGATGTCGTCGGGTTCCAGAACCGGTGCTTCCCGGATCATTTGATCGAGATGCGCCGCACCGCGGACCCCTGGCTGAAGCAGATGAAGCCGCCGTCGACGGGGCAGTCGGGCACGCTGTTATAGGTCCATGGCACGAGCATCTTCACCCCGCCAAGAGGCGGGTAGAAGGGTGTAATGATGATTCTGGTAAGAGATGCGCCACCGCATCGGCAGCGTAGCGCGTCTGATCAACGCACTTGAGCCTGCTCAAATGCCTGCCAGACGCTCTTGGCCGCCTCCATCTCCTCGGCATCGGCGTTTAGCTCGCCCTCAAGGTATTCCCGAAGCTCCTCCCACGAGCTTGCGCCCGCAACACGGCCGTCGGCCTGGGCCCTCTGTACAAAGTCCGCCTCTGGTGAATCCTCAAACCTGCAGGTCTCCACGTACTCTTGGAACGATAACATCCTGTGAACTCCATCATCACACGATGGACAACGCGAGGAGAGTTCCCACGGCTGCAAGCAGCCTGCAGCCTCCTGTCAGGGCCCCGACTGTCGACACCGCCAGTTTCAACCCCTCGCTTGCTATTGCGGAAAGTTCGAGCGAATGCTCACCCACGCGCACCACTTCGCGCGGCCTCGCTGAGCGGGGCTCGGGCTCGTAGCACCCGGCTCATCGGGTGCCGAGCGGAGCCCGACCAAGACGAAGCTTTCCGACACCCAGTCCCTGATCCTCAGCCAGGCGAGCCGGCACGAGATGCTGCTCGCGGACGCACCCAGCAGCCTGCCGGCTGCGGCGCGTCAGGCGGTCATGCGCAGCATGCTCAAGAATATGCTGCTGGAGGAGGTGCCGGCGCCGGCCGAGCACGGTGACCTTGCCTGGCGGCTGGACG
Organism: Roseococcus sp. SYP-B2431; assembly: GCF_004336745.1. Lineage (GTDB taxonomy): Bacteria > Pseudomonadota > Alphaproteobacteria > Acetobacterales > Acetobacteraceae > Roseococcus. The sequence continues at coordinate 13,175 of NZ_SJXD01000003.1, forward strand.
AAGGCGGCGTTCCCATCGTCCTGCGGGCCACCGCTGGCGGCCTGCGCGCCATCGGCATCGAGCCTGGGGCGCCCGGCGAGATCGGTTGCGAGCCGCGCGAGCTGACCCAGGGGGAGGAAGCCGAGGAACTGGCCTTGCAGCAGGAGGCGCTCGCGGCCGAGAACGCGGCCGAGGAGGCGCTGGAGACTGCGGAGGCTCCGCGGACCCGTCACGGACTGCGTGAGGCAGCGTCGGCGGCCGTGGCGGCCTGGGAGGCGCAGGATGGTCTGGAGGCTGCGCTGGGGGCCCTGAAGGCTGCCCTGGGCCGCACGCATGCCCGGGCGGATGGCGGCCCGCGCAGAGCGCGCGCTGGCACGAAGCAGGAGGCGGTGCTGACGCTGCTGCGGCGGGGGGAGGGCGCGACCATCGCCCAGGTGATGGAAGCGACCGCCTGGCAGCAGCACACGATCAGAGGGTTCTTTGCTGGCCTGAAGAAGAAGGGCCACACGGTCGAGGTGCTGGAGCGAGTCAAGCAGGTCGGTTCGGGCAAGCAGGGCGCGAAGGGCAGCTACAGCATCTACCGCGTCACCAGCCCGGCGGTGATCGGCTGATGCGCGGGACAGGGACGCGCTACGTGGTCGGGCTCTACCGGGTCTCGACCGCGGAGCAGGGTCAGAGCGGGCTGGGTCTGGAGGCCCAGCAGGCGAGTGTGCGGGCCTTCGTCGAGAGCCAGGGCTGGACGCTCGTGTCGGAGCATTCGGATATTGCCAGTGGCAAGGACGACCGGCGCCCCGGGTTCCAGGCAGCGATCCTCAAGTGCCGGCAGTTAGGCGCGGTGCTGGTCGCGGCCCGTCTCGACCGCATCACCCGTCGTGCCCACACTCTGTCGCAGCTGCTGGAAGACGGCGTGTCGATCCGGGCGGCGGACATGCCGGGTGCGGATGATCTGATGATGCGGATCTACGCGGCCATGGCACAGAAGGAGCGCGAGTTGATCAGTGCACGGACCAAGGCGGCGCTGGCTGCTGCGAAGGCTCGAGGAACCGCCCTGGGTGGGGACAGGGGGTACCGGCCTAAGCACGGTCCTGACGCGGCTGCCGCGGCCCAGGCACGGCGGCTGGAGGCGGAGCAAATTGCGCATCGGCTGGCTCTGGAGATTGAGGCCCTGCGTGATCAGGGGGTCGTCTCCCACGCTGCTTTGGCTCGAGCTCTAACCGAGCGAAGTGTGCCCACCCCGAGAACGTCCGGCATCTGGACACATACGACGGTGGCCAGGGTCATAGACCGCCTCCGCTGACGATCAATGTTCATGCCCAGGGGGTGGTGAGGTCAGGCCTGCGGATCGATCGCGTCAGCCACGGCATTCTTCTTTTCCGACGGCAGCAACTTCATTACCAGAATGAAGGACGCCAGCACTAAGCAGATCATGTTGGTAATAATGATCGGCCATTGCCCCAGCACCGCACCGTAGCTCAGCCAGAGCGCGAAGCCCGTGACGGTCAGCGCATACATTCCAGCCGAGATGCTCGACGTGTCGCGGGTCTTGATGATCTTCCAGGCCTGCGGCGTGAAGCTGGTAATAGAAGCTGCCGTGGCGGCGGCGCCGAGCAAGGTCTGGATGTCGAAGTTCATGGTTTGCTTTACCGCCGCAGCATGGCGCCATCGACCACCTTTGTTAGTCGTCGAGCCCCCCGCAACTTCCGCTCCGCTCGTGCAGTCGTCGCATAGGCGGGGGTAGCGTTCTGCGCTGGCGCAAGCCAAGATTGTGCGCACGCCGGCCGTCAGCGGCATGCGGGTTAGATCGAAAAAGGCGCACCGGCCTGTCTGGGCACGACCGCATGTATGAGCACGAGAGCGGCGGCGCCAGGTCATCAGGCTTGGCGAGCAGCACATAGGATCGTCATGGCGAAGGCCCGCAAGCTGAAGGTCTTCCAGGCGCACTTCGGCTTCTTTGACACCATCGTGGCAGCGCCGAGTCAGGCCGCGGCGCTGCAGGCCTGGGGTGTCCATCGGAACGTCTTTGCCGACGGGCATGCCAAGCTCACGACCGATGAGGCAGCCGTGGCGGCGGCGACCGCCCACCCGGAGACCGTTCTGAAACGACCGGTCGGCTCCGATGGGCCTTTCGAGGTAGAGCCGACGCTGCTTCCTGAGGTACCTGACGTGCCGTCGAAGAAGGCGACGCGGAAGGCAGCGAAACCAGCAGCGAAGAAGGCGACGAGGAACGCTGCGAGACCATCAGCGAAAAAGGCGCCGCTTCCGCCGCCACCTGACCGGTCATTCCTGAGCGAAGCCGAGGCTGCACTGCATGCTGTCGATGAGCGGCGGAGGGCCGAGGAGGCTGCGTTCGGTGAACGCCAAGCCGCCCTCGACGCGGAGAAGGTTGCCGCCCAGGTGAGATACGTCGAGGCGCGTCGAGCCGCGACGGCGCAGGTAGCAAAGACGCTGGCGGCCTACCGCAAGTCAGGCGCTCGAGACTAAGACCAGCTGGATGGACTCCACACGCAATCGCAGCAGCTGGAGGATGGCGTCTCGATTTGTGCTGCGGACATGCCCGGCGCGGACGATCTGATGGTGCGGATCTACGCGGCGATGGCACAGAAGGAGCGCGAGCTGATTAGCGCACGAACCAAAGCCGCGCTGGCGGCGGCAAAGGCGCGTGGGACGGTGCTAGGGGGGGGACCGGGGATACCGGCCAAGGCAAGGCCCTGACACGGCTGCTGCGACCCGGGCGCGGCGGCTGGCGGCCGAGCGGGCCGCGCATCGGTTGGCCCTGGAGGTGGAGGTTTTACGTGGGCAGGGCGTCGTTTCTCACGCGGCGCTGGCGCGAGCGCTGACGGATCGCGGCGTACCTACGTCGAAAGCATCTACGGTCTGGACGCATACGACGATCGCGCGGGTGCTGGCTCGCAGCGCGGCAACCTAGATCTGCGCCGGAGGCGAGCCTCAAGCGCCGTCGGCGGATGGTACTTCGATCCGATAAAACCTCATCGCATTCCGCGAAAATAGCTTTTCCTGATCGTCACGAGGCAAGTCCACAACCGAACGCTTGAAGTTAGTGTAGAGGAAGTCCCAGCTTCCTTTGAGGGTATCGGGCGGAACATTCGAGGCGAACATGCACCGATCAACCCCAAAGATGCTGATCGCTTCACGGATGATCGGTGCGTTGTCCGCAAACGTCCAAGGTTTTCCGGTAACGAGGAGTCCTGAGAGCTTGCAGTAGACGTTCGGCAGCGCGGCGAGTGCCTTCATGCCGAGGCGCCATGTGGCAATTGCCGCCTCATCCCGGTCCCACAAGCAGCCGGTGTGATTGAGCACGATGGGCAGGCGCGGATAGATCGCGGCCACCTCGGCCGCTTCCTCAAGGTGCCACCAAGGCACGCGCAAATCCCATGAAAGCCGGTATTTCTCCAACAATCCTAGTCCCCGCAGCCAGCGGTCGTCTTGCATCGTGCGAGGCTGACCTCGCACGCTCTCGCGCGGCCCGGCCGAGGTCACAGGCTTCGAGCGGATTCCACGTACAAGCGCGAAGCGGCTCTGTTGCCCGATTATTTCTTCGGCGTCGGGCGTGTCGAGCCAAGCGTGCGCGACGAGGACGTTCGGCATGCCGTGACGGGCGTTGAGCTCAGTCAGCCAGCGCGTCTCGTCGAGGTCGTGCTCTCGCGCGCATTCCGCCTCGACATGCACTGTCGCGATCACATCGTGCAGCGACGTGTCCCGCCGGTACTCATCGGGCAGGTAACTGCGGCAGAAGGCGGAATGGTCGCCGTGACGCGAGACATAGGGCGGTTCCAGCCACGGATAGCGGATCGCGCCATGGAGATCCCACAGATGATGATGCGCATCCACAATCCGCAGATCGTCTTTCACCGTCGTCCCCCCGCATTGGCAACGACTATCCGCCGACCTATCGTCCTCGGCAAGGCGCGAGACGCCATTCGGGGAGAAGGTCATGCGGCGACGGAGTCTGGCTGCGGCAGTGATGGTGGGCATCGTCCCACGCCCTGGAACAGCCCAGGATGCGTCCTATCCCGATCGCCCGATCCGGCTGGTCGTGCCCTTCCCGGCGGGAGGCGCCACGGATGTCGTGGTGCGCCTTCTGGGTGAGCGGATGTCTCAATCTCTGGGGCAGACGATCATCGTCGAGAACCGGACGGGCGCCGCCGGCACTGTCGGGGCCGCCGCCGTCGCAAGAAGCCGGTCGGACGGGTATACGATCCTGGCGGGCTCGCTCGGTAGCAACCTCATCGCGCCTCTGCTGATGCGAGAGCCACCGTTCAATCCTCTAACTGACTTCGAGTTCATCTCCACGATCGGGACGACCCCCACCGCGCTGCTGGTGCGTGCGGACGGCCCGATCAATAGCGTCGATGATCTGCTGGCGATCCTGCGGCGTGAGCCTGGTCGGCAATCCTATAGCTCGGCCGGGATCGGAAGCCCGATGCATTTGTCCGGGGTTCTCCTCGGCATCGCCTCCCGCACCGAGGCGGTGCATGTACCCTACCGGGGAGAGGCGCCTGCGGTTACCGACATGATCGCCGGCCAGGTGCTGTTCTGCTTCTCGCCCTCCTCATCGGCCGTGGGCTATGTCCGCGGCGGGCGGGTGCGCGCCCTAGCTGTCGCATCGCGGCAGCGCGTGGAGGGATTGCCGGGCGTTCCCACGATGGCGGAGGCCGGCCTCCCGGAGGTCGAGGCCTACACGTGGCAAGGCCTGTTCGCACCGCGCGGAACGCCGCGCGCTGTAGTAGAGCGCCTCAATCGTGCGCTCCGGGCCGCCGCAGATGATCCAGCCGTTCGTGCGCGGGCCAGCGAGATCGGGGTTCCCGTCGCGGGGTCTACGCCAGAGGAATTCAGGGCGGAGATGGAGGCAGATCTCCGCAAATGGTCGGGCGTCATACAGACAGCCGGCATCGAGAAGCAGTAGCCATAGCCCGGTAGAGGATTGGATCCGCCGTCGGTAGGTGAGCAAACCCTGAGCCGGCTTGACCAAGGAAGTCGCCGCGGCGACCTGGATAGCAGGTGCGGAACCGTCGGCTGATTGATCGAACAGCGAGGACAGGATTGGGCATGGAGTTCTTCGGACAGCCGGACGCGGGCGCTGCGCGCCCGTTCAGCCGGGCGGTGAAGGCTGGTGGCTTAATATGGATCTCAGGCCATTCAGCACCGCATGACCCGGAACGCGGGATCTATCGTGGCGCCACGCCGGCCGAGGAGGTTCGCAATTCAATTGCGTTCATCGCCACCATCCTGAGCGAGGCCGGCAGCAGCCTGGATCGCGTGGTGCAGGTAACCATGCTGATTAGCGATCGTGCCGACTATTGTGCCTGCAACGCCGAGTACGTGAAGCATTTTCCGGGCGGTCTGCCGGCGCGCCACACTGCGTTGTTCGGCGTGCCCACAGAGGCACGGGTGGGCTTTGCCTGCACGGCGTTGGCCGATTAGCCACCGGCAACGGGGTCCATCTTGAGTGCCGAGTGGGCCGTGGAGTCGCGGGTGGCCCTGTTCACAACCGATCAACGGTCGTTGGTCGGTGTTGAACAGATGCGATGGGAGCGGCGGCTATGGCTTGGGCTTTGGAGCGAAGCGCTCCGTCCATTCCTCCGCGGTCATCTCGGGCGGCATGTCGATGGCGAAACTGGTGCGGCGCCTCGGACTGCGCGCCCTAGGATCGTCGTCATCCCGATCCTGCTCGAGACGGATGATCCGCATCAGCTCCTCATCGGTCATCTCCTCCGGTGGGTAGCCGCCGCTGATGACCGCGCCGGGCGTGAAGCCATGCTCGACCTGCTGCTTCTCGCGCCACCCGGCCCGTGCCTTCATCCAGAAGATCGCCGCGGCGACGTTCTTGCCCTCCGTCGCCATCCGGAACAGCGACTGCGCGACCTTGCTCGTCGCCTCGATCGAGCCCTTGTCGATCTCGTTGCGGAAGTGCTTGCGCAGTGTCTTGGCATCGATATCGAAGAAGGTCGCGATGTCCTCCTGCGGGATGCCATAGCCCGACATCGCCCGCACAGTGCGCCGCTGCTCCTCGGTCGGACGGTAGGGAAGACCCTGGGTCATGCCGGCTCTCCCGCGCTCGTCGCGGGCTCCTCGGCGCGCCGGGCGGCGGTGGCCGCGTAGCT
>NZ_SJXD01000004.1 GCF_004336745.1 Roseococcus sp. SYP-B2431
CGCTGGTGCCGTTCTTCTCGCGGATGGCGACCTGCTTGACGGTGTCGCCGAAGGCGCCTGCGTCGTGCTTCTGGAAAAAGCACTTCTTCGCGCGCCCCTGCGGACACCGGATGAGCGTCAACGGCCGATCGGCGCGAACTTCTCCGACCAGTCCAGGCCGGATCGGGTGTAGGCGCGGGCCTGTCCCATCGAGTGCTCCATAGCGCGGACGGCAGGATCCGCGAGTAGCGGACCTACGGAGCCGATCCTCGGCGATCGCCGGGCTAACGGCCGAGCGAGAAGCGGAAGCCCGCCGTTCCCTGATCAAAGACGGGCGCGACCCTTAGCGTCTCGGGCTTGGGCCAGATGATGGGCTGGCACAAATGCTGGCCAAGCCCCGACGGCCCGCTCCGCATTGCATCTGGGTAATGCTATAGTTCGGCATCTCAAAGGAGCGGAGTTCATGGCCGATCGCTTTCAGATCGTCTTCAACGCAGACGGCGTGGTCGAGATGATGCTGCTGGAGGGGGAACTCCGGACGCTCACGTTCGATTCCAGCGGCTCGCCATTTACCACACAAGCCGTGGAGGAGCCGGAGGTCAGGGCTGCTCTTCACCAATGGATGGTGGATACCAACGTCGAGGGCTGGATCGGCTGGCAGGAACTCGCGGCCACACTACAAGGAATGGGCATCGATATGGCCGCAGTCGCCGCGAGGTATCCCGGGTAGAACTCCTCGCCGAGCCGGATGCAGTCGGTTGCACCAACCCCGTCCGAGGGGCCAACGGACCAGAATGTCTGGCGCCGGCGCGTGCAGCAGGATCTCCGGCGGCCTCTCCCAGGCAGACGCCGCGGTCGCCACTCGATCTCGCACCGTGAGCGCGACAGCCCCCGCCGATACAAGCCCGGCTTGAGTGAGGTTCGAGCGGCGCACGGTAGACGCGACCGCCGCTGGAGGGAGTGCAACTCGATGCGAAACCTGGCCACCACGGACCGTCGCGCGCTGCTGTCAGCCCCTCCTCGGCCTGCGCGAGGCGAAGCTTTGCTGATGAGAGCGGGTCCTTAGTTATGCCGGTTGACGCGCACCGCGGCACCTCACGGCGCGAACATCAAGTAGAGCAACCCGCCAACTCCTCCGACCAGGAACCAGATCACGACCTTAGACATCGTCAGACGCGTCTTCGCGCTAGCACCCCTACTCGATGCCATGCCCAACGTGGGCCGGGCCTGATCGGATGACATCTGCAGCTCGAGTGGTGGCATCCTTTACAATCGGAGAACATCATGAAGCAGTTGTCCGGGCTCTCCGGCCGCCGGTATCGGCTCTGACCGTCATCGTCATGGCCCTCTCCCTCGTCGGGCTTGTCTCACCCAGCTCATGCAGCGGCGCCTGGCCGAGCTGATCGCGCAATCCTGATTGGACGTCCACAGATCAGCGACCGTGGTCTAGGGAGAATTCTGCGCCTCGACCGGTGCAATGTTGGGTACATCGCACACCAGTCGTAACACTCGCTTCGCGACGCCTTGGCCGGACCACGACGCGTTCATTCCGGCGTGGTTGTTTGAAGCGAGACTGCACCTTCTCGCCTTCGCCTCGTCCGCCTGCCCAGCTTAGTAATCGCTTCTACCGGTGGCCATGCTTCATGATCCGACGCCAGGTTTCCTCGGCCATGGCAGCGGTTGGTGGGCGGCCCATTCGATCGGTCTTGCCGATTCGGGCGAAATCTGCGGCAGCGAGTCCCCAATCAAGAGACCCACCGCGCTCCATCGCTACGATCACCTCCTTCTGCTGGGCCATCCATCTGCCCAAGGAGCAGGTAAGCCATCCATTATCTCCCCCAGCTTCCTCAGCCATGTTTTCGCCCTGCCGCCTTTTATTCAGGCGGTAAACGAGCTTTTATTCAGGCGGTAACCTTACAATGCGAAATATTCTAAGCTCCTACATTGCCGGAAAGTGGACTCTATGTCGGCGGGGTCATTACTGGTCAGATCTCGGCGTGGCGGATCAACTGCCTCTACAGGGACACCCGGAGCTGCTCGGCCGGCGCGCGGCCGCCCCGCTAAGCCAGACGCCGAACTCCTCTTCTTCACTCAGTCGCATTCCGTTGCGGGCTCAATCCCGGACCGGCTCGGGATGGCCGACACGCCGCGCATGCCAGGATCCGTGCCGGCGGTCGCCGCCATCTGGTGGATCAGCATCCGCCGGCAGCCTTGATGAGGCGTGTGACAAGCCCGCAGCCCCGACAGGCTCACGAATGGAGGCTTCTTTGGAGAGCTTTTCCCGAGGGGGCCGGCGTGTCGGCGAATTTTCCAGAGACGCGCACCGGCCCTTAGAGCTGAATCATAAATCACTGAATCTAAGTAAAAATGTCAGCTGGCATGAAACCTGCTGTTGCCTTGGGCGCCGCGTCGTCCTCTGGCATCAACAAGGAATTCACCTATGCTCAACAACCAACTCCTAGCCGTTGCCTCGGCCGCAGCGCTATCGCTGGCAGCGATCTTCGGAGCAGGATCTGCGAGCGCCGCGTCCGTGACTATCACGGCGACGGCCCCCAGCTGGTCCAACGTGGTCGGCGGAACCAACATCGACTTCGACACCTCCGGCACCGGCAACAGCCGCGTCACCCAGGTCTTCTGGGGTCAGCCCGCCAGCTGGTTCGGCGACCAGAGTGGCCTCGGCTTCAATCCGTCCAACCCGCCCTCCGCTACCGTGCAGACGGACACCGTCTTCCAGCTCGGCACGCTGACCCACTACAACGAGCCGATCAACGGCGGCACGGCGGCCAGCTCGGCCCGCCTCAACCTGTCTACCACGATCTCGGGCGCGGTCCCGACGACGCAGATGTTCAGCTACCAGTTCCTGATCGACGAGACGCCCAACCAGACGCCCTGCGCCTATCCGGGCGGCTCACCCTGCGCCGACCGCATCACCTTCGCCAACCTGACCACCTCCTCCGCCTTCATGATTGGCGGCGTGCCCTACACGATCGAGCTGCTCGGCTTCTCCAGCAACGGCGGCAACACCATCAACAGCTTCTTCAACAGCAACGAGGGCGGCTCCAACTCGATCGGCCTCTATGGCCGCATCACCGCCCCGACCCCGGTTCCGGAGCCCGCGACCTTCGCGCTTCTCGGCGCCGGCCTGCTGGGCTTCGCGGCCGCGCGGCGCCGCCGCCAGAACTAGGTGGTCGACTGGCGTCAGTATGGGTCTCTTGGCTGATGCCTGCTGATCATTCATTAGCCCCGCCGGAGCAATCCGCGCGGGGCATCTTGCAAGGCCGCCTATGACTCGTGAGCGTCTACCGCCTCTCTCTACTGGCACCATTGCTCGGCAGCTCTCTCCAGTCCAGCGTGTCGCCCTGGCAGCTTTGGCCCAGGGAGCCTCATACGCGATCGGCGCCCCCACTATGCGGGCGCTCATGAACTGGAACCTCGTGGTCAGCGCGAACGGGGATGCGAGGGTAACCCCACTGGGGCACGACGTCGTTCAGGAATGTCGCTGTCAGCACGGCGGGAAGGTGTTGTTGGCTGCTGGAGAACGACCATCCTCATCGCCGAGTTCGACCTTTAGCAGCAGCCTTCCACGGCTGCGCCAACGGTGACGTCGGTGCTGCGGTGACCGGGTGAACTGCGGGTCGGAAATCTTTACGAGATCTGGACCCGATCGCGCTCGGGTGATAGCCGTCGGCCCCGAGGACATGCCATTAAGCGGTCGCACTCGGTCAATCGAACCTCATAGCAACCGTCATGCTAATACACCGAAGCGCTTTGGCAGCTTTCCTGACGCTCTGCACTGCGGCCCGGGCTCAGGACGTTTTGAGCTTGGCAGTGCAGCACGAGGCCGAGGTGCACCTCGAGACGTGTCGTGGCAGGAGCCTTGCTGATCGCCAGGCCTGCAACATCGAACGGCGGGATTTCGTGAGGCAGTGTCTCCTCGCGCGTGCCGGCGATTTGCATGGCCAGCGCAGGGTGGCCCATGCGCTCGGGAGACGCTCCGACCGCAATCCCCTGGTCTCCGGGGTCAAGGCGGATCCGATCCAGGCCTGCGCTTGGCGGCTGATTATCATCACCTACGCTAGCCATCTGGATGCTGGCCCGGAGGATGAAATGGAGGAACGGCGCGACTGCGCCCTGCTGAGCGACGCAGAGCACTCATCGGCGCAGCTTCGAGCGGCGGAACTAGCCGTCCTTATTGCGCAGCACCCGACGCCCCATCCACCTCGCGAGGCTGAACTGGGTTCGACGGGTAGATAGATACGAGACCCCGACTGAAAATATCAGCGCGCCCCAGCTGCTATGCAGCGGGTCAAAGCTCGGTGAGCTTCGTTGCACTTGCCCTTCAGAGCCTGGGCTGACGCGGAGACCTATTCTGCTGCGTGAACCCCCGCAGCTTCCATCATCGGGGGCTGGTGTCGGACTGATATCGATCGTGCGAAACCCATGACGGCTCCGCGTCGGCGATCGTCTGTGAGCGACGAAAAGAGCTCCACCAGCTCCACGAGATCGTTAGATGACGGCGCACCGCCTACGCTCAGCGAAGGCATAGGCGCTGCTACGGGCTCGCGCATCAAGTCTTCCGGCCGGACGCCTAGCACCGCCGCGATTGCAATCAACCTGCTGGCAGCTACGCGGGTCGCACCAGTTTCGTAGCGATGCAGCTGAGCTCCAGTCACCCCGACGCGCCCGGCGATCTGCTTCTGCGTGAGACCTTGCTTGCGGCGCAGATCCTTCATCCGGCGGCCTACCTGTCCATCGTCTAGTGTGGGTGAGCGGTTCGAAGCCACGCGCGGAGCCTCGGCCGCCGTCCGAACTGAAAATTCGGAACTTCTGTGTTCGGTCCGGCGGGAGGAGGGGGTTTGATCCAACATGAGATTGCCTTTTGCATCTGACGCCGCTTGGGGGGCGAGGGGTCGCATAATCCGCAGGAGGAGGGTACGGTGTTGCAAAGATAACTCCATTCCTGAAAATTAGATGCCAAAAAATCGGCATTGCCATTATTTTCGTCCTGAGTGAGTAATTTGCGTCAGTCGCCGTAATTTGGTGGTTTAGACAGAGCGACAAACGATCGGTACTGTTCACAATCGTAGGGCTCTCCGCCCCCCCCCCGCGGTGTGTGCCCCGACTATGCAGATGCGGATCGAAGGCGGCCTTGTGGTGGAAGCCCTAGCTGCGCGGGGGCCGTCATCCTGAACCATCAGGTCGCAGACGAGCCATGGCGTTCATGAAGCGAGCTATGGCGGTCATGAAGGTGGTCTCAAGCCCGGCCGCAGAATGGACTATTCTCTTTGGCGGCGACGAGTGGATCGGGCGTATACTGAATCCGCTGCGGCGGCGCTGAAGGAAGCGCTATTTTGCTGGGGGACGCCCTGGCGAATGGACCATGGCGCGGGTTGCCCGCGGAGCGATGGAGCCGGTTTCGAGTCCGGCCCGCAGTCAATCTCTACTTCTGCCTAACACGCGCACAATTTTGAGTAAGTGATGTGAGCTACTCCTGGCGGACATCCCGACCGTTTGGATCGAAAACATAGGTCGTCCCCTCCCATGCTCCGAAGTCCAGTTCGTAGTAATTTGCCGGATAGCTGGCGAGGTTGAGAGTGTCAGCTAGATCTTCGAGAAAGTTAAGGTTCTTAGCTGTATACGTGAATGCTTGAAAATCTGGAGAAGCTCGAAGCCGCACGCCTGCATTTCGTGCAATGGCCTTGCACATCGCCAGGCCGTCGTACTGAAAAGTCGCGGGTCCATACTTGCTCGAATTTGCTGGATTCGATGTATCAGCGAAATTACATACGTTCATATTTATAATACCATTCTGATGAAATTTTCCCTTCAATACTTTCCACAAATGTGCATTCTCTAACTTGATATTCTCATATCCTAAATATGCGCCGTATCCACCGCTCTCCCGCCAAGTGTACCAATGGTCTCGAGCGATTTTACCATGAGCGTAGACATTCAGCAATACAACCGACGAGGATTTTGCCGCTATGCTCTTGAGAGCCTCCGACAAAGATTCATCATTTCTAATAAGATACACCTTATCATAAATGTATGCATCTTTGATACTGTTTCCGATCGTCGAAGACATAATTGCATATTTTTCGGGCATTTGACGTCCCTCTGGAAAATTTACTTAGAATGCATATCGGTTGGTTTACTGTCTAGGAGAGCGTGCTTGCAGTGCAGCCGTCGGTGCCTCCTATATCGAGCCGGGCCCGGCATGGCCGATCGCCTCGCCGCCACCGGCTTCACTCTTCATGCGGAAGCCGGCGCAAAGATCGAGTGAGCGTCAGGACATCAGGCAGGCCCGCTGCGTCATTCAGGCCCCGCAGGCGGCCGGCGCCGTGTAGATGTTGGCGCCAATCACCATCACGTGCCCGCCCGCGATGCTCCCGGCCTGGGCGCTCCAGCTTGTCCGCCGACACGGCGCGGCGTGTACGAATGCGGCAACGAGCTGCGGGGACGAACGAGACTGAGGGGCACAAGAGCTCGAGTATCGGCTGGACGGTCCTCGATATACGAGGCAACGCCCTAGCCTCAAAGCTCTTTGCCGAGAGAACGTGGTGTGGGTCCGTATGCCATCGACGTGAACGTCTCTGAATAGCACATACTGATGGCATCCCCTGAAGAAAGATGATTGTCCCGAGGGGCCTGCGGTTCCGATAAAGAAATCGATCACCCCCGAGTTCCTGGTGAGCTTGGAGGACGGCAAGAAAGTTAAAATGCTGAAGCGGCACGTCATGGCCACGTATAGACTAACCCCTAAGCAATACAGGGAGAAGTGGGGTTTGCCCAGGGACTACCCGATGGTAGCGCCCAACTACGCGGCCAGGCGCTCTGAACTGGCTAAGGCCAATGGCCTTGGCCATAGCGGCAAGGCTGAGCCAGCTCCAGTCGCCAAGGGCAAGAAGGGGAAGCAAACCACGGTTTGAGATCCTCAAGCGCGCCAGCGCGGGCCCTGTGAAGCCTTGTGATGCTCCAGTGGCTGGAACCTCGCAAAGCGGCTCACCGGGCGAAGCAAGGCTTGGCGTTTCCTCGCGTCCGAGCGAATGCTCACTCACGCGCAGCGCTTCGCGCGGCCCCGCTGAGCGGGGCTCGGGCTCGTAGCACCCGGATGATCGGGTGCTGAACGGAGCCCGACATGACGAAGCTTTCCGACACACAGGCCAGTATTCTCAGCCAGGCGAGCCGGCACGAGGCGCTGCTCGCGGCTGCACCCAGCAACCTGCCGGCCGCAGCGCGTCAGGCGGTCATCCGTAGCATGCTCAAGAACCTGTTGCTGGAGGAGGTGCCGGCGCCGGCCGAGCACGGCGACCTTGCCTGGCGCCTGGGCGAAGGCGGCGTTCCCATCGTCGTGCGGATCACCGCTGACGGCCTGCGAGCCATCGGCGTGGAGCCAAGCGAGCCCGGCGAGTTTGGAACGGAGCACCGCGAAGTGACCGAGGCGGAGGAGGTCGCGGAACTCGCGCTGCAGCAGGAGGCGCTGGACTCGGAGAAAGCGGCACAGCAGGCGCTGGCAGCCGCAGGGAGGGAGCAGGCCCCACCGGTGCGCCAGGGCCTGCGGGAGACAGCCCAGGCGGCAGTGACCGCGTGGGAGGCGCAGGACGGCTTGGAGGCCGCGCTGGCGGCCCTTAAGGCGGCGCTGGGTCGGCAGACCCCGGTCCGCACGCCGCGAGCCCCGCGCGAGGGCACGAAGCAGGAGGCGGTGCTGACCCTGCTGCGGCGGGAGGAGGGTGCGACCATCGCCCAGGTGATGGAGGCCACCGGCTGGGCGCAGCACACGGTCCGCGGCTTCTTCGCCGGGCTCAAGAAGAAGGGCGTCGCCATCGAGGTGCTGGAGCGGGTCAAGCAGGTCAGCTCCGGCAAGCAGGGTGCCAAGGGCAGCTACAGCATCTACCGCGTCGCTAGCCCGGCGGTGGCGGGCTGATGCGGGCTGGCAGCACCACGCGCTACGCGGTCGGGCTCTACCGGGTCTCGACCGCGGAGCAGGGTCAGAGCGGGCTAGGTCTGGAGGCTCAGCAGGCGAGCGTGCGGGCCTTTGTGGCGAGCCAGGGCTGGACGTTGGTGTCAGAGCATTCCGACATCGCCAGCGGCAAGGACGACCGGCGGCCGGGCTTCCAGGCGGCATTGCTGAAGTGCCGGCAACTGGGTGCAGTGCTTATCGCCGCGCGGCTCGATCGCATTACGCGCCGCGCTCATACACTGTCGCAGTTGCTGGAGGATGGCGTCTCGATCCGCGCCGCGGACATGCCGGGCGCGGACGATCTGATGATGAGAATCTACGCGGCGATGGCGCAGAAGGAGCGCGAGTTGATCAGTGCACGGACCAAGGCGGCGCTGGCTGCTGCGAAGGCTCGAGGGACGGTTCTGGGTGGGGATCGGGGCTACCGGTCGGTTCGCGGCCCCGACGCGGCTTCTGCTGCCATTGCGCGGCGTTTGGAGGCGGAGCGTGCGGCGCATCGGCTGGCGCTGGGGATCGAGGCCCTGCGTGAACAGGGCATCGTGTCCCATGCTGCGTTGGCCCGGGCCCTGACGGCGCGCGAGGTGTCGACGCCGCGCGGTAGCTTGATCTGGACCCATACGACGGTGGCTCGCCTGCTGGCGCGCAGGGATGCCTCTGCGCTAAAGGCGCTTTGCTGAGCCACAGAATCTTCGCAGGCAGGCCGCGGTTTGCGCAGTCGTTGCATAAGGCGGGGGTAGCGTCCTGCGCTGGCGCAAGCCAAGATTGCGTGGACGCTGACCGTGAGCGGCATGCGGGCCTTGATCGAGAAGGCGCACGGCCTGTCTGGGCGAGGCCGCATGGATGACCACGAGAGCGGCGCCAAGTGAACGGGTTTGGCGAGCAGCACATAGGATCGTCATGGCGAAGGCCCGCAAGCTGAAGGTCTTCCAGGCGCACTTCGGCTTCTTCGACACCATCGTGGCAGCGCCGAGTCAGGCCGCGGCGTTGCAGGCCTGGGGTGTCCATCGGAACGTCTTTGCCGACGGGCATGCCAAGCTCACGACCGATGAGGCAGCCGTGGCGGCGGCGACCGCCCACCCGGAGACCGTTCTGAAGCGACCGGTCGGCTCCGATGGGCCTTTCGAGGTAGAGCCGACGCTGCTTCCTGAGATACCTGACGTGCCGTCGAAGAAGGCGACGCGGAAGGCAGCGAAACCAGCAGCGAAGAAGCCGCCTCCCCCGCCACCTGACCGGTCCTTCCTGAGCAAAGCTGAGGCAACACTGCGTGCTGTCGATGAGCGGCGGAGGGCCGAGGGGGCTGCGTTAGATGAACGCCAAGCGGCGCTCGATGCGGAGAAGGTTGCGGCCCAGGCGAGCTACGTCGAGGCGCGTCGAGCCGCGACGGCGCAGGTAGCAAAGG
The DNA here is from genome assembly GCF_004336745.1 of Roseococcus sp. SYP-B2431. Classification (GTDB taxonomy): domain Bacteria; phylum Pseudomonadota; class Alphaproteobacteria; order Acetobacterales; family Acetobacteraceae; genus Roseococcus. Next base: position 9,339 of record NZ_SJXD01000004.1, read on the forward strand.
CGCTGGCGGCCTACCGCAAGGCAGGCGGTCGAGACTAAGACCAGCTGGATGGACTCCACAGGCTATCGAAGCAGCTGGAGGATGGCGTCTCGATTTGTGCTGCGGACAGGCCGGGCGCCGGCCGATCTAATGATGCGCATCTACGCCGCCATGGCTCAGAAGGAGCGCGAGCTGATCAGTGCGCGGACGAAGTCGGCGCTGGCCGCCGCCAAGGCGGGGGGCACTATGTTAGGTGGGGATCGCGGGTATCGGCCGGCTCAGGGGCCTGACGCCGCGGCTGCGGCCGGAGCACGGCGGCTTGAGGCGGAACGCGCGGCGCACCGGCTGGCTCTGGAGATTGAGGCCTTTCGTAATCAGGGCTTCGTCTCCCACGCTGCGTTGGCTCGAACTCTAACCGAGCGAAGTGTGCCCACCCCGCGAGCGTCCGGCATCTGGACGCATACGACGGTAGCCAGGGTCACAGACCGCCTTCGCTGACAATCAATGTTGATGCCTAGGACACCCTCGCCACGGAGCAAAATACGGCCTCGGTCAGGCAGCGCCCGCTTTTGCCGCTTTGATATTAAATCTCTGCCGGGCGATGCCTAGACCGATCAAACCCAGGCTCACCAACGCTAGTGTCCCGGGCTCGGGGACTGCCGTAGCGGGCGGGACGTTGGACACGAAGCTGACTGTTCCTGCAGTAGTACTGTTTCCCGTACCGGCACCGGGGGTGGAGCGCCAAAAAGAGATGAAAGACGGAGTCAGCGTGGAGGCGCCGTCAATCACGAGCGCGAAGTCATCGACACCAATATGGAATGCATTGGCATTCCCAGCAGCACCGATGATTAACCTATCCAAATAATCGACAAAGGTGAAATGAAGCGTGGGCTGATAGGAAAAGCTGAAAGCGCCGGTCGAGATGCCGGTTGCTTCGTTCACAAAGCTGGCCGCGTTGTCGAACGTGAGAGAGATATCCCCGCTCGCGTTCGAGGGCGAGCCTGTTGCGGTGAAGCTATATGTTCCGGTGATAACCGCCGCTTCCGCTGCCGGGAGAATTAAGGCGGAAGCCAGAATCACTCCCGCTCTAAGCGCCATCCATATCCGCATCGCATCATCTCCAGACTTGGTCGAGCACCGAAGGCTCGTGGCGAAACCAAGCAAACGATATGCCAGGCAAAAAGGCCTTTTTGGTTCAACTTGTTGTGGTTCGTTCGGGCGCAGCGCGGCGCCGCAGTGTAAAAGTTGGAGAGAGGAAATGTCGGTGGGAGGAGGCTGCCGTTCGACTAAGCCGGCGTGCCGTCAGCGCGAAGCTCGACGCTGAAGGCAAGGCGGAGGCCAAGAGGAACAACCCTGCTGCCCGCTCTGGATCAGCGCATCGAGGCCCTTCAGCGGGTCGTCGGCCAGCCTGGTTTACGAACTCTCCGCCACGCCATTCTTCCTGCGCGGCTCAGGCTACCCTGAGCGCACGCTCTTCCCCGGCTGGTCTCCGACTTGTCCCTGATCGACGCCATCGGATGCTGTATCGGAACATTCGGATGTGAGCTGCCCACGCCGGACCAGCTTCCCTCGAGCTCACCGGGGCCCTCCAGGCGCTTACGGCCACTTCCGTCTGGTGTACGACAACTGGGCCAGTCGCGGCGGCAGCATACGCTGTCGCAGCTGCTGGAGGATCGCGTCTCGATCCGGGCGGCGGACATGCCGGGCGCGGACGACCTAATGATGCGGACCTACGCGGCGATGGCTCAGAAGGAGCGGGAGCTGATCAGCGCGCGGACAAAGGCTGCGTTGGCTGCTGCCAAGGCGCGGGGGGGCGCCGCTGGGCGGGGATCGGGGGTATCCGCCGACGGAGGTCCGGAAGGCGGCATCTGCGGCCGCAGCGCGCCGCTTCGGCGCCAAGACCGCAGCTGGCCCCCTGCTTCGCGCCGGCTCGGTCTCACGTTCGGGGCAAAATCTGTCAGGTTCGCTTTCGGCACACCTCGCACTTTGATGCGCGTCGGATCGCTATGGAGCATGGACTATCTGATAAGTAAAAAGGTGTTATCGCTGCGTTATTCGTATGCACTATAAGAAATAAGAGTGCCTTATGCGAATTATGAGAATGGCCCTGCCAATTATATTGAAAAAATCGGAGGTCTGTTCTTAAATTCGGAGGCAGCGGAGATGTCTCATGAAAAACCTTGTCGGACCAGTCAGCGCCATCGTTCTCTTGGCGGCCTGCCAGCAGATGCCTACCGGTCCCACTGCCTCCGAGGGGATGTACAACTCCCTGGTGGCCCAGTGTAGCGCGCAAGGAGGGCGCGACCGACGGGGCGAAAATGCCTGTCGCCAGGCAAATACCCTGGCCGGTCAGGTAGCCGGTGAACGCGCCCAACGGGACTCTCAAGCCGCCTCAGTGGCACAGAACAATGCCATTACCACTGGTGTCGCAGGCGCAGCCGCGGGCGTGGTCGGAGGTGCTCTCATCGGCGGCGCACTCTCCGGCCCACGCTATGGATACGGTTATCGCGGCTATGGCCCCTATGGTTACCGGTGCGGATATTGGGGTTGCTGAGGGTCTGAGGCGACACGGCGCAAGCGGTCCGGTTTGGTGGCCTGCGAGCGCTGCCCGCGACGGCGCTGGAGGTAAATTTCTATGACCGGTCAACTGTCGAACTGTTCGTCACAGCTTGGCTGCGCGGCCAAGCTGCTGCGCTTCCGCCCAGCGATGGGCCGCAGGTTGCCACCCGCGATCACGCCCGGGGCAACGTGGTCCTGCACGAGATCAGGATCAACTTCTTCGGCTCCTCAGTGTTCTCTCGGATCCTTTGCCACAACGCTGCGATGCAATCCGGTGGCGGCGGTTCGACGTGCGTCCAGTTCTGAGGGAATATCTTCGTTGAGGACAATCCTCGCTGGGCTTCTCGCGCTCGGTTTAACGGGGCTGCCGGCTGCCTCCCAGTCGACGGCGAACGGGAAATTCTGCGTGCGGCATTCGGGCGGCGAGTTCGACCTGCTGCTGGTGCGTCCCATGCCGGGCGGCGCCATCAGCTTTGGCCTATCCTCATGGTCCAGCGGAAGCAACTTTGCCTTAGCCGGCGTCGCGCAGCCGGCTGGCAGGTCTTACCGCTTCGCGGAGAACTTGAGTGCACCCGACCCGGCCGAGCGTTGCGAGGTGACGCTGACGCCCGAGGCAGGCGGATATACCGTTGTGACTCGGGAAGGCGCGCGATGCGAGGCCAGGGCGGGGCCACGCGCGGTTCTGCGAGGGACGCTTCGGTTCGCCGCTTCGTCCCGCACCGCCGATGCGCCTCGACGGATTACCCCGGAGGCGGTCATGCGTGAGCCCTGCGAGGAAGTTCCGCCTGCACCCGCCGCCTCCGCCGCTCCGGCCCGCCGGGCGCCCGCGATGGCGTGTCCTGCCTCGGTCGCGGGTGCCTCCCTGGACGGCTTCACCTTGAGCGGCACGACCTCAGTCTTTTCCGAACCCGGGCGTTGGCTGGTCGCCGAGTTAGGACGGGGACGAGGCCTCCGAGCGACCTGCGTATACGCAGGGGTTCTGGACGTGCACGAGTTCCGGGTGCCGCCGACCGCCCGGGGCTGTGCCTCGGCTACGGGCCGGGATCTCAGCTGCGAATAGAAAGGCTATTGTGCCGCATCTGAAGTCCAGCATAGGCGCGATGCGCTCAGTTCTGGTACAGATGCATTGTTGGTCTGTGCGGATGGCGGCCAGGCCGTACAGATCTACATGGTTTACGCGCCGGAACCGCCCGCTCGCCGGAGACGGCACGGGCGGAGTTCATGGCGCAGCCGGGCATCCGGTGCTCGCCATCACTAGGCAGCGCGAGGCCACCGCCCGCGCGTAAGCGCGATACTCGGCAAAGATCACGTCTAGTCCGGCTGAGTCAGCTCGCAACATAAGGCAAGCTGGGCTCGACAGCGGCGCCGGCTTTGACGGGGGCAGTGACGGTATCCGGCCCGGAAGCGTGCCCCCCATCTCTCCACAAGTGTAGGGCATCATAATCTTCGGCCCGATGCACGGATGCCGCGGCACGCGGCTCTGTAAGTCCTCCTGTTCAACACCGATCAACGGTCGTTGGTCGGTGTTGAACAGATGCGATTGAGCGGCGGCTATGGCTTGGGCTTTGGAGCGAAGCGCTCCGTCCATTCCTCCGCGGTCATCTCGGGCGGCATGTCGATGGCGAAACTGGTGCGGCGCCTCGGACTGCGCGCCCTAGGATCGTCGTCATCCCGATCCTGCTCGAGACGGATGATCCGCATCAGCTCCTCATCGGTCATCTCCTCCGGTGGGTAGCCGCCGCTGATCACGGCGCCGGGCGTGAAGCCATGCTCGACTTGCTGCTTCTCGCGCCACCCGGCCCGAGCTTTCATCCAGAAGATCGCCGCGGCGACGTTCTTGCCCTCCGTGGCCATCCGGAACAGCGACTGCGCCACCTTGCTCGTCGCCTCGATCGAGCCCTTGTCGATCTCGTTGCGGAAGTGCTTGCGCAGTGTCTTGGCGTCGATATCGAAGAACGTCGCGATGTCCTCCTGCGGGATGCCATATCCCGACATCGCCCGCACAGTGCGCCGCTGCTCCTCGGTCGGACGGTAGGGAAGACCCTGGGTCATGCCGGCTCTCCCGCGCTCGTCGCGGGCTCCTCGGCGCGCCGGGCGGCGGTGGCCGCGTAGCT
>NZ_SJXD01000005.1 GCF_004336745.1 Roseococcus sp. SYP-B2431
GCGCCGCCCGACTTCGCCAGCACCTTCGTGATCGCCGCCGTCAACGACGTCTTGCCATGGTCCACATGGCCGATCGTCCCAATGTTGCAGTGCGGCTTGTTCCGCTCAAACTTCGCCTTGGCCATCGTCGTGCATCCAATCCGAAAGGGGTGTTACCAGCGCCCGCAGGCGCGCATTTACCAGCGGTAGTGGCTGAAGGCCTTGTTGGCCTCTGCCATCCGGTGCGTGTCTTCGCGCTTCTTGACGGCCGTGCCGCGGTTGTTCACCGCGTCCATCAGCTCCGCCGAGAGGCGCTCCTCCATCGTGCTCTCGCCACGCTTGCGGGCGGCGTCGATCAGCCAGCGAATGGCCAGCGCCTGGCGCCGCTCCGGGCGGACCTCGACGGGCACCTGGTAGGTGGCACCGCCGACGCGGCGCGAGCGCACCTCGACGGCCGGCTTCACATTGTCCAGCGCCTCGTGGAACAGGCGAAGCGGATCGGCATTGGCGCCGCCCTTCCGCTTCAGCGTGTCCATAGCGGCATAGACGATGCCTTCCGCGGCGCTCTTCTTGCCGTCGTACATCAGCACGTTCATGAAACGGCTGAGAACGACGTCGCCGAACTTCGGATCCGGCAGGACTTCGCGCTTTTCCGCGCGGTGACGACGAGACATCTCTCAGTTCCTCACTTCGGCCGCTTGGCGCCGTAGAGCGAGCGCCGCTTGCGCCGCTTCGGCAGGCCCTGCGTATCGAGCACGCCGCGCAGGATGTGGTAGCGCACGCCCGGAAGATCCTTCACGCGGCCGCCGCGGATCAGCACGACGGAGTGCTCCTGCAGGTTATGGCCCTCGCCAGGGATGTAGCTCACGACCTCGAAGCCGTTCGTCAGGCGCACCTTGGCCACCTTACGCAGCGCCGAGTTCGGCTTCTTCGGCGTGGTCGTGTAGACGCGCGTGCAGACGCCGCGCTTCTGCGGGCAGCCTTCGAGGGCCGGAACCTTGTTCTGGCTACGGCGCGGCTCGCGCCCCTGCGCGATGAGCTGGTTGATCGTCGGCATGACGCCCCTTCGTAAACCCGTTCTGTGCGATCCGTCCGCCAAACGACACAGAGCCCGACGGGCGCTTTCGCGCTCCGAACGGGCCACCGCGTCAACCCCGGGCCTGGACAATCCCCGAAGCGGAGATCGTGGCGACCGAAGCAAGGCGTTTGAACCAACATGCCAAGAGACCATCACTGATCGTCCCGGCGAGTTGCGCGTCTTACTCACCCCCCCGCCCAGAGTCAAGCGACCAGGGGGGTGATTCGCCGGGCGGAGGCAGACGCGGCCCCCGCCCTTTCCGCATGCCGCTACTCGGCGGCCGCGGGGCTCGTTTCCGGCTCGGGAAGTGCCGGCGTCGTGGGCAGGCGCCCGCTGTCGCGCTTCGCCGCCAGGATCTTTAGGCGGTTCATCACGGAGCCCGTCCCAGCCGGGATCAGGCGGCCCACGATGACGTTCTCCTTGAGGCCGCCCAGGGTGTCCACCTTGCCGGCCGTGGCCGCCTCGGTGAGCACGCGTGTGGTCTCCTGGAAGGACGCCGCCGAGATGAAGCTTTGCGTCTGCAGGGAAGCCTTGGTGATGCCCTGCAGCACCGGCTCGGCCCGCGCGGGACGCTCGCCGACCCGATTGCGCTTCTCGTTCTCCGCATCGAACTCGAAGCGGTCCACCTGCTCGCCGATGAGATAGGTCGTGTCGCCGCCGTCGAGAATCTCAACCTTCTGCAGCATCTGGCGAACGATCACCTCGATGTGCTTGTCGTTGATCTTCACGCCCTGGAGCCGATAGACGTCCTGGATCTCGTTGACGAGGTAGTTCGCCAGCGCCTCGACCCCCAGCACGCGCAGGATGTCGTGCGGCACGCGCGGCCCGTCGACCAGGGGGTCGCCCGCCTTCACATAGTCGCCCTCCTGCACCGAGACGTGCTTGCCCTTCGGCACCAGGTACTCGCGCTCGATCGGCGGCTCGTCCCCCATGGGCTCGCTCTTCACGATGACCCGGCGCTTGGCCTTGTAGTCCTTGCCGAACTCCACGCGGCCGTCGATGTCGCTGATGATCGCGGCATCCTTCGGCCGGCGGGCCTCGAACAGCTCCGCCACGCGCGGCAGACCGCCGGTGATGTCACGCGTCTTCGAGGATTCGCGGGGCATACGGGCCACCACGTCACCAGCCTCGACCGTGGCGCCGTTGTCCACGCTCAGCACCGTGTCGGGGCTGAGAAAGTAGCGGGCCTCCGCACCGTTGGGCAGCTTCATGATCTCGCCGCGGGCGTCCTTCATGACGATGCGCGGGCGCAGGTCCACCGACTTGGTCGAGGACTTGTAGTCCACCACCACCTTGGAGGTCAGGCCCGTCACGTCATCGGTACGCTCGACGAGGGTGATGCCCTCGATGAGGTCGTTGTACTCGACCTTGCCTTCGCGCTCCGTGATGATCGGCAGCGTGAACGGATCCCAGTCGGCGAGCTTCTGGCCACGCACGACGCTGACGCCGTCCGTGATCAGCATGCGCGCGCCGTAGGGCACGCGGAAGCGTGCCCGCTCGCGGCCATTGGCGTCCAGAAGCGCAACCTCGCAGTTGCGGCTCATGACGATGGGCGCGCCGGCGCTGTTCGTCACGAGCTGGAGGTTGAAGAGCTTGGCCGTCGCGTCGACCGTGGCCTCCACCGCCGACTGCTCGGCGCCACGCTGCGCCGCGCCGCCGATGTGGAAGGTGCGCATGGTCAGCTGCGTGCCCGGCTCGCCGATGGACTGGGCGGCGATGACGCCCACCGCCTCGCCCATGTTCACCGGAGTGCCGCGGGCCAGGTCGCGGCCGTAGCAATGGCCGCAGACGCCCTGGAGCGACTCGCAGGTCAGCACCGAGCGGATCTTCACCCCCTCCACGCCGGCCTTCTCGATGCGCTCGGCATCGGCCTCCTCGACCAGCTGGTTGACGCCGACGATGATCTCGCCCGTCGCCGGGTCGATCACGTCTTCCTGCGTCGTCCGGCCCAGGATCCGCTCGGAGAGCGAGGACACCACGTCGCCGCCATCCATGATGGCGCGCACGTTCAGCCCGCGCTCGGTCCCGCAATCATCTTCCATGATGATGCAGTCCTGCGCCACGTCGACCAGGCGGCGCGTCAGATAGCCGGAGTTGGCCGTCTTCAGCGCGGTGTCGGCGAGGCCCTTGCGGGCGCCGTGCGTCGAGTTGAAGTATTCGAGGACGGTGAGGCCTTCCTTGAAGTTCGAGATGATCGGCTGCTCGATGATCTCGCCCGAGGGCTTGGCCATCAGGCCGCGCATGCCGGCCAGCTGGCGCATCTGCGCCGGCGACCCACGCGCGCCGGAGTGGGACATCATCCACACGGAGTTGGTCGGCTTGCCGATCTCCTGCTTCTGAATCTCCTTCATCATCGCCGTCGCGACCGAATCCGTGCAGCGCGACCAGGCGTCGACCACCTTGTTGTAGCGCTCGCCCGAGGTGATGAGGCCGTCGAGATACTGCTGCTCGAACTCCTTCACCTCGGCCTTGGTCGTCGCGATGAGCCCCTCCTTCTCGGCGGGAATCATCATGTCGTCCTTGCCAAAGGAGATGCCCGCCTTGGCCGCGTGACGGAAGCCCAGGCCCATCAGGCGGTCGGCGAAGATCACCGACTCCTTCTGGCCGCAATGGCGGTAGACGGCGTCGATCACGTCCGAGATGGACTTCTTCGTCAGCAGGCGGTTGATCAGCGAGAAGGGCAGCGCCGGGTGCTTGGGCAGGAGCGCGCCCATCAGCATGCGGCCCGGCGTCGTGATCACCCGCTCGACGACCGGCTTGCCATCGGCATCGACCGTCGCGCGGCGCGTCAGGATCTTGCTGTGGATGGTCAGCGCGCCCACGGACAGGGCGTGCTCGATCTCGCCGATGTCGGCGATGCGCGGAGCCTTGTCGTCCTCGGCCGCGCGGAACTCGGGCGTGTCGATGCTGAGGTAGTAGAGGCCGAGCACGATGTCCTGCGACGGCACGATGATCGGCTTGCCGTTCGCGGGCGAGAGGATGTTGTTGGTCGACATCATCAGCACGCGCGCCTCCAGCTGAGCCTCGAGGCTCAGGGGGACGTGCACGGCCATCTGGTCGCCGTCGAAGTCGGCGTTGAAGGCGGTGCAGACCAGCGGGTGCAGCTGGATCGCCTTGCCCTCGACGAGCACGGGCTCGAAGGCCTGGATGCCCAGGCGGTGCAGCGTGGGCGCCCGGTTCAGCATGACCGGGTGCTCGCGGATGACCTCTTCCAGGATGTCCCAGACCTCGGGACGCTCCTTCTCCACCATCCGCTTCGCCTGCTTGATGGTGCTGGCGTGGCCGTACTTCTCAAGCTTCGAGTAGATGAAGGGCTTGAAGAGCTCGAGCGCCATCTTCTTCGGCAGGCCGCACTGGTGCAGCTTCAGCTCGGGACCCACCACGATGACCGAACGGCCCGAATAGTCCACGCGCTTGCCGAGCAGGTTCTGACGGAACCGGCCCTGCTTGCCCTTCAGCATGTCGGACAGCGACTTCAGCGGGCGCTTGTTGGCGCCCGTGATGGCGCGGCCGCGGCGGCCGTTGTCGAACAGGGCGTCCACCGACTCCTGCAGCATGCGCTTCTCGTTGCGCACGATGATGTCGGGCGCGCGCAGCTCGATCAGCCGCTTCAGGCGGTTGTTGCGGTTGATGACGCGGCGATAGAGGTCGTTCAGGTCCGAGGTCGCGAAGCGGCCGCCGTCCAGCGGCACCAGCGGGCGCAGCTCGGGCGGGATGACCGGCACGACGTCAAGGATCATCCACTCGGGACGGGCGCCGGACTCGTTGAAGGCCTCGATCAGCTTCAGGCGCTTCACGAGCTTCTTGCGCTTGGCCTCGGAGGTGGTCTCCTTCAGCTCGGCGCGCAGGCGCACGCCGTCCTTGGCCATCTCCATGCCATGCAGGATCTCCTTCACGGCCTCGGCACCGATGCCGACGCGGAAGGCGTCCTCGCCGAACTCGTCCTGCTTGGAGACGAACTGGTCCTCGTTCAGCAGTGAATGCAGCTTGAGGTCGGTCAGGCCCGGCTCGAGCACGACGTAGGACTCGAAGTACAGAACCTTCTCCAGCTCCTTCAGGGTCATGTCGACCATCAGGCCGACACGGCTCGGGAGGGACTTCAGGAACCAGATATGGGCGACGGGCGCCGCCAGCTCGATATGGCCCATGCGCTCGCGCCGGACCTTGGCGAGCGTGACTTCCACGCCGCACTTCTCGCAGACGATGCCGCGGAACTTCATCCGCTTGTACTTGCCGCACAGGCACTCGTAGTCCTTGATCGGGCCGAAGATGCGGGCGCAGAACAGCCCGTCCCGCTCCGGCTTGAAGGTGCGGTAGTTGATCGTCTCGGGCTTCTTGATCTCGCCATAGGACCAGGAGCGGATCTGCTCCGGCGACGCCATGGAGATCTTGATCTGGTCGAAAGTCATCGCCTGGCCGGTCTGGCCCAGGATCTTCATCAGCTCGTTCATGCCGCCTCGCTCTCCGCCCGGCGCTTGCGCCGGGCCATGCATGGGGGAGGACGGGGCGCGTCAGGCGTCCCGTCCGTCATACTCAGGACCCGCGGTTTTCCAGGTCCACGTTCAGGCCGAGCGACTTCAGCTCCTTCACCAGAACGTTGAAGCTTTCCGGAATGCCGGCCTCGAAGCTGTCCTGATCGCGGACGATCGCCTCGTAGACCTTGGTGCGGCCGGACACGTCGTCCGACTTCACCGTGAGCATTTCCTGCAGCGTGTAGGCGGCGCCGTAGGCCTCGAGCGCCCAGACCTCCATCTCGCCGAAACGCTGCCCGCCGAACTGGGCCTTGCCGCCCAGCGGCTGCTGCGTGACCAGCGAATAGGGGCCGATCGAGCGCGCGTGGATCTTGTCGTCGACCAGGTGGTGCAGCTTCAGCATGTAGATGTAGCCGACCGTGGTCTTGCGCTCGAAGAGCTCGCCCGTGCGGCCGTCGATGAGCTGCATCTGGCCGGAGGTGTCGAGGCCGGCCTTGCCCAGCATCTCCTCGATGTCCGAGATGCGCGCCCCGTCGAAGACCGGCGTCGCGATGGGGATGCCCTTCTTGAGGTTGTCCGACAGCTCCATCAGCTGCTCTTCGCTCATCGGCAGGATGTCACGTTCGAAGACCTCCTCGCCGTAGACGTCCTTCAGCTTCTCCAGCAGCTCGTCGCGCACCGCGGAGGACCGGCGGAAATCCTCCACCAGCGCCCCCACCTCGCGGCCGATATTGGCGCAGGCCCAGCCTAGGTGGGTCTCCAGGATCTGGCCGATGTTCATGCGCGAGGGCACGCCCAGCGGGTTCAGCACGAGATCGACCGAGGTGCCGTCCTCGAGGAACGGCATGTCCTCCACCGGCACCACGCGCGAAACCACGCCCTTGTTGCCGTGGCGGCCGGCCATCTTGTCGCCGGGCTGCAGCTTGCGCTTCACCGCCACGAAGACCTTGACCATCTTCATGACGCCGGGCGGCAGCTCGTCGCCGCGCTGCAGCTTCTCGACCTTGGACTCGAAGCGCTTCTGCAGCCGCTCGACGGCCGCGTCGAACTCGCGCTTCAGCGCCTCGATCTCGACCATCGCCGCATCGTCGGTCACGGCGATCTGGCGCCAGGTCGCGCGGGCGAACTGCTCCAGCACCTCGTCGGTGATCGGCGTGCCGGCCTTGACGCCCTTGAAGCCGCCGCTGGCCTTGCGGTTTAGCAGCCGCTCGCGGAGCCGGCCGTAGAAGCTGCGCTCCTGGATGGCCCGCTCGTCGTCGCGGTCCTTCGCCAGGCGCTCGATCTCGGCGCGCTCGATCGCCATGGCGCGCTCGTCCTTGTCCACGCCGCGGCGGGAGAAGACGCGCACGTCCACGATCGTGCCGGAGACGCCCGGCGGCAGGCGCAGCGAGGTGTCGCGCACGTCGCTGGCTTTCTCGCCGAAAATGGCGCGGAGAAGCTTCTCCTCCGGCGTCATCGGGCTCTCGCCCTTCGGCGTTACCTTGCCGACCAGGATGTCGCCCGGATGCACCTCGGCGCCGACATAGACGATGCCCGCCTCGTCGAGGTTGCGGAGCGCCTCCTCACCCACATTCGGGATGTCGCGGCTGATCTCCTCCTGGCCGAGCTTCGTGTCGCGCGCCATCACCTCGAATTCCTCGATGTGGATGGAGGTGAACACGTCGTCGCGCGCGATGCGCTCCGAGATCAGGATCGAGTCCTCGAAGTTGTAGCCGTTCCAGGGCATGAAGGCGCAGAGCACGTTGCGGCCGAGCGCCAGCTCGCCGAGCTCGGTGCTCGGGCCGTCGGCGATGATCTCGCCCACGGAGACGCGGTCGCCCACCTTCACCAGCGGGCGCTGGTTGATGCAGGTGCTCTGGTTGGAGCGCTGGAACTTGCGCAGGCGATAGATGTCGACACCCGTGGTCTGACCGTCCTCGCCTGTCGCCCGCACCACGATGCGCGCGCCGTCGATCTGGTCGACCACGCCCTCGCGCCGCGCGGAGATGGCCGCACCGGAGTCGCGCGCCACGGCCGCCTCCATGCCGGTGCCCACGAGCGGGGCGTCGGCGCGGATCAGCGGCACGGCCTGCCGCTGCATGTTCGAGCCCATCAGCGCGCGGTTCGCGTCGTCATTCTCCAGGAAGGGAATGAGCGCTGCCGCGACCGAGACGAGCTGCTTGGGCGAGACGTCGATGGCCGTCACCTCGCCCGGCTTCACCAGGCGGAAGTCGCCGCCCTGGCGCACCGAGACGAGATCGCTCAGGAACTCGCCGGTCGAGGCGTCGACCTCGGCATCGGCCTGGGCGACGACCAGCTTCTCCTCCTCCATGGCGGAGAGGTAGCGCGGGTCGCCCGTGATCTTGCCGTCCTTCACGAGGCGGTAGGGCGTCTCGATGAAGCCGTACTTGTTCACGCGGGCGAAGGTCGCCAGCGAGTTGATCAGGCCGATGTTCGGGCCTTCCGGCGTCTCGATGGGGCAGATGCGGCCATAATGCGTCGGGTGCACGTCGCGCACCTCGAAGCCGGCGCGCTCGCGCGTCAGGCCGCCCGGGCCAAGCGCCGAGAGGCGGCGCTTATGCGTCACTTCCGAGAGCGGGTTGGTCTGGTCCATGAACTGGCTGAGCTGCGAGGAGCCGAAGAACTCGCGCACGGCCGCCGCCGCCGGCTTCGCGTTGATCAGGTCGTGCGGCATGACGGTGTCGATATCGACCGCGCCCATGCGCTCCTTGATCGCGCGGTCCATGCGCAGCAGGCCGACGCGGTACTGGTTCTCCATCAGCTCGCCGACCGAACGCACGCGCCGATTGCCGAGGTTGTCGATGTCGTCGATGGAGCCGCGGCCGTCCTTCAGGTCCATCAGCACGCGCAACGTGGCGACGATGTCCTGCTTGCGCAGCGTGCGCAGATGGTCCGGCGCCTCTTCGAGCGAGAAGCCCAGGCGCATGTTCATCTTCACGCGGCCGACGGCCGAAAGGTCGTAGCGGTCGCCGTCGAAGAAGAGGCCCTTGAACAGCGTCTCGGCCGTCTCCGGCGTCGGGGGCTCGCCCGGGCGCATGACCCGGTAGATGTCCATCAGCGCCTCTTCGCGGTGGGTGTTCTTGTCCACCGCGAGCGTGTTGCGCATCCACGGGCCGACCGACTGGTCGACGGCGAGGGTGGGCAGCACGTCGATGCCGGCATCCTCGATGGCCGCGAGCTTCGCCTCGGTCAGCTCTTCGCCGGCCTCGGCCCAGATCTCGCCCGTCTCCATGTTCACGAGATCGACGGCCACGAAGCGGCCGAGCAGGTCGGTGCGGCCGACCAGCACCTCGGTGGTGCCGGCCTCGACGATCTTGCGGGCGGCGCGGGGCGTCATCTTGACGTCCTTGTCGGCCACGATCTGGCCGGTCTTGGCGTCGACCAGCGGCTCCAGCAGCTTGATGCCGCGGAAGCTGTCCGGATCGAAGGCGCGCGACCAGCCCTTCGGGCCGCGGCGGAACTCCACCTGGCCGTAGAAGGCGCCCAGGATCTCCTCGGCGTCCATGCCGCGGATCTCGGAATGCTCCATCTCCAGGCCCTGGGCGGCGCGCTCGACGCGCTTCGCCTCGGTCGCGTCGCTGTCGAGGGCGAGCAGCAGGGTGGAGGCAGGGAGCTTCCGCTTCCGGTCGATGCGGACGTAGCAGATGTCCTTGGCGTCGAACTCGAAGTCCAGCCAGGAGCCGCGATAGGGGATGACGCGCGCGGCGAAGAGATACTTGCCCGAGCTGTGCGTCTTGCCCTTGTCATGGTCGAAGAAGACGCCCGGGCTGCGATGCATCTGGCTGACGATGACGCGTTCGGTGCCGTTGATGATGAAGGTGCCGTTGTCCGTCATGAGCGGCATGTCGCCCATGTAGACATCCTGCTCCTTGATGTCGCGGACCGAGCGGCTGCCGGTGTCCTCGTCCAGATCCCAGACGATGAGACGCAGCTTGACCTTGAGCGGAGCGGCGTAGGTCAGGCCACGCGCGATGCATTCCTCGACGTCGTACTTCGGCTCCTCGAGCTCGTACTGGACGAACTCCAGCCGGCCCCGGCCCGCGAAGTCGTTGATCGGGAAGACCGACTTGAAGACCTCCTGGAGGCCGGTGTTCGTCCGGCTGTCCGGATGCGTCTCCATCTGCAGGAAGGTCGCGTAGGAGGCGCGCTGCACGTCGATCAGGTTGGGCATGGGCGCAACCTCGGGCAGGCGCCCGAAGCTCTTGCGAATGCGCTTGCGTGCCGTGAACGACTTGCTGATGGCGTTCATGCGTGTCCCGCTTCCTTAATGCCGGCCTGCGGAGAAATCCCCGCCGCCAAAATTCCGTGTCCCCGCAGGCATCTCAGGGGCACCGTGCCCCCAAAACGGCGAGAGGGGCGGCAACCGAACCCGATTGCCACCCACCCCGACTTCGAAACAACTGCCACAAGGCGCCGGCGCGGAGCCCCGGCACCCCATGGACGGCGTTACTTGACCTCGACGGTCGCGCCGTTTTCTTCAAGAACCTTCTTGATCTTGTCCGCCTCGTCCTTGGAGACGTTCTCCTTGACGACCTTCGGAGCGCCCTCGACCAGGTCCTTGGCTTCCTTGAGGCCGAGGCCGGTGATCGTGCGGATCTCCTTGATCACGTTGATCTTCTTGTCGCCGGCGGCGGCAAGGGTCACCGTGAACTCGGTCTGCGCCTCGGCAGCGGGAGCGGCGGCGGCAGCCGGACCGGCGGCCGCAACGGCCACCGGCGCGGCGGCGGAGACGCCCCACTTCTCTTCGAGCAGCTTGGAGAGCTCGGCGGCCTCCAAGACGGTCAGAGCGGACAGCTCATCAACGAGCTTTGCGAGATCGGCCATGTGTGTGTTCCTTCGATCTAATGGCTTGACTGTGGCTTGACAACCCCACCACGCCATCGCGGCAGGGGTTTAGTGATTCGGTAAGGCCGAAGGCGCCCTTACGCGGCTTCCTTGTCCGCGTAGGCCTTCAGCACCCGTGCCAGCTGGCCGGCGGGGGCCTGAACCACCCCGGCAATGCGGGTCGCCGGGGTCTGGATCAGACCCACGAGCGACGCGCGCAGCGTGTCGAGCGAGGGAAGTTCGGCCAGTGCCTTCACGCCATCGACGTTCAGCACCTGAGTCCCGAGCGCGCCGCCCAGGATCTCGAACTTCTCATTGCCCTTGGCGAACTCCACGGCCGTCTTCGCCACCGCCACCGGATCCACCGACCACGCAAGCGCGGTGGGGCCCTTCAGCAGGGGCGAGATGCCCTGGAAACGGGTGCCGTCGAGGGCGCGAGTGGCCAGCCGGTTCTTCGCGACCTTATACGTCGCCCCGGCGGACTTCATCTTGCGGCGCAGATCGTCCACCGCCGCGACCGTCATGCCCTTGTTCCGGGCGACGAGCACGAAGGAGGTCTGCGCGAAGACAGTACCCATCGAGTCGACGAAAGCGCGCTTTTCCGTACGGTCCAACGTCACGTCTCCGTCGGTGGCCGGAACCTTGTGGAAGGGCCCCGACCGGTTCACACGGGGGCCGGGGGACCATCCCCCAACCCCGTTCGCTGTCGTTGCCGGAAAGCCAAGCCATGCCCGCCGGGATAATCCCGAACGGGCGGATCTCGGTTCCCCGTCTCATGCTGGCGGGCGGCTGCCCATTAGGCCCTTCCGTGAGGAGGGCACCTGCAATCTCCGACAGGTCGGCAGGGCCGAGGCCCCGCCTAAGCCGCCCGGGCCGGAGCCCGGGAGGAATCTGGTCGTTCCCGGCCGATCAGGCCGAGAGGCTGCTCACGTCCACGGACACGCCGGCGCCCATGGTCGAGGAGACGGCGACCTTCTTGACGTAGGTGCCCTTGGCGCCGGCCGGGCGCGACTTCTGGATCGCCTCGACGAAGGCCTTGGCGTTCTCGACCAGCTTGTCGGCGTCGAAGCTCGCCTTGCCGATGCCGGCATGGACGATGCCGGCCTTCTCGGCGCGGAACTCGACCTGGCCGCCCTTGGCGGCCGCCACGGCGCCCTTCACGTCCATCGTGACGGTGCCGAGCTTCGGGTTCGGCATCAGGCCGCGCGGGCCGAGCACCTTACCGAGACGCCCGACGAGGGCCATCATGTCCGGCGTCGCGATGCAGCGGTCGAACTCGATCTTGCCTTCCTGCACCAAGGCGGCGAGGTCGTCCGCGCCCACCACGTCGGCGCCGGCGGCCTTGGCCTCCTCGGCCTTCGGGCCACGGGCGAAGACGCCCACGCGGACCGTCTTGCCGGTGCCGTTGGGCAGCCCGACCATGCCGCGGACCATCTGGTCGGCGTGGCGAGGATCGATGCCGAGGTTCATCGATATCTCGATGGTCTCGTCGAACTTGGCCTTCGCATTGGCCTTGGCCAGCGTGATCGCCTCGACGAGGGGATAGGCCTTCTCCGGCGCCACGGTCGCGGCCAGGGCCTTCATGCGCTTCGTGAGCTTCGCCATGATCAGCCCTCCACCACGGTCATGCCCATCGAGCGGGCGGATCCGGCCAGCATGCTCACCGCACTCTCGATATCCGTGCAGTTCATGTCCTTCATCTTGACCTTGGCGATCTCGGCCAGCTGGGACTTGGTCACGCGGCCGGAGGTCGCGCCCTTGCCCGGGGTCGTGCTGCCCTTCTCGACCTTGGCGGCCTTGAGGAGGAAATAGGTGTTGGGCGGCGTCTTCGTGATGAAGGAGAAGCTGCGGTCCGTATACGCGGTGATGACGACCGGCGTCGGGGTGCCGGGCTCCATCTGCTGCGTCGCCGCGTTGAATTCCTTCACGAACTGCATGATGTTCAGCCCACGCTGACCGAGCGCGGGGCCGACGGGCGGCGAGGGATTCGCCTTGCCGGCCGGGATCTGCAGCTTGATGTAGCCGGCGATCTTCTTTGCCATACGAAAAGTCCTCTCATAGTGTGGAGAGACCCGCGGTGCTGGCGGCCCGGCGGCTTAGTCGCGCCGCAGGGCCTCCCGCGTTTCTCTGCGGCCGCGGGGCGAGCCCCCCGGCCGGAAGGCGCGCGTCTACAGCGTGGTGGGCGCCCTGTCGAGTCCCGGGCACGTGATACCGAGCGCTGCCGGCACACCTTTGGCATGCGTGACCGGCATGGCGCCCCGGCCGGGCCCGAATTGGCCGGCTAAAGCTTCTCGACCTGGCTGTATTCCAGCTCGACCGGCGTGGACCGCCCGAAGATCGAGACACTGACCTTGAGGCGCCCCTTCTCCTCGTCGACCTCCTCCACCGTGCCGTTGAAGCTGGTGAAGGGTCCGTCCGAGACGCGGACCTGCTCGCCCACCTCGAAGAGCACGGCCGGGCGGCGCGGCTTCTCGGCGCCCTCGACGATGGCGTTCACGATGCGCATCGCTTCGGCCTCGGTGATAGGCTGCGGCTTGTTGCGCGCGCCGAGGAAGCCCGTGACCTTCGGCGTGTCGCGCACGAGGTGCCAGGTGTCGTCGGTCATCTCCATCTTCACCAGCACGTAGCCGGGGAAGAACTTCCGCTCGGTATCGACCTTCTGGCCGCGGCGGACCTCCACGACCTGCTCGGTCGGGACGAGGATGTCCTCGATTCGGTCGGCGAGGCCGGACTGGGCGGCCTGCGCGCGGATCTGCTCGGCGATCTTCTTCTCGAAGCCCGAATAGACGTGCACGACATACCAACGCTTATCGGCCATCGGCCAGAACCTCGCTTCGCCGTCCGCCGGGCCGAATGACCCGCCGGACTCTACGACTGAATTGTTGCGCCTTTGCTAAAGCCCGAAGACCCAGCGCATGGCAAGCTGGATCAGCTGATCCGTCACCAGGAAGAAGATGGCCGCCAGCGAGGACAGGGCCAGGACGAGGCCGGTCGTGATCAGCGTCTCCCGGCGCGAGGGCCAGGTGACCTTCGCGACTTCCTGCCGGACTTCCCGGGAGAACTGGACGGGGTTGAGCTTGGCCAAACTTCGTATTCCTGACTGCGCCACTTTCGCGGCCCCTGAAAGCATGTCGGCGGCCGTCTTGCAACGTGCCGCCGACATGGCCTTCTGGATTGTGGCCGCTCCGGGCCGGAAGGGCCGGGAGCGGCCGACAGAAATCTGGCAGGGGCGGAGGGTCTCGAACTCTCAACCTCCGGTTTTGGAGACCGGCGCTCTAGCCAATTGAGCTACGCCCCTGTGGGTAGTCGGTTCTGGGTAGTCGGTCCGTGTCCGTCAGCTCAGCGAACCGACGGACAAAAACCCTGATTGCCGGGAAAAGTCCAGCCCCGGCGGATCAGTTTTAGTCCCGCCTCGCCCGCTTACTTCGCGATCGAGGCGACGACGCCGGCGCCGACGGTGCGGCCGCCCTCGCGGATCGCGAAGCGAAGCCCCTCGTCCATCGCGATCGGCGCGATCAGCTCCACGTCCATCGACACGTT
>NZ_SJXD01000006.1 GCF_004336745.1 Roseococcus sp. SYP-B2431
CGGCGGCCGAGTAAATCTCCGTCACATGAACCGCGATCGTTCGCAGAGCCGGCGCAGGCCGCCCGGGATGCCTAGCAGCGAAGAGCCTCCGAAGCTCGAACGCCTCCATCTCTTGGCCTTTGTGCCGGGTCGTCAGGCGTTCGGTGGCAATGACGATCATCTCTTCCAGCGGGAATTTAGGCCGGCCTCGCTTGCCCCCTTCGGTGCTCGCCGCCCTATCAGCGTTGGCAAACGCAGGCGCTTCAGCTGCGGCAGCCACTCGACGTGCCGGACGGATGCTGATGGAGCCGAAGCGGTACTCGGCGATCTTGATCGCGTTGCGATCCAGGTCGAAGACCATGTCTGCCGCCCAAACGTCAGGGATGGCTTGCGACATGGTGAGGCGTTCTGGCGCCAACTGTACGCCCGTCATGCTCAGCTTTCCGCTCTCGATGAGCTGCCTGAAGC
Source organism: Roseococcus sp. SYP-B2431 (assembly GCF_004336745.1). Lineage (GTDB taxonomy): Bacteria > Pseudomonadota > Alphaproteobacteria > Acetobacterales > Acetobacteraceae > Roseococcus. The sequence goes on from NZ_SJXD01000006.1 coordinate 448, forward strand.
TTCGCTCGAGGACCGACCAGGCGTTTCGCAGGTTTGGATGTGTCAGCATCCCGCCTATCCAGTCGGAGCCGGTCGGGCGCCTCAAGAGGTCTGGAGGCCCAAGCAGCGGAAGCCCGGTGTTGCGGTGCTGCGGAAGCGTCAGGCTCGCCTCCTGTTCGAGGACCGCCATGACAAGGCTCCGATCGCAATACCGAACCAGCGCCTGACGGACAGAGAGGCCTTCCTCCTCCTCGATAGGGGAGGAAAATTCCACGGGCGAAGTCACCTATACTTTCGCTCCCATTCCAATGGGGTCTGCGAGTGAACCAAGACCAGTCGCTGGCCCACCTGCCTCCCCATCTCCGCGAGGTCTGCGACCTGCTGGCCCGCGGCCTAGTGCGGCTGCGGAGTCGCACTGCGGATGATATCGCGCGTGACCTCGGGGTCCAGAGAGACAGTTCGCTACACTTCAGCGGGGACCAGAGCGGTCATGCGCCGCCCGAGGAGGGGCAACTCGCATGACCCGAAATGCCGGACGGACAGCCGCCGCCACGCCGACCATTCCTGCCATCCCGAAGACCGACGTGCTCGGCCGGCTGGCCTGGATCCAGACCGCGCCGATCGCCGAGCTGAAGGAGCAGTGGCGCCAGCTCTACGGCAAGGAGCCGCCACCGTTCAGTCGATCCTACATCACCAGCCGGCTGGCCTATCGGATCCAGGAACTGGCTTATGGCGGATTGAGGCCCGAGACCCGGGCCAGGCTGGAGGCGCTGGGGGAACAGCTGGATGGCGGGAACGTGGTGCTACGGCGGATCCGGGCAGACCACCGACCGCTCCCAGGCACGCGGCTGCTGCGGGAGTGGAAAGGCGTGCAACACGTCGTCACCGTCCGCGCTGACGACTTCGAATTCGAGGGCCGGCCCTACCGGTCGCTCTCCGCCATCGCGCGGCACATCACGGGCACCCGGTGGAACGGGTGGACCTTCTTTGGCCTCCGCGGGCGAGGTGAGGCATGACCCGTCGGGCACGTCATGAGGCCCCACTCCCTGCCTCCGCGAAGAAGATCCGCTGCGGGGTCTACACCCGCAAGAGCACGGAGGAGGGGCTGGACAAGGAGTTCAACACGCTGGACGCGCAGCGGGACGCCTGTGAGGCCTATGTGCTGTCACAGCGGGCCGAGGGCTGGGTGCTGGTGCCGGACCGCTATGACGACGGCGGCTTCTCCGGTGGGAATCTGGACCGGCCGGCACTGAGGCGGCTGCTGGCCGACATCGAGCAGGGCCGGGTCGATGTGATCGTGGTCTACAAGATCGACCGGTTGAGCCGTTCGCTGATGGATTTCGCGAAGCTGGTCGATACGATTGAGGCGCACGGCGTGACCTTCGTCAGCGTCACTCAGAGCTTTAGCACGACCACCAGCATGGGCCGGCTGACGCTGAACATCCTGCTCAGCTTCGCGCAGTTCGAGCGAGAGGTGATCGGGGAGCGGATCCGGGACAAGTTCGCGGCGAGTCGAGCCCGCGGCATGTGGATGGGGGGCAAGGTGCCGCTCGGCTACGACGTCGCCAACCGCAAGCTGGTCGTGAACGACACCGAAGCGGCGCGGGTGCGCCGAGTGTTCGAGATCTTCGCCGAGACCGGGTCCGGCATCGAGACGGTGGCTCGCCTTCGCGCGGAACGCGCCACCAGCAAGGCTGGTCGGCCCTTGGACAAGGGCGACGTCTATAAGCTGCTGAACAACCGGACCTATGTCGGCGAGGCCGCGCACAAGGGGCAGGTCTATCCTGGCGAGCACCAGGCGATCGTGCCGCGGGATCTATGGGACCGGGCGCATGCCGTGCTGCAGATCAGCCCGCGGGTGCGTGCCAACCAGAACCGGGCGCAAACGCCGGCGCTGCTCAAGGGGCTGATCTTCGGGGTAGATGGCCGGGCGCTGTCGCCGACGCACGCCAGGAAGAACGGCCGGCTATACCGGTACTATGTGGCTCAGCGGGTCCTGAAGGGGGATGCCGCCGGCGACGACAGCATCTTGCGCAGGGTGTCGGCGGCGGAGATCGAGACGGCGGTGATTGACCAGGTCCGCGCCCTGCTGCGCCAGCCGGAAATCGTAGTCGGCACCTGGCGGGCGGCGCGCAAGGAGGCGCCGGATCTGACCGAGGGCGAAACCCATGACGCCCTGCACCGCTTCGATGCACTATGGGATCAGCTATTCCCGGCAGAGCAAATGCGGATCGTCCGGTCGTTGGTCGAGGGCGTGGTGGTTGGCCCCGGCGGCGCGGACATCCGGCTGCGGCTGGATGGGCTCGGCGGCCTCGTCCGCGATCTGACCGCCATCGCGCCGGATGCCTTGAGGGCGGCGGCATGACGGCCGCGACCAGCATCACGGTCCGGGTGCCGCTGGCCATCCGGCACAGACCGGGCGGGAAGACGGTCGTGACGCCGATGGCTGATGCCGGCGCGGGGCCTGTCACAACGCGCGCCGACCCGGCGCTGGTGAAAGCGCTAGCTCGGGCGTTCCGGTACCAACGCCTGTTGGACAATGTAGTCTACTGCTCGGTCACCGACATGGCGGCCGCGGAGAGGATCGACCGCGGCTACCTCGGGCGCCTGCTACAGCTCACGCTGCTTTCTCCAGACCTCGTCGAGGACATTCTGGAGGGGCGAGAGATGCATGGCGTGGGTCTACTCATCTGCTTTCATGCGCATCGGCGGTCTGGCATCAACAGCGGGCTAGTCTCGATCTGAGCAGGCGACCATCGCATCCGGCGAGTGACGCGGCAAAGCACAAATAGACTTGATGACCCTGCCGGACGCGGCCGATGGTGCGCAGTCGAAAGCTCACCCCTCCATAAACCGTTGCTGTGCCTCAATGTCCTCTCGCTCAGCATGATGCTCCCAGCTTTCAGCAATGCGCGCGAGCATGCCCGCTGTCCGCGGCCAGGCGGTCGAAACATCCGCCCATTGCCGTGCCTGCACGGCGAGCGCTCGTTCGGCACCACCGCCCTCATACGGATCTTTGGAGAAGACCCCACGCATATTAAAGCGTTCTACTTGAACGCCGCGTTCCAACTCGTCGCTTGCGACCTCCTCGATCACCTCGCGCACCGCCCTATGCGGCCACGCCTCATCGGAAGGGTCATGTGGCGCATGCGCCAAAACCTTGCCGATATATTGAGCTCCGATCTTTGCCCGATCCGCTTCGATCGTAAGTCGCAAGGCCTCCGTCACCCAAACTCGCAAAGCGGGCGCATCCACTTCGGTGCCGACGCGGCCCGGCACTTCGCGGAAGGCTTCTAAGGCGCGGAACGCGGCACGAGCTTGCTGGCGAAGCGTCTCGTTTGGCTCCGGACGCTCACCCGATGCGGGAAAGAACACCGTATTAATCAGGGAGACGAAAAGCTCGGGATTCCCAGCCATTGTCTCAAAGAGAACTAGCCGCTGCTTCGGCTTTCCCGCGCTCGTCAGGAGAGATAAGTACGCGAACTCGCGTCTGGCGATGTCAGCGCGATCGACATCGCTGCGCGCCCTTAGCCGCTCAAAGACCTGCTCGACTGCGTACACGAAGCTAGTGCCAATAGATTCACCTGAGGCATTAATCTCCGGGATGGCTCCGTCGAGGGCTCTGAGCGTCAGGTCAGAGGAAATGGGCAGGCTGCGGGCTTGAGCTAGGAGTGCCGGAATGGCCCTTCCGACATTCAGCAGTTTCTGGACCGCGCGCTCGACGAGGGCAGGATTGCTGTCAGGCAAAAGCCACGGAGACTTCTGTTTCCAGTACGTGTCATCGACATCCTTGCCGAGTGACGCGACGAAATCCCAAGCTGCTTCGTCGTCTGGTAGCCCCTGAAGCAGGACAGCGAGGTCAGTCGATGAAAGCACGCTCTGTTCAGTGCGCAGGAGCGTTCTCCATTCGTCACCGAAATGCCGCTCTCCGACACTTGAGAGGCCACCAGCAAGTCCAGCGGCGCGAGGCGTTCCGCGCGCGAGAGCGCTGAGGCAAAACGCGAGAATCGCCTTTGCTGTGGGCAGAGCGTTGCCTGTAACCCGGACGAGATCCCACGTATTGGTCAACTCGTCGGCGAGCCGGAGTACGCCGGCCTCTCCCTCCGCCGTGAGAAGATCGCGCACGGCCCCCGCTCGCAGCTCTTCCAACCGTTCGCGCGTGAGCGGCGATTCTCCGGGTGCGATAATTAGTTCAGGCAAGCTTTCCGCAAATAGCGGAAGTGTGCGGGCGACGACGTCCTCGGGCTCCCACTTCTGAACCAGAGACACAAGCCGCTCAAGTGGCGCCCCGCGCAGGGCCCAGGCGGTGTCCTGGAAGCCGGCGTGCCTCGCGGTGGTTGCGCGGAGGCAGTCCCAGACCTGCTGGCGATCCACCGAAGGCAGCGCTGCGAGGGCTGTGTCCAGGATTGAAACGGCTTCCTCGTGCTCCTCCCGCGGGAGATCGGGCAGTCGCGGAATGAGCTCGAGCCATCGGGATCGACTGGTGCCGACGAGACGGAGCGCCGCCTGAGCGGCGGCTCGATGCACCGCAATCGTCTCCGTCGTCGGCGCCCCAGCCTCGTTCGCCCCGGCTTCCCTGATCTTCGGGCGCGACGTGGGCGAGCTGGTGGAGTGCATCTCGGGCAGAAGGCGAAGGGAAAGATCCCAGCCCACCTTGTCGTCCGTGCGTACGACCGCTTGCATTACTGCAAGGCGTTTCGCCACAGGCGCATCGGTGTGCGGTAGCCACGGCAACAAAATCTCGCGCAGGCTGTTGATCGGCCTATTTCCGAGCTTGCCGCCTGGGTCGAACGCCGCGAGTCGGGCCAGCAGGATCGCGACGCGCGGCAGGAGGTTCGGATCCCAGGCGAGTACCTCAAGGGCCCAGAGTAGGTAGGTGTGCCGCGCGTCGGGCGTGATAAAGGCGGTGCGCTCACGGAAGAGCGGAGCGACGGCCCCCGCGCCACCGTCAAGAAGACGAGCGACCGCCGCGACGAAAGGGGCCGGTGCAGCCTCTGCGAGGAGCGGCAGCGCACCCCGTAGACTCGCCAGGAGCGCTGCGTCCGTGGCAAGGCCGGGAAGGGATTCCAACATCCCACCCACCCAGGCCTCCGGCCCGCCAACGGCGGCTAGGCTGGCACCAAAAGCCGCAGGCTCGTGCATCGTAGCCGCTAGTACGAGGGTCATCGCCATCCCCTCCCTGAGCCAGGCGGACCTGTTCAGTCCACGTCCGGCCATGAGAAGAGCATCATCGTCAAGTTCAAGGTTTGTATCGCGCTCGCCAAGCACGTCGCAGCAGCTTGCCCTGAAGCGGCCGAGGTGCAGGCCGTCGGCGAGCGCGCCAAGCAGCACGAAAGCGTCCATCGGTGCGCGGACCTTCCACACGGTGCCAGCGCGCTCAAGCGGCGGGTCGTCCATTGCAAGTAGATGCTGAATGCGCGCCTCGAATTCCTCGTAGGACGAAGCATCTGAAAGCGTCGCCAGGACGGACCGGTCCCCTTCCACTGAGGCGTCCCAGGCCCCGGCAAGTAGCGCAGCGATTAGCCCAGTTCCTTGTGCATTGTCGGCCCAGGCCGGCCGATTGGACGTGCCACCAGGCCGCACTCGGGTGAGCACAGTGACGCTGCTCCCGCATCCGGCGGCGAGCTGCGCAGCAAGCAGGTGATCAACACTGCCACCCAATGACAGCGCCTCGGCGAATACGTGCCGCGGGGGCCGTGTGAGCTGGACGTAGCTGCCGCCATGGCCCTGCGCGCGGCCCGATGCGATAATCGTCGGGCCGTGCTGCACGAGTAAGCCAGCTCGTGTCGCTGCATTATTCGTTGGGAAGAAAATGAGGCCAGTAGCGAGATCGCCACGACGTACGAGCTCCGTTACTGCCTCTGGTGTTCTGAGACCAAGAGCGCGCGCGTGCAAAACGGCCCGGACTTCCGGCTTAGCCAACCGAAGGGCAGCAATTGCGAATGCCAACGCCTCTTCGGCGGAATCGGCGGCTATCTCGATTCGGTCGGGCTGCAATGTGGAAAGGCGCTGAACGATGGACGCGGCCTGGTCAGCGCGCCCGGCCAGGAGGAGTTGCTCGGTGATGGTGAGGGAGCAGCCGCTCGCATACTCCCGCCACAACTCGTCGGTCGACGCGACACCGGGTGGGTACGCGCCGAAGAATCCGGAGGCCCAGTGCGCCGCGACGCCTGGCGCGAGGCCGAGCCAGTGCTTCAGCTTGCCGCCATCGACTACGCGCACATCTTTCCAGCCCTTACCTTTGGCGAGTTCGGCCTCCCACTGGTCGAGCCTCACCCTGGGAGTATCGTAGGTACGGGGTGTGACAAACACGAAGGTCGTCTGCGCGCGTTGCGCGGCGTCGAGGGCCTTGGTCCGTTTGGTTAGATCCTCCGCAGCCTTAGACTTGAAGTCTGGCTCGCAGCCGAATTCCCATACCGAGTGTCCGGCCGGGACGAACGGATCTGCGCCCCTAGACATAAGTACGCCATCGAAGCCGCGTACCTGGCCCGCTTCTCCTGATAGGAACCGCGCGTGTACGGGAGTTTCAGATGTGGCGAGGATAAGGTCGTAGATCAGGGCTGGGAGAAGATCCCGGGCGTCCTTCCTTCCGGCAAAGGTGTCCAGGTGATTCTTGTCGATCCAGTCCATTAGATCTCCTGACCCGCGGATGCAGTTCCGGCGACTATGCGCGAGGAAAAATCCGAATCACGCGGCAGACTCAGTTCCCCACTGCTGCACGAGATACGCCAGCTCCCGCTCCAGCATCTGCGGGTTCCGGCATACGTGGAAAGCCCAGCGCCCGAGCTTCCCCCAGTTGTTCACCGCACGCACCCAGCGCCGCGCGCCTTCGTGCTTGGCGGTCGTCTGATTGTCCTCGAAGCCCTTTACTTCCAGCACCAGCGTCACGTCCGGCTCACCATCCGGTGTCGCCATGCGTATAAGGAAGTCGGGCTCGTAGCCATGATCGACACCGAGGAATTCATACGGGATGCTTAGGTCCATCCCCTCATTTCGCGCGTAGAAGCGGATGACGCCCTGCTGCGCGGCTTGTTCCAGGCGGAAGGCCGCGCTTTGCTCCCACGCGGCGGTGTCGGCGACGACATGACCGATGTGGCTCGCCATCGTCGCGAACACTGGGCGCTTCGTACGGAACTCCACGCCCGCGGTGCTGCCAATCTCCTGCGTGCGGTTCAGCAAGGGCAGCAGCGGCGGCTCGCCGGATGAGTCGTCCGGCTGGATGGCGTCGCGCACCCGCTCAACCACCTGCCGCGCGTACTTTTCGAGGCCAAGCTCCGGCTCCGGCGCGCCGTTGAAGTCCACCTTCCGGCGCACGTATTCCTCGACCACGCGGAACACCTGCGGGAACAACGCGTGGCGTGACTGCAGCGCAAAGACGCGCCGCTTGCGCCCCTCGGCACCAGCCGTCCCCGCCTGCGTCAGCTCCTCGACAATTCGCTGTGCCGCCTGGAATAGGATCGTCTGGAGGTGGACGGAGGCATAGTAGGCTTCGCGGTTCTGCTGGTGAAAGCCGAAGGGCGACTGCGTCTCCGCCACGCCGCCGCCGACCTGCACGCCCACCTGCGGCCGCACGAAGGTGCCGGTGGGCTCGCGGTTCGGCTCGATGCGCAGCGGCTCCATGGCGCCGACATCGCAGCGGATCAGGTTGCGGCGAAGCGCGAAAGCATAGCCCTCTACCACCGGGAAGCGGATCTCCATCGCTTCCCTCTCGGGCAGAGCCTTCACCAGGTTGGGCGGGGTGTCATCGGGCTCGGGCTTATTAACCGGCCTCCCTCGGAACGGGATGACCGAGAACGGCACGCCATAGACGTCGCAGTATTCCTCGGTCAGCAGCCCCGTCGCCGGGTCTGGATTGTAGTCCATCCGCCGCAGACCGCGGCCCACCACCTGCTCGCACAGCAACTGGCTCGTGAAGGCGCGCAACCCGAGGATCTGCGTGACGGTGTTGGCGTCCCATCCTTCCGTCAGCATGGCCACCGAGACGACGCAGCGAACGTGTTCGCCGGGTTCCCCGGCTTTGCCTACCGTGGCGACGACGCGGCGCAGTTCCTCGGCCGCATCGGCCTTCTTCTTGCTGGTCCCGCTGCCCCCAGCCTCAGCCTGGGCTAGCAGCTTGCTGTCAATGCGGATGGTGACTTTCCGCTCTGCCGTGTTGCTGAACAGCTCGGGGAAGACCTCGCCCTGCCCGTAGACGATGCGTGGCTTCGGCTTCTTACTCCGCTTGGTCGTGGGCGCCTCGTCCTCGCCCTCCTCCTCTTCGAGAACTTCCTGCACCTCGGCCTCGGTGACCGTTTCGATCACCTGCTCACCGCTGATACGACGGTAGAATTCCTCGGCGATGTCGGTGTTGTCGCAGACGACGATCACGCAGGGCGGCGTCCGGTCCGCGCCGGGCTGGGCCGCCCGGATGCGCTCGAAACGCTCCTTCCACTGACCCATGATCTGGACCAGCGCACCTTGTGCCTCGCGCCAGACCACATCCGGCTTCGGCTTGCCGGAGCGCCCGGGCAGCTTCTCGCCAGGTTGCAGCCCGTCGCGGATGGCCTCCCAAAGGCGGAAGTAGCGCGGGTCCGGCCGCCCCGTCGTGTCCTGTACCGGCAGGCGCGGGATCTTGGTGATGCCGCTCTCGATTGCGTCCACGAGGCCGAAGTCGGAGACGATCCAAGGGAAGGGCTGGCCTTCAGGGTACCCGCTACCCTTGATACGGAAGGGCGTGGCCGAAAGGTCCACCACCATGGAAATGCCAGGCGCCTCGCCTCCGGCAGCATTCAGCCGATCGAGTCCGTCCACCCGGACGGTCGCCTCTCGCGCTTCCTCTTCGAACGCAGTCTTATCGTCGCCGGTCAGGCCTGAGCCGGTTGTGGAACCGGGAACCGGCCGCCAGCAATGGTGGCCCTCATCGTTGATGACCAGGATCGGAAGTCGGTCCGATGCGCTGCCCAAGATGCGGCGCAGGAAATCGGCCGGCGTTTCCTCGCCCTTGTTGACGACGGCATAGGTCTTATCGCCGTCCTTGTGTGGGCTTTCCGGCGCGAAGCGGTGCCAGTTCTCGACGATGACGGTGCCGCGCTGGAGCAACGGCCGCCACTTCGCCGGCACGAGGTTGAAGGCGTCGTAGTAGTTGTCCGGCGCGTCGGGCTTCAGCACGCCCAGACGCTCCTTCACCGTCAGGTTCGGCGCGCAGAGAAGCGCGACATCCGGGTATTCCCGACTCTCCGGGCTGATGCCGCGGTTCACGAAGGCCCAGGTGATGACCATGGCCGCGACCAGCGTCTTGCCGCTGCCGGTGGCCAGCTTGGTGCAAAGGCGGCGCAGCGGCTTCAGCGACGGGTCGGCGGGCTTATCCACCAGGGTCGGGAAGAACTCTGCGCCCTGCGCCAGTTGGAAGGCCGGCCCCGGTCGCACGCCGGTCAGCAGCCGACCGAGATCGTCCGCCGTCACCTTTGGCGCAAAACGCAGGCGGCTGGTGCGGCCCGTGAACCGCATCTCCGCCAGGTAGATGATCGTCTCGACGGCCTCGCGCTGGCCGAAGAACAGGCGGCGCTCGCGATCCTCGCGGCTCCAGTGACGGAGCAATTCGCGCGTCGCCAGGGTGGCGCCGCGGTAGTCGGCCTCCCGCCAGCGGCGCACATCGTCGCGTAGCAGGTTGGGCAGGGGCAAGTCGTCCTGCTGCTCCTGCGCAAGCAGCGACATCTGCGCGCTGCCGGTCCGCTCCGTCTTGTACCAGGAGGCGGGGCGGCGGCCCGGCTCCTTCCGCGCAGCGCCGGTGACGGTGTCGTATTTCCAGTGCTGGTCCGGTTCCTTGTAGGGAGAGCAGAGGATGGGCCGCTCGACCGGCTGGATTGGGATGTCCTGCTGCTGCGGAGACGCTTTTGCCATCGCCTCAGCCCTCCAGCCGATGCAGGCGCATCACCTCATTGCCGCGTGGGTCGATCACCTTCACCGCGACGCAGGCATGCTCTCCCTTCGGAAAGGGCAAGCTGACGGTGCCGGAGAGGGCAGCGAAGGCTTCCTCATCCACCACGCCCTTCAGCGCGGCGCTCAGCTTCGACCAAGCATCCTTGTCCGGGAAGGAGGCCTGGGTGATGCAGAAGCTGCGGCCGTCATAGTCGCTGTCCACGAACCAGGCGGCCACCTTGTCGGCGCGGCTGGGCGTGACCGTGTTGGAAACGGGGTCGTAGATGTCCACGCCCTCCATCACCACGCGCCATTCATCCTTGCCGACCGATTCCAGGGTCGAGCGCGGCTTGCCGAAGACGGTGAAGAGCTGTGCGGCGGGGGCATCCTTCAGCAGGCCGGCCATGCCCGGATTCACATCGGGCCGGATGTTCGCCATGTGAACGCGGAGCTCGGGGTGCTCGGCCTCCTCGATCGCCGCCTGCGCAGCGCCATCGAAGGCGAAGCCGGCAATGACCAGCTCGTCGTAGCCGCGGCGCGATGTGGCGCGGATCAGTTGCTCCACCTGCTTGGCCGTGACCGGTCCGTATTGCGGCCCGAAGGCAATGGCGACCGTGGCACGCCCCTCGGCATCCGCGTCTGTCTCGCCCTGCGGTGCCCAGCGGCCCTCTGCGTGGATGGCCTGCGAGCGGGCGCCCAGTGGTTCGAGGCGCGAGAACTTCATCACGCGATTGTCGAGAAAGCGCACCCCGTCCATTTTCAGCAGGCGCAGCATCTGGTCGAGATAGGCTTCGGCGTTCTGCGGCTCGGCCGCGGCGCGTCCCGCGGCGTCGCCGGCGAAGGTCTCGTCCAGGCTTTCCGGCGCGCCGTCGATCGGGCTTTCGTGCACGGCCTCGTCAAGACTGGTTTCGGCAGGCTGCACGGCTTCAACGGTGAAGGGGCCGGAGACACGGGTTACGCCCCGGACGACCTGCGGCTGGTCCAACAGGTCTTCCGGCTCGGCGGCGTCGGCGATGGCCTTGTCCACCTCCTCCTGCTTTGCGCGCCATGCCGCGCGGTAGGTAGTGATGGCCTGGGCCAGGCCTTCCGGGTGGTCCGGGTCGGTGTCGAACGGAGCCGTCCAATGCTGGAAACCATCTGAGGCCTTCGGCAGGTCCCAGCGGCGGCGATCTGCCTCGGTGACCGCGCGCTTGCCCTCTGCCTTCTGTTTGGCGATCAGCTTGCCGGCAAGGTGACTACGCTGGTTGCTGCCAACCTTGGACAGGGCCGCGTTCAGGTCGGCCGGCGCGCTCGAGGATGGGGTCATGCTTAGCGAAGATTGGGTCGAGGGCAGCGTTCTGCGCGATGGAGCGCAGCGTGATGTGCGGCACAGTCTTGGAGACGAAGCCGCCGGCAACACCGTTTGCCTCATCCTTGAGGCGGTAGTGGTCGAACTTCCCCGTGAGAAGGCGCTGTCGTGCAATCGCGACCGCGACGCGGGAGGTGTCGATGGTGATCCAGCGACGCCCCCATTGTTCCGCAACATAGGCGGTGGTGCCGGAACCACATGTGGGATCGAGGACTAAGTCCCCTGGATCCGTGGTCATTAGCATGCATCGCTCAATGACCTTCGTGCCAGTCTGTACTGCGTAGACCTTATCGTCTGTGAATGCGCCTGTTTGTGTGTCTGTCCATAGATTATTGATTTCTGTGAACGGAAAATCATTGAAGTAGCGGACATAAGCCAGAGAACGAGGAGAGGGCGCGCCGAGCCGGTTTGCGCCTGCTAACCTTTGCAAGCCCGCTACTGTGGTCTTCCAATGGTTGGTCGCTCCCGGATGGAACGTGCCCGCTTCAAACCCGAAGTCGACTGTGCCGGATGGTGTCGCGCCCTGTGATGCAAGATTGTCATGACGGTAGACCCTCAAGCTGTCGGGAAGGGCGTCCAGGTCGACCCGCTCTGGCGTTATCAGAAACCGGCGTTCGCCGGCAGGACCCTCCACACGCGTGTAACGTCCACCGACGTCATCAGCATACCGTCGTTGGTTGAAGAGGGAGCGAATTTTTTGCCGGCGTATGTCTTTCGCAAATACGAGCAAATAATCGCTGGTCTTTCCAATCGCTCTTGCTGTCTGGCTCGCAGTTGTTCGGAAGGTAATCTGCGCACAAAAATTGCCGGAATCGAAAATTTCATCCATCAAGGTCCGCACCCGGTGCACGTTCTCATCGCCGATCTGCACAAATATGCTGCCAGTATCCGACAAGAGGTTTCGTGCCGTGATCAGCCGATCGCGGAGATAGGCGAGGTACGAGTGTACGCCGAGGCGCCATGTGTCACGGTATGCGCGCACCATCTCGGGCTCTCGGGTTAGATCGGCTGCTTTGTCTCCAACGTTGGGCTTCCCCGTCTCCGGCTGGAAGTTGCTACCGAAGCGGATGCCATAGGGCGGGTCCAAGTAAATCATCTGGACCTTGCCGGCGAGGTTCTCCCGCTGCGCGAGGCTGGCCATTACCTGTAGGCTGTCGCCCAGGATCAGCCGGTTCGCCCAGTCCACATCATGCTGGTAGAATTTAACCGCCTGCGCATAGGACAGCGTTGGGTCGGCAAACAGGTCTCGCGTCACATCCTGCCGCGCCGCCGCCCGCAGGATGGCCTGGGTGCTCACACGCTCATGGATGTGGAGCGCCACCGGGTCCACCGCGAAGCCCGGCGTCTCCCGCTTGCCGGCCCATTCTAGCCAGGGCTCGTGCCGCCGCAGCGCCTCGGCCAGCACGGCGGCCTCCTCGGCGGTCAGCTTCTCCCGCGTCGCCTTCTCCAGCAGCGGCGGCAAAGCGTCCGCCCGGCCGGAGGGATCGGCTCGCAGTGCAGGGTCCAGGCGCGGGGAATAAGCGTAGGTGGTCCGCGGCGCGGGTGGTGTCCGGCCCTCGGCCGCAATGGCGGCGGGTGGGTTGTTCGGCCGGGTAGCGCCAGCATGGCGATAGTCCTCGACCGGCAGCGCGCCCTGTTGTTCTGAGGGCTGTGCCCGCCGCCGACCCGCCATTCCCGATTCCCTCTGCAACTCAAGCGGGAGAATAGAGAAAAAAGAGCGGATTGCGCAGTGGTTGCGAGCGTCGAGCTATCCCGATTTTGCGCCTTTTCTCTGGAGGTGCTCGGGCCTTGCAGCGAACAGTTGGAGCCGGGTGGCAAGCGCTCAGGCGGTCTCAGCCCCAACCACAGGCAGGTGCGCGCCGGGAGCTCGGCCATTTTGCTGGTGTTCGAGCTTGTAGACTCGATCGCCCAAGTCCCGAGCTTCGGAGAGAAAATGGCCCTGCGGAGACAGAAAGCCCGGTCGTTTCGACCGCGCAGTATCAACCTCAACTGCGGAAGCACGGCAGACCGCCGCGTGTAGCGGTGCCGACGCCCAAACAGAGAATGAAGTTGGAAGTCCGACTGGAGCAGCGGTAGGAACCGAGACGACAACGTTCTCTGGGGCATTCTCAAAGTTCGTCGGCTCCTCGGCGTACAGGTTCTCAGCCTAGCGCAGAGCGCAAACGTTCGCATTGACTGTCGCCGCG
>NZ_SJXD01000007.1 GCF_004336745.1 Roseococcus sp. SYP-B2431
CGCGGCGACAGTCAATGCGAACGTTTGCGCTCTGCGCTAGGCTGAGAACCTGTACGCCGAGGAGCCGACGAACTTTGAGAATGCCCCAGAGAACGTTGTCGTCTCGGTTCCTACCGCTGCTCCAGTCTCTCCCCAGACAAACATTCTCTCATCGGATCGCATCGCGCTGTAGCCCAGGTTTGGCCGGTCTCTTTGCGCAAACCTTGATGGTGCGAACGCGCAACGAGGCACCGTTTTCGTCTCCCGAGAGCGCAGAGTCTCCGCACCTTGAGGGTACGCCGATTTTACCCTCAAGCTTTATTCCCTTGATCTGATTACGATTTGCCATGGCACATTGCGGTTTAGCTCGGGGTTGCGATCCCTGGGGCAATCGAAACGCCAACGGCCTCCGCAGCGCCAAGCTCTTGCTGCCAACAGGCCATAAGATTTGGAATCCATGACGGACATCCATCAAGTCTTCGCTCGCTTTCGCGACGATTCGCCCGAACCATCCCCACGACGTGAAGTCCTGAACGTCCCACGCCGAGGCAGCGCACACGGCACGCGAGCCGTCGAGGTCGTGCACGTCAAATCCGGGCGCCCCGCGCAGGAGGATCGGCGTGGCCTGCCCTCAACTGTTCGTGCGGCAGTCTGGTCCGAAGGCTTCCCGACGAAGCCCGCCGTCGCGAAACCGATAGAGGCGCTCGAAGCCCGGGCCGTCGCCGAACCGAAGGCGCACGTCATGCCTGCCTGGCAGCCCAGCGAGACGGCCTCTCCTGTTCCCGAGAAAGCCACTCAGCCCCCTCGGCCCCGCGGTCGTCCGCGAAAGCTCGCGCTGCCAAACTCGGTCGACCCCGCAGATCCCTTCGACGACGAGGACACTGGGACCAATTGCCTGCGCTGCGGCCATCGCGTTCAGGAGGCTCGCACGCGACGCGGGCTGATGACCTGCGCGGGATGCGGCTGACGGATGGCCCGCAAATCGATCGCCAATCCCTTCACGGCCTATGCCTGGCTCGCGGAAGCCGGCTGGGTCTTCATGGCGCACAGCGCGCAGCTCTGGTCCGATCCGGCGAAGGCGAGCACGCGCCTTGCCGCCCTCGCCGCCGAGAAGCAGAAGGCCGTCGCTACGGGCATGGTCGAAGCGGGCATCGCCGCGATGCGCGGCGCCGGTCCCGAGGCCATCGCCAAAGCAGCCATGGGACCGGCTCGGCGGCGCGTGCGAGCCAATGCCAAGCGACTTCATAAGGGATAGGCTGAGGCTGGAGGCGACACGTGGCTGACGAGACCGTCGAGTTCAACGTGGCGCCGAGAGGTGCAGAGGATGGTGCGCCGGGAGCTGTCGCAAGCTTTCCGTTCGATCGGGCGACCGTCGATCGCTTTCGTGAGGCTTTTCCCAGAGCCCGCTGGCGGGAGGATCTCGGCGGCTGGTTCGTCCCCGGCAAGACGGCTGAACGGCGTTTGAGAATCTGGTCCGCTCAGGAATGGCGAGGTGCTCTGGCACACGCCGATCAGCGCGGGCGTGACGCCTACGAATTCGAGCCGATCACCAGCCCATTCCTGGAGGTCGGTGACGATTTCGTTGTTCGAACACCCTACTCCCGGACGGTGGTTGCCGCGCTTCGGGAGGTTCCATGGGCCCACTGGGATCCGGTTCTTAAGGCGTGGCGCGTTCCGTTCCGCTCCTACGAAGACTTGCGTCGACATTGGTCTCTCATCGAAGACGCTGCGCGCCTCGCCGAGCCTGAGGCACGGCGGCAGCGCAAGAAGGAACGCGCCGCCAGTCCCGATGCTGAGGAAAAGCGGTCTTCGACCGCGGAGCGTCGCCGACAAAGGTATCCCGTGCCGGCGGACACGGCACCGCCGCTCGACAAGGTGCTCATGACCCACATCGGTGGCGTGATGTTCACAATGGTCACGGGAGAACTAGTCGAGCCCGACGTCAGCACGCGCTTCTATCCCGGTGTCCTGGTCGAGGCCGCGACCTTGGTCTGGGCGGCTTGGCGTCGGCCCAGTCATTCTGAACTGATTCAGGCTTGGCCGGCACGCTCACCGCCCAGCGCGACCGATCTCGCACGTGGCTGGTGGCAGCCTACGATCGAGGAACTGCGACCAGAGCGGCGCAAAGCAGCATCCGAGGAGCGCGGTCGGGCAACGCGAAAATTCAACGCATCTGCATCCGATGGCACCGGTTGCTGACTTGCTGACGCATGACGGCTTGTGGCCGGTAGCCGACCGGCGGTTTTCGGGTGTCCTGACAAGCAAAGCCGACTTCCGTTCAGGTCGCCGAGCGCCTGGGACGACATTGAGCCGGGCGTAGCCGTCCAGGTCGTGCGCTACATCATCACCGTAATCTGGTCGGGCGAGAGCAGCTCCTTGCTGATGAGTTCCGCGCGCGCCGCTTCCGGATCGCTCGTGAATAGCAGGACGCGAAGATCCTCCGTCGCCCGCGAGAACGAGACATAGGCCAGCTTTTCCGTCTGGGACCGCTGACGTTCGGTAGGTTCTCCGGCAGTATTCGGGGTCAGCATCTTCGTGAAGCTGTACTGGTTCCAGGCGGCCTCGACGTCATCATAGACGACCAAAACCTTTTTATATTCTTCCCCCTTAACGCCATGCTGCGTACTGTAGGCCGTGTTTTTGGCGATATAGCCGGCATAGCGTGCAACTTGCCCCGGAGCCATGCGGAACAGGGCGTCAGCGAGCCAGTCGCCTTTATCAGGTCCGTGCAGATCCTCGTCATAGGCCTCGCTCCGGGGCGTCCGGCCCAGATGGTCGCAAAGACGCTCAGAAGGCGGGATGATCTGCTTGTCGATGCAGAAGCGAAGGATGTCGCCGATGGTCTCGGTCCCCCATAACGCGTGCAGCTGCGCAACCAGCGCCGTCGACGTCTTGATCATCGACTTCAGCGACTTCCCGGCGTTCACACCATCCACCGCGAACGCCGGGCTTCCACGCCGCAAAAGATCGACAATGGTCCGACCGTCGTCTTGCTCCTTGGCCGTGATCAACGGCCAGATCGTTGTCAGAAAGGGCTTGAGAAGAAAGTGCTCGCCAGCCTCGAACGCATCCTGCGCGCGGGAGGAGGCGTAGTCGCCCGTGAAGAGCTTGTTGAGCTCCGCAAAGCCGAGCCGACGCGCGATCATCTGACGCGCGAGGAAGAGCCCGATCACGTCATCGCGACCAGCCCAGCCCCATTCGGCGATGGCCGCGTCCATCCGGGCGAGCGCACGCTCGACCTGATCCTCTCCATAGCGCTTGCGCGGCTCCGTCGGCTCCTCGGCCTTCACCAGCCGGAACTCGACGCTCCCTTCGCGAGTCTTGTTGTCGCCGGCCGCATACTGCTCGACGTCGCGGCGATAGGCGTTGAGGAGCCGGATGACGCTTTTCGAACACCGGAAGTTCTCGGTCTTGGTGATAATCTCACCGCCCTCTGGCGGTGCGAACTCCCCGGCGCTCCGGTCATAGATTTGCTGCCAAGGGTCACCGAAATAGCCGATCAGCGGCAGCCCCTTGCCGGCACAAACGAGATTGAGCCCGGAAACGATGCCCTCGAACGTGTCCTGCGCTTCATCGACGAAGATGTATGGAAAGCGGAGACCGGTGATCCGTCGAAAAGTTGCGTTATTCTCGAAAAGGTAGGTTGCGATCCCGATCACGTCGTCGTGACCGATCTGACCCCGCCCATAATCGCTGAAGCTGGTGTCGGCATAGTCGAAGGTGTCGACCGTCGCGAGTGCGGCATGCTCCGCCGTCAAACGCTCGATCTTGGAGCGGGCCTTTTGCGCTTTCTTGCTCTTGCCACCGTTGTCGTCTTCCTTCGCCTTTTCGATGAGCGTCGGAATGCGGCGTTCCCGCAGCGCCTCGCGAATGTCCTCGTGGAACCGACTGATTTGTTCCCACAGGAAGCTGTGCAGCGTCGAAACCAGGTAAAGCTCGTCGAACCTCAGCCGGACCTTGATCACCTCGACCGCGCGTTGAGTGAAGGTGATGCAGGCAATGCGCTGTCCCTGCCGGCGGAGCGCAGCCCCTTCTCGGTCGCGGACGCGACCGAGCGCGTCGACCAGCGAGCTGGTCTTGCCCGACCCGGCCCCGGCGACCATCGCGAAGCTGCGACGCTCGTGGAGGCAGGCGCGGACAAGCGCATCGGCTTCGCTTTCGACCCAGGCGCTCATGTCAGGCCGCCGCCGCGACAGCGACGGCCGACGCGGTCGCTCCGGCAAGTGGCGGGCAGAGGCGCGCCTCCAGCCAGCGCAAACCCTCCGCGATATAGTCGGGAACGATCCACGGTTCCGTGCAGGCCAGAATGTCCATGGCGAAGTCGGTCTTCTTGAAGCTGTCGGACCGGATCCGGTCATAGACGTCCTGGTAGGCCTCATCGAGGGGCGTGCGAACGGCTACACCGATCGAGAGCGTGCCGGACCGGAGCAAGCTGAAGTTCTCGTAGACGATCGCCTCCTCAAGGGTGCGGGGGCGAAGCGCCTGCTGGGCGGTGCCGTCGGTGACTAGAATGTCGGTCTGGAAGGCGATACAGCGGTCCTTCGCCGA
Organism: Roseococcus sp. SYP-B2431; assembly: GCF_004336745.1. Taxonomy (GTDB): domain Bacteria; phylum Pseudomonadota; class Alphaproteobacteria; order Acetobacterales; family Acetobacteraceae; genus Roseococcus. The sequence continues at coordinate 4,528 of NZ_SJXD01000007.1, forward strand.
GTGCTTCTTGTCGTCCGATGTCAACGCGATCAGATCCGCGACCGTCGTCTTCCCGCACAACTTCTTGAGCGAGGCATTCGACGTTCGCGCGCCAGCAATGTCTGCGCGGCAGGCACTCGGATAGCCTGTGGGCGCGACCGAATCGAGGTCCGTGATGACGAGATAGGGAATGTGGAGGAAGCTGAGCAGGCCTTCGAACCGGTGCGCATAGGCGCCGCCCACCTCCAAGATGGTCAGGTACGTGGTCCGCAGCCGCTTCGCAGCGCTCTCGATCATGGCCGGCATGAGCAACTTTTCGACGGCGCCTTCGACCAGGATCGCGGCATCAGCAAAGAACAAGTCGCAATGCGTCAGACGCAGGTAGCGTTTGAGGAACGCAAGCGACTCAGCCGGCGAAACCAGCTTGCCATCGATCGTCTCCACGTCGGGCTGGAATGCGCGAAGGCTGCGAACCGCGGACGCGTTTCGGATCCCCGACGCCGCCGTCTCGCCGGCGATATGACAGCGTTGGAAGTAGCGGACTTTCTCGAAGTTGACGGCCTCCATGATGTGGGAGGAGTGGGTGGTGACGACGAGCTGCGGAACGAGATCCGGTTCGCCGGCCGCCTCGGCCGACTGGTTGATCACCTGCCAGATGTTCGAGATGAAGGTCTGCTGGACCTGGGCATGAAGATGGACCTCAGGTTCCTCGATGAAGATCATCAGGCAGAGTGGCCTGTTCTCAGCGGTCATCACCCACTGGGAATGGAAGTGCCGAGCCTGGATGGCCATGTAGATAAGGTTCTTGAACCCGAGGCCGTTGTAGAGCTCCGGCAGCTCATGCTGGCGGTTGGGATCGACGTAAAGCAGCTCGGTACTCCCGCGGAGAGCGGTCTCCGGGCTGAGGGAGGAGATGATGCGCAACTCACGGTCGTTGATCGAAGGAACACCCAAAGCTTTGATCAGCCTGATCAGCGGATCGAACTGCTTGGCATAGTGGTCCGTCAGCTGCCTGTTGTTCTCGTCGATCACGCTGTGAGCGTCGGCCGCATGCCCGACCTGATCGAGGTTCTTGCGGTAAAAGGCAGCAAAGGCCGACGAGAGCCGATTGCTGCGGCTGCTGTCGTCATCGTTGATGTTGCGTTGCGCGTCGACGAACTCGACACGGACAAGGTGCTTCAGCAGGCGCTTGCCTTCGTCCGGCTCGAGCTCGCTCGTCACGATCTCAGGCGGGGCGCCCTCCTTGGACTTCTCGTCGAGGGAGAAGTAGCGCACGGTGCAATGTCGAGACAGGTTTCCGTCAAGCGCGAGGTACTGCGACAGCGCTTTGCCGCGTGTCCCGCTCTCCTGCACGGGGTAGGCCGCATTGTAATACTCCCACAGCTTAGTGGCGTCCTCGATTTCATAGGAGAGTCGGATCCCGACCCGCGTGAAATCCGAGAGCTTAGGCAGCAGCGTGAACACCCGGCCGAACGCGATGCTTTCCGGATCGATCGTGAACCACAGGTCGAGGCTGATCCTCGGCAGCCGGTCTGCATCGCCCGTGGCCACGAACCCATCGAAGTCGGCCATGCGGGCGACCGAGAAATCATGAATTTTGAACTCGCGCCCTCCAAGGAAGCAGCGAAAGATCGCGGCCGCTGACGTCTTGCCGCTGTTGTTCGGCCCGACAAAGATCGACTCCCGCTCCTCCAAGTCGATCTCGACATTCTCTAATCGCCGGAAGTTCCGAATAGTGACAAGACTGACCTTCATGGATCATTCCCACGTGGCGTAATGATGACCGGGCCGACGCGGAGGTCGCGCCCAGCAGATTAGGGGACCATGACAGGTGATGGCTGCTCGGCCCAGGCAATCTTGCTCATACAAGCCAACAGCATGCACCCTTCATGCTCCGATGCTAGGTTGAGTGCTTCGGCTGTCAATCGAGTTTCCTGTCCGTCGACGGGTGCATGCCCGTCCGCTGGCATTGGTTCGCGGCGGCCAGTTGCTCGCCTTCGGCGGCGTCCCCGGCGGTCCCAGCGGGTTCGCACGCCCGGTACGACGTTACCCGGTTCTCACAGGCAATTGTCAGCCAGATGACCTCATCTCGATCCGGTTCCCGCCGATATGCCGGAAGGCGCGATCACGACAGGTCAGCAGGATCACCTGCATGCGCGTTGCCGCCTCGGTGAGGATCTCCACCATCAGGTCGAGCCGCGCATCGTCTGAGTAGACCAGCGGATCATCGAGGATCAGCGAAACGGGGCGTCCCTGCTCCAGCAGCAAGTCGGCAAAGGCGATGCGGGTGAGGACCGCAAGCTGTTCCTGCGTACCTCTGGACAGATTGGCACAGCCTTCGACGATGCCACCGCGGATCACGCTCTCCAGCCCGAGATCCTCAGAAAAGCTCAGATCGCATCCTGGTAGGAGCTGCTCGATGTACCGCTTCGCCCGCTTCGCCACGGGCCCGACGAACTTGCTAGAGGTCTCCATGCGGGCCTGTTCCAGCGTATCGCGCAACAGCTTGAGGGTTGCAGCCTCCTCGGACGTCCGCTGCAGGGCCGCCCGCGCCGCCTCGGCTTCTTCGCGGGTATGCGCCGAACGGTCGGCCAGCCCCTTGCCCCCTTCACTCTCGATAACCGCCTCCAGCCGGGCGACTTCCATCTCGAGCTTCGTCCGCATCTCGCCGGCGGTTCGCGCCCGCGCGTCGATGGTCTCGATCTTGCGCGTGATCGCGGCGACGTCGTGCGCCGACGCATTGCGTGTCGCTTCTTCAAGCTGGACGGCCGCCCTGGCTGCACGCTCGCGCGCGATCACGAGCGCCTGCTCCAGATTGAGGAAGTCGGCACGGCTCTCGATGGCGGCGAGCTGAGCGACCGCATTCCCAAGATCGCTCTCGGCCCCCGCCTCCGCAGCCGCTAGCGGCGCGTCCTCGCTTTCTGCGCGCCGCAAGGCGTCGAGAGCACTGCCGTGGGTTCCTTCGGCGCGGGCCGCGAGTGCTTCAGCGGCCTCAGCGACCTGTTGCAGGGCGGTCAGGTCAGGCACAGCCGCCTCGTTCGCGACCTCCTCCGCCAGTCCAGCGACGAGCAGCTTCAACGCTTCCGCACCGGCCGCCAGCCCGATACTGGCGTCCGCCGCGGTGATCGCCGCGATCCGGGCCTCGATGGTCCGGAGGTCCGCCGCGGCGTCCCGGGCGGCGTCGTTACGCGCGCGCGCTGCTGCGATGTCCCGAAGCTCGAGCTCGGCGAGGGCGGCCCGCTGCTTCTCCAGCGCCGAGGTCAGTCGGGCCTCCGCGCTGGCAAGGGTCAGTGGCGGCCGGACAATCAACTCGGCGTCGCCGAGACGGACGGCGGTCTCACGGATCAGGGTGCGTTCGCCGGCCGCCGCCGGCTCACCATCGATCGTAATGCCGGTGGTGGATCCGGTGAGCGCGAGGATGGTCGCGCCCGCGTTGACCGTTGCGCGCGCTTCGGCAATCGCCCGCTCGTTGGCCTCGAGCTCGTCGATGACCTTCGCCGGGGTCGCTCTTGCCGCGAGCGCCCGCGCGTCAATTTGTTGCCGTTCGAGATCGAGCAGCGCGGCGTGGCGCTTGCTTGCCGCCGCGATGGCCGCGCTACGCTCGGCCGCGCGACGCCGGTCCTCGCCGCGCGTGAGGGCTGTACGCGCCTCCTGCCGGGCCGCCCGGGCGAGGTCGAGTGCCTGCCGTGCAGTCGCGACGCGCTGCCGGGCCTCGCCGAGTTCGCCAGCCAGCGCTGCGCGCTGGTCGCGCGTGCTTGCCAGACGCCGCTCCGCGGCCTCGCGGGCGTCGACGGCGCTGGCATATCGACTCTGCAGATCTTCGAGTGCCCTCACCGTGCCGTTTGCGGCTTCCAGTTCAGCACGCCGAGTCGCCAGGATCTGCGCCGCGGCCCGTGCCACCTCGAGCGAAGTGACCAGCACCTGCCGGGCGTGCGCGTCCGTCTCGTCAGCGATCTCGCGCTGAACCAGCTTCAATCGGGCACGGGTGGCGTCGAGGTCCGAGAAGGTCCGCTCCTGGGCCGCCAAACGGTCTGCAGCCTCCCGTTCTGCGGCTTCCGCCGCCAGCAACCGCTCACTCGCCTCGGTCTGGCGGCCGCGGCGCTGGCCTGTCGGGGTCCAGTAAAGGGCATATTGCTCATCGACGCGATCACGGACCCGCTTGTACGCGGGCCCGCCCATGATTGAGCCCACCTCGGCTTCCAAGGTCGAGCGCACCGTGTCCCTCACGATCTGACCGGGCGCGCTGACGCTAAGCGCTTCGGTCTGAGCGACCCAGAGCAGCCCCAGCGCGCCATAGCTCGCAGCATCGCCCCGCTGGCTCGTGTCCCGGACCGAGCCAAGCAGGATATGAAGCCGTGCTTCGGCCTCGTCCCCCTGCGCCTTTCCCTGCGGTCCGATCACTTCGACCGACGCGCCTTTGAGAAACCTCTTGCTCAAGCTCCAGGGCGCGCCATCCGCCTCGAACGCAACCTGGATCTCAGGTGCGACCGCGTCGCCATGCGGCGCGTAGGACTGGGCGAGTTGGTTCCTGGTGCCGTGGCGCACGAAAAAGGCCGCGCGCAGTGCCTCGAGCAGCGTAGACTTGCCAGTCTCGTTGGGCTCGATGACGATGTTTAGTCCGTCGGTCAGCCCCTCGATGGCAAATGGCTGGCGAAATTTGCGGAAGCCCGAAACGCTGATCCGGCGAATTCGGAGGCTCATGCCCGTTCCTCGCGGCTATATTCGACGAAGAGGCGCTCGAGCGCCCGTCTCGCGATCAGGCTATCCGATCCCCCCCGCTCCATCCTTTCGTTCAATCGGGCCGCCGCGGCGCCGAGTATCCCTTCGACGGCGAGTGACGCCAGATCGTTCTCGCTCGGCCGACCAACCAGATCATCTGCGCGGACATCCAGGAGCCGCAATCGGTGGCTGAGATCATGCTCAAGGTCGGTGAGGATTGCGACGCGATCGATGAGAGTCGCGATCCCGGCTAGCGAAAGCTGAAGAAGCGTCGCCGACGGGTCGATTACACCGAGCAACCGATCGCGTTCGGCCGCGAAGGCCGCCAGATCATTGACCGTCCAGTCACGGACGAGCCACTGAAACTGCCCTGTCCGAATGGAGGTGACGTGGGGCTCCGCGTCGCTTGAAAGCTCCACTAGAAGCGCCTGCCCTGGTTCGTCGCGCTGGAAGCGGTCGGTCTCCGGCGTCCCGGCATACCATGTCCGCGCATCGACCTTCAGCACGCCATGCCAATCGCCGAGCGCCAAGTAGTCGAGCGCTGATCTGCACGCACGATCGGGCGCGATGTGGCTCTTGGTTTCTCCACGCGAGCCGAAATCGCGGATGGAGCCATGGGCAAGACCAATGCGCAGCCTCGCGCCAGGCGTCTCCATGCCGTTGAACAGCTCTGTGGGATCATCAAGATTGTGACGGTGCGTGAGCGGTGCCGGCAGCAGCCAGACGCCTGTCTCGATCTCGGTCGGCGCGGGATCCGTCAGGACAGTGATACTGTCGCCGGCCCGCGCGCGCACTCGATCCCATAAGCCGCCGTTGCGCGCAAAATCGTGGTTGCCTGGGAGCAGCCACCAATGACAAGCATGCCGCTTCATTCGCGAAAGGGCCTGCACGATCGTGCGGTCCTCCGGCCCCTCCGTGTCGAAGACGTCACCTGCGACCACCACGTGATCGGCACCCTTTTCCGCTGCCGCCATGCCAATCGTGTCGATTGCCGCAAACCGCGCTTCGGTCAGAGCAGAGCGGACGTTCGGTTCGAAGCGGCCGAACGGTTTTCCCAGTTGCCAGTCGGCGGTGTGGATGATCTTCATGGATCGCTTATAGCCGGCTCGCGGCGACGCGGGAGCCAACTGTTGCTTGACCCCGCCATGCCGGCCCCCGCTCTGGACCCGACAAGCGGACGGCTACTGTGACATTCCAGAGTCAGCTGTCCACGCGTGCTGATAGATCAGCATGAACCTATGGCAGCTTCCAGGATCGCCGACTTGACGTGGAAACGGCCAGGATGGGCGCGAAGCTGCCAGCCTTCAGAGCCGCTCGCGCTGGCAAGTCCAGTCCTCGGGAAATGGCCCCAGCAGGACAGGCAGGCTGATCCCGTCAGCCCCCTGCCCGTCCATGATTGCTTCCACGATCTCCGGCGCCAGTAGCGTCAGCCGTAGCAGCGACCCCAGATACCCCCGCTCGATCTTCTCTGCCCCCGCCATCTCCGTGATCGAGGCGTATCGCCCTTCGTCCAGTAGGCGCTGGTAGCGAAACGCCCGCGCCAGCGCCTTCAACAGCGCCGGGTCCGAACGCGTCGTTTGGACCGACTCCTCGCCTTCACGCGGTATTGGCACGATGACAGTCTTCCGCCCCGGCCTCGCGCGAAGGGCCAGCGGCACCCGAACCGTAATGTGCGTGGCTGCGCACTGCCCGCTCATGCCGCGCTCCTCAGAGCCTCGGGCGGAATGGCTGTGAGGTCGCGCACCAGCCCGGCCAGCCCCTCCACCCGCAGCCGGATGTCCGCCCCCTCAGGCCCGACCACCACCCGATCCACCAGCGCCCGCATGATCCGCGCCTGCTCCGCCGGGAACAACTCGCGCCACAGCGGGTCCAGCCCGACCAGCGCCTGCTGGACTTCTCGCTCCGTAATGTTCGATCCCTCGGCCCGGGCGGCGAGCCATGTGCCGGCGACGATCTCCGGCTGCCGCAGTAGCGCGCGGACCTGGTCGATCACGGCTGCCTCAATGGGGGCGGCCGACACCCGGCGCACGACGCCCCCGTCGTCGTCCTCACCCTTCAGCACCCGCTGCGCCACGTAGTATCGATACAGCCGCCCGCCGCTACGGCAGTGCGTCGGCGACAGAGCCCGACCGTCCAGGCCGTAGATCAGCCCCTTCAGCAGCGCCGGCGCGTGCTGCCGATTCGGCGTGGCCCGGGTCCGCGGGCTCGTCTGCAGCAGGCCATGCGCACGGTCCCAGAGCTCCCTGGACACGATCGCCTCATGCTCGCCGGCATAGACCTGCCCCTTGTGCGTGACCTCTCCGATGTAGGTCCGCAGGTGCAGCAGCTTGTACACGTCGCCCTTGTTCAGCGGGCGGCCAGACCGGCTCGTCACCTGCTCCGCCTGGAGCCGCCGCGCCGTCTCCGTCCCCGATCCCGTCTCGACGAAAAGCTCGAACACCCGCCGAACCCGCGGAGCCTCGTCGTCGTTGGGGATCAACTTCCGATCTCGAACGTCATACCCGAGCGGCACCTTCCCGCCCATCCACATCCCGCGTGCCCGGCTCGCCGCAAACTTGTCCCGGATACGCTCCCCGATCACCTCACGCTCGAACTGCGCGAAGCTGAGCAGGATGTTCAGCGTCAGCCGACCCATGCTGGTCGTCGTGCTAAAGCTCTGGGTGACACTGACGAAGGTGACGCCGTGCGCCTCCATCGTCTCCACCAGCTTCGCGAAATCCATCAGCGAGCGGCTCAGCCGGTCGATCTTGTAGACCACGATCACGTCGACCCGGCCCTGCTCGATGTCGGCCAGCAGGCGCCTCAGGGCCGGCCGGTCGAGGTTCCCGCCGGAGAAGCCGCAATCGTCATAGCGGTCGGGCACCAGCACCCAGCCCTCGGCCCGCTGGGACAGCACATAGGCCTCGCAGGCGTCCCGCTGGGCGTCCAGCGTGTTGAACTCCTTCTCCAGACCCTCCTCCGTGCTCTTGCGCGTGTACACCGCGCAGCGGAGCTTCTTCGTGGTGGCCGGCATGGGCGCCTCCTGGCGCGGCCGGCGGCTCATGCGTCACCTCGCCCGCGCAAACCGAAGAAGGTCCAGCCGTTCCATCGTGTGCCGGTGATGTGCCGGGCGATGGCGGAGAGCGACCGGTAGGGCCGGCCTTCGTACTCGAAGTCATCCGCCCGGACTGTCACCACATGCTCGACGCCCTGCCATTGGCGGAGCAGGCGTGTGCCGGGCAGCGGTCGGTGGTCAGCTCGGATCCGCCGCAGCACGACATTGCCGCCGTCCAGCTGCTCTCCGAGCGCCTCCAGCCGCGCCCGGGTCTCGGGCTTCAATCCGCCATAGGCCAACTCCTGGACCCGATAGGACAGGCGGCTGGTGATGTAGCTGCGGCTGAACGGCGGCGGCTCTTTGCCGTAGAGCTGGCGCCACTGCTCCTTCAGCTGGGCGATCGGGGCGGTCTGGATCCAGGCCAGCCGGCCCAGCACGTCGGTCTTCGGGATAGCAGGAATGGTCGGCGTGGCGGCGGCTGTCCGTCCGGCATTTCGGGTCATGCGAGTTGCCCCTCCTCGGGCGCCGCATGACCGCTCTGGTTCCCGGTGAAGTGTAGCGAACTCTCTCTCTGGACCCCGAGGTCACGCGCGATATCATCCGCAGTGCGACTCCGTAGCCGCACCAGGCCGCGGGCCAGCAGATCGCAGACCTCGCGGAGATGGGGAGGCAGGTGGGCCAGCGACTGGTCTTGGTTCACTCGCAGACCCCATTGGAATGGGAGCGAAAGTATAGGTGACTTCGCCCGTGGAATTTTCCTCCCATATCGAGGAGGAGGAAGGCCTCTCTGTCCGTCAGGCGCTGGTTCGGTATTGCGATCGGAGCCTTGTCATGGCGGTCCTCGAACAGGAGGCGAGCCTGACGCTTCCGCAGCACCGCAACACCGGGCTT
>NZ_SJXD01000008.1 GCF_004336745.1 Roseococcus sp. SYP-B2431
CATTAGCAGCGGCACGAAGATGGGCGCGAAGATGGCCCATTTCGCGATCCGCGCGCGACGCCGCCCGCGCCGCCGACATCGAGCGCGGCGCGGCCGAGCGCGCGCGGACCTCCGCCGCCCAGCGCCTGCAATCCGCCCGCCAGCGGGAAGCCGCGGCCCAGCAATCCGCGCCTTCCGCGCCCGAGGCCGCCGTCCTCCCCGAGGCCCGCGCCGCGGCCGAAGCCGCCGCCGCCGCGCTCCGGGAAGCCGAGTCCGTGCTGACCGCCGCCCGGCAGGCCCGCGGATCCGCCCAGGAGCAGGCGACCGCCGCCCGCGCCGCCGAGGCCCAGGCGCGCGCCGCCGAATCCCGCCTCCAGGCGGAGCTTCAGGGGCTCCGCGCCGCGGCCGGAGATTCGGCCGAGGCCGACCCGATCGCCCGCACGCTCGCCATTCCCGACGGTCTCGAGGCCGCGCTGGGCGCCGCGCTGGGCGAGGGGCTGGAGGGCGGCCGAGGCTCCGGCACCAACCGCTTCTGGCGCGCCCTGCCGCCGCTCGGGACGGCGCCGCCGCTGCCCGAGGGCGCCACCCCGCTCGCGGGGCTCGTCGGCGCGCCGGAGGAGCTGGGCCGGGCGCTGTCGCAGATCGGCCTCGTCGAGGATGGCGGGGCTCTCCAGGCGGCGCTGCTGCCGGGCCAAGCGCTGGTCTCCCGCGCCGGCGCCCTCTGGCGCTGGGACGGCTATGTGCAGGCGCCCGGTGCCGCCAAGGCCGGTGCCGCGCGCCTGCAGAACCTCGCCCGGCTGCGCCAGGCGGAGGCGAAGCTGGCGGAGGCCGCGCCCGCCGCCCGCGCGGCCGAATCCGCCCGGGCCCAGGCCGCGGCCGCGGAATCCGCCGCGCAGACCGCCGAGGTCACCGCCCGCCGGGCCCGCGACGCGGCCGAGCCCACGGCCCAGCGCGCCGCCGCCCGGGCCGCCGAACTCACCGTCCGCCACGAGGCCGCCGAGCGACGCCTCGCCGAACACCGCGCCCAGGCCGCCCGCCTTGCCGAGGAGCGCGCCGAGGCCGAAGCCGCGCTGGCCGAGGCGGAGGCGTTGCTCGCCGCGACCCCCGCCATCGCCGGCTTCCAGGCCGAGGCGGAGGAGGCGGCCCGCGCCCAGTCCGCCGAATCCGCCGCCCGTGAGGCCCGTCGGCAGGCCGAATCGGGGCTCGCGGCCGCCCGCTCCGAGCAGGCGTCGCTGCGCAGCCGCAACGCGGCCGCCGTGGCGCAGATCGCCGCCCTGGCGCCGCAGCAGGAACGCGTCGGCACGGAGGCCGCCGAAGCCGCCGAGGCGCTGGAGCGCGCCCGGGCGGCCCGTGCCGCCCTGCCGGACCTCGCCGCCGCGCGCGCGGAGGTGGACCATGCCCGCCTGGCGCTCGCCGGCATCCATACCCGCGCCGCCGAGGCCCGGGGAAAGGTGCTGGCGCTTCAGGGCGAGCGCGAATCGCTGGCGCTGCGCCGCGAGTCTGCCAGCTCAGAGCGCGCCGCCTGGGCGCAGCGCCTGGCCGACGCCGCCACGCGCCTGGCCGCGCTCGAATCCCGCCTCGCCGATGCGACCGGCCGCCGCGACGAGGCCCGTCGCCTGCCGGAGCGCGTGGCGGAGGCGCAAGGCGAGGCCATGCGCCGTCTGGAAGCGGCCGAGGCCGCGCATGCCGCCGCCCGGGCCGCGCTCGACCTCGCCGAGTCCCGCGCCCGCGAGCGGGACGAGACCCGGCGTACGGCCGAGGCCGGCTTCGTCGCCGCCCGCGAGGCCGCGCTCCGCGCCGAGGCTGCCAGCGAATCGGCGGCCCAGGCCGGCGCGGCGCTCGCCGCCCGCATCACGGAACGCCTGGGCGAGGCGCCCGAGCTCCCCGAGCCGCCGCAGGATGTCTCCGACGCCGCCGAGGAGCGCGCGCGCCGCCGCGCCGAGCGACTCGCCCGCGAGCGGGAGGAAATGGGCCCCGTGAACCTCCGCGCCGAGACCGAGCTGGAGGAGCTGGAGGCGCGGATCGAGCAGATCGTGAAGGACCGCGAGGAGGTGACCTCGGCCATCGCCAGGCTGCGCGGCTCCATCGGCCACCTGAACCGCGAGGCCCGCGAGCGGCTGCGCGCCACCTTCGACCAGGTGGACCGCGAGTTCCGCCAGCTCTTCGGCAAGCTCTTCGGCGGGGGCAGGGCGCATCTGGCCCTCGTGGGCAGCGAGGATCCGCTGGAGGCGGGGTTGGAGATCTACGCGGAGCCGCCGGGGAAGAAGCTCTCGGCGCTGTCGCTGCTGTCGGGCGGCGAGCAGGCGCTGACGGCCTTGTCGCTGGTCTTCGCCGTCTTCCGCTGCCACCCCGCGCCGGTCTGCGTGCTGGACGAGGTGGACGCCCCGCTCGACGATGCGAATGTGGAGCGGCTTTGCGACCTGCTGGACAGCATGTCCGGCACCGGCACGCGCTTCCTGGTCGTCACCCACCACGCGCTGACGATGGCGCGGATGAACCGGCTCTTCGGCGTCACCATGCAGGAGCGGGGCGTCTCGCGGCTGCTGTCGGTGGACCTCGGCGAGGCGGTGGCGATGGCGGAAGGCTGAGGGAAACTCGCCACGCTATGTCCGATGGACGGAATAAAAATCAGGCGCGTGAGGCCCGGGCTCCCGCCGATGAGATTTCGGCCTGGCAATACGCTGTCACCATGGAACGAGTGGGTCCTTCGCCTCATCCGTGGCTTGAGGGACGCAGCAGGGAAGCGGCCGAGGCGTTGGTCGCCCGACGATCCGGCTTCGCGACCCACTGATCCCAAAGCCCATGTCTTCATCCGGGCAGATCGGGCCATTGCTGGCGGCGGTGCAGCACTCTCAGGACGGCGATGACCTCGCCCCGCACGCGGTAGGCCACCAGGTAGGGCGTGCGCGCCACGACCAACTCGCGCGTGCCAGGGCGGCGTCCCTGCCGGCCGGATGCCGGGAATTCCGCGAGCCGGCGCGCGGCCCTGAGAACAAGTTCCATCAGCGCCCTTGCCGCGCCGGGCCTGTCCCGCGCGATATGCGTCCGCGCCGCTTCGAGGTCGCGGAGGGCGGGCTCGGCCCAGACGATCCGCACGGATTATCCGCGTTTGGGGGCAGGGCGTTCGGCCGGATCGTCCCAGGACCGGACCCAGGCCTCGACATCCTCCTGCGGAACGACGCGACCCTCGTCCGCCGCGCGGATGCCTTCGTCGATGGCGGCCAGCTGCCAGTCCTGGAGAGCCACGTAATCCTCGATGGCCTGCTCGATGCCCCAGGATTTCGGGCGGTCGAGCGCAGCGGCGAGGGCGCCCAGCCGCTCGTTGAGCGACACCGTCAGCCGAACGCTGACGGGCTGGCCCTTGGTGGTGTCTCGGTCCGAGGATGCCATCATGACCCTCTAAACTACGTCGTACTACGTCGTAGACGCGCATGGGCGGCCATTCCGAATCGTGTATCGCGTCCGCGCTGGCGTCCTCGCGAGCGCCTGCTCGCGCGCGGCGCGGCCGGATGTCCTGCACGCGCATCGGCGCCCGGAAAACACATCCTCGCAACGATCGCCATATTCGCCCGTTTCCCGCATTCGACCTCGCCTTTCAGCGGGTTCATGCGCTTGACAGTCATCCCCCGCCGCCATAGAGCCAGCCTCGCCTTCCGGCGGAAACAAAGTCAGGGAGGAGCCTATGGTGAACGAGCGCAATTCCTTCGAGAAACGCCTCAAGGCCGCGCGGGACCGACAAGGTCTCGACAGGCCTGAGCCCTCGAGGAACGCGTTGCCGTCCACCTGGGGGTTTGGTCTTCGGGCCGGCGTGGAGGTCGTCTCCGCGCTGATCGTCGGAGTGGGGCTCGGCCTCATTCTAGACCGATGGCTCGGCACCTGGCCCTGGCTCTTCCTGCTGATGTTCTGCCTGGGGGCCGCCGCGGGGGTGCTGAATGTCTATCGGCTGTTCACACCCCGCTCCGGCGCGCGCAGGGACTAGGTTCGGAGAGGTGCCGGGTGGCCGTTGAAGGGAATGCGATCGACGCGCTCAGCCAGTTCGAGCTGGGGACCGTCGGCGGCGCGATCGGGGCCTCCGTGGGCTTCACGCAGTCCAACCTGCACATGGTCATCGCCGGCGCGCTGATCGTGCTGCTGATGGTGATCGGCATGCGTCCGCGCGCCATCGTGCCCGGCCGCCTCCAGAGCGTGGCCGAGAGCGCCTATGGCTTCATCGACGACATGGTGGTCAGCCAGGTCGGCCCCGAAGGCCGCCGCTTCTTCCCCTTCGTCTTCACGCTCTTCATGTTCATCCTCTTCGGCAACATGCTGGGCCTGTTCCCCTACGCCTTCACCTATACCAGCCACATCAGCATGACCTTCACCCTGGCGGCGATCGTCATCGTGCTGGTCACCCTGGTCGCGCTGTCCATCCACGGGATGCACTTCTTCAGCTATTTCTTCCCGGAGGGCGCGCCGCTCTGGCTGGCGCCGATCATCATCCCGGTCGAGATCGTGTCCTACCTATCCCGCCCGATCAGCCTCAGCATCCGTCTCTTCGCGAACATGGTCGCGGGCCACGTGATGCTGAAGGTCTTCGCGACCTTCATCGTGATGCTCGCAGGCCTCGGCACGATCGGGCCGTTCCTCTCCATCATGCCGCTCGCGATCAATGTCGTGCTGGTCGGCTTCGAAGTGCTGGTCGCGTTCCTGCAGGCCTATGTGTTCGCGATCCTCACCTGCATCTACCTCCACGACGCCGTGCACCTGCACTAGCGCTCGCCGGAACACACCAGCTTTCAGCTCAACGGAAGGACTAAGACCATGGAAGTTGCTGCCGCCAAGGCTCTCGGAGCCGGCATCGCCGTCATCGCGCTCTTCGGCGTCGGCCTCGGCATCGGGAACATCTTCTCCTCGCTGATCACCAGCGTGGCACGCAACCCGGCCGCCCGCGACGCCGTCTTCCCGATCGGCATTCTCGGCTTCGCCCTGACGGAAGCCGTGGCGCTCTTCGCGCTGCTGATCGCGTTCCTGATCCTGTTCGCCTGAAGCCGGTGGGCCAGGGCGAGCCCGCCCTGGCCTGATCGTCTTTCAGTCCCCGGGATTCCGCCCAAAGGGTCGTCATGCCGCAGCTCGATTTCGCCAATCCGCTGATGATGAGCAAGCTGGTCTGGCTGCTCATCATCTTCGGCATCCTCTACTACGTGCTGAAGACCTACGCGCTGCCGCAGGTGGCCTCCGTCCTCGACCAGCGCGCCGCGCGCATCGCGGCCGACCTGAACGCCGCGCGCGACGCGCAGGCCGCCGGCGAGGCCGCGCTGGCCGAGCTGCGCGCCTCCACCGCCGCGGCGCGGGCCGAGGCCCAGGCCGCCATCTCGGCCGCCATGGTCGAGGCGCAGGCCGCGGCCGCGAAGCAGGCCGCCGAGATCAACGAGCGGCTGTCCGCCCAGGTCGCCCAGGCCGAGGCCCAGGTGCGCGCCGCGCGCGACCAGGCGATGGGCGCGCTGCGCGAGGTCGCGGGAGAGACGGCCAACGCCATGCTGGCGCGCCTTTCCGTGAAGGCCCCCGCCAATGACGTGGCCGCCGCCGTGGACCGCGTCGCCAGCCAGGGAGCGGTCTGATGCCCCACCACTACGAGCATTTCTACCTCGACCCGAAGTTCTGGGTCGCGATCAGCTTCGTCCTCTTCATCGCGCTCGTCGGCAAGCTGGCCTGGACCAAGGCGACGGCGATGCTCGACGCCCGCGGGGCCCGCATTAGGGCCGAGCTCGAGGAGGCCAGCCGCCTCCGCGCCGAGGCCGAGGCGATGATGGCCGGTGCCCGCAAGGAGCGCGAGCAGGCGGTCAAGGATGCCTCCGCGATGCTGGAGCGCGCCAAGACCGAGGCCGAGCGGGTGGCCGCCGCCGCCAGGGCCGAGGCGGAAGCCTCCGCCCGCCGCCGCGAGCGGATGGCGATGGACCGCATCGCCGCGGCGGAGGCTTCGGCCGTGATCGAGGTCCGCGATGCGGCCGCTGAGATCGCGACCGCCGCGGTGCGGGAGATCATCGCGCAGAAGCACGATGCCGCCTCCGACGCGCCGCTGGTGGACAGCGCGATCTCCGGCCTGCCCGCGGCCTTCAAGGCCGCCTGAGGCTTCGAGGGGCCTGGCTCTTCGGCCACCCCCGCATGACAGACGCGACGCAGAACTTCGTGCGAGCGACATCATGCCGCGACACATGACGGTTATAAGAGTTTCCATCGAAGCTGCCGGTCTAAGCGCCGCGCCCACCATCGAGAGGAGATCGTCATGAACCCTTCGTTCCGCGTCCTGGCTGTGGCCGCTTCCGTGAGCATGGCCGGATGCGCCGTGGCTCCCGGTCCCATGGAGCAGCAGGCGAACCAGGCGAACATCGCCTGCCAGCAGGGCTATCACGAGGCCTGCCGCCAGGCCGCCTATCTCCAGCCCGCCGCCTCCGCCGAGCGTGCCCAGAACCAGCAGGCCGCCAATGTGGGCACCGCCGTGGCCGCGGGCCTCGTCGGGGTCGCCGCCGGCGCCGCCATCGCGAATAGCGGGCCACGCTACTACGGCCGAGGCTACTACGGCCGGGGCTATTACGGCCGCGGCTACTATCGCGGCTGGTGACGGCGGCCCGATCGGCGCCGCGCGCAGGCGCCGGCCGTCAGGCCGCCGCCCAGCTCTTCCGCTCGCCGGCACAGGCCGGCCCGGGATTCCCGCTGAGGGTCGTCCGCCACATGATCCGGCGTTACTTCTCCGCGTCGAACCAGGTTGCGGCATGGGCCAGGCAGCGGTTGTTCCAGATCACGAGGTCCCCCGCCGTCCACTCATGGACATGGACGAGTCGGCCCGGGTCATGCGGCGCATGAGCCCCGCTTTCCGCCTTCGCCCTCCGGTCCCGCCTCCGTCCTGAGGACAGGGCCCTCCAGCCAGGCCATCTGCGCGAACTCGCAGAGATAGAGCGCGCGCGCCAGCCGGTCACGGGACCCGCGCGATCGGCTGGCGCCGTGGGCGCTCGTGCGGCCTGAGCGGGCACGGCGCCAAAGCCGATGGAAGTGAGGGGACGTTGGAACTCGAAGGCGGCCGTCATGGCAGGAAGGCCCAGGAAGGTGGCAGATGCCGGTCGAATTCCCGGAAGTCGCCGATTTTTCCCGCCGTTCGCCAACTCGACGCCCCCGGGACTCGCGGCTAGCCTCCGCCGGCATCCATAATCGGGAGACAAAAATGATCCGCCCCTTCCTCGCCGCGGCCCTGCTCGCCGCCAGCCTGGCGCTGCCATCGCAGGCCGCGACATTCCGCTGGGCCAATGACGGCGACGTCAATTCCATGGACCCCTATACGCGGTCCGAGACCTTCCTCCTCACCTTCAACTCCAATATCTACGAGCCACTGATCCGGCGGAATCCCGCCCTCCGCCTGGAGCCCGCGCTGGCCGAGCGCTGGGAGCAGACGGATCCGCTGACCTGGACCTTCCACCTGCGGCGCGGCGTGAAGTTCTCGGACGGCACGCCCTTCACCGCCGCCGACGTGGTCTTCTCCATCGCCCGTGCCCGCGGCCCCGGCTCCAACATCAACGCCTATTTCGCGACCGTCGCCGAGGTGACCGCGCCGGACGACTTCACCGTGGTCGTGAAGACGCGCGCGCCCAACCCGATCTTTCCTGAGGAGATCACCAGCTTCGGCATCATGAGCAAGGCCTGGCTGGAGCGGAACAACGCCCAGCGCGTGGCCGACCTCACCTCGCGCGAGGAGAACTTCGCCACCCGCAACGCCATGGGCACCGGCCCCTTCGTGCTCGTCTCCCGCGAGCCGGACCGCCGCACCGTGCTGGCGCGGAACCCGAACTGGTGGGACACGCCGGTCCACAATCTCGACCGCATCGAGTTCAACGTGATCGCCAATGACGCGACGCGCGTGGCCGCCCTGCTCTCGAATGAGGTGGACATGATCTACACGGTGCCGCCGCAGGACATGGCGCGCATCGGCAACACCAACGGCCTGCGCATCATCCAGAACGCCGAGCTGCGCACCATCTACCTCGGCCTGGACCAGAGCCGCGCCGAACTGCTGAAGAGCGACGTTCGCGGACGCAACCCCTTCCAGGACGTGCGCGTTCGCCGCGCGATGTACCAGGCCATCGACATCGAGGCGATTCGCACGCGCGTCATGCGCGGCCAGTCGCGGCCGACCGGCCAGATCTTCGGCCCGGGCGTGAACGGCTTCCTCGAGGCCAACGACCGCCGCCCGCCGCTCGACGTGGACGGCGCGCGCCGCCTGCTGGCCGAGGCCGGCTATCCGAACGGCTTCGGCGTCACCCTGGATTGCCCGAACGATCGCTACGTGAACGACGAGGGCATCTGCACCGCCGTCGTCGCCATGCTGGCCCGCATCGGCGTGCGTGTGACGCTGGCCGCACAGACCCGGGTGCGCTTCTTCGCCGAGGTGAACGCGCCGCGCTTCAACACGAGCTTCTACCTGCTCGGCTGGACGCCCAATACCTATGACGCGCACAATGCGCTGTACAACCTCACGGGCACGCGGGACGGCGTGCGCGGCGTGTTCAACAATGGCGGGTATTCCAACCCGCAGCTGGACGCCCTCATCGACCAGATCGGCGTCGAGACCAACCCGGCGCGCCGGCAGGAGCTGATCACCCAGACCTCCAACATCATCCGCGACGACGTGGCCTATATCCCGCTGCACCAGCAGCAGGTCGTCTGGGCGGCGCGGAACACGGTCCAGTTGCAGCAGCAGGCGGATAACGGCTTCCCGCTCCGGCTGGTGCGTGTCGGCAACTGACGGAGGCGTCCGGAGGCAAGGCCCGAGGGTGCCTCCGGACCCTCGGCCTGGCGGCTCCGGCCAGTTGACATGATGTATTCGATGCGTCTGATTGAGCCCTGGTTGCGAGTCCGCCGGGATGGGTCGCACGGCGGGAGGTCGGGGTGAGCGCAGGCGAAAGCTCGTCCATTGCACCGCCCACCGGTCAGGCGGCCTCGTCCGAGGCCGCGCCCGTTCCCTCGGCGCGGCATCTCGCAGCCCGCCGCCGCCGCGCCCGCCTCAGCCTTCTGCTGCCCCTCGCCGCGCTCGTGGTCCCGCTGGCCTTGCTGGGCGTCGGCGCCTGGTTGAGCTGGCGCTCGGTGTGGGAAGACGCGACTCTCCAGCTCAGCCGCACCGCCGATGCGGGCGCCGAATACGCCGCCCGCGTGCTGGAGGCTCAGGCCCTCGCGGTCGCCCGTATCAACGAAAGGCTCCGCGGCCTTTCCGACGCTGCCATCCAGGGCGACGAGCGGCGCTGGCACGACGAGCTGAAAACGTTGGTGGACGAGCTGCCGCAGGCCGATCTCGCCTATGTCATCGACCGCAACGCCCAGCCGCTGGTCGCCTCCAACGTCTTTCCCGTGCGGCGCGAGATGGTGCTGGCGGACCGCGACTACTTCGCCATGCTGAGCTCGCCCAACCCACCCGAAATCTATGTCAGCCGTCCCTTCGTGGGCCGGTGGGAGCGCCAGCTCCTTTTCTCCGTGGGCCGCGTGCGCCGCGAAACCGGTAATGCGGAGGTGGCGGCCGGCGCCTTCGACGGCCTCATCATCCTTTCAATCCGTCCCGACGTGCTGGCGGAGGGCATGCGCCGGCTGCTCGGCCCAGGCGGCGACGTGCTCGCCCTGGTCCGGGAGGACGGCTACATCCTCAGCCGCACCAGCGGGCAGGATGGGATTCTGCCGCCGATCCCGCCGGGCCGGCCCTTTCACGAGGTCGTCGCCAGCGGGGTCGCCAGCGCGACCTACAGCGCGGCCAGCGTGGTCGGGGGCGCCCAGGCCCTAAACGCGGCGCGCCGGGTGGAGGGCTTTCCCGTCTATGCGGTGAGCCTGCGGCTGGATTCGGCCATCGCCGCGCATTGGCGCCGCACCATCGCCAGCCACATGATCTTCGGCCTGCCCGCGACGCTGATGCTGCTCCTGCTGGCCCTGCGGGTCCGCCGCGACCAGCTCCGGCTGGACGCGATCAACGCCGGCCTCGAAAGCGACGTGGAGCGGAACGCCGACCGGCTGGACCGTGCCGCGCGCTTCGGCCTCGTGGCCACCTTCGAGATCGACCTGCGCACCGGCATCAACCGCCGCTCGGCCGAGTACATGGCGCTGCAGGGCGGCCCGCGCTCGGCGGGGGAGGAGCGTCATGCCGACTGGGTCCGCCGCCTGCATCCCGACGACCGGGAGCGCGCCGAGCGGACCTTCCTCGATTCCGTCTCGGATGCCAGCGGCGTCACGGAATACTCGCAGAGCTACCGCATCGTCACGCCGGACGGCGGCACGCGCTGGATCGCCGCGCGCGGCGAGATCGAGCGCGACGCCGAGGGCCGTGCTCTCGTGATGCGAGGCGCCCATGTGGATGTGACGCCGCTGCGCAGCACCGAGCAGGCGCTGGCGGAAAGCGACGCGCGGCTGCGCCTCGCGCAGGAGGCGGCTGGTATCGGCACCTGGGAATGGAGCCCGGCGGCGCGGCAGATCACCTGGTCGCGCAAGATGATCGAGCTTTGGGGCTTCGATCCCGAGGCGGGCCAGCCGGATCTGGCCGCCACGGTGGCGCGGCTGCACCCGGCCGATCGCGGCCGCGTCCGCCGCGAGATGGTGATGGCCCAGCGCAGCGGCGTCTTCCGCAGCGAGTTCCGCATCCGGCGGCCGGCACCGGACGGGGAGACCGAGACGATCTGGATCACTGCCCGTGCGCGGCGGCTGCCCTTCTATGGCGGGCCGAAGGGGGGTGCGGAGGCACAGCTCATGGGCGTCGCCTACGACGTGACCGAACGCAAGCTGGCGGAGGAGCAGACCGCGCTGCTGGCCCATGAAGTGGAGCACCGGGCGAAGAACGCGCTGGCCGTGGTCTCGGGCCTCCTGCGCGTCACGACGGCGGAAAGCCCCGAGGCCTTTATCCAGATCATGGAGGGCCGCGTGCAGGCGCTGGCGCGGACCATGACGCTGCTGGGCCAGTACCGTTGGCGGGGCGCGCTGCTGAAGGAGCTGATCCAGCACGAGCTGGCGCCCTTCGGCGAGACGCGCATCGCCATGTCGGGGCCGGGCCTCATGCTGGGCTCGGAGGTGGCGCAACCCCTCTCCATGGCGCTGCATGAGATGACGACAAATGCGGCCAAGTACGGCGCGCTCTCGGTCCCGGGTGGGCGGCTCGAGGTGAGCTGGTGGACCGAGGGGGAGATGGTGCACCTGATCTGGCGCGAGACCGGCGGCCCCCGGGTGGAAGGACCGCCGCATCGGCAGAGCTTCGGCACGCAGCTGATCCGTCAGACCTTCGAGAACCGGCTCGGGGGCCAGATGTGGCAGCGCTGGGAGCCGGGGGGGCTGGTCTGCGAGGTGAGCTTCGAATTGGGCGGGGTGGCGTAGCCACGGACGGCGTGAAGGGGGGGGACTCCTCGGCTTCGGAAGTGGGACGGCCGCGGGCGGCCTCATGGGCGCGCCTGACGTGGGTTGCGCAACGGTTCGCCTGGGCCCTATCCGTGGCGGATGAGCCGCGCGCGACGATATGGGCTGATGGCCTGAGATCGCCTGCGAGAAGCAAGCGAACACTGGCCGTCCCCACCAATGAGGAGCGAGTATGAAGGAGATTGCCTTTGTCTTACCCGTCCGCGGCGGTTCAGGTGGCGCTCACTCCGTCGTCCAGGAAGTGGACGCCATGCGCAGCATCGGATTTGACGCGTCCATTTACGTCAATAACAGCAATTTAGCGGAATTTCGAAAGAATTATGAGAGATTTTCTTGGGTAAATACAGAGAATGTCAAAAATTTTGAGGGGCCTAAGGAATTATCACAATTGGCTTCCAAGACCAAGATCATGATCGCTACCACAAACACATCCACACACTCGATATATGAGGCGATAAGGCGGCTTGAATCGCCACCTCGCGCCGCCTATTATGTTCAAGATTATGAGCCGTTTTTCTATGATGTTCATAGTGGCGAATATTTGATGGCCCTAAAAAGCTTTAGCTTGTTCGAAAGGTGTGTATATTTCGCTAAGTCACGCTGGTTACGGGACACTGTAGCCCGGTGCCACGGCCATGAGGTGAGTGCGGTTGTGCCGAGTATCGATCATTCGCTGTATCATCCAAAGAGCCCGCCATCGTTTCAGGCGCCCCTCCTTGTAGCGATGGTTCGGACCGGAACGCCGAGAAGAGCCCCAGGGCGGACACTGGAGATATTAGGGCGTATCGCTGCAGGCTCGTTTGGCAGTTTCCAAGTTGTCGCCTTTGGCGCAACTGTAGAGGAAATCCATGCTCTCGATCTGGAATTACCGAGGAATGTTAAGATTGTGGGCCATCTGAGCCAGCCTCAGGTTGCCATATTGTTGAAGAAGGCGAGTTTTTTCCTGGACCTTTCTGACTACCAAGCCTTTGGTCGCACGGCAGCCGAGGCAATGGCGTGCGGCTGTATTGTTTTGGCTCCGCTCGTCGGTGGTGCGTCGGATTTTGTAAGTGAAGGCGTCAATGGATTCCTGGCAGACGCGAATAACGAATCCGATTTGGAGGAGACATTAGGAACAATGCTTTCTCTGCCCAGCCCTGAGGCCCGATCAATTCGGTTTGCGGCTGTGGATACGGTGGCAGGGTTCACGCCGCTGCGAGCGGCAATATCAGAGCTTCATGCCTTGGGTCTGGCGTGAACGTATTCGGGCGCGCTGGGAAGGCGAAGGCAGGCCCGTGGAACGCTTCCGGTGGCCAGTCGGTCAGCTCTGTGCAAGCGGCGTGATTTGGCCAGTGCGGCTCGCGCGCGTACACTCCGGCGGCGGTTAAGCCCCTCGAAAGGCTGTATACTTGCTCTTCGGCAACACCTTGCATTTAAGTCGAACTTCGATCTAATGCGCACACTCGCTTCGGCACGGTCCTCGGGGGTTCCCTTATGAAAATCGCGGTGATCGGGGCCGGCTATGTCGGCCTCGTCTCTGGTGCTTGCTTTGCCGAGTTTGGCGTCGACGTGGCGCTGGTGGACACGGATTCCAGCAAGAT
>NZ_SJXD01000009.1 GCF_004336745.1 Roseococcus sp. SYP-B2431
GCGGGAGAGTCGGTCAGCGCCAGGCCACCCAACCGAAAACACACTCACCACCGCGGGGTGGAGCAGCCCGGTAGCTCGTCAGGCTCATAACCTGAAGGTCACAGGTTCAAATCCTGTCCCCGCATCCAACGATCCCAATACAACACGACCAAATCCAGAACGGCCGTGCCCTACAAGGGCAGCGGCCGTTTCGGCGTTCGGGGTGCTGTTTGCAGCGTGCAGGAAGGCTGCCAGATCGCCGCGCAACGTGACGGTCAACTCGCCGCGGCGCTCGCCCGGAAATACCAGGATCGCGTCGATCAACCCACGCAGGGCTTCGGTTGCCGCCATCGCCGTCGTCGGATCCGCCAAGGCTGCTTCCAGCCGCTCGACATGGCGGCGGTAGAGCCCCGGCAGGTTCGGATGCAGGGTTGGCACCAGCTCCGGCACGCCCGCTGCGACAATCTCGGTCCCAAGCGTTTCTTGCCGACGCTCCAGGTCCCGCAGTTCCGTGGCCATCGCCACGCCGCCATGGCCGTCCTTGAGCAACTCAAGCAGATTCCGAATCTGCCGGGCCAATTTGGCCCGCTGCTGTTCCAGCCCGGCACGGCGGGCGCCGATGTCCCGATTGGCGGCGTTCACCTCGGTGACGTAGGTGTGGACGAACTCCTCGACCAATTCGGGTGCCAGCAGGCGCTCCTTGAGGCCAACCAGGACCCGGCGCAGCAATACGTCCCGCAGCAGGGTGCGCGGATTGCTGCAGGTTCCCCGTTCCACATGGTTCGCACAGCCCAACCGGCCCTTGCTGCCCATCACCGACAGCAGGCCATGGCACACCCCGCAGCGCACCAAGCCGGAAAGCGGCCAGGTTGGCCGGCGCGCCGAGGCAAGGCGCGTCCCGATGTTCCCAGGCGAAGATTGGTCTGTGGTAGCGTCGGAAGCGTTTCCCGCGCCAAGGATGCGCCGCGCGTCAGCAAGCCTACCCTGAGCAGCCTCCCAAACCTCGGCATCTATGATGGCCAGTTCCGGCGCGGCGCTGATGACCCAGGCTTCGCGCGGATTCGGCCGCGCCACCCGTTTGCCGGTGTTCGGATCCTTGATGAAGCGCTGCCGGTTCCACACCCGCTCGCCGACATAGAGCCGGTTGCGCAACAGGCCGGTTTCGCGGCCGGCGCCGCCCAGCAGGAGTGACGCCGTCCATTTCCCGCCCCGCGGCCCCGGCACGCCCTCGGCATTGAGCTGCTTGGCAATCGAGCGCGGCGACTGGCCGCCGGCATAGGCCGCGAAGATCCGCCGCACGATGGAAGCCTCCTCCGCTGCAATCTCCATCTCGCCGGTGATCGGCGTGCCGTCCGCCCTGAGGCCCCGTCGCACGCGGTAGCCGTAACTCAGCCCACCGCCGCTCCGCCCAGTGCGCACGCGCCCTTCCAGGCCACGATGGGTCTTTTGCGCGAGGTCCTTGAGGAACAAGGCCGACATCGTGCCCTTGAGGCCGACATGCAGCTCCGAGATATCGCCCTCGGCAATCGTCACCACCCGCACGCCGGCGAAAGCGGTCTGCTTGTGGAAGCCGGCGATGTGCTCCTGGTCGCGGCTGATGCGGTCCAGCGCCTCGGCGAGGATCACCTCGAACCGACCGGCCCGGGCATCGGTGATCAGCTGCTGAAAGCGTGGCCGGCCTGCTGTCGCGCCCGAGATGGCGTAGTCGGCATAAACGTCGACCACCTGCCAGCCCTCGCGTTCAGCCCGGGCCCGGCAGATTCGCGCCTGGTCCTCGATCGATTGCTCGGACTGCGCATCGCTGCTGTAGCGCGCATAGATGGCGACACGCATCGGACTACTCCTGGCCTGCTCGGCGATCGCGGTGCGGCCGGCGCTCCGGCGACGTGAGTTCGCGGCGCATGGCAAGGATCTGGTCCTGATAGCAGCCCGACGCGCCGACCGCCTGCGCATGGTTGTAGTAGCGCTCGGAGGTGGCGATCGTGGTGTGGCCCAGGATGCTCTTGTTGATGTGGAGGTGATCGGGATCGTTCAGCGCCACCGAGGTCGCCGCGCTGGTGCGAAAGAGGTGAGGGTTCATCCGCTTGCCGAGCCGCGCCGCCGTGAACTCCACAATGCGCCCGAAGATCCCGCGTTGGGACATCGCTGACCCCTCGGTCGAAACCCACAACGCATCGCCGGCCGCCGCACGGCCACGGGGACCGTGACCGATCGTGGCCTGGGCCACCAGCACCGGCCGGTATTGGGCCAGGTAGCGTTCAAGTTCTGGAATGAGGTTCATCGGAAAGGGGAACTCCAGCGGCACGCGCGTTTTGGTTTCCTGGGCCTCGAACAACAGCACATAGCCTGCTCCGACGCGGACCAGGTGCCGCCCGATGGCGATCGCGGTGAAATTGCGCAGGCGCAGCGGCCGCGCTGCCAACACGGCAATCATCAGCCCGTCGCGGTACCGCGCGGCCCGGCGTGAGGCGGATCCGACGTGCCGGGATTCGGCCTCCGCCATCAGAGTCCGACCGAGGGCCAGCAACTGCGCCTGCGGCACAAGCCGCTCACCCCTATTCCTCCCCGGTCGGGCCTTGCGCTTGAGCCGGGTACCGACAGTCCAGAGCCAGTCCCAGTCATGCCGGGGTACCATGGCATTCAACGCACAGGCCAGGAACCGCACTCGGGTCAGCACGGTGCTGGGTGCGTTCAGGCGCTGGAGTTCCTCGACGTAGGCGGCAACAGCTTCAGGCGTTACGCGCACTTCCGGACCCAGTTCCTGGTCCAGGTTCCCAGCGGCCATCAACCAGGTCAGCCAACGCCCATACGAAGCGCGAACCCCGCGGCGGGTGGCAGCCGCCCACTTGGCACCCGCGCCGCCGGGATCCAGCACATCACCCGGCTCGATGGCGGCGCGCCAGGCGCGCTGGTCCGCCGCCGGCCATTCCTCAACACGGAGGCAGCGGCGCTTGGGATCCTTGTCGGGCCTAAGGCTGCCGACCATCAGCCGCGCATCCGCTTGCCGGGCGCATTGGGCTGCGACAGTTCCTCACGCAGGCCCAGCACGTGGTCATCGAACCGCCGCATGGCCGCGCCCGTCTCCAGGCCGCAGTAGAACTTCGTCGTGGTGTCGATGGAGCGATGGCCCATCACCAGACGAACGACGCCATACCCACCGGGATTGGCGTCCAGATAGAGCTTGGCCCCGAGATGCCGGAACAGGTGCAGGTGCACCTTGAGTCCGATCCGCTCCTTGATGGTGGAGGTGATCTGCAGCGCCAGCCGCTCACAGCTTTTCGGCCGACCGGCCAGACCGGGGAACAGGTAGGGCGAGGGCCCGGCGAGCAGCAGCGGCCGGTAGCTCTCGAGGTAGCGGTCCATCAGGCGCACCGATCGATCCGGCAGCGCCGCCTCGATATCCATGCCATTCTTGACCTCGGCGCCCGGAATCCGCAGGAGCACGCGGCCTTTGCGGGACCGGTCCAGGTGCCGTTCGAGATCGAGCTGCGCCAGGTTCCGCCGCCGCACCGGCGCCATCAAGAGGATCTCCAGCGCCAACGCCGTCTGGGCGAGCAGCGCCGCAGCCGGCGTGGGGGGATCGATCCGCGTCGCCTCGGCCATGAGCGCATCGGGCAGGGTGAACAGCTGGCGCACGTTGCTGGCGTCGTCGAACTGCCGCAGTCGGCTGCGATTGGTCTCCGTCATCCCGACCTGTTTCGGATCGAGCCGCTTGCAGAGCGCCTGCAGCAGCGCCAGATCGGCGGGCCCGACACGGACCCAGTGGCGGGCGATGGTCCGGAGCATCCCGGCCATGCTGTGCGCCTGCTTGGTGGACGTGTCCTCGGCGCGATCGAGGAAGAACCGCAGGCCGTCCTTGACCACATTGATGGCGACGACGTCGCTGAGCATCCGAAGGCTCTCCGGGGCCCGACCACGATGCACCAATGCCGACAGGTAGGCGTGGATCTGGTGGGACCGGGTGCGGACCGAGGCCGGCTTGAGCGGCTTGAAGTCGAGATCATCGAGCAGGTCATCATTGGCCAGTCGGCG
This sequence comes from Roseococcus sp. SYP-B2431, assembly GCF_004336745.1. Lineage (GTDB taxonomy): Bacteria > Pseudomonadota > Alphaproteobacteria > Acetobacterales > Acetobacteraceae > Roseococcus. Next base: position 4,012 of record NZ_SJXD01000009.1, read on the forward strand.
CAGATAGGCGTCCACGTCGGCCTTGAGGGAGGCCGGGAAGGTCTCCCAGGGCAGCGCGTAGGTCCGCCGATAGCTCGGGACGATCAGGCGCTGCCCCGGCCAGCCGGGGACAGTCTCGGCTGCCTGGTTCCAGATCACCGCCGCCTTTTGGTGGATCTTGTGGGGGAGCTTGGTCAGTGCATTGGTGGCCAGATCCTCGCCGAAGGCGGCGAAAGCCGTGTCGTCCAGCTGCTCCGGGTCGATACCGCGGATGCTGCAGTACCGCGCCAGGCGGGACAGCGCGATCCGGGTGTGCATCTGGGTCAGCGGCCGGAACAGGGCCGCCCATTTCGGCGCGAAGGCCTCACGGTGCCGACCCGGGGTGAGCGGCACGCCGCCATGCCGCAGGGCTGCGCGCGCCAAGCTCAGCACATTGCCCCAGCGCCGGTCGGTCAGCCCGATCATCGCCGGGGCGAAGTCCTTGAGCCGCTCCCGAATATAGCTGGGATGCGCGCGGATGGCCTCGAGTGGCTGCCCGACCGCCTTGCCGATGGCGCGCAATGCGGAGGCCATGTCCTGGCGCTGACGGTCGGCGAGAGCCTCGTCCTCCGCGATGCGCGCCAGGATGTCCGCCAAATTCAGTTGCCGGACGTTAGCTGAAGGGCTACGTGAAGCTGAAGAAGTGGACACGAATGGCCTCGTGAAGACAGGGTCGGAAGCTAGTCACATTTCGTGAATACGGCAAGAAGCAGAACATAGAGATTGAAGATGTAAGGTATTCACGAACCTGATTTACGATTAATACTTAATTGGACATGAGTGGATAGGGCGACCTACTCGCGGCGCTGGTGCAGGAACATCGAGAGGTCATCCTCGGAGACGCGGATCTGCCGGCCCACGCGGATCACGCGCAGGTCCCCGCGCGTGATCATCCGGCGCACGGTTTTGGTCGAGAGGTCGGTCAAGTCGGCCACCGTGGCGATCGAGAGCAGACGCAGGGGCTGACGGTTGTTCGTCGGGAAGGAACTGGTCACGGGGTATCCTCGGATGCTGGCGGGTGAGCATGAATGGCCGACGCTCGGGCCTCCGCCGCCGCCAGCCGCGCCAGCGCACGGACCAGGGGGATCAGCAGGGCATTCTCCGCCGCACGCGCGCCAGCACTCGCCGCCCGATCAGCAGGCGCGCGAACGCACTCCACTGGAGGCAGGGAGGGGCAGACTCGGCTGGGCGGGAGCGCGGCCATCCCCCGAGAAGGCTGTCACGACCGGGAAATCCGTAGAGGTCATGTCGTCACCGGGTGACGAATTCTGGCTGGAATTGCGGCTCAGTCCAACGTCGAGCTCATGGTCCTACAGGCGCGCTGGCGCGGTCGATGGCGTCTCGTGTTCGTCACCACCGAAAAGATCGCCTTGGGCAGGTGGTGGTGGGGCGGGACGAGATTGGCGTTCAATGCCAGGGATCGCAGGACCCGTGGTTGCGCCGTTCTGTTCTGCCTTTGCCATTCCGGGCTTGCGCGGACCTTGGGGGCGATGAGCTCATCGTCCAGAACACGCTGGCCAGGCCGGCGCGTCAGCCAGGCATGGAAACCCGAACGCGAGACGCCCAGCGCCGAGCAAATCCAGGACAGGGGCCAAATCGTCCTGTGCCCTGCGATGAAAGTGAACTTCATGTCGCGTCCCTGGCGAAGTACGCCGCGGCCTTTTTTAAGATGTCACGCTCCGCCTCGAGCTTGGCGACCTCCCGCCGGAGACGATCGATTTCCTGCTGCTCAGGGCGCATTTGGCCATGGCCGGGAAATGCGTGCCGGGGACCCGAGAGACGCGCCGCCGGATGGCCAAGATTTCCCGCAAGACGAAGCGCTACCCGTCTGATCTGACGGATGAGGAGTGGGCGCAGGTCGAGCCGCTGATGCCCAAGCCGCCGAAACGGGGCAGGAAGCCATCGGTGGACTTGCGAGAGATGCTGAACGCGATCCGCTACCTGGCGCGCTCGGGCGGGGGCTGGCGGATGCTGCCGATCCACTTCGGGCCGTGGCAGACCGTCTATTGGTGGTTTCGCCGCTTCGTGCGGCGCCTGCTGTTCCGCACCATCCATGACGTGGCGCTGATGCTGGACCGCGAGGCGGTAGGGCGGGAGGCAAGCCCCAGTGGTGGGGTTCTCGACAGCCAGACGGTGAAAGCGCCCTTCGCTGAGGTGCGAGGCTATGACGGAGGCAAGCGGATCGTCGGACGCAAGCGTCATGTCGCCGTGGACACGGATGGGCGTCTGCTCAAGGTCCATCTCACCACGGCCGATGTGTCGGACAGCGCAGGTGCCCAGACGATCCTCGCCGCCATCCGAAAGCGCTGGCCTTGGCTCAAGCACCTCTCCGCGGATGCGGGCTACGACCGAACGAGGCTGATGGATAAGGCGGCCTTCCTCGACTTCGTCGTCGAGATCGTCAGGCGCTCCGATCCAAAGGGCTTCCACATCCTCCCAAGGCGCTGGGTGGTGGAGCGGACCTTCGGCTGGATGATCCGCTGGCGACGCCTGGTCCGAGACTACGAGCAACGCCTCGACGTCTCCGAGGCCATGATCCACCTCGCGATGGGTGCCCTTCTCCTGCGCAGGATCGCACATCGCTGAGTTCTCAAACGGTCACTTAGGCTTGTCGCCCTGTCCCGGCTTTGCGGTCGTCTTCGCCTGTTGCCGCTGGTCCGCCGCTAGGGACTTCCCCACGTCGTCCGACTCCTTGAACTTGCCCTCGGCGTCGCGGCGCACAGAGCGCTTGTCGGTGCCGGTATCGATGAGCTCACGCTTGGCAGGCATCGGCGTAGGTGCGGATGACCTCGCCGTCTGGCCCCCGGTAGCCTTCCCACAGGCCCGGCGACGGCCATGGTCCTCCCGTCCCGCCGGGTGGTGCGTAGCGCGCGGGCCCGCCCACCTGGCGCGTGTTGCGCTGCTGGATCTCGTCCACGGGGACGATGGCCCGCCGATGACGGAAGGCGTCCGCAAAGATCGGCAGGCTCGCGACCGTCTCAGCCCGCGCGTGGAGCGGACGCGGCGCCGTCCGCGGATCCCGGGTGTCGTGCGGCAGCAGGCCCCAGACGAGCCGGTCCACGTGGCGCTGCCCCGTCTTGGGGTGGCGGCGAAGCACCACGCCCAGCGATCCCGGCCGGCCGTCGCCCACCTCGTCCACGCGTTCCAGAAGATCCGCGGTCATCGTGCCGATCCTTCCTCGATCGCCCCCGGCGGGGCCTCCTGACTCGACTTCATCGCATCGGGCGGACCAGAACACAACAAGAACATAGCCCGGGACACCTCATGCCAGACGCCCGCTTCGAGACCGATCCGAATGCCCCGGCGCAGCTGGTCCCCGCCTCGGCCAAGGAGGTGGTCGAGGCCCTGGCCTATGGGCTGAGCTACGACGAGCGGGGCCGGCCGAACCGCTCCGCGACCGGCCGCGATCTCGTCGCGGCCCTCGCGGCCGAGCATCTGGCTGGCTACCTGGAGCGGGCCGGCTTCGTGGTCATGCGGCGCGTGCCTGGACAGCCCCACACGGCCTGAGCGGCATGCGCTACGCGGAGGTCGGCGCCCGGTCCAACTTCTCGCTGCTCGACGGGGCGTCCCATGGCGCGCCCTTCGGGTCAGTGGAGGAGGTGGCGCGCCGCTCCGGCGTGGGCCGGCCGACCCTGGAGGCGCTGGCGGCCGCGGACGCCTTCGACAGCACAGCGACGAGTGGGGGCCGGTCTATTCCGGCGTCATGACGGAATGCAACGAGGCGATCCGCCCCGTCCACGACCGCATGCCGGTGCTGCTGATGCCGGAAGACTGGGATCGGCGGATGCACGGCAGCTTCGAGGACGTGATGGCCTTCCAGAACCGTTGCTTCCCGGACGAGCTGATCGAGATGCGGCGGACGTCAGATTCCTGGCTCAGGCGGTCAAAGCCGGCGGCTCCGGGGGAGTCTGGGCTCCGCTCCTTCCGTGAGGCGGCTGACGAGCTGGATCAGTGACGTCGCCAACAAAATGAAAGTGCCATTCTGTGGGACCGCTTCGATGAACGACCCGAGTTAAAAGGACGATCTCGCCTTGACGTTCGTAGGCTGTGTCGTGTCATAAAGCATTGTGGCGATTTGACGCGACTAATGCGGGTGCATGAGTGTTCCTTAAAATTCAAACAGACGCGACTCTCACAAGCTGTGGGCTATCAATTTGGTCTGTCTCAGATTCGGCCGCATTCTGCCGCGCTCTTGCCGCCATTTATTTGCGACGCCCGACGCATGCCCGGAGAATCATCGACGAACTCGAGACACCACCAATGCGCTTTGGTGGTTCCGAAATCGTTAATGCCATCGACCTACTTACCGTCAATACTGCCGATATTGCCAGTGCGCTCGCGGATCCAGATCCAGATATTTCGGGGGCGGCTCGCAAGAAGCTTGACGCGCGAGTGGCCCACCGCGACGGCTTATTATTCCAGCACGTCTCCTGGATCGCCGGTACACAGCAGTATCCTACTGCCAAAGCCAAGGCACCCCACGTCCGCGTGGCCGACAAAGGATTCGACGGGTTGTTCTTGGAGGTTTCCAACGGCGCATTGACGCGGCTTGTGCTGTGTGAGGACAAGGCGACAGTTAACCCCCGCAATACTATAACGAGCAGCGTATGGCCAGAACTACTGGACACCGAGGCTGGGGCTAAAGACCTTGAACTCGTGGACGCTGTTACCGCGCTCGTAGATACGCTCATGTCCGAGGATGATAGGGTTGCGGCCATTGACGGCGCCATTTGGAGCCAGCTTCGCCAATATCGGGTAGCGGTTACTGCCGAGCCAGCAGACATGAAAAAGGGTGGCTACGGGCACATTTTCAATGATTTTGAAGTGAAGGCGCCATTGCCACACACCGTCCGCAACGGCGAAGTCATGCCGATAGATGACATTCGCCTGCGTCTGCAGGAGCTGGCCGATCAGGTCATTGCACGGGTGCATGAGATAGAAGCCGGTGTTTGATCCCGCAACGTCCGCACTGGTGCGACGAGTTCCGACTCTTCCAGGGCTCGACGGAGACGCCGTGGTCGAGCAGCTAACCGCCGCTTATGTCGATATAGCGTCCGCTCGTCTCAGGCTGCGTGGGCAGCCAGAACAAGTTCTCTCTGAACTTAATGATCTCTTGTCGCGAATGCGGCGCCTTGCTGACACCTACGAAAGCTATACCGCTCTGGGCTTATTTCCTGAGCAAACCCGTTCAGCAGCTTTCGTTGCAGGCGCCGCTCGCCAAGTTACCGCCCGTATCATTGAGCTTCGGGCTCGAGACGAACGACCGGCGAGGCTCGATGAGGACGCAATCGGGGGCGACATTGCCGCGGCGTTGCTGTTCCTCATCGCTGAGCAGCCGTCCGATGCACTGGAGGCCGCAAAGGCAATTCGGACCACTGGCGGCGAGATGGCGCCCGTGCGCCGGGCGTTGATCATTGCTGTCCGCTCGTTCTGCCAAGGTGCATTCGGAAGGGTTGTCGGAATCGATCCCGAACGGGAGGGGCTTGGCGCGGACGATATCCACGGCCGTGCCGCCAACCTCATGTTCCGCGAACTGCTCCGCGGCGTCCGGCTGTTGGCGCAAGTGGGACTCGGCGACGTCGGGGACGAAGCAATTGCTGACGCCGAGGCACGGTTCGCGCGGGTGCGGCATCTGGCCGTAGACGCCCCCAAGATGATGGAACGGTCCGACGGAAGCTCCGTCGATACAGTATCCATGTACGCTGGTCCCCACCATTTGGCTGCGCTCCTAGGGCGTGCGAGCAAGACCCTGGCAAGTGCCGCCTTGGTGCGTACTCCGACGCCTGGAGGCGCCGACGAAACGACGTGGCAGGCCTGGTTGAAGGCCGAAGCAGGTCGCTGGCCATTCCTATGGTCAAACCATCGCTCCTGCCTCCAAACGGGCTACTTGAACAAGGGCCAGTCTCTGGTCATGACAACGCCCACTGGCTCGGGGAAAACGACGCTAGCGACACTCAAGATCGCGGCGACCCTGGCCAGCGGCGAGAGTGTACTCTACCTCGCGCCTACTCACGCTCTGGTCAGTCAAGTCGAGCGCGATCTGAACGCAAGGATCTCCGGCATTGCCCGAGCCGGCAGCATCGAAGACATTACGTTGGATGATGTGATTGAGGCGCTCCCTGATTTGGCGGTGGCCACCCCGGAGCGATGCCTTGCTCTATTGACATTTGCTCCACGCTTATTCGCAAACGTTGGACTTCTCGTTTTCGACGAATTTCACCTGCTCGGAGTTTCCCGGCCTGCGACTGAAACTCCGCCCCAGCGTATAGGCAGGCGCGGGATCGATGCGATGCTATGCCTGCTGACGTTTCTAACGGTTCGAAAGGAGGCAGACGTCCTGCTCCTTTCGGCGATGGTCAGCAACGGCAGCCAAGTGGCATCCTGGCTCGAGAGTTTGCTGCGCCGGCCAGTGCAGACGTTCGATGATCGCTGGAAACCGACCCGCCAGCTTAGAGCATGCGTCACTTATGATAGCGATGAGCTTGCTCGTCTGCGCTCCTCCATCAGCTCCCCTATGGCTTCGGGTTCCACGACACCCAACCTCGATGCGAAGCCCGTGGGGCTGTTCTCCTTGGTGTCAGGCTGGAATCCTCGCGCCCCAGACAAGCTTGCGCTACGTCCCCTTTCCGCTCAGCCAATTCCCCTAAGGAAGGGAACTGGCCCATGGCTCACATCGAATCGTGGAGTTGTCGCCGCCCGCTTGGCGCAAGGCTTTGCTGACGCTGGACTCAAAGTCATAGTGTTCTGCGAGAACATTCGTACGTGTGTCAGCGTCGCCTCCGTCCTCAACACGGGCCCGGGCGGAAAAGTCGACCAGCCGCTAAGTGGGTCGCAGGTCGCCCTCCGAGACAGCATCATCGAGGAACTTGGCGTTAAGGCTGCGATATATGATGCCGGTTCGCACCGGGCCGCCGTCCACCATGGCGAATTGTTGCGCGGCGAGCGGGAACTCGTCGAGGGGCTGTTCCGCGACAGTGGCAGCGGAGTTTCTGTGTTGGCTGCCACGTCCACACTCGCTCAAGGGCTGAATCTTCCATGCGAAGTGGTGATCTTGGCGGGCACAGACCGCCTTGGCGAAGAGGAGGGCGAGGCACGCGAGCCGCTCATGGCCTACGAGATCCTGAACGCGTTGGGCCGGGCGGGCCGCGCTGGTCAAGCATCTACGGGGCTGGCCATCGTAATTCCGGCAATACCCCTGAGTTGTAGACCGTCGGATAAGGCCCTGTCAGACGACGCGGAGGTAAAAATTGTCTTTTCAGACAGCGATCAATGCCTGCCGTTGGAGGATCCTCTCGCGGCCCTTTTTGACCAAATTGAGGAGAAAGGTGTAGCGGGTGAAGAGGCGCAGTATTTGTTGCGTCGTCTATCAGTTTCATTCGGCGAGGGCCGTGTAGGCGTTGAGGGTTTCGACTCGCTTGGCGGAAGAACCTTCGGATTTTGGCGACGGTCTCAGCAAAATTTGGAAGGCGCGAAGCTTTGGCTATCGCAGCGCCGGGCCACCCTGGAAGCGCAGTTCACCGAAATCACGCCGATGCCGCAGTTGCCTTGGCAGGAGGAACTGGCAGCCCGGACCGGCGCAAACGCCTCCTTCATCGCCGCCCTAGCGGGGGCTTATTCGTCCGCGCCCCTAAACGCGACAGAAGCCAACGACTGGATCGCTTGGCTCCTCGACCAGTTGGACCCCGAATCCCCAATCTTCGACGTGTTCCTCCGTCCGGAGTCGTTAGGTCGCGTATTCGGTCGTTCTTACGACGCCCTGATCGCCGCTCCCGGCGGTCGGACAACGATCCGTGATGGGCTAAAGCTTGTCCTTGTGGCGTGGCTTTCTGGAAAGAACCTCACCCACATGGAGGCGGAGATCTGTGCGTTCGTCGCCGCCCACGAGGGCGTCGTGAAAAGGCCTACGAAGGCAGACAGTCGAGCGCAGCGGGCCCGTCGGTTCGCCCTGCGTTTGGCGCCCGATCTGGGTTTCCTATGCGGAGTGCTGGTCCAGGTAGCTGACCGGTTGGCTGAGGAGCCCGGAGCGCCGCCAACGCGCCCAATGGTTACTTTTCTACCCAATCTTATTCGCCACGGCTGCCGAACGCCCTATCACTACTTGATCCGCCGGAGCATGGAGACACCGTCCCGTCCTGCGGTGGAACTTCGCTTTGAAAGCATTGCAGCATATCTCGATAGGCAACCTACCGACGATTGGACGCAGGTCCGAACTAAGGTTGAACAAGCGTTTGCACTCGAGGCGTTCAGAGAGGTTTCGAAGGATCTTGAGGAGTTGAAGACCTTCGTGGCCGGCGGATCGACGGCGGCAAACGAGTGACGCAGTGCGAACGGTCGGGAGTTCCTCGGCTGAGCAGGTCATCGGGATCTCACATCGTCGAAGTGGAAGGCGCGCCGGCCTGGGTCGTGCGGAAGGGCGCTACGCCGGCCTTTCCCGGCCAGCGTGGCTTCGTTGGTGGTTCGATGGGCGATGACGCCGTGATCCTGGAGGGCATCGCAGGGCCGGAGGCGGAGGCCCTCCTATCGTCGACGGTCCATGGGGCAGGGGTACCCATCCGGCGACGGCCGCCTACCACAATGATGTTGAACCTGCCTTGTGTTTGTACGGGCGTTCTTTGGAGCGCCGGTAAGGACGGAGGCGGGAGGCGTAGTGGAAATCATCACCGGGGTGGAG
>NZ_SJXD01000010.1 GCF_004336745.1 Roseococcus sp. SYP-B2431
GCGCGGAGCCGGGGCCGCCGACGCGGCGGGCGCAAGCGTCGCGCCCGGCGCCGGCAAGGGCACGGCTGCCGGCGCCGAAGCGGGCGCGGAAGGCGCGGCCTGGGCGCGCAGCGCCTCGGGCCGGGGCACCTCGGGCCCGGGGCCCAGACGCGCCTCGCCCGGACGCTCGTTGCGGCCCGCGCCGCGCTCGAAGATCAGCTCCTGCTGGTTGGGCACGACGGCGCCCCCGGGGCTGTCGGGCCGCACCCGGTACGGGCGCCCATCCGTCTCGATCAGGGGCACGCCGCGCGACCCCGTCATGGAAATTCCCCAGATGATGGCGCCCGCAAGCACCACGGAGCCGGCGAGGCCGCCCCCGATCATCCAGACCTTCGGCGGAATCCCCCATCCCGCCCGTGCCTTCTCCGGCGGACGGATCCGCCAGGAGGGCAGCATCGAATCGCTCATCGCATCTCCTCGACCGGCGTGACCCCCATCACCCCGAGTCCGGACCTGACAACAGCCGCCGTGGCGGCCACCAAGGCGAGCCGCGCCTGCGTGGCCGCGGGCGCATCCGCCTGGATGAAGCGCAAGGTGGTGTCGTCCTTGCCCTTGTTCCAGAGTAGATGAAAATCGCTGGCCAAGTCATTCAAAAAGAATGCGACGCGATGCGGCTCCCGGGCGGCGGCGGCGGCCTCCACCACCCGCGGCCAGCCAGCCATCCGCCGGATCAGGCCCAGTTCGGCCGGGTCGGTCAGGGCGTCGAGCGGCGCTTGCGCCAGGCTTTCCAGCGAGGGATCGCCCGCGCTGCGCAGCACCGAGCGGCAGCGGGCATGCGCGTATTGCACGTAGAAGACGGGATTGTCGCGCGACTGCTGGACCACGAGGTCCAGGTCGAACTCCATCTGCGCATCGGCCTTGCGGGTGAGCATGGTGAAGCGCACCGCGTCGCGGCCGACCTCGTCGATGAGGTCGCGCAGCGTGACGTAGCTGCCGGCACGCTTGCTCATGCGGACGGGCTGGCCGTCCTTCACCACATGGACGATCTGCGCCAGCACCACGTCCAGCGACACGCGGCGGTTGGAGAGCGCCGCCACGGCCGCCTGCATGCGCTTGACGTAGCCGCCGTGATCCGCGCCCCAGACATGGACCAGCGCATCGAAGCCGCGCTCGATCTTGTGCAGGTGATTGGCGATGTCGTTGGCGAAATAGGTGCCCGTGCCGTCCGACTTGCGCAGCGGGCGGTCCGTGTCGTCGCCGAAATCCTTGGAGCGGAAGAGCGTCTGCTCGCGCGGCTCCCAGTCGTCCAGCTGCTTGCCCTTGGGCGGCTCCAGCACGCCGCGATAGAGCAGGCCCTGCGTGTCGAGCAGCGTCTCGGCCTGCTCCAGCTTGCCCTCGGCGATCAGCGCGGCCTCGCTGACGAAGATGTCGTGCCGCACGCCGAGGGCGGCCAGGTCCTCGCGGATCTCGCCCATCATGGCGGTCACCGTGAAGCACCGCACGAGGGCCAGCTTCTCCGCATCGGGCGGGACGAGGCCTGCGCCGTGCTTCTCCGCCAGCGCCACGCCCACCGGGATCAGATACTCGCCGCCATATTGCAGCGCCGTGGAATAGGCGGCCTCGACGGCGGCCTTGCGCTCCTCCGCCGAGGCGCCCTCGGCCCAGAGCCCGTGCGCCGGGACCGGCAGCGCCTCCAGGTAGCGCCAATAGGCCGCCCAGGCGAGCGCCTGCACCTGCGCGCCGGCGTCGTTGATGTAGTATTCGCGCGTCACGTCGTGCCCGGCCTTGGCCAGCAGCCCGGCGAGCGCATCGCCCACCACGGCGCCGCGGCAATGGCCGACATGCATGGGGCCGGTCGGGTTGGCCGAGACATATTCGACGTTCACCCGGCCGGGCTTGGCGTCGCCCTGCCCGAAGCTCTCCCGCTCCGTCAGAATGATCGGCAGCTGGGCGCGCAGAAAGTCCTCGCGCAGACGCAGGTTCACGAAGCCGGGGCCGGCCGGCGCGGCCGCCTCCACCTCGGGCAAAGCGGCCAGGGCCTCGGCGAGCTGGGCGGCGAGCTTCGCCGGCGGCAGCTTCGCCGCCTTGCCGATCACCAGCGCGGCATTGGTGGACATGTCGCCATGGCTGGCCTCGCGCGGGGGCTCCATGGTGACGCGCGCATAGGCGTCCGCGGGGAGTTCCGGGAGGAGGGCCTGGAGGACCGCGATGGCGCGATCGCGCAGCTGGGCGAAGATGTCGTGACTCATGGGGGGCTTGTGGGGCGGGGGCGGCGTTTCGCCAAGGGTCTGCGAGAGGGCTTCGCCCCCTCGCGCCCCCCCCACCAGGGAACACGTTCCCTGGACCCTCATCAATTCAAAGACTTATCGAAGGTGCAGGAAACTGGTGAACATACATGTTCACCCTGCCGGGTTGCCCGAGGGGCTTGCAAAGGGCTTCAGAACGCCGAAGCCAGCCGCCTCATCCCCGCTTGCGCCTCCTCCACCATCCGCCGCACAACCTCGCCCGCCGGCAGGATCCCGTCGATCAGCCCCACGCTCTGCCCAGCCCAGACGAAGCTCTCCTCCATCCGCCCCTCATCGGTTCCCAGCGCGTTCACCGTCCCCGCGATCATCGGCACGAGCTCATCCGGGCCAGCCCCGGCCAGCTCCCGCGCCACGACCTGCTTCGCATAGGCGCTTTCCAGCGCCCGGCCCGGCATGCCCAGCGAGCGCTTGATGATCATGGTCCCGGAAGGCTGCGCGGCCACCAACGCCTCCTTGTAGTTCCCATGGGCATGGGCCTCGACGGTCGCGACGAAGCGCGTGCCCATCTCCACGCCCTCCGCCCCCAGGGCGAGCGCCGCCAGCAGCCCCACCCCGTCCGCGATGCCGCCCGAGGCCAGCACCGGGATGGACACCGCCCGCACCACACGCGGCACCATGACCAGCGTGGTCTCGTCGCCGCGGCCCAGATGGCCGCCGCCCTCGTAGCCCACCGTCGCGACCATGTCGGCGCCCGCCGCCTCGGCCTTCCTGGCGAGCTCCGGCCCCGCGATGAGCACCAGGATCTTCGCCGCGCCGTCGATGCGCCTGATCCAGGGCGCGGGATTGCCCGCCGTCAGCGCGATGACCGGGACCTTCTCCTCAAGCGTCACCTCCAGCATGGCGGTGATGTCCATCCGCCCGAGGGGGAAGTTCACGCCGAAGGGCCTGTCCGTGACCGCCCGCACCTTGCGGATCTCCGCCCGCAGCGCCTCTGCCCCGTCCAGCCCGGCGGTGGCGATCTGGCCCAGGCCCCCGGCCGCCGACACCGCCGCGCAAAGCTCCGCCTTGGCCACACGGGCAAGCCCGCCCTGCACGATCGGGTAACGGATGCCCAGCTGCTCCGTCACCTGCGTCCTGATACCGTCCATCATTATTCCACAACCGCTCCGCTGATCCGTACCGCCTCGCCGAGGCTGGCCACTTCGGCGGCGAGGAAAGCACGGAACGCCGCCGGCGGCATGCCCGAGGGCAGCGCGCCCATGCTCCGGATGCGCGCCGCATTCTCCTCCACGCGCAGCGCAGCGGCGATGATCGCCGCCACGCGCTCGAGAACCGGCGCGGGCGTCCCGGCCGGGGCCATCAGCGATTGCCAGGCGACGGGCGCGAAGCCCGGCCAGCCCATGACCTCGCCGAGCGGCGGCAGGTCCGGGAAGTCCGGATGGCGCTCGGCCGAGGAGACGGCGAGGCCGCGCAGCGACCCCGCGCGCAGATGCGCCGTTTGCGGCGGCAGGTTCTCGAAGACCGCATCGAGCCGCCCGGCGATCAGCTCCGTCACCGCCGGCGCCGAGCCGCGGAAGGGCACATGCACCGCCTCGATCCCCGCCCGCCGGCAGAACAGCGCCATGGCCAAATGCGGATGCGTGCCCACCCCGGCCGAGCCATAGGTGATCCCGCCCCGCCTGGACTTGGCCCAGGCCACGAATTCCGGCGCCGTCCGCACCGGGGCAGAGGGATGCACGGAGAGCACGTTGGGCACCATCGCCACGACCGTGACGGGCGCGAAGTCGCGCAGCAGGTCGAAGCTGAGGCCCCGGTAGAGCGACTGGTTGATCGCCGCGGCCGCCGCGGTCACGACGAAGGTCTGCCCATCGGGCGCCGAGCGCGCCACAGACTCCATGCCGACATTGCCGCCCGCGCCCGGGCGGTTCTCCACCACGACATTGACGCCGAGCGCGGCCTGGATCGCCTGGCCCGCGAAGCGCCCCATCAGGTCGGAAGCGCCGCCCGGCGTGAAGGGCGAGACGATGCGGATGGGGCCAGTTGGCCAGGCCCCTGTTGCAGGTGATTGCGCGATGGCCGGGGCCACGATCAGCGCGGGCGCGGCGAGGAAAGCGCGGCGCCTCACTTCTTCGCCGCCCGGATCATGTCCTTCGCGATCAGCAATCGCTGCACGTCCGAGGCGCCCTCGAAGATTCGGAACAGCCGCACATCACGGAAAAGCTGTTCCACCACCGTTCCGCGCATATAGCCCGCGCCGCCATGGATCTGCACCGCGCGATCCGCCACGCGCCCGACCATCTCCGAGGCGAAGAGCTTGCAGCAGGCGATGTCGGCGATGATCGGCCCCTGCGCCTCGCCCGCCGCGTCGAAGGCGCGCGCCGTCTCCAGAATCATGCTGCGCGCCGCCTGCACCTCGCAGCGCATGTCGGCCAGCATGCCCTGCACCATCTGGAACTCCGCGAGCGGCTGGCCGAACTGCTTGCGCTCCATCGCATAGGCCAGCGCCTCCTCCAGCAGCCGCTGCCCCTGCCCCACGCAGGTCACGGCCACGTGCAGCCGCGCATGGTTGATGCCGCGCATGGCCGTCTTGAAGCCGCCGCCCTCGCGCCCGCCGATGAGGTTAGCCGCGGGGATGCGCACGCCGTCGAAGAAGACCTCCGAGGTCGCGCTGCCGTCCTGCCCCATCTTGCGGTCGGCCGGCCCGCAGGACAGGCCCGCCGTCCCCGCCGGCACGATGAAGGCGGAAATCCCCGCGGCGTCCTTCGACGCCGGATCGGTCCGCGCCATAACGATATAGACCTGCGCCTGCCGGGCATTGGTGATGTAGCGCTTGCTGCCGTCGATCACATATTCGCCGCCATCGCGCCGCGCCGCCGTGCGCAGCCCGCCGGCATCGCTGCCCGCCTCGGGCTCGGTGAGGCAGAAGGCGGCCGTCACCTCGCCGCTCGCCATGCGCGGCAGCCATTCGCGCCGCTGCGCCTCCGTGCCGTTGTAGCGGATGGGCTGCGAGCCGAGACCGATCGTGGTCGAGAAGCGCGCGCGATAGACGCTGCTGGCGCGCGTCACCTCGAACATCACGCGCACCTGCTGCTCCATGCTGAGGCCGGCGCCGCCCATCTCCACCGGGATGGAGATGCCGAAGAGACCGGCCTCGCGCAGCAGCTGCGTCAGATCCTCGGGCAGGGTCTCCTGCCCTTCCAGCCGGGGCTCGGCGGGGATGAGCTTCTCGCGGACGAGGCGCTTCACGCTCTCCAGATAGGCGTCGAATTCCGTGGCGCTCGCGCGTTCCGTCATGGGCGGACCGTCGTTCATGGCTGTTCTCCCTTGGCCGCCAGCTTCCGCCGCCGCTCGCGCGCGAGTCAAACGCGACACTTCTCCATGACCACCCTCCCGCCGGTCCGGATAGGCTGTCGCCGGAGGGCGCGCCCCTCCATCCACGAGGAGGAGGCCGCCATGCCCTGGTTCGATGACCTCAAGCAGACCCTGCCCGCCTACTACCCTCCCGCCGGCCTGCCCGACGTGGTCGGCTATCTGCGCGGCAGCCTCGACCCCGGCGTGTGGCGCAGCATGGAGCGGTCGGGGCGGCAGCAGATGCTGATCCTCGGCAGCAAGCCGCCCAGCTCGGAGGACTGGGTCGCGGCCGGCGTGGCCGCGCGCGGCGCCGACCAGGTCGTGAAGCTCGTCGCCCTGACTGGCTTCATCGTGCTGTACGGCGGATTCATGCGCCGGCCCTGGGGCAAGATCTTCGTCGCGGACCCCGCGGGCCTGGCCCAGTTCCCGAAGGATCTCCTGACCTGGAAGCGGAACTACGTCCCGCCCAGGCCGTGACGCGCGGTGCGACGCGGCCGGCATTGGACGCCGGGGCCTGGGCCCGCAAGCCTCGGATGCAAGCCGCCGCGAACCGGTCTAGCCTGCAGCCGGATTCGAGTGGGGGACGCGAAGCAATTGGCCCAACCCGGTTTTCAACGGCGGCTGCCCGCCACGCTCGAAAGCGTGGCGCAGCTCATGGACGCGCTCGAGGCCTATGCCGAGGAGGCGGAGATCGACATGCGCGTGGCCGCCCGGCTGAACCTCGTCGCCGAGGAGGTCGCGGCCAATGTCGCGATGCATGCCGCCGGCGCGACCTGGTTCTCCCTCGCCGTCACGCCGGGGGCGCAGGCGCTCGACCTCGTGATCGAGGATGATGGGCCGGAATACGACCCGCTGGCGCGCGGCGAGGTGGACACCGAGGCGGCCATCGAGGACCGCGATGTCGGCGGCCTCGGCGTGCACCTCGTGCGGAAGCTGACCCGCGACGCGCGCTACGAGCGGGCCGGCGGCATCAACCGGCTGAGCTGCTCGCTGCCGCTGGCGGGCTGATCGGCCCGATCGAAGGGGCCGATTACAGAAGCGCCGGATCTGCGATAGGCTGCCGCATGGAGGCGCCCCGGAGCGGGGCGGGCCAGCCACGGAGAGCGAGCGTATGGAAATCACCGAGACCACCGAAGGCAGCAAGACCGTCGCCGTGCTGGACGGGCGGCTCGACACGGCGACGGCCGCGCAGACCGAGGCCGCGCTCCTGGGCCTGCTCGGCAAGGGCGGCGTCATCGCCGACCTCGCCAATGTCCGCTACGTCTCCTCGGCCGGGCTGCGCGTCCTGCTGAAGGCCGCCAAGCAGGCCAAGACCGCCGGCGCGAGCTTCTCGGTGGTCGGGCTGCAGCCGCCCGTGCGCGAGGTCTTCGAGATCAGCGGCTTCGACAAGATCATCCCCGCCTTCGCCACGCGGGCCGAAGCGGCCGCCGCCTGAGCGACGCGGCGCCCATCACCGCCCCTGCTCCCGCCGGGATCCCCTCCAGCGGGGCGGCGGCGATGGCCGCGCTGGAATCCCTGGCGGGCTTCGCGGCCTCGCCCGTGCTGGAAGCGCGGCTCCGGCGCGCCGCCGCGCTGGCCGAGGCCTGCCGAGACATCCGCCCCGACGTGGACGAGCCGCATTGGGCCGCGCTGCTCGACGCGGTGACGGTGCAGGAGACGCGGCTCTTCCGGCATCCGGCGCAATGCGCCGCGGCGGCGGCCTTGCTGCCGGCCGGCCTCGCCGCCGCCCGCGCCGGGGGAAGGCCCTTCCGGATGCTCTCGGCCGGCTGCGCGACGGGCGAGGAGGCCTTCACCCTCGCCGCCCTCGCCCAGCACGCGACGCGGGAGGCCCCCGGTGCGGCCGTCGAGGTGCTGGGGCTCGACCTTTGCCGTCCCGCGCTGGCCAGCGCCGCCTCCGGCGCCATCGCGCCCGGCATGGGCGAGCCGCTGGCCCTGGTGCCGCCGGCCCTGCGGAGCTGGTTCGAGGATGCCTCGGGCCAGATACGGCTCCATCCCAGGCTGCGGCGCATGCTGCGCTTCGAGCGGCGGAACCTGCTGGGCTGGGCGGATGAGGGGCTCGACGCGATCTTCTGCCGCAACGTGCTGATCTACCTGACCGAACCGGCCCGGATCGCCGTGACTGCCGCCCTATGCGCCGCCCTCCGCCCCGGCGGCCTCCTGGCGCTCGGCCCCACCGATCGCCCGCCGGCCGGGATGGTCGCGCGCGGTGAATCCCTCTGGACGGCGCCCGATGGCTGACGCGCCCTTGCGCGCCCCCACCTTGCGGGCGCTGCCCGGCGGAGGCTGGTTCGCCTTCGCCCATGGCGAGGCCGCGCCGGCCGAAGCCCCGCCGCGCGATGTTCCGCCGCTCCCGGCCCTCCCGGCGGCGGCGGCCTTCACCGATCCGCCGCCGCCCGCCCCGCCGCGCCGCGCCTCCGGCCTCGCGGCGCTGCACCTCTCGCTGGGCGGCATCGCGCTGGCGGTCCCCGCCGCGCTGGCCGAGCATATCCTGCCGATGCCGGCGCTCCGCCCCATGCCGGGCGCGCCCGCCGGCGTCGCGGGGCTGGCCGAGGCGGGCGGCGCGCCCGTCCTCGTCCTCCATACGGCCTTCGCCGCCGGCCTGGAGGATGCGGCCGGCGAGGAGCCCGCCCTGCTGCTCGTCCTCCACCAGGACGGCCGGCGCTTCGGCCTGCCGGCGGCGCGCATCGCGGCGGGGCCGGCCACCCCCGCCATGGCCGCCTTCGCCGGCTGGCTCGGCACGCCCGCGGCGCGCGACGCCCTCGCCCATGCGCCGCCCGCGACCGAGGCCGCGCCGCTCGTCCCCGTGCCGCAGCGCCATCTGGTGATCTGCCGCGTGGCCGGCATGGAGATCGCCCTGCCGGCCGAATCCGTGGTCGCCGTCCTGGCGCCGACCGAGCCGCTGCCCACGCCCCCTCGCCTTACCTCGGGTCCGGGTCTCGCCGGCCTGGCCGCGCATCGCGGCGCCGTGCTGCCGGTGCTGGATGGCGGGCTCGTCCTGGGCGGCGCCGCGGCCCTGGCCCCGGGGGGCGTAAAGGAACCGGCGCCGCTCATCCGCCTCGCGGTCCGGCCCGAGGTACTGGTCGCGGTCGAGCATGTGGCCGGCGTCCGGGCCCTCCCCGCCGCAGGGATCACGCCGCTTGTCCTGCGCGACGGCCTCGTCCAGGGCATCGCGCGGCTCGGCGGGGCGCCGCTGCCGGTGCTCTCGCCGCACCGGCTGGGAGCGCTCTGATGCCGCGCATCCCCGTGGTCGTGGTGGACGACAGCGCCTTCATGCGCATCGCGCTCCGCCGGATCATCGAGGCGGACGGCGACCTGCAGGTCGTCGCCGAGGCGGCGGACGGCGAATCCGCCATCGCCGCCGTGCGCCGGCATCACCCCCGCGTCGTGGCCATGGATGTGGAGATGCCCGTCCTCGGCGGCATCGAGGCGACGCGGCGGATCATGGCGCTGCCCGATCCCCCCGCCGTGGTCATGGTCAGCCAGCACACGCAGGACCACAGCCCGGCGGCGCTGGCCGCCCTCGAGGCCGGCGCTTCCGACTATGTCAGCAAGGAGACCGGCTTCGGCGGCGTGGACCTCGGCCATCTCGACCGCGCGCTGCGCGACCGGCTGCGGCACTGGGCCAGGGCGCAGGCGCAGCACGCGCCCGCCGCGGCCGAGGCGCCGGCACCCGCGGCCGATTATGCGCTGCCGCCCCTGGTGCTGATGGCCGCGTCGACCGGCGGGCCCGACGCGCTGGCCGCGCTGCTCGCCGCCAGCGGGCCGCTGCCCGTGCCGGTCGTCATCGCCCAGCACATGCCGCTGAGCCTCGCCGTCGAGCTGGCGGGCCAGCTGCAGCGGCGCGCCGGCTGGCCGGTCCGCGTCGCGGGGAACGGCGGGCTGCTCGTTCCGGGCGAGGCCGCCCTGCTGCCCACCGACGGCGTGCTGGTCCGCGTGCGCGAGACCTTCGCGCTGCGCTTCACGCCCACCGATGCGCCCGTGCATCCCTCGGCCGACCTGCTCTTCCGCTCCGCCGCGCTGCTCGGCCTGCCGGCCTGCGGCGTGGTGCTGACCGGCATGGGCGAGGACGGCGCGGCCGGCGCCGCGGCCCTGGCCCGCGCCGGCGGCCGGATCCTGGTGCAGAGCGGCGCCTCCTCGGTGGTGAGCGGCATGCCGCAGGCCGCCCGCTCGCGCGTCCCGGCGGCCGAGGCGCTGGCCCCGGATGCGATCGGGCTGCGGCTTCGCCGGCTCTGGGAAACCGGGTGATGGACGAGGAGCTGCTGGCCGCCTTCCGCGAGGAGTTCTCGGCCCTTTGCGCCGACCTGGCGCTGGCTGCCGATCTGCCGGCGGCGCAGCGCGCGCTGAACCAGCTTCGCGGCATGGCCGACGGGATGGAGATGGCGCCGCTGCAGACGCGGCTGCGCGAGTTGGAGGAGGCCGGTCTCGACACGCTGCGCGACGCGGCCGAGGGGCTGGCCGCCCTCGCCTCCGGCGAGGCGCAGCCCGGCCCGGAGCCGTCCCCCGCCGGCCTCCCCATCCGCACCCTCATCGTGGACGACAGCGCCATGATGCGCCGCATGCTGCGCGGCATCCTCGCCGGCGACCCGCGCTTCGCCGTGGTGGGCGAGGCCGCCGACGGCGCCGCGGGCCTCGCGGCCCAGGCCGAGCTGCGGCCCGACCTCACCTTGCTCGATCTGGAGATGCCCGTGCTCGACGGCATGGGCTTCCTCGCGGAATGGGCGATCGCCGGCCATGGCGCGGTGGTGGTCGTCTCCTCCGCCGCCCATCCGGGCAGCGCCGCCGCGCTGGAGGCGCTGCGCCGGGGTGCCTTCGCGGCCGTGGCCAAGCCCTCCGGCGCCCTCTCGCCCGACATCGCCGAGCGCGCGGGCGCGGAAATCCTCGCCACGGCGCGCCGGGCCGTGGGAGGCTAGCCCATGATGAGTTCGCATTCGCTCACCGCATCATGGTCCAGCATTTTGCTGGGGCGCGGGATTCAGATCTCCGGCGCCTTCGCGCCTCCGATCATCCCGCTTTAGCCATGGAGGCCGACGACCCGCTCTGGGAGGAATTCGCCGCCGAGACGGCCGAGCATCTCGACACGCTGGAGCAGGGCCTCGCCGGCGACGCCCCCATCGACGTGCTGTTCCGCGCCATGCACAGCCTCAAGGGCATGTCGGCCGCGATCGGCGCCACCGGCCTCGGCGGACTCGCCCACAAGGCCGAGGACGTGCTGGGCCTGGCCCGCGCCGGCCGCCTGGCCCTCGACAAGCCGGCGCGCGACGCCCTGCTGGAGGCGGTGGACGCCCTGCGCGGCCAGCGCTCGGCGCTGCTCGACCAGCGGCAGGACCGGCAGCCCCCGGCCGCGCTCCTGGCCCGGCTGGGCGCGCTGGCGGACGGCCGCCCCGCGCCCGGCGCCGAGCCGCCGCCC
>NZ_SJXD01000022.1 GCF_004336745.1 Roseococcus sp. SYP-B2431
ATCTTGCTGGAATCCGTGTCCACCAGCGCCACGTCGACGCCAAACTCGGCAAAGCAAGCACCAGAGACGAGGCCGACATAGCCGGCCCCGATCACCGCGATTTTCATAAGGGAACCCCCGAGGACCGCATGACCAAAACAGCATGCGGAAGCAGCATTTGATCGGATCGCTGGAGGTTCATCAACATCCTAGCCCGGCCGACCGGGAAAGTTCAAAATCCCGCGGCGGTCGCGGAAACGGCGTCAGCGGTACTTCGCCAGGAATTCCCGGACCTGCGGCGCGAGTTCGGGGCGCTTCAGGGCGAAGGCGATCTGCGCCTCCAGGAAGCCCACCTTGTCGCCGCAGTCGAAGCGCCGGCCCTCGTAGCGCAGGCCGTGGAAGGGCTGGTGGCCGAGGAGCTTGGCCATGCCGTCCGTCAGCTGCACCTCGCCGCCGGCGCCCAGCTCCATCTTCGCCAGATGGGCGATGACCTCGGGCATCAGCACGTAGCGGCCGATGATGGTCAGGTTGGAGGGCGCCTGGTCGATTGGGGGCTTCTCCACGAGGCCCTTCACCGAGACGAGCCGGCCCATGTCCTTCTCGATATCGATCACGCCATACTTGTTGACGCGATCCCTCGGGACCTCCTCTATGGCCACGACGTTGCCGCCCGTCTCCTGATAGGCATCGGCGAGCTGCCTGGTGCAGGAGACGTCGCACATCATCAGGTCGTCGGGCAGCAGGATGGCGAAGGGATCGTCGCCGATGAAGCTGCGCGCCGCCCAGATGGCGTGGCCGAGGCCCATGGGCACCTGCTGGCGCGTGGTGGTCACGCTGCCGGGCGGCAGGGCCTGGGCGCGGAGCTCGGCGAGCTCCTTGGCCTTGCCGCGCTCCTCGAGCATCCGCTCCAACTCGAAATGGACGTCGAAATGCTCGACGATGGCCATCTTGCCGCGGCCGGTGACGAAGCAGAACTGCTCGATGCCGGCGGCCCGGGCCTCGTCCACGGCGTATTGGATCAGCGGCCGGTCGACGACCGGCAGCATCTCCTTGGCGATGGCCTTGGTGGCGGGGAGGAAGCGGGTGCCCATGCCGGCGACGGGCATGACGGCCTTCTTGAGCGGCTTCAGCACGGGGTGATCCCTTTGTTCATTCGGCGCAACCTGTTGCCACGCCCTGGCTGGCGGCGGCAAGCCAGGGCCGGTCGGCTTTCATCCCGATCTGCGCCCCGATCTCCGCCCCGAGCTGCTCCAGGCGCAGGGGACAGGCCGCTTCCACCCGGGCCACCGTCACCCGGGGTTCCGGGCCAGCTGCTGCCGGGGCGGCGGCGCAGCGTCGGCCGACCGGGAGGGCGTGCGCGGCGTGGCCTGGGCGGCGCGCGTGACGGGACGGGCGGCGGGGCGGGCGACAGGACGGACGGCGGAACGGGGCGCGGCGCGAAGCTGGCGCGGCCGGGCCGCGGGGGACGGCGTCGTTGCCACGACCCGGCGCACCCGCGCCGCGGGCTGGCGGGCGGCGGCCACCGACCGGACGCCGGGCGCGCGGTTGCGCGGCGCCGGTTCCCGCAGGGCGGCCTGCCGGACGTTGGCCGCCCGGCGCGGGCCGGGGCCGACGGTGGCATCATGCCGGACGGCGACGCGCGGCGGCAGCGCGGCCATCAGCGGCGGCACCTCGCGCACGCCCAGGCGGGCGAAGCCGGCGTCCAGCAGCTCGGCCATCCGGCCATTGCGCTGGGCCCATGAATTGCCGCCGAAGACCGCGCCCACCAGCCGCACGCCCTCGCGCTGGGCCGAGGTCACGATGTTGAAGCCGGAGGCATTGATGTAGCCCGTCTTGATGCCGTCGGCGCCGGGGTAGTCGCGCAGCATGCCGTTGTGGTTGCGGATCAGGCGGTTGCCATGCGCGAAGTGGGTCAGGGAGAAGTAGTGGTACTGCTCCGGGAAATCCTGGATGAGCCGGCGGCCGAGCAGCGTCATGTCGCGGGCCGTGGTCACCTGGTCGGGGTCCGGCAGGCCGGAGGCGTTGCGGAAGGTGGTGCGCGACATGCCGAGCGAGCGGGCGCGCAGGGTCATCATCCGCGCGAAGCTCGCCTCGTCGCCGCCGAGCGCCTCGCCGACGGCCACCGCGATGTCGTTGGCGGAGCGCGTGACCAGGGCCAGGATGGCAGTCTCGGTGGAGAGGGTGCCGCCGGCGGGCACGCCAAGCTTGGAAGGCGGCATCGAGGCCGCCTCGGCGCTGACGCGGATGGGCGTGGAGAGGGTAAATCGGCCGGCCTGCATCGCCTCGAAGAGCATGTACAGCGTCATCATCTTGGTGAGGGAGGCCGGATGCCGGGTGTCGTCCGCGGCCTCCGCGATCAGCACATTGCCCGTGCGCGCATCCACCACCATGCCGGAATAACGTGGGCTCGCGGTGATCTGGGCGCTCGCCGCGGCCGGCAGGAGGCCCACGGCCAGGAGCGCGCCGGCGACGGCGCGGAGAACGGCGGATCTGAACATGCGGCTTCCCCAAAGCGGACGCTGGCCTCGCCTCCCCCAAGGCCCGGCCCGCGTTGAAATGCAAAGAAACAGTCGAGCCGCCATTTGTCCATCCGTTTCGCGCGAAACTGTGGCCATGCGGTTCCGAATCGGCCTGATCCGCCGAGCGCCGGAATTTTTGTGCACTGCACAAAAACCGCTTGCATTGGACCGGACGACCTCATAAGTAGGCCCTCGTGATGCTGCACTGCAACAAACGCAGCAAGACCATGCCTTCCTCGCATCGGGGCAGGCCACGCGAAGGAGCGAATGACATGGCCACTTCGGCTGAGATCAAGAAGACCATGGCCGACGCGGCCCAGACCGGCGCCGCCCAGGCGAAGCAGATGGCCACGGACGGCGTGGCCCAGGCCCGCGTCGCGGTCGAGAAGACCATGGAGACCGCCAACAAGACCGCCGGCGACCTGATGAAGGCCTCCGAGGAGGCCGTCGAGTTCGGCCGGGGCAATTTCGAGGCGGTCAGCAAGGCCACCCAGGTCTACGTGACCGGCATGCAGGACCTGTCCCGCCAGACGGTCACCATGTTCCAGGCCTATTCGGAGCAGGCGATCGAGGCGGCCAAGACCCTCACCTCGCTGAAGAGCCTCAAGGAGGCGGCCGATTTCCAGGCCTCCTTCGCCAAGACCGCCTTCGAGCGCGCGATGGCCGACGCCACCCGCCTGCAGGAGGCTTCGCTGAAGCTGGCCGAGGCCGCCGTGGAGCCGATCTCCGCTCGCATGACGGTCGCCATGGAGAAGATGACCAAGCCGCTCGCGGCCTGATCGTCCGCCGTGCCCGGGGACGTTCCGCCCCGGAACGGCCCGCACACGCCTGAGTTGAGGGCCCGCATGCCGAAGGCATGCGGGCCCTTTCCTTTTGTTCATTCCGCCCTGCGAGGCTTTCAACCCCTTCCCGTGGGCTGCCGGCTCCCGATATCCTGTCCAGGACCATGAAGACGCGATGCACCACCGGAAGCGAGAGATGACCAGGATCACGATGTCCGATCCGGACAAGCGGGACGGCGAGGGCGGCCCGACGACCGGGGTCGTCGTCAAGCCGCGGCCGAAGACCAAGAAGCCGGCCATGTACAAGGTGCTGATGCTCAACGACGACTACACGCCCATGGAGTTCGTCGTGCATGTCCTGGAACGCTTCTTCCAGAAGAACCGCGACGAGGCGACGCGCATCATGATGCACGTCCACCGCCGCGGCGTCGGGGTTTGCGGCGTCTATACCTACGAGGTCGCGGAGACGAAGGTCACGCAGGTGATGGACCTGGCCCGCCAGAACCAGCATCCGCTGCAATGCACCATCGAGAAAGAGTGACACAAAAAATCACGTGCGGAATCGCGCCACGCAATTGTCTTATGCGTTGGTGTCGGATGTGACGGCAGGGGGAGAGCCACCACATCACTGTCAACCCGCCGCGCCGCCAACCTCGGCGGCCGGCCTTCGCTGAAGGGGAGCGTTGAACCATGCTATCCCGCAATCTCGAGCAGACGCTCCATCGTGCGCTCGGCCTCGCCAACGATCGCCGCCACGAATACGCCACCCTCGAACATCTCCTCCTCGCGCTCGGTGACGATGCGGACGCGACGACCGTGTTGCGCGCCTGCGGCGTCGACGTGGACAAGCTCAAGCGCGAGCTGACCGAGTTCCTCGACAAGGACCTCGCCGGCCTCGTCAGCGACCGCACGGGTGATCCCAAGCCGACCGCCGGCTTCCAGCGCGTCGTGCAGCGCGCGGCGATCCATGTGCAGAGCAGCGGCCGCGACGAGGTGACGGGCGCCAATGTGCTCGTGGCCCTCTTCTCGGAGCGCGAGTCGCACGCCGTCTATTTCCTGCAGCTGCAGGACATGACGCGGCTGGACGCGGTGAACTTCATCAGCCACGGCATCGCCAAGGCCCCCGGCCGCTCGCAGCCCCGCCCCGTCCAGGGCCAGGCCCCGACGCCCGAGGACAATGCCGGCAAGGAGGACCGCGAGGAGAAGCCGCGCGGCGGCGGGCGCAACCAGGACGCGCTCAGCACCTATTGCGTCAACCTCAACAAGCGCGCGCTCGCTGGCAAGATCGATCCGCTGATCGGCCGTGACAGCGAGATCGAGCGCACCATCCAGATCCTCTGCCGCCGCACCAAGAACAACCCGCTCTATGTGGGTGATCCGGGCGTGGGCAAGACGGCCATCGCCGAGGGCCTGGCCAAGCGCATCGTCGAGGGCGACGTGCCGGAGGTGCTCGCCAAGAGCACCATCTTCTCGCTCGACATGGGCAGCCTGCTGGCCGGCACCCGCTACCGCGGCGATTTCGAGGAGCGGCTGAAGGCCGTGGTGAACGAGCTGGAGGCCCAGCCGGGCGCCGTGCTCTTCATCGACGAGATCCACACCGTGATCGGCGCCGGCGCCACCTCCGGCGGCGCCATGGACGCCTCGAACCTGCTCAAGCCCGCGCTGGCCCAGGGCACGCTGCGCTGCATCGGCTCGACCACCTACAAGGAGTACCGCAACCACTTCGAGAAGGACCGGGCGCTCGTCCGGCGCTTCCAGAAGATCGACGTGAACGAGCCCTCCGTCGAGGACACGGTGAAGATCCTGACGGGCCTGAAGACCAACTACGAGAAGCACCACAAGGTGAAGTACACGCCGGAGGCCATCCGCGCCGCCGTCGAGCTCTCGGCCAAGTACATCCATGACCGCAAGCTGCCGGACAAGGCGATCGACGTGATCGACGAGGTCGGCGCCTCGCGGATGCTGCTGCCGGAAGGCCGCCGCCGGAAGACCGTGACCCTGAAGGATGTGGAGGAGACCGTCGCGAAGATCGCGCGCATCCCACCCAAATCCGTCTCGGCCGACGACAAGGAGACGCTCCGCACGCTGGAGCGCGACCTCAAGGCGATGGTCTTCGGGCAGGACAAGGCGATCGAGGCGCTGTCCTCGGCGATCAAGCTGTCCCGCGCGGGGCTGCGCGATCCCGAGAAGCCGATCGGCAACTACCTGTTCAGCGGCCCCACCGGCGTCGGCAAGACCGAGGTGGCGAAGCAGCTCAGCAAGACGCTCGGCATCGAGCTGCTGCGCTTCGATATGTCCGAATACATGGAGCGGCACAGCGTCAGCCGGCTGATCGGCGCGCCGCCGGGCTATGTGGGCTTCGACCAGGGCGGCCTGCTGACCGACGGCATCGACCAGCATCCGCATTGCGTGCTGCTGCTGGACGAGATCGAGAAGGCCCATCCGGACCTCTACGCGATCCTGCTGCAGGTGATGGACCACGGGAAGCTGACCGACCACAACGGCAAGACGGTCGATTTCCGCAACGTGATCCTCATCATGACCACCAATGCGGGCGCCGCGGACATGCAGAAGTCGGCGATCGGCTTTGGCAACCCGGTGCGCCAGGGCGAGGACGAGGAGGCGGTGAAGCGGATGTTCACGCCGGAATTCCGCAACCGCCTCGACGCCGTGATCCCCTTCGCGGGTCTCTCGGCGGAGATCGTCGCCCAGGTGGTCGAGAAGTTCGTGATGCAGCTTGAGGCCCAGCTGGCCGACCGCAACGTCACGATCGAGCTCTCGAGCGCGGCCAAGGAGTGGCTGGCCGAGCGCGGCTACGATCCGCTCTATGGCGCGCGGCCGCTGGCCCGCGTGATCCAGGAGTTCATCAAGAAGCCGCTGGCCGAGGAGCTGCTCTTCGGGCGGCTGGTGAAGGGCGGCTCGGTGAAGGTCAATCTGACCGACGGCGCGCTGACCTTCGACATCGCCGAGGCGCCGGTCGCCGCCCTGCCCAAGCCGGAAAGCGACGGCGAGGCGGAGAAGGAGCCGGAAGCCACGGCGGAGTAGCCTGCTCGCGGCTTGTGGAGAGGGCCCCGATGGGAAACCATCGGGGCCCTTCTCATTTCCGGACCGAAGCCATGACCACCGACAACCGAATCGAGGACTGGGACAGCTACAACGCCGCGCTGCGCGAGCGCGGCAAGGAGTTCTCGCAGCTGCATCCCGAGGCTGTGAAGGCCTTTTCGGCCCTCGGCCGCGCCTCGGCCGTCACGAAGCACCTCGACGCAAAGACGCGGGAGCTGATCGCGATCGCGGTGGCCGTGACCACGCGGTGCGGAGGCTGCATCGACGACCATGCGCGTCGCGCCCGCGCGGCGGGCGCGACGAAGGAGGAGATCGCCGAGGCGTTGGGCGTGGCGGTGGCCGTGAATGCCGGCGCGGCCTTCACCTACTCGCTGCACGTGCTGGACGCTTATGACGGGGCGGGTGCGCGGCCCTAGGCCAGAAAGGCACGAACCTCGCCGAGGACATCGCCCCCCTCCAGGCCGAGGGCGCGGATCGGGTCGGCCAGCGCGGCCACGATGCCGAGATGGCTCATGCCGGGATAGGCGACATGGCGCACCGGAACGCCCGCCTCGCGCGCCCGGGCCGCGAGGTCGGCGGAATGCTGCGGGCGGACGGTCGTGTCGGCCGCGCCATGCAGCAGCAGCATCGCCGGTGTCGCGGGGCCGAGCGGCAACGGCGCGGCGACGGCACGCGGCGTTCCGGCGAAGACCCCGGGCGGGTCAACCTCGTCCGCGCCGAAATCATAAGGGCCGGCGAGGCCGATGAAGCCGCCGACGCGGTCCTGGGCGCGCCAGTGCGGATCCAGCGCGACGCAACCGGCGTTGAAGGCCCCGGCCGAATGCCCCATCAGGATCAGGCGCCGCCGAGGCTCGCGGGCGGCCAGGAAGCGGACGGCCAGAGCCGTGTCCTCGACGAAGCCGGGAAAGCGCCCCTCGGGCCACAGCCGGTAGTCGATCACCGCGAGGAGGCAGCCGAGCCCGGCCAGCGGATAGGCGAGGAAGCGGTAGTCCCCGCGCTCCGCCGAGCGCCAGCCGCCGCCCGGGACGAAGACCAGCAGCGGCGCGGCCTCGGCCAGGCCTGGCGGCGCATAGAGGTCCAGCCGGTGGCGCGGCAAAGGGCCGTAGGCGATGCCCTGCTCGCGTGTCGTGCCGCGGGCGCGGGTCAGGGCCCCGGCGAGACCGGTCGGCGAGCAGGCTCCCAGCGGGAGGAGCGCCGCGCCGGAGAGCAGGGCGCGGCGCAGGGGCGCGGGAAGCTTCATCGCAGGGAAATGATCCGGCGCGGGGCGGGTTGCCAGGATTGACCGCGGCGCCCTTCGCCTCTAAGCCGCGCAGCTTCACGTCCCCATCGTCTAGAGGCCTAGGACACCAGCCTTTCACGTTGGCAGCACGGGTTCGAATCCCGTTGGGGACGCCACCTTCCTTGGCTTCCGAAAGTTTGCCCCTCCGGCAAATTGGCGGTTCGGATCTCACTTTTCGAAGCCGCGCTGCGGCAGCTCGCGAATCCGCCGATTCATCTCAGCATCTTCAACGCCGCGGCGTGAGCTTCTTCATCGGCCAGGGCCGAGGCGCCCGGGAGCCCTCGGGCACCCGCCGGACGCCCGACCCTCGTGCCCGGCGTCCAGCGTCCGAGGACTCAATCGAAGATGAGTCCGGAGTATCCGGCCGATTTCATCTCCTGCAGTTTACGGAGCCAGAGCTTCCTGCGGCTGGCCTCGATGAACGGGCACGCGTTCAGAAGTCGCCCGGCATTGATCCGGGTCGGGGGGATTACCTCGTCACATTGGGACCAAGATAGCCTTCCGCTCCCATCAATGGTGCATTTGACATTCGATGTGATTCCGACGCTTGCGAGATAATCGTAGAACTTGAAGCCATCGCCGGCCGGCAGTCGCGTCGCCTGATGCCAAAACGCTGGAACGCTGGAACGCCGTAGGCATGGGCCGCAATGATTCCGTGCAAGGAGCTGGATACGATCATCCGGCATGAGAGTATGGCGTCGACAACTGAGTTAATTTCACCGGTGATGTCGATATTGAGCCGATGAATTTCGGGAGAGATCGGAAAAGTGTCTTCCGGCAATTCTTGCTCGTTGATATGGCGTATAATACCTATATCATATACGATCTGAATTGTCGGATAATATATCAGTGGATAAAGAACCGCTGGATCGCCAAAAACCCCAGGGCAATCAATGCCCATCGATATCAGCTTTCCCCGGGTCAGGGGGCCACGAACAGCATGTATTTTGCGCGGAGGAGCGTTAATCTTCTCTGAAAAGAACTTGAACCCCATCCCCCATACCTCGTGATGAGGGCGCGTATTTGCCAGTCCGCTGCCAATCACGCGGTATACGCTACGGCCATCCCATCCCGTCGCGGGCTTGGAGTTACTGACTTCGCGCCCCGAAAGCGCCTGAACCAATATCGGATTGAGCTTATCCCCCCAATTCGCAGCCACCTTACCCTCGCTCGGCCAGCTGACGAAAAGAGGATGATCCATCCCGGAGGCAGCCTCTTTTTGAGGAACCCGGAGCGGCAAGTCTCGCATCCCCGAATTTGTTGGAGGTGGGCGAGCCTAAGGGACCGCCGCATCACGAGCAACACGCGCTCTCGACGCGCCGCGATGTGACCTGAGCGGTGAACCTGCCGTTCCTCGGCAGCCACTGACAAAATCCGACGGGACGTCCGAGATTTCTATTGCAGTGCAACCAAACGGTCTCAGGGGCGTTCCCCAATCACTCTCCTCTGCAATCTCCTCTTCAGCCCGGCCGGGTCCATCCCCTCGGCCGGGCCTTTTACGCTGCCGCCCGTTCGGCCGAGGATGCGGAAGGCAACCTGCTCTTTCGCCCGCGCGCCTGCCGCAAGCGCAACGACCCGCCGCGTTCAGGCCGGCCGCCGACTTACCCAGCCCTCAGTCCCGCCCCAGGATCTCGCGGTTGTGCTGCCCCACCCGGGGCGCCGCCCGCCGGGGGAAGGGCCGCCGCCGGTTGAAGGAGATCGGCAGGCTGACGATCTTCGGCCCGCCCTCCGGCAGCTCGCGCAGCAGGCCGACCGCCTCCATCTGCGCGGAGTTCGTGACCTCGGCGATGTCGTTCACCGGGCCGCTCGGCACGCCCACGGCGTCCAGCGCGGCCAGCCAATGGTCGCGCGGGCGGGTCAGGAAGGCCTCGGCGATGAGCGGGATCAGCGCGGCCTTGTTCCGCACCCGGTCGCCGGCCCTGGCGAAGCGCGGGTCCTCGGCCCATTCGGGATGGCCCAGCACCTTCGCCGCCCGGGCGAAGAAGCGGTCGTTGCCCGCGGCGAGGCAGAGCGGCCGGTCCGCCGTCTCGAAGGTTTGATAAGGCACGATCACCGCGGCGCCGGTGCCATGGCGGGTCGGGATGTCGCCGGTCGCCAGGTAGTTGTTGATCTGCCCTTCCACCCAGAAGGCCGCCGTCTCGAAGAGCGAGCTGTCCACCAGGCAGCCCTTCCCCGTCTTCTCGCGCCAGCGCAGCGCCGCCAGGGCGCCGACGGTGACGAAGAGGCCCGTCGCCTTGTCGTTGATCGAGGCGCCGCAGAAGGTGGGCGGGCCGTCCGGCTGGCCGGTCACGCTCAGCATGCCGCCATAGGCCTGGAGCAGCGGGTCGAAGCCCGGCTTGAGGCGCATCGGCCCCTCAAAGCCGAAGGCCCAGATCGAGCAGTAGATGAGGCGCGGATGGCGCGCGAGCATGGCTTCCGGGCCGATGCCGATCTCGTCCACCACGCCCGGGCGCAGGTTCTGGATGAGGATGTCGGCCGTCGCGCAGATCTTGTGCAGCGCCTCGATGTCCTCCGGCTTCTTGAGGTCGAGGGTGATGGAGCGCTTGGACCGGTTCTGCCCGTGGAAATAGAGCGAGGTCACGCCATCCGGCCCATAGGGAGGGCCCCAGAGGCGGGCATCGTCGCCGCCGTCCGGCTTCTCGACCTTGATGACATCGGCGCCCATATCGGCCAGCACCGCGCCGGCCAGCGGGCCGGCGAGCGCCTGGCCCACCTCGATGACGGTGACGCCGTCCAATGGCAGATCCATGAAGTCTCCTGGGGGTGATTCGGGCATGATCGGCTATTCGGGCCGCATTCCGGCCCGGCGCGCAACCTCCGCCCAGGCGCCCACATCGGCGCGGATGCGGGTGGCGAGCTCCTCCGGCCCCGCATAGGCCGGGACCGAGGCCTGGGTGGCGAGCTGCGCCCGCGCCTCTGGCTTGGCGAGAAAGGCCGACAGCGCCTGCGAAGCGCGGAGCACGATCGGCGCCGGCGTGCCAGCCGGCGCCAGCACGCCGAACCACACGCCGGAGTCGGCGACCTCGTGGCCGAGTTCCTTGAGCGTCGGCACCTCCGGCAGCTCCGGCGCGCGCCGCGGGCCGAAGACGACCAGCGGGCGGAGCTGGTTCTCCCGGTAGGGCCCGATGGCGCCCACCAGGGTCTGCAGCATGAGCGGCACGCGGCCGGCCACCACGTCCAGCAGCGCCGGCGCCGTGCCGCGATAGGGCACATGGGTGATGTCGATGCCCAGCGCCTGGCGCAGCGTCTCGCCGCCGAAATGCCCGTTGCCACCATTGCCCGTGCTGGCATAGCCGAGCGTGCCCGGCCGCGCCTTGGCCGCGGCGACCATCTCGTCGAGGCTTCGCCAGGGCTGCGAGGCGCCGCACCACAGCACGTTGGGCGAGGTCGCGACCATGCCGATGGGCGCGAAGCTCGTCACCGGATCATAGGGCAGCCGGGCATAGACGCTGGCATTCATCACCAGCGAATTCGAGGAGAAGAGCAGGGTCTGGCCATCCGGCGCGGCGCGCGCCACAGCCTCGGCGGCCAGGACGGAATTGGCCCCCGGCCGGTTCTCGAAGACCATGGTCTGCCCGAGTTGCTCCTGCAGCCCCGTGGCGGTGAGCCGGCCGACGAAATCGGTGGGGCCGCCCGGCGGAAAGCCCATGAGCACGCGCACGGGCCGGTCGGGCCAGGCGGGCTGCGCGAGCGCCGGCGAGGCCAGGAGCGTGGTCAGGGCCAGGGCGCCGCGGCGGCGGATGTGCATCTGTGGCATTCGGTCATCTCCCTTGCCCGGCGTCCTGCGCGCCGGCGCCTTGCCGCCGATGTTGCCCGCGGGGAAAGCGCGGCGGCAAGGGCGTCGCCCCTATCCGCGGACGGCGAACGGGGACTATACCGTGCGGTGCAGGGGCGATGGGCGCGATGTCCCCTGCCGGAGCCGTGACGTCCCGCGGCGAAGCCGGGACAGCCCAGCTTCATTCCCTCCTCCCGGGCCCTCGCTCCGGGCGAGGCTTCGGAACAGGATTCACCATGAAGAACCCGGCAAAGGCCGCGGCGGCGCCCAAGGCGCCGGAGCCCGTGATGCTCGACCCGAACGAACTCCAGGACATCGCGAAGCGGCACCGCCTCTCCGTCGCGATCGTAACGGAGATCGTGCGGCGCGTGGGCACCGGCGAGCGCGCGGCGATCGAGCGCGAGATCAAGAAGGGGATGGCGCGGCGCTGAGCCCGGCTCAGCCCAGGCCCTTCGCAAGTCGCAGCACCACCACGAAGTGGCAGGCGGCCGCGGCGAGCACGAAGCCGTGCCAGATCGCATTCTGGTACGGCATCCGCCGCGACACATGCACGATGACGCCCAGGCTGTAGAGCAGCCCGCCGGCGCCCAGCAGCGCCAGGTCAAGCCCAGGTAGCGCGGCCGCCAGCGGCACGATGGCGACGATCCCGGCCCAGCCCAGCAGCAGATAGGCGGCGATGGCCGCGCGCTCGAACCGTCCCGGCGCGAAGAGCTTGAGGCCAGCACCCGCGAGCGCGCCCGCCCAGACGAAGGCCGCCACGCTCCACCCCCAGCCGCCGCCCAGGCCGAGCAGCGCGACGGGCGAATAGGTTCCCGCGATCATCACGAAGATGGCGGCATGATCGAGGCGGCGCAGGAGGCGCTTGCCCCGCCCCTCGGCGGCCAGGTTATAGGCGGCCGAGCAGCCCAGCATCGCCACCAGCCCAAGGGCGTAGAGCCCGAGCGCGAAGGCCGGCACCCACTCCACGGGCCAGGGCATCGCCGCGGCCAGCGTTACGCAGGCGGCGATGGAGGCGGCCAGGCCCAGGACGTGGATGCAGGCATCGGCCCGCAGCGCGCCCCGGGAGACGGGCGGCAGGGCGAGGGATTTCGTCATCCGGCCATCCTGAAGCACCCGCTCAACCAAAACACCAGATCATGCCCGGGGAGCGAAGGCGTCGGAGCCTGGAGCTAGACGCGCAGCAAGATCTCGTGGTCCAGGCCGCGGCAGTCCATCTCGAAGTCGATCTTCTGCACGGGCGGGCGGCAGGGATGCCAGGTGATGCCGTTTTGCGCGGCGCCGCGCGCGGCGATCTCGTCGAGGAAGAAGGGATGCAGGTCATAGACGGTATAGACCTGCACGGCCGTCGTATCCGCCCAGCCGAAGCCGAAGGCGGCCAGCCGCCGCTCCATCTCGCCCAGCGTCTGGCGGGCCTTGGCGCGCAGCCCCTCGGGCGAGGTGTCGCCATAGGCGACGACGGCCTCCGCCACCGGCCCGCCCCCGCGCCGCTCCGCCCCGCCCGCGATCAGGAAGGTCGGCCCGACCCGGCTGTCCGGCACGGTGTAGGTGAAGGCGTGGAAGCCGGACTCGCTCGGCGGAGCCAATTCGGGACAGACGTTGCTGCGCGCGACGGGATTGTCGTCGCCCTCCAGGATGCCCCAGTCGCGCAGCACCTGGGCGTAGCCCAGGTTGAACTCGCGGAAGCCGTCCTCGGTAAAGGGCAGCGCGGAGCGCAGCTCGCAGGCCGCGAAGGCCGTGAGCGGACGGCCGAGCGCTTCCAGATGCGCCTTGATCCGGGCGAAGCCTTCCTTCATCGGCAGCAGCCGGCTGAACCGCGCGCGCTCGAGCCGGTAGCCCGGCAGCGCCGCGACGCCGGAGGAGTACTGGAACACGGCGGGGATGTAGCGGTAGTCCCCCGCTTCCATGGTCTTGAGGGTGGCAGCGGGGGTAGCGGACATCGTCGCATCGTCCTTCGAAGAGGGGCACCGGCGCCAGTTAAGCCGGGAGATCCGGCGCAAGGCCATCCCCAGCCCCCGGGCATCGCCCTCCGGGGGAAGGCACCCGCGTGCTTCCCCAGACACAACCCTGGAGCAAATCCCTGCCAGGGTATTCTTCGACTTGCGCCGAGCGCGAATCGAGTAGCATCGTAAAGCATATAATTTCAGTGATGAGCGGGCGTTACTCGGCCCTGGTACGTTGCTGAACAGGGGGATGGACTGCATGCGGAAGTCTAGGGCGGTGCTTCCGCGCCACGGCGCGACCATCGCGGCGATCCTTATGGGCCTCTCCGCGACCGGTGCCCTCGCGCAGGTGCCGCCCCCCGGCATCATCCCGCCCGGCGGCACGCCCATCCCGCAGCTCGCCCCGCCCAGCCTGCCCCGCGTCGGCCCGGGCCTGTCGCCGCCGGGCCCCGCCCGCCCCGCCGAGGGCGTCACCGGGCAGGTCGCCATCCGCGACGTCACCTTTCTCGGCTCCACGGCCTTCACCCCGGCCGAGCTGGCCGCCGTCTCCGGCCCGCTGACCGGCCCCGCCGTCCCGATCGCGAAGATCGAGGACGCGCGCGCCGCCATCGTCACCCTCTACCGCGAGCGCGGCTTCGCCTTCGTCACCGCCGACGCCACGGTCGGGCCCGACGGCACGCTGCGCTTCCAGATCGCGGAGGGCTTCATCAGCGAGGTCCGGCTGGACGGCGATGTCGGCCCCGCCGGCACCCAGGTGCTGCGCTTCCTGAACCGCCTCGTGAACGTCCAGCCGCTCGACATCGCCACGATGGAACGCCAGCTCCTGCTGGCGCAGGACATCCCGGGCCTGACCGTACGCACGGTGCTGCGCCCGGCCGGGACGGCGCCGGGCGCGCTGTCGCTCGTGGCGCAGCTCTCGCGTCGGGCGGTGACGGGCTATATCGCGGCCGACAACCGCGGCCCGCGCTTCTCGGGGCCCGAGCAGGGGCTGGCGGCGGTGCAGTTCAACTCCTTCACCTCGCTCGGCGAGCAGACGGAGCTGGCGCTCTTCTACGCCCGCGCCACGACGCAGATCTTCGGGCAGGCGAGCTGGCGCGGCTATATCGGCGGCTCGGGCCTGCAGGTGCGGCTCTATGCGGGACACGGCACCAGCAACCCCTCCGGCGTGCTGCGCAGCCTCGGATACGAGGGCGCTTCCACGGTGGCCGGCGCCTCGCTGACCTATCCGGTGATCCGCCGCCGCTCGCAGACGCTGAACCTGATCGGCGCCTTCGACACGATCGACAGCGACATCTGGGTGGACGGCAGCAACGGTCAGCGCGCGCGCCTGTCGCAGGACAGCCTGCGCATGCTGCGCGCGGGCGCCGACTGGACCACCTTCGACCTGCTGGCCGGCGACACGCGGCCGGGCACCAATTTCGTGAGCCTGCGCCTCAGCCAGGGCGTCGGCGGCTCCCTGGGCCGCAACCCGGCGCGGCTCGGCTCGACCGGCGACTTCACGAAGCTCAGCGGCGAGGCCACGCGCACCCAGGCCCTCTTCGCGCCGTGGTCCGGGGCGATGCTCGCCTTCCAGGGCACGGTCGCGGGGCAGTGGAGCAACGACATCCTGCCATTGGCGGAAAAATTCTACCTCGGCGGCAATCGGCTGGGCCGCGGCTTCTACGCCGGCGAGGTGACCGGCGACAGCGCCGTCGCGGTCTCCGCCGAGCTGCAGCTCTCGACGACGCACGAGCTCAGCGCATTCGGCGTCGGGCTGCGGCTGGCGCCGACCTACTACGTCTTCACCGATGCCGGATGGACCTTCGAGAACCAGGCGGCGGACCCCGACCGCCGGCTGCATTCCTTCGGCCTCGGCCTGCGGATGCAGGTGAACGAGCGCTTCGAGGCGCAGTTCGAGGCGGTGCGGCGCTTTACCCGCCAGCCCCAGGGCCCGGCCGTCCCGGCGCTGCACGAGGACGCATTCTTCTGGCGCGTGCTCGCCCGTTTCTGACGGAGGACAGGATCCCATGATGACCCCCTCCCCCTCGTTTCGGCTGGCCCTGCTGGCGGGCACGGCGCTGTTCTTCCCCGCGCTGGCCCAGGCGCAGCCGGCGCCCAATGCGCGGCCGCAGGGCGGGCAGGTCGTCGCCGGCTCGGCCGTGATCGGCGGCGATGCCGGGCGCACCGTCATCAACCAGTCCACCGACCGCGCCGCGATCAACTGGCAGAGCTTCGATGTCGGCCGGAACCAGGCCGTGCAGTTCCAGCAGCCCAGCACGACCTCGGTCACGCTGAATCGGGTGATCACGCCGAATCCCTCGCAGATCGCGGGGCGGATCACCGCCAACGGCCAGGTCGCGATCGTCAACCAGTCCGGCGTGGTGTTCCACCAGGGCGCGCAGATCGACGCCGCCGGCTTCGTCGCCTCCACGGCCAATATCACCAACGAGGCCTTCATGCGCGGCGGGCGCATGAACTTCGACCAGCCCGGCCGCCCCGACGCGCGCATCGAGAACCACGGCACCATCACCGTGCGCGAGGCCGGCCTCGCCGCGCTGGTGGCGCCGCAGGTCGCCAATCACGGCGTCATCCGCGCCCGCATGGGCCGGGTGGTGCTGGCCGGCGCCGAGACCTCGGTGGTGGACCTGCATGGCGACGGGCTGCTCTCGCTCGAGGTGACCTCGCCCGTCCGGCAGGCGCCCGCCAACGGCCAGGCGCTGGTCACCAACACCGGCACCGTGACGGCGACCGGCGGCACCGTGGTGCTGACCGCCCAGGCGGTGGACGGCATCGTGCAGGATCTCGTGCGGGCCGGTGGCCGCATCGCCGCGAACACCGACGGCGCCACGGGGCGCAGCGGCCGCGTGGTGGCGGCCGGCAATGGCGGCGCCGTGCGCATCGAGGGCCGGGTGAGCGCACAGGGCCGTGCCGCAGGCACGCGGGGCGGCGAGGTCCAGATCCTGGGCGACCGGACGCTGGTGGATTCCACGGCGCGGGTGAACGCCTCGGGCCGGGCGGGCGGCGGCACCGTGGCCATCGGCGTGACGCCCAACGGCGCGGCCAGCCGGCGTCTCTCGCGGCGCGCCGGCATCGCGCAGGGCGCCGTCGTGCGGGCCGATGCCACGGAGCGCGGGAATGGCGGCACCGTGCTGCTGAACTCCAGCGAGTACACGGTGCATGCCGGCGCCATCTCGGTCCGCGGCGGGCCGCAGGGCGGCGATGGCGGCTTCGTCGAGGTCTCGAGCGCCAGGGATTTCCGACTGCTCGGCGAGGTGAACGTGGCCGCGGGACCGGGCGGACGCGTGGGGACGCTGCTGATCGACCCGGACAACCTCACGGTGATCGCCGCTGCCAGCGGCTCCGGCTCGGACGACGGCAACGTCATCGGCGGCGTGCTCGACGCCGGCGCGAGCAGCGGCGACCAGACCATCTCCAACGGCTTCATCAACGCCTTCGCCGGCAACCTGGTGCTGCAAGCGGACGACACCATCCTCGTCGACGCGCCCATCAACAAGCCGACCGGCAATCTGTCGCTGGAGGCGGGCACGACCCTGACCGTGGGCGCGAACGGCTCGATCGTGCTGGGCGCCGGCGATCTCGGCCTGACGGCCCAGACATTTGTCTTCAACGGCCCGGTGACCGTGCCGCTGGCCAATACCATCAGCTTCACCGCCACCGGAAGCGACTTCCCCTCCGCCTCGATCTCGCAGACCGTCGCGGGCGTGGTCACCGCCGGCACGGTCACGCAGACCAATCCAAACCTCTTCGGCGACGTGGGTCTCGGCACCGCCGACAATGTCATCGGAGCCATCGGCACGCTCAACGCAGCGCTCGGCAACGTCACCATCCGGAACACCCGCTCGCTGACCGTCAACACCGGCATTGCCGCGAACGTCGATGCGCGGATCGACGTGATCGGCGGCGATCTCACGATCAACGGCAATATCAGCGCCGCGACCGGAACCGCCGTCTTCCGCTCCACCGGCAGCTTCACCCAGGGAGCGGCCAGCACGGTCCGCGCCCCCAACATGATCATCAGCTCCGGCCTGAACGCCTCGCTGGCCGCCATCGACCCGACTTCGACAGCCGGAACCTTCATCGCCGGCATCATCCAGGCCGGCCCGGCCATCAGCTATTTCGAGCCCACCGGCCTGATTGTGATGAATGCGGGACGCGGGGGCATCGTGCAGACCGGCGGCTCCCTGGAAGCCAATACGCTGAGCCTCAACACCACGGGCAACATCTCGCTGCCGGGCGGGGACAGCGCGAACCGGATCGACGAGATCACCAGCCTGACTGCCGCTGGCGATGCCAGCGTGGCATCGCGCCCGGGTTCGGCTTTCAACCTCACGCTCAGCGGGCCGATGCAGGTCGGCGGCACGTTCAGCCTGAACCGGACGGGCGGCGGCAACATCATCCAGACCGAAAGCTCGGTCATCACGGCGAACACGCTCAACGTGACCAACGCCACGAACGGCGCGCAGCTCACGGGCGAGAACCAGGTCGCGCGGCTGGGGACGGTCGACGTCCAGTCTGCCTTCGATTTCCGCAACGCCACCAGCCTGGCCGTCACCGGCCCGGTCGCCGTGGAGAACGCGACCGCCTCCATCGACGTCGTCGGCGACCTGGACGTGACCGGCAGCGTCTCCGGGCAGGGCGGCATCACGCTGACGGCCAGCGGCAACATCAATCTCGCGGCCGGCAGCCTCGTCGGGCAACCCAGCTCCTTCGGCGGCGGCATCACCATCCTCGCCGGCTACAATCCCAATATCGAAGGAGGATCGGACCTGAACGGTCCCTCCAGCCTGACCCTGGGCGGCACGCTCGGCAATGCCGGCTTCCCGGCGCAGGTCGAGCTGGGTGCGGGGACGGGCGGGATCACACAAACCGGCGGCCGCCTCATCGCGTCCTCCCTGATCGTGCTGTCCGGCGGCGACGTGCTGCTGGACCTGCCCTCGCCGGGCCTCCTCAACAGCGTTGCCAACCTCAATACCCTCCATGTGGCCGGGAACTTCGCCCTGGACAACGGGGTGAGCGATCTCCAGGTCGGCCTGTCCGGCGACACCATCAGCACGCAGAGCTTCGCGGTCCGAACCGCCGGCACGGTCACGGTCAACGCTGCCATCACGGCCGTCGAGCGTGCGACCTTCCGCGTCGGCTCCCTGGCGTTCTCGCCCTTCACCGGCACGCCGCTGCCCAGCATCACCGCCCCGCTCGTGGAACTCGCCCCCGACGCCGCGTTGGGCATGGCCATTCTTCCTGACGAGGGCACGCCGCAGCCCTTCCGCCTCGGCTCCGACATCTTCGACCGGATCACGGCCAGCAATTTCCGCTTCGGCGCCACCACCTTCCGCGGCGTGACGACGACGACCGCGAGCGAGATCAACTTCGCCAGCAGCTTCAGCCTCCCCGGAACGGTGGATGTCCGCGCCACGGGCGACGTCTTCCAGGCCGCCGGAACCACGCTCGGCTTCGGCACGCTGACGGGCGCTGCAGGCGGCGCCGTCGAGCTGAACGATCCGGCCAACGTGCTGCCCGTCATCGGCGACCTCTCGGCCGGCACCCTCCTCGCGCTGCGCACGACGGGCAGCCAGGTGCTGACCGGCAACCTCGCCGCGCCGAACACGCTGCTGACGACGGGCGGCAGCCTGACCCAGTCCGGCGCCGGGCGGATCACCGGCGGCACACTCACGCTCCAGACGGGCGGCGACGCGCTGCTGAACGGCGCCAACGGCCTCACCGGACTGGGCGCATCCGATGTCGGGGGGCGGCTGGAACTGAAGAACAGCTCCGACCAGCTCGCCTTGCCGGCCGGGCGGGTGTTTTTCACCCAAGGTTCCTACGACATCCAGCAGACCGGGAATCTCGTGGTGGACGGCACCGTCACGGGGACGACCGGCGCGCTCGCGGCAACCGGCACCTTGCAGGTGAACGGCAACTCCGCCATCGCCCGGACCGGCGACCTGAGCATCGAGAGCGATACCTTCGCCCTGAACGGCCTGCTACAGGCGGCCGGCGCGATCCGCATCGCGGCCGGCACCTCCGCCTCGCTGACGGGCACCGCCTCGGGAACCTCGCTGCGCATCACCTCCCCCAGCATAACCTTCGGCGGGCTGAACGCCTCGAGCACGCCGGTCCTGCTGTTCCTGGGGCCGGACGGAAATGCCACCGGCACGCTGAGCGCCGGCGCGCTGAGCGTCTTCGGCGGGGCCGGCGCCAATCTCTTCGGCGCCATCGCGGGGATCAGCGGCGGGGCAGCCGCGGCGACGGGGCGGCGCGGCACCTCGGGCGGATCGCTGCTGGTCGAGCCGCTGCCCAGCCCGGCGCTCTATCTGTTCAACGACTGCGCGATCGGCGCCTCCGTCTGCACGCCTGCCGCGGCAGGCGGCGGCGGGACCGCCACGCCACCGGCCGGCAGCCCCCTCCGTATCGGTCCCTTCCTCGCCCCCACGGTGAACCCGCCCTTGCTGGCCGCCGTGCTGGAGCCCGCCCTCACCGCGATCCAGCAGCTGCGCCCCCCGGTGCCGGTCCTGTCCTTCCGCCTCTTCCGCGACCGTTCGGAGGAGGGTGAGCTCGCGCCTCCCAACATTCGTGGCGAGGATTTCTAGCCCATGATCCGCCCCGGCCCCTTCCTCCCGCTCGCCCCCCTTCTGCTGGCCCTGGGCGCCTGCGCCTCGCCGCCGCCCTCCGCCTATGTCGCCGTGCCTTCGGGCGGCGGCGCGGGGATGCTCGCGCTCGGCGCCACCGCCTCGGGCGAGGAGTGCCGGCTGTCGCGCTCCGGCCAGGGCGGCGATGTCTGGTGCGGCGAGTGGTCGTCGCCCAGCGCGCGCGTGCGCCCCGCCACGGGATCGACGCCCATGGAGGCGGCCGGGCAGGCCCGCGCCGGCCTGGCCAGCCGGCTGGACTGCGCGGCGCCGCGCGCCAGCACCGCCCTGGGCGGAGAGCCGGCCGCGATCATGGATTGCCGGCGCCGGGCCGGCGGCTGGCCCGCCTTCGCCATGACGGCCCAGTCCGGCAACGCCATCTGGCTCGCCGAGGGGATCCTGCCCGCCCAGGCGGCGGCCGAGCGGGCGATCGGCGTGCTCTCCGGCCGGATCACGGCCGAATCCGCCCGGCTGCCCTCGGCCGCCATCGACCAGATGGCCGCGCGCCTGGCCCGCGAGGCCTTCTCCACCGGCGACATCGGCCGCTACGAGAGCCTGATGGCGGTGGGCCGCGACGCGAACCAGGCCGAGCGCTTCGTCGCGGCCGAGACCGCCTATCGCGCCGCGCTCGCTCTACAGGAGCGCGCGCTCGGCGCCGACGCGCCGGACCGCTTCCTGCCCATGGTGCTGCTGGCGCTGCAGCTCTCCAACCAGGGCCGCTTCCCGGAGGCCGAGGCCTTCTTCACCCGCGCCGCCGTCCTGGTCCCACGCGCCTCCGAGCCGCTGGCCGGCGCCTACCTCACCCATTACCGCGGCCTGCACGAGGCCAACCGGGCGCGGCCCGACCAGGCGCTGGCCCTGCTCGCCCAGGGCGGCGCCGCCTATGCCCGCTGGGTGCCGCCCGAGCTGCGCGCCGGGATGGGCAGCCCGCAGCCCTCGGTCGATCCGCTGGCCAACCGGGCGCTGATCGGCCTGATCGAGACCCGCCGCAACGCCGCCGCCGTGCTGCGCGCCGCCGGGCGCACGGCCGAGGCCGAGACCGCCGCCGCCGAGGCCGGGCGACTGGCGCTCGCCGCCACCGGCACGGCCAGCGGCACCGACCTGATCGCCGCCCGCATCGCCCGCACCGAGGGCGCCGTAGCCGCGGGCGCTGGCCGGTCCGGCGCCGCTGCCGCCGATTTCGGCCGCTCCGCGACGCGCTTCGCGCGCGGCATCCCGCGCTCGCGCCCCCTCGCCGAGACGCTGCTGCTGCGGGCCGCGAACCTCCCGCCCTCGGGCGCCGTGGCGCCCTGCCGCGACGCCGCCGCCGTGCTGCGCAACCTGCGCGAGGGCACCTCGCCGGGCCGCGTCGCGCCCTGCATCGACGCCTTCCTCGCCCTCGGCACGGCTGAGGGTGTGGCAGAGGCCTTCGAGGCCGCGCAGCTCGGCCAGGGCGGCGTGACCACGACCCAGATCGCCACCGCCGCCGCCCGCCTCGCCGCCGGGGCGCGCGACCCGGCGGTCGCCGAGGCGCTGCGCCGCCGCGACGAGGCCGATCGCACGCTCGCCGCCCGCTACCGCGAGCGCGACGCGGCGGCCGCCGAGGGCCGCGACGTGGCCGCCCTCACCGCGCAGATCAACGAGGCCGAGGGCGTGGCCGCCGAGGCCGATGCCGCCGCGCAATCCGCCGCCCCGGGCTATGGCCAGCTCGTGCAGTCTGTCTCCTCCGCCGCCGACGTGCTGGCCGCCCTGGCCCCGGGCGAGGCCCTGGTCGCCACCACCCTGCCGCCGGACCGGCGCGGCTGGACCTTCGTGCTGCTCGACGGGGCGGTGAGCGTGGGGCGCGTCGGCGCGGACACGGCCGAGGTCGCCGCGCTCGTCGCCAGGATCCGGGAGAGCACGGAATCCGGCACCTCCCGCCGGGCCTTCGAGGCCGGCGCGGCCCATGCGCTGCACCAGGCGCTGTTCGGCGCCGTCGCGGAGCCGCTGGCCCGGGCCAGGTCCATGGTCGCGCTGGCGGAGGGGCCGATGCTCTCGCTGCCCTATGGCCTGCTCGTGACGGCCGCGCCGCCGGCGCCGCGGGGGCACGAGAACGTGGCCTATCTCGTGCAGAAGATGCCGGTGACGCATGTGCCGGCCGCCTCCAGCCTGGTGACGCTGCGCCGGGCGGGCAATTCCGTGGCCAGCCGGCCCTGGTTCGGCTTCGGCGATCCCCGGCCCGTGCCGGCCGCCTTCGCCGCCCGATCCTTCCCGGCCGCCCCCAGCTGCGGCCAGGGCCTGTCCAGCCTCGCGCGGCTGCCCGCCGCGGCGGTCGAGCTCCAGGCGGCGCAGCAGGCCATGGGCGCCACGCCGGCGGAGCGCCGCACGGGCGACGCCTTCACGGTCGGCTCCGTCCGCGCGGCCCATCTGCGCGACTACCGGATCCTGCATTTCGCGACCCATGGCGTGCTGCCCGCCGAGCTCACCTGCCTGACGGAACCGGCGATCATCGCCTCGGCCGGCAACGGGCCGACGGCGACGCAGGCCCTGCTGACGGCCGGCACCATCCTGGACCTCGACCTCGATGCCGATCTCGTCGTGCTCTCGGCCTGCAACTCGGGCGGCGGCGCCGCGGCGGGCGAGAGCCTTTCGACCCTAGCCCGGGCCTTCTTCTTCAGCGGCGCGCGCGGGCTGCTGGTGACGCATTGGTACGTGAACGACGTGGCGGCGGCGCGGGTGGCCTTCTTCACCCTGCAGAACATCCGGAACGGCGATGCGCCGGCCGAGGCGCTGCGCAAGGCGCAGCTCGACCTGATGGGCGTGGCGGGCCTGGGGCACCCGGCGCTCTGGGCGCCCTTCGCGATGATCGGGCCCGGCCCGGCGCCGGCGGCCCAGGCGGCCAGGACCGCGCGCGCGGGATAGGGCGACTCCATCGGGACGTGACAGGCTGCCGCGCATGCCGCTGCAGCTCGAACACCGCCCCGCGCCGCCCTGGATCGCCGAATCGGCGCCCGTCTTCCGCTCCTCCATCGAGAGCACTGGCCTCCTGGTCGGCATGCCCTGCTACGGGGGCATGGTGACGGCGGCCGCGATGCGCGGCCTGCTGGACACGCAGCAGGCCTGCCTCCGGCTCGGCCTGCCCTTCGCGGTGGCGACGCTGACCAATGAGAGCCTGATCACGCGCGGGCGGAACGCCCTGGCGTCGATCTTCCTGCGATCCTCGGCTTCGCACCTGCTCTTCCTGGACAGCGATATCGGCTTTGGCGCGGATGCGGTGCTGCGGCTGCTGGGGCACGGACGGCCGGTGATCGGCGGGCTGTACCGCAGCAAGCGCCTCGGCGGCGCGGACTGGGTCGCGACCTTCCCCCAGGGCGAAGGCGCGACGGCGCGGCGCGACGCGGCCACTGGCGCAGTGGAGGCCGAGGCCGTCGGCACCGGCTTCCTCCTGCTGCAGCGGAGCGTGCTGGAACGGCTGGCCGAGGCGCATCCGGAAACCGTGCACCAGACCGAGGACGGCCCCGTGCATGCCTTCTTCGAAGCCGGGATCGACCCGAAGGCCGCGCCCGGCCAGGGCCGCTACCTCAGCGAGGACTACCTGTTCTGCGCCCGCTGGCGCGCGCTGGGCGAGGAGGTGTGGTGCGACCCGGCCATTCGGCTCGAGCATCACGGGCAGGTCGCGCTTTCGGGTGATCCGATGGCGCTGTTTTCACCTGCCGGGTGATGAATTTCCCGGGGCTTACTCCCACATGCTGCACTGCACAACGCTCGCGTCCGGCGAGCGTTATGACTGGGCCGGCGCCTTCTCACCCCGGCTTCAAGGAACACCCATGCGGCCTCTGTCCGATACCATCGCCCGACTGGCCGCCTTCCGTCACGCAAGAGACACCGCCCAGGCGCCGTCGAGCGATCTCGCGGAACTGACGGGCTTCGGCTCCAACCTGGGCGCGCTCCGCGCCTGGACCCGCATTCCGGCCGACCTGCCGCCCCATGCGCCCCTCGTGGTGGTGCTGCATGGCTGCACGCAGACGGCGGCGGCTTACGACAACCACTCCGGCTGGTCGCATCTGGCCGAGGCGCAGGGCTTCGCGCTGCTCTTCCCCGAGCAGCAGCGGGCCAATAACGGGCATCTCTGCTTCAACTGGTTCCAGCCCGAGGACACGCGGCGCGACCAGGGCGAGGCCGCCTCCATCCGCCAGATGATCGAGCGGCTGGTGCTCGACCACGGGCTGGACCGGAGCCGGATCTTCGTCACCGGCCTCTCGGCG
Source organism: Roseococcus sp. SYP-B2431 (assembly GCF_004336745.1). Classification (GTDB taxonomy): domain Bacteria; phylum Pseudomonadota; class Alphaproteobacteria; order Acetobacterales; family Acetobacteraceae; genus Roseococcus. The sequence goes on from NZ_SJXD01000022.1 coordinate 24,184, forward strand.
GGCGGCGCCATGGCCTCCACAATGCTGGCCGCCTATCCGGAGGTCTTCGCCGGCGGGGCCATCATCGCCGGCCTGCCTTATGGTGTCGCCGGCACCGTGCCCCAGGCGTTCGACCGGATGCGCGGCCATGGCATGCCCGATCCGGCGCGGCTGGAGGCGCTGGTGCGCGGGGCCTCCGACCACAGGGGCCCCTGGCCGAGGATCTCGATCTGGCAGGGCACCACGGATCGGACGGTCGCGCCGTCCAACGCGGACGCGATCCTCGACCAGTGGCGCGGGCTGCACCGCGTGGGCGGGCGGCCCGCACGCGTGGAGACGGTGGACGGCGTCCCGCACGAGGTCTGGTGCGACCGCGAGGGCCACGCGGTGATCGAGCGCTACGACATCGCCGGCATGGGCCACGGCACGCCGCTGGACGGCGCGGAGCCGGGCGAGACGGCCGGGGCCTATATGCTGGACGTGGGTGTTTCCTCGACCCGGCACATCGCGCGCTTCTGGGGGCTGGCGCCCGCCGCGTCCCGCGCGCCGCGGAAGACGGCAGCCCCGGCGCCCGAGCCGGTGGGCGTCATCCAGCAGACGATCGAGAGCGCGCTGCGGCAGGCGGGGCTGATGCGATAGGTCGGGATGCGAACCGCGCCCAGGCGCCGGTCCCGAACCCGGTCGCGCGACTCAATGCCCTGACAGCACGTGCCAATGCGGGCACGGTGGGGCTGATGGGAGACCGCCCTTGGCCGCCTTGTCCCTCTCCGCCAGACCCGACAGGCAGACCGTCCGGGCGATCTCCCGTACTCCTTTCGAACGCTCGCGTAACGGTGGCCCCGTATCCGTGCGCGCCTATAGCCGGATCCGCAACGGCAAGACGGAGCATGTCGGTGCGCACCAGCGAACGGACCCTCCCGGTTGGCGCACAGGCACCAGTCATTCTGGCCATGGCGCGTCGCCCTGGGCCGCCGGAGGACCCTCGCGGCAAACCGACGCCTCTTGAGGGTGGAGCAGGCATGGTCAATCGCGGTGGCGGCCCCTCGTCAAATTCGCCGCTGCGGCAGAATGATCCAGCTTACGCCGCTCCACGTTCAAACCCCGCCTCGCCGCCTCAGCCGCTGTCCGAAATCCTCGCTCCCGGGGGACAACCGATCGGAACCAGCCGCGCGCGAAGTGACATCGATATTCGTGGCATGCCCGGCGGCAATACGGGTGCCCGACAGATGTTTGAGCGCCTTACCTCGGGGCGGGGCGGAGTGGATGTAACGCCACCCGGCTAATCGCGGCCGAATGGTGAAACTTCCGGCGGAAGCCGAATTGGTTATCGCCATGAATCAAAAAGTGGAGGCCCTGCAATCGACATCAATATTCCTGGCTTCGATACCGTCAGACGCCTGCACTACTAATTATATTGGAGGATTTCCTGTGGCATCCTTAAAACAGCATATCGAATGGCTTATTGCGGAAGCTGAGCATGACTACGTTAGCCTCTCGCTGATCATCGGCGCCGCAAACAAAGCTGACGAAGCCGATCCGAATCTCAATCAGATGCAACGGACGCTTGCCCTTATAGGCAAGCTCCTGGATCACGGCTTCCAGGCCGTGGACCTTGCCGACCACGGAAAATGCGTGCCATGGCCAAATCAGGATCGCGCTTCCATCCTCCGCCGCATCGAAGAGGCTTGGCGTCGTTCAGGAGAGCTCGAGATCGCCTTCGACTTCTGGTTCGACCTCCCCAAATCCCGCCGCTGACGCCCTACCCCCGCCGCACCTCGCTCCCCGCCACCGCCGCCAGATTCGCGATGCCGCGCGCCGTCACGCTCGGAACCAGGACATGGATGGGCTTGTTCATGCCGAGCAGCATGGGCCCCACCTGCAACCCGTCCGAGACCGCCTTCACGAGGTTGAAGGCGATGTTCGCCGCATCGATGTTGGGGAAGACCAGCAGGTTAGCCATCCCCTCCAGCTTCGGGTCCCGCACGGCCTTGGCGCGGATGGCCGGGACGATCGCCGCGTCGCCATGCATCTCGCCATCCACCTCCAGGCCGGGCGCGGCGGCGCGGATCAGCTTCAGCGCCTCGCGCATCTTACGCGCGCTCGGCGCGCCCGAGGCGCCGAAGGAGGAATGGCTCAGCAGCGCCACCTTCGGCGTGATGCCGAAGCGGCCCATCTCCTCGGCGGCGAGCAGCGTCATCTCGGCCAGCTGCTCGGCCGTGGGGTCGATGAGCAGATGCGTGTCCACGAAGAACAGCGTCGCGCCCTGGATGATGACGGCCGAGAGCGCGTAGGCGCGGCTGACATCGGCCCGCTTGCCGACGATCGCCAGCACATGCTCCCACTCGCGCATCCAGTCGCTGCGCCCGCCGATGATGGCGGCATCCGCGCGCCCCGCTTCGAGCAGCAGCGACGCCGCCACGGCCGGGCGGTTGGAAACGCGCCGCGCCGCCGCCTCGGGCGTGATGCCGCGACGGCCGACCTTCTCCTGATAGAGCGAGACCAGCGGCTGGAAAAGCTCGGTGTGCTCCTCCGGATGCAGCACCGTCACGGAGGAGCCGATGGCCATGCGCAGGCCCAGGGCCTTCACCTTCTCCGCCACCACCGCGGCACGGCCGATGAGGATGGGCAGGGCCGTGCCCTCGTCCAGCACGGTCTGCACGGCGCGCAGCGTCCGCTCGTCCTCGCCCTCGGAGAAGACGATGCGGGCCGGCTTGCTCTTCGCCAGCTCCTGCACGGGGCGCATGAGGTTCCCGGAGCGGTAGACGAAGCGCGACAGGTCGGCCTTGTAGGCCACGAAATCCTGGATCGGCCGGCGCGCCACGCCGCTGTCCATCGCCGCCTTCGCCACGGCCGGCGCGATCTCCAGGATCAGCCGCGGATCGAAGGGCTTGGGGATGATGTATTCCGGCCCGAAGACCGGCGCCGTGCCGCCATAGGCCGCGGCCACGACCTCGCTCGCCTCGACGCGCGCCAGGGCCGCGATGGCCTCGACGGCAGCGACCTTCATGGCCTCGTTGATCGTGGTGGCGCCAGCATCCAGCGCGCCGCGGAAGATGAAGGGGAAGCAGAGGACGTTGTTGACCTGGTTCGGGTAGTCCGTGCGGCCGGTGGCCACGATCGCGTCCGGCCGGGCGGCGCGGACAGCCTCGGGCAAAATTTCCGGCTCGGGATTGGCCAGCGCCAGAACCAGCGGCCTGGGGCCGAGCTTGGACAGCCACTCGCCCTTCAGCACGCGCGGGGCGGAAAGGCCGAGGAAGATATCCGCGCCGTCCAGCACCTCAGGCAAGGTGCGGGCGTTGGTCTCCTGGGCGTAGCGCGCCTTGGTGGGGTCGAGGCCGGGGCGGCCGGAATAGACCACGCCCTCCACGTCGCAGACCGTCACGTTCTCGCGCCTCAGCCCCATCTCGACCAGCAGGTCGAGGCAGGCCAGGGCGGCCGCGCCGCCTCCTGTATTGACCAGCTTCACATCCTCAAGCCGCTTGCCCTGGACGAGCAGGCCGTTGCGGATGGCGGCGGCGACGATGATGGCGGTGCCGTGCTGGTCGTCGTGGAAGACCGGGATGTTCATCCGCTCGCGCAGGCGGCGCTCGATCTCGAAGCACTCGGGGGCCTTGATGTCCTCGAGGTTGATGGCGCCGAAGCTGGGCTCCAGCGCGGCTACGACCTCGACGAAACGGTCGGGGTCCAGAGCATCGACCTCGATGTCAATGGAATCGATGCCGGCAAAGCGCTTGAAGAGGACCGCCTTGCCCTCCATCACCGGCTTGGAGGCGAGCGGACCGATATTCCCCAGCCCCAGCACCGCCGTGCCGTTGGTGATGACGGCGACCATGTTGCCGCGGGTCGTGTAGTCCCAGGCCTTGTCGGGATCTGCGGCGATCTCCTCGCAGGCGGCGGCGACGCCGGGGGAATAGGCCAGCGCCAGGTCGCGCTGCGAGGCCATGCGCTTGGTGGGCTCGATGGTGAGTTTCCCGGGCCGCGGCAGGCGGTGATAGTCGAGCGCGGCGCGGCGGAAATCATCATCCATGAATCGAACCCCTCCAGGAGCGCGAAAATGCGCGCCCCAGGACGGGAGGGCAACCTATCGCCGGGCCGCCACTCCGCATCGGGGCGCCAGGGAGACGGGGGGTTGGGCGCCGGCGGCTATTCCGCGCCGTCGAGCACGTCCAGCACGACGCGGTTTCCGTCCATGCGATAGGTGCGGATGCGCGCCGCCGGCGTGGTCTCGATCCGCAGGGCCGTGCGGGCCTCGTCCGGCCGGATGGCGCGGACATTCCGCGGCAGGCCGAGTTGCTCGACCCCCGGCAGGCAGCCGGCCCCGGGGAAGCGCAGCAGCGCGCCGTTCTGCACCGGCTCCACCTCATGGCGGATGGGCCCGGTCCAGTGGAAGACGAGGCGCCCGAAGCCGGGATGGCTGCCGGATCGGGTGGCGAGCCGGTCGCGGTCGCATCGGGCCGTCCCTTCCGCCGGGAGCGGGACGGGCGGCGGGGCGAGCGACGCCGGAATGGCGGCGGTTGAGGCCGGGTGCGGCACTTCGGCCGGGGACGGGTCCGGAACGGCGGCGGTCGGGGCCAGGTCTGGAACGGAGGCGGCCGGGGTCAGGTCCAGAGCGGCGCCGGGCGGGGTCAGGTCTGGAGCGGAGGCCGCCGGGGTCAGGTCTGGAACGGTGGCAGGCGGGGTCAGGTCTGGAACGAGGGCAGGCGGGATCAGGTCTGAGCCGGTGGCGGGCGGGATCGTGCCCGAAGCAGCGGGCGTCAGGTCGGGAACGGTGGCGGCCGAGTCGACGCCACGCTCTTCCCGCGTGAGTTCCGTCTTCCCGGGCGAATCCGATGCCGCTGGCGCTGAAGGGGCCGCCGGCACGCCGTCCAGCGCCTTTGTCTGGTCAAGATTCGCAACAAAGGCTTGCACGCCTGCCGTGGCGGCACTGGAGAGGTCCATGGCCTCGAGGCGAGGCCAGGCCAAGCCGCAAGCCAGGCCGGTGGCGAAGATTCCCGCCATGGCAAGGCCGCGTCTGACCCGCAGCCAGCCCCGGCGCGGCGGCGCCGCGGCCATCTGCGGCATGGGAGCGGGGAGCATCGGAGCGGGAGGCGCGGCAACAGAGAGCGGGGCAACGGGAGCGGCTGGCGGCGGCGCCACCACCGCCATCATGACGGTCTCGGCCTCCGCCTCTGGAGAAGGCTGTCCGATCGCCGCCCGCAGCGCCGCGGCCATCGCGGCCGCGCTGGGGTAGCGGTCCCCGGGATTCTTGGCGAGGGCCGTGGCGACGACGGCGTCTACCCGCGGGGAAAGCCCCGCCAGCAGCATTGAGGGCGGATTCGGCGTCCGGGTCAGGATGTTCTGGAAGATGGCCGGCATGGTGCCGGCGAAGGGCCGCTCGCCGGTCAGCATCTGGTAGAGGATGACGCCCACGGACCAGAGGTCGGACCGCTGGTCGACCGCCTCGCCGCGGACCTGCTCCGGAGACATGGTCGTCGGCGTGCCGACGATCTGGCCCACCAGGGTCTGTTGGGCCTCGCCGACGCGCGCAACTCCGAAATCGGCGAGCCGGACCTCGCCCAGCCCCTCGGCGGCGGAGATCGCCAGCAGGATGTTCGCCGGCTTCACGTCGCGATGCACGATGCCGCGGCCATGGGCGTAGTGGAGCGCGTCCAGGAGCTCGCCGATGATGCGGCCCGTCTCCTGCAGGCCCGGCCTCTCGCCGCGGTCGAGGACCGCCTTCAGGGTCTCGCCGATGACGAGCTCCATGACGATCCAGGCGAATTCCGGCGTCTCGCCGAAGTCGTGCACGGTGACGATGCCGGGATGGGAGAGCCGCGCGACGGCCCGCGCCTCCAGGTGGAAGCGGCGGAACTCCTCCGTCGCCTCCGCTTCCGAGACGGCTTCGATGGGCAGCGTCTTCAGCGCGACGAGCCGGCGGAGGCGCTGGTCATAGGCCTCGAAGACCTCGCCGAAGGCGCCGGAGCCGATGCGGTCGCGCAGCTCGTAGCGCCCCGCGATCAATGGCGGAGCCGCCTGGGCGGCCGATGGGTCGCACGCAGCTGTGTTCAACATGGCGCGGTGACGAGTTCGGATGCTCTTTCCACACGTGCTTCGTCGCACGGAATCACTCATTTATGCAGTCGGTTAGGTGTCGAGTTTTGTCGATAGCGTAGCTGGCGGGGACCAGACCGTCGCGCGAGGATCCAGGGGTTGATCAAGGCTCAGGGGCACGAGACCGGCGCGGAGGATTGGAAGGCTGTCGGCCGACCCCATCTCCCACGATGCCGAAGGTGTCGAGGCCCTGGGCCGTCTTGATCCTGGACGCCGGCTCCGGCAATCAGCCCGGGCGATTTCAGGCGGGTCGGAATGGTGCGGTCGAGAAGATTCGAACTTCCAAGGGGTTTCCCCCACCAGCACCTCAAGCTGGCGTGTCTACCATTCCACCACGACCGCAGACCGGGGGCGTTTAGCGCATGATCCCGAAGGGTTCAACCGACCCGGCCAAGGAAATCCCCGAAGTCGAAATTCAATGGGCGGTCTCGGACGGGCTGACGCCCTATCCCGATGCCCTGGCCGCGATGGAGGCCCGCGTCGTCGGCATCCGCGCGGGCACCGCCTCCGAGGCCGTCTGGCTGGTCGAGCATCCGCCAACCTACACCGCCGGCACCAGCGCCAGGCCCGAGGAACTCATCGAGCGCCGCTTCCCCCATTTCGCGGCCGGGCGCGGCGGGCAATGGACCTATCACGGCCCCGGCCAGCGCACCGCCTATGTGATGCTGGACCTGCACAAGCCGCACGGCCCGGTGCCGGCGCGCGACATCCGCGCCTATGTCCACGGGCTCGAGGAATGGATGATCCGCGCGCTCGACCGCTTCAATGTGCGCGGCGAGCGGCGGCAGGGGCGAGTCGGCATCTGGGTGGTGAAATCCGGCGGCGCGGAGTTCAAGATCGGCGCCATCGGCGTCCGGGTGACGCGCTGGGTGAGCTGGCACGGCATCGCGCTGAACGTGGAGCCGGACCTCTCTCATTTCGGCGGCATCGTGCCCTGCGGGATCGCGGAGCACGGCGTCACCAGCCTGCACGACCTCGGCATCCTCGCGACCATGGAGGAGGCCGACGCAGCGCTGATGTCGGCCTGGGGCGAGGTCTTCGGCGGGCACGAGCTGGCGGCGGAGACAACCTTGCCAATATAGGCAATTGACCCCATTGGACAAATCGTCACCATCCGCCGCTCGGACCGTTTGGAGTCTGCTGCTTGCCCGCCACACCCCGCGCGACGCGCGGCGCCGTATCGGAAGAAGCGCTCCGGGGCGAGCGTGCGATCCTCACCGGATGCCTTCTCGACATCCTCATCGGCATTGTCACCCTGGTCGCGGCATTCTGGGGCAACTCGCTGACCCTTCTCGGCGAATGCGTGCGCGGCGGCCTGCTGATCATTCTCGAGCTCGTGCTGCTGGTCCTGCTCCGCCGGATCAACCGCGGCACCATCGCGGATTACGACTACGGCACCCGCAAGCTCGAGCAATTCGCCAATCTCGTCGTCGGCATCGCGATGATCCTGGGCGCGCTCTGGCTGCTCTCGGGCGTGGCGCGGCGGCTGGACACGATCCAGGTGCAGTCGGCGACGGGCATGGCCTTCGGCGCCGTGGCGGCCCTGGCCAACCTGGCCATCAACGGCTGGGTCTTCTACCTGCTCTGGCGGTCAAGCCGCGGCGGCACCTCGATCATCGTCAACGGCCAGCTGCTCTCGCGGCTCTCGAAGGTGATCGCCTCGGCGCTGGTCGCCGTGGCTGTGCTGGTGAATGCCTCCGCCGGCCCCGAGGGCATCGGCCATTGGGCGGACATCGTCGGCACGATGGTCGTCGTCACGGTCATGCTCAGCTTCGGCGCGCGGATGATCCAGCAATCGCTGCCGCACCTCATCGACCGCGCGCTGAACGACCGGCAGCAGGCCACCATCAACCGCGCACTGGCCGCCAGCTTCGACGCCTATGACGAGTTGCTGGCAGTACGGACGCGCACCCAGGGCAGCGACGCCTGGATCGAGATCGAGGTCGGCTTCGCGCCGGACCGGTCGATCGGCGAGGTCCACCGGCTGGCGGAGGAGATGGCGGCGGAGATCCGCCAGGTGATCCCCGGCGCGCAGGTTCTCGTGATCCCGCGGGCCGTCGGGGCTTAGGGCGATCGGGTCTTAGGGCGGATCCCGATCGTGCCGCCTCGCATGGTCTCTCGCCGCGCTTGCGGGAGCCGGCGTTCAGGACCAGGCGCTTTCAGGTCCGACGCCTTCACCGATGACCCAGGACATCCCTGGAACGAAAAACGGCGGCCCTTCGCAGGGCCGCCGTTCTGAAGTCGCTTCGGTCGGGGTTACCGGCCGCGCGCCATGAAGCTGCGGCCCGAGGAATTGCCCGGCGAGGCCGGACGCTTCCGCCCGCCATCGCCCATCGGCTTCACGAAGCTGCGCTGCTCCTGCGCCGGCCGGCCCGGTCCGCGCGACTCGTGGCGATCGCCGTGGTCCGAGCGCGCGCCCTGGTGGCCGCCATGGTCCCGCTTCGGCTGGCGGTGCTGCTGCTGGGGCGCGCCGCCCCGGCCGCGCTGCGGGCGCGTCGGCGTGGCCTTGTCGTTCAGCGGGATGGTCGGGTTCGCGCGCCGGTCCTCGGAATCGATCTTCTGGCGGGTCGTGCGCTCGATGGCGCGCAGCAGCCCCACCTCGTCCGGCGCCACCAGCGCGATGGCCTGGCCCGAGGCGCCGGCGCGGGCCGTGCGGCCGATGCGGTGCACATAGGTCTCGGGCACCTCCGGCAGCTCGTGCTGGATGACATGCGTCACCTCCGGCACGTCGATGCCGCGGGCGGCGATGTCGGTCGCGACCAGGATGGGCGCGCGGCCGGCCTTGAACTCGGCCAGCGCCCGCTCGCGCTGCGACTGGCCCTTGTTGCCGTGGATGGCGTTGGCGCGGAGGCCGTCCTCCTCCAGGCTCTTCACGATCTTGTCCGCGCCATGCTTGGTGCGGGCGAAGATCAGCACGCGGCCGACGCCCTCGGCACGGAGGATGCCGGCCAGCACGCCGCGCTTGGCGGCGCCGTCCAGGATGATGACCTTCTGGTTCACGCGCTCGGCCGTGGTGGCGACGGGCGTCACCTCCACGCGGACCGGCTCCTTCAGCATCACGTCGGCGAGCTTGGCGATCGCCGGCGGCATAGTGGCGCTGAAGAACATCGTCCGGCGCTCCTTCGGCACCTGCGCGACGATCTTGTTGATGACCGGGAAGAAACCCTGGTCGAGCATCTGGTCGGCCTCGTCGAGGACCAGCACCTCGGTCATGTCGAGGCGCGCATGGCGCGTCTGCATGTGGTCGACCAGGCGGCCCGGCGTGGCGACGAGCACGTCGACGCCGCGCGCCAGCGCCCGCTGCTGCGGCACATGGCCGACGCCGCCGAAGACGGTCGCGACGGAGAAGCCCATGTGGCGGCCGTAGCTCTTGAAGGACTCGGCGATCTGCGAGGCGAGCTCGCGCGTCGGCGAAAGCACCAGCACGCGGCAGCCGCCGCGCGGCGGGCGCCCGCCGCCCTCGGCCAGCAGATGCAGGATCGGCAAAGCGAAGGCGGCGGTCTTGCCGGTGCCGGTCTGCGCGATGCCCAGGATGTCGCGGCCCTGCAGGGCCGGGGGGATGGCCTGCGCCTGGATCGGCGTCGGCGTGGTGTGGCCGGCCTGCTCCAGCGCGGTGAGGAGGAGCGGGTTGAGGTTCAGTTCGGCGAAGGTGGTCATGATGAATCCAGCTGCACGGCGCGCGTCCTCGCGGCCGTGGGAGTAAGGGGTGGACACCCCGCGTGGCTGGGTTGTTCCGGGAAGAGCGCATCGAAAGGTCCGGCAGTTCGGCTGCCTGATTCACCCCGTGTCGCGGAGCTCGGCGCCGCTCACGCGGCCGGACCCTGGCGAGCATGCGTGCCCGCTTGGATGACGGTCATATGCTGCATTGCGAAAGGAAATGCAAGGACGGAATGCGCCGGCATGCCCGGTCGCCGCCCGCCCGAGGCGGCTAGAGGGAGGGCTTGCGGATGAAGCCCGGCTCGGCCGGGGCCTCGGCGAAGCTCTCCTCGATGCTCGTCACTTGCGCCGCCGGCGGCCCGCGCCGGCAGGCGGTGAGCACGGCCTGCACGGCGTCCCGCTCGCCCGCGAGCAGGGCCTCGACCGTGCCGTCGCGCCGGTTGCGCACCCAGCCCGCGATGCCGTTGCGCCGCGCCTCGTGCACCAGCCAGTCGCGATAGCCCACGCCCTGCACGCGGCCGGCGATGCGGATGAGGCTCGCCGTCACGCCAGCTCCCTCATGCCAACGATGCCAGCCGCGCGGCCAGCGCCAGATCCGCCGCGACCTTCACGCGCTGGTTTTCCGTCGCCCAGTCCAGGCCCCAGCGCTCCTCCTGGAAAAGCTCGTCGGTGAGGGCGATCCGATGCGCCTCCTCCGGCGCCAGCGCGCCCCGCACCACCGCGAGGCCGAGCACCAGGCTTCCCAGCGCCGGCACCAGCACGCCCAGCGCCGAGAGCCGCACGGGCGAGAGCGCCGCGACCGCGCGATGCAGCGCGTCGATCGTGGCCGGGCTTTGCCGGATGGGCATGATCCCGGTGGTGCTGCGCAGCTCGGCGCCCAGCTCGCGCGCGGCCCATTGGATCCAGGGATCCCAGGCGGCGCGCTGCAGGACGGCGAGATCCGGGTCCTCGGCGCGGTAGGAGAGGAGATCCGTCTCCGCATATTTCGCGATGGCCTCGATCGTGGCCTCCGGCGCCGGCGCGATGCGCTCGGCCGCGGTGCCGGCGAGGCGCGTCAGCGGCACGTCCTCCCAGGACATCTCGCCGTCCTTCGCGCCGCCGGCGGCCTGCCACTCGCCGGCCAGCGCCTCGCCCAACTCGCGCGTGGCCACGCGGAGCGTGCCGCCGCCGGGCAGCCGCATCGGCCGCCCGTCCAGATGGATGGCGAAGCCCCCGTCTTCCTGCACGCAGGCCGCATGATCCCAGAAACGCTTCATCGCCGCCTACCGTCCGAAAATGCCACGCAGCATGTTGTTCAACGCCGGCTGGCGCTGCTCCCCCGCGGGGCCCTGGGCCGGCTGCTGCGGCGGCGCGGCCGCCGCCGGGACCGGCCCGGCCCTTCCGCCGCGCGCGGCCCGCAGCGCCGTGCCGCAATCCGGCAGCGAAGGCGCGCCGCTCTGCTGCGGCAGCAATCCGCCGATCCCCGGGATCGCACGCTCCAGCCGGTCGCCGAGCTCGCCGGAGAGCGCGCCCTGGGCCACGCCCGCCATCTCCAGTCGCGGCGAGGCCAGGGTGCCGGTCAGCGGCACGGGCGCGCGCAGCCGCACGCCGGCGACGCGCAGATCCGTGTTGAAGCGCATGGAGAGCGTCTCGTCGCGCAGGTTCAGGGTGCCCTCGCCGCCGATCCGGCCGGGCGCGCCCTCCAGATAGAGGGGCCGCATGGCGGCGATCCCGCGATCGGCCTCGGCACGGAGGGCGAGGCAGGAGAGCGCCAGGTCGCCGCCGCCCAGGCCGGGAATCTGCGCCAGGGTCTGCGCCGGGCGGCCGGACAGCCGGCCTTCCGTGACGGCCAGGCCGAGATGGCCCGTCGCCGTCCCGGCCAGCGCGCGCGTCGTCGCCCCCTGCCCCCGCAGATCCATGTCGAGATCGGTGCGGCCGGCCAGCGGGCTCGCGATGCCGAACGCGCCGAGCAGCGCGACGGGATCGAGCCCCTGCCCGCCGCCGGCGATCTGCAGCGCCGGCGGGCTCGCCGTCGCATCGGCCGCGATGCGCAGGTTCAGCGTCCCGCCCGGCAGGGCCGCCGCGAAGGGGTCGAGCCGCGCGACGCCGGCCTGGTTCACCAGACGCCCGCTCATCTGCCGGGCCACCATCGTCCCGCTGCGCAGCTCGACCTTGTCGAAGGTCAGGTCCGCGTCGAAGCGCCGCAGGCCCGCGAGGTCGACGGCGATGTCGGGGATGAGCCGCCCCGAGGCCGGCGTCACGGGCGCGGGCCCCGGCGTGGCCGGCGTAGGGCCCGCCTGGGCGGGCGCAGCGCGGAAGGCGGCGAGATCGATCCGGGCCGAGGTCACGCCGCCCTTCAGCGACGGGCGCGGCGCCCAGCCCAGCTCCAGCGCGCCCGTCAGCGTGCCGCCGGAAGAGGCGAAACGGATGCCGCCGATCCGCGCGCCATCGGCAAAGCGGTCGCCCAGCGAGGCCACATCCGCGCGCAAGGCCACGTCCCGCAGCGGCGGGAGCGGCTGCTCGACCAGCGGTCCCAGCGCGGCGAGGTCCGGAGCATTGGCCTCCACCACCAGGTCGCCGGGCCAGGAGCCATAGACGGAGAGCGAGGCGTCGGCCGCGCCGAAGCGCAGCGTCACCGGGCTCGGCGTGCCGGTTTGCAGCGCCAGCGGCACGAATTCGGCGTGCAGCGTGATGGGCTGCCCGCGATAGGTGCCGTTGGCGTCGATCCGCGGCGCGCCCTGCAGGGAAGCCTGCGCGAAGGTGGCGCCGGTCAGCGTGATACCGGCGAACTCGCCGCCGCCGATCCGTCCCTCGATCCCGCCGAGCTGCGGCGCGCCCCCCACCAGCGCCGCCTGGGCACGGAGATGGATGCCGGTCAGCGCCGGCAGGGCCCGGCCCGCGATGGCGCTCAGCGCGTCCAGCCGCGGGATCTCGGCGGAGAGCACGGCCTGCCAGTCGCCGCCGGTCTTCTGGCCTTCGGCCGAGAGCCGCCCGCCCGGCAGGACGGCGGTCAGCCGGAAGGGCCAGGGGTTGGTGGCGGCGAATTGCAGGGCCGCGCCCACGCGGCCCTCGATCAGCGCCTCCGTCCCGCGCGCGACGACGGTGGCCGTGAGGTCCAGCGGGCCGTCCACGCCGGTGCCGGTGAGACGGGCCTGCGGGACGCGAATCTCCTCGCCCTCATAGCTGACGATCCAATCCTTCAAAGCGGCGCTGCGGATATCGAGGATGAGCGGCCGCGAGGGCGCCGCCGCCGGGGAGGTGGCGGGCGCCGGCGCGACGGGTGCCGGCACGGGCGCGCGATCCATCTGCCAGTTCTGCTTCTCCAGCAGCAGGCGGCCGCCTTCCAGCGTCAGGCTGGCGATCTCGATCCGCCCGCCGATCAGGGCGATCAGGCCGAGGCGCAGCTCGGCATGGGCCACGCGCAGCATCTCCGGCGAGCTGCCGCCGGGGATATTCGCGAGCACCAGCCCATCGACGGACACGGTCGGAGTCAGGGCCGGCGAGAGGCGCAGCGGGCCCTCGATGCGGAACTCGCGGCCGGTGGCGCGCTGAACGGCCTCCGCGAGGCGCGGCCGGAAGGAGTCCGCGTCGAAGAAGAGCAGGAAGCCGCCGATCGCCAGGACCGGGATGGCGACGACGATCGCCGCGACGACGAGCAGGATCTTTCTCATTTCTGGCGCTTCGGCTTGTAGGGGATGGGGTTGTCGAAGCCGAAGAAGCCCATGGTCGCCTCGAAATGCGGAGGCGGGGCGGCGCTGACCTCCAGCGTGCCCCCCTCGGGATGCGGCAGGCGCAGCGTGCGCGCATGCAGGTGCAGGCTGCCGGAGATGCCCTCCAGATGCGCGGCCTCGCCGCCATACTTGCCGTCGCCGAGAATGGGGCAGCGCAGCCCGTCGGCGCAATGGACGCGCAGCTGGTGGGTGCGGCCGGTCTGCGGCTTCATCTCCAGGAAGGCGGCCCGCCGCTTGGCGACGTCGAGCGTCGTGTAGTCGGTGACGGAGCGCAGGCCGGTCTCGCCGGGGGCGGCCGGAACGGTGCGCTCGCCGCGCGGGCCGTTCTCGCGCGCCAGCGGCATGGAGATGCGCCCGGCCCGGTGCTCGGGCTCGCCGACCACGATGGCCCAATAGGTCTTTTCCATGTCGCGGCCCCGGAAGGCCCTGGCGAGATGCGCCGCGGCGGGCGCCGTGCGTGCCACGACCAGGATGCCGGAGGTGTCGCGGTCCAGCCGATGCACCAGGCGGGGCTTCTCGCCGTCATAGGCCAGGGCCTCGAGCATGCCGTCGACATGCTTGGTGATGCCGGGCCCGCCCTGCACGGCGAGGCCGGGCGGCTTGTCGATCACGATCACGCTGTCGTCGCGGTAGAGAACGCGCGACTGGATCTCGGCCGCGACGGCGTCGGGCAGCTTCTTCGGCTCGGCCTTGGGCGCCGGCTTGCTGGGCATGGGCGGGATGCGCAGCTCCTGCCCGGCGAGGAGACGCGTATTGGCCTCCGCCTTCTTGCCGTTCACGCGGATCTGGCCGGTGCGCAGCATCTTCTGGAGCGCGCCCTGGGTGAGCGCCGGATAGCGGCGCTTCAGCCAGCGATCGAGACGGGTGTCGTCCTCGGCGGGGGGGACGGTGAGCGAGATGACGGACATCCGGCGCGTCTTAGCAGATTTGCCAGGACCGCGCCCCCGCCCCTCATCGCAACCGCAACAACGGCATCAGGATGGGGCCGAGCGCGCCGGCATCGCGCTGGGACGAGGCCTTGGTCGGGCAGTTCCCGGCCTTGGTCTTGATCGCCCAGCCGGCATTGCGCAGGGCATCGGCGAGCGAGGCGACCCGCTTGGGCGTCATGATCCCGGTGTTCACGTGCAGTCCGCGCTGGAGCAGCGGCAGCCGGCCGAGAACGCCTCCGGAGGTCAGCACGCGGTGCACCACATCGGCGCAGTTCTTGCGCAGGAAGTTGTAGTTGGCCTTCGGCTTGTCACGGATCTCCTTCCACCGCAGCCGCATCTTCTCCACGCTGAGGCCGTAGAGGTCGTAGACCACATGCGGCTCGCTGCGCTCGGCCGCGACGTCCTGATAGAGGCCGAGCTTCGGCTCCGCCCGGCCGAAGCTCCCGTCCTCGGGCCACCAGCTCACGTAATTCTGATTGTAGTGAACGCCCGAGGCGCCGAACGCCGTCTCCAGCGCGGACGGCATGACGTATTCCGGCGAACGCGGATCGAGTGAAATCTCGAAATTCTTACCGACCTCATAGTTACCGAGATAGAGGCTCGCATGGCCGATATGGGTGTCTCCATTCGGGTCTTCATTTGGGTACCAGATGAAGAGACGCGCACTGACGGGTCCACTGGGCATCGATAACCTCCATGGTGACGATACCACGACTGTAGGGTTCGATGTTCCGGCACCGGAAGCCAGAACTTCCGATGCCCTCGTTCGGCCGCGCCGATCGTAGCCCCGCGGGAGGTCTCGCCGCGCCTCAGGCGCCCTCCGCCGCTCAGTCCCGCTTGAAGCTCCACTTGTAGCCCGTTCCGGCCTTGGTCACCCGGCCGGCCGTGGGCGCGGGGAAGTGGATCGGCAGCAGCAGCGTGTCGGTGCCGGCCACCTCGTCGAAGACGGTCCTGCGGCTCTCGCCGGCCTGGGCCGGATCCCAGCAGAAGATGGTCGACATGGTCGGGTCGATGCATTGCAGCTGGTGGTGCATCATGTCGCCGGCCACGATCGCGCGCTTGCCGCCGCTCCTGATGTCCACGCAGACATGGCCCGGCGAATGGCCTGGCGTGAGGATCAGCCCGATCGTGTCGTCGAGGGTGAAGCTCTCATCGACCAGCAGCGCCTGACCGGCCTTCACGATGGGCTCGCAATTCATCTTCCACACGCCGCCCGCCCCGCCCGGCTTGTCGATACCCTCCTTCGCCAGCTTCTCCCATTCGGCGTACTCGCCCTTGTGGAAGACGTACTTGGCCTTGGGGAAGGTCGGCACCCATTCGCCGTTCACGAGCTTGGTGTTCCAGCCGCAATGGTCGATGTGCAGGTGGGTGCAGAAGACGTAGTCCACGTCTTCCACCGTGAGCCCCTCGGCCGCGAGGTTGTCGAGCCAGGGCTGCTTGGGGAAGTCCATGGGGGCCGGATAGCCCTTGTCCTCGCCCGTGCAAGTGTCGATCAGGATGACGTGCTTGGGCGTGCGTACCAGGAAGGTCTGGTAGGTAATGACCATCTTGCCGGAGGATTTCTCGAAGACCTCGGGCTCCAGCTGGGCGACATCGGCGGCCTTGGCGGCACTGTCATAGTTCAGGAAGAAATCCTCCGGGCGGCGCCAGGGCCCGTCGCGCTCGATGATGCTGGTGATGGCGACATCGCCGATCTGCAGACGCTTCATGGAATTTTCGCTCCCTTATTCGGGAGCATCCTGGATCGGCCCGCCGCCATCGTCCAGACGAGCGCGGACGGCTTTCGCGAGGCTGTCGAACTCAGCGACGGTCAGTTCCTCCGCCCGCCGCTCGCCGGCGATGCCGCAGGAGGCGAGCAGCGCATCCGCGGATCCCAGCGACTTCAGCGAGCCCCGCAGCATCTTCCGCCGCTGGCCGAAGGCCGCGGCTGTCACGCGCTCCATGGCGCGGAACAGCGCGGGCTCCGGCTGCTCGGCATGCGGCGTGACGACCACCACCGCGGAATGCACCTTCGGCGGCGGGCGGAAGGCCCCGGGCGGCAGCCGCAACCCGATGGCGCAATGCGCCACCCATTGCGCCAGCACGGCGAGGCGGCCGTAATGGTCCGTGCGCGGCGGCGCCACGATGCGTAGCGCCACCTCCTCCTGGAACATGAGCGTCATCCGCTCCCAGGCTCCGGCCTGCCGCAACCAGCCGATCAGCAGCGGCGTGCCGACATTGTAGGGCAGGTTCGCCACCACCTGCCGTGGCGGGGGCAGCGCCGTGCCATCGAACTTCATCGCGTCCTGCTGCAGTACGGTCAGCCGCCCGGGAAAGGCGGCCCCCACCTCGGCCAGCGCCGCCAGGGCGCGCGCATCCAGCTCGACCGCGGTGAGATGCGCGAGCGGTGTCGCCAGCAGCGCCCGAGTCAGGCCGCCCGGCCCCGGCCCGACCTCCAGCACCTGGCGGCCGGTCAGGTCGCCCGGCAGGCGCGCGATGCGCGCGCAGACGGTTTCGTCCAGGAGAAAGTGCTGGCCGAGTGCCTTGCGCGCATCCAGCCCGTAGCGGCCGACGACCTCGCCCAATGGAGTCAGCTCAGAGCTCATCCGGGACGCCTGTCGGCTGAGGGCCCGGCCGGGATTCTTCGTGCCGGGCGGAAGGAAAGGCCGGCACGATGCAGGGACATCGGGTCAAGCTTCCGGCGCACCCGGCGCGGAAAAGACCGCCGGGGCCGACCCGGCAGGCGTCCCGGATGGGCTCTCAGGCACGCGTCTCGATCACGGCCCGCCGGCGCAGCTCGCGCTGGAGCTGGCGCGCCAGGACCTCCACGCGGTCGCGCAGGATCTGCTGGCGGGCCGCGTCGGCGGAGAACTCCTCCTGCTGCGCCTGCTCGCGCGAGCAGACCATGAGGATCAGGATGCCGTCCGGCGAGATCACCGGCTGGCTGGCCCGGCCGACGGGGAGCGTCGCCAGCATCTGCCGGAGCGGGGGCGGGTTCAGGGCCTCGAGCCGGATCGGGCCCGGATCGGCAGGGCGGTCGCTGCCGCGCGGCTGGGCGTCCATCTGCTCGCAGCCGCGCAGGCTCGCCGACAGCCGCTGCGCCCGCTCCAGGACGGCGCGGTGCGCATCCGTCGGCGCCTGCGGGTCGAGCCGGCCGGAGAAGGGCAGGAAGAGCTGGCGGAGGGAGAGCATGGTGGAGTTCTGGATCCGCCCGCCCTCGCGCTTGCCGCGCAGGGTGACGATCTGGAAGCCGCCCGCCACCCGGATGGCGTTGCTGATCGCGCCCGAGGGCATGCGGTCGACGATCGACGCCACTTCGGGGTCGAGCTGGGCCGAGGTCACCCAGCCCAGGTCGCCGCCCTGCACCGCCGTCTGCGACTGGCTGAACTGCGTCGCCACGGCGGGGAAGGGCGAGCCGCGGCGGAGCTGGCCGACCACCTCCTCCACGAAGCGGTTGACCTCGCTTTCGGTGGAGGGATCGTCCACCGGGATGAAGATCTCGCCGACGAGGTATTCGGTCTGGCCCTGCCGCGCGCGGTGGTTGGCGATGGCGCCCTGGATGTCCTGCTCGCTGATCTCGGCCAGCGGGCCCAGCATCTGCCGGAGCAGCCGGCCCCAGCCGATCTGGGCACGGATCTGGTCGAAGAGCACGCGCGTCTGGATGCCGGTCGAGCGCAGCTGCGCCCGCAGCATGCCCTGCGGCATGTTGTTGCGCCGCTCGATGTCGCCGATGGCCTCGGCGATGTCGTTGTCGCTCACGGCGATGCGGCGGCGCTGCACCTCCTGGATGCGCAGCTTCTCGTCGATAGCCAGGCGCAGGACCTGCGGCCGCAGCCGGTCCAGGACCTCGGGAGAGATCGAGACGCCGGTGTTCATCGCGAAGAGCCGGGCGCGGGAGTTCACCTCGGCCTGGGTGACCACGTCGCCGTTCACCACCGCGAGGATGCGGTTGCCCTGTGCCGTTGCCGACGGCGCGGGTGCCGCCGCCGGGGCGCGCTGCGCCGCCGCGGAAAAGGCTCCGAGACACAGGATCGGGACCAGCAGGACGGCGAGGAACGGGGTGCGGGGCATGATTCGATGTCTCATAATGCAGATTGCCCGGGGAGCAACCGGAAGGTTCGGTCAATCTGCATGTGCAACGCTGTCCCGCCCCTTAAATGGCACGGAAGAAATAGTCGCCGACGGTCTTGAAGCCGACGCGGACCAGGAAAACCGTGTTGCCGACGAAGTCCTGCCGCGTCGTGATGTCCTGGGCGTAGCGCCGCACCAGTCGTCCCTCCACGATGAAGCATTCGTCCTCGTAGCCGACCAGGCCCTGCACCAGCACGGGTCTGTCCAGCTTCAGGTCGTAGCGGATCGTGGCATTGGCCCGCCAGATCGCGCCGCCGGCCGTGCGGTATTCCGCCCCGCCGCCCACGGAGACCTCGTTGCGGCCCTGGTCGTTGCTCAAGATGAAGGGCTGCGGGCGCTGGTACATGTAGCCCGAGCTGAGATAGATGCCCTGGAGGGGACCGATCCGGCCCAGTTGAAGGCTGGCCACCGCCTCGCTCGCGCGGTGCGCCCCGGTCTCGCCGTCCAGCCGGGCGCGGCCCAGGATCTCGAGCCAAGAAACCGGCGAGAAGGTCGCCCGGCCGACCCAGTCCGAGGCCCGCTCGTCCAGCCCCTGGCCGGCCGGCAGGTTGTTGGTGCCGGCGATGCGGTAGGAGCGCCCGACGAGACCCTCCACGCGGCCCCCGTTCACGAAGTTCCAGCTGGCCCGCAGCGCGCCGTCGATGCGCGTGCCGCCCTCGAGCCGGTCGCGGCCGGAGAAGCGGTTCAGATTGAAGAGGTTGGCGTCGGTGAACTCGAAGTCGAGGCTGTCCTCGTTCGGGAAGCGCAGCTGGCGGCCCATGTTCGGCCCCGTGACGAGCTGGACGCGAGGCTCGATCAGCTGCGTGCCCCATTTTCCGGCGGAGCGCATGAAGGGCATGCGCCAGTCCATCGCCGCGCGGAAGTTGGCATTGACATGCGTGCCGTTGGCGGCCGGCAGGTTGGTGGGCGCGATGTCCTGGCCGCCGGCATAATAGCCGAGGACGTCGGCCTGGCCGCGCGCGGTCCAGACGCCGCCGAAGCCGTCATGCATCGGCCGCTCCCAGGTGGTGCGGGTGGCGAGGCGCTGGCTGAAGGTGCCGATCTCGCGGGTCAGGCCCAGGAGGCCGATATCCGTGGTGAGCCAGCCGCCGGCGAACTGCTTGCGGGGCGCGTATTCGAAGATCGCGTTGGGCCCGACGATCGGAATTCGTGTCGTGTCGTCCGTGCTGCGCAGGCCCTGGTAGAGGCGGCTGTCGATGCGGGCATAGGCCTCGGTGCCCCAGAAGCCTTCGGCATAGACCTGGCTCGTGAGCACGCGGCGGTATTCGAAGCGGAAGGTCCGCAGGTAGGAATCGCTGGAGGCCCGGTTCAGGTCGAAGCCCACCCGCCAGTTCTCGTCGATGTTGAAGCGCCCGCGCGCGAAGATGTGGCCGGAGATCCGCTCCGCCAGCTGCTCGTTGGCGCCGGCGCCAAGGCGGATGGCGGCCTCGTTGTCGAAATAGCCGATCGAGCCCTGGATCTGCAGCTCGCCGCTGTTGAAGCGGTGGCGATATTCCAAAGCGAGGTTGGGCAGCACCTTCTCCGACAGGGTCGGGGTGATCAGCAGGTCGGACTGGCCGTTGATCGCCCAGAAATACGGCGTCTGGGCGAAGGCGCCCAGGAAGCGCGTGTAGCCCATGGTCGGGAAGAGGAAGCCCGAGGCACGCGGCGTCTGCGGGTCGGGATGCGAGAAGAAGGGCGTGTAGAGCACCGGCACGCCGCCGATGCGGATCGTGGCGTCCCGGTAGGAGATGCGCTGCGTGTTGCGGTCCTGCGTCGCGACGCGCGCGCTCATCTGCCAGAGCGGCGCGCGGGTGGGATCCTCGGCGCAGAGGTTGCAGGAAGAATAGACCACGCGGGCGATGTCGTTGATCGTGCCGTCGGTGCGGCGCAGCCCGTTGCCGGCCATGCGCGCGTTCTGCGCGAGGCGGGCGCGCACCTCGGTCAGTACGCCGTCCCGGAAGCCTTCGCCGAGCTCCGCCTCGTCGGCGTAGTAGACCTGTCCGTCGGCCTCGATGATCTGGACATTGCCCCGCACCACGGCGATGCGGGTGTTGCGGTCGTAGGTGAAGCTGTCGGCGCGGAGGAAGCGGCCGCCCTGCCACGCCTCGACATGGCCGCGCGCGATCACCCGCTCCCGGTCGCGATCGTATTCCACCTCGTCCGCGGTGAAGGTGACGGGACCATCCGTGTCGCGCCCGGTCTCAGGGGCGTCGGCATCGGGGGGGGTGGCGGGCGTCAGCAGGGTGGACAGGCCCGGGGCCCCGGTCGGCGCCGGAGCGAGGCTCCGCAGCGTGTCGCCCATCTGCTGCGGTTCGGAGTAGAAGGAGGTCGAGCCCTGCTGCGCGTCCGAGCCCACCGGCATGGCAAGCGCGAGCAGCAGGGCCGCCACGAATCCGGCATCCCGCCAGGTCCGGCGGGTCAGGCGTAGGCCGAGCCGCATGGCTTGGCGGCGACGGAGTCTCCGGCGCGCGAAGCGGGGCAGGCCGGAGGGGCGGGCGGGCGGCGGACGCAGCATCGGCTACCCATCCTCCAGATGGAGCAGCAGCGCCAGGGCCAGGAGCAGCCCCGCGGCCGTCGGCACCCAGGCTGCGAGCCAGACCGGCAGCGTTCCCGCCTCGCCGAACTCGCCGGTGATGCGGTCCAGCATGAAAAGTCCGAAGCCGGCCGCGACGCCGGCCGCGATGCTCTGGGCCACGCCGCCGCGCCGGGTGTTGCGCATGGAGAAGCCCGCCGCCAGCAGGGCCATGGTCATGGCCAGCGCCGGCGTGCTCAGCATGGACTGGAACTGCAGCCGGTGCCGGAGCGCCGAGAAGCCCGCATGCTCCAGCACGGCGATGAAGCCGGGCAGCGCCCAGAAGGAGAGGGTGTCGGGCGAGGCGAAGCTGTCCTCGATGCGGTCGGGCGTGAGGTCGGTCGGCAGGTCGATGATCGCGGCCGGGCGTGGCACGCGGTCCGGCCCGAAGGACACGGCCTCCTCCAGGATCCAGCGGCCGGGCGCCAGCCGCGCCCGCGGGGCCTCGATCCGGCCGAGGCTCAGGTCGCCCGCAGAGAGCCGCCACACGGTCACCTCGGCCAGGACGAATTCGGCCGCGCGGTCGGTGCCGAGCAGCCGCGCGGGCCGGCCGGACAGGATGGCGACGCCGTTCGGCTCCAGCCCGCGATCCGCCTGGCGCAGCCAGAGCCGGCCGCCGGCCAGCGCCGTCACGCCGCCGCCGGCGCGCAGGAAGGAGGCGTCCAGCCGCTCCGCCCTTGCGAGCATGGCCGAGGAGATGGGCGAGATCGCCATGATGGCGGTCGCCCCGAAGAGCATGGCCACGACGACCGGGCCGGAGAGGAAGCCCCAGGCTGAGATGCCGGCGGCGCGCGCCACGATCAGCTCCGAGGATCGCGTCAGCCGCCAGAAGGCGACGATGCCGCCGAGCAGGATCGCGAAGGGCAGGATCTGCATGCCCACGAAGGGCATGCGCAGCCCGGCGATGGAGGCCACGAGGCCGAAGGTGGCATCAGGCCGCGTGGCGGCGCGGCGCAGCAGCTCGATGAAATCGAACATCGAGACCAGCAGGGTCAGCGCCAGCAGCATGGCCGCCGTCGCGGTGAGGAAGCGCCGGCCGATATAGAAGGTGAGGGTGCGCGCGACGATCATCGGGCGTAGCCGCGGATCTGCGTCGGTACGCCGGGCATGCCGGAGATCACCCAGGCCGAGATCAGGCCCGGCAGCAGCGCATGCGCCCAGATCAGCGGCAGCAGCGCCGACTGCCGCGCCGCCACATTGCCGATGCCCAGGCCGAGCGCCAGCAGGCCGACCATCATGATGCAGCCCACGAAGAGGTTGAAGCCGCCGCCGAAGCGCCGGAACTGGCCGGTCAGCGCGACGGCCAGCGCCAGGAGCGAGAAGCTGATGGCCGTGAGGGGCCCGCTCAGCCGCTGGTGCGCCTCGGCCAGGAAGCGGCCGCGGTCGCGCAGCGAGACGCCCTCCTCCGGGTGGAAGAGCTCGGCGAGGTCGCGTTCCTGCGCGTTGCGGAAGCGCTGGCCCTCGGCGCGGCTGGCGCGGGCGAGGTCGAGGCTGTTCTCCTGGAAGGTGAGCACGGAGAGGCGCAGCGCGCTGGCGCCGTCGGGCTGCGTCACGCGCTCCACCTGCTGGCGCTGCCCGTTGAACAGCGTCACGCGCGGGCCCTGCGGCGTGGAGGTGATGCGCCCGGTCTCGGCGAGGATCGTAATCGGCGCGCCGCTCTCGCGCGCGTCGTGCACCAGGATGCCGCGGAGCGTGCCCTGCGAGTCGCGGTCGCGCGCATAGACGGTAAGGTCGTCGCCCACCGAACTGAACACGCCCTCCTGCAGCAGCAGGCCGGCCATCTGGTTGCGGATCTCGAACTGCCACTCGCGGAAGGCCTCGTGAGAGGCGGGCGTGATCCAGATATTGAGGACGAAGCAGACGCTCATCGCCAGGCCCGAGATGAACATCGCCGGCTTGGCGAGCTGCCAGTTCGACAGCCCGGCCGCGCGCATCACCACCAGCTCGCGGTCGGAGGCGAGGCGGACATAGGTGAACAGCGTGACGACGAAGGCCGTGATCGGCAGGATCACCCCGAAGAAGCTCGGCAGCAGCAGGCCGGTCAGCTCGAGAAAGACCCAGATGGAAAGGCCGCGGTCCAGCACCAGCTCGATGAAGCGCAGCGACTGGGTGAGCCAGACCAGCGCGGCCAGCCCCACCGTCACGGCGACCAGCGACAGCCCGAGCTGCCGCGCGACATAGACGTCGATCCGCCTCATGCGGTCCCCTGCTCGGTCACGCGGGGGCCGTCAAGGCAGCACCTTGCCCGGATTCATGATCCCCTTCGGGTCCAGCGCCGCCTTGATCGCCTGCATGGCCGAGAGCTCCGCGCCGCCGCGCCAGGCCTCCATCATGTCGGTCTTAAGGCGGCCCACGCCGTGCTCGGCGCTGAAGCTGCCGCCGAGGTCGCGCACGATCTCGTTCACGCAGTCCATGATGTCATGCGCGCGGGCCAGGAACTCGGCCGGATCCATCCCGACCGGCTGCTCCAGGTTCATGTGGATATTGCCGTCGCCCATATGGCCGAAGGGCACGGGCCGGCTGCCGGGGATCAGCTTCACGAGCTCGGCCGAGGCGCGGCGGATCAGCTCGGGCACCGACGAGACGGGCACGGAGACGTCGCTCTTCACGCTCGCGCCGGCGCGCTTCTGCGCCTCGGGATGCTCCTCGCGCAGGCGCCAGATGGCGGCGCGCTGGGCCTCGGATTCGGCGAGTGCCGCGTCCAGCACCTCGCCCGCCTCCATCGCGGCCTCCAGCACCTGCTCCAGCAGGCCGCGCAGCCCGGCGCCCTCGCGGGAGGCGGAGAGGTCCACCAGCACGAAGTGCTCGAAGCCGGGAGCGACGGGCAGCGTGGCGCCCTCGATATGGTCCATCACCAGCCCCATGCCGATGCCGGACATGTACTCGAAGGCGCGCACCGCGCCCTCGTCGGCCGCGCGGAAGCGCCGGAACAGGGCGAGGGCCGCGTCCTCGGAGGGCACGGCGCAGAGGGCCGTCGCGGTCTCCCTGGCGGCCGGGAAGAGCCGCAGCACGGCGGCCGTGATGATGCCCAGCGTGCCCTCCGCCCCCACGAAGAGGTGGCGCAGCGCATAGCCGGTGTTGTCCTTGCGCAGCCGGCGCAGGCCGTGGATCACGCCGCCGTCCGGCAGCACGACCTCCAGGCCCAGCATCAGCTCGCGCGCATTGCCGTAGCGGACCGTGGTGTTGCCGCCGGCATTGGTGGAGAGCAGCCCGCCGATCATCGCCGAGCCCTCGGCGCCCAGACTGAGCGGGAAGAGCGTGCCGTGCTCGGCCGCCACCTGCTGGGCCCTGGCGAGCACCAGCCCAGCCTCCACCGTCATGGTCATGTCGGCCGTGTCGACCTCGCGCACGCGGTTCATGCGGGCGAGGCTGAGGATGACCTGGTCGGGCCGCGCCTCCGGCGTCGCGCCGCCGACCATGGACGTGTTGCCGCCCTGCGGGATGATGGTGATCCCCTGCTCGGCGCAGAGGCGCACGCAGGCCGAGACCTCCTCGGTGCGGGCCGGCCGCAGCATCGCCATGGCCTGGCCGCGGTACAGGCCGCGCCAATCGGCGAGGTAGGGCTCCAGGTCGGACGCCTGGGTCAGCATTCCGTTCGGGCCGAGGATGGCACGGAAGGCGTCCAGCAGTCCGTGGGGGCGGAGGTCGTCGGGCATCGAGGCGTTATACCCGGCCCCGGCAATCACTCCATCCTCCCGTTGCGCATCTCCGGCAAGATGCGTGTGCCCCGATGGACACCCCCGATGGATTCCGAATTGCCGAAGGCCTAGGCTCTGCTAAAATGACCACCATCCATTTTTTGAAACGAGCACCCCCCCATGGCTTCCGGACGTGTCATCGGCATCCTGGTCGTCTTCGTCGTGTTTGCCGCGGGCGGGTTCGCCGTGGTGAACTGGTGGCAGAAGCCGCGCGGCCCCGCCCAGGGCAACACCTATTACCAGTCTTCCAGCGATGCGCGCGTGATCAACCGCCTCGAAGGCTGCGAAGGCTTCAACCAGGCCATCGACGAGGCGATCGCGCTGCAGAACCGCATCGGCCATCCGCACAATTCCGAGCGCCTTCGCCCGCTCAGGCGCGACTGCAGAGGCGAGCAGCAGGAGCATTACCGCGTCATCACGCGATAGTTGTCGCCCCTCGCCTCTTGAGTGATGCCCGTCAGGCGTGGCGGGGCGCGGCGGCGCGGGCCAGCCGGTCCCGGATCGCGGCGCCCAGCCCCCGCTCGGGGATCGGCATGGCGGCGATGCCCCGCCGTCCCGAGGCATCCAGCGTCCGCAGCCCGGAGAAGAGACGCGAAGCCGCCTCGCGCAGATCGCCCGTTTCCGACAGCTGGAAAACCGTCCCGGCGCCGCGCAGAGGCGGGCCGAAGGCCAGCAGCGCCTCGTCCGGGCCGACCTCCGTCGCATCCAGCCGCACCGGCAACGCGGGCGCGTAGTGGGAGAGCATCATTCCCGGGCTGCGCAGCGAGCGCCCGGCGGCCGCGCTGAGCGGAACGGCCCGCCCGACCGGGCCGATCACCGCCTCGATGGCCTCCACCGGCACGCCGCCCGGGCGCAGCAGCACCGCCCCGCCGGCCGCCAGGTCCAGCACCGTGGATTCGACGCCGACCGGGCAGTCGCCCCCCTCCAGCACGGCGGCGATGCGGCCGGAGAGCTCCTCCATCACATGCGCAGCGCTGGTCGGGCTCACCCGGCCCGAGCGGTTGGCCGAGGGCGCGGCCACCGGCGTCCCGGCCGCGCGCAGCAGCGCCAGCGCGCCGTCATGCGCCGGCACCCGCACCGCCAGCGTGTCGAGCCCGGCGCCGGCCAGCAGGTCCACCCGGCAATCGGCCCGGCGCGGCAGCACGAGGGTGAGCGGGCCCGGCCAGAAGGCCGCGGCCAGGGCGCGGGCCCGGTCGTCGGGGCGGACCTCGGCCCAGGCGGATTCGGCGTCGGGGAAATGGCAGATCAGCGGATTGAAGTGCGGCCGGCCCTTGGCCTCGAAGATGCCGGCCACGGCCTTGCCGTTCCGCGCATCGGCGCCGAGGCCGTAGACCGTCTCGGTCGCGAAGGCGACCAGCTCGCCGGCGAGGATCAGCGCCGCGGCATCCAGCGGGTCGTCGAGAAGGACCGTCATGGAGCGGCCCCCCAGGCCACGAAGCCCGGGTTGCGGTAGCCCGGCTTGCCATAGGCCAGCGGCGCGCCGGCCGCGTCCACGACCCGGCCGCCCGCCGCCTCCAGCAGGGCCTGCCCCGCCGCCGTGTCCCATTCCATGATGCCTGAATTGAGCCGCGGCATGACATCCGCGCGCCCCTCGGCCAGCCAGGCGAATTTCAGCGCCGATCCCATCCGCGTCGTGGCGGCGATGCGCAGGCCGCGGCAGAAGCCCTCGGTCGCGGCGTCGTCGCGGTGCGAGCGGCTGTCGAGGAGGTGCAAGCCCTCGCCCGGCGGCCTCCGCGCGGCAATGGGGCGCCGCGCCCCGCCGCTCTCCAGCCAGGCGCCCTGCCCCACGATCCCGGCATAGATGTCGCCCTTCGAGGGGACGCCGATCACCCCCAGCACCGGCCGCCGCGCCACGACGAGCGCGATGCAGGTGACGTATTCGTCGCGCCCCGCGGCGAATTCCCGTGTGCCGTCGAGCGGATCGACGAGCCAGAAGGTCTCCTCCGGCGCCGGCATGCCGCTCTCCGCGCAGGCCTCCTCGCCGACGACGAGCCAGTCCGGCAGGGCCTTGAGCAGCCCCTCGGTGATGATCCCCTCGGCCAGCCGGTCGGCCGCGGTGACGGGACTGGCGTCGCCCTTGCGCTCGATGGCGAAGCCGGCGCGGCGCACGGCCTCGATGGCCCCGCCCGCATCGCGGGCCAGTCCCACGGCGAGCTCGAGCAGGGCGGTGCGATCCATGCGGCGGGTCTATCGCCGCCGCATGGGATGACGCAAGGCGAGGGCGACCCTATTGTCCGTCCCAACTCAGGAAAGCCGGGAAATCCCATGCTCGACATCGCCTTCTCCAAGCCGGCGCTCCCGAAGGCCGGCGCGCTCGTCCTCCTGATCGCCGAAGGCGCCGCGCCCGAGGGCTTGGCCGCGCAGCTGGACACCGAGATGGAAGGCGGCCTGACCCGCGCGCTGGAAGCCGCCTCCTTCAAGGGCAGGAAGGGCCAGTCGGTCACGCTCTGGGCCCCGGTCGTCACCGTCACCAAGCTGCTGGTGGTGGGCATGGGTCCGCTGGCCGGCCTGGACGCCGAGAAGCTCGGCGGCGGCATCTACCCGCAGGTCTCGGGCGAGACGCAGTGCACCGTCGCCGCCGACGGGCTGAGCGCGGCCCAGGCCGCCGCCATCGGCATGGGCGCCGCGCTGCGCGCCTATCGCTTCGACCGCTACCGCACGACCGAGAAGGCCGAGGACAAGCCGAAGCTCGACAAGATCACCGTCCTGGCGGCCGACCCTTCTGGCGCCAAGGCGGCCCATGCGCCGATGAAGGCCGTGGCGCAGGGCGTCTTCCTGACGCGCGACCTGGTCTCCGAGCCGCCGAACGTGCTCTTCCCGGCCGAGTTCGCCGACCGCTGCAAGGAGCTGACGAAGCTCGGCCTCGAGGTCGAGGTGCTCGGCCCCAAGGAGATGAGGAAGCTCGGCTTCGGCGCGCTGCTCGGCGTGGCGCAGGGCAGCATCAACGAGGCCCGCATGGTGGTGATGCGCTGGAACGGCCTCAGCGGCGGCAAGAAGAAGGCGGAGAAGCCCGTCTGCTTCATCGGCAAGGGCGTGACCTTCGACACCGGCGGCATCTCCATCAAGCCGGCCGGCGGCATGGAGGACATGAAGTGGGACATGGCCGGCGCCGGCACCGTCACGGGCCTCATGGCGGCGCTGGCCGGGCGCAAGGCGAAGTGCGACGTGGTGGGGCTGATCGGCCTCGTCGAGAACATGCCGGGCGACAACGCCCAGCGCCCCGGCGACGTGGTGACCTCCGCCTCGGGCCAGACCATCGAGGTGATCAACACGGATGCCGAAGGCCGCCTCGTCCTGGCGGACGTCATCCACTACGCGATCGAGAAATACGATCCGAAGCTGATGGTGGACCTCGCCACGCTGACGGGCGCGATCATCGTCGCCCTGGGGCATGAGCATGCGGGCCTCTTCTCGAACGACGAGGAGCTGGCCGCGCGCATCCTTGCCGCCGGCCTCGCGACCGGCGAGGCCGCCTGGCGCATGCCGCTGGGCGAGGCCTATGACAAGCAGATCAAGTCCGACATCGCGGACATGAAGAATGTCGGCGGCGGGCGCGCCGGCGGCTCGATCACGGCGGCGCAGTTCATCCAGCGCTTCGTGCAGGGCCGGCCCTGGGCGCATCTCGACATCGCCGGCACTGCCTGGAGCAGCAAGGACGCGCCGATCATCCCGAAGGGCGCCACGGCCTATGGCGTGCGGATGCTCGATCGCCTCGTGGCGGACCATTACGAGGGTTGATCCCTTGATCAAGCTGCGGCGCGGGCTGTCGAAGGACGCGGTCCTGCTGCGTCCGATCGCCGAGGGCGCGCCGCATCCCTCCGGTTTCGCGGGCCGACAAGGCCAGGTGCTGGAGCTCTCGCCCGGCGAGCGCTGGATCGGCGCCGACCACGCCGCCACCGCGACGGAATGGGAGGGCGTCGGCGCCGCCTGCATCGCCGCCGCGGGCCGGGCACCGCGGGTGGCGCTGGATGCGCGCGAATTGCCGGCGCATTTCGCCGTCGGCCTGGGCGTCGGCGCCGTGCTGCGGGCCTGGCGCTTCGAGATCCTGAAGGCGCGCCGCGCGCCGGGGCCGCGGCGGCTGGAGCTGCTGGTGGACGATCCGGCGGCGCTGGCGGACGCCTGGGCGCGGGCGGAGGCCCGGCTCTCCGGCGTGCTTCTGGCCCGCGAGCTGGTGGCCGAGCCGGCCAACCGCCTCACGCCGAAGGAATTCGCGCGGCGGCTGCGCGGCCTGGAAAGCGACGGCATCGAGGTCGAGGAGTTCGGGCGCCCGGCGCTGAGAAGGCTCGGCGCGGGCGGGATCCTGGCGGTGGGCGGCGGCAGCGCGGTGCCGCCGCGGATCGTGGTCCTGCGCTGGAAGGGCGGCTTCAGGGCGCCGCCGGTCGCCTTCGTCGGCAAGGGGCTGTGCTTCGACACCGGCGGCATCTCCATCAAGGGCGCGGCCGGGATGGAGGCGATGCGCGCCGACATGGCCGGCGCCGCCGCCTGCGCCGGGGCGATGCTGGCGCTGGCGCGGCGGAAATCCCCCTGCCCCGCCGTGGCGATCCTCGCCATCGCGGAGAACATGACCAGCGGCTCCGCCTACCGGCCCGGCGACGTGCTGCGCATGATGAGCGGCCGCACGGTGGAGGTCGTGGACACGGATGCCGAAGGCCGCCTCGTGCTGGCCGACGCGCTGCACCTCGCCGTCACGCGCTTCCGGCCCCAGGCCGTGCTGGACCTGGCGACGCTGACCGGCAGCGTGATCACCGCGCTCGGCCATCATCGGGCGGGGCTGTTCCACAATGACGCGGCGCTGGGCGCCGCCGTCGCGGCGGCCGGGGAAGCGGTGGGCGAGCGGCTTTGGCCGCTGCCGATCGGCGGGAGGCATCGCGAGGAGCTCAACAGCGACATCGCGGACCTCCGGCAATGCGTGCCCGACGGGACGCGCTTCGTCTCCGACGCCTCCAACGCGGCGGCCTTCCTGCGGGAGTTCGTGGGCACCCTGCCCTGGGCGCATCTCGACATCGCGGGCATGGACACGGCGGAGACGGACGATCTTCTCGCCGCGAAAGGCACGCCCACTGGCTTCGGCGTGCGCCTGCTGGACGCGCTGGTGGAACGGCATTTCGAGGACCCGCACCGGGTATGATGCTTTAGGGAGAATGCGATGAAAGCCGTCTGGTACGAGCGGAACGGGCCCGCGCGCGACGTTCTGGTCCATGGCGAGATGCCCACCCCCGAACCCGCGGCCGGGGAGGTGCTGGTGCGCGTGCATGCCTCGGGCGTGAACCCCTCGGACTGGAAGACGCGCGGCGGCTCGCGCCCGATGGCCGCGGCGCGGGTGATCCCGCACAGCGACGGCGCCGGCGTGATCGAGAAGCTCGGCGCCGGCGTGGATGCAGCGCGGCTGGGCCAGCGCGTCTGGATCTGGAACGCCCAGTGGAAGCGGCCCTTCGGCACGGCGGCCGAATATGTCGCGCTCCCCGCCGCACAGGCCGGGGCCATGCCGGATTCGCTGAGCTTCGAGGCCGGCGCCTGCCTCGGCATTCCGGCGCTCACCGCCCTGCGCGCGGTCACGACCGATGGCGGCGTCGCCGGGCAATCGGTGCTGGTGGCGGGCGGCGCGGGGGCCGTGGGGCACTATGCCATCCAGTTCGCGAAGCGGCTGGGTGCGGCGCAGGTGCTCGCGACGGTCAGCTCGGAGGCCAAGGCCGAGCAGGCGCGCGGCGCGGGTGCCGATGCCGCCATCGACTACCGCCGCGAGGACGTGGCGGCGCGGGTGAGGGAACTCACCGGCGGCCGCGGCGTGGACCGCGTGGTGGAGGTGGATCTCTCGGGCAATGTCGGCCTGCTGCCGGCGGTCCTCGCGCCGGACGGGATCTGCGTCGCCTATGGCTCGGCCGAGCGCGAAGTCGGGGTGAATTTCGGGCCGATGATCCTGGGCGGATTCGCGATCCGCTTCTTCATCGTCTACGAGCTCGCCGCCGGCCCGCGCGCCGAATGCGAGGCGCTGCTGGCGCGCTTCCTCGCGGAGGGTGGCCTGCAGCACAAGGTCGCGGTGACCATGCCGCTGAGCGAATGCGCGGCGGCGCATGACCTGGTGCAGGCGGGCACCGTCATGGGGAATGTGGTACTGACGGTGCCGTGAGGATGTCCTTCGCGCGGCCGGCGGCCGCCGCACCAACCCTTCCGGCCGCGCAGAGGCAGCCCAATGGCTGAGATCGGCTTCTACCACCTCACCCGCAGCACGCTGGAGCAGGCGCTGCCCCGCCTGCTCGGCCGCGTGTTGGCCATTCCGGCCCGCGCCCAGGTGCTCTGCGCCAGCGAGGAGCGGATGAAGTCGCTCGACGACGCGCTCTGGCTCTGCCCGGAGCCCGACTGGCTGCCCCATGGCACGCGCGATCCGGCGGAGCAGCCGATCTTCCTGACCGTGCAGGACGGGCCGGCGGCGAACGGCGCGGCGCATCTCTTCCTGACCGAGGGCGCGGAGAGCGCGCATCTCGCGGACTACGCGCGGGCCTTCGATCTCTTCGACGGCGGCGACGAGAGGGCCGTCGCGGCGGCACGGCAGCGCTGGAAGGCCGCGAAGGAGGCGGGCCACACCCTCGCCTATTGGCAGCAGACGGAGAAGGGCTGGGAGAGGAAGGCGTAGTCCGCCCCCTCAGCTCTCCATCATGATCCCGGTGAGTTGCGCCATCTCCTGCCAGCGGCGCACCTCTGCGAGCTGGAAGACCGCGAAATCCACGGCGCCCATCGGCGCCGCGTTCAGCCCGGCCTGCACCGCGCGGGCCGCGACATCGGCCTGGGACAGCGCCTCTAGGAAGGCCAGGGACAGACGCGTCACCCGCCCGGGCTCCACGCCCTTCGGCGCGAAGAGGCCGAACCAGGCGTCGACCGCCATGAAGGGCACGCCCGCCTCGGCCACCGTCGGCACGGCGGGAAAATCCTCCAGCCGCGCGGGCGCGCCGATGGACAGCGCCCGCAGGCGGCCCTCCCGCACCAGCGCCACCACGCCCGGCCAGGTGGAGACGTAGAAGTCCACCACGCCCGCCACCGTGTCCGTCGTGGCCGGGCCGCCGCCGCGATAGGGCACGTGCACCGCGTCCATCGCCGAGCGGCGCACGAGGGTCTCCGCGATCACATGGCTCGCCGAGCCGGCCTGCGAGGAGGCATAGGAAATCCGCCGCCCGCCGCGCCCCCGCTCGATCAGCCCCGCCATGTCCCGCGCGGGCGAATTCGCCGGCACCACCGTCGCGTGATGCACCGTCGCCAGCCGCGCGATGGGCGCGAAGCTCTCCACCACCTGATAGGGCAGGTTCCGCGTCATCCACTGGTTGGAGGCGTGGGTCTGGTTGTGGCCGAGGATGATGGTGTTGCCGTCGGGCGCCGCGCGCGCCGCAGCCTCGGTGCCGATGATGCCGCCGGCGCCGCCGCGATTGTCCACCACGACCGGCTGGCGCAGCAGCGTGCTGGCCCGCTCGCCCACCACGCGGGCAAGGATGTCGGTGCTGCCGCCCGGCGGGGCGGGCACGATCAGGCGCAGCGGGGACTGGGTCTGCGCGCGGGCGATGGCGGGCGCGGACAGCAGGCCGCCAAGGGACAGACGGCTGAAAAGGCGACGTTTCATGGGCTCCTCCGCCCCCTCCATAGCCCGGATTCCGCCGCCGCGCAGGGCCTGTCAGGCCCTTTCCGCGACCTGCGAGGCCGGCAAGGCGCCGAGCGCCACCGCCTCGCCGAGCAGCAGCAGGATGGGACCGTCGCCCGCCCAGCCCGGCGCCTGGGCCACCACCTGGGCGAAGCTGCCACGCAGATCGCGCTGCCGGGGCGAGCCGCCACGCTCGATCAGGGCCGCGGGGGTGGCAAGGTCGAAGCCCTCCCGCGCCAGGCCGTCGCGGAGCGCGGCGAGCGTCGTGAGGCCCATATAGACGGCCAGCGTCTGCCGCGAGCGGGCGAGTGCGGGAAAGTCCAGGTCCAGCCGGCCCTCGCGCGTGTGGCCGGTGACGAAGGTGAGCATCTGCGCCGCGTCGCGATGGGTCAGCGGGATGCCGGCCTGCGCCGCGCAGCCGAGGGCCGCGGTAACGCCGGGCACCACCTCGAAGGGAATGCCGGCGGCGGCCAGGGCCTGGGCCTCCTCGCCGCCACGGCCGAAGACGAAGGGGTCGCCGCCCTTGAGGCGCACCACGCGCAGCCCCTCGCGCGCCAGCTCGACGAGCAGCGTGTTGATGCCCTCCTGCGGCACGCAATGCGCCGCGCGCCTCTTGCCGACGAAGATGCGGCGCGCATCGCGCCGGGCGAGGTCGAGCACCTCGGCGCTGACCAGGCGGTCATGGACGATGACGTCGGCCTCGCCCAGCGCGCGCAGGGCGCGCAGCGTGAGGAGGTCGGCCGCGCCGGGGCCGCCGCCGACCAGCTGGACGAAGCCGCGCGGCGCGGCGTCGGCGGCGTCGAGCATGCGGGCGAAGGCGGCTTCGGCCTCGGACTGGCGGCCGCTCAGGGCCAGCTCGGCCGGCTCGCCGGTCAGGGCGCGCTCCATGAAGCTGCGGCGCGCGGGCAGGCTCGGCAGGCGCGCACGGACGGCCCGCTGGAAGTGCCGGCCCAGCGCGGCGACACGCCCGATGAGCGGCGGCAGCGCCGCCTCCACCTTCTGGCGGATCAGCCGCGCCAGCACGGGCGCCGCGCCGCCCGTCGAAATACCGATCGTGATGTCGTCGCGCGTCACGATGGCCGGCGTGATGAAGCTGCACAGCTCCGGACGGTCCACCACGTTGACCGGAATGCCGCGGCGCAGGCAGGCCTCGTGCAGGGCGTGCAGTTCCTCCTCCGGCGCGCCGGCGGCCACGACGAGGGCGCAGCCGTCCAGCAGCGGCTCCTCGAAATGCGCGGCCTCGCGCAGCTCCGCGCCGGCCGCACGCAGCAGCGCGGATTTGGCCGCGAGCGCCTCGCCCTCTCCGAGGAGGAGCACCGGCCGGCCCGCGAGGTCCAGGAAGGCGGGAAAATGGCGCATCAGGCGGGGATTTTCGGCCTCGCGCAGCATGCGGTCAATTCCGGCCTGCCGCGACAGGCGCCGCTCAGCCCGGGAGGGCGCCAAGGTCGCGCAGGCGGCGGCGCAGGGCGTAGAGCTGGTCCAGCAGCGAAAGGACGACGGGCAGCGCCTCCTCGTTCACCTGCATCACGTCGCGCAGCTCGAGGATGAGGCGGACGCGCTCGGCGTCGATCTCCTCGAAGATCAGCTCGGCGCCGCGGCGCTCGGCGCGGACATGGCCGGCGCAGATCCAGCGCTCCAGGTCGCCCTCCTGAAGCGAGGAGAAGCGGGCGCAGAGGATGTCGAGGGTGATCACTCCCCGAACTCCAGCCCGGCGCGGGGATCCTCCGGGTGTTCCGGTTCCCAGCCGCGGACGAATTCCTCGAGCGCGGCGTCGGGCGTGCCGACCGCCACCCGCAGCGTGAGGAAGAGATCGCCGGCCGCGCGCTGGCCGTGCCCGGCCACGCCCTTGCCGCGCAGGCGGATGGTGCGGCCGCTGTCGCTGCCGGCGGGCAGGTTCACGCGGAGCGAGCCGTGCGGCGTCGGCACCACCACCGGGCCGCCGAGGACCGTCTCCTTCAGCGTCACGGGCAGGTCCATGCGGAGATCGTTGCCGTCGCGTCGGAGGAATTCGTGGGCCGCCACATCGAGCTCGATGAGCGCGTCGCCCGCGGGGCCGCCGTTGCCGCCGGGCCCGCCCTGGCCGCGGAGGCGCAGCACCTGGCCGGAGACGACGCCGGGCGGAATCTTCACGCTGAGCGCCTTGCCGTCCGGCAGGGTGAGCTGGCGGGTGGCGCCGCGCACGGCGTCGAGGAAGGCGACGTTCAGGCGATAGGATTCGTCCGTGCCGCGGCGCGGCCCCGTCTCGGCACGGCGCCGCGCCTCGAAGATATCGGCGAAGAGATCCTCGAACATGCCCTCGGGGGCCTGGCCGTAGCGGGCGCCGAAGGGCTCCTCCGCCTGCCGGCGATAGCCGCCCGGATTGAATCCGCCCGGGCCGCCATAGCCGGGCGGCGCCTTCTCCTGGCCCTCGGCGTCGATCTCGCCGCGGTCGTAGCGCGCGCGCCGCTCAGGGTCGGACAGGAGGTCATGGGCGGCGGAGGCGGCCTTGAATTTCTCCTCGGCCTCGGGCTTGCCGGGATTCAGGTCCGGATGGTGCTTGCGCGCGAGCTTGCGGTAGGCCGACTTGATCGCCTCCGGCGTTGCGTCGCGCGCCACTCCCAGGACCTTGTAAGGATCTTCCGCCATCAGCCGTCCGAACGCGGAACCCAGGGCAGACGCGCGATGTCGATGCCGTCGTCGCGGAGGGCCTCGGCCTCCTCGTCGCTGGCCTCGCCGTAGATGCCGCGCGCCTCGACCTCGCCCTCATGGATGCGGCGGGCCTCCTTGGCGAAGTCGGGACCGACATAGTCGCAATTGGTCTCGATCTCGTGGCGCATGCGCTGGAGGAGGGCCACGACCTGCGCAGGCATGGGGCCGGCCGCATGGTGGGGGCCCTCGGCGGGCGGCGCGGGCGGCTTCGCGGGCAAGGCGGGCGGCGCCTCAGCGCGGCCCTTCACGCCCGGCGCCTTCGCGACGGCCGGCGTCATCAGCGCCTTGGAGACGCGCGCCTCCCCGCAGGTCGGGCATTCGACGAGGCCCGCCTCGGCCATGCGGTCATAGGCGGCGCCGTCCTTGAACCAGCTCTCGAACTGGTGCTCGTTTTCGCAACGTAGTGAAAAGCGGATCATTCCGGTGAACCTCGACCGGATGGGCCCTGATGGCAACCGGTCATCTCGGCTTCACATGGGGAGAGATGGAGCGCCCTGACAAGACGGGCGTTTTCACGCCGCCAGCAGCGCATCCAGCTTGCCGGCGCGCTCCAGCGCCGAGAGATCGTCCGAACCACCGATGGGCTTCCCGTCGATGAAGATCTGCGGGACCGTCGTGCGGCCGCCCGAGCGCTCGATCGCGTCCTTGCGGGCCTGGCTGCCGCGCGGCGCATCGAATTCCTGGAAATCGACGCCCTTTCGCTCGAGCAGGGCGCGCGCCCGGTCGCAATAGGGACAGAAGACCTGCGTGTAGATTTCGACCTGTGCCATGCGTTCATAGAAAGGCTCGGCCGCCGCGTTTTGCAAGTCACCCATTGCAAGTCGCCACCGGCCCTCCCTCGCGCCAAGGCTCGGCGCGGTGGGCGTGGCTCGAACGTCAGCGGGCACAATCGGCCGACCGGATCCAGCAACGGTCTTCCGCAGCCTGCAAATTTCGGTGTAAATAACAACCGGAAGTTGTTCAAATGCCATGTCATACAACCGGAGAGAACGGGTGCTGAACCTCGACACCGTCTGGAAGATGTCCGCTCCCTACAAGATCCATTCCTATGTGAAGGACGTCTACTCGCCACCCAAGCCCGCCGTCCGGCCTTCCGGGCCGCTTGAGCCGGGCGATATCCTGCTCAAGATGAATGATAAAAGTCTCCTGAACATCGGCATCAGCCTTGTCGAGGCGGCGACACTCACCGGAGACCACGCGGCCTTCTCGCATGCGGGGCTCGCCAGCTCCGGGACGATGATCGCGGAAATGAGCAAGGAGGGGCTGAACAACCACAATCTGTCCGGCGAGAATGCCGGATACACCTACGACGTCTTCAGGTGCCAGTTCCGCCAGATCGCGCTTGCCGCCGTGGAAGCGAACAACGCCCTCATGCGGGCCGGTAAGGTGAACTATACCATTCTGGGCGCCGGCCTGTCCGCCTTGCCGTCGCTGATATCGAGCAGCAACGAGAACCGGCTTCAGCGCGCCATTCGGAACATCAAGGCCCACCGATTCGATCTATTCTGTTCCGAGCATGTTGTCTTTTGCTATGTAGCCGCCCTTGAGGACAACAACACGCTCACAAGCGTCAGCCATCAGTCGAAGAATCTGACCATGCACGACTTCTTTGATCGCGAGCCAGGGCATTATAGCCCAAGCTACCTCTACGGCACCCTCATCAACCACAAGTTCTTCCAATATGTCGGCCGCTGCCGGGGCGCGAAATGGATCGCGTCCTGACAGTCGCCGAGGGCGGGTTCAGGACAGCCTCTCCAGCCGCGGATCGGGGACGCGCGCGGCGGCCAGCACTGCCACCGCGGCCGCCCCGCCCCCCAGCAGAACCCGGGCGCAGGCATCCGCCGTCGCGCCGCTGGTCAGCACATCGTCGATGAGGAGCACGCGTCGGCCCGCCAGCTTGGGGCCGGCGCCCCGGGCGAGCGCGAAGGCGCCGAGCAGGGCCGCCTCGCGTTGCCTCGCCCCCAATTCCCCCAAGGGCTTCGTCGGGCGCACCCGGCGCAGCAGCATGGGATCGAAGCGCTTGCCGGACATGCGGGACAGTTCCGAAGCCAGCAGGGCGGCCTGGTTGTGCCGGCGCCGGAAGAGCCTCCAGCGGTGCAGCGGCACCGGGACCAGCAGGTCGGCGGCCCGGAGCAGCCCCGCCCCGGCGCGCGCCATGTGGCGGGCCAGCGGCCTGGCCAGCTCGGTGCGGTCCCGATGCTTGAAGGGCAGGATCAGCGCCTTGGCGCCATCGTCGTAGCGGAGCGCGGCCCGGGCGGCGGAAAAGGCCGGCGGGGCGGCCACACAGGCCTCGCACCAGAATCCCTCCGGCTGGCGCAAGCCCGTGCCGTCATGCGGAAAGGGCACGCCGCAGACCTCGCAGAGCGGCGGGGTCACGAAGGAAAGGCGGGAGAAGCAGGCGGGGCACAACCCGCCCTGCTCGCCGACCGGGGTGTCGCAGGTCAGGCAGATCGGCGGCAGCAGGGCGTCGAGAATCCCGACGCCCAGCCGCCTCAGGGCTGGAGCGACGGCTACCAGGCGCCGAAGCGCGAATCGCCGTCGCGCTCGACCTCGTGGACGAGGTCGATCTCCCAGGACAGGTATGCGTGCATCGCCGCCTCGACGCCGGAATTCCGGTCGTAGGGGCGGAGGTACCAGTCCACGCAGGCTTCGTCCGGCGGCGTCTGGCGGTCTGCGGCGACGGGCAGGCCGGCAGCCTTCCAGGCGGCGACGCCGCCCTCCAGCACGCGCGCGCCGGGAACCTCGGCGGCGGCGAGATGGGCCACCATCGGGTCCGGCGCGGTGACGACCACGGGGCCATCGGTCTTCGGGATGCGCCCGCGCACCGCCCAGACCGAGCCCGGGATGTGCCCCGCCCGGAAGTCGATGGAGCGCGTGAGGTCCACCACCGTCACGCCCGTCTCGGCGGCGAGGGCCTGCGAGGTGATGGCCGGGGCGAGCTTCACCTCCGGCGCCTCGGGCTTCCAGGGGCCGGTCGCCAAGGCGCCCTTCAGGGTGTCCTGGACGACATAGACCTCCCAGCCACCCATCTGGCGCAGCCAGGCGGCCGACATGCGGGCGCGGACCGTGTCGTCGTCGGCCAGGATCACGCGCGCGCCGCGCACGGCGATCCACTGGTCCGTCGCCTGCACGAGCTGCCCGCCCGGCGCGTGCCGGAAGCCGGGAATATGGCCGGCCGCGTATTCCTCGGCCGCGCGGACGTCGAGCGCATAGGTCGTGCGGCTGTCGTCGGCGAGCATGGCCTCCGCGGCGGCGCGGCTGATCAGCTTCACGCCGTTCTCCGCGGCAAAGGCGGTGGCGCGTTGCAGGGCCAGCCCGGCGCTCTTCGGCGTGCCGGGGGCGTAGCTGCGGGTCTGGCCGCGCTCGACGGTGAAGCCGGCCAGCTCCCAACCCATGGTGCCGTTGCGCAGGGCCACGATGCGGTTGGGCACGCCCGCCCGGCGCAGGCTCTCGGCGCCCATGATGCTGCGCGTGCGGCCGGCGCAGTTCACGACGATCGTCGTCTCCGCGTCGGGAACGAGATCGCCGATGCGATAGGCCAGCTCCCCGCCCGGCACGTTCACCGCGCCAGGGATGGTCATCTTCACGTATTCGTCCATCGGGCGGCTGTCGAGGATGACCATCGGCCTGCCGGAATCGACCATCGCCTGGAGTTCCGGCGGATCGACGCTCTCGGTGCCGTAATGGTGCTCGACCCATTCGCCGAAGGCCTTGGAGGGCACATGCACGCCGGTGAAGACGACATGGCCCGCCGCCTTCCAGGCCGGCGTGCCGCCCTTCAGCACATGGACATCCGCATAGCCGATCGAGGTCAGGTATTCGGCCAGCTTCGCCGCATGCCCCTCGCCGCCATCCACGCAGACCACGCGCGTCGCCCTGCGCGGCAGCAGCGCGCGGGCACGCAGCTCTTTCTTCGAGAGCGGGCAGGGCACGGCCCAGAAGAGGTGGCCGTGGCCGAACTCGCCCTCCTCGCGCGCATCGAGGATCGCGAGCTCGCCGCCGCGGGAGATCCAGGCCTTGAGGTCGGCCGACGTGACGAAGCGCATCAGGCCTTCGCGCCGCCAGAGGGCGTCGCAGAGGTCGCCTTCATGAAGTTCTTGTTGTAGTAGGAGACCACGCCCGTCTGGTCGTCGAAGGCGCGGCGGCCGTCGAGCTTCTCCAGCGCCAGCCCGTACATGTGCAGATGCCGCGTCGGCTTCGTGCCCATGGTGTGGATGGAGTGGATGTCGTCGGGCATCAGGCAGATTCCGCGGCCCGGCTCCACCATGACCTCCTCCTTCACGCGCATCTCGCAGCGCTCCGGATCCTTCCCGTCGTCGAGGCGCTCGTAGACCTTGTTCAGCTCCTGCCCGTCCACGGCGACGACCACGGCCCAGGTGGTGTGGTCGTGCGGCTTGGTCGCGTTGCCGGGGTTCAGCGCGTTCATGTAGAGGGCGAAGCGGTTGTTCTCGTCCTCCTGGAGCAGGTAGCGGTTGCTGCCCTTCTCGCCGTTGGGCGGCGACGGGAACTCGCTGCTGGGGAACAGGTGCTCCTGCGCGGCCAGGGCCAGCAGCTCGCCGCGGATGCGCTCCAGCGCCGGCCGGGTGACGCCCATGCTCGACTCGATCTCGCGAATGCGGCCGATGGTCGCGGCCACGGCGGCGGCGCGGGCCGCCTTCACATCCATCGTGTTCATCTGAGGCTCCTCCTGAATTCAAAGGAAGATAGTCCCGCTTGCGCCGCCGCGCCACCGGTCGCAGATGGAGCGGGTGGAAACCCCTCCCGCCATTTTCGACCGCGCCCTGGTCGCCCTCCGCAGGGAGAGGGCGGCCGCGACCGTGGCCAAGGTCGCCCCCGTGCTGGACGCCGCAGCGATGGCCCTGCTCGACCGGCTGGACGACACCACCCGCCGCTTCTCCCGCGCGCTGGACCTCGGCGGGCGCGGCCCCGTCGCCCCGGCCTTGCGGGCGCGCGGCATCCCCTTCGTGGTCTCGATGGACCTCGCCCCCGCCATGGCGCGCCGCGCCCAGGGGCTGGACACCGGCGGCCTGGCGGTCGCCGCCGACGAGGAATGGCTGCCCTTCGCGCCTGGCAGCTTCGACCTGATCGTGGCGAGCCTCAGCCTGCATTGGGTGAACGACCTGCCCGGCGCGCTCATCCAGATCCGCCAGGCCCTGTCGCCCGACGGGCTGTTCCTCGCCTCGCTGCCCGGGCTCGGCACGCTGCAAGGCCTGCGCGAGGCGCTGAACGCCGCCGAGGCGGAGACCCGCGGCGGCGTCTCGCCCCGCATCTCCCCCTTCCCCGAGCTGCGCGACCTCGCCGGCCTGCTCCAGCGTGCCGGCTTCGCGATCCCCGTGGCGGACCAGGAGCGGCTGCCGATGATCTACCGCAGCCCCATGGGCCTCGTCGCGGATCTGCGCGCGGCGGGGGAGAGCAATGCGGTGCGCGCAAGGGATTCGCGCGTTCCGCCGCGCGCCTTCTTCCCTCTCGCCTTTTCCCGGCTGAACCTGGACATGGAGCTCCGCCTCCTGGTGATGACGGGCTGGTCGCCTCACGAGAGCCAGCAGAAGCCTGCCCGCCCCGGCAGCGCGAATGCCCGGCTGGCGGAAGCCCTGGGCAGCGTCGAGATCAAGGCGGGCGAGAAACCGGGTTGAACCGGGCGCCCCCGAAGCGCATCTTCGCAGTGCAACCAGAAGTAAGCAGGCCGGACCGATCGAGATGGACAACCAGGGCGCCGAATCGCGCCGCATCACCCGCCACATGCCCGAGGATTTCGAGGGCGCCCGCCGCGCCGGTGCCCTGGCGGCCGCCTGCCTCGACATGATCACCGAGCATGTCCGCCCCGGCGTGACCACCGGCCATCTCGACCAGCTCTGCCACGACTTCATGGTCGAGCGCGGCGCGGCGCCGGCCACGCTGGGCTATCGCGGCTATACCAGGTCCTCCTGCATCTCGATCAACCACGTCGTCTGCCACGGCATCCCGGGCGAGCGCGTGCTGCTCGACGGCGACATCCTGAACATCGACGTGACGGCGCTGCTCCACGGCTGGCACGGCGATTCCAGCCGCATGTACGCGGCCGGCCAGATCAGCACCAAGGCGCGGCTGCTGATGGACGTGACCTACGAGGCGATGATGCGCGGCATCGCCGTCGCGAAGCCGGGGAACACCTTCGGCGACATCGGCCATGCCATCCAGACCTACGCCGAGAAGCACCGCTTCACCATCGTGCGCGACTTCTGCGGCCACGGCATCGGCCGCAAGTTCCACGAGCCGCCGAACGTGCTGCATTTCGGCCGACCGGGCGAGGGCGCGAAGCTGGCGCCGGGCATGTTCTTCACCATCGAGCCGATGGTGAATGCCGGCCGCCCCGAGGTGAAGATCCTCGACGACGGCTGGACCGCCGTGACGCGCGACCGCAGCCTCTCGGCGCAGTTCGAGCACATGGTCGGCATCACCGAGACGGGCTGCGAGATCTTCACGCTCTCGCCGGGCGGGCTGAACAAGCCGCCGTATATCTAGCCCTCAGACGCCGGGCAGCGCCGGCCGCTGTGCGGCCGGATGGACGGGAACTCGCTTAGCCCGTTGAAGCATGCCCTGGCGGGTGCGATCCTCCCCCGCCGCCAGGGAAAACCGCCGCATGTCCGCCAAGCGAGGCCTCGACGAGGCCGGGGGCCTCTTCCCGATCGAGGCGCCGAACGCCACGCCGAACTCTCCCCTGGGCGCCGAGGGCCATCGCGCGCGGATGAGAAAGAAGCTCATCGAGGCCGGCCCCTCGGCGCTGCTCGATCACGAGCTGATCGAGATGGTGCTGTTCCTCGCCCTGCCGCGGCGCGACACCAAGCCCCTCGCGAAGCTGCTGCTCGCCCGCTTCGGCAGCTTCGCGGCCGCCCTCACCGCGTCCACGGCGGAACTCCGCGCCATCGAGGGCCTCGGCGAGGCGGGCATCGCGGCGCTGCGCACGGTGCAGGCGGCGGCGCTGCGGCTGGGCGAGGCGGCGGTGAGGAGCCAACCTCTGCTGAGCGACAGCGGCAGCCTCGC
This sequence comes from Roseococcus sp. SYP-B2431, assembly GCF_004336745.1. Lineage (GTDB taxonomy): Bacteria > Pseudomonadota > Alphaproteobacteria > Acetobacterales > Acetobacteraceae > Roseococcus. The sequence continues at coordinate 66,243 of NZ_SJXD01000022.1, forward strand.
CGCCTACCTGACCGCCGCCATGGCGCGAGAGCGGACCGAGCATTTCCGCGTCCTCTTCCTCGACGTGAAGAACCGGCTGATCGCCGACGAGGTGATGGGCCGCGGCACGGTGGATCACACGCCCGCCTATCCGCGCGAGGTGGTGCGGCGTGCGCTCGAGCTGCACGCCTCTTCGCTGATCCTGGCGCACAACCACCCCTCCGGCGACCCGACGCCCAGCCCGGCCGACATCGCGATGACGCGCGACATCAAGGCGGCGGCCGCGGCGCTGGGGATCGCGCTGCATGACCACCTGGTCGTCGGGCGTGGGGCGCCCTTCTCGATGCGGGGCCAGGGGCTGTTGTGACCGCCGTCCCCAAGGCACGGCCCTGGATCACGCCACCTTGAGCGCGAGGCCGCCTGCAGATGGGTTCCGTGGTGAACGCCGGAAGTCAGGGCTGACTCGGAAGGCGCCGAGGCCGTAGGATCGACCCTTCGGGAAAGATCGCCCTTCCTTGACCCTGACCGCCACGCCCCTGCTTCGCACCGACCTGGTCCGGGTCACGGACGTGCTCTGCGCGGCGGGGCCCGATTCGCCCTCGGTCGTCGAGCATCACACGCATCATTCGCTCGCCTTCGTCCGCGCCGGCAGCTTCGCCTGCCGCTGCGGGCGGGAGGATTTCGACATGGTCCGCGGCTCGGTGCTGGTCGGCTCGCCCGGCCGCGAATTCACCTGCAGCCACATCCACCGCCCGCATGGCGACCGCTGCCTCTCCGTGCAGATCGCGCCGACCGCCGTTGACATGCTGGGCGGGGCGGAATGGGGCATCGGCACGCTGGCGCCCACGGCGGAGATGCCCGTGCTCGCCCGCCTCATCGAGGCGCGCGCCCGGCAGCGCCACCGCCTCGGGCTGGAGGAGGCCGCCCTCCTCGCCGTCGCGCGTTTCGGGCAGCTGGGCCGCCGCGCCCGCTCCGCCCGCCGCGCGCCCAACCCGCGCGAGCGGCGCCTCGCCGTCTCGGCCGCGCTCTGGCTGGAGGCGCAGGCCGGCGAGGAGACCAGCCTCGGCGAGGCCGCGGCCCAGGCCGGGCTCAGCCCTTTCCATTTCCTGCGGGTCTTTTCCCGCACCCTCGGCGTCACGCCGCACCAGTACCTGCTGCGCGTCCGGCTGGACCGGGCCGCGAGGCTGCTGGGCGAGACGGAGCTGCCGGTGACGGAGGTGGCCTTCGAGGCCGGCTATGCCGACCTCTCGAACTTCGTGCGCGCCTTCGGCCGCGCGGCGGGCATGTCGCCCCGCGCCTTCCGGCGCAGCGCCGACCGCAAGAATTTCCAAGTCTCCCCGGCCAGGGCGATCTAACCCCTCCTCCGCAACAGGAGGCACAGGCCATGTACGATCATGTGGGACTCAAGGTTCGCGACACGGGCGCCGCCGTGCGGTTCTACGGCGCCGTCATGGGCGCGCTCGGGCACAGGCCGATCGCAGAGGATGGCACGGGCTACGGCTCGGGCGACGCGGCGCTCTGGCTGAGCGAGGACAGTACCGCGCCCGGCGGCGCCCATGTCGCCTTCCGGGCGGCGGATCATGAGGCCGTCCGCCGCTTCCACGCGGCCGGGCTTGCCGCCGGCGGCAAGGACAACGGCGCCCCCGGCCCGCGGCCGAATTATGGGCCGACCTATTACGCCGCCTTCCTGATCGATCCGGACGGCAACAATGTCGAGGCGGTCTGCCTCAAGGCCGCCTGATCCAAGGGCGCGACCGGCGCCCCGGCCATCAGGCCGCGGCGATCGCCGGCCGCGCGCCCAGGATATGGGCGATGGCATAGGTCAGGTCCGGCCGGTTCAGCGTGTAGAAGTGGAATTCGTCCACGCCATTGGCCTGCAGGATGCGGACCTGCTCGGCGGCCAAGGTCGCGGCCACCAGCCGCCGGGTGTCCACGTCCTCGTCCAGGCCCTCGAAGAGCCTCGCCAGCCAGTCCGGCACCGAGGCGCCGCACATGGCGGAGAAGCGCTTCACGCTGGCGAAGTTGGTCACCGGCATGATGCCCGGCACGATCGGCGCCGTGATTCCCGCCGCGTGGCAGCGGTCCAGGAAGCGGAGGTAGACGTCGGTATCGAAGAAGTATTGCGTGACCGCGCGGGTCGCGCCGGCATCGATCTTCCGCTTCAGGAAATCGAGGTCGGAATCGGCGGAGAGCGCGGCCGGGTGGATCTCCGGATAGGCGCCCACGCTGATGTCGAAATCGCCGATCCGCCGCAGGCCGCGGACCAGGTCCTCCGCCTGGGCGTAGCCGCCCGGATGGGGCTCGTAGGTCGAGGCGCCGGCCGGCGGGTCGCCGCGCAGGGCCACGATGTGCCGCACGCCAGCCGCCCAATAGGCGCGGGCGACCTCGTCCACCTCCTCTCGCGTGGCGCCCACGCAGGTCAGGTGCGCGGCGGGCGTCAGCGAGGTCTCCCTCACCAGCCGCGACACCGTGTCGTGCGTGCGGGACCGGGTGGAGCCGCCCGCCCCGTAGGTGACGGAGACGAAGCGCGGCGCCAGCGGCTCGAGCCGGCGGATACAGGTCCAGAGATCGGCCTCGAGCTTCTCGTTCTTCGGCGGGAAGAACTCGAAGGAGAGCTTCGGCGCCGGCAGGCTCGATGGCGAGGGAAGTGTCCCGACCCGAGGGCCGGTCAGCCAGCGTTCCAGGGTATTGGGGGGCGAGGCATCCATGCCGAAGGTTTGGCGCCCCCCCTTCCGTTATGCAAGGGCCTCGCCATCTCTGCGCGAGGACCGGGCCCCGGCGCATCTCGGGATTCGCTCAGGAACTTGCTGCGGCAGGGGAAAATGTGCATGAAGCTGGAACGGCATCACTTCGTCCGGGTCAGGATGCTCCGTCTGAAAGGTCTGGTTCCGCCCATGCGCCTAGCTTCCCTCCTGGCTTCTGCGATCGTGCTCGTCGGGCTGGCGGGCTGCGCGGCGCGTCCGCCGGCCAGCGACCCCGAGGCGCTGGAGGAGTTCCGGGCCAACAACGACCCCATCGAGCCCTTCAACCGGGCGATGTATTCGGTGAACGATGTCCTCGACACGGTGGCGCTGAGGCCGGCCGCGCAGGCCTATCGCTTCGTGCTCCCGCAGCCGGTCCGCACAGGCGTGCGCAACGCGCTCGGCAATCTGCGGGCGCCGAACATCCTCATGAACGACGTGCTCCAGGGCGAGGTGGATCGCGGCGCCCGCACGGCGGCGCGCTTCCTCATCAACTCCACTCTCGGCATCGGCGGGCTGATCGACGTCGCGGAGTGGCAGTTCGGCATTCCCGGCCACAGCGAGGATTTCGGCCAGACCCTCGCGGTCTGGGGCGTCGGCGAAGGCCCCTACCTCTTCCTCCCCGTCCTGGGCCCCTCCAACCCGCGCGACCTGTTCGGCTTCGGCGTGGATGTGGTGGCGAGCCCCTGGTTCTGGTTCGGCCAGGGCAGCGTGGTCGAAGCGCTGCGCTGGGCCCATACGGGAATCGCCCTCATCGACGCGCGCGAGGGCGTGCTGGATGCCCTCGACGAGTTGAACCGCGGCTCGCTCGATCCCTACTCGACGCTGCGCAGCGCCTATCGCCAGCGGCGCAACGCCGAAATCCAGGGCACCGGCTTCGTGGCGCCGGACGCCGCGCGCGGCACCGGCTTCGGCGTCGGCACCGGCGTCCCCGTCCCGCCGCGCAACCCTTCCGCCCCCTGAGGCCTGACCCCTGAGGCCTGACCCCCGAGGCTTGAAATGACCGAGACAGTTTCCCGGCCCGATGCGCGCCCGACGCGCCGGGCGCTGCTGGCCCTCCTGGCCGGCCTTCCCTTCCTCCGGCCCCTCGCGGCGTCGGCGCAGATGGATCCGGGCCGTGCCACGGCCTTCATCCAGCAGACCGGCGAAGCCCTGGTCGGCGCGCTCAACAACACCGGGCTGTCGGCGGCCCAGCGACGCGAGCGCGTGGCGGGCATCCTTCGCCAAGCGGTGGACATGGAGGGCACCGGCCGCTTCATCCTCGGTCGCTGGTGGCGCACGGCCTCCCCGGCCGAGCAGCAGGAATATCAGCGCCTCTTCGAGCAGACGCTGATCCTGAACCTGGCCGCCCGCTTCGGCGAGTATCAGGGCGTGCGCTTCGCGCTCGGCCGCAGCCAGCAGCGCACCGAGGACGACGCCCTGGTGACCACCGTCGTGGAGCGGCCGAGCAGCGCTCCCGTGAACCTCGACTGGCGCGTGGCGGATGTCGGCGGCCAGCCGCGCATCGTGGATCTGGTGGCCGAGGGGACCTCGCTCCGGCTCACCCAGCGCAGCGAGTACAGCGCCGTGATCCAGCGCGGCGGAAACCAGGTGTCGGCGCTGCTGGCGGCCATGCGGAACCAGCTACAGCAGCTGCAGCAGCGGGGATAGTTCCTCCCGCATTCAGACCCGCGACGATCGCCCCGGTTGGCGGGTCGGTCTCGTCATAGGCCTGCGGAAATCGGCATGCGCCGCTTCGTCGGCTACCGCCCGAGCCAGGCCTTCAGCCGCTCGGGCGCCTCGGTCATGGCCGCCTCCGCCCCACAATAGCTGAACCGCAGGAACCGCCCGCCCCGTGTGCGGTCGAAGTCCACGCCCGGCGTGGCCGCGATGCCCGCGCCGTCCAGCATCCGCGCCGTGAATTGCACGCTGTCGTTGGTCAGGTGCGAGACGTCGCACCAGAGGTAGAAGGCGCCGTCCGCCGCCGCGATCCGGTCGAGGCCGGCCTTCGGCAGCCCCTCCAGCAGGCGGGCGCGGCTGCGGGCATAGGCGGCCTTCTTCGCCTCCAGCTCCGCCACGCAGTCCATCGCGGCTTCGGCCGCCACCTGGGCCACGTGGGGCGCGCTGATGAACATGTTCTGCGCGAGGCGCTCGACCGGCCGCACAAGGTCCTCCGGCAGCAGCAGCCAGCCGATCCGCCAGCCCGTCATGCACCAGTACTTGCTGAAGCTGTTGACCACGATTGCGCTGTCGCTGACGGCGGCGGCCGTGCTCTCGGCGACCGTGCCCCAGGAGAGCCCGTGGTAGATCTCGTCCGAGACCAGCCGCACGCCCCTGGCATGGCACCAGCGCGCGGTAGCGGCGAGCTCCTCCGGCGTCAGCATGGTGCCCGCGGGGTTGCAGGGGCTCGCGACGACGAGGCCGTCCGGCCGCGGATCTAGCGCCTCCAGCATGGCGATGCTGGGCTGGAAGCGCGTCTCCGGCCCGCATTCCAGCAGCACCGGCTCCATGCCGAGGGCGGTGAGAATATTGGCGTAGGGCGGGTAGAAGGGCGCCGCCATGGCCACCCGGTCGCCGCGATCGAAGGCCGCGAGGAAGGCCAGCGGGAAGGCGCCGGAGGCGCCCACCGTCACGGCAATCCGCGCGGGCGGGACGGTGACGCCGTAATGCTCCCGATAGTGCCGGGCGATGCGCTCGCGCAGCGGGAGCAGGCCGAATGCCTCGGTGTAGCCGAGCGGATGGCCGGATTGCAGCGCCTCGACAGCCGCCGCGACGGCACCGGCCGGCGCCCCTGAGCCCGGCTGGCCCACCTCCATGCGGAGGATGCCCGGAGCGGAGGGCGGCAGGGCCGCGGCCCGCGCATTGGCGGCCGCGATCACATCCATGACGATGAAGGGCGGGGCCTCGGCCCCCCTCCCCGTCTTGAGGGTCACCGGTCCGTGGCGCCGAGCGCCACGCCCGCGCCGCGCGGATCGGTCAGCGTGGTGCAGAGCGCCTGATACCCCGGCAGGTATCGCGGGCACATGCCGAGCTGCGTGCGGCCCGGCTCCGGCGATTGCTGGATGGCGGTCTCGGCGCCGGCGTCGCGCAGCATCTGCGCGGCGAGCGGGCCGGCGACCGCCATCGGCGCGGCCTGCTGGCCCGAGCCGGCGACGGCCATGCGGAAGGCGCGCAGGTTGGGGCTCCAGCCGATCGCGGCCGAGAGCAGCGGGGGCTGGATGCGGCCGAGATTGGGCGCCGCCGCGCCGAGGAAGCCCATCCCCGGCATGATCCGGCCGGTGCCGAACAGGTTGTTCATCGTGAAGGCGCAGGTCACGGCATTGCCGTTGCGGTCGTAGACGACGAGGCCGGCGCTGGCCGGCAGGTCGCCGAGGCCGCCCGAGGACAGGTCGTTCGCGGCGAGAAGGGCCATGGGGTCGCCGCCGCGGGCCCGGCTCGCCGAGGCCACGGCCATGGCCCGCGCTTGGGCGGCATCCGGCGCCTGGCCGGCCTGGAGGGCCTGGAAAGCCGCGGCGGCGGCCAGGCCGCCATCGGCCGGCGGCGGGAGAAAGGCGATGCGGTCGCCGCCGCGGCCGTTGACGATGATCGGGCGCATCAGCTGCGGCAGCGCCGCGCGTAGCTCGGCCATGGTGATGGTGCCGGCGCCGACCTGCGCCGAGGCCTCCTCGAGACGGCGGGCCAGCCCGCCCTGGTGCAGGTCGCCCACGCCGGCGGTGCGCAGCGCCGCGAGCGTCCCGCCCAGCGGCGGGTTCTGGAAGCTCTCCCCGACCGCGACCGGGCGGCCCGCGCGGCTGAAGACGGCCCGGACCTCGGGATCGGCGAAGAGCGGCGCCGGCACGGCGGCCACGTCGTTATGGAGCGCGCGCGACATGGGAACGCCGAATCGCGCGGCCTGCTCGGCCGGGCCGATCAGCTCCTCGAAAGGCCGGGCATTGGGCAGGCGCGTGTAGAGGGCGAACATGCCGCGGGCGAAAAGAGGCACGGCGGCTGGACGGTCGGCGTTGTGCGGGGTGCTCGCGCGCGCGCCGGGCGGGAAGACGAGCGCCTCCGTTTCGTTCCGGGTGCGATTGTAGACGAGGCAGGCCCCGCCGCCCCCCAGGCCCACGCGGGAGGGCAGGGTGACGGCCATGACGAAGCCGGCCGCCACGGCCGCATCCGTGGCGTTGCCGCCGGCGGACAGGACGCTGCGGGCGGCGGCGGCGGCCACCGGCTCCTCGGCCGCGACGCCGCCGAGGAAGCCGGAGACGAAGCCCGGCGTGCCCGCCTGGATGCTGCTGCCGAGCATGCCCGAGGCGAGGTTCCCCGCCGTCTCGCAGGCGGTGAGCGACAATCCGGCGACGACCAGGGCGAGGGCCCGCCCAATGGTCGGCCCATTGGTCGGGCGGCGAGGCTTGGCGGTCCTGGCGGTCGTGTTCATGCGGGTGGCGCTCGATTCCCTCGATGGCGGCATTCCGGCCGGTCGAGGGGGATTAGACGCCTTCGCCCCCCCGGGCAACCGAGGCCTGCCCAGGCGCCGGGAATTGCCTCGGGCGATGGGAGGGAGGATGTTGGGGCTCTGCGCAGGAGGCGGATCATGCAACGACGTGGATGGATGGCGCTCGGCGCCGCCCTGCTGCCGGGGGCCGCCACGGCCCAGGCGCTGAGCCAGGATCAGCGGGCCGAGGTGCTGCGGCTGCTGCGCCAGGCGTTGCGCGAGGACCCCAGCATCCTGCGCGATGCCCTGGCCGGCCTGGAGCAGTCGGAGCAGGCCGAGCGGAGCTCCGCGCAGGCGGCGGCCATCGGCGCCCGCGCCGAGCTGCTGTTCCGCGACCCGTCCGACCCGGTGAAGGGCAATCCGCAGGGGCGCGTCACCTTCGTTGAGTTCTTCGACGCCCGCTGCGGCTATTGCAAGCAGCTGCATCCGGCCATGGACCAGCTGCTCCAGCGCGAGCGCGACGTGCGCGTGGTGCTGAAGGACCTGCCGATCCTGGGGCCGAATTCGCTGCTGGCGTCGCGCGCGCTGCTGGCCGCGCAGCGGCAGAGCCTCTACGTCCCGCTCTATGACGCGCTGATGCGGCTGCGCGAGGAGCCCACGGAAGCCGTGCTGCGCCGCGAGGCGGAGCGCGCGCGAATCGACTGGACGCGGCTGCGGCGGGACATGGACGACCCCTCGATCCAGGCGCGGATCGCACGGAACCTGGAATTGGCGCGCGCGCTGGACATCCAGGGCACGCCGGCGCTGATCATCGGGACGACGATCGTGCCGGGCGCGGTGGATCTGGCAGAGCTGCAGCGGCTGACGGCCGCGGCCCGGGGGTAGCGCCATCGGCCGGAATGGGCTTTCGAACGGAGAATCGGGCCGCAAAGCGACCGGCGACGCCCGACCGACCTCCCGGCCCGGCGCGCCGTTCGCGCGGCGATGCCAAGCCGCCGGAGGCGGCGCCCGGCGTCCGACAGTATAAAATACCGGAGATCAGGCCCTTCCGGCCTGATCTACCTGGGCCCTCGCCGCCGATTCATCGCTAGCTCTTCCTCGGTCAGCTGGAAGCCCACCATGATCCGGTAGTCCTGCGCCCGGCGCTGCTGCCCGACCGGGAAGCTGATCTCCACCGGCTGCGAGCTCACCGCCGCGCGCGTCGTATTCGCGCCGAACTGCGCCGGCAGCACAAAGGTCTGGCGGTTGATCACGTTGTTGTCGGCGTCCAGGAGCGCCAGGAACCAGGGGATCTGCACCTGGCGCGTCGGTGCCGCGGGGCCGCGATCCATCTGGAATCGCATGGAAATGATCGCATCCACGCTCTGGTCGCGGCGGCCGCGGCGGCAATTGGCGTCCACCGCCGTTACCCGGGCGTCGATCACCACCGTCGACAGGTCGGGCGGGGCGCCCGGGCGGTAGCGCGTGAGGTCGGCGAGGTCCGCCGGGAGGGTCAGGGTGGGACAGGAGACCAACAGGTCGTCGATCCGGGTCGGCTGACAGCCGGCCACCCCCATTGCCGCCAGGAACAGCGGCGCCACATAGGCCAGACGCATGCTCACCCCTCCATTCGCGCTCCGTCTGGCACCGATCGGCCCGAAGGGATAGTCTGGGGGCCAGCACCTCGCCTTGGGATTCCGTACCGCATGGCCGAAAAGCCCCCACTTCATGTGTTTCTCGCCGGACCGCGAGGGTTCTGCGCCGGCGTGGACCGCGCCATCAAGATCGTCGAGGAGGCGCTGAAGCGCTACGGCGCGCCCGTCTATGTGCGGCACGAGATCGTCCACAACCGATTCGTCGTCGAGGCGCTGGAGCGCCAGGGGGCCGTCTTCGTGGAGGAGCTCACCGAGATCCCCAATGACGGCCAGCCCGTGGTCTTTTCCGCCCATGGCGTGCCGAAATCGATCCCGGCCGAGGCCGAGCGGCGCGAGATGTTCTTCCTCGACGCCACCTGCCCGCTGGTCAGCAAGGTGCATCGCGAGGCGGAGCATCACTTCTCGCGCGAGCGGCACCTGATCCTGATCGGCCATGCCCGGCACCCCGAGGTGATCGGCACGATGGGCCAGTTGCCGCCCGGCGCCGTCACCCTGGTCGAGGACGAGGAGCAGGCCCGCACGGTCGAGCCGCCGGCTGGCCGGCCGCTCGCCTTCATCACCCAGACCACGCTTTCCGTCGACGATACGGCGGAGATCGTGAACATCCTGCAGAGCCGCTTCCCCCATATCGCCGCGCCGGCGAAGGAGGACATCTGCTACGCGACCACCAACCGCCAGGCGGCCGTGAAGGAGATCGCTCCCAAGGTCGACATGATGATCGTGGTCGGCGCGCCGAACTCCTCCAACTCGGTGCGGCTGGTCGAGGTCGCCGGGCGGGCCAGCACGGCGAAGGCGGTGATGGTGCAGCGCGGGCGCGACCTGGACCTGGCGACGGTCGAGGGCGTCCGCCGCATCGGCATCACGGCCGGCGCCTCCGCGCCGGAAGTCCTCGTCGAGGAGGTGCTGACCCGGCTGCGCGAGCGCTACACCCTCGAGATCGAGGAAATCGTGGTGGCGGAGGAGAAGATCATCTTCAAGCTGCCCGCCGCCCTGGCCGCGCCCGCGCCGGCCTAGTCCATGGCCGTCTACACCGAGGTCACCGACGAGGCGCTGCGCGCGTTCCTCGCGGATTACGCCATTGGCGACCTGCTGGCCTTCCGCGGCATCGCGGAGGGGGTGGAGAACTCCAACTACGCACTGAAGACGACGGAGGGGGACTACATCCTCACCCTCTACGAGAAGCGCGTGGACCCGAAGGAGCTGCCCTGGTTCCTCAACCTGATGCAGCACCTGGTGGCGCGCGGCCTCTCGGCGCCCATGCCGGTGCCAGGGCGCGACGGCGCCGCGCTGCGCGAGCTCGCCGGGAGGCCGGCGGCCATCTGCACCTTCCTGCCCGGGGTCTGGCCGCGGCGGGTGCGGGTGGAGCATTGCGGGCCGCTCGGCGCGGCGCTGGCCGGACTGCACATCGCGGGCGCGGATTACGCGGCGCTCCGCCCGAACAGCCTCGGCGTCGCGGCCTGGAAGCCGCTGCTCGACGCCTGCCGCGCGGATGGAGAGGGCGTGCAACCAGGGCTCGTGGCGGAGCTGGATTCGGCGCTGGCCGGCATCCTCGCCGCCTGGCCGAAGGACGGCACGCTGCCGGTCGGGCAGATCCATGCGGATCTCTTCCCGGACAACGTCTTCTTCCTGGAGGAGGGCGGCGCGCCGCGCCTCTCCGGCCTTATCGACTTCTACTTCGCCTGCACCGAGCTGCTGGCCTATGACGTCGCGGTCTGCCTCAATGCCTGGTGCTTCGAGGCGGATCGCAGCTTCAACGTCACCAAGGCGCGGGCGCTGCTGCGGGAATACGCGGCGCGGCGGCCGATGAGCGAGGCCGAGCGGGCGGCGCTGCCCGTGCTCTGCCGGGGCGCGGCGATCCGCTTCCTGCTGACGCGGCTCTACGACTGGGTGAACACGCCGAAGGGCGCCATGGTCACCCGAAAGGATCCCTTGGAATACCTGCACAAGCTGCGCTTCTTCACGCTCGCCGCGGGCCCGGAGGCGATCGGTGCCTGACAGCCGCGACTTCGTGGAGATCTTCACCGATGGCGGGTGCAAGCCCAATCCGGGCCCGGGCGGCTGGGCGGCGATCCTGCGCTTCGGCTCGGTCGAGAAGGAGCTGACCGGCGCCGAGCCGGCCACGACCAACAACCGCATGGAATTGACGGCCGCCTGCGAGGCGCTGGAGGCGCTGAAGCGCCCCTGCCGCGTGGCGCTGCACACGGACAGCGAATACGTTCGCAACGGGATGGAGCGCTGGATCAAGGGCTGGGTGCGCAACAGCTGGCGCAACGCGGCCAAGGAGCCGGTGAAGAACCACGAGCTCTGGCAGCGGCTGCTGGCGGCGGCCAAGCCGCACGAGGTGGAGTGGCTCTGGGTGCGCGGCCATTCGGGGCACCCGATGAACGAGCGGGCGGACGTGCTCGCGACGCAGGCGCGGGAATCGTTGCGCGCCTGATCCGTCAGGCGGCCTTCCCCGCGCCGACCATCTCCCGCATCCGGTCCACCGCCGCATGCGGCGCCGTCAGCACCGGCACCTTCACCACCGCGCGCACCGCATCCGCTGCACGCGAGGTGGAGAAGTGCGCCAGCATGATCGCGTCATGCCCGCCCAGCTCCGGGGCACGCGCCGCGACGAGGCGGTTGTGTGACTCGACGTCGCCGCCCTTCAGCAGCGCGATCGCATCCGCCACCAGCACCGTGTCCAGCGTCGCCGGCTTGCCGCTGCGCGCGACGAATTCGTCGAACTCGTCGGTCATGGTGCCGACCGAGGGGCCGAAGGTGGCCAGCATGCCGATGCGGCTGCCCTGGGCGATCGCCGCCTGGAACATCGCCTCGTTCGGCTTCAGCACGGGGATGGGCAGTTCCGCGATCATCCGGTCGATGGCCGGGCCGAAGGCCGAGCAGGTCACGAGGATGCCGTCCGCGCCCATGCGGTGGCCGTAGGTGCCGAAGGCGACGAAGCGCTCGATCATCGCCTCGGTCAGCTCAGGCTCGCGCGCGCGGTCGATCGAGAGGCCGTCGTCCAGCAGGTTGATCGTCTCGGCCTCGGGCCAGCGCTCGGCGAAGGCGGACTGGATCGGCTGCATGGCGACGGGTGTCGCATGGAGAAGCACGATGCGCGGCATGGGACACCTTCATGGCTGGACGCTTGGACTCGTCGCCGCCGTTATGCCGGCAAAGCCGGGGCCCCGGAAGCGGGCCGGCTTGACCGGGGCCGGCGCCTGTGGTCGTCCGGAACCAGGCCATCCCTCGGAGGAAACCAGAACCATGACGACAACGGCATCGGGCGTGACGCTCAAGATCCTGTCCGGCCTGGCGGTGCGCGGCGCCTTCGAGGGCGGCATCATCGCGGATTACGAGGCGCGGACGGGCAACAGGATCGACGTCGCCTGGGTTCCCACGACGCTCATCATGTCGAAGGTCGCGGCCGGCGAGCAGGCGGACGTGCTCGTCCTCATCCGAGACGCGATGGACAAGCTGGTCTCCGAGGGGAAGGTCGATCCGGCGACGCGGATGGAAGTGGCGCATTCGCGCCTCGGCGTCGCCGTGCCGCGGGGCGCGGCCCATCCGCCGGTGGGCACGGTGGACGAGTTCCGGGCGGCGCTGCTGGGGGCGCGTTCCGTCGCCTATTCGCGCGCCGGCGCCAGCGGCATCCATTTCGAATCGGTCATCGACAGGCTGGGCATCGGCGACGAGGTGCGCCGCCGCGCCACGGTGATCCCCTCCGGCTTCACGGCCGAGAAGCTGGTGACCGGCGAGGCGGACCTCGCCGTGCAGCAGGTGAGCGAGTTGCTGGTCGTCGACGGCATCGAGGTGGTCGGCAAATACCCGGAGGAGCTGCAGCAGGTCTCCTCCTTCTCGGCGGCGCTGATGACCGGCTCGACGCAGCGCGCGGCCGCCGAGGCCTTCCTGGCGGGCCTCAACAGCGAGACGGCGCGGGCGGCCTATCTGGCGAGCGGCGTCGACCCCGCCTGATCGCCGATGACCGGCGGCAGATGCGGAGAATTGTTCGGGGAGGTGGGTGGTGGAGCTGAGCGGAATCGAACCGCTGGCCTCGTCATTGCGAACGACGCGCTCTACCAACTGAGCTACAGCCCCGTATCACCACCGGCCGCGTTTGGTGGCGCGGCCGAGGCGGCGGGTTTTGCGGGATGGGCGCAGGGGTGTCAAGCGCCCCTCCCGCGCAATCCGGGGTTGCCCCGCCCGCGGCCATCCGCGACAAGGGCGCCTGACGCCGTCGCAACCCGGAGCGCCGCCCCGCGATGATCCTCGATGCCCTTTTCTTCCTGATCCAGGCCGGGCTGACCCTGTTCTTCTGGGCCATCCTCATCGCGGCGGTCCTGTCGCTGCTGACCGGCTTCGGCATCCTGGACACGCGCAACCGGCTGGTCTGGGCCTTGTCGGATTTCTTCTATCGCGTGACGGAGCCGGTGATGCGGCCCGTGCGCAACAGGCTCCCTAATCTGGGCAGCGTCGATATCTCGCCGCTGGTCGTTCTGCTGCTGGTGCAGGCCTGCATGCTGCTGGTGGCCGCCATCCAGGGTTACCTCATCCGCGGCGGGCTGTACTTCTGATCCTGCGGGAATCACGCAGCTGGCACGCGGAGGGCTGAACCGGTGACGCAGATCTTGGACGGCAAGGCGATCGCCGAAAGGCTGCGCGGAAAGCTGGCCGGGCGGGTCGCCGAGCTCGCCTTCCGGCCGGGCCTCGTGGTGGTCCGCGTGGGCGAGGATCCGGCCAGCGGCGTCTACGTCCGCAACAAGGACCGCGCGGCGACCCAGGCCGGCTTCGCCTCCCGCACCCGCCATCTGCCGGAGGAGACGACCGAGGCCGAGCTCCTGGCCGAGATCGCCGCGCTGAACGCCGACCCCGAGGTGGACGGCATCCTGGTCCAGCTCCCGCTCCCGAAGCACATCCGCTCCGAGATGGCGATCGCCGCCGTCGATCCGGCCAAGGACGTGGACGGCTTCCATCCGGTCAATGCGGGCAGGCTGGCCTCCGGCCTGCCGGGGCTGGTGCCCTGCACGCCGCGCGGCGCCATGCACCTGCTGGCCGAGGCGAAGGCGAAGCTGTCCGGCGCCCGCGCGGTGGTCGTGGGCCGCAGCCAGATCGTGGGCCGGCCGATGGCGCAGCTGCTGCTGGCCGCCGACTGCACGGTGACCATCGCGCATTCCCGCACGGCCGACCTTCCCGGCGAGTGCCGCCGCGCCGACATCCTGATCGCCGCCGTGGGCCGGCCCGAGCTGATCCGCGGCGACTGGATCCGGGAGGGCGCCGTCGTGATCGACGTGGGCATCAACCGCATGCCGGACGGCAAGCTCAAGGGCGACGTGGCCTATGCCGAGGCGCTGCCCCGCGCCGCCGCCATCACGCCCGTGCCAGGCGGCGTCGGGCCGATGACCATCGCCTGCCTGCTGGAGAACACGCTGGAGGCGGCGCTGGCCCGGCGGGGCTGAGGCGGCGGAGCTCAGGCTCGACGGCATCGGCGCCGGGCCGCAGGATGCCTGAAAGCGCCGGAACATTCCGATCAACCTCGTCCTCGCCGTGGCCTATGTCCTGCTCTGGGGCTCGGCCTTCAACGCCGCCCGCGTCATTGCGCTGGAATGGTCGCCGCTCTGGGCGCTGCTGATCCGCTTCGGCGCCGTCGTGCCGCTGCTCTGGCTCGTGGTGCGGCTGCGCGCCGCGCCGCTGCCCCTGGGCACCGATCGCTGGCGCGTAGCCGTCATGGGCGCCTTCGGCATGGGCGGCTACCTGGCCTGCGCATGGGTGGCCTCGGCGCATGTGCCCTCCGGCCTGGTGGCGCTGCTGGCGGCGGCCTCGCCGCTCTTCGTCGCGATGGGCGCCCGCCTGCTCGGCCAGCGCATGGCGCCGATGGCTTGGGCGGGGCTGGGCCTCGGATGGGTGGGCGTCGCCACGCTCGGGCTGCTGCGCTCGGCCGATGGGCTGGAGGCGGCAGAGGCCTGGGGCATCGGCACGGCGCTGCTCGGCGCGCTGCTGCAGGCCGTAGGCGTGCTGGCCTTCGCGCCGGCGCGCGACCGGGTGGATCCCTGGGCCACGAATTTCGTGCAGAGCATCGTCGCCACGCTGGTGCTGGCGGTGCTGGTCGCGCTCTGGGGCGGGCCGATGCCTAGCCGGGCGACGCCCGCCGCGCTCGGGGCGCTGGCCTATGTCTCGCTGCTGGTGGGAATGGTTGGCTACGCGCTGTTCTTCACGGTGATCCGGCGATTCGGCGCGGCCAATGCCGCGGCGCTGCAGCTCATGGCGCCGCCGGTGGCCGCGCTGATCGGCTGGGCGCTGCTGGGCGAGCGGCTGGCCTGGGGCGACCTGCTGGGCGGGGCCATCACCCTGGCCGGGCTGCTGCTCATGTTCCGCGCGCGCTGAGGCTGGGCTAGGGTCAGCCATGCTCCACGGCCGAAAAATCCTGCTCATCGTCTCCGGCAGCGTGGCCGCCTTCAAGGCGCTGATGCTGATCCGCCTGCTGCGCGCCGAGGGCGCCAGGGTGCGCGCCGTGCTGACGGCCGGGGGCGCGCGCTTCGCGACGAAGGAATCGCTGGCCGCCATCACCGGCGAGCCTGTCTCGGACGATCTCTGGGCGGCCGAGAACGAAATCGGCCACATCCGGCTGGCACGATGGGCCGATGCGGTGGTGGTGGCGCCCACCTCGGCGAGCCGGCTGGCGCAGATGGCCCAGGGCCTCGCCGGGGATCTGGCCGGCTGCATCCTGCTCGCCACGCGCGCGCCGGTGCTGGCGGCGCCGGCGATGAACCCGGCCATGTGGGCGCATCCGGCGACGGTCGCGAATGCCGCGCTGCTGCGCTCGCGCGGCATCCGCTTCGTGGGGCCGGGCGAAGGGCCCATGGCGGAGCCAGAGAGCGGGCCGGGCCGCCTGTCCGAGCCGGAGGAGATGCTGGCGGCGATCCGCGCGCTCTTCGCCGAAGGGCCGCTGAAGGGCCGGCATGTGCTGGTCACCGCCGGGCCGACGCAGGAGCCGATCGATCCGGTGCGCTACATCTCCAACCGCAGCAGCGGCAAGCAGGGCCACGCCATCGCGACGGCGCTGGCGGCCCTGGGCGCGCGGGTGACGCTGGTGACAGGGCCGGTCGCCCTTCCCGCCCCGCCCGGCGTCGAGGTGAAGCGAATCGAGACGGCGCGCGAGATGCTGGCCGCCTGCGAGGCCGCGCTGCCGGCGGACGCAGCGATTTTCAACGCCGCCGTCGCCGATTGGCGCGTGGCGCATGAGGCGGGGCAGAAGCTCAAGAAGGAGCCGGGCGCCGGCGCGCCGACGATCGAGATGACGCTGAATCCGGACATCCTGGCGGCCATCTCGAAGCACGCCTCGCGCCCGAGGCTGGTCGTCGGCTTCGCCGCGGAGACCGAGCGCGTGATCGAGCACGCCCGCAGCAAGCTGGCGCGGAAGGGCTGCGACTGGATCGTGGCAAACGACGTCTCGGGCGACGTGTTCGGCGGTGGCGAGAATACGGTGCATCTCGTGAGCGCCACGGGCGTGGAGGATTGGCCAAGGATGGCGAAGGAAGAGGTGGGCGAAAGGCTGGCCGCGCGCGTGGCGGAGTTTTTCGCGTGAAGGTGCTTGTTCAAAGGCTGCCGCATGCCGAGGGCCTGCCGCTCCCGGACTATGCCACCGGGGGCGCGGCGGGGATGGACCTGCTGGCCGCCAAGGCCATGACCGTCCCGCCCGGCGGCCGTGCCCTGGTGCCGACGGGCCTCTGCATCGCCCTGCCGGAGGGGTTCGAGATGCAGGTCCGCCCGCGCTCCGGCCTCGCGCTGAAACACGGCATCACCCTGCCCAACGCCCCTGGCACTGTGGACGAGGATTATCGCGGCGAGGTGGGGGTGATCGTCCTGAACACAGGATCCGAGCCCTTTGTCATCACCCGCGGCGACCGCATCGCCCAGGCCGTCTTCGCGCCCGTGACGCGGGCGGAGTGGGAAGAGGTCGTGGTCCTGCCGGAGACGCAGCGGGGCAGTGGAGGATTCGGGAGCACCGGCAAGTCCGTATTGTAACGGGTTGCTCTCAGGAAGCCGTGGATTGACGCTCCTCGTGTTATTTTATGGAGGATGCTCAAGAATGCTTCGTATTTTGGCCCTGTTGGGCCTCATGATGACATCGGCCTGTGCAACAATCACGACTGGCACTTCACAGCCGATCACGGTGACGAGCGAGCCCGCCCAGGCGGTTTGCCAGATGCAGCGCGGTGGCGAGGTCGTTGGCGCGGTGAGCGCCACGCCCGCCACGGTCACGGTGAGCCGCTCCTCCCGCGACATCTCGCTGCGTTGCGAGCGTCCTGGGTACCAGCCCGGCGTCACCACCGTGGCGGCCAACTTCCAGGCCATGACGCTCGGCAATCTTCTGATCGGTGGCCTCGTTGGAATCGCCGTCGACGCCGCATCGGGGGCGATCGGGGAGTATCCCGGCAACGTTCACGTCACGCTTCCTCCCAGCCAGCCCGCGAGTGGCGACAGCCCCCTGGCGGCACGCCGTCGCGAGATCACGACGCAGGCCGATGACCGGATCGCGGCCGTGCGGGCATCATGTACCGACCGGCCGACGCGCGGCGGAGCAGCGAGCAGCTGCGATATGGCGGTGAACGCGATCAACATGGAGCGCGAAGCCCAGCTGCGGCTCCTGCAGGAACCGCCAGGGGCGATGCCGCGAGCCTGAGGAGACCCGGGCGGGGATGGTGCGCAGTCGGTTTTAGGCACCATATCCCCGCCATGGACCTCGATTTCACCGAAGACGAGCTGCACCGCTACTCGCGCCATATCCTCCTCAAGGAGGTCGGCGCGATCGGCCAGGCGAAGCTGCGCGCGGCGCGCGTGCTCATCGTCGGCGCAGGCGGGCTCGGATCGCCGCTGGCGCTCTATCTCGCCGCGGCCGGCGTCGGCACCCTCGGCCTGGTGGACCATGACGCGCTGGAGCTCTCCAACTTGCAGCGCCAGGTCGCGCATGCCACCTCGCGCATCGGCCAGAACAAGACGGACAGCACCGCCGCCGCCCTGCGCGACCTGAACCCCGAGGTGCGGCTCGAGCTTCACACCCGCCGCATGGACCGCGCCGCCGCCGAGGCGCTGATCCCGCGCTACGACGTGATCTGCGACGGTACGGACAACTTCCCGACGCGCTTCCTCCTCGGCGACGCCTGCCACCTGTTGAAGAGGCCGCTGGTCACCGCCGCCGTCCTCCGATTCGAGGGGCAGCTCTCCGTCTTCCGCGCGCATGAGGGCGCGCCGCACCCATGCCATCGCTGCCTCCACCCGGAGATGCCGCCCGAGGGCCTGGTCCCGACCTGCTCCCAGGCCGGCGTCCTCGGCGCGGTCGTCGGCGTGATGGGCACCCTGCAGGCGACGGAGGTGCTGAAGGTCGTCATGGGCATCGGCGAGGACATGTCGGGCCGCCTGCTTCTGTGGGACGCGCTCGACGCACGCTTCCGCACCGTGAAGCTGCGGCGCGACCTGGAATGCGCCCTCTGCGGCGAGAAGGCGGATATCCGCGACCTCTCGGCGCATTCGTGAGCCCGCTCGGCATCCTGCTCCTCTCGGGCGGACATGAGCGCGGCCATTACGCGCTGATGCTCGCGACCGCCGCCGCCGCGATCGGCCGGCCGGTCACGCTCTTCGCCACCAATGCCGGCTGCCGCCTCCTGCTGAAGGACGCGCCCCTCGAAAGCGATGGGCGCGAGCAGGAGCTGTCGCGATCCGGCGTCGCGACGCTCGGCGAGCTGATGGAGGCGGCGCAGGCCCTCGGCATCCGCCTGATCGCCTGCGAGGCCGGGCTGCGCGCCGAATCGCTGACGGAGGAACCCCTGGCCGAGGGGGCCGAGATCGCCGGCATCGTCACCTTCCTCGCTGCCGTGGGCTCGGGGCAGGTCATTTCCCTCTGAGCGCCCGTTCTGACCCTTGACCCGGCGCGGCTGGGCGCGGCATCGAAGGGGGGATGAGGGCCCGCTTCACCATCGCGCTTCTCGCGCTTGCCGGTGCCGTCGGCACGCCGGGCTTTGCTCCCGCACAGTCCAGCCTGGGCGGCTCGCAGGTGCTTGCGCCGCCCCGGGCCGCTTCCCCGCCGGCTGCGACGCCACCCTCCGCGCGCCCCGGCCAGGCGCAGCGTCCCACGCCGCCGGCACGCCCCGCTCAGGCCCAGCGCCCCGCAAGCCAGCGCCCCCAGGCGCAACGCCCCGCCTCGCCGCAGACCGCGGCCCAGCGCCAAGCCGCGGAGCGCCAGCGCCGCGCGGCCGCCCAGGCCGCCGCGGCGGCGGCAGCAGCGGCTGCGGCCGCCGCCGCGGCGGCTGCCGCGCAGGCCACTCCTCCTGCGCCGGAGCCGCAGCCCAGCATCGGCAGCGTCACCGG
The DNA here is from genome assembly GCF_004336745.1 of Roseococcus sp. SYP-B2431. Lineage (GTDB taxonomy): Bacteria > Pseudomonadota > Alphaproteobacteria > Acetobacterales > Acetobacteraceae > Roseococcus. The sequence goes on from NZ_SJXD01000022.1 coordinate 85,334, forward strand.
GCTGCCGATGCCGCGCTTCGCGGCGCTGCGCTCCAATGACGTGAACCTCCGCGTCGGGCCCGACCGCCGCTTTCCGGTCGAGTGGCGCTACCAGCGCGCCGACCTGCCGGTGCAGATCATCCGCGAGCACGACCAGTGGCGCCGCATCCGCGACCCGGACGGGACGGAGGGCTGGCTCGCCGCCTCCAACCTCCAGCCCGGCCGCCGCACCTTCATCGTCCGAGGCAACGCGACGGCCGAGATCCAGCTCCGCCGCCGCGCCGAGGACGGCGCCGCGCCCGTGGCGCGGCTGCGCCCGGGCGTGATCGGCCGCATCCGCAATTGCGAGGCCGGAAGCGCCTGGTGCGAGGTGCAGGTGCAGGACCGCCGCGGCTACATCAGGCGCGCGGAGATCTTCGGCGTGATGGCGGACGAGGAGATCAAGTAGCGGGGCTGGCGGGAAGGATGCGGCAGCCCGTGCGGCCGCGATCCATTCAGGCGGAGGCGCGGCGGCCCGCGGATGGCGCGGCCTGCTCCCCATCCAGCTTCAGCACCTCGCCGGCCAGGTAAAGGCTGCCGCAGATCAGGATCCGGCCCGGCGGCTCCTCGGCCATGATCCGCGCCAGGGCCGAGCGCAGGTCCGGTCCCGGCCGGGCTAGGCCGCCGCTGGCCGCGACGATCTCCTCCACCGACATGGCCAGATGCTGGCCAGGCTCCCGCACGGCCGTGACGCTGTCGGCCAGCGGTAGGAGCGGCGCCAGGAAGCCTTTCGCCGTCTTGCCCTGCTTCATGCCGACCACGAGGTGCACCGGCCTGTCGCGCCATTCCACGAGGGTCTCGGCCAGCGCCGCCCCGGCCCCGGCATTGTGGCCGCCGTCAAGCCACAATTCCCAGGGCGGCGGCGGCGCCAGCGCGCCCCCTAGACGCTGCATCCGCGCCGGCCACTCCGCGGCGGCGACCCCGCGCAGGATGGCCTGCTCCGTCAGCCAGATGGGATTCCAGGTCCGCATGGCGGCGACGGCGATGCCGGCATTGTCGGGCTGATGCGCCCCGCGAAGCCCCAACGGCGGCAGGTTCAACGGCCCCTTCGCGTCCCGGTAGAGATGCCCATTGGAGGTCGGCTCGATCCGCCATTCGCAGTCCCGAGCCAGCAGCGTGGTGCCCAGCGCGGCGGCGCAGGCCGAGATCACGCCGAGCGCCGCCGGATCCTGCCGGCCGGTGACGCAGGGGATGCCCGGGCGGATGATCCCGGCCTTCTCGAAGGCGATCTTCTCCAGCGTGTCGCCCAGGAAATCCATATGGTCCATGGAGACGCTGGTGATCGCCGTCACGGCCGGCGACTGCACCACATTCGTCGCGTCGTAGCGGCCGCCGAGGCCCACCTCGAGCACGAGCATGTCGGCCGGGACGCGGCTGAACAGCAGCAGCGCGACCGCGGTGGTGATCTCGAAGACGGTGATGGGGTCGGCGCCGTTCACCTCCTCGACCTCCTCGAGCGCGGCGACCAGGAACTCCTCGGCGACGAGGTGGCCGGCCAGCCGGATACGCTCGTGGAAGCGCACGAGGTGCGGCGAGGTATAGACATGCACGCGCCGCCCCGCCGCCTCGCCGATGGCGCGCAGGAAGGCGCAGGTCGAGCCCTTGCCGTTGGTGCCGGCGACATGGACCACGGGCGGCAGCCGCCGCTCGGGATGGCCGAGCTTGGCCAGCAGCTTGTGGAGGCGTCCCAGGCTGAGGTCGATCAGGACGGGGTGGAGCGCATGCAGCCGGTCGATGATCTCTTCCGAGCGGGGCATACTTTATGCCCTCAGACGGCGGGTGGGTTGGGGCTGCTTGCCCCAACCGCCGCTTTGCCTTCGCCGCGCCGCGGGGGCGCCTGGCCCGGAGGTGGAGTGGGCGGCGCCGGCCGCAGTCGCGGCCGGATTTCCCTGGGATCGCTCCCGGACCATCTCAGGCGGCCGCCGGCACGGGTTCTCCTTCGGCGTCCCTCAGCAACCGGATCAGCCGTCCGAGCGTGGCGCGCATCTCGCCGCGCCTGACGACCATGTCGAGGATGCCGTGCTCCAACAGGTATTCGGCCCGCTGGAAGCCCTCCGGCAGCTTCTCCCGGACGGTCTGCTCGATGACGCGCGCGCCGGCGAAGCCGATCAGCGCGCCGGGCTCGGCGATCTGGATGTCGCCCAGCATGGCGAAGCTGGCCGTGACGCCGCCCGTCGTCGGGTCGCAGAGCACGACGAGGAAGGGCAGGCCGGCGTCCTTCACCATCTGCGTCGCGATCACGGTGCGCGGCATCTGCATCAGGCTCACCGCGCCCTCCTGCATGCGGGCGCCGCCCGAGCTCGCGAAGACGATCAGCGGCGCGTCCTGCAGGACGGCCAGCCGCGCGGCCGTCACGATCGCCTCGCCCACGCCGGCGCCCATGGAGCCCGCCATGAAGGCGAATTCGAAGGCCGCGACGACGGCGCGCTGCGCCTCGATGGTGCCATGGCCGACCAGCACCGCGTCATCCATGCCGGACTTCGCCTGGGCGTCGCGCAGGCGCTCCGAATAGCGGCGCTGGTCGCGGAAGCGCAGCGGATCGGCGGGCGCCTTGGGGAGCTCGATCTTCTGCCAGCCCTCGTCCAGGGTCGCGTCGAGCCGCTGCCGCGCCGAGAGCCGCATGTGGTGACCGCAATGCGGGCAGACGCGGAGATTCTTATCCAGATCCGTCTGGAAGATCATCTGCTCGCAGGAGGGGCATTTGTGCCAGAGATTCTCCGGCACCTCGCGGGAGCCGAAAAGCGTCTTGATCTTGGGCAGAGCCCACTCGGAAATCCAGTTCATGTCTCTGCCCTCAGGCGCCGGAGGCCGGGCTCGCCGGCCGGGGCTCCGCGCCCTGTGAGGGCCGCGCCAGGCGGGAAGACCGGTCGCGGCGCGCCGGCCGCAGTCACGGCCGGACGCTGCATCATCGTTCACGATCTGACATGACGGCGCTTGCCGTGCGGGTCAAGCGATGTTGCGAAAGGTGCGCAACACGGCGCTACAACGCGCGACAGGCCCATGCTAGGGAGGAGCCATGCCTCGAGCGGCAGCCGCACGGCTGCGTCCCGCGGCCCCTCGCCCTCGCGCCACCCCCCGGCTCGAAAGACGGCCCCCCCCGAGCGGGCCAAAACCCGGCGGGCCCCCTGCCCGCGCCGCCACACCGGCCCGCCGAAGCCTCGGCGGCCGGCTCTTCCGGCTGGGCATCATCCTGGCGATCTGGGGCGCCTTCGCGCTGGCCGCCGTACTCCTCTGGTTCACCTGGGACATGCCGCGCACGGATTCGGCGCTGGAGCACCGGCGCCGCCCCAGCGTCACCCTGCAGACCGCCGAGGGCAGCCCCCTCGGCAACCAGGGCGACCTCTATGGCGAGACCCTGCGCCTGCGCGACATGCCGCCGCACGTCCCGGCCGCGCTGCTCGCCATCGAGGACCGGCGCTTCCGCAGCCATTTCGGGCTGGACCCCATCGGCCTCGCCCGCGCGATCTACCGCAACATCGACGCCGGCGACGTGGTCCAGGGCGGCTCGACGCTGACGCAGCAGCTCGCCAAGAACCTGTTCCTGAGCCCCGCCCGCAGCACGCGGCGCAAGGTGCAGGAGGCGCTGATGGCCCTCTGGCTGGAGCACCGCTTCACCAAGGACCAACTCCTCGAGATCTACCTGAACCGCGTCTATCTGGGCGGCGGCGCCTATGGCGTGGACGCGGCGGCGCGGCTCTATTTCGGCGTCTCGGCGCGGCGGCTGACCCTCCCGCAGGCCGCGATCCTGGCCGGGCTGCCGCAGGCCCCCTCGCGCTACAACCCGCGCTCCAACCCCGACGGCGCCATGGCCCGCGGCCGCGACGTGCTGGCCGCCATGCGCGACACCGGCGCCATCACCGCCGAGCAGGCGGCCCAGGCGGCAGAGGAGATGCGCATCCCGCCGCGGCCCTCGCGCAACGGCGGCTGGTTCGCCGACTGGATCTTCGAGGACATTCCGGAGGCCTTCCCCGGCAGCAGCGCCGACCTCGTGATCCGCACCACGCTCGACCCGCGCTGGCAGAGCGCGGTGGAAACGCGCCTCGCCGCCCTGCTCGACGGGCCGGGGCGCCAGACGCGCGTCAGCCAGGGCGCGGTGATCGTGATGGACGCCCCCACCGGCGCCGTCCGCGCCATGGCCGGCGGGCGGGACTTCCGCCTCTCGCCCTTCAACCGCGCCACCAGCGCGCGGCGCCAGCCGGGCTCCACCTTCAAGGCGCTGGTCTACCTGGCGGCGCTGGAGCGCGGGGCCAGCCCCGGCGATGCCGTGAGCGATGCGCGTCTCGCGCGCGGCTGGTCGCCCTCCAACGGGCATTGGCGCTCGCGCGGCTCGATCACGCTGGAGGAGGCCTTCGCGCAATCGGTCAACACCGCGGCCGTGCGCGTCCTGCAGATGGGGGGCGGGTCGCGGGCCGTGGCGGAGGTCGCCGGGCGCCTCGGCCTGCGCGGGCGCTTCCCGACGGACGGCTCGATCGCGCTCGGCACCGGCGAAGTGACGCTGATCGACCTCGCCGCCGCCTATGCCGCCATCGCCAATGGCGGCCGGCGCGTGACGCCGCATGGCATGGCGCGGGTGGAGGCGGAGGGGCGCGTGGTCAGCGCGCCGCGTCCCCCGGCGCCGCAGGTCATCGCCAGTTCCCATGCCGAGCAGATGCGGCAGATGATGTCCGCCGTCACGCGCTACGGCACCGGCCGCCAGGCGGCGGTGCCGGGCCTGGCCGTGGGCGGCAAGACGGGCACCACCCAGGATTACCGCGATGCCTGGTTCCTGGGCTTCGTGCAGCTTCCTTCCGGGCCGCTGGTGATCGGGGTATGGCTCGGCAATGATAACAATGTCGGCATGGACGAGATCTCCGGGGGGACGCTCCCGGCCCGGCTGTTCCGGGAGATCGTCGAGGCGGCCCGGGCCGGCCCTTAGCGGATGACGCTGCGCTGGGACGTGCTGCTGGCCATCCTGGGAATGGCGTTGTCCACCTACCTGCTCCGGGCCGGCGGCTACGCGCTGCTGCGCGCCTTCCGGCCGACGCCCTTCGTGACGGCGATGCTGAGCCACATGCCCGGCTGCATCTTCGTGGCCTTCGTGATCCCGGCGCTGGTGATCGGCGGGCCGGTGCAGATGCTGGCCGCCGCCGGCGTAGTGGGCGTGATGATCGGCACGCGCAGCTACATGCTGGCGATCGGCGCGGGCGTCGCGGTGATCTGGCTGATGCGGTCACTGCCGGGGTGAAGATCCGGCGCAGTCTGGAGTCCGGCGACGCCGAGGTGCTCGCCGCCCTCCTGTCCGAGCTCGGATGGGCGCCCCACAACGGCGATGTCGCTGATTTCGTCCTCCGGCCGCGGCCCCGGCACCGCGCGCGAGGGGCCCAGGCCGCAGCCTAAGCCGGCGCCGTCTCCGGGATCGGCGGCTGGGGCGGCGCCTTGGCGGAAAACAGCCGCAGCCCGGCCGCGTCGCAATGCTGCTTCATGCGGCGGTTGAGCTCGCGCCCCACGGCCCAGCGCCGCGCCGGCGGCGTCATGATCCGGGCGCGCAGGAAGACGCCCATGTCGGTCATCTTGTCCACGCCCATGACCTCCAGCGGCGCCAGGAGCTGCGGCGCCCAGGCCTCGTCCTCGCGCATCGCCTCGCCCACCTGCCGCAGGATCATCACCGCCTTGTCGGTGTCCACCGAATAATCGAGCGCCACGTCCACGACCGCATATCCGAAGTCGCGCGTCTGGTTCGTCACCGTCGAGACCGAGCTGAAGGGCACGATGTGGACCGAGCCATCCACCGCCCGCAGCCGGATCGAGCGGATCGAGAGCTGTTCCACCGTTCCCGTCAGGCCGCCGACCGTCACGGTATCGCCCACCGTCACCGCATCCTCGAGCAGCAGGAAGATGCCGGTGATGACGTCGCGCACCAGCGTCTGGCTGCCGAAGCCGATGGCGAGGCCGACGACGCCGGCGCCGGCGAGCAGCGGCGCCACGTTGATGCCGACCTCGGTCAGCGCGGTGATCGTGACCACCACCAGCAGCACGCCCGCGATCGCGGTCCGCAACATGGGCAGAAGCGTTCGGACGCGCGCGCTGCGGGCTGCCGAGCTGTCATGAGGCAGGGCCTTGAGCTGACGCTGAATGGCCGAATTCGCCGCCTCCCAGGCCAGAAGCGCGACTGCCGCCGTGATTCCGATGGTCACGGCCCCGGAGACCAGTCGCCCGCCCCAGCGGCCCGGCCGGAACCAGGACAGCGAGTGCAGCCCCCAGGCTTCCAGCAGAAGGACGATGACGATGGCGCTGATGACGGCCGAAACGATGGTGCGCAGCGCCGGCAGGTAGCGGTTGGCCCGCGCCTCCAGCCCGGGGTATTTGCCCGCCAGGTCGGTGCTGACACGGAACAGCCAGTCGAGCAGCCGGCGCATGCCCTCGTCCAGCAGCTTGCCGCCCGCGATGATGGCGACCGTGGTCACCGAGGCGCCGAACAGCCGCTCGAAGCCCCGGTCGATGTTCATCGCCCAGACCGCCCAGGCGGCCAGCAGCCACAGGATGATGATGACATGCCAGGCCAGGGCCAGCCGGTTGCGGATTGCCCGCATCCAGCGTCGGCTGGCGCTCGGCTGGTCGTCCTCGGCCAGGGTCGGCGCGTCCAGCAGCTGGGCGACCGCGCCGCGATTCTGCATCACCACGACGGCGACGAGCAGGGTGAGCACCAGCAGGCCGAAGCGCCAGATCGTCTGGTGCGCGCCATAGGGCAGGCCGAAGAGCATCGCCGATTCGGCGATGGTGTAGAAGAGCACGCCGGCCAGGGCGAGGCGGCGCAGCCAGAGCATGGCATAGGCGGCCGTCTCGTCGTCGCAGGGGATGAGGCGCAGGCGCCCATTGTTCGGCGCGAAGAACATCCGGCCCACGGCCATGATCGCGCGCGCGGCCATATAGGCGAAGACCACCTGCTCCATGACCAGGCGGTTGGAGGGCCAGAGAGCATAGGCATCCACCACCGCGATCGCGCAGAGGCCGAATCCCAGGATGGGAACCATGTCGAGCGCCAGATGGGCCAGTAGGTAGGGCAGGCTGCGGATGCGCCGCATCGGCCCTTCGACGGCGGCTACGCGGGCCTCCAGCATCCGGTGCGGGCGGCGCATGAGGTACCGCAGGATCCGCTCGACCACCACGCCGCCGATCAGCATCAGGGCGAGCTTCCAGGCGAGGCTCAGGACCTGGGACTGCAGGCGCTCGTCATAGGTCAGCCGGCTGAACCAGTCGCCGACGGCGTTGAGCTCCGTCGCGGCGGAGAGACGCGTGAGGATGTTCTCCAGGAAGGCGACCAGCCTCTGGCCGACGCCGGTGACGATCTCGGCGGGGACTGAGGCGGGCTCCTCGTCAGCGGGCGCCGCGGCCGGCGCGGCGGCTGGGGCCGCGCCTCCGGCGGCCGCGGGCGGGGATTCCAGGGCGCGGATCAGCGCGGCGCGGCGGCTCTCGTCGCGGAGGATCTCGAGCAGGGCGCCCAGCTCGGCCTGGGTCGTCGCCGAAACCTGGCCGTTCTGAGCCGCGGCGGGCGCAGGCGCGGGCGCCGCCGGAGCCGCAGCGGCGGGAGGCGCAGCGGCCGCTGGCGGTGCGGCGGGCGCCTGCGCCAGGGCCGGGAGGGCGAGGAACAGGGCGAGGAGGGGCAGGAGTCGACCGAGCATGCCCCTGGTTGTGGGGCCTGGGGGGCTCAGGTCAAGTTTCAGGTGCAGGCCGGGCGGTTGCCCCGAACGGCCAGGGCGCCCACATTGCCGCCATGAAGACATTCTTCACCATCCTGGTTCTGGCCTCTATGGCCGCGACGCTCGGCGTGCTTGTTGCGGGCATGATCGGGATGGCGCGCGGAATGCCGGGCCAGGCCTCGCAGAAGCTGATGCGGTATCGCGTGCTCCTGCAAGGTCTCACCCTGGTCCTTTTCGCCATCCTCATGATGATCTGGAAATAGCCGGCGCCTACCGGCTCAGCAGCCAGTCCGGCAGGCCGGTGACCAGGGTCACCGGGAAGAGCGTGACCAGGACCACCGTCAGCACCAGCATCAAGAAGAAGGGCATGGAGGCCTTCGCCACCTCCAGCTGCTCCTTCCCCGTCATCGTCTGCATGACGAAGAGGTTGAACCCCACCGGTGGCGTGATCTCTGCGATCTCGACCAGCAACACAATGAAGATGCCGAACCACACCAGGTCGAATCCCGCATGCTGCACCAGCGGGATGACGATGGAGGTGGTCAGCACGATCATCGACACGCCGTCCAGCGCCGTGCCCAGGACCACGTAGACCACCGTCAGGATGGCGATCAGCCCATAGGGGCCGAGGTTGAGATGCGTCACGCCCTCCGCCAGGGCCGCGGGGATGCCGGTCAGCGCCATCGCCTTGGTCAGGAAGGCCGCGCCCGCCAGGATGAACATGATCATACAGGAGAGGCGCGTCGCGCCCTTTACGCTGTCGAGGAAGCTCTGCCAGGTCAGCACCCGCTCGCCCGCGGCGAGGCCGAGCAGGGCGAAGAATGCGATCGGCCAGAATTGCGAGAAGGGGATCAGCCCCACCGCCCAGGCGATCAGGTCCAGAACCAGCAGGCCGAGCCCGGTCCAGCGCCCCGCCGCCATGAGCAGCGAGCCCAGCACGCCGAAGGCGGCGGCCTCCGTCGCCGTGGCCCAGCCCACGAACATCGTGCCGATGACGACGACGATCAGCACGGCACAGGGGATGAGCTTGGAGCTCTGCCGCAGCTTCTCGGCGAAGGGGATGGGCGGTTCGGGCCTGGGCTGCTTGGCCGGGTTCATCTTGGCCCAGATCGCGATATAGGCGCTGAACAGCAGCATCACGAGCAGGCCCGGGATGCAGCCCGCGATGAAGACGCGCACGATCGAGACCTCGGCCGCCACGGCATAGACCACCATGATGATCGAGGGCGGGATCAGGATGCCGAGCGTGCCCGAGGTGGCCAGCGAGCCAACCGCCACGTCCTCGTCGTAGCCGCGCTTCTTGAGCTCCGGCAAGGCGATCTTGGAGACGGTGGCGCAGGTCGCGGCCGAGGAGCCGGAGACCGAGCCGAAGATGCCGCAGGCCAGGATGTTCACGTGCAGCAGCCCGCCCGGGAGGCGCCGGACCCAGGGCGCGAGGCCATTGAACAGTTCTTCCGAGAGCTTGGTGCGGAACAGTATCTCCCCCATCCAGACGAACATGGGCAGGGCCGCGAGGGTCCAGGATCCGGTGGCCTCCCAGAAGGAGGAGGCGAGGTAGAGGCCGGGCGAAGGATGCGCCGCAGCCATGGCGACGTAGCCGACGGCCGCGAGCGCCATGGCGATCCAGAGGCCCGCGCCCAGGAACACGCACAGCAGGACGAGCAGGAGCAAGGCGAAGGTGAGGAGGTCCATGTCTCAGACTTCCGCCGAGAAGTCGCCGGCGGCGGCCCGTTCCTCGGCGGCGCGGACATAGGTGGGGATCGCCCCCTTCAGCACCGCGACGAACTCATCGACGATCGCGATCAGCAGGATGCCAGATCCCAGCGGCATGGCGAGCTTCGGTATCCAGAGCTGGAAGGGCACCGTGCCCTGCGCGACCTCCTCGATCTCCCAGGAGAAGATCACGTCCTGCGCGGTCCAGAAGGCGATGTAGCCGACCAGCAGGGCGGCCATCGCCAGCACCAGCAGCTCCATGACCCGGCGGGCCCCCGGGCCGAGCCGGTCGAGCACCATGCCCACCCGGATCAGCTCGCCGCGCTTGAAGGTGGCGCCGAGAGCGAAGAAGGTGGTCGCGACGCAGAGATAGGCGCTGAGGTCGTCGGCGCCGGCGAATTGCCGGTTCGTCTCGCGCAGCGCGACCTGCGACATCATCACGACAAAGATGGAGAACAGCGACAGCGCGGCGAGGCCGGCGCTGGCGGCGTAGAGGGCGTCCAGCGCGCGGCGCATGCGGGGCCCGCCTCAGGCGCGATAGGCCGCGATCAGCTTCTGCCCGTCCTCGCCCGTGCGCGACACCCATTCCTCGGTCATCTGCGCGCTGATGCGGCGCATGCCTTCCTTAAGCTCCGGGGTGGCTTCGGAGATGGTCATGCCGCGCTGGCGCAGCGTGGCCTCGGTGCTGGCTGTCGCTTCCTCGGCCATGCGCCAGCCGCGCGTCTCGGCGGTGGCGGCGGCGGCGCGGATGGCGGCCTGGGTGGCGGGAGGCAGGGCGTCGAAGACGCGCTTCTGCACCATGATGACGTTGCGCGTGAAGGTGAAGGCGGCCGGGGTGAAGACCCGGCAATAGTCCCAGGCCTGGGTGTCCACGCCGGTCTGGGCCGAGGTCACCATCGCGTTCACCACGCCCGTCGCGAAGGCCTGCGGCAGCTCGGCCTGCTGCACCAGCGTCGGGCTCGCGCCGATCAGCGAGGCGAAGCGGTTGGTCATGACGTTGAAGGTGCGGAACTTGGTCCCGCGCAGCGACTCGAGCGAGGCGAGCGGCACGTTGGAATAGAAGCCGCCCGGGGGCCAGGGCACCATATAGAGCAGCGAGAGGCCTTGCCGGTTCAGCCGCGCCTCGACATAGGGCTTGGACAGGTCGGAAAGGCGCTTGGCGCCGGCGAAGTCCGGCACGAGGCCGGGGATGCCGTCCACTTCGAAGAAGGCATCCTCGTTGCCATAGGCCGAGAGCAGGATCTCACCGAGCTGCACCTGGCCGGTCTGCACGCCGCGCTTGATCTGGCCCATGGGCAGCAGCGCCGCGTTGGAATGAAGCTGCACTGCGATATTGGCGGCCTGGAGCTCGGCCAGGAAGGTCTGGATGTTGCGCGTATGGAAATTGCCGTCCGGATAGGCGGTGGCCATCTGCCAGCGCGTCTGCGCGCCGGCGAGGCTCGGCACGAGCGGGCTGGCAGCAGCGGCGGCCAGAAGGGCGCGGCGGTGGATGGTCATGGGTCGAGCCTCTCCGGGATGACGACGGATGGAGCATCGACCGAGGTCCGACGCGGGCGCAAGCCCGACCTTTCGCCGGCTGGTGCGCCGGTGGGCGCCGATTGCCCGCGCGACGTGCAAGGCCGCGCCGGGTTTGGCGTCATCCGCGGCGGCGCCGGCACCCTACTCGCTGCGCCGCGGCCTCCGCGTCCGGATCCCGCTAGCCCGCCGTGGCGACGTAGAGCTTCAGCTCCTCCGTCTCCTGCTCGGCCTCCGCGATCCGCGCCTTCACGAGGTCGCCGATCGAGACCATGCCGGCCAGCGCGCCGTTCGCATCCAGCACCGGCAGATGGCGCACGCGCCGATCGGTCATCACCTGCAGCGCCTCCTGCACGGTGCTGCTGGGTGTGACCGTGTGCAGCACGCGGGTCATGAGCTGCCCCGCGGTCATCTGCATCACCGGCTCGCCGATGCCCGCCATCGCCCGGACGATGTCGCGCTCGCTGACGATGCCCAGGACGGTACCGTCGGGCTCGACGACCAGGACGGCGCCGATGCGATGCTGCGCGAGCGTCCGCGTGATGGAGGCCACGCAGTCGCCCGTGCGGACGGAAATGATGTGGCTGCCTTTGCCGCGCAGGATGTTCTGGATCACCATGAGTTCCTCCTTCATCCCGAGATTGCATTAACGTCAGGTTGCGCCGTTGCTCGCGTCGGTTGCAACGGAAAGCTTTGCTGCATTGCGGCACGGCTTTGCAGCGGGACGCTGAATTCGTGGCGCGCCCGGGAGCGCGACATTCCCGGGCCGCTAGCCGGCCACGGTTCCGGTCAGCTGGGTGCGCACCAGGTCCGCGAAACGGCCGTCCAGGGCGATCAGCGTGGCGAAGTTTCCGCGCTCGACGATGCGGCCCGTATCGAAGACCAGGATCTCGTCCGCGTCGCGCACGGTCGAGAGCCGGTGCGCGATGATGAAGGTCGTCCGCCCCGCCATCAGCGCGCGCAGCGCCTTCGCGACCTTCGCCTCCGTGGCCGCGTCCAGCGCGCTGGTCGCCTCGTCCAGGATCAGCACCGGCGGATCCTTGAGCAGCGCCCGCGCGATGGAAAGCCGCTGCCGCTGCCCGCCGGACAGCGTCGTGCCGCGCTCGCCGACCATGGTGTCGTAGCCATCGGGCTGGCGCAGGATGAAGTCGTGCGCCTCGGCCATGCGGCAGGCGCGCTCGATCTCCTCCTGCGTGGCGTTCGCGCGGCCGACCAGCAGGTTGTCCCGGATGGAGCGGTTGAACAGCATGCTCTCCTGGAAGACCACGCCGATGTTGCGGCGCAGGCTCTCCAGCGTGACATCGCGCAGGTCCGTCCCGTCGAGCGTGATGCGCCCCTCGGTCGGATCCCAGAGCCGCTGCAGCAGCTGCATGGAGGTCGTCTTGCCCGCGCCGGTCGCGCCCACCAGCGCCACCGTCTGCCCGGGTTGCGCCACGAGGTCGATGCCGCTCAGGATCCGGCCGCTGTTGGGGTAGGAGAAGCCCACGCCATCGAACCGCACCTCGCCCACGGCGCGGCCGAGATCCTTGGCGTCGGGCCGCTCCGGCACCGTGCTCATCGTGTCCAGCACGTTGAAGTACTGCCGCAGGGACGGCGCCTGGAAGAGCATGTGCGACACGAAGCCCACCGCGCCCTCCATCCGCGCGACGAGCAGCGTCGCGAAGCCCATGAAGCTCACGATGTCGCCCACCGTGGCCTGGCCCTGCAGGTGCAGCGCCGTGCCGAGCATGAAGATCATGATGACGGTGATGGTGCTGGAGGCGCGCGTGAGCACGTTCACCACGGCCCACCAGTTCAGCACGGGGAACTGGTGGTCCAGCACCTGGCGCATGATGTCGCCGAACATCTTCGCCTCGCTGTTGAGCCGGGTGAAGGACTGCACCACCACCACGTTGGACAGCGCGTCCTGCGCGGAGCCCGCGAGCTGGGTCTGGAATTCCTCCACCTTCATCTGCGCATTCTGCGTCTTGCGGATGACGACGGCCGTGATGACGGTGAAGACGATCACCAGCGCGATGAGCAGCAGCCCGAGCCGCCAGTTGAGCGACATGGTGAGCGGCAGCAGGACCAGCGCGCTCACGATCGTCACCAGATGCTCGCGGAAGAAGGCGAGCCAGAGGCCGAACAGGTTGTCGGTGCCGACCAGCATCACCTTCATCAGCCGGCCCGACTGCACGTCGCCATGGAATTCCAGCGGCAGCGCCAGCACGTGCTGGAAGTAGCGCGACATCATCACCAGGCGGTTGCGATGGGCCATGCGGTCGGCCAGCAGCGCGACCGCCACGTTCGCGCCGATCGAGGAAAGCCCCACCGTCGCCCAGATGAAGAGCAGCGTGTAGGCGGCGGTCCAGACGTCGGAGGCGGCCATCCGGTCGGTCCTGGACAGCAGGTCGATGACGCGGCCGAAGAGCACCGGCTCCAGGAACTGCAGGCCGGCCAGCGCGATGGCGGCGGCGGTCAGGCCGAAGGCCACCCATTTGTCGGGCTTGAGCAGCGTCAGAACGCGCCAGTAGAGATGGAGAAACGCCATCGGCCTCTATCCTGAACGGCTTCGAACAATGCCTGTAGCGACCATGGGGCGACGCGCAAGCCTGTCCAGGGTTTCGATAGCAAGCGGAACCATCGCCGCCGATGCAGGTTGCATGGTTCACCCTTGAACGCGGCGCCGCGCCGGTCCAATCTCCTCGACAAATATATAAATTGGAGACGTTCAGATGCCCCTCTCGCGCCTTTCGCGCCGTGCCGTGCTTTCGGCGAGCCTTTCGGCCCCCTTCCTCGGCGCGCGGCCGGTCCATGCCCAAGGCGCGGCCCAGGGCGGCTGGTCGCCGAGCCGGCCCATTCGCCTCGTGGTGGGATTCACCCCCGCCGGCACGACCGACATCGCCGCGCGCCTCCTCGTCGAGCCGCTGTCGCAGCGGCTGGGCCAGCAGGTCGTGATCGAGAACCGGCCGGGCGCCGGCGGCAATGTCGGCGCGGATGTGGTGGCCAAGGCCGATCCCGACGGCCACACCATCCTCATGCAGACCATCAGCTCGGGGGCGATCAACTACCAGCTCTACGGCTCCCGCATGCCCTACAAGCCGGAGGATTTCGCCGGCATCAGCCTCGTCATCCGCGTGCCCAACGCGATCTTCGTGAACCCGAACGTGCCGGCGAACACGCTGGCCGAGCTGGTGGCGCTGGCCAAGGCCAATCCGGGCAAGATGAACATCGGCAGCAGCGGCGTCGGCACCTCGCTGCACATGACGGGCGAGCTGCTGAAGCTGGCGGCCGGCATCGACCTGACGCATGTGCCCTTCCGCGGCGCCGGCCCCATGATGCAGGAGATCATCGCCGGCCGCATCGAGGTCGGCGTGGACAACCTGCCGAGCGTGATCAACCACCTGCGCGAGGGACGGCTGAAGCCGCTCGCCGTCACCACGGCCACGCGGAGCCCGCAGCTCCCGAACGTGCCCACCACGGCCGAGGCCGGGCAGCCCGGCGTCGAGGCCACCGCCTGGTTCGGGCTCGTCGGTCCCGCCCGCATGCCGCGCGCGGCCATCGAGCGCATCAACCGCGAGGTCGAGGCGATCCTCACCGAGCCCGCCATCTGGGCGAAGTTCGCCGATCTCGGCGGCATGCGCGCCGAGCTGGCGCCGGGTGGCGGCAGCTCGCCGGAGACCTTCGACACCTTCATGCGCAACGAGATCGCGAAATGGAGCGACGCCGTCCGCCGCTCCGGCGCCACGGTGGAAGGGTCGTGATCCGGGCCGCCCCGCGCCGCGCCGTCCTGGCCGCGGGCCTCGCCGCGCCGGCGCTCGCCCTTTCGGAGGGCAGCCGGGCGCAGGGCGGCTGGGCGCCCACGCGCCCGCTCCGCCTCGTCATCCCCTTCCCGCCCGGCGGCACGACCGACATGGTCGGCCGCATGGTCGCCGAGCGGCTGGCGCCCAAGCTCGGCCAGCCGGTGGTGGTCGAGAACCGGCCCGGCGCCGGCGGCAACCTGGCCGGCGAGGTCGTGGCGCGCGCGGAGCCGGATGGCGGCACGCTGCTCTTCACCTCGATCGGCACGGGGGCGATCAACTATTCCGTCTACGGCGCGCGCATGCCGTGGAAGCCGGAGGACATGGCGGCCGTGGGCCTCGTCACGCGCATGCCGAACGTCCTGATGGTTGCGAATCGCATGCCGGTGCAGACCATGGCCCAGTTCCTGGACTTCGCGCGCGGCCGGCAGGGCGAGATCACCTACGGCACGGCCGGAATCGGCAGCAGCCCGCATGTCTGCATGGAGCTGCTGAGCCAGATCACCGGCATCCGGCTGGTGCACGTTCCCTTCCGCGGCTCGGGCCCGATGCTGACCGAGCTCATGGCCGAGCGCGTGGATTGCGGCATGGACAACATCCCCTCCGCCCTGCCCTTCATCCGCGACGGCCAGATCCGGGCGCTGGGGATGAGCGGCGCCTCGCGCGCCAGCGTGGTACCGAACGTGCCCGTCATCGCGGAAACCATTCCGGGCTTCGAGGCGACGGCCTGGTTCGGCGTGCAGACCTCGTCGCGCGTGCCCCGCGCGGCGATCGAGCGGATCGGCGCGGAGATCGACGGCATCGCGCGGACCCCCGCCTTCCGGGCGCGGCTCGCGGAGTTCGGCGCGGATGGGCCGGGCCTCACCCCCGATGGCGGCAGCAGCCCGGCGGCTTTCCAGGCCTTCCTGGCGGCCGAGATCCGGAAATGGGCCGAGGTGGTGCAGAAGGCGAATTTGACGGCCAGCTGATATGCGCGGCCGCCGGTGGATCGGCGGGCCCAAGGGGGATATCACCCGGGGGAATTCCTCCCGGAGATGTCCCCCCATGTCCCACATCAAGTCCCCGACCAAGTCGCTGACGCGCCGTTCCGCGATGGCCCTGCCCACCTTGGCCCTGCCGGCCCTGCTCCCCGCCGTCGCTTCCGCCCAGGCGCCCTGGGCGCCGACGCGCTCCATGCGCATCGTGGTCCCCTTCACCGCCGGCGGCGCCACCGACGTCACGGCCCGCGTGGTCGCCGAGCGGCTGACGCACCTCCTCGGCCAGCCCTGCGTCGTGGAGAACCGGCCCGGCGCGGGCGGCAATATCGGCGCGGAGGTCGTGGCCAAGGGCGATGCCGACGGCCACACGCTACTGATGTGCACGATCGGCACGGCCAGCATCAACCAGTTCCTCTATCCGCGCCTCTCCTTCGATCCGATGAAGGACCTGGCCTCGGTCGCGCTCGCGAACCTCGTGGTCAATGCCGTGGTCGTGCCGGCCGAAAGCCCGGCGCGGAGCATCCAGGATCTCATCGCGCTGGCGAAGCGCGATCCGGGCGGGCTCAATTACGGCACGCCGGGCAACGGCACCTCGGGCCATCTCTGCGGCGAGTACTTCAAGCACAAGACGGGCACCGAGCTCGGCCACGTGCCCTATCGCGGCACGGGCGCGCTGATCCCGGACCTGCTGGCCGGCCGCATCCAGCTGACCTTCGACAACCTGCCCGCCTATATCCCGCATATCCGCGAGGGCCGGCTGCGGGTCCTGGCGGTCACAAGCCGCGAGCGCTGGTTCACCCTGCCGGAGGTTCCGACGGTGATCGAGCAGGGGGTGACGGACTTCGAGGCGGTGGCCTGGTTCGGCCTGCAGGTGCAGGCGCGCACCCCGCGCGCGATCGTGGACCGCCTGACGGCCGTCGCGCAGGAGATCTGCCGCGAGCCCGCGACCGTCGCGAAATTCCGCGAGCTGGGCGCCATGCCCTCGCAGCTCGGCGGGGCCGATTTCGACCGCTTCATCGCGGCCGAGAACGAGAAGTGGGGCGCGGTGGTGCGGGCGGCGAATATCCGCCTCGATTAGTTTCGAAGGCAATCCACGACGTCCGATTGCAGCCTGGCGCGGCGGATTCGGGGTGGCGGATTCCGGCGGCCGGGCCAACCTATCCTCCGAACGCCCGTCGAAGGGGCGTGCGGAGGAACCAGCCATGGAAGCGCTCACGGATGACCCGGCACTCTCGCCCCGCCTCGTCGTGAAGAAATGCGAGGAGGCGCTGGAGTTCTATCGCAGGGCCCTCGGCGCCGAGGAGCGATACCGCCTGGTCGAGAAGGGCACGGGCCGGATCGGCCATGCCGAGATGACGATCTACGGCTCGGTCCTCATGCTCTCCAGCGAGTATCCGGAAATGGGCATCCTGGGCTCGGACGGGAAATCACCCGTCCGGCTGCACCTGATGGTTCCGGATGTGGATGCGGCGCTGGAGCGGGCCAGGGCGGCCGGTGCGACGGTGATCCGGCCGCCGACGGACGAGTTCTACGGCCATCGCGCGGCCGTCTTCGACGATCCCTACGGCTTCAACTGGATGCTGGGCCAGGAGAAGGAGAAGCTCTCGCCCCAGGAGATGCAGCGGCGCTACGACGCGTTGATGGATGGGATGGCCGGCAAGAAGGCGGGTAGGGCCGAAGCCGGCGGAACCTGACAGTATCGGGGAGCCTCCAGCGAATCCGGCCGCACAGCGGCCGGCGCGCCGCGACCAGCCTGCCGACTTGCACGCCCCGACAGGGCGCGAAGCCAAGGCCGCGGACGCGGCCGCCCGGCATTTGAGAGCATAATAAAACCAGCTTCTAAAATTGCTTTTCAGGCAATTTTAGAAGCGATCCAGTCCTTCATCTGGCTGCGCGGCATGGCACCGACCTTGGTGTCCACCGGCTTGCCGTCCTGGAACAGGATCATCGTCGGGATGCCGCGCACCGAGTAGTTGTTCGGCGTCATCGGGTTGTCGTCGATATTGACCTTCGCGATGGTCAGCTTGCCCTGATACTCCTGGGCAATCTCGTCCAGGATGGGCGCGACCATCCGGCAGGGGCCGCACCATTCGGCCCAGAAATCCACCAGCACGGCGCCCTTCGCCTCCAGCACGTCCTGCTTGAAGCTGTCGTCGCTCACGGCCTTGGTCAGTTCGCTCATGGGGGATCCTCGATTCCGATGGGGGAAAGGTCGTGTCGCCCCCGCCGATGGTCAAGCGGGGGCATAGCGATCCAGCAGCATGGCAGGCAAAGGCATCGTGCGGGCGCCATAGGTCCAGACCAGGGCGCACTCCACCGGCCGGCCCGGGAAGGCGGCGCGCAGCACGGCGCGATACGCCGCCATCTGGCGCAGATAGGCCGGTGGCGCGGCCTCGGCGACCTCCGGCGGGGGGCGGTTGGTCTTGAAGTCGAGGACCAGGATTTTTCCGGGCGTCACCAGCAGCCGGTCCACCTGGCCCAGGATGAGCCGCTCGCCAATCCGCCCGGCCAGCGGCGCCTCGGCGAGGCTGCCGGGCCCGAAGGCCGGCGCAATCTCCGGATCGGCCATGACGCCCAGCGCCTCGGCCAGGATCTCCTCCACCTGGCCGGCATCGAGTCCCTGGCCGGGACGCGCGAGCCAGGCCCGTCCGGCGGCCTCCCGAGCCCCCGCCGGAAGGTCCGGCAAGGATTGCAGCAGCGCATGGATCAGGTTGCCGCGGCGGAAGCGTCGGCCCAGCGGATCGCCCGGCGCGTGCGGCGCGGCGACGGGCAGCTCGGCCTCCGTGTCCTCCATATGAGAGGGCGTGGCGATGGCCGGGGCCTCCACCGGCCGGGCCGGGATGCGCGCCCATCCCGGCATGGTGGCGGCGAGGCTGGCCTCGCGCCGCGTCTCGTCGCGCCGCGGATCGGTTTGCGAGGATTCGAGGCGCAGCAGCGGCCCCTCCGCGAAGCCCGCCGGATCGGCGCCCCAGGCGCCCGGCTCGAATGGCCGCGCGGCCACGCCGTCCAGCCGCTGGAAGCCCGCGGCGACCTTCTCGTACCAGCAGCCCGGCACCGGCAGGCGGGCGCCATGCCAGCCGCAGACGAGCAGCCGGTCCTCGGCGCGGGTCAGGGCGACGTAGAGCAGGCGGTTGGATTCCCGCGCCTCGCGCTCGGCGCGTGCAGCATCGGCATCCGCATAGGCCGGCGCGGCAAAGCCGGTCTTGCGCGGGGCCCAGAGCGGCAGCTCCTCCTCGGTCCAGCGCAGGCCGGCGGATTGCGGCGGGCCGCTGGTGGTGTCGGGCAGGATCACGATCGGCGCCTGGAGGCCCTTGGCCCCATGCACGGTCATGACCCGCACGAGGTCGGCGCTGGTCTCCGGCTCGCGCTTCACCTCGGCGCTGGCGCGGCGCATCCAGTGCAGGAAGCCCTGGAGCGAGGCGGGATGCAGCCGCTCATGCGCCATGGCGGCGGTCAGCAGCTCGTCCAGCGGATCGGCGGCGTCGGGGCCCAGGCGCGCCAGCAGCCGCGCCCGCCCGCCGCGCTCGCCCAGGATCTCGGCGATGAGCGCGTGCGGCGGCAGGTGGTCGGCGCGCGAGCTCAGGGCGGCCAGCAGATCGGCGGCGCGGCCTACGGGCGTGTCGGCGCCGCGCTCCGCCATCAGGCGGGCGAACAGCGAGCCGGGACGGCCATGGGCGAGGGCGAAGAGCTGGTCGTCGTCCAGCCCGAGGATGGGCGATTTCAGCGCGGCGGCGAGCTGCAGCTCGTCCTGCGGCAGCAGGATGGAATCCAGCACCGCCAGCACGTCCTGAACGGCGAGCTGGCCGACGAGCAGCATGCGGTCGACGCCGCCCACCGGCACGTGCCTCTCCTTCAGCGCGCGGACGAGGTGGCCGACGAAGGCATTGCGCCTGCGCACCAGGATCAGGATGTCGCCCGCCCGGATGCGGCGGCCCTGCGAGGGATCGCCCTCGTGCCGGGCCGGCAGGCGCTCGTGCCGGATCATGTGGTCGATGCGCGTGGCCAGCGTGGCGGCGAGGCGGGCGTCGGCGCCGGTCTCGCCGGTGGCGGCGTCGGGCACGGCCCATTCCGGCGGCTCCCCGCGCGCGGCCTGGGCCTGGAGCGGCCAGAGCTCGACCACGCCGGCGGCGCCCTGGCGATCGGCGAGGTGCCGGAGCACCTGCCCCTCCTCGATCACGCCCGCCCTTGCCGCGCCTTCCGCGAAGACCGCGTCGACAAGTTCCAGCACGGGAGGCGCGGAGCGGAAGGAGACCTCGAGCGGGACGGAGCGGAATTGCTTCGCCTCGATCGCCGCCTGGAACTCCGCCTCGGCGCGCGGCAGCCCGCCGGCGTCGGCGCCCTGGAACCCGTAGATCGACTGCTTCACGTCGCCCACGGCGAAGATGGTGCGCTGCGGGGCGCCCTCCTCGCGCGTGCCGGCGCCGGCGAAGAACTCGCCGGTCAGGGCGCGGGCGATGCCCCATTGCTCGGGATTGCTGTCCTGCGCCTCGTCCAGCAGCACGTGGTCGAGCCCGCCGTCGAGCTTGTAGAGCACCCAGGCCGACCCCGGATTCTCCAGCAGTTTCCGGGCGGCGGCGATGAGGTCGTCATAGTCGAGCCGTCCGATGCGCTGCTTGGCCGCCTCGAAGCGCTTCAGCACCGGCAGGCCGAGCACCAGCGCGGCCTCGGTGGCGCGCAGCAGCGCCACGGCCTGGGCCCGCGCCATGAGGGCGAGCAGGCGCTCGCCCTCGGCCTCGCAAAGGGCTTGGACCGTGGCTTGATTGGCGCCGGTGGCCTTGGTCGCGAAGCTCTTGCGGACCGTGCGGTCGCCGGTGACGAAGATGCAGGTCCAGTCCTCCAGCAGGGCTTCGCGGCAGGCCTCGTCCTGCGCCAGCCAGGCCTTGATCGCGGCGCCGCGCGGGGCGTCGGTCTTCTCGCTGCCGAGGGCGAGCATCGCGGCCGCGCGCGCCAGATCGCGCTCCTGCGGCGGCTTCGCGGCCTCGCGCCGCAGCGCGGCCTCGTCCGCATCGGGCTCGACGCCCAGTCGCCGAGCGATCTCCGCCAGGAGCATGGGCAGACCGCCCACCGCCTCCAGCCCGGCCTGGAGCATGGACTCGGCGCGCCGCAGCTCGGCCATGAGCCCGCCGAGGCCGCTGGCATGGCTCAGCGCGGCCAGCCGTTCCAGCGCCGGGCTGATGAGCAGCTCCGCCTCGCGAGCGGAGGAGAGCTGCACGGCCGCGTCCATCTCCTCCAGGACGGAAAAGCCGGGCGGCAGGCCGGCTTCCAAGGGAAAGCTGCGCAGCAGGGATTGGGCGAAGGCGTGCAGCGTCGCGATCCGCATGCCGCCGGGCAACTCCAGCACGGCGGCGAAGGCGGCACGGGCGCGCGTGGTCTCCTCGGCGGTGGGCGGATGGCCCAGCAGCGCCTCCAGTTCCGCGGCCAGCGCGCCGGGCTCGGCCACGGCCCATTGGCCAAGGCGGCCATTCAGCCGCGTCGCCATCTCGGCGGCGGCGGCCTTGGTGAAGGTCAGGCAGAGCAGCCGTTCCGGCCGCACCCCGCCCAGGATCAGGCGCAGCAGCCGGTCGGTCAGCAGCTTGGTCTTGCCCGATCCGGCCGAGGCGGTGACGAAGGCCGAGACCGAGGGATCGGAGGCTTCGGACTGGCTCCGCTCGGCGATGTCGCGCGGGCGGTTCATTCCTCGCCCTCCAGCGACCATTCGGCCGTGCGCGCCAGGTGCTGGTAGTCGGGCGCCGCCTGCCGGCCGGGATGGGGATGCGCGAGGAAGGGGGCGTCGCCCAGGAGGAAGTCGTCGGCCAGGCGGTGCAGGGCGCGCTCGGCCACGGCGATGGCCTCCGGGATCTCCAGCTTCGGCACGATGACCTCGCCGGGCTCGGCGGCGCCGGTGAGCCGCCAGTATTCCAGCGAGGAGACGGTGCCCTCGGGCACGCCCTGGAAGGCGCCGCGCTCCGCCATCAGCGCCTCCAGCGGGAGCTGCGGCGCGGTACCGTCGCGCACCTGCCGGGCCGAGGGCACCGTGCCGGTCTTGTAGTCGAGGATCCGCAGCGTGTGGTCGGACTTGCGGTCCACCCGGTCCGCGCGCGCCTCCAGCGTGACGGTGCCGCGGGGGCGCGCGATATCCAGCTTCGCCTTGCACTCCACCCAGGTCGCCAGCAGGGCGCCGCGTTGCTGCGCCTCCATGCCGCGCAGATAGGCGCCGATGCGCGCCAGCCGCGGCTTCCACAAGGCGGCGATCGCCGGCCGCAGCGTGGCATCGGCCAGCGCCCAGTCGGCCGCCGCATCCCAGACCGGCTTGGCGGCCGCCTCCCCGGGCCAGTGCTGCGGGAGGCCCTGGAGGAAGCGGTGGATCGTGGAATGGATCAGGTTGCCGTAATCGGCGGCGCCGGGCTCCTGCTCCAGCGGATCGAGCGGCGAGAGGCCGAGGATGCGGCGTGCATAGAAGGCGTAGGGATCGGCGATCAGCGTCGCGACGTCGCTGACCGTGAGGCGATGCGGCCGCGCCCCGGCGGGCGGTCGCGGCGCGGGGCGGGGCCAGGGCGTCACCGCGGCCGGCTGGTCCAGCAGCGGAGCCCAATCGGCGCAGGGATTCTTCGCCACGACGAGCCCCCGCTCCTGCCCGGCCAGGAAGGTGTCGAGGCGCGTCAGCCAGCGGGCCGGCACGCTTGGGGTGCCGCCGCGCCGCGCCGCCCGCGACAGCACCGCCTCGCGCGCCGAGCTCGCCGCGAGGAAGAAGTCGGCGGCGACGCGGCCGATGCGCAGCTCCGGCGAGGGCAGGCCGAATTCGCGCCGCATGGGGCGGCTCATCCAGGGGCCGGGATCGGCGGCCTGGGGCCAGACGGTCTCGTCCAGCGCGCCGAGGATCACGCAGTCGAAGTCGAGCAGCCGTGCCTCCAGCAGGCCCAGGATCTCCACCTGCGGATGCGCTGCATCCGGCCGCCCCCGCGAGATGCGCGGCGCCCGAGTGACGCCCTGCGCCAGCGCGGCCTCGAAGAGCGCGGGCCATTCGGCGGGGGCCAGCGGCGGCAGCTCGGCCATGGCGGGGGCCAGGGCGGCGAGGTGGCGGGCCAGGGCCTCGCCCTCGGCCTGGGCGTAGAGGCGCAGCCCGCCGGGGAGCTCGGGCGTGCCGGCCAGGGCCTCGGCGGCTTCGAGATGCTCGGCCAGGAGGTCGGCGGGCGGGCGCAGGACGTTGTGCGGCAGGGCGTGGAAGGGGCCGAGCGCCGCTTCCAGAGCCTCCAGCAGCGGCGCGATCCGCTCCACCGCCCGTGCGTCGCGCGATCCGGCCAGGGCCATCCGCAGCCCGTCCAGCCCGGGCGGGGGCGCCGGGCCGCGCAGCACCGCCCGCTCCAGCAGCTGCACCGTGGCCAGCCAGTCCGCGCGGTCCCAGCCGGCCGCGCAGAGCGGATGCTTCAGCACGGAGAGCAGCGGCACCGGCCCGCATTCGCCCGCCGCCAGATGCGCGATCAGCCGGAGGAAGATGCCCGGCGGTGTGTCGGAGAGCGGCTGGCCGGCGGAATCGTCCGCCAGGATCCCGTGGCGCGGCAGCTCGGCCGCGACCCGGCGCGCGAGGTCCCGGTCCGGCGTGATCAGCGCGGCCCGCGCGCCCGGCCGCTCCAGCGCGCCGCGCAGGGCGAGCGCGACGGCCCCGGCCTCGTGCTGGCTGTCGCTGGCCTCGATGCGCGAGAGACCGTCCAGCGCGCCCTTCCAGCGCGCGGCGTCGCGGTCCTGCCAGGGCTCCAGATGCCCCGCCGGCAGCAGCGCGGTGCCGAGGAGCGCGGAGCGGTCGCTCGATCCCTCGGAGGCACTCCCCTTGGGCCAGGGCGCGGCATCGGCCATGGTCGCACCCATGCGCCGCAGCATGATGCGCTGGCCGGCGAAGGGGTGCGTGGGCGCCTCGAAGAGCGCCTCGAAGGGGAGCGCGGCCGTCGCCGCATCCTCGGCGGGCAGCACGACGGCGCCCTCGGGCAGCCGGGTGGCGATGGTCTTCAGCAGGTCGGCGGCGGCGGGCACCGTGCCGCCCATGCCGATGCCGGCCGCGATCACCACGCCCGGGGGCGGTTCGCGCTCCCAGGCCTCGCGCTGGGCGCGCAGCGCCAGCACGCGCCGCACGCCGATGTCGAGCAGACGCTGCGTGTGCAGCCATCCCTGCCATTCCTCCACCACCGGCTTCAGAAAGGAGGTGGTGATCTGCCAATGGATCGCGAGCTTGTCCGGCGCGAGCCTGTCCAGCCGTTCCAGCCAAAGGTGTTCGAGCAGTTCCGGATCCTGAGGGATCGGCTCGGCCTCTTCGAGCGCGATCTCGTCCAGCAGCCGTCCGAGTTCAGCGCCAAGGGCCCAGGCGTGCTCGGCCGTCGGCGGGCCGCCCAGCGAGGGCGCGCGCTTGCCGGCGAAGCCGGCCAGCACCGCCTGGCGGCGCAGCGGATCCACCGCCGGCGGCAGCCGCAGAAGCTCCGGCAGGGCGAGCTCGTCGGCATCCTCGACCGAAAGTCCCGCCAGCGCGCGCATGCGCGGCAGCAGCAAGGCCGGCGCCTCGGCCTCCCGGAGAAAGGCCGCCTGCAAGGCGCGCGCGGCACGGCGCGTGGGCAGCAGGATGGTCGCCGCCGCCAGCCGCTCGCCGGTGCCCAGCCGCGCCAGCGCGCCGCGCGCCAGCATCGGCAGGAAAGGCAGCCCCGGCGCGATGGAGAAGAGCTTCACCGCCAATGGCTGAGCAGCCCGGCGCGCAGCCGCCGCTCCGTGCGGGCGAGGTCCGAGGGGGTGGAGAGGTGGAACCAGGCGCCGTCATGCACGAGGCCGTAGAGCCGGCCGGCCCCGATCGCGCGGTCGAAGCAGCGGTTGAGGCTGAAGCGGCCCTCGGGCTCGGACACGACGAGGGCGGGCGCCATCACCTGCACGCCACCGAAGATGAAGGGCGCGACCTCGGCGCCGTTGGGCCGCCGGAGCCGGCCGGCGCCGTCGAGGAAGAAGTCGCCGCGGCCCACCTCGCCCTCGACCTGCGAGGTGCGGACCAGCAGCAGCAGCGCGTCCATGCGCGCGGGGTCGAAATACTGGGCGAGCAGGGCCAGCGCCGGCTTCGGCCCGTCGAGCCAATAGGCGTCGCCATTCACCACGGCGAAGGGCTCCTCGCCCAGCCGCGGCAGGGCGCGGCGGAGGCCGCCGCCGGTCTCCAGCAACTCCGGCTCCAGCTGCAGGCGCAGGCGGGGCGGCGTGCCCTCGCGCGCGGCCAGGGCCTCGGCCACGCGCGGCGCGCACCAATGCGCGTTCACCACGGCCTCCTCCACCCCGGAGATGGCCAGCCGGTCCAGCGCATGGTCGAGCAGCGACCGACCGAGCAGGGGCAGCAGAGGCTTGGCCGTATCCGCCGTCAGCGGCCGCATGCGCTGGCCGAGCCCAGCGGCGAGGACCATGGCGTGTTTCATACTTCCGCCCTCAGGCGCCGGGCGTAGATTTTCCCGCCCTCAAGCGCCGGGCGGCGGCTCCGCCGCCTTGGCTTGCGCCGCGCCACAGGCGCCCCGGGCCAGCATGCCGGTGGGGCGGCGCCGGCCGCCTTGCGGCCGGATGGTTCTTGCAGGGATGCGCTCACGCGGGGTTCCTCCGCAGCGCGGGCGGCACATGCCTGTCGAGGAAGCGTGCGAGCGGGGCTGCGGCCTCATGCGCCAGCGCGCCGTCCAGCAGCGCCCAGCAGCGCGGGCCATGGGCGAGGTAGTGCGGCTTGCCGTCGCGCCGATCGAGGCGCACCCAGAGCGCCGCCACCCGCAGGTGCCGCTGGGCGCCATGCACGGCCATCGCGGCGTGCAGATCCGCGGCGCCAAGGTCTGGGCGATCCGCCAGGTACTCGCGGATCGCCGCCTCGCGCAGCGCCGGGGGCACGTCGCGCCGCGCATCCTCGACCAGCGAGACCAGGTCGTAGACGGAATTGCCGATCGCCGCGTCCTGGAAGTCGATCAGCGCCATGCCGCGAGGCGTGGGGATGAGATTCGCGGGGAAGAAGTCGCGATGCACGATGCCCTGGGCGGCGAAGGGCGCCAGCATCTCACGGATCGCGGCGTCGAGCGCCGCGTGCACCGCGTCGGAGGGCGGCGCGCCGAACACCGCCGGCCACCACCATTCCAGGAAGGTCGCGGCGGTGGTGCGCGACATGGCTGCCGCATCCCAGGCGGGCAGGCCCTCGGGCGGTGGCGCGGCGTGCAGCCGCGCCATGCTGCGTGCGGCGTCGAGGTAGAGCGGGGCCGGCTCCGCGCCGGCATCCAGCGCCTCGGCCATGCTGGCGGTGCCGAGATCCTCGACGAGCGCCAGGTTTTCCGCCTGCTCCACTGCGAGGATGGCGGGCGCCGGCACGCCGATGGCGTCCAGGTGCCGCGCCACGCGCAGGAAGGCCGCGAGATAGCCCGCATCCGGCGTCTGCATCAGCAGGGCGCCGCGCGGCCCGCCGCTCAGGCGGGTGTAGCGCTTGCTGGCGTCGCCCGGCATCGTCTCCCGATGCGCCGCGCCGTATCCATGGGCCTCGAGGAAGCGCGCGCTCAAGCCAGCCGCCCCTCCCAGCCCTCGATCCGCGCCGAGCGCGAATCCTCGTCCGCGCCGGGCGCCAGAGTCACACGCAGCGCCTTCTCAGGGGCAAGCGGGCCGAGCCGATCCGGCCATTCCACCAGCACGATCCCCTCCCGCGCCTCGTCCCAGCCCAGCTCCGCCAGGCCGCCGGGGCCGGAGAGGCGGTACAGGTCGAAATGATGCGCCGCCGCGCCGCCCGGCAGGTCGTAGGACTGGACCAGCGTGAAGGTCGGGCTCGGCACCTCCAGCGCGGGGTCGCCCGTGGCGCTCCGCAGGAAGGCCCGCGCCAGCGTCGATTTCCCGGCGCCGAGCGGCCCTTCGAGCAGCAGCGCGTCGCCCGGCCGCGCCAGCCCGGCAAGGCGGGCGGCGAGGGCCTGGGTGGCCGCGAGGTCGGGGAGAATCAGCTCCATGCCCGCCCATCTTGCCGTCCGCCGCCGCAACCAGCAAACCGGCGGGGCGAAGGCTGGACGGAAGGAATAAAGGGAGGCATGCCAGGCGCCATGAGCGACACCATCGAGACCGACGTGGCCATCATCGGCGCGGGGCCCTGCGGCCTCTTCGCCGTCTTCGAATGCGGCATGCTGAAGATGCGCAGCGTCGTCATCGACACGCTGGAGGAGATCGGCGGCCAATGCGCCGCGCTTTACCCGGAGAAGCCGATCTACGACATCCCGGCCCACCCCGCGATCGATGGCGCCGAGCTCATCAACCGCCTGGCCGAGCAGGCTGCGCCCTTCTCGCCCCAATACCTGCTGAACCAGCGCGTCGAGCGGTTGACGCCCACGGCCGAGGGTTTCGTTCTGCAGACCAGCGCGCAACGCACCGTTTCGGCCAAGGCGGTCATCATCGCGGCCGGCGCCGGCGCCTTCGGCCCCAACCGTCCGCCGCTCGAGGGGCTGGCCGGCTACGAATCCAGCGGCGCGGTCCGGTATATGGTCACCCGGCGCGAGGAATTCCGCGGCAAGCGCGTGGTGATCGCCGGCGGCGGCGACAGCGCGGTGGACTGGGCGCTGAGCCTCAAGGACGTGGCCGAGAAGGTCGTCTTCGTCCATCGCCGCCCCAAGTTCCGCGCCGCCCCGGAGACCGTCGCCCAGCTCGAGGCCGCCGCGGCGCGCGGCGAGATCGAGATGGCCATCCCCTATCAGCTGCACGGGCTGGAGGGCGACGGCGCGAAGCTCGACGCCGTGGTGCTCGCCACGCTCAAGGGCGAGGAGAAGCGGGTCGAGGCCGACCACCTGCTGGCCTTCTTCGGCCTTTCGATGGAGCTCGGCCCCATCGCCGACTGGGGGCTGGGGCTGGACCACAGCCACGTCCAGGTGGATCCCTCCACCTGCGCGACCAATATCCCCGGCGTGCATGCGATCGGCGACATGGCGACCTACAAGGGCAAGCTGAAGCTCATCCTGCAGGGCTTCTCGGAGGCCGCGATGGCGGCGCATGCCATCCACCCCCGCGTCTTCCCGGGCGAGGCGCTGCATTTCGAGTATTCGACCAGCAAGGGCGTGCCGGTCTCATGACCCCCGGGGAGCGGAAGGCGCAGTTCGGCGCGACGGGGGCGGATGCGCGACGCCATGCGCCCGCCACCGCCCGCAACCGCGACCCGCTCCTGGATGTGCTGCGCGGCGTGCTGCCGTCCGAGGGCCTGGTCCTCGAGGTGGCCTCCGGCTCCGGCGAGCATGCGATCCACTTCGCCGCCGCGCTGCCCGGCCTGACCTGGCAGCCCACCGATCCCGACGAGGGCGCGAGGGCCAGCATCGACGCCTGGGCGAAGGCATCCGGGATTGGGAACATCCGCCCGGCGCTCCCGCTCGATGCCAGCGCCTGGCCCTGGACGGTCCCGGCCGCCGACGCCCTCCTCTGCGTGAACATGATCCATATCGCGCCCTGGTCGGCCACGACCGGCCTTCTGCGCGGCGCCTGCGAGCTGCTGTCGCCCGGCGCGCCCCTGATCCTCTACGGACCCTTCCTGCGCGCCAGCGTCCAGACCGCGCAGGGCAATCTGGTCTTCGACGCCGACCTCCGCGCCCGCAACCCCCAATGGGGCCTGCGCGCCCTGGAGGAGGTCACGCAGGCGGCCGTGGGGTTCTCGCTGGAGCGGATCGTGGAGATGCCGGCGAACAATCTGACCGTCATCTTCCGGCGGGTGTAGGCCGCGCCGAACCACCCGGTCACCCCGGCATGGCGATGCGCTCCGCCCGCCCGGCGAGCAGCCGCGCGAACGGGCTCTCCGGCTTGGCCGCAAGCCGCTCGGCCGAGAGCGCCCGGGCCAGGGCCGGATGCCCGCCACGCAGCGCCGCCTCGATCAGCGTGAGATCGATGACGTCGCGCTGGGCATGGCTGCCGCCGAAGACGGCCGCGCCGCCGCGCACCGGACGGACAGCGCGAATCGCGGCCTCGTAGCGGCCCTCGTGGAAGGCCGCGAAGCCGCGCATGAGCGGCAGCGAGACCTGCCGCGCGGCGCGCGCCTGGTCGCCAGCCCTCTCAGCGGCCTCGGCCACCGCCTCGATCGCCGCTTGCGCCTTCTCCTCGCGGCCGGCGCCGAGATAGGCCATCAGCGCATGGAGGTCGTTGAAGGCGTAGAAGCCCGGCTCCCAGATCCGGTCGAAGCGGTCGGCCAGGGCCTGCCAGCGGGAGCCCAGCTCGACGCCGCGCAGTTGCAGCCGCCAGAGCATCGCCGCCATGTCCAGGAGTTCCAGCATGACCGGCGTGTCGGCGCCCATGACCGGCCCGTCCACCAGCTCCAGCACGGTGGCCGTGTCGCCCATCTCCAGATGGTAGAGCGCGAGATGCCACCAGTTGTGCACGGCCAGGAAGCTGCCCTCCGACCAGCTCGCGACGTCGCCGCGCAGCCAGCCGATGCCCTCCTCCGTCCGACCCTGCATCTCCAGCACATGCGCGACGGCATGGCGCGCCCAGCCGTCGCGGCGCTCGGCTTCGATGGCGAGGCGGCCGGCGCGCTCGGCGCCCGCATAGTCGCCGGTCTCCTCGAGGCCGAAGGCGAGCATGCCCTGCACCGCATGCCAGCCGGGCATCGACGGGTGCCAGGCCGGTGCCGCGCGCTGGACGCGGTCGCGCAGCATGCGGGAATGGCCGGTGAAGAAGTCGATCTGATGCCCGCCCATGAGCGCGAGCAGGTCGCGCGGATGGTCGATGGCCACGTCCTCCATCACGCGCGAGGCCGCCCACCAGCGGCCCTCCGCGAGATGGTCGAGCGCGGCGAGATGGCCGTCCTCGCGCGCATCGCGCGGCAGGGCGCGGGCCTCGTCCAGCGCGGAGCGGGCGGCGGGCAGCGCCTGGCTCTCCGTGGAGAGCAGCAGCATCCACGCCTTCAGCAGATGCGGCATGACGAAGCGCGGCGCGGCCTGGATCAGGGCGTCGGCGCCGCCGAGCGGATCGCCGGCATAGAGCAGGGTCTCGCCCAGCAGGGCGTCCCAGCCGGCGGCGGTCAGGGAATCGGCGCCGGAGAGCGCCTGGCCCCGGATGTCGGTGACGGTCATGGCTGTTTCTCCTCAACGATGCAGCTGCAGGATGATGTCGACGCGAGAGAGGAGCGGATGCTCCTTCGGGCCCAGGCCGATGTCGCGGAGTATATGCGCTTCGAGATGCTCGAGCGCCTCGCGCGTTGCGTTCAGGTCGCCGCGAAGCCGCGCGCGCGCCAGGGCCCGGAGCCAGAGCTCGCGGAGCTGTGTGAAGAGATCGGGCGCCCGCGGCGCCCCGGTGAGTTGGTCGGTGGTCATGGCACATCCTCGATGAAGAGGCGCGTCCATGCCCCCGATGCGGGGTTCCCAGCTGTTCCTGGGGGAACAGCCCGTCGGGTTACGGGCCCAGCACCTTCGCCAGGAAGGCCGCGTCGAGATCCTTCATGACCGGATGCGGCGAGAAGACCTCTCCCGTCGTCCCTTCCAGGAGCTGCAGCGCGGCGGCGATCATGGGGACGGGGCGCCCCGTCGCCCGCCCCAGCGCCTCCAGGAAGGCGAGGCCCGCGCCGAGCTCGGGCAGGGGCGGCAGCGATTCGGGCAGCCCGCCCTGTTCCATCACCATCTCCGCCATACCCGGCAACGCAGCGCGGCCGCAGGCTACGGCCAGCGCGTCGCGCTCGGCGGAGAGGCCGAGCAGCAGCCGCGCCACGCCATGCGGAATGCCGGCCGGCGCCAGCATGCGGGCGGCGCCGATCAGCGCCGTCGGCTCGGCGAGCCCGGCCGCCAGCACGTCGGCGAGCGGCTCCACCGGCAGGCCGAAGAGGTCCACCAGCGTGTCCGTGAGAAGCCGCCGCGCCGCCGCCGGCAGCCCGCCGGCCCAGATCCGCGGCCGGATCGCCGTGATGTCGATAGCGCCGTCGCCGTCGCGCCGCGCGGCGACCGGCGGCACCGGCAGCGCGCCGACCGGCAGCGACAGGCCGCGCGACTGGGCCAGCCCGTGCAGCAGCAGCGGCGCCAGTGCGCCCGGCGGGGCGAGGAGGACCGCGGGCTCGCCCACCAGGGTGGCGGCCATGCGGTGCAGCAGCTGGGGCAGCACATGGCCGGGCAGGGCCACCAGCACGACCTCGGCCTGGTCGAGCGCACGGCCGAGATCGGCGGCGATGCGCAGCGGCCAGCTGCCCGCGAGCAGGCCCCGTGTCTTGAGCCGGTCCCCGAGATGCCGCGTGCCGCCCCCGCGCGGCGACCAGAGCGTGACCTCGTGCTCGCGGCTGGCAGCCAGCCCCGCCATGGCACTGCCGGCGGCGCCCGCCCCCAGAACGGCGACTCTCAAATGGCGACCTTCATGCCGCGAAAACCCCTTGAATCCATGCCAGACTGCCGACCGGCGCCCCTCCCGTCCATCTCTGTCACAGAGGATTCGCCATGTCGTCATTGCCCTGTTGCCGAAGCGGCGATAGCGAGGCCCCATGAGCACAGACGCCGCCGCCACCCCCGCGATCGCGACCGGCAGGCCAGCGAAGCGCCGCCCGCAGCGCGCCAAGCTGGTCCGCCCCAAGCCGGGCCGCGCGAAGCCGCGGCTGCCCGGGCGTCTCTGGAACGACGTCCTGGGCGATCGCCCGCTGGGCGGCCGCTTCCGCGCCGCGCGCCGGATCCTCTGCGTGGTGGTCTTCACCCTGCTCTGCATCCCGGTCCAGGGGGTGTTGCTGCAGTTCTCCGGCCCGGCCAAGAACCACTTCGCGCGGTTCTACTTCCACACGCTGTGCTGGCTGATCGGGCTGAAGCTGCGCGTGATCGGCAGGCCGCCCGCCGGGCCGCGGACGCTCTACGTCTCCAACCACACCTCCTGGCTCGACATCCTGGTGCTGGGCGCCACGGTGGATGCGCGCTTCGTCTCCAAGTCCGAGGTGGCGGACTGGCCGCTGATCGGCTGGGTCGCGAAGCTCGGCCGCTCGGTCTTCGTCAGCCGGAGCCGCGGCCGCACGGGCACCGAGGCTCAGGAGCTGCGCGCACGGCTCGACGAGGGCGAGAGCCTGATCCTCTTCCCCGAGGGCACCACCAGCGACGGCGCCCGGGTCCTGCCCTTCCGCTCCTCCTTCTTCTCCGTGGCCGGCGCCGCGTCCCGCATCCAGCCCGTAACGGTGGTCTACGACCGGCTGGGCGGCCTGCCGGTCGGCCGGCGGGACCGGCCGCTCTTCGCCTGGTACGGCGACATGGAGACGGGCAGCCACGCCTGGCGGCTGCTGCGCCGGACCGGCACGCGGGTCAGCGTCGTGCTGAATGAGGGCTTCGCTCCGGACGCCGTCCCCGACCGGAAGGCCATGGCGGCCCGGGTGGGGCGCTCTGTGACGGAAACGGCCGCGGCCCTGCGGCAGAACCGCGAGGTGATGCCGCGCGCGGCCTGAGCTCCACGCCGTTATTCCTTGACCGACGCGGCTCCGCTCTGGGACGGTCGGACGATGAGACGCCAACCCGTCACGCAGGAACGGGGCCGCTCTTCTTGACCACGCGGCCAAGTGTCCGCATCTCCTCGCCCTGGACCGTCCTCGCGGCGGGCAGCGAGGGAACTTCATGACGAATTCGACCCCCCTGGCCGAGGTGGCGCCGCCCGCCGGCCCCAGGAAGCGCCTGTTCCTGCGCAGCTGGGGCTGCCAGATGAACGTCTACGACACCGGCCGCATGGCCGACGTCCTGGCGCCGCTGGGTTACGCGCCGGTGGATGCGCCCGAGGGCGCGGACATGATCATCCTCAACACCTGCCACATCCGCGAGAAGGCCACCGACAAGCTCTTCTCCGAGCTCGGCCGCCTGCGCCTGCTGAAGGAGGAGAAGGAGGCGAAGGGCGGCGGGATGGTGCTGGCGGTGGCGGGCTGCGTCGCCCAGGCCGAGGGCGCCGAGATCGTTGCCCGCGCTCCTTATGTGGACATCGTCCTGGGGCCGCAGAGCTACCACAGGCTGCCGGAGATGGTGGCCCGCGCGGGCCGGGCGGCCGGGGCGGTCGTCGAGACCGAGTTTCCCGTGGAGGAGAAGTTCGACCACCTGCCGGATGCCGCGGCGCCGCAGGGCGTGACGGCCTTTCTCACCATCCAGGAGGGCTGCGACAAGTTCTGCTCCTTCTGCGTCGTCCCCTATACGCGGGGCGCCGAGTACAGCCGGCCGGCCGCCGCCGTGCTGGCCGAGGCGCGCCGGATGGTGGCGCAGGGCACGCGGGAGCTCTCGCTGCTCGGGCAGAACGTGAATGCCTATCACGGAGAGGGTCCCGACGGCGCCGAATGGGGCCTCGCACGGCTGCTTTACGCCCTCGCGGAGATCCCCGGCATCGAGCGGCTGCGCTACACCACCTCGCATCCGCGCGACATGGACGATGCCCTGATCGCCGCCCATCGCGACATCCCTGCCGTCATGCCGTTCCTGCACCTGCCCGTGCAGTCCGGCTCGGACCGGGTGCTGGAGGCGATGAACCGCGGCCACACCGCCGAGGACTACCTTCGCCTCGTCGACCGGCTGCGCGAGGCCCGGCCGGACCTTGCCCTCTCCACCGACATCATCGCCGGCCACCCCGGCGAGAAGGAGGAGGACCACGAGGCGACGCTGGCGCTGATCCGTCGCGTCGGCTTCGCCTCGGCCTTTTCCTTCAAGTATTCGGCGCGTCCTGGCACGCCGGCGGCCGGCGCCCCATATCGTGTCGACGAAGCCGCCAAGGACCGCCGGCTGCAGGAGATCCAGGCGCTGCTGATCGAGCAGCAGGCCGCCTTCAACGCCTCGCTGACGGGCCGGACCGTGCCCGCGCTCTTCACCGGTCCGGGCCGCCGTCCCGGTCAGCTCTCGGGCCGCACGCCCTGGCTGCAACCCGTCCATGCCGCGGGGGATTTGTCCCTCGTCGGCCGCGTCGCGCCGGTGCGCATCCTTGCCGGCCAACCCTACTCCCTTCACGGGGAGCTGCTTCACGCCTTGCAACAGGAGAAGAACGCCGCTTGAGCAACGCCCTCGCCCTCCGCACCCGCTCCGGGCCTCCGGGCCCGCCCCCGTCCGAGCAGCGCAGCGTCACGCTGCAATTCGAGGACAATGCCCTTCTGCCCCTGCTCTACGGCGAGCATGACCGGCACCTGGCGCGGATCGAGCAGCGATGCGGCGTGCGATTGGCGAGCCGGGGCAACCGTCTCACCATCAGCGGCACGGGCGAGCGGACGGAGATGGCGGAACAGGTGCTGCGCGGGCTCTGGCGCGGGCTGGAGCGCGGGCAGTCGCTCTCCGCCTCCGAGGTCGAGGCCGCCATCCGCATGGCCGAGGGCGAGGCCGAGCAGGATCCGCGCCTGCCCCTGCAGGACATCCCGCAGATCCGCACGCGGCGCGGCGCCATTGCGCCCCGGACGCCGGCGCAGTCCGCCTACATGGACACGCTGGCCCGCGACGAGATGGTCTTCGGCATCGGCCCGGCCGGCACCGGCAAGACCTACCTCGCCGTGGCCCAGGGCGTTGCGCTGCTCCAGGCCGGACGGGTGGACCGCATCGTGCTCTCGCGACCCGCCGTGGAGGCGGGCGAGCGGCTGGGCTTCCTGCCCGGCGACATGAAGGAGAAGGTCGACCCCTATCTCCGCCCGCTCTACGATGCGCTGCACGACATGCTACCGGCCGAGCAGGTGGCGCGCCGGCTGGCCGCGGGCGAGATCGAGATCGCGCCGCTCGCCTTCATGCGTGGCCGCACCCTGGCCCATTGCTTCGCCATCCTAGACGAGGCGCAGAACACCACTCCCGCCCAGATGAAGATGTTCCTGACCCGCATGGGCGAGGGCACCCGGATGGCCATCACGGGCGATCCGAGCCAGGTGGATCTGCCGCCGGGCCAGAAGTCGGGGCTGGTAGAAGCGATTTCCATCTTGCGCGACGTGCCCGGAATTGGTTTCACGCATTTCGACGAGCGCGATGTGGTAAGGCATCCGCTCGTGGGCCGGATCGTGACGGCCTATGGACGTGCGGAGAGCGGTCGCCCTTCCAGGCCCCAAACGGGGCCAGGGCGCGCCGCTGGGAAGGAGTTGGATGTCGCCGGGAAGTAGTCTGCCCGGCAGTGGTTTTGCCGCTGCCGGGCTTTCGGATGTCGAGATCGTCTTCGCGGCGCCCGGCTGGAGGGGGGCCGTGCCCCGCGCAGAGGCCCTGGCGCGCCGCGCCGTCGAAGCCGCCCTGGCGGACCAGCGCACTTCCGGCCACCTCACCCTCCTCCTCACCGACGACGCCGAGATCCGCCGGCTCAACGGCGGATTCCGCGGCAAGGAGAAGGCGACCAACGTCCTCTCCTTCCCTGCCCCCTATGGCAGCCTGACGCTGGGCGACCTGGCGCTCTCGCTCGGCGTGGTGAAGCGCGAGGCCGCCGCCGAGGGGCGCCGAATCGCCGCGCATTACGCCCATCTCATCGTGCATGGCGTGCTGCACCTGCTGGGCCATGACCACCTCGCCGCCGGCGAGGCCGTGACGATGGAGCGGGCGGAGGCGCGCATCCTGCACCGGCTCGGCCTGCCCAATCCCTGGCGCCCGGGCTGGACCCGGGCCGGGTGGGCCGCCTGATGCCCTCCGACCATCCCCCAAGGAACGACGTGATCCGCCGCCTTCGCACCCTTTTCGGCCGGCGCGAGGAAAGCCTGCGCGACCGCGTCGAAGAGCTCATCGACGCGCCGGACGAGCTGGAGACCGACGCCCGCGCCGATTCACGCACCCTGGGCCCGCACGAGCGCGCGCTGCTCGGCAACGTGCTGAAGCTGCGCGGCGCGACGGCCTACGACGTGATGGTGCCGCGGGCCGACATCATCGCCCTGCCCTCCGAGCTCACGCTGGAGCAGGCGCTGCAGGCCGTGCAGCGCGAGGGCCACAGCCGCTATCCGGTCTATCAGGGCCAGCTCGACGACGTGCTGGGCATGGTCCATATCAAGGACGTCTTCGCGGCGGTCGGACGGCAGGCGCCGTTCAGCCTGCGCGCGATCCTGCGCAAGCCGCTGCTGGTGGTGCCGAGCGTCTCGGTGCTCGACCTGCTGCTGCGCATGCGCGAGGCGCGCATCCATATGGCGCTGGTGGTGGACGAGTATGGCGGCATCGATGGGCTGGTGACCATCGAGGACCTCGTCGAGACCATCGTGGGCGACATCGCCGACGAGCATGACGAGATCATGGGTCCGCAGATCGTCGAGCGCGCCGAGGGCGTGTTCGAGGTGGACGCCCGGACCGAGATCGACGCCTTCGAGGACAAGATGGGCCCGATCCTCACTGAGGAGGAGCGCGGCGCGGACATCGACACGGTGGGGGGGCTGGTGCTGAAGCTCGCCGGCCGCGTGCCGGCCCGGGGCGAGATCTTCACCCACAGCTCGGGGCTGGAGTTCCGGGTGCTCGACGCCGACGCCCGCCGCATCCGGCGGCTGCGCGTGCGGCGGCCGGCGGCGGACGGGGCCCAGGCGGCGGAGTAGTGTCGGGGGTGGTGCGCGGCGGAACGGGCCGGATCGGCGGTTCCGCCGCCTCCCCTGCCCCCATGCCGGCTTCCGGCGATCCGGGCTATAGCCGCGGCATGGCATCGCTCCTCGCCCGACTGTTCGCCCCCCTGGCTACCCGGCCCCCGCTCACCGCCTTTCTGCTGGGCCTGGCCTCCGTGCTGGCGCTGCCGCCGGTCTATGCGGTGCCGGTCCTGCTCTTCACCATTCCCGCATTCCTCACCCTTATCGGCCGGGCGACGAGCTGGCGGCAGGCGGCCTGGCTGGGGCTCCTCTACGGCTTCGGCTATAATCTCGCCGGCTTCTACTGGGTGACCCACGCCATCCTGACGGATGTGGCGAAGTTCTTCTGGCTCGTGCCCATCGCGGCGCCCGGCCTTGCCCTGCCCATGGCCGTCTACACCATCCTTCCCGCCGTCTTCGCCTGGCGGGTCGGGCCGGGCTGGCCGCGCGTGATCGGCTTCGCTGGCGCATGGGTCGTGGCCGAGTTCCTGCGCGGCTGGCTCTTCACCGGCTTTCCCTGGAACCTGATCGGCACGGTCTGGGCCTTCCGGCCGGAGCCCATCCAGCTCGCCAGCGTCATCGGCGTGCACGGCCTGTCCTTGCTGACGATCCTCCTCGCGGGATTGCCCATCCTGCGCAGCCGCAGGGCCAACCTCGGCGGCCTCGTCGTGCTCGCGCTCTGGGTGGGCTTCGGGATCTGGCGTCTGCAGGCGATCCCGCCCGCCGAGATGCCCGTGCGGATCGTGCTGGTCCAGGGCAACGTCGCGCAGGACGTGAAGTGGGACACCTCGCAGCGCCTGCCCATCTTTCAGCGCTACATCTCGCTGACCGGCGAGGCCGCCCGCGCCTCCGGGGCCTCGCATCCCGGCCAGCCCGTGCTGGCCATCTGGCCCGAGACGGCGAGTCCCTTCCTGCTCGCCCAGGATCCCGACGCGATGCGCCTCGCCGCGCAGGCCCTGCCGCCGGGCGGCCTGCTGTTGGCCGGCACCGTGCGTGCGGAGTGGAACGCCGAGGGGCGGCTCTCGCGCCTCTACAACAGCCTCGTGACGCTGAATCCCGAGGGTCAGGTCCTGGGCGTCTTCGACAAGGCGCATCTCGTGCCCTTCGGCGAGTTCATGCCCTTCGGCGGGCTGCTGCCGATCCGCCTCGTGACCGGCGGCGTCGACTTCTCCGCCGGTCCGGGACCGGGCGCGCTGCCGCTGCCGGACGGCCTTCCCTCACCCGGCCCGCTCATCTGCTACGAGGTGATCTTCTCCGGCCAGGTCGTCGGCGCCGAGCGTCCGGCCTGGCTGCTCAACATCACCAACGACGCCTGGTTCGGCCTCTCGGCGGGCCCCTTCCAGCATCTGGCGACGGCGCGGCTGCGCGCGGTCGAGGAGGGGTTGCCCATGGTGCGCGCCGCGCAGACGGGCATTTCCGCCGTCTTCGACGCCACCGGTCGGCAGGTGGCCCGGCTCGGCCTGGGCGCGACGGGCACCCTCGAATCGGCGCTGCCGGCCGCCCTCGCACCCACGTTCTTTGCCGAGGGCGGGCTCTGGATCCCGCTCGGCCTTTCCGCGTTCTCGCTGATAACCTCCGTTCTTTTCGGGAGGTTCCGGCGCTCCACCCCACCTCGCATTCCATGACCAGATAATTTATATATTGAGATTGGGAAAAATATTGACGCTGCGGCGACTTGAGGCTATGGCCGCGATACAGGTCAGGGCCACGATGCAGCCTGCAGGTGTGTTCCAGGCCGTTCACGCATAAAAAATGCAACCCCTATACAGCTCCTGAGCTTAGGGATTTTCAGGTCGGGCCTGAGCCGAGGGGATTCAGGTGGATGGTTTCAGTGAGAGAAGCGATGTCGAGCGGCGGAAGCACCGAACGGGCAGAGAAGGAACATCGTCCGAGCCCGATCGACGTGCATGTCGGGTCGCGCGTCCGCCTTCGCCGCACGCTTCTGGGCATGAGCCAGGAGCGCCTGGGCGAGGCGCTCGGCCTCACCTTCCAGCAGGTGCAGAAATACGAGCGCGGTGTGAACCGGATCGGCGCCTCGCGCCTCTTCGACCTCTCGCGCGTTCTCGACGTGCCGATCAGCTTCTTCTTCGACGACATGCCGGGCACCGTCGGCGGGAGCCAGAGCTTCGCCCGCCGCGTTTCCGGCTTCGCCGAGGCGCAGGATGGCTTCGAGGACGACACGCTGCATCGCCGCGAGACGCTGGAGCTGGTGCGGGCCTATTACCGCATCTCCGATCCCGCCGTGCGCAAGCGGGTCTTCGACCTCATCAAGGCGATGACGCCGGCTGAATAAACCCGCTTCGCGGATTATTCAGGGTCTTTCATGCCCTCATATGCCGGGCGCGCGCTCAGGGCGCCTGGCTTGCCCTCGGTGCGCCCGGCCGGCAGTCGGATTCGTCGGACGCATTGATCCTTCTGCGACACCGGTTCGGGGCCTAGGCCCCCAGCCGGTACCCGCCTTCATCCGTCAGCAGCAGCTTCGCCGCCTGCGGCTCCGGCTCGATCTTCCGCCGCAGCCGGTAGATATGCGTCTCCAGCGTGTGCGTCGTGACCGCGCTGGAATAGCCCCAGACCTCGCCCAGCAGCTCCGCCCGCGGCACCGCCCGCCCGCCCGCGCGATGCAGGTAGAGCAGGATCGCCGCCTCCTTCTCCGTCAGGCGGATCCGCTTCCCGCCGGGGCCGAGCATCAGCTTTCCCGCCGGATGGAAGGCGTAGCCGCCGAGCGGGATCGCCGCGTCCGGCGAGGCCTCGAAGGCCGCCAGCAGGGCATGCAGCCGGGCCACCAGGTCGGGCAGCCGCACCGGCCGCGGCACGCGCTCGCTGATCCCGGGCGGCAGCACGTGCGGAGCCTCCTCCGTCGCGGCCTGGCCGAGCAGCAGCACGGGCCGGCCGCCGCCCGCCTCGCGCAGCAGCGGCCCCCAATGCGAGGGCCCCGGCATCACGGCGGCGTCGAGC
This sequence comes from Roseococcus sp. SYP-B2431, assembly GCF_004336745.1. GTDB lineage: Bacteria > Pseudomonadota > Alphaproteobacteria > Acetobacterales > Acetobacteraceae > Roseococcus. The sequence continues at coordinate 124,395 of NZ_SJXD01000022.1, forward strand.
AACGTGGCGTCGATGCGCCCGGCCGCCTCGGCCAGCCGCAGCTGCCCGGCCTCCGGCGCCGCGGCCTCCGCGGAGAAGTCGGTGCCCTGGGCAAGCTGAGGGGGCAGCAGCGCGGCGAGCGCGGCGTCCGTGGTCACGAGCAGGAGTTTTCGGCCAGGCATGCGGGCCCATCGGTTACCAGCGTGCCTCGGGCATAGCACCCGCTCTGCCGCCGGGGAAAGGTTCGCCGAAACCGGGCCCGCTTTGACAGGTTGAGAAACTTTGCTGACCACCCCCTGCGAGACTGCATCCGATCGCCACATTTGATTCGTATGTGGAAAGCGCCTCAGGATCACGGCTTCATGAAAAGAAACGCCATTCAACCCTCGGCAAACCAGGCCCCGAAGCCCGCCTCCGCCGAGACCCTGGCGCTGCGCGCGGTCCACCGCGCCGTCTCAGAGCTCCGTCGCGGCACGCCCGTCGTGCTGCGCGGCCTGGCCGGCCAGGCCCTCGCCGTCGCCGCCGCCGAGACGGTGAGCGCCCCCGGCCTCGCGGAGATCTCCTCGCTGTCGGGCACCCCGCCCGTCCTGCTGCTCGCCCCGGTCCGCGCCGCCGCGGTGCTCCAGCGCCCCGTGCCGCTGACGGCACCGGAGGAGGGGGTCGTGGCGCTGCGCCTACCCCCTGCCCTGACCGCGCCCGACCGCCTTCGCAGCTTCGCCGATCCGACGGGCGAGCTGCTGCTCGGCCCCGAGGGACAGGCCATGGAGCTCGCGCCGCAGCCGCCGCTGGCCGTCGCAGCCCTCGCCCTGGGCAAGCTGGGCCGGCTGCTGCCGGCCCTCGTCGCCGCGCCTGTACCCGACCGCGAGGTGCCCGGCCTGCTGAGCGTCACCGCCGCCGAGATCCTCGCCTATCCGGCCACCGCGGCGACCACGCTGCGCGCCGTCGGCGAGGCCCGCGTGCCGCTCGAGGACGCGCCCGAAACCCGCATCACCGCCTTTCGCGCGGCCGATGGCGGGATCGAGCATCTGGCGATGACCGTCGGCGACCCCGCCGCCGTCCTGGCCGCCGGCGGCGCGCCGCTGGTCCGCCTGCATTCCGAATGCTTCACCGGCGACCTGCTGGGCTCGTTGCGCTGCGACTGCGGCCCGCAGCTGCGCGGCGCGCTGCGCCGCATGGCGGAGGATGGCGCGGGCGTGCTGCTCTATCTGGCGCAGGAGGGGCGCGGCATCGGCCTCGTGAACAAGTTGCGCGCCTATGCGCTGCAGGACCAGGGCCTCGACACCCTCGATGCCAACCGCGCCCTCGGCTACGGCGCCGACGAGCGCAATTTCCTGGTGGCCGCGACGATGCTGCGGCTGCTCGAGATCCCGCGCGTGCGGCTGTTGACCAATAATCCCGACAAGATCTCCGCCCTGTCCGCCTGCGGCATCGAGATCGTCAGCCGGGAGCAGCACGCCTTCGCCGGCAACGGCGTGAACGACCGCTATCTCGCAACCAAGGCCGAGCGCTTCGGGCATATGTTTTAGCCCCCGGCCGGCTGGGGCTCAGTCGCCGTCCAGCGCCAGCGTCGCGAAGCTCGCCAGCCAGTGCTCGCCCATGTAGTCGCTCGCGATGGCCGGCAGGCCGGCGGCCAGATGGCGCCCGGCGGTCTCCAGGAGGAGGGGCCGCCGCGGATCCTCCGGCGGCAGGGCGGCCGCCAGCGAGCGCCAGCACCAGGCCCGGCTGAGGTTCAGCCCATCGAGATGCGCGATCTTGCCGTCCGTGCGGTCGCTGACCGTCGCCGTCCGGAACAGGGTGGCGGGCTCGGCCGAGGCGATCCGCGGCAGGAAGCGGTCGAACCAGGGCCCGAACTCCGCGGCCGGCAGGAGGCGCCGCATGCACTCGGCCTCGATGAGGGCGGAGGACAGGAAGTCGTCGCCGCCCGGCTCGCCCCAGGCCGGGCAGTCCGCATCCGCGCCGTACCAGCGCCGCGCCGTCGCCCGCAGCAGCCCCGCCAGCGCCTCGTCCCGCGTCGCGTCGGCATAGTCGGCCGCCATGCGCAGGCCGAAGGCGGTGTTGAAATGCGTGCCGACGCGCACCGCATAGGTCGCCCGCGGCAGGAAATCGCGGAAGCGCTGGGCGAAGACCTCCGCCAGCGGCGCCAAGCTCGCGGCCCAGCGCGGATCCTCGAGCCGAGTCAGTTCCTCGGCCAGCTTCAGCAGCCAGGCCCAGCCATAGGGCCGCTTGAAGCCAGCGGCCGAGGGCGCGGCCAGATAGGCGCATTCGCCCGCGACCTTCTCCGGCGTGAACTGCGAGTCGAACAGCGCGCGGATCGCGGCCGCGGAGGGCAGCCCGGGAAAGTGCCGCAGCAGGCGCGCCAGCATCCAGTGGCCATGGACGCAGGAATGCCAGTCGTAGCTGCCGTGGAAGATGGGATGCAGCGCCCTGGGAGCCCGCAGGTCGGCAGGACCGTCGAGCACATGGTCCGGCTTGTGGGGATACTCGCGCCGGACATGCCCGAGGGCGATGGCGGCGAAGGTCTCCGCGGTGGCGGCGGTGAGGCTCGAAGTCACCGGCATCCCCTTCGCGCATTGGCGCACAGCCACTCGGTCCGGCAGGAGCGCCGGCCGGCAAGGCGGAAGCGCGCCGTCAGGTCACCCGGTCGAGCTCGGCATCGGACATCGTCCCCGGCACCACCGTCATCGGCACCGTCATCTTCGCGGCCAGCCGCCCGGTCAAGGCCTGGATCAGCGGCCCCGGTCCCTTGCTGTCCGCGGCAGAGGCCAGCACCAGGATGGAGATGCGCGGATCCTCGGCCAGCAGCGCCAGGAGCTCGTCCGCCGTCCTGCCCTCGCGCGTGATGAGGATGGGCAGGCCGCCCGTGATCTCCTTCACCTGGGCGGCGAGGCCGGCCAGCATGGTCTCGGCCTCCTCGAGCCGCTCCTGCGCCATCAGCGCGCCGATGCCGGCCCATTCGGCCTGCTCCACCGGCTCCACCACGCGCAGCAGCGCCACCCGTCCGCCGGACTTCGCGGCGCGCAGCGCGGCGTAGCGCAACGCGACCGCGCGCTCCGGGCTGTCGTCCACCACGACCAGAAAGACGCGATCGCGCCTCGCTCGCTCCGCCGCCTCAGGCATCATCCCCTCCGGAAGACCACGCTCCCCGCCCAGCCGGCGAAGCCCGCCGCCAGGATGCAGAGGAGAGCGTAGAGCACCGGCTGCCCATGCGCGACCTTCTCGATCTCGGCCGCCGATCCGGTCCTTTCCACGATGAAGCCGAGCTGCTCCGTCGCCACGATCCGCCGGGCGCGGACCAGCATCACCTCCACGCGGTAGCTGCCCGGCTGCACCGTGGAGGGCAGGAAGAGGCGGAAATTGAACAGCCGCGAGCCGGCGATCTCGATCGGCGAGGGATCCTCCTGCCAGAGGCGGGAGCTGCGCTTGAGCTCCACCAGCGCGCGGCGGAAGCCGGGCGCCCGGGCGCCGGTGAATTCGAGCGGGATGGAGTCGATGCCGATCCCGCGCTCCCGCCGGACCTGCTCGGGCAGGAGCTGCCAGGCCGGGCGCGTGCCGGCGACGGCGTAGAAGACCGGCACGTCCCCGAAGCGCGCCGAAGGCCCGTTGAGCCAGAGCCCGAGCACGTTGACCTTCCGCCGCACGACGAAAGGCCCCTGCGGCCCGCGCGCCATGACGATCACCTCGTCGCCGCCCGGGCCCAGCGGCTGCTCGGTGCTGCCGAAGACCAGGATGCTCTCTCCGATGAAGGCGGTGGTGATGGCGACCCGCTCGGTCGAGAGGCGGGCGACCAGCTCGGCGGGCTGGGCCGAAGCGGGCGCCAGCCAGGAGCCACCAGCCAGGAGCAGCAGCATCGCTCCGAGAATCCGGCCGCACCGCGGACGGCGCGCCAAGACCGGCCTGCCGGCTGGCGCACCCGGGAAGGCGCGAAGCCAAGCACGCGGAGCGCGCGCCCGGCGTTTGAGGGCACAAAAAAAACTCCCGCGCGCACTCACAGCGCGGGACCCACGCTGAAGAGGCTCGCGGGCACGCGCAGCAGATCCCAGAGCAGCGAGGCCGCCACCGCCAGCACCAGCGCACCCAGCAGCGCCCGCGTCTCCTCGCCCCGCAGCCGCGTGCCCATGGAGGCGCCGAACTGCGCGCCCGCCACGCCGCCCAGCAGCAGCAGCAGCGTCAGCACGATGTCCACGCCACCCACCTGGATCGCCTGCAGGAAGGTCACCGAGGCAGTCACGCAGACCACCTGGAACAGCGAGGTGCCGATCACGACCGCCGTCGGCATGCCGAGGATGTAGATCATCGCCGGCACCAGCATGAAGCCGCCGCCCACACCCATCACGGCCGAGAGCACGCCGATCACGAAGCCCACGCCCAACGGCGGGATCACGGAGATGTAGAGGCGGCTCTTGCGGAAGCGGATCTTGAAGGGCAGCCCGTGCGCCCAGCTGTGATTGTGCAGGCGATGCGCGTCGCCATGGCGGCGCCGGCGGAAGATGGCGCGCACGCTCTCCATCACCATCAGCATGCCAACCGAGCCGAGCACCACGACGTAAAAGATGGCGACCGCGGCATCCACCTGGCCGAGCCGCCTCAGCATGGCGAAGAGCTGCACGCCGGCGACGCTGCCGACCAGGCCGCCGGCCACCAGCACGCCGCCCATCTGCCAGTCGACATTGCCGCGCCGCGCCTGCGCCATCAGCCCCGAGACCGAGGCCCCCAGCGTCTGATTGGCGCCCGAGGCGACGGCGACGGTGGAAGGAATCCCGAGAAGGATCAGCACCGGCGTCAGCAGGAATCCGCCGCCCACGCCGAACAATCCCGACAGCCAGCCCACGGCGAAGCCGACGCCCACCAGGAGGAAGGCGTCCACGCTCATCTCGGCAATGGGCAGATAGACCTGCAATGAAACAAACCAAGCGAGGGACGCGGCCACCCTTCACCTGTAAAAATGGCATGGCAAGGGCAGGCCGGATGCGTTGCCGGATCACCTTGCGTAACCGCATCTTTCACGTCCGGCCTGTGGCCAGACAGGCGCAGGAGGCGCAGAACAGGCCCGCCATGATCAGCCGCCGATCGCTCCCCGCGCTGCTCGCCGCCCCCGTCTTGTACGCGCCGGCGTTGCGCGCCTACGCCCAGCCCGCCACCCAGGTCTCGCTGGTCCATCTCAACGACTTCCATTCGCGCCACGAGCCGATCGCCCCGACCTCCGCCGCCTGCCGCGCAGGCGAGGCCTGCTTCGGCGGCTCGGCGCGGATCGCGACCGCCATCGCCGAGGCGCGCGAGGCCGCGCGGGCGGAGGGCCGCGCCTCGCTGCTGCTCGATGCCGGCGACACCTTCCTCGGCAGCCTCTTCTTCACCCAGCACGAGGGCATGGCCGAGGCGGCGGTGCAGAAGGAATGGGGCGTGCAAGCCTTCACCCTGGGCAACCACGAGTTCGATCTCGGGCCCGAGAAGCTTGCCAGATACCTAGCCGCCGTGCCCTTCCCGGTGCTCTGCGCCAATATCGACGTAACGCAGGAGCCGGCGCTGGCCGGAAAGCTGGCGCCCACCATCGCCTTCCGGCGCGAGAACCTGCGCGTGGTCGTCGTGGGCCTGACCACGCCCGAGACGCCGATCCTCTCGGCCCCCGGGCCGAACGTGCGCTTCACCGACCCGCTGGAGGCCGCGAACCGCGCCGTCTGGGAGGCCCGGCGCGAGGGGCCGGCCACCGTCGTGGCGCTGTCCCATCTGGGCGTCGGCGCCGACCGGCGGCTGGCCGCCGAGGTCGCCGGCGTGGACGTGATCCTGGGCGGGCATTCGCACACGCTGGTGGCGCCGCCCATCGTCGTCGAGGGCAAGGACCGGCCGGTGCTGATCGCCCAGGCCCAGGCCTTCGGGAAGTATCTGGACCGCTTCGACCTGGACCTGGCCGCCGATGGCCGCATCGCCGCCTCGCAGCAGCACATGCGCGAGCTGACGGCGGACATCCACGAGGATCCCGGCGTGGCCGCGATCGTCGCGCGCTTCGCCGAGCCGCTGGAGGCGCTGCGCCGGCGCGTCGTGGGCCGGCTGCCCGCGCCGCTGGACAACCGCACCTGCTACCTCGCCCCCTGCGCGCTCGGCGAAACCGTGGCGGAGGCGATGCGCAAGGCCGTCGACGCCGAGATCGGATGGCAGAACGGCGGCGGGCTGCGGGCGGGACTGTCCGCGGGCGAGATCTCGGTGGGCGACCTGCTGACCGTGCTGCCCTTCGGCAACACGGTCTCGCGCGTTCGGCTGCGCGGCACGACGATCAGGGCGGCGCTGGAGAACGGGCTGTCGCGGCTGCCGCAGGCCTCGGGGCGCTTCCCGCAGCTTGCCGGGCTGCGCTTCACCGCGGATGCCGCCCGCCCGTCCGGGGAACGCGTGGCGAGTGCCGAGGCGCGCGAGCCGGACGGAAGCTGGAAGCCGCTCGACCCGGCGCGCGCCTATCTGGTCGCGACCAACGACTTCCTCCGCCGCGGCGGCGACGGCTACGCCATGTTCACCGAGGCGGCGCTGGAAGCGCGGGACGATGGGCCACTGGTCAGCGACGCGGTGGAGCGGGCGCTGGGCGGCTGAGCGGGCGATCCGCCCCCCGGGCCGGTCAGTGGCCGGTGCTCTTCGAGAAGAGGTTCATGACCAGGACCCCGGCGACGATCAGCGCCATGCCGACCATCGCCGGCACGTCCAGCTTCTGCCCCTGCCAGAGCCAGGCGGCGGCCGCGATCAGCACGATGCCCACGCCGGACCAGATGGCATAGGCGATGCCCGTGGGGATCGTTCGCAGCGTCAGGGACAGGCAGAAGAAGGCCAGCAGATAGGCCGCCGCGCAGACCAGGCTCGGCCCCAGCTTCGTGAAGCCGTCGGCCCTCTTCAGAAAGGTCGTGCCGACGACCTCGGCCAGGATGGCGACCGCCAGGTAGAGGTAGTTCACGGACGGGCTCCCGAAAGCCGTTGGGGGACGCGCCAGGCGGGCGAAGGCGTCACGCCCGCGGCAGGAAGCCCACGATCCGCTTCGCCTCGGTGACGATCGGCTGCGCGATCGCCTCGGCCTTCTCCGCCCCCTTCCGCAGCTCGGCGTCGAGCGTCGGCAGGTCCTCCAGATAGCGCAGCATCTCCGCGCGGATCGGCCCGAGATGGGCGATCAGCGCATCCGCCAGGATCTCCTTGAAGGGGCCGAAGCCCTTGCCGCCATGCTCCCGCAGTACGGTCTCGGGGGTGCTCCCGGTGATCGCCGCCAGCATGCCGACGAGGTTGCGCGCCTCCGCCCGCCCCTCGAAGCCCAGCACGTTCTCCGGCAGCGGCTCCGGATCGGTCTTCGCGCGCTTGATCTTGTTGCGGATCGTGTCGGCATCGTCGTTGAGGTTGATGCGCGACTGGTCGGAAGCGTCCGACTTGCTCATCTTCTTCGTGCCGTCGCGCAGCGACATCACCCGCGCGGCTACGCCCAGGATATGCGGCTCGATGCGGGGGAAGAACTCCACGCCGTAATCGTGGTTGAACTTCTGGGCGATGTCGTTGGCGAGCTCGAGATGCTGCTTCTGGTCGTCGCCGACCGGAACCGAGGTCGCCTTGTAGGTCAGGATGTCGGCCGCCATGAGGTTCGGATAGACGTAGAGGCCCGAGGACATTGCCTCCGAGTTCTTGCCGGCCTTGTCCTTGAACTGCGTCATGCGGTTCAGCCAGCCGAGCCGCGCCACGCAGTTGAAGATCCAGGCGAGCTCGGCATGCGCGGGCACATGGCTCTGGACGAAGAGCGTGCACTTGCCGAGGTCAAGGCCGCAGGCCAGCAGCGTCGCCGCCATCTCGCGCGTCTGGGCGAGGAGCTGGGCGGGCTCCTGGAAGACGGTGATGGCGTGCATGTCCACCACGCAAAAGAGGCACTCATGCTCGTCCTGCATGGGCACCCAGTTCCGGATCGCGCCCAGGTAGTTGCCCAGGGTGGGCACGCCGGAGGGTTGGATGCCGGAAAACACGCGCTGCATAGCCGATGACCTGTTCGATGTCGCGGGCCAGTGGTTCGCGCTCCCCGGCGCCCAGGTCAAGCCCGGCGGACCCCCGTGAAGTTCGAGAGGCCGTCGGGGATGTCCACCAGGCTCCGGTGGTGTGCGATGACCCGGTAGTATTCCCCGAGCGGCATATAGGGCACGTCCTGGAAGAACTGGGTCTGCAGCTGCCGCGCGACCGCCTGTTGCGCGGGCTGGTCGGGGGCGGCCATCCACTCCTGCCGCAGGCGCTCCAACGGCTCGCTGGTCGGCCAGCCGAACCAGGCGCGGCTGCCGGTGGCCCGCAGGCCGAGATTGGCCACGGGGTTGATCAGCCCGGCGGCGCTGAAGCCCGTGATGAACACGCTCCAGCCGCCGCGCTCCACCGGCTCGCGCGAGCCGCGGCGCTGGATGACGCTGCCCCAGTCGGCCGAATAGGCCTCGGCGTTCATGCCGGCGCGCTGGAACATGTCCACCGCGACATCGGCCATGGCCTTCAGATAGGCCATGTCCATGGGCTGCAGCACCACGACCTTCTCGCCGCTATAGCCGGCGGCGGCGAGGTCGCGCTTGACCTTGTCCATGTCGCGTGGGCCGCGCAGCACGTCCAGGCCGGCGTCGTTCGCCATGGGCGTGTTGGGCAGGAAAAGGCCCACATCGTTGCGCCAGAGGCTTTTGTCCTCGCTGAAGCCGGCGGTCATATAGGCCGACTGGTCGAGGGCTCCGAGCATCGCGCGGCGGATCGCCGGATTGTCGAAGGGCGCATGCAGGTGGTTGAAGCGCAGCACGCTGATGCTGCTGTCGTCCGTCACCTTCACGACGTTGTTGCGCGAGCGGCGCAGGAGCGGCAGCAGGTCGTTCGGCGCATATTCCAGCCAGTCCACCTCGCCCTGCTGCAAAGCGGCGGCGGCCGTGGCGGGGTCGGGCAGGACGTGCCACTCGACGCGATCCATATGCGCGACCTTGGGCCCGGCCGAGCGGCTGGCGACGCCATCGGGGCGGGGCACATAGCCCTCGAACCGGCGATAGACGACGCGGCTGCCGGAGACGCGCTCCTCGGGAACGAAGCGATAGGGGCCGCTGCCCACCATCTCCGCCACGGCGCGCGAGGGGTCGGTCAGGGCCAGGCGCTCGGGCATGATGGCCGGCATCGCGGCCGTCACCTTGCCCAACGCCTCTGCCAGCAGGGGGAAGGGCCGCTTGAAGCGGAAGCGGATGGTGCGGTCGCTCGGCGCGGTCAGTTCGTCGAGATTGGCGAGCATCTCCTGGCCGAACATGTCGCGCGCGGCCCAGCGGCGGATGCTGGCCACGCAGTCGCGGCCGCGCACCGGCTCGCCGTCGTGGAAGCGCAGGCCCTCGCGCAGGGTGATGACCCAGCTGCGGCCGTCGTCCTCGACGACGTGGCCGGCGGCCATCTGCGGCCGCACGTTGTAGTGGGCATCCAGGCCGTAGAGCGTGTCGAAGACCATGAAGCCGTGGACCAGCGTCACCGTGGCGGTGTTGAACACGGGGTCGAGCACCGTCAGGTCGGCCTGCGGCACGAAGCGGATTATGCGCGAGGCGGCGCCCTGCGCCCCGACGACGCGCGGCGCGGCAATGAGCGCGCCGGAGGCGCCGAGCAGCTGGCGGCGGGTGGTCATGGATCGGTCTCCTGGGAAGTCGGTCCGCAGGATGCCGCAGCGGCGAGGATCCGGGGAGGGGTTCCGTCGCGCTTTCCGGCGACGCATCATCCGGAATTCCTTATCGAGACGGATTTCCATGGCCCTGCGCTGCGACCTCATCATCCGCGATGCCACCCTGATCGACGGCACGGGCGCCCCGCGCCGTCGCGGCGACATCGGCGTGAAGGGCGATCGCATCGCGGCGGTGGGCGACCTCTCGGGCATGAGCGCCGACCGCGAGGTGATGGCCCAGGGCCGCGTCGTCGCGCCCGGCTTCATCGACGCGCATACCCATGACGACCAGGCCGTGCTCTGCGGCCCCGCCTGCATGCTCTGCAAGACCAGCCAGGGCGTCACCACCGTCGTCGTGGGCAATTGCGGCATCAGCCTCGCGCCCTTGACCATGAGCGAGCGCCCGCCCGCCCCGCTCGATTCGGTGGGCGAGCTGGAATGGTGGCGCTTCGGCAGCTTCGCCGAATATGCCGAGCGCCTGCGCGTCGAGCCCTCCTCGGTCAACACGCTCGCGCTCATCGGCCACATGTCCCTGCGCGTCGGCGCCATGGGCCGCGACCTCGACCGTCCCGCGACGGACAAGGAAGCCGAGCGCATGCGCCAGCAGCTCGCCGAGGCGCTGGGCGAGGGCGCGGCGGGCCTGTCCACCGGCCTCTTCTACCCGCCCAGCAAGCATGCGCCGACGGACGAGGTCATCGCGGTGGCCGAGGCGCTGCGCGAGACGGGCGGGCTCTACGTCACCCATATGCGCGACGAGGCTGATCATGTGCTGGAAAGCATCGAGGAGACGCTGAAGATCGGCGCCGCCGTGGGCGCGCCCGTGGTGATCAGCCACCACAAATGCGCCCAGCCGGAAAATCACGGCCGCTCGGTGCAGACCCTGCCGCTGATCGAGCAGCATGCGGAAAGATATCCGGTGGCCTTCGACGTGTATCCTTACGCGGCGGCCTCCACCTCGCTCGCCGCGCGTAAGCCGCGCCCGGACGTGCCCATCACGGTCGCCAATTCCGTGCCGCATCCGGAGATGGCCGGCCGCGCGTTGAAGGACATCGCGGAGGAATGGGGCGTGGGCCTGGAGGAGGCGGCGAACCGCCTGCTGCCGGCCGGCGGCGTCTTCCACAACATGTCCGAGGACGACGTGCGCCGCATCATGGCGCATCGCCTGTCCATGATCGGCAGCGATGGCGGGCCGCTCGCCAAGCACCCGCATCCGCGCCTCTGGGGCACCTTCCCCCGCGTGCTCGGCCATTACAGCCGCGAGCTCGGCCTCTTCGACCTCGAGACCGCCGTGCACAAGATGACAGGCCGCACCGCGAAGGTCTTCGGCATCGTCGATCGCGGGACGCTGACCGAGGGCGCCTATGCCGACCTCGTGATGTTCGACGCAGCGACCGTGAAGGACCGCGCCACCTTCGCCGAGCCACGCCAGGTGGCCGACGGCATCGTCGAGACCTGGGTGAACGGCCAGTCCGTCTACACCCACGCCGAGGGCGCGAGCGACACCCCGGCCGGACGCCTGCTGCAACGCGCGGCGTGACGCTGCGGCCGGGCGCATCGTCGCCCGCCCCGGCCGCTTCAGCGCCTGAGGCTGCGCTTCAGCTCGCGCAGGTTCAGCCCGCCCGAGAGCTGCGCCACGAGGAAGTAGCAGGCGCCGCCCATGGCGCAGACCAAGCCCAGCAGCGCGATGCCGATCAGCCCCGGGCCCGGCGCCAGCGCCCAGCTCAGCCCGGCCAGCACGACGCCCATGACGGCAGCCGCGGCAAGGAGCCGCGGCGCCGCGCGGCGCAGGCGGTGGTCCCAATGCAGCTGGCCCCGGCGCGACAGCAGCCAGGCCAGCAGCCCCGCATTCACCCAGGCCGAGACGACCGTCGAAAGCGCCACGCCCACATGCTGGAGTGGCCCCATCAGCAGCAGGTTCAGCCCGAGGTTCAGCGCCACGCAGCAGATGCCGATCTTCACCGGCGTCGCCGTGTCGCCGCGCGCGAAGAATCCCGGCACGAAGACCTTCACCAGCACGAAGGCCGGCAGGCCGAGGGAATAGGCGACGAGCGCATGCGAGGTGAGCCGCGCCTCCTCCGCGCCGAAGGCGCCGCGCTGGAACAGCGCCGCCAGGATGGGCAGGGCCAGCACCGCCAGCGCGACCGCCGCCGGCACCGCCAGCGCGATGGAGATCTCGATGGCACGGTTGATGCTGCGATGGGCCGAGAGCGGCTGGCCCGCATGGATCTGCTTCGCGAGCAGCGGCAGCAGCGCCGTCGCCACCGCCGCCCCGATCACGCCCAGCGGCAGCTGCGCCACGCGGTCGGCATAGTAGAGGTAGGAGACCGAGCCCGAGGGCAGAAAGGAGGCGATGATCACGTCCACCGCGAGGTTGACCTGGGTCACGCCCGCGCCGATCAGCCCCGGCCCCATTCGCCGCAGCACCATCCTCACCTCGGGCGGCAGGGTGGGCGCGTGGAACAGGTTCAGCGCCATGCCCGCCCGCGCGCAGGCCCACATCACGAGGCCCAGCTGCACCCCGCCGGAGAGGGTGACGCCCCAGGCGAGCGCATGCGCGGGCGTCGCCACGAAGGGCGCCAGCGCGAAGAGCGCGATCATGGAGAGCAGGTTGAAGAAGATCGGCGCTGCCGCCGCCGCCGCGAATTTGCCGAGCCCGTTCAGCACGCCGCTCACCAGCGCCGTCAGGCAGATCAGCAGCAGATAGGGGAAGGTGATGCGCGTCAGCTCGACCGCCAGCTCGAACTTGCCGGGGTCGTCCCGGAAGCCGGGCGCCAGCACCTGCATGACCTGCGGCATGAAGAGGAGCCCCAGCCCGGTCAGGATCGCGAGCCACAGCGTCAGCAGCATCGCCATCCGCTCCGCCAGCGCCTTGGCCGCCGCCGGGCCGCGCTGCGTCAGCGCCTGGGCGAAGGCGGGCACGAAGGCGGCGTTGAAGGCGCCCTCGCCGAAGAGCCGGCGGAACAGGTTGGGAAGCTTGAGCGCGACGAAGAAGGCATCGGCCATGGGGCCCGCGCCCAGCTTCGAGGCGATCAGCATGTCCCGGAGGAAGCCGAGCACGCGGCTCGCCATGGTCCAGGCGCCGACGGTGGCGATGGAGCGGAGCATGCGCCGCCGGCGGCGTCAGGCGGCTTCGCGGTAGGGCGTCGGCCCGCCGCCGCCGGGGGCCGGGGGCGGCGTCAGCGCCTCCAGCAGCGCCGAGCGCAACGGCGCCAGCTTGCGCTCGTTCTCCACCTTCAGGCCGAAGACGTCCTTCACGTAGAACACGTCGACCGCCCGCACCCCGTAGGTGGTGATATGCGCCGAGGCGATCTGCAGCCCCTGCTCGCTGATCGCGGCCGTCACGTCGTGCAGCAGGCCCGGCCGGTCGCGGCCGTTCACCTCGATGACGGTGTGGGTATTGGAGGCGAAGTTGTCGACGACCACGCGCGGGGGCACCGTGACGGCGGCGAGCCGCGCGGGCTCGCGCCGCACCTTGCGGATCTCCGCGGCGAGCTTGAGCCGGCCGGACAGCGCCTGCTCGATCAGGACGGACAGCCGCGCCAGCCGGTGCGGCGCCTCGAAGGCGCCGCCCGCACTGTCCTGCACCCAGAAGGTGTCGAGCGCCATCCCGTTGGTGAGCGTGTGGATGCGCGCATCCACGATGGAGGCGCCCGCCACGGCCAGCGCGCCCGAGATGCGGCTGAACAGGCCCGGATGGTCGCTGCAATAGACGGTCACCTCGGTCACCGCGCGGTCCGGCAGCACGCGGGTGCGCACGGTGAGCGGCGCGCGGTCGGCCTCGGCCTCGCGAATGATGGCGGCATGGCGGGCATGCGTCTCGGAATCGAAGGACAGCCAGTAGCCGGGATAGCCGAGCGACATGAAGAGGTCGGCCTCGGCCTTGCTGAAGCCGGGCAGCATGGCGGCCGCTGCCTCCTTGGCGCGGGCCACGCGCACATCGCGCTCGGGCACGGTCATGCCGCCGGCGAGCACCTCGGAGACGCGCCAATAGACCTCGCGCAGCAGCGTCGCCTTCCAGGCGTTCCAGACACGCGGGCCGACGGCGCGCATGTCGGCCACCGTCAGCACCAGCAGCAGGCGGAGCCGCTCGGGCGACTGCACCTGGTCGGCGATGTCGAGGATGGTCTTGGGGTCCTCGATGTCGCGCTTGAAGGCCGTCTGCGAGACGAGGAGGTGGTGCAGGATCAGCCAGGAGACGGTTTCCGTCTCCTCCGCGCTCATGCCTAGCCGCGGGCAGATCTCCTGGGCGAAGCGGGCGCCGAGCTCGCTGTGGTCGCCGCCGCGGCCCTTGGCGATGTCGTGCAGCAGGGTCGCGACATAGAGCGCGCGGCGCGACTGCAGCTGGGTCATCAGCTCGGTGGCGACGGGCGCCACCTCGTTCAGCTCGCCGCGGTCGATCTGCTGCAGCACGTCGATGGCCTCGATCGTGTGCTCGTCCACGGTGAAGACGTGATAGGTGTCGAACTGCATCAGCCCGACGATGCGCGCCCATTCCGGGATGAAGCGCCCGAGGAAGCCGGCCTCGTTCAGCAGCCGCAGCCACTTCGCCGCATCCTTGCCGGTCAGCAGGTCGAGGAAGAGGGTGCTGGCCTCCGGATCGCCGCGCAGGCGATCGGCCTGCCGCGAATGGCGGATCAGCGCGCGGATGGCCAGCGGATGGATCTCGAGGTTGCGGTCGCGCGCGGCCTTCACCATGCGCAGCATGAGCACCGGCTCGCGCGAGAAGTCGCGATCGGGCGGGGCCGCGACCAGCTTGCCGTCGGCGAAGGCCAGGCCGAGGGCCGCCAGCCCGTCGTCGCCGCCCTTGCGCGTGGCGGGCGGGCCGAGGGCCGCGCGCTCGATCGCCGGCTCCAGCACGCGGGAGAGGCGCACCACCTCGCGCGAGGTGAGGAAGAGATGCTTCATCAGCCGCTCGGCCCCGTCCTGCGGACCGTGGCGGGTGTAGCCCATGCGCGCGGCGACGACCGGCTGGAGGTCGAAGGTCAGGCGTTCCTCCGCGCGGCCGGTGACGTAGTGCAGGTGGAAGCGGAGCGTCCAGAGGAAGTCCCAGGCGCGGGCGATGGCCCGGACCTCGCCCTCGGTGAGCAGCCCGCCGCCGGGGCTGTCGGGGCCGACCAGCTCCTGCATGCGCCGGATTCCGAAGGCGTAGCGGGCCAGCCAGTACAAGGTCTGCAGGTCGCGCAGGCCGCCCCGCCCTTCCTTCACATGCGGCTCGACGAGAAAGGGGCTCTCGCCGTAGCGGGCGTGGCGCGTGGCGCGCTCGGCGCGCTTGGCGGCGAGAAAGGGCGCCAGGCCCTGCGACCGAAGCGCGTTGAAATCGGCCAGGAAGGCGGTGAACAGCGCCTCCTCGCCGGAGAGGAAGCGCGCATCCACCAGGGCGGTGAGGATCGTCGCGTCCTTCAACCCTTCGGTGATGCATTCCTTCACGCTGCGCGTGGCATGGCCGACCTTCAGGCCGAGATCCCACAGCAGGTAGAGCATGAACTCGACCATGCGGCGCGTGCGCGGCCCGGGCTCGCGCTCGGTCAGGAAAAGCAGGTCGATGTCGGAATGCGGGGCGAGGACGCCGCGGCCATAGCCGCCCGTGGCGACGAGCGCGAAGTCCACCCCGCGCGCCCCGGCCGCCGGCGGCACCATCGCGGCGGCGTAGTTCTGGATGTTGTAGAGCATCCCGTCCATGTGCTGGCTGAGCTGCCTTGCGGCGCCGAGCCCATGAATCGCCTGGCTCTCGAAGGATTTCTGAACCTGGGCCTGGAAGCGCCCGAGTTCGCGGCGCAGCAGCCCAAGCGCGACATCGCGCGCGATCGGCACGCCGCCGGGGAGCAACGTGTCCTGCAAGCTCAACTCGGCCCGTGCGGCCGTCGCCATCCTCATGTCAAACAGCCTACAGAGCTTCCGTTCCGGCCGCGAGGGCCTTGAGGTGGTAAAGCGCGTCCTGCGCCTCGCGGGGAGAGAGCTGGTCCGGTTCCAGCTTCGCGAGGGCGTCGAGCACCGGGTTGCCCGGGACGACCGGGGCGCGCGCGAAGAGCGGCATCTCGGCGGTGAGCGGGTCGGCCGCCTCGCGCGAGCGCTCCTCCAGGGAGGCGAGCACGGCGGCCGCGCGCTTCAGCACGGGCGCCGGAACGCCGGCCAGCTTGGCGACATGCACACCCCAGCTCTTCTCGGCGGCGCCGGCGGCGACGCTGTGCTGGAAGATCACCTCGCCGCGCCATTCGCGCACCTGCATGGCGGCCAGCCGCATCTCCGGCAGCCGGTCGGCCATGACGGTGAGCTCGTGGAAATGCGTGGCGAAAAGGGTGCGGCAGCGGATGCGGTCGTGCAGCGCCTCCAGCACGGCGGTGGCGATGGCGAGGCCGTCCCAGGTCGCGGTGCCGCGGCCCACCTCGTCCAGCACGACGAGGCTGCGCGGGCCGGCGAGGTTGAGGATCGCCGCCGTCTCCGTCATCTCGACCATGAAGGTGGAGCGCCCGCCGGCGAGGTCGTCGGCGGCGCCGACGCGGCTGAAGAGCCGGTCGACCAGGCCGATGCGCGCGGCCGTCGCCGGCAGGAAGAGCCCGGCCTGGGCCAGGATCACCATCAGCGCGTTCTGCCGCAGCCAGGTGGACTTGCCGGCCATGTTCGGGCCGGTCAGCAGACAGAGGCGATGGCCGGGCGAGAGGTCGCAGTCGTTGGGCACGAAGCCCGGGCCCTTGGCCTTGCGCAGCGCGGCCTCCACCACGGGATGGCGCCCGGCCTCGATCGCGAAGTCCGGCCGCTCGGTAAGCTCGGGGCGGCACCAGACGCCTTCGGTGGCGAGCTCGGCCGAGGCGGCAAGGACGTCGATGGCGGCCATCTCGCGCGCGGCGGCGGCGATGGGCTCGGCCTCGGTCAGTATGATCTTGCGGAGGTGCGCGACGACGAGGCGCTCGCGCCGGCCGGCCTGATCGCCGGCCTCGGACAGGCGCCGGTCGAGATTCGCCAGCGCCGCGCAGGTGAAGCGATGCGCGCTCGCCATGCTCTGGCGGTGGATGGGGGCGAGGTCGCCCACGGCCTTGGGGGGCGCGCCGCGCAGCAGCTTCTCGCCGGCCGCGGAGGGCACCTCCGCGAGATAGCCGAGCTGCTGGTGGTGGCGGATCTTCAGCGCGGCCACGCCCCAGGCCTGGGCGAGGTCCACCTGCATGGCCGCGATGGCGCCGCGCGCATCGTCGCGCAGCCGGCGCAGGGCATCGAGCTCGCCGTCGTAGCCGGCCGCGATGACGGCGCCGTCGTCGAGCCGCGCGGGCAGCTCGGCGGCCAGCGCGCGCGCGAGCTCCGTCGCCGTGGCCGAGGACGCCGAAAGGGGCGCGATCGCCTGCGCCAACAGGGCGGGCCCGGCCCCTTCCAAGGCGGCGGCGAGCTTGGCCGCGCGCTGCAGCCCGTCGCGGATGGCGCCGAGATCCCGGGGGAAGAAGCGCTCCAGGCTGATGCGGGCCAGCGCGCGCGCCATATCGGGCGCGCCCTTCAGCGCGGCCCGCACGGCGGCACGGCGCGGCTTGTCCTCGCGCAGCGCCGCCACGGCCTCGTGCCGCGCGCGGATGGCGGGCAGGTCGTCCAGCGGGCAGGCCAGCCGCGCGGCCAGCTCGCGCGCGCCGGCGCCGGTCAGGGTGCGGTCCACGGCGCCGAGCAGCGAGGCGCCGCGCGGGCCTTCCAGGATATCGAGGCTGCGACGGGTCGCGGCATCCAGCAGCAGCACGCCCCTGGCCCCCTCGGCGACCGGGGGCGAGAGGCGCGGCAGCGCGCCGTTGTTCACCGAGCGCACATATTCGACGGCCATGGCCGCCGCCGCGACCTCTGCCTCGCCGAAGCTGCCGAAGCCGTCCAGCGCGGCCACGCCCAGCGCGCCCGCCAGACGCGCGGGCGCGTCGCGCGGCGGGATCGCGGAGACCGCGCCCTCGATGCGCAGCGCCTCCTCGGCCAGGATCTCCGAGGGATCGAGGCGGGCGATCAGCGCTGCCGGATCCGCGCCGGACTGGGTGAAGAAGAGCCCCGTGGTCACGTCGAGCCAGGCGGCGCCGCCCTGCACCAGGGCGAGCAGCCAGGCCGGGCGCGCGGCGTCGAGCAGCGCCTCCTCGGTGGCCGTGCCGGGGGTGACGATGCGGACGATCTCGCGGCGGAGGGTCGGCGCGCGGCGGGCCTTGGCCTCCTCCGGCGTCTCCAGCTGATCGCAGATGGCGACCCGGAATCCGCGCCGGATCAGTCGCGCCAGATAGGCCTCGTGGCTATGCGCGGGCACGCCGCACATGCGGATCGGCCGCCCCTGGTGCTCGCCGCGATGCGTGAGCGCGAGGCCGAGGGCCTCGCTCGCCGCCTCCGCATCCTCATGGAACATCTCGAAGAAGTCGCCCATGCGGAAGAAGACGAGCGCCGACCCGGCCGCGGCCTTCGCCGCGAACCACTGGGCCATGGCGGGGGTGGCGCCCTCCGCAGTCATCCTTCGCTCCACTGGGCTTTGCTCCACGAAGCTTGCATAGCCGAGCGTTTCGCACCCGCGAAGGGGCCTCCTTGCGGGGCACCTTGCCAATCGACAAGGTGCGCCTCGGCAACTGGTTTTTCAGGACGAACGACGATGGACGATGTGCGCAAGGACGGGCTGGTGGATACGCGGACGGCGCGCATCACGGGGGAGGAAGCGCTGGCGATGCATGCCGAGGGCCGCCCCGGCAAGCTGGAGATCCGCCTCACCAAGCCGCTGGTCACGGCCCGCGACCTCAGCCTCGCCTACTCGCCCGGCGTCGCCGAGCCCTGCCTGCACATCCACCGCGACCCCGCGCTCGCCTACGACTATACGAGCAAGGGAAACTTCGTCGCCGTGGTCTCCAACGGCACGGCCGTGCTGGGCCTCGGCAATCTCGGCGCGCTCGCCGGCAAGCCGGTGATGGAGGGCAAGGTCGCGCTGTTCAAGCGCTTCGCCGACGTGGACGGCATGGACCTTTGCCTCAACACCGAGGACGTGGACGAGTTCGTGAACTGCGTCCGCTTCCTCGGCCCGAGCTTCGGCGGCATCAATCTCGAGGACATCAAGGCGCCCGAGTGCTTCGTCATCGAGAGCCGCCTGCGCGAGCTGATGGACATCCCCGTCTTCCACGACGACCAGCACGGAACGGCGATCGTCGCGGCGGCGGGCCTCATCAACGCGGCCCATCTGACCGGGCGTGACCTTAAGACGACTAAGCTCGTCATCAACGGCGCCGGCGCGGCGGCCATCGCCTGCGCCGAGCTGGTGAAGGCCATGGGCATGAGCCCGCAGAACGTGATCCTCTGCGACACCAAGGGCGTCGTCTATCGCGGCCGCTCCGAGGGCATGAACCAGTGGAAGTCCGCCCATGCGATCGAGACGGATCGCCGGACGCTGAGCCAGGCGCTGGACGGCGCGGACTGCTTCTTCGGCCTCTCGGTGAAGGGCGCGCTGACGCCCGAGATGCTTCAGGCGATGGCGCCGAACCCCATCATCTTCGCCATGGCCAATCCGGATCCCGAGATCACCCCGGACGAGGCCAAGGCCGCGCGGCCGGACTGCATCATCGCCACGGGCCGCTCGGACTATCCCAACCAGGTCAATAACGTCCTGGGCTTCCCCTTCATCTTCCGTGGCGCGCTGGACGTGCGGGCCTCGACCATCAACGACCCGATGAAGATCGCCGCCGCCAACGCCCTCGCCGAACTGGCGCGCGAGGAGGTGCCGGAGGAGGTGGCGCGCTCAGGGGCGGGCAAGCAGCTCGTCTTCGGGCCGGAATACATCATCCCCAATGCCTTCGACCCGCGGCTGATCGCCCGCGTGCCGGTGGCGGTCGCCGAGGCGGCCGTGCGTTCCGGCGTGGCGCGGAAGCCGCTGATCGACCCGCAGCGGTACGGTCGCGAGCTGGCCAGCCGGCTCGACGTGGCAGTGAACGCGCTGGAGGCCATTCACGAGCGCGTGCGCGAGAATCCCCAGCGCGTGGTCTTCGCCGAGGGAGAGGACGAGACGGTCATCCGGGCGGCGATCAATTTCCGGAACGCGGGCTATGGCTATCCCGTCCTGGTGGGCCGGGAGGAGCGGATCAACGCGACCGTCGCGGCGCTCGGCGTGCGGCTGCCGGACGGGATCGAGATCCACAATGCGCGGCTCTCCTCGCAGAACCGCCGCTATGCCGAATGGCTCTATGCCCGCAAGCAGCGCGACGGCTTCCTCTTCCGCGACTGCCAGCGGCTGGTGAACCTGGACCGCAACGTCTTCGCCGCCTGCATGCTGGCGATGGGCGATGCGGATGCGCTGCTGACCGGCGAGACGCGGAGCTATTCCGTCACGCTCGACGGCCTGAACATGGCGCTGGACCAGGACGGCGTGCTCTTCGGCCTGACCATGATGATCGCGCGGCGCTCCGGCACGGTGCTGGTGGCCGATACGGCGATCCACGAGCGGCCGGACGCGGCGACGCTGGCCGAGATCGCCATCCGCAGCGCCGCCACGGCGCGGCGGCTGGGTCTGACGCCGCGCGTCGCCTTCCTCTCCTTCTCCACCTTCGGCGACCCGAAGGGCAGCATCCCCGGCAGCCTGCGCGACGCGGTGAAGCTGCTGGACGCGAAGGGGGTGGATTTCGAGTATGACGGCGAGATGGGCGCGGACGTGGCCCTGGACGCGAACCTGCGCGCGAACCTCTATCCCTTCTGCCGGCTCACCGGCCCGGCCAATGTGCTGGTGATGCCCGGCCTGCATGCCGCGCACATCCTCACCAAGGCCGTGCCGCATCTGACCTCGGCGACGACGATCGGACCGGTGCTGATGGGGCTGCGCCAGCCGGCGCAGATCGTGCCGACGGGGGCGGGGGTGAACCAGCTGCTCGATATGGCGGCGCTGGCGGCCTATCAGGCCATCGTGAAGTAAGGTGACGGCGAGGGGCTCGGCCCCTCGTTGTCTCCGCTTCGCGGTCAACCCCGCCAGGGCCCAGGGGCCAGTGGCCCCCTGGGCCCGGGTGCCATGGGACGTCGGGAGAGGGGCGAAGCCCCCTCAGTTCGCCTTCGCCGCCACGACCACCATGGCCGGCTTCAGCAGCCGTCCGTTCAGCGTCCAGGCACTCGACCACGCCTGCAGCACCGTCCCCGGCGCCACGCCGTCCGGCGCCGGTGCCTCGCTCATCGCCTGGTGCAGCTCGGGGTCGAAGGCCTGCCCGTCGGCCGGCTTGCGGACGACGCCGTTGGCCTCCATGCGCTGGAGCAGGAAGCGCTCCACGCCCTCGAAGCCCTCGCGCATCTTGCCGATGACCTCGGGCTCGCCCTCGGTCGCCGGCGGCAGCATCGTCACCCCGCGGTGCAGGTTCTCGAAGGCCTCGACCACATCGCCCGCGAACTTCTGGACGGCGTAGTTGCGGGCCTTCTCCACCTCGTCCTTGGCGCGGGTCCGCACGTTCTGGGTCTCCGCCTCGGCGCGGAGCCAGCGGTCCTTCATCTCGGCGAGCTCGGTCTCGAGGGCCGCGATGCGCTCCTCGGGCGTCGTGGCCGGCGAGGCATCGGGCGTCGCATCGGCGTTGTCCGGCGCGAGATCGGCCGGGTTCGGGGTCTGCTGGTCGTTCATGGCTGTTCAGGTAATCGTCCGGTGACGCAGGATCAACCCAGCAGGCGGCCGATCACGCGCGCCGTGTAGTCCACGACGGGGATGACCCGGCTGTAGTTGATCCGCGAGGGGCCGATCACGCCGATCGCGCCCACGATGTTCTGGTTGCTGCCCGCGGGCCCGCTGCGGAAGGGCGCGACCACGACGGAGAGGCCGGCCGAGGAAAACAGCCCGCTCTCGGCGCCGATGAAGATCTGCACGCCCTCCCCGCGCTGGGCGAGTTCCAGCAGCTTCAGCGTGGTCTCCTGCGCCTCCAGCCGCTCGAACAGCGCCTGGATCTCGGAGACGGCGGCGAGGTTCTCCATGTTCTGGAGCAGCCGCGCCTGGCCGCGCAGGATCAGCGAGCCGCTCCCGCCGCCGGCCCAGGTGGCCAGCCCGGCCTCGATGACCTGATGCGTCAGGGCGTCGAGCGCGGTGCGGTTGGCCGCGATCTCCTCGGTGACATTGGCGCGGGTCTCGTCGAGCGTCCGGCCGGCGAGGCGGGCATTGAGGTAATTGCCGGCCTGGACAAGCGCCGAGGGCGGCAGCTCGGCCGGCACCTCGATGACGCGGTTCTCGACCCTTCCGTCGCCCTGGACCAGCACGACCAGCGCCCGGCCGGGCCCGAGGGGCACGAATTCGATGTGGCGCAGCGGCGCCTCGCCCTTGGGGGCGACGACCAGCCCGGCGGCGCCGGCCAGGCCCGAGAGCATCTGGCCCGCCTCGGCCAGGGTGTCCTGCAGGGAGCGGCCATGGGCAGCGCAGCGGGCGGCGATTTCGGTCCGCTCCTCCTCGCCGAGGTCGCCGAATTCCAGCAGCCCGTCCACGAAGAGGCGCAGCCCCTGCTGCGTCGGCAGGCGGCCGGCGCTGGTATGGGGGGCGTAGAGGAGGCCGGCCTCCTCGAGGTCCGCCATGACGTTGCGGATCGAGGCCGGCGAGAGATTCAGCGGCAGGCGGCGCGAAAGGGTGCGGCTGCCCACGGGCTCGCCGGTCGCGACATAGACCTCCACCAGCTCTCGCAGAACGGCCGTGGATCGGGCGTCGAGCGCGCTGGAAGCGATCCCGGGAACGGTGAACAAAGGCGATTTCAGGGGGGTGTGCATCGCTTGTGACAGCTTGGGTACGGGGGGGCGCCGGGTCAACCGTTGATTGACGCACCCCTGGTCACCGCCGCGCGCTGTGGCTATTGCGCGGGCAGAATCACGAGGAATCCAGCCCATGCGCCCATCCGGCCGCGCGTCCGACGCCCTGCGCACCGTCTCGATCGAGACGGGGATCTCCAAGCACGCGGAAGGCTCCTGCCTCATCCGCATGGGCAACACCGAGGTGCTCTGCGCCGCCAGCGTGGAGGGCCGGGTGCCCCCCTTCATGCGCAACCAGGGCCTCGGCTGGGTCACGGCCGAGTACGGCATGCTGCCCCGGGCCACCCACACCCGCGGCGACCGCGAGGCGGCGCGGGGCAAGCAGTCCGGCCGGACCCAGGAGATCCAGCGCCTCATCGGCCGCAGCCTGCGCGCCGTGGTGGACCGCAAGGCGATGGGCGAGATGACGGTCACGCTCGACTGCGACGTGATCAACGCCGATGCCGGCACGCGCTGCGCGGCCATCACCGGCGCCTGGGTCGCGCTGCACCTCGCATTCCGGCACTGCGTCAGCAACAACATCATGAAGGCCATCCCGCTGACGGACCACGTGGCGGCCGTCTCCTGCGGCGTGGCCGGCGGCGAGGCGATCCTCGACCTCGACTATGCCGAGGACAGCGGCGCCGGGGCCGATGCGAACTTCGTGCTGACGGGGGCGGGCAATCTCGTCGAGGTGCAGGCGACCGCCGAGGGCGCGCCCTTCAGCGAGGCGCAGTTCCTGGCGATGCTCGACCTGGCGCGCGACGGCGTGGCGGCGCTGGTGGCGAAGCAGAGGGAAGCCGTCGGGCTGTGAGAAAGCTGCAGCCCGGCAAGCTCGTCCTGGCCAGCCACAACAAGGGGAAGCTGCGCGAGTTCGCCGGGCTGCTGGCACCCCATGGGATGGAGCTGATCTCGGCCGGGGAGTTCGGCCTGCCGGAGCCGGAGGAGACGGGCGACACTTTCCTCGCCAACGCCACCCTCAAGGCGATGGCAGCAGCGCGGGCGACGGGGCTGCCGGCGCTGGCGGACGACAGCGGGCTCGAGGTCGCGGCGCTGGGCGGCCAACCCGGGGTCCGTACGGCCGACTGGGCCATGCGGCCGGACGGGACGCGCGACTATCCCGCGGCGATGGCGCGGATCGCCAGCCTCGACGGCTCCGCGGACCGCCGCTGCGCCTTCGTGGCGGTGCTGGTCCTGGCCTGGCCGGATCGCCACACGGAATCTTTCGAAGGACGGGTGGAGGGCCGATGGGTGGCCCCGCCGCGCGGGCAGAGCGGCTTCGGCTATGACCCCATCTTTGTCCCGGACGGCGAAAGCGCGACCTTCGGCGAGATGACGGCGGAGCAGAAGGCGCGGCACAGCCATCGCGCCCGGGCCTTCGCCGCGCTGGCCGCCGCCAGCCTGGGTTGAGAGACCCGGACGCGGGCCCGAAGACCTGGCTCGCCGCCCGTCACCGTTCGTGATTTGCCGGTGGTCATAACCGTCGATTGCGGCGATTAGGGGCTGTTCCGCCTCTCCCTGCCAGCGTAGCGTTTCCGAAAGATGGCGAGCGCCCCGAACCAAGGGGTCCGCCGTACGGGAAACGATTGCGGGACCAGGAATGACAGAGATCCGATACATCGCCCCCACGACGCTCGACGAGGCCGTGGGCGCCTATGCCGCCGCCGCCGGGGCGGCACGCATCCTGGCCGGCGGGACCGACCTTCTGGTGCAGATGCGCTCCGGCGCGGCCCAGCCCGGCACGATCATCGACATCAAGAAGATCGCCGAGACCACCAGCATCCAGGAGACGCCCGAAGGCGGCTTCGTGATCGGGGCCGCCGTCTCCGGCGCCGTGCTGGCCGAGCATCCGCGCCTCGGCCAGGCCTGGCCGGGGGTGCTGGAGGCGATCAACCTCATCGGCTCCACCCAGGTGCAGGGCCGCGCCTCGGCCGGCGGCAACCTGTGCAACGGCTCGCCGGCCGGCGACAGCGTTCCGGCCATGGTCGCGGCCGGCGCCGTCGTGAACCTCCAGGGTCCGAACGGCCGCCGCACCATGCCGGTCGAGGCCTTCCCGGCCGGGCCGGGCCGCACCAACCTCGCGCCCGGCGAGATCCTGGTCAGCTTCACCCTGCCGCCGCGGCCCAAGGGCTCGGGCGACGCCTATCTGCGCATGATCCCGCGCACCGAGATGGACATCGCGGTGGTGGGCGTCGGCGTCAGCCTGACGCTGGAGAACGGCACCGTCACCGCCGCCCGCGTGGGGCTGGGCGCGGTGGCGCCGACCGTCCTGCTGGTGGAGGATGCGGCGAAGGCGCTGATCGGCTCGAAGCTGGAGGACGCCGCGCTGGAGGCCGCGGCTGCCGCCTGCTCCGCCGCCTGCAAGCCCATCAACGACAAGCGTGGGACCATCGCCTACCGCATCAAGGTGGCCGGGGTGCTGCTGAAGCGCGCCGTCGCCATCGCCGCCGAACGCGCCGGGAGGAACTGATCCATGGCCAAGATGCACGTCACCACCACCATCAACGGCGAGCCGGAGGAATTTCTCTGCGACCCGCATGACAGCATGCTCGACATGCTGCGCGGCGCGCTGGGCCTGACCGGGGCCAAGGAGGGCTGCGGCACCGGCGATTGCGGCGCCTGCTCCATCATGCTGGACGGCCGCCTCGTCTGCTCCTGCCTGATGCTGGCCCCCGAGGCCGAGGGCAAGAAGATCGACACCATCGAGGGCATGGCACGGGGCGAGACGCTGCACCCGCTCCAGCAGAAGTTCCTCGAGATGGCCGCGCTCCAATGCGGCATCTGCACGCCCGGCGTGCTCATGGCCTCGCGCGCGCTGCTGGAGCGTAATCCCGATCCGACCGAGTCCGAGGTGCGCTTCTGGCTCGCCGGCAACCTCTGCCGCTGCACCGGCTACGACAAGATCGTCCGCGCCGTGATGGAAACCGCCGCCGAGATGAGGGGAGCCGCCCGATGAACGTCATCAACAACAAATGGATCGGCCAGAGCACCATCCGTCCGGATGGCGCCGACAAGGTCACGGGCCGCGCCTCCTATTCGGCCGACACCACCATGCCCGGCATGATCTGGGGCAAGGTGCTGCGCAGCCCGCATGCGCATGCCCGGATCGTCTCCATCGACACCTCCAGGGCCGAGGCGCTGCCGGGCGTGAAGGCGGTGGTGACCCACAAGGACATCGTGGACTTCCCCCTCGACAAGTCCGTGATGCTCGGCATCCAGGACATGCGCTGGATGTGCCGCAACGTCATGGCGCGCGAGAAGGCGCTGTTCCACGGCCACCCCATCGCGGCCGTCGCCGCCATGTCGGAGCGGATCGCGGCCGAGGCGTGCAGGCTCATCGAGGTCGAGTACGAGGTGCTGCCGCACGTCATCGAAATCGAGGACGCGATCAAGCCCGACGCGCCCATCCTGCATGATTTCGTAAGCTTCGAGGGCAGGCCCTCGAACATCGCGGGCAAGCTGGAGCACAAGCTGGGCGAGGTCGAGGCCGGCTTCGCCGCCGCCGACGTGGTCATCGAGCGCAGCTTCACCACGCGCCCCGTCCACCAGGGCTATATCGAGCCGCATTCCTGCCTGGTCAGCGTCGTGGACGGCAAGGCCACGATCTGGAGTTCCAGCCAGGGCCAATTCATGGTGCGCGCCATGACCTCGCTGCTGACGGGCATCCCGCAGAGCGACATCCGCGCCATCCCCGCCGAGATCGGCGGCGGCTTCGGCGGCAAGACCATCATCTATCTGGAGCCGGTGGCGACCATCCTCGCCAAGAAGACGGGCCGGCCGGTGAAGATGGTCATGTCGCGCGAGGAGGTGATGCGCGCGACGGGCCCCACCTCCGGCTCGATGAGCACGGTGAAGATCGGCGCGAAGAAGGACGGCACCATCGTGGCCGCCCAGGGCACCTTCTACCTCCAGGCCGGCGGGCTGCCGGGCTCGCCGATCCGTGGCGCGGCGGGCTGCGCCTTCGCGCCCTACAACATCCCGAACGTGCTCTCGACGGGCTTCGACGTGGTGTCCAACCGCTCCAAGGTCGCGGCCTATCGCGCGCCGGGCGCGCCGATCGGCGCCTATGCCGTCGAATGCGTGCTCGACGAGGTGGCCGAGGCGCTGAAGATGGACCCGCTCGCGCTGCGCCTGAAGAATGCGGCCCGGCAGGGCACCAAGGCGGCGCATGGGCCGGTCTATCCCGTCATCGGCTTCGTCGAGACGATCGAGGCCGCGATGGCGCATCCGCACAGCCAGGCGCCGCTCGGCAAGCATCAGGGGCGCGGCGTGGCCAGCGGCTTCTGGTTCAACGCGGGCGGCGAATCCAGCGCGCAGGTGAACGTCACCGAGGACGGCAACGTGGTCGTGACCACCGGCCATCCGGATATCGGCGGCTCGCGCGCCTCGATCGCCAATATCACGGCCGAGCTGCTCGGCATCGACTACAAGCGCGTCTCCGTGCTGATCGGCGACACGGCGACCATCGGCTATTCCAACCTCACGGGAGGCAGCCGCGTGCTCTTCGCCTCGGCGATGGTGGTCACGCAATCGACGGAGAAAGTCATCAAGACCCTCTGCGAGCGGGCGGCGAAGATCTGGAAGATTGATCCCGAGGCCGTGGTCTGGGAGGATGGCGAGGCCAAGCCCGCCGGCGAGAATGCGGGCAAGTTCCCTGGCCTGAGCCTCGCGCAGATCGCCGCCAAGGCGAGCGAGACGGGCGGCCCGATCGGCGCCGGCGTGCAGCAGAACACCCAGGGCGCCGAGGGCGGCTTCGCCACCCATGTCTGCGACGTGGAGGTGGACGTGGACCTCGGGATCGTGCGGGTGCTGCGCTACACCTCCTTCCAGGATGTCGGGCGGGCGGTGCATCCGGCCTATGTCGAGGGGCAGATGCAGGGCGGCGCCGCCCAGGGCATCGGCTGGGCGCTCAGCGAGGAATATCTCTACGACAAGAACGGCAAGGTCGATAACGCCAGCTTCCTGGACTACCGGATGCCGGTCTGCTCCGACCTGCCGATGCTGGACGCGGTGATGATCGAGGTGCCGAACCCCAAGCATCCGCAGGGCGTGCGCGGCGTGGGCGAGGTGCCGCTGGTCCCGCCGCTCGCGGCCGTCGCCAACGCCGTGGCGAATGCCCTGGGCAAGCGCTTCTACAGCCTGCCCATGTCGCCGCCGCGCGTGCTGGAAGTGCTCGACGGGGCCTGACGGCTCCGCCGGGAGCGCGATGCATTTCGGCGGTATCGCCGAAGTGGTGAATCGCCCTCCCGGAAGGCTCAGGCGGCGAGGTCCTCCAGGATCATCGCCGCCGCCTTCTCGCCGATCATGATCGCGGGCGCGTTGGTGTTGCCCGAAGTCAGTGTCGGCATGATCGAGGCATCGGCCACGCGCAGGCCCGCGATGCCATGCACCCGCAGCCGCGCATCCACGACCGCCATCGGGTCCGCGCCCATCCTGCAGGTGCCGACCGGGTGATAGGTGGTCTCCCCCGCCGCGCGCACCCAATCCAGGATCTCGTCATCCGTCTGCCGCGCCGGGCCCGGCGCGATCTCGGTCAGCCGGAGCGGCGCCAAGGCGGGCGCGGCCATCACGGCCCGCGCGATCCGGACGGCGCGCACCGTCAGCTCCGCATCAACGGGCGAGGAGAGGAAGTTGAAGGTGATCGCGGGCGGCTGGCGCGGATCGGCCGAGGTGACGTGAATGTGGCCCTTGCTCTCCGGCCGCATGGGATGCGCGTAGCAGGTCATACCGGACTGGCTCGCGATCCTCGGCCCCGCCGGGCCGGGCTCGGTCAGCATCGGCACCCAGCCGAGCAGCAGGTCCGGCGCCTCCAGCCCCTCGCGGGACCGCACGAAGGCGCGCAGCGGCGCCCCCACCATGGCCAGCAGGCCTTGGCCGAACAGCGCATAGCGCATCGCCTGCTTCACCAGCCCGAGACCGCGTCCCCGGTCGTTGAAGGTCCAGCCTTTCGCGCCGACGGCCCAGCGCGTTCGCGGCGCGTAGTGGTCGCGGAGGTTCTCGCCGACGCCGGGCAGCGCGTAGCGCGGCTCGATGCCGAGGGCGCGCAGCCGCTCGGGCTGGCCGATGCCGGAGAGCTCCAGCAGCTGCGGCGAGTTGATGGAGCCGCCGCAGACCACCACCTCGCGCCCCGCCCGTGCCTCCTGCGATGCGCCCGCCGTGGTGTATCGCACGCCGGTGCAGCGACTCCCCTCGAAGAGCAGCGATTCCGTCAGCGCCCCGGTCTCGATCCGCAGGTTCGGGCGCTTGCGGATGGGCTCCAGATAGCAATGCGCCGTGCTCATCCGCCGGCGCGAGGCGATCGTCGCCTGGCTCATGGCGATGCCGTCCTGCCGGGCGCCGTTGTAATCGGCGTTGTGCGGGATCCCGACCTCGCCGGCGGCCTTGATCACAGCGGCGTAGAGGGGATCGCTCGCCGGCGGGTCGGTGACGCGAAGCGGGCCCTCGCGGCCGCGATAGGCATCGTCCCCGCCGCCCTCGTAGCGCTCCATCCGCTTGAAGAAGGGCAGGACATCGGCATAGCTCCAGCCGGGATTGCCCATCTGCGCCCAGGTGTCGAAGTCCTGGGCCTGGCCGCGCACGAAGGCGAGGCCGTTGATCGCGCTGGAGCCGCCCAGCATCCGCCCGCGGGGAACGGGCAGCCGGCGGCCGTTGGTGCCGGCCTCAGGCTCGCCGCTGTAGAGCCAGTTGACGGCCGGGTTGGCGATCAGCTTGGCGTAGCCGACGGGAATGCGCGACCAGGGGTGGCCGGGCGGCCCGGCCTCCAGCAGCAGCACGCTGCGGCGCGGATCGGCCGAGAGGCGGTTCGCGACGACCGCGCCGGCCGACCCCGCACCCACCACGATGTAGTCGTAGCTCCGCATCCCGCCCCTTCCTCCGCTCGCTGCCGCAAGGCGCGATTCTTGAGGGGTCGATGAACCCACGCCGCGCTCCGCGCCGCAAGACGGGGCGGCCTGCCGCTTGGGGCTTGCCCCGAACCCTGCTACTGCGCCGGAAATGCGCGCCCTCCAGCTTCTGGCCGACCGTGATCTCCGCCTCATGGAGATCGACCCGCCCCCGCCTCCCGGCCCCGGCGAGGTTCAGATCGCCATGCGCGCGGTCGCGCTGAACCACATAGACGTGTGGGGTTGGCGGGGCATGGCCTTCGCCAAGCGAAGCCTGCCGATCAGCGTCGGTGCCGAGGGCGTGGGCGACGTGGCGGCGATCGGGCCCGGCGTCACCGGCTTCGCCCAGGGCCAGATGGTCGTCCCCTATGGCGGGCTGACCTGCGGCCAGTGCAAGGCCTGCCGCGCCGGCCGCGACAATCTCTGCGAAAACGTGGCCGGCGTGCGCGGCTTCCATGTGGACGGCTTCGCGCGCGGCCTCATCAACGTCCCCGCCCGGCAGGTCGTTCGGGTGCCGCCCGGGGTGACGGTGGAGGACGCGGCCTGTGCCGGCATCACCTATTCCACCGTCCAGCACATGCTCTTCGACAATGCCCGGCTGGAGCCGGGCGAGACCGTGCTGGTGCATGCGGCGGGCTCGGGCATCGGCACCATCGCGGTGCGCATGGCCAAGGCGCTGGGCTGCACGGTCATCGGCACGGTCGGCGACCAGGCCAAGGCGGACAAGGCCAAGGCGCTCGGCGTCGACCATGTCGTGAACTACAACACCGACCGCTTCGAGAGCGTCGCCCGCCGCGTCACCGGCAAGCGCGGGGTGGACGTGGTCTTCGAGCATGTGGGCGCCGCCACCTGGGCGGGCTCGCTGCTGTCCATGCGGATGGGCGGGCGGCTGGTGACCTGCGGCAGCACCAGCGGGATGTCGGCCGAGACCAACCTCATGATGATCTTCCAGCGTCAGCTGAAGATTCAGGGCAGCTTCGGCTCGACCATCCAGAACATCGCCGAGGGGCTGGCCAAGATGTCCCAAGGCATCCGCCCGGTGATCGACACGGTGCTGGCCGCGGACCGATTCCAGGAGGGGCTGGCGCGGCTCGAGGCGCGCAACGTCTTCGGGAAGATCGTCATCAAGCTGTGAAGCGGCTTCAGACCTTTGGGCAGTGGGCGGTCGCGCAGCTCGTCCGGCTGATCTTCGCGGCGCTGCGGGCGCTGGGGCCGGACCGCGCCTCGAATCTGGGGGCCTGTGTCGGGCCGCGGGTCGGCGTCTGGACCCGCAACCACGAGCAGATGATGGAGAATCTGCGCCTCGCCTTCCCGGAGAAGACCGAGGCCGAGCGCCTGGCCATCGCCCGGGACGCCTGGGCCAATCTCGGCCGCACGGTCTGCGAGTATCCGCATCTGGAGGCGCTGTTCGACGTCGAGGGCGGCCGCGTGGAGGCCGACGAGGCCACGCATGCCCGCTTCGAGGCGCTGCGCCTCTCCGGCAGGCCGGCGCTGGTCTTCGCCGCGCATATGGGCAATTGGGAGCTGCCGGCGGTCGCGGCCTTCAAGCTCGGCCAGCCGGCGGCCATTCTCTACCGCACGCCCAACAACCCCTTCATCGCCGCCGATATCGTGGCGATGCGCGAGCCCATCATGGGTCGGCTCATCGCGGCCGGGATGACGGCGCCGATCCGCATGGCCGAGGCGCTCGACCAGGGGCTGACGCTCGGCATGCTAGTGGACCAGCGCTTCGGCCGCGGTCCGCGCGTGCCCTTCTTCGGGCACCCCGTGGCAGCGAACCCTTTTCTCGCGCGGCTGGCGAAGCGGTTCGAGGCGCCGGTCCATGGGCTGCGCGCCATCCGCCTGCCGAACAACCGCTTCCGACTGGAGCTCACCGAGGCGCTGGAACTGCCGCGCGACGCGAAAGGGCAGGTCGATGTGGAGGCGGGCACCGCGCTGGTGAACCGCATCATCGAAGGCTGGGTGCGGGAGACGCCGGGGCAGTGGCTCTGGATGCACCGGCGCTGGCGGGCATGAGCCCGCCTCAGAAAATCCAGCCCAGCGCCTGAATGCCCATCCAGGCGAGCGCGCCGAGCACGCAGGTGGCGAAGAGGCACCCTGCGAGGGTGAGCGCCACGCCGATTCCCACCACCCGGCTGTCCGCCTCCACGACGCCCAGGGCCATGACGATGGTGCCGAAGGCCGGTGGGCCATTGGTGCCGGGCCCGGGCAGGATGAGCATCGCCGCGGTATAGACGGTCAGCCAGCCGACCAGCCGGTCACCCATCGGGCTGATGAAGAA
The DNA here is from genome assembly GCF_004336745.1 of Roseococcus sp. SYP-B2431. Classification (GTDB taxonomy): domain Bacteria; phylum Pseudomonadota; class Alphaproteobacteria; order Acetobacterales; family Acetobacteraceae; genus Roseococcus. The sequence continues at coordinate 155,893 of NZ_SJXD01000022.1, forward strand.
CCCCTCGCGCGGCTTCACGAAACGCTCGATGCGGTTGAGCCATTTCGAGGAGGCGCCGGCCAGCCGGAGCAGATCCTCCCGCTTGATGGACTGGCGCGCGATGAAGCCAGGCAGCTTCGGCTCGCGCCGGCCCATGCCCATCTGCAGGCCCAGGATCAGCATGGGAATGCCGAAGACGGAGGCCATGCCCGGCAACATCGATGGCAGGCAAAGCAGCAGGATCAGCAGGCCGAAGGCGCGGTCCCCGAAGGCCTCGCCCATTTCGCCGAGCGTGATCCGGGCTCCGGGAAACTGGGCGGCCACCTCGGAGACGATGCGCGAGATGGGCGCCTGATGCTCGTGGTGCAGGTCGGTCGGAGTATGCGCGAGGCCGTCCAAACGATTTTTCCTTGTAGCGACCGACCCGGAAGCGAACGGTCCGCGCGGAAGCTAACGCGGTGCGCGGGTGAATCCAGTGAAATGTTTTGCCGGCGGTGCGTAACCGGCGCGCGAGCACGATTTTTCCCGCGCGGGTTGCTCCGGACCACCGTCGGTTGCATTACGCTCCGGTAAAGATCGGCCTGCGCTTCTCCATGAAGGCGCGGCGGCCTTCGCGGTAGTCGGCGCTGTCGAAGCAGGCGCTCTGCGCCGCTTCGATCGCGGCCGTGTCGCGGGCCCCTGCATCGGCGAGCACGGCGCGGACCGTGCGCTTATTGGCGAGCAGGGAAAGCGGCGCGTTCACGGCGATGGTCGACGTGACCTTCGCCACCTCGGCATCCAGCGCCTCGGCCGGGTGGAGCTTGTTGATGAGGCCCATGCGCTCGGCCTCCTCGGCCGGAAGGCGGCCGCCGGTCATCAGGATGAAATGCGCATGGGCCGGGCCGACCAGATCCACCAGGTTGGTCACCATGTCGAAGCCATAGGCGATGCCGAGCTTCGCCGCCGGGATGCCGAACTCGCTGCCCGCGCCGGCGATGCGCATGTCGCAGGACATGGCGATGCCGAGGCCGCCGCCCATGCAGAAGCCCTGGATCTTCGCGATGACCGGCTTCGAGAACTCGGCCAGCCGCCTCCGGCCGTGGCTGGTCTTCTCGTTGTAGTGCTTCTGCGCCTCGGCATCGGAGCGGTTCTTCTCGAACTGGCTGATATCCGCGCCCGAGACGAAGGCCTTGCCGCCGGCGCCTTCCAGCACGACGCAGCGGATGGCGGGGTCGGCCTCGAAGGCGTCCAGCGCCTCGGCCATGCCGTCCCACATCGCGATGCTCATCGCGTTGCGCTTCTCGGGCTGGTTGAACACGATCGTGCCCACGCCGTCCGCGCTGCGGGCGAGAATCTTGCCGTCGGCGAAACTCATCTCAGTCATCATTCAGCTCCCCAGAACACCTTTCGCGCGCAGCGCGGAAATCTCGTCGCCGGACAGGCCGGCCTCGGTCAGAATCTCGTCGGCATGCTCGCCGAGCCCCGGCACGGAGCGCCGGATGCCGGGCTTCAGGCCCTCGATGTTGATCGGCGTGCGGACCACGCCCGCCTCGCCGAGCTTCGCATGCGGCACCTTCCAGACCATGTCCAGATGCTCCACCTGCGGATCCTCGAAGACCTCCTGGATATTGTTCACCGGGCCGCAGGGGATGCCGACCTCCTCGAGCTTCGCGATCCAATATTCGGAAGCCTGCTGGCTGGTCAGCTCGGCGATGGCGGCGTTGACCTCCGCACGGTGGCGCGTGCGGTCCTCGGAGGTCTTCCACTCCGGCCTCTCCAGCCAGTCCTCCTTGCCGACGGCGCGGCAGAAGACCGCCCAGAGCTTGGGCGAGGAGGCCGCGATGTTGATCGGCTTGTCGGCGCTCGGGAACACGCCCATCGGCGTGTTCACCGGATGGTCGTTGCCCGCCTGCCCCGCGATCTCGCCCTTCTGCAGCCAGCGCGTGGCCTGGAAGTCGAGCATGAAGACCTGCGCCTCCAGCAGGCTGGTATGGACCCAGCGGCCCTTGCCGGTCTTCTCGCGCTCGAACAGCGCCATCATCACGCCGAGCGCCAGCAGGTTGCCCGCCGTCAGGTCGTCGATGGGGATGCCGACGCGCATCGGCCCGCGCCCCTTCTCGCCGGTGATGGACATGAGGCCGCCGAGGCCCTGCGCGATCTGGTCCACGCCGCCGCGCTTGGAGTAGGGGCCGGTCTGGCCGAAGCCCGAGATGCTGGCATAGACCAGCCGCGGGTTGAGGGCGGAGAGCGTCTCGTAATCGACCTTCAGCCGGTACTTCACCTGCATGCGCATGTTCTCGACCACCACGTCGGCGGTCTGCGCCAGCTTCAGGAAGGCGGCGTGGCCCTCCGGCGTCTTGAGATCGAGCGCAATGCAGCGCTTGTTGCGGTGGAGGTTGGTGAAGTCAAAGCCATCGCGCGCGCCGGCCATGCCGTCATTGGCGACCGGCGGCTCGATGCGGATGATGTCGGCGCCCCAGTCGGCCAGGTGGCGCACGCAGGTGGGCCCCGCGCGGGCCAGGGTCAGGTCAAGGACGCGCAGCCCGTTGAGCGGCAGGCTGGTGGCAATCTGGGCGGCGGTCGCGCTGTCGTCCGGCATGGTTCGTTTCCCCTTCGGGTAAAACCTAGGCCGCGGGGCCCGGCGTGAACAGACGCAGCCGGACCAGCAGCCCGAAGATGGGCTCCAACAGGAAGCTGCACAGCAGCGTGCGCGCGAGGTGGAAGCCCAGCACCAGCGGCACCGCGATGCCGAGCGTCTGCGCCGTGACGCCCATCTCCGGCATGCCGCCCGGCGCCATGCCGACCATCACCGCGCCCGCGGGCAGGCCGGCGATCCAGGCGAGGCCCACGGCCATCGCCATGCAGGCCGCGCTGAGCGCGACGGAGGAGAGGATGGACGCCCTCATCAGCCGCTTCGAGCTCAGCAGGAACTCCAGCGTCATGCGCTGGCCGAGCGCCGCGCCCATGCCGATCTGCGCCGCATCCACCATCCAGTGCGGCACGCCGGAGGGCAGCAGGCCGAAGGCCGAGGCGGAGATGGCCAGCAGGCAGGGGCCGATCATCCAGGGATTGGCCAGGCCCGCGCGACGCAGCACCAGCGCCGCGAGGACACCAGCCGCGATCATGCCCGCCAGCCCCAGCGCCTCGACCGCCACATGCGGGGCAAGGAAGGCGCCACTGCCGCCGCGCGGGGCGAAGGCGGTGAGCAGGGGCGGCATGATCAGCACCACCACCAGCACGCGCATGGTCTGGGCGAGGGTGACCGTCTGGATCGGCGCGCCGGCGCGCTGGGCCAGCACCGCCATCACCACCACGCCGCCAGGGATGGTCGAGAAGAAGCCGGCCTTTGCGTCGAGGCCGGCCATGCGGGTGAAGATCGGCACGGTCGCGATACCGGCGCCGATGGAGAGGAAGGCGGCGATGACGATCACGGGCAGCTCGCCGAGCAGCGCCTCCAGCACGGGGCCGGAAAAGGTCTGCCCGAAGGAGAGGCCGATCAGGATGAGCGCGGTCGGCCGCGCCACGGCCGGCACCTGAACCGGGCGCGTCCAGGACAGCGCCGCCGTGCCGAACATGGCGCCGATCATCCAGGCCAGGGGAACGTGCAGCAGGGAGAAGAGGAAACCGCCGGCGATGGCCGCGAGAAGCGTCAGGAGCTGGGTCAGGAGCGGGGCCGGAAGCGTCACGGAGCGAAAGGATCGGCCCAGTTGTGCAGCGCGTCAAACCTGGATAGGGATTCATCGGGCCTTAACCCAGGTCGTGGCTTCCAAGACGGTTCGAGACGGGAACTCCGTATAGGAACTTCACTCTCCCGGTGGGTGCCGCCGCCTGGATCCGGCCTGCGGCTTTCTCCGTCCCCGGCGCGGTCGGCACGATCATGCGAAGAGGCGCCCATGGCCCGGCCGGACATGCTTAACGCCGGCGAGCCGAAACGCATTCCACGCCATGGCGGAGGCCGCCGAGATCACCGGCTTGCCCAGATCGTCCTCCAGGCTCTGAAGGGCCCCGACCGTCGGCATGCCGGTGCCGCTGAGGAAGACCGCATCCGCCTCGGGCCGGTCCACCGCGCGGGCGATGGCATAGGCACGCTCCTCGGTCTCCTCGTAGATGTTGCGCACGTTCGGCAGCATGCCGTGGCTCACCACCTCGATGCCGTGCGCTTCGAGATGCCGCTTGCCCTGCAGGGTCGTGGCTTCGGAATAGGGCGTTCCATAGGCGATCCGCCGGCAGCCCAGATGCTCCAGCGCCGCCAGCGTGCTGCCGAAGGCAGTGATGAAACGCGCGCCCGTCAGCGCCTCCATTTCCGCCACCAGCGCCGCCTCGCGCTCCTGGCCCAGGGTATAGCTGGTCGCCGTATGGGCCAGGACGACGACGCGGGGCGAGACCATGGCCAGCAGCTTCACCGCGGCGGGCAGGCTGGCGACCTGGCTGAGGTTGCGCTCGTCCTGCCCGGCATGCGTGCCGGCCGGGCCCTCCGCATGCAGGCGCGTGAAGTGCACCGAGACCCCGGGCGGGCAGAGCGCGAACATCTCGGGCTCCACGGTCGGGTTGCCGGGCGGCACCAGGAAGCCGATCCGTGCGCGCCAACCCTTCATGCCGAGTTCCTCCCGTCCGCTTCCGCCCGGCGCGCAGCCTGCACCATTGCCGCGACGCGGCCCAGCCCGGATCCGCTCAGGCGCTGAAAGCGCCGGGCCAGCCGAGCAGCGCGAGCGAGCTGGCACCGCTGATGCCGGCCTCGTTCATCGCGACATTCGCGAGGTAACGCTCGGCAAGGCGCTGCACCTCGCGCGGATTGTCCAGCTTGTCGAGCTTGAGCCGCGCCTGCACGGCGCGCGCCTGCGTCTCCACGGGCTGCACCGCGATGGATTCGGGCAGGCCCAGCGCCCCGGTGATGACGCGTCGCAGAACGGGATCGCCCAGCACCGCATAGACATTGCCGTCCACCGCGGCCGCGCGCTCCTGGAAGACGACCGCGTCGCCGAGCCCGGCCTGCTTCGTCTCGAGGTCGTCCTGCCAGCGCGCGCGCTGCAGCCCCTCCTTCAGCGTCGCCTGCACCTTCGGATCGCGCAGCGCGTCGAGGCCCTTGGTGCCGAGCTGCAGGGCCTCCGCCGCCGCCTTCCAGCGCGTATCGGCGAGGCGGTTCACCAGGCTCTTGGTGTCCTTCGGATCGGAGAGCAGCGCCTGGACCGCGAGGCCCGGCCGGGACGCGCCATCCGGGATGCCGAGCGCCGTGGCGACGACCTGCAGCACCCGCTGATCCTTTAGCGCGGTCCGGATGTCGGGCGCCTTCGCCACGGCCTTTTGGAACTGGTCCATGGCGCGCTTCTGCATCGGCTCGGTGGCGATGCGCGCGAGCGCCTTGGCTTCCTCGCCGGGCTGGAGCGCGCGCCGTAGCGCCGCGATGGCGCCGCCTACGTCGCCCATGGGACATCACCCATAGCCGGCCGTGTCCGGCAGATCCCGCCGCGGCGCCGGCAGCGGCGGCAGGCCGAGCACCTCCTCCTCATGGCGCATCACGCGCCGCGCGATCTTCAGCGCGAGGTAGCAGTCATCCGCCTCGGCCGCCTCGAGCGAGCGGGCCAGCATCTCGCGCACCGTGGCCGAGGTGGTCGCCTCCATGAACTCGGCGATGAGCCGGCGGGCGGAGGAGAGGCCGGGCTCGCGCTCGTCGTCGCCGCCGATATAGGCGGTCTGCAGCGCGAAATAGATGCGCCGCGCCGGTGTGTTCGCCGCGTCCGGCGCCATGATCTGCTTGCCGAAGAGGAAGCGGGCCTTGGCCGCCAGCTCGATGCGCGCCCGGTTGCGGAAGCGGATCGGCGCCCCGTTGACCACCATGAGATCGCCCTGACGCAGTTCCAACACGAGCGTGGACATCTTGTTCCCCTTGAGATCCGGACCGGAAGGCGCGCCGCAGCCGCGGCCGGCGAGCGCCCTCCTGGCGTCGTGCCGAGCCTCCGGCGGCGAGATCCTTCCCGCCGCCGCGGCATCTTGGCGCCGCGAGGTTAACGTCGCTTGAAGATCGGCGATCCCCGCGCTCACCGCAGGAAATTCGCCAGGTTGAGGTCGCTCAGCGAGCCGATCGCGCGGTAGCTGGCGTCCAGCGTCGTCTTCGTGGCCTGCAGCAGGGAGAGCGTCTCGGCCATGTCGACATACTGGATGTCCGCGAGCTGGCCCTCCAGCACCGTCGAGAGCTGGCCGTGCCGCTTCTGGGCGGCTTCCATCCGCGCCTCCACATGGCCCAGCGCGCCGGCCTCCTCGCCCAGCGCCGCCTCGGCCGCGCCAAAGCCGTCGCGGATCGTGGTCACCAGCTTGTCGAACTCGAGCGGATCGGCCGCCATCTGCGCCGGCGTCAGCGCGGAGAGGCTCATCAGATTGCGCATCATGTCGCGCACCCAGCTGCCCGTGGTCTCGCCGGAGCTGACCGCCTCCGCATTGGCATTGGCCTTGATGCCGTAGCCGATGATCTCGCCGTCGGCCGAAGGCACGCCGCGCCGGGCCTCCGGGCTGGCCGCCGTCTCGTCGGCCGTCAGGAAGGCCGAGAAGGGCGTGACGCCGGCCGCCGTGCTCTGCGCGATGCCGCGCGTGGCGGCCGAGACCGTGGCCGCGTCGGTGGCGGCCAGGTTGCCGATCGCGGCCGCGACATCCTGCGCCATCTGCCCCGTCGCCAGCCCGTCAGGATCGGGGATGGGCGGATGCGCGAGGTCCGTGCCGCCGAAGAGGTACTCGCCGGCATGCTGCGTGTTCAGCAGATGCGCCATCTCGGTCAGCGCCGCGCGCGCCTGCGCCTGCACCGTGGTCAGCGAGCCCGGATCCTGGCTGGTGATCCGCTGCGTCACGGTGGAATGGAAGTCGCGCGCGATCTGGGTCAGCCGGCCCAGCGCCTCCTGCATGAGGCCGGTGCGGCCCAGTGCCTGGTCCATGGAGCTCGCATAGGCCTCACGCCGCGCCACCTCGCCGCGCAGCGAGACAAGCCGCGAGACCTCCGGCCCGAGATCGCCGAGGTTCTGGGCGCGCAGCCCGTCCGCCGATTGGCGCGTCAGCGTCGCGAGGCGCGTGCGCAGGATCGCCGTCTCCCGCGCCACGCTGCCGAGCAGGTCGATGGTCATGCCCTATGGCCCCCCTGTTGAGCGTGCGATCCCGACCCTGGCCACGCGCTACCGCCCGACGCCCTGCAGCGCGTCCCACATCTGCTGCGCCGTGGTCATGACGCGGGCATTCGCCGCATAGGCGTTCTGCAGCTTGATGAGCGCCGCCACCTCGGCGTCCGGGTCGACGCCGGACTCGTTCTGGAAGCGCGCGTCCAACCCGGCCTTCAGCCCCTCCGCGCGCGCCCTGGCCGCGGTCGCCGCGGCGCGGTCGGCGGTCTGCGCGCCGGTGAGCGTCGCGGCATAGGCCTCGACCGAGCGCGCGGGGATGAAGGGCGAGCTGAGGCTGCCGTCGGGGCCCAGCCCGCCGGACGGGATCGGGGCCCAGCTGGTGCCGTCGCGCACCGCCTCGCCCAGGCTATGATCGATGATGCGGTCGAGCAGCGTGGCGAAGCCGGAGGGCCCGCCGGCAGGGTTGGTCGTGAAGCCGGTGGGCCCGCCCGGCGTGTCCACGACGTCGTGCGTGCCATCGCGCAGCAGGGCGGGGTTGGTGGCGACGGCGGCGCTGATCCGGATCTGGTTGGCGAAGCCGATCTGCCCACCAGTCGGATCGGAATAGCCCAGCGAGACATCCGGCACCGTTCCGGAGCTGCCGGTGAAGAGCGTGAGGCCCTGTGCATTGAAACGGCTCGCGAGCTGGGACGCCGCGACGTCCAGCTCGGCCTGGTAGCGCGGCAGGGTCGAATCCCGCAGGTTGATGTACTCGCCGAGGCGCCCGCCCACGAGCTGCCGTGTGACGTCCACGCCGCCCAGGGTGATGCCGGGGATCGTGCCGCCGGCGCCATGGAAGGAGCTGGGGCCGATCGTGGCCATCTCCGACGAGAGCGCGTCCCCGCGGGGGTCCAGCGCCAGGCCGAGGCCGCCCCTGGTCACCAGCACGAGGCCGCCATCGGACTGGTGCAGCGCCTGGACCGGCAGGCTTTCCGACAGCCGGGACAGCGCCATGTCGCGCTGGTCCTCGAGGTCGCCCGTGGGCAGGCCCCGCACGGTGTCGCCCTTGATGAGGGTGGTGAGGTCGGCGATCTGGCGCAGGCCCGCATTGATCCTCTGCACCTCCTCCAGGATGCCGTCCTGCGCCTGCTGCCGCGCATCGCCCACCGCCTCCGCGACCTCGTTGAAGCGGGTCGCGACCGTCATCGCGGCCTGGGCGGCGTCGCGCTGCAGGCCCGTGTCGCCGGGCGAGCCGCGCAGCCCCGTGAGGCTGCTGCGCAGCGCCGCGATGGTGTCTCCCAGGCTGTCGCCGGCATCGGTGGCGCCGTGCACCGCCTCGATGCCGGCGAGCAGGCGCTCCCGCACGGTGGCGGCGGCCGCCTCGGCGCCGCGGGAGTCGCGCTCGGCGGTCAGGGCGGCGTCCACATGGCGCTGCGCCTCGCCGAGCCGGACGCCGAGCGGCATGCCATTGGTGGTGAGCGCGATCGCCGTCGCGGACTTGCGCGTGTAGCCCGGCGTCTCGGCATTGGTGATGTTCTGCGCGACATTGGCCAGCGCCCGCTGGGTGGCGAGCAGACCATTGCGCGCGATGCCGAAGGCGAGGTCGAGACTCATGGCCGGGCCACCTTATCGAGACGAGGGTTAACGAGAGGTTGCTCGTCACCGCTTCATATTGATCGTGTCCTGCAGCATCTCGTCCGAGGTGGTGACGACGCGCGTATTCGCCGTATAGGCGCGCTGGGCGACGATGAGCTTGGTGAACTCCGTGCCGATATCGACGTTGGATCCCTCCTCCGCGCCCACCACCAGCTTGCCGACGCCGTTGGTCGCGGCATCCATCACCTGGGCCTCGCCGCTCTCGATGGTGCGCATGAAGGCCTGGCCGTCGAGCCGCTGGAGCTTGTCCGGATCGCTGAAGGAGACCAGCGGCACGCGCGCGATCACGCGGGACTCGCCGTTGTCGTAGTTCACCGCGACGTCGCCGTTCTCGCGGATCGCGAGGCCGGAATAGGAGCCCGGCGGCACGCCGTTCTGGTGCAGCGTGCGCAGCGAGAAGTCATTGCCGGCCTGCTGCGTGATCCCCTGCGCGACGTCGAACCGGCCGAGGTTCAGGTTGATGTCCTGGTTGCCCAGGCCGAAATCCATCTGGAAGTTCAGGTCCACCACGGCGTTGGTCGTGCCGGTCACGCCGTCGAAGCTCTCGATGGTGCCATTGGTGCCGAAGACGATCGGGATGCTCACCGCGCCGCCCACCGGGCTGGGCGAGATGCTCATCTGCCAGCTCCGCGCCGGGCCCGCCGTGGGCGGCGGCCCGGCGGTGCCCGGGGTCTGCGCGAAGGTCAGGGTGAGCGCATGGCGGTTGCCGAGCTGGTCGTAGACCGGCACCTGCGTGCTGAAGCTCCTCGCATCGGCCGGCGTCGCCGGCGGGTCGATCGCCGGCAGGTTGGCCGCGATCTCGACGGCGGAGGTGGCGATGGGGTTGAAGACCTGCTGGCTCACGCGGAGCGGCGCGAGCGTGGTCCGGTCGACATTGCCGTTGGAATCCACCGGCCAGCCCTGGAGGAAGTAGTCCGAGCCGTTCACCAGATAGCCGTCCCGATCCATCCGGAAATCGCCGGCGCGGGTGTAGAACTGCCGCTCGTCGAAGGCGGGCAGCCCGTTGGAGCTGCCGCGCGCCTGCGCGACGGAGAAGAAGCCCTGGCCGCCGATGGCCAGCGAGAGCGGGTTGTCGCTCTGCTCGATCGTGCCCTGGATGGAGTTGGTGTAGTCCGGCCGCGCCATCACCGAGCCGGGGGCGTGCATGGTCTGGGTGGATTGCGTGACGAGATTGGTGAAGTTGGTGTCGACGCGCTTGTAGCCGGCGCTCTGGCTGTTCGCGAGGTTGTCGGAGATGTGGCCGAGGGAGCGGGATTGGGCGTTGAGGCCCGAGATCGCCGTGGTCATCGCACCAAACAGGGACATGGGGGCCTCGCGCCAGGGATCGCGTGCCCGGGGCATTCCGGGCCGCGGCGGGGCAAGGCATGCGGCGTGCCAAGGTCGGGGCCGGGATTCGCCCGACCCGGGCGGCAGGGTTTGCCGGTTGGGGGCGGCGATTGCCGGATCTCCGCCCCGCCTTGCCGGGCCGGGCGGGCCATGGGCTGGCCCGGGCCTTGCGGAGGGCGGGGGCCGGGCATGGAGCCAGGCACCGGAGCGGGCCGGAGGCGCCGCGAGGGATCCGCGATGGATGCCGCCTTTCCCCTGGCCACGCCGATGTCCGCCGCGCTTCCGGCCACAGGCTCGGCCGCGGCAGAGCCCGACGGCGAGGCCGGCTTCGCGGCGGCGCTGACGCGGAGCTTGAGCGCGACCGCGGAGGCAGTTCCGGCTACGGCTGCTCCGGCCGTGCCCGTGGTTGCGACGAGCGGTTCCTTTGTGCCCGCTTCCGTTCTGCCCGCGTCCGTCCCGGCCAGCCTTTCCCTGGCGCCGACGCCAGGAACGGCAGCAGCCGCCCCGGCCGCGACGGCCTCGCCGATCCCCGGACCCGCGCCAGCGCCGGTGGAGATGCCGGTGCCGGCCCTGCCAGAGGCGCCCCTGCCAGAGGCCATCGGGCCGGAACCCCCGATCATCCGTGCTCAACTCGCCGCGGAGGAGCCTATCGCAAAGGAGGAACGCGGCGCGGATCGGCCGATCGACTTCCAGGCGCTGCCCGCACTCCTCCTGCCGGCGATCCCGGCGCTGGCCCAGCCGTCGCGACCGCAGCCCACCGCCAAAGCCGCCGCCGCCCCCCTCTTGGAAGAAGGCGGGGACGAGGCGGGCCCGCCCGTCCCGGGTCCGGCGCCGCTGCCCATCCTGCCGCCCATGCCGCTCCCTTCGAATTCGCCGGAGATCGCGTCGGGCGGCGCCTCGAAGGCTGCCGCGCCGGAGGCCGAGGTCGCGGCCACGGCGCCCCTGCCTGATGCACCGGCGCCGTCCGGGCCCGCGCGCGCCGAGTTCCCCTCCGGGACCGCGGAACGTCCTGCATGGTCCCCGGCCGGCCCGGTGCAGACCGGCATGCCGGCTTTCGCGCCCGAGCTGGCGGCGCTCCAGGCCGCGCCCCGCGCCGCCGTCCTCGACAGCCCGGCGCCCAGCGCCTCGCCGTCGCCGTCTCCTGCCCGCCAGGTCTCCTCCGTCGCGATCGCGCTGGCCTTCGCCCCAGGTGGATCCGGCGGCTTCAGCCTATCGCTCGAGCCGGCCGAGCTGGGCCGCATAGAAATCCGCGTGCAGCGCGAGGGCGACGGCCACAACGTCCGCGTGACGGCGGAGCGGCCGGAGACGCTGGCCCTGCTCCAGCGCGACCGGCACGAGCTCGATCGCGGCCTCGCGGAGGCCGGGCTGCGCGTGGATCCGGCCGGAATCGACTTCTCGCTCGACATGCGGGACGGCGGCGGCGGCCAGGAGGCCGGGACGGGCCAGCGCAACGAGCCGCGGGGCCATGCCGGCGCCGCGCGCGCCCTCACCATGCCCGAGCGCGAGGCGCCGCCGCGCGTGCCGCGCAGCCTGCTCGACCTCAACATCTGACGGAAAGGAACGCCCTCCATGAGCGGCACGGTCCAAGGCACGAACGGGACGGGCAGCTCCGCCGCCCCGCGCAGCACCAGCCCCACCACCGGCTTCGGCGCCGACTTCAACACCTTTCTCACGCTGCTAACGACGCAGCTGAGGAACCAGGATCCGACCAATGCCATGGATCCGAACGAGATGACGCAGCAGCTCGTGCAATTCGCCGGGGTGGAGCAGCAGCTGCGGACGAACACGAATCTCGAATCGCTGATCTCGGTGCAGCAGGGCACGCAGCTTGTCGGCGCGGCGCCGCTCATGGGGCGGCTGGTCGAAGTGGAGAGCGACCGCCTCGCGCTGCAGGGCGGCCAGGCCACCCTGCGGCTGCCCGCCGCCGGCGAGGCGCGCCGCGTCGGCATCGGCGTGCTGGATCCGCAGGGCAACCTGATCCGCTCGGCGCAGGTGGATCTTGGTGGCGCGACCCAGGACTGGGTCTGGGACGGCAAGGACGTGGAGGGCGTGCAGCGGCCGGACGGGGCCTACAGCTACGTGCTGGTGGGCGCCGCCTCGGATGGCACCGAGGTGGAAGTGACCGGCACCGTGCTGGCCCGCGCGACCGGCGTGGAGCGGCGCGAGGGCGAGGTGCGGCTGAACCTAGGCGCACTGACGGTGGCGTTCGACAGGTTGCGCGGCCTGCCGGGCGGGAACTGAGGGCCTGAATCGCCGCTTCCGTTAATCCTTCCGCAAGAGGTCCGGCGGCAAGTTCTGCCCAGGGCGCAGGAGGCGCTCCGGGAGAGTTCCATGTTGCCTTGCCATGCGCCACGTCCGGGCGGGCCGTGCAGAAGCTGATCGAGCAGCTCCGCGGCCTCGGGCGCGTGCAGCTCGGCGCGCTGGCGGGCGTGGGCATCGGCGTTCTGGGGCTGATCGCCTGGCTCGTGCTGCGCGCCGGAACGCCGCCCATGGGCCTGCTCTACGGCGAGCTGGAGGCGCGTGACGCGGGCGCCGTGGTGGCCTCGCTGGACCGGCAGCGCGTGACCTACCGCCTGGCCGCGAATGGCACGCAGGTGCTCGTGCCGGCCGAGGACGTGCCGCGCCTGCGGCTTTCCCTGGCGCGCGAGGGGCTTCCGGCGGGCGGCTCCATCGGCAACGAGATCTTCGACCGCGGTGCGAGCCTCACCACCACGCCCTTCCAGCAGGAGATGAACCGCCTCCGCGCGCTGGAGGGCGAGCTGGCGCGCAGCATCCGCGCCTTGCAGGGCGTGCGGGCCGCGCGCGTGCATCTCGTGCTGCCGCGCCGCGAGGCCTTTTCCCGCGAGCGCGCCGAGGCGCAGGCCAGCGTGCTGCTCACCATGCAGGGCGTCCAGCGACTGGACCGCGAGGGCGTGCAGGCGGTGCTGCACCTCGTGGTGACGGCGGTGTCCGGGCTGCGGCCGCAGAACGTCTCGATCGTGGACAGCCGCGGCGAGCTGCTGGCGCGCGGCGGCCAGCCGCTCACGGGGCCGGCGGGTGCGCAGACGCAGGACGAGCTGCGGCGCGGCCAGGAGGCGCGGCTGGCGCGCGGCGTGGAGGAGATGCTGGAGCGCGTGCTCGGCCCCGGCCGCGTCCGGGCCGAGGTGGCGATGGAGATGGATTTCGACCGGGTGGAGACGCGCGAGGAGCGCTTCGACCCGGACAACCAGGTGGCGCGCAGCATCCAGTCCACCACCGAGAACAACCGCACGCAGGAGAATGGCCTGGTCAGCGTCGGCAACAACCTGCCGGGCGCCGAGCCCCCGGGCGGCGGCAATGGCAACACCGAGAGCAAGCAGGAGGAGACGACCAACTACGAGATCGGCCGCTCCACCCGCAACGTGCTGCGCGAGCATCCGGTGGTGCGCCGCCTGACCGTCGCGGTGCTGGTGGACGGCGTCACGGAATCGCAGCCGGAGGGCCCGCCCACGCATCGCGAGCGGACGCCGGAGGAGCTGGCGCGCATTTCCGCGCTCGTCCGCAACGCCGTCGGCTTCAATGAGCAGCGCGGCGACCGGGTGGAGGTGGTCTCCATGCGCTTCGCCGAAGCCGAGGCGACGACGCGCGAGACCGGGCCGCTGGGCCTCGACATCTCCCAGGCCACGCTGGCGCGGCTGATGGAGACGGCGGTGATCGGGCTGCTGATCCTGCTCACGCTGCTGCTGGTGGCCCGGCCGGTCGCGCGGAAGCTGGCGATCTCGATGAATCCCATGCCTGCCCTGGCGGGGACGGGCGGCGGCACCGTCGCGCTCGACGCGAGCGGCCTGCCGGTCGCGATCTCCGGCGACGCGCCGGTCATGCTGCCGCCCGGCGTCGAGCCCGGTTCGGAGGAGGAGCGGATGATCCATCTCGCCCATGTGCAGGGCCAGATGCGCGCCTCGTCGATCGCGCGGATCACCGCGCTGGTGGAGGAGAATCCCGAACAGGCGCTCCTGGTCATCCGCCGCTGGCTCACGCCGGAGGATGGGGAATGAGCGTCACGCGATCCCTGCGCGGACCGCAAAAGGCGGCGGTGCTCATGCTGGCGCTCGGGGAGGAGCATGCGACCCGGCTCTTCGCGCGCATGCATGAGGACGAGATCCGCGATCTCTCCCACGCGATGTCGCAGCTCGGCACCATTCCCGCGCTGACTGTCGAGCAGATCTGCGACGAGTTCGCGACCCATCTCGGCAAGGCGGGCCATCTCGTCGGCTCGTTCGAGAGCACCGAGCGGCTGCTGCTCAAGACGCTGCCGCGCGAGCGCGTGGCCCAGATCATGGAGGAGATCCGCGGGCCCGCGGGCCGCACCATGTGGGACAAGCTCGGCAATGTGAACGAGACGGTGCTCGCGAACTACCTAAAGAACGAGTACCCGCAGACCGTCGCGGTGGTGCTCACCAAGGTGAAGCCCGACCACGCCGCGCGCGTGCTCTCCATCCTGCCGGACGGCTTCGCGATGGAGGTGGTGATGCGCATGCTCCGCATGGAGAACGTGCAGAAGGAGGCGCTGGAAGGCGTCGAGCGCACGCTGAAGATGGAGTTCATGTCGAACCTCGCGCGCTCCACGCGCCGCGATGCGCACGAAATGATGGCCGAGATCTTCAACGGGCTCGACCGCCAGGCCGAGGGCCGCATCATGGCCGCGCTGGAAGAACGCAACCTGGAGGCGGCCGAGCGCATCCGCGCCCTCATGTTCACCTTCGACGACCTCCGCCGCCTCGACGCGCAGGGGCTGCAGGTGCTGCTACGCGCCGTCGAGAAGGACAAGCTGACGCTGGCGCTGAAGGGCGCGGCCGAAGAGATGCGCGAGCTCTTCTTCCGCAACATGACCGAGCGCGCGGCCAAGCTGCTGCGCGACGACATCGCCGCGCTCGGGCCGGTGCGGCTCAAGGATGTGGACGAGGCGCAGGCGGCGGTCGTCGTCGCCGCGAAGGACCTCGCCTCGCAGGGGCAGATTCAGCTCTCGGAGGGCAAGGATGACCAGCTTGTGGAGTAGGCGATGAGCGAGAGCCTGGATTTCGAGCCGACGCCGCCCGGCGCGACGCCCCCCGTGGAGCGCGCGCCGGTGCAGCGGGATCTGGAGGCGGTCTACGACATCCCCGTCCAGGTCAGCGCCGTGCTGGGGCGCGCGACGATGCAGGTGAGCCAGCTCCTCAAGCTCGGCCGCGGCGCGGTGGTGGAGCTGGACCGCAAGCTAGGCGAGGCGGTGGACATCTACGTCAACAACCGCCTCGTCGCGCGCGGCGAGGTGGTGATGGTGGAGGACAATCGCCTCGGCATCACCATGACGGAGATCGTCAAGGCGGATCGCGGCATATGACCCGGCTGCTCCTCATCGGCTCGCTCTCCGGCGAATTGGGGCAGGCGGCGCGGATCGCCAATGCGCGCGGCGCGGCGCTGGCGCAGGCGGATGGCGTGGCCTCGGGCCTCGCGCATCTGCGCGGCGAAGGCGCCGACCTCGTGCTGGCCGATGTCATCCACGATCTGCCCTGGCTGCTGGAGCGCCTCGCCGAGGAGCGCATCGCGACCCCGATCGTCGCCTGCGGCCTGGATGCGGATGCCGAGGCCGTGCTGCGCGCCATCCGCGCCGGCGCGCGCGAGTTTCTGCCCCTGCCGCCGGACGCCGAGCTGATCGCGGCGATGCTGGAGGCCGTGACCGCGAAGGACGGCGCGCCGGTCTGCCGCGATCCGGGGATGCGCGCGCTGCTGGCCCGGGCCGAGCAGCTCGCCCGCTCCGAGGCCTCGGTGCTCATCAGCGGCGAGAGCGGGACGGGCAAGGAGGTGCTGGCGCGCCACATCCACGGCGCCTCGCGCCGGTCGCGCGGCCCCTTCGTCGCGCTGAACTGCGCGGCCCTGCCGGAGAACCTGCTGGAGAGCGAGCTCTTCGGCCACGAGAAGGGTGCCTTCAGCGGCGCCGTCGCCGCGCGGAAGGGCAAGTTCGAGCAGGCCGAGCGCGGCACGCTGCTGCTCGACGAGATCGGCGAGATGGACCCGCGACTCCAGGCCAAGCTGTTGCGCGCCATCCAGGAGCGCGAGGTGGACCGGCTCGGCGGCACGCATGCGGTGAAGGTGGATGTCCGCATCCTCGCCGCGACCAACCGCGACCTGCCGGCCGAGGTGCGGGCCGGACGCTTCCGCGAGGACCTCTATTTCCGGCTGAACGTGGTGCAGCTCCGCATCCCGCCGCTGCGCGAGCGGGTGGAGGACATCCTGCCGCTGGCCACGCATTTCGCCACCCGCTACTCGGCCGCCAACGGCCTGCCGGACAGGGCCATCGCTCCGCCGGCGCTGGCCCGGCTGATGGCACATTCCTGGCCCGGCAACGTTCGCGAGCTGGAGAACGCCATGCACCGCGCGGTCCTGCTCGCCTCCGGCCGCGAGATCGGCGCCGAGGCGATCGAGGTCGCCGCGATGCCCGATGCACCCGCCGTGGAGACCGTCGCTCCCGCCCTCCCCGTTCCGGCGCAGCCCGCCATCGCCGCCCTGGTGGGCCGCCGCATGGAGGAGGTGGAGCGCGAGCTCATCCTCGAGACGCTCGGGCGTTGCCTCGGCAACCGCACGCGGGCCGCCGAGATCCTCGGCATCTCCATCCGCACCTTGCGCAACAAGCTCTCCGAATACCGTGGCCAGGGCCTCGCCGTGCCGCCGGCACCCGGCCAGATGCCCGAAGCCTGGAAAGTGGCGTGAAGGCCATCGCGCTCCCTCCCTGGCTGGCCGGGCTTCGCGTCTCTTCCGAGGCCGCGCTGGTCCTGGGCATCGTGCTGGTCCTCGTCATCCTGATCGTGCCTCTGCCGGGCCCGCTGCTCGACGCGGCCTCGGCGCTGAACATCACCGTCTCGGTGCTGATGCTCATGGTGACGCTGCTGCTGGCCCGGCCGCTCGACTTCCAGTCCTTCCCGCAGCTGCTGCTCATCACCACGCTGTTCCGCCTCGGCCTGAACGTCGGCACCACGCGCGCCATCCTGGCGAGCGGGCACGAGGGGCCGGAGGCGGCGGGCGCGGTCATCGCCACCTTCGGCCGTTACCTGATGGGCGGCGACATCCTGGTCGGCCTGATTGTCTTCGCCATCCTGCTGCTGGTGAACCACGTCGTGGTCTCCAAGGGCGCGGGGCGCGTCGCCGAGGTCGCGGCGCGCTTCCACCTCGACGCCATGCCGGGCAAGCAGATGGCCATCGACGCCGACCTCAATGCCGGCACCATCGACGAGAACCAGGCGCGCGAACGCCGCCGCGAACTCCAGGAGGAGAGCGGCTTCCACGGCGCCATGGACGGCGCCGCGAAATTCGTGAAGGGCGACGCGATCGCGGGGCTGGTCTCCACCTTCATCAACCTGCTGGGCGGTCTCGCGATCGGCGTGGGCCGGCATGGCATGGGTTTCATGGACGCCGTCGAGACCTATTCCATCCTGACCGTCGGCGACGGGCTGGTGGGGCAGATCCCCGCGCTGCTCGTCTCGGTCGCGGCCGCGATCATCGTCACCAAGGCGGCGCGCGAGGAGCAGGCCGACCAGCTCATGGCGCGCGAGCTCGCCGGGTGGAAGCCGCTGGCCATCGCCTCGGCCGCCTCGCTGTTCCTGGGGCTGATGCCGGGCATGCCGCTGGTTCCCTTCGTTGTCGCCGCGGGCGCGACGGGCGCGGCCGCCTGGTTCCAGCGCAAGGCCTCGCTGGTCCCGCCGCCCGAGCCCGACACGCCGCCCCCCGTGCCGACCGAGCCCGCCGTTTCCGAGGCGCTGCGCATGGACCTGCTGCGGCTGGAGCTGGGCTACGGCCTGCTCTCGCTCGCCTCGGGCGACGCGCCGCGGCTCACCGAGCAGATCCGCGGCCTGCGCCGGAGCATCGCGCAGGAGATGGGCTTCGTGCTGCCCTCCGTGCGCATCCAGGACAATCTGGACCTGCCGCCCGACACCTACATCCTGCGCGTGAAGGAGATCGAGGCCGCGCGGGGCGTCTTGCGCCCGCCGCTGCATCTCGCAATCAACCCCGAGGGTGGCACGCCCGACATGCCCGGCGAGAAGACCAGCGAGCCCGCCTTCGGCCTGCCCGCCCTCTGGATAGAGGAGAAGCTGCGCGACGAGGCGCTGATGCGCGGCTGCACGGTGGTGGACTGCGCCGGTGTGCTGGCCACCCATCTCACCGAGGTGGTGCGGGAGAACATGAGCGAGCTGCTCTCCTATGCCGAAACGCAGAAGCTGCTGGACGAGCTGCCGAAGGAGCAGCAGAAGCTCGTCTCGGACCTCATCCCGACGCAGGTGAGCGTGGGCGTGTTGCAGCGGCTGCTCCAGGCGCTCCTGGCCGAGCGCGTCTCCATCCGCGACCTGCCGACCATCCTAGAGGGCTTGCAGGAGGCGGCGACGGCCAATCTCCGCGCGATCCCCCAGATGCTCGGCATCGTGCGCATGCGGCTGGCGCGGCAGCTCTCCGAATCCGCGCGCGGGCCGCAGGGCTACGTGCCCCTGGTCACGCTCTCGCCGGAATGGGAGGTGGCCTTCGCCGAATGCCTCAGCGGCCCCCTTGAGGACCGGCAGCTCGTCATGGATCCCGGCCGCCTCCAGGCCTTCATGCAGCGCCTGCGCGACGTGCTCGACGCCCAGGCCGCGCAGGGCGAGCATGCCATCCTGCTCTGCTCGGGCGCGCTGCGGCCGCATCTGCGCGCCATCGTCGAGCGCTTCCGGCCGAGCACCTCCGTGCTCTCGCAATCCGAGATCCACCCGCGCGCGCGGATCCGCACGCTGGGCAGCGTCTAACGGATGCGCCTGCGCGTCTTTCAGGCCCGAAGCGCCTCCCTCGCCATCGCCGCC
Source organism: Roseococcus sp. SYP-B2431 (assembly GCF_004336745.1). Lineage (GTDB taxonomy): Bacteria > Pseudomonadota > Alphaproteobacteria > Acetobacterales > Acetobacteraceae > Roseococcus. Next base: position 174,725 of record NZ_SJXD01000022.1, read on the forward strand.
GCGCGCGAGGCGATGGGCGAGGAGGCGGTGGTCCTCGGCACGCGGCGCGTGGCGGGCGGGGTGGAGCTCACCGTCGCGCTGGAAGCCGCCGAGCCCGAGCTGATCCCCCCCGTCGCGACGCCGCGCTTCGAGCTTGCGCGGCACAACCTGCCACCGGCGCTGCGCTTCGCCGGCGCCGACCTCCCGGAGGCCCTGGCCGCCCGGCTGGATTTCGCACCGCTGCCCCAGGACCGGCCGATCCTGCTCGTCGGCCCGCCCGGCGCCGGCAAGACGCTGAGCTGCGCCAAGCTGGCCGCGCGCGCGGCCATGGCGGGACGGCCGCCGCTCGTCGTCACGGCTGATGGCGCAAGGGCCGGCGCGGTGGAGCAGCTCGCCGCCTTCACGCGGCTGCTGGGCCTGACCCTCGCGGTGGCCGCGCAGCCGGAGGTGCTGGCCAAGGCGATGCAGGCCCGCAAGACCGGCCAGCCCGCCTTCATCGACGGCATGGGCTGCGACCCCTTCGACGCCGCGCAGGCCGGGCACCTGCACCGTCTCATCCAAGCCGCCGGCGCCGCGCCGGTTCTCGTCCTTCCCGCCGGCCTCGACGCGGAGGAATCGGCCGAGCTGGCACGGGCCTTCCATCTGCTCGGAGCACGGCATCTGCTGCCGACGCGCCTCGACATGGCGCGGCGGCTGGGCGGCGTGCTCGCCGCCGGAGCGGCCGGCCTCGCGCTGACCGAGGCCGGGATCGGCCTGCAGGTCGCGGCCGGGCTCCAACCGCTCACCCCCGCCTGGCTGGCCCATCGCCTCGCCGGCGGAACTCCAAGGGAAACCGCGCCATGCTGATCGCGATCGCCTCCGGAAAGGGCGGCGTGGGCAAGACCTGCCTGGCCATCGGCCTCGCCCAGGCGCTCGCCGAGGCGGGGCGCGACGTCCTGCTGGTGGATGGCGATCTCGGCCTGGCCAATGTGGATGTGCAGCTCGGCCTGCATCCAGGGCGCGACCTCGGCGACGTGCTGTCCGGACGCTGCGGGATCGGTGAGGCGGCGATCCCGCACCCAGCCGGCTTCGGCGTGCTGCCCGGGCGCTCAGGCTCCACGATGCTGGCGGCGCTGGATGGGAGCGCCCTGATCGGCCTGCTGCGGCGCCAGGGACGCGAGGTGGTGCTGGACCTCGGGGCCGGCCTCGGCGCGGCACAGCGGCATCTCGCCGCGCGAGCCGACCTCCTGGTCGTCGTCGCGACAGAGGAGCCGACGAGCCTCACCGATGCCTATGCCGTGCTCAAGCTGCATCGCGGCGACGCGCCGGCCGCGCGGGCGGGCGTGGTGGTGAACATGGTGGCACAGCGCGCCCAGGCCCTGAAGGTGCATGCGGCGCTGGATTCCGCCTGCCGCAATTTCCTGGGGAGCGGCGTGCCGCTGCTGGGGGCCGTCCGGCGCGATCCGAAGGTGCCGGCCGCGATCCGGGCGCAGATCCCGCTGCTCACCCGCCATCCGTCCAGCCCCGCCGCGCAGGATCTGCGGGAGCTCGCCGCGCGCCTCGCGCCGGGCCAGACGGCATTCGCGTGAACAGAATGCGTCCCCTCAGGCCTTTGGGCCTGAGGGTCGGCTCACCCTAATCCTGCCACTTCACCGTGAGGAAGGGCGCCGGGATGAGCAGCTTGCTTTCCTGCGTCGCGATGAAGCTGCGCACCTTGCCCAGATAGTCGAGCCAGCTCTGATCGGCGAAGAGCTTCGTCCTGCGCTCGGCGCGCTCGGCGAGGCTTTCATAGGCCCACATGTGGATCACCTGGTTCAGCGGCCCGAACTCGGTCGTGTAGTAGCCCACGAGACGGCCCAGGATGGGCTTCTGGATCGCGAGCCCCTCGGCCGCATAGGCCTTCACGTAATGGCCGATCTGGCCCGGATGCATGGTGTAGATGCGCTCTTCGACGATCATGGCGTGCCCTCTTTGACGGGGCGACGCTACAGCGCCCGCGCCGATCGCGGAAGGAGGCCCGCCCGGCCGGTCACTTCCACGCGCCCTCGCCGCTCGGGGAGAACTCCGCCCGGTTCAGGCTCGCCAGGAAGTCGCGCGACCAGCCGCTCGCCCCTGCCTCGGCGAGCCGGTCGTAGTCCATCCGCCAGCGCTCACGCCGCTCGGCGATGGGCATGTTGATCGCGAGATCCAGCGCCTCGGCGATCTCGTCCGGATCGTTGGGGTTCACCTTCACCGCGCCCTCCATCTCCCGCGCCGCGCCGGCGAATTGCGAGAGGATGAGCACGCCCGGATCCTCGGGCGGCTGCGCCGCGACGAACTCCTTCGCCACCAGGTTCATGCCGTCGCGCAGCGGGGTCACCAGCGCGATATTCGCCATCCGGAGGAAGCCCGCGAGCGTCCGCCGCTGGATGGGCCGCGTCGTCCAGCGCAGCGGCACCCAGTCGACCTCGGCGTATTCGCCGTTGATGCGGCCGACCAGCTCGTCCATCTCCCGGCGGAGCATGCGGTACTGCGTCACCTCGCCGCGCGAGATCGGCGCCGCCTGCAGGAAGGTCACCTTGCCGCGATGCTGCGGGTAGCGCTTCAGCAGGTCGGCGAAGCCCAGCACGCGCTGCGGCAGGCCCTTGCTGTAGTCCAGCCGGTCCACGCCGAAGATGAGCTCGCGGCCGGCCAGGCTCTCGCGGAAGCGCTGCGCATCCTTTCGGGAGGCCGCCTGTGCCGCGGCGCGGCCGAAGGCCTCCGCGTTGATGCCGACCGGGAAGACCCCGACCTGCGCGCTCACCCCTTCCCTCCGCAGCGCGTCGGAAAGGTGCTCCGCGTCCTCAGCGGTCTGGGTGCCGATCAGGTCGATGGCCTGGAGGTCGCGCAGCAGGGCCGCGGCGCGTGGCAGGGCGGCGAAGAGCGCGGGGGGCGGGAAGGGAACGTGAAGGAAGAAGCCGATCTTCTGCCGCACGCCCAGGTCGCGCAGCGCGGCCGCCAGCGGGAACAGATGGAAATCATGGATCCAGATGGTGTCGTCCTCGCGCAGCAGCGGCGCCAGCTGCTCCGCGAAGCGGCGGTTCACCGCCCGCCAGCCCTCCTCCTCGGCGCGGCGGAACTGCGCCAGCCCGAAGCGGTAGTGCAGCAGCGGCCAGAGCATGCCGTTGCAGAACCCCGCATAGTACAGCTTGTGCTCCTGCGCGGTGAGATCGATCACGGCATGCGTGCGGTTGCCCGTGCTCGCGATGCGCGGCTCGCGCCGGTCGGAGCTCTCGCCGGACCAGCCGAACCACAGCAGTTCCCGCCGCTTCACCGCTTCCTCCAGCGAGACCGTGAGGCCGCCGGCCATCGGGCCGGATTCCTTCAGCGGCGGAACACGGTTCGAGACGATTACAAGGCGCGCCAAGGTCCATCCTCCCGGTTCTGGGACAGCCGCATGGCGAGAATGCCCTCCGGATTGTTCGGTCGCGGAACGGCGCAGACCGGCTCGCCCGCCCGGCGCGGGCGGCCCGTCCGGTCGGCGCGTCCGCCCCTCGTCATGAGGGCGCCGGAATCAGGTGGCTGGGTCATGCGCGCCCGCCAGAAGGGATGTGAGCCAGGCGCGAACGGCCTCCGGCTCGGGGAAGTCGTCAGGGACACGATAGCCCATGCCGCCCAAGGCCTCGGCGGCGGCGATGCCGTCCTCGTCGGTCACGTCGTCGCCGATGAAGATGGGCAGGCGGCCGGCGAAGGGCGGCTCGCGCATCATCTCACGCACGGCCACGCCCTTGTGGATGCCGTGCGGGCGGACCTCCCAGGCCATCGAGGCGCGGAGGATCTCGAAATCGGGCATCGTGTTCACGAGGGACGCCAGGAGGTCGAAGGCCGGATCGCCCAGGTCGGGCGCGAGGCGGTAGTGCAGGACGAAGCCGGCGGGCTTTTCCTCGAAGACGATGCCCTCGTGCCGCGCGGCGAAGGCGAGCGCGGTCCTGCGCCAGGGTTCGGGCGCGGCGGGCAGCACGGCACGGCGGGCCTCGCCGCCCGGCCGCGAGCGCATCACGGCGCCATGCTCGGCGGCGACGGGCAGGCGAAGCGGGGCGAAGAGCTCCTCGACATCGGTCAGCGCGCGCCCGGTGACCAGGGCCAGCGCGCCGTCCATGGCCCCCAGCAGGGCTTCGAGGTCGATGCGCAGCGAGCCGGGGACCACCACCTCGTCCGGCCGCGGCGCCAGGTTGATCAGCGTCCCGTCGACATCGAGGAGAAGCGCACCGCGCGCCAGGACGTCCCGCGGGCTCGGCAGGGCACGCGGGTGATTTGACGGGGTTTCCATAGCGCTACCCTAACCATTGAGGGAAGCCTTGGTTGCTCCGCCGGAGTGATGAATTCCCTGGCAGGTATGCTACTTGGTAACGAAGGCTTTTTCCAGCGCGTAGCTGCCGGGGGCGTGGTTGGTGCCCTCGACGAAGCCGCGGGCCTCGAGCAGCGCCTTCACATCGGCGTTCATGGCCTCGCTGCCGCAGATCATCACGCGGTCGAAGGCCGGGTCGAGCGGTTCGACGCCGGCCTGGCGCTCGGCCTCGCCGGATTCGAGGCGGGCGGTGATGCGGCCCTGGACCGGGAAGGGCTCGCGCGTCACGGCGGGGAGGTAGACCAGCTTCCCGGACACCATCTCGCCCAGCAGCTCGTGCTCGCGCAGCTCGCCGGTGATGTAGTCGCGATAGGCGAGCTCCTTCACCTCGCGCACGGTATGCGCGACGATGACGCGGTCGTAGCGGTCATAGACCTCCGGGTCGCGGATCAGCGACATGAAGGGGGCGAGGCCGGTGCCGGTGGCGAGCATCCAGAGGTTGCGGCCAGGAAGGATGTTGTCGGTGATGAGCGTGCCGACGGGCTTGCGGCCGATCAGCACCCGCTCGCCGACCTGGATGTGCTGGAGGCGCGAGGTCAGCGGCCCATCCTGCACCTTGATGGAGAGGAATTCGAGATGATCCTCCCAGGCCGGGCTCACCATGGAATAGGCGCGGACCAGCGGCTTGCCGCCGACCAGCAGCCCGATCATGGCGAACTGGCCGGAGGTGAAGCGCAGCGCCGGGTCGCGGCCGCATTTGAAGCTGAAGAGGCTTTCGGTCCAATGATGGACCCAGGTGACTTCCTCGGCGAAAAATCCCGGGGGGGCGCTGACGATGGGTTCGACGTCGATGTCCATCCGGCGGTTTTGGGGGCGGTTACGTTGCAGCGCAAGAAGAAGAACGGGAACGCATGAGAGATTTTCAGCCACCGCATGATCCGGCGACCGAGCCGCCAGTCGGCCCCCAGGTCGACCCGACGCCGCGCCCGCTGCCGGCGCGCGTCGCGCACAAGGGCCGCAGCGTCGACCTGGAGCCGCTCCATCTCCGCCACGCTGCCGACCTCTGGATGGCCGCCCAGGCGGACAATGCCCCGGAAAGCTGGGCTTATATGGGCTACGGGCCCTTCTCCGACGAGGCGGCGCTGCGGAGCTTCGTGGGAAGCTTCGCCACGGCGCACGACCCCATGGCCTGGGCGGTGCGGCCGCACCGGACCGGAACGGTCGATGGCTGGCTCTCGCTGATGGAGATCTTCCCGGCCCATGCGCATATCGAGATCGGCAATATCTGGTTCAGCCCGCGCATGCAGCGCACCCGCGCCGCCACCGAGGCCATGTATCTCCTCATGCGCCACGCCATGGACGATCTCGGCTACCGGCGTCTCACCTGGAAGTGCAATGCGCTGAACGCGCCCTCCCGCGGGGCCGCCGCGCGGCTGGGCTTCACCTACGAGGGCACGCTGCGCGCCGTGCTGACCGTCAAGGGCCGCCGGCGCGACACCGCCTGGTTCTCCATCCTGGAGGAGGAGTGGCCCGCCCGCCGCCAGGCCATCGAGTCCTGGCTGGACGATTCGAACTGGGACCAGCAGGGCCGTCCGAAGGCCTCGTTGCGCCGCAAGGATTAACCTGGATTCATTTCAGCTTCAGGATTATTCTGCTCCGACGACAATGCGTCGGGGAGGCTGGCGGTGGAATACATCGAATATGGCGACCTCTTCGCCTGGGCCCTCATCATCGGCGGCGGGGCCTTTGCCCTGTCCTACCGATGGATGCCTGTCGGCGCCGCGATCGGCACCGGCGTCCTGGCGGCGCTGCTGGCCAAGTCGCTGCTGCTCGAACTGGTTTGACGGGACTGACACCGGACTGTCAGCCAGGCGTCACACGGCGCTGTTAGGCCGTCCCCTCCAATAAGAGGGTTTGCCCATGCGCCGTGTCCTGCTGCTCGCCACCATCGCCTCCCTGGGGGCCGCGAGCCTCACGCTTCCGGCCGCCGCGGAACAGCGCTTCGAGGCACGTCTCGCCGGCCACGCCATCCTGCCTGCCGCCACCTTCGTGCCCCCGCCCGAGGGCGCGCCGCCGGGCTTCTCCGTCTCCGGCCGCTTCGCCGGCGCCAATGGCCTGCGCCTCCAGCAGCCCGGCAGCCTGATGGGCAATACCGGCGCCGCCTATGGCAGCCGCGAGACAGGCATCGCCCTCCCCTTCCAGGGCCAGCCGGTCCAGGGCTTCTCCGGCATCAAGCCGGCCGGCGACGGCAGCTACTGGGTGGTGACGGACAACGGCTTCGGCGCCCGCGCCAACAGCCCGGACGCCATGCTGATGTTCCACCGGGTCCGCCCCGACTTCGCGACCGGCCGCGTGGAGATGATGCGCACCATCTTCCTCAGCGATCCCAATGGCGTGGTCCCCTTCCGCATCACCACCGAGGGCAGCCGCGAGCGCTACCTGACCGGCGCCGACTTCGACCCGGAGAGCATCCAGCCCCTGCCCGACGGCACCTTCTACATCGGCGAGGAGTTCGGCCCCTACCTGATCCAGGTGGATGCCGAGGGCCGCGTGATGCGCGTGGTCGAGACCCGGATCGACAACGAGGCGATCCGCTCCCCCGATCATCCCGCCTTTACCACGCCCGCCACGCCGGCCGGGACCGTGAATTTCCGCGCCCGTCGCTCGGGCGGCTACGAGGGCATGGCCCTGACGCCGGATGGCCAGACGCTCTGGGCCCTGCTGGAGCAGCCGCTCTTCGTGGCGGGGACCGATCGCCCGGAGGGCAGTTTCCTCCGCGTCCTGGAGTTCAGCCTGGCCCGCAACGAGTGGACGGGCCGCAACCTCCGCTTCCAGCTCGCCGAGGGGGCGACCGCCATCGGCGACTTCAACTTCATCGATGCCACCCGCGCCCTGGTCATCGAGCGCGACAACGGCCAGGGCGACCCGGGCCTCGAATGCCGCGAGGGGCAGCGTCCTCCCGCGTGCTTCGTCCAGCCCGCCCGCGTGAAGCGCGTCACCCTGGTCGACTTCAGTCAGGTGGACGCCGACGGCTTTGTCCGGAAGATCGGCCATATCGACCTGATGACCATGCAGGACCCGGACAACCGCGCCCGCCTGCGCGGCGACCTGCCGCAGGGCGCGGCTGCCGGCCGCTTCACCTTCCCGTTCTTCACCATCGAGAACGTGGCCATGGTCGACGGCGACCACATCATCGTGGCCAACGACAACAACCTGCCCTTCAGCGCCGGCCGCCACCTGACGCGCGCGGACGACAACGAGTTCATCCTGCTGCGCGTGCCGGAGTTCCTCCGCGCGCGCTGAGGGCGGCTCGGCGGGCGGGCGCATCCCCGGGTGGGATGCGCCCGCTTCGATTCTAGGACCGCGCGCAGATCTCCGGACCGTCAGGCCGCTTGCGTGCGACCAGGACCGCCCTAGCATGCACATGGCCGACTCCGAGGTGAGGTCCGATGCCGCAGAACGATGACGTGAAGGCCTTCATGCCCGGCGAGCGCGTAACGCTCGCGCCGCTCGGCACGGGCGCGCTCGACGGGCTGCATTTCGCAGTGAAGGATCTCTTCGACGTCGCCGGGGCGCCGACCACCTATGGCAATCCCGACTGGGCGCGGACCCACCCCGTCGCGGCCGCGACCGCGCCCGTGGTGCTGGACCTGCTGGAGGCGGGCGCCGCCCTGGCGGGCAAGACCAAGACCGTCGAGCTCGCCTACGGCCTCACCGGCGAGAACGTCTGGTACGAGACGCCGGTCAACCCCCATGCGCCGGACCGCTTCCCGGGCGGCTCTTCCTGCGGCTCGGCCGCGGCGGTGGCGGCCGGGCTGGTGGATTTCGCGCTCGGCTCGGACACCGGCGGCAGCGTGCGGATTCCGGCCAGCTATTGCGGCGTCTTCGGCATCCGGCCGAGCTGGGGGGCGGTCAGCCTCGCCGGGGCCTGCGGGCTCGGGCCCAGCTTCGACACCTGCGGCTGGTTCGCCCGCTCCGCCGCGGTGATGGAGAAGGTCGGCTCCGTGCTGCTGCCGGCCGAGGGCCCAGGCCTGCCCGGCCCGATCCTCAAGGCCGAGGAGGCCTGGATCAACGCCGAGCCCGCCACCGCCCGCGCCCTGGGGCCGGCGATGAGCGCCCTGGAGGCGATCGCCGGCGCGCCCATGCGGGTGGAAGTCGCGCCCGAGGGGCTGCCGGCGCTCTACGAGCACTTCCGCTGCGTCCAGGCGCAGGAGGCCTGGGCCACCCTGGGGAGCTGGGTCGCCGCCACCGCGCCGCGCTTCGGGCCGGGCGTCGCCGAGCGCTTCGCCGCGGCGCGCGAGATGGACCCGGCCAAGGCCGCCGCCGGCCGGGCCTTCCGCCGCGCCTTCCGGCTGCGCATCGCGACCATGCTCGCCGGCGGCGCGGTGATGGCATACCCGACCAGCCCCTGCGCCGCGCCGAAGCTGAGCGTAAGCCTCGCCGGCCAGAATACCGTGCGCGAGGCGACCATGGGCGTCACCGCGATCGCCGGGCTGGGCGGGCTCTGCGAGGTCAGCCTGCCGGTCGCGAAGGTGGACGGGGCGCCGGTCGGGCTTTCGCTGGTCGCCGCCGCGGGGCGTGACCGCGCCTTGCTACGGCTGGCGGCCGCCCTCGCCTCGGAGCTCAGCCTGCCGTGATCATCCGCGACGCCGCCGCCGGCGACCTGCCGGCGATCACCGCCATCTATGCTCACCACGTGCTGCACGGGACGGGCACCTTCGAGGAAGCGCCGCCAGGCGAGGCCGAGATCGCCGCGCGGGTGAGGAAGGTGCAGGAGGCCGGCTGCGCCTGGCTGGTGGCCGAGAACGAGGGCGAGATCGTCGGCTACGGGTATTTCGCCCAGATCCGCGACCGCAGCGCCTATCGCTTCACGGCCGAGGACAGCATCTATGTCCGGGACGACGTGCGCGGCATGGGCGTGGGCAAGGCGCTGGTGCAGGAGCTTCTGAATCGCGCGACGGAGCGCGGCTTCCGCCAGATGATCGCGGTGATCGGCGACAGCGACAATGTGGGTTCCATCGGCCTGCACGCCTCGCTGGGCTTCCGCAACGTGGGCGTGATGAAGGCCGTCGGCCTGAAGTTCGGCCAATGGGTGGATGTCGTCACCATGCAGCGCCCCCTGGGCGAGGCCGAGCGCACCCTTCCCAACTGAGCCGAGACCGCGAGCGCCGCCGCACCGGACGGCGAGAGACGCGGGCTGGCCCCGTTGACTCTTCGGGCCGTCGAGGCGATGGCGGGTTCCAAGAATCTATCACGGAACCGCCATGTCACTCGCTTTTGTGTTTCCCGGCCAGGGCAGCCAGGCCCCGGGCATGGGCCGCGACCTCGCGGATGCCTTTCCGATTGCCCGCGAGACCTTTCAGGAAGTCGATGACGCGCTGGGGCAGAAGCTCTCGAAGCTGATGTTCGAGGGGCCCGCCGAGGAGCTGACGCTGACGGCCAATGCGCAGCCCGCGCTGATGGCCGTCTCTGTGGCGGTGTGCCGCGCCCTGGCGAAGGAGGGCGGGTTCGAGCTCTCGCGGGTCGTCTCGCTGGTGGCGGGGCATTCGCTCGGCGAGTACAGCGCGCTGACGGCGGCCGGCACCTTCGATCTCGCGACGGCGGCGCGGCTGCTGCGGCTGCGCGGCGATTCCATGCAGAAAGCGGTGCCGGCCGGGCAAGGCGCCATGGCGGCGCTGCTGGGGGCGGAGGCCGATCTGGCCGCCGCGATCTGCGCCGAGGCCGAGACGGGCGAGAAGGGCAAGGAGGTCGTCCAGGTGGCCAACGACAATGGCGGCGGCCAGGTGGTGATCTCGGGCGCCAAGGCGGCCGTCGAGCGCGGGGTCGAGATCGCGAAGGCCAGGGGCGTGAAGCGGGCGATGCTGCTGCCGGTCTCCGCGCCCTTCCACTGCGCGATGATGGCCCCGGCGGCCGGCGCCATGCGCGAGGCGCTGGAGAAGGCGGCGATGGCGCATCCGGCCGTGCCGGTGGTGGCGAACGTCACCGCCGCGCCGGTCAGCGAGCCCGCGGTGATCCGCGACCTGCTGGTCAAGCAGGTGACCGGCACGGTGCGCTGGCGCGAATGCATCGCGGCCATGGTCGCGTCCGGCTGCACGCGCTTCGTCGAGGTCGGCTCGGGCAAGGTGCTGACGGGGCTGATGAAGCGCAACGCGCCGGAGGCGACGGCATCGGCGATCAACACGCCAGCCGACGTCGAAGCCTTCCTGAAGAGCCTGTGAGGACCAGCATCCTCATCACCGATTCCCCCTCCCGGGCGGAGACCGACGTCATTCTCCGGGGGCTGATCGGCTTCAACGAGGCGGCGACCCGCACCCCCGGCGACGAGCAGAAGCACTTCGCCGCGCTGGTGCGCGACGAGGGCCGCAACACCATCGGCGGGGCCATCGGCAGCTCCTACTACGGCTGGCTGGTGATCGACCTGCTCTGGCTGCCGGAATCGCTGCGCGGGACCGGGCTCGGCACGCAGGTGATGCGAATGGCCGAGCAGGAGGCCCGGGCGCGGGGCTGCGTCGGGATTCGGCTCGACACCTTCTCCTTCCAGGCCCGCGGCTTCTACGAGAAGCTCGGATTCAGCGTGTTCGGCACCTTGCCGGAGCATCCACCGGGCCATACGCGCTACTGGCTTGCCAAGCGCTTCGGATAACGCTTCCTGGCCCGCGTCTCCACGCCCTTGGCGGATCGCCTCGAAGGTGTTCCGCTCCTCAAGAGGAACCCAGCACCATGTTCGACCTGACCGGCAAGATTGCCCTCGTCACCGGCGCCTCCTCCGGGATCGGCATCGGCATCGCCGAGGCGCTGCACGCCCAGGGCGCCACGGTGGTGCTCACCGGCCGGCGCGAGGGGGAGCTGCAGGCCGTCGCCGGGAAGCTCGGCGAGCGGGTGGCCGTCATCCCGGCCGACCTGAACGATCCGGCTGCCCCCGCCGCGCTGGTGGAGAAGGTCGAGGCCGATCACGGCAAGCTCGACATCCTGGTCAACAATGCCGGCTTCACCCGCGACATGCTGGCGCTGCGCATGGCCGACGAGGACTGGAACGCCGTCCTCGAGGTGGACCTGAACGCGCCCTTCCGCCTGGCGCGCGCCGCGCTGCGCGGGATGATGAAGCGCCGCGCGGGGCGGATCGTCTCCATCGCCTCCATCGTGGGCGTGACCGGCAATGCGGGGCAGGCGAATTACGCCGCCGCCAAGGCCGGGCTGATCGGCATGAGCAAGGCGCTGGCCCAGGAGGTCGCGCCGCGCGGCGTGACGATCAACGTGGTGGCGCCCGGCTTCATCGCGACGCCGATGACCGACAAGCTGAACGAGCAGCAGAAGGCGGGCATCATGTCGCGCATCCCGCTGAACCGGATGGGCTCCGCGCAGGACGTGGCCTCGGCCGTGGCCTATCTCGCCTCCGACGAGGCGGCCTGGGTGACGGGCACCACCATTCACGTCAACGGCGGCATGCTGATGGTGTGAGGTTCCGCGCTCCCGCCCGCCGGGCGGACGCCTCCGCCGGCCTCGGCTTGGCCGGCGGGATCGGCCAGTCGGGAGCAGATCCAGGCATGGCCTCGCGCCAGGACCTTCGAGGCCATGCCGGTGTTGAAGTGAATGAAGCCGTGAGGCGCCTCCGGCAGCAGGTGCAGCTCGACCTCGGCCGCCTCGCGCCAGCGTTCCGCCATGCGGAGCGTGTCGTCCTGAAAGGGATCGAGCTCGCCCACGAACATCAGGGCCGGTGGAAGTCCGCGGAGATCGCCGTAGAGCGGCGACAGGGGCGGTTCGCGGCGCTGGTCGTCGCTCATTCCCGGCGTCAGCCGTTGCAGGCCGGTGATCAGCCTGGGCCCTTTCAGGACCAGGGTCGCCGGCCCCGCCCGTCGGGCGCTGTCCGTGCCCGCAAGGTCATAGACGCCGTAGTAGAGCACGGCGCCGGCCACGCGACCGAGCAGGTCCGGCCATCGCTTCAGCTCCAGCAGGGTCGCGGCCGCCAGATGCGCGCCCGCGGACTCGCCGACCAGGACGACAGGCAGGCCGCGATATTCCGGCAAGCCGCCGCCCAGCACCCAGCGCGCGGCGACAAGGCAATCCTCGATCAGTCCGGAGATGGGCGTGGCGCTGGCCAGCCGATAGTCCACGGACACGACGGCCACGCCGCAGGCCTCGGCCAGGGCGGCATTGAGCGCGTCGTTCATCCGCGCATTGCCGATGGCCCAGCCGCCGCCATGGATGTCGAGAACGACTCCGCGCACCGGGGTCGAGGGGCGCAGCAGGCGCAGGGAGACCGTCGCGCCATCCGCCGCCGCGGTACGCGCTTCCACGCGGATGCCGGCGCGACGGAGCTTCCGGTCCGCGCCGGACTGCGACAGGACCAGCAGGGACTGCATCAGCCAGGCGCCCAGCCGGTGGGGAACCGGGAAGCGGGGGCTCCAGGCCAGCCTCCTGTTGAGGCGCCTCGCCTCCGACAGGTCATTCTGGTCGATGTTGATCATGTCGCCGCAGTCCGGAATCACGCCGGCCGGGGACACCCCGCGCGCGGTCCGCTCATCAACGGAGCCGTGCGGGAAAGGTTACGCAGCGCGGGGCCGTAGGGAGCGGAGTCCCTTCAGGGCCAAACGAAAGGGCGCGCATCCCGTCCGGGATGCGCGCCCCCTCTTCCGCCGCGACGGCTCAGTAGCGGTAGGCTTCAGCCTTGAACGGACCCGCCTCCGGCACGCCGATGTAGCTCGCCTGGTCCGGACGCAGCTTCGTCAGCTTCGCGCCCACCTTGTCGAGGTGCAGCATCGCCACCTTCTCGTCGAGGTGCTTCGGCAGCACGAACACGTCGTTCTTGTACTTGCCGGGGTTGGTCCAGAGGTCGATCTGCGCGAGCGTCTGGTTCGTGAAGCTCGCGGACATCACGAAGGACGGATGGCCCGTCGCATTGCCCAGGTTCACCAGACGGCCCTCGGAGAGCAGGATGATGCGCTTGCCGTCAGGGAACTCGATCTCGTCCACCTGGGGCTTCACGTTGTCCCACTTCAGGTTGCGCAGCGCCGCGACCTGAATCTCGCTGTCGAAGTGGCCGATGTTGCAGACGATGGCGCGATGCTTCATCGCGCGCATGTGATCGGCGGTGATGACGTCGACATTGCCGGTGGCGGTGACGAAGATGTCGGCCTTGCCGGCCATGTCGTCGAGGGTGACGACCTCATAGCCTTCCATCGCGGCCTGGAGCGCGCAGATCGGGTCGATCTCCGTCACCATCACGCGGCAGCCGGCATTGCGCAGCGAGGCGGCCGAGCCCTTGCCCACGTCGCCATAGCCGGCGACCAGCGCGACCTTGCCGGACATCATCACGTCCGTGCCGCGGCGGATGGCGTCCACCAGCGACTCGCGGCAGCCATAGAGGTTGTCGAACTTCGACTTGGTGACGCTGTCGTTCACGTTGATCGCGGGGAAGAGCAGCTTGCCCTCCTTCGCCATCACGTAGAGGCGGTGCACGCCCGTCGTCGTCTCTTCCGAAACGCCCTTGATCGAGGCGGCGAGCTTGGCGAACCAGCCCGGCTTCTCCGTCAGCAGCTTCTTGATGAGCGCGAAGAACACCGTCTCCTCGTCATTGGTCGCGCCGTCGAGGAAGGCCGTGTCGCCCTTCTCGGCGCGCAGGCCGTAATGGACGAGCAGGGTCATGTCGCCGCCGTCGTCGAGCAGCATGTTCGGCTCGCCGCCATCGGCCCATTCGAGGGTCTTGCGCACGTATTCCCAGTACTCGGGAAGCGTCTCGCCCTTCACGGCGAAGACCGGCGTGCCGGTCGCAGCGATGGCGGCCGCGGCGTGATCCTGCGTCGAGAAGATGTTGCACGACGACCAGCGCACGTCGGCGCCGAGCGCCTTCAGCGTCTCGATGAGAACGGCGGTCTGGATGGTCATGTGCAGGCAGCCGGCGATGCGCGCGCCCTTGAGCGGCTGCGAAGAGCCGTATTCCGCGCGGGTGGCCATCAGGCCGGGCATCTCGTCCTCGGCCATATTGATCTCCTTGCGGCCCCAATCGGCGAGCGAGAGATCCTTGACGATGTAGTCGGCCATGCGCGTGTCCTTATGCAGGTCCTGGTGCGGCGACGCCGTAGCATGCCCCACCAGGCCTGCCTAGAGGCATAAGCATGTCTTTATATGACGCGACGGACATGACAATTCCAGCCTTGGTGGATCCGAGCCGCCAGCAGCTAGCCCGCCTGCTTCCAGGCCGTCAGCTTGCGGTAGATCGTGCTCGGATTGATCTCCAGCAGCGCCGCCGCGCGCGGCACGTCCTGGCCGGTGTGTTCCAGCGCCTGCAGGATCAGCCGCTTTTCCGCGACCGCCAGCGGCTCGATGCGCGAGGCCGGCGCCTCCGTCCCCGGGCGCTGGGGCGCCGCGCGCGCCGTCGCGGGAGCCGCCTCATGCAGCAGCGGCACCGGCAGCATCTCCCGCGTGACGAGCGCGCCGTCATGCAGCACCACGGCATTGCGCAGCACGTTCTGCAGCTGCCGGACATTGCCTGGCCAGGGATAGGCGCGGATCGCCGCCTCGGCCTGGGCGTCGAAGTCCGAGAAAGCCTTGCCCTCCTCGCTCGCATAGAGGCCGAGCAGGTGGCGCGACACCAGCACCACATCCTCGCCGCGCAGGCGCAGCGGCGGCAGCTCGATCGGCACCACGTAGATCCGGTAGTAGAGGTCCTCGCGGAAGCGGCCCGCCTGGACCTCGGACAGGATGTCGCGATGGGTGGCGCAGACCAGCCGGACATCCACCTTCTCGGACCTGGTGCCGCCCAGCGGCGTCACCTCGCCAGTCTGCACGAAGCGCAGCAGCTTGACCTGCATCTCGGCCGGCATCTCGCCGATCTCGTCGAGGAAGAGCGTGCCGCCATCGGCCGCCCGCGCGGCACCGAGGCGGTTGTCGGTGGCGCCGGTAAAGGCGCCCTTCACATGGCCGAAGAGCTCGCTCTCCAGCAGGTCGCGCGGGATGGCGCCGCAGTTCAGCGCTACGAAGGGCTTTTCCGCCCGCGGCGAGACCCGGTGCAGCGCCTCGGCGGCCAGCTCCTTGCCGGTGCCGCTCTCGCCCGTGACGAAGACGGTGGCGCGCGAGGCGGCGACGCTCTCGATGGTCCGGTAGATCGCCTGCATGAGCGGCGAGGCGCCGACGAAGCCATGAAACCGCCCGCGCCCGAGCTGCGACTGCGCGACGTCGAGCTGCTGCCGCAGTTCGCGCTTCTCCAGGGCATTGTCGAGCGTCACGCGAAGTCGCGCGGCGCTGTAGGGCTTCAGGACGAAGTCGGAGGCGCCTTCCTGCATCGCCTCGACCGCCGTCTTCACCGAGCCATGCGCGGTCAGCATGATCATCGCCGCCGCGACCTGCGCCGCCTTGAGCCGGCGCATGAGCTCGATGCCGGAGAAGTCGGGCAGCATCAGGTCGACCAGGATCGCGTCGGGCTTCCATTCCATCGCCAGGGCCAGCGCGGCGCCGGCGGTCTCGGCATGGCGGATCTCGTGGCCGTCGGCCCGGAGCATGGCCATGGCGATCTCAGCCTGGGTGGGCGTATCCTCGACGAGAAGGATGCGCGCCTTCATCTCAATGGATGAGGGCGTGCAGGGCCTCCAAGGCGCCCTCCGCCTCGGCCACGAGCCGCGGCAGGACGGTGATCGCGGCTTCGGGCTGCCGGTGATCCATGGCGAGGCGCGCCTCGCGTTCCAGCCCCACCGCGCCGACCGCGGCGGCGGCGCCGGCCAGGCTATGGGCCGCCCGCTCATAGCCGTCCTGGTCGCCGGAATCGTAGGCGGCCCGCAGCTCCTGCACCAGCCGCGTCAGGTCCTCCTCGAAGGTCGCGATGATGGTGCGGAACACATCCGGCGGCAGGTCCTCGGCCAATTGGCCGGCGACAGTGGGATCGAGGGCGCTCATGACGCAGCATGACTTGCATTCCGCAAAACCTGCGTCAACCGCCATGGTTGACGACCGACCGTGGACGGGATTACGCATGGACGGTCCTCGCGATTTGTCCGGCCAGCTTGCGGCGAGGTCCCAACCGGGTCGCGTTCCTGATCGGGATGCGGAAAACAAGCGCGCTAAACGGCCCGGGACCGGCTCTTTCGGGGCGGTCTCACGCCCCGTGTCAGGGTGCCGGACGCCTGTGTTCGAAGGGTGTCATCGATGTCGAAAAAGTTCCGTCCGGCCACGCAGCTCGTTCGCGGCGGCCTCACCCGCTCCCAGCACGGCGAGACGGCCGAGGCGCTCTTCCTCACCTCCGGCTTCGTCTACGACAGCGCCGAGCAGGCCGAGGCCACCTTCAAGAACGAGATCGAGCACTACCAGTACTCCCGCTTCGCCAACCCCACGCTGACCATGCTGGAGGAGCGGCTGGCCGCGCTGGAAGGGGCGGACCTTTGCCGGCTCATGTCCACCGGCATGGCGGCGGTGCACTCCACGCTGCTGTCGACGCTGAAGACGGGCGACCGGCTGGTGGCCTCCCGCGCGCTGTTCGGCTCCTGCCACTGGATCATCAGCACCCTGCTGCCGCGCTACGGCATCGTCGGCGAGTTCGTGGACGGCGCGGACCTAGACCAGTGGAAGGCGGCGCTGAGCAGGCCGGCCACGATGGTGCTGCTGGAGAGCCCCTCCAACCCCATGCTGGAGCTGGTGGACCTGCCGGCCGTGGCGAAGCTGGCGCATGCGGCCGGCGCCCTGGTCGCGGTGGACAACGTCTTCGCCACGCCGCTGCTGCAGCGGCCGATCGACCTCGGCGCCGACATCGTCATCTACTCCACCACCAAGCACATGGACGGCCAGGGCCGCACCCTGGGCGGCGCCGTGCTCGGCCCGAAGCAGTGGGTCACCGAGACCCTGATGCCCTTCATCCGCAACACCGGCCCAGCCCTCTCGCCCTTCAACGCCTGGGTGATCCTGAAGGGGCTGGAGACGCTGAAGCTGCGGGTCGACCAGATGTGCCGCAACGCCGCCGCGGTCGCCGACTTCCTCTCCGAGCGCGCCGAGATCGCCAAGGTCCTCTACCCCTTCCGCCCCGACCATCCCCAGCACGCGCTGGCGGTGAAGCAGATGTCGGGCGGCGGCACGCTGGTCACCTTCGACATCCAGGGCGGGAAGGAGGAGACCTTCCGCTTCATGAACGCGCTGCGGCTGGTCGATATTTCCAACAATCTCGGGGATTCCAAGTCGCTCGCCACCCACCCGGCCACCACGACGCACAGCCGCATCGGGCCGGAGGAGCGCGCGCGCCTCGGCATCGGTGACGGCACCGTGCGCCTCTCGGTGGGGCTCGAGGACGTGGCCGATCTCATCGAGGACCTGGCCGAAGCGCTCGACGCGATCGGCGGCGCGGCCAGCGCGCGCGCGGCGGAGTAGCGGCGCATGGCCCCGGAGACCTGGCTGGCCTTCCTGCTCGCCTCGGCGGCCCTGCTGGCGATTCCGGGGCCCACCATCCTGCTGGTGATCGGCCAGTCGCTCGGCGCGGGGCGCGGACGCGCCCTGCCGCTGGTGGCGGGCGTTGCGCTGGGCGACCTGACAGCCATGACGCTCTCGCTGGCGGGTCTCGGCGCCCTGCTGGCGGCCTCCAGCCTGGCCTTCACGATCCTGAAATGGGGCGGCGCGGCCTATCTCGTCTGGCTCGGCGTGCAGCTCTGGCGCGCGCCGGTCCCGGCCGCCGCGGGGCCGCCACTCTGCGCCCGCCGCGCCTTTCGCGACTCCTATGTGGTCACGGCGCTGAACCCGAAGAGCATCGCCTTCTTCGTGGCCTTCGTGCCGCAGTTCCTGGACGGCAGCCGCGCCTTCCTGCCGCAGGCCGCGATCCTGGTCGCGAGCTTCGTCACCCTCGCCGCCGGCAACGCCCTGCTCTACGCGCTGCTGGCCGGCCGGATGTCGGGCCTCGTCACGAGGCCGGCCTTGCGGCGCGGCTTCAACCGGCTGGGCGGCGGCATGCTGGTCGGCGCCGGCCTGGCCACCGCCGCGATGCGCCGCACATGAAGCCCTATACCGCCACCACGCGGGGCGTTCGCGTCACCGTCCGGGCCTTCTACCTGGAGGACCAGTCGGAGCCCGACCAGGGGCAGTTTGTCTGGGCCTACAAGGTCGAGATCGCGAACGAGAGCGAGGCGACGGTCCAGCTCCTCAAGCGCACCTGGCTCATCACCGACGGACAGGGGCGGACCATGCGCGTGCATGGCGAAGGGGTGGTGGGCGAGCAGCCGGTGCTCGAGCCGGGCGAGAGCTTCGACTACACCTCCGGCACGCCGCTGCCGACGCCCTCGGGCTTCATGCGCGGCACCTATCACATGATCGTCCCCGGCACGGGCGAGGCCTTCGACGCGGAGGTGCCGGCCTTCTCGCTCGACAGCCCCCATCAGGCGGGCGGGGTTCACTGAAAACTTGCTTCGGGCTTTGCTGGCCCCATCTCTTTCAGACTCGCGAATACGAAAGTCGAAGGCCATGAACATCCAGGCGCCGCCCGAACGAAAGGCGGAAGAGGGCCAGAGCCCCGTCAAACCGACCCGCGAGGAGGCCGAGGCCGCCGTCCGCGTGCTACTGCGCTGGGCGGGCGACGACCCGGACCGCGAGGGGCTGCTCGACACGCCGGCCCGCGTGGTCCGCTCCTACGAGGAGTTCTTCGCCGGCTACGACACCGACCCCGTCGAGCTCCTCGCCCGCTCCTTCGAGGAGACGGACGGCTATGACGAGATGGTCGTGCTGCGCGACATCCGGCTGGAGAGCTATTGCGAGCACCACATGGTGCCCATCATCGGCAAGGCGCATGTCGCCTATCTGCCGGACGGCAAGGTCGTCGGCATCTCCAAGCTCGCGCGGGTGATCGACGCCTATTCGAAGCGCCTGCAGATCCAGGAGAAGCTGACGGCGCAGATCGCCAATACCATCGAGAGCGTGCTGCACCCCAAGGGCGTGGCCGTGGTGATCGAGGCCGGCCACCAGTGTATGACCACGCGCGGCGTCCACAAGACGGGCGTCTCCATGGTCACCTCGCGCATGCTGGGCGCCTTCCGGCACAATGACGCGACGCGGCGGGAGTTCCTGTCCATGATCACCGGCCCGCGCGGTTCCGGCGAGGCCTGACGCGGCGGTGGCGGCGGGCTCCTGGGGGCGCTCGGCGCTGCTGTCCTCGCTGTCGGGCGCCGCCCTGGCGATCCTGGGGGTGATGCTCGGCCTGGGGCTGCCCGGGGCGCTGGCGCTGTCGATCGCGGCCCCGGCGATCAGCGCGATCCATGGCGTCGGCAGCGCCGGCATGTTCCCGCAGGACAGCGCCTGGCCCCTGGCCATCCTCGTGACCTTCCTGATGGGGCCGCTGGTGCCGGCGGTCTGGCTCGGAACACGGGCGCTGCGGCTGTCGCGCTGGCGGCGCACCCTGGCCGTCACGGCCGGCATGGTGCTGGGCAGCGGGATGATGGCGTTGCTGACCTATGCGCTGAGCGTCGCGCCCCTGCTGGCGAGCGCAGGCTGACCGAGCCAGGACCTTACGCACTGGCCGAGGGCGGCCCGCCGGGCTCTCAATCCGGCCCCTGATACTTCTCGCTCGCCAGCCGCCCGGGCAGTTCCAGCCGAGCGGCCAGGCCGCCCAGCCGCGTGCTCCGCTCCAGCGTCAGCGTCCCGTCATACAGCGAGGCCAGATCCCCCACGATCGCCAGCCCGAGCCCCGAGCCTGGCTTGGCCTCGTCCAGCCGCACCCCGCGCAGCAGGACCGCGCCGTCGTCGCCCTCGGCCAGCCCCGGCCCGTCATCCTCCACGAGGATCGCGATCCGGCCCGCATTCACCAGCGAGACCCGCACCGCCACCCGTCCGCTGCCATACTTGCAGGCGTTCTCCATCAGGTTGCCGAGCATCTCGGTCAGGTCCTGGCTGTCGGCCCGCACCCGGGCCTCGGCCTCGCCCGCCACCCGGATCTGGATGCCGCGCGCCGCCGTGAGCCGGCGCAGCGCCGTGCCGAGCGCCTCGGCCACCGCCAGCGGCGCACTCTCCGCTCCCGCCGAGCCCGCCAGCGCCCCCGCCCGGGCCCGCCGCAGATGGTGCTGGACCAGCCGCTCCAGCGTCGCCGACTGGACCCGCGCGCCGGCCATGTCGCCGGCCTCCAGGGCGTTGCGCAGCACGGCGATGGGCGTCTTCAGCGCATGGGCGAGGTTTCCTACGTGGTTGCGCGCGCGCTCGACCGTCGCGCGGTTCTGCTCGATCAGCGCCTCGATCTCCGTGACCAACGGCGCGATTTCGATCGGCGCCACCACGTCGATGTGCAGGCGGCGGCCCTGACGCACCTCGGCCAGCTCCTGCTGCGTGCGGCGCAGCGGCCGCAGGCCCCAGATCACCAGCAGCGCCACCACCGCCACCAGCCCCGTTCCCAGCAGCGCGAAGGCCAGGATGACGTTGCTGCGCAGATCGGCGATCTCGTCTGCCGTGCCCTCGCGCGCGAAGGCGACCTGGACGGAGATGGGCACCCGGCCGAAACGGCTGTCGATCTGCACGTCGCGCTCCAGCACGCGCAGATCCTCGCCGCGGGGGCCCTGCATGCTGCGCGCCCGCACGCCCTCCGCGGGCTCCCGCAGCGGCGGGCCGAGCCGGGAGTCCCAGAGGGAGCGCGACGTCACCTGTATCCCGCCCGGGCCGGTGAGCTGCCAGTAGTGGCCCGAGAGCGGCCGCTCGAATTCCGGATCGGCGACCGGGCGGGTCAGGACGGGGCCGGTGGCGGGATCGAAGCTGGTCGCGGCCACCACGGCGTCGAGCAGGCTGGCGAGCCGGGCGTCGGCGGTGGACTGGATCTGCTGTTCGTCGGTGCGGACCACGAACCAGGCGATCATCCCGAGACCGAGCGAGACCCAGAGGGTGGTCAGGATCACCAGCCGGCGGGTCAGCGAATTCATGGCCCAGAGCCCGGCCAGCGCAGGCCGGAGGCGCATCATCCGATGTCCATCAGATGGGGCTCTGCAGGCGGTAGCCCTGGCCGCGCACGGTCTCGATCAGCCCATCGCCGAGCTTGCGGCGGAGCCTTGCCACAATGACCTCCAGCGTATTGGAGTCGCGGTCGAAATCCTGGGCATAGAGATGCTCGGTCAGTTCCGTCTTGGAGACGGGCCGGCCGGCATGCAGCGCCAGATAGGAGAAGAGCCCGTATTCCAGCGCCGTGAGCCGCACCGCCTGGCCCGCCCGCGAGACCCCGCGCGTGGCGGTGTCCAGCCGCACGTCGCCGAAGGTGAGCTCCGGCCGGGCCACGCCGTTGGACCGCCGGATCAGCGCGTTCAGCCGGGCCACGAGCTCGCCCATGGCGAAGGGCTTGGCCAGGTAGTCGTCCGCGCCGGCGTTCAGCCCCTCGACCTTCTCGCTCCAGGAGTCGCGGGCGGTAAGAATGAGGACGGGCATGGTCCGCTCGGCCGCGCGCCAGCGTCGCAGCACGGTGAGGCCGTCCACCCGCGGCAGGCCAAGGTCGAGCACGACGGCGTCGTAGGGCTCGGTCTCGCCCAGATGCAGCGCTTCCTCGCCGTCCAGGGCGCCGTCCACGGCGAAGCCCGCCTCGGTCAGGCTGGTACGGAGCTGCTGGTGCAGCTCGGGTGTGTCCTCGACGATGAGCAGGCGCATCCGGCCATCATGCACGCGTTGGGCCGGTGCGGTCCATCAGCGGGGGGAGCTACCGCTTGCCGGCGGAGGTCCGCGGCACCGGATGGGCCTCGTGGGAGTTTCGCTCCTGCACCGGGCCGCGCGAGCGGATCATCGCGCCGGTGGCGGCATCGAGCTCGACGGTGAAGAGCTGGCCGTTCGGTGGGAGAATCTTGATCTCGTAGAGCCACTGGCCGTCGTCCAGCTCCAGCTCGGCCTCGATGACACGGCCGCGATAGCGGCGCTCCACCTCGGAGAGCAGCTCGGAGAGGGGACGGATCTGCCCGGCCTCCAGCGCGGCCCGGGCCCGTTCATGGTCCCGCCGCTCCTGCGCCGCGGCCGGGGCGGCCAGGAAAAGGGTGAGGGCCAGGAGCGGCAGGAAACGGCGGCGCATGCGCTGGTGATTTGATCCTGAAGGGCTGAACCAAGGCTGAATCGGGCGCTCAGTCCAGTTCAGGGATGCGAGCCTTAGAAGGGGCATCGCGGGGGCTTTGGCCGGCTTCGCGCCCGAATGGCTGAACGAAGGCTGAATCGGCCGCTCAGTCCATGTTCAGGAAAGCTTCTATAAGGGGAAAGTCACGGTCGCCATGTGTCCTGCCCGTCGAGCGGGGGCGTCGCCGGGACAGGAGCTTTGGGTCATGCTGGTCGGTCTGGAAGATCTGGCGCCGCATATGCTGGGCGTGTTCATGATCGCGCTGGCCTGCATCCCGCTCGTCTTCGTCTGGCAGGATCGAGGCCGCAAGCAGGCCGACCGGGACCGGATGGCGAAGCTGCAAGGCGAGGCCCGCCTGGCCGCGCGGCTGCGGGCCCGCGAAACGGCCAAGGTAGCGCCGCGCCTCGCCGCGGGCTGGATGGGCGAAGCCCGGCGCTAGGGCCGGGCTCCACAAGGCCGTTGCCAGCTCGGATTTTCCCAAGGACCGGCAACGGCGCCGGCCGCGCGAGCGGCCGGTGCCTTGCGTTCGGGCTCAGACGATCTTCGCGACCTCGTCGAAATCGAAGCGCGGCAGCCGCTCCATGACGCCGGACGGGTCGCCGTGGCCCAGGTTGATGAGGAAATTCGTCTTGAAGCCCGAATCCGCGAAGAACTGCTCGTCGACCTTGGCATTGTCGAAGCCGCTCATGGGGCCGGTGTCCAAGCCGAGCGCGCGGGCCGCCAGGATCAGGTAGGCTCCCTGCAGCGTGCCGTTGCGGAAGGCCGTGGTGTCCGCCAGCGACCAGTTGCCCGAAAACCAGCTCTTGGCATCCGCATGCGGGAAGAGGCGGGGCAGATGGTCATAGAATTTCGGGTCATGCGCCACGATGACGGTGACGGGCGCGGTCATCGTCTTCTCGGTGTTGCCGGCCGAAAGGGCCTGCTTCAGCTTGGCCTTGGCCTCGGGCGAGCGGACGAAGACGAAGCGCGCGGGCGAGGCGTTGGCGCTGGTGGGGCCGAACTTCAGCAGATCGTAGAGCGCGTGCAGCTCCTCGTCGGTGACGGGAGCGTCCGTCCACTTGTTCTGCGTGCGCGCGCTGCGGAACAGCGTATCGAGGGCGGCGGCGTCGAGCTTGGTCATCGGGAGGCTCCGATCGGGTTGATGCGCCGACTATGCCGGCGCCCGCCCTGCCCGGCCATCCCGCCCAAGGCATGAAGGTCATTCACGGGGCTGATGGTCGAGCCCTCGGACGCCGGACGCGCTTGGCTTCGCCGCGCCACGGCTGCGTCGGCGGAAGGTCAGCGTGGCGGCGCCTGCCGCTGTGCGGCCAGGTTCCGAGAGGCTAGCCCTCGACCTGCTCCACCGCCACGACCTCGGGAATGTAGTGGCGCAGCATGTTCTCAACGCCGTGCTTGAGCGTGGCGCGCGAGGAGGGGCAGCCGCTGCAGGCGCCCTGCATGGTCAGCTTCACCATGCCGTCGCGATACCCGCGGAAGACGATGTCGCCGCCGTCGCCGGCCACCGCCGGGCGGACGCGCTGGTCCAGCAGTTCCTTGATCTGTTCGACGATCTCGGCGTCGGCGGGGTCGAAATCCTCGTCCGCCTCGGCGCCGACGCCCTCGATCACGGGCTGGCCTGAGAGGAAATGCTCCATCACGGCCCCGAGCACCTGCGGGCGGAGCGCCTGCCAGTCCGTGGCGTCCGTCTTGGTGACGGTGATGAAGTCTGTGCCCAGGAAGACGCGCGCCACGCCGTCCAGCGCGAAGAGGCGGCTGGCCAGCGGCGCGCGGCCCGCATCGTCGCCGGCGACGAAATCGGCCGTTCCGGCCTCGCCCATCACGCTCCGGCCGGGCAGGAACTTCAGGGTGGCAGGGTTGGGCGTGCTCTCGGTCTCGATGAACATGTTTTGGTGTCCTTCAATCCGGGCTGATGTGGTCCGGTTTAGGCAGGGACGCAAGGTGGCACGGGGGTTGCTGCCTCGCCGGTCCGACCCGACCCAGGAGCATGTCATGCTGGCCGATCCCATCCGCCTCGCCTTCCGCCCGCCCGGCCGGCTCGACGTGCCGGAGCCGCCGGATGGCGGGCCGGCGCTGGGCCCGGACGAGGCGCTCCCCATCCCGGGCGAGATCACCTTCGACGACGTGCTGCAGGGGCTGAACCCGCTGCATCATCTGCCGGGCGTCGGCATCGCCTACCGGGCGGTGACCGGCGCGGACATCCATCCGGCGATGCGCGTCCTCGGCGCGGGCATCCTGGGCGGGCCGCTGGGCATGGCGCTGGCGGGCGTCGCTTCCGCCGTCGAGATGACGATGCCCGGCGCCCGGTTGCGGGCCGCGCTGAACGGCGAGCCGGATCCGCTGCCGGCCGCGCGCCCCGCCACGGCAGGCGTCGCCGCGCAGGACGTGGCGGGCGCCTATCGCCGCTGGGCAGAGCTGGCCTCGCCGGCCCGGACCATGGCGGCGCTGGCCGAGGCCACGCGGCTGCCCGGACCGGCGACACAGAGCACCGACCGGAGGACCGATCAGGCCCCGGCGGGGTAGGGCCGCGCGCCGAAGATCGCCGAGCCGACTCGGATCAGGGTGGCGCCCTCCTCGATCGCCGTCTCGAAATCGCCGCTCATGCCCATGGAGAGCTTGGCCAGCCCGTGCTCCTTCGCCATTGCGGCCAGGGCGGCGAAATGCGGGCGCGGATCGCCCTCGGCCGGCGGGATGCACATGAGGCCGGTGACCGGCAGACCCCATTCCTCGCGGCAGGCGCGGAGGAAGCCTGGCGCCTCGGCGCGCGAGATGCCGGACTTCTGGGGCTCGTCGCCGATATTCACCTGGATCATCAGCTCCGGCCGGTGGTTCTCCTTCGCCATGGCCTCGGCGATCGCCTGGGCGAGCTTCGGGCGGTCCAGGCTCTCGATGACATCGGCCAGCCGCACGGCGTCGCGCGCCTTGTTGGTCTGCAGCCCGCCAATGATGTGAAGCCGCAAGGACGGATGGCGCTCCCGCAACGGCGGGAATTTCTGCGCCGCCTCCTGGACGCGGTTCTCGCCGAAGACGGCCTGGCCCGCGGCAAGCGCGGCCGCCACGGCCTCGGCCGGATGCGTCTTGGAGACGGCCACCAGCGTGACCGCCGCGGGGTCGCGGCCGGCCCTGCGGGCCGCCGTCTCGATTCGCGCGAGGATTCGGGCGAGGCTCTGGGGGATGTCGTCTGGCATGCACCATAGAATACGGAGAGGGGCGCGCGGCGCCAGGGGCGCAACGGCCCCGGTGCCGGCGCTGTGGCTCCTGAGCGACCCGGCGCGGCTGCCGGATCCGACGCCGCTGCTCGACGGGCTGCCCCGCGGCGCGGCGGTCCTGCTGCGCGGCGCGGCGCCGGAGGTGGCGCGCCGCGTGGCCCGGATCTGCCGGGCCAAAGGCCTCCTCCTGCTGGTCAGCGGCGATGGGCGGGCCGCACTCCGCCTCGGCGCCGGGCTGCACGTCCCCGACCGGGCAGCCTGCCGCAACCTGCTGCCCTTCCTGTTGAATCGGCGATCGCGGCTGCTTTCCACGGCGATCCATGGCCGCATCGGCGTGGCGCGGGCACGGCGGCTCGGAGCTGATGCGGCCCTGGTATCGCCAGCCTTCCCCACGGAGAGCCACCCCGGCGCAACGGCGCTGGGCCCGCTTCGCTGGGCCGTGCTGGCGGGCGCCGCCCGTCGGCCCGCGGTGGCGCTGGGAGGCATGACGGCCCTCCGGATGCGCCGTCTGCCCGGGCGGAGAGCCGCCGGCTGGGCCGCCATCGGGGCCTGGCAGCAGTCTGTGGCGCATCAGCCACAGTGTCTCAGGGAAGTCGCGCTCCCATGATGATGTCGGTTGCCCGGTCGTAAGGCGTCGACGCATAGTCCGTCGCGGACCCAAGTGATCGTTGGTTTGTACGGACCGGTTATGCCCGGGACGCAGCAGACCGGGGGGTCACGGCCTCGCCCAGGGATGGGGGGGGAGGGTCAAGGGGAACAAAGCCGGCCGAGGCCGGCGCGTGAGGAGAGTTTGAACATGCGCAAGATTTTGCTGGGCACGACGGCAGTCGTCTCGGCGGTCGTGGGCAGCGCCGTCATGGCGCCCCAGGCCTCCGCTCAGGAAGCGCCGACCGTTCGTATCGGCGGCTTCTTCCGGGCTTACTATGGCTACACGCAGCAGAGCAGCCGTAACTCGGTGACCTCGACGGGCCTGCCGCAGAACGTCGGCGGCGGTACCGAGTCCATTCCTGGCATCGGCACCAGCACGACCTCGACCAACAACATCGCTCGCCTCGGCAAGCACGACATCTCGACCGACGCCGGCATCGACGTCATCGTGTCCGGCAAGCTGGCCAATGGCCTGACCTACGGCGCGCAGATCTCGCTGAACAGCAGCGGCCTCGAAGGCCGTCAGCTCGTCCAGGGCCGCGCCAGCGCCGGCAAGACCACGGTCGCCGTGGACGAGATGTACGCCTACATCGCGCATCCGCGCTTCGGCCAGGTCCGCTTCGGTGACGAAGACGGCGTCATGGGCGGCCTGATGAACTCGGGCTGGGTCCAGGGCTTCGGCACGGGCGGCGTGCACGGTTCGTGGGAGAGCTTCGTGACCCGCCAGGCCGGCGGTCGTACGACGACGGCGCCGGGCGGCCTCGGCGACGCCTCGAAGATCATCTACATGTCGCCGCAGTTCTTCGGCTTCGACTTCGGCGCGAGCTTCGCCCCGAACGCGAACGTCGGCGAGGACACGGGCTGCCCCAACAACGCAAGCTCGGGCTACTGCGACACCGCCTATGCCTTCTCCGGCGCCCGCAACTTCGGCATCTACGCCGCGGGTCCCGAGCAGAACGTGAAGCGCAACGAGGTCCAGGCCGCTCTTCGCTGGCGTGGCAACCTGGCCGGCGTCGGCCTCGCCGCGACGGTCGGCTACATCGGGGCCGGCGCGGCCCGCGACATCTCGACCGCTGGCGCGCAGTCCCGCGTGTTCAACGGCCTGAACATCTGGCAGGTCGGCGCCCAGGCGAGCGCCTACGGCTTCACCGTGGGTGCGAACTACACCTTCGGCGACTACAACTTCTTCTGGGGCAGCACCATGCGTGGTGACCGCCAGGCGGAGCAGCTGACGGTCGGTGCCCAGTACACCGTCGGGCCCTTCACGATCGGTTCGAACTTCGTGACCGGCCTCTTCGAGGGCGGTAGCCGCTCGAGCTTCACCGACAGCACCACCGGCCCGCTCGTTCAGGGCACCTGCCGCCCGACGGTGGCTGGCGCGTCGAACTCCTGCGCCGGCATGCGCCGCTGGGGCGTTGCCGTCGGTGGCAACTACCGCCTTGCCCCCGGCATGGACCTGATCGCCGAGTGGGTTCACTACTCGGTGCGTGAGCAGGGCCGTGATCTCGATCCGAACCGCCCCGGCGTCCAGAGCCGCGCGTTCTCGGACGTGTTCATCCTCGGCACGCGTATCGCCTTCTGAGGCTCGTCACTCTTCGTGACGGGACGGGGCGGCAGGGCAACCTGCCGCCCCTTTTCTTTTGCAAGCCCCTCCCCTAGAAGCGCATTCATGACACACGCCAGCCGTCCGATTCTCGCACTGGGCCTCGCCCTGGTCGTCCTTGCGGCCTGCCAGAGCGGCCGCCAGGTGCGCAACGACGAGTACGGCACCGACAACGCCCGCGAACTGGCGCTGCGCCAGACGGGCGCCAATCCGACGAGCTCCGGCATCGTGGTCTTCGGCGTGGACCGCTCGCGCGAGGCGCAGGGTGGCGGGACCGGCGCCAATGCCGGCGGCGGCGGGATGACGGTGAACGCCTATCTCTGGCGCGCCACGCTCGACACCCTCTCCTTCATGCCCCTGGCCAGTGCCGATCCCTTTGGCGGCGTGATCATCACCGACTGGTACTCGCCGCCCCAGGCGGAAGGCGAGCGCTTTAAGGCGACCGCCTATGTGATCGGCCGCCAGCTTCGCTCCGATGGCGTGCGCGTGCAGGTCTTCCGCCAGGTGAACCGCAACGGCGCCTGGGTGGATGCCGCCGCCTCCACCGCCACGAATTCCGAGATGGAGGACCGCGTCCTCGCCCGCGCCCGCGAGCTGCGGAGCCAGTCGGCGGGCCGCTGACCGCCGCTCCAGGCGCGGCCTGCCCTCCTCGGGCCGCCATTCGAGAGGACGATCCGGCGACGGAGCCCGCCTTCCCCTGGGAAGATGAGACGGCCGCGGCACGGTCGCGCCCGCCAGTGCCGCGGGGCGGCCGACGCAGGAGCGCCGCGCGCGATCCCCGGCCAACGATCGCCCTCCGCCGCACCTCCCCCCAATGAAATCGACACGCGGGCGGAGATCCCGGTCAAGCCGCCTTGAGGTGGCGGCGGGGCGGCTCTATTCAGGACCGTCATGCCCGATACACCCCAGAACGCCATCGCCGCGAACGCGGCCGCCGATCGCTACGATTTTGCCGCCGCCGAGCCGCGCTGGCAAAAGGCCTGGGAGGCCGCCTCCTGCTTCTCGGTCCCGGACGTGCCGCCGGCCGGGGCCAGGAAGTACTACGTGCTCGAGATGTTCCCCTACCCCTCGGGCAAGATCCACATGGGGCACGTGCGCAACTACACGCTCGGCGACGTGGTCGCGCGCTACAAGCGCGCCCGCGGCCATCTGGTGATGCATCCGATGGGCTGGGACGCCTTCGGGCTGCCGGCCGAGAACGCGGCGCGCGAGCGCGGCACGCATCCGGCCGCCTGGACCTACGCGAACATCGCGAACATGCGCACCGAGTTGAAGCGCATGGGGCTTTCGCTGGAATGGGCGCGCGAATTCGCGACCTGCGATCCCGAATATTACGGCCAGCAGCAG
This sequence comes from Roseococcus sp. SYP-B2431, assembly GCF_004336745.1. Taxonomy (GTDB): domain Bacteria; phylum Pseudomonadota; class Alphaproteobacteria; order Acetobacterales; family Acetobacteraceae; genus Roseococcus. Next base: position 203,812 of record NZ_SJXD01000022.1, read on the forward strand.
AAGCTGTTCCTGGATTTCCTCCAGGCCGGCCTGGTCGAGCGGAAGGAGAGCTGGGTCAACTGGGACCCGGTGGACGGCACCGTGCTCGCCAATGAGCAGGTGATCGACGGCAAGGGCTGGCGCTCCGGCGCGCCCGTCGAGAAGAAGCTGCTGAGCCAGTGGTTCTTCTCCATCACCAAATTCGCGCCCGACCTGCTGGCGGCACTGGACGGTCTGGACCGCTGGCCCGAGCGCGTGCGGCTGATGCAGGCCAACTGGATCGGCCGCAGCGAGGGCGCGCGCGTGCGGTTCCGGATGGCCGAGCCGGTGGACGCCACCACCGAAGTGGAGGTCTTCACCACGCGGCCGGACACGCTCTTCGGCATGTCCTTCCTGGCCGTCGCGGCCGAGCACCCGCTGGCCGCCGCCGCCGCCGCGCGCGACCCGGCCGCCGCCGCCTTCGTCGCCGAATGCCGCAGCCAGGGCACCAGCGAGGCCGTCATCGAGCAGGCCGAGAAGCGCGGCTTCGACACGGGCTTCCGCGTCGCGCACCCCTTCATCGAGGGCGCGACCTACCCCGTCTGGATCGCGAACTTCGTGCTGATGGAATACGGCACGGGCGCGATCTTCGGCTGCCCCAGCGGCGACCAGCGCGACCTCGACTTCGCGCGGAAATACGGCCTGGCCGTGCCGCCCGTGGTGCTGCCGAACGGTGCCGATCCCGCCACCTTCACCATCGCCGACCAGGCCTTCACCGAGGACGGCACGCTCTTCAACTCCGGCTTCCTGGACGGCCTCCCGGTCGCCGAGGCCAAGCGGGCCGCCATCGCCCGCATCGAGGAGCTGGGCCGCGGCCAGGGCGTCACCAACTGGCGCCTGCGCGACTGGGGCGTCTCGCGCCAGCGCTACTGGGGCTGCCCGATCCCGGTCATCCATTGCGACGATTGCGGCGCGGTGCCCGTCCCGCAGGAGCAGCTCCCGGTCATCCTGCCGGAGGATGTGGACTTTTCCCGCCCCGGCAATCCGCTGGACCATCACCCGACCTGGAAGCACGTCGCCTGCCCGTCCTGCGGCAAGGCGGCGCGGCGGGAAACGGATACCTTCGACACCTTCGTCGACAGCTCCTGGTACTTCGCGCGCTTCTGCTCGCCGCGCGCGGAACGGCCCGTGACGCAGGCCGCGGTCGATGCCTGGCTGCCGGTGGACCAGTATATCGGCGGCATCGAGCACGCGATCCTGCACCTGCTCTACAGCCGCTTCTTCACCCGGGCGATGCGCGCGACGGGGCATGTGTCGGTCGACGAGCCCTTCGCCGGCCTCTTCACCCAGGGCATGGTCCAGCACGAGAGCTACAAGGGCGCGGACGGCCGCTGGCTCTATCCGGAGGAAGTCGAGAAGCGCCCGGACGGCACCGCCGTCCTAAGGGGCGGGGACGAGCCGGTGACGGTCGGCCGGGTCGAATCCATGTCCAAGTCCAAGCGCAACACCGTGGATCCGGGGGCCATCATCGGCCGCTACGGTGCCGATACGGCGCGCTGGTTCATCCTGAGCGACAACCCGCCGGATCGGGACATGGAATGGTCCGAATCGGGCGTGGCGGGGGCAAGCCGCTTTATCGGCCGCGTCTGGCGCCTCGCCCAAAGCCTGCGTGATGAGAACCTGCGCGAGGCCGACGCCCCGGACGAGGCGGCGGGCAAGAAGCTGCTGCAGGCCACGCACCGCACGATCGCCGCGATCACCGAGGCGCTGGAGAGCTTCGCCTTCAACGTCGCCGTGGCCCGCATCCACGAGCTGGCCAATGCCATTGCCGAAGCCCCCGCCGCGCCGCTGACCATCCGCCAGGAGGCGCTGGAGGCGCTGATCCGGCTGGCCTCGCCGATGATGCCGCATCTCGCCGAGGAGCTGTGGTCCACGCTGCGTCCGGGCGCCGCGCTGGTGGCGCAGCTGCCCTGGCTGGAAGCCGATCCTGCCCTGCTGAAGGCCGAGACGGTGACGCTGGCCGTCCAGGTGCTCGGCAAGCTGCGCGGGACCATCGAGGTGGCGGTGGACGCGCCCGACGAGGTGGTCTTCGCCGCGGCCGAGGCCGAGGAGAACGTGCAGCGGGCCTTGGGCGGCAAGCCCATCCGGAAGCGGATCCATGTGAAGGGCCGGGTGGTCAACCTTGTCGTCTAGGGTGATCGTCGGCGGCGGCTCCCGGTCGGCGGAGCCTGGGCCGGAGGAGTGTCGGAAGGTGAGCGGATCAGGCCCCGGGCGTCGCGGCCTTCTCCTGTCCTCGCTGGGGCTGGCCTCGGCCGGGCTGGCGGGCTGCGGCTTCCGCCCGGTCTACGGGCCGGAGGGGGGGCGCAACGTCGCCGCCGCCAACGAGCCGGCCCTGCAGGAGCAGCTGGCATCGGTGCGCGTGGCCCCGATCGGTGAGCGTACGGGCCAGGTCCTGCGCCGGTCGCTGCAGCGGCAGTTCGAGGGGCTCAGGCCTGGCACCCAGGCCCGCTACGACCTCGTCGTCGGCCTCAGCTTCCAGGCCGAGGGGTTGGGCTACCGGCGCGACGGCACGCTCACGCGGGTGCGCTACGTCGCCACCGGCACCTGGATCCTGGCCACCGCCGCGGTTCCGCCGGTGGTCGTCGACCGCGGCACGGTCCGCACGTTCGACGATTTCAACACGCCCGACCTGCAGTTCTTCGCCGCCGATGCCTCGCGCGACGAGATGGAACGCCGGCTGCTCACCGAGGTGAGCGACCGGATCGTGATCGGCGTGGCGGTGGCGCTGCGCCGGCGCATGCAGGCCTGAGCACGGCTTGGCCGCGAAGCTCGATCCGCGGCGGCTGACCGCCTTCCTCGCCGATCCGCCGGAGGATTGCCGGGTGGTGCTGCTGGTCGGCGACGATGCCGGGCTGGTGAACGAGCGCGCGGGACAGCTGGTGCGCGCCGTCGCAGGCGAGGACCCGATCCGCGTGGTGGAGCCCGGGCGCGAGGCTGCCAGGGATGCCGGTTCGCTGGCCGGCGAGGCGGCCTCGGTGCCATTGACCGGCGGGCGTGTCGCGATCCGCCTGCGCGAGGCGCGGGACAGCTGGGCCGAGGCGGTGCGCGGGGCGCTGGCGGGGCCGGGGCCAGGGCTGGTCGTCATCGAGGGGACGGGGCTCACCGGCAAATCGAAGCTGCGGACGCTGGTGGCCGCGGATGCGCGCGGCCAGGTCATCGAATGCTACGCCGAGCGCGGACGGGACCTGGTGGGCTCGATCCAGCGCATCCTGGGCGAGCTGGGCGCGCAGGCCGAGCCGGCCGCCCTGGACTGGCTGGCGGAGCGTGCCGGCGAGGACCGGCTGGCCATGCGCCGCTCGCTGGAGATCCTCGCGCTGCATGCCGCGCCGGCCGCGCGCATCACGGCCGAGGAGGCCATGGAGCTGCTCGGCGAGGGCAGCATGCTGGGCCTGGACGAGGCGCTTCTGGCGGCCTCGCTGGGTGAGGTGGCGGTGGCGGACCGCGCGATCGCCAGGGCCTTCGCCGAGGGGGCGAACCCGGTGCAGGTGCTGCGCGCGGCGCTGCGCCACGTGCAGCGGCTGCACGTGGCGGCGCTGGCGGTGGCCGACGGCAGCGCGCCGGCCGAGGCGATCGCTGCGCTGCGCCCGCCCGTCTTCTGGAAGTCCAAGGGGCCCATGGAGCGCGCCTTGCAGCGCTGGTCGCCGGCGCGGCTGGAGGCGCTGGGCGCAGCCCTGCTGCGCGCCGAGCGCCAGACGAAGTCCACGGGCCTGCCGGACGAGGTGATCGCGCGGCAGGTGGTGTTGGGGATGGCCAGAAGCGCGGCCAGATAGCGGAGCCCGCAAGGCCCGGGAATCGCTTCGGGAATCCGGCGCAGGGGCGGCCGACGCCGCGCGCTTCACCTCCCGGCCCGCGCTCGGGCCGCGCGGCGAGGCCGAACCGCCGGAGACGGCGCCTGGCGCCGGAGGGCAAAAACGATATTGACCGGCGAGGCCGGCCATGGTCTCTGCGCGCCACCCTGCCGTTGGCGTTGGCACGCCCGCGGCTATGCCCGTTTGCGCGCTCCGATGTCCGGTGGCCGCCCGGGCTGAGCAGCCATAGGGAGCTCCCATGCCACTTTACGAATGCGTGTTCATCGCGCGCAACGACGTGACCCAGCAACAGGTCGAGACGATCGCCGACAATGTCGCGACGACGCTCGGCGAGCAGGGCGGCCACGTCCAGAAGCGCGAATACTGGGGCCTCCGCGGCCTCGCCTACAAGGTGAAGAAAAACCGCAAGGGGCACTACATGCTCCTCGGCATCGACGCCCCCGCCGCCGCGATGCAGGAAGTCGTCCGTCAGCTCGGCCTGAACGAGGACGTCCTGCGCGAGATGACCATCCGCGTCGAGGCCATCGACCCCGAGACGCCCTCCGCCATCCTGGCGAAGCGCGCCGACGATCGCGACCGTGAGCGCGGCTTCCGTGGGCCCAAGCCCGCCGGCCGCTTCAGCTCGGGCCGCACCGGTGGCGGCCGCGACGACCGCGAGGAATTCCGTGCCCGTCCGCGCGACGAGATGGACCTCAACCTGAACGACGAGATGTGATCCGATGAGCGAGACCGCAGAACCCAACATCGCCAATCGCCGCGCCGCCGTCGGCGCCCGCCGCCCCTTCTACCGTCGCCGCAAGTCCTGCCCCTTCTCCGGCCCGAACGCGCCGAAGATCGACTACAAGGACGTGCGGCTCCTGTCCCGCTTCCTCTCGGAGCGCGGCAAGATCGTGCCGAGCCGCATCACGGCCGTCAGCGGCAAGAAGCAGCGCGAGCTGGCGAATGCCATCAAGCGCGCCCGCTTCCTGGCCCTGCTGCCCTATGTGATCAACGACTGATTCAGGAGTGCACGGGGTGAGCCAGACATCGGGCCAAGGGGGGCTGTTCAGCCAGCCCGCCGCCCTCGCGGCGGGCGCCGCGGGGGTGGGCTCGGCGCTGCTCGCCCTTTGGGCGATGCGCGGGATGCCGCTGGGCGGGCTGTTGATGTGGCTCTCGCCCCTGCCGGTCTTCGCGGCGGGCTTCGGCTTCGGGGCGCGCGCGGCGGTTTCCGCCGTGGGAATCGCGGCGGTGCTGGTCCTCCTGAGCACCAGCTCGCTCGGGCTGCTGGTCTATCTGGCGGTCTTTGGCCTTCCGGCCGCGATGATCGTCGCGACCGCGATGCAGCCGGGCCGGATGGACCTCACCCTGCCGCTCGCGCTGCTCGGCCTCTGGCCGGTGGTGGTGCTGGCGGTGCTGGCGCTGGCCATCCCCGACCTCGAGGCGGAGATGCGGTCGGCCGTGGAGCTGGGCATGCGCCGCATGGGCGTCTCGCTGCCCGACGGCATGGTGGACCAGATCGCGCAGGTGAAGGCGGCCGCGGCCGGCTTCTGGGTGGCGCTGCTGATGGTGGGCAACGGGCTGGCGGCGCAGGCGCTGCTGGCGCGGAAGGCCCTCGCGATCCATCGCACGCCCCCGGCCGACGCGCTGCACCTGCCGGGCTGGTACCTGCTGCTCCCGGCGATCGCGCTGGCGGCCTGGCTGGCCTTCGGCGGCGCCGTGGCGCTGTCGTCGCTGCTGATCCTGCTGGTGCCGGTCTTCCTGCTGGGCGTCGTCGGCGTGCATCGCCGGCTGCGCGGGCGGGCGGGGCGGGTGGCGTTCCTGGCCGGCTTCTACGTGCTGATGCTCCTGTTTCTCCAGATCATGGCCCCGCTGATGGTCGGCGTGGGCCTTCTCGACCAATATCGGCGGCCCTCGATGCCGCCCCAAACCTGAGATCCGAGGCCAATCATGATTGAACTCATCCTGATGCAGCGCGTGGACAAGCTCGGCCAGATGGGCGAGCTCGTTAAGGTCAAGCCCGGCTACGCGCGCAACTTCCTGCTTCCCGGCGGCAAGGCGATCCGCGCCACCAAGTCCAACCTCGAGAAGTTCGAGCAGGACCGGGTGCAGCTGGAAGCCCAGAACCTCAAGCGACGCGCGGAGGCCGAGCGCGTGGCCGAGCGCATGGAGGGGCTCTCCGTGGTCCTGATCCGCTCCGCGGGTGAGAGCGGCGGGCTTTATGGCTCGGTGTCCGCACGCGACATCGCCGATGGCTGCACCGAGGCGGGCCTGACGGTGAACCGCTCGCAGGTGCTGCTGGACCAGCCGATCAAGACACTGGGCCTCACCACGGTGCGCGTGGAGCTGCACCCGGAGGTGATGCTGCCCGTGATCGTGAACGTGGCCCGCAGCCCGGAAGAGGCCGAGAGGCAGGCCCGCGGCGAGGAGATCGCCCGCGAGGAGGACATCACCCTCGAGGATGAGCTGGTGGCCGAGCTGGGCGCCGCGACGCGGGAGTAGTCCTCCCCGATCCGCGGACGGTGAGAGAGGGGGCCGCGAGGCCCCCTTTTTCGTGGGCGGCTGCGCGGCTTCGGGCGGGTCGGTGCCCGCCTGCCATCCTCACTCCTGGGCCTCACCCCTTGGCCGCTGCTCCGATGAAGGCGGCCCCGATCCGGCGCGCCATCTCCTCGCGCCGCGCGATCACCCCGGCCATGGCCGTCCGCGTGGCCTGCACGATCTCCGGCGGCGCGGTCTCCGGCGTGCCGGCGTCGAAGGGCGGCGTCGGGTCATATTGCATATAGAGCTGGATGGCCTCCGCCGCGGCCTGCCCGCGCAGCTTCGCCGCGAGGTGAAGCGCGCCGTCGAAGCCGGAGGTCACGCCCGCCGCCGTCACGAACTTTCCGTCCTCCACCACCCGCGCCTGCACGGGGACGGCGCCGAAGGAGGGCAGGATGTGGTGGCTCGCCCAATGCGTCGTGGCGCGGCGGCCGCGCAGCAGCCCGGTCGCGCCCAGCAGCAGCGCGCCCGTGCAGACGGTGAAGACGGCCTGCGCGCCCTCGGCCTGCCGACGGATCCAGTCGAGGACGACCGGATCGGCCATCTGCGCGTCCACGCCGAAGCCGCCGGGGATGTGCAGCACATCGAGCGGCGGCGCCTCGTCCAGCGTGGCGTCCGGCAGGATGCGCAGCCCCTTCATGTCGCGTGCCGGCGCCATGGTCTTTCCATAGATGGCGTAGCTGGAATCCGGCAGGCGCGAGAGCACCTCGTGCGGCCCCGTCAGGTCCACCTGGTCGAGTTCGTCGAAGATCAGGCTGCCTATGGTGAGATGGGCCATGTCGCGCTCCCGCTTGCACGCGGATGGTGGCGGTGGTGCAACTCCGGGGCAAGGGCCCAGGTTGAACATGCGGGCCCTCGGCCATAGCGTCGCCCGATCGGAAGGAACCGCCCCATGCTGCGCCGCCTGCTCGCCCTCACGCTTCTCGCGGCGCTCGCCGCCTGCGCCACCGGCCCGGACGTGCGGGTGGACTACGACCGCAACGCCGATTTCGCCCGTTATCGCACCTTCGGCTGGGCCAGCCCCCTGGGCACCGACCGCTCCGGCTACACCACACTCACCACCGACCGCATGAAGGCCGCGGTCGAGCGCGAGATGACGGCGCGCGGCTACACCTACGCGCCGAACGCCCCGGACCTGCTGGTGAACTTCCACGGCCGATTCCAGGAGCGCATCCAGGTCTCGGGCGGCCCGGCCTTCGCGCCGCCGATGGCCTATTACGGCTATCGCGGCTACGGCGTCTGGCCGGGCTACGCCTTCGGGAGCGGGCCCTTCGTGGACCAGTACACCGAGGGCACGATCAACGTGGACCTCGTCGATCGTCGGCGCGACGCGATGGTCTGGGAGGGCGTGGCGGTGGCGACCGTCACCGATCGCGACCGCACCTTTCCGCAGGAGCGGATCGACACCTCGATCGCGGCGATCTTCGCCCGGTATCCGTATCGCGCGGGCATCGGCACGCCGGTCCCGCCGCCGGCCCGCTGAAAGCGGCTATTCCGGCGGGAAGAGCTGGGTGGCCTGGCCGGCGCCGATCACCTGCCCCGCGGCGTCCCTGGCCTCGACGGTGAAGCGGAAGGAATGCCGCTCCCCGGCGGGCGGGCAGGGCCCGGCGTAATTGGGCAGGGTGCCGGGCGGCACCCGGCCGCCCGGCGGCACGAAGATCTCGCCGCCCTGGTTGAACATCGGCATGTTCAGGTCGGTCAGCCGGACCGCGACACGGGCGGTGCCGGGCGGCAGGTTCTGGATCGTCAGCGCCGGCGACCGCGGCGAGCAGCGGTCCGCCGCCGTCCATTGGAAGGCGACGCCGACCACCGGCAGGTTGGCGTTCCGCGCCGGTTCCAGCGCGCAGCCCGCGAGGAGCAGCGCGACGGCAAGCCCGGCGGCGAAGCGCATCCCCGTCACATCAGGCGGCCTTGGCCATCCCGCGCAGCACGTAATGCAGGATGCCGCCATTCTTGTAGTACTCGACCTCGTCGGCCGTATCGACGCGGCACAGCACCTCGGTCTTCACCACCTGGCCGTCGGCCCGGGTGATGACGAGCTCCAGCTTCATGCGCGCCCTCAGCTCCTCGACGCCGAGGATGTCCACCGTCTCGTCGCCGCGGAGCGAGAGCGTGGCGCGGCTCTCGCCTTCCTTGAAGACCAGCGGCAGCACGCCCATGCCCACGAGATTCGAACGGTGGATGCGCTCGAAGCTCTCGGCGATGACGGCCTTCACGCCCAGCAGGAAGGTGCCCTTGGCTGCCCAGTCGCGCGAGGAGCCGGTGCCGTATTCCTTGCCGCCGAAGACGACCAGCGGCACGCCCTCTTCCTTGTAGCGCATCGCGACGTCGTAGATCGGCGCCACGTCGCCCGAGGGGTAGTGCTTGCTGATGCCGCCCTCGATGCCGGGGACCATCTCGTTCTTGATGCGGATATTGGCGAAGGTGCCCCGCATCATGACCTGGTGGTTGCCGCGGCGGGCGCCATAGCTGTTGAAGTCCAGCGGACGGACCTGGTGCTCGAGCAAATATTCGCCGGCCGGGCTCGTCTTGCGGATATTGCCCGCGGGCGAGATGTGGTCGGTGGTGATGCTGTCGCCCAGCAGGCCGAGCAGGCGCGCGCCCTTGATGGAGGCGAGGGGCTTCACGTCCATGGTCATGCCCTCGAAATAGGGCGGATTCTGGACATAGGTGGAGCCGCCGTTCCAGCGGTAGGTGTCGCTGCCGGCATCGACCTTGATGGCCTGCCACTGTTGCGGGCCCTTGAAGACGTCCGAGTAGCGCGACATGAACATCTGGCGCGTCAGCACGGCCTGGACGGTCCGGTCGACCTCCTCCTGCGTCGGCCAGATGTCGGCCAGCATGACGGGCTTGCCGTCGCTGCCCGTGCCGATGGGGTCGTTCTGCAGGTCGATCTTCACCGTGCCGGCCAGCGCATAGGCGACGACCAGCGGCGGCGAGGCCAGGTAGTTGGCGCGGACATTGGCATGGACGCGGCCCTCGAAGTTGCGGTTGCCCGAGAGCACGCCGGCGACGACCAGCTTGTTCTGCTCGATCGCCTCGACCATCGGGTCCGGCAGCGGGCCGGAATTGCCGATGCAGGTGGTGCAGCCGTAGCCGACCGTCTGGAAGCCGATCGCGTCGAGGTCCTCGGTGAGGCCGGAAGCGTTCAGGTAGTCCGTCACGACCTGGGATCCGGGCGCCAGCGAGGTCTTCACCCAGGCCTTCGGCGCCAGGCCCTTGGCGCGCGCCTTGCGGGCCACGAGGCCGGCGGCCACGAGCACATAGGGGTTGGAGGTGTTGGTGCAGGAGGTGATGGCGGCGATCACGACGTCGCCATGGCCGAGGTCGAAGCCGGCGCCCTCGACCCCGACGCGCTTGTTCGCCTCGTCACCGGGAACGCCCATGGTGCCGGCGGCGAGGTCCTTGCCGAAGGAGGTGCCGACGGAGCCGAGCGCCACGCGGTCCTGCGGGCGCTTCGGGCCGGCCATGGAGGGCTCGACGGTCGAGAGGTCAAGCTCGAGCGTGTCGCTGAAGACGGGCTCAGGCGAGCTCTCGTCGCGCCACATGCCCTGCGCCTTGCAGTATTCGCGCACGAGGTTGATGCGGTGCTCGTCGCGGCCGGAGAGGGTGAGGTAGCCGAGCGTGACCTCATCCACCGGGAAGAAGCCGCAGGTGGCGCCGTATTCGGGGGCCATGTTGGCGATGGTCGCGCGGTCGGCCAGCGCCATGCCTCCCAAGCCGGGGCCGAAGAACTCGACGAACTTGCCGACCACGCCCTTCTTGCGGAGCATCTGCGTGACGGTGAGCACCATGTCGGTGGCGGTCACGCCCTCGCGCAGCTTGCCGCTGAGCTTGAAGCCGATGACGTCGGGGATGAGCATGGCGATGGGCTGGCCGAGCATCGCGGCCTCGGCCTCGATGCCGCCAACGCCCCAGCCGAGCACGCCCAGGCCGTTGATCATCGTCGTGTGGCTGTCGGTGCCGTAGCAGCTGTCCGGATAGACGTAGGTGTTGCCCACGTCGGTCGCGGTCCAGACGACCTGGCCGAGATATTCCAGGTTCACCTGGTGGCAGATGCCCGTGCCCGGCGGGACGACGCGGAAGTTGTTGAAGGCTTCCTGGCCCCAGCGGAGGAACTCATAGCGCTCGCCGTTGCGCTCGAACTCGATGTCGACGTTCTTCTGCAACGCGCTCGGCGTGCCGGAGACGTCCACCATCACCGAGTGGTCGATCACGAGATCGACGGGGACGAGCGGGTTCACCTTGCGCGGATCGCCGCCGAGGTTGAGCAGCGCGTCGCGCATGGCGGCGAGGTCGACCACGGCGGGCACGCCCGTGAAGTCCTGCAGCAGGATGCGCGAGGGCTTGAAGGGAACTTCCTTCTCGCTGTGGCCTTCCTTCGCCCAATCGGCGATGGCCCTGGCGTCGTTGACGGTGTAGCTGCGGCCGTCCTCGAAGCGCAGGACGTTTTCGAGGAGCACCTTGAGCGAGTAGGGCAGGCGGGAGATGTCGCCGATCTGCTTCGCCGCCTCGGGCAGGGAGAAGTAGTGGTAGGTCTTGCCGTCGACGGAAAGCTGGCGTGCGACCTTGAGACTGTCCTGCCCGATCATGCGCATCTCGAAAACGTCCTCTAATCTGTCGGTGCGGGTTTAAGCATGACGACGGTTCACGGTCCATGGAGGCGAGGCTGATCGAGGCGCAGGAATTGGCGTGCTGGCGGGCGGAACGCCTTGTTTTTGATTGCGTCTCATTCGCAATTGAGCCGGGCGATGCGGTGCTTCTCACCGGCGCCAACGGCGCGGGCAAGTCCTCGCTGCTGCGGCTGCTTGCGGGTCTGCTGCCGGCGGCAGCGGGACGACTTTCCTGGGATGGCGTGGATGCCTTCGCGGACCTGCCGGCGCATGGCGCGCGGCTTCGCTACCTTGGCCACCAGGACGCGCTGAAGCCGGGGCTGAGCGCCGCGGAGAACCTGCAATTCCACGCGGGCCTCCATGGCGGCGACGTCATGGGCGCGCTGGCCGCGCTGGACCTCGCGCCGCTGGCCGAGCTGCCGGTGCGGGTGCTTTCCTCCGGCCAGAAGCGGCGGCTGGCGCTGGCCCGGCTGGCGCTGGGGCATGCGCCCCTGTGGCTGCTGGACGAGCCCTCGGTCGGGCTGGACGCGGCATCGCTGGAGAAGCTCGCGCCGCTCTTCGCCCGGCATCGCGCGGCCGGCGGCATGGTGGTCGCCGCCACCCACCTGCCGCTGCCGCTGCCGGATGCGCGGGAGCTGCGGCTTTGATCCCAGTTCTGCTGCGGGAGCTGCGGCTGGCCATCCGCCACCCCGCCGACACGCTTGCCGCGGTGATGTTCTTCGTGCTGGTCGCCGCCCTGTTTCCCTTCGGCGTCGGCCCCTCGCCCGAGTTGCTGGCGCGGCTCGCCCCCGGCGCGCTGCTGGCCTCGGCGCTGCTGGCGGCGCTGCTGCCGCTGGACCGGCTCTTCGGCGCGGAGGCGGAGGACGGCTCGCTCGACCAGCTCCTGCTGAGCGGCCTCGCTCCGGCGGCCATCGCGGGGATGAAGGCGCTCGCGCACTGGATCACGACGGGCGTGCCCCTGGTGATCGCGACGCCCCTCGCCGCCGCGCTCCTGAACCTGCCGGTCGAGGCGATGCCGGTGGCGATGGCCGCCCTGGCGCTGGGCTCGGCGATCCTGTCCCTCTTGGGCGCGGCCGGCGCCGCGCTGACGCTCGGCGCCCGGCGCGGCGGCGTGCTGCTACCGCTGCTGGTGCTCCCGCTGGCCATCCCAGTGATGATTTTCGGCGCGGCGGCGATCGAGGCGGCGGCCTCCGGGCTGGAGGCGCGGCCCTACCTGCTGCTGGAGGCGGCGATGCTGGCGCTCGCCGTGCCCCTGGCGCCGCTGGCCGCCGGAGCCGCGCTCCGGGGCGATTAGGCCTTGCCCGGCTCAGCCCGCCCTAGCTCAGCCCCCCGGCTCAACCCGCATTGATCAGCTCGAGCGCGGCGCCGCGCAGCTCTTCCAGCGAGGAGCGCGCCGCATCGGCCACACCAGGGCGCAGCTGGGCCTGCATGGCGTTCTGCGCCTCCTGCCAGGCGGGCAGCGCCTCGGCGAGCCTGGCCCGGCCGGTGGCCGTCAAACGATAGGTGATGCGCCGCCCCTTGCCGGGCACGCCGACCAGCAGCCCGGCGTCGAGCAGCCGCGTCAGGTTGCGTGTCAGCGTCGAGCGCTCGATGCCCAGCCTGTCGGCGAGTTCGCGGGCCGAATCCGCCTCGCCCGTGGCGACCACGATGAGCACGCCGAATTGGGACGGCTCCAGCCCGAACGGCGCCAGCCGGGCCGCATAGGCGCGCGAGATCAGGTTCGCGGTGCGCCGCGCCGCGAAGGCGAGACACTCCATCCGGATCGCGGTGCAGGCATCTGCGGCATTGTCGGCGGTGAGAGGTTTCCGGGCCATATGGTGCATATGCACATCCATTCGCCCGATTTGAAGCGATCTTTGCCGCGCGCGCGATGGAGGGGTCCCCGGCGGGACCTGGTCTGGGGGGGGAGTGTCGCCCCGCCGGGGATGTCGCCGCGCCCGGGGGGAGAGTCGGCGCGACGGCAGAGGGTCGACCCTACCGGCAGGTCACGCGGGTGGCCGGCGGCAGGTCGTTCGTGGTGCTTAACGCACCAGTCCCGGATGAGTTGTTCAGACTTTCGATGCCCAGCAGGATCGACCGGGAGGTTCCCCAGGGGGTTCCCCGATCGGCCGTGCCTATCGGGCGGAACCCGCTTGCGCGACCGACATGTTCTAGTTATGTTCCAATCTGATGGCCAAGGAACGCACCCGCTTCGTCTGTCAGTCCTGCGGGGCCGACCACCCGAAATGGCAGGGGCGCTGCGACGGCTGCGGCGAATGGAACACCCTCGTCGAGGAATCGGCGGCGCCGCGCGGTCCCGGTCCGGCCGGCAAGGCGCCCCTCGGCCGCGGCATCGAACTCGTGGGCCTGGCCGGCGAGAGCGCCCCGCCGCCCCGGCACCTGACAGGCATCGCCGAGCTGGACCGCGTGCTGGGCGGCGGCTTCGTGCCCGCCTCGGCCGTGCTGGTGGGCGGCGATCCGGGCATCGGCAAGTCCACCATCCTGCTGCAGGCCGCGGCGCGCATGTCGAGCGCCGGCAAGCGCGTCCTCTACATCTCGGGCGAGGAGGCGGTGGCCCAGGTGCGGCTGCGCGCGCGGCGGCTCGGCCTCCAGGAAGCGCCGATGGTGCTGGCGGCCGCCTCCGCCCTGCGGGACATCCTGGCGAGCCTGGAGGCCGAGAAGGACGCCACGCTCGTCGTCATCGATTCGATCCAGACCATGTGGCTCGACGCGCTGGATTCGGCGCCGGGCACCGTGGCCCAGGTCCGCACCTGCGCCTTCGAGCTCATCCGCTGCGCCAAGGCGCGCGGCTTCGCGCTGGTGCTGGTGGGCCACGTGACCAAGGAGGGCACCCTCGCCGGCCCTCGCGTGCTGGAGCACATGGTCGACGCCACGCTCTACTTCGAGGGTGATCGCGGCCACCAGTTCCGCATCCTCCGCGCGACCAAGAACCGCTTCGGCGCCACCGACGAGATCGGCGTCTTCGAGATGACGGAAGGCGGGCTGATGGAGGTCACCAACCCCTCCGCCCTCTTCCTGGCCGAGCGCCGCGGCAATATCTCCGGCAGCGCCGTCTTCGCCGGGCTGGAGGGCACGCGGCCCGTGCTGGTGGAGGTGCAGGCGCTGCTCTCGCCCAGCAACGGCGGCAGCCCGCGCCGCCAGGTGGTGGGCTGGGAGGGCGGGCGGCTCTCCATGCTGCTGGCGGTGCTGGAGGCGCGCTGCAACCTCACCTTCGCCCAGGCGGACGTCTACCTGAACATCGCCGGCGGCCTGCGGATCAACGAGCCGGCGGCGGATATGGCGGTGGCGGCCGCGCTGGTCTCGGCCATCACGGACCGGCCGACCGACCCGGACGCGGTCTATTTCGGCGAGGTGGGGCTTTCGGGCGAGATCCGGCAGGTCTCCCAGGCCGAGCAGCGGCTGCGCGAGGCGCAGAAGCTCGGCTTCTCGGCCGCCGTCCTGCCGCGCCGCGTCGCCCGCGGCAACAAGGCGCCCGCGCCAATCGAGGGCCTCCGGCTGACCGAGGTCGGCCATCTGGCGGATCTGGTGGCGCCCTTCGCGGCGGGCACGCTGAAACGGGAAAAGGCGCGGGCATGACCCGCCTCCTCGTGGACCGGCTGGAGACGCCGATCGGCGAGGCGCTCCTGGTCACGGACGGGGAAGGCCGTCTGCGAGGCCTGGACTGGGCGGATCACGAGGCCCGGCTGAGCCGGCTGCTTCGCCTGAACCACCGCCCCTTCGCGCCGGAAGCGGGTGCGGCGCCGGAGGCGATGCGGCGGGCGCTGACGGCCTATTTCGAGGGCGATCTCGGCAGCCTCGCCGTGATTTCCTGGCGAGCCACGGGCACGCCCTTCCAGCAGGCGCTCTGGGCGGCGCTGACCACGATTCCGGCGGGGCAGACGCTCAGCTACGGCGCCCTGGCGGCGAAGCTCGGCTCGCCGCGCGCGGTCCGCGCGGTGGGGGCGGCGAACGGCGCCAATCCGATCAGCCTCGTGCTGCCCTGCCATCGCGTCATCGGCAGCGACGGCGCGCTGACCGGCTATGGCGGCGGGCTGGACCGCAAGCGCTGGCTCCTGCGCCACGAGGGCGCGGCCTTCCGGGAAACGCGCGCGGCCTGACGCCGCCCCCGATTCGCCGGGGGACTCACGCGAATCACGCCGCCCCGCTATACGCGGCGCAGCATGACCTGGGCCGATGGCATTCTCCTGATCGTGATGGTGGCCTCGGCCATCCTCTCCTTCATGCGCGGATTCGTCCGCGAGACGCTCGGCGTCGCCGCCTGGATCGGCGCGGCCGTGGCCGCCTTCACCTTCCGCGATCCCCTCGTCGCGCTCCTCGACGGCGCCATCGAGCCGGATTGGCTGGCCGACGGCGTGGCGGTCGGCATGGTCTTCCTGGTGGTGCTGGTCGTCCTCAAGCTTGTCATCCACGCATTGGCGGGGCGCGTGCAACGCAGCCCCCTGGGGGGTGTGGATCGCTCGCTCGGGGCCATATTCGGCCTAGCGCGCGGCGCCTTCATCGCTGCCTTGGCCTATGTTCTCGCCGGGCTCTTCGTGCCCGCCGTCGAGCGCTGGCCCGAGGCGGTGCGGGAGGCCCGGGCGCTTCCCCTCGTCGTCGATGTCGCGAGATGGGTTGTCGGCCTGATGCCGGAGGAGTATCGCCCCCGCATCGCCGCGCCCCCCGAGCGACGTGAGCCGACGCAGGAGGACCTGATGCGCCCGCCTGCCCGCAACCGAACCTAGAGGCCGCCGCCATGCCCCTGCCGCTTTCGGAAGACGACAAGTTCCACGAGGAATGCGGCGTCTTCGGCGTCTGGCGCCACAAGGACGCGGCGGCCCTGACCGCGCTGGGCCTGCACGCCCTGCAGCATCGCGGCCAGGAAGCCTCGGGCATCGTCACGCTGGACGACGCCGGCAGCTTCCACACGCATAAGGGCCTCGGCCTCGTCGGCGACATCTTCGGCGATGCGAAGGTCATGGCCAGCCTGCCCGGCAGCGCGGCCATCGGCCACAACCGCTACGCCACCACGGGCGAGACGGCGCTGCGCAACGTCCAGCCGCTCTACGCCGACTTCGAGTTCGGCGGCTTCGCCGTGGGCCACAACGGCAACCTCACCAATGCGGGCGTGCTGAAGCGGGCGCTGGTGCGCCGCGGCTGCCTCTTCCAGTCCTCGACGGACAGCGAGGTCTTCGTCCATCTCATCGCCATCAGCCTCTACTCCACGGTGCTGGACCGGCTGATCGACGCACTGAAGCAGGTGCAGGGCGCCTATTCCCTGGTGGCGCTGCACAATGGCGGCCTCATCGGCGCGCGCGATCCTCTCGGCGTGCGGCCGCTGGTGCTGGGCCGGCTCAGCGACGGCTGGGTGCTGGCCAGCGAGACCTGCGCGCTCGACATCGTCAGCGCCGAGTTCGTGCGCGACATCGAGCCGGGCGAGATCGTCGTCATCGACGACAGCGGCATCCGCTCGGTGAAGCCCTTCTCGAACACCCAGAACCGCTTCTGCATCTTCGAGTACATCTACTTCGCCCGGCCGGACTCCGTGATGGAGGGCACGCCGGTCTACGACACCCGCAAGCGCATCGGCGCCGAGCTGGCGCGCGAGAGCGCCGTCGGCGCGGATGTGGTCGTGCCCGTGCCGGACAGCGGCGTGCCGGCGGCGATGGGCTATGCGGTGGAATCCGGCATTCCCTTCGAGCTCGGCATCATCCGCAATCATTATGTGGGCCGCACCTTCATCGAGCCGACCGACCAGATCCGCCACCTCGGCGTGAAGCTGAAGCACAGCGCCAACCGGGCGGTGCTGGAGGGCAAGCGCGTCATCCTGGTCGACGATTCGATCGTGCGCGGCACCACCTCGAAGAAGATCGTGGAGATGGTCCGCCAGGCCGGCGCCGCGGAGGTCCATATGAGGATCTCCTCCCCGCCCACCACGCACAGTTGCTTCTACGGCATCGACACGCCGGAGCGCAGCGCGCTGCTCGCCGCCAAGCACGATGTCGAGGAGATGGCGAAGCTGATCGGCGCCGACAGCCTCGCCTTCATCTCGCTCGACGGCCTCTACCGCGCGCTCGGCAAAACCGGCCGCGATAGCCGCAACCCGGCTTTTTGCGACGCCTGCTTCACCGGCGACTACGCCATCCCGCTCACGGACTGGACCGACAATGCCGAGCGCCGCGAGAGCCTGCTGAAGGCCAGCGCGTGATTTCCGAAGAGCTGAAGGATCAGGTCGCGCTGGTCACGGGCGCGAGCCGGGGGATCGGCCGGGACACGGCGCTGGCGCTGGCCGGGATGGGCGCGCATCTCGTGCTGACGGCGCGCAGCCAGGGCGGCCTCGAGGAGACGGACGACCTGATCCGCGCCTCCGGCGGCAGCGCGACCCTGCTGCCGCTGGACATGATGCGCGAGGCCGAGCAGCTCGACATGCTGGGCCCTTCGATCGTCGAGCGCTTCGGGCGTCTGGACGTGCTGGTCCATGCGGCCGGGGTGCTGTCGAAACTGACGCCCGCCGCGCACATCATGCCCCGCGACTGGGAGGAGAGCCTCGCGGTCAATGTCAGCGCCACCTGGCGGCTGATCCGCACCTGCGATCCCGCGCTGCGCGCGGCGCCGGCGGGCCGCGCGGTGGTGCTGACGGACAGCTATGCCGACCGGCCGACCGCCTATTTCGGCCTCTACTCGGCAGCCAAGGCGGCGCAGGCGCATCTCGTGCGGTGCTGGGCGGCGGAACTGGAGCAGACGCCGGTGCGCGTCGCCCTGGCCGATCCCGGGCCGGTCGCCAGCCACCTGCGCCGCGCGGCCTTCCCGGGCGAGGACCAGGCGAAGCTCCGCCAGCCGGCGGAAGCGGGCGCGGCCATCGCGGCGCTCGTGGCCGGGAGCCCGGAGCGTGGCGCCACCATCCGGCTCTGAGCCCACGGCCGGCGCGGCGAGCGGCAGAATGCGGCCCGCGTTTCCAGCCGACCGCGCGCACGGCGCGCGGCGCGCCCAGGCGAGCCGCCCCGCCGGCACGACCGCCGCGGCGCGAAGGCAAGCGCGCGGAGCGCGCGCCCGCCGTTCGAGGGCTTCCGAATGCAGTCGCAGGATTGCCGCGTTTCCCGACCGCGCGCACGGCGCGCGGCGCGCCCAGGCGAGCCGCCCCGCCGGCACGACCGCGGCGGCGCGAAGGCAAGCGCGCGGAGCGCGCGCCCGCCGTTTGAGGGCTTCCGAATGCAGCCGTAGGATTGCCGCGTTTCCCGACCGCGCGCACGGCGCGCGGCGCGCCCAGGCGAGCCGCCCCGCCGGCACGACCGCGGCGGCGCGAAGGCAAGCGCGCGAAGCGCGCGCCCGCCGTTTGAGGGCGTAAACATGAACTACCGCCACGCCTACCACGCCGGCAATTTCGCCGACTGCATGAAGCACGCGCTGCTGGTCTGGCTGCTGCGTGCCCTGGCGCGCAAGCCGGCGGCCTTCCGCGTGCTCGACACCCATGCCGGCATCGGCCGCTACGATCTCGGCGGCGAGGAGGCGCAGCGCACGGGCGAGTGGCGCGAGGGCATCGGCCGGCTGCAAGGCGTCACCGATGGCCCGCTCGCGGATTATGTCGCGCTGGCGAGCGAAAGCGGCTCCTATCCCGGCTCGCCGGCGATCGCCGCCGCGCTGCTGCGTGAGCAGGACCGCCTTGCTCTCGTCGAGCTGCACGAGGAGGACCACGCCACGCTGCGCGCCCTCTTCCGCCGCGACCACCGTGTCGCCGTGCACCGGCGGGATGCCTTCGAATCGCTGCGCGCCCTGACGCCCTTTCCGGAGAAGCGCGGCCTCGTCCTCATGGACCCGCCCTTCGAGCAGCCCGGCGAATACGAGCGGCTGACCGCCGGCATCGCCGAGGTCGGGCGCCGGGCGCGCGGGCTGGTGCAGGCGGCCTGGTACCCGATCAAGGGCCGCGCGCCGGTGCGCGCCTTCCACACGGCGCTTACGGAATCCGGCGTGAAGGACATCCTGGCCGCCGAGCTGCACCTGCGCGAGCCGATCGATGCCGCCCGGCTGAACGGCTGCGGCCTCGCCGTGGTCAACGCGCCCTATGGGTTCGAGGAGGCCGTCCGCGCCATTCTGTCGGAGCTAGCGGACCTGTTGGCAACCGGGGAGGCGGGCGGCGGATGGACGCTGACGCGGATCGCCGATGAGTGAGATCGCGGTGATCGGCGCCGGCGCCTGGGGCACAGCGCTGGCGATCCACGCCACGCGGCTCGGGCATCGGGTGGTGCTCTGGGCACGCGACCCGCTGCGCGCCGAGGCCATGGAGGCCACGCGCGAGAACGCCCGCCTGTCCGGCGTCAGGCTGCCGGAGGCGCTGCGGGTGACGGGCGACGCTCGCGAGGTCCTGGGCGCGAAGCTCGGCATCCTGGCGGTGCCCATGCAGCCCTTGCGCGCGACCCTCGCCACCCTGCCGGCCGGGCTGCCGCCACTGCTGCTGGCTTGCAAGGGGCTGGAGACGGGCAGCCTGCGCCTGCCGCTGGAGGTGCTGGCCGAGGCCCGGCCGGACCTCGCGGCCGGCGTGCTCTCCGGCCCGAATTTCGCGCATGAGGTCGCGGCCGGGCTGCCGGCGGCGAGCGTCGTCGCGGCGGCCGAGATGGGTCTGTGCGAGCAGGCGCAATCGCTGCTCTCGGGCGGCGGGCTCAGGCTCTATGCGAGCGAGGACGCGCTGGGCGTGCAGCTCGGCGGCGCCGCGAAAAACGTGCTGGCCATCGCCTCCGGCATCGCGACGGGAGCGGGGCTGGGCGAGAACGCACGGGCGGCGCTGGTCACGCGCGGGCTGGCGGAGCTGTCGCGGCTGGTGGTGGGCATGGGCGGCCGGGCGGAGACGGCGTCTGGGCTGTCAGGCCTCGGGGATCTCCTGCTGACGGCGACGGGCCCCTCGAGCCGGAACACCTCGCTCGGCATGGCGTTGGGCCAGGGCAAGGGCCTCGCCGAGATCCTGGCCGGCCGCGCCGCCGTGACCGAGGGCGTGACCACGGCCCCCGCCCTGCTGGCCCGCGCGGCTGAGGCCGGCGTGGAGTTGCCGGTCTGCGCGGCGGTGGTCGAGGTGCTGGAGGGGCGCCTGGATGTGCAGGGTGCCATCAGGGCGCTGCTGGAGCGGCCGGTGCGGCAGGAGTAGCGCGCCGCGCGTCACGCTCACCCGCCAGGGATCTCTTGCGGCGCGTGACCAGTTCGACGACGCCCTCGATCATCACGCCTCTACCTGCCCACCCCGCTCCAGCTGATCGCGCCCGCCGTGTTACAGGCCTCACAGAGGGGCTTCCACGTCCGGTGCTCGGTGCCGCAATGGCCGCAGCGCCAGACCGGCTCCAGGGGCGCCTCGGCCGCCTCGCGCAGCCAGGCGGCCTCCTTCTCGCGCGCCGCGTCGGGGCTGTGCTCGGCGCGCTCCAGTTCGACCAGCAGGTCGTAGCAGCGGCGGTCGGCATGGCCGCCGTCGCGCAGCGCCGCCAGCTCCTGCCGCGCGCGGCCGGTGAGCCCCGCGTCCAGCGCCGCCCGCGCGCGCAGGAGGCGGCTCTCCGGATGGTCCTGGGTCCGGTGGGTCAGCTCCTCGGCGAGCTTCACGCGGCGGATGCGATCCTCCTCGCCCGAGAGGAAGGCGGCCGCGATATCCGGATGCGGCGCCGCATCCCAGCCCTGCTGCAGCACCGAGCGTCCCCGGCGCGGGCTGCCGGCCTCGGCCAGCCGCTTCGCATGCGCCAGCACGGCGGGCGAGAAGCGCGGCTCGGCCATGAAGGCCTGCCGCTCCAGCTCGCGCGCCTTCACCGGATCGGGCTCCTGCTCGGCCGCGGCGAGGGTCAGGCCGGCGCGCGGCGCCTCGGGATTGGAGAGGGCCAGCGCCTCGCCCCAATCCTTCCGCCGCAGGGCGACCTCGGAACGCTCGGCGCGCAGCCATTCGGCCTTGGGCTCCACGGCCTGGGCATCGGCGGCGATCTGGCGCGCCGTGTCCCAGTCCTCACGGGCTTCGGCCTGACGCAGCAATCCGCGCAGGCCGAGGAAGCGGGAATCGGGGCGGCCGGCGAGTTCCTCGAAGGCCTTGGTCGCCCCCTCCTCGTCGCCGAGCGAGCGCGCCGCCTCCGCCTCCAGAAGCAGGAGCTGCGGCGTGGCGCCGGCGAGGTTCCTGGCCCGCGCGACTTCCAGGCGCGCGGCCTCCGGCCTTCCGGCGGCCAGCGCGACGAGCGCGCGGGTCAGAGCGATCTCGGCGAGCGCGCGGTCGTTCAGGCGCTTGCGGACGCGCCGCCGCTCCGGCCAGCCGCGCAGCCAGCCGAAGATCCGCAGCAGCAGGTGCAGCACCAGGAAGACGGCGACCGCCAACACGATCGCGGCCGGGAGCGAGACGCCGATCCACCACTCGCCATGCCGGATCTCCACCTGCCCGCCGAGCCCGGACAGCCAGAGGACGACCGCGAAGACGAGCGCGAAGACCAGGAGGAACTTGATGACGCTGCGCATGGCGTTCAGCCGCCGGCGAGGCTGCGGAGGGCGGCGCGCGCCGCGACCAGCGCCTCGGCATCGGCGATCCAGCCGCGCAGGGCGGCGCGGTTGGCCTCCGGCAGGCGGGCCAGCGCGGCCACCGCGCCCTCGATGTCGCCGGCCTCCAGCGCGCGGCGGGCGCGCTCGATCTGGACCTCGGAGGTATCCCCCCAGACGACCTCGTCGCCGCGGCGGACGGTCAGCAGCGAGTTCAGCCGCGTGGCCAGGCTCTCCTGCGCCGCGGTGGCGGTGCGCGCCTGACGGACGGCCTCCTCGAAGCTCAGCCGCAGCGCCGCCTCCGTGGGGGGGCTGGCCGTGGCATAGCGGGCCAGGGCCTCGGGCGGCGCGCCGCCGAGGCGCGGCAGGGCGGCGCCGAGGGGCTGGCCGGCATCGAGCGCGCTCCGCAGGGAAGCGAGTGTGCTCAGGCGCTCAGTCCGCGCCTCGGCGGCGCCGAGGCGGCGTAGCGCATCCTGCAGCGGCGCGACGCGCTCGGCGGTGCTCTGCTCCATGGCGGCGAGACGCTGGGTCAGCGCCTGCTCGGCCTGGGCGGCACGCTGGGCCGCGGCCTGCTCAGCCGCCACACGCGCCTGTTCCGCCTGCGCCGCGCGCTGCGAGGCCGCCTGGTCCATGGCCTCGACGCGCCGGCCGAGCGCCTGCTCGCCCGCCGCACGCTCGGCCGCCGCGCGCTCCAGCGTGTCAAGGCGACGGCCAAGGCCCTGTTCCGCATTGGCCCGCTCCGCGGCAGCCCGCTCGATCGTCTCCAGCCGGCGCGCAGTCGCCTGATCGGCGGCGCTGCGCTGAGTCGCGCCCTGCTCCAGGGCGTCGAGCCGCCGGGCGAGCCCGGCGGTCGCCTCGCCGATGCGCGGCGCCAGCCCGTCCTCCAGCGTCTTCAGCCGTTCCGTCAGCGCCCCGATGGCGGCGGGATCGCCGGCGGGACGGGCGCGAAGCTCCGTCAGCGCTGCCTCGCTGGCAGCGAGCCGGGCGGCGAGGTCAGCGAGCCGGGCGTCCAGCGGGTTCGGCGCCGGCGCCGCGGGCTGCGCCGGCGCCGCGGGCTGCGCCGCCACCGCGGGCTCGGCCTCGACGCGGCGCTCCGGCGCCGGACGACCGCGCATCAGCCAGGCCGAGGTGGCGATGAGCACCACCGCCGCGACGGCGAGTGCGATCCAGGCCGGATCGATGGGGAGCTTGCGCGGGGAGGCGGATGTCATGGCGAGCCAAGCAACTCCAAGATGTGGTCCTGGTCCGGGCGCCGGGCGGTCCGGACGGAGCACCAGGGCAGCCCGTCCAGGACGGCGGCGACGCGTGGGGCGATGGCGATGGCCTCGATCCCGCGCAGGGCCTCCGACAGGCCGGAGGCCGTCAGGGCGCGGACGCTACACCCCGCGCTCCGCGGCGAGAAGAACAACGCGTGCGATACTTCGCGGTTGCGAAGCGCGGCGGCGGCCTCGGCGGGGAAATCCGCTGATTCCGCAGCGGCATAGGCCAGGCGGCGGGTGACCCGGAAGCCGCGCGCGCGCAGGGCGGCGGCAAGCTCCACCGAGTACCCCTCACCCACCGCCAGCAGCAGCGGGCCGGCCGCGGGATCGAGGTGGGCGGCGCAGAAGGCGGTCATTGCCGCGGCATCGCCGTCGGCGGCGCGGACCTCGGAAAATCCCCGGGCGCGGGCGGCCTCGGCCGTCGCCTCGCCCACCGCGACGACCGGGATGTCCCAGGGCGTGAGCGCGCGGGCGGCGGCGCGGCTGGTGAGCAGCAGGGCCTGGGCGCGGGTGGGCCGGAAGGGCCGGGGCGCGAGCACCAGCGCGGGCGCCAGCACCGGGCGCCATCCCAGCGCCCTGACCCGCGCGGCCGTCTCCGCCGCGCCCGGCTCCGGCCGGGTGATCAGGACGCCGCTAGGCAAAGATATCCGCCGGGCTGTCCAGACGCAGCTCCTCGCCGAGCGCGGTGCCGAGGCGCCGTGCATCCGCGACCGCCCCATGGACGGTCCGCTTCAGCAGGAAGCTGCCATCCGCCCGCGCCACCAGCCCGGTCAGGTGCAGGGTCCCGTCCGGCAGCAGCCGCGCATGGCCGCCGATCGGCGTGCGGCAGGAGCCGTCGAGCGCGGCCAGCAGCGCGCGCTCCGCCTTTGAAACGGCCGAGGCCTCGCGGTCCTCGATGCCGGAGAGGAGCTCCAGCAGCTCGGTGTCGCCCTCGCGGCAGGTGATGGCGACGATGCCCTGGCCGGCGGCGGGGACCATCGCCTCGGGGTCCAGCGCCAGCGCCGCCTCGTGCTGCAGGCCCAGCCGCTTCAGGCCGGCCAGCGCCAGGAGGCTGGCGGTGACCTCGCCGGCATGGATGGCGGCCAGCCGCGTCTGCACATTGCCGCGGAGCGTGACGACCTGAAGGTCCGGCCGGGCCGCCAGCAGCTGGGACTGCCGCCGCAGCGAGGAGGAGCCGATGACCGCGCCCGCCGGCAGGCAGGCATAGGGGTCGCCCGCATCCGGCGCGCCGCATCCCGGGCCGAGAATGAGGGCGTCGCGCGCATCCTCCCGCCTCAGCGTGCAGGCGAGGACGATGCCGGGCGGCATCTCCGTCTCCAGATCCTTGAGGCTGTGCACCGCGAAATCCACCCGGCCGTCGACCAGCGCCTCGTGGATCTCCTTGGCGAAGAGCCCCTTGCCGCCGATGTCCGAGAGGCGGCGGTTCTGGATCGCGTCGCCGGTGGTGCGGATCGGGCGCTCCTCGAAGGCGTTCACGCCGCGCAGCACCGGGCAGAAGCCGATGATGATCTCCAGGAAGTGCCGCGTCTGCCAGAGGGCCAGCGGCGAGGCGCGGGTGCCGACGCGCAACGGCAGGGAGCGCATCTTGGAATGGGGCGCGGCAGCCGGGCCCGGCATGGCGGAAGACATCGCCGCGTCATATAGGGCGGCGGTGACGAACGGAACCCGCATGAACCCGGTGCTCGGCCCCATCCTCGGAATCGAATCCAGCTGCGACGAGACGGCCGCCGCCGTGCTCGACGGCGAGGGACGCATCCTGGCCGAGGCGGTGTTCACCCAGTCGGCCGAGCATGCCCGCTTCGGCGGCGTGGTGCCGGAGATCGCCGCGCGGGCGCATCTACAGCGGCTGGGCGGGCTGGTGCGGGGGGTGATGGACCAGGCGGGGCTGCGGGTGGGCGATCTGGGCGGGATCGCCGCCACGGCCGGCCCCGGCCTGATCGGCGGTCTCGTCGTGGGCGCCAGCTTCGGCAAGGGCCTGGCGCTGGGCGCCGGGCTGCCCTTCATCGGCGTGAACCACCTGGAGGCGCATGCGCTGACGGCGCGCCTGCCGGGCCTCTTCCCCGAGGTCCCGGCCTATCCCTACCTGCTGCTGCTGGTCTCGGGCGGCCACTGCCAATGCGTCGCGGTGGAAGGGCTCGGCCGCTACCGCCGCCTCGGCACCACGCTGGACGACGCGGTGGGCGAGGCCTTCGACAAGGCGGCCAAGCTGCTCGGCCTGCCCTGGCCCGGCGGGGCGCATCTGGAGCGGCTGGCCGCCTCCGGCGAGGCCTCGGCGGTAAAGCTGCCCCGGCCGATGCTGGGCCGCCCGGGCTGCGACTTCTCCTTCAGCGGACTCAAGACCGCCGTCTCCCACGCCGTGGCCAAGGGCGAGTTCCGCCCCGAGGACATCGCCGCCTCGTTCCAGGCCAGCGTCGCCGCCGTCCTGGCCGACCGCGCCCGCCACGCGCTCGCGATGCTGCCCGAGGCGACGGCCCTGGTCGTCGCCGGCGGCGTCGCCGCGAACCAGGCCGTCCGCGCCGCCCTCGCCACGGCGACTTCGCTGCCCCTGCTGGCCCCGCCGCTGCGCCTTTGCACGGACAATGCCATCATGGTGGCCTGGGCCGGGCTGGAGCGCCTGCGCGCCGGCCAGGCCGACCCCGTCTCCCTGGCGCCGCGCCCACGCTGGCCGCTGGACGAATTGCGCCCGCCCCATGAAGTTCCGGTAACGCCCCTCTCCTCGCATTGACGGCTTCAGGGGCGGCCGACAACTTGGCCGGATGAGCGAAGCCGTCCTGTCCCCGAAGCGCGACGCGCAGATCTGCGCCCTCATCGGGACGGGCCACTTCCTCTCTCACTTCTACATGCTCTGCCTGGCGCCGCTCTTCCTGGTCTGGCGCGACGAGTTCGGCGTCTCCTTCGCCATGCTGGGCCTCGCCGTCGCGCTGATGAGCGCGACGACGGCCGTGCTGCAGACGCCCGTCGGCTTTCTCGTGGACAAATACGGCGCGCGGCGCTTCCTGGTCGGCGGGACGCTGATCATGGCGCTGTCCATCAGCGCCATGTCCCTCGTCACCGATTTCCGGCTGATCCTGGCGCTGGCCGTGCTTTCGGGCATCGGCAACTCGGTGATCCACCCGGCCGACTACGCCATCCTCGCCGGCTCCATCCGCAAGGAGTTCGTGGGCCGGGCCTTCGCGCTGCACACCTTCACCGGCAATCTCGGCTTCGCGCTCGCCCCCCCGACCGTGGCGCTGCTGCTCCTCGTCATGGACTGGCGCCAGGCGCTGTTGCTGCTCGGCCTGCTCGGGCTGCCCGTGGTGGGCGCCATCCTGTGGCAGGCGCGCATCCTCGGCGAGCAGCCCAAGGCGCGCGGCCCCCGGAAGGTGAGCAGCCGCGAGCTGCTGCTGAGCAGGCCCATCCTGGCCTTCTTCGCCTTCTTCCTGCTCTCGGCCATGTCGGGCGCCGGCATCTCGGCCTTCCTCATCACGGTGCTCGGCAAGCTCTGGGGCACACCGGTCGCCGTCGCCTCGCTGGCGCTGACCGGCTACA
This sequence comes from Roseococcus sp. SYP-B2431, assembly GCF_004336745.1. Lineage (GTDB taxonomy): Bacteria > Pseudomonadota > Alphaproteobacteria > Acetobacterales > Acetobacteraceae > Roseococcus. The sequence continues at coordinate 230,011 of NZ_SJXD01000022.1, forward strand.
TGGTGGGCGCCACCGGCGGCACGCTGGTCGGCGGCTGGTACACGGACAAGAAGGGCGGCGGGAACCTGATGGGCTTCGTCACCGTGCTGACCCTGATCGCGGCCGGGCTGCTGCTGTCCCTGGGCGTGCTGCCCTATCCGGAGTTCCTGCTGCCGGTCGTGGCGCTGGCCGCCGGCCTCTGCATGGGCTCCTCGCGCACGCCGCGCGACGTGATGCTCAAGGAAGCCTGCCCACCGGGCGAGATCGGCAAGGTCTTCGGCTTCGTGAGCGCGGGCCTGCCGCTGGGCTCCGCCGTCATGCCGGTGCCGATGGGCCTGCTCATCGACTATGGCTTCACCTGGCTGGTGCTGCCGACGGTCGCCGTCCTGCTCGTCCTGTCGCTGCTCTGCGCCGGGAGTGCGCGGAGCTTTTCGCTCGCGCACCCTCTGCCGGTGCAACCGGCGGAATAGTCCAGGTCCTGAATTCAGTACGAGACCGTGCTTATCTCCCGGAGTGATTGACGGCGACTTCCATTTGCTTCCCCATGGCTTCGGAATACCGCCGGAGTTGTGGCATGCGGATCGTGCTTGTCCTGGGGCTGCTCCTGGCCAGCTGGCCGCTGGTTCTTTCGGAGGCGGCCGGCCAGCAGGCCCGCCGGTCGAGGGCCGCGCAGCCCTGGACGCTGTCGCGCGGCGGCGACAGCGCGACGCTCGTCTTCGACGACTGCGACAACTGCGGAAACCACGGCAACCAGCTTGTCGTCGCGACCTGCCTGGGCCCTGGACGGCAAGCCGACCTCTCCTTCCTTCTGCCTCCGCCGCGGCGGGGCGCGCAGCCACTTCAAATCGGGTCCCGCATCGAGGTCTCCCTGCAGATCGGCGCCGAGCGCTTCGCCTTCCGCGGCGCCGTCGACAGCCACCCGATCGGTGAGCAGATAGGAACGCCGATCGCGCCGGACCACGCAGTGTTCACGGCCATGATCCAGGGCGCCTCCATGCGCATGTCGGCACCCAACGGCGCGCAGGACGTCACCCTGCGGGGCGCCGCGGGCCCCATCCGGGCCTGGCAGGCGGCCTGCGGCGTAGCGCCGGGCGCTGCGGCGCCGCCGCCGCCCTCCGGGGGCCTGGCCGGCTATGCGCGCTATGCCGGCGGCTACGAGGTGACGGCCTTCCTGCGCGATCCGCCCATCGCCCGGGCGCTGTCGGGCATGCTCGACGCCGCGTCGCTGCGCCGCCTGCGGGACAATCTCGGCGTCCATGAGCCGATCGCGCTCGAATCGCCGATGCTCGTCATCCAGGGCGGAAAGCCGCGCATGGCCGATGTGGAGAATGCCATGGTCACCCTGAACCTGGAAACGGGGGCGCTGGAGATCGGCCTGCACTCGCACGGCCGCGTCGTGGTGCGCGGACCCGAGCCGCGCGCGGCGCTGAGCGCGCCCATGACCCGGTGGGCCGCCTCCTTCCAGCGCGGCGGGCGGCCCTTCGATTATATCCAGGTCGGCCAGGGGCAGCCGGCCGCGCAGCCGCCCCCCTCACCGGCCAGCGGCGGCAAGACGCCCGGCGCGGCCAATCCGCGCTGGTAGCGCGGAGCCTGGACGCCAGCTCCGCGACGTGGCTGGTGGCCTCAGGCCGCCAGCGCTTCCTCCGCGTCCATGGTCACCGCCGTCGCATGCACCACCGAGGCGATGCGGACCGCGGCCTGGACCTGCTCCTTGGTCAGGCCGCCGTGGAGCACGACCTTCTCGTGGCTCTCCATGCACATGCCGCAGCCATTGATGGCCGAGACGGCGAGCGACCAGAGCTCGAAGTCCACCTTCTCGACGCCGGGCTTGCCGATGACGTTCATGCGCAGCTTGGCCGGCATGGTCGCGTAGTCGCCGCCGACCAGATGGGAGAAGCGGTAGTAGATGTTGTTCATGCCCATCACCGAGGCCGCGGCCTTGGCGGCGTTCAGCGCCTCGGGGCTCAGCTGGGGGCCGAACTCGGCGAGGACGGCGCGCATGACGCGCGCATTCCGGCTCGCGATGGCGGAGGCCACGAAGGTGCCCGCGCGCTGCTGCTGCGTCAGGGAAGGCTCCGCCGCCAGGGTGCCGAGGTTGAGCTTCTGGTCCTTGGCGTATTCGGGCAGGTCGTTGCGCAGCGATTCCAGCGACATGGCGCGGGGCTCCCAATGGGCTCGGATTGTGGGGAAAAGGGCCGGTCCCGTCCCATCGCCGGCAGGCGATGGGGCGGGAGGCTCGAGGGGGCGGGTCTGCCCCTTCGGGACCGCGCGACGAGGAGAGCGGGGGGAACGCCGCGCGGTGGTGGTCTAGGGCATGAGCGTCGAAGGCGGCATCGCCGGAGACGTGAACATGCCCTCAGGCCGAGTGGATCAGGCGGCCTTCTCGAACAGCTCCTGCGGCTTCAGGGCGTCTTCGCCCTTCGTCCAGTTGCAGGCGCAGAGCTCGTCGGTCTGCAGCGCGTCGAGGATGCGCAGCGTCTCCTGCGGGTTGCGGCCGACGTTCAGGCCGTTGATGCCCACATGCTGGATGACGCCGGCGGGATCGACGATGAAGGTGGCGCGCAGCGGAACGCCGGCGTCCTTGTCGAGAACGCCCAGCGCCGAGCTCAGCTCGCGCTTCACGTCGGCGAGCATCGGGATCGGCAGATCCCTCAGGTCGTCGTTGTGGATGCGCCAGTTGAGGTGCACGAACTCGCTGTCGGTGCTGACGCCGTAGCAGACGGTGTCACGGTCGGCGAATTCCCCGGACAGCTTGCCGAAGGCGGCGATCTCGGTCGGGCAGATGAAGGTGAAGTCCTTCGGCCAGAAGAACACGACCTTCCACTGGCCGGGGTCGCTCTCGTTCGAGATCTGGGTGAAGGACTTGCCCGGGCCGCCCAGGCCCTCGGCGCCACCCTTGACGGCGGTCAGGTCGAAGCTCGGGAACTTGTCGCCAACGGTCAGCATGCAGTGTCTCTCCTGAGTGGTGTCTCTCGGACCGCATCGCTGCGTTCCTGTAGGACGATATGGCGGTGCAACATGCATTTTGCCAATGAATAGTTTTGGGCGTTATCATCGGATCGATCGATCATTAGGCAGCAGGCAGAATGATTTGTCCGGACCCAATCAGCATGGCGAGACGCGCCGCCACCGCCGGGGTCGCGCCCGCATCGAGGCCGAGCAGCCGGGTGATGCCGACCGCGAGTTCCTCCTCCGTCGCCCGGGGCTGCACGCCGAGCAGAACCCTGGCCCCGGCGGCCACTTCGCCCGGATGAATCAGGGGCGGGCGACGGGTAAAGCCGGCGGCGGCGCGACGGTTCCGAGGGGTGATGGGCGCGACCTCCTCGGCGAACCAGAAGCCGCCCTCCTCGCGGGCGCCGTGGAGAAGCCTCGCCTCGTTGAGGGCGGCGGCGCAGGTCCTCGCGTCCGGTGCGGCGGGACCGAGGAGGAGGCGCAGGCGCTCGGCGACGGCATCGGGATGGATAGGCGCCTCGGTGGCGATGATGGCGGCGACGAGTTGGCCCAGCTCCGCCCGGTTCGCCGGCGGCTTTTCCATCGCGGCCTCCCGATAGGGCGCAGCGAGTCCGGGATCGGCGGCGACGTCCGGCGCGGCGGGGGCCGCGAGGCCGAGGGGGAGGCGCAGCCGCGCCCGGGCCGCCTCGGGCTGATTGAGCCAGTCCAGCGTCCAGCTCCGCGCCAGCTTCCAGCCCATCCCCTCCAGCGCCGCCTGGCGCCCCCGGTCGCGGTCGCGTGCGCAGCGAAGGGCGGACCAGCCCGGCCCGTCCAGCTCGATGCCCAGCTCGAAGCCCTCCTGGCCCCGCGCGGCGACATCGAGGAAGAGTCCGGACGACCCCAGCTGCGGCACGGCCACGCGTCCTGATTCGGTCACGAGCCCGCCGATCAACGCGCCGATCGGCGAGGCCTGGCCCGCTTCCACGTCCCGTGAAGCGGCGCCGGCAGCGAAGGACAGGAAGGTCTTGAGCGCGCTTTCGCCGCCCACGCCGTCGCTCCGCGAGAGATCGATGTCGTCGGCCGTGATGTCGCTGAAGACGATGCAGCGCTTCTTGGCCCGTGTGATGAGGACGTTGAGCCGCCTCTCCCCGCCCTCGGCCGAAACCGGGCCGAAGTTCATGCGAAGGTTCTCGCCCGCGGTCCGCGCAAAGCCGACGCAGATCATGATCGCGTCGCGCTCGTCGCCCTGCACGTTCTCCAGGTTCTTGACGAAGAAGGGCTCCTGCGGATGGCCCGTGAAGAAGCCTTCCGTGTCCGGGGCGGCGGCCCGTGCCGCCTCGACCGCATCGAGCAGGAGGTCGCGCTGCCGCTCCGAGAAGGCGGCGACGCCCAGCGTGTCGTCCGGCGTTTCCCTCGCATGGCGAAGGACGGCATTGGCAACCTCCTCTGCCTGCTTGCGATAGCCGGCATCGTTGGCGTCCACGTCCAGCCGCACCAGCGAAAGCCCGAGCGCCGGGCTGCGCGGCCGCGGCGAGGGCAGCACCAGCAGGCGGCCGCCGTAGAACTCCGCATTGGAGGTGGCGATCAGGCTCTCGTGCCGGCTGCGGTAATGCCAGCGCAGCATGGCCGAGGGAATGCCCCGCGCATTTGCGAGGCCGAGGACGCTCTCGACGTCCCGCGCCGCCAGCCCCGCGTCCTCCCCCGGCGCCTCCTCCGCGTCGTTCTCGGTCATGCGCTGGAAGAAGCGCGTGGGCGGCATCTGCCGGTCGTCGCCGACCACCACGACCTGACTGGCGCGGGTGATGGCGCCCAGGGCGTCGACCGGCTCGATCTGGCTGGCCTCGTCCATGACCAGCAGGTCGAAGACCGGAAATCCCGGCGCCGTCGCGTGATGCGGATTGGCGAGGAACTGGGCGACCGTCAGCGGGCTCAGCATGAAGATGGGCTTGGCCTTGCGGATGAGCGGCGCGGCGCGCGTCATCAGCATGCGGATCGGCGCATGGCCGCGCTTGCGCTCGAACTCGCCGCGCAGGAAGGCCAGCGAGGCCCCCTCCTCGCCCTGCCGCAGCGCGGCCAGCCGTTCGGCATGCCTCGCGGCGGCCTCGCCGCGGGCGAGGCGGACGCGGGCGGCATCGGCCTCACGGAAATCCGCGACAAGCCGGTCGGCGGCAGCCCCGTCGAAGGCGGCAAGCTCGGGATGCTGGCGCATCGCGACGCGGAACAGGGCCTCGAGCGCGGCGTAGTCCAGCGCGGCCTCCGCATCGCCGGGCGCGACGGCGCCGGATTCCAGGGCCTGCGCGAGCGGCGCCAGCGCGGGCTCGGCGGCCATGGCGCGGGACCAGCCCTGCCAGGGCGCCAGCGCCTCCGGCTCGGCGGCCATGGCGGCCAGGCGCTCGGCCAGGGCGGCGAAGGTCTCGGGGGCCTCGAGACCCGTGGCGTCGCGGACCGCGCTCCAGGCCGCCAGCGCGTCGCGCTGGGCCGGCGTGACGGGGGGCGCGTCGAAGGCCTCGCGATGCGTCTCGAACCAGCCGAGGCGCTCGGCGAGCGTCGCCTCGTCCGGACCCTCGCCGAGTCGGGCCAGCGCCGCCTGGGCGGCGAGCAGGGCCTCGAGCGCGCCGGCATCCTCGGGATCGCGGATCGCGGCGGCGATGACGGCCTTCGCCTCGCGCCGCGCCCCGTCGAGGAAGCCGAAGATCCCGCCGGGCTGGGCCAGCGTGCCGCGCGCGGCGGCCAGCCCCGGCGCATGCAGTGCGCCAGGAAGGAAGCGCGGCTCCACCCGCGCCGCCGCGACATGGCGGAGGTCGGCCTGGCGGGCCCTGGCCGCTTCGACTTCACTTGGCTGGATCGGCGCCGCGGCGCGCAGGGCTTCGGCCGCCAGCGCCTGCCCGGCTTCGGCGATGCGGCCTGGCGTGGCGGCCAGTGCGCGGATGTAGCGCGGCAGCTCGGCCTGGAACCGGGCCGCCGCGACGGCATCCAGCGCGGGCGACACGCCGCGCCATGGACTGCGCGCGCCGGCGCTGTTCGCCGCGAGCTCACGCGCGCTCGAGCGCAGGCCGCGCAGCCGCGCCGCGTCCCAGTCGGAAGCGTCCAGCCGGAAGGGCGGCGGCGCGGCGCCCGAGGCGCGCAGCGCGGCCAGCTGCGCGATCACCTCCTGCACGGTCACGCCCGTCCCGCCCACGGCATCGCGCATGGCGGCCGCGTGGCGGTTCAGCCGCCCGCGCAGGTCGCCGAGGCGCTGCACCGCCGCCTCACGCTGCGGCGCCTGCGGCGGCGGGAGCGCGAGGGTCGCGCGTAGCTCGTCCAGCACGGCCCGCTTGGAGGGCTTCTCGCCGTGCAGCTCCAGCACGGCCGCGCCGAGACCCAGATTGTCCAGCCGCCGCCTCACCACCTCCAGCGCCGCCGATTTCTCGGCGACGAAAAGCACGCTTCGCCCGTCCAGCACGGCCTGGGCCAGGATGTTCACGATCGTCTGGCTCTTGCCGGTGCCCGGCGGGCCCTGGATCACGAGGCTATGGCCGCGGCGCACGGCCTCCGCGGCCAGGGCCTGGCTGCCATCGACCTCCACCACATGGTCCAGCCGCTCGACCGGGATGGCAGCGTCCACATCGGCATCGTCCGCGAAGGGCGGCGGCTCGGCCGGCGGCGCCAGGGGGTCGAGCAGGCGGCGCAGCGGCGCGTGCTCCAGCAGGCCCGGATGCGCGACGGGGTCCAGATCGCGCCACATCAGGAACTTCGCAAAGGCGAAGAGGCCGAGGGCCAGGGCGTCCGCCTCGACTCGCCAGTCCACGCGTCCGGCGACGGCGACGGCGACCTTCTCCCGCCAGCCCTCGGCCGTGAATTCCGGCAGGGCTATGCCGAAATCGGCGGAGAGCTTCTCCCGAAGGGACAGGTTCTCGACCATCTCTTCAGGATTGCCGCGCAGCCGGTAGCGGCTGCTCACGCCGTCGCGCTCCAGCGTCACCGGAACCAGGGCGAGCGGCGCCGACCGCTCCGTCTCCGGCGTGGCCGGATCGCGCCAGACAAGTCCGCCCACGGCCAGGTAGAGGCTGGCCACGCCGCTCTCCTCGCGGGCGCTGCGGGCATCCGCCATCAGGTCGCGCAGGCGCCGCGCGAGCTCCTCGGGCGTCAGGGCGACGCGGAGGTTGGTGTCGTTCCGCCACTCCTCGCGGGTCGCGCCGGCATCGGCGACGACCACGCCCTCGGCGCGCCGGCGGCCGCGCGTTCCGCCCGGCTTCAGCTCGGCGGCCTGCGCGGCCTCGAATCCGAAGGGTTTTCCGGCCGCCAGCTGCGCCAGGACGAAGCCCGCATCCTCCTCGCCGATGCGGATCACGCCGCGCGCCCGGCCCTGCGCCGGCAGGCTCAGCAGACGGTTGCGCGTCGAGAGGTCGATCAGGGCACGGCGGGCCTGCTGCAGCGTCTCGATAAGGCTCATGATGTCATCCCAGGGCCCGCCGCAGGCGGCTTTCCTTGTGACCATACCCCTGCCCCGGCCGCGCCAGCAGCTCCTCCGGCAGGCGGTGCCCGCGCAGCGCGGCATGTGAGGCGTCCATCGCGATGCTGCCGCGGATCAGCGACGGCGAATGAGGGCGGCGGCGAGGACGGCGACGGCGATGATGAGGACCGTCATCATCCCCTGGACCACCGAGTAGTTCGGGGCGTCGGGCGCCACGAACCAGGCGGCGATGCCGCCCCCGGCGAGAAGCGCGATGCGGACGAGCCAGGCCATGGGATACCTCCGGCGGGATTCTGCCACGCGCCTTTCGGAGATGCCATGCTTCCCATGAGGGGAGCTTCTGGCCAGGGCTGCCAGAGGACCGGCGGTCCCATGCCGCATCCGCCACGGCCAGGCGGCGAGCGGCGGCGTCAACAAGCGGAACAAAAAACGCCCCGGAGATGTCTCTCCGGGGCGTTGCAGGCCAGCGACGGTGCGTCTGCTATTCCGCCATCGCCTTTTCCTTGCCCTTCCGGATCGTCGGCAGGGCCATCAGGATCAGCGCAAAGGCCGCGATCCCCAGCATGGTCGCCGAGATCGGGCGCTGGATGAAGACCGACCAGTCGCCGCGGCTCAGCAGCATGGCCCGGCGCAGGTGTTCCTCCATCATCGGCCCCAGCACGAAGCCGATCAGCAGCGGGGCCGGCTCCATCTTCAGCTTGTTGCAGACGTAGCCGAACACGGTGAACAGGACCGTCATGTAGACGTCGAACACGTTGTTGTTCAGCGAGTACACGCCGATGCAGCAGAAGACCAGGATCGAGGGGTAGAGGAAGCGATAGGGCACCTGCAGCAGCTTCACCCACATGCCGATCATCGGCAGGTTGATGACGAGCAGCATCAGGTTGCCGAGCCACATCGAGGCGATGAGGCCCCAAAAGAGGTCCGGCTGCGCCTCGACCATGCGCGGGCCCGGCTGGATGCCCTGGATGATCAGCGCGCCGACCATCAGCGCCATCACGGCGTTGGACGGAATGCCGAGCGTCAGCAGCGGGATGAAGCTGGTCTGCGCCGCCGCGTTGTTGGCGGCCTCGGGACCGGCGACGCCCTCGATGGCGCCCTGGCCGAAGAGGTGCTTACCGCGCGAGACCTTGCGCTCCATCATATAGGAGCCGAAGGCCGCGAGGGAGGCGCCGCCGCCGGGCAGGATACCGAGGAAGCTGCCCACGACCGTGCCGCGAAGCACCGACGGCGTGGCCCGCTTGAACTCCTCCTTCGTCAGCCAGAGCTGGCCGACCTTGGTGCTGAGAACCGAGCGCGATTCGGGCCGCTCGAGGTTGAGGATGATCTCCGCGATGCCGAACATGCCCATGGCGATGGGCACGAAGCCGATGCCGTCCGAGAGCTCGGGAATGCCGAAGGTGAAGCGCTGCTGGCCCGTCTGGACATCGGTGCCGACGAGGCCGAGGGCGACGCCGAGCACCACCATGCCGACGGCCTTCACGATCGAGCCCTGCGCGAGCACGCAGGCAATGATGAGGCCCAGGAGCATCAGGGAGAAGTAGTCCGCCGGGCCGAAGCTGAGCGCGACCTGCGTCAGCATGGGTCCGGACGCCGCGACCAGGATGGTGGCGACGGTGCCCGCGAAGAACGAGCCGAGCGCCGCCGTGGCCAGGGCCGCGCCGGCGCGGCCGTTGCGGGCCATCTTGTAGCCTTCGAGGGTCGTGACGACGGACGACACCTCGCCCGGAAGGTTCAGCAGGATGGCCGTCGTGGAGCCGCCGTACTGCGCGCCGTAATAGATGCCGGCGAGCATGATGATGGCGGTCGTCGCCGGGAGGCCGAAGGTGATCGGCAGCAGCAGGGAGATCGTCGCCACCGGGCCGATGCCGGGCAGAACGCCGATGGCGGTGCCGATCAATGCGCCCAGAAGGGCGAAGCTGAGATTCTGGAAACTGATGGCGACGCCAAAGCCATGCAGCAGGTTGCTAATGAGAAGTTCCATGGTCGCTTTCCCTATCCCGCTCTCAAACCTGCGGCCACAGATTCACGCGGATATCCAGCTCGTAGATGAATACCCAGTAGCACAGCACGAGAAGGAAGATCGTGAGCCCGACCACGCCCCTCTTGGTGTGCGTGTGCTCAGCGAGGCAGCTCGCGATGATCAGGCCGGTCAGCGCGGCGAAGAAGCCCGCCTGCTCGAGCAGCAGCCCGAAGATGCAGACCGAGGCGCAGATGATCGCCAGGATCTTCCAACCAGCGGAAAAGGCCATGACGGTGAAGCCGACCAGAATGCCCAGCCCGACCCCATTGTAGGTCTGGCCGAAGAAGCTCCAGATCGATGGGGAGATCTTCCACGCGATCACGCCGGCGAGGATGCCGCCCACCAAGGTGCCCACGTCCAGCCCGGTCCATCTCTCGAGCGGGTCGGGACCACTGGCCAGGGCGACGAGGCACACGATCAGACCGAGGCCGGCCTGGATCCAGAATACCAGCATCGGCATGTAGCCCGGACCCATGCGGCGCGCGGTGCCGAGGCTATGGTCCATGTTCAGATACAGGCCGGCAAGGGCGACGACGATCAGGAAAATTCCCGACGCCATGTCCTTTCCATTCAATTTCAACTTCATAAATCCCTCACTCCCCGCCTCGGGCCGGCAACTTCCGGCATTTCGACTAAACTGCCAAGCGGCAACCGCAAATCCGTTCAAATCTTACGAATCAGTCAGGTCTCGCGCCAGTTTCGCGAACCAGGGGGCCCCATAGCGCGACCTCCGAAGCCACGAAAGCGGCATATTCCTCAGGCGAGAAACGGCCCGGGGAACCACCGATCTCCGCGAAGCGCATTCGCGTCGAATCACTGTCCAGGATCGTGCCGACCTCGCGGGCGAGGCGGTCCACGATCGGCCGCGGCAGATTGGCCGGGCCGGAAAGGCCGAACCAGCTGCTGGCGACCACGTCGTAGCCCTGCTCGCGGAAGGTCGGCACGTTTGGAAAAGAAGGGTGGCGCTCGGCGCTGCTCATGGCGACCGCCGTCACGCTGCCCTGCCGGATATGCGCCGCCGCCGAAGGCAGGCTGTCGCTCATCAGCGGCACCTGGCCGCCGATCACGGCCGTCATCGCCGGGCCCGCCCCGCGAAAGGGAATGTGGTTGATCTCGCGCCCGAGCAGCCCGCCCATCTTCACGATCAGCAGGTGGTTGGAGGAGCCTGAGCCGCTGCTGGCCATGTCGAGGCCGCGCTGGCGATGCAGCCGCGCGAGGTCGGCCAGGTTCGCGATGCCCGTCCGCGGATTCGCCACGAAGACGGAGGGGTTCAGCGTCAGCAGCGCGATATGGGAGAAGTCGCGCAAGGGGTCGTAGCGAATGTTGCCGTAGAGCGTCGGCGAGATCGCGTGGCTCGCGATGTTGGACAGGACCAGCGTATGTCCATCCGGCGGGGCTTGCGCGACGAGGAGGCTGCCCACCGTTGCGCCGGCGCCGGGCCGGTTCTCGACGATGATCGGCTGACCGAGCTTTTCCTGTAGCGGCGTGGCGACGAGGCGCGCGACCAGGTCGGTGGTTCCGCCGGGCGCGAAGGGCACCACAAGGCGGATGGGCTGGGACGGCCAGGCGGGCGCGGCGCCCTGCGCACGCGCAAGGACAGGCAGCGCGAGGCTACCCCCCAGGATCGCGCGGCGACGCCACGTCTGGACCATCCGAACTCCCAACCACGACCGAACTTTGTCTGTTCGGCAGACATTCTTGGCTCTCGGCTATGGCATGCCGTTAAGCTTGCTGCAAGCTTTGTGGCGCTCCGAAGGCACGTGTCTGGACAGGTCGGAACCGGGCGCCGAGGATGGTTGCATCGAAGCACCACCCCTGCGGAAGCCCTCCATGATCGTCAACGACCCCGAATCCCGCATCCGCGAGCATGCGGCTGTGCTGGAACGGCGCCTCATCGAGATCCGCCGCGACCTGCACGCCTATCCCGAGCTCGGTTTCGAGGAGGTCCGCACCGCGGGCATCGTGGCGGCGGAGCTGGAGCGCATGGGCATCGCGCCGCGCACGGGCGTCGGCGGAACGGGCGTGCTCGGCGTGATCGACGGCGGGCGCCCGGGGCCGACGCTGGCCATCCGCGCGGACATGGACGCCCTGCCGATCCTGGAGGAGACCGGCCTCCCCTTCGCGAGCCGCAACGAAGGCAAGATGCACGCCTGCGGGCACGACATCCATACGACCACGCTGCTCGGCGCGGCCGAGGTGCTGAAGGGGCTGGCGCCGAACCTCGCCGGCCGCATCCTGCTGGTCTTCCAGCCGGCCGAGGAGATCCTCGGCGGCGCGAAAGCGATGATCGCCGACGGCGCGGCCGAGGGCATCGACATGGCCATCGGCTTCCACAACCACCCGGAGATGGCCGTCGGCACCTTCGGCTATGTGCGCGGCTATTCCCTCTCGGCGGCCGACAAGTTCGACATCGTGCTGCGCGGCAAGTCGGGCCATGCGGCCCATCCCGACGCGGCGGTCGATCCCATCATCGGCGCGGCGCATATCGTCACGCAGCTGCAGACGGTGGTGAGCCGCGAGCAGAACCCGATCCACTCCTGCGTCGTCACCGTCGGCATGTTCCAGGGCGGGACCACGCACAACATCATCCCCGAGCGCGTGACGCTGAAGGGCACGGTGCGCACGCTACATCCCAAGGCGCGCGAGACGGCGGAGCGGGCGATCCGCCGCCTCGTCGAGACCTCGGCCGCGGCGATGCGGATGGAGGCGAGCATCGAGTACACGCGCCTCTGCGGCGCGCTCTACAACGACGACCGGATCCTGGAGCCCGCCATCGCCTCCGTCGCCGCGCATTTCGGTGCGGAGCTGGAGAACAGCGATCCCTCCATGGGAGCCGAGGATTTTTCCGAGTTCGCCGCGCGTGCGCCGGCCTTCCACCTGCGCGTCGGATCGGGAGCCGAAGGCCGCGAGGACCGGCTGCACAACGCCTTCTACCAGCCGGACGAGCGCTGCATCGCGCTCGGCGTGCAGGCGCTCTCGCGCATCGCCGTGGATCTGCTGAAGTGAGGATCGCGGAACTCGCGGCCCCAGAGGTCGCGCGGCGCATCGCCGCGGGCCATGCGGTGCTCGTGCCGATGGGCAGCACCGAGACGCACGGCCCGGCGCTGCCGATGGGCGACTACCTGCTGGCGGAGGCCATCGCGCTGCGCATCGCCGAAGCCGCCGGCGATGCGCTCGCCCTGCCGGCGCTCGCCTTCGGCGGCGCGGACTTCTTCCGGGGCGTGCCCGGTGGGGTGGCGCTGAGTCCCTCGACGCTCACCGCCGTCGTGACCGACATCCTCGTCGCGCTGCATGAGGGTGGGGCGAAGCGCATCCTGATCCTCAACGGCCACGGCGGAAACATCCCGTCGATCGAGGAGGCGCAGCGGAAGCTGCGGCACGGCTATGGCATCGTGGCCCCCGTGCTGCACCTCTGGAAATCCGCCGGCGGCTGGCAGAAGGAGCTGGGCGGCGCGCCGGACGCGCTCGGCCATGGCGGCGATCCCATCGCCTCCGTGGCGCTGCACTTGCGGCCCGACCTCTGCGCGCCCGCGGCGATGAAGCCGCGCGCCGCGCTGCCGCCTTTCCTGGGCCTGCCGGTCAGCGGCTTCGGCACGATCCGGGCGGCGGGCGTGGATTTCGGCGCGCCGATCGAGCTGGAGGAGGTCGCGGCCGGCGGCGTCGCGGCGGCCGATCCCTCGGGCGCGAGCGCGGAACATGGCGCGCGGATCGTCGCGCGCCTCGTCGAGGCTGCGACGGCGATGCTCGCCGCGATGAAGGGTCATTCCTGGTGAAGGTCGCGGTATTCGGCACGGGCGCCATCGGTAGCCATGTCGCGGGGCGAATCGCCAAGGGCGGCAGGGCCGAGGTGAGCGTGATCGCGCGCGGGCCGCAGCTCGAGGGCATCCGCGCAAACGGGATCACCGTCGATGCGCCCGACGCGACCTTCAACGTGAAGGTCCGTGCCGAGCAGGATCCCGCGAGGCTGGGCCCGCAGGATGCGGTGGTCATCACCGTGAAGGCGCCGGCGCTGACCGGCGTGGCCGATGCCATCGCGCCGCTGCTCGGCCCCGAGACGCCGGTCGTCTTCGTCATCAACGGCATCCCCTGGTGGTGGGGCGACGGTCTCGACGTGCTCGACCCGACCGGCTCCGTGCGAGAGAAGATCGGGCTCGCGCGCACCATCGGCGGCGTGGTCTGGTCCGCCTGCACGGTGACCAGCCCCGGCACGGTGAAGGTGGCGAGCGCCACGAGCAAGGTGGTCTTCGGCGAGCTGGACGGCAGCATCACGCCGCGCGCGACGGCGCTCGCCGAGGCGCTGCAGGCGGGCGGCATGGGCGGCGTGGCCTCGCCCGACATCCGCACCGAGATCTGGACCAAGCTGCTCAACAACCTGGTGAACGGGCCGATCTGCCTGCTCTCTCGGCGGCACATGAAGGGCACCTTCGACGAGCCCATCCTCATGGAGGCGGCGCTGACGGTCATGCGGGAGGCGCTGGAGATCGCGAAGGCTCTCGGCCATCCTATCCCGGGCGATGCGGAGAAGCAGATCCTTCGCTCGGTGGTGATCGCGCACAAGCCGTCCATCCTGCAGGACCTGGAGCAGGGCCGCGGGCTGGAATTCGATGCGCTCTTCACCGTGCCGCTGCAGCTCGCGAGGCAGGCGGGGGTGCGCGCGCCCACGCTGGAGCTGCTGGTGGCCCTGGCGCGGAAGGGCGCCCACGCCGCGTAGCTTTCCCGGCGCCGATTCACGCTTCAGACGGAAAACTGCCTGAAGCGATCGGAGCTTGCCCCGCGGCCGATTCACGCTTCGGGCGGAAGACTGCCTGAAGCAATCGGACGCGGGCGCGGCAGCTCCTGCTGCCCCAGCACCCAGCCCTCCCAGCTCCGCACCGCCGCGTCCTCCGGGATGAAGTCGGCCCGATGGCCGTCCAGCACGGCGATCAGCGCGAGCAGGCCGAGGGTGCAGTCCAGCCGGTCCTCGCCGGCCGCGTCAGCCCCGAAGCCGTCGGCGATCGCGGCCGACAGCTCCGCCGAGGGCGTCACATGCAGCCGGGCCAGCACCTCGCGCAGCGGCCTGGCCAGGGTCAGCCGCGCCGCGCGGTCGCGCTTGCTGCCGCGCAGGCGGAGCCCCAGCTGCCGCAGAGCCTCGGCCGGATAGACCTCCGCCACCGCGAGCCGCCCCGGGCGCAGCAGCCCGTGCAGCGGCCCGGCGAAGGGCCAGAGGTCGAGCGCCGCGCCCTCCGCGAGGGCCGGCGCCAGCCACTCCCGCCAGGCCGAGAGCCCCGCCTTGCCCGATTGGTTCGCGCCCAGCGTCCAGAAGGGCGGCGCGCCGGCGGGGCGCGTGGCCGTGGCGCTGTCGCACCAGCGGTGGAGGGCATCGGCGCCAGGCAGGCCGAGCGCGGCGGCGTGGCTCGCCCGCGTCATGCCTTTGACGCCGCGCAAGGGATAGAACGGCGCTTCCAGGCTCACCGTCTCCAGCGTGGCGTTCACGGCGAAGAAGCGCGGATCGCCGGCGCGGCGGCGCAGGAACTCCACGAAGCCCGGCTCGGGCCGCTGCGCCGCATAGAGCCGCGGCACGCCGAGCGGCAGGTCCAGCCCCAGCACCGCCGGCACCCCGGCGCGCCGGAGCGCTTCCGCCAGGGCCGCCAGGTCCGGAACCGGGCGCGGCGCCTGCATGCGCCAGGCCGTCCCATCGGCCTCGGCGACACAGGCCCATCGCTTCGCGGGCGAGACCGACCAATCCGCGTGCGCGGCGTAGATTCTCATGAGAGGATCGGAACCATCCCCATAGGGGGAGGCATGGAGGCGGGCATGGCGTATCCGACGACGTCGAAGTGGTTCCACTGGATCACGGTCGTGCTCATGGCCATCGCCCTGCCGACCGGCTTCGTGATCCAGCACCTGGCCGAGGAGAGCAAGGGCACCTTCTACGCCATCCATCAGAATGCCGGCCTCACCCTCCTACTCGTGGCGGCGGCACGGCTCTGGTGGCGGATCCGCCATCCGGTGCCGCTCCATCCCGGGCTGCCGGCGCCGATGCGGATCACCGCCAATGCGGTGCACCACCTGCTCTACCTGGCGCTGATCCTGCAGCCCGTGCTGGGCTTCTTCATGACCAACGCCTTCGGCTTCCCGATGCAGGGCGAGACGGCCTATCTCGGCCTGATCGATTTCCCCAAGTTCATGGAGACCCATGAGGGCCTGGGGAACGCGCTGCTGGCGGCGCACGTTTGGCTGGGCTGGACGATCCTGGGGCTGCTGGTGCTGCACGTCGGGGGCGTGGTCTTCCACCAGGCGATCCGCAAGGACGGCACCCTGTTGCGGATGGTGTAGCCCCTACTCCCCGGGCGTCCGCAGCCGCGCGATCTCCTGGGCCAGCAGCTCCTCCGGCAGTTCGGCCGGGAACCGCGCCGGCACCTCAACGGCGACGGAGAGCAGCCGCTTGTATAGGGCGCGGGGCACCTCCTCCGTACCGAACTGCGCCAGGTGCGTCGTCTGGAACTGCGCGTCGAGCAGGGTGAAGCCGCCCAGCCGCAGCCGCGCCACGAGATGCACCAGCGCGACCTTGGAGGCGTCGTCCGCCCGGCTGAACATGCTTTCGCCGAAGAAGGCGCCGCCAAGCGCCACGCCGTAGAGCCCGCCCACCAGTTCCCCGTCCTTCCAGGACTCGATGGAATGGGCGTGGCCCTGCTCGTGCAGCTCCAGGAAGAGCGAGCGGATCTCGGCGTTGATCCAGCTTTCCGGCGAGTTCGGCCGGGGAGCCGCGCATTCGTCGATGACCCGCTCGAACTCCCGGTTGGCCGTCACGTGATAGGGTGCCTGCCGGAGCCGCCGGGCCAGCCGGCGGGACAGGTGAAAACCCTCAAGCGGGATGACGCCGCGCTGCTCCGGGTCGAGCCAGTAGAGGGTGCGCGCATCCCGGCTCTCGGCCATGGGGAAGAGGCCGATCCGATACGCCCGCAGCATGAGTTCGGGCGTGATCTCCATCTGCCGGCGCGACATGCGGGCGCTCAGCCTGGTCCGGCAGGTCGGGAGGGGGAGGACGTGGCCTTCAGGGGTTTCACGCCCTCATCCTAGACGCCCTGATGATCGTTCCGAAACGTTCTGTGCGTTCCGGAACAGGAAAGAATTCGCAGCCACGCGTCAACGGCCTGCGCGCGTCATTCCGCCCGGGCGACGAAGCGCTCCAGCCAGTGGATGGTGTAGTCGCCGGCCTGGAATTCGGGGTCGGCCATGATCCGCCGATGCAGCGGCAGCGTAGTCTCGATGCCGTCGACCACCATCTCCTCCAGCGCCCGGCGCATGCGCGCGATGGCCTGGGCGCGGCTGGGCGCATGCACGATGAGCTTGGCCACCAGGCTGTCGTAATGCGGCGGCACGGAGTAGCCGGAATAGAGCGCGCTATCGACGCGCACGCCGAGGCCGCCCGGGGCGTGGTAGGTGTTCACCCGCCCGGGCGAGGGCGCGAAGGTCACCGCGTCCTCGGCCGTGACGCGGCACTCGATCGCATGGCCGGAGAAGGCCACGTCCTCCTGTCCGTAGCCCAGCGCCTCGCCGGAGGCGATGCGGATCTGCTCGCGGACCAGATCCACCCCACAGACCATCTCCGTCACGGGGTGCTCGACCTGGAGGCGGGTGTTCATCTCGATGAAGGCGAACTGGCCGTCCTGGTAGAGGAATTCCAGCGTGCCGGCATTGCGGTAGCCGAGCTTGCTGAGCCCGGAAGTGACCTGCGCGCCCAGCGCGTCGCGCTCGGGCCCGGTCAGCGCGGGAGAGCCCGCCTCCTCGACCAGCTTCTGGTGGCGGCGCTGCAGCGAGCAGTCGCGCTCGCCGAAATGCACGACATTGCCGTGGTTGTCGGCCAGCACCTGCAGCTCGATGTGCCGCGGCTTGTCGAGGTACTTCTCCATGTAGACGGCGTCGTTGCCGAAGGCCGCCTTGGATTCGGTCCGCGCGACGCGCCAGGCCTCCTCCAGCTCGTCGGCGCTGTGCGCGACCTTCATGCCGCGGCCGCCGCCGCCGGCGGCCGCCTTGATGAGCACGGGATACCTGATCTGCTCGGCGACCTCGCGGGCCTCCTCCAGCGTGTCCAGCGCGCCCTTCGAGCCCGGGACCAGCGGCACGCCAAGCTCGCGCATGGCGTCCTTGGCCGAGATCTTGTCGCCCATCATGCGGATATGCGCGGCGGTCGGGCCGATGAAGATGAGGCCATGCGCCTCCACCATCTCCGCGAAGCCGGCATTCTCGGACAGGAAGCCGTAGCCCGGATGGATGGCCTCGGCGCCGGTGATGGTGGCGGCCGAAAGGATGGCGGCCACGTTGAGGTAGCTGTCGCGGGCCGAGGGCGGGCCGATGCAGACGCTCTCGTCGGCGAGGCGGACATGCATGGCCGAGGCGTCGGCCGTGCTGTGCACCGCGACGGTGCGGATGCCCATCTCCTGGCAGGCGCGGTGGACGCGCAGCGCGATCTCGCCGCGATTCGCGATCAGGATTTTCTTGATCATGCCCTCAGACGCCGGGCGGCGCCTCCGGCGCCTTGGCTTCGCCGCGCGGCGGCAGCACCAGGCCGTGAAGTGGAGTGGGCGGCGCCGGCCGCCTTGCGGCCGGGGTCGACTTGGGCGGCGCTCGCCATGAGGGCTATTCCACCAGCACCAGCGGCTCGCCGTATTCCACCGGCGTGCCCGATTCGATCAGGATGCGGGTCACCGTGCCGGCGCGCGGGGCCTTGATCTGGTTGAAGGTCTTCATCGCCTCGATGAGCAGCAGCGTCTGGCCCTGGGCCACCTTGGCGCCGAGCTGGATGAAGGCCGCGGCCCCCGGCTCCGGCGAGAGATAGGCCACGCCCACCATCGGCGAGGTCACGAGGCCGGGGTTCTTGAGGTCCAGCGCCGAGGGATCCACGGCGGCGGCGGCCGGCGCGGGAGCGGGGACGGGGGCGGCCGCCAGGGGCGCCGCGGCCTGCATCACGGGGGCGGCGACCGTCACCGCGGGCAGGATACGGGCCACGCGGATCCGCGCGTCCTTCTCGGACAGCTCGATCTCCGTCAGATCGGTCTCGCGCAGGATCTCGGCGAGCTTGCGGATCGCCTCCGGGTCGAACTGGATGCCGCTTGTCATGCGTCTTCGTCCTCATCTCCACCGATCAGCCCCGCCATGGCCTGCAGCGCGAGCGCGTAGCCCGCGACGCCCAGGCCGGCGATCACGCCGGTGGCGGCCTTGGAGACCAGGCTGTTGTGCCGGAACTCCTCGCGCCGATGGATGTTGGTGATATGGATCTCGATCACCGGCAGCCCGACCGCCAGAAGCGCGTCCAGGATGGCGACCGAGGTGGTGGTGTAGCCCGCCGGGTTGATCACGATGCCCGCGGCGCGGCCGCGGCACTCCTGGATCCAGGAGACCAGCTCGCCCTCGACATTGGATTGCCGGAAGTCGATGGCCAGGCCCAGCTCCTCCGCCGCCTCGGCGCAGAGGCTCTCGACATCGTCCAGGGTCGCGGTGCCGTACTTCTCCGGCTCGCGCGTGCCCAGCATGTTGAGGTTGGGGCCGTTGAACACGGCAATGAGGTTCATGGCGATTCCCGGCGGGGGCCTCTCGAAGGGGCCGGGGCTAGCACGCGACGCGCGGCAGGGGCAAGCACGGGCCCGGGACTTGTCCCGGGGGAAGGCCGCGGCCATCTTCGGCATGCGGGCGATGTTGACTTCCGGCAGCGGCAGGTCGCAGCATCGGCGCGACCAAGGGGAGCCCTTCCTGGAGGGCTGAGATTCCGCGCGGACGCGGTCGACTCTTAGAACCTGATCCGGGTCATGCCGGCGATAGGGATGGGCCATCGGCGTCGCGCCACCCTCCCATCGAATCGATTTTGGGACGAAGCGAGACGATGCCTGACACCCCGATGCCACCGAGCCTCCAGCTGGCGCTCACGGTCAATGGCGAGGCGCGCGCCGTCGCCGCCGGCACCAGCGTCGCCGGCCTGCTGGCGGAGATCGGGCTGGCCGAGCGCAAGGTGGCGGTCGAGCGCAACCTGGAGATCGTGCCGCGCTCCCAATACGCCACGACGATGCTCGGTGCCGGCGACGCCGTCGAGATCGTCCATTTCATCGGAGGGGGCTGAACCATGCCCGACGACATCCGCACGCCCGTGACCACCATCCAGGACTCCGGGGACGACAGCTGGGAAGTGGCCGGGCGCCGCTTCCGCTCCCGCCTCATCGTGGGCACCGGCCGCTACAAGACCCTGGAGCAGACCGGCGAGAGCATCCGCGCCAGCGGGGCCGAGATCGTCACCGTCGCCGTGCGGCGCGTGAACCTCAGCGACGCCTCGGCGCCCATGCTGCAGGACTTCGTGTCGCCGCAGGACTACACCTACCTGCCCAACACGGCCGGCTGCCACACGGCGCAGGAGGCGGTGCGCACGCTGCGGCTGGCACGCGAGGCCGGCGGCTGGAACCTCGTGAAGCTCGAGGTGCTCGGCCCGCCGCCCTATCTCTACCCGGATATGGCCGGCACCTTCGAAGCAGCGGCGGCGCTGCTCGCCGATGGCTTCGAGGTCATGGTCTATTGCGCGGACGACCCGGTCGCGGCGAAGCGGCTGGAGGAGATGGGCTGCGTCGCCATCATGCCGCTCGGCGCGCCGATCGGCTCGGGGATGGGGGTGGTGAACCCCTATATGATCCGCAGCATCAAGCAAAATGCGAAGGTGCCGGTGCTGGTGGATGCGGGCATCGGCACGGCCAGCGAGGCGGCCTTCGCCATGGAGCTCGGCTGCGACGCGGTGCTGCTGAACAGCGCCATCGCGCATGCGCAGGATCCAGTGCGGATGGCCGTGGCGATGAAGCATGCGGTGATCGCGGGGCGCGAGGCCTTCCTGGCCGGCCGCATGCCGCGCGACTACCGGGCGGATGCGTCGAGCCCGATGAGCGGGCTCATCCGCTAGCCGGCTCCGCGCCGCCGAGGCAGGATCGTCCCTTCACCGATTGGGAGGGAGCGAAAAACATGGATCTCGGCATCAAGGGGCGCAGGGCCATTGTCTGCGCCGGCTCCAAGGGTCTCGGCCGCGGCTGCGCCGAGGCGCTCGCGCGGGAAGGCGTGGAGCTGGTGATCACGGCCCGGGGCGGCGAGGCGCTGGAAGCCACGGCCAAGGCCATCCGCGATGCGACGGGCGTCTCGGTGAAGACCGTCCAGGGCGACATCACCACCGAGGCGGGCCGCGCCGACGTGCTGGCCGCCCTGCCGGATCCCGACATCCTGATCACCAATGCGGGAGGCCCGCCGCAGGGCGAATTCTCGGGCTTCGAGCTGGACGACTGGCGCCGCGCGGTGGAGGCGAACATGCTGACGCCGATCGCCCTCATCAAGGCCGTGCTGCCGAAGATGACCGAGCGGAAGTTCGGCCGCATCCTGAACATCACCAGCTATTCGGTGAAAGCGCCGATCGCCCGGCTCGAGCTCTCCAACGGCGCGCGGGCGGGCTTGACGGGCGCGCTGGCCTCGCTGGCGCGGCGGGTGGCGGTGAACAACGTCACCATCAACCACCTGCTGCCGGGGCCCTTCGACACGGACCGTATCCGGGGCAACTGGCGCCAGGTCGTCGCCGCCGGCACCTCGACGATGGAGGAGCTGGAGCGCAATGCCGTGAAGGCGATCCCCGCCGGCCGCCTCGGCACGGCCGAGGAATTCGGCAATTTCGCCGCTTTCCTCTGCTCCGCGCATGCGGGCTTCACCACCGGGCAGAGCATTCTGCTCGACGGTGGGTCCTACCCCGGCACGCTGTAACGATGCGTTCCGCGCATTCCTGACGCGCGCCGGAAACACTCCGGCAACCCCCAGGGCCATTCGGGCGTTTCGCCGCGACCTCCGGGGGGAGTTTCGGAGGGGTTTCCGGTCGCCCCCGGGGGCGGCGCGAAAAAACTTCGTTTCTCTTCGTAAAGCCGCTTGCCTTGGCGGAACGGCAGCCCTACATGCCGCCTCACAAGACGCAGTACGCACGTGCCTCTGGCCCCAGGCCCACGGAGCTGAGCCCCACTTTCGGCTTGCCACCGCGGCGCAAGGTTTACGCAACGACGTCAAGCGTTCTGGCAACCCCGGGAGCTCACCCTCCCGGTTTTCTTCTGGTCGCTGGTTCGTTCGACCGTTTCGTCAATCTGGGGCCGCCCCTGACGGGGATGGTTCCACTATGTTTGTGGAAGGTGCTGCGATGACCCCGAAGGTCGCTCGCTTCCTTGCTGACATCCAGCCGGCCACGCCGTGCCTGGTGCTCGACGTGGACCGCGTGGAAGCCAACTTCCGCCGGCTGCGCGACGCGCTGCCCCTCGCGCGCATCTATTACGCGGTGAAGGCCAATCCGGCCGCGCCCGTGCTGGAGCGGCTGGTCGGCCTCGGCTCGCAGTTCGACGCTGCCAGCTTCCAGGAAGTGGCAATGTGCCTGGACGCCGGCGCCGATCCGGAGGCGATCTCCTACGGCAACACCATCAAGCGCGAGCGCGACATCGCGGCCGCCTATGCGCGCGGCGTGCGGATGTTCGCCTTCGACAGCGAGATGGAGCTGGAGAAGCTCGCCCGCTCCGCGCCCGGCGCCCGCGTCTATTGCCGCATCCTGGTGGGCAATGACGGCGCCGAATGGCCGCTGAGCCGCAAGTTCGGCTGCGAAGTCGAGATGGCGCGTGACCTCATGGTCAAGGCCGGGCAGATGGGCCTCGATCCCTTCGGCCTCTCCTTCCATGTCGGCAGCCAGCAGGTCCGCACCGCCGCCTATGAGATGGCCATCGCCAAGGTCGCCATGCTGTTCACCGACCTGGTGGATGCCGGGGTGAAGGTGCGCATGGTGAATCTCGGCGGCGGCTATCCGGTCCGCTACAAGTCCGAGGTGCCGGAAATCGACGAGTTCGGTTCCGCGATCATGGGCGCCATGGCCGAGCATTTCGGCAATGCCCTGCCCGAGATCGTGATCGAGCCCGGCCGCTTCCTGGTCGCCGATGCCGGCGTGGTCCAGGCCGAGGTCGTGCTCGTGAGCCGCAAGGCCGAGGACGATCCCGTCCGCTGGGTGTACCTGGACATCGGCCGTTTCGGCGGGCTGGCCGAGACCGAGGGCGAGGCGATCAAATACGCGTTCCGCACGCCGCATGACGGCACCGCCGAGGGTCCCGTGACCATCGCCGGCCCGACTTGCGACAGCACGGACACGCTCTACGAGAAGTCCAACTACCGTCTGCCGACGGCGCTGACGGCGGGCGACCGCGTGGAGTTGCTGGCGACCGGCGCCTATGTGACGACCTATGCCAGCCAGAAGTTCAACGGCTTCGAGCCGCTGGCCGAGCACTACATCTGAGGCTCCGGGCCTCGGTGACAGGACGCCGCCGCGGGAGACCGCGGCGGCGTTCGTCGTTTCAGAGGTATTTTCCGCGCTCCATGATCTCGAGCGTGTATTCCTTGTAGCTCATGCCGAGCTCCTCGGCCCGGGCGAGGCGGCGCAGGGCGATTTCGCGCGGCGGCGTCTTCCAGGCCTTCTTGTGCGCCTTCCGCCAGACGTAGCTTCGCCAGGAGGCGTCGGGGTCGAGCGGTGGGCCGCCATTATGTCCGATCCCCGGCGGCTTGCTCGAATCCATGGCCATGCGGCCAGCGTTCCACTAAAGTGCATGCATGTCCACTATCCTGGATGATCCCTTGCAGAGCCTCCTCGCCGGCCGCATCCGGCGGGAGCGCGAGGCGCGCGGCTGGGCCATGGCCGAGCTGGCGGCGGCGTCCGGCGTCTCGCGGGCCATGATCAGCAAGGTGGAGCGCGGCGAGGCCAGCCCCACCGCCGCGCTGCTCGGGCGGCTGTCCGGCGCCTTCGGGCTAACGGTCTCGACCCTGCTGGCGCGGGCAGAATCGGACGGGGGCGCCGGGCGGCTGTCGCGGGCGGCCGGGCAGGAGGTCTGGACCGATCCGGAGACAGGCTATGTGCGTCGCCAGCTATCCCCCGCCGGCGCCGATCCCGAGCTGATCCATGTCGAGATGCCGCCAAGTGGCCGCGTGGCCTATCCGGCCTCGTCCTATGCCTTCATGCGCGGGCATTGCGTCTGGCTGATCTCGGGCGGCCTCACCATCCGGGAGGGCGGCACGGAGAACGTGCTGCGGCCGGGCGACTGCCTGGCCTTCGACCTCACGGTCCCGCAGGACCGCGAATACGAGAACCAGACCTCCGCGCCTTGCCGCTACGTGGTGACGCTGGCGCGGCGCTGAGGAGGCCAGCTCCACCAGCGAGTGGCCGCGCCCTGGCATGGGCCTCAGCAGCGAGGCGGCAAGATCAGGCGTCCATCTTGAGGGCGGCGATGAAGGCGCTCTGCGGGATTTCGACCTTGCCGAACTGCCGCATGCGCTTCTTGCCTTCCTTCTGCTTGTCCAGAAGCTTGCGCTTGCGGCTGATGTCGCCGCCGTAGCACTTCGCCGTCACGTCCTTGGACATCGCGGAGATGGTCTCGCGAGCGATCACGCGGCCGCCGATCGCGGCCTGGATGGGGATCTTGAAGAGCTGGCGGGGGATCAGGTCCTTCAGCTTCTCGCAGATGGAGCGGCCGCGGCGGTCCGCCTGGCTGCGATGCGCCATGAAGGAGAGCGCATCCACCGGCTCGGCATTCACGAGGATGGAGATCTTCACCAGATCGCCGGCCTCGTAGCCCTCCATCGCATAGTCGAAGCTCGCATAGCCGCGGCTGATCGACTTGAGCCGGTCGTAGAAGTCGAAGACCACCTCGTTCAGCGGCAGCATGTAGACCGCCATGGCGCGGCTGCCGACATAGGTCAGCTCCACCTGCCGGCCGCGGCGCTCGTTGCACAGGGTAAGGACCGGGCCGAGATATTCGTCCGGCACCATGATGGTGGCCTTGATCCAGGGCTCCTGGATTTCCGCGACCAGGGTGGGGTCGGGCATGTCGGCCGGGTTGTGGAGGTCGAGCTCCTGGCCGTTGTTCAGCTTCAGCTTGTAGACCACGCTCGGCGCGGTCGCGATCAGGTCGAGGTCGAACTCGCGGGAGAGCCGCTCCTGCACGATCTCCAGGTGCAGCAGGCCCAGGAAGCCGCAGCGATAGCCGAGGCCCAGCGCCGCCGAGGTCTCCATCTCGTAGTGGAAGCTGCTGTCGTTCAGCCGCAGCTTGCCCACGCTTTCGCGCAGCTTCTCGAAGTCGTCGGCATCCACGGGGTAGAGGCCGCACCACACCACGGGAATGCTGGGCTTGAAGCCGGGCAGGGCCGCGGTCGCGGGGCTGCGGTCGTCGGTGATGGTGTCGCCGACATTGGTGTCGGCCACGGTCTTGATGGCGGCGGTGACGAAGCCCATCTCGCCGGGGCCGAGGCTGTCGCGGGGGATCATCTTCGGCGTGAAGATGCCCACCTGCTCCACCGTGTGGACCGCGCCGTTCGACATCATGCGGATGCGCTGGCCCTTGCGCAGATGCCCGTCGCGCACCCGCACCAGCACGACCACGCCGAGATAGGCGTCGTACCAGCTGTCCACCAGCAGGGCGGTCAGGGGCTTGGAGGCGTCGCCCGTGGGCGGCGGCAGGCGGGTGACGATGGCCTCCAGCACGCCCTCGATGTTCAGGCCCGTCTTGGCGCTGATCATCACCGCTTCCGAGGCGTCGAGGCCGATCACGTCCTCGATCTGCTGCTTCACCCGGTCGGGCTCGGCGGCCGGCAGGTCGACCTTGTTGAGGACCGGGACGATCTCGTGATTGGCGTCGAGCGCCTGGTAGACATTGGCGAGGGTCTGCGCCTCCACGCCCTGGGAGGCGTCGACCACCAGCAGCGAGCCCTCGCAGGCGGCGAGCGAGCGGCTGACCTCATAGGCGAAGTCCACATGGCCCGGCGTGTCCATGAGGTTCAGCGTGTAGGTCTTGCCGTCCTTGGCGGGGTAGCTGATGCGGACGGTCTGCGCCTTGATGGTGATGCCGCGCTCGCGCTCGATGTCCATGTTGTCGAGCAGCTGTTCCTTCATATCGCGCAGCGCCACGGTTCCGGTCGTCTGGATCAGACGGTCGGCCAGCGTGGACTTCCCATGGTCGATATGCGCGATGATGGAGAAGTTGCGGATCAGGTTCAGCGGAGTCTCGGTCATCCGCGGGAGATAGGGCCAAAAAGCCCCGGTTGAAAGCGCGGAAGCCATGCGCCGAGGTTTCCCTTCACCTGACCCGCGACATGCCGCAGCATGGGCCGGTGACCGGGGGCCAATCCCGGCTGGAGAAACGTTCCATGACCCTGCACCGCCGTGCGGCCCTGCTCGCCGCACCTTCCCTTCTCATCGGCGCCAAGTCCCTGCGCGCGCAGGCCTTTCCGAGCCGGCCGCTGCGCATGATCGTGCCCTATACCCCGGGCGGCGTCTCGGACATCACCGCGCGGCTGATCGCCGAGCCCATGGCGGCCGCGCTCGGCCAGCCCGTGCCGGTGGAGAACCGCGCCGGCGCCGATGGCGTCATCGGGACCGATGTGATCGCCAAGGCGACCGATGGCCATACGATCGGCCTGGTTTCGGTGGGCCATCCGGTCAACGCCGCCTTCTACCGGCTGCCCTTCGACACGATCCGCGACTTCACCTTCCTCTCCCTGACCACCCGGACGCCGCTCGTCCTCTGCGCCGCCAAGGGCTTCGCGGCCAATACGGCGCAGGAGCTGGTGGACCTCGCCAAGCGCCACCCGCCCGGCCACCTCACCTATGCGGGCACGGCCGGCGTGGTGCGGCTGGCCCCGCTGCTCTTCGCCCAGCGCACCGGAACGCAGCTCACCTATGTACCCTATCGCGGCAGCACCCAGGCGCATCCCGACCTGATCGCCGGCCGGGTGGACGTGATGATGGACACGGTGCCGGCGGCGCTGAGCCACATCCAGTCCGGCTCGCTCAAGGCGCTGGCGACCACCGGCGCGCAGCGCGCGCCGCAGCTGCCCGACACGCCCACCCTCGGCGAGCTGCTGCCGGGCTTCGAGGCCTCGACCTGGGGCATGGTGATCGGCCCGGCCAATCTGCCCGTCCCGGTGGTCACGCGCCTGCACCGCGAGATCGTGGCGGCGCTGAACCGGCCGGAGGTGCTGGATCGCCATAAGACCCTAGGCGCCGAGGTCTCGACCCTGACGCCGGAGCAGAGCCGCGACTTCACCATCGCCGAGATGGAGAAATGGGGCGCCGCGGCCCGGGCAGCGGGTATCCAGCCGCAGAACGCGGGCTGACTCCCGGCCGGCAGGTCAGCCCGCGGCCGGCGCCGCCTGCCGATGGGCGAAGTTGGTCCGGTTCAGCTTCAGCCGGTGGTCCATGTAGAGCAGGTCCTCGTAGCGCGCCGGGTTGTCCGCACTCACGCAGCTCGGGACGCATCGGATCACCGCGTCGTTGTCCGGCCCGTAGAAGAAGGGGATGGCGTAGCGCATCTCCCGGTTGTTGTTGACGACGCGGTGCGGCGTCGGCGCGAAGCGGTCGTTGCTGTAGCGGCCCAGCATCTCGGCCGTGTTCACCACGAAGGTACCGGGGATGGCCGGCGGCCTGAGCCATTCGCCCTCACGCGTGCGGACCTCGAGGCCAGGCAGGGCCGATTGCGCCAGGTAGGTGGTGAAGTTGGTGTCGATGTGGGGCGCGAAGCCGAATCGGTCGGCCTCGGCCTCGGGCTGCGGCTGGTAGCGGATCAGGCGCAGCGTGCAGGTCGGGTCGCGGAAATCCTTGTCGAAATAGTCGGGCGCGAGTTCCAGCGCCTCGGCGAAGACCGGCAGCATGCGGTGCGCCAGGGCCTTCATGGCGGTGAAATAGGCCATGGTCGCCGTGCGGAAGGCCGGCAGGGCCGGCGGCCACTTGTTGGGCTCGGCGAAAGGCTTCTTCGCGACCACGTCGGGATCGTCCGGCGAGAGGTCCTTCATGATGTAGAAGCTCTCGTTGAGGTTCGGCTTCTTCACCTCGGCGACCTTGGAGGTGCGGATGGTCTGCGCGCCGGTCGGCAGGAAGCCGAGATTGATGTCGCCGATCTTGAGGGCGAGCTTCTGCTCCTCCGGCAGGGCGAAGAACTCGGCCGCGGCGGCGAAGCAGCCGTCGATCAGCGCCTGATCGATGCCGTGGCCCGCGAAGACGAGGAAGCCGGTGTCCTCGCAGCTTCGCGCCACATGGCGGGCCAGCTCCTGGCGGGCGCCGGGCGCGCCGCGCAGGAAGGCGCCGATGTCGAGGACGGGGATGCGGCCTTCGGCCAGGGAAGACGTCATGGAAGATCCTCAGCTTTCCCGTCAGCCTATGGCATGGCGGCGGTCGCGTGAACTCGATGGCCGGCAGCCCAACCGATTGTTGGGCGTTATCTGCGATGGTAGCGTTCCGACACATGCCACCCGATGGAGCACGGCAGGATGGGCAAGACGACGGTGATTCTGCTGGCGGGCGTGGCCCTGCTCGGCGCGGGCTGCACCAATCCCTATGATCCGGGCCAGCGCGCCCTGGGCGGCGCCGGAATCGGCGCGCTGAGCGGCGCGGCTATCGGCGGCCTGGCGGGCGGTGGGAGCGGCGCGGCGGCTGGTGCCCTCATCGGTGGCGCCGGCGGCGCGATCGTGGGCGCGGCGACGACGCCGGTGCCCCCTCCCCCGGCCTATGGCTACGGCTACCCGCCGCCGGGCTATGTGCCGCCGCCTCCGCCGCCCTCCTACGGCTATGGTTACGGCTACGGGAAGTAGCCTCCGCCGTCACGGCCGAGGGGGCGCGGCGTCAGGCGTGGCAGCGATGCGGAGCGGGATCCGGATCGCCGCTATGCGGCCGTCTTCGCTTTCTTGCCTTCCTCGGACGCCCGCCACAGATACCAGGCCGCCACGCTGCGCCACGGCTTCCAGGCCTCGCCGATGGCGGCCAGCTCCTTGGGCCTGAGCTGCTGCTCCGCCCCCGTCAGCAGCTTCCAGCCGTCGCGCACGCCGAAATCGTCCACCGGCAGGATGTCGGTGCGGCCGAGGGTGAACATCAGCACCATCTCGACCGTCCACTGGCCGACGCCGCGGATCGCGACGAGGCGCTGGATCAGCGTCGCATCGTCGATCGCCGCGGCCTCGTCCAGGCTCGGCACCAGCCCGCCCACCGTCTTCTCGGCGATGTCGCGGATGGCGGCGGTCTTCGAGCCGGAGAAGCCGCAGCCGCGCAGCGCCTCGGGCGGCAGGTCGAGCACGAAGCGGGGCGGCGGGAAGGAATCATGCGGGTAGAGCGCGATGAAACGGCCGAGGATCGCCTCGGCCGCCCGCGCATGCACCTGCTGGTGCGAGATCGCGCGGATCAGCGCCTCGTAGGGCTCGCGCGGGATGTGCTCCATGGTGCACGGCCCGACGCGCTTGATCAGCGGACGCAGGATCTTGTCGCGCAGGAGCCTGCGCTCGGCGGTCTGCCAGTCGGCCATCGTCACTCCAGGAGAACCAGCGCCAGCGTGCCGATCAGCACGACCAGCGCCATGGAAGGCGCCATCAGGCGCCAGACTTGCACGGGCCGCGTGCCGTCGGCGAGCAGTGCGCAAAGCATGGCCGTGGCGGCGATGCTCATCCCCGCCCCCGCGCCGCCCGCGAAATTGTGCAGGGCCGGGGCGAGCAGGCTGGGCAGGCCGAGCTCGCGCCCGAGCGCCACCTGGACCGGCATCAGCGCGGCATTGCCGCCGACATTGCTGCCGGTGATGAAGCCGCCCAGGAAGCCCATCGGCGTCAGGGCATAGGCGGCCAGGGCGCCCTTCCCCTCGATCAGCGCCTGCGCGAGGGCCTGCGCCACGCCGCTGCCCGCGAGCCAGCGGCCCAGCAGCACGTAGAGCAGCATGGCCGCGGCCGGCCGCTTCGCCCGGCGCAGCGCGGCCGCCGCGCGGGACCGGCCGTCGGAATGCAGGGCCAGCAGGCCGAAAGCCACGAGCCAGAGCACCACGGCGACATGGGTGACCGGGATGCCGGGCAGCTCCGCGAAGGGGCGCAAGGCCGGCGGATGCGGGACCAGCCGTGCGGCGAGTAGGCAGGCCGTCAGCAGGAGATAGGGCCAGCTGGCCCGTAGCGCCGAGCGAAGGTCCGGCGGCGGATCGGAGCGCCAGAGCGCCCAGACCGCGACGATCCCGCTCGCCGCCAGCCCCACCGTCTCGAAGGGCAGGATGGCGTGCAGCGCGACCAGCAGCGCCGCCATCGCCGCCAGCATCAGCGCCTGCACGGCCTTCTCGCGCGCCGGCACCGGCACGCCCGCGCGGGATTGCAGCCACCACAGCACGGGTGCGAGAGCCAGGATCCACGCCGCGTTCGGCCAGGCGACCAGCGCCGCCATCTCCTGCGCCGGCACGCCCGCGAGCACGGCCCCGAGGGCCGAGCCCGGCCCGAGCGCGCCCCAGGGCACCATGACCTGCGACTGGACGGCCAGCGCGATGGCGATGGCGCCGCCGATCCCCATGCCGCGCAGCGCCGAGAGCGCGAAGACCGCGCCGACCGCGAAGCCGGTGACGCTTTCCAGAAAGACGCCCATCGGCATCGCCACGGCGAAGATCCGCGCCGGCGTGGCCTCGCGCGGCGCGGAGTCGCGCGCCTGCACCACCGCGGCGTGGAAGAGCAGCCCGCCGGCCACGACGGCGATGGGCTGGAGCGCGAGGAAGGCGGCGCGCGGGCTCTCGCGCAGCAGGACGTCCGGGATGGTGGCGCCGTCCGGGAGGGTCACGGCGATGGCCGGGATCGCGGCGGCCAGGGCGATGCCGCAGGCCGCCAGCGGGCCCGCCCGGCCGCTGGCCAACAGCGCCAGCAGCAGCACGAGCGGCGCGGCCTGGAGGGCGAGGGTCACCGTCGCGCCTCCGGCGCGCGAAGCATCGCTCCCGCCTCCGGCGCGCGAAGCCTCATTTCCGTCTCGCCTCGCTGACGGTGATGACCACGGCGCCGGAGAGGATCACGACAGCTCCCAGCCAAGTCCAGCCGTCCGGCACCTCGCCCCAGAGCACCCAGCCGACCGCGGCGATCACGACCAGGCGCAGGTACTGGAAGGGCGCGACGGCGCTGGCCTCGCCGGCGCGCAGCGCCTCCGTCACCAGCCAGATGATGCCCGGGGTGAACAGGCCGAAGACGGCGAGGATCGCGACGTCGCCAAGGTTCAGCGGCGTCCAGCCGGCGACGGCGAAAGGCAGGGTGCAGGCGGTGGTCACCAGCCCGACCCAGGCCAGCACCGTCTCCGTCCGCTCGGTGCGCGAGAGGCTGCGCGAGGTCAGGGTGATGCCGCACCAGGCGAAGGCCGCGCCCAGGGCGACCAGCGCCCCGGCCAGCGGGATGTCGGCGCCCGGGCGCAGCATCACGGCGACGCCCAGCAGCCCGGCGACGGTGCCGGCCCAGCGGGCCCGGTCCACGCGCTCGCCCAGGAGCGGGCCGGCCAGCATGGTCGTGAACATGACGTTGGTGAAGGAGAGGACCGTCGCCGTGGCGAGGTTCAGATAGGCGAAGGACAGGAAGTACAGCCCCCAGGTCGCGGTGGAGCAGAGGCCGCGCAGGAGGTGCATCCCCCCGCGCCGGGTCCGGAACACATTCGTCCCGGCCATGAGGATTAGCGGCGCCACCCAGACCAGCTGCCCCAGCGAGCGCACGAAGAGCTGGGTGGTGGTGGGCACGCCGCGGTCGTTCAGCCAGCGGATGAACAGCGCCTCGGTGGCGAAGAGCAGCGCGCTGAGCGACATGAGGATCGCGCCGCGAAGGTTGCCGGGCAGGGCCGCGAGGCGCGTGGACATGCCGTGGAGAGTGCTGCGGCCGCGCTTGCGAAGCAACGCTCGTGCGGTCATTTTCTCCCGGAGGAGAAACGGTCCATGACGGCGTATGACGCTGCAGTCGCGCAATGGCGGGCGGATCCGGAGGCCTATTGGCTCGAGGCCGCGCGCGGACTGGACTGGTCGCGGCCGCCTTCCCGCGCCTTCGACGGATCGATGGGCCTCTACGGCCGGTGGTTCCCCGATGGCGTGCTGAACACCTGCCACAATGCGCTGGACCGCCACGTCGCGGCCGGGCGCGGGCAGCAGGCCGCCATCATCTACGACAGCCCCGTGACCGGGACGATCCGGCACTTCAGCTACGCCGAGATGCTCGACCGTGTGAGCCGCTTGGCCGGCGCGCTGGCCACGCGCGGCGTCGTGAAGGGCGACCGCGTTCTCCTCTACATGCCCATGGTGCCGGAGGCCGCGATCGCCATGCTGGCCTGCGCGCGGCTGGGCGCGATCCATTCGGTGGTCTTCGGCGGCTTCGCGGCGGCGGAGGTCTCGGCGCGCATCGACGACGCGACGCCCAAGGCGGTGATCTCGGCCAGTTGCGGCATCGAACCGGGACGTGTCGTCGCCTACAAGCCGCTGCTGGACGCGGCCATCGGCATGGCGGCGCACAAGCCCGGCTTCTGCCTGATCCTGCAACGCGAGCAGCAGCCTTGCACGATGGTCGAGGGCCGCGACATCGACTACGCGGAAGCGGAAGCCGCCGGCACGCCGCATCCCTGCGTGGACGTGGCGGCGACCGACCCGCTCTACATCCTCTACACCAGCGGCACGACGGGAAAGCCCAAGGGCATCCTACGCGACCATGGCGGGCATGCGGTGGTGCTACATGCCAGCATGCGGATGATCTACGGGCTGTATGCCGGCGACGTTTTCTGGACGGCCTCCGATGTCGGCTGGGTCGTGGGGCATTCCTACATCGTCTATGCGCCGCTGCTGGCGGGCTGCACCTCGGTGCTCTTCGAGGGCAAGCCGGTCGGCACGCCCGATGCGGGCACCTTCTGGCGCGTCTGCGCCGAGCATGGGGTGCGCGTGCTCTTCACCGCGCCCACCGCGATCCGCGCCATCCGCAAGGAGGATCCGGACGGCGCGCTGATGAAGCGGCACGACCTCTCGAAGCTGGAGGCGCTCTACCTCGCCGGCGAGCGCTGCGATCCGCCGACGGCGCTGTGGTCCGCCGAGAAGCTCGGCGTGCCGGTGGTGGATCACTGGTGGCAGACCGAGACGGGCTGGCCCATCACCGCCGGCTTCCGCGGTTTCGGATTGTTCGAGCCGCGCCCCGGCTCCGGCGGCAAGCCGGCGCCGGGGTATGATCTGCGCGCGCTCGATGCCGAGGGGCGGGAAGTGCCTCGGGGCTCGCAGGGCGCGCTGGTGCTGAAGCTGCCGCTGCCGCCCGGTTGCGCGCCGACCTTGTGGAACGCCGGGCAGCGTTTCCGGGAAGCCTATCTCTCCACCTTCCCCGGCTATTACGACACCTCGGACGCCGGGATGGTCGATGAGGAAGGCTTCGCCTGGGTGATGGGCCGCACCGACGACATCATCAACGTCGCCGGCCATCGCCTCTCGACCGGCGCGATGGAGGAGGTGCTGGCCGCGCATCCAGATGTGGCGGAATGCGCGGTGGTCGGCATGGCGGATGCGCTGAAGGGGCAGGCGCCGCTGGGCCTCGTCGTGCTGAAGGCCGGCGTGCGGCGCGAGGACAGCGACGTGGCGCGCGAACTGGTCGCGCTGGTGCGCGAGCGCATCGGGCCGGTGGCGGCCTTCAAGGAGGCGCGCGTGGTCGCGCGGCTGCCGAAGACGCGTTCGGGCAAGATCCTGCGCGCGACGATCCGCAAGATCGCCGATGGCGAAAGCTACACCGTGCCGCCGACCATCGACGATCCGGTGATCCTCGAAGAGATCGCCGGGGTGCTCGGAAGATGATGGCGCGCCGCGCCGTGCTGCCACTGCTTTTCCTGGCCGTACCGGCGCGGGCGCAGCAGCACGCGATGGATGTTGTTCGCGGCGACCCGGATCGTCGCCTTCTGCTGGAGGCGATCCGCCCCACGCTCATGCGTGCCACCGATGGCCCCGTCCGCTTCACGGTGCGTGAACTAAGGCGCTTCGGAGACTTTGCTTACGGCGTGCTGCAGCCGCGCCGCCCGGATGGCGAGGGGACGATCGACTGGACCGCGACGCCCTATCGCGCGCGGGTGGAAAGCGGACAGTTCGACAACGGCGCCACGCATGTCCTGTGGCGGCGTCTCGCGGGCGGCTGGAAGGTGGAGGAATACGCCGTGGGCCCGACGGAGGTCGTGTGGACCCAATGGCAGCGCCGATACCGTCTGCCGCAAACGCTCTTCGAGCCGGGAGGCCAGCAGTGATCATCCAGGAACGGCGCAATGACGGCGTCGCGCTCATCACGCTCGACCGCCCGAAGGCGCGCAACGCGCTGAATATCGAAATGCTGGAGGCGCTGGCCGAGGCGCTGCAGGCGACCGAGGATGCGCGCTGCGTGGTGCTGGCCGCGAATGGCCCCGCCTTCTCGGCGGGGCACGATCTGCGCGAGCTGACGGCGGCGCGCGAGGGGAGCGATGGCGGGCGCGAATTCTACGCGCGCACCATGACGCTGTGCAGCCGCGTGATGCAGCAGGTGGTGAATCATCCCGTTCCCGTGATCGCGGCCATCGAAGGCATTGCGACGGCGGCCGGTTGCCAGCTCGTCGCGAGCTGCGACATGGCGGTGGCGACGCCCGGGGCAAAATTCTGCACGCCGGGCGTGGACATCGCGCTCTTCTGCTCGACGCCGGCAGTCGCCGTCTCGCGCGCCATCCCGCGCAAGGCGGCGATGGAGATGCTGCTGACCGGCCGCATGGTGAGCGCGGCGGAGGCGAAGGAACTCGGCCTCATCAACCGCATCGCCGGGGATGCGCGGGCGGCCGCGCTGGAGGTCGCGTCGCAGATCGCCGCGCGCTCGGCGGTCACGATCCGCATGGGAAAGCGCGGCTTCCTCGCGCAGGCCGGCCTGCCGCTCGCCGAGGCCTATGACGCCGCGAGCGCGGTGATGGTCGAGAACATGATGGCCGCCGACGCCGCGGAGGGCATCGGCGCCTTCCTCGGCAAGCGTGCCCCGCAATGGCAGGATCGATAGGATGGCTGCTTCCGATTACGATGCGCTTTCCCGCGTCGCCGCGAACCATCAGCCGCTGACGCCGCTGCTCTTCCTGGAGCGAAGCGCCGCGGTGTTCCCCGATCACCTGGCCGTGGTGCATGGCACGATCCGCCGCAATTATGCCGAGCTGCGCGCACGTTGCGTGAAGCTCGCGCATGCGCTGACGCAGCGCGGTCTCGGGCGCGGCGACACGGTGGCGGCGATGCTGCCCAACACGCCCGCGATGCTGGAATGCCACTATGGCGTGCCCATGGCCGGCTGCGTGCTGAACAGCATCAACACACGCCTCGATGCGGCGACGATCGCCTATATCCTCGACCATGGCGAGGCGCGCATTCTCATCGTGGATCGCGAATTCGTGCCGGTGCTGCGCGCGGCGCTGGCGCAATGCGGGAACCGCCCCGAAATCATCGAGGTGAACGACAGCGAGGCGCCGTCACCCGAAACGCTGGGCGGGCTCGACTACGAGACGCTGCTCGCCGAGGGTGGTGCGGATTTCGCCTGGCCCATGCCGCGCGACGAGTGGGACGCCATCGCGCTCAACTACACCTCGGGCACGACGGGCAAGCCGAAGGGCGTGGTCTATCATCATCGCGGCGCCCAGCTGCTGGCGGTGAGCAACGTGCTTTCGGCGGGGATGGGGCGGCATCCGGTCTATCTCTGGACGCTGCCGATGTTCCATTGCAACGGCTGGTGCTTCCCCTGGACCATCACCGCGATGGCTGGCACGCATGTCTGCCTGCGCGCGGTGCGTGGGGCCGCGATGTGGTCGCTCATCGCCGAGCATGGCGTGACCCATATGTGCGGCGCGCCGATCGTGATGGGGACGCTGCTCGCGACACCAGATGCCGAGAAGCGTCCGCTGCCAGGGGCGATCACCTTCGTCGTCGCCGGCGCGCCGCCGCCAGAGGCGGTGCTCGCCGCCATGGGCGCGGCGGGCTTCGGCGTGCTGCACGTCTATGGGCTGACGGAGTGCTACGGCCCCTCCGTCACCAACGAGTGGCACCGCGAATGGAGCGCGGCGCCCGCCGCCGAGCAGGCGCGGCTGATGGCGCGGCAGGGCGTGCGCTACGTCGCGCTCGAAGGCCTCGACGTGATGGATCCCGAGACCATGACGCCCATCCCCGCCGACGGCGTGGCGATGGGCGAGGTCATGATGCAGGGCAATAGCGTCATGAAGGGCTATCTGAAGGACAAGGCGGCGACCGACGCGGCCTTCGCCGGCGGCTGGTTCCACACGGGCGACCTCGCGGTGAAGCATCCGGACGGCTACGTGCAGCTGCGCGACCGCTCGAAGGACATCATCATCTCGGGCGGCGAGAATATTTCCTCGATCGAGGTCGAGGACGCCCTGTTCAAGCATCCGGCCGTGTCGCTCGCCGCCGTCGTCGCCCAGCCCGACGAGAAATGGGGCGAGGTGCCCTGCGCCTTCGTCGAGCTGAAGCCGGGGCAGGAGGCCAGCGAGGCCGAGATGATCGCGCATTGCCGCAGCCTGCTCGCGGGCTTCAAGACACCCAAGCGGATCGTCTTCACGGAGCTGCCGAAGACCAGCACGGGCAAGATCCAGAAGCACGTGCTGCGCGGCCAGTTGCGCCAGCCGCTCTGACGCCGGCCGAAGGCTCAACGGCCGCACCTATACACCCCCACGGGACCTGACCTAGCCTGCCTCCACACCGGCCCGTAAGCGGCCGGGAGATGGAGAAGACGCTTGAACCGCCGCACCTTTCTGGCTGCCGCCGCGACGACGCTGGCCGCCAACCCCATGACGCATGCCCATGCCCAGGATTATCCAACGCGGCCGATCCGCCTCATTGTCGGCTTCGCGCCCGGTGGAGGCTCCGACCTCGTGGCCCGGCCCCTCGCCCAGAAGATGCAGCCCTTGCTCGGCCAGCCGATCGTGGTCGAGAACCGGGGCGGCGCCAACGGCAACCTCGGCCTGGATGCCGTCGCGAAGAGCGCGCCGGACGGCTATACCTTCGGCCATGTGAACAACAGCGTCATCGCGATGAACCCGCTGATGTATCGCAACCTGCCCTATGATCCGCAGCGCGACCTGGTGCCCGTCGCGACGGTGACGCAGAGCGCCCTGTTCATGATGGTCCCGGCCAGCATGCCGGTGCGCAACCTGACCGAATTCGTGGAGCTCGCCCGCCGGCGCCCCGGCACGATGAACTTCGGCTCCGGCGGCGCGGGGGGAATCACCCATCTCGGCTTCGAGCTGTTCCGCAACCAGACCAATGTGCAGATCGCCCACATTCCCTATCGCGGCAGCGCGCCCGCGCTGCAGGACATGCTCGGCGGCCGCATCCAGCTGATGGTCGACGCGATCAGCCTCGCCAAGCCGCAGGTCGATGCCGGGCTGGTGCGCGCGATCGCCTTCCTCGGCGAGGAACGGCATCCGGTGCTGAACACAGTGCCGACCGCGATCGAGCAGGGCTTCCCGAATCTCGTCGTCCGCGGCTGGCAGGGCTTCGTGGCGCCGACCGGGACGCCTCCGGCCGTGCTCGCAAGGCTGGAAGGCGCCTTTCGCCAGGCGGTGGCGGATCCGGACATCCAGAGCACCTTCGCCACCCAGGGCCAGACCGCCGTGTTCCGTGGCCAGCAGGACATGGCTCGGATGATCCAGGAGGAGCGGGCGCGCTGGGCGCCGATCATTCAGGATCTGAACATCCAACTGGACTGAGGCACGATCCTCTGCGCGGCGGATCTTCCGCCGCGCTAATCCTCGGTCTTCGGTGCGACGGGCAGCCGCCATTTGCGCGAGATCGCGATCATCCGCAGCGTCAGGCACAGCCCGACGGCCGCCACGGAGACGATCGGGGCGGGGATGGCCAGCCACTGCCCCGCCACCACCACGAGCGCTGCGACCAGCGCCGCCACGGCGTAGATCTCGGCCTGGAGCACCACCGGCACGCGCGCCGTCAGCACGTCGCGCACCATGCCGCCGCCGATGCCGCTGATCACGCCGAGCAGGGCCGCCATCGGCGGCGAGAGCCCGAAGGCCAGCGCCTTGTACGTCCCCGTCACGGCAAAGACGCCGAGCCCCACCGCATCGAAGAACAGCACGGCCGAGGCGAGGCGGGTGACCGTCTGCTGGCTGAAGAAGACCAGCAGCCCCGCGGCCGTGGAAATGGCCAGCGCATGCCAGCTCGCGATGGAATCCGGCGGCACGGCGCCGAGCAGCAGGTCGCGCAGGATGCCGCCGGAGGTGGCGGTCACGAAGGCCAGGACCAGCACGCCGAAGACGTCCATGCCCCGCCGCGTGCCCAGCGCCGCGCCGCTGAGGGCGAAGACGAAGATGCCCACGAGGTCGAGCGCGTGGATCACGTAGGAGACAGGCAGGTCGGCCGTCATGGGAGAAGCTCCTCAGGCCGTCAGGATACCGATCCGGCCCTCTTCGAGCACCCCGCAGGTGAGCGGGCCGCCGAAGACGGCACCGGTGTCGAGGTTGATGCGGTTCTCCCGCAGGTCGGCCTCGCGCTCGCGAACGGGGGTGTGGCCATGCACGACGATCACGCCGTGATCGGCCTCGCTGTCGAGGAAGGCGCCGCGGATGCGCAGCAGGTCCTCGGGCGTCTGCTCCCCCAGGGGAAGGCCCGGGCGGATGCCGGCATGGACGAAGAGATAGGGGCCGACTTGGTGGTGCAGCCGCAGCCCGCGCAGGAAGCCGATATGCGCGGCGGGGATGCCGGCGGCCCAGCTGTCGCGCGGCGCGAGGGGGTCGAGGCCCCAGCTCGCGAGGGCCTGGCTGCCGCCGTAATACATCCAGTCGGTGGCGCTGGGACTGTCGCCGTCCAGCGCGGCGAGAAGCGTGTCCTCATGGTTGCCGCGCAGGTTCACGACCGGGCAGGCCTTGAAGCCCATCACGGCCTCGATGGCGCCAGCGGAATCGGGACCGCGATCGATGAAGTCGCCGAGATGGACGACGGAGGCGCCGGAGGTGGGGTTCGCCTTCAGGTCGGCGCGGATGAGGTCGTGCAGGGCCCTGAGCTGGTCGGCGCAGCCGTGGACATCGCCGATGGCGTAGATGCGCGTGCCGACAGGCAGGGTCGCGGGCGCCTTGAGCCACTTCATGGCGAGAGGCGCCGCGCCCCCTTGACCAGCGAGAGTGCGGGGAGCCTGTCCGCCGCCGGGGCCCAGGGGCAGTGCCCCTGGCCTTCAGCGCGCCGAAGCACTCGCATCCGACCGCGTGTTCCCCACGCGTGCGGCCAGCGCCGCCGCCATGAAGTCGTCGATGTCCCCATCCAGCACGGCGGTCGGGTTCCCCTTCTCCAGCCCGCTGCGAAGATCCTTCACCAGCTGGTAGGGCTGCAGCACGTAGTTCCGGATCTGGTGGCCCCAGCCGATGTCTGTCTTGCCGGCCTCGATATTGTCGCTGATGGCCTCGCGCTTGCGCAGTTCCAGCTCGTAGAGGCGCGCCTTGAGCATATCCATCGCGATGACGCGGTTGCGGTGCTGCGAGCGGTCCTGGGTGGAGGCGGCGACGATGCCGGTCGGGATATGCGTGAAGCGCACGCCCGATTCCGTCTTGTTCACGTGCTGCCCGCCGGCGCCGGAGGCGCGGAAGGTGTCGGTCTTGAGGTCGGCCGGGTTGATCTCGATCTCGATCTTGTCGTCGATCACCGGATAGACATAGACGCTGGCGAAGCTGGTCTGGCGCTTGTCGTTGCCGCCGAAGGGGCTGATGCGCACCAGGCGGTGCACGCCCGTCTCGGTCTTCAGCCAGCCGAAGGCATTGTCGCCGCTGACCTGGAGCGTGGCGGATTTGATGCCCGCCTCCTCGCCTTCGGACTGTTCCGTCAGCGTGACCTTGTAGCCGCGCCGCTCGGCCCAGCGCATGTACATGCGCATCAGCATCTCGGCCCAGTCCTGGGCCTCGGTGCCGCCGGCGCCGGCATTCACCTCGATATAGGCGTCGTTGTGGTCGGCCTCGCCCGAGAGCAGGCTTTCGATCTCGCGGCGCTTGGCCTCGACGGCGAAGGATTCGAGGTCGGCCACGGCGGCGTCGGCCGTCGCGGCGTCGCTCTCGGCCTCGGCCATCTCGATGAGCTCCATTGCATCGGCGACGGACTGCTCCAGCTTCTGGACGCCCTCGACCTGCTCGACGAGACGGCCCCGCTCGCGCATGAGGCGCTGGGCCTCGGCGGCGTCGTTCCAGAGGGTGGGGTCCTCGGCCCGGGCGTTCAGCTCGGCGAGGCGGATGAGAGAGGCATCCCAGTCAAAGATGCCTCCTCAGCAGAGTCACCGAAGCGGTGATCTGCTCGTGCAACTGTGTGGCATCGGCGCGCATGATGGGACCTCAGTAGAGTCCCCCGAGCCCGCTGTCCACACGGGCCGCCGCGGCCGAGCCGCCGCCGCCCTCGGTCGGCGCCGTGGCCGAGTTCTCGGTACCGGGGCGGAAGGTCTCCAGGATGCTCTCGCCGCGATCGGTGGTGATGCGGACCAGCGCCACGCCCGGCGGCGCGCGGAAGGGCACGGGCGGGCTGCCCTGGAGCGCGGCCGCGGCCACCTCCCGGAAGATCGGCGCCGCATTGCTGCCGCCCGTCTCGCCGTTGCCGAGGCTGCGCGGGTCGTCATAGCCGACCCACACGGCGATCACGATGTCGGGTGTGAAGCCGACGAACCAGTTGTCCTTGTAGTCGTCCGTCGTGCCGGTCTTGCCCGCGACGGGGCGGTTCAGGCCGGCCCCTGCCCGCCCGCCGGTGCCGCGCTGCACCGCGCCCTGCAGCAGATTCACGATCTGGAAGGCGGCGATGGGATCGGCGACCTGCTGGCGGTTCTCGGCGATGCGGGGCGGCTGTCCGTCGGGCCCCGCCTCGCAGCCGGCACATTCGCGGGCCTGGCTACGCCAGATCACCCGGCCGCGCTGGTCCTGCACGCTGTCGATGAAGGTCGGCTCCACGCGGCGCCCGCCGTTCACGAAGCTGGCATAGCCGGCGGCCTGGCGAAGCACCGTGGTCTCGCCGGCGCCGAGGCTCATGGAGAGGTAGCGCGGCATGTTGTCGATCACGCCGAAGCGGGCGACCGTATCGGCCACGCGGTCGATGCCGACCTGCTGCGCGATGCGGACGGTGACGAGGTTGAGGCTCCGCTCCAGCGCCGAGCGCATGGTAACGTAGCCGCCGCTGAGGCTGCCGCCGTAATTGCCGGGACGCCAGACGCCCTGGGCCGTCGAGACCTCGATGGGCCCGTCCAGGAAGCGCTGATTGGGCGGGATGCCGGCCTCCAGTGCCGTGAGATAGACATAGGGCTTGAAGGAGGAGCCGGGTTGCCGCTGGGCCTGGGTGGCGCGGTTGAACTGGCTGCGCTCGTAGCTCCAGCCGCCCGAGGTGGCGAGGACGCGGCCCGTGTTGGGATCGAGCGCGACCACGGCGCCCTCCACCTCGGGGATCTGGCGGAGCGCGAGCCGCTCCAGCCTGGGGCCGGCGGGCGCGGCGCTCCGGGGGGTCGCGGCGGCGGGAACCGGGCGATTGGGCTCCGGCTCCACCATCACCACGTCGCCGACGGAGAGCACCTCGGAGACGCGGCGTGGCGCATTGCCGAGGCGCGGTGGCTGGCCGGGCTGGGCAGGCAGCACGGGGCGGGCCCAGGCCAGATCCTCCAGGAGGACGGCGCCGTAGCGCGGCTCGGCCGGCACGCGCGGATTGGGGCGCTCGTACCAGCCGAGGCGGGCATCGCGCTCGCGGACCTCCAGCACGACGGCCTGGCGCCATTCGTTCAGCATGCCGGGC
Organism: Roseococcus sp. SYP-B2431; assembly: GCF_004336745.1. GTDB lineage: Bacteria > Pseudomonadota > Alphaproteobacteria > Acetobacterales > Acetobacteraceae > Roseococcus. Next base: position 270,977 of record NZ_SJXD01000022.1, read on the forward strand.
GGGCGGGGCAAGGCTTCGAGGGCCGGCAGCCACTCGGTCGGGCCCGAGGCGCTCTTGCCGAGGGCGCCGCGCCAGCCGCCGCGCCGGCGGTCATAGGCCATCAGCCCGTTGCGCAGGGCGACCTCGGTCGCTGCCTGGAGGTTGGGGTCGAGGCTGGTGCGGACGACGAGGCCGCCGCCCTGGGTCTGCTCCTGGCCGAAGCGCTGGATGAGCTCGCGCCGGACCTCCTCGGTGAAGTGGCCGCCGACGGCGACCATGTCCGGCCGGCGGGAGGGGCGGGCCTGAATGGGCTCGGCCTTGGCGGCGCTGGCCTCGGCCGTGGTGATCACGCGGTCCTCGGTCATGCGGTCGATGACCCAGTCGCGGCGGATTCGCGCCGCCTCGGGATAGCGGAGGGGATTGTAGTTGTTGGGCGCCTTGGGCAGGGCGGCGAGGAAGGCCGTCTCCGAAATCGTCAGCTCGTCCAGGGACTTGTTGAAGTAGGCCTGGGCCGCGGCGGCCACGCCATAGGCCTGGGCGCCCAGGAAGATCTCGTTGAGGTAGATCTCGAGGATGCGCGGCTTCGGCAGGGCGTTCTCCAGCCGGATGGCCAGCAGCGCCTCGCGCGCCTTGCGCAGGATGGTGCGGTCGCTGCCCACCAGCATGTTCTTGGCGACCTGCTGGGTGATGGTGGACGCGCCCACCATGCGCCGGCCCGAGCCATATTGCTCCACATTCGTGACGATGGCGCGCGCCAGGGCGATCGGGTCCACGCCCTGATGGCTCTCGAAGTTCTGGTCCTCGGCCGAGATGAAGGCCTGCTGGAGCCGGCGGGGAATGGCCTCGATGGGCACGAAGACCCGCCGCTCGGCGGCCAGTTCGGCCATGAGCCGGCTGTCCCCGGCATAGATGCGGCTCATCTGCTGGGGCTGATAGTCGGCGAGCCAGCGGTAGTCGGGGAGATCGGATTCGAGCTTGCGGTAGAGGCCGTAGCCCGCCACGCCGGCCGCGATCACGCCGATGATGGCGATCATGAACAGGCTGCGGACGAAGCCCCCGAAGAGCCGGAAGGGCGGGCGGCTGCCGGCCTTCGGGCCCTCCCGTCCGGACGGCTTCCTGGGCTCTGGGCGCGGCCGCGGCGGAATCACCGGGGCTTGAAGGGGACCATCAGTCATAGGGGATCGGCAGTCATGGGCATGGGCGGCATCTAGCACATTATGGGGGAGCCGGGCGTCGGTTTCCCCAACGCATGGCTGGCCCGGAGATTTCACCGGCCTGCGGCAAATTTGCGGCGCGCGGCCGTCGCCGGGCGGATTGGCGCGAAGCGAGGCCGTCTCCACCGCCGTTGCAAGGGAAGCGAGCGGTTCCCCGGGACCTGTCGCGGAAGAAGTTGGGGCGCCCTGGATTGTGCTGTTAGCTTGCTGCTACAAGCCGCGCTTCGCTGCGCCAAACCCGGGGGACCTCACAAGATGCGCTCGACATTCCGCGCCCTGGCCGTTTCAGGCCTTCTGGGACTGGCGGCCACTCAGGCCCCCGCGCAAACCCTGACCATGGCCGTCGGCGCCCCGGTCACCAGCCTGGACCCGCACTACCACCAGCTCTCGCCCAACAACGCGGCGGCGAGCATGATCTTCAGCCGGCTGGTCGAGACCGACGATCGCGCGCGCAGCGTCCCCGGCCTCGCCGAGAGCTGGCGCGCCGTGGAGCCCACCGTGTGGGAGTTCAAGCTCCGCGCCGGGGTGCGCTTCCACAACGGGCGCGAATTCACGGCCGAGGACGTGGCCTACACCCTGGCGCGCGTGCCCAATGTCCCGAACAGCCCGGCCTCCTTCACCGTCTTCGTCCGCCCCATCGTAAGGGTGGAGGTCGTGGATCCCCTGACCATCCGGCTGCACACGCGGACCCCCTATCCGCTGCTGCCCATGGACATGACGAACATCTATATCCTCGACCGCGAGACCCATGAGGGCGGGTCGACCGAGCGCTTCAACAGCGGCGAGCTGGCGGTCGGCACCGGGCCCTTCCGCGTCGTGCGGCACGCCAATGGCGACCGCATCGAGCTGGAGCGCAACGACCAGTATTTCGGCGACCGCCCGGCCTTCCAGCGGGTCAACTACCGCATGATCACCAATGACGCGGCCCGGACCGCGGCCCTGATGGCCGGCGACGTGGACGTGATCGACCAGGTTCCCACCGCCGATCTGAGCCGGATGCGGAACGACAGCCGGCTCGCGCTCTACGAGACCACGGGCCTGCGGCTGATCTTCCTCTGGACGGACCATTCCCGCGAGGATGCGACGCCCTTCGTGACGGACAATGACGGCCGGCCCATGGCCCGCAATCCGCTGAAGGACATCCGGGTCCGCCGCGCGCTTTCCATGGCCATCGACCGGCCGAACATGGTGGGACGCGTCATGGAAGGCGCGGCGACGGCCACCGGGCAGTTCCTCGCCGAGGGCGTGACCAGCCATATCCCGGGCTATCCCGTGCCGCGCTTCGATCCCGACGGCGCGCGGCGCCTGCTGGCCGAGGCGGGCTTCCCGCAGGGCTTCCGCATCACCCTGCATGGGCCCAACGACCGTTATCCCAACGACGCCCGGATCATCCAGGCCGTCGGCCAGATGTGGACCCGCATCGGCGTGCGCACCACGGTCGAGGCCCTGACCTGGCCGACCTATATCGGCCGCGCCGGCCGGGCCGAGTTCTCCTCCTTCCTGATGGGCTGGGGCATGAACCCGGACGGGAGCCACCCGCTGCGCAACCTGATCGCCTGCCCGAACCGCGACACCGGCCTCGGCGCCTCCAACCGCGGCCGCTACTGCAATGCCGAGCTGGACCGCGGCCTCGAGGAATCCTCGCAGATGCTGGACGAGGAAGCCCGGCAGACGCGGCTCATCGAGCTGGAGCGGATGGCGCTGGACGACGTGGCGCTCATCCCGCTGCACATCCAGACCAATATCTGGGCCGCCCGCCGCGGCTTCGCGGTGACGCCCCGCGCGGACGAGCTGACACGGGCGCAGGATGTGCGCCCCGCCTCCGCCCCGGCCGCGGCGCGCTGACGTGACCGTCTATCTCCTGCGGCGGCTGCTGCAGGCGCTGCTGGTGATGCTCGCCATGAGCGTCATCGTCTTCGTCGGCGTCTATGCCATCGGCGATCCCGTCGAGATCCTGATCTCGCCCGATGCCGACCAGATCGAGCGCGAGCGCGCCATCAAGGCGCTCGGCCTCGACCTTCCGCTCTGGCAGCAATACCTGACCTTCCTGACCCGCGCGGTGCAGGGCGATCTCGGCCGGAGCTTCGTCTTCAACGAGCCGGCGCTGCAACTCATCCTGCAGAAGATGCCCGCGACGCTGGAGCTGGCGGTCGGCGCCACCTTCATGGCGGTGCTGATCGGCCTGCCGCTGGGCCTATATGCCGGCCTCAAGCCGGACAGCGTGGGTTCGAAGGCGATCATGGCGGGAAGCATCCTCGGCTTCTCGCTGCCGACCTTCTGGGTCGGGCTCATGCTCATCATGGTCTTCGCCGTGCAGCTCGGCTGGCTGCCCAGCACGGGCCGCGGCGAAACGGCGGAATTCCTCGGGCTGCGATGGTCGTTCCTGACGCGGGACGGGCTGGCCCACCTCATCCTACCGGCGATCAACCTCTCGTTGTTCAAGATCAGCCTCGTCGTCCGGCTGACGCGCTCCGGCGTGCGTGAGACCATGCTGATGGACTACGTGAAGTTCGCCCGCGCCAAGGGCCTCTCCCCGGCGCGCGTGACCTATGTGCACGTCTTCAAGAACATCCTGATCCCGGTCGTGACCGTGGTCGGGCTGGAGCTCGGCTCGACCATCGCCTTCTCGGTGGTGACGGAGAGCGTCTTCGCCTGGCCGGGCATGGGCAAGCTGATCATCGACAGCATCAACGTGCTCGATCGGCCCGTGATCGTGGCCTATCTGATGATCATCGTGCTGATGTTCATCATCATCAACCTGGCGGTGGACCTCCTTTACTCGACGCTGGATCCGCGCGTGCGGCTGGAGGGCAAGTCGTGAGCGACGTCACCGTCAACGAAGTCCCCGTCGTCGCGAAGGTGGTGAAGGAGGAGACCCCCTTCCGCCGCTTCGTCTCGGAGTTCTTCGCGAGCAAGATCGCGACGGGCGGGCTGATCGTCTTCGGGATCATCGCGCTCCTGGCCATCCTCGCCCCCTGGATCACGCCGCAGAATCCCTACGACCTCGCGCAGCTCGACATCATGGACGGGCGGCTGGAGCCGGGCTCGGTGGGCGGGTCGGGCATGACCCACTGGCTCGGCACGGACGACCAGGGCCGCGACATGCTGTCCGGCATCATCTACGGGCTACGCATCTCCCTAACCGTGGGCGTCGGCTCGGCCTTCATCGCCTCGCTGGTGGGCGCCTCGCTCGGGCTGCTGGCCGCCTATGGCGGCGGCCGGACCGACAGCGTGATCATGCGCCTCGTCGACCTGCAGCTCTCCTTCCCCACCATCCTCGCGGCGCTGATGATCCTGGCCTTCCTGGGCAAGGGCATTGGCAATGTGGTGATCGCGCTGGTCATCGTGGAATGGGCCTATTACGCCCGCACGGTGCGCGGCTCGGCGCTGGTCGAGCGGCGGCGCGAATACATCGAGGCGGCGCAGTGCCTGGCCCTGCCCACGCGGCGCATCCTGTTCCGGCACCTGCTGCCCAACTGCCTGCCGCCGCTGATCGTGGTCGGCACGATCCAGGTCGCGCGCGCCATCGCGCTGGAGGCGACGCTGTCCTTCCTCGGCCTGGGCGTGCCGATCACCGAGCCCTCGCTCGGCCTGCTGATCGCCAATGGCTACGAGTACATGCTGAGCGGGAAGTACTGGATCAGCTTCTATCCGGGCATCGCGCTGCTGGTGACCATCGTGAGCATCAACCTGATGGGCGACCATCTCCGCGACGTTCTGAATCCGAGGCTGAAGAAGTAATGGTCGCCACCCTCGAAGTCCGTAATCTCCAGACGCATTTCTTCACCCGGGCCGGCGTGGTGAAGGCGGTGGACGGCGTCAGCTTCACCGTCGGCCGCGGCAAGGTCATGGGCCTCGTCGGCGAGTCCGGCTCGGGCAAGACGGTGACGGGCTTTTCCATCATCGGCCTTGTCGATGCGCCCGGGCGCGTGGTGGGCGGGGAGATCCTCTTCCACGGCCAGAACCTCGCGCGGCTCAGCGAGGAGGAGATGCGGCAGCTGCGGGGCAACCGCATCGCCATGATCTTCCAGGACCCGATGATGACGCTGAACCCGGTCCTGCGCATCGACACGCAGATGATCGAGACGGTTCTCGCACATACCAAGGTCAGCCAGGAGGAGGCGCGGCAGCGCTGCCGAGACGCTCTGGGGATGGTGGGCATCCCCTCGCCGGAGGAGCGGCTGAAATCCTATCCGCACCAGTTCTCCGGCGGCATGCGCCAGCGCGTGGCCATCGCGATCGCGCTGCTGCACCGGCCGGAGCTGATCATCGCGGACGAGCCGACCACCGCGCTGGACGTGACCATCCAGGGCCAGATCCTGGCCGAGGTGCAGAAACTGGCCACCAACACCGGCACCAGCCTCATCTGGATCACGCACGACCTCTCCGTCGTGGCTGGCCTCGCCGACGACATCGCCGTCATGTACGCCGGCCGCGTCGTCGAGGACGGGCCGGTCTCCGAGGTGCTGGACAAGCCGCTCCACCCCTATACCCACGGCCTGATCGGCTCCGTGCCGAGCCGCAACAAGCGCGGCGAGCCGCTGCGGCAGATTCCGGGCATGACGCCCTCGCTGCTCAAGCTGCCCCCGGGCTGCGCGTTCCGCAGCCGCTGCGATCGCGCCACGCCGGAATGCGCGACGCCGATCGAGCTGATGGAGCTGATCCCCGGCCGCCACGCGCGTTGCATCCACCCGCACCTGGAAGAGCAGGTGGCGGCATGAGCGCGGCCATGGAACAGATCCAGGGCCATGCCCCGGCAGCGGAACGCCCGATCATCGAGCTGATCGGCATCAGCAAGCGCTTCGAGAAGAGGCTCGATTTCATCGGCAAGCTCGCCCAGAAGCTGGGCGCGCCGGTCCGCGAGGAGATCGTCCACGCCGTGGACAATGTGAACCTCTCCATCCGCAAGGGCGAGGTGGTGGGGCTGGTCGGCGAATCCGGCTGCGGCAAATCCACGCTGGGCCGCGTCGTGGCCGGCATCATGCCGCCCTCCGACGGCGAGGTGCTATGGCGCGGCCGGAACATCGGCTCGTTGCAGGGCGCCGAGGCCAGGGAAGCCAAGCTGCGCGCGCAGATGATCTTCCAGGATCCCTATGCCTCGCTGAACCCGCGCATGAAGGTGCAGGACATCGTCGGCGAGGCCCCGCTGGTCCATGGCATGACCACGCGCGGCGGCTTCGAGTCCTATGTGGACGAGCAGCTGCGCCGCGCCGGCCTCGATCCCACGCTGAAGAAGCGCTACCCGCACCAGTTCTCGGGCGGGCAGCGGCAGCGCATCGGCATCGCGCGCGCGCTCGCGGTGCAGCCGGAATTCCTGGTCTGCGACGAATCCGTGGCGGCGCTGGACGTCTCCATCCAGGCGCAGATCCTGAACCTGTTCATGAAGCTGCGCGCCGATCTGGACCTGACCTATCTCTTCATCAGCCACGATCTCGGCGTGGTGGAGCATCTCTCCGACCGCGTGGTCATCATGTATCTCGGCCGCGTCGTCGAGCAGGCGCCTTCGGAGGAGATCTTCGCGCGGGCGAACCACCCCTACACGGTGTCGCTGCTCTCCTCCGTGCCGCGAATCGAGGCCCGCAAGCGGGCCTTCGCGACCGTGAAGGGCGAGATCCCCTCCCCGCTGAACCCGCCGCCGGGCTGCCACTTCCACCCGCGCTGCCCGCACGCCTTCGACCGCTGCAGGGTCGAGGTGCCGGCGCTGAAGGAGATCGCGCCCGGACATCTGAGCGCCTGCCATTTGAATGGCTAGGTTTTCTGCGCCCTCAAGCGCCGGGCCGCGGCTCCGCCGCCTTGGCTTAGCGCCGCGACGTTAGCGCGCATGGCAAAGCCGGCCTGGGCGCGCCGGCCGCTGTGCGGCCGGATTCGATGAACGAGGCTCCTCCCTATTTCGCGCAATGGGAATCGGCCGAGCTGGTTCCGGAATTCCTCGACGGGCGCCCCAGCGCGACCGACCCGCTCTGGGCCGGGAGCGGCGCCGCCGATGTCGCGGAATACGCCCGCTGGGCCCACCACCTCTGCGGCATGGCCTGCCTGAAGATGGCCATGGCGGCGCGCGGCGAGGTGCACAGCATCCACGCGCTCCGCCGCGAGGTGCAGGCGCTCGGCGGCTACATCGATGAAGGCGGCGACGACATCCGCGGCCTCATCTATGCCGGCGCGGTGCAATGGCTGAACGCCCGCGGCATCGCGGCGCGCATCGTGCTGGACGAGCCGCGCCCGGAGCTGGCGCCGGGCGGGCTCTACATCGCCTCGGTGCATCCGCGCATCCGCACGCCGGAGCTCGACCCGCCGCACCGGGGCGGCCATCTGGTCCTGGTCTTCGGGACCGACGAGCAGGGGCGCCTGCGGTTCCACAACCCCTCGGGCCACAGCGAGGCGACGCGCCAGGACGTGCGAATGCATCCGGACGACTTCTCGCGCTTCCACGCGGAACGGGGCATCCTCCTCCCATCGTGAATCCGACGACCGACCGCGGCCTGATCTGGGGCACCGCCCTGACCCAGTTCATCGGCTGGGGCACGCTGTTCCTCCCCTTCAGCCTCGTGCTGGAGCCGATGGAGGCGGAGCTCGGCTGGAGCCGCGGGGAGCTGAACGGGGCTCTCACCCTCGGCCTGCTGGTCTCGGGCATGCTCGGCATCCCCGTGGGCCGCTGGGTCGACCGGCAGGGCGGGCGCCTGCCGCTGACCCTCGGCGCGCTGCTGGGCGCGGCGGTGCTGGCGGGCTGGGCGATGGTCGACCGGCTCTGGGTCTTCTACCTGCTCTGGATCGCGATGGGCTGTGCGCATGCCACCGCCCTCTGGACGCCGGCCATGGCCATGGTGGTCGCGCTGGCGCGGCATCCGGCCAAGGCCATCGCCGGCATCACCTTCGTCACCGGCTTTACCGCCACCGTCTTCGTGCCGCTCATCGCGGTGCTGGTGGAGCGGCAGGGCTGGCGCGGCGCGCTGCTCGCGATGGCTGCGCTGCAGCTCGTGCCCGCCGTCATCGCCTGGGCGCAGTTCCGCGGCGTGACGCTGCCCGCGCCCAGTCTGGCCGTGGGGCGTGGCGACGCGCTGCGGCGGGCCTTGCGACGGCCGGCCTTCTGGGGCCTGGCGCTCTGCTTCGCGGCGCATGTCTTCATAGGGGTCGGGCTCGGCACGCATCTCGTCCCGCTGTTGCGGGAGCTCGGCCTGCCGGAAGCGAGCGTGCTGCTGCTGGTGGCCCTGCACGGGCCGACCCAGGTGGCGGCGCGGGCGATCCTGTACTTCGCCGGAAGCCGGGCCTCGATGCGGGTGGTGGGGGCCCTCGCCGCGCCGCTGCTGGTGCTGGCGCTGGTCTGGCTGGCCATGGCTCCGGCGGATGTCATCTGGCTGCTGCCCTTCGTGGCCTTCTGGGCCGTCGCGGACGGGCTAATGACCATCGTGCGCGCGGCCGGCACGGCGGAGATCCTGGGGCGCGAGGGCTATGGCGCCATCACCGGCGCGCTGTCGCTGATCGGCGTCCTGCCGCGCACCGCCGCGCCCTTCGCCATCGCGCTGGTCTGGGAGGCGGGCGGCGGCTACGGCGCCGTGCCCTGGATGCTGGCCGGCGTCGCGGCCCTGGGCGCCGGCGCCTTTTTGCTGGCCGTGCGGGATCGGGGCTAGGCTCACCGGCGACCATCGAGGCTTCGCCTGCCGTGCCCAGGGGGTCGCGGCGACACGCATGCGACGAAGAAGCTGTCGTCCCGGCGGCGGCCGAAACTATATGTACGACCAACCCAACGGCTTGGAGCAACGCGGCATGGAATACGTCCTTCTGGCGATCGTCGTCGTCGCGGTCATCGCCATCTTCCAGGGCGTGCGGACGGTGCCGCAGGGAAGCATCTGGACCGTGGAGCGCTTCGGCCGCTTCACCCGGACGCTGGAGCCCGGCCTCAATCTCATCGTGCCCGTCATCGACCGCGTCGGGCACCGGATCAGCATCCAGGAGACGGTGCTCGACATCCCCGAGCAGGCGGTCATCACCAAGGACAATGCGGCCGTGCTGGTGGACGGCATCGTCTATTACCGCGTGATGGACGTGGTGAAGGCCGCCTATCAGGTCGCCGAGCTCGGCAAGGCGCTGGAGGCGCTGGCGATGACCAACCTGCGCAGCGTGATCGGCTCCATGACCTTCGACGAGACGCTGAGCAAGCGCGAGGAGATCTCGCACCAACTCATGGCCGTGCTGGACGCGGCGACCGACCCCTGGGGCGTGAAGGTCACGCGCGTGGAACTGCGCAAGGTCGAGCCGCCGCAGAACCTCATCGAGGCGATGAACCTGCAGATGACGGCCGAGCGCCGCCGCCGGGCCGTGGTCGCCGAGGCCGACGGCAAGCGCGAGGCACAGGTGCTGGAGGCGCGCGGCCGGATGGAGGCGGCCGAGATGGACGCCCGGGCCCGTGAGCGCCTCGCGGAAGCGGAGGCGAAGGCCGTCGAGGTGGTGGCCAAGGCGGGCGAGGGCTCGGGCGGCGCCGCGCTGAGCTACTTCATCGCCGACAAGTACATGGCCGCGCTGCGCGGGCTGGCCTCCAACCCCTCGACCAAGACGCTGATCATCCCGATGGAATCGGCCTCCATGGCGGGCGGCATCGCGCAGGTGATGGCCTCGCTCTCGGCGGTCGGCGCGCAGCCGAATCCGCCCAGCCCGCCGGGCTCGGTGCCGAGCATCGTGCCGCCCGGACCCTTCGGCCCCCGATGACCGGCAACGGCATGGGCTGGGCCGTCCTGGCCGTCATCGCGCTGGTCCTGATGGGGCTGGAGATGCTGCTGCCCTTCACCGTCTTCCTTTGGATGGGCGTGGGCGCGGCGCTGGCCTCGCTGGCCTCCTTCCTGGGCTTCGGCTGGGGCGCGCAGGTGCTGATGTTCCTGGTCGGCTGCTCCGGCAGCCTGGCGGTCTGGTACCTCCATCGCGGGCGGAAGCGCGAGCGCGGCGACGTGTCGCGGCCGGACCGGGTGCTGCAGGGGCTGCGCGGCATCGCCATCGGCGACATCGCGCCGGTCGGGCGGGTGCGGGTCGCCGATGGAAGCTGGGCGGCGCGCTCGCGCGGCGGCATGGCGATTCCCGACGGGGCGACCATCATCGTGGTCGGGCATGACGGGCCGACACTGATCGTCGACCGGCCGGAAGCGGCCTGAAGGGAAGACGCCCGATGGATATTCAGCGCGCGGGCTCCAAGCCCTCCGGAAAGGGGCCACCGGACTGGTTCACCGGCACGGTTCGGATCGACCCGTTGTTCAGCGCGCCCGATCCGGCACGCGCGAGCGGCGCCCTCGTCACCTTCGAGCCCGGCGCCCGCACGGCCTGGCACACCCATCCCTTCGGCCAGACGGTCATCGTCACCGCCGGCTGCGGCTGGGTCCAGCGGGAGGGCGGCCCGGTCGAAGAGATCCGGCCGGGCGACGTGGTCTGGTTTCCGCCGGGCGAGAAGCACTGGCACGGCGCGACCGCCTCCACGGCGATGAGCCACATCGCCATCCAGGAACGGCTCGGTGCCTCGCCGGTGGAGTGGATGGAGCAGGTGACGGACGAGCAGTACCTCGGCCGGTAGCAGGCCGGCCGCCCGCGTCAGATGCTGCCGCCGGTTCGCGTCAGGTCGGGATCGATCCCGTAGTAGCGGTCGATCCTGTCGCGCCAGTCGGCATCCTCCCAGCTGCGACCGGCGTCGTAGTCCGGCGCGGCGGAGAGCTGGCTTTCGGTGATGGAGGTGACATAGCCCTCCTTGCCGGGCTCATAGCGGAGCTGCGACCAGGGCACCGGAAAGAACCTGGCGCCAAGACCGAGAAAGCCGCCGAAGGACATCACGGCATAGGCCACCCGGCCGCTCACCTTGTTGATCATGACGCTCTGGATCGAGCCCAGCCAGGTTCCCGTCGGATCGTAGACGGCCGTGCCCTCCACCTTCTCGGAGGAGATCAGCCCGGCTGTCTCGTCGCGTTGCGCGCTGCCCTTGAGCTCGGTCGTGCGGATGTCGCTCATGATGGTCCTCCGAAGGAATCCCTGCCGCGAGAACCGGCCAGGGCGGACGGGGTTTCCGTCAGGCGCTGGAATAGCCCCCGATGACCGGCAGCACCTCGCCCGTGATGAAGCTCGACATCTGCGGGGAGGCGAGGAAGACATAGGCCGGCGCCAGCTCCTCGGGCTGGGCGGGGCGTTTCATCGGCGTGCCCTCGCCGAACTTCTTCGCCTTCTCCTTGTCGTCGCTGGGGTTGAGCGGCGTCCAGACCGGCCCCGGCGCCACCGCGTTCACGCGGATGCCGCGCGGCAGCAGCGCGCCCGAGAGCGCCCGCGTGAAGGCATGGATGCCGCCCTTGGTCATGGAATAGTCCACGATCGAGGCGCTGCCGAACATGCCCGTCACCGAGCCCGTGTTCACGATGGCCGAGCCGGGCTTCATGTGCGGCAGGCAGGCCTGCGCCATGTGGAAATAGCCGTAGAGGTTGGTCTTGAGCGTGAGGTCGAAATGCTCCTCGGTCAGATCCTCGAAGCGGCTGACATGCAGCTGGAAGGCGGCGTTGTTCACGAGCACGTCCACCGTGCCGAATTCCTTCACGACCTGGGCGACGGCCTCGTCGCAGAAGCGGCGGTCGCTCACGTCGCCGGCGACGGTCAGGCCGCGGCGCCCCTCCAGCTCCACCGCCGCGCGCGTCACGTCGGCGTCCACCTGCTCCTCGTCGAGGTGGAGGATCGCCACATCCGCGCCCTCGCGGGCGAAGAGCACCGCGACGGCGCGGCCGATTCCGGAATCGCCGCCGGTGACGATCGCCTTCTTTCCCTCCAGCTTGCCCGAGCCCTTCCAGTAGGGCGCGTCGTAAAGGGGCGCGAGTTCCTGCTCGGATTCGATGCCGGGCTTCTCCAGGAGCTGATCCGGGAAGGGCGGCTCGGGATAGCGGCGGGCGCCGGCCTGCATGGCGCCCTTCATCTCTTCCTTGGGGCGGGCCTTGTCGGCTTCCTGCACCTGCTGCTGCACGGCGCGCTGACGGGCGGTGACGTTCATGGCGGAGCCCTCCTGGTTGCCGGAGAGAACGACCTGCGCGCCCCGATGTTGCATGGCGCCCGCACGCAACCCGCGCCGCTGTCGGCGGGTTACCCCGGGAACGCCAGAGGACGTCCGCGATGCGCATTCCCCGGGCCTTGCGATGGTTGCTCGGCATCACCCTTCCCCTCCTGCTGCTGGTCCTGCTCTTCCGCTGGGACTGGCTGATCCCCATCGTGGAATCGCGCGCCTCGGCGGCGCTGGGCCGGCCGGTGACCGTGGCGCATCTGCATGTCCGGCTCGGGCGGGTGCCGGAGATCACGCTGACCGATCTGCGCATCGCCAACCCTGACGGCTTCCCGGCCGACCCGCCCTTCGCCCTGGTCCCGCGCGCGGTGATCTCGGTCGAGGCCTGGCCGCTCCTCCGCGAGCAGCGGCTGGTCGTGCCTTCCGTGGCGCTGCACCAGCCGGCGCTCGAGCTGCTGGGCAAGGAGGATGGCGCGAACAACTACACCTTCGAGGCCCTGGCCGGCGGCTCCGGCGAATCCGGCGGCGGCGGCGGCCCGCTGATCCGTCGGGTCAGCATCGTCGAGGGCCGCTCCCACGTCGCGCTGGAGGCGCTGGAGGCCGATTTCAACCTGCAGATCGCGACGCAGGAGCCGGAGGGCCAGGACCCCACCGTCACCCTTCGCGCCGAGGGCACCTACGCGGCGCAGCCCATCACGGGCGAGCTGGTCGGCGGCGCGCTGCTCGCCCTGCAGGACGCCGCCCGCCCCTGGCCGGTCCGCCTGCAGCTGGCCAACGGCCCGACCCGGGTGACGCTGGAGGGCACGGTGCAGGAGCCGCTGGCCCTGCGCGGCGCCGACCTGCGGCTGACCCTGGCAGGGCCGGACATGAAGCTGCTGATGCCGCTGACCGGCGTGCCGATCCCGACCACGCCAGCCTATCGCGTCGCCGGTCGCCTCGACTTCGAGGAGGGCCGCATCCGTTTCCGCGAGATGCAGGGCACGGTCGGCCGCACGGACCTGGGCGGGGAGATCATCATCGCCCCGGACGCCGCGCGCCCGGCAACGGAAGTCCCGCTGGCGCCGGCCGCCGGCGCCGCCCAGCCGCAGCGCGGCGCCCGGAACCAGGCGCCGCCGCCGGAGCCGCGCGCCGCCGCCACCCAGGCTCCGCCTCCGGGGCCCGCGCCCAACCGCCGGAACACCGCGCAGAGCACCGTCCCGGCCGACCGCCGGCCCGAAAGCACGCGACCGCGGCCGGACATCACCGCCAATCTCCGCTCCCGCCGGGTGGATCTCAACGACCTCGCCGGCTTCATCGGCGGCGACCCGCAGCCCGGCCAGAGCAACGCGCGCCCGGGCCGGACGCTGCCCGATGCGCCGCTCAGCCTGCCGCGAATCCGCGCCGCCAATATCCATCTCGTCTACGACGGCCAGCGCATCGAGGGTCGCAGCATGCCGCTCGACAACCTCCACGTGAAAATGGACATCGTCGACGGCGTCATCCAGATCCATCCGCTGCGCTTCGGCGTGGGCGCAGGCCGCATCGAGGCCCAGTCCAGCCTCACCCCGCAGGAGGATGGCGGGCTGCGCACCGAGACGCAGGTCTCGTTCCAGCGCATCGACATCTCCCGCCTGCTCGGCGTGACCGGAGCCGGGCAGGGCGCCGGCACGCTGGGCGGCCGCGCGCAGATCACGGGCAGCGGCAAGTCGCTCGCCGAACTGCTGGCGCGCGGTAATGGCGGCGTGACGCTCACCATGGCGGGAGGCGAGGTTTCCGCCCTGCTGGTCGACCTCGCGGGGCTGCGGCTGGGCAATGCGATCTTCTCCGCCCTCGGCCTACCGAACCGCACCAGGATCGAGTGCTTCGTGGCCGATCTGGGGCTGCAGCGGGGCGTACTGAGCTCGCGCGCCATCCTGCTCGACACCGAGGACGTGCTGATCACCGGCACGGGGAATGTCAGCCTGGCGCAGGAGCGGATCGACATGCGGCTGAACACGGATTCCAAGAGCCTGACGATCGCCGCCCTGCCCACCTCCTTCCACATCACCGGCAGCTTCGCCGACCCCTCCGTGGCGCCGGACCTCACGGAACTCGGCATAAGGGGCGGCCTCGCGGCCGCGCTGGGCTTCGTCGCCGTGCCGCTGGCCATCCTGCCCACGATCCAGTTCGGCATCGGTGACGACCCGCGATGCCGGAATCTCGTGTCCCAGGCCGGCCGCACCCGGGAGCAACGCGGCCAGCCGCAGCGCCGCCGCTGAGGCACCGGAGCCACAGCGCGCAGAACGAACGCGACACCATGCAACCCCCTGCGGGTCCACGCCGTTTGCCCGAACACCACGTCACACAACAGGAGGCAGTCATGGGCCGCGGCATTCTTCTCTGGCTTATTGGGATTCCCATTCCGATCATCATCCTGCTCGCCCTGATCTGGCGCTGACGCCATGTCGGGCAGCACCTACGACCCGCCGCATGTCCGCCCCGGCACCGCCGTGCTGGCCGACCATGCGGCCACGGAGGCGTCAGCCGTCTCCTGGGCGGCCATCATCGCGGGCGCCGTCGTCGCCTGCGCGGCCTCCCTCATCCTGATCGCGGTGGGCACGGGCCTCGGCTTCTCGTCCATCTCGCCCTGGCATGACGAAGGCGTCTCCGCCACGACGCTCGGGCTGATGACGGTGGTTTGGCTCATCATCGTCCAGTGGGTCGCCTCGGGGCTGGGCGGTTACGTCGCCGGCCGGCTGCGCACCCGCTGGATCTCGGTCCATCGCGACGAGGTCTTCTTCCGCGACACGGCACACGGCCTGCTCGCCTGGGCCCTGGGCACGATCATCACCGTGGGCCTGCTGACCTCTGCCATCACCGGCGCGATCGGCACCGCGGGCCAGGTCGCCGGCGCGGTCGGCCAGGGCGCGGCGCAGGTCGCGGCCAGCGCGGCCGGCCCGCTCTCCGAATACGACACCGACACCCTGTTCCGCTCCTCGCAGCCCGGCGTTCCCAATCCGAACGGCGAGAGCAACGAGCAGGCGGCGCAGGAGGTGACGACCATCATCGGCAACGCGATCACCACGGGTCAGCTGCCCGCCGGCGACCGCGACTACCTGGCCCAGCTCGTGGCCGCGCGCACCAACGTCTCAGTGGAGGATGCGCGGACTCGGGTGGACCAGGCCTTCAACAAGGCCCGCGAGGCGGCGCAGCGGGCGCGCGAGGCCGCCGACGAGGCGCGCAAGGCCGCGGCCAAGCTCGCGCTCTTCACCGCCCTGTCCATGCTGATCGGCGCCTTCGTGGCGGCGGCCGGCGCGGCCTATGGCGGCCATCTCCGCGACGACCCGCACTGAGGGCCATCGCGAACGGGAAGCGCCGGCGGTTCTCCGCCGGCGCTTTCTTGCGCCGACTCGAAACCCGGGTGCCGCGATGCCGTTCTCCTCGCGATTCGCGGGAAACCCGATGACCTCCCTGGACGACCTGTTCCTGGCTCTCCTCCGGGAGATCACCTTTGCCGAGCGGCAGTTCGAGAAGGTCCTGCCGCGCATGGCGCTCGCGGCCCGGAACACGGATCTCCGTGACGCCTTCGGCCGTCAGCGCGATGACGCTAGCCGACGGCTTGCGCGGCTCGGCGAAGTGTTCCGGCTGATCGGGCGCCGCGTCCGGGCGGAAACTTCCGACACCATCCTCGGCCTTCTCCAGGACTGCGACGAGTTGCTGGAGGCGGGCTCGAAGCCGGGCGCGGTCCATGATGCGAGGCTCGTCGCCTTCGGGCAGGCGGCCGCGCACCACCAGATGTCGTGCTATGGCACGCTGCTGGCCTGGGCCGAGGCGATGGAGCGGCAGGAGATCGCCGCCCTGCTGCGGAAATCGCTGGAGGAGGGGCGCGCCGCCGACCGCACGCTCGCCCGCCTCGCCGCGCTCACGGTCAACCGGGAGGCCCGCGCGGCGGCTTAGCCGTCCGCCAGCGGCGGGCGAATTGCAAACGAATGGCAATCGCATCTACAAGGCGGGGTCTCGAACCGGGTTCCGCATGTCGCCTTCCATATCCGCCGACCTGGGCGCCGCGCCGCGCGGCTTCCGCGGACGCATCCTCGGCCTCCGCCCGCCCGAATCCGGCCGCCTGCCGCCCGAGGAGCTGGAGCGGCGGCTGATCGAGCTGGGCTTCGTCGAAGGCGCCCTGGTCGAGATCCTGCACGAGGGCCTGTTCGGCGGCGATCCCATCGCGGTCCGGCTGCAATCCGCCACCATCGCGCTACGCCGGCGCGAGGCGGCCGCCATCCTGGTCGAGCCGCTTTCATGAACGACATGTCCCACCCGCCGCGCGACCTGGCCGTCGCCCTGGTGGGCAATCCGAACTGCGGCAAGACCGCGCTGTTCAACGCGCTCACCGGCAGCCACCAGAGGGCGGCGAACTACCCGGGCGTCACGGTGGAGCGGAAGACGGGCCGGCTGGCCACGCCTGGCGGCCGGCAGCTCCGGCTGACGGACCTGCCCGGCACCTATTCGTTGCGCGCCCGCAGCCTGGACGAGGCCATCACGCGCGACGTCGTGCTGGGCCTGTGCCAAGGCGAGGCGCGGCCGGACGTGCTGGTCTGCGTGGCCGACGCCACCAACCTGCGGCTGGGGCTGCGGCTGGTGCTGGAGCTGAAGCGCACGGGGGTGCCGCTGCTGCTCTCGCTCAACATGATCGACATCGCCCGGCATCGCGGAATCGAGATCGACCTGGAGCGGCTCTCCGCCGAGCTGGGGATCCCCGTGGTCACCTCCGTCGCGGTGCGGCGCGGCGGCACGGAGGCCCTGCTGGCGGAGATCGACGGGCGGGAGATCCGCGCGGCCGCCCCACCCTCCTCCGCCTGGACGGCGCCGGACGCCGCCGGGCTGCGCGCCCTCCAGCGCGAGGCCGACCGCATCGTCGCCGCCGCCGTCCGCGTGCCGGACCGGCGCGATGCGCTGACGCGGCGGCTGGATGCGGTGGTGCTCCATCCGGTGGCCGGAATCCTGGTCCTGCTCGCGGTGCTGTTCCTGATGTTCCAGGCCGTCTTCGCCTGGGCGGAGCCGGCCATGGAACTGATCGACGGCGGCTTCGGCCTGCTCGGCGACGCCGTCGGCGCGACGCTTCCCACGGAGGGCGGCCTCGGCCTGCTGCGCAGCTTCCTGCAGGACGGGCTGATCGCCGGCGTCGGCGGCGTGCTGGTCTTCCTGCCACAGATCCTGATCCTCTTTCTCTTCATCCTCCTGCTGGAGGATTTCGGCTACATGGCCCGCGCGGCCTTCCTGATGGACCGCATCATGGGCGGCGCCGGGCTGCATGGCCGCGCCTTCATCCCGCTGCTGTCGAGCTTCGCCTGCGCCATTCCCGGCATCATGGCCACGCGGGTGATCGACAACCGGCGCGACCGGCTGGCGACCATCCTGGTGGCGCCGCTGATGACCTGCTCGGCACGCATCCCGGTCTATACGCTGATCATCGCCGCCTTCATCCCGGATGAAACCGTGTGGGGCTGGGTCGGCCTCCAGGGGCTGGTGATGTTCGGCCTCTATGCCATCGGTATCGTCAGCGCGCTGGGCATGTCCTTCGTCTTCCGCCGGTTGCTCTGGCGCGACGTGCGGGGCGATCCCTTCATGCTGGAGCTGCCGGACTACAAATGGCCGCGCGTGCGGGACGTGGCGATCAGCCTCTGGCAGCGGGCGCGCGCTTTCCTCTACCGCGCGGGCACCATCATCCTGGCGATGACCATGGTGATCTGGTTCCTCACCTCCGTGCCCCGGCCGCCCGAGGGCGCGACGCAGCCGGAGATCGAATACAGCTTCGCCTATTCCATCGGCCATGCGGTGGAGCCCGTGCTGCGGCCCATCGGCTTCAACTGGCAGATCGGCGTGGCGCTGATCCCGGGCATGGCGGCGCGCGAGGTGGCCGTGGCGGCGCTCGGCACCGTCTATGCGATCGAGGCCGCGGAGGACGATTCCGCGGAGCTGGGGACTGCCCTGGCCGGGAAATGGTCGCTGGCGACGGCGCTGGCCTTCCTCGCCTGGTACGTCTTCGCCCCGCAATGCGCCGCGACGCTGGCGGTGATCCGGCGCGAGACCGCCAGCGCGAAATGGATGTGGTTCACCTTCGGCTACATGCTGGTCCTGGCCTATGCGGCCGCCTTCGTGACCTTCCAGACGGCGAGCTTCCTGGGCGCAGGATAGTCGAGGCGCCGAAGTTCCGGAGGAACGGCCCCGGGGTCTCCTCGCCCTACCGCCCCAGATAGGCTCTGGCGGCCGCCACCTCCGCCCGGCCCGCGCCGCTCCCCGCCACGTCCAGAAGCGCCGCGTGATGCTGCCGCGCCTGGTCCGGCCGGCCCGCTGCCTCGGCCGCCCGGGCCGCGCCGGCGATGGCGCGGAAGCGGCGCGGCTCGGACCGCTGCACCGCCTCGAACTCCGCCAGCGCGGCGGCCGCCTGGCCGGCATCCAGCAGCGCCTCGGCATAGAGCTCGCGCGCCGGGGCGAGCGGCCCGGGCGTGACGACGTGCTTGTCGGTGCGGCCCTCGCGTTCGGCCGCGGCGCGCAGGCCGGCAAGCCCTTCCTCGCGCCGGCCGGCCATGAACGCCTGCAGCCCCGCGGCGGCGTCGCGCTGGATGGCCACCTGCTCGGACCAATAGGCGTCGCGGCCCTCCAGCGACTGGCTGATGCGGGTGAGCGCCGCGATGTCGGGCGCCGCCTCGGCCGGCTGGCCGGCGCGGGCGAGCCCGATCGCACGCGCGAAGTGGGTCAGCGCCTCGGTGTAGAGGAAGTTCGGCTCGGGGCGCGGCTGGAGCGCGGCGGCGTCGGCCCAGGCCCCGCGCTCCAGCGCGAAGCGCGCGGGGATCGCCGCCATCGCAAAGGCATAGGCGTTGCGCGTCGGGCCGTCGAAGCGCGCCGAGACGGCCCGCTGCATGGCCTCGCGCGCCGCCTCGTCGCGGCCGGTCTGGAGATGGGCATAGACCATGTAGTCGTAGGCGTGCAGCGTGTCGTCGGGCTCTCGGTTGCGCAGCGCCAGCTCCGCCGCGCGGCTGTTGCTCTCGACCGAATCCTCCCAGCGGCCCACCCGCGTGTAGATGTGGGACGGCATATGCAGCGCATGCGGGGCGTCGGCCGCCAGCGAGCCGTAGCGCTCGGCGGCCCGGATGCCGCGACTGGCCAGCGCCGGATAGTCGTAGAGGTGGATCAGGTAGTGGACGATGCCGGGATGCTCGGGCTGGTTCACCAGCTCGCGCTCCAGCATCGCGGCGCCGCGCAGCGGGTCCGCATAGCTGCGGTCATTCGGCGCCGAGGCCACGCCGAGCAGCAGCGCGTAGAGGATCATCCCCTCCTTGTCCTCCGGGAAGCGCTCGTGCAGACGGCCCATCGCATCGCGATAGGCCGCGAGCCGGGCGCGGTGGCCCGGCGGGTTGTCGCCCGCGAAGACCAGCGCGAGCGCCTCGATGTAGGCCGCCTCGCGCGGGCTGCGGGCGCCGAGGCGCATCGCTTCGTCGAGCAGGGCCTTGCCCTGGCGGAGATTCTCCGGCGAGGGCGGGCTGTAGGGGTTGGTGAGGAGCGTCAGCGCCTCGCCCCAAAGGGACATGGTGCAGCCGGGATCCTGCTGCCGCACCTGCCGGAAGGACTGGCCGGCGACCTGGTACCAGAAGGAGTGCTGCAGCAGCATGCCGTGGTTGAACTCGGCCTGCGCGGCGGGGCTGCAGGTCACCGGGAAGCTCACCGTGCCGAGCACGCGGTGCGGCGCAGGGCTGCCGCCTGTCTGGCCATGGGCCGGCAGGGCGACGAGTCCGAGTCCCGTGGCGAGGGCTAGCCTCGCGAGAAATGCGCGGCGCATGACATGGCCTCTCCCTGGCGGGAGGCGCCATCACGGGCAACACAGGCTGCCCGGCTTGGGCCCCTCGTGAACGACCGAGCTTTACGGAGGAGGATGAACGGCCGTCAAGAAATCCGGATGCGGGCGTAAGCTTCTCCAGACGCGGCGCGCGGCTGCATGGCATCGCGCAGCTCGCGCGTTACGGCGGCCAGTCGCGCCAGGCTGGTCGCCCGGCGGCGCTCGAAATAGCGGTGCATCGCCCTGGGCGCGCCGGCGAAGACGAACCATGAGGTGTAGAGCTTCATCGCCGTCCTCCCGAGATGCAGGTCGGGAGGGAATTTCGCTCAGGAGCCCCGGGAAATGGTGTCGGGAAGCGTGCTGTTTTGTGGACGGCGCCCGGCTATCTCGTGGCCTTCTCCATGGCCTCGCGCAGCGAGCCGGCGGAGGTCGCGAAATCCGTCCAGGGGTCCTTGGGCAGCGGCGCGTCGAGCAGCGCCGGGATGCGCAGCTTCGCCGGATCCAGCCCCGGCTTCACGTCGGACCATCGGACGGGATGCGCGACGGGCGCTCCCGGCCGGCCGCGCGGCGACCAGTTGGCGATGGCCGTGGAGAGCCGGTCATTGCGCAGATAGTCCAGGAAGATGCGGCCCGTGCGCGCCTTCTTCGCCATGGTGGTGGTGTAGAGCTTCGGCTCGTCGCGCTCGAGGAGCATGCAGACGAGCCGCGCGAATTGCTTGGCCTGCGGCCAGTCCGGCGCGGCGCCCCGCTTCGGCACCTCGAGCGGCACCACCAGGTGCAGGCCCTTGCCGCCGGTGACCCGCGGGAAGGCGGCGAGGCCATAGGCCTTCAGCCGCTCGCGCAGCTCCAGCCCGCCCTTCACCACCGCGTCGAAGCCGAGCTCGGGCGCGGGATCGAGGTCGAAGATGAGGCGGTCCGGTGTCTCCGGCCGGTCGGCCCTGGCGCCCCAGGGATGGATCTCCACGGTCGAGACCTGCGCCAGCGCGGCGAGCCCCGCCGCGTCGTCGATGCGCATATAGGGCTTGGGCTGGCCTTCCACGGGCACCTCGCGGACCAGCGGAGACTGGCCGCGCATGGCGTGACGCTGGAAGAAGAGCTCATGGCCGATGCCGTCCGGCGCGCGCAGCAGCGAGATGGGCCGCCCGGCCACCTCGGCCAGGATGCGATCCGCGAATTGCTCGTAATAGGCGCCCAGATCGCCCTTGGTGACGGCGGGCGTCGTGTCCGTCGCCGGCCAGATCACCTTCTCGGGATGGGTGAGCGCCAGCTTGGGCGTCGCGCGCTTCACCACCTTGGGCGGCGGCGCGGCGGGCGGCGGCGGCGTCACCTCTTCGGCCGGCTTGTCCTCGCGCAGGCCCTGGAAGCTCGCATGGCGCAGGATGCCCTCCTCGGTGAGGCCGCCATAGGCGATCTCGGCGACCAGTCGCGGCTCGGCCCAGATGGCGTCGCTCTTGCGCGCCGGCTGGGCGCCCACGAAGGGCGAGGTCTTGCGGCGCAGCGGCTCCAGCTTCTTCATGAGCATCGCACCCATGTCGCCGGAGAAGCCGGTGCCGACCCGGCCCATATAGGCGAGCTTGCCGTCGCGCATCGCGCCCATCAACAGAGATCCCAGGCCCTTGCCCTGGCCGCGCTTCTCCAACGACCAGCCGCCGATGAGGAACTCGTCCCGACCGCGGCACTTCGCCTTGGTCCAGATCGCCCCGCGCCCGGAGGCATAGGGCGCGTCGGCGCGCTTGGAGACGATGCCCTCCATGTGCAGGCGGCAGGCCTGGCTCAGCACCGCCTCGCCCGGCTGGGAAAAGTGGTCAAGATAGCGGATCACCTGTCCCTCGGCCGGGATGCGGCCCTTCAGCGCCTCCTTGCGCATGAGCAGCGGCTCGCGTCGCCGATCGGCGACGCCGTCGTGCAGCAGGTCGAACGCGAAGAAGGTGAGCGGCGCCTTCCGCTCGCCGGCGAGCACGGCTTGCAGCAGGCCGAAGCTGGTGTGCCCTTCCTCGTCGAGCGCAACGGCCTCGCCGTCGAGGATGCCGTCGGGCAGCGAGGCCGCCTCCTTCGCGATGGCTGGAAAGCGGGCCGTCCAGTCCAGGCCGGTGCGCGTGCGAACGATCGCCCTGCCCTTCTCCACGCGGATCTGCAGCCGGTAGCCGTCCAGCTTCATCTCGTGCACCCAGTCCTTGCCCACGGGCGGGGTCGAGACGAGCTGACAGAGCTGCGGCGCAATGAAGTCCGGCATGGGGGAGGCGGGCTCCCCGGGCGGCCTCGGCGCCGATTCCTTCTTCGCCGGCCGGGCCTTGGCCGCTGGCCGGGCCTTGGCGGCCCTCGCCGTCTCGGGCTCCTTCCTGTCGCTGTGCCAGACCTCGTCCTTGGCGGCGGCGCCCTTGGCGATCTGCGCCATGGTGCGGCCCGTCTTCACGGACTTCTCGACCTTCAGCACCGCGTCCCCCTCCCCCGGCGTCGCCATGCTGTCCTTCTCCTTGATGAGAAGCCAGTTGTTGCGCTTCGACTTCTCCCCCGGGCGCGGCTTGAGCCGGATGAGCACGAAGCCGCCCTTCAGCCGCTCCCCGGCGACGACGAACTTCATCTCGCCCCTGGCGAGATCGCTCCCGACATTCTCAGGGTCCAGCGGCGCCCAGAAGCCGCGGTCCCACAGCATGACCGTGCCGGCGCCGTAGCCGGGCGCGGGAATGATGCCCTCGAAGCTGCCGTAGTCGAGCGGGTGGTCCTCCACCTCCACCGCCAAGCGCTTGTCGGCCGGGTCCATCGAGGGCCCGCGCGTCACCGCCCAGGACTTCAGCACGCCCTCCCATTCCAGCCGGAAGTCGTAATGCAGCCGGGTCGCATCGTGCTTCTGGATGACGAAGGCGAGGCGCTGCCCCGTCGCCGTGCCGCCCTGCGGCTCCGGCGAGCGGGAGAAATCGCGCTTGGCGCGATAGGCCTCCAGCTTGTTGGGCGCGGCGGCCATGGCCTAGCCGGCCCGCCGACGCTTGGGGGACGCGGCCTTCTTCGGCGGCGCCTTGGCCGGGGCCTTTTTGGCCGCGGGCTTCGAGGCTGGCGGCTTCGAGGCTGGCGGCTTCGAGGCCCCACGCTTGGCCGGCGCCGCCTTAGCGGCCGGCCTGCGCTCGTCGTTCGCCGGCTTGCCGCCCTGCTCCAGGCTCTTCCGCAGCGCCTCCATGAGGTCGATGACGTTGTCGCTGCGCGGCGGCGGCGCCGTCACGCCGCCATCGTCGCCGCCCTTCTTGCTCTCGATGAGCGCGCGCAGCGCGTCCTCGTAGCGGTCGTTGAACTGGGATGGGTCGAAGGGGCCGACCTGCTGCTCGATGATCTTGTCGGCGATGTCGATCATCCCCTTGGCCGGCTTGGCGCTCGGGATGTCGTCGAAGACGGCGCTCTCGTCGCGGATCTCGTCGTGGCTGCGCAGCGTGGTCAGCAGCATGCCCCGGCCTCGCGGCTCGATGGCCACCACGCGCTCCCGGGTGCCCATCACGACACGGGCCAGCGCGACCTTGCCGGCCTCCTCCATGGCGGAGCGGATCACCGTGAAGGCGTCCAGGCCGGCCTTGCCGTCGGGGACGAGGTAGTAGGGCGAGTCCCACCAGATCCGGTCGATCTCCTTCTGGTCCACGAAGCGCTCGATGTCGATCGTGCGCGTGCTTTCCAGCCGGACCGACTTGATCTCCTCCTGGGTCAGGAGGACGTACTGATCCTTCTCGTATTCATAGCCTTTCACGAGGTTCTTCCGCTCCACCTCGCCGGCCTCCGGATCCACGACGATCTGCCGGATTCGGTTCCCGGTCTCGGGGTTGATCAGGTGGAAGTGGATGTCGCTCGCATAGCTCGTCGCCGGATAGAGCGACACGGGGCAGGCTACGAGAGACAGTCGCAGGTGACCCTCCCAGGTGGGCCTCTGTGCCATGACTCGGATCTCCTAACCGAGGCGGAACGCCAGACCGGAGGCCGGGTTGCGCCCCGCGGAGACCAGGCCGGGGCCGTCATGGCCGGCAGATCGCCGCCGGGATTTCCGGCCGCGGCGAAGCGGTGGAACGGGTCGCTCGCCGCCGGGTTCCGGGCATGCCACACTGGGCGCCGCACGGCAGCGAAGGCTTCAAAGTGACTTGTAACCTCGGAGACCCGCGCTTTTTCGCGCGTTCGGGTCCGCATTCCCTGGCCTCCGTGGTGGCGGCGGCCGAGGGCTCGGCCCCCGAGCAGGAGTTGATGCTCAGCGGCGTCGCCGCACTGCATTCGGCGCGTCACGACCAGGTCAGCTTCCTCGACAACCGCCGTTATCTTCCGGCGCTGGAGCACACCCATGCCGGCGCAGTGCTCGTCCATCCGGACCTCGCCGATCATGTCCCGAAGGGTGTGGTGCCGATCCTGACCACCTCGGTCTACGGCGCCTGGGCACGCGTCGCCGCGCTCTTCCATCCGCTGCCTCTGCGCGAATGCGGTATCCACCCCATGGCCGCCGTCGATCCAACGGCGACGATCCATCCGACGGCACTGATCGGCGCCTTCGTCTCGGTCGGCGCCCATGCGGAGATCGGCGCGCACTGCCGCATCGCCGCCGGCGCGGTGCTGGGCGACGGCGTCACCCTCGGCCCGGACTGCCGGGTGGGCGCGCAGGCCAGCATCAGCCATGCCCGCATCGGCGCACGGGTCTACATCTGCCCGGGCGCGCGCATCGGGCAGGAGGGATTCAGCTTCGCCAAGACGGCGAAGGGCTTCCTGAGCATCCCGCATCTGGGCCAGGTCATCATCGAGGACGATGTCGAGATCGGCGCGAACAGCACCGTGGACCGCGGCTCCTCGCGCGACACGATCATCGGGGCGGGCACGCGGGTCGATAACCTCGTCCAGATCGGTCATAACGTGGAGCTCGGCCGCCACTGCGTGGTCGTGGCGCAGGTCGGCATCTCGGGCTCGACCACCGTGGAGGATTTCGTCCAGATCGGCGGTCAGGTCGGGATCGCGGGGCACCTCACCATCGGCACCGGCGCGCAGATCGGCGCGCAATCGGGCGTCATCGCGGACGTGCCGGCGCAGGCGCGGCTGCTGGGCAGCCCGGCGCAGCCGGCCTCGATGTTCTTCCGGCAGGTGGCGACGCTGAAGCGCCTGGTCGGCAAGCGCGGCTGACGCAAGGGCCCGTCCCGCGCGCCATCCGGTCAGTTCATGGTCATAAGCAGTCCGGCGGCGCCACGGTCCTAGCGGCGCATGGGGCCTGGGCGGCAGCCGGATGGAGGGCGAAGATGCGGGGCCCGGCGATGCGCTCGATCAGGGCGCCGCTCCGCTCGTGCCCGGCGGGCTCGCCGGAATAGAGGCGCCCACCGTCAACTTCCAGCCAGAGCTGATGCGCCAGGGCGGAGGCGAGCGTGACCATCGCGGTCGCGAAGAGCATGGACAGGCCGTCGCTCATGGGACGTCTCCTCAGGCAGCGGAGTGGGGGAATGCGACCGCCGCCGCGCGGGCGACGCCGCGCGTGCGACCAGGGCGGCCGAGGGCCCGACGAGCAACGCGACCGCGGCCGACGGCAGCCGTCCGCGATACGAGCGAGGGGATGGGTCTCGTCATGGGCCCCCGGCCAGTCCTTCCGAAGAACCCCTTTCTCCGTTGCCCGTATTTGCAACTCATTCGCATTCGCGGCAAGAGGGTTTCGCATTCCCGCAGGCGTCGGTGGCGCCCCCAGATAATCCCTATGCGGGGACCTCGTCGCGGGATTCATAGTCGAGCTGCGGCCGCGCCGCGCGCATCTTCGCCGCAATGGCGATGCCGTTCGGCTCGCCGCGGCTCTCCAGCCTGCGCACGATGGCGAGGTGATCGGCATCGGGCTTCAGCTGGTTGTGCTTGCGCTGACCCTCGACGCGCGTGATCGCGATCTCGATGGTCACGATATGGGCGAGCATGGCCTCGCGCTTGACGGCCTCCATGGCCGCAAGGCCCCAGGGCGGCTTGGGCGCGACGCGCGCCTCGGCGGCGGCAAGCAGCGCGTCGCCATGGGCGCGGTTGGCGCCCGGCTCCTGGCGCCGCGCCGGACCGCTGAGATGGACCGCCTCGTAGAGCCAGGTCGAGACGTTGTCGGGCGTCGCGTACCAGTCGTTCGAGATATAGGCGTCGGGCCCGGCGACGGCGAGCAGGAAGACGCGCCCGTCGGCCAGGGCGGCAAGGGGATTGGCCCGGGTAACATGGGCCTGGACGACGCCGCCCTTCAGCACGAAGGGCAGGTGCGAGCCGATGGGCCCCGTGCCGTCGAAGGCGGTGAGCATGCCAAAGCCACGTCGTGCGGCGAAGTCGATCGCCTCGTCGCGCGGGATTTCGAATTCGGGCTGCAGCAGATGCATGGGACGGCCTCCTGGCCGTCCCATTGGGCTATGAAATGCGGCGTCCCGCCAGGGTGATCAGCCGAACATCGCCACCGCGCGGATCGGGCTGGCCGTGCCGCCCCGGATCTTCAGCGGGAAGCCGATGAAGGTGAAGCGCCCACGGCCGAGCAGGGCGTCCAGGTTGGTCAGGCATTCCATATGCGTGATGCCGAGCTCGGCGCAGGCCTTGTGCGCCTGGAAGTTCAGCTCGCCCTCGGGCGAGGGGCTGATCGCCTCGACGCCGAACATGCCGATGCCCTGCTCCGCCAGCCAGCGGATCGCCTCGATCGAGAGGCCGGCGAAGTCGTGCTGATAGGCCGGCGTGCCGAGCAGCTTGGTGGTGCCGAAATAGATCAGCACCGTGTCGCCCTTCTGGATGGTCTGGCCGGACTTGCGGACGGCTTCCTGCGTTTCCTCGAGCGTCGCCGCGGTCTTCAGCGGGACGTGCGAGAGATCGATGCAGAAGGCCGGGGTATAGAACTTCTCGAGCGGCATCTGGTCGATGGACAGCGCCTCGGGCCGCGGGTCGAAATGCACCGGCGCGTCCACATGCGAGCCGGCATGGTCGGAGAAGGCAATCGAGAGCGCCTTGCTGCTGAACGTCGTATTGCCGGCCTTCTTCGGCTCGGAATGGTCGTTCCACACGGTCATGATGACCGGCGGGTGCGACGGATGCGCCTGCGTCTTGTGAAAGAGCTCGCGGCTGAGATCGACGAATTCCATGGGATTCTCCTGAAGATTCGGGGAAGTGGCGTTATTCGATGGTCAGGCCCGCGCGCCGGATGACTTCCGCCCACCGTGCCCGATCGGCGGCAATATGCCCCGCCAGGTCCTGGCGGCGAACCGGCAGCGGATCGGCCCCGATCTCCGCCAGCTTCGCGCGCACAGCCGGCAGGGCGACCGTGGCCTCCAGCACGTCGCCCAGACGCACCAGGATGGGCGCGGGCAGCCCGACGGGAGCGAAGAGCACGTAGAAGAGGACGGCCTCGTAGTCCGGATAGCCGGATTCCGCGAAGGACGGCACCTGCGGCAGCCGCGCATGGCGCCCGCGCGAGGTGACGGCGATCGGCGTGACGCTGCCGCCGTCGATGTGCGGAATGGCGGTCGGCACCGTGTCGAACATCATGTCGATCTGCCCCGCCAGCACGGCGGCGGTGGCCGGGGAGGTTCCCTGATAGGGCACATGCGTCAGCTCGATGCCGGCCTGGCTCTCCAGCAGCAGCATCGCCAGATGCGTGCTCGATCCGATGCCCGCCGTGCCATAGGTCAGGGCTCCGGGGCGCGCCTTGGCCAGCGCCACCAGCCCGGCGAGGTTGCTCACCGGCAGGCCCTTGCGCGCGTAGAGCACGTTGGAGACGTTGCCGACGGCGGCCAGCGGCACCAGCGCCGTCGCCGGATTGTAGGTGAGGCGCTTGATCTCGGGGTTGATGGCGTTGGTCGACTGGTTGCCGAGCAGGATGGTGTAGCCGTCCGCTGCCGCGCGCGTCGTCGCCTCGGTGCCAATGGAGCCGCCGCCGCCGGCGCGGTTCTCGACCACGACCGTCTGGCCGAGCAGCGGCCGGGCCGCCTCGGCCAGCACGCGCCCGAGCACGTCCGCAGCGCCGGCCGGCGGAAAGGGCACGATCAGGCGCAGCGGTCGCGTCGGATAGGCCGGGGCCTGCGCGCGAGCCCAGGTCACCAGGGCCGGCGCGGCGAGAAGGCCGCCTGCGCCGAGGATCAGGTTGCGGCGGCCGAGCGCCGCACGGGCATTGAAACGCATCACATCTCTCCTGCCGGGGGCCGAATGACCCGCCTCCGTCGCGCCGCGCCTGACGGAATCCACGCATGAACGCCATCCGCCGGAGCGGCCTTCGCGCAAATGACCGTCAAGGGCGGGGCTGCGGCAAGCCTCGATTCCACATTGTGGATGCCTGATGCAGGATTCGCCGCGGCCGATGACGGCGGGATTGCTCCCAGGCGCACACGAGGGCACCTTGAGCGCGTGACGCAGGCATTTCCACATTATGGTAACTAGGAAGGTCGATACGCCGCGCGCCCGCGACGGCGCCCAGACGATCCACCGCACCGCCGCCTTGCTGCGCGAGATCGCCGCCGCGCGCGGCGGCGGCGCATCGCTGAACAAGCTGGCGGCAGCGACCGGCCTCGCCTCCTCCACCGCCCACCGCATGCTCCAGGCCCTGGTCGACGAGGATCTGCTCGCGAAGGATCTGGCGAACCGCGCCTATCGTCCGGGGCCCTTGCTCTATGAGCTGGGCCTCGCTGCCGCGCCGCGCCTCGACCTTCGCAAACTCTGCCAGCCGAGTCTGCAGCGCCTCGCTGACGCCAGCGGCGATACCGCCTATCTCACGATCCGCAGCGGCGGCGACGCGCTCAGCCTCGACCGTTGCGAGGGGAGCTTCCCGATCAAGGCCCTGCCGCTCGACATCGGCAACCGCCGGCCGCTCGGCGTGGGGGCCGGCGCGCTCGCCGTCCTCGCCGCCCTGACGCCTCCCGAGGCCGAGGAGGCCATCCTGGCCAATGCCGCGCGCTACCCACGCTACCGGCTCACGGCCGAACGCGTGGCCCGCGAGCTGGAGGCCTCGCGGACACGCGGCCATGCGGTCAGCACCGGCCGCTTCGTCGCGCGCTATCGCGGCGTGGCGGTGCCCCTCCGCGGCGGCGACGTTCCGGCGGCCTCCCTGGCCATCGTCGCCATCTCCGAACGTCTCAAGCCCGAGCGGCAGGACCGCATCCTGGCCCTGCTGGCGCGCGAGGCGACTGCCATCGCCGATCTCCTGGCGTGCCAGCCCCATCCCGAACCCACAGGACATTGGTGATGACCCAGACCTATCCGCGCGAGAGCGCCGCCAGCATGGCCGCGCGCCTCGACGCCGGCGCGACCACGCCCACCGCGCTGCTGGAGGAGAGCCTCGCGCGCATCGCCGCGCTGGACGGTGAGCTGCACGCCTGGGCCCATGTCGCGGCCGACCAGGCGCGCGCCGCGGCGGCCGAGGCCGAGGCGCGTCAGAAGGCGGGCCGACGCCTCGGCCCGCTCGACGGCATCCCCGTCGGCGTGAAGGACAACCTCTTCGTGAAGGACATGCCGGCGCGCTGGGGCAGCACCTTCTTCCGCGACCACGTGCCGGACCGGGACGACATCGTGGTGGAGCGGCTGCGCACGGCCGGCGCGGTGATCGTCGGCAAGACGAGCACGCCGGAATTCGCGCTCTCCGGCCGTACCTTCAGCCCCATCACCGGGCACACCCGCCACCCGATGGATCCGAGCCTGACGCCCGGCGGCTCCAGCGGCGGCGCGACGGCGGCGGTGAGCTCGGGCATGATCCCGCTCGCCATTGCGACCGATGCCGGCGGCTCCACGCGCCTGCCGGCGAGCTATACGGGCCTGGTCGGCCTGCGGCCCTCCAACGGCCGCATCCCGCGGCGCTGGGGCTTTCCGCCGATGGCGATGGACTTCCAGGCGATCGGCCTCATCGCGGGCACGGTCGAGGATGTGGAGCTGCTCTATGCCGTCCTCGGCGGGCCCGATCCGCGCGATCCGACCTCGCAGCGCCTGCCGGCCGACCCGCCGATCGCCGCGAACGAGGTGTTCCGCGTGGGCTGGCTCAACACCTATGGCGAGGAGCTGGTCGACCCCTCTGTGCGCGCTGCCGTCGAGGAGGCCGCCCGGCGCCTCGCCGGGCTGAACTGCGAGGTCTCGCCCGTCGCGCCACCCTACGACCTCGCCGCCATCCGCCACATCTGGGGCATCATCCCGGCCGCCGGCGTGGCCCGCATGGCCAGCCGCTTCCCGGAGCGCTGGGCCACGGATTCCAGCGAGTCGCTGCGCCCCATGGCCGAGCGGGGGCGGGCGCTGGCCATTCCCGACCTGGTGGATGCGGTGGACCGCCTGAACGCCTTCCGCGCCGACGTCTCAGCGGCCTGGGGCGACTACGACGCGCTGCTCATGCCCAGCGCCGCCGCCCCCGCCTGGCCGGCGGAGGACGAGTTCCCGCGCGAGATCGACGGCAGGCCCGGCCATCCGCGCGCGATGAACGTCTTCTCCACCTGGGTGAACGCCGTCGGCTATCCCGGCCTCAACGTGCCGGGGACGCCGCATCCGGACGGACGGCCGATCGGCGTGCAGCTCGTCGGGCGCTATGGCGCGGAGCCGCTGCTCTTCGAGATCGCGAAGCGGCTCGCCGGGTAGCGCCGCTTCAGCTGCCGCGCTGCAGCTGCGGATGCTCGCCGCCGGTGAGCGTCACGCGCTGGCCCAGCCGGAAGCCCTCCTCCGCGCCGCGGACGAAGGCGATGTCCCGGTTGCCGCGCTCCAGCCGCACGACGACCTCGACGGCCGAGACCGGTCCGGCGGGCCCGCCGCTCGCCGAGACACGCAGCATCTGCGCCATCGTGCGCTGCCGCGACTCCGAGGCGGGCGCCGCGGCCATGGGGCGCAGCCCCACCACCACGCCACGCTCCATGGCGGGCTCGATCAGGGGCGCCGCAACCTCGTCGGGCGTGGCGGGACGTGGCGGGGAAGACACGCCGCAGCTCGCCGCGCCCATGGCGAGCGCCAAGGCGGCAAGGCGTGCGCCCATGCGAACGAAAGGGGACATGTGGCCATGATGCCTCATCTCCCTGGTTTTCGCCATCATGGAAGCGACACTTGCCATAGAACGGACTTCTTTGCTTGATCGTCTGATCACGCCGACGGTAGGGTCTGGTTCAGCCATGCCTGCCGCGCGGCTCGATTTCACGCTGCGGCGTCCGGTTCCATGGGGGTGGTGCTGGGCGCCTGACTTGCGGCGACAGGGGGAGTTTGGGGAATGCAAGTTTTCGTCGCGCGCCGGGCGTCCCGGCTGGCCCGGCCATTGGCCGCGCTGGGCGTCCTCGCCATGCTCGCCGCCTGCGGCTCGACGCCACAAGGCGGTCCTTCCACCTCCTCGCGCGGCTTCCATCAGGCCCGCAGCTATGATCCGCCCGGTCCGCCGAGCGATCCCTGGGGCCCCTGGATTCGCGAGGCCGCCCGCCGCTTCGACGTGCCGGACGCCTGGATCCGGAGCGTGATGCGGCAGGAATCCGGCGGCCGCGCCCGCGCCACCTCGCCGGTCGGCGCCATGGGGCTGATGCAGGTGATGCCAGGCACCTATCGCGAGCTCCAGCGCCGCCACGACCTCGGCGACGATCCCTACCACCCCTACGACAACCTGATGGCCGGCACGGCCTATCTGCGCGAGATGTACAACCTCTACGGCTCGCCGGCCTTCCTGGCCGCCTACAATGCCGGCCCGCGCCGGCTGGAGGATTATCTCTACAGCAGCCGCGGCCTGCCCGCCGAGACGCGCAACTATGTTGCCCGCGTCGGACCCAGCGTGATCCGATCGAGCCCGGTGCGCCGCGCGCCCGCCGAGGTCTACGCCTCGGCCGAGATTCCGCTCAACGTCCCGGCCGGTCCGCGACGGATGGACGCCTCCATGCGCGCCGCCCTGGCCGATGCCCGCTCGATCCGCGAGCAGAACGCGCAATACGCCTCGCTGCCACCGGCCGAGGCCAGGATCGCGCCCGTCCGCACGGCTTCCGCGGCGCCGGCCTACAGCTCCGGTTCCAGCAGCCTTGCCGCCACGGGCGGCGGCCTGGTTCCCATGAGCGGCAGCGGCGTCGTCGCCATGATGCCGATCCCCGACGGCTCCACCCCGGAAGGCGCCGCCCGCCTCGCCGAGAGCAACACCCGCGCCGCCGGGACCGCGGCCCCGATGGGCGGCGAGATCATGGGCGACCGCATCATCGTGGCGCGCATGGACCCCATCCCCGACGGCTCCACGCCGGAAGGCGCGGCCCGCATGGCCGAGCTGGCCGCCCGCAACGAACCGCCACCGCCGCCGCCCCGCGCGGCGCCGCAGCTCGTCGCCAGCCGCCCGCCCGTGGCGGCCCAGCCGGGCGGGACGCGGTTCAACTTCATCAGCAGCGCCCAGGCCAGCACGCTGTCCTCCGCCGCCGTCCGCCCGGCCGTCGCCAACAGCGGCGCCTGGGGCGTGCAGGTCGGCGCCTTCACCTCGCCCGAGCAGGCCCGCCAGGCGGCGCAGGGCGCGCAGGGCAGCATCGGCGGCCGCGTGGCGGTGATGCCCGTCTCGGTCGGCCGCGCGACGCTGTTCCGCGCCCGCGTCACCGGCCTCAGCCAGGGCGGCGCCCAGCAGGCCTGCGACCGCCTGCGCGGCCGCAACGGCTGCAACGTCATCTCACCCGATTGAAGTCGGAGGCCGGCGGGGCCCGGCCCCGCCTAGGCCAGGCATGATCCTCGGCGCGCGGATTGTCCGATGCCGCCATGGGGAAGGCGCAACCTAAGGGCGAATTTTTTCGCCGGCTGCCATTGTGGGCTGCAGTCGCGCTCTGTACCGTTCGGCCATAGTCGAAGTGAATCCGCGGTGCGCGCTGCAAATACTGGTCCGACGGCTTCTTTCCAGAAGCAGGGCCTGGTCCCAAGCATTCCTGACTTCCGCACGGCCGGCGGATACGGGGAAGCTCAGGCATGAGTATCAGGACTCGGCTGCTGCTGCTGGTCCTCTGCGCCGCCCTCATCCCGATTTTCCTGATCGGCGTCCGCTTCGTCAGCGATCGCGATAAGGCCATCCGCCTCGCCACCACCGGGCTGACCGTCGAGGCGAAGGCCGCCGCGGCCGCGCTCAACGAGCGCATCCGCGGCACCGCCCAGCTGGAATATGGCCTGGCCCGCGCCCGCGATCTCGACACGACGGACCGGGCGGCCTGCTCGGCCTTCCTGGCCGCCGTGCTGCTGGAGCATCCGCAATACACGGGCCTCCTCACGATCCTGCCCAACGGCCAGCTCTTCTGCGATGCGATGTCGACCGGCCGGAGCCTCGACCTCCGCGACCGCCGCTACTTCCAGCGCGCGATCGCCAATCCCGGCACGCTGGCCGTGCAGCCCGCCTTCGGGCGCCTCAGCGGCGCCGCCGTGCTGCAGATCGCCTTCGCGCCCCCCGCGCGCGACGGGGTGCCGCCCTTCGTCCTGCTCGCGTCGCTCGACCTCGACCGCTTCCTGCGGGACCTGCTGGCCCCGGGCACGGACATGCTGCTCCTCACGGGAGACGGCACGGTGCTGAGCTGGCTGCCGCTGGAGAACAATTCGGATCGCCAGGGCGCGCAGATCACGGGCGAGCCGCTCTTTGCCTTCGCCCGGGCCCATCCGAACGGCGGCGCCGGCCAGGTGAAGGACCTCGACGGCACCGACCGGATCTGGGCGACCGCAAGCGTGCGCGTCACCGAGGGGCCGGGGCTGCACGTGCTCATCGGCCGCCCCACAGAGGCCCTCACCGGCCCAGCCAACGAAAGGCTGGTGGAGGAGATCACGGCCCTGGCGGCCGTCACCGTCCTGCTCGTCCTCGGGGTCTGGCTCCTGGCCGAGATCGCGATCCGCCGGCAGGTCCTGCGGATCGGCGGCATGGCGGCGCGGCTGGAGGAAGGCGACCTGCAGGCGCGCATCCCGGAGCCGCATCCGCGGGGCGAGCTGGGCGGACTCATGAAGCAGCTCAACCGCACCGCGGAGGCGATCCAGCGGCAGCACGCGGCTATCGAGGAGCTGAACCGGCGGCTCGGCCAGGCGCAGAGGATGGAGGCGGTGGGCCAGCTCACCGGCGGCATCGCGCACGACTTCAACAACCTGCTCACCGTCCTCCTCGGCAATGCCGAGTTCCTGGTGGACGAGCTGGCGGACCGGCCCGAATCGCGGGAGCTGGCGCTGTCCATGGTGCTCGCGGCGGAGCGCGGGGCGGAGCTGACGCGCAGCCTGCTCGCCTTCGCCCGGCGCCAGCCACTCGCGCCGCAGGCCGTCGACGCCAATCGTCTGGTGCTCGGCATGGAGGGGCTGCTGCGGCGGACGCTGGGCGGGCACATCGAGTACCGGATCACGCTCAACCCGGCGCTCTGGCCGGCCATGGTGGATCCGGCGCAGCTCGAATCGGCGCTGCTCAACCTCGCGCTCAACGCGCGCGACGCCATGCCCTCCGGCGGCGCGCTGACCATCGAGACGAGCTGCACCCATCTGGACGAGGCCTATGCCGGCGGGGATGCGGAGGTGCAGCCCGGCGACTACGTGATGGTGGCGGTCTCCGACAGCGGCGCCGGCATGACGCCGGAGACCCTCGCGCAGGCCTTCGAGCCGTTCTTCACCACGAAGGAGGTGGGCAAGGGCACGGGGCTCGGCCTCAGCATGGTCTACGGCTTCGTCCGGCAGACCGGCGGGCATATCCGGCTCTATTCGGAGCTCGGCCAAGGGACCACGGTGAAGCTCTATCTGCCGCGTGCCGACACGGCGCCCGCCGCGGCGGAGCCCGCCCGGCCCATGGCCGCGCCAGGCGCCGGCGAGGTGGTGCTCGTGGTGGAGGACAACGACCTCGTCCGCGCCCATGTGGTGTCCGAGGTGAAGGCGCTGGGCTACACGACGGTCTCCGCGGCGAGCGGGGCCGAGGCGCTGCATCTGGTGCATGACCGCGAGCGGCGGATCGACCTGCTCTTCACCGACGTGGTGATGCCGGGCGGCCTCTCCGGACCCGACCTCGCGCGGCTGGCGCTGGAGGCGCGGCCGGAGCTGAAGGTGCTCTACACCTCCGGCTATACCGAGAATTCCGTCGTCCATAACGGACGGCTGGACCCGGGCGTCCCGCTTCTGACCAAGCCCTATCGCCGGCAGGAGCTGGCACGGAAGCTGCGCGAGGTGCTGGAGGGATAAAGCTGGCGCCGGCTCAGCCGGTCGCGCGGATCTCGCCGCCCCATTCGCGGAGGAGCGCCGCGACTTCGGCGTCGGCGTCGTTCGCGACCAGCACATCCGGCCGCAACAGCCGCAGCAGCTCCTCGCCGCCGCGATCGGCGCCGATCGCGACGAGATCCACCTCGGGCCGCTCGGCCAGGAGATCCGCGATCTCGCCCTCGTCCGCCACGCCCACCAGCAGCCGGTCGCACCAGCGGCGCGCCTGCTCGGTCACCGCCGGCGGGCAGGACTTGCCCTGCATCTGCAGCAGGCCGATGCGCCAGCCGCGATGCTTCCAGCGCTCGATCACCTCGGCGGCCAGCGGCAGGGAGACGAGCTTGCGCGCGGCGCTGCGGCCGGGCGTCAGCCCCTCCAGCAGCTCCTCGGCGCGGACCGGCGCGATGCCGGACTTGCGGCTGACGATGCCGAGCGCGAGCGCGGCCAGCCGGGCAACGGAGGCCAGCGAGAGGCCGGTCGCGAGGCCCGCCGCCACCACGGCCACCACGGCGTCGCCGCCGCCGGCAGGATCATGGACCTCGGAGGCCTCGGCGCGGAAATGGCGGATGGTCTCGCTGCCGTCGGCCTCGACTTCGAGCAGCGTCAGGCCGTCGGGAGCGCGCGGCACCAGGACGGCGCCGAAATTATGGGCACGGCGCAGCGCGCTGGCGGCGGCGGCGACGCTGGCCTCATCGTGCACCGGCAGGCCGGTGGCGCCGGCGAGCTCGTCGGGCTCGGGGATGATGAGGTCGGCCCCGGCGAAGCGGCCGTGGTCGCCGCCCTTGGGGTCCACCACGACGCGGCGGCCGGCGGCCTGGGCCGAGGCGATGAGGCGGGCCGGGATATCGCCCGCCAGCACGCCCTTCCGGTAGTCCGAGAGGACGAGGATGGTCGTCGCGGCCACGGCGTCGGACGCGATCTTGACCAGCCGGTCTGCGAGGCGGGGATGGATGGGCGCGGACTGCTCGCGGTCGGTGCGCAGCAGGTGCTGGCCGCCCGAGAGGAAGCGCGTCTTCATGGTCGTGGTGCGGCCGCCCTGGACCAGCAGCCAGGGCTCGACGCGCGGCTGGCCGCCGATCAGGCCGGTGAGGTCGCTGCCCGCCTGGTCGTCGCCGACGACGGAAACGAAGGCGACCGCCGCGCCCAGCGCGGTGAGGTTGCGCACGACATTGCCGGCGCCGCCGGGCAGCGCGACCTCCCGCTCGACGGTAAGGATGGGAACGGGTGCCTCGGGGCTGACCCGGTTCACGGTCCCGTGGACGTAGCGGTCCACCATGGCGTCGCCGACGACGAGGACGGCGCCGCGCGCCAAACCCCGAACCGCTTCAGACAATTGGGCGGGGGTCGCCGCGTCCTGGACGGGCGAAGGGGGGCTCGCTGGCATCGGTTGATGGCGTAGCGCAGGGCATGGACGGCCGCAATAAAATGTGACGGCGGTGACGAGGGTTTCGTCATCAAGCTTTCTTAAGGATCGCTCCCGCAGAATAGGGCCGTGGCGCAGGAAGGGCCGCGGACATCATGGGATTCCCTGTCTCTCAGGATTGGCGGACGGCCCTGGCGGCGGTGCCGGAAGGCGGGCTGGCGCTGTTCAGCCCAGCTCGTGGCACGCTCGCCATGCGCCGCGCGGCGCGCGCGCTGATGGAGGACGCGGCCGTTCTCGGCGGCGGCCAGGTGCTCGCGCTGCCAGGGGGCGACCTGCTGCTGGGCGCCCAGGCCGCGCCGGGGCATCGAGCCGGCCGCGTCATCGCCGAGCTGACCGGGCAGGCGCCCGAGTCCTGGATTCTTCCCGCCGGGCGCGAGGCGGCGGAGGCCCGGTGCCGCGACGCGCCTCCCGCCGCGCCGGTGCCCAGCCTCGCCGAGCTGGAGGCCCGCTGTGCGGCGATGGCCGTGCCGGACTTCGCCCGGCTGACCCTCTTCGCCGAGGGCACCGGCGGTCGCGCGGCGGCGCAGCGGCTGGGGCCGGCGCAGCTCGGCCTGCCGGATCCCGAGCTGGAATCGCTGGCACGGGAATGGTTCTGCGGTCGCCTGCTGGCCGTCCTGGCCGATCCGGCGCAGCGCGGGCTCCTGCCGGCGCTGCGGCCGGGATTGCGGCTGATCCTCGACCTCCCCCGCGGAGGGCTTCCGGGTGGACTCTCGACCGGCGCGCCCTGGCGGGGCGCGGCCCCGGACGATCCCAACCGGCCCATCGCCCTGTTGCCCCTCTCCTCGCGCGCCGACCCCGCCCGCTTTGCCGCGATCGAGGCGGGGCTGCGCGCCGCCGGATGGACCGTGGGCCTGGCCGCAGCCGATGCCCGCGCCCTCGACTGGGTGGAGGCGCCGGGGCTGGCCTGGGCCGTGCCGGCCGGCGAGATGGCGCCGCGGCACTGGCCCGAGCTGCTGATCGCGCTCGGCCCCGATGTGCCGGGCTGGTGCCGTGGGCCGGGCATCCTGCGCGAAGGAATCGGCCCTTGAGCCTCGCGGCGGCCGACCTGGCCTGGGATGGCAGCGCGCCCATGCGCGACGCCATGGCGCTCGCGACCCTGGCGCGCGAATGCGTGACCTCCGGCGTCGAGCGGCGGGTGCTTTACCTGCGGCTCTCGCTGCTGCCCCCCCAGCTGCGGGAGCCGCGTCACCAGCGCCTCGTGCGCGAGGCGCTGGCGCCCGTGCTGCGGCCGACGCGGGCGCGCCTCTACGAGCTGCCCGGCGGCGACCTCGCGGCGCTCTCGCCACCGCCCGGCGAGCATCTGGAGGAGGTGCGGCGCAGCCTCGCCCGTCTCCTGCCGGAGATCGCGGCGGAGACCCTGCTGCCCAGGCTGCGCCTGCCGGCCGAGGCCGCGCGGCTGCTCACGCTGGTCGAGGCGGCGCTGGGCCTGGACGGTGCGGCGGCGCGGGCGCCCGCCCCCGCGCCCGGCTCGCCGCCGCCTTCGGGCAGCGAGATGGATGCCGCGCTGCGCGCCTTGGCGACCTCCAACCTCACCTCCTTCCTGCGCCGGCAGACGGTCTGGCGGCTGGCGCCGGGCGACGAGCAGGCGCAGCCCGTCGGGACGGAGCTGCGGCCGCACCTGCCGGATGTCGCGGCGGCGCTGCTGCCGGGCCGTTCGCTGGCGGCGGCCCCCAGCTATGCGCGCCGGTTCCGCCATGCCGCGGAGCGCCGGATGCTGGCGGAACTGGCCCGGCCGCAGGAGGCGCGGGACCTGGGCGAGGCCTGCCTGCCACTCGGCCTCGGCGCGGTGACGGAGGTCGAGTTCCTGCGGCTCGAAGCGGTGCTGGGCCCCCAGGGGCGCCGCCATCTCGTGGTCTGCGTGCCCGCGGAGGAACTGCTCGCCGATCCGGCGGGCTTCGCGCTGGCGCGCGGCCTGTCGCAGCAGCGCGGCTGGCGGCTGGGCCTGGACGAGATGGAGCCTGCGCTGCTGCCGCTTCTCCCGGCCCATCGGCTGGATGTGCCGGTGCTGCGGCTGCGCTTCCGGCCCGAGCTGCTGTCCGGCGACGGCGCGGCCCGCGCGGCCTGGGATGCGGCCCTGCCGGCCGACCGCTCGCGCGTGGTGCTGCTGGGTGCCGATGCGCCGGCCGCCATCGCCTGGGCCTGGCAGCGCGGCATCACCCATTTCACGGGGCGGGTGCTGGAGGCGCGGCTTTAGATTCTCTGGCGCGAGACACTCCCTGGCGCGTGATTCAGATCTACGGCGCCTCGGCGCCTTCGATCATCACGCTTCAGACCGTGAGGTACTGCGCGCGGACGGCCTCATCCGCCATCAGCGCTTTCATCCTGCCCTCCCAGCGGATCGCGCCCTTCTCCAGCACGCAGGCGCGGTCGGAGACGAGGCGCGCGAAATGGAGGTTCTGCTCGCTGAGCAGAACGGTCATCCCGTCGCGCTTGAGGGCGAGGATGGCCGCCGCCATGCGCTCGATGATCACCGGGGCGAGGCCCTCGCTCGGCTCGTCGAGCAGGATGAGGCGCGGATTGCCCATGAGCGTGCGCCCGATGGTGAGCATCTGCTGCTCGCCGCCGCTCATGCGTCCGCCGGCGCGGGCGCGCATGGCGCCGAGGCTGGGGAAAAGCGCGAAGACGCGCTCCGGCGTCCAGGGCGGCGTGCCCCCGCGCGCCGGCATGCGGCCGACCTCCAGGTTCTCCATGACGGAAAGCTCGGCGAAGATCCGGCGTTCCTCCGGCACGTAACCGATGCCGCGGCGGGCGATCTCGAAGGGCTCGCGGCCGGCGACCTCCTCGCCGGAGAAGCGCACCTGTCCGGAGCTCGGGCGGACCAGGCCCATGACGGATTTCATGGTCGTGCTCTTGCCCGCCCCGTTGCGGCCGAGCAGCGCCAGCACCTCGCCCTCGCGCGCCTCGAGCGTCACGCCCTGCAGGATATGCGCGCGGCCGTAATGGGCATGAAGGTCGCGGACCTCGAGCATGGCGAGCATCAGGTGTAGCCGTGGGTTGCGCCGGTGCCGAGATAGACCTCGCGCACGCGGGGATCCCGGCGGACCTCGGAGGGGATGCCCTCGGCGATGGGCCTGCCGCGGTCGAGGACCAGCAGGCGGTCGGCATGGGCGAAGACGACGTCCATGTCGTGCTCGGTGAACAACACCGCGATGCCGCCCTCGCGCGCGATATGGGCGGTGAGCTCCATCAGCGCGACGCGCTCGGCGGGGGCCATTCCGGCGGTGGGTTCGTCCATCAGGAGGAGTGCCGGGTCGTTGGCCAGGGCGATCGCCAGCTCGACGCGCTTGAGGTCGCCATAGGCCAGCACGCCGCAGGGCCGCGCCGCCTGGGCGGACATGCCCACGCGGTCGAGCAGGGCCAGGGCCCGGGAGGGATCTTCCTTCGCCACGGGATTCCAGATGTGGAAGAGGCGGCGCGCGTGGCTGAGCAGGGCCATCTGCACATTCTCGAGCACCGACATAGAGGCGAAGGTGGCCGTGATCTGGAAGGTGCGGCCGACGCCCATCCGCCAGATGCGCCGCGGGGCGAGCCCGGTGATCTCCTGGCCTCTCAGCCTCACCGATCCGCGGTCCGGGCGGAGCTGGCCGTTGAGCATGTTGAAGCAGGTGGATTTGCCCGCGCCGTTCGGCCCGATCAGCGCGAGAAGCTCGCCCGCCGCGACGCTCAGCGAGACGCCGGATACGGCCCGCACGCCGCCGAAGCTCTTGTGCAGGTCGCGCACCTCGAGGGTCACGACCGCCTCTCCCCGCGCTGCAAGGCCCCGGCGAGGCCCTGCGGGAAGAACAGCACCAGCGCCAGGATGATCGTGCCCAGGAAGAGCCGCCAGAGATCGAAAGCCCGCATCAGCTGCTCGTGCAGCCAGGTATAGGCCAGCGCGCCCAGGATCGGCCCGCTCACCGTCCGCACGCCACCGAGGAGCACCATCAGCAGCGCGTCCACGCTGCGCGAGATGCTCATATAGGTCGGGAAGACGCTGCCCTTAGCATAGGCGAAGAGCCCGCCCGCGATGCCGGCCGCGACCGCGGCCAGGACGAAGGCGAACCAGCGGATGCGGAAGCCGTCGATGCCGATGGCCTCGGCGCGCAGCGGGCTGTCGCGGCCGGCGCGCAGCGCATAGCCGAAGGGCGCGAAGATCGCCCGGCGCAGCAGCAGCGTCGCCGCGGCGCAAAGCGTCAGCGCGAGGTAGTAGTAGGCCAGCTTCGACTGCGCCCAGGGGCTGGGCCAGACGCCGAGGATGCCGTTGTCGCCGCCGGTCAGCTCGACCCATTGAAAGGCGGTGGACCAGGCGATCTGCGCGAAGGCCAGCGTCAGCATCGCCGCGTAGACGCCGGAGAGGCGCACGCAGAAGAAGCCGAAGACGAAGCCGCCG
The DNA here is from genome assembly GCF_004336745.1 of Roseococcus sp. SYP-B2431. GTDB lineage: Bacteria > Pseudomonadota > Alphaproteobacteria > Acetobacterales > Acetobacteraceae > Roseococcus. Next base: position 311,843 of record NZ_SJXD01000022.1, read on the forward strand.
AGCCCGGCCGCGAAGGGCGCGGCGAGCAGGCCCATCTCCATCGGCGCGCCGAAGTGGCGCAGCAGCAGCGCAGCGCCATAGGCGCCGAAGCCGAAATAGGCGGCGTGGCCGAAGCTCGCCATGCCGCCCGGGCCCATGATGAAATGCAGGCTGGCGGCGAAGAGCACCATGATCGCGATCTCGGTGAAGACGATCAGCGCATAGTCGCCGAGGAAGGGCGGCACGATCACCGCCAGCGCCAATGCCGCCGCGCCGATCCGCCGCACCCAGGGCGAGGGCGGCGGATAGGGCGGCTCGATCGCCGTCGCCCCATGGGCGGTCGAGGGCGCGCGGCCCAGGAGCCCGTGCGGGCGGATCACCAGCACCACGGCCATCACCAGGAAGGCCAGCACCAGCGTGATCCGGGGAAAGATCAGGATGCCGAAGGCCTGGAGCTCGCCGATCAGCAGCGCGGCCAGGAAGGCGCCGGGCAGCGAGCCGAGGCCGCCCACCACCACGACCACGAAGGCCTCGGAGATGACGGCGAGATCCATCTGCAGGTTCACGCTCTCGCGCGGGATCTGCAGCGCGCCGCCCAGCCCGGCCAGCACCGAGCCCAGGAAGAAGACGGTGGTGAAGAGCATGCGCTGGTTCACGCCCAGCGCGCCCACCATCTCGCGATCGGCCGTCGCCGCGCGGACCAGCGTGCCCCAGCGCGTGCGGTTGAAGAGCAGCCACAGCAGCGCCAGCACCACCGGCCCGACACAGATGAGAAAGAGCTCGTAGAGCGGGAAACGGATGCCAAGGATCTCGGTGGCGCCGCGCAGCCCGGGCGCGCGCGGGCCGAGCAGGTCCTGCGGGCCCCAGCTCAGCAGGGCGAGATCCTGCACGATCAGCACCACGCCGAAGGTGGCGAGCAGCTGGAAGAGTTCTGGCGCCTTGTAGATGCGGCGCAGCAGCAGGACCTCGATCAGCACGCCCACGCAGCCCACGATCAGCGCCGCCATGGCCACCCCGCCCCAGAAGCCGAGATGGCCGCGCGGCAGGCTCGTCACCAGCGTCCAGGCTAGATAGGCGCCGAGCATGTAGAGGCTGCCATGCGCGAAGTTCACGATGCGCGTGACGCCGAAGATGACCGTCAGCCCGGAGGCGACCAGGAACAGCGAGGAGGCCGAGGCCAGCCCGCTCAGCCCCTGGACCAGCAGGTTTTCCAGCATTATGGCCCGGCCGATCCAGCTGTCCGCGCCTGCGGCTCTCCCACCATCGGCCGAAGCTAGCCCTGCGGCCGCAGGCTTCGCACGACCTCGTCCGTCGGCAGGTAGTTCCGGCCGTCGGCATAGCGCCAATCGACCATCACGCCGCGGCCGTTGCGCAGCGCCGTCTTGCCGACATAGGCGCCCATGGTGGCCTGGTGGTCGATGGCGCGGAATTCGGTCTCCGCCTCGCCGAACGCGCCGGAGAACTTCAGGCCGGACATCGCGTCCCGCATGGGGTCCGTTTCGGTGGAGTTGGCCTTCCTCAGCATGGCGGCGATCGCGGTCACCGTATCTGCCGCGACGATGCTGCCGAGCTTCGGCAGCTCGCTGAAGCGGCGGCGATAGGCCTCGCGGAAGCGAGCATGCCCCGGATTGTTGAGATCGGCCGCCGGATAGCCGGTGACGATCCAGCCCTCCGGCGCCTCGTCGCCGAGCGGGTCCAGGTATTCCGGCTCGCCTGTCAGCATGGAGACCACAGTGCGGCGCTCGAAGAGGCCGCGCGTGCTGCCCTGGCGCACGAAGTTGGTGAGGTCCTGGGCGAAGGTGACGTTGAAGATGGCCTGCGGATTGGCGCTGGCCACGGCCTGCACCGTGGCGCCCGCATCGATGCGGCCCAGCGCCGGGAACTGCTCGGCGACGAAGGTGGTGCCGGGCTTGGCGCGGGTCAGCAGCTCCTTGAACCAGCGCACGGCGGACTGGCCATATTCGTAGTTCGGCGCGACGGTCGCCCAGCGCATCGGCGGCAGCTTGGCCGCCTCCTCCACCAGCATGGCCGCCTGCATGTAGGTGCTGCAACGCAGCCGGAAGGTGTAGCGGTTGCCCCGCGCCCAGACGAGCGCATCGGTCAGCGGCTCGGAGGCCACGAAGAGGCGGCGGCTCTGATTCGCGAAATCGGCCAGCGCCAGGCCGACATTGGAGAGGAAGCCGCCGGCGAGCAGGTGCACGCGCTCGTTGTTGATGAGCTCGCCGGCATGGCGCACGGCGTCCTCGGGCCTGCCGGCATCGTCGCGGAAGACGGTCTCGATGCGGCGGCCGTTGATGCCGCCGGCCGCGTTGACCTCGTCCTGCATCAGCATCCAGGCGTTGCGGTAGGGGGTGAGGAACGCGGGTTGGGAAGAATAGGAGTTGATCTCGCCGATGCGAATCGGCCCCTCCTGCGCCAGGACCGGCGGGGCGGCCAGCGTGGCCGCGGTGCCGAGAAGGGCAGTGCGGCGGGGAAGCGCGAAAGTCATGGCGAGGCTCCGGATTGCTGGCCGCATCCAAGCAAGCGACGGGCGGCGCCGCAATGCGAAATGCCGGAAATCAGCGCTTTACGGGAGACCCCAGCGGCGCCGGGCGCGGAGGCCCCACCCGGCCGCCACGCTCCCGGCCAGCCCGGCCATCGGGCCGAGGCCGAAGACCATGGCGAAGGCGTCCTCCACCCGGGAGACGCCTGGAAGCGCGCCGAGGGTGAGGGCGATCCGCATGCCGGCGCAGAAAGGCGCGCCCAGGACGCCGGTCACGCCGCCTGGACGAGGCCCCCGGCATCGGCCAGGGCGCGGAGGTGATGGTCGGTGTCGCCGAACATCGCCTCGTTCACCGTCAGGCGCTTGAAGTAGTGGCCGGCGCCGTATTCCATCGTCATGGCGATGCCGCCATGCAGCTGGATGCTCTGCTGGCCCACGAAGCGCTGCGAGCGGCCGATCTGCGCCTTCACCGCATGCATGTTGTTGCGGCGCTCGAAGGCATTCGAGCCCTGCGCGGCCATGGTCGCGAAATAGGCCATGCTGCGCGACTGCTCGATCGCCACCAGCATGTCCGCCGCCTTGTGCTGCAGCGCCTGGAAGCTGCCGATGGCGCGGCCGAACTGCTGGCGCGTCTTCATGTAGTCGAGCGTCGTGGCATGCACGACGTCCATGGCGCCGATCGCCTCGGCGGCCAGGGCCGCGATGGCCTCGTCCACCACGCGGTCCAGGATGGGCAGGCCGCCCTCGGCCTCGCCGAGCACGGCATGGGCGCGGGCATTGGTGAAGTCCACTTCGGCCGCGCGGCCGCCGTCGACCATGCGGAAGCCGCGCACCTCGACGCCCGGCGCCTTGGCGGAGACGAGAAAGAGGCCGATGCCGGACTTGTCGCGCTGGCCGCCGGCGACGCGGGCGGAGACGACGAACCAGTCCGCCGTGTCGCCGTGCAGGACCATGCCCTTCCGGCCGGTGATCGCCCAGCCGCTGCCATCCTTCTTCGCCGTGGTGGTCACGTCGAAGAGGTCGTAGCGGGACTGGCGCTCCTGCTGCGCCAGGGAGATCAGCGCCTCGCCCGAGGCGATGGCCGGCACCAGCTCGCCGCGCAGCGCTGCATCGGCGCCGTGGCGCAGCAGGCCGCCGCCCAGCACGACCGTGCTGAACCAGGGCTCCAGCGTGATGTGGCGGCCCATCTGCTCAGCGACGAGCATCGTCTCCTCGGGGCCGCCGCCAAAGCCGCCATCCTCCTCGGAGAAGGGCAGGCCCAGCAGGCCGAGTTCGGCATACTGCGCCCACATCTCGCGGCTCCAGCCGGTCTCGCCCGCCATATAGGCCTTGCGGTTCTCGAAGCCGTATTTCGCGGTCAGGCTCTTGCGGACGCTGTCCTGCAGCAGAGCCTGCGACTCGTTCAGATCGAAGTCCATATTTGTTCAGAGCCCCCCAGGGCGCGGCGCAGCCGCGGCCGCCTTATAAACCAAGAAATGCTTTTGCCATGATGTTCCGCTGGATCTCGTTGGACCCACCGTAGATGCTCTGCTTGCGCCAGTTGAAGTAGATCCCGGCGAGGCCGAAGGCCCAATCGGGCGCCACGTCCCACTCGTTGGTGCCCTCGGCATCCGGATCGCCGTCCACCCAGGCATAGGGGCCGGCGGCCTTCATCAGCAGCTCGGACACGCCCTGCTGAATCTCGGTTCCCTTGATCTTGAGCACGGAGGTCGCGGGGTCCGGCTTGCCGGTGCCGGCGCGCTTGGTCTCGTTGGCGATGACCCGCATGACGGTCATCTCCAGCGCCTTCAGCTCGACCTCCATCTCCGTCACCTGGCGGCGGAACTCCGGGTCGTCGATCAGCGGGCGGCCGCCGTCCATGGTCTCCTTCGCGATGGTCTTGAGGCGGCGGATGCGCTCGCGCGAGGCACCGACGCGGGCCTGGCCGAAGCGTTCGTTGCCGAGCAGATACTTCGCGCAGTCCCAGCCCTTGTTAACCTCGCCGACCAGCAGGTTCGCGGGGACCTTCACGTCGTCGAAGAAGACCTCGTTCACCTCATGCCCGCCCTCGATCGTGATGATCGGGCGCACGGTGATGCCCGGCGTCTTCATGTCCACCAGGAAGAAGGAGATGCCCTCCTGCTTCTTCGCCGCCGGATCGGTGCGGGCGAGGACGAAGATCCAGTCGGCGTGCTGCGCCAGCGTCGTCCAGGTCTTCTGGCCGTTGATGACCCACTCGCCGTTCTCGAGGACGGCCTTGGTCTTGAGGCCCGCGAGGTCGGAGCCCGCGCCCGGCTCGGAGAAGCCCTGGCACCACCAGTCGTCCAGGTTCCGCATGCGAGGCAGGAAACGTTCCTTCTGCTCCTGCGTGCCGAACTGGATGATCACCGGACCGCACATGTTGATGTTGAAGCCGAGCGGCGAGGGCGCCGGCCACATCTGCAGCTCCTCGCGGAAGATGTATTTCTGCGCGGGGGTCCAGCCCGGGCCGCCATGCTCGACCGGCCATTCCGGCGCGGCCCAGCCCTTGGCGTTCAGCTTCTTCTGCCACTCGACGACCATCTCCTTGGTCGGCGACTTGCCGGAGATCAGGTGCTGGCGCGTGGCCTCGGGCAGCTCGGCGGCGAGGAAGGCGCGGACCTCGTCGCGGAAGGAGGCCTCGGCATCGGTGAAGCGGAGTTCCATGGGGCGTCTCCTAAAGCGCGATGACCGAAGGCGCGAAGCGCCGCAGGTCTGAATCGCGCGTTGAACAAGGACCTAGAGGGGGATGCGTGAGCGTCAGCGAAGGCATCGCGCTCTAGGCGGCGCGTTTGATGCCGATGGTGGCGAAGGTGCCGCCCTCGGCCGCGAGCTGCTCGATCAGCTTGGCGGGCTTGAGGTTCGCGTCGCCGGTCGCCTCGGCATAGTGCGTGAGCTTGTCACGCACGTTCTTCAGCCCCATGCGGTCGGCCCAGAACATCGGGCCGCCGCGCCAGGCGGGCCAGCCGAAGCCGTTGCAGAAGACCACGTCGATATCGACGGCGCGATAAGCCACGCCCTCCTCCAGGATCCGCGCGCCCTCGTTCACCATGGGGAGCAGCAGGCGCTCCAGGATCTCCTGATCCTCGATCTTGCGGCGGCGGACCTGCATCTTCTCCGCGACGTCGAGGATGATGGCCTCGACCTCGGGATCCACGAGGCGCGTGCGCTTCTCGTCGTACATGTACCAGCCCTTGCTGGTCTTCTGGCCGAAGCGGCCGCGCGCGACGACGGCATCGGCGATCGGCGCCACCGTGCCGCGCGCCTTGCGGACGGCCGCGCCGATGTCGAGGCCGGCGAGATCGCCGGTCGCAAGGGGGCCCATGGCCATGCCATAGGTCTCCATCACGCGGTCGATGTCCTGCGGCAGGCAGCCTTCCAGCAGCAGCTTCTCGACCTGCGGGGTGCGCTTGCCGGTCATGCGGTTGCCGACGAAGCCGTCGCAATTGCCGACCAGCACCGGCAGCTTGCCGATGCGCTTGCCCACCTCCGTCGCCGTCGCGATGGCGTCGAAGTTGGTCGCGGCGCCGCGGACGTTCTCCAGCAGGCGCATGACGTTCGCCGGCGAGAAGAAGTGCATCCCGATCACGAGTTCCGGCCGGCTGGTGGCCGAGGCGATCTCGTCGATCGAGAGCGTGGAGGTGTTCGAGGCGAGCACCACGCCCGGCCGCGCCAGCTTGTCCAGCTTGGCGAAGATCTCCTTCTTCACCTCCATGTTCTCGAAGACCGCCTCGATCACGAGGTCGGCGTCCTTGACCACGTCGAGGTCGATGCTGCCCTTGAGGAAGGAGCGGCGCTTCTCGTACTCGGCCTGGCTGAGCCGGCCGCTTTTGAGCGTGCGCTGCCAATTGGCGTCGCAGCGGGCGAGGCCCTTGTCCAGCGCCTCCTGCGTGGTCTCGACGATGGTCACGGGGATATGGTTGTTCGCGAAATTCATCGCGATGCCGCCACCCATGGTGCCGCCGCCGATCACGACCGCGTTCTTCACGGGCAGGGACTTCGTGCCCTCGGGCATGCCCGGGATGCGCTGCGCCTCGCGCTCGCCGAAGAAGACGTGGCGCAGCGCCTGGCTCTGCTCGCCGGCGACGAGGCGCGTGAACTGCTCACGCTCGATCACGAGGCCCTCGTCGAAGCTGTGGGTGAGCGCGGCACGGACGGCGGTGACGCAGCCCTTCGGGCTCTCCTGCCCGCGCGTGCGCTTGAGCAGCGCGGCCGCGGCCGCATCGAAGGCCGCCATGTCGGCGCCCTTGATCTTGTCGGTGCGGTGATGGGCGAGGGTGAAGCTGTCGCCGGCATGCGCCCGCGCCCAGGCAATGGCCGAAGCCTCCAGCGGCTCGTCGACGATCGCGTCGATGAAGCCGAGCTTCACCGCCTCCCCGGCGGAAATCGGCTCCCCCGTCACGATGATCTTCAGTGCCGCCTCGCCGCCGATGAGGCGGGGCAGCCGCTGCGTTCCGCCGGCACCGGGCACGAAGCCGCGCTTCACCTCGGGCAGGCCAAGCTGGGCCGAGGCCAGGGCCACGCGGGCATGGCAGGCGAGCGCGAGCTCGAGCCCGCCGCCCAGCGCCGAGCCATGGATGGCGGCGATAACCGGCACCTTGCAGTTCTCGATTTCGTCGAAGACCTCGGGCAGGCTGGGCGGCTGGCGCGGCTTGCCGAACTCGGTCATCTCCGCGCCTGCGGAGAACATGCGGCCGTCGCCGATCAGGACGATGGCGCGCGCGCCTTCCTTGACCGCGGCCCGGATGCCCAGGTGCAGGCCCTCGCGAACGCCGGTGCGGAGCGTGTTGACGGGGGGATTCGCGATCCGCAGGACATGGACGTCCCCGTCGCGCGCGTGTTCGACAAAGCGCTCTTCGGCCATAGACGGGCTTCCTCGTTCCAAGACTTCGTTGCCGGACTTTCCTGCGGAGGCAATGTGAATGTCAACGGCCGGGCGCGGTCCGACAGGCGCCTATTTTGCCCAAGGGTCGCGAAGCCCAGGCAAACGGCCGCATTCGCCGCGATGCCCGACCGACCGGAAGGTCGGGAGCCGGGTCCGGACGATCGAATTTGAGACAGGAGGAATGACCCAGGCCGGGCCCTAGCCCAAAAAGATGGCGGCCCGGCTGGGCCGCGCCGTCCTGAAGGAGCGATCCTTCGCCGGCCTAATCAGCCGTTATCGGCATCCAGCGCATAGCCGGCCGATCGCACGGTGCGGATCAGGTCCGCCTCGCCATCGGCGTTGATCGCCTTGCGCAGCCGGCGGATGTGCACGTCCACCGTCCGCAGCTCGACATGGATGTCGCGTCCCCAGACGGCGTCCAGCAGCTGCTCGCGCGTGAAGACCCGCCGTGGATGCGAGAGGAAGAATTCCAGCAGCCGGTACTCTGTCGGGCCGAGATGCAGCGCGCGGCCGTTGCGCGTCACGCGATGGGCATCCTGGTCCATCGCCAGGTCGAGATAGGCGATGCTGCCCTTGGCCGAGACGTTGGAGGAGCGTCGCAGCAGCGCGCGGATGCGCGCCAGCAGCGCCTCCACCGCGAAGGGCTTGGCGATGTAGTCGTCCGCGCCGGTGTCCAGCGCCCGCACCGCGTCCTGGTCCTCGGTGCGGGCGGTGACCATGATCACCGGCAGGTCGCGCGTGGCGGGCCGGCGGCGGATCTGGCGGCAGACCTCGATGCCGGACATGGCCGGCAGCATCCAGTCCAGCAGGACGAGGTCCGGCTTGGCCTCGGCGATGCGGAGCAGCGCCTCCTGGCCGTCCGTCGCCTCGTCCACGTTGAAGCCCTGGCGCTCGAGGTTGTAGCGCAGCAGCGCGAGCAGCGCGGCCTCGTCCTCCACCACCAGGATGGTGGGCTTGCCGTTTCCGGTGAAGCCTTCGGGCATCCGCGTCGCCTCCTCAGCCGGGCGGGTTGACGACAGCCGAGGAGGAAATGTCCGCCTTCGGGCGCTCCTCCGTCAGCGATTCGCCGAGGACGGCGAAATGCACGCGCTCGGCGATGTTGGTCGCATGGTCGCCGATCCGCTCCAGGTTCTTCGCGATGAAGAGCAGGTGCGTCGCGGAGGTGATGTTGCGCGGATCCTCCATCATGAAGGTCAGCATCTCGCGGAAGATCCCGTTGTAGATGCCGTCGATCGGCTCGTCGTTCCCCCAGACCTCGTCGGCCTTGGCCGCATCGTCCTCGACCAGCGCGTCGATGGCGCCCTTGAGGTTCTCCTGCACCAGCTCGGCCATGCGCTCGAAGCCGTTCAGGCTGCCCATCATCGGCTGCTGCGAGACCACGATGGCCCGCTTGGCGCCGTTGCGCGCATAGTCGCCGATGCGCTCCAGGTCCTGGCTGATCTTCATGCAGGCGATGATGAGGCGCAGGTCGGCCGCCAGCGGCTGGCGGAGCGCCAGCAGGCGCACGCAATACTGCTCGACCTCGCGCTCCATGGCGTCCAGCTCGGCGTCGCGCATCACCACCTCGGCGGCCAGGTCGCTGTCGCGGCGCACCAGGCACAGGGCGGAATCGGCCACCTGCCGCTCCGCCAGCCCGCCCATGCGCGCGATCATCTCGCGCAGGCGCTTCAGGTCTTCTCCGTAGCTCGTCACGATATGCGTGCGGGTGCTGTTCGGCATCTCGGTCTCCTCAGCCGAACCGGCCGGTGATGTATTCCTGCGTCTTCGGATGCTTGGGCGCGGTGAACATGGCCGCGGCCGGCGCCACCTCGACGAGCTCGCCCAGGTAGAAGAAGGCGACCTGATCGGCGCAGCGCGCCGCCTGCTGCATGTTGTGCGTCACGATCGCGATGGTGAAGTCGCGCTTCAGCTCGTCGATCAGCTCCTCGATCTTCAGCGTGGAGATCGGGTCGAGCGCCGAGGTTGGCTCGTCGAAGAGGATGACCTCCGGCCGCACGGCAATGGTGCGCGCGATGCAGAGGCGCTGCTGCTGCCCGCCCGAGAGGCCCATGGCGCTGGCCTGCAGCCGGTCCTTCACCTCGTTCCAGATGGCGGCGCGGGTGAGCGCCCATTCCACGCGCTGGTCCATCTCCGCCTTGGAGAGCTTCTCGTGCAGGCGCACGCCGAAGGCGATGTTCTCGTAGATGGTCATGGGAAAGGGCGTGGGCTTCTGGAAGACCATGCCCACTTTCGAGCGCAGCTCGTTGAGGTCCATCTGCGGGTCGAGCAGGTTCTCGCCGTCGAGCAGCACCTCGCCCTCGGCGCGCTGGCCGGGATAGAGGCTGTACATGCGGTTCATCACGCGCAGCAGCGTGGACTTACCGCAGCCCGAGGGGCCGATCATGCCGGTCACCTGGCGGTCGGGGAAGTTGAGGCTGATCCCCTTAAGCGCCTTGGGCAGCGTCGGCCCGTAGAAGAAGTCGAGGTTCCTGATCTCGATGCGGTTCTTCATGCTCAGCGCGGCGTCGGAGCGGACCTGCATGCCGCCGAAGCCGCGGCTGGCCTCGATATGGGTCTGGGTCTCGGAGTTCATGGGTGTCCCCCTGCTTACTTGCGCTTGCGCAGGAGGACCCGCGCGACGACGTTGACGGAGAGCACGCCGAGCGTGACGAGCAGCGCGCCCGCCCAGGCGATGTCGATCAGGTCCGGGAAGCCCGAATTGGCCTGCTGGTAGATCGCGATCGGCAGGCTCGACATGGAACGGCTGAGATCCCAGCTGGTGATGCTGTTGCCGAAGCTGGTGAGGAGCAGCGGCGCGGTCTCGCCGGCGATGCGCGCGAAGGCCAGCAGCACGCCGGTCACGATGCCCGAGAGCGCGGCGCGCCAGGTCACCAGCGTGATCATCTTCCACTTGGGCGCGCCCAGGGCCACCACGGCCTCGCGCAGCGTGTTGGGGATGAGCGTCAGCATGTCCTCCGTCGTGCGGACGACGACGGGGATGACGATGATGGCCAGCGCCAGCGCGCCCGCGAGGCCGGAGAAGCCGCCCATCGGCAGCACCACCATCTGGTAGATGAAGAGGCCGATCAGGATCGACGGCGCGGAGAGCAGCACGTCGGAAACGAAGCGCACCGCCTCGCCCAGCTTCGAGCCCCGCGCGTATTCGGCGAGGTAGGTGCCGACCAGCAGCCCGACCGGCGTGCCGACCGCGGTGGCGATCGAGGTCTGGATCAGCGAGCCGATGATGGCATGGGCGAGGCCCCCGCGCGGCGCGTCCGGGTCGCCATAGGTGGTCGGCTCGAACTCGCGCGTCAGCACCGTGAGGTCCAGCGCGGCGAAGCCCCGGTAGATCAGCGTGACCAGGATCGAGGCGAGGAAGATCAGGCCGATGATCGTCGAGCCGATGCAGGCCCAGCGGATCAGGCGGTCCACCATCCTTCGGCGCCGTCCCAGGGCGCGGGCCGTCGCCGGATCCTTGGCGGGGGCGGTCGCGATGTCGAAGGTCGTGGAGCTCATTGGGGGCGCCTCACTTCAGCCGCGAGCGGAGGAGCCAGCGCGAGGTCGCCAGCACGATGAAGGAGATCACGAAGAGCAGGAAGCCGAGCGCCAGCAGCGAGGACTGCTTGAGGCTGCCCATCAGGCTCTCCGGAAACTCCATGGCGACCACCGAGGCGATGGTGGTCGAGGGGTCGAAGATGGAGGTCGCGATGCGGTTGGCGTTGCCGATGACGAAGGTCACCGCCATGGTTTCGCCCAGCGCGCGGCCGAGGCCGAGCATGATGCCGCCCACCACGGAGACGCGGGTATAGGGGATGACGACCTTGTTCATCACCTCCCACCGCGTGCAGCCGAGGCCGTAGGCGCTCTCCTTGTACACGGCCGGCACCGTCAGGAAGACGTCGCGCATGGTGGCCGCGATGAAGGGCAGGATCATGATGGCGAGCACCACCGCGGCGGCGAAGAGCGAGGTACCGGCGAAGTTGTTGCTATCGAAGATGAAGCCGATCAGGGGGATGGCGCCCAGGATCTCGCCGAAGGGAAGCTGGATGTAGTTCTGGATGATCGGCACCAGGACGAACAGGCCCCACATGCCGAAGATGATCGAGGGAATGGCGGCCAGCAGCTCGATCGCGGTGCCGACGGGGCCGCGGATCCATTCCGGCGCGAGCTCGGTCAGGTAGAAGGCGATGCCGAAGGCGGCGGGCACGGCGATCAGGATGGCCAGGATCGCGGTGATGATGGTGCCGAGGACCGGCACGGCCGCGCCGTAGCTCTCGCGCCCCTCGACGGGGTTCCAGTCGGTGGACCAGAGGAAGGGCAGGCCGAACTCGCGGAAAGCCGGGAGGCCGCCGACGAAGAGCGTGAGGATGATGGCGCCGAGAAGGGCCAGGACGAGAAGGCCGGCGCCGCGGCACAGCCATTCGAAGATCTTGTCTCCGAAGGCGCCGCTGCTGCGGGGGGAAGTGACGGTCTGCTGCACGCCGGAACCTCTCGAAGGGGGGCGGGTACGGCGCCCGCCCCCGGTCTACGCGTCAAACCTTCAGGCGGTCCAGATGGAGGCGCCGGAGGGGTTCTTCACGGCGCTCCAGGCGCCGCGGATCGCGGTGTGCACCGCATCCGGCAGCGGGATGTATTCGAGGCGGCGGGCCGCCTCGCCGCCGTTCTTGAAGGCCCAGTCGAAGAACTTCATCGTGTTCAGGCTGCCCGCGACGCGATCGGCGACCGGATTGGTGGGCAGCAGGATGAAGGTGGGGGAGACGATCGGCCACACGGTCTCGCCGCTCAGATCCACCATGTCGGCGGCGAAGTTCGCGGTCGACCAGTCGGCGGCGCCGGCGGCGGCCTGGAAGGACGCCATGGTCGGGCGGACGAAGGCGCCGGACTTGTTGCGCAGCTGCGTGGTGATCAGGCGGTTCACCGTGGCATAGGCGTTCTCGGTGTAGCCGATGGCGCCCGGCGTGTTGCGGACCGCGTTGGAGACGCCCTCATTGCCGCGGGCGCCATTGCCGACCGGCCACTGCACGCTGGTCGCCGCGCCGGGGCCGGACTTCCAGGCCTCGGAAACGCGCGAGAGATAGGTGGTGAAGACGAAGGTCGTGCCGGAGGCGTCGGCGCGATAGGCCGGGGAGACCGGCAGGTTGGGCAGGCGCAGGTCGCGATTGAGCTCGACGAGCCTGGCATCGTTCCAGCGCGTGATGCGGCCCATGAACAGGTCGACCACGACGTCTGGCGTCAGCTTCAGCGCGTTGTCGGCCACGCCCGGCAGGTTCACGATCAGCACGACCGAGCCCAGGACCGTCGGGAACTGCAGCAGGTTGCGCTCGCGGAGCTGATCGGCGGCGAGCGGAGCGTCGGAGGCGCCGAAATCGACGGTGCGGTTGGTGATCTGGTTGATGCCGCCGCCGGAGCCGATCGACTGGTAGTTCAGCTGCACGCCGGCGCCCTCGCGGGCGGCCTGGCCCCAACGCTCATAGACCGGGCGGGGAAAGCTGGCGCCGGCGCCGGTGATGGCTGCGAGCTGCGCGAAGCCGGGGCGGGGCAGGGCCGGCACGGCCGCCACGCCGGCGGCGAGGGCCAGAAGGTTGCGTCGGTTCACTAGCGTCTCCATCGATCGCAGGCGCCCGGCGCAGTGCCGGGAGCCTTCGGCGAAGCGGATAAGCGCCCAGGAAGACCGAGGTGTTTCACTTATGTGAAGCTTATGTGACTTAGACCTTTCTCCCGACTTGTCGTCCATTCCAGGCGGCCTGCCCTTCCCGGCCCTCCTTCCCCGGAAGGCGCCCGCGCCCGCAGCTGTTCCGCGACGGCCGGCGGCAGACCGGCCCGGACCGCCCATTGTGACAGGACGTCGTCGGCGACCAGCGCCGCCAGCCGCCTCAACAGGGCCGGCGGCAGGGACGGCCGGCAGGTCAGGGGCTCCTGCAGGCACATCTCCTCTCCGGCAAGCTCGACCAGGACAGCCAGGGCCCAGGATGGGATCCGCGAGGTCGGATTGCGCAGCAGCGCGGCCATGGCCGCGATGTCGCCGCTCTCCACCACGGCCTCGCAGACCGGCGGCGCGAGTTGCAGGCGGCCCGCCACGGCGGCGCGTGAGCCGGCACCGGGAGGCTCCCGCACCAGGGCGATGAGATCGCCCTCGGTCAGCACGGCAGAAAGCCGGATCAGCGGCTCGCAGACCAGCAGCGCCGCATCCCGGGCCAAGGCGATCACCAGGTCGTGCGGCGCATCCGGCAGGTCGGCCAGAGTGTCGGCGACCGCGTGCCGAACCTCCTGCGCCAGATCCTGCGCGAGGAGCAGGAGCGCGTCCCAGGCCAGCCTGATCCGGCGGTCCGTCAGGCTCCGCGCCAGCTCGGCCGCCTGGGCGGCCAGCTTCCGGGCGAGGCTGATCCGGATCGAGGCGACGGCGTCCTGCGCCAGCAGACGGTCGGCATGAGAGGGCGCGGCGGGATTCTCCGCCACGGTCCGGCGCACCCCCTCCACCGCGTCCGCGGCGAGCAGGACCAGCAGTTCCGGCGCCGCATCGGGCCGCCTGGCAAGCGCCATGCGTTCCGCCAGCGAGCCGCGGAAGGCCGTGTGGGTGTCGGCATGGGGCTGGTCGAGTGGCGCCATGCGCGCAGTGTCGCGCGAAAGGCTTTCGCGGGGATTAAGGTCTCAGCGCGTGCGCGCAGGCGCCGAGGTGCTACCGTTGCCGCCGCCGGGAATGGCCACCGCCGCGGCGGCGATGGCGGCGATCGGCAGGGCGATCAGCGCCGGCACGGCCAGTCCGGAGCCGCCCAGCGCGCTGCCGCTCTCCAGCATCGGCCGCGCGCCCGGCTGGGAAGGGCCGCCGGCGTTGCGCGACGGGATTCGCGGACGCGGCGCGTTCACCAGCCGTGGCCCCGAGGCTCCACGGGCAGGCACGGCCACCTCGGCCCCCGCAGGGACGACCACCACCCGCTGCTGCGCCACCGCCGGCCCGGCCCCGGGCAACCCGGCAGCCAGGAAAGCGAGTAAGGGGAGGCCGGTGGAGCGCATCCTGGGATCGTGCCTTATCCCTGCCATAGCGGCAAGGCCAAAGAATTCAGCCTGGCCGGCCGACCAGATGCCGCGCGACGATGACGCGCATGATCTCGTTGGTCCCCTCCAGGATCCGGTGAACGCGGAGATCGCGCACGATCTTCTCGATCCCGTAATCAGCCAGATAGCCGTAACCTCCGAGGAGCTGGAGCGCCTCGTCGGCGATGCGGTGGCAGCTGTCCGTCACGAAACGCTTGGCCATGGCGCAGAAGGCGGTGGCGTCCGGCGCATGCTCGTCGAGCTTGGCGCAGGCGCGCCAAAGGAAGCTGCGCGCGGCCTCGAGCTCGGTCGCCATGTCGGCCAGGCGGAACTGCGTCGCCTGGAACTCGGCGACCGCCTTGCCGAAGGCGCGCCGGGACTTCACGTAGTCCAGCGCGATGTCGAGCGCCGCCTGCGCCCCGCCCAGCGAACAGGCCGCGATGTTCAACCGCCCGCCGTCGAGCCCCGCCATCGCATAGCGGAAGCCCTTCCCCTCCTCGCCCAGCAGCGCCTCGGCGGAAACGCGGGCGGATTCGAAAAGCACCTGCCGGGTGGGCTGGGCGTTCCAGCCCATCTTGCGCTCATTGGCGCCGAAGCCGAGGCCGGGCGTCTCCTTGGGGATGAGCAGCGCGGAGACGCCATCCGCGCCCGGACCGCCGGTGCGGACCATGGTCAGGTAAAGGTCAGAGACGCCGGCGCCGCTGATGAACTGCTTGGCGCCGTCCAGCACATAGCCCTCGTTGTCGCGGCGGGCCCTCGTCGCCAGCGCCACGGCATCGCTACCCGAGCCGGGCTCCGTCAGGGCGTAGGAGGCGACCTTCTCCATGGTCAGCAACGCCGGAAGCCAATGCGCTCGCTGCGCCTCGGTGCCCCAGCGATCGGTCATCCAGGCGACCATGTTGTGGATGGAGAGGAAGGCGCTGATCGTCGGGCAGCCGGTCGCCAGCGCCTCGAAGACCACCGCCGCATCCAGCCGTGAGAGGCCGGCGCCGCCGCTTTCCTCCCGGACATAGAGGCCGGCCATGCCGAGCGCCGCCGCCTCGCGGAAGACGTCGAGCGGGAAATGCCGGTCGCGGTCCCAGGCGATGGCGTGCGGCGCGATGCGCTCGCGGGCGAAATCCTGCGCCGTTTCGCGCAGGGCCTTGGTGTCGGGCGTCAGGTCGAACATGTGGGCGATGTCACTCCGCCGCCGCCGCCGAGTCCAGCATCGCCCAGCGCGCGCGGGTGGCGGCGATATTGCGCGCCTTGATCGGCCCGAAGCCCTTGATGCCGGCGGCGGCCTCGGCCCAGTCGCAAGCCTTCGCGTGGTTCGTCGGGTGGAGGGCGGCCATCCGGTGCTCGATGCCGGCGCGATACTCGTCGATCAGCGCGCGCTCCGCCCGGCGCTCCTCGGTGCGGCCGAAGGGATCGAGGAAGGTGCCGCGCAGCATCTTGCCGTGGCGCAGCCAGCCCATGGCCTTCAGCATCCAGGGGCCGAAGGTCATCTTCTGCGGCCGGCCGTCGCGGCCCTCGCGCGCCAGCAGCGGCGGGGCGAGGTGCATGTTGATCCGGGTGGTGCCCGCGAAGCCGGCCTGGAGCTTCGCCCGCCACTCCGCATCGGCGTGCAGGCGCGCGACCTCGTATTCGTCCTTATAGGCCATGAGCCGGTAGAGCTGCGTCGCGACGGCCCGGGTCAGCCGCGTCTCGCCGGGCATCACCGCCTCCTCCGCCGCCCGCACCCGTGCGACGAAGTCCGCGTAGCGCGAGGCGTGGCGCGCATTCTGGTAGCCGCGCAGGTCGTCGGCGCGCCGCCCGATCAGCGCCTCCAGCGTCTCCGGCGCGGCCGGCTTCGCCTCCACGGCGAGCCGTCCCGCCTCGAAGGCGGCGAGGTTCTTGGGAATCGCGGCGCCGTTCAGCTCGATGGCCCGGCGCAGCGCCTCGCTCGACATGGGGATCAGCCCGCGCTGGAAGGCGGCGCCGAGCAGGAAAATGTTGAGGAAGATGAGGTCGCCGAAATCGCGCTCCACCTCATGCGCGGCGTCGAAGGCCACCACGTCATGCGCGGCCTCCTTCAGGCTTGCGAGCATGGCGGCGGGGTTCTCCCGCGTCTCCGGGTCGAGCACGAAGCGGCCCGTCGGCGAGACTTCCGTGCTCACCACCACCCGCGAGCGGCCCGGGCCCAGCAGCGGCCGCGCCACCCGGCCATGCGCGCCCACGAGATCGGCGGCGATCATCGCATCCGCCTGGCCCTGGCCGATGCGCGGGCTCGACACCTCCTCGCCCGGCCGGCCGACACGGAGCTGCGCGTAGACGCCGCCGCCCTTCTGCGCGAGGCCGAGCATGTCCAGCGTCCGGACCGGCCGCCCCTCCAGATGCGCGGCCATGGCGAGAATGGCGGAGAGCGCCGTCACCCCCTGCCCACCCACGCCGGCCAGCAGGATATTCCAGGCCTCGCCGGCCTTCGGTTCCGGCAGGCTCGGCAGCGCGGCCTCAGTGACGATGATCGGCGTCGCCGGCTTCACCGGCTCCGCCCCTTCCAGCGTCAGGAAGGAGGGGCAGAAGCCCTCGACACACGAGAAGTCCTGGTTGCAGGCGGACTGGTCGATGCGGCGCTTGCGGCCCCATTCCGTCTCGATGGGCTCGACGGCGATGCAGTTCGAGGCGCGCGAGCAGTCGCCGCAATCCTCGCAGACGCGCGGGTTGATCACGGCGCGCTTCTTCGCCTTGGGCGCGAGGTCGCGCTTGCGCATGCGGCGGCGCTCGGTCGCGCATTGCTGGTCGTAGATGAGCGCGGTGACACCAGGAACCTCGCGCAGCATGCGCTGCACCTGGTCGAGCTCAGCGCGGGGGAAGAAGCTGGTGCCGGCGGGGATCAGCGGATCGCCCTGATGCCGCTCCGGATCGTCGCCGACGATGACGACGCGCTGCGCACCCTCGGCCCAGACCTGCGCCGCGATGCGCGGCACCGTCACCTCGCCCTCGGCGGGCTGCCCGCCCGTCATTGCGACGGCCGAGTTCACCAGGATCTTGAAGGTGACATTGGCCTTAGCCGCGATCGCCGCGCGGATCGCCATCGCGCCCGAATGGGCATAGGTGCCGTCGCCCATATTGGCGAAGACATGCGCCGTCTCGGTGAAGTGCCGCTGGCCGAGCCAGGCCGCGCCCTCGCCACCCATATGGCTGAACAGCTCGCTCTCGCGATTCATGTCCTTCACAAGATAGTGGCAGCCGATGCCGGCCAGCGCGTGGCTGCCCTCGGGCACATGCGTCGAGGTGTTGTGCGGGCAGCCCGGGCAGAAATAGGGCTGGCGCAGCGCGAGCGGCTCGGCGGCCGAGGCAGCCAGCGCATCCAGTTCGGCAAGGCGGGCCGCGAGCCTCTCGGTCCGCAAGGCCTCCGGCAGCACGCGGGCCAGGCCGCGCAGGATCATGGCCGCGTCGAGCTCGGAGACGTCGCTCAGCACGTCTTTGCCATGGATGCGCGGGCGGACGGGATCGCCGTAGAGCGCCTCGCGCAGCTGCATCTCCAGGAAGGAGCGGCGGTCCTCGACGACCAGCACCGCCTCCAGCCCGCGCGTGAAGTCCCGCGCGCCCTCGATGTCGAGCGGCCAGGCCATGCCGACCTTCCAGATCCGCAAGCCCCCCATCCGCGCGAGCTCGGGCGTGATGCCGGCATCGGCCAGGGCCTGCCGCAGCGTGGACCAGGCCTTGCCGCGCACGGCAATGCCCAGCCGCGCATTCGGCGCGTCCTGCACGATGCGGTTGAAGCCGTTGATCCGGGCGAAGGCCAGCGCGGCCGGGAGCTTGAAGCGCCGCACGCGCTCCTCGATGCCGAGCGCCGTGTCGCGCAGCCGGATATGCAGCCCGCCCGGCGGCAGCTCCACGCCATTGGGCGTGGCCGTGGCGAAGGCCGCGGGATCGACGGTCAGGCTCATGGTGGCGTCCATGGTCTCGGCGACGCATTTCATGCCCACCCAGAGCCCGCTGAAGCGGGAGAGCGCGATGGCCTTCACGCCATATTCCAGCACCTCGCCCACATCGGCCGGATCGAGCATCGGCATCTCGAGATCGGCGAAGGCGTATTCGGAGCCGCTGGTCACGGTGGAGGATTTGGCCGCCGGGTCGTCGCCGGCCAGGGCCAGCACGCCGCCCTCCGACGCGGTCCCGGCGCCATTGGCATGCCGCAGCACGTCGCCACTCCGGTCCACGCCCGGGCCCTTGCCATACCAGATGGCAAAGACGCCGTGCTGCCTCGCGCCCGGCAGCAGCGCCACCTGCTGCGTGCCCCAGCAGGCCGTCGCCGCGATATCCTCGTTTAGCCCCGGCTCGAAGACGACATTCGCGGCACGCAGCCGCGCCTTCTGCTTCCAGAGCTCCTTGTCGTATCCGCCGAGCGGAGAGCCGCGATAGCCGGTGATGTAGCCGGCCGTGTCCAGGCCCAGCGCGTCGTCCAGCATGCGCCGCATCAGGGGCAGGCGGACCAGCGCCTGGGTCCCGGTCAGCAGCGTCTCGCGCCCGGCCGCGTCCCAGCGCTCTTCGAGGGAGATGTCGGGCCGGATGATGCTGTTCATGGGACGCCTCCGGAAGTCGGATGTTAGGCTGGAAGCTTGAGCCGGATCGCGCAAGAGTTCCTGCCGCATTCTGTTGTGCGCCGCCGAAATGGCAGAAGGATCTTCCGCGATGGACGCCATCGACCGCCGTATCCTCCGCGCCCTGCACCAGGAGGCGCGCCTGACCAACGCCGAGCTGGCCGAGCGGGTTGGCCTGTCTCCCTCGCCCTGCTGGTCCCGCGTGCGGCGGCTGGAGCAGTCCGGCGTCATCCGCGGCTACCGGGCCGAGCTGGACCAGGCGAAGCTCGGCTTCCCCGACACCGTCATCATCGAGGTGATGACGGAGAAGCACGACGAGGAGCAGCTCAAACGTTTCGAGCAGGCCATCGCCGACATGCCGGAGGTCATCGAGGCCTGGCTCGCGACGGGCGAGTACGACTACATCCTCAAGGCCGCGGTGAGCGGTACCGCCGGCTACGAGCGGCTGTTGCGGGAAAAGATCTACCGCCTGCCCGGGGTGCGCCACACGCGCACCGCCTTCGGGCTGCGCTGCCTGAAGCAGCTCTTCACGCCCCTGCCGGGGTGACTACCAGGGATTGGCGAAGGCGGCGCCGTCCGGCGCGTGATAGACGTAGCTGTCGTGCTGCACGCCCACCTGCGACACCACGCCCATGATGTAGTTCGGCCGGCTCATCGCGTGGACGTCCAAGAGCGAGGTGAAGAGGTCCGTGAACCAGGCCTCCGGCGCATAGCCGAGCGCCTGGAGATGGAACTGCTGGACGAAGGCCCTGTTGTCGAGAGCGCCCATGTTGGCCGCATAGCTCGGCGCATGCACGATGCCATGCGCCAGCGCGTCGAGGGAAACGAGGCCCGAGGCGTAGTAGTCGTACCAGAAGCGCGTCACCTCGCTGTCCCCGCCGCCGCCGACGCGGAGAATGACGTCGAGCTGCTGCACATTGTTGTTTGGCACCAGGATGCCCTGGTCCGCCCGCGCTTCCGTCTGGCCCAGATCCTTGCGGAACTTCATGAACTCCTCGACGAGCTGGGCCCTTTCCGTGCCGTTGGCGAGGCGCTGGGCGTGGTAGGCGACGCCGGACCCGGTGATCACGCCGGTCGTGTTCAGGTACAGGCGCTCGATGAACTGCGTGTTGTCGAGCGTGCCGAAGCTGTTCTGGAATTCCGCGCTCGAGACCAGGATCCGGAGGAAGTCCCTCTCCGGGATCACGGCGCCGAGCACCGCGTGGTTGGCCCACATCTCGAAATTCGTCTGCTCCCGGTTGAGAACGGTATCCACGGCGGACCAGAGCCAGGCCGCCTTGCTGTCGCCGCCGAAATAGACCGTGCCGTCCAGCAGCCGCAGCGATGTCGGTTCCTCGAAGACGAAGGACTCCCCGTCGCGCATCACCATCGTCGTATAGGCGCCCTGGTCGCGCAGCGAGGCGAGCTCGTAGGACATGCGGTCGCCGACAATGGCGCCATGGCTCCAGTAGAAGCCGCCGCGGCTCTCATGCGCCTCGAAGAGATCGATCGCCTGGCCGCCGGAGCCCGGCAGCGCGACCTGGATGTCCAGGGTGAAGGCGGAGGATTGCGTGCCGTCCCAGACCTCGATCACGACGGAGCGCATCGGCCCGTCGCTAACCGAGAGCGCCACGCCGCTGCGCAGCCGGAGCACGCCGTCCACGATCTCGAAGACCCACTGGTCGTCCTCGCGGACGGTGTAGGTGAAGCCGGATGCCGTGTCGGGATCCGTCACGGCCAGCGTGCCGATCACAGCGCCCGCCTGGCCTGCCTCCACCCTCCCGCCGCTCGAGAAGCCGAGCGATTGCGGCGCCGTGTCGTCGAGGTTCAGCACCGTCACGGAGTAGCTGTTCTGGCTCTGCTGCACCGTGCCGTCGGCCATGAAGAAGCGCAGCCCCAGGCTGAGCGTTGGCGAGCGGCCGCTGGCGAGGAAGGACTCGTAGTCGGCCAGCGCGATGGGCGTGATCTCGACCATGCCGGTGGCGCGGTTCAACGTCGCGTCGAAGTAGTCCGCGCCCGTTCCCGTGATGTCCACGAAACGGATCAGCGACGGGTCCATGCCCAGCCGGAGCTGCCCCATCCAGTCCCAAAGGGGCGTGTTCTCGTTGATGAGCCCCGGAAGCGAGCCGGAAAGCAGGATCGTCATCGTCGGTCGTCCTCGGCCATTTTGGTCGTGGCCCAGTCTCGACCGGTCATCCTGAAGAATGGGTAAAGGGCGCCCCGCTCACCAGGCCCGGCAGTTGACCCGGATGGCGAGGGACATCGCCTCGGGTGAGATGGGCCTCGCGCTGGCATCGAGCGCCTGGGTGCCCAGCATCACCGGCATGCTCTGCCGGGCGGCGAGGCTCATGGCCCGGTCGCCGGTCCGGCGGTCCGGCGCCTCGGCCAGGTCGAAGGCGAGGTTGAAGACCTGCGGCCGGCCCTGCGGATTGGCGAGCTCCACGAAATAGGAAGCGCGGCGGCCGCCTTCCCCGTCCGGCGCCTCGATCGCGAAGAAGCGCTCGGCGACCAGCTCACCGGCGGCGCAGGCGCGGTCCTCATTGGGCGAGGCCGAGGCGAGGAAGGCCACCCCGAAGCTGGTGGCCACGGTGGCGATGCAGATCGCGATCACGGGAAACGGGTTGGCCATGCGACACGTCCTTTTCTGCTGCCCAGGCTGGCCCGGACGCCTTCGCCGCGCCAATCGGAGCTTCCGTCGCCTGGAATGGGCGGCGCCTATCGTGCGGCGGCGCGGGCTCTGCTAGATTCGTGCCATGCTGGCATTGACCATGGGGGAGCCCGCCGGGATCGGCGCCGAGATCGCCGCGAAGGCCTGGTATGCGCTCCGCGACGGCGGGCCCGCCTTCTTCCTGATCGACGATGCGGACCGGATCGCCGGCGCACCCCTTGCCCGGATCGCCTCGGCCGCCGAGGCGAAGGCGGCGTTCCCGCGAGCCCTTCCGGTCCTCCACCGTCCCCTGCCCGTCCCCGCTGCCCCGGGCCGCCCCGACACGGCCACCGCCCCCGCCGTGCTGGCCGCCATCAAGGAAGCCGTGGCGCTGGCGAAGGCGGGCGACATCGACGGCATGGTGACCAATCCCATCCAGAAGTCGGTGCTGACGGCCGCCGGCTTCCCGCATCCCGGCCATACGGAGTTCCTGGGCGAGCTGGCCGGCACCGGGGTGCCGCCCGTCATGATGCTGGCCTCGCCGGAGCTGCGCGTCGTGCCGGTAACGGTGCACGAGCCGCTCGCCCGCGCCATCGCCCGGCTGACGCCGGAACTGATCGCGGAGCATGCGCGGATCACGCATGCGGCCCTCCTTCGCGACTTCGGCATCGCCGCCCCCCGCCTGGCCGTCGCCGGGCTGAACCCGCATGCGGGCGAGGCGGGGACGCTGGGCTCCGAGGACCAGGCGATCGTCGCCCCGGCCGTCAGGATGCTGCGCGGCGAAGGCATCGACGCCACAGGCCCGTATCCGCCGGACACGATGTTCACCGCCCATGCCCGGCCGAACTACGACGCCGCCATCTGCCTCTACCACGACCAGGCGCTCATCCCGATCAAGACGCTGGACATGGCGGGCGGCGTGAACGTCACCCTGGGCCTCTCCATCGTCCGCACCAGCCCGGACCACGGCACCGCGCTGGACATCGCCGGAAAGGGCCTGGCCAGCCCCGACAGCCTGATCGCGGCGATCCGGCTGGCCGCACAGCTCGCTGAAAACCGAAGGAAAAGGGCCTGATGCGCCTCTCCGTGAACGTGGACCATGTGGCGACCCTGCGGAACGCCCGCGGCGGTGCCTTCCCCTGTCCGGTCGAGGCGGCGCGCGTCGCCATGGCGGCCGGCGCGGACGGCGTGACGATGCATCTGCGCGAGGACCGTCGCCATATCCGCGACCGCGACCTGGAGCGCGTGGCTTCCGAGGTGGAGACCCGCCTCAACTTCGAGATGGCCGCCACGGAGGAGATGGTGGCCCTCTGCGAGCGGCTGCACCCCCCCGCCTGCTGCATCGTCCCGGAGAAGCGCGAGGAGCTGACCACCGAAGGCGGCCTCGACGCGCTCCGCGCCGGTCCCTTCCTGGCCGAGGCCATCCGCCGGCTTTCAGGCCTCGGCATCGAAGTCTCGCTTTTTGTGGAGCCGGATGCATTGCAAATTGCAAGAGCGGCCGAATTGGGCGCCCAGGCCATCGAGCTTCACACCGGGACCTATGCCGAAGCCCCCGCCGGCGCGCGCGCCGCCCTGGCCGCGAAGCACGCCGAGGCCGCCGTGCTGGCGAAATCGCTGGGCCTGCAATGCCATGCCGGCCATGGCCTGAGCTACGAGACGATCGCGCCCATCGCCGCCATCCCGGAGATCAGCGAGGTCTCCATCGGCCATTTCCTCATCTCCACCTCGGTCTTCGAGGGGCTGCCGACGGCGATCGCGCGCATGAAGGGGCTGATCGCCGCCGCGCGTGGCTGAGGCTCGCGTCTGGCATGGGGCCTGCTCGGAGGGAGCATCGCAACCTCGTCAGGAGCAGCCATGCAGACCCACGCCATCACCCAGCTTCCCCGCCGCCGCGCGCAGGACGAGTCGCAATCCGCGCTGGCCTATTGGGGCACGGGCCTCGCCAGCATCGCGGCGATGGTCGTCGTCTGCCTCTTCGCCGGACTGCGGTTCTGAGGCCCTCCCGCCGTTTCTGGAGCGCCCTGCTCGATCGTGCCTTCGGGGCCCCGGCGCCGCTCTGGCGGTTCCGCCTGGACCCGAAGACCCTTGCCCTGCGCGTCAGTTCCAGCCGGGATCGGTCCAGGCCGCGTCCGGATCCAGGGGGTAGGTCGGCCGCGGCAGCCGCTTCCAGGCGAAGTTGGTCAGCACCGGACTGGTGAGGCCGGGGCTGTCCACCTCGAAGATCCTCTCCTTCGGGAAGAACTCGTCGAAGCCCGCGCGGAAATGCCCGCGCGACTTGACGACGACGGTCCTTGCGGCGGCGATGTCGATACCGTGCATCTCCAGCGTGCGCGGCTCGTGGCACTGCCGTCGCAGGCTGATGACGACGACGCGCAGGCCGGAACCGTCGAGTTCCAGCAAGGCGGTCGGGCCCAGGTCGAAGAGCCGGCCCGCCATCGTGCCGCGCCGGCCCTGGCCCTTGCCGTCGGTCAGCTTCAGGATCTTGGCGCCGCTCTCGAAGCGCTTCGAGAACTCGCTTTCCTCCCGGTTGAAGACCGCGTGGAAATGCGCGCCTTCGCCCAGCCTCTGCGCCTCGGCCGCCAGGGCCGGATCGACGAAGAGGCCGAGCACCACGCCCTCGGCCCGGGCCTCGTGCAGCTTCCGCAGCGTATAGGCCGTGCTGCCGCGCCCGCCGCCGCCGGGATTGTCGCCCGCATCGGAAAAGATCACCGGCGCCACCTCGCCCTTTCCGGCCGCGACGGCCAGTGCCGCCGCCTCGTCCAGGCTGAGCAGGCGCCGGGTGTGGCGCGTGCGCTCGGCCCAGCCGCGCCGGGCCAGCTTCGCGCAGGCCCGCTTCGCCGCGCCCTCGTCGCCGTCGCGCGCGGTGACGGTGATGGTGATGCCGCATTTGGGCAGGTCGCTGAAGGTGAAGCCGCCGGTGACGCTGGCGTTCAGGATCGCGGGATCGCTCGCCATGAGCGCCTCCGCATCCTGGACCAGGTCGGCATAGGGACCTTCGGCGGTGAGCAGCGTGACGGAGGGCGGCGTCAGGGGCAGCCGGAGAAACGCCTTCGCGGTCCTGAGGCCGCCGAGCAGCTCGCGCAGCGCATCGGCGGCCTCCGCCGCGCGCGCGGCCATGTCGACATGCGGGTTGGTGCGATAGGCGATGAAGGCATCGCAATTGTCGATCAGCGTCTCGCTGACGTTGCAGTGCAGGTCGTGCGTGACGACGACGGGCACGGCCTTCCCCACCACCTGGCGGATCATCGCGAGCATCGTGCCGTCGCTGTCCTCGTCGCCCGTCGCGCTGCTGGCCCCGTGGCTCGCGACATAGACGCCGTCCAGCGGCAGCGCGGCCGCGAGGCCCCGGCGCATCTCGTCCAGGAAGGACAGGAACAGCGCCTGCTCGATCGGCCCGCCGGGCGGCGCCGCGGCGATCAGCACGGGGCAGGGCGTCCAGTCGCCGGTCGCATCCATGCGCCGGTAGAAGCCGCCGATCTCGGCCGGCATGGGCGAGGCCTCGGCGCGCGCGAGCCGCGTCATCTCCGCGCCGCGCACGGTGCATTGACGCTCGAAATCCTCGAGCCGCGTGACGGGCGCGAAGGCATTGGCCTCCAGATGAAGGCCCAGGACAGCAATACGCGGCGCTCGATTCAAGGCGAAGGCCCCCCGGATGGACGCGAGGCGGCGAGTGGATAAGCTTCCCCTCATGTCGTCAATCTCGCGCGCCATCCCCCTGCGGGCCATCTCACTGCTGGAACGCCTTGTCGCCTTCGACACGACGAGCGCGCGGAGCAATGCGCCGCTCATCGAATTCGTGCGGCAGGAACTCGCCGCGCAGGGCGTCGAATCGCGCGTGATGATGGAGGGCGAGAAGGCCAACCTGCATGCCATCGTCGGGCCGCGCGTCGCCGGCGGCATCGCCCTTTCGGCCCATGTGGACTGCGTGCCGGTGGAGGGACAGGCCTGGCTCGGCGATCCCTTCCTGCTGCGGCGCGAGGATGGCCGCCTGATCGGCCGCGGCGCCTGCGACATGAAGGGCTTCCTCGCCTGCATCCTCGCCATGCTGCCGGAGATGCTGGCGGCCGACCTCGCGCGCCCCTTCCATCTCTGCCTCACCCATGACGAGGAGACGACCTTCCGCGGCGCCGACCGGCTGATGGACGAGCTCGGCCATGAGGGCCCGCCGCCCGCCCTCTGCATCGTGGGCGAGCCGAGCGGCATGGCGCCCATCGTCGCGCACAAGGGCTATGCGAGCTGGGAGGTCGTCTTCACGGGCCTTTCCGGCCATTCCTCGCGCGCCGACGAGACGGCGAACGCGCTGATGGCGGCCGCCGAGGCGGTGGCCTGGCTGAAGGCCGAGGCGCGGGGCTTCGCCGCCGAGGGCCGCCGCGTCGAGGGCTTCGTTCCGCCCTACACCACCGTGCATGCCGGCACTTTCCACTCCGGCAGCGTGCTCAACATCGTGCCTGACCGGGCGGAATTCACCTTCGAGGTCCGCAACGTGCCCGGCGACACGGCGGACGACATCCTCGCGCGCTTCGTGGCGCATGCGGAATCCGCGATCCTGCCGGAGCTGCGCCGCGTGCACCCGGCCAGCGCGATGACCGTGAAGGCGCGCTCGGTGGCGCCCGCGCTCGACCTCGACGCCGACCACCCGCTGCTGGCGCTGACGCAGCGGGCGTCGGGCAGCAACTCGCTGGGCTTCGTCAGCTACGGCACGGAGGCGGGCTATTACCAGCGCGCCGGCATCCCCGCGATCGTCTGCGGCCCCGGCCATATCGCCCAGGCGCACCAGCCCGAGGAATGGATCGCGGAGTCGCAGATTGAGGCCTGCTGCGCGTTTCTCGGCCGCCTCATCGAGGACCAGGCCAGATGAGGCTCTCGCTCCCTCCCGCGCTGGACGCCCTGCTGCGCGACGCGGGCGCCGCCTCGCCCACCGTGCGCCTGGTCGCGCCGGACATCCGCCGCTGGCGGGCGGGCAACGTGCTGCCCGGCGTCTGGAGCTTCGACAGCGGCGAGGCCGGGCCGCATGTCGGCCTCGTGGCGCTGACCCATGGCAACGAGATCGCCGGCGCCATCGTGCTCGACAGCCTGCTGCGGGAAGCGCTGCGGCCCGCGCGTGGGCGGCTCACGCTGGTCTTCGCCAATCTCGACGCCTTCTCGCGCTTCGAGCCGGAGGACCCCACCGCCTCGCGCTTCCTCGAGGAGGATCTGAACCGCCTCTGGGATCCGGCCGTGCTGGAAGGCCCGCGCCGCTCCAGCGAGCTGCGCCGCGCGCGCGTCCTGCGGCCGGTGCTCGACGCGGCCGATGTGGTGCTGGATCTCCACTCGATGCTCTGGCCTTCCGAGCCGCTTTACCTGGCCGGGGCCTCGGCCGAATCCGTCCCGCTTGGAGCGGCGCTCGGCGAGCCGCCGATGGTCGTCGCCGACCAGGGGCACGAGGCCGGATGGCGGCTGATCGACTACGCGGCCACGCGCGGCCGCCGGAGCCTGATTCTCGAGGGCGGCTGGCACTGGGAGCCCGAGACGGTCGCCCGCATGGACCAGGCGGCCCGCCGCCTCCTGTCGCTCACCGGCGTGGTGCCGGGCGAGGCCCCGCCGCTGCCGGCGCCGCGGCTGGCGCGGGTGACGCAGCGCGTGACGGCGCGCAGCCCGGACTTCGCCTTCGTGCAGCCCTGGCGCGGCGGAACGGTGATCCCGCAGGCCGGCACGCTGATCGCGATGGACGGCGCGGAGGAGGTTCGCACGCCGCATGCGGACTGCCTGCTGGTGATGCCGATGCTGATCCCGCAGCCCGGCCAGACGGCGGTTCGGTTGGCGAGGATCGCGCCGTAGCGCTTCAGGCGGCCGGCTCGCCCTGGATCGGCGTGGCCCCCATCCCCGCGAGCATCGCCGTGATCTCGGCCGTCGCCGCCTCGACATCCGGCAACGACACGCCCTTCGAGACCAGCGCCACGCCGCCGCCGGGGAAGCCGGTCACGCCCCCCGGGGCTGCCGCGTTCTGCCGGTAGAAGGGATAGCTGCCGATATCCAGCGCGGGATAGCGCTTCTGGATCGCCTCCAGCCCCTCCGCGATGTTCCCCTCGAAGACGCCGATCGCATGCACCGCGCGCGAGACCACCGGCACGCCGCCCTGCAGCGAGGGCGCCAGCGCCTCGAACATCGACTGCATGATCCGCGGCACGCCGGCCATCACATGGACATTGCCCATGCTGAAGCCGGGCGCGGTGGTCATGGCGCAGCGGATCGGCACCGCGCCCAGCGGCAGCGTCGCCATACGCAGCCGGGCCGCGTTCATCTCGATCGGCGGGTCCCGGCGGGCATAATCCGCCGCCATGAGCGCGCGCGTCTCCTCGTGCACCGCCCAGGGCACGCCGAAGGCCTTGGCGACGCATTCGCTGGTGATGTCGTCATGCGTCGGCCCGATGCCGCCCGTGGTGAAGACGTGGTCGAATTTCCGGCGGACCTCGTTCACCGTCGCGACGATGGTCTCCTCGACGTCCGGGATCACCCGGACCTCGCGCATGGGGATGCCGAGCTCGCCGAGCCGTGTCGCGAGGAACTGCAGGTTGGCGTCGCGCGTGCGGCCCGAGAGCACCTCGTTGCCGATGATGAGCAGGCAGGCGATGGGGTTCATGGACGTCCTCGTTCCGGCCGGGAATGGAGCCTAGTCCTGGCCGGGCGTCACAGGAAGTCGCGCAGGAGCGCGACGAGCGGCACGTCCGCCGGCGGCATGGGGTAGTCGGCCAACTTCCCGGGCCGGACCCAGGCCAGCGCCTGGCCCTCCGTCGCGACGACGCGCCCCTGCCATTTGCGGCAGATGTAGAGCGGCATCAGCAGATGGAACTTCTCGTAGGAATGGCTCGCGAAGAAGAGCGGCGACAGGCAGGATTCCTGCGTCTCGATGGAGAGCTCTTCCCGCAGCTCGCGGATCAGCGCCGCCTCCGGCGTCTCGCCCTCGTCAAGCTTGCCGCCGGGGAATTCCCAGAGTCCCGCCATCGGCTTTCCCGCCGGCCGCTGCGCCAGGAGGATCCGGCCCTCGCTGTCCACCAGCGCGCAGGCGACCACCAGCAGGATCGGCTTGGCCGCGGGCGGCTTCGGCGGCGCGGCCACCCGCCTGAACATGACCACCGGCATGTTGCGATTGCGGGAGAGGAACTGCTGCACGCCCGGCCCGTTCTCGACAAAGCCGAGATGCCGCAGCACGGATTGCGAGGCGAGGTTGTCCGTCAGCGCGCTGGCCTCGACCTCCTTGATGCCGAGGCTCCGCTCCGCCCAGCCGAGCAACGCCGCGCCGGCCTCGCGCGCGAGATGCTGCCCCCAGAACTTCCGCCCGATCCAGTAGCCGATCTCGGGCAGCGCGTTGCGCTTGAGCGTGAGGCCGATGCAGCCGACCAGCGCGCCCTCGCGCGTGATGGCGAGGTGATAGGCATCGCCCGAATCGATCTGCTCGCCGGCCGAGGCAATCCAGTCCAGGGCCAACTGCTCGCGATAGGGAAACGGCACGCGCGCCAGATTGCCGGCGACGGAATAGTCGTTCACCAGCCGCGTGACATCGGCCGCATCCCCGGGCACCAGCCGGCGCAGCACCAGCCGCGCCGTGACGATGGGAAGTTCAGCTGCGGTAGGATCCATTGATGTCGATGTAGCCATGCGTGAGGTCGCAGGTCCAGACGCGCGCCTTGCCGCGGCCGAGCCCGATATCGACCGTGATCTGAATGTCACGCCCCTTCATGTGCGCGACGACCGGCGCCTCGTCATAGCCCGGGATCACGCCGCCCTCGCGCGCCATCCAGGTGCCGCCGACCGCCACGGAAAGCTTGTCGCGATCGGCCGGCTCGCCCGCCTTGCCCACGGCCATGACGATGCGGCCCCAATTGGCGTCTTCGCCGGCGATCGCGGTCTTCACCAGCGGGGAGTTGGCGATGGCCATGGCGATGCGGTGCGCCGACTTCGCGCTGACCGCGCCCGTCACGTCGATGGTGACGAGCTTCTGGGCGCCCTCGCCGTCCCGGGCCACCATCAGCGCCAGCTCGTGGAGAACCTCGTCCAGCGCGCGGGCGAAGTCCTTC
This sequence comes from Roseococcus sp. SYP-B2431, assembly GCF_004336745.1. Classification (GTDB taxonomy): domain Bacteria; phylum Pseudomonadota; class Alphaproteobacteria; order Acetobacterales; family Acetobacteraceae; genus Roseococcus. The sequence goes on from NZ_SJXD01000022.1 coordinate 341,442, forward strand.
AGCAGGGTGGGGGCGGGATCGTTCGGTACGCGCGGATGCTTCGCCTGGCCGGTGGCGAAGAGCAGCACCGTGTCCGAGGTGGAGGTGTCGCTGTCCACCGTGACGCAGTTGAAGCTCTTCGCAGACCCCTTGGACAGCAGCTTCTGCAGCACGGCCGCCGGGATCTTCGCATCCGTCGCGATGAAGGAAAGCATCGTCGCCATGTCGGGCGCGATCATGCCGCTGCCCTTGGCGATGCCGCAGATCGTCACCGTCGCCTCGCCGATCCTGGCCGTGCGGGTGGCGCCCTTGGGGAAGGTGTCCGTGGTCATGATGGCCTTGGCCGCGCCCTGCCAGGCATCCGCCTCCAGCCGGTCCACCGCGCCCGGCAGGGCGGCCAGCAGCACGTCCGTCGGCAGGCGCTCGCCGATCACGCCGGTCGAGGCGATGAAGACCTCCTTCGGCTTGCAGCCGACCAGCCTCGCCGTCTCGGCCGCCGTGCGCTCGCAGGTCTCCCGCCCGGCGCGGCCGGTGAAGACGTTACTGTTGCCGGCATTCACCACCAGCGCCCGCGCCTTGCCGCCCTTGAGCGACGCTCGGCACCAGTCGACCGGGGCGCCGGGGCACTTGTTCATGGTGAACACCCCCGCGACCGTGGTCCCGGCAGCGAAGCGGAAGACGGTCATGTCCTCGCGCGACTTGTAGCGGATGCCGGCGGCCACGCTCGCGCATTCGGCGCCGGCGATCGGCGGCATCTCCGGCAGCGGGAGCGCCAGGGGCGAGACACTCGGGGATACGGCGGTCGTCATGGTCAGGTCTCTCTCAGCCCTTCAGCTTGTCGATCCAGGCGCCGAAGGCAGTCATCAGCTTGGCCACCGCCTCATGCGTCGGCTTGTCGGTGAGCTGCCCCCCGGCGTCGAACTTGTCCTGCGCGCGCATCACATAGACCTCGGGCGAGGGCATGGTCAGCGCCCCACAGGCCTGCAGCGACTGGCGGAGCTGGAGCTGGGCGCGCGCGGTCCCCATCATGCTCAGCGAGGCGCCCATGATCGCGACCGGCCGGCCCAGGAAGGGCGTCCTCGGCTCGCCATGGCTGCGCGACAGCCAGTCGAAGGCATTCTTCAGCGGGCCGGGAATGCCGTAATTGTATTCGGGGCAGCCGAAGAGGATCCCGTCCGCCGCCTTGCCCTTGAGCCGCAGCTCGGCCACGGCCTCGGGCATGCCTTCCTTCTCGAGGTCCTCGCTGAAGAGGGGCACGCCCTCGATGCCGACGACCTCCACCTCCATGCCGGCAGGCGCCAGCCCGGCGGCGGCCCGAAGCAAGGAGCGGTTGTAGCTTCCCTTCCGCAGGCTGCCGCAGATCGCGAGAACCCTCATCTCCGGGGCTGCGTCCGTCCCGGCGAGGCAGGCGCCGGCGGCTCCGCCTGGACGGCGGGGGCCGGCGCCGCGGCGGGAGCCGGAGCGTCGACCCGCTCGATCCGGGCACCGGTCCGGATGCGCTGGACGGCGGCCTGGACCTCCTCCTCGATCATGGTCTGGCGCAGCGTGTCCTTGCTGTCCTCGAAGCTCGGGCCGCGCGAGGACCGGCGCTCCTCCACCTTGATCACATGCCAGCCGAACTGGCTGCGCACCGGATTGGTGCTGACCTGGCCGGGCTGCATCGCGAAGGCGGCGGTGGCGAATTCGGGCACCATGTCTCTCCGGCGGAAGAAGCCGAGGTCGCCGCCGTTGCGGGCGGCGGGGTCGGTCGAGCGGCGGCGGGCCACCTCCTCGAAGCTCGCGCCGCGCTGGATCTCGGCGAGGATCGCGCGGGCGTCGGCCTCGTTCGGCACCAGGATGTGGCGGGCGCGCACCTCTTCCTCGGCGGGGCGGCCGGCGGCGTCGCGCTCATAGCGGGCGCGAAGGGTTTCGTCGGTCACCCGGGGCAGCACCTCGCGGCGGAGGAGCGTGTCGCGGAGCTCGGCATTCTCGGCGAGCTGGAGGCGGCGGCGGACCTCCGGATCCTGGTCGAGCTGCGCGGCCCGCGCCGCCTGGACCATGGCCCGGTCGGTGATGGCCCGGTCCACCAGCTGCTCGAAGACCTGCGGCGGCAGCATGGAGCGCAGCAGGTGCGGCGGGACCGAGCGCAGCTCGGGCGGCATGGCCTCGGAGGCGGAGGCGATCACCTCGTCGAGGCGGATCTCGTCGCCATTCACCCGGGCGAGGACCGGATTGGCGTCCTCCGGCGCGGGCGCCGCCGCCGCGGCGGCGGCGGGGGGCGCCGCCGGCGACGGGGCCACCGGGGCGGGGGCCACGGTCTGCGCGCCCAGGCGGGCGCCCAGGGGGGCACCCACGCCGAAAGCGACGGTCGCGAGCAGCAGGGCAGCGAGAGGGGTGCGGATCATGGTTCGGGGTCCATTCGTTGGGCGGACAATGGCGGATGCCCATGCGCCTCACAACCCGCTGCCGGGTAAGGGGTTACAGGCGACGGCTCCCTGACCCGCTTCGTGACACGTTGACCGGGGGGCATGCCGCGCCTACCTGTGATCCGCCCCTATCCGCGCGCCCCGCGTGCGGCGCCCGGAGAGTCCCTAAACCCATGTTCGCCCGTCTTGCCCGTGCCATCTTCGGTTCCGCGAACCAGCGCTCGCTGAAGCGGTACGAGGCGCGCATCCCCGCCATCGCCGCCTTCGAGCCCAAGCTCGCCGCCCTCTCGGACGAGGAGCTGAAGGGCAAGACCGCCGAGTTCCGCGCCCGCCTCGCCGCCGGGGAAGAGTTAGACGACATCCTGGAGGAGGCCTTCGCCACCGTCCGCGAGGCCGCGAAGCGCGTCATGGGCATGCGCCATTTCGACGTCCAGATGATCGGCGGCATGGTCCTGAACGACGGCCGGATCGCCGAGATGAAGACCGGCGAGGGCAAGACCCTGGTCGCCACCCTGCCGGTCTACCTGAACGCGCTGCCGGGCAAGGGCGTCCATGTCGTCACCGTGAACGACTACCTGGCGACCCGCGACAGCGAGTGGATGGCCCAGGTCTACGGCTTCCTCGGCCTGACGACCGGCTGCATCGTCCAGGGGCTCAGCGACGACCAGCGCCGCGAGGCCTATGCCTGCGACATCACCTACGGCACCAACAACGAATACGGCTTCGACTACCTGCGGGACAACATGAAGTACCGGCTGGACGAGATGGTCCAGCGGCCGTTCTTCTACGCCATCGTGGACGAGGTGGACTCGATCCTGGTGGACGAGGCGCGCACGCCCCTCATCATCTCGGGCCCGACCGACGACACCTCCGACCTCTATCGCCGCGTGGACGCCGTGATGGTGGAGTTCGTGAAGGACGAGGAGCGCTTCGAGAAGGACGAGAAGCAGCGCACCGTCGCGATGACGGAGAAGGGCGGCGAGGACATCGAGCGCCTGCTGAACGAGGCGGGCGTGCTGGTCGAGGGCAATCTCTACGACAGCCACAACGTCTCGGTCGTGCACCACGTCAACCAGTCGCTGCGGGCCCATGTGCTGTTCAAGCGCGACGTCGAATACGTGGTCCGGCAGGACAAGATCGTCATCATCGACGAGTTCACCGGCCGCATGATGGAGGGCCGCCGCTACTCCGACGGGCTGCACCAGGCGCTGGAGGCCAAGGAGCACGTCACCGTCCAGCCCGAGAACCAGACGCTGGCCAGCATCACCTTCCAGAACTACTTCCGCCTCTACCCCAAGCTCTCGGGCATGACCGGCACGGCCGCGACCGAGGCGGATGAATTCGCGGAAATCTACAAGCTGGAAGTGGTCGAGATCCCGACCAACGTGCCCGTCGCGCGCCTGGACGAGGACGACGAGGTCTACCGCTCCGGGATGGAGAAGTACGAGGCCGTCATCAAGCTTATCGGCGAGTGCAAGGAGCGGGGCCAGCCCTGCCTCGTCGGCACCACGAGCATCGAGAAGTCGGAGCTGATCTCCAGCCTGCTGAAGCAGCGCGGCATCGCCCACCAGGTGCTGAACGCCCGCTATCACGAGCAGGAGGCCGGCATCGTGGCCCAGGCCGGCCGGCCCGGCGCCGTGACGATCGCCACGAACATGGCCGGCCGCGGCACGGACATCCAGCTCGGCGGCAATGCCGACATGCTCGCCCGCGCCGACGTGCCCGAAGGCTTTGGCGAGGACTACCAGGAGGCGCTGGCGCGCCATAAGCGCGAGGTCGAGGCCGTGCGCCCCGCCGTGAAGGCCGCAGGCGGCCTTTTCGTGATCGGCACCGAGCGGCACGAGAGCCGCCGCATCGACAACCAGCTCCGCGGCCGTTCCGGCCGCCAGGGCGACCCTGGCGGCAGCCGCTTCTTCCTCTCCCTCGAAGACGACCTGATGCGCATCTTCGGGTCCGACCGCATGGGCGGGATGCTGACCAAGCTCGGCCTCAAGGAAGGCGAGGCCATCATCCACCCCTGGATCAACAAGGCTCTGGAGAAGGCCCAGAAGAAGGTGGAGGCGCGCAACTTCGACACGCGCAAGAACCTGCTCAAGTACGACGACGTGATGAACGACCAGCGGCGCGAGGTCTATGCGCAGCGCCGCGCCTTCATGGAATCCGAGGATCTCTCCGAGACCATCCAGGAGATGCGGCAGGAGACCATCGACGGCATGGTGGACCGCGCCATCCCGGAGAACGCCTATCCCGAGCAGTGGGATCTCACCGGCCTCGAGAAGCGCGTCCACGACCTCCTGGGGATCGAGCTGCCCGTCGTGGCCTGGGGCCAGGAAGAGGGGATCGACGAGACCCAGATTCGCGAGCGCATCACCGCCGCCGCGGACCAGCTGGCCGCCGCCAAGGCCGCGAACCTCGGTCCCGACTTCATGCGGATGGTCGAGAAGTCGCTGCTGCTGCAGATCTTCGACCAGGTCTGGAAGGAGCATCTCCTTCAGCTCGACCATCTGCGCCAGGGCATCGGCCTGCGCGCCTATGGCCAGCGCGATCCGCTGAACGAGTACAAGCGCGAGGCCTTCGCGCTGTTCAACAACATGCTGGAGGACCTGCGCGAGCGCACGACCTCCCTGCTGCTGCGCCTGGAGCTGCAGCCCAACGCGCCGCTGCCGCAGCCCGAGCCGATCCGCGTCACCGACATGCGACAGGCGCCGCTGCCGGCGGAAGACTACGCGATGGAGCCGCCCAATCTCGACTACGGCGCGGCGGCGCAAGCCGGCGACACGCGCCTCCTGGCGCCGGAGGTCGATCCGAACGACCCCTCGACCTGGGCCGCCTCACCGCGCAACGCGCCCTGCCCCTGCGGCTCGGGCAAAAAGTACAAGCACTGCCACGGGCGGGGCTGAGCCGCACCGAATTGCCTGCCGATGAATACATTGTTCGCCAAGCTATTCCCTGCTTTTTTGCTGCCATGACATCCGGCGGCAACCACACGGGGCTCGCGAGGCACGGGGCGCCATCGGCACGATCATCCGTGCCCGCGACCGCTGGGCCGGGAGCAGGCCCTTCATCGCCTTTGAGTTGCCATCCTGTCCGGATTACACTCCGATGACACGGGAGGAACCGTCCTCATGAGCGCGATCACGCGCCGCTCCGTCCTGGCGCTTGCCGCCGGCGGGCTTGCCGCGCCCGCCCTGGCCCAGGGCGCCTGGAACCCGACACGGCCGATCACCCTGGTGGTCGGCTTCCCGCAGGGCGGCCGCACCGACCTCGCCTGCCGCCTGATCGTCCCGGGCCTCCAGGCCGCCCTCGGCGTGCCCATCGAGGTCGACAACCGCGGCGGCGACGCCGGCAACCTCGGCACCGAAGCGGTGATGTCCGCCCGGCACGACGGCTACACCCTCCTCTTCGGCAGCGTCGGGCCGATGGCCATCAACCCGCACACCGTGGAGGGCATGACGCTCGACCCGCGCGAGATGGTGCCGATCGGCCTCGTCGGGCAATCCTCCCTCTTGCTCTGCGCCCATCCGACGCTCGGGCTGAACGATCTTTCGGGCCTCCGCACCTGGCTCGCGGGGCGGCAGGGGCATCCCATCTCCTATGGCTCGCCCGGCACGGGCAGCCTGCCGCACCTCGCCATGGAGCTGCTGCGCGAGCGACTGGGCGGGCCGCCGATGACCCATATCCCCTGCCGGGGCTGGGCGGCGGCGCAGCAGGAGCTCCTGGCCGGACGCACCAGGCTGATGTTCGGCACTGCCTCGGCCGTGACGCCGGCCCTGCGCGCGCGCACGCTGAACGCGCTGATGGCGAGCGGCTTCAACCGCTGCCCCGTCGTCCCGCAGGTCGCCACCGCGCAGGAGCAGGCGCTGCCGAACTTCGCCTTCACCACCTGGATCGGCCTCTTCGCGCCGCGCAAGACCCCGGCCCCGATCGTGGCGCGGCTGAACGCGGCGCTCAACGCCGCCATGGCCGATACCGGGCTGCGCGGCCGAGTGACCAGCCGCGGCGACGAGCCTGGCGGCGGCACGCCCGATCAGATGGCCCGCATCATGGCCGCCGATTACGAGCTTTGGGGCGAGCTGGTGCGCGCCAACAACATCCGCGCGGACGCCTGATCCCATGCTGACCCTGTACCACGCCCCCGGCACCAGCTCGATGGCCGCGCATATCGCGCTGCACGAGGTGGGCGCCGAGTTCACCACCGTCCCGCTCTCCCTCGACCGCAAGGACACGCGGACGCCGGAGTTCCTGGCGATCAACCCCGCCGGCAAGGTCCCTACCCTGCTGATCGACGGGCGGCCCCTCACCGAGGTCGCGGGCGTGCTCTTCTATCTCGCGCGGCGCTTTCCCGAGGCGGGCCTGCTGCCCGACGATGCGGAAGCGCAGGCCCAGGTGATGTCCTGGATGTCCTTCTGCGCCTCCACCCTGCACCCCGCCCGGCGCCAGGGCGTCGAGCATGCGGTCGGCGTCTATCGCCTCGTCGAGCGGAAGCTGGCGGGGCGGGACTGGTGCATCGGCCGGTATTCCATCGCCGACATCCATCTGTTTCGGCTCTTCTGGCGTTTCCGGGGCTCGCTGGAGCAGCCTCCCGGCACCTTCCCTGGGCTCGAGGCCCATTACGCCCGCATGATGGCGCGCGATGCCGTGCGTAAGACCATCGAGGCCGACCGGAAGGCCGGCTACCAGCTGCCGGCCTGACTTGGCCGTTCCCTCAGCGCGCGAGGCAGCATTTCTTCGCTTTTCGGCCGCTGCCGCAGGGGCACGGGTCGTTGCGCCCGACGTACCGCAAGGGATTCGCCGCCGGCGCGCTGGGCGCGTTCGACAAGGGCGGCGGGAGCGTCCAGGGCTTCGCTTCCATCGGCTCCGTGTCGGTCCATTGCAGCGCCTCGACGGTGTCCTCGATCAGGCCTAGCCCGTCGCACGTGAAGCGCTCGATGTCGTGGGGCCGCCGCTCCGCGGCGGCAAGATCCGCCTCGAAATGCTTCCGTTCCATCAGGCGCCACGGAAGCCGGTGCCAGGCTTCATGGACGAGGGGCGCCAGGTCGCGCAGGCCGAGCAGGCCGATCGCCATGGTCCAGCCGCCCCAGGTCATGTGACCATCGGGGGCCATCCGCTCGTCGTGGAAGCGCAGGAGGAACTCCCTCATCCGATCGCGCGCGATGCCGCCCTCCCAGGTCAGGAAGGTGGCGGCCCCCATCAGGGCGTTGCGGGCGAACTCGTCGGCGGAGGGGTCGGCGATGATCTCGAGCAGCGCCTCGGCGTCGCCGTCGAACACCCCGGCGACGATGCGCGCCATGTCCTGTGCCAGGGCATCGCCGAAGAGGCGCTCCAGTTCGTCTCCCGGGCGACGCATCAGTCGCAGCAGGCCGCCGCAAGCCGGGATGTAGCGGGCATCGCCCAGGATATGAACGCCGCGGAAGAGCAGCCGCTCGTCGTCCTCGGAAAGCATCGCCCCGTCGGCCGCGCGCTCGAGAACCGTGAGCAGCACCGGTCCGCTCTCCTCGATCCCAATGGTGCAGAGCCCGATGGCGACGGCCGGCAGGCGGAGCTCAGTGGCCACGGCCCGCAGTTGCTCCTCGATCGAGATTCCGTCGAGACGGAGATCACTGCGCGAGATACGCTTCTTGCCGGACACCGCGTGTTCTCTCGTCCCTTGTGGCGAGCGGCAATCTAGACCGTTCCCACGGTCCCACGCATCTCCCTCACCAGCTTTCGCCCGATCGCCTCGGCGAAATCGGCATAGTCCGCGCAATCCGTGGCGAAGGCCCCCGGGCCGCCGATCACCTCCCGGGTGTAGTGCTCCAGCAGGTCCGGCTCCTCGTTCAGCACGGCGAGGCCGTTGATCGTCGCGCCGCCCGAGAACGCCACGTCGCGGATCGGGCCCGGCGGGCGCCCACGGTTGCTGGCGCCGTCGCCCGAGACGTCCACGACCAGCCGCGTCGCCCGCGCCGGACATTGCGCCAGCAGCCGGAGCGCCGCCGCCAGCCCCTCGCCGAGCGCCGTGGCACCGGGCCGCGGCAGGCGAGGTGCCGCTTCCAGCGCCTCGGCGACGCGCGCCCCCTCGGCCGCACCCGCGATGCGCTGCCAGGGCAGCGCCACCTCCTGCTCGTCGGACCAGTAGAGGGCGGCCACCGCCACCGCGCCGCGCGGGCCGCCCGTCGCGGCGGCGATCACGTCGGGATCCAGGAAGGCGCGGGCGAGGCCGTTCACCATCAGGGCGAACTCGCCATAGTCGACGCTCGCGGAGACATCGACCGCGAGCACCAGCGCCACATCCACGTCTTCCATGCTGCCAAGGTCGCGTCCCGTGGCAGTCTTTCCAAGCCCCGTGACGGCGCGGATCGCGGATACCAACCCGGACCGGCCGGAGGCGTTATCCTGCCGAGCGCCCAGGGAGGCCTGCCATGCGCAACCGCACGATGGCGGAGGTGGTCCAGCACCGCGAGCCCGTCACCCTCACGATCGGAACGACCGTCCAGGAAGCCTGCCTCGCGATGCATGAGCGGTCGGCCAGCGCCGCGCTCGTGCTGGAAGGGGCCGCGCTACGCGGCATCTTCACCTCCGGCGATGCGCTCCGGGCCCTGGCGCTGGGCCTGGATCCGGCGCGCACGGCGCTCGGCCAAGCCATGACGCGCGATCCCTGCTGCCTCGGCGCCGGGGACGACGCCCTCGATGCGCTCCGCCTCATGGAGGATGGCGGCTTCGGCCATGTTCCGGTGGTGTGCGAGGGCCGGCCCCTCGGGGTCGTCTCCTGGACGGATTTCACCGGCCAGGAGCGAAGCCGCCGCGACGAGGAGAACGAGCTCTCCGAGACCATGCGGTGATCGCCCGCCACGTGAATCGGCGGCGTGAGCCTACAGCGCCGGCAGCGGCTCCGCGATCTTCTGATCCAGCCTGAGGCGGGCCGGCCCGCTCCAGCTGCGGTCATATTGCGGCGGAATGGCCAGCGCCTCCGTCCGGCCGAGCGCCACCGCCGCGTTGAGCGTCCAGTAGGGGTCGCGCAGGAAGGCGCGCGCGAGGAGGATCAGGTCCGCCTTGCCTTCCGCGAGGATCTGCTGCGCCTGAGCCGGCTCGGTGATGAGGCCGACGGCCATGACGGGCACGGCGGCGCCCGCCTTCACGGCCGCCGCGCCCGGCACCTGATAGCCCGGGCCCAGCGGAATCTTCTGTCCCGCATCGAGCCCGCCCGAGCTGACATCGACGATGTCCACGCCAAGCTCCTTCAGCAGCCTGGACAGGGCGACGCTCTCCCCGGTGGTCCAGCCGCCCTCGACCCAATCGGTGTGCGAGATGCGGATGGCGAGGACCAGATCGTCCGGGATCGCGGCGCGGACGGCCTTCACCACCTCGCGCGCAAGCTTCGTGCGCCCCTCGAAGTCGCCGCCCCAGCCGTCGTTGCGCTGGTTGGAAAGGGGCGAGAGGAACTGGTGGATCAGGTAGCCATGCGCGCCATGGACCTCGATGAGCTTGTAGCCGGCCTTCACCGATCGCTTCGCGCTCTCGGCGAAGGCCGCGATGATCTCGGCGATCCCGGCCTCGCTCAGTGCCTGCGGCGGGAGGAAATCGCCGAAGGCGGCGGCGCTGGGGCCCACGGTCTGCCAGCCATTCGCGGCATGCGCCGGTGCGTCCCAGGGGCGGGTGCGGCTCGCCTTGCGGCCGGCATGCGCGATCTGGATCGCCGGGACCGAGCCCATGGCGGCGATCGCGGCGGCCAGGCGGGCATGCGGGGCGATATGGGCGTCGCTCCAGATTCCGACATCGGCCGGCGTGATGCGGCCCTCGGGCAGCACCGCCGAGGCCTCGACCATGGTCATCCCGGCGCCGCCCACGGCGCGCGAGACGAGATGCGCCATGTGCCAGTCGGTCGGCAGCCCGTCCTCCGCGCAGGAGTACATGCACATGGGCGAGACCCCCACGCGGTTGCGCAGCGTCACCCCGCGCAGGGTCAGCGGGCTGAACAGATCGGTCATGAACGGGACTCCGGGGACCAGGGGGGTGTGCGGCCGAGGCGGTTTTCCATGATGACGAGGGCCCGGGGCTGCGCCGGTACCAGCCGCCCCGCCCCGTCCGCCTCCCAGCGCGACAGCGTCACGCTGTCGGACACGTTGCCGCCCACCGCCTCGACAGCCCCGGCTCCCGTCGCGACCACGATGTCGCAATGCATGGGGCGGAACTGGCCGCGTTCGGCCGCGCGATCCGCCCAGGAGGCGAGCGGGCGGCGTGAACGGTCCCGGCAGACGAGGTCGCCGGGCTGGGGCGCATAGACCGAAGAATCCCGCGGCAGGAAGGGCGCCAGGTGCGGCCAGGCGCCGGCCAGGGCATCGAGATGGTCGAGATACGCGGAATGCGCGGCATCCGGCCTGAATTCCGGCGCGTCGACGCCGGCCGAGGCCATGACCCAGGAGACGAAGGCCGCCGACCAATAGGGCGAGGCCCAGAGGGCGGGCGCCGTCGCTTCGCCGCGCAGGGCGGCGGCATAGCGGCCGCGATTGGCCGGAATCGCGCCTTCTGCATTGGGGACGATGCGCCAATAAGCGAGAACCCGCGGAAAATTCTCGGGCGCGCTTTCGAGGCGCGGAATGCCTGGATTCTCGCAGGTCGCGACGCTGGGAGCGGGCATGCCGGTGATGGTGCAGCCCCAGTCGCGCCATTCGTTCAGCGCCAGGCGGACCATGCGTTCGCGGGCCGCCGGCGGATAGCTCAGCGGCGGCGGGATGGCGGCGACCTGGGGCTGGGCCGCACAACCGGCCAGCAGCAGGAGCAAGGGCAGGAGGCGCAACACGTCGACCTGTCTGCCAAAGGCTGTCATCCGCGGCAAGACCGTCTATCTGTGGGGTCATGGGCACGAACTCCGAAACCGACGGCGGCCGCCTCTTCTTCCGCAGCGAGACCTTCGCGGGCGACGCCTCTCGCCGCCGCCGCCCGCCGACGGGCGAGACGGTGACGGAGGCCGCGCGCGAGATCCCGCTCCATGCGGCCTGCGACGTGCTGGTGGTCGGCGGCGGGCCGGCCGGGGTCGCGGCGGCCGTGGCCGCCGGGCGCCAGGGCGCGCGGACCATCCTGCTGGAGCGGCACAACCATCTGGGCGGCCTCTCGACCGGCGGGCTGGTGGTCTGGATCGACCGCATGACCGACTGGTCCGGCCGCAAGGTCATCCGCGGCTTCGCCGAGGAATTCCTGGCCCGCCTTCCGGCCGAGGCCGTAGCGGGACCGCCGCCCGCCGCCTGGGGCAGCCGCGACGCCGCGACCGCCGCCTGGTGGCAGCTGCGCACCGCCGCCTTCCATGGCGTGGTGACCCATTCGCCGACCTGCGATCCCGAGATGATGAAGCTCGCCGCCATGGAGATGGTGCTCGAATCCGGCGCCGAGATCCTTTTCCATGCCTGGGGCGCGGAACCGCTGATGGAAGAGGGCGCCGTCCGGGGCGCCTTTTTCGAGTCCAAGCAGGGCCGCAGGGCGATCCGCGCCGCCTGCGTGGTGGACGCGACCGGCGACGGCGATCTCTTCGCCCGCGCCGGCGCGGCCTTCGACGCCGATATCGACGAGGCCGACATCCACCACTGCATGAACACGAGCTGGCTCTTCGGCGGCGTGAACATGCCGCGCTATCAGCGCTGGCGGGCCGAGGAGCCCGAGGCTTTCGGCGCCTTCCTGCAGCGCGGACGTGAGCGCTTCCGCTACTTCGAGCGCGCCTTCGCCTCCTGGCGCGACGACGTGGCGCTGTTCCTGGGCCCCCGCCTCTCGGGCTATTCCGCCGTGGACGTGGACGACCTCACCGCCGTCGAGATCCAGAGCCACCGGCTCATGGCGCAGCATCTGGAGCACTACCGCGCCGCGGCGCCCGGCTTCCAGAACGCCTGGATGATGCTCTCCGCCCCGCAGATCGGCATCCGCCACGCGCGCCGCCTGCGCGGGGCGGGCCGTGTGCTCCGTTCGGACTGGGACGGGCGGGTGCGGGCCGACGAGATCGGCGTCTCCCCCAGCCTCGCGCCGAAGTTCGCCAATGTCTCCGTGCCTTATGGCGCGCTCGTGCCGGAGAGGCTGGACGGGCTGCTGGCCCCGGGGCGGCACCTGAGCTGCGATACGAACAGCCATTCCTTCCTGCGCGAGATTCCGCAATGCTGGCTGACGGGCCAGGCAGCCGGCGTGGCGGCGGCGATCGCCGCGAACCGGGGCATCGCGCCGCGCGCCGTGCCGATCGCGGAACTCCAGGCCGGGCTGCGGAAGGAGGGCGCGCACCTCTCGGACGCGCCGTCGGCCCAAAGCGCGGCCTGATCAGGCCGCGCTGAGGCGCATCTCGGGCAGCGGCGGCCGATAGGCCGAGGGCCCGCTGCCGTCGCGGATGATATAGCCGCGCCCCCAGACCGTGCCGATCACGTTCGCTGCGCCGGCGACCTGGAGCTTCTTGCGGAGCTTGCAGACGAAGACGTCGATGATCTTGCTGTCCGGCTCGTCCATGCCGCCATAGAGGTGGTCCAGGAAGTTCTCCTTCGACAGCACCGTTCCGCGGCGCATCAGCAGCAGCTCCAGGATGGCGTATTCCTTACCGGTGAGGTGGACCGTCCGACCCTGCACCGCCACTTCCTTGGCGCCGAGATCCAGCGAGAGCGCGCCGAGCTGGATGCGCGGCTGGGAGAAGCCCTTGGAGCGGCGGATCATCGCCTGGAGCCGCGCGACCAGCTCGTCGGGCTCGAAGGGCTTGGACAGATAGTCGTCGGCGCCGACGGAGAGCCCGCGAACCTTGGCCTGGGTGCGCGAGACCGCCGAAAGCATGAGCACGGGCGCCTCGACCCGCGAGGCGCGGAGCTTGGAGACGACCTCGTACCCCTCCATGTCCGGCAGCATGAGGTCCACGACCACCGCGTCGTAATCGTAGAGGCGGGCGAGTTCCAGCGCCTCGGCGCCGCAATCTGCCACGTCGACCACCATCCGGTGCTGCTGCAGCTGGAACGCAATGCCGCGCGCGGCGGAGCGGTCGTCTTCGACCAGGAGGATACGCATCGGGGGGCTCTCCAACACACGTTTTGCGTGTGAAGAAATACCACCCACGCGTGTGTCGGCCAAGCGTTTTTCAGGAGTTATCGTGTATTTAAAAAAATTCTACCCATTAAAGTTAACTTAATGCCTCATTTTGTGAAGCTCCACGGGCATCGACCCGCTCGGAATGGACCAACACAAGCCACCGTCTCATAAATCAGGCATATAGGCTGACTGCCCCACAGACGCCGGCCATTGAGCAGAAAATTGAGACGGTCGGGCACGAAAAAGGGGCGCGCCCTGGCAGGCGCGCCCCCGATCATCCCGGCCAGCCGACGCCGGTGCAGAACCTTTACTCCGCTTCGCTGGCCTGCTCGCGGCGGCGGCGGATGGCCGCGCCGAGAATGTCGCCCAGCGACGCGCCGGAATCGGCCGTGCCGTACTCCTTCACGGCCTCGCGCTCCTCCTCGATCTCCTTGCCCTTCACGGTCAGGGAGAGGCGGCGGGCGGCGCGGTCCACGGCGGTGATCTTCGCATCGACCTTCTCGCCGATGGCGAACTTGTCGGGGCGCTGATCCTGGCGGTCACGCGCCAGTTCCGCACGGCGGATGAAGCCGGTCAGCACGTCGTTGACCTTCACCTCGATCCCGTTGGTCTCGATCTTGGTGACGGTGCAGGTGACGATGTCGCCCTTCTTCACATTGTCCAGCACCTCGGCGGCCGGATCGGCCTCGAGCTGCTTGATGCCCAGCGAGATGCGCTCCTTCTCGACATCGACGTCGAGAACCTTCGCCTTCACCATGTCGCCCTTCTTGTAGGCGGCGATGGCGGACTCGCCCGGCAGATCCCAGCTGAGATCGGAGAGATGGACCATGCCGTCCACATCCGGGCCGACGCCGATGAACAAGCCGAACTCGGTGATGTTGCGGATCTCGCCCTCGATCTCGCTGCCCAGCGGGTGATCCTGCAGGAAGACCTCCCACGGGTTGCCCTGGGCCTGCTTGAGGCCGAGCGAGATGCGGCGCTTCGGCTCGTCCACGTCCAGGATCAGCACGTCCACCTGCTCGGAGGTCGCGACGATCTTGCCCGGATGGACGTTCTTCTTCGTCCAGGACATCTCGCTCACATGGACGAGGCCCTCGACGCCCGGCTCCAGCTCCACGAAGGCGCCGTAGTCGGTGATGTTGGTCACGCGGCCGGAGAACTTGGCGTTGACCGGGTACTTGATGGCCACGCCGTCCCACGGATCGGACATCAGCTGCTTCATGCCGAGGCTGATGCGCTGCGTGTCGCTGTTGAAGCGGATGACCTGCACCTTCACCTGCTGGCCGATCGTCAGGGCCTCGCTCGGGTGGTTGATGCGGCGCCAGGCGATGTCGGTGACATGCAGCAGGCCGTCCACGCCGCCCAGATCCACGAAGGCGCCGTAATCGGTGATGTTCTTGACGACGCCGTCGAGAACCATGCCTTCCTTGAGGCCCTGCACCAGCTCGGCGCGCTGCTCGGCGCGCGTCTCTTCGAGAACGGCACGGCGGCTGACGACGATGTTGCCGCGGGCGCGGTCCATCTTGAGGATCTGGAAGGGCTGCGACTGACCCATCAGCGGGCCCACGTCGCGAACGGGGCGGATATCGACCTGCGAACCGGGAAGGAAGGCCACGGCGCCGCCGAGGTCGACGGTGAAGCCGCCCTTGACCCGGCCGAAGAGCACGCCGTTGACGCGCTGGTTCGCGGCGAAGGCCTTTTCGAGGTTGGTCCAGGCCTCCTCGCGGCGGGCCTTCTCGCGCGAGAGCACGATGGAGCCGTCACGGTCCTCGTAGCGCTCCACGAAGAGGTCGACGACGTCGCCCGGCTTGATCTCGGGCTTCATGCCCTGGGGCGCGAATTCCTTGAGGGGCACGCGGCCTTCGCTCTTGAGGCCCACGTCCACGACGGCGAAGTCATCATCGATGCGGATGATCTTGCCGGACACGACGGAGCCGGCGAAGCCGGTATTGGCGCCCAGCATCTCATCGAGAAGCGTGGCGAAGTCTTCGGAGCCGCCGCTCGTGGCGGGGCTGGTGGCAGATGCCATGTGGCGATGTTGTCCTGAGTCGAGCGCGGGGCCGAGGCCCTGCATTCCGGGTCTTGCGCCACCGCCCGGCGTCCGGTCGGTCACGGCTTGCGGAAGGATCCGCCGAGGTCTCCAGGCGCGCGTGACGGTCCGCGCCGATCCGGCCACATTCAAGTGGCGCGCGTTACATCCGCTCTGATTTCCTCACCGTCAAGCGGAAATCACTTCCTTCTCGTGGATTCCACGATTCGCACCGCGGCTGCGAAGGCCGTGTCCGCGTCGAGGCCCGTGGTATCGAGCAGCACGGCGTCCCGGGCCGGGACGAGGGGCGCGACATCCCGCGCCGCATCACGGGCATCGCGGGCGGCCATCTCGGCCGCGACCTCTTCCAGGGCGGGCGCGGCGCCCTTGGCCAGGAGCTCGGCATGGCGGCGGCGGGCGCGCTCCTCCGCGCTGGCCGTGACGAAGAGCTTCACCTGCGCCTCGGGGAAGACGACCGTCCCGATGTCGCGCCCGTCGAGCACCGCGCCATGGGCCGCGCCGAAGCCGCGCTGGAAGTCGAGCAGCGCGGCGCGAACGGCCGGAATAGCGGCAACCTTGCTGGCCGCGGCGTCGGCGGCCCGGTTGCGCAGGTCGCCGCGCGTGAAGTCGCCAGGGGTGAGCGCGCGCGCTGCCCGCTCCGCGGCGACCGGGTCGGCGGGGTCGGCCCCGGCGTCCAGCACGCGGCGGCCGGTGGCGCGGTAGAGCAGGCCCGTGTCGAGATAGGGCAGCCCAAGATGCGCGGCGAGCCGCCGGGCCAGCGTCCCCTTGCCGGCCGCCGCGGGGCCGTCCACCGCGATGACCAGCGGCGCCGTCACGCCGGAACCATGGTCTCGGCCCCCAGCGCGCCCCGCATCAGCGGGAGAAAGTTGGGGAAGCTGGTGGCGATGAAGCTGCCGTCGTCGATCGAGAGCGGCGTCTTGCAGGCGAGTCCCAGGACCAGCGCGCTCATGGCCAGGCGGTGATCCATCTGGGTCGCGACGACCCCACCGCCCGGGGGCGGGCCGCCGCAGCCATGGACGATCAGGTCGTCGCCCTCGATCTCGCAGCGCGCCCCGGCCACACGCAGCATCTCGGCGGTGCCGATGAGGCGGTCGCTCTCCTTCACGCGCAGCTCGGCGAGGCCGCGGAAGCGGCTGGTGCCGGTCGCGCAGGCGGCCGCCACGGCGAGGATGGGATACTCGTCGATCATGCTGGGCGCCCGCTCCGGCGGGACATCGACGGCGCGCAGACCGGTGAACTCCACGGTGAGATCGCCGACCGCCTCGCCGCCCTCCAGCCGGGCATCGCCGACCTCCAGCTTCGCGCCCATCTCGCGCAGCGAATCGAAAAGGCCGGTGCGCAGCGGATTCAGCCCGACATTGCCGATCACCAGCCGCGAGCCGGGCACGATCAGCGCCGCCACAAGGAAGAAGCCGGCCGAGGAAGGATCCCCCGGCACGTTCACCGCCGCCGCGCGCAGCTCCGGCTGGCCGGTCAGCTCGACGATCCGGCCGTGCCCCCGGGCCTCCACGCGCACCTTCGCGCCGAAATGGCGCAGCATGTTCTCCGAATGGTCGCGCGTCGCCTCAGGCTCCACCACACGGGTGATGCCGGGGGCGCAGAGGCCGGCCAGCAGGCAGGCGCTCTTCACCTGGGCGGAAGCGACCGGGAGCGTGTAGTCCAGCGGCAGCGGATCGCGCGCGCCCTCGATGGCCAGCGGCAGCCGCCCGCCCTCGCGGAAGGAGAAACGGGCCCCGCAGGCGGCCAGCGGATCGGTCACGCGGCGCATCGGGCGGCGCCGCAGGCTGGCGTCGCCGGTCATGACCGCGAAGAGGGGATGGCCGGCCAGCAGTCCGCAGATCAGCCGCGCGGCCGTGCCGGAATTGCCCATGTCGAGCACGTCGGCCGGCTCGGTCAGCCCGCCGATGCCGCGGCCGGCCACGCGCCAGCGCCCTGGTCCGAGGTGATCCACCGTCGCGCCCAGCAGGCGCATGGCGGCCGCGGTCCGCAGAACGTCCTCGCCTTCCAGCAGCCCCTCGATCTCGGTGGTGCCCACGGCGAGCGCGCCGAACATCAGCGCGCGATGGCTGATCGACTTGTCGCCTGGCACGGTGAGACGCCCGGAGAGACCCCTCGGGGCCGGGCTGGAACGCAGTGGGGTGGGGTTCTGATCGTGGGACATCTTCCACCCCGTTTGACACCGACGCGCGGCCCGTGGCAATGCGCCCCGCTGCCCAGACGGGCATAAGGAATCAGAGGGCTCCATGGCAAAGCCTGAACTTGGTTTGAAGCGCACCTGCGTGGCCTGCAGCGCGAAGTTTTACGACATGGGCAAGCAGCCGGCCGCCTGCCCGAAATGCGGCACCGAGCAGCCGGCGGAGCAGCCGCGCCCGCGCCGTTCCGCCAATATCGTCCCTGACGAGAAGCTCAAGAAGCGTCCTGCCGCGGCGGCGGAGGCGGATGGCGACGACGTCGAGCTGGAGGACGTCGAGGCCGATGCCGTCGAGGATGCCGACGAGCTCGAGGACGAGGACGAGGCGATCGCCGACGAGATCGAGGTCGAGACCGACCGCGAGGAAGAGGGTTAGGCTCACGGCGGCGCCGGACGCGCGCCTGGCTTCGCCGCGCCGCTGAACCGCGAGGCCGACCGGTTCGGTTGGGCGGCGCCGGACGCTTTGCGGCCGGATTCTCGAAGGGTGCGGGGCTTTCGGGCGGATCCTCGTACCCGCAGGTCCGGGCTGCCCTGCGTCCGGCTCCGGTTGCGGTACGGCGCCCGCGCTCGTATCTAGCGAGCCATGCGCGGTCTCGCCCTAGCCTCTCCCCTGGCCTTCCTGCTGACGCTCGCCATCCCTGCCGCCCAGGCGCAGCAGCGGAGCGCGCCCGCCGCGCGTCCCGCGCAGCTCGGCACCTTCCAGGCCTGGACCGCGGCGACCCACACCGAAGGCGGCCAGAAGGTCTGCTACGCCTTCACCCGCGCGCGCAGCCTGGACGGCGTGCCGGGGCGCGAGCAGAACAACGTCATGCTCGTGGTGACGCACCGGCCCGGCAGCCGCGATCAGGTCGCCTTCCGCGCCGGCTATCCCTTCCCGCGCAACGCCGAGGCGCGGCTCTTCGTCGGCTCCAACGAGCTGCCCTTCTACACCTCGGGCGACACCGCCTTCGCGCGCGACGGCCGCGCCGTGGTCGCCGCGCTGCGCAGCGGACGCGAGGCGCTGGGCCGCGGGCCCGGGCCGAACGGACGCGGCCAGGCCGCCGACACCTTCGGGCTGAACGGCTTCTCCCAGGCCTATGACGCCATCTCGCGCGAATGCCCGGCGGCGCGCAGATGAGCACCGCCTTCCCGCCCGCCAACCGCGTGGCCCAGCCGGCGGATGGCCTGACCGAGGCGGAACGGCTGCGCATCCTGGCCAAGTCCGCGATCTTCGCGCCGCCGCCCATGACGGACGAAGCCGGCCGGCGCGAGCTGGTCGGGCTGACGCGCGAGGAACTGGCGGCCGAGATGCTCGCGATCGGCGAGAAGCCCTTCCGCGCCAAGCAGCTCTGGCACTGGATCTATCACCAGGGCGTCCGCGACTTCGCCGCAATGAACACGATCGCCCGGCCGTTGCAGGCGAAGCTGGCCGAGCGCTTCACCATCGGCCGCCCCGGCATCACGACCGAGCAGACCTCCACCGACGGCACCCGCAAGTGGCTGTTCAAGTGGCGAGACGGGCAGGAGGTCGAGACCGTCTACATCCCCGACGACGATCGCGGAGCGCTGTGCATCTCGACGCAGGTGGGCTGCACGCTCAGCTGCTCCTTCTGCCACACGGGCACGCAGAAGCTGGTGCGGAACCTGGGCACGGCAGAGATCGTCGGCCAGTTCATGGCCGCGCGCGACAGCTATGGCGAGTGGCCGACGCCCAAGGGAGAAGAGGGCCGGCGCGTCTCCAACATCGTCGTGATGGGGATGGGCGAGCCGCTCTACAATTACGAGGCGACGGCCCGCGCGCTGAACATCGTGATGGACCATGAGGGCATCGCCCTTTCGCGCCGGCGGATCACGCTCAGCACCTCCGGCGTCGTTCCCATGATGGACAAGTGCGGCGAGGAGCTGGGCGTGAACCTGGCCGTCTCGCTGCACGCCGTCCGCGACGAGCTGCGCGACGAGCTGGTGCCGCTGAACCGGAAGTATCCGATCGCCGAGCTGCTGGCGGCGTGCCGGCGCTATCCCGGCGCCTCCAATGCGCGGCGCATCACCTTCGAATATGTGATGCTGCGCGGCGTGAACGACAGCGAAGCCGAGGCGCATGAGCTCGTCCGCCTGCTGCGCGACCTGCCGGCCAAGGTGAACCTGATCCCGTTCAACCCCTGGCCCGGCAGTGCCTACCAGACCTCCACGCCCGAGGCCGTGCGGCGCTTCGCCGCCATCCTGAACGACGCCGGCTATTCCAGCCCGATCCGCCGGCCGCGCGGGCGCGACATCCTCGCCGCCTGCGGGCAGCTCAAGACCGAAAGCGAGCGCGCGCGGCGCATCACCGCCGCGTGAGCTGCGGATTTTCCGTAGCGACATCGCCGATCGCCCCATCCTCCGAGAATTGAATCAGATGACCGAAGGTCGCGCCGGCGCCGGCAATCCCCCCCAGGTCGCGATCTGGCTGCTGTCGCTGGCGGCCTTCGGCTCAGCCGCCGGCATGCGGATCATGGACCCGCTGATGCCCATGGTCGCCGCGGATTTCGGAGTGACCGTCTCGAACATCGCGGTCGTCGTGGCGATCTTCATGCTGTTCTACGGCAGCGGCCAGGTGGCGACGGGCCCCCTGGGCGACCGGCTGGGCAAGCTGCGCGTGGTGGCGGTCGCGCTGGTGCTCTTCGGCCTCCTCACCCTCCTCGCGGAATTCGCCACGACGGTGACGCAGCTGGCCATCCTGCGCGCGGCCAGCGGGCTAGTGGCCGGCGCGATCATCCCGCTGTTGCTGGCTCATATCGGCGATACCGTACCCTATGCGGACCGGCAGGCGGTGATCGGTCAGTTCCTCATCGGCAATGTGATGGCACAGCTGATGACAGGGCCGATCTCGGGCGTGATCGGCCAGCATTTCGGATGGCAGGCGAGCTACCTGGCCTTCGGCGCATTCACCCTCGCGGTGGGGGTGATCATGGCCTCGCTGCTGGGGCGCCGGATGCTCCATGCCCCGCCGGCCGGCCCGCGCGGGCAGAGCGGGCTGATGGCCTATGCGAAGATCCTGAAGAGCCCCTCGGCGCGGAAGCTGATGTTCGCGGCCTTCCTCGACGGCGCGCTGCTCTTCGGTGGCGCCTTCCCCTTCATCGCCTCCTATCTCATCGAGGATTTCTCGCTGAGCGCCGGCGAAGCGGGGCTGGTCGTGGCCTTCTTCGGCGTGGGCGCGATCTTCTACACGCGGCTGGCGCGGCGGATGGTGCGGCGCTTCGGCGAGCGCGGATTGCTGCTCGGCGGCGGGCTGGGCCTCGCGGCCGGGCTGGCGCTGACGGCGCTGGCCCCGGCCTGGGGCTTCGTGCTCGCGATGCAGCTGGCGCTGGGCTTCTGCTTCTACAGCTTCCATGGCGTGCTGCAGGCGCGGGCGACGGAGGCTCTGCCCGAGGCGCGGGGGACTTCGGTGTCGTGCTTCGCCATGTCGCTGTTCCTGGGCCAGACGACGGGTTCCTTGGTCTTCGCAGGGGTGATCGCCACCGGAGGCTATCGGGCGTGCTTCCTGCTGTCGGCCTTGGGCATGGTCGTGTTCGCCGTGTGGGTCAGAGGCGTCTCGAGCCGGTCCTGACAGTCGTCACGGGCCTGGCCACCCTCCCTCGGGCCAGTCCCGGGCTGAATGAATGACGTGGAGAATGATGACGCTCTCGCCGCCCGACGGCATGCTTCGGAAGGTGTAGGCCACGATATAGGGGCGGCCGGCCACGACTTTTTCGTAGGTTCCGCTCACTCGGCCGCGCCGGCCCGTCGCCGCCGCGCCCAGTCGTTCCGCCGCCTCGCGGATCCCGGCCAGCACCCGCCGGGCCGCCGAGGGATTGCGCTCCGCGATATAGCCGATGCTTCGATCAAGCTCCTCCAGCGCAGTCGCGGCCCAGAAGACAGGCCGATTCAACCTTTGCCGCGCTCGGCGGCCGCGATGGTCGCTTCGAGTCGGGCCATGGCTTCATCCTGCGGCACGAGTCGCCCAGCATCGGCATCCACAAGGCCGCGTTCGATCGCCAGCACGATGCCGGCTTCGCGCTCCACGTATTTCGCGATGGCCTCGGCCGCCAGGAAGGACTTGGAGCGATGGGTCGAGGCCGCAAGGCGGTCGAGCTGATCCTTGATCTCTTGCGTGACCCGGATCGTCAGGGTGGTGCTGGATGGCATCACGGGGGTTCCCATGATTTGTGCTGATGTGTGTACATAGCAACACAACCGCCTGTCCACCAGTGAGGGCCGGTCTCAGCAGCTTCCGCAGGTCAGCAGCGGCTCGCCATGCGCCTCGCACATCGCCACGCCGGTCCCCTGCACCATCGAGTTCCGCCGCGGCGGAGTGGTCGCGGCCTGGCCCCGCAGGTTCACCTTGGCGTCGCCCAGCGCGCGGTTCATCTGGCGCAGATAGGCCATGATATCCGTCGGCTCCCAGCCGCCCCGCTTCGAGAACCAGTCGACGCTCACCGTCTTCATCGCCTTGTCCGAGCCGCCGGCCCGCAGCGCGCGGATCACCGTGGTCGAGCAGTTCTTCTTGATCGTGTGGTAGCTCGCCTTCTCGTACTCGTAGCCCTTCCACCACAGGCTGATCTTGTTCGTGTCCAGCACGCCCTCGGCGATCTCGATCACGTCGTCTGCCGCCCGGCCCTCCTGATGGACATCGGCCTGCAGCGTCGGATTGCAGCGGTGCTTCACCTTGTAGACGTTGGTCGTGCCGATGAAGGTCCGCATGATCTTGGCGAGGGTGGGGTTCTTCTTGGCGTTCACCGTGTAGTTGCGCTCCTCGTCGTTCGAGGGCCACCAGGAGATATAGGCGCCGCCCTCGATCTGCAGCGAGGAATGGCCCCAGGACGCGCCCTCGCCGCCCCGCACGTGGTCCCAGCAATAAACCCAAACCTTCGCCATTCGACTGCCCTCCAACCCGCTGGCCCTGGGGCCCGGCCGACACCTGATGGTGGAAGAATGCCGAAGCTTCTCCCCGCCTGACAATCTGGTGGCGCCTATCGGGCGGATCGATCCGCCCGATCAGGGCCCATCGCATGCCGCGGGATGAAAGCGCCCCGCTGCCGCCCCGCTTTCGCAATCCCCGGGCCGCGCGGGGTTGCAGGGCCCACGATCCGCTGGCATCCAGCCCGCCTCTGACGAAAATTCCCCGAAAGGCTTCCGGACATGCGGGTCAAAGATGTGAAGAAGGTCGTGCTGGCCTATTCCGGTGGGCTCGACACCTCCGTGATCCTGAAGTGGCTCCAGACCACCTATCAATGCGAGGTCGTCACCTTCACGGCCGATCTCGGCCAGGGCGAGGAACTGGGCCCGGCGCGCGACAAGGCGCTGCTGCTCGGCATCAAGCCCGAGAACATCTTCGTCGACGACCTGCGCGAGACCTTCGTGAAGGACTTCGTCTTCCCGATGTTCCGCGCGAACACGGTCTATGAGGGCCAGTACCTGCTGGGCACCTCCATCGCCCGCCCGCTGATCGCCCAGCGCCAGATCGAGATCGCCGAGCAGGTCGGCGCCGATGCCGTGTCCCATGGCGCGACCGGCAAGGGCAACGACCAGGTTCGCTTCGAGATCGGCTACTACTCGCTGAAGCCGGACGTGAAGATCATCGCGCCCTGGCGCGAATGGGACCTCACCAGCCGCACCCGGCTGATCGAATTCGCCGAACAGAACCAGATCCCCATCGCCAAGGACAAGCGCGGCGAGGCGCCCTTCTCCGTGGACGCGAACATGCTGCACAGCAGCAGCGAGGGTAAGATCCTCGAGGAGCCCTGGGACGCGCCGGACGAGATGGTCTGGCAGCGCACCATCAGCCCGATGGACGCGCCCGATGTGGCGACCGAGATCACCGTCGATTTCAAGAACGGCGACGCGGTCGGCATCAACGGCGAGGCGCTGAGCCCGGCTACGCTGCTCACGAAGCTCAACGAGCTCGGCAAGGCCAACGGCATCGGCCGGCTGGACCTGGTCGAGAACCGCTTCGTCGGCATGAAGAGCCGCGGCTGCTACGAGACCCCCGGCGGCACCATCCTGCTGCAGGCCCACCGCGCGATCGAGAGCATCACGCTCGACCGCGAGGCCGCGCATCTGAAGGACAGCGTGATGCCGCGCTATGCCGAGGTCATCTACAACGGCTTCTGGTTCTCGCCCGAGCGCCGCATGCTCCAGGCCCTGATCGACGCCAGCCAGGCGAGCGTGGAGGGCACGGTCCGCATGAAGCTCTACAAGGGCAATGTGATCGTGACCGGCCGCAAGTCGCCGAAGAGCCTCTACTCGATGAAGCACGTGACCTTCGACGAGGACCAGGGCGCCTACGACCAGTTCGATGCGCAGGGCTTCATCAAGCTGAACGCCCTCCGCCTGCGCCTTGGCGCGATGGCCGGCCGCAAGGGCGGGATGCTTTAGTCTCGCCCTCAGACGCCGGGCGGCGGCTCCGCCGCCTTGGCTTCGCCGCGCCGCTGGCGTGTCGGCGGTCAAGTCGAGTGGGCGGCGCCGGCCGCGGTTGCGGCCGGAGACGTGGAGGTTGCGATGACTCTCTACAATCCTCCTGCCTTCCGCGAGGAGCGCCCCGAGGTCCTGCTCCGCCTCATGCGGCAGGCCGGGCTCTGCACCCTGGTCAGCAACGGCGCCTCCGGCGTGCCGGACGTCTCCCACCTGCCGCTCCAGACCGATGGCCACCGCGTCGTCGGCCATCTGGCGCGCGCCAATCCGCACTGGAAGGCGCTGCGCGAGGCGGGGAGGGCCATCGCCATCTTCCCCGGGCCGCAGGGCTATATCTCGCCCAACTCCTATCCCTCCAAGGCCGAGCACCATCGCGTGGTGCCCACCTGGAACTACGAGGCGGTGCATGCCGAGGGGCCCGTCGAGATCGTGGAGGATGCCGCGCGCCTGCGCGAGATTGTCGCCGCCCTGACCGACCATCACGAATTCCGCAGCGCCCGACCCTGGTCGGTGAACGATGCGCCGGCCGAGTTCATCGCGAGTCAGCTCAAGGGCATCGTGGGCGTGGTGCTGACGGTTGAAGTCCTGACGGGAAAGCGCAAGCTCTCCCAGAACCGCAACGAGGCGGATCGCGAGGGCGCGATCGCCGGGCTCGGGGCGGAGGAGGCGGCGCTGGCCCAAGCTATGCGCGATGCCAGGGACGGGAACTGACCAGCATGGACATGGAACTGACGGGCAAGCGCGTCGTGATCACCGGCGCGTCCAAGGGGATCGGCTATGCTTGCGCCGAGGCCTTCGCGGCCGAGGGCTGCGACGTGGTGCTGGCGGCGCGCGCGCCCGATGAGGCCGCCGCCACGCTGCGCCAGAAATATCAGGTGCGGGTGGAGGCGGTGACGGTCGATCTCTCCAGGCCCGCCGACCGCGTGAGCCTGCACGAGATCGCCCGCGGCGCCGACATCCTCGTGAACAATGCCGGCGCCATTCCCTCCGGCAGCCTCTCCGTGCTGGACATGGAGACCTGGGAGCAGGCCTGGGCGCTCAAGGTCTTCGGCTATTTCCACCTGACCAAGCTCTTCCTGGCCGACATGCGGACGCGAAAGTCGGGCGTGATCGTGAACATCATCGGCATGGCCGGGCGCGCCTGGAAGCACAACTACATCGCCGGTACCGCGGGGAATGCCGCGCTGATCGCCTTCACCTCGGCGGTCGGCGGCGAGGCGCAGGCGGATGGCGTGCGCGTCTTCGGCATCAACCCGGCGGCGACCCGGACCGGGCGCATGGAGACCCAGGCGCGGCAGCGCGCGGGCGTGACGCTCGGCGACCCGGAGCGCTGGCGCGAGACCCTGACGGGCCTGCCGCTGGACCGGTCCATCGAGCCCAGGGAGATCGCGGAACTCGCTGTCTTCGGCGCCTCGCCACGCGGCGGCTACATCGCCGGCACGGTGATCGACGTGGATGGCGGCGGCTGGTTCAAGTGAGCCCCCTTGCCGGGCGTCCGAACCGATGAGCACTCTTCCCCCATAACGAGGGGAGAGAGTTCCATGGAGCTCAGGGGCAAGGTCGCGCTCGTCACGGGCGGCAATGGCGGGCTGGGGCAGCGCATCTGCCACGCCCTGGCGCGCGAGGGCGCGCATATCGCCGTGGTCTATGCGAAGAGCAGGGACCAGGCCGAGGGCGTCGCGCGCGAGCTGGCCTCCAGCCACCAGGTGAACGCCGCGGCCTTCGCCTGCGACCTCACGGATGGCGCGGCCGTGCAGAAGCTGGTCAGCGAGGTGGTGGCGCGCTTCGGCCGCATCGACATCCTCGTCAACGACGCCGCCTACAACAAGGCGATCCCCTTCCCCGAGCTCGACGCCATGACCATGGAGGAATGGGACAAGATCCTGGACGTGAACCTCACCGGGCCGATGCGGCTGCTCAAGGCGGCCGGGCCCGGGATGAAGGCCCAGGGCGGCGGGCGGATCGTGAACATCTCCTCCGTCGCGGGCCTGGGGCCGACCGGCTCCTCGATCGCCTATGCCGTTTCCAAGGCCGGGCTGATCCACCTGACCAAGTGCATGGCCGTGGCGCTGGCGCCCGAGGTGCTGGTGAACTGCGTGGCGCCCGGCCTGCTGGAAGGCACGCGCGCGACGGCCAATCTGCGGCCGGAGCAGGTGGAGCGCTCCGCCGCCGGCGCGCTGCTCAAGAAGGCGGCCGACAAGGACGACTGCGCCGACATGGTGGTGGCCATGTGCCGCACCGAGACCATGACGGGTCAGACCGTCGTCATCGATTCTGGCCGGATGTTTCACTGAAATCACCGGGGCCCCTGCGCGGATTCCATCTGACTCCGCGCGTGACCCTCCATCCGGCGCCTTCGTGCCTTATTCGCGCGGCGGGCGGCGGACCCAGCCCCTCATGCGGTCGATCTTGCGGTTGCCCCACTCCATCGCCTTGTGCTCGCGCGCCTCGATGGTCGGCAGGAGGTGCGGCCATCTTCGGTCCACCACGCCCACGCTGCGCTGCGCCCAGGCATATTGGTCGCGCAGGATGAAGGTGCCGAGCGCCACGAAGATGAAGCCGGGCAGGATGGGAAGAACAAGGCCCACGGGGCCCAGGGCCAGGCAGCTGATGCCGATGGCCTTGCGACGGAGACAGGGGCGGTACTCGATCATCGCGCCAAAGATGGCGGCGCCGTCATCTCACTTCAAGCGAAATGGCAGGCTTCGGGGCGATGCGCCGGATTCCGAAGGAGGTCCGGATCTGCCCCCCGCGTTCCATGGTTGAGCCGCCGGACGGCTGGCGCATACGCGTCGTGTCCGGCATTCTCGGGCTGCGCGCGGACCTGGCGCAGGAGCATCCGACCGTGTCATGGGCCGCCCGGACTTCCGCATGCAGACCGGCCGCGAAGGGGTTGGCGCTAGACCCTCGCTTTGGCTCCGCCGCCCCCCGGACCGACGACATCGGCCTCCCCGCCATCCCGGGCGCTCCGGCGGCCGCCGAGCGATAGCCCTTGAAGCCTTCCACGCTCGGCATGGTGCTGATGGTCGGCGCCATGTTCGTCTTCGGCACGCAGGACGCCCTCTCCCGCTATCTGGCCGAAGCCTATTCGGTCCTGGGCGTGCTGCTGATCCGCTACTGGTTCTTCGCGGGCTTCGTGATAGTGCGGGCGATGCGCGCGCCGTGCGGGCTGCGTCAGGTGGTCCGCAGCCACCGGCCGGTCCTGCAATCGCTGCGCGGGGTGATGCTGGTGGTGCAGGTCTGGATGATGGTGAAGTCCTTCACCCTGCTCGGCCTGGTCGAGGCGCATGCGATCTTCGCCTGCTACCCGCTGATCATCGCCGCCCTGGCCGGCCCCGTGCTGGGCGAGCGCGTGACGCTGCGGCGCTGGATCGCGATCGGCGCGGGCGCGGCGGGCGTGCTGCTCATCCTCCGCCCGGGCGCCGGCCTCTTCGCGCCGGCCTCGCTGCTGGTGCTGCTGGCCGCGCTGAACTTCGCCGCCTATGGCCTGCTGACGCGCGTCGTCGGCCTGCACGACCCGCCGGAGACCAGCTTCTTCTACACGGGCATGGCGGGCGCGGTCGCGATCACGCTGCCGGCGCCCTGGATCTGGGCGCCCATCGCCTTCCATGACTGGTTCTGGATGGGGCTGCTCTGCCTCTCCGGCTCGATGGGGCACTACCTGCTGATCCGCGCGCTCTCGATCTCGGAGGCGAGCCGGCTGCAGCCGCTGGCCTATTTCCAGCTCATCTTCGCCTCGGCCGCCGGCGTGATCGTCTTCGGCGAGCACCTCCAGCCGCTGACGGTCGCAGGCGCGGCGCTGGTGGTGGCCGCCGGGCTGTTCAACCTGCGGGCGTCGCGTTAGCGCCCGATCCGTGGAGGCGGCACGCCGAAGCGGTGAACCGGCCGCTCAAGCCTTCAGCATCGTCGCCAGGGCCGGCGAGAGGCCGGAGGTGATCCGGCCCGCCGGCGCGGCATAGCTCCCGCTCTTCGGCTTCGGCAGCTTCAACGTCACCAGCATCTCGCAGAGCTTCACGCCGCAGGCCATGCCGTCCAGCAGCGGCACCGCCGCCTCCGGCTGCAGCCTCTCGCCCATCCCGGCCAGCGCCGCGCCGCCGAGGATCACCGCATCCGCCCCTTCTGCCACGGCCCGCGCGATCCCGCCGCTCACCTTGCGCGCCACGCCTTCGGGGTCGCGCACCGTCTCCTGCGGCGTGGCATCCACGCTCACCAGCGAGGCGAGCCGCGAGGACAGCCCATGCGCCGCGATCCGCTCGCGATAGGTCTCCACGCTTCCGAAGGTCACCAGCCCGAAGCGGCCGCCCAGCAGGCAGGCCGCGAAGCAGGCCGCCTCCGTCATGCCGACGACGGGGCAGGGCATCAGCTGCCGCGCCGCCTCCAGCGCCGTGTCGTGGCTCACCGCCAACAGCACCGCGTCCACCTTCCCCGCATGCGCGGCCAGGAGCTCCAGCAGCGCATGTCCGGCCACGATGTTCTCCGCGCGCGTGGAGATCACCTCCGCGCCGAAGCGGGGCGTGGCGGCGACGATCTCCGTGTCCGGCGCGGCGGCGGCGCGCGCGGAGGCCGCGCAGAGCTGCGTGATGGCCTCGGTGGTGTTGGCATTGGCGACGAGCAGACGCATCCTGGTTCCCTTCACGACCGCCGCATCTGAAAGAGGAAGTTCATGGAAGCCAAGCTCGACCTGCCCTTCGACGCCGAGGAGATGCTGGCCGGCCTCCGCACCTGGGTCGAGTGCGAGAGCCCCACGCATGACGCCGCCGCGGTGAACCGCATGATGGCGCTGGCGGGGCGGCACCTCGCGATCATGGGCGCGAGCGTGGAGACCATCCCCGGCCGCATGGGCCTCGGCGACTGCGTGCGCGCGCGCTTCCCGCACAAGAGCAGCGAGCCCGGCATCCTCGTCCTCGCCCATCTCGACACGGTGCATCCGGTCGGCACGCTGCAGAACGGCCTCGCCTTCCTCCGCGAGGGCGACAAGGCCTATGGCCCCGGCATCCAGGACATGAAGGGCGGGACCTACCTCGCCATCGAGGCCATCCGCCAGCTCGCCATGGCCGGCATCGCGACCTCCAAGCCCGTCACCGTCCTGCTGACCTGCGACGAGGAGATCGGCAGCCCCTCCACGCGCGACCTGATCGAGGCCGAGGCCGCGCGCCACTCCATCGTTCTGGTGCCGGAGCCCGCGCGTCCCGATGGCGGCGTGGTGACCGGCCGCTACGCCATCGCGCGCTTCAACCTGCGCACCACGGGCCGGCCGAGCCATGCCGGCGCCCGCCTCGGAGAGGGCCGCAGCGCCATCCGCGAGATGGCCAAGCAGATCGTCGCCATCGAGGAGATGACGACCGAGGCCTGCACCTATTCCGTCGGCGTCATCCATGGCGGACAATGGGTGAACTGCGTGGCGACCTATTGCGACGCCGAATCGCTCTCCATGGCCAAGCGCCAGGAAGACCTCGACGCGGCCGTCGAGAAGATGCTGTCGCTGAAGGCGAGCGGGAACGACGTGCAGCTCGAGGTGAAGCGGGGCGTGACGCGGCCGGTCTGGGAGCCGGACGGCAAGGTCCTCGCGCTGCACGCCATGGCGGAATCCATCGCCGGGCGCCTGGGCTTCGGCCTGCCGCACCAGTCGGCCGGCGGCGGCTCGGACGGCAACTTCACCGGTGCCATGGGCATCCCGACGCTGGACGGGCTCGGCATCCAGGGCGCCCTCGCCCATACGCTCGAGGAGCATGTGCAGGTCAGCAGCATGGTGCCGCGCGCCAAGCTCTTCGCCGGCCTTCTGCAAAGCGTCTAACGATAGGAATACCCTATTAGGAATATAGGTTCTTCTAGCTAACGCCTATCGAAGACGGGCCGGTATTCCTTCTCTCGCCGGCGGAGCAACGGGCTCCGCCAACCGAGAGAGGAACCGCCGCCATGATCCGCATCGCTCCCGCAAGCATCACGACGCTGGCCCTGATCATCGGCCTGGGCTTTGCCGCCAACCCTGCCGCCTCCCAGCAGGTGACCAGCCAGGGCGCCATCCACGGCCAGAGCTGGAACATGGGCCAGGATTTCGAGAGCCTGAACGCGATGAGCCGGCCGGGCAGCCCGCTGGCCCGCGACCGCGCGGCCCGCGCTGCCCGCCAGGCCCAGTTCAACCGCCCCGTCACCGGCGTGCCGGTCCGGACGGCTTCCACCCAGGCGCGCTGATCGGCAGCTGCAATCACCGGTAAGTGGTGCAGCGCGGCGGTCCCGGCTAAGGAGGCGCCTCCCCCCGACGCGCCTCTCTCCCCGGGCGCTCCTCCATCAGGAGTCACCATGCGCGCCTTCGCGATCACCGCCGCTCTTCTGGCCGGCCTGGCCGGCAACGCCCTGGCCCAGGGCACCAGTTCCAGCGGCACCGGCGCCATCCACGGCCAGAACTGGACCATGGGCCAGGATCTCAACAACGCCCGCAACCTCGCGCCGCAGCCAGGCACCCTGGCCGCCGACCGCGCGCGCCGGGCCGAGCGTCAGCGGCAGTTCAGCCGGAACTTCGACGGCACCGGCCGGCCGGCGACGAACATCCCGCAGCCTACCCCGCAGGCGGGGCGCTGAGCGTCAGCCCGGCCTCGCGGTAGAAGCGGGCCGCGCCGGGGTGGAAGGGCAGGACGCGGTTGTTCACCGCGGCCTCCTTGCGCGTCGTCGCCGCGACCTGGCCAATATCGCGCGCCGGGTCGGCCACGGTCAGCACGGCACGGGTGATGGCATAGGCCGTCTCCTCCGGCAGCGCCCGGTTGGCGACGATGAAGTTCCAGGCGGCAAAGCTCTCGATCGGCGCCGTCTGGCCCGGATAGGTGCCGGGCGGCAGGGTCGTCGGCGCCAGCATGGGCAGGCGCTGCGTGACGCGGCCCACCACCTCGGCGCCCGGACCGAAGACGACGCCGGGTGCGCGGGCCAGGGCTTCCAGGATCGAGGGAATCGGCACGATGGCGCCCTGCCATAGCGCGTCCATCCCGCCATTCAGCAGGCCCTGCGTCATCTCGGCCGGGCTGCCGCTGACAATCTCGACACGGATGCCGGCCGCCTCGGCGGCCGCGACGAGAAAGGTCTCGGCCGGGCCGCGGGCGGGGCCGGCGCCGACCCGCTTGCCGGCGAGCTGGGCGAAGGCGGTCAGCCCGCTGGAGGTCAGGGCCGCGACCTGGAAGCTCGTCTCGTACATCGGCCAGAGGGCACGCACGTTCAGGTGCTTCCGGTTGCCGGCGGCCGGTGTGCCTTGAACCGCGTCCCAGGCGGAGCCGAGGAAGGCGGTGCCCAGCGCATTGGCATTGTCCTCGACGGCGGTGAGGTTCTGCAGCGAGCCGGTGCTGGCCTCGACCGTGGCGGTGATCCCCTGCCGCGAGAGCAGGGCCGCGATCGCCCGGCCATAGGTCACGAAGGGGCTGCCCTGCCCGGCCGTATGAATGGCCAGCGTGGGATGCGCCACGGCAGGCTGGGCTTGGGCGGAGGCCGGATCCGCCACGGCCAGGACGGCAGGGGCGGCGAGAAGGCTGCGACGCATCATTCGTTCACCTATCCTCAAGGGGCGGCGCGGATTAGATGCGACGCAGCCCGTTTCACCAAGGGATCAAGCCAGGCTCATGCCGCACATCGCCGTCGCCCGCCTGTGGTTCGAGGGAAACAGCTTCGCGCCGGAGCCCACGCCGCTCTCCGCCTTCCAGGGGCGCGAATGGGTGGCCGGGCCGGAAGCGCTGGAGCGCTACCGCGGCACGGCCACCGAACTCGGCGCCGTGGATGCCTTCCTCGCCGAGCGGCCCGCCTGGACCGCCACGATCCTGCGCTGCACGGCGGCCCAGCCCGGCGGGCCGATGTCCGACGAGGCCTATGACACCTGGATCGCCGAGGTGGAATCGGGGCTGAAGGCCGGCCATTTCGACGGCGTCTACCTCTCGCTGCACGGCGCCTGCCTGACCGAAAGCGACCCGGAGGCCGATCTCACCACGATCCGCCGCGTGCGCGCGCTGATCGGGCCGCGCGTGAAGCTGGTGGCGAGCTTCGACTTCCATGGCAATATCTCGCCGCAGGTGGTCGGGCTGCTGGACGGCGCCTCGGTGTACCGCACCTATCCGCATGTCGACATGGACAAGGCGGCGCTGCGCGCCCTGCGGCAGCTGGAGCGCGGGCTGGCGGGCGGGGCCGTGCATGGCGCGATCGCCAAGCTGCCGGTGGTGCTGCACTCCTTCCACATGCGCGATGCCGAGGGGCCGATGGCCGAGGTCTGGGCCGAGGCCTGGGCCGCGGAACAGACGCCGATCCTCGACGCCTCGCTCTTCGGCGGCTTCGCTTGGGGCGACACGCCGACGGCCGGGCCCTCGGCCATGGTCTGGGCGGAGGAGCATGCGCCGGCCCGTGCGCTCGCCCGCAGGCTCGTCGGCGAGATCGAGGCGCGGCGCGGCCGCTTCGCCGTCACCCTGCCCACGCCGGAGAAGGCGCTGCAGACCGCGCTGGCCGCCCCACCCGGCCTCGTGGCGCTGCTGGACCCGGCCGACAACCCGCTCTCCGGGGGCGCGGCGGACACACCGGGCCTGCTGCGCGTCCTGATGGAGGCGCAGCTGGACGTTGAATGCGTCTATTGCTTCCTGCACGATCCCGAGGCCGTGATGGCAGCGCAACAGGCCGGCCTGGGCGGCGCCTTCTCGCGCGATCTGGCGGGCAGGACCACGACGGATTTCGGCCCACCCGTTCCCTTCTCCGGCACGGTCGAGGCGCTGACCAATGGCCGTTTCCTCAACACCGGCCCCATGGAGCACGGCGCGCCCGTGGACCTCGGCGCCACCGCGATGCTGCGCGCCGGAAAGCTGCGCGTGGTGGTGACGAGCCGGAAGGAAGCCGCGGTGGACCCGGCCTTCTTCGCGCTGCACGGCATCGACCTCGACCGGGTGCGGCTGCTGGCCAACAAGGCGAAGAACCACTTCCGCGCCGCCTTCGCCTCGCGCTGCAGCGCCATCGTGGAATGCGACACGCCGGGCCCCGCCGCGCTGGACCTGCTCGCCCTGCCCTTCCGCCACGTGCCCGAGGCCTGGCGCGAGGGATGATCCGCGACATCGGGGCGGCCGACCTGCCGGCGCTGCTCGCGCTCAACAATGCCGAGGCAGCGGCTGTGAACGCCCTCACGCTGGAGGCGCTGTCGGCGCAGGTCGCCGCGGCCTTCTCCGCCCGGATGTCGGCTGACGGCTTCCTGGTCGCCTTCTCCGAGACCACGCCGGCGCAGGGTCCCAACCACGCCTGGTTCCTGCGGCGCGGCGGGCGCTTCGCCTATATCGACCGCGTCGTCGTGGCGCCGGAAGCACGCGGGCAGGGCGTGGCGCGCTCGCTCTACGAGGATCTTGCCGCGCGCGGCCTGCCCCTGGCCTGCGAGGTGAATCTCGACCCGCCCAATCCCGCCGGCCAGGCCTTTCACGCGCGGCTGGGATTCCGGCCCGTCGGCGAGGCCGTGGATGTTCGCAACGGTAAGCGCGTGCGATATATGATGCGAGGCTAACGGTCGCTCCACATAAGGGCCGGGCCCGGGAGAAATCGATGGTCCTGCGCATCCTGGCGGCGATGGCCGCGCTGCTTCTCGCCCTTCCCGCCCAGGTCCATGCTCAGGCCCAGCCCTGGCCTGGCAACCGGCAGGTCCGCCTTCTCGTCACCTATCCGCCCGGCGGCACCACCGACTTCGTCGCGCGCCTCTTCGCCCAGCGCCTCGGCGAGCAGACCGGCGCCAGCTTCGTCGTGGAAAACCGCTCCGGCGGCGGCGGCGTGGTCGGCTGGACCGCCGCGGTGCGCTCGCCGCCCGACGGCACGACGCTGCTGCTGACCGACAATTCCCTGGCGACGGCACCGCCGCTCTATCCCAACCTCGGCTTCGACATCCGCGCGGACTTCACGCCGATCTCGCTGCTGGTGGACTATCCGACGGTCTTCGTCGTCCCGGCGAGCTCCCCCGCGCGCAGCCTGCGCGACTTCGTCGAGCGGCAGCGCGCGCCGGCCGCCGAGCCGGCCTTCTACGGCTCCATGGGCGCCGGCTCCTCGCCGCATCTCTACACCGAGCACCTGCAGGACTTGGCCGAGATCCGCATGACCCACGTGCCCTATCGCGGCATGGGCCCGGCCTTCGCGGATCTCCTGGCCGGCCGCATCGGGCTGCTGATCGCCGCGCCGCCGACCGTGCTCGGCGCGCTGCGCGACAACCGGGCGCGGGCCATCGCCATCGGCACCGCCGGCGGGCGCATCCCGGCCTTGCCGGACGTGCCGACGGCGCGCGAGCTCGGCATCGATTTCACCTATTCCTTCTGGTACGGCCTCGTCGGCCCGCGTGGGATGGATCCGGCGGTGGTCGCGCGCATCCAGGCGGAGATCGGGAAGGTGCTCGCCAATCCCGAGGTGCGGGCCCGCTTCGTCGAGCAGGGCGCGACGCCCGTGGCGGGCGATGCCGCCGCGCTGACGGCGGTGATGGAGAACGACCTCGCGCGCTGGAGCGAGGTGGTGCGCGCCAAGGGCATTACGCTCCAGCAGTAGGCACCGGGATCAGGCGGTCGATCAGCGCGTCCGGGTCGCCCGCCTCGTCCAGGCCGGCGGCGCCGTCGAGCAGCAGATGCGCGAGGCCGTGCACCAGGCCCCAGCGGCGCAGCGCCTCGTCCTTGTCGCCCGCGGCGCTCTCGAGGGCGGCGAAGGTTCGTCGCGAGGTCTCGTGCAGCTCCGGATGATCGGCGGCCCGCGACAGCAGCGGCCCGAACATGAGGCGGAAGCGCCCCGGCCGTGCGAGGGCGAAGCGGATATAGGCCCGGCCCCGCGCCACCAGCTCATGAGCCGGATCGCGCGCCGCGGCCTCGTTCAGCGCCGCCCCGAATTCCCGGAAGCCCCGCACGGCCAGCGCCGCCAGCAGGGCGTCCTTGTCGGCGAAGTGGCGATAGGCGGCGGTCGGCGAGACGCCGGCCAGGCGCGCGGCCTCACGCAGGCTGATGTCGCCGCCGGCGTCGAGAAGGGTCTCGGCGGCGTCGATCAGGGCCGCGCGCAGGTCGCCGTGATGATAGGGCTTTTCAGATGTTGACATCGATCACATCCAGCGTATGTTTACGACGATAACATACCCCGGGACGATGCGCCCTGCAGGTTCTCCACCTCCACCTCGCCCTCTCGCTGATCGCGATGATGCTCATCCTGGCGATCTTCGCCCTTCCCAAGGGCCGGGGCGCGCATCGCAGCCTTGGCCGGTGGGCCGCGGCGGCCTTGCTGCTCAGCGCGCTTTCCTCCTTCGCGATCCAGTCGCGCGGGCATCTCTCGGCGCTGCACATCCTCTCGGCGATCACGCTGGTGAACATCCCCTATGCGGTCTGGATGGCGCGGACCGGGCGCATCCCGGCGCACAGGCGGGCGATGCTCATCAATGCCGGCGGGCTCTTCACCGCCGGCCTCGCCGCCACCTTCGCGCCGGGGCGGTACCTCCACACGCTGCTGTTCGGTTAGCGCGGCGTCCGTAGCGCCGCCACTTCCTCCCGCAGCGCCCGGACTTCCTGCACCAGCAGGTGGATCTCCCGCCGCTCCTCGTTCTTCGCGACCTCCTCGGCGACGATCTCGCCCCGGTCCCGCTCCTCGCGCAGCGTCTGGATGCTGTCCACGATCACGCCGATGAACAGGTTCAGCACCACGAACGTCGAGAGGATGATGAAGGGCAGGAAGAAGACCAGCGCGTAAGGCACGGCCTCCATGGCCGGCTTCACGATATTGGCCCAGTCGTCCAGCGTCATCAGCTGGAAGAGCGTGAAGAGGCTGCCGCCCAGCGAGCCGAACTGTTCGGGCATCGCGGCGCCGAAGAGCTTCGTCGCCATCACGGCGAAGACGTAGAAGATCAGGGCCATCAGCAGCACGATGCTGCCCATGCCTGGCAGCGCGCCCAGCATCGCCTCCACCACGTGGCGCAGCGAGGGGACCACGGAAATCAGCCGCAGCACCCGAAGCACGCGCAGCGCCCGCAGGACCGAGAGCGGCCCGCTGCCGGGCAGCCAGGCGATGCCGACCACGACGAGATCGAAGAGGCCCCAGGGGTCGCGGAAGAAGCGCCCGCGGAAGGCGTAGATGCGCAGGCCGAGCTCGGCGGTGAAGAGCCAGAGCAGGATGTCGTCCAGCAGCTCCAGCTCCGGGCCGATGCGGGCCATCGTGGCCTCGCTGGTCTCGAGGCCCAGCGAGACCGCGTTCAGCAGGATGAGTCCGACCACGGCATATTGGAAGGCCGGCGCCAGCACGAGTCGCGCCACGCGCGAGCGTAGATCGTCGCCGGCGTGCTCCGCCGTCAGCGCTTCCTGCATGTCCAAGGCTCCATGTTCCGGACAGGAATGGCCGTGCCGCGGAGCGGGATCAAGTCCCCGCCGGCGTGATGCGCCGGGGCCGCGCGCCCGGACGGCGGCGGCACGCTGTTCGCCGGGGCGCCGCGAGGCTATTCCTGCGGGCCTGGCCAGGGCCTGGACGGCGCCCGCCTGAAACCTGGCTCCGGAGCAGCTGCATGGATCGCCATGGGACGGCCTCATTGTTTCGGCGCGGCTGGCGATGACCATCGGCCTCGTCCATTTCAACCACACCACGACCGGCGGCCTGACCGGCTGGCCCGCCGTCCGCACGGCGAAGTGGACGCCGAACTACGGGGACATGCTCGTCGGCGCCTCGGTGGTGCGGCAGCTCAAGGTGCAGAAGGGCGAGCGGATCCATTTCGGCGGAGCGCCGCGGCAGCCGGTGGAACGGGCCATCATCCGCGGCTCGACCTATCTGCACGACGCCCTCGACTTCGAGAAGGCGAACCGGACCCTCGACAGCATCCCAGCGCCGCTCGCGATCGTGGGCCTCGGCGCCCAGCACCCGACCCTCGACCCGGCCTTCCTGGACGGCCACCGGGGCGCCCGCGACTTCATTGCACGGCTGAACGAGAAGTCGGCCAGCATCTCCGTGCGGGGCGCCTTCTCGGCAGCGGTCGTCGAACGGCTCGGCGGGCGGAACATCCGCATCACGGGCTGCCCCTCGCTCTTCTATTCGCTGACCTGCCCGGCCGTTCGCGTCCCGGAGATGCTCCGCCGGCCGGAGCGCACGGTCGGGGTGTCGATCCTCTCGGTGCTCGTGGCCAATATGTTCTGCCATGCCCCCAGGGAGGGGCTGGAGAAGCACCGGCTCGCCATCGAATGGGCGATCGGCAACGCGGTGAACGTGCCCATCTTCGAGCAGGGCGTTCTCGAGGAATACGACATCGCCGACCAGGAGCTGAGCTTCGAGGAACGGCTGGAAGCCGCCCGGCGGATGCTCGCGCGGATCGGCGCCACCGGCCGGCTCCTGCCGGAGGATCTGATGGCGCGGGTGGTCAGCGTCCGCAACGTCGAGGAATGGCTGGCGAGGGTCCGCGAGGTCGATGCGATGATCGGCTTCCGCTTCCACGGCAACATGATCGCCCTGCTGCAGGGCAAGCCCTGCTACTACTACACCTATGATTCCCGGCTGAAGGAATTCGCCGACGTCTACGGCCTGCCGCAGCAGGACGTGACGGAGCCCTGGGTCGATCCGGCCGCGGCCATGATCTCCCATGACTGGGACGGGACGAATGCCCGGATCAGGACGCTCTTCGCGGAGCTGAAGGCCTTCTATGCCGAGAACGGCTTCGATCACGCCCTGGAGGGGTGAGGCGCCGTCACGGGCGCCAGGCGCGGTGATAGGGGTGGTTGGTCCGGATGCACTGCGCCCGGAACAGCTGCTCGGCCAGCAGCGCCCGGACCAGCAGGTGCGGCCAGGTCAGCGGGCCCAGCGAGAGCCGGTGCTCGGCGCGGCGGGTGACGGCCTCGTCCAGCCCCTCCGCGCCGCCGATGGCGAAGCAGATGGGCCGCGCGGCCTCCTCCCAGCGGGTGGTCAGGGCCGCAAGCGCCTCGCTGGAGGGCGCCGCGCCGCCCAGGTCCAGCGCCACCAGCAGCGCCTGGGCGGGCAGGGCGGCGAGGATGGAAGCGCCCTCGCGCCGGCGGATCTCGGGCGGGCTGCCCGCCGCGTCGGCCAGCTCCGCCAGTTCCAGCGGCGGCCGCAGCCGCGCGTTGTACTGGGCGAAGAGTGTGCCCTCGGCGCCGGACTTGAAGCGGCCGACGGCGAGCAGCTTCGCCTTCAAATCGGCGACTGTTCCCCGGGCCCCGACTCGCCCAGCGGGCTGTCCGGCCCCCACATCTTCTCCAGGTCGAACTTCAGGCGCGATTCCGGCTTGAAGAGGTGGATGATGAGATCGCCGGCGTCGATCAGCACCCAGTCCTCGCTGGACTGCACGGAGTCGCGGCGGAGCTTCAGCCCCTCCTCGGCCAGCGCCTGGTCGATATGCGATGCCATCGCCTGGATCTGCCGGTCGACCTGGCCGGTCGCGATGATCAGCCAGTCGGCGTAGCTGGCGCGCGACCGGACATCGAGCACGACGATGTCCTCGGCCTTGTCGTCGTCCAGGCTCTTGCGGGCCGCCTCCACGAGGCGCGCCAGCCGGTCCGGATCGGTCTTGGCCGCGCGGCGCTTGGGCGCGGCCTTGGCCTTCGGCGCCGCGGCCGGCCTGGCGGCCGCCTTGGGGGCGGCGCGGACATTGGCCGTCGTGCGCGGGGCCGGCTTGGCCGGGGCGGCGGCCGGCTTGGCGATGGCGCGCGTCTTGGTCGTGGCC
Source organism: Roseococcus sp. SYP-B2431 (assembly GCF_004336745.1). Taxonomy (GTDB): domain Bacteria; phylum Pseudomonadota; class Alphaproteobacteria; order Acetobacterales; family Acetobacteraceae; genus Roseococcus. The sequence goes on from NZ_SJXD01000022.1 coordinate 380,150, forward strand.
GGCTTCGCGGCGGCGCGGGCGCGGGATGGCTTGGCCTCCGGCTCGGCGGCGCGGGGCTTCGGCGCGGCGGAGCGAGCGCGGGCGGGCTTCGCCGCGGGCTCTGCGGCGGTTGTCCGCGACGGCTTCGCGGCGGCGGGCGTGGCGGCGCGCGTCTTCGGGGCGGGCTTCGCCACGGCTCCGGCGGGGGCCTTTCGCGCCGGCTTCTTCGTCTCGTCTGGGGTCCGCGCCATGCGCCGAAATCTTTCTCTATCCGATGGGTGGGCCAAGGGGCCGGGAGGCTGCCCGGATGGCAGTGGCCGAGATCGCCCGCTCCGCAGCCGGCACGAAGCACCAGGGGGCCCCCGCCGTCCACCGCGAATTGAGCAGGGAAGCCGCGCGTCGGCGGCGATGCCGCAACACCGAGGCAGCCTGCCCACGCAAAGCGGTCCTGCTGTAGCCCGGCCGCGGCAGGACCGCCAGCGGAACATGACGCAGCATCTGCCGCCAGCGCTGCCAGCGCGGCAGCTGGACCAGGTTGTCCGCGCCCAGGATCAGCACGAAACGGGCCCGGGGGAATCGCCGGCGCAGCAGCGACAGCGTGCGGTGCGTGTAGCGCGAGCCCAGCCTCTGCTCGATGTCGGCCGCGACCACGCGCACGCCATCGGCGACCCGCCGGGCGCTCGCCAGACGTTCGGCGAAGGGGGCCATGCCCCTGGCGGGCTTCAGCGGATTGCCCGGCGAGACCATCAGCCAGACCTGGTCCAGCCCGAGGGAACGCAGCGCCGCCCGCGCCACATGCGCATGGCCGTGATGGGCGGGGTTGAAGCTGCCGCCCAGCAGGCCGATGCGCCGCCGGCGTCCGTCCCCATAACGTCCCGGCCCGTGGCTCAATGCGTTCGGACGCTCACGGTGACCGGCTGGGCCAGCAGGCCGTCATAACGCACCGTGTAGGTCCGGCCCGCCTCGGCCGCCACGGCCGGCGAGAACCCGCCCAGCGAGATGTACTGGCCGGCCCGCATGCGCTGGCCGCGCCGCGCGAGGTCCTCGGCGAGCCAGGGGATCACGTTCAGCGGATGCCCCAGCAGCGCCGTGCCCGGCGCGCGCGCGATCTCCCGCTGGTCGTTCGAGAGGGTCACGACCATGCTGCCGAGACGCGCGGCGAACTCCTCCGTGGCCTCGGCGGGGATGGCCTCGCCGACCGCGCCGAGCCGCGCGCCGACATTGATCGCCAGCAGGTTCGGCCCGTCCATGCCGGCGGAGAGCACGAGGTCCGGCAGCTCGATGAAGGGGATCACGAGGTCGATCGCGCGAAGCACCTCCAGATGGGTGCGCGCCTGGTTGATCGAATCGTCGCGCACGCGGACCAGCAGGTCGGCCTCGACGTTCGGCACGGCGCCGAAGCGCGCCGGCACCTCGCCGCCAGAGCGCAGGGCGATGGTCCGCTGGTAGATCGTGCCCACGACCGGCTGGGGCACGCCGAAACGCTGCTGCGCGGCGGCATTGGTCAGCCCCACCTTGTAGCCGACCGGCTGGCCGAGATGCGGCACCATCAGCGGCACGAGGAGATCCTGCGCGCATTGCCCGTCCGCGAGGCTGGCCATGCCGGTCAGCGCGGGGGCGGGGGCATTGGCGAGGATCGAGCGGGCGAGCGCCTGGACCGCCTCGGCCGTGGGGCAGGCGGCCATGGCGGGGCCGAGGGTCGCGAGGCTCGCGACCGCGGCGAGCAGCAGGCTGCGCATGGTGGTTCACTCCCGTGGTTCGGGAGAGACTAGCCTGTTGCCGGGCCGCATCAACAGCGCGGCGCGCCTAGCCCCGAATCTGGCCTGTGCCGGTGATCCTGTAGCGGAAGGTGCAGAGCTGCTCGAGGCCGACCGGGCCCCGCGCATGCAGCCGCCCCGTGGCGATGCCGATCTCCGCCCCGAAGCCGAACTCGCCGCCGTCGCAGAACTGGGTCGACGCGTTCCACAGCCCCACCGAGGAATCGATGCCGTCGAGGAACTGCGCCGCCGCCGCGGCATCCTCGGTGACGATGCATTCGGTGTGCTCGCTGCCGTGGCGGCGGATATGGGCGAGCGCGCCGTCCACCCCGTCCACCACGGCGACGTTCAGCACCGCGTCCAGCCATTCCGTGGAGAAGTCCTCGTCGGTCGCGGCCGGTAGGACCGGCATGATCGCCCGCGCCCGCGCATCGGCATGGAAGGCGCAGCCGGCGGCGGCGAGGTCGCCCAGCAGCAGGGGCAGCAGGGCCGGGGCGACCTCCGCGTCGATCAGCAGCGTCTCGGTCGCGCCGCAGACGCCGGTGCGGCGCAGCTTCGCGTCCATCAGGATGCGCCGCGCCATCTCCGGATCGGCGGCCCGGTGGACATAGGTGTGGCAAAGCCCCTCGGCATGGGCGAGGACGGGCACCCGCGCCTCCTCCAGCACCCGGTTCACCAGGCCCTTGCCGCCGCGCGGGATGATGAGGTCGATCAGCCCCGCCGCGCGCAGCATGGCGCCGACGAAGGCGCGGTCCTGCGTGGGGGCGAGCTGCACCGCATCCTCGGGCAGGCCGGCCTGGCGCAGGCCGGCGCGCAGGCAGTCCGCGATGGCACGGGCGGAGCGGGCGCTCTCGCTGCCGCCGCGCAGCAGCACGGCCGAGCCCGCCTTGAGGCAGAGCGCGCCGGCATCGGCGGTGACGTTGGGGCGGCTCTCGAAGATCATGCCGATCACCCCGAGCGGCTGCGCGACGCGCTGGATATGCAGGCCGTTGGGCCGCGTCCATTCGGACAGCGTGCGGCCGACCGGGTCGGGCAGGTCGGCGATCTCGTCGAGGCCCTGCGCCATGGCCTCGACACGCGCGGGCGTGAGGGTCGCCCGGTCCAGGAAGGCGGAGGTCAGGCCGGGCGCGGCGGCGAGGTCGGCCGCATTGGCGGCGAGGATCCCGGCGGAACGGGCGCGGATCTCGGCGGCGGCATGGCGCAGCGCCGCGTCCTTGGCCGGTCGGCCGGCGCGCGCGAGCGGGCCCGCCGCGGCGCGGGCGGCGCGGGCGGCGGTGTCGAGCAGCGTGGCGGTGTCGTCGGCCAGGACGTTCATGGTGAGGGCGCTCACTTTCGGGTTCTCCTTCCCAGGACATAGGCCCGCGGGGCAACCTTCGCCAGCATCCGCGCGTCAGGTTCTGAGACCCGTGGCCGCCTCTCCCTCCGGCGTCGCGCCGCTCGTCCGGACCATGGGCGCCCAGCGTGCGGTCTCGGTGCGGATGGCGGCCGCCAGCTCGCCGGGCGAGCGCGGATCGGGAACCGGCGCCCCCGCCAGCCACGCCACAGGTTTGCAGAGGGTGGGGAATGGTTTAGGTCCAAGGGTCACGCCTTCCCCCAAGGACCGATGCCCGATATCCGCATAGCCCCCTCCCTGCTCGCCGCCGATTTCTCCCGTCTGGGCGAGGAGGTGCGCGCCATCGAGCAGGGCGGCGCGGACTGGCTGCACCTTGACATCATGGACGGGCATTTCGTCCCGAACATCAGCTTCGGCCCGGGTCTCATCAAGGCCCTGCGGCCGCACAGCAGGATGCCCTTCGACGTCCATCTGATGATCGCGCCGGCGGACCCCTACCTCGCCGCCTTCGCCGAGGCCGGGGCCGATCTCATCAGCCTCCATCCCGAGGCGGGCCCCCACCTGCATCGCAGCCTCCAGACGATCCGGGCCCTGGGGAAGAAGGCGGGCGTGGTGCTGAACCCGGGCACGCCGGTCGAGGTGCTGGCCCATGTGATGGACCTCGTGGACCTCATCCTGGTGATGTCGGTGAATCCGGGCTTCGGCGGCCAGTCCTTCCTGTCCGGCCAGCTCTCCAAGATCGCCACCCTGCGCCGGATGATCGATGCCACCGGCCGGGAGATCGCACTCCAGGTGGATGGCGGCGTCACCGCGAAGACAGCTCCTGATTGCATCGCGGCCGGCGCGGATGTTCTGGTGGCGGGGACGGCGGTCTTCGGCGCGCCGGACTACGCGGCGGCGATCACCGCGCTGAAGGGAGGGCGTTGATGTCCGACATGATCCGCAACGCCCGCAAGCTCTTCTCCAGGCTCAAGCCCATCCGCGTGCCGGACGCGCCGGCCCGCGTCTTCCGCGACCTCTGGCCCGGCGACGCCAATCGCGGCGCCCGCCTGCTGCGCGGCGAGTTCGAGGTGAGCGGCAGCGCCCGCCAGCTCGACGAATGGGGCCCCTCCGCCGGCCCGACGCCCTGGCGCCAGGCCGCCCATGGCTTCGCCTGGCTGCGCGACCTGCGCATGCTCGGCACCGACGCCGCCCGGGTGAAGGCGCGCGACCTTGCGGAGGACTGGCTGGCCCGCGGCGCCGCCGATCCCATGGCCATGGCGCCCGAGGTGGCCGCAGCCCGCATCTCCGCCTGGCTCGGCCATTGGGACTTTCTCGCCGCCACCGCCGAGGACGGCTTCCGGCGTGCCCTGCTCCAGAGGATGGCGCAGGACGGGCGGGCGATCTCGGCCTCGCTGCCGGCCGAGGCCGCGCATCGCGGAGCGCTGGTGGTGCTGAAGGGCACCATCGCCGCCGCCGTGGCCCTGGAGGAGGAGGCCTGGCTCACGCGGGCCCTTCGGTTCCTGCCCGGCGAGCTGGAGCGGCAGTTCCATCCGGATGGCGGCCATGTGGAGCGCAGCCCGGCGGCGCAGCTCCTGGCCCTGCAGGACCTCATCGAGATCCGCAACCTGCTGAACGGCTGCGGCGTGAACTCGCCCCCGCAGCTTTCCACCGCGCTGGACCGCGCCGGCCAGGCGCTGCGCCTCTTCCGCCACGGCGACATGGCCCTGGCGCTGTTCAACGGCACGCGCGAGGAGGCGCCGGCCCTGGTCGACGTCGTGCTGACCCAGGGCCAGGCCAAGGGCCGGGCGCCCATGCTGCTGGAGGAGACGGGCTTCCACCGCCTCGCGGCCGGCCGGACGCTCGTCATCGCCGATTGCGGCGCGCCGCCGCCGGGCCGCGCGCCCGACCCCGCCTCGGGCCTGCCGCGCGGGGCCGATCGCGGGGCGCATGCCGGCACGCTCTCCTTCGAGATGTCGATCGGGCGCGACCGGCTGATCGTGAATTGCGGCGCGGCCCCGGCCGCCGAGGCCGGCTGGCGCGACGCGCTGCGCGGGACCGCCGCCCATTCCACCCTGATCCTCGCCGACACCAACAGCAGCGAGCTCAAGGACGAGGGCCTCGGCCGCCATCCCGAGCGCGTGGAGATCGAGCGGCAGGAGGCCAATGGCGCCCAGTGGCTCGAGGCCGGGCATGACGGCTACCGCCGCACCCATGGCGTCATCCATCGCCGCCGCCTCTACCTCTCCGAGACGGGCGACGACCTCCGTGGCGAGGACGCGCTGGAGCCCTTCCCCGGCCCGGCCGTGCCCTGGACCATCCGCTTCCACCTGCATCCGGGCGTGACCGCCGTGCTGCAGGAGGAGGAGGGCGGCGTGCTCATGCGGCTGCCGGGCGGCCAGGGCTGGCGCTTCCGGGCGCGCGGCGCGCGGGTGGAGCTGGAGGAAAGCATCTACTTCGCCGCCGATCCGCGCCGGACGAACCAGATCGTCCTGACCTCGGACGGCGAGGCGGAGACGGTGCAATGGGCCATCAGCCGCGTGGTCTCCGGCGGAAGCCCCAGCGAGACGCCGGCCGACGGCTAGAAGCGTGATCGTCGCCGGCGGAAACGCCGGAGACGCCGATCACGCTTTCGGAAAGGCTGCTCCCATCAAGGTTCTTCAGCTCACCAACGTCGATTTCTCGCTTCGCCACTTCCTGCTGCCGGTGATGCGCGGCGCCCGCGCGCGCGGGCACGAGGTGGTGGGGATCAGCGCGGAGGGGCCGCTGCTGGACGTGCCGCGGGCGGAGGGGTTCCGGATCCTTCCCGTGCCCATGGCGCGCAGCCTGAACCCGCGCTCGCACCTGCCGGCCTTCCGGGAACTGCGCCGGATCCTGCGGGAGGAGCGCTTCGATCTCGTCCATGCGCATATGCCGATCTCGGGCTTCCTGGCCCGCGCGGCGGCCAGGGCCGAGGGCGTCCCGCGCATCGCCTATACCTGCCACGGCTTCCTCTTCAACCAGCCGGGGCCGGTCTGGCGGCGGGGGCTGTCGCTGGGCGTGGAGTGGCTCGGCGGGCGGATGACCGACACCTTCCTGACCGTTTCCGAGGAGGAGGCGCGGGACGCGCGGCGCCTCCGGATTCATCGCGGCGCCACGGCCACGGGCAATGGGCGCGACCCGGCGATCTTCCATCCCGACGCCCAGGCCCGCGCCGCGCTGCGGGCCGAGATGGGCCTGGGCGACGCGGATTGCGTGGTCATCGGCATCTCCCGCCTCGTGCGCCACAAGGGCTGGCCGGAGCTGCTCCAGGCCATGGAGCGGGTGCCCCGCGCGCATCTCTGGGTGGTCGGCGAGCGGCTGCCGAGCGATCACGGCGAGGATCTGACGCCGCATTTCGCGCGGGCCGCCGAGGCGCTGGGGCCGCGGCTGCGCCTGCTCGGCTACCGCCACGACGTGCCCCGCTGGCTTCAGGCCGCCGACATCTTCGCCCTGCCCAGCCATTTCGAGGGCCTGCCCATGTCCATCATCGAGGCGATGCTGACCGGCCTGCCCGTCGTCGCCACGGATATCGGTGGCTGCCGCGAGCAGGTGGTGACCGGAGAGACGGGTTATCTGGTGCCTCCCATGCAGGTTTCGGGCCTCGCCGATGCGCTGGCGCGGCTGGCGGGCGACGCCGGCCTGCGGCAGAGGATGGGCGCAGCGGGCCTGGCCCGCGCCCGCTCCCTTTTCACCGAGCAGGTCGTCGTGGACCGCACTCTGGACCTGCTCGGGCTATGATGGACGCCCCATGACCCAAGCCCTCCCCATCCGCCGCGCTTTGCTCTCCGTCTCCGACAAGACGGGGATCGTGGAATTCGCCCGCTTCCTGGCGGCGCGGGGCGCGGAGATCCTCTCCACCGGCGGCACGGCCCAGGCCATCCGCGACGCCGGCGTGCCGGTGAAGGACGTCAGCGAGCATACGGGCTTCCCGGAGATCCTGGACGGCCGCGTGAAGACGCTGGTGCCGCAGGTGCATGGCGGCATCCTCGGCCGGCGCGACGAGGCCTCGCACCTCGCGCAGATGGAGCAGCACGCCATCGCGCCGATCGATCTGGTGGCCGTGAACCTCTACCCCTTCGAGGCGACGGTCGCGAAAGGCGCCGCCTTCGAGGACTGCATCGAGAATATCGACATCGGCGGGCCGGCGATGATCCGCAGCGCCGCGAAGAATTTTTCGGGCGTGGTGGTCTGCACCGAGCCGGCGCATCTGGCCCGCGTCACCGCCGAGATCGAGGCGGCCGGCGGCACCTCGCTGGCGCTGCGCAAGGAGCTGGCGGCCGCCGCCTATGCCCGCACCGCGGCCTATGACGCCGCCATCTCCGGCTGGTTCGCCGGGCAGCTCGGCCAGGACTTCCCGCCGCGCCTCGCCGTCGCGGGCCTCCTCAGGCAGACGCTCCGCTACGGCGAGAACCCGCACCAGCAGGCAGGTTTCTACCTGAGCGGCGAGAGCCGCGCCGGGGTCGCCACCGCGCGGCAGGTGCAGGGCAAGGAACTCTCCTACAACAACCTCAACGACACCGACGCCGCCTATGAATGCCTCGCCGAGTTCGACAAGCCCGCCATCGTCATCGTGAAGCACGCCAATCCCTGCGGCGTGGCTGAGGGCGCGGACCTGGCCTCCGCCTGGGACCAGGCGCTGCTCTGCGACCCCGTCTCGGCCTTCGGCGGCATCGTGGCCGCCAACCGCAAGCTGGACGCGGCGGCGGCCGAGAAGATCGCGGCCATCTTCACCGAGGTGGTGATCGCCCCCGACGCCGACGAGGCCGCGCAGGCCGTCTTCGCGAAGAAGAAGAACCTGCGCCTGCTGCTGACCGGCGGCCTGCCCGACCCGGCGGCGCCCGGCCTGTTCTTCAAGAGCGTGGCGGGCGGCTTCCTGGCGCAGTCGCGCGACGGCGGCCGGGTCACGGCCGAGACATTGAAGGTGGTCACGAAGCGCGCGCCGACGGAGGCCGAGATCGCCGATCTCCTCTTCGCCTTCCGCGTCTGCAAGCACGTGAAGTCCAACGCCATCATCTACGCCAAGGGCCTGGCCACGGTGGGCATCGGCGCGGGGCAGATGAACCGCGTGGAGAGCAGCCGCATCGCCGCCTGGAAGTCCGAGGCCGCGGCCAAGGCGGCCGGCCTGCCGGAGCCGCTGGCCAGGGGCAGCGTCGTGGCCTCCGACGCCTTCTTCCCCTTCGCCGACGGGCTGGAGACGGCGGCGGCGGCGGGGGTGACGGCCGTGATCCAGCCGGGTGGCTCCATCCGTGACGCCGAGGTGATCGCGGCGGCGGATGCCGCGGGTCTCGCCATGGTCTTCACCGGCATGCGGCACTTCCGGCATTGATCCGGCCCTCGGGCGCCGGCCGCCCCGCGGCCCGGTTCCCGGAGGTTTCCGCAGCGTCTTCGCAGCGAATCCGGTTTGGTGCTCATACTGCGCCGATGCGGTTGACGGGCGGGTTCGGACGATGACGGTGGAAGCGGCGCTGCTCGGAGTCGTGGTCCTGCTGCTGCTCGCGGTGCTGGCCGTGCTGCTGACGCGGCGGCCGCCCGGGGATCCGACCCTGCCTTTGCTCCAGGCCGGTCAGGAGCGACAGGCGGCGGCGCTTGCGACGACGAAGGAAGCACTGGCCGGCGACATCGCGCGCCAGAAGACCGAGCTCTCGCTGGAACTTTCCGGCTTCACCGCCGAGCAGACCAGGGCGCTCGGCGCGGCCATGCTCAAGCAAACGGAATCCCTGGCCGCAACGGAGAGGGCGCTGCTCGACCGCCTCGCCGCCGGCGCGGCGCTCACGCAGGAGACGACGGCCGCTCAGACCAAGGCCGTCAACGCGGCGATGCTGAAGCAGGCGGAATCGCTCGCCGTGATGCAGACGTCGCTGCTCGAGCGCCTGACGGCCGACGCCAAAGCCACGCAGGAGGCGATGAGCGCCGAGACGGCGCGCTCGCGCGACGTGCTCGACAAGAAGCTCACCGAGATGCGCGAGAACAGCGAGAAGCGCCTCGCCGAGATCCAGAAGAGCGTGAATGAGCAGCTCGCCAGCGCCGTCGAGAAGCAGATGAACGAGAGCTTCCAGCGAGTTATCGACCAGTTCACCGCCGTGCAGAAGGCGATGGGCGACGTGCAGGCCGTCACGGCGCAGATCGGCGACATCAAGCGGCTCTTCGGCAATGTGAAGACGCGCGGCGGCTGGGGCGAGACCCAGGTGAAGGCGCTGCTGGACGACATCCTCCCCGAGGGCTCGTACGAGGTGAATGTCCGGCTGCGCGAGGGCAGCTCGGACTCCGTCGAGTTCTGCGTGGTCATGCCGATGTCGGGTAGCGAGCGCGTGCTGCTGCCGGTGGATGCGAAATTCCCGATCGAGGATTACGAGCGCCTGCTGGCCGCCTGGGAAATCGCGGACCCGATCGCGGAAATCGCCGCGCGGAAGGGGCTTGAGAACCGCATCCGCGGCGAGGCCCAGAAGATCGCGCAGAAGTACATCTGCCCGCCGCGCACGGTGGAGTTCGGCGTGATGTACCTGCCGACCGAGGGCCTCTACGCCGAGGTCGCGCGCATCCCCGGCCTGATCGACGATGTCGGCCGCGTGCACCGCGTGCTCATCCTAGGGCCGACGCTGCTGCCGGCGCTGCTGCGGACCATCCAGCTCGGCCACGTCACGCTCGCGCTGTCGAAGAATGCGGAATCGGTGCGCGAGCTGCTCTCCGCCACGAAGGCGGAGATGTCGAAGATGGATGGCGTGCTCAGTTCCCTCGGCAAGCAAGTGGGCACCGTGGCGAACACCATCGGCAGGGCGCAGGTCCGCACCCGCGCCATCACGCGCAAGCTGCGCGGCATGGACACACTGCCGGGCGAGCGTGTGGATCAGATCTTCGAGATCGAGCAGGAGATCGCCGAGGACGAGGAGGCGTGAGCCTCCCCCAGCTGCAATCGGCGCTTGGCCTCGTATTGCTGTGCCTGCTGTGCTGGGTCCTGGGCGGCTGCAAGCGGCATGTCTCCTGGCGCGCTGTCATCGGCGGGCTCGTCGGCACCATCGGCCTGGCCGCGCTGCTGCTGAACATTCCGCCGCTGCGCGCCGCCTTTTCCTATTTCGGCCGCGCGGTGGACGCGCTGGCGCGCGCGACCCAGGCCGGCACCTCCCTGGTCTTCGGCTATCTCGGCGGCGCGCCGCTGCCCTATGCCGAGACGGCGCCGGGCGCCAGCTTCATCCTTTTCTTCCAGGCGCTGCCGATCCTGCTGCTGGTCGGCGCGCTCTCCGCGCTGCTCTACCACTGGCGCGTGCTGCCCTTCGTGGTGCGCATCCTGGCGATCGCGCTGCGGCGTTGCCTTGGCCTCGGCGGCGCGGCCGGCTTCTCCGTCGCGGCGAACGTCTTCGTCGGCATGGTGGAGGCGCCGCTGCTCATCCGCCCCTGGCTGAGCCGCCTCACCCGCTCCGAGCTTTTCGTCGTCATGGTCGCGGGCCTCGCGACCATCTCCGGCAACATGCTGGTGGTCTATGCGCTGCTGATTTCCTCCCTCGTGCCGGATGCGGCGGGGCAGCTGCTCACGGCATCGCTGATGGGCGCGCCGGCGGCCGTCCTGGCCGCGCAGCTCATGATCCCCTCCACCGGCATCACCGAGGGCGAGGCCGAAGCGCCACGCCTCTATTCCAGCAGCATGGAGGCGCTGGTCCAGGGCACCTCCGACGGACTGCAGCTGCTGCTGGGCATCATGGCCGCGCTGGTGGTCTTCGTGGCGCTGGTGGCGCTGGGCAACGAGATCGTCCAGCCCATCCTGGGCATCACGCTGCAGCAGATCGCCGGCTGGGTCCTCTGGCCGCTGGCCTGGGCCATGGGCACGCCGGCCGCCGAGGCGCAGGTCGTGGGCCAGTCGCTCGGCATCAAGCTCGTGATCAACGAGTTCGTCGCCTATCTCGACTTCGCGCGCAGCAGCGGCGAGGCGCTGTCGCCGCGGACACGGCTGATCCTGTCCTACGCGCTCTGCGGCTTCGCCAATTTCGGCTCCGTCGGGATCATGCTGGGCGGCATGTGCACCATGTGCCCGGAGCGCCGCGCGGAGATCGTCTCCCTCGGCCTGCCGGCGCTGGCGGCGGGGACCATCGCCTGCTGCATGCTCGGCGCGGCGGTCGGGGTGCTGACGCCGCCCTAACCCCGGGATACGCTGCCGGCAACAACCGGAGCGTGCCATGTCCAACCTCGTCCATCGCAGCCTCATGACCGATCCGCCCATCGCCGTTTCCGGCAAGGGGATCTGGCTGCGCGAGGCGTCGGGCCACGAGGTGATCGACGGCTCCGGAGGCGCCGCCGTCGCCTGCCTCGGCCATGGCCATCCGCATGTGCTGGCCGCCATGCGCGCGCAGCTGGAGAAGCTGACCTACGCCCACACGGCCCTCTTCTCCTGCGAGAGCGCGGAAAAGCTCGCGGACATGCTGGTCGGCCACGCGCCGGGCGGGCTGACGCATGCCTATTTCATCTCCTCCGGCAGCGAGGGGATGGAAGCCGCGATCAAGATGGCGCGGCAGTATTTCGTCGAGATCGGCCAGCCGCAGCGCAAGCACTACATCGCGCGTAAGCAGAGCTATCACGGCAACACGCTCGGCGCGCTCTCGGCCGGCGGCAACGCCATGCGCCGCGCACCCTATGCGCCGATCCTGAGCCCCGCTTTCAGCCACGTCTCGGCCTGCTACGCCTATCGCGACCGCGCCGACCACGAGAGCGACGCCGACTACGTCCAGCGCCTGGCCGACGAGCTGGAAGCGGAGTTCCAGCGCCTCGGCCCTGACAACGTCATCGCCTTCTGCGCCGAGACGGTGGTGGGCGCCACGCTCGGCTGCGTCGCCGCCCTGCCCGGCTACTTCCCCGCCATGCGCGCCGTCTGCGACCGGCACGGCGCGCTGATGATCCTCGACGAGGTGATGTCCGGCATGGGCCGCTGCGGCACCATGCATACCTGGGAGCAGGAGGGCATCGTCCCCGACATCCAGGTGATCGCAAAGGGCCTCGGCGGCGGCTACCAGCCGATCGGCGGCATCCTGGCCCAGGGCAAGGTCATCTCCGCCATCCGCGACGGGTCGGGCGGCTTCATGCACGGCCACACCTACCAGGCGCATCCCATGGCCTGCGCCGCGGCCCTCGCCGTGCAGGAGGTCATCGCCAGGGACGGCCTGCTCGGCAATGTCCAGGCAATGGGCGCGCTGCTGGAGCAGCGGCTGACCGAGCGCCTGGGCAACCACCGCAACATCGGCGACATCCGCGGCCGCGGGCTCTTCTGGGCCATCGAACTGGTGCAGGACCGCGGCACCAAGGCCGTCTTCGACCCCAAGCTCAAGATGAACGAGCGGGTGAAGAAGGAGGCCTATGCGCGCGGCCTCGGCTGCTACCCGATGGGCGGCACGATCGACGGGCTGCAGGGCGACCACGTGATCCTCGCGCCGCCCTATACCGTCACCGCCGGGGAGGTGGAGATGATCGTCGAGCGTTTCGGCGATGCGGTAGAGGCCGCGCTGGCCGGCTGATTCAGCGCCGCGCCTTGAAGGCGGCGGCCAGAGTGCCGTCGTCCAGCACGTCGAGGGCGCCGCCCATGGGCACCCCCTGCGCCAGGCGCGTCACCGGCACTTTCGTGGATTCCAACCGCTCGGCCAGGTAATGCGCCGTGCTCGCGCCCTCCACGGTCGCGGGCAGCGCCAGGATGATCTCGCGGGCCCCCGCCGCGCGGGTCAGCAGTCGCGGAATCGCCAGCTCGTCCGGCCCCACGCCGCCCAGCGCCGAAAGCGTGCCGCCCAGCACGTGATAGGCCCCGTGATGCGCCTGCGCGCGCTCCAGCGCCCAGAGCTCGGCCACGCCTTCCACCACGCAGATCAGCCCCTGGTCGCGCTGGTTGTCCGAGCAGATGTGGCAGGGGTTGGCGGCGTCCAGATTGCCGCAGTTGGAACAAGGCTTCACCGCCGCCGCCGCGGCGCGCATCGCATCGGCCAGCGGCAGCATGCGGCTCTCCGGCTCCATCAGCATCCGCAGGGCCGCGCGCCGCGCGCTGCGCCGGCCGAGGCCGGGCAGCTTGGCCAGCAGCGCGATCAGATGCTCGACGGGGTCGTTGGGCCGCATCGCCGCAAGGGACCGATCAGAAGGGCAGCTTCAGCCCCGGCGGGAGGGACATGCCGGCCGTGGCCTTCTGCATCTCCTCGGCCATCGTGGCCTCGACCTTCTGCTTCGCGTCGGCATGCGCGGCGACGATGAGGTCCTCCAGCACCTCGCGATCGTCGGCGGTCATCAGCGAGGGGTCGATGGAGATGCGCCGCAGGTCGCCCTTGCCGGTCAGGCGGACCTTCACCATCCCGGCGCCGGCCTGGCCCTCGACCTCGGTGGATTCGAGCTTGGCCTGCATCTCCGCCATCTTGGTCTGCATCTGCTGGGCCTGCTTCAGCATATTGCCGAGATTCTTCAATCAATCCTCCTCTGGGATATCGGGGTCGAAGCCCGCCGGCTCGGCGTCGGGCGGCGCGAAGTCCGGAAGATCCGGCTCCTCCTGCGCCTGGACCGGCAGCAGCCCGTAGGCGTCGACATTCTCGTCGCGCACGGCATCGAGCGTGGCGCCGGGGAACTCCTGCAGGATCATCTGCACGAGCGGATGGTTCAGCGCGCTGGTCCGCCGATCGGTCTCGGCACTGCGCGACTGCTCGGCGAGAGTCGGCTCGCCCCCGGCATTGGAGAGCGCGATCGTCCAGCGCTCGCCGGTCTTCGCCTCCAGCATGGCGGCGAGCTGCGCGCCGAGGTCGCGCGGCGCCTGGGGCCGGACCCGGATCTCGACCTGCCGGGGCGCCACGCGCACGGGATGAACGTCGTGCAGGAGATGCGCGTGCAGCAGCGCATGCGAACCGGAGGCCAGCGCCACGACCTCGCGCCAGGCCGTGGGCTGCGGGAGGGCCTCGACGAGGGGCGCCGGCTCGGCGGCCATGATCGCCCCCCCGCCCGCCATCGCGCGAAGGCCGCCCCCATTCGGTGCCGGGCCGGGCGAGCCGGAGGCGACGGAGCCACCGGATTCCAGCCGCTTCAGGATATCGCCCGGCGTGGGCATCTCGGCGACATGGGCCAGGCGGATCAGCACCATCTCGGCCGCGGCGCGGCGATCGGGCGCGGCCAGCACCTCCTCAATGCCCTTGAGGAGCATCTGCCAGGCGCGCGTGAGCATGGGCACGGACAGCTTCTGCGCCAGGGCCGCGCCGCGGACGCGCTCGGTCTCGGGGATGCCGGCATCCTCGCGCAGCGCGGGGATCGCCGCGAAGCGCGTCAGCATGTGCACCTGCTCCAGCAGGTCGTTCATGATGGTCGCGGGGTCCGCGCCGCGCTCATGCGCCTCGTCCATGCGGCGCAGCGCGGTCGGCAGGTCGGCCGAGAGCACCGCATCCAGCACGTCGAAAACCAGGGCCCGGTCGGCGAGGCCCAGCATGTCGCGCACGCTCTCGGCTGCCACGCCGCCGCCCTCGCCCGCCAGCGCGATCGCCTGGTCGAGCAGCGACAGCCCGTCGCGCACCGAGCCGTCGGCGGCGCGGGCCAGCATGGCCAGCGCGCCCTCCTCGATCTCGGCGCCCTCCTGGCCGGCAATTCCCCGGAAATGCGTGCGCAGCCGCTCCTCCGGCACGCGCTTGAGGGAAAACACCTGGCAGCGGCTGCGGATGGTGATGGGCACCTTCCTCAGCTCGGTCGTGGCCAGGATGAAGGTGATGCTGGGCGGCGGCTCCTCGAGCGACTTGAGCAGGGCGTTGAAGGCCTGCTCCGTCAGCATGTGGACCTCGTCCAGGATGAAGACCTTCTGGCGCCCCTGGGCCGGGCGGAACCGGAGCGCCTCGCGCAGCTCGCGCACATCGTCGATGCCGCGATTGGAGGCGGCGTCCATCTCGATCACGTCGGGGTGGCGGTCGGCGAGGATGGCCGCGCATTCGGGGCAGGCGCCGCAGGGATCGGCCGTCGGCCCGCCATTACCGTCCACGCCGATGCAGTTGAGCGCGCGGGCGATGATGCGCGCCGTGGTCGTCTTGCCCACGCCGCGCACGCCGGTCAGCAGGAAGGCGTGGTGCACCCGGCCGCGCGCGAAGGCGTTGCGCAGGGTGCGGACCAGTGCCTCCTGCCCGATCAGGTCGTCGAAATTCTGCGGGCGGTACTTTCTCGCCAGCACCCGATAGGGCGTCGGCTTGGCCGCGACCGGCACGGCCACCGGCGCCACGGCCGGACCGGGCCCGACGCCGACAGGGTCCACCGCCGGCTCGTCGAATCCGAAAAGGCCCGGCCCCTCGGGCGGAGGCGGCTCGGGGATACCCTCCTCGAGGACCCCCTCGGGGCCGATGTCGCCGATCAGATCGCTGGGCATCGTCCGCGCCAAGGAGAAGCACAAGGTGGAAGGCCGACATCGACCCGGGCAAGAACCCGTTACGGCTGCTTCCTTCCGGACCTGACCGGGTTGGCGAGGAGCCCGTCCGCGCCGACCTTCCGGGAGTGCATATAGCACGCCCCCCGCGCCGTTGCATGGGGGGGTTGGGATCATCCGCCCTCCGCGCCAGGCGAATGGCTCCGGATCCGGGAGGTTTCCGCCCCGGCGGGCTTCCGGCTCCGCCAATCCGCCATAGGAGGCCCATCCGCCGGAGGAAGCGAAAGGCACGGCCGTCCGGCGGAAACCTTCCCGGAAGCCTGGCGTTGCTCCGGCATGAGCGATCACAAGCCCGCCCTCACCGCGACCGAGGCCCGACAGGGGCAGCCCGTGAACATGACCCGCTGGGTCCTGATCGGCGGGTTGTGCCTGGTGATCCCGGCCTTCGCCCTCGCCTGGTACTTCCTCGCCCCCTGAGACCCCTCAGTTGGCGGGCAAGGCGGAGCATGGCAGGTTGCTGCCATGCTCATGATCCCTGCCAGCCGCGAGAACGTCTACACCGGGAGCCCGCTCGACCGGCTCTCGGGCAAGCGCGACG
Source organism: Roseococcus sp. SYP-B2431 (assembly GCF_004336745.1). Classification (GTDB taxonomy): domain Bacteria; phylum Pseudomonadota; class Alphaproteobacteria; order Acetobacterales; family Acetobacteraceae; genus Roseococcus. The sequence continues at coordinate 396,154 of NZ_SJXD01000022.1, forward strand.
ACGCGGAGTTCATCGCCGCCCAGCTCGCCGACGACGCGGCGCTCTTCGTGCCCGTCTGGCGCTCCCGCAGCCTGATGCGCGGCCTGGAGGAGGGCCGCCCCGAGGCCGTGCTGCTCAGCCGCGCGGGCGCCGAGGCCGTCCGCATGGCCGGCGGCCCCTGGGCCTTCCTCGGCCTGTGGGAGAAGCGCCCGGTCTTCGCGGTGGACTGCTCCCGCACGGACGATCCGCTGCCCCTCCTGCCGCCCGAGATGGGGACGTTCAGCGACCTGCGCGGCGTCGCCGGCCTGCTGCCCGAGGGCGAGGCCAGCGTGCTGGCTCATGCCCGCGGCCTCATGCACTGGCGGGTGAAGCACCTCTTCTGCGGCGTCTGCGGCAACGGGACGGAGCCGCGCAACGCCGGCAATGCCCTGGCCTGCCCGCATTGCGGCGCCCAGCATTTCCCCCGGACCGACCCGGCGGTGATCATGCTGGTCGTGCGCGGCGACCATTGCCTGCTCGGCCATTCGCACCGTTTTCCCAATGTAAAGATGTACTCGACGCTGGCCGGCTTCGTGGAGCCGGGCGAGAGCCTGGAGGAGGCAGTTCGCCGCGAGGTGATGGAGGAATCCGGCATCTCCGTGGGCCTCGTGCGCTATCATTCGTCGCAGCCCTGGCCCTTCCCGGCCTCCATCATGCTCGGCTTCTACGGCGAGGGGCTGACCGAGCAGATCGTCATCGATCCCGAGGAGCTGCAGGATGCCCGCTGGTTCAGCCGGGCCGAGCTGCGCGACCCGGCCGCCAATGGCTTCGCCCTGCCCCGGGTGGATTCCATCGCGCGGCGCCTGATCGAGGACTGGCTCGCGGCATGAAGCGCTTTCTCCCCGCCCCCATGCTCGCTTTCGCCCTCGCCGGCTGCACCGGCCTCGTGCCCATCACCGCGCCGCCCGTCATGACGGACGACCAGTGCCGCGCCGAGGCGACGAGCTCCCGTGACGTCCGCATCGTCTCGCGCGAGGCGAATTTCGAGAATTACGCCAATATGCGGCAGGTCCAGTCGGATCGGAACGTGGCGCTGCGCGAGGCTTACGACAATTGCCTCCGGGCCCATGGCCGGCCCGTCGGCGGCGGCGTGGAACCGGTGCGCCGGATCGATTAGGCTTCGGCCCCTGGTGAAAAACCTGCGCCGCGCCATCTCACAGGCGCGGAGGAGCGCCCCATGACCCAGCCGGCGAACAATCAGACGGCGAAGAACCAGTTCGGCGCCGTCCTGCGGCATCCCTGCACCGCCGCCTCGACCCCCTCCCTCCGCCTCTGGGCGCGCATCGTGGAAGAGGCCGCGGCCCTTGCCTCGGCCGACCGGCTGATGGCGGGGCCGGTGAGCCGCGCCGTGCTCTCTCACGCCTGCCTCGCCGAGGCGCTGGCCGCGCGCATCGCCACCCGTCTCGGCGACGCCGAGCTGGACGCGGCCGCCCTGCGCGACGTGGCGCGCGAGGTCTTCCTCGACCGGCCGGAGGTCGTGAATTCCGCGACGGCCGATCTCCTTGCGGTTCAGGACCGCGACCCGGCCTGCCCGGACCTCCTGACCCCCTTCCTGCATTTCAAGGGCTATCTGGCCCTTCAGGCGCATCGCGTGGCACACGCGCTCTGGCAGGCAGGCCGGCCGCACCTGGCCCGGCACATCCAGGCGCGGGCCTCGGAGGTCTTCGCCGTCGACATCCACCCCGCGGCCCGCTTCGGCTGCCGGGTGATGCTGGATCATGCGACCGGGCTGGTCGTGGGCGAGACGGCCTCGGTCGGCGACGACGTGTCGATCCTCCAGGGCGTCACCCTCGGCGGCACGGGCAAGGAGTGCGGCCAGCGCCATCCGCAGGTGGAGCGCGGCGTGCTGATCGGCGCGGGGGCTCAGATCCTGGGCAATATCCGGGTCGGCGAGGGCGCCAAGGTCGGCGCGGGCAGCGTGGTGCTGGCCGATGTGGCGCCCTTCACCACCGTGGTGGGCGTGCCGGCGCGGCCGGTCGGGCGGCATCGCGGGTTGCCGGCGCTGACCATGGAGCATGGGCTGCCCGAAGGCGAGGTTGCGATCACCGGGGACTGAGCGACTCGCCGCCGGGGCGGACGTCAGACGCCCTCATGCGCCAAGCGGAACGGGCTGGCCGGATAGGTTCCCAGGATCCGCAGCTCGCGCGAGAAGAAGCGCAGTTCCTCCAGGGCGCGGAACAGATGCGGCTCGTCCGGATGCCCGTCCACGTCGCAGAGGAACTGCGTCGCGGTGAAGTTGCCGTCGAGCATGTAGCTCTCCAGCTTGGTCATGTTCACGCCATTGGTCGCGAAGCCGCCGAGCGCCTTGTAGAGCGCCGCGGGCATGTTGCGGACGCGGAAGACGAAGGTCGTCACCGGGTTCAGCATCTCGCTGGCCGCCGCCAGCCGCCGCTCCCTCGTCATCACGTAGAAGCGCGTGGTGTTGTGCAGCGCGTCCTCGACGTTGCGGCGCAGGATTTCCAGGCCGTAGATCTCGGCGGCCAGCTCGCTGGCGATGGCCGCGTCCTCCATGGTGCCGTTCTTCGCGATCATCTCCGCCGCGCCGGCCGTGTCGGCCTCGATGACGGGGGTGAGGTCCAGCTCCTTCAGGATCTTGAGCACCTGGCCCAGCGCTACGGGATGGCTGTGCGCCTTGCGGATCGTGGCGAGCGTCGCGCCCTTGCGGGCCAGCAGGCAGTGCTCCACGCGCTCGAAATGCTCGCCGATCACGGAGAGGCCGGAATCCGGCAGCAGCCGGTGGATGTCGGGCACCCGGCCGGCCAGGCTGTTCTCGCAAGGCAGCATGGCGAGGTCGGCCTCGCCGTCGCGCACCGCCTTCATCGCCGCCTCGAAGCTCGGGCAGGGAAGGGTCGTCCAGCCGGGATAGGCGTGGCGGCAGGCCAGGTCGGAATAGGCGCCGGGAACGCCCTGGAAGGCGATGGTCTGGGACATGACTTTCTTCTTTCTAGAGTGCGATCCGATGAGGCGGAATCGCCGAAGCGGTGAATGGCCCTCTCAGTGAAAGCCGAAGCGTGATCCAGCGAGGCGGATCCTGCTTCAGCCGAGCAGTTGGCGGGCGCGTTCGAGATCGGCCGACGTATCCACCCCGAAGGGTCCATGGGCGACGCGGGTCACCGCGATGCGCATGCCCGCCTCCAGGGCGCGGAGCTGCTCCAGCCTCTCCCGTCGCTCCAGGGGGGATTCCTTCAGCGTCACGAAGCGCTCCAGCGCCGGGCGGCGAAAGGCGTAGACGCCGATGTGGTGCCAGCGCGGCCCGTCCCCCCAGGGAATGGGATTGCGGCTGAAGTAGAGGGCCGGCGCGACCTCGGCCTCGCCGTCGAAGGCGCAGGCGGCCTTCACGAAGGAGGAGGTGGCGGCCTCCACCTCGTCGGCGATGGGACAGACCAGCGTGGCGATGTCGGTGCCCGGATCGGCCAGGCCCTTCAGGACGGCCCGCAGCAGGGCAGGGTCCAGCGTGGGCATGTCGCCCTGCAGGTTCACCACCACGTCATGCGCGCCGAAGGGGTCGAGCTGCGCCAGGGAGCGCTGGACGCGGTCCGTGCCGCTCGGCAGGTCGTCGGCGACGAGCACCGCCCGGCCGCCCGCCTGCTCCACCGCCGAAACGATCTCGGCCTCGCCGGCGGCGACCGCCACGGGGCCGATGCCTGCCTCGCGCGCGCGGTCCAGCACATGGGCGACCATCGGACGGCCGGCGATGTCGGCCAGCGGCTTGCCGGGCAGCCGGCTCGCGGCCATGCGGGCCGGAATGATGACGATGGGGTTCACTGTTCGAAATCCAGGGATTCGCTCACGCGGGGGCGGTTGATGCAGGGCACGGGCGCCTGTATGGGGGAGGACGAATAAGTCAGGGTCCGGCTTCGCGCAAACGCCGTTGCCGGCGCCCCTCGCTCGGAAGGGTCTGCTAGGCATGAGCCTGGAGTTCAACAAGGGGTTCGCGGCGGTCCTGACCGCGGGCATCGTATTCATGGGCGCGGGCGTCGTCGGCAGCCAGCTGGTCAAGCCGCACCGCCTGCATGAGCCGGCGATCACCCTGGGCGCCGTGGCACCGACCGCTGCGCCAGCGGCGGCACCGGCCGCGCTGGAGCCGATCGGGCCCGTGCTGGCGGCGGCCAATGCCGACAACGGCCGCGCCATCGCCGGCCGCGTCTGCGGCTCCTGCCACACCTTCAACGAGGGCGGCCGTTCCGGCGTGGGCCCGAACCTCTATGGCATCGTCGGCGCCAACCACGCCCATGTCGCGGGCTTCAACTACAGCGCCGGCATGAAGGCCAAGAGCGACCAGCCCTGGGACTACGAGGCGCTGAACACCTTCATCGCCGGCCCGGCCCGCGCCATCCCCGGGACGCGCATGGCCTATGCCGGCATGAACAGCACCGCCCAGAGGGCCGACCTGATCGCCTTCCTGCGCAGCCTCTCGGCCAATCCGGCGCCGCTGCCCTGATCCGGGACGCATGATCGATCCCGCCTTCGTCGGGGCGGCCGAGGCCGCCGCCGACCTGGCGGGCGGGATCATCCGCCCGCTCTTCCGCTCCGCCCTGCTGGTCGAGGCCAAGGGCGACGCCTCCCCCGTCACCGAGGCGGATCGCGCGGCCGAGCGCGCCTTGCGCGCCTTCCTTTCCGAACGCTTCCCGACCCACGGCATCATGGGCGAGGAATACGGCACCGAGCGCGGTGACGCGGAATACCTCTGGGTTCTCGACCCCATCGACGGCACCCGCGCCTTCCTCACCGGCCGCCCCCTCTTCGGCACGCTGATCGGCCTGCTCCATCGCGGCGAGCCGGTGCTAGGCCTCATCGACCAGCCCGTGACGCGCGAGCGCTGGCTGGGCGTGGCCGGCCAGGGCACCACCTTCCGCAGCCCCCTCGGCGGGACCATCGGTCCCCGGGCCTGCGAATCCCTTTCGGTGGCGGAACTCTCCTGCACCTCGCCCGACATGTTCCCGGCCGGCGAGGCCGAGCGCTTCCGGAAGGTCCGCAACGCGGCCCGGCGCGTCACCTGGGGCGGCGACTGCTACAGCTACGGGCTGATCCCGCTCGGCCTGCTCGACGCCGTGGTCGAGACCACGCTGAAGCCCTGGGACTGGGCCGCGCTGGTCCCCGTCGTCGAGGGTGCCGGCGGCCGCATGACCGACTGGCGCGGCCAGACCCTCACCCTGGAGAGCCGCGGCGACGTGATCGCCGTGGGCGATCCGGCCCTGCTGCCCGAGATCGCGAGGCTTCTCGGCTGACGGGAAAACTTGTCCTGGGAGGGGGCCTCCCCCAATCTGTCCCGCATGAAACGCCGTGACCTCTTCGCCGCGGGCTTCGGCCTGGTTCCCTTCGCCGCCTCGGGCCAGAGCCAGGAGGTCATCCGCACCCACGCGCTCTCGCTCCTCGGCGAGCCGGCCCTGCCGGCGGACTTCCCGCATTTCCCCTGGGCCAACCCCGATGCCCCCAAGGGCGGCGAGGTGGCGCTGACGCGGCTCGGCAGCTTCGACAGCTTCAACCCTTTCATCCTGCGCGGCACCGCGGATCCGGGGATCGTGAACATCTATGACAGCCTGCTGATCGACAGCCCGGACGAGGCCAGCACGGAATACGCGCACCTCGCCTCCGCGATCGAGCTCCCGGCCGACCGCATGGGCGTCACCTTCGAAATCCGCGACGGGGCCCGCTGGCACGACGGCCGTCCGGTCACGGCCGACGACGTGGTCTGGACCTTCGACACCCTCCGCACCCAGGGCCGGCCCTTCTACCGCGCCTATTGGGCCGATGTGACGGAGGTGGTGGCCGACGGCCCGCGCCGCGCGGTCTTCCGCTTCCGCAGCAACGAGAATCGCGAGCTGGCGCTGATCCTGGGCCAGATTCAGGTCATGCCGAAGCACTGGTGGGAGGGGCGCGACTTCTCCCGCCCCTCGCTCGACGTGCCGCTGGGCAGCGGCCCCTACAGGCTGGAGCGCTTCGAGCCGGGGCGCAGCGTCGTCTACCGGCGCGTGGACGACTACTGGGCGCGCGACCTGCCCAGCAAGCGCGGCTTCAACAACTTCGATGTCCTCCGCTACGAGTATTTCCGCGACACCACCGTGGATTTCGAGGCTTTCAAGGCCGGCCAGATCGACTTCCGGACGGAGAACACCGCGCGCAACTGGGCCACGGGCTACGACTTCCCCGCCGTGCGCCGCGGCCTCGTGAAGCGGGACGAGATCCGCCACGAGCGGCCGACCGGCATGCAGGCCTTCGTGATGAACCTGCGCCGCCCGCTGTTCCAGGATGCGCGGGTGCGCGAGGCGCTGGGCCAGGTCTTCGACTTCGAATGGCTGAACGCCAATATCTTCAACGGGCTCTACACGCGCACGGCGAGCTTCTTCTCCAACAGCGAGCTCGCCTCCTCCGGCCTGCCGGCGGGCAAGGAGCTCGCGGTGCTGGAGCCCTTCCGCTCGCAGCTGCCCGATACGGTCTTCACCGTGGAATCCCGTCTGCCGAGGACCGACGGCAGCGGCAACAACCGCGACGGTCTGCGCCGCGCCCTCGACCTGATGCGGCAGGCCGGCTGGACCATCCGCGACCGGAGGCTGGTGAATGCCCAGGGCCAGCGCTTCGAGTTCGAGATCCTGCTGAACGGCCCCACCTTCGAGCGCATCGCGCTGCCCTATGTACAGTGGCTGCAGCGCCTGGGCGTGGAGGCGCGGGTGCGCACGGTGGATCCGGCGCAGTACCAGGTCCGCACCGACGCCTTCGACTACGACATGACGGTGGATGTGATCCCGCAATCGCTCTCGCCCGGCAACGAGCAGCGCGACTTCTTCACCTGTGCGAAGGCGCAGGAGAACGGCTCGCAGAACATCGCCGGCATCTGCTCGCCGGTGATCGATGCGCTGGTGGAGCTGGTGATCCACGCGCCGGACCGCGAGGAGCTGCTCGCTCGCACGCGGGCACTGGACCGGGTGCTGCTGAACGGCGCCTTCGTGATCCCGCAATGGCATCTGCGCGCCTTCTGGATCGCCTATTGGAACCGCTTCGGCCGGCCGGCCCGCAATCCGAAATACGGTCTGGGCTTCGACACCTGGTGGATCGACGCGGCGCTCGACCGGGCGCTGGCCGAGGCCAGGCGGACACTCTGATGCGTCAGCGATACACGCGCCGCGGAGCTTCCGCGCCGCCCCTTCACGCTGCGCGGCGCGCGCCGCTGCGCGATGGCGGCGGGCGCCGCCCCGCGATCGCGGCCTAGCCGTGGCTGCTTATCTCTTCCGGCGCCTGCTGCTGATCGTGCCGACGCTGTTCGGCATCATCCTCATCAACTTCGCCGTGGTGCAGTTCGCGCCCGGCGGGCCGGTGGAGCAGATGATCGCGGAGATCCGCGGCCAGGGGCAGGCGCTGGGCCGCCTCACGGGCGAGGGCGGCGGCGAGGTGCGTCAGCCATCCTCCTCCTCCAGCTCCGAGGGCAGCGGCTCCACCTATCGCGGCGCGCGCGGCCTCGACCCCGCCGTGGTGCGCGAGATCGAGCGCGCCTTCGGCTTCGACAAGCCGGCCCATGTGCGCTTCGGCGAGATGCTCTGGGGCTATCTGCGCTTCGACTTCGGCCGCTCGCTGTTCCAGGACCGGCCGGTCTGGACGATGATGCTGGAGAAGCTGCCGGTCTCCATCTCGCTCGGCCTCTGGTCGACGCTGATCGTCTATCTGATCTCCATCCCGCTCGGCATCCGCAAGGCGGTGCGCGACGGCTCACGCTTCGACCTCTGGACCAGCGCGGTGCTGCTGGTGGGCTATGCGATCCCGGGCTTTCTCTTCGCCATCATGCTGGTGGTGCTCTTCGCCGGCGGCAGCTTCTTCCAGTGGTTCCCGCTGCGCGGGCTCACCTCCTCCGGCAGCGAGGCCTGGCCCTTCTGGGAGCGCGCGATCGACTATGCCTGGCACATGGTGCTGCCCACCATCACGCTGGTCATCGGCGGCTTCGCCGGGCTCACGATGCTGACCAAGAACTCCTTCCTGGAGGAGATCAACAAGCAATACGTGCTGACCGCGCGCGCGAAGGGCGCGGGCGAGCATCGCGTGCTGTATGGCCATGTGTTCCGCAACGCCATGCTCATCATCATCGCGGGGTTTCCCTCGGCCTTCATCGGCATCCTCTTCACGGGCGCGCTGCTGGTGGAGATCATCTTCTCGCTCGACGGTCTCGGGCTGCTCGGCTTCGAATCCGCGATCCGGCGCGACTACACGGTGATGTTCGGCACGCTCTACATCTTCACCCTGCTCGGGCTGGTGATGCAGGTCGTGAGCGACTTCACCTACACGCTTGTCGATCCGCGCATCGACTTCGAGGCAAGACGCTGATGTGCGGCCTGCCGATCCTCCTCGCCGCGCTCGTCGGGCAGGACGCATGATGCGCGGCCTGCCGATCCTCCTCGCCGCGCTCGTCGGGCAGGACGCATGATGCGCGGCCTGCCGATCCCCCTCGCTGCGCTCGTCGGGCAGGACGCATGATGCGCGGCCTGCCGATCCTCCTCGCTGCGCTCGTCGGGCAGGACGCAAGATGATCCTCTGGAAGCAGGAAGACGGCAGCGTGATCGCCACGCCGCAGCCCGCCCATGCCGTCCTCTCCGGCCAGCTCATGCGCGTGCTGGCCGACCCGCCTGACCCCTTCGAGCCCGTCGTCACCGCCGCCGCGCAGCACGACTGCGGCTGGATGCGCTGGGAGGCCGATCCGGAGTTCGACGCCGGGACCGGCCTGCCGCGCGCCTTCAACGACCTCTCCGGCACCGAGCATGTGCCCCTCTGGGAATCCGGCGTGCGATTGGCGCTGGCGAGCTGGGGCCTCTGGGCCGGGCTGCTGGTCCTGCGGCACGGCTCCTTCATCTATCGGCTCGGCATCGAGCACCAGCGCATGGCGCCGGGCGACGACAGCCTCCGCGCCATGCAGGGTTATATCGAGCGCGAGAAAGCCTGGAGCGCCGCGCTGGCCGAAAGGCTGGGCGTGGGCGAGGCCCAGGTGGCCGCCAATTCCCGGAAGGTGGCGCTGGTGGACGCGATCGCGCTCGGCCTCTGCTGGGGCCGCGATCCCTTCGACTGCGGCGAGACGAAGCTGAAGCGGACCGGCCCCTTCGAGGCGATCCTCGACCCCTGGCCGCTCTCGGTGCCGGAGATCACGCTGGAGACCGAGGCGCTGCGCCTGAAGCCGCGCTACCGGGACAGCGGGGACATGCGGTCGGGCCTCGCCGAGGCCCCACGCCTCCCGCTGCGGTTCCGGCTGACGCAGGCATGAGTCCGCTAAACCGGCGTCGCATCGCGAATTTCCGCGCCAACCGGCGCGGCGCCATCTCGCTCGCGATCTTCGCGATCCTCTTCATCCTGACCCTCTTCGCGGAGCTGCTGGCCAACGACCGCCCGCTCGTCGCGCAGGTGGACGGTCATTGGCGCTTCCCCGTCCTTATCGAATACGCCGAAAGCGACATCGTCCCCGACGGCCTGCCCACCCAGGCCGACTGGCACGACCCGGAATTCATGCGCGAGGTCGAGCAGCGCGGCTGGGTGATCTGGCCGCCCATCCGCTACAGCTACGCCTCGGTCGTGACCGGGCTCACGGTGCCTGCGCCCTCGCCGCCTACCTGGAAGAACCTCCTGGGCACCGACGACCAGGCCCGCGACGTGATGGCGCGGGTGATCTACGGCTTCCGCATCTCGGTGCTCTTCGGCTTTACCCTGACCCTCTTCGCCTCGGTCATCGGCATCCTCGCGGGCGCCGTGCAGGGCTATTACGGCGGCTGGACCGACCTGCTCTTCCAGCGCTTCATCGAGATCTGGTCGGGCCTGCCGCAGCTTTTCCTGCTCATCATCCTGAGCAGCGTGATCGAGCCCGGCTTCTGGACGCTGCTCCTCTTCCTGCTGCTCTTCTCCTGGATGGGCCTGGTCGGCGTCGTGCGCGCGGAATTCCTGCGCGGCCGCAACCTCGACTATGTGCGCGCGGCCCGGGCACTGGGCGTCTCGGACGGCCGACTGATGTTCCAGCACATCCTGCCCAATGCCATGGTGGCGACGCTGACCTTCCTGCCCTTCATCCTTTCGGGATCCGTCACGGTGCTTTCCACGCTGGACTTCCTCGGCTTCGGCCTGCCTCCCGGCTCGGCCTCGCTGGGCGAGCTGCTGAGCCAGGGCAAGAACAACCTCCAGGCGCCCTGGCTCGCCTTCACGGGCTTCGCGGTGCTGGGCGGCGTGCTGACGCTGCTGATCTTCATCGGCGAGGGCATCCGCGACGCCTTCGATCCAAGAAAGCTGCCCGGGGGGCAGCGTTCTTGAGCATTCTTGTGCCCTCAGACGCCGGGCGGCGGCTCCGCCGCCTTGGCTTCGCCGCGCCAATGGAGCGCCTGGTCGTTGAGGATCGTGGGCGGCGCCGGCCGCCGTGCGGCCGGATTCTGGGAGGGCGTTGATGAGCTTGCTCGAAGTCCAGAACCTCTCGGTCGCCTTCCGCGGCAAGCGCGTGGTGCAGGGCGTCTCCTTCCACGTCGATCCAGGCGAGGTGGTGGCCCTGGTGGGCGAAAGCGGCTCGGGCAAGTCCGTCACCGCGCTCTCCATCCTCCAGCTCCTCGCCAATACCGGCTCGAACCCGGAAGGGCGCATCACCCTCGACGGCGTGGACGTGCTGAAGGCCGGCGCGGCGGAGCTCCAACGCCTGCGCGGCGGCACGGCCGGCATGGTCTTCCAGGAGCCCATGACCTCGCTCAACCCGCTGCACAGCGTCGGGCGGCAGGTGGGCGAGGCCATCACCCTCCACCGGCCCTTGCGCGGCAACGTCCTGCGCAAGGCCGTGATCGACACGCTGGTCCGCGCCGGCCTGCCCAATGCGGAGGAGCGGCTCTCCGCCTATCCGCACCAGCTCTCGGGCGGGCAGCGGCAGCGCGTGATGATCGGCGCGGCGCTGGCCAACGAGCCCAGGCTGCTCATCGCCGACGAGCCCACGACGGCGCTCGACGTCACCATCCAGGCGCAGATCCTAAAGCTGCTGACCGACCTCAAGAAGCGGCTCGGCATGGCCATGCTGCTCATCACCCACGATCTGCAGATCGTCCGACACCATGCCGACCGCGTGGTCGTGATGAAGGACGGCGCCGTGGTCGAGCAGGGCGCGGTCGGGACCGTCTTCGCCGACCCCAAGCACCCCTATACGCGCATGCTGCTCGCCACCGAGCCGCGCGGCCGCCCGGCACCCGTCGCGCACGATGCCGTGGAGGTGCTGGAAGGCGACCAGATCCGCGTCCACTTTCCGATCCGCAAGGGCTTCCTGCGCCGCACGGTCGCAGTGGTGAAGGCGGTGGACGGCGTGGACGTCTCGGTGCGCGAGGGCGAGACGCTCGGCCTCGTCGGCGAGAGCGGCAGCGGCAAGACGACGCTCGGCCTCGCGCTCATCCGCATGGAGGGGAGCGAGGGCGTCATCCGCTTCGAGGGGCGCGACATCCAGGGCCTCTCGCGCGGCGAGCTGCGGCCGCTGCGCGCGCGCATGCAGATCGTCTTCCAGGATCCCTACGGCTCGCTGTCGCCGCGCATGAACGCCGGCGAGATCGTCGGCGAGGGGCTGACGGTGCACGAGCCCGGCCTCAATGCCGCCGGCCGGGCCATCCGCGTCGGCCAGGCCCTGGAGGAGGTCGGCCTGGATGCCGCCATGGCCGAGCGCTACCCGCATGAATTCTCGGGCGGCCAGCGCCAGCGCATCGCCATCGCGCGCGCCCTGGTGCTGAAGCCGCGCCTCGTGGTGCTCGACGAGCCGACCAGCGCGCTCGACGTCAGCGTGCAGGCGCAGGTGGTGGAATTGCTGCGCGGCCTGCAGGAGCGACATCGCCTGGCCTATCTCTTCATCAGCCACGACCTGCGCGTGGTGCGCGCCATGGCGCACCGCATCATCGTCATGAGGAACGGCCGGATCGTCGAAGCCGGCGAGGCCGAGACCCTTACCCAAAGCCCGCGCGAGCCCTATACGCGCGCCCTGATGGCCGCCGCCTTCGAACTGCGCGCGGCCGAGGAGAAGGGCGGGCCTTGAGCGAGACCGAAGACCATCCCTGGGCCGGCCAGGAGCGCCAGAAGCTGCAGGAGCTGATGGATGCCGAGCACGTGAAGCTCGGCATCCACATCCGGAAGATGAACTCGCCCGGCAGCCCGGTGTACCGCACCTCCGAGAATGTCGTGCCGGCGGGCGCCATCCTGGTCAGCTCCTTCGCCGCGACGGCGCTGATCCATTTCTATGTCGGCGCCGTGATCCTGGCGATCGGCTGCACCTGGTGGCTGTGGAAGATCCTGCCGCAGATCCGCGAGGCGGTCTTCCTCCGCTCCTCCGCCTATGTGCTGGAGAGCGACGCCCATTTCGACCAGATGTGGGCGCGCGGCATGCTGAGTCTCTACGCCAAGCTGCCCGACGGCACCGCGCGCGCGGCCACGCGCCGCGACGACTGGCGCGCCTTCGTCCGCTCCCTGCACGGAATCTTCTGATGGCCATCCTGCTCTGCACCAAGACCGCCGCCATGAACGACTGGCGGGATGCGCTGCTGGCGGAGGATTCCTCGCTGGAAATCCGCCTCTTCCCCGAGGCCGGCGATCCCGCCGACATCGAGGCCGCCGTCTGCTGGAACCAGCACGACATGGCGGAGCTGCGGCGCTATCCGAACCTGAAGCTGATCGTCTCGATGGGCGCCGGCGTGGACCACCTGCTGCGTCCGCCGGGTCCGCCGCCGGGCATTCCGGTCGCGCGGCTGAAGGACCATCGCCTCACCACCGGCATGACGGAGTTCGTCGTGCTGAACGTGCTGCGCTTCCACCGGCAGGACCTGGAATACCGCGCGCTTCAGGCGAAGCGCGTCTGGGAGGAGCTGCCGGCGCCGGACACGGCCAGGCGCCGCATCGGCATCCTCGGGCTCGGCGAGCTGGGCGCGGCCTCGGCGCGGGCGCTGCTCTCCTTCGGCTTCCCGGTCTCGGGCTGGACGCGCACCCCGCGCGAGGTGGAGGGCGTGACGGGATTCCACGGCACCGAGGGGCTGGACGCCATGCTGCGCCAGACGGACATCCTCTGCTGCCTCCTGCCGCTGACGCCGCAGACACGCGGCGTGATCAACGCGCGCACGCTGGCGCTGCTGCCGCGCGGCGCCTTCGTCATCAACTCGGCCCGCGGAGGGCACGTCGTCGCGGAGGATCTCCTGGCGGCGCTGGATTCCGGCCATATCGCCGCGGCGGCGCTGGATGTCTTCGAGCCGGAGCCGCTGCCGGCCGAGCATCCCTTCTGGGGGCATCCGCGCGTGCTGGTCTGGCCGCATGCCTCGGCCATCACCATCCCGTCGAGCGCGGCGCCGCAGGTGGTGGAGAATCTCCGCCGGGCGCGCGAAGGGCGCGAGCTGATCAACCTGGTGGATTTCTCCGCGGGCTACTGATCCGAGGCGCCTCGCGGCTCACCCCCGCGTGATGGGCGTCGGATCCGGCATCCAACTCTGCCCGCGAGGAGGTCGCGGCGGGCCATGTCGACTCCAGAGCTGGGCTGTGCCGGCGGCCTTCCCTCTGGCGGCTCGGCGCGGGTCCGACATGCCATCGCGTTGAGCTTCCATGGGCGCGGGCGCTCGGGCAGGATGGGCGGATGGAAACGCGGCCGGCTGCCCTGGTGCTCGGGGCTGGGATCATGGGGCTCTGCACGGCCTGGGGGCTGCTGCGCGAGGGATATTCCGTGCGGGTGGTCGACCAGGCGCCGCCGCCCAACCCGCGCGGCTCTTCGGTGGACCATCACCGGCTGATCCGGCACGCCTATGGCGCGCAGGCGGGCTACATGCGGATGGTCGATTCGGCCTATGCGGCCTGGGACGAGCTCTGGGCCGATCTGGGCGAGGTACTGCACGTGCCGACCGGCGTGCTGGCGATCGACGAGGCCGGCGGGGAATGGCTGCGCGAGAGCCGCGCCGCCCTGCGCGCCGAGGGCCGGGCCGTGACGGACCTCTCCGCGCCCGAGGTGACGGCGCGCTTTCCCTACCTCGCCGGGGACGGCATCGCCGGCGCCTTCTGGTGCCCCGAGGGCGGGGTGCTTCTGGCCGAGCGCATCGTGGCGGCGCTGGCGAGGCATGTCGTCGCGCGCGGCGCCGTGATCGAGACGGCGCGCGCCGTGCGCGTGGATGCCGCCCATGCGTCGCTGGTGCTGGAGGATGGCAGCCGGCGCAGCGCCGAGGTGCTGGTCGTCGCGGCGGGCCCGTGGATTCCGCGGCTCCTGCCCTCTATCGGCCAGCGCGTGACGGCCTCGAGGCAGGTGCTGGTGCGGCTCGCGCCGCCGCCGGAGCTGGCGGAAAGCTTCGCCGGCGCGCCCATGATCATCGACCTGTCCGGCGGTTTCTACATGGTGCCGCCCGTGGCCGGGACGCCGCTCAAGATCGGCGACCACAGCTTCTCGCTGGAAGGTGATCCGGACGATCCCGACCGCACGCCCGATCCGCGCGAGGCTGAGCGCATCCTGGCGCTCGCGCGCCGGCGCATTCCCGCGCTGGACCGCTTCGCCCATCTGGGCGCGGCGACCTGCTTCTACGATGTCGAGCCGGAGGAACGCTTCGTGGTGGAGAAGATCTCCCGCCGCGCCTGGGTGATGTCCGGCTTCTCCGGCCATGGCTTCAAGTTCGGCGCGCTGCTGGGAAGGCGGCTCGCGGAGGCGATCGCGAAGCCGGAGCTGGAGGCGTTCCTGCCCGCATGGGCCGCGGGCGACGAGGTGATGGCGGCATGACGGCGCAGATCGAGGACATCCATTTCGCGCTGACGAAGCTCCACGCCATGCCCGATGCGGGGCTGGGCGCCGGCGACATCGCCGCGCTGCTCGAGGAAATGCGGAAATTCGCGATGGAGGTGGTCGAGCCCGGCCGGCTGGAGGCGGACCGCATCGGCGCGCGCTTCGAGAATGGCGCCGTCACCTGCCCGCCCGGCTTCCGCGCCGCCTATGCGGCCTGGATCGAGGGCGGATGGCAGGGGCTCTGCGCGGCGGAGGCGCATGGCGGGCAGGGGCTGCCCTTCGCGCTCTGGGCCGCGCTGAAGGAGATCATGACGACCGCCGACATGGCCTTCTCGCTGTGCCCCACGCTGACCGCCGGCGCCATCGAGCTGCTGGAGCGCTACGCCACGCCGGAGCAGGCGGAAAAATGGCTGCCCGAGCTGGTGAGCGGCCGCTGGAACGGCACCATGTGCCTCACGGAATCCCAGGCGGGGAGCGACCTCGCGGCGGTGCGCACCAAGGCCGAGCCCCTGGACAACGGCCACTACGCGCTCGCGGGGCAGAAGATCTTCATCACCTACGGCGCGCACGACCTTTGCGCGAACAGCCTGCATCTCGTGCTCGCGCGGCTGCCGGACGCGCCGGCCGGCTCGCGCGGGATCAGCCTCTTCGCCACCACCACGCTGCGCGCGGACGGCACGCCCAACGCGCTGCGCTGCGGCGGCATCGAGCGCAAGCTCGGCATCCACGCCTCCCCCACCTGCCTCATGCTCTTCGAGGGCGCCGAGGCCGAGCTGATCGGCGAGGCGCATCGGGGCCTGCCGGCCATGTTCGCCATGATGAACAATGCGCGGCTGCAGATCGGCATCGAGGGCGTCGCCGCCGGCGCCCGGGCCCTGCACCTCGCCGAGACCTATGCGGCCCAGCGCGTCCAGGGCGGCCGCCCCATCGCGCATCATCCCGATGTCGCGCGCATGCTCGCGGAAATCCGCGCCGTCACGCTGGCCGGACGCTTCCTCGCCCTGGATGCCGCCGTCGCCGCCGACCACGCAAGGCTCGGCGACGAGACCGCCGAGGCGCGGCTCGCTTTGCTCACCCCCATCGTGAAGGCCTGGTGCACCGAGCGCGGCGTGCAATCGGCCCATCTCGGCGTGCAGGTGCATGGGGGCACGGGCTTCGTGGAGGATACGGGCGCCGCGCAGGTGCTGCGCGACAGCCGCATCGCGCCGATCTACGAAGGCACCAACGGCATCCAGGCGCTCGACCTCGTCACGCGCAAGCTGCCGCGCGACCAGGGCGCCGTCCTGCGCGGCATGCTGGCCGAGGCGCGCTCGGCCGACATGCGGCTGGCGCCCGCGCTAGACGCGCTGGAAGTCGCGACGAGCTGGATCCTGGCCGCCTCGCCGGAAGAGGCCGCGGCCTCCGCCAGCGCCTATCTCGAGGCCTGCGGCTGGGTGCTGGGCGGCGCGCTGCTGGCCCGCGCGGCGAAGCTGGACGATCGTTACGCGCCCATCGCCGACTTCTATCGCGCGCGCCTGCTGCCGCGCGCCCAGGCGCATTGCTCGGAGATCCGGGGAGCGGCCGAGCTCCTGGCGCTGCTGCCTGCCGATGCAGCCTAGGGCATGGCCGCCCCGGGTGGTCATCGACGGGGCGCGAACCCTGCTGTCCGAACGCGCCAGAGCCCATGCAGCGAGAGTTCTTGCGCGCGGAGTCGGCTCCCGCATCCGTGCGGTCTCTTGCGCGTTCAGCGCGCGACCGCATCTGTCGTGAACCCAATATAGGCCTCCGCATGAACGCCCCGCTGCCCGCCCCCTCCCTGCGCCGCCTTCGGCCGCATGTCGCCGTGATCGGCGCAGGCCCTGGGGGGCTTGCCGCCGCCATGCAGCTGGCGGCCTCCGGCGCCCGGGTGACTCTCTTCGAGAAGGATGCCGTGGTCGGCGGGCGCACGCGCACGCTGACCTCGCCGGAGGGCTACCGCTTCGACCTGGGCCCGACCTTCTTCCTCTATCCGCGCATCCTGAAGGAAATCTTCGCGAGCTGCGGCGCCGACCTCGACGAGGAGGTCGACCTGATCCGCCTCGATCCACAGTACCGGCTGATCTTCGAGGGGCAGCCCGGCGCGACTCTCGAAGCCACCTCCGACATTCCGCGCATGGAGGCCGCCATCGCCGCCCTCGCGCCCGGCGACGTCGCGGGGCTGCGCCGCTTCATGGCCGACAACCGGCGCAAGCTGGAGATCTTCCGGCCCTTTCTCGAGCGCCCCTTCCTTCGCCGGCGCGACATGATGGTGCCGGGGGTGATGAAGAGCCTGCCGCAGCTTCGCCCGCACCGGCAGGTGGACCAGGACCTGCGCCGCTACTTCGCCGATCCGCGCGTGCGGCTGGCCTTCGGCTTCCAGACGAAATACCTGGGCATGTCTCCATTCAAATGCCCCTCGCTCTTCACCATCCTGAGCTTTCTCGAATACGAGCATGGCGTGTACCATCCGCGCGGCGGCTGCGGCGCCGTGAGCGACGCCATGGCGCGCGTGGCCGAGCGGCTCGGCGCGGAGATCCGGCTGGACACGCCGGTCGAGCGGATCGCCTTCGCCGGCCGCCGCGCGGTGGGCGTCGAGGCCCGGGGCGAGCACATCGCCGCTGACGCCGTCGTGCTCAATGCCGATTTCGCGCATGCCGTGCCCCGGCTGGTGCCCGACCACATCCGCAAGGACTGGTCCGACCGGAAGATCGCGAAGGCGCGCTACTCCTGCTCGACCTTCATGCTCTATCTCGGCGTCGAGGGCAGGTTTCCGCAGCTCGCGCACCACAACGTGCTGCTGGCCGAGGAATACCAGCGCAACATCCGCCAGATCCAGGCCGGCGAGCTGCCCGACACGCCCAGCATCTATGTGCAGAATCCCTGCGTCACCGATCCCGGCATGGCGCCGGAAGGACACTCCGCGCTCTACGTGCTGGTGCCGGTGCCGAACCTGCGGCACGGCTGCGACTGGGAGGCCGAGGCGCCCCGCTATCGGCGACTCGCGCTGGACCGGCTGAAGGCGCTGGGCCTGCACGACATCGAGCAGCGCATCCGCTACGAGCGGATGGTCACCCCGCAATCCTGGCAGGACGAATTCGCCGTGGGCTATGGCGCCACCTTCAATCTCAGTCACGATCTGATGCAGATGCTCAGCTTCCGCCCGCGCAACCGCTTCAACGACACGCAGGGCCTATATCTGGTGGGGGGCGGCACGCATCCCGGCTCGGGCCTGCCCGTCATCTATGAGGGCGCGCGCATCACCGCCAAGCTCGTGCAAGAGGAGCTGGCGCTGACGCTGCATCCGGTGACGGCATGAGCGCGCATGTCGTCGTGGTCGGCGCGGGGCTGGGCGGCCTCGCCGCGGCCTGCGTCGCTGCCGCGCGCGGCCATCGCGTGACGCTGCTCGACAAGAACCCCTGGCTCGGCGGCAAGGCCGCGCAGCTCTTCCTCGACGCCCCGGACGGCTCGGGGCGATTCCGCTTCGACATGGGGCCGACCATCCTCACCGTGCCGCGCGTCCTGCGCCGCATCTACGCCGAGGCGCGCCGCGACCAGACGAAGGAGCTGCCGCTGATTCGGCTCGACCCGCAATGGCGCTGCTTCTTCGACGACGGCACGCGCATCGACCTGATGGAGAATGTGGATGCCATGGCACAGGCCATGGACGGCTTCGCGCCGGGCACGGGCGTGGGCGACGGCTACCGGACGTTCCAGCGTGTCTCGAAGCACCTGCACGGCGTCTCCGAAAGGTTCTTCTTCTGGAAGTCGGTGGAGGGCATCGGCGACACGCTCGACGTGAAGCGGAATTTCTCGCCGAACACGCTGAAGGACGTGCTGGCCCTGCGCATGGGCCAGACGGTCGCGAAGGTGATCCGCGGCCATGTGCCGGACGAGCGCCTGGCGCAGATGCTGGACCATTACTGCCAGTATGTCGGCAGCAACCCCTATCTCGCGCCGGCGGTGCTGTCTTCGATCGGCGACATGCAGGCGAGCGAGGGCGTGTGGTATCCGGTCGGCGGCACGCGCGCGGTGGCGGAAGGGCTGGCGAAGCTCGCCGGAGAGCTGGGCGTAGAGCTGCGTCCCGACAGCGACGTGGCGCAGTTCGGCATCGAGAAGGGCGCGGTGACATCCGTCACGCTCGCCACCGGCGAGCGCATCCGCTGCGACGCGGTGATCTCCAACATGGACGCGATCCGCACCTACAAGGAGCTGGTCGGCGGCCCGGCGGGCGAGGCCTATGCGAAGAAGGGCTACGAGCCGGCCTGCTCCGGCGTGGTGCTCTATCTCGGGCTGAACCGCCGCTACGAGCATCTCGCGCATCACGACTTCGTCTTCTCGCGCGATGCGGAGGAGGAGTTCGACGCCATCTACAAGCGCGGCGAGCCGGCACCCGATCCCACCGCCTATCTCGCCGCGACGGCCGGTACCGACCCCACCAGCGCGCCCGAAGGGGGAGAGTCCCTGTATGTGCTGGTCCACACGCCGCATCTGCGCCCGCATCACGACTGGAACGAGCTCTTCCCCGGCTATCGCCAGAAGATCCTCGACAAGCTGAAGCGCACCGCCGGTCTGGACGACATCGAGGAGCGCATCGTCGTCGAGCGCCGCCTCACGCCCGTCGACATCCACGAGCGCTACCGCGTGCTGGACGGGGCGATCTACGGCCTCGCCTCGCACGGCGCCTTCACCGGCGCCTTCAAGCCGGGCAATCGCAGCCGCAAGGTCAAGGGACTCTACCTCGCCGGCGGCGCGGCGCATCCCGGCCCCGGCATGCCCATGGTGATGATGAGCGGCTGGATCGCCGCCGACAGCCTGGACCGCGACCTCGGAGGGCGCGGCATGGCCCCGGAGGCGGAGGCGGCCGGCCGGCGCGAGGCCGAGCTGCTCGGGTGACGGAACCGCTGCCCCGGCGATCGGAAGCCATGCTGCGCTTCTTCGACTGGGCCTTCCGGCGGCATTTCGCCGGCAGCTTCTCGGCGCTGCGGATCGCGCGATGGGGCGAGCCCCTCGCGCCGCCGGGCCGGCCGCTCGTCATCCTCGCGAATCATCCTGGATGGTGGGACGGCGTGCTGGTCCTGCTGGTGACGCGGCACCTCTTTCCAGGCCGCCCCTGCTACGTGCCGATGGACGCCGCCGCGCTGGAGAAATACGGCTTCATGCGCCGGCTCGGCGTCTTCGGCGTGGAGCAGAACTCCCCGCGCGGCGCCGTGCGCTTCCTTCGGACCGTGGCGGCGGTCCTGGCCGATCCGCGCCACATCCTCTGGATGAACGCCCCGGGCCGTTTCGCCGATCCGCGCGAGCGCCCGGTCCCTCTCGCGCCCGGCGTCGCGCGCCTGCCGGCCGCCGCGCCCGAGGCGGTGATCCTGCCTCTCGCCATCGAATACACCCATTGGACGGAGAAGCGCGGCGAGACGCTGATCGCCTTCGGGCCGCCCGTCGCCGCCACGGACGAAGACGGCATCCGCGCCGCCATGACGGCGACCATGGACCGCCTCGCCGCCGACGCCATCAGCCGCGATCCCGCCCGCTTCCGCGTGATGCTGGAAGGCCGGCGCGGCATGGGCGGCCTCTACGGGCTCTGGCAGCGGCGGCGCTTCGCCCCCGACCACGATCCGCGCGCGCGCCAGGGCTGACATGGAGCCCGCCCACGTCGCCCTGGCGCTCGCGCTACTGCCCGCCATCCTGGGCCTGATCAATCTGATCCGCCTGCCCGTCGCGCGCGGCACGCCGCCCGCCGGCACGCGCGTCTCCGTGCTCATCCCCGCGCGCAACGAGGCGGACAATATCGGCGCCTGCCTGGAGGCCGCGCTGGCCTCCACCGGCTGCGCGATCGAGGTGCTGGTCATCGACGACGGGAGCACCGACGCCACCGCCGCCATCGTCGCCGGGTACCCCGCCGTCCGGCTGCTCCAGGCGCCGCCCCTGCCGCCCGGCTGGACCGGCAAGGTGCATGCCTGCGCCCGCCTGGCCGAGGCCGCCACCGGCACGCATCTGCTCTTCATCGACGCCGATGTCCGCCTCGCCCCGCATGCCGCCGCCGCCATGGCCGCGCGCGGGACGCCGATGGTGAGCGGCGTCCCGCGCCAGCGCATCGGCAGCCTGGGCGAGGCGCTGACCGTTCCCTTCATCAACTTCCTGCTGCTCTGCTACCTGCCCTTCGGCGGCCGCGCCGTCACGCGCCATCCGGGCCTCGCGGCCGCCTGCGGGCAGCTGCTGATGGTGGAGCGCGGCGCCTATGAGCGGGCCGGCGGGCATGCCGCCATCCGCGCCGTGCTGCATGACGCCATCGCCCTCGCCCGCCGCTTCCGCCGGGCCGGCGCCGATACCGAGGTCGTGGACGGCGCTCCGCTGGCCGATTGCCGCATGTATGCGAGCTTCCCGGAGGCCTGGGCCGGCTTCCTCAAGAACGCGCGCGAGGGCATGGCCACGCCGCTCGGCCTTCCCGTCTGGACGGTGCTGCTGGCGGGCGCGCATCTCTGGCCCTGGGCGCTCCTGCCCGCGCCCGAGGCGGTCGCGGCGATCCTACTGGGCCTCGCGGCCCGCACCGCCATCGCCTGGCGCGTGCGCGAGCCCTGGTGGACCGTGCCCCTGCATCCGCTGACCGTCCTCGTCGCGCTGGCCCTGCAATGGACGGCGCTGGCCCGCGGCGTCCTCGGCTACCCGGCGGGCTGGAAAGGGCGCGCATATCCCGGCACAAAGCGGGCATGAACCACCTGGCCGCCCCGGAGACGCCGAACCGGGACCACGACACGGAGAATTTCCCGACGGCCTCGCTCATCCTGGCAAAGCCCGTGCGCGCCCAGGTGATGGCCTTCTACCGCTTCGTCCGCATGGCCGACGACATCGCCGACAGCCCCTCCTTGCCGCCCGCGGAGAAGATCGCCCGGCTGGATGCCATGGAGGCCGCGCTGGACGATCCGGCCACGTCGCTCGCCGTTGCGGCGCACCTGCATCGCGAGGGGGTCGGCACCGAGGAGGCGCGGCGCATGCTCTCGGCCTTCCGCCAGGATTCCGGACAGCGCCGCTATGCCGAGTGGGCCGATCTCGAGGACTACTGCACCTACAGCGCCGATCCCGTGGGCCGCATGCTGCTGCGCCTGCACGGCACCCATTCCGCCGAGGCGAAGCATGCGGCGGACGGGCTCTGCACCGCCCTTCAGATCCTGAATCACCTGCAGGACCTGGTGCCCGATCGGGACACTCTCGACCGCGTCTACCTCCCGCAATCCTGGCTGGCCCTGGCCGGCGGCGAGGCCGCCTTCTTCGAGCCGGGCAACACGCGCCGCCGCGAGATCCTCGACGCCGCGCTGGACCGTGTGGAGGATCAGCTGGACCGCGCCGCCGCCCTGCCCCGCCTCGTCGCCTCGCGGCGCCTGCGGCTGCAGTCGGCCATGACCCTCGGCCTCGCGCGCCGGCTGCTGGCGAAGCTGCGGGGAGCGGATCCAGTGCTCGGCCGCGTGGCCCTGGGCAAGGTGGATATGGCACGCGAGGCCCTGGCCGCGCCCTTCCCGACCCCCTCCGACGCCGAGGTGGTGGCCGATCGCGTGCGCCGCGCCGGCTCCTCCTTCGCGCGTGGCATGGCGACGCTGAAGGGCGACCGCCGCCGGGCGCTCTGGGGCGTCTATGCCTTCTGCCGCGTGGTGGACGACATCGCCGACGGCCGGATGCCGGAGACGGAGAAGCGCCGCCTCCTCGCCGGCTGGCGGGCGAAGCTGACCACGCCGGACTGCGCCCTCTCGCGCGAGCTCCTCTGGGCGCGCGAGGCTTTCGAGATCCCGTATGCCGAATGCGACGCCATGATCGCCGGCATGGAGACCGATGCCGGCGACCGCGTGCGCCTGCCCGACGAGGCCGCGCTCGACCTCTACTGCCGCCGCGTCGCGGGCAGCGTGGGTGCGATGAGCGTCCGCATCTTCGGCGATCCCGAGGCCGAAGCCTGGGGCCTGGCGCTCGGCCACACATTTCAGCTCACCAACATCCTGCGCGACGTGGACGAGGATGCGGTGCGTGACCGCGTCTATGTGCCGCTCAGCGTGCTGAGGAAGGCCGGCATCCCGGACGGTCCGGCGCAAATGATCGTGGCGCATCCGGCTTTCGCCGGCATCTGCAAGGAGATCGCCGGCCGCGCCTCCGGCGGCTATCTCCAGGCCGAGGCGCTGCTGCCGCGCCATGACGTCGAGGCGCTGCGCCCGGCGCGCGTGATGATGTGGGGCTATCGCCGCATCCTCGACCACATGCTGGCCCAGGGCTGGTCGCTGCCGCGTGCCCGCGCGCGGCTGACGAAATCGGAGAAGCTGCGCATGGCGGTCTTCGCGGTCACGGGCAAGTGAGCATCCCGTCCGATCGCGACGCGGAGCGGCGCGTGAATCGGCCGGGTGTTGGTGTCACCCATGTGGTGGGCGCCGGCCTGGCCGGCCTCGCCGCGGCGCATGCGCTCGCCACGCAGGGCCGCATGGTCACGCTCCATGAATCCACGCCCGGCGCCGGCGGCCGCGCCCGCGCCCTGCCCGACGGGACCGACAACGGCACCCATGCGCTGATCGGCGCCAACCGGGCCGCGCTGGGCTTCCTCGACGCCATCGGCGCGCGACAGTTCTGGCTGGAGCCGGAGCCGGACGGACTGCCCGTGCTGGACCTCGCGGACGGCTCCGCCCGGCAGGTGGCGCTCTCGCCCTTCGGCTGGTGGCGGGCGGATCGCCGCCCCGCCGGCGTCACGCCCGGCGCCGTGCTCGCCATGGCCGGCATGGCGATGTCCGGCGAGGACCGCACCGTCGCCGAAGCCATGCGGGCCCATCCCGCCTTCCTGCGCGGCTTCGTGGACCCGCTGGTGATCGCGGCGTTGAACACGCCCTCCGCCGAGGCCTCCTCGCAGCGCCTGGCCCAGGTGCTGCGGCGCCTGGGCGCGCCGGGCGCGACGCGGCTGCTGGTGGCGCGGCGCGGCCTGGGGCCGGACCTCGTGGAGCCGGCGCTGGCCGCGCTCGCCCTGGCCGGCGCGGCCTATCGTCCGGGCCATCGGCTGCGGGGCATCACGCAGGAGGGAGGCCGCGCCACCGCGCTGTCCTTCCAGGACCACGAGACGCCGCTCGCGCCGGCCGACCGCGTGATCCTGGCCCTCCCGCCCTGGGAGGCGCTACGCCTGATGCCGGGCCTGCCGGCGCCGGAGGCCCATGCGCCGATCGTGAACCTGCACTTCGCGCAGGGATGTCCCGGCGCGGTGCGCTTCCTCGGCCTGCTCGGCGGGCTGTGCCAATGGGTGCTGATCCGCCCCTCCGGCGTGGCCGTCACCGTGAGCGCGGGCGATGCCGAGGCGGATCAGGAGGTGGAGGAACTTGCCCCGCGCGCCTGGGCCGAGATTCGCCGCGCCGTGAAGGCCTTCGGCGTCGCCGGCGACTGGCCCGAGGCGCCGCCGCCCTGCCGCGTCGTGAAGGAGCGTCGGGCCACGCCCCGCCATCGCGTGGGCCATATCCCCACGCCGCCGCGCCTGCCCCTCGCCAACCTCGCCTTGGCCGGCGACTGGACCTGGCCGGACCTGCCGGCGACCATCGACGCGGCCATCCGCTCCGGCCTCGCCGCCGCGCAGGCCTTGCCCGAATGACCCCGGCCAGCGCCCTGGCCCGCCTCCGCACCGTCGAAGCCGAGGATGGCGCGCCCAGCCTGGCGCGGCGGCGGGCGCTGCTCGCCGCCCTCCGCCGCTCGGTGATCGCCCGCGCCGATGCCGTCGCCGAGGCGGCCCATGCCGATTTCGGCCAGCGCGACCGCACGGACACGCTGCTGGCCGATGTCCTGCTCGTCGCCGAGGCGGCCGCCTATTCGCGCCGCTGGCTGCGCGACTGGGCGCGCCCGAAGCCGGCGCCCGTGCCGCTGCCCTTCCTGCCCGCACGCGCCTGGACGGAATGCGTGCCGAAGGGCGTCGTCGGCATCATGGCGCCGTGGAACTACCCGCTGCAGCTCGCGCTGCTGCCCGCGATCGACGCCATCGCCGCCGGCAACCGCGTGGTGCTGAAGCCGTCCGAATCCGCGCCGCGCGTCGCCGCGCTCATCGCGGAGATCGCGGCCGAGGCCTGGGGGCCGCGCATCGCCGCGGTGGTCCAGGGCGCATCCGAGGTGGCGGCCGATTTCGCCGCGCAGCCTTGGGATCACCTGGTCTTCACGGGCGGCACGGAGACCGGCCGCAAGGTCATGCGGGCGGCGGCGGAACACCTCACCCCGCTGACGCTCGAGCTCGGCGGCAAATGCCCGGCGCTGGTCCTGCCCGGGGCCGATCTGGCCCGCGCAGCGCGCGACATCCTGGCTGCCAAGGCCGTGAATGCCGGCCAGACCTGCATCGCGCCCGACACCGTGCTCCTTGTGGGCCACGGCGCGGCGGAGTTCGCGCGCGCCGCCCGGGCCAGCGGAATCGCGGGGACCGGTACGGCCGTGATCAACACGGCGCAACAGGAACGGCTTGACCGCCTCGGCGCCGGGAGCGCCATCACCTGGCTGGGGGCGGAACCGGGGGCGATCGGCCTGGCCCCGTCGAAAGGCGGCCTGGCCGAGGAGGAGATCTTCGGGCCCATCCTGGCCGTCGAGGAATGCGCGGGGCTGGACGCGGCCCTCGCCTGGATTCGCGCCCGCCCGCATCCGCTGGCCATCTATGCCTTCGGCGCCACCGGCGCCGAGGAGGCGGCCATTGCCGCCGGCACCAAATCCGGGGCACTGCTGACCGGCCGGGCGCTGGACTATGCGGCCTTCCCCGGCCTCCCCTTCGGCGGGGTCGGCGCCTCGGGCTTCGGCCGCCGGAACGGCGAGGCCGGCTTCCGCGAATTCAGCCATTCACGCGCCCGGGTGCGGCACGGAGGCTGGAGCCTGTCGCGGCTCCTCGACCGGCCGCGGGCCGCCATGGCGCAGCGGCTGGCGCGACGGCTGGTGCGGTGACGTTCAACTCTCCCTGAACGCCCGCGCGAAGGAATCCCGGATGGGCTGCGTCAGGTAGTCCCAGAAGGACCGCTGTCCGAGCATGATATGCGCCTCGACGGGCATGCCGGGCGTGAGCGCCATTCCGTTCAGCCGCGCGAGCTGCTCCGGATCCACCTGGATCTGGGCGCGGTAATGCGAGGCCCGTGCCTGCTGATCGATAGTGACGTCGGCGGCGACGAAGGTCACGTGCCCATGCAGCGCGGGCACGAGCCTCTGGCGGAAGGCCGGCAGCCGGATCTCCGCCGGCAGTCCCGGATGCACCACGTCGATGTCGGTCGGCTGGATCTGCACCTCGGCGACGAGACGGTCCCGGGCGGGCACCAGCTCCATCACAGGATCGCCCGCCCGGACCACCGCCCCCAGGTTGAACACCCGCAGGTTGACGATCGTCCCATCCTCCGGCGCCAGGATATCGCGGCGGGTGGAGACATCCGCCGCGGCCTTCAGGCGCTCCTCGGCCTCGGCCAGGCGGGCAGCGACCTCGCGGGCCTCGGTGCCGGCCTCCTGCATGCGCTGGTCCAGGGCGGCTTGCCCCTGGCTCCCCGACTCCTCGATCGCGGCCTCGGAGCGGCGGATCTGGCCCTGCAGGTCGGCGACGGTGCCTTCGACGCCGGCGAGCGAGCGCTGGAGCGCAAGAAGTTCGGGAAGCCGGGCCAGGCCCTGCCGGACGAGGCTGCGGCGCATGGCCTCCTCCTGGCGCAGCAGCGCGAGCTGGCGCTGCGCCGCTTCCATCTGCCCGCCCGCAGAGGCGATCCCGGCCCGGGCCTGGTCGCGGCGATGGGCCAGCACGGCGAGCTGGCTGTCGAGGCTGGCCTGGCGGGCCTGGAACAGTGCGCGCTGCCCGGCGATCGCCTCGGCGACGCGCGGATCGGCGGCTAGGGCCAGCAGCTCCGGCGGAAACCGGATCTCTAGCGCCCGGGACAGCTCGGCGGCGAGCCGCGCCTGCTGGGCGAGCAGCGCCGCCCGTTGGGCCTGGGCGGCGAGGCTGGCCGCGCCGGACTGGGCATCGTCGAGGCGCAGGACGAGCTGTCCCTGCCGGACCCGGTCGCCGTCGCGGACCAGGATCTCGCGGACGAGGCCGCCTTCGAGGTGCTGCAAGGTGCGCCGCGTGCCCTCGACCTTGATCATGCCCGGCGCCAGCGCCGCTTCGGCCAGCGGCGCCAGCGCGGCCCAGGCCGCGAAGCCTCCCCCGCAACCCAGCATGGTGAGAAGGCCAATGGCGAGCGCCGCGCCGGCGCGCGGCCGGTCGCCCGGCGGAAGGAGGGCGGGGAGCGGGAGGAGGGCGGCGGGCATCAGGCGCGAGCTCCGATGAGTTCGACGGGGGGCCTGGCCAGGCCCGAGGAATGCGCGGGGCCGGCGAGGCGCTTCAGGACCTCCGCGCGCGGCCCGAACATCTCGGCCGCGCCGTCGCGGAGGACGAGGAGCTTGTCGGCCTGGTTCATCAGGGCAGGCCGGTGCGAGACGAGGACGACGGTGACCCGCCGTTCCCGCAGGCGGCAGATCGCACGGGCCAGCGCCAGCTCGCCATCCCCGTCGAGATTGGAGTTGGGCTCGTCGAGGACGACGAGGCGGGGCCCGCCATGCAGCGCGCGGGCCAGCCCGATCAACTGGCGCTGGCCGCCGGAGAGATGGGCGCCGCCCTCGCCGATCTCGGTCTCGTAGCCCTGGGGCAGTCGCAGGATCATCTCGTGGCAGCCGGCGAGCCGGGCGGCCTCGTAGACATCCTCCGGGGCGGGATTCTCCGCCATGCGGGCGATGTTCTCGAGCACGGTTCCCTCGAAGAGCTCGACGCCCTGGGGCAGGTAGCCGAGATGGCGGCCGATATCCTCGCGCCGCCACAGGAAGACATCGGCGCCGTCGAGGCGGACGCGGCCCATCGAGGGGGCCAGCGTCCCGATGATCAGGCGCAGCAGGGTGGTCTTGCCGGCGCCGGAGGGGCCGATGACGGCGAGGCTTTCGCCGGGAGCCAGCGCCAGGGCCACGCCCTTGATGACCGGCACCTGCCGGCCGGGCAGCGCATAGGAGATGCGGTCGACCTGCAGCGCGCCCTTGGGGGCGGGAAGCGGCAGGCCGGGCGGACGCAGGCGGGGGAGCGCCAGGAAGGATTGCAGCCGGCGCAGCGCCTGGCGGGCCTGGACGAGCTGCTTCCATCCGCCGACGACCTGCTCGACGGGAGCGAGCGCCCGCCCCATGACGATGGAGGCGGCGATGGAGGCGCCGGCGGTGAGCTGCTGCTGCAGGACCAGCCAGGCGCCTGCGCCCAGCACCGCGAGTTGCAGGAGCAGGCGGAGCAGCTTGGTGAGCGCGAGGCAGGCGGCGGCGCGGTCGGCGGCCTCGTCCTGAGGCGCCTGCGCCTCGAGATGGGCGCGGCGCCAGCGGGCGGTCAGCGCCGGCATCATCCCCATGCTGTCGATGACCTCGGCGTTGCGGGCGACGCCCTCGGCGCGACGATGGCCCTGCAGCGCGGCGAAGCCGGCTTGCTGGAGGGCGTGGGCCGTCAACGCCTCATGGGCGACGGCCAGCGCCAGGAGGAGGAGGGCCCCGGCCAGCGCGATGCCGCCCATGAGCGGGTGCAGCAGGAAGATCATCGCGAGGTAGATCGGCACCCAGGGGAGGTCGAAGAGGGCCAGCATGCCGGGGGAGCCGAGAAAGCCGCGGCACAGGCCAAGGTCGCGCAGCGCCTCCATCCGGTAGGGCAGGCCGCGCAACTGCGCCTCGATGGCGCGGGCGAAGCCCTCCGGGGCCACGCGTGCCTCGATCCAGGCCGCGGCGCGCTGCATCACGACGCTGCGGCAGAATTCCAGGACCGAGAAGACCACCAGGGCGAAGGACGCCAGCAGGGTGAGGTACAGGAGCGTGTCCAGGTTCCGCGTGGCCAGGACGCGGTCGAACACCTGCATCATGTAGATGGAAACGGTCAGCTGGAGGACGTTCACCACGCCGGAGAACATCCCCACCGCCCCGAAATAGGGACGGCAGGACCGCAGCGCCTGCGTGATCGGAGACGCCGCCAGGGGCACCGGCGTCATGGCGCGGGCCGGCGCGAAACCGGGCCCCGACACGGGCTCCGACACGGGCAAAGGGACATCATCGAAGGAGCCTCTCGCACATTTTGTGGATCGGAACCGAAGCGGTGTCTCCACCGTCCGGGCCGCCGCAATCTGCGCTGAGGATCCTTGCTTGACCGTTAACGCGAGCGCGTTTTGTTCCGGTCAGTTCCGGCCACGGCGGACGGCCGCCGGGCCCGGCCGCGAGGCGCCGGCCGGAAGGCCGGCATCGAAGCCCAGGAAGCCGATCGAGGGCTGCGGCGTCCCGCCATTGGCCTGCCAGAGCTGCGGCAGGCGCGCGGCGCCGCCGGTCGCCTGGATCGGGGGTTCCGGGGCCGGACGGGAACGCGCGGCCGCGGCGGCCGCGGCCGCGCGCTGGGCCCGGGGATCCGGCCCCGAACGCTCGGGCGGAGGCGGCGCGCTGCCCGAGCCGCGCATCGAGAGGAGGTAGAACATGATGTCCGGCCGCCCGCGATCCACGGCGGAATCCACCGCGGTCAGGCCGAGCGCATTGCGTGCGTTCACGTCGGCGCCGCGCGCCACCGCGTCGCGCACCGTCTGGATGTCGCCGCGGGTGATGCCGTCGAAGAGCGCGTCGTTGGGATTCATGGCCGAGGGAGGGGTCTCGGCCGGAATCGGCGCCGTGCCACGCTGAGCCGCCACGCCCGGCAGGGCCGGCGCCGGCTCGCGCGGGCGCTGGTCGGGCGCGGGACGCGCCGTCGTGCGGCCGCTGCCGAGCATGCCCTGCGCGAAGGCGGGGGGCGCGAAGGCCGGCAGGGTCGCGAGAAAGGCGGTGGCGGCGATCGCCGCCCGGGCCGTGCTGCGCATCGTGTGTCTTCCTCCGAAGGTCGCCGGCGAGGCTTAGCCCAGGGGGCCGGCTTGGGCGAGGCCTCTACCAGGTCATGGGCACGCTGAAGCGGGCGCCGGCGGCCGGATTGTCGAGGAAGCGCTGCTCGCGCTGATTGATGGCGCCCTGCGTCGCGGTGCTCCGGCCGGGAAGCGCCGGGTTGATGAGCGTCGGGCTGATGGTCGCGACAGGGGGCGGATCGATCCGGGCCGGCCGGTACTCCAGGTCGTTGTTCGGCCGCGGGGCCAGCTCGGCCTGGGGCGCCATCGGGGCCGGCCGGCCGAAGCCGGAAAAGCCGGGATTGGACGGCAGGCCACCATCCATGAAGGCGCGGTCGCGCGGATCGGTCGGGCGGGGACGCGGGCGGGCGGGGGCGGCGCGCGGCGCCTCGACACGGAGCTGGGTGTCCACGCCCTGCGCCGAGGGCGCGGCGGCCGGGCCGAGGACCGCCGCCATCGCCAAGACCAGGGTCAAAGCCCAGCGGTCCCGCGCGGATCCTGCGGCGGGTTGCCGGAAATGGCCGTTCCGCCTTCGGCCCAGGCCCGCAAGGCCCAACGCACCGAAGGAAAGGCGAGGTCGTTCCAAGGGATATCTCCCCAAGCGAAGAGCCGGACTTCGAGGCTTTCCGGTCCCGCAGCAAAGCCAGGTTAGGCCAAACGCGCGCGATAGATGATCTGCACCTGACCGATTCTGGCAATCGAATAAATGGCAAGAACGCCATCCAATTCAAGCCTGGCGCGGGCTTCCTCCCAGGCTCCGCGCCGCGCGCCCTCCTCCACCGTCTCGCCGAGCTCCATGTATCCGGCGGGGAGCGTCCAGTATCCGCGGCGGGGCTCGATCGCCCGGCGGCAGAGCAGAATCCGGCCGTCCTCGGCCACGACGCTGCCGACGACGATCTTGGGGTTCTCATAGGCGACGAAGCCGCAATCGCCGCAGACGAGGCGCTCGCGGTCCTCGCCCTCGGGAGTGCGGCGGGTGAAGTTTTCCGGGTGCATCGCCGGCAGGCTGGCCGCGGACGCGCCGCCCGGCAAGAGCCGGAGATCAAAGCCAGTGGGTCTTCCCAGCATCCGGCCGCATAGCGGCCGGCGCCGCCCGCCCGACCGTGCGGCCGGGCGCTTCAGTCGCGCGGCGAAGCCAAGCCGCCGGAGGCGGCACCCGGCGTCTGAGGGCGCAAAAACCCCTACCTCGCCGCTTCGGCGAAGGCGAAGTTGTCGTAGCTGTTCTCGGCCACGCGGAACCACTGGAACAGCTCGCCGCGATAAGGGCGGTAGTTCTCCCAGATGGTCTTGAAGCGCGGGTTCTGGTTCGAGAGGTCCGACATCAACGCCTCGTTCGACCGCCAGGCGAGCTGCAGGATCTCGCGCGAGTAGAAGCGCAGCTGCGCGCCGGCGGCGACCAGGCGGCGCAGCGCGATCGGGTTCAGGTGGTCGTAGCGGCTGACCATCTCGCTGTCCGCCTCGGCGCAGGCGATGGAGAGCGCCTCCTTGTAGAGGGCGGGCAGCCCCTCGTAGGCGCGCTTGTTGATCAGCATGTGCAGACGCGCGCAGGGCTCGAAGAAGCCGGGAGCGTAATAGAAGCGGGCGACGCGGTGGAAGCCGAGGCGCTCGTCGTCATGCGGGCCGGTGAACTCGGTGGCGTCGATCGTGCCGCGCTCCAGCGCCGGGTAGATGTCGGCCGGGGCAACCAGGGTCGGGTTCGCGCCCATCCGCTTGAAGACCTCGCCGGCGAGGCCGGAGATGCGGAACTTCAGCCCCTGCACGTCCTGCTGGGTGCGGATCTCCTGGCGGAACCAGCCGCCCATCTGCGCGCCCGTGTCGCCGCAGGGAATGCCGACGCAGTTGTAGTCCGCGAAGAGCGCGTCGGCGAGCTGGTTGCCGCCGCCATGGCGCAGCCAGGCCGTCATCTGCCGGGTGTTCAGGCCGAAGGGGACCGCCGTGAAGAAGGCGAAGCCGGGCTCCTTGCCGATGTACCAGTAGCTGGCGGTGTGGCCGCACTCGATGGTGCCGGCCTGCACGGCGTCGAGCACCTGGAGCCCCGGGACGATCTCGCCCGCCTGGAAGGCCTGGATGCGGAACTTGTTCTCGGTCAGCGCGGCCACGCGGGCGGCGACCTTCTCGGCCGTTCCGAAGAGCACGTCGAGGTTCCGGGGGAAGCTCGACTGGAAGCGCCAGCGCAGCTCCGGCAGGGCCTGGGCAAGGGCCGGAGCGGCGAGCGCGGCCGGAGCAGCGCCAGCGGCCGCGCCGAGGACGAGACGACGATTCATGGGCGTTTGCCTCCGGTGGATTCAGGACTGAGTCCTTCGCCCATATCCCAGACCCTGGGCGGGGGAAAGGGTCAAGCCGCTGGACCGCCCAGGAAGCGCCGCGGGCGGCTCCGGCGGAGCCGCCCCGTCGTCCTACAGGATGTAGCGCGACAGGTCCGCGCTGGCCGCGAGGCTCGCCACGCGGTCCTTCACCATCGCCGCATCGACCGTCACGCTCTCGCCGCGCTTGTCGCTGGCGGAGAAGCTGATCTCCTCCAGCAGGCGTTCCAGCACCGTCGAGAGGCGCCGCGCGCCGATGTTCTCGACCGTCGCGTTGATCTCGGCGGCGAGGTCGGCCAGCGCGTCCACGGCCTCCGGCTGGAAGCTCAGCTCCACGCCCTCGGTCCCCATCAGCGCGCTCGCCTGCTTGAGCAGGGAGTGCTCGGGCTCGGTGAGGATGCGCCGGAAATCCTCGCGGGTCAGCGCCTTCAGCTCCACGCGGATCGGCAGGCGGCCCTGCAGCTCGGGCAGCAGGTCCGACGGCTTGGAGAGATGAAAGGCGCCGCTGGCCACGAAGAGGATGTAGTCCGTCCGGACCGGGCCATGGCGGGTGTTCACCGTCGTGCCCTCGATGAGCGGCAGCAGGTCGCGCTGGACGCCCTCGCGGGAGACATCGCCGCCGCGCACGCCGCCCTCGCTCGAGCGCGCGATCTTGTCGATCTCGTCGAGGAAGACGATGCCGTTGTTCTCGGCGTTCTGGACGGCGGCGCGGGTCAGCGCCTCCTGGTCGACGAGCTTGTCGGCCTCCTCGCGCGTCAGGGCCTCGCGGGCGGCGGCCACGGTCATCTTCCGCGGCTTGGCGCGGCCGCCGAACATCTTGCCGAACATCTCCTGCATGTTCTGCATCTGGCCGGGCGGCATGCCGGGCATGTCCATCATGCCGATGGGCTGGCCCTGCGCTTCGGTGACCTCGATCTCGATTTCCCGCGTCTCGATCTGCCCCTCGCGAAGCATCTTGCGGAACTTCATCTTGGTCTCGCCGGAGGCGCCCTCGCCGGTGAGCGCGGACACCAGCCGTTCCTCGGCATGCAGCTCCGCCTTGGCCTGCACGCCCTTGCGCGCGGCCTCGCGCGTCTGGACGATCGAGGCCTCCACCAGGTCGCGCACGATGGATTCCACGTCGCGGCCGACATAGCCGACCTCGGTGAACTTCGTGGCCTCGACCTTGAGGAAGGGCGCGTTGGCGAGCTTGGCAAGCCGCCGCGCGATCTCCGTCTTGCCGCAGCCGGTGGGGCCGATCATCAGGATGTTCTTCGGCACCACCTCCTCCTGCCAGGATTCGGGGAGCTGCTGGCGGCGCCAGCGGTTGCGGAGCGCGATGGCCACGGCGCGCTTGGCGTCGTGCTGGCCGATGATGAAGCGGTCGAGCTCGCTGACGATCTCGCGCGGGGAGAGGTTCACCGTCTCCGGTGCGGTGATGACGTCGCTCATTCCCCAAGCGTCTCCAGGATGAAGTTGCCGTTCGTGTAGACGCAGATATCCGCCGCGATCTTCATCGAGCGCCTGGCGATCTCCTCGGCGCCGATCCCGTCCACCGTCATCAGGGCGCGCGCGGCGGAAAGCGCGAAATTGCCGCCCGAGCCGATGCCGATGAGGGAATCCTCGGGCTCCAGCACGTCGCCCTGGCCGGTGAGCAGCAGGGAGCGGTCCTTGTCGGCCACGGCCAGCAGGGCCTCCAGCCGGCGCAGGTAGCGGTCGGTCCGCCAATCCTTGGCGAGCTCGACGCAGGCGCGCTCCAGCTGATCGGGGAAGCGCTCCAGCTTGGCCTCCAGCCGCTCCAGCAGCGTGAAGGCGTCGGCGGTGGCGCCCGCGAAGCCGGCGATCACCTTGCCCTGGGCGATGCGCCGCACCTTGCGCGCGTTGTTCTTCACCACGGTCTGGCCGATCGAGACCTGGCCATCGCCCGCCATGGCGACCTTTCCGTCGCGGCGGACACAGAGGATCGTGGTGCCATGCCACCCGATCATGTCGTTTGGGGATGTTTGCATGGACGCCGATGTGGCGTGTGCGACGGCATTCGGCAATGCGGGTTGTCCACCTGCATGACTGGCCCCAACGTTACGCATCGGAGGAACCTTTCGTCATGCTGCCCTGTCTCGTCCCGGATGCCGCCCAGGCGCTTCCCCTCCATGTCGTGACGCCGGAGGGCTGGGAGGGTCTGCCGGGCGCGGGATTCGCCAAGGCATCCGGCTTCGCGGGCAAGCCGGGCGAGATCGCCTTGTTGCCGGGTGGGGATGGGATCGCCGGGGCGCTGTTCGGCGCGCCGAGGATGGCGGAGGGCTACGGCGCCCTGCCCTTCGGCCTGCCCGAGGGGACCAGCTGGACGCTGATGGGCGGCGACCCTGGCCAGGCCACGCTGGGCTGGTGCCTCGGCGCCTATCGCTACACGCGGTTCAAGGCCGGCAAGCGCCCGCCGGCGCGGCTCGTCCCGCCCGCGGGCGGCGCCGGCGCCGAGGCGCTGGCCACCGCCATCTGGCGCGCGCGCGACCTGATCAATACGCCGGCCAATCACCTCGGCCCGGCCGAGCTGGCCGAGGCCGTCGGCGAGGTCGCGGCGGCCCATGGCGCGCGCTTCCGCGTCATCGAGGGCGATGCGCTGCGGACGGGCTTCCCCGCCATCCACGCGGTGGGCCAGGGCAGCCCCCGGGCGCCGCGCGTCGCCGTGCTGGAATGGGGCGCCGAGGACGCGCCGCTCGTCGCGCTCTGCGGCAAGGGCGTGTGCTTCGACACGGGCGGGCTCGACCTCAAGCCACCCTCGGGCATGCTGCGGATGAAGAAGGACATGGGCGGCGCGGCCGTCATGCTCGGCCTGGCCGAGGCGCTGATGGCGGCGAAGGCCCCGATCCGCCTGCTGCTGCTGGTCGGAGCCGTGGAGAACAGCGTCTCCGGCGACGCCTTCCGGCCCCTGGACGTGATCCGCACCCGCAAGGGCCTCACGGTCGAGATCGGCAACACCGACGCCGAGGGGCGTCTCGTCCTGTCCGACCTGCTGACCTATGCCGGCGAGCAGGCGCCGAAGCTGATCCTCAACGGCTGCACGCTGACCGGCGCGGCCCGCGTGGCGCTGGGCCCCGACCTGCCGGCGCTGTTCTGCAACGACGACGGGCTGGCGGAGGCGCTGCTGGCCGGGGGGCTGGAGGCCAGCGATCCCCTCTGGCGCCTTCCCTTGCACGACGGCTATGCGGGCTGGCTCGACAGCGGCATCGCCGACCTGAACAACGTCGCCGCACGGCCGATGGCCGGCGCCGTCGTCGCCGCGCTGTTCCTGAAGCGCTTCGTGCCCGAGGGAATCCCCTGGGGACACCTCGATCTCTATGCCTGGAACGATTCGCATCGCCCTGGCAGGCCAGAGGGCGGCGAGGCCACGGGCCTGCGCGCCGCCCTTGCGGGGATCGGTGGGTTCCTGGGATTCGGGAAACAGTCGCACCCGTAACGATCTACCGCATCATCACGGCAAAATGAACTTCTTGCAATTCGTTGCCAATCTGAGCCTATATATGGTCCTCGCTTCCCATTTTTTGGGACATCGCAATGTCGTGTTCGGGTCCGGCCGTCCGGGCTCCGAAGTGGCCGATCGGCCCGCGGCGCGTAGAAGGACAGGTGCCGATGTCGATCCAGATCAACCCGGACCAGCTCGTCGGGATCCTTCGGGACACGACGGTGGCGCTGGTCCGCCGCGACGGGCCCGACCTTTCCGCCCGGCAGCTGGGCGTGTTCCTGACGGTCTATCTCAGCCCGGGGCCGCATACCGTGCGCGGGCTGGCGCTGGACCTGAACGTCTCGAAACCCGCCATCACCCGCGCGCTGGACCGGCTGGGCGAGCTGGATCTGGCACGCCGCAAGGTGGACCCGATGGACCGCCGCAGCGTGCTCGTGCAGCGGACCCTCAAGGGCGCGATCTTCCTTCGCGAGCTGCGGCAGACGATGTCGGAGGCGGAAGGAATCATCTCCCCGCAGGTGCAGCAGGAAGAGTTCGTCTGAGACGGGCCCGGGCCCTTCGCGCCGTCTTCAGGGCCCGACCACGCGCGCCAGCGTCAGCCGCGCCACTTCCTCCTCCAGCGCCGAGATGCGGCGGTCGCGCAGCGCCAGCGCCGCCGCCACGTCCTTCGCCTCGAAGCGCTGCGGGATGTGCTGCTGGCAGTTCACGTCCCAGGCGCGGAGCCTGAACAGGATCGCCTGCTCCGGGATCGCCTTGTAGTCCGCGGGGCGCAGCGCTTCGAGCAGCGCCGGATCGTCCTCCACGACCCGCGCCTCGCCCCAGAGCTTGATGCGGCGCCGTTGCGCATAGTCGATCAGGAAGAGGAAGGCCTTGGGATTCTCGGCGAGGTTGCCGAGGGTGATGAACTGCCGGTTCCCCCGGAAATCCGCAAAGCCCAATGTCTCGCCGTCCAGCACGCGCAGGAAGCCCGGCGGGGCGCCGCGGTGCTGGACATAGGGCTGGCCGTCGGCGCTGGCCGTAGAGAGAAAGAAGCTGGTCTGCGCCGCGACGAACTCCGCGAGCTCGGGCGAAATGCGGTCGGGCCATTCGGCACGCGCCTCGAACCGCGCCCGCGAGCCGCGGCGGGCCTGAACCGATCTCACGCTGGGCGAGAACATGACGTCGGACATCGGGATAGCTCCTTCGGACAGGCGGCGATGTGCGCCTGTCGCGCTACCCCGATAATCCGGAAGATTGACACTTCATCATTGCCCGATCTGCAATGATGCATGGACCGCTTCGCCGCCATGTCGGCTTTCGTCGCCGTTGCGGACCAGCGAGGCTTCGCGCCCGCCGCCCGGCATCTCGGCCTCGCGCCCTCGGCCGTGACGCGGCAGGTGGCGGCGCTGGAGGAGCATCTCGGCCTGCGGCTGCTCCAGCGGACCACGCGCTCCGTCACGCTCACCGATGCCGGGGCCCGCTATCTCGATCGCGCCCGCCGCATCCTGATCGAGATGCAGGAGGCCGAGGATTTCGCGCAGTCCGACCGGCTGTGCCCCGCCGGCCGCCTCACCGTCACCGCGCCGGCGACCTTCGGCCACCTCCACGTGGCTCCGCTGATGGCGGAATACCTCCGGCGCTACCCTGACGTGCAGGGGCAGCTCCTGCTGTCCGACCGCTGGATCAACCTGGTGGAGGAGGGTGTGGACCTCGCCGTCCGCATCGGACGGCTGCCGGATTCCGCGCTGG
Source organism: Roseococcus sp. SYP-B2431 (assembly GCF_004336745.1). Taxonomy (GTDB): domain Bacteria; phylum Pseudomonadota; class Alphaproteobacteria; order Acetobacterales; family Acetobacteraceae; genus Roseococcus. Next base: position 433,195 of record NZ_SJXD01000022.1, read on the forward strand.
TCGCCCGGCCGCTCGGCCTGACGCGGCGGGTCGTCGTCGGCGCCGCGGCCTATCTGGATCGGCACGGCACGCCGCAGGCGCCGCGGGATCTCGCGGGACACCAGCTCATCCACTTCGCCGGCTTCGACGGGCCGGAGGAGTGGCGCTTCGAGCGGGACGGCGTGGAGGAGCGCGTCGCCGTCGCGCCGCGCCTTTTCACCAACAGCGCCGACGCCGCGATCAGCGCGGCCGGGCACCAGGGCGGGCTGGCGCGCGTGCTCAGCTATCAGGCGGCGGAGGCGCTGCGGGCGGGACGGCTGCGCATCGTGCTGGCGGAGTTCGAGCCGCCGGCGCGCCCCATCCAGATCGTCCGGCCGGCGGCGCGGCTGGTCTCGGCCAAGCTGCGCGCCTTCATCGAACTCGCCGCCGCGACCGCCGACTGGAACTTCTCGATGGGAGGCGGGCCGCCATCCGCCCCGATGCGGCCGGATCCCTAATCGAGCTTGATGCCCGCCGTGCGGATGACGCCGGCATAGCGTTCGGCGTCGCGGCGCAGGAGGTTGGCCGCATCCTCCTGGCTGCCGCCGCCGGGAATGAAGCCGGCGTCGCTGACCTTGGCCCGCACCGCGGGATCGTTCAGCGCCTTGTTCACCCCGGCGACCCAGCGCGCCGAGATCTCCGGCGGCAGCCCGCCCGGGCCCATGATCATGTACCAGACATTGGCGTCGAAGCCGGGGAACCCGCGCTCGGCGACCGTGGGCACGTCGGGCAGCCACTGGACCCGCTGGGGCATGGTCACGGCGATGGCGCGGACGCGGCCCGCGCGGATATGCGGCAGGTAGGTGGGCAGCGTGTCGAAGGCGATGTCGATGCGGCCGGCCAGGATCTCCGTCACGGCCTGGCCGGTGCCGCGGAAGGGCACATGGGTCATGCGCAGCCCGGCCTGGACCGAGAGCAGCTCGGCCGCCAGGTGCTGCTGCGTCGCGACGCCGGAGGAGGAGTAGTTCAAGGCGCCGGGATTGGCGCGGGCATGGGCCAGGAAACCGTCGAAATCCTGCGCGGGCGAACTCAGCGGCACCACGCCCACCAGCGGCACCGTGCCGGCCAGCACCACGGCCGTCTGGTCGCGGTAGATGTCGTAGGGCGGCGGGTTGAGCAGCGGCGGCACCACGGCCGAGGCGCTGACCGTCGTCATGAGCATCGTGTAGCCGTCCGGCCGCGCGCGGGAGAGCTGGGCCACGGCCAGCGTGCCCGAGGCGCCGGGCCGGTTCTCCATGGCGATGGCCTGGCCGTTCAGCTCCTCCTGCAAGGTCGGCTGCAGGGCGCGGGCGATGATGTCCGTGCCGCCGCCGGGCGCGAAGGGGATGAGAAAGGAGATGCTGCGGTTGGGATAGCCGCCCTGCGCCTGCGCGCCGCGCACGAAAGCGGGCGCGGCCAGGGCGCCGAGCAGCAGGCCGCGGCGTGGGGTGTTCATGGGCATTCCTCCGGTCGTTGCGGAGGAGCCTAGCCCCCGCTTTAGCTGCCCGTCCATTTCGCCGGACGGCGGGCGAGGAAGCTTTCCACGCCCTCGGCGAAATCCCGGCTCGTGAAGCACATCTCCACGAGGTCGTCCCCCTGGATCTCGCGCAGCGGCGCGCGCAGGCGGCGCATCGCCTCCTTGGTCGCGCGCATGGTGAGCGGCGCATGGGTCATGAGGATCCGCGCCAGCTCCTCCGCCCGCGCCTGGAGGGCGGCGTGGTCGGGCAGGATCTCGCTGAGAAGTCCCACGGACTTCATCTCCTCCGCGCCCAGCAGACGCGCCGTGTAGACGAGGTCCATCACGCGCGCCGGCCCCATCATCACCGCGAGCCGCGCGTAATTGGCCATGGAGAGGCAGTTCCCCAGCGTCTTGGCGATCGGAAAGCCGAAACGCGCATTGGCCGCGCCGATCCGCAGGTCGCAGACGCTCGCGATCGCCGCGCCGCCGCCCGTGGCCGCGCCGGCGATGGCGGCGATGGTCGGCTTCTGGCAGTTCTCCAGCGCCGTCATGATGCGGTCGATCTTCTCCTCATAGACGAGGGCGTCGGCGGCGGTCCGGAAATTGGTGAACTGGCTGATGTCGGTCCCGGCCGCGAAGGCCTTCTCGCCCGCCCCGGTGATGACGATCACCTTGACGGCATCATCCGTGTTGGCCTCGATCGCGACCTTGTAAAGGCCCTCATACATCGGGAAGGTCATGGCGTTGCGCGCCTGGGGGCGGTTGAGCGTCACGAAGACGATCCCGTCGCGCTTCTCGATCAGCAATTCGTCGGACATGGGGCTTCCTCCATTTCCGGGTCAGGGTTGCAGCGATCCGGCTGCGGTGGAAGATGCGCGCCACGTTCCAGGAGAACTCCCGCCATGATGCCCTTGTCCCGCTTCACCGTGCTCGACCTCACCCGCGTCCGTTCGGGCCCGACCTGCGTGCGCCAGCTCGCCGACTGGGGCGCCAATGTCATCAAGATCGAGGCCACGGACGAGATGGACACCGGCAAGGGCCTCGGCGGCGAGCGCGACGGGCCGGACTTCCAGCACGTCCACCGCAACAAGCGGGCCATGACGCTGAACCTGAAGTCGCCCGAGGGCCTGGCCGTCCTCAAGAAGCTGGTCGAGAAGGCCGATGTGGTCGTCGAGAACTTCCGGCCCGACGTGAAGACCCGCCTGGGCATCGACTACGAGGCGCTGGCCGCGGTGAACCCGCGCATCATCCTGGGCTCCATCTCCGGCTTCGGGCAGGACGGCCCCTATGCCCGCCGCCCCGGCTTCGACCAGATCGCCCAGGGCATGGGCGGGCTCATGTCGGTGACCGGCCTGCCCGGCCAGGGCCCGGTGCGCGCCGGCATCCCCGTCGCCGACCTGACGGCCGGCCTCTACTGCGCGCTCGGCATCATGGTGGCGCTGCTGGAGCGCGAGCAGACCGGCAAGGGCCGCTGGGTCCATGTCAGCCTGCTCGAGGCCATGATCGCCATGATGGACTTCCAGGCCACCCGCTGGACCATGAAGGGCGACGTGCCGAAGCAGGCGGGCAACGACCATCCGACGACCATCCCGACCGGGTTGTTCAGGACCTCCGACGGCGTGATGAACATCGCCGGCGGCGGCCAGGTGATGTGGGAGCGGATCGTGAAGGTGCTGGGCATCCAGGAGGAGGCGAAGGATCCGGACATTGCCACCGACAAGCTGCGCAGCCAGAACCGCCAGAAGGTCAATGCGATCCTGGAGAAGGTGACGCAGACCGACACCTCGGCCAACTGGGTGGCCAAGTTCAACAAGGAAGGCGTGCCCTGCGGCCCGGTCTATTCCATGGACCAGGTCTTCGCCGACGAGCAGGTGAAGCATCTCGGCCTGGAGATGACGCTGCCCCATCCGCGCCTGGGCGACGTGAACGTGGTGCGCGCGCCCATGCAGATCGCCGGCGTCGAATGCGCCAGGAAGCCCACGCCGGACCGCGGCCAGCACACCGACGAGGTGCTCGCCGAATTCGGCTACTCAACCGGCGAGATCGCCGCCCTGCGCGCCTCCAAGGCGATCTGACATCATGAAAATAACCTCCATCCGCCAGGGCGTGGTGCCGATCGCGAGCGACATCGCCAACGCCTATATCGACTTCTCGAAGATGACGGCGAGCGTCGTCGCCGTCACCGTGGAGTCGGGCGACGGCCGCAAGGCGACCGGCTACGGCTTCAACAGCAACGGCCGCTACGCGCAGCCGGGGCTGCTGTCCGAACGCTTCGTCCCGCGGCTGGAGGCGGCCGGAGAGCTGCCCGGCCATGCGGACGGCGGTTTCGACCCCATCCCCGCCTGGACGGCGATGATGAAGAACGAGAAGCCCGGCGGCCATGGCGAGCGCTCCGTCGCCGTCGGCGTGCTCGACATGGCGCTGTGGGACGCGGCGGCGAAGCTGGCGGGACTGCCGCTCTGGAAGCTGCTGGCCAACCGCTACAACGGCGGAAAATCCGACGAGGCCGCCTGGGTCTATGCCGCGGGCGGCTACTACCACCCGGGCAAGGACATCGAGGGCCTGGTCGAGGAGATGAAGCGCTACCTCGGCATGGGCTATTCCACCGTGAAGATGAAGATCGGCGGCTCGCCAGGCATGTCCGTGCGCGAGGCCCTGTTGCTCGACATCGGCCGCATCGAGGCGGTGCTGAAGCTGCTGGACGGCGACGGCTCGCGGCTTTGCGTGGACGTGAACGGCCGCTTCGGCCTGCATGCCGCGCTCAGCTACGCCGCCGCCATCCAGGGCTTGGGCCTGCGCTGGTACGAGGAGCCGCTGGACCCGCTGGACTACAGCACCCATGCGACACTCGCCGAGCAATACGTCCCGCCCATCGCGACCGGCGAGAACCTGTTCAGCATGGTCGATGCGCGCAACCTCATCCGCCATGGCGGGCTGCGGCCGGACCGCGACATTCTGCAGATGGACCCGGCGCTCTCCTACGGGCTCGTGGAATACCTACGCACCCTCCAGATGCTGCGCGAGCACGGCTGGAGCGCGCGGCGCTGCGTGCCGCATGGCGGGCACCAGTTCGCGCTCAACATCGCGGTGGGCCTCGGGCTCGGCGGCAACGAAAGCTATCCGGAGGTCTTCGCGCCCTTCGGCGGCTTCGCCTCCGGCGTGCCGGTCCAGGACAGCCGGGTGAGGATGCCGGATGTCCCGGGCGTCGGCTTCGAGGCCAAGAACGAGCTTTGGGCCGTGCTGAAGGATCTTTAGTCCCCGGAGGGGCGCCTGCCGGGCCCTCATTCCGACGCGGCATCAATCGCGGGGGAGTCGCTTGCATCCCGCGCGGAACTGCGCAGATCATGAAACCGGCCCGAGTCGCGGCCGTTACAGGGACCTGCCAGAAAGCCCGATGGTGCCGCTCTCCTCCCCCCATGTCAGCCGCCGGCGCGCTCTGCTCGGCGGGCTCATGCTGCCCCCCGTCCTCGCCGGCTGCGGCACGTCCGCCATCGCCCAGCGCGGCGCCGCCTTCGATTTCGCCGATGTCGCCGAGCGCGTCCTTCCGGCCGTGGTCAACATCGCCGTCTCCGGCGAGCAGAGCGTCCAGCCCCCCGCCGAATTCCGCGGCACGCCCTTCGAGCGCTACTTCCGCGGCCGCCGCGAGCGCGTGCAGGGCGCCGGCTCCGGCTTCGTCATCGATCCGGCGGGCTATGTCGTCACCAACAACCACGTGGTCGGCAATGCCCAGCGCGTGACCATCTCGATCCAGGGCGGGCAGGAGCTCCAGGCCCGCGTGGTCGGCGGCGACGAACTGGCCGACCTGGCCCTGCTCCGTGTGGAAAGCCGCACCCCGCTGGTCGCCGTCGCCTGGGGCAGCAGCGCCTCCATGCGGGTCGGCCAGTGGGTGATGGCGGCGGGCAATCCCTTCGGCCTGGGCGGCAGCGTGACCTCGGGCATCCTCTCCGCTCGCGGCCGCGACATCGGCGCCGGCCCCTTCGACGACTTCCTGCAGACCGACGCGGCCATCAACCCCGGCAATTCGGGTGGCCCGCTCTTCAACCTGGCGGGCGAGGTCATCGGCATCAACACGGCGATCTACTCGCCCTCCGGCGCCAATGCCGGAATCGGCTTCGCGACCCCCTCCGACCTTGCTCGTCCCGTGATCGAAACGTTGCGGCGGGACGGAAAGGTGGAGCGCGGATGGCTTGGCGTTCAGGTTCAGGATCTCGTCGCCGAGGATCCGCGATCGGGCCGCCGCGCGGTGCTCATCGCGGGCGTGGAACGCGTGGGGCCCGCGGGCCGCGGCGGTTTGCGCGTGGGTGACGTGGTTCTCGCGATCAACGGCGAACGCACCGAAACCTCCCGCAGCCTGGTGCGCAGCATCGCCGCGGTGACCCCCGGACAGACCGTCCGCTTGACGGTTCTGCGGGACGGACGCACGCAGGATGTCAGCCTCCAGGTGGGACGCCGGCCTCCCGGGCCTGGATGACAGTTCGGCCGGTCCGGATGGAAGGACCCAAGTGACATGATGCGCATCCTTCTGGTGGAGGACGACGTCGAGGTCGCCCGCTTCGTGAAGAAGGGGTTGCAGGAGGCCGGCCATACGGTGGAGCACGCGCCCAACGGGCGGGACGGGCTCTTCCTCGCGGCCTCCGAATCCTTCGACATGCTGGTGCTGGACCGGATGCTTCCTGGCGGCGTCGACGGGGTGCGCCTCGTCGAGACGCTGCGGCAGCAGGGCAACCGGACGCCGGTGCTCTTCCTCTCGGCGCTTTCCGCCGTGGACGAGCGGGTAAAGGGCCTCAAGGCCGGCGGCGACGACTACCTGGTGAAGCCCTTCGCCTTCGCCGAGCTGCTGGCCCGCGTCGAGGCCCTGGGCCGCCGCCCCTCCTCCGAGGCGCCGGTGACCAAGCTGAAGGTGGCCGACCTGGAGATCGATCTGCTCTCCCGCACGGTCACGCGCGGCGGCCGCAAGATCGATGTCCAGCCGCGCGAGTTCCGCCTGCTGGAGCATCTGATGCGCCATGCCGGCCAGGTGGTGACGCGCACCATGCTGCTCGAGAAGGTGTGGGACTACCATTTCGACCCGCAGACCAACGTGATCGACGTGCATGTGAGCCGGCTGCGCCAGAAGCTGGACAAGGGCTTCGAGAAGCCGCTGATCCACACGGTGCGCAACGCCGGCTACATGATCCGGGCCGAGGTTTGACGGCAGCCGCCATCTCGATCGAGCCCGGGACCACCCAGCAGGAATCCGGCCGCGACTGCGGCCGGCGCCGCCCAGCTAACACCCGGTCCGGGTGCTCCGGCGGCGCGGCGAAGCCAAGCCGCCGGAGGCGGCGCCCGGCGTTTGATGGCAAAGACAATGTCTGAGCGGCCGCGTGTCGCCGCCAGGCCCGCGGCGCCCCGTCTTCTCCAATCCGCCGGCTTCCGCTTCGCCCTGCTCTTCGTGGCGATCTTCTCGGTCGCAGCCGGCTTCCTGGTGGCCGTGCTCTGGTGGGCGACGGCCGGCGCGCTGGACCGGCAGACCATCGCCGCCATCCGCACCGACGCCACCTCCCTCGTCGAGCGCTACCGCGAGCAGGGCAGCACCGGGCTGGCCGAGGCCATCGAGGAACGCCTGGCCCTCGATGCCCAGAACGAGACCATCTACCTGCTGGTCGACGGCGAGGGACGCCGCCTCGCGGGCAACCTGCGCGACTGGCCGACCGCCATCGGCGAGGACGGCGCCTGGTTCCGCACCCGCATCCAGCATGACGGCGCCGTGGCCGAGGCGCGCGTGCATCGCCGCGACCTGCCCGGCCTGCGCCTGCTGGTCGGCCGCGACGAAAGCGAGCGCGTGCAGCTCCGCCTGCTGCTGACCGAGGGCGTCGCCTGGTCGCTCGGCACGGTGCTGCTCTTCGCCGGCGTGGGCGCGGCGCTGATCCGCCGCGCGCTGCAGGTCCGCATGCGGCCGGCGGTGGCGACCGCGCTCGGCATCGCGGGCGGCGACCTCACCCACCGCGTGCCGATTTCCCCCCAGGGCGACGAGTTCGACCGGCTCGGCGCCAGCATGAACGACATGCTGGACCGCATCGCCGCGCTCATGAGCGGGCTGCGCGGCGTCTCCGACGCCATCGCGCACGACCTGCGAACGCCCATCGCCCGCGCCCGCGCCAAGCTGGAGGAGAGCCTCAACACCGCCGCCGGCGAGGCGGAGCTGCGCGCGGCGATGGAGGAGGGCATCGCCGACCTCGACAACATCACCCGCGTCTTCCAGGCCCTGCTGCGCATCGCGGAGGCCGAAGCCGGCGCGCGCCGCGCCGCCTTCGCGCCGCTGGACCTGCCCGAGGTGCTGCGCGACGCGGCCGAGTTCTACGAGGCCATGGCCGAGGCGCGGGAGCAGCGGCTGGTGACGTCCCTGCCCGAGCACCTGCGCCTGGTCGGCGACCGCGACCTGCTGCTCCAGGCCGTGGCCAATCTGCTGGACAATGCCATCAAGTTCACGCCCCAGGGCGGGGTGATCCGGCTCGCCGCGCGCGAGACGGAGACGCTGATCGAGATCTCCGTGAGCGATTCGGGCCCCGGCCTGTCGCCGCGGGACCGGGCGCATGCGCTGGAGCGCTTCTTCCGCGCCGACTCCTCGCGCCAGATGCCGGGCTCCGGACTCGGCCTCTCGCTGGTGCGAGCGGTGGCGCAGCTCCATGCCGGCGAGGCGCTGCTGCTGGACGCGAATCCGGGCGCCGACCCGCCGGGGCTGCGAGTCGTGCTCCGCCTGCCGAAGCCCTGAGATCCCGTATGGACAAGGCTTCACGGCCGGCCCATCGGGGGGTGACCCCGGCCGGCGCATTCAGGCGCCATGCGTTGGCTGCTCGTCCTGCCGGTGTCCGCGATCGCCGTCCTCCCCATCCAGTCGGACCGGCCGCTCCGGATGACGACGGAGAGCGCCGAGTATTGCCGCACGCTCGCGGCGCGCCTGGCGGAGACGCCGCAGGCCACGGCCGAGCTGCCGCGCGGACTGGGCGAGGAGGGCCGGCATCTGTGCTCGATCGGCCATTACCGCTCCGGCATCGCCAGGCTGCGCCGCGCCATCCGCGCCGCGCAGGCGGAGCCGCGCAGGAGCTGAGGGCCTTCGGCCGGCCCCCGACTCCCCAAATTCCCGGGCCTGGCGCAGGCTGGCCGGGATGTCCGCCCGAAACTCCCTGACCGCCGCCTTCGCCGGAGCGGCGGCCACCTGCGCGGGCAACGGGCTGGCGCGCTTCGCCTTCGTGCCGCTCTTTCCCGCGCTCGTGACGGCCGGCTGGGTCACCGGCGCCGAGGCGGGCGCGCTGGGGGCGGCCAATCTCGCGGGATACCTGCTCGGGGCGCTGGGCGCGCAGGCGGCCGGGCGCCGCCTCGGCACGCGGCCGGCGCTGGGGGCCGGCATGGCGGGTCTGGTGGCATCGCTGCTGCTCTGCGCGATCCCGGGCGGCGTCGCCTGGCTGCTGCCCTGGCGCTTCCTCGCGGGCGTCGGCGCCGGCGTGCTGATGTCGCTGGCGGGGCCGGCGGCGCAGCGGGCCGCGCCGCCCTCGCTGCGCGGCACGGCCTCGGGCATCGTGATAGGCGGCGTGGGCCTGGGCATCGCGGCCGGCGCGCTTGCCGTGCCCGCGCTGCTGCTGGTGGGGCCGAGCACGGCCTGGCTCGGCCTCGCCGCGCTCGTTGCCGGACTCTGGATCTTCGCCCAGCCGCGCTTCCCCGCCGATCCCGGCGGCCGGACGGAAGGCGGGCGACCGCCCCTCATGCCCTTCCTGCTCCTGGCCTATGCGCTCTCGGGCGCCGGGCTGGTGCCGCACATGATCTATCTGGCGGATTTCGCGGCGCGCGGCTTCGGCCTGGGCGTGACGGCGGGCAGCGGCATCTGGCTGATCTTCGGCCTGGGCGGGCTGGCCGGCACCATGCTGGGCGGCCGGGCGGCGGACCGGATCGGCGGGCCGGTGGCGGCGCGCATCTGGCTCGGCGTCCAGGTCGCGGCGCTGGCGCTGGCGCTGGCGCCCTGGTGGCCGGCGCTGCTGCTCTCCGCGCTGGCCGGAGGCTTCGCGGCCGTGGGCATCTCGGCCGTGACGCTCGCCTGGGCCCGCGAGGTTGCCGGCCCGGCGGCCGGCGCGCTCTGGGTCCGGGCGACGGTGGGTTTCGCGGTGACGCAGGCGGCCATGGGCTTTGGCTTCGCCGCCCTCTTCGGCGCGACGGGGGAGAGCCACCACGCGGTCTTCCTCGGCGGACTGCTCTTCTCCGCGATGGGCTTCGCCGCGACGCTGGCGCCGCATCGGGCCTGAGCCGGAAGGGGAAGTCCCGGCGGCGCGGGATCCGCGATGGTCCGGCCCGGATTGCCGGCGCCGCGCGCCCTGTGCAGGCTGGCGCAGATTTTCCACGGAACCGATTCATGCCCGAAGCTTCCCGCGTCATCCTCGTCACCGGCGCCGCCTCGGGCATCGGCGCCGCCTGCTGCCGCGCCATGGCCGGGCCCGGGACCTCCCTTCTGATCCATACGCGCAGCAATGCCGCGGGCGCCGAGGGCGTGGCCGGCGAGGTGCGCGCCAAGGGCGCCGCGGCCGAGGTCATCCTCGGCGACATCGGCGCGCCCAACGTCCCGGCCGAGTTGGTCGCGCGCGCGCAGCGGGCCTTCGGCGGGCTGGACGTGGTCGTCGCCAATGCGGGATTCGCGGACAAGACGCCGCTCGCCCAGTCGGACGACGCGGTCTTCGCCCGCAGCATCGACACCATCCTCTGGGGCTTCACGCGGCTGTCGCGCGCGGCGCTGCCGGCGATGGCGGGGCGGGGCTCGCCGCGGATCATCGCCATCTCCTCCTTCGTGGCGCATGTCTTCCGCATGGGCGTCACGACCTTCCCGGCCAGCGCCGCGGCCAAGGCCGGCGTCGAGGCGCTGGTGCGGGCGCTCGCCGTCGAGGTCGGGCCGCAGGGCATCACGATCAATGCCGTGGCGCCGGGATTCACGCGCAAGGATCCGGGTGCGCATGCCGCCTACAGCGAGGAGCAATGGCGGCAGGTGGTGGCCAATATCCCGCTCGGCCGCCTCGGCACGCCGGACGACGTGGCGGCCATGGTCGCCTTCCTCGCTTCACCGGCCGCGGACTACGTGACCGGCCAGGTGATCCACGTGAATGGCGGGCTGGTGGGCTGATCCGGCCGCTTCCGGGGAACTGCCGGCGCGGGTGGCCTGTGTCCGGTGACCCGAAGCGGGGCGATCGGATCGCGCGCCAGGACGAAAGACCGGATCATGATCCGGTCCGGCCCTCAGTCGGCCTTCCGGCCGAAGCGCTCCACCAGCTGCGCGATCCGCGCCGGATCGCTCTGCTCCATCACGCGCCGCGCGAAACGCGCGCAATCGTCGATGTCGAGGCTGCGCACGGCCTGCTTTACCCGCGGGATGGAGCTGGCATTCATCGACAGGCTGCGAAGCCCGAGGCCCAGCAGCAGCGGCACGAGCTTCGGATTGCCCGCCATCTCGCCGCAGACGCTGACCGGCATGCGCAGGCGCAGCGCGGCCTCGGTGGCGAACTGCATCAGCCGCAGCACCGCCGGGTGCAGCGGGTCGTAGAGATGCGCCACGTCGATCTCGGCGCGGTCCACGGCCAGCGTGTACATGGCGAGGTCGTTGGTGCCGATGGCGAAGAAATCGGCCTCCAGCGCGATCGCATCGGCGGCGAGCGCGGCCCCCGGCGTCTCGATCATGGCGCCGAGGGGCGGCAGCTTCTCGGGCAGCGTCTCGCCGCGGCGGCGCAGGCGGCGCGCCACGCGCTCGTAGATCTCGCGCGCCTGGGCGACCTCCTTGGGCACCGTCACCATCGGCAGCAGGATGCGCACATTGCCGAGATGGGCCACCCGCAGGATGGCGGCGAACTGTTCCTCCAGCAGCTCCGGCTTCTTGAGCAGCAGCCGGATGCCGCGCAGGCCGAGCGCCGGGTTGGGGCCGGTGGGCACGGGCACGCCCTGGGCCAGCGCCTCCATGTCCTTCTCGCCGCCCCAGTCGAGCACGCGGATGGTCACGGGATCCTGGCCCATGGCCTCCACGATCCTGCGGTAGGCCTCGACTTGCGCGTCCTCGTCCGGAAGATCCTCCCGGTTCATGAAGAGGAACTCGGTCCGCAGCAGCCCGATGCCCTGCGCGCCGGCATTGGCGATGAGCGGCAGCTCCGCCGGAATCTCGAGATTGGCCTGCAGCTCGACCTGTTGGCCGTCGGTGGTCTCCGCCGGCAGCCGCCGCAGCTTTCCCAGCCGCGCGCGCTCCTTGGCCTGGGCGGCGAGGCCCTCCTTCGCGGCGGCCAGCGCCTCAGCGCCCGGATGCAGCGTGATGCGGCCGGCGCCGCCGTCGAGCACGGCCTGGTCGCCGCGCCGCGCGGCGGTCGTCAGCCCCGGGCAGCCCAGCACGGCCGGGATGCCGAGGGCGCGCAGCATGATGGCCGTGTGGCCGTCGGCGCCCCCCTCCTCGGTCGCGACCGCGGCGACCCGGCCCGGCTCCAGCAGGGCGGCATCGGCCGGCGTGAGCTCGTCGGAGATGAGGATGGCCCCGGCCGGGACGCCCTTCAGGCTGCGGAAGGGTGTGGCCGTCAGGTTGCGCACCAGGCGCCGGGCGATCTCGCGCACCTCGCCGGCGCGGCGGTTCAGCCCGGCCTTGTCGTCGTCCTTCGCGGCCAGGATCAGGGCGGCGATGGCCTCCGCCTCGTCCTGCACGGCGGTCTCGGCTGAGAGCAGCTCGTCGCCGATGCGCTTGCGGGCGCCGCGCAGCAGCCGCGAATTGCCGAGCATGAGGATATAGGCGTCGAGCAGCGGCTCGAGCTCCTCCTGCGCCTCCTCGGGCAGGACGGAGAGGCGTGTCTTAAGCTTGGAGACCTGCTTGCGGGAGAAGGCCGCGGCATCGGTCAGCCGGGTGCGCTCGGCCTCGACCCTGTCGTCGGTGACGCTGCGGCGGGGCACCTCGGCCGGCGCCTGGGTGGTGTCGTGGATCTGCCCGATGACGATGCCGGGCGAGACCGCGATGCCGCTGAGCCGCTGCTCCGCGGCGCGGTGCGTGCGGGCAGCGCGGCCCGTGGCTTCGGCGGGCCGGGCGGCGGGCTTGCCGGGCCCCTCAGTCTTCATGGAAGCCGGCTTCGATGAGCCCGGCCACCGCATCCAGCGCCTCGCGCGCGTCCCAGCCCTCGGCCTCCAGCACCACTTCGCTGCCCTGGCCGGCGCCCAGCATCATCAGCCCCATGATGGAGCAGGCCGGCACCGTCTGGCCGCAGCGGCTGAGGCTGAGGCAGGCGGAGTAGCGCTCGGCCAGCGCGACCAGCTTCGCGGCGGCACGGGCGTGCAGGCCCCGGCTGTTCACGATCTTGATCGAGCGCTTCAGCACCATGCCGCCTCCGCAGCCGCAATCGGCGCCGACCGGCGACGCCTCGGCCGCGGAGGGGACATGCGGCGCGGCGTCGGATTCCGTGGGCCATTCGTTCATGACGATTCACTCTCGGGGGGGTTGGACGGCCCAGATGGGGGGATCTGGGCGCCATTCAGGCCGGTGGGAAGGTCGCTGGCCGCCGTGATGTACTTGCGGCCGGCCTTGGCGGCATGGTCCACCGCCTCGGCCAAGGGCTCGGAGCCGCGGATCTTCGCGAGCTTCACCAGCAGCGGCAGGTTCACGCCGGCGATGACTTCCACTTTCTTCGGGTCCGAGAGCGAGAAGGCGAGGTTGGAGGGCGTGCCGCCGGCGATGTCGGTCAGCAGCACGACGCCGTCGCCCTGGTCCACCTCGGCGATGCGGGCGCGGATATCGGCGCGGCGATTCTCCAGATCGTCCTCGGGGCCGATGCAGACGGTCGCGACGGCGCGCTGGGGGCCGACGACATGCTCCATGGCGTGGCGCATCTCGAGCGCCAGCCGGCCATGGGTCACGATCACGAGGCCGATCATGATTCGCAGTTCACAGGCATAGTCATGGTCTTGGAGGAGCAGGGGGACATGGAAGGGCTGGGGGCCGCCTTTTCGGAAGCAGTCGAGGGTTCGGGTCCGCCGGCTGTCTGGGGGGCGCCGGCGGTCGTCGGGGCGGATATATCGTGCGTCTGGCCCAATTCCCGATGCGCCAGATCCACACGCCAGCCCTGCTGCCGGAGGTGGGCTGCCAGCTTCTCGGCCACGAAGACGGAACGATGCCGCCCGCCCGTGCATCCCACGGCGATGGTGAGATATTTCTTGCCCTCCGCGACATAGCGGGGCAGCAGCGGCTCGATGAAGCCGGTCAGCCGCGTCCAGAAGCCCGGGAAATCCGGGTCGGCGGCGACATGTTCGGCCACGGCAGCGTCCCGCCCGGTCAGCGGCTTTAGCGCGGGCACATAGTGCGGATTGGCCAGGAAGCGCAGGTCGAAGACCAGGTCCGCCTCGCGCGGCAGGCCCTTGGGGAAGGCGAAGGACTGGATGTGGAGCGAGAGGCCGGGCGCTCCATCGGGCCGGAAGCGGGATTCGATCAGCCGGCGCAGCTCCGGCAACGGCAGCGCGGAGGTGTCGAGCAGCAGGTCCGCGGCGTCGCGCAGCGGCGTCAGCAGAGCGGCCTCCATGCGGATGCCGTCCAGCACGCGGGCGCCGAGCGGTCCGCCGGGCGCCAGCGGATGGCGGCGCCGGGTCTCGGTGTAGCGGCGCAGCAGCACCTCCTCCTCGGCGATCGCGAAGACGAGTGTGGGCGCGAGGCCGGCGCGCTCGCGCATCCGCTGCAGGGCGGCCAGCACCTCGGCCGCGTCGAAGCCGCGGGTGCGGGCGTCGATGCCGGCGGCGAGCGGGCCCTCGCCGTCCTGCACGAGGGAGTCGAGGATGGCGAGCGGCGGGTTGTCCACCGTCTCGAAGCCCAGATCCTCCAAGACACGGAGGATGGACGCCTTCCCGGCGCCCGAGAGTCCGGTGACGAGCACGAAGGGCCGGGCGGGGTTGCTCACGCCGCGAAGGCTCCGCAGGTGAGGGTGTGCTTCTTCGCCAGCGCGCCCATGGCGCAGGCCAGCACATCCGGCGCGGAGACGGCGGCGCCGTTCAGCTCCAGCAACGGCAGCGCAAGGCCGAGGGATTCCCATTGCTGCGGGGCGGGAAGGCGCCGGACCTCCTCGCGCCGGACGAGCCGGGCGGCGAGGCGCAGCGGCGCCGATCGCCATCGCAGGCCGTCGACGAGGCCGAGCCCGAAGACCTCCATCCGCCCCGCCAGCTTTGGGGGAGGCGAAGCCTGCAGACGCCCATCGACGGCCTTCAGAACCAATTGGTCATCCGCCACCAGGTCCCAGCCGCGTCCCATCAGACGCAGCAGCAGGTCCGACTTGCCGCCGCCCGGAGGGGCGAGAATCACCACCGCCTCGCCTTCCAAAGCCGCACAGCTTGCGTGCAGGAGCATCCCGGCTGCCAGAATGTTTCAACAGATTACTTTATGGCAGGATTGGGGCTGGCCTGAAAGGGCGGACGGGTAACGGGGAATATGCATGCCATTCGATAGATCAGCCATCGCCGCCGCTGCCCGCCGCATCGCCGGGGATATCCGCCGGACGCCCCAGCTGGCCATGCCCGGCTGGGGCGTGCTGAAGCTGGAGATGCTGCAGCTGGGCGGCAGCTTCAAGCCGCGGGGCGCCTTCAACCGGATGCGCGCCGCGGGCGCAGGGGATGCGGGGGTGATCGCCGCTTCGGGCGGCAACCACGGCGTGGCGGTCGCCGCGGCGGCGCAGTCGCTGGGGCTGCGGGCGGAGATCTTCGTCCCGGAAATTGCCGCCGAGGCGAAGCGGGCGCGCATCCGGTCCTTCGGCGCGAGGCTCGTGGTCGGCGGCGCGGGCTACGACGAGGCGCGGCAGGCCAGCGAGGCCCGCGCCGCCGGGACCGGCGCCCTGGTGGTCCATGCCTATGACCAGCCGGAGGTGCTGGCCGGCCAGGGCACCGTCGCGCTGGAATGGGAGGAGCAGGCGCCGGAGCTCACGCATCTGCTGGTGGCCGTGGGCGGCGGCGGGTTGATCGGCGGGATCGCGGCCTGGCACCGCGCGAGCGGCGTGACCCTTGTGGCCGTCGAGCCGGAGGGCTGCCCGGCTCTGCACGAGGCGCTGGCGGCGGGCCGGCCGGTGCCGGCGCCGGTCGGGGGCCTGGCGGCGGACAGCCTCGGCGCGCGGCAGGTGGGCGGGCTGATGTTTCCGCTCGCGGCAGAGCTGCAGGCAGCGGGGCGGCTCGCGCCCGTGCTGGTGACCGACGGCGCGATCCGCAACGCGCAGCGGGCGCTCTGGGAGAATGCCCGGCTGGTGGCGGAGCCGGGCGGCGCGACGGCACTGGCCGCGCTGCTCAGCGGCGCCTGGACGCCGCCCGTGGGGGCGAAGGTCGGCGTGCTCGTCTGCGGCGCGAACACGGATCCGGCCTCAGCCGCCTGAAACCTGTCCCGTCGGCAGCATCCGGCCGCAACGCGGCCGGCGCCGCCCCACCAACCTCACATCTGGCGGGCCAGGCGCCCGGCGCCTGAGGGCAAAAAAGACTCCCGATCCTATCGGCTTTCAGCGGATGAGGATCGGCGTCAGCCCGTGCTTCGCCGCGGCCCGCGCCAGCGTCCCATCCGCGCGGATGGCCCCCAGGAAATTGTTCACCTCCCCCATCCAGGCCGGGTCGTTCATCGGCAGCGCCCAGGCGTAGAGCGTCTCGCCGAAGCGGTCGGGCGGCTCGATCACCCGCGCCCAGTCGTGCATCAGCAGCATGCGCCGCGTATAGGCGAAGTCGCTCATGAAGACGTCCGCCCGGCCGGACTGGATCTCGGCCTCCCGCGAGCGCGGCGGCGCCACCACCAGCATCTCGGCCCGCCGCAGGCTCCGGCCCATCAGCGGCTCCTGGATCGTGCCCGCCGCCACCGCGACCACCGTGCCGGGCGTGTCGATATCCGCCCAGTTCCGGATGCGCGTGTTGTCCCGCGTCGTCACGGCATAGACGGGGCTGGCGAGATAGGGCCGGCTGAAGGCGACGCGCTGGGCCCGGGCCGGCGTGATGCCCACCGCCATCATCGCGATGTCGCAATCCCCCGCGTCGATCCGGTCCATGAAGGCCACGAAGTTGGTTTCGACGAAGCCGAGCCGCATGGAGAGACGCCCCGCCAGCGCGCGGGCCAGGTCGACGTCGAGGCCCTCGAGCTCGCTGTTCCGGGAGTTCCGATAGGAGATGGCAAAATAGTCAGGCCAGATGCAGACTCGCAGTTCGCCGCGTGACCGGATCGCGTCCAGCCTGGGGGGAAGAGAAATTTGCGCCCATGCCTCGCAAATTGGGACGAGTCCTGCAATAACAGCCAAAGCCATGCGCTTTAAAGCGATCCGCGACAGCATCCGACGCTCCTTCGCTCCCGCCCTCACCGAGCCGGAGTCCGCCCAGGCCGCTCCGCGGCCCAGCCGTCTTTACGCGGTTGTCGCGGGGCTCGTCATCCTGTGCCTGCTCGCGGTCTATGGGATCGTCATGTATCGCGGCCGGAGCGAGGCCGTCTCCGCGGCCGAGCGACTCACGCAATCCGTGTCGGAGGCCTTGGCCGACCAGCTCACCCGGGCCATGCAGACGGTGGATCTCGTCCTGCTCGACCTGGCCGAGCGCACGATCGAGGGCGGGGCCGAGGCCTTCACCGGCCAGCGTTCCAACCTGCTGCGCGACATCTCGCAGCTCCGCGGCATCGTGCTGACCGATGCGGGCGGCACCATCCTGGAATCCACGGCCGAGGGTCTGGCCGGGCTCAGCCTGGGCGACCGCGAATGGTTCCGCGTGCTGCGCTTCGGCGGCCAGCAGCTCCGCCTGGGCGCGCCGGAGAGCGGGCGCTTCATCGCCGCCCCCAATGCCCGGCCGATCGCCGAGACCGGGCTCTGGTCGATCCCGCTGGCCCGCGCCATCCGCAACGGGCGCGGCGAGTTCGACGGCGCCGTGGTGGCGCTGCTGAACCCGGAATACCTGGTCACCATCTCCCGCCGCTACGCCGAGGCCTTCGGCGTCACCATCCGGCTGCACTCCTTCAACGGCGCGCTGCTGGCCCGCTCCGACGGCAGCCGCCAGGGGATCGGGCAGATCCATCCCGGCGCCTGGCCGTTCCGCAACTTCCTGCCCCGGCGCGAGACGGGCACCTTCGTCGGCATCGACCAGGACGGGGTCGACGTGATGGCCAGCTTCGCCGTCACCCGCCAGGGCTTCTTCGTCGTCGAGGTCGCACGCAGCCGCAGCGACGCGCTGGCGGGCAACCAGTCGCTCGGCCTGCTGCTGGGGCTGGGCGTCGGCGGCGCGGGGCTCTTCATTCTGCTGGCGCTGTGGCTGATGGTGCGCCAGGCGCACCGGCTGCGGGCCCAGGGCACCCAGCTCGCCCTCTCCGAGGCCGCCGCCCGCGCCGGCTCCCGCGCCAAGGAGGACTTCCTCGCCAGCATGAGCCACGAAATCCGCACGCCGATGAACGGCGTGATCGGGATGACGGGCCTGCTGCTCGACACCAAGCTCGACACGCTGCAGCGCCGCTATGCCGAGACCATCCAGAATTCCGCCGAACACCTGCTGATGGTGCTGAACGACATCCTCGACTTCTCCAAGCTCGAGGCCGGCGCCGTCGAGCTCGAGCGCGTGCCCTTCGACTTGGAGAAGGAGATCGGCACCATCGTAGAGCTCTTCGCGCCCCGCGCGGCGAGCAAGGGCGTCGAGCTGGTGGTCTCCATGCCGCCGGAGCTGCCGCGCCTCGTGGTCGGCGATCCCGGCCGCTTCCGGCAGGTGCTGTTCAACCTCGTGGGCAATGCGGTGAAGTTCACCGACAGCGGCTGGATCGAGTTGGAGCTCTCGGCCGAGAGCCTTGGCCCCCGGCGCGGCTGGCGCATGCGCTGCGACGTGCTGGACACCGGCGTCGGCCTCGATCCGGCGCAGGTGCCGCATCTCTTCGAACGCTTCACCCAGGCCGATGCCTCCATCCGGCGCAAATACGGCGGCACGGGACTCGGCCTCGCCATCTGTGTCCGCCTCGCGGAGGAGATGGGCGGTGGGCTTGAGGCCGCGCCGCGCGATCCGGCGCGGCCGCGCGGCGGCGGCAGCCGCTTCACCTTCACCGCGCAGCTCGGCCAGGTGCCGGGGCCGGTGGACGTGCCGCCGGCCGAGGCGCTGGCGGGGCTGCGGGTGCTGGTGGTGGACGACCTCGCCCTCAATCGCGAGATCATGGCCCGGCAGCTCGCCGGCATGGGGGCGGAGCCGCTGCTGGCGGCCGACGGCCCGACAGCCCTGGCCATGCTCCAGAAGAACGCCGGCAGCGGGCGGCCGGTGCGCGTGATCGTCCTCGACGGGCAGCTCGCGCAGGTGCGCGGGATGGATGTCGCCCGGCAGATCCGGGCGCTGGCCGACGTTCCGCGCGCGCCGATTCTGCTCTGCTCCTCCGGCGCGGCGCTCGGGCGCGAGCAGCCCGAGCGCGGGCTGGTCGAAGCCATGCTGCTGAAGCCCATCCTGCCGGCGCGGCTGCGCGAGGGGCTGCTCATGGCCGTGGCGCCGGCCGCCGCCGAGCCGGCGCCCGCCCCGGCCCCGCGCCCGGCGGACGGTCCGCGGCGCAAGATCCTGCTGGTGGAGGACAATGCCACCAACCAGCTCGTCATGAAGACCATTCTGGGCCGCGCCAATTGCCAGGTGGACGTGGCGCCCGACGGCTCCGTCGCGGTCACCATGGCGCATGGGCAGGCCTATGACGTGATCCTGATGGACCTTCAGATGCCCGTCATGGACGGGCTGGAAGCCACCCGCCAGATTCGCGCGACGGCCAACCCAAACCGGCGCACCCGGATCATCGGGCTCACGGCGGCCGTGGGCCCGGTCTTCGAGGCGCAGTGCCGGGCGGCCGGCATGGACGACTATCTCAGCAAGCCGGTGCAGCGGCCGGCGCTGCTGGAGCGGCTGGGCCTGACGCTGGCCTGATCCAGGATGCCGGTCGCGGGCCGATCCCACGACCGGCCAGGATGCTCAGACCTTCCAGACCTGCTCCGGCCTGGTCCAGAGCGCCGGATCCTTCATCGCGGCCGCGAGGTTCTTCGCCACAGCGTCGATCATCGCCTGCCCCTTCCCGGCCGTCGCCGCGCGCGGATCGCCCTTCACCCCCGTGCGCGGCGCGCGCTCGGCGAAGCTGTAGAAGCGCGAATAGCCGGCGGGCGATGGCGTGCCGGCATTGCCGCCGGCCGCCTCCTCGATCTTGTCCTTGCGGACCTGGCCCTCGTCGAGGGCGAGCCACATCGCCGTCTCGCCCTCGCAGGCATGCATGATGCCGGGCTGGGTGGTCAGGGTCCTGGCGATCTCCGCGGGGGCGACATTCGGCCACGTCGTGGTCACGACCGGCATGCCGAATTCATGCGCGAGCTCGCGCACCGACACGGCCAGCGGATCGATGTTGCCGCCATGTCCGTTCACGATGAGCAGCCGCGTGAAGTCCTGGGCCTGCAGGCTGCGGACGATGCAGCGCAAGAGGGCGTGCAGCGTCGCGTGATCGATGGTGATGGTGCCGCCGAAGGGCAGGTGGTGCTCGGAGAGCCCGGTCCAGAGCGGCGGCAGCACGATGGCGGGGATGTCGGTCGCGAGCTTCGCCGCGGCCACGCTCAGCGCGTGGGAAATGAAGCTGTCGGTCCAGACCGGCAGATGCGGTCCGTGCTGCTCCAGGCTGCCGATCGGCAGGACGGGCAGCGCGCCCTTCTCGGCCAGGGCCTTCAGTTCCGGCCCCGTGCAACGTTCCCAGCGGACTTCCATCGGCATGCTCCTTCATATGGGAGGAGCATGCCGGTGTTGGGAATCAGATCAACTGCTCAGGCTCAAGGTATCGGAGCCACCGCGAAGCTTCCGGCCGCAAAGCGGCCGGCGCCGCCCACTCAACCTGCCGGCCTGGCACTCCAGCGGCGCGGCGAAGGCAAGCGCGCGGAGCGCGCGCCCGCCGTCTGAGGTCAAGAACTAAGCGACCACGCCGATCTTCATCTTCTCGGCGATCTGCACCGCGTTCAGGGCCGCGCCCTTGAGTAGCTGGTCGCCGCAGAGGAAGAGGTCCAGCCCGCAATCGCCGAAGACGGGATTCGCGCGGATGCGCCCGGCCTCGACATCGTCCTGGCCCGTGGCCGTGATCGGCATCGGATATTGCTGCGTCGCCGGATCGTCCACGAGCTTGACGCCGGCCGCCCTCGCCAGCACAGCGCGCGCGGCCTCCGGCGTCACGGGGCGCTTGGTCTCGATCGTCACCGCCTCGCCATGGACGCGGTAGGTCGGGATGCGGATGGCCGTGCAGGAGACCGGCAGATCGGGCATGCCCATGATCTTCCGGCTTTCCCAGGCGACCTTCATCTCCTCGCGCGTGTAGCCGTTCGGCTGGAAGGAATCGATCTGCGGGATCACGTTGAAGGCGAGCGGATGCGCGAAGACCTCGTTCCGGGCCGGCTGGCCCTCGACCAGGACGCGCCGCGTCTCGCGCTCCAGCTCCGCCATGCCCTCGGCGCCGGCGCCGCTCGCGGCCTGGTAGGTCGAGACGATGACGCGCCTGAGGCCGAATTCCCGCCGCAGCGGCTCGAGCGCGACCACGAGGATCGCCGTCGTGCAGTTCGGGTTGGCGATGAGGCGGTGGTCGCCGATGGCCTCCGCATTCACCTCCGGCACCACCAGCGGCACGTCGGCCTCCAGGCGGAAGGCCGAGGAATTGTCGACGACGGCGACCCCCTCGGCGGCCAGCGCGCGAGCATGGGCCTTGGCGAAGTCGCCCGAAACGGCGAGCAGCGCGAGGTCGAGATGGCGGGCCGCCTCGAGGCTATAGGCCTCGATGATGATCTCGCCGAAGGGCGTCTTGGTTTTCGTGCCGGCGCTGCGCGTCGAGGCGAAGAGCTTGAGCTCCGTCACCGGAAAGCGCCGCCTGGCGAGCACTTCCACAATTTCCTTACCGACCGCGCCCGTGGCGCCGATCACGCCGACCCGCATGTGCAGGATCCCTTCGAGTTGAGAAACGGGGTCGTTTAGCGCGCGGGGCTCCGCGAATCCAATGCCCGCAGCGCGGGGGTGGATGTCGTTTTCCGCTGCCTGGACGGCAGAGGTTCCGGGCGGCGCGGTAACGCGAGCCCCCGCGCCGCGTTCCCTCAGGCAAGGCCAACCGAAGAGAGGACCACATGAACGCCACCACCCTCCGGGCCGCCGCGGCCGCCCTCGCCTGTGCCCTGGCGGCATCGCCGGGCGGCGCCCAGGCGCAGAATGCCGACCGCCAGCCCACGGCCACCCAGCAGGGGGGCAGCTCCTCCGGCGGCACGCCCACCGGCAATGTGCCGACGACGCCGGGCGTCGCCCCATCGACCTCCCATCCGGGCCAGGCCGGATCGGGGGCTTCGCAGGCCCCCGAACAGGCACCGCAATCGGGCACCGGCATGCCCCGGCCCGGAACGCCGCGCGGCAATCCTCCCGGGACGGAACGCAGCGGCCCCGGCGAAGGGCGCGGCCGCTAGATCGGCACCAGCCGGGTCAGCCGCGAGGGATTCATCTCCGCCAGCAGCACGCTGCCGTCCGGGTGCAGGGCCAGGCCGTGCGCGCCGTTCAGCACTGCCCGGGCGCGGGACAGGAGCGCGCCTTCGCGGGAGAAGACGGACAGGCGCGGCACCTGGTCCGTCACCCACCAGTTCCCCTCGGCGTCGGAGACGATGTCCATCGGCTTGTGGACGTCGGTGATCTCGCGCAGGAAGCCGCCCCCGGAGGTGAAGATCTGGACCCGGCTGTTGTCGCGGTCGCAGACCGCGACCTCGCCGGCCAGGTTCATCCAGACCGCGTGCGGCGTGCAGAACTGGCCGGGGCCACGCCCCGGCTCGCCCCAGCCGCCGTCGGGCGTGCCGTCCGGCCGGAAGCGGTGCACGCGCGAGGCCGCGTAGCCGTCGCCCACGAAGGCGCTGCCGTCGGGCGCGAAGCAGATGTCGCAGGGGCTGTTGAAGGGCTCGCCGGCCCAATGCCGCTGGCCGAGCGCGCCGAGCTTCAGCCCGTCGGCGGCGAAGCGGGTGATCTCGTGCGCGTCGCGGTCGACCACATGGATGCTGCCGTCCGGTGCCGCGGCGAGCATGTGGCCGTCCATGACGCCCTCGCCCCAGAGGTCGAGCCGCATGCCCTCGGCATCGAGCACGGCGACCGTCGGCGCCGGCACGCCGTCGTAGGAATCCGCGCGCAGGAGCACGAAGATCCGTCCGGCCGCGTCCACCGCCACGTCGCTGACGCGGCCCGGCCCTGCCGGCACGTCGCCCCAGGGCCGTTGGATCCGGTAGCGGCGCGCGCCGAGCGTGACGTGGAGGAGCATGCGGCAAGCTTGCCATGGACGTAGCGACCCGGCCACAGGCCAGATGCTTCTCGAATGTGAACAGAGGCGGCGGCGGCGCGTTACGCCGGACCGAGAGGAGAATGCCGATGCCCGCCAAGCGAGTTCTGATCGATACGGGGCCGACAAGCGCTACGTCCGGCGCGACGAGCAGGGCCGCTTCCAGGAGGTGGAGGATGTCGGCCGGTCCCTGGCCGCCGACCAGCGGCGGAAGGCGAAGACGGCCGCCAGGCTCGGCCAGGGCGACAAGGGCGATCGCGCCCGGAAGAGCTGACCCGTTCCACGATTCCTGAGCGGCCCCCTCGTGACGGGAGCGCAAGTCCCATAGGCTCGCCCCCGATGGGCGATGCGGCCAAGGATGGGAAAGCTCCCGCGCGCCACCAGCGCGGGATGGGCGCGGCTTCGCTGGAAGTGACGGCGCGAGGCCTGGCGCGGCTGCATCAGGCGGCGCCGCTGCGCATCCTCTTTCCGGCGCCCGATCCGGGCCAGCCCCTGGAGGCCGTGCTGGTGAACGTCGCCGGCGGGCTGGCGGGCGGCGACGTGCTGGAGGCGCGGGTGACCTTGCGCGAGGGCGCGCGGGCGCTGGTGACCACGCCCGCGGCGGAGAAGGTCTATCGCAGCCTGGGCGAGGACTCCCGCATCACCCTGCGGATCAAGGTCGCGGAAGGCGCCGCGCTGGAATACCTGCCGCAGGAGGCCATCCTCTTCGACGAGGCACGCCTGCGCCGGTCCATGGACGCCCAGGTCGCGGCGGGCGGCACGCTGCTGGCGGCGGAATCCGTCGTGCTCGGCCGCATCGCGCGTGGCGAGGCCTGGCGGAGCGGCGCCCTTCACGATTCCTGGCGGCTGCGGCAGGGCGGGCGCCTCGTCTGGGCGGATGCGCTGGCGCTCGAAGCGGCCCGGCGGGATGCGCCCTTCGGCCTCGACGGCGCCGATTCGCTCGGGACGATCCTGCTGCTCGCGGAAGACGCCGCGCGCCATCGCGAGCTCGCGCGCGAGCTGACACAGGGCGCCGCGAGCCTGGTGCGCCCCGGCCTGCTGCTCCTGCGCTTCCTCGGCACGGCCGGCGGCGTGCGTGGCGCCATGGCCACGGCGATCATGGAGATGCGTGCGGCGGCGCTGGGCCGGCCACGCTCCCTGCCAAGACTGTGGACGTGCTGAGGTGCCCCGCGCCATGATGCTGCAATGCAACTGACGCCCCGCGAGAAAGACAAGCTGCTCATCGCCATGGCCGCGCAGGTGGCGCGGCGGCGGCTGGAGCGCGGCGTGAAGCTGAACCATCCCGAGGCCATCGCGCTCATCAGCGACTTCGTGGTGGAGGGCGCGCGGGACGGCCGCAGCGTGGCCGAGCTCATGGCGGCCGGCGGCGAGGTCGTCTCGCGGGCCCAGGTCATGGAGGGCGTGGCCGAGATGATCCACGACATCCAGGTCGAGGCCACCTTCCCGGACGGCACCAAGCTCGTCACCGTCCACAACCCGATCCGATAGGGCAGCCAGATGATCCCCGGCGAAGTCGTCTGCGCCCCTGGCGAGATCGAGCTGAACGCGGGCCAGCCCGTGACGGAGCTGGAGGTCGCGAACACGGGCGACCGGCCGATCCAGGTCGGCAGCCACTACCACTTCTTCGAGACCAATGCCGCGCTGTCCTTCGACCGCGAGGCGGCGCGGGGCCAGCGGCTCGACATCGCGGCCGGCACGGCGGTGCGGTTCGAGCCGGGGCAGATGCGGACGGTGAAGCTGATCCCGCTGCTGGGCCGCCGCGTGGTGCACGGCTTCCGCGGCCTCATCGAGGGCGAGCTTTGATGCGCGGCCTGCTGATCGCCTTCGGGCTTCGCCCTCAGTCGGCAGGACGCGGTGATTCGCTGCGCGGCCTGCTGATCGCCTTCGGGCTTCGCCCTCAGTCGGCAGGACGCGGTGATTCGCTGCGCGGCCTGCTGATCGCCTTCGGGCTTCGCCCTCAGTCGGCAGGACGCGTCTGATGGCCCGCCTCTCCCGCTCCGCCTATGCCGGCATGTACGGCCCCACGGTCGGCGACAAGGTCCGGCTGGCCGATACCGAGCTGTTCATCGAGGTCGAGAAAGACCTGACGATCTATGGTGAAGAAGTAAAATTCGGCGGCGGCAAGGTGATCCGCGACGGCATGGGCCAGTCGCAGCTCACCCGCGCCCAGGGCTCGGCCGACACCGTCATCACCAATGCGCTGATTCTCGACCACTGGGGCGTGGTGAAGGCCGATGTCGCGCTGCGCGACGGGCTGATCTCCGCCATCGGCAAGGCCGGCAATCCCGACACGCAGCCCGGCGTGGACATCGTCATCGGCCCGGGGACGGAGATCATCGCGGGCGAGGGAAAGATCCTCACCGCCGGCGGCATCGACCCGCATATCCACTTCATCTGCCCGCAGCAGATCGAGGAGGCGCTGGCTTCCGGCGTCACCACCATGTTCGGCGGCGGCACGGGCCCAGCGCATGGCACGCTGGCCACCACCGCCACGCCCGGCCCCTGGCACCTCGGGCGCATGCTGCAGGCGGCCGAGGCCTTCCCGATGAATCTCGGCTTCCTGGGCAAGGGCAATGCCTCCAAGCCCGACGCGCTGGAGGAGATGATCCGCGCGGGCGCCGCCGGCCTCAAGCTGCACGAGGACTGGGGCACGACCCCCAAGGCCATCGACACCTGCCTCGATGTGGCCGACCGCTTCGACATCCAGGTGGCGATCCACACCGACACGCTGAACGAATCCGGCTTCGTGGAGGAGACGATCCGCGCCATCGACGGCCGCTGCATCCAGGCCTTCCACACGGAGGGCGCGGGCGGCGGGCATGCACCAGACATCCTGCGCCTGGTGGGGGAGGCGAACGTGCTGCCGTCCAGCACCAACCCCACCATGCCCTATACGGTGAACACGGTGGACGAGCATCTCGACATGCTCATGGTCTGCCATCACCTGGACCCGCGCATCGCCGAGGATGTGGCCTTCGCCGAATCGCGCATCCGCCGCGAGACCATCGCCGCCGAGGACCTCCTGCACGACATGGGCGCCATCAGCATGATGTCGTCCGACAGCCAGGCCATGGGCCGCGTGGGCGAGGTGATCATCCGCACCTGGCAGACCGCGCATAAGATGAAGGTCCAGCGCGGCCGCCTTCCGGGCGAGACGGGCGACAACGACAATCTCCGCGTCCGGCGCTACATCGCGAAGTACACGATCAACCCGGCGCTCAGCCAGGGCATCGCGACGCATGTCGGCAGCGTGGAGGTCGGCAAGATGGCGGACCTCGTTCTGTGGAACCCCGCCTTCTTCGGCGTGAAGCCGGAGATGGTGCTGAAGGGCGGCAGCATCGCCATGGCGCCGATGGGCGACCCGAACGCCTCCATCCCGACGCCGCAGCCCGTGCACTATCGCCCGATGTTCGGCGCCTTCGGCCGCGCGAACCTGTTCAACGCCGTGACCTTCACCTCGGTCGCGGCGATCGAGGCCGGGATCGACCGCAGGCTCGGCCTCACGCGGCCGCTGCTGCCGGTGTTCAACACGCGCGGCGGCATCACCAAGAAGGGCATGGTCCTGAACGACGCCACGCCCGTCATGGAGATCGATGCCGAGACCTACGAGGTCCGCGCCGACGGCGAGCTGCTGATCTGCGAGCCTGCCAAGGTGCTGCCCATGGCGCAGCGCTATTTCCTGTTCTGAGCGGAGGTTCCCATGCACGACACCCTCCCACGCGCCACGAAGGTGCTCCCCGCCGGCAGCTTCACCGCCGATGCCGAGGTCATGCTCGACTTCGACGACCGCTTCCGCCGCCGCAAGCGCTACGAGACGGCCGGGGGCATTCCCTTCGTGCTCGACCTTGCCGAGGCGCAGGTGCTGCGCGACGGCGACGGGCTGCTGCTCGACGACGGCCGCGCCGTGCTGGTCCGCGCGGCGGAGGAGACGCTGGTGGAGGTCCGCGCCAGCAGCGCCTCGCATCTCGTCCGCCTTGCCTGGCATATCGGCAACCGGCATTTGCCGGCGGAGCTCCAGGCCGACCGGATCCTGATCCGCGAGGATCACGTGATCGAGGCCATGCTGCGCGGCCTCGGCGCGACGGTGACCAAGGTCCGCGCGCCCTTCAATCCCGAGGGCGGCGCCTATGGCGAGCACAACCGCAGCTCGCACCAGCATTTCCGCGAGCATGGCCACGATCACGGGCACGGGCACGGGCACGGGCACGGCCACGATCACAGCCATGATCATGGGCATGGACACGGGCATCATCACCCTGGTGACTGACGACGATCTCTTCCGCCTGATGGCCTGGACCTCGCCCGCCTATCCGGTGGGAGGCTTCAGCTACAGCCACGGGATCGAGATGGCGGTGGAGGAAGGACGCATCCCCGACCGGCACGCGCTCCTCCGCTACATCGAGGCGGTGCTGCGCCATGGCGCCGGCCATGTGGATTCCGTTCTCTTCGCCCAGGCGCATCGCGCGCCGGATGACGCGGCGCTCGACGACATCGCCGAGCTTGCCGCCGCCTGGCGCGGCACGGCCGAGACGGCGCTCGAATCCACCCAGCAGGGCGGCAGCTTCGCGAGCGTGACCGCCGCCACCTGGCCCGATGCGCGCTTCGCCGGCTTCGCGAAGCGCCATCGGGGGCGGCTCGCGCATGCGGTGGCCTTCGGCGCGGCGGCGGGGATGGCCGGGATGCCGTTGCGCCCTTCGTTGCTCGCCTATCTGCAGGGCTTCTGCGCGAATCTCGTCAGCGCCGGCGTGCGGCTGGTCCCGCTCGGCCAGACCGACGGGCAGAATGCGACGGCCGCGCTTTTGCCCATCGTCGCGGAATGCGCGACCATCGCGGAAAGCGCATCCCTCGACGACATCGGCACCGCGGTGCCGCTGCTCGACATGCTCTCCATGCGCCACGAAACCCAGTACACGAGGCTGTTCCGCTCATGAGCACAGGTCCCTTCCGCGTCGGCGTCGGCGGCCCTGTCGGTTCCGGAAAGACGGCGCTGGTGGAGCGGCTGTGCAAGCTGCTCCGCCGCACGCACGACATCGCCGCCATCACCAACGACATCTACACCAAGGAGGATGCCGAGTTCCTCACCCGCGCCGGCGCGCTGGAGCCCGAGCGCATCATGGGCGTGGAGACCGGCGGCTGCCCGCACACCGCCATCCGCGAGGACGCCTCCATCAACCTCGCCGCCGTGGAGGAGATGGCGGAGCGCTTCCCGAACCTCGAGGTGCTCTTCATCGAGAGTGGCGGCGACAATCTCGCCGCCACCTTCAGCCCCGAGCTGGCGGACCTGACGATCTACGTCATCGACGTCTCGGCCGGCGACAAGATCCCGCGCAAGGGCGGGCCCGGCATCACGCGCTCGGACATGCTGGCGATCAACAAGATCGACCTCGCGCCGCTGGTGGGCGCTGATCTCTCCGTCATGGACCGCGACGCAAGGCGCATGCGCGGCGTGCGGCCTTTCATCTTCTCGAATCTGAAGGTGGATCTCGGCGTGGCCGAGATCGCCGACTTCATCCTGGAGCAGGGTGGGCTGGCCTCACGGGAAGCGCGGCTCGCGGTGGCCTGAAGTCATAGGATCCAGGGATTTGTAATGGCGATTATGCACTTCCCAAACACGGCGTTCTGAGGGGGTGAAGCCCACTGGTGGTCTGGTGGCTCAGATCGGCTCCGATTCGCTCAAATTGCCGATTCATTTGAGTCACTTAGAATTTCTTGCATAACCTGCTGATTCTGCTATATTTTTCTTATGGATGCGACCTATAACCTCAACGGCGGGCTCAAGCCGACCCTCAAGCGGTTCGCTGACCTCAACGGTCCGGACTTCTTCCCGACGCCAGCATGGGCCACCTATGCCCTGATTGATAACGAGGCGTTTAAGGGCGAGATTTGGGAAAGCGCCTGCGGCAATGGCGCGATGTCGAAAGTCCTAGAGCAGACCGGGCAGCCGGTGGTCAGCTCGGACTTGTTCGACCGAGGCTACGGGACGCCTGGACAAGATTTTCTGGCGCCGACGCGGAGCACTGCGAACGTAGTGACCAACCCCCCCTACAACGCGGCAGAGGGGTTCGTGCATGCCGGCCTGAAATCCGCGCAGAAGAAGGTTGCTTTGCTGCTGCGCCTAGCCTTCCTTGAAGGAGCCAATCGGCAGCGCACGATTTTCACTGATGCGGCGCCTTCTAGGGTTTGGGTGTTCAGCGAGCGGATCACGTTCTACCCGGCCGGAGCGGTTCAGCAGGGCTCCGGCACCACAGCCTACGCGTGGTTTGTATGGGACAAGGACGCCCCCGGCAGGACCGAGATGAAGTGGCTCAAACCCGGCTACAAGGCGCGCTATTCGTCTGGCACCTGAGCCAAGAATGCCCGACCAGCGTCCGTGATCGTGATGGTCTCGTTTCCTGGCGAATGGACCGCATAGCCCTTATTAAACATACTGGTGCTCGATGCCTTGTGCGACACGAGGTTCCGCACCTTCTGACTGAAATATGTATCGTGCCTGCCGTCCAGGATATCGGCATCCTGCCCGTCAGGGGCGAATTCGTCGGCCAGGACTGCGATCAATTCGGTGGTTGTGATCATCCCTCCCGGCCTGGATGCGGCGGCGCGTAAAGCCGGGATGATCAGGTCTCTTTCACGTATTCTGCCGGCCATGTGACGTTCCCCTTGTTATGAGGGGGCACGCTCGCATACCGCAGCCAAACTGTGATCTACGTAGAATCCCGCGGCTACTCGCCTTTCTTCGCCTTCGGCTCGCCCTCTGGCTTGTGCCGCGCGATCGCGGCCAGCTTCTCACGGAACGCGGCTTCGGACTCGTCCGCGCCTAGAGCGCGGGCGGCTTCGGCGAACCGCTCAACTTGAGCTGGCGCCCTGTCGCTTGGCGAGTGTGTAACCTTTTTTCGAGTCATGCTTTTTCCGCCCCGCGGTGGAGATTACCAGAATTCCTCTGTGCACTAGTCCCAGAACGAACTTTTGAGCAGTTGGCCAAGATCTACCAGTTATGAGGGATGCTGTGGTAATGTTTATATTCGGTGCCACAACCAGGAAGTCCAAAATCTGCTTTTCTTCATCGGACATGGCATGATATTCAGTGGCGCTGATGCCGAACATATTTTCGGAAGTATTATCATAGCGTCGAAAGGCGACATTATTTTCCAATACAACGTGAACTTGGTGGATTTGAGCTTCAATCTGTCTGAACCGAGGCTCCGGCAGCCCAGCTGCGCGCATAGCATTGCGCATACGCCGAGTTCCTTCGAAACCATTGAACGTCAATTCTAGATGCATCATCGCTTCCATGAGATATGGATTGCGTGGGTTATGAGCATCGTAAACTGTCTGAGCAGTAGTAGGCGGCACAAAACCACCGGGACTTTCAACTACAAAATGATCGTCGAAGATTTTAACAAATATATTCTGAGTTCTTAGGTTATATGACCGATGCGCAACGGCATTCACTATCGCTTCAAACCACACCTCTTCTGGGTATTCTTGTTGAATAATTAGGCGTCCTGTCGCGTCATAACGCTGGAAAGATCGCATCTGAGATGCGATGACAGATTTTGCATGGAAAAGAATTTTAGCTATATTCCCATCAACATATTCAGAGAATACACGGTTCAGTTCGGTGCCGAATTTCTCTTCCGTCCCATCGTACTTAATTACTCTTATGCGCGCGCCGGGGATAATCTCCCTAGGATCATTCCCAAAAAGAAGTGCGCAAGCTAAGTTAGGCTGAAAGATATTATCAACGCGCTTTCCCAGCTTTGCTAGCTCTAGAATTTCCGCAATAGATTTTTGCTGTTGAAACTTGCGTGTCGTGCTGAAAATTTTACAAAACTTCTGAACCTCAGGCATATCGAAGTCAGCCGGAAATCGAAGGCCAACGCCTTCAAGTTCGTGATGAATTTCCCGTTTTGCAATGCGGATTTCTCTCTTTACCACTTCATTTAATTCGCTGCGCTTATCTCCTTCTCTGATGAAAGCCTTTCCGGCAGTTGTTTCGACAAGTTTGTCAGCATGATATTTCACATAGAATATCAATAAATAATCATTCTCATCGCGGAAGTTTTTGACGGAGATTTTCTTTGTTTCGAATTTGGCGTCAGGGCACATAATGCCGCAACTCTCCAAATCATTCAAATGACTTTCCTGACCTTTACAGCCAACGATGCGTCCTTGGTCGTCAATTCCAACTATAATTAATCCGCCGTGAGGCTGTGTGTTCGACCACATTGACAGATATTCTGCCAGAGACTTCGCTTGTACATTAGTGCTTTTTCGCTCGACTCTGCGGTCTTCAATGAAATGATGAATATTATCGCTATCGATCTGTTCAAAGATCTGCGCAGAGGTCCACAGCTGGACGAGCCCCGGGGGAGGCAGCCTCAGGAGAAGGGATAACTGCTCCGCCATTTCACTCTCAACTCACTCTAAACCGCCTTTTAGACTGACACTAAAACGCAACGCGAGGCTCATTTACGCCGGATAAGCTGACCGGTAGGTCAGGCGCTTCCCAACGATGCCTTTGAGGGCTGTCACGGTGCGCTGCTCATCGTCCATACCCAGCTTCGCGCGGTTGCTGTAGCGGAAATCGAACTCCGCCACGTAGCGATGAAGGTGCTTCTTGGAGCAGTGCTGGTAGATGCCCTTCATGCCGCGCTTGAAGATGGAGAAAGCGCCTTCGATCGTGTTGGTGTGGATTGTCGGATTGCTGCGGCTGACGTACTCGCCGGCCGTGTGACGCGTGAACTCATGGCTCGCGAAATGCGCGCCAATGCCGCGATAGTAGGGCGCCTCATCGGTCATGATGTGCGCCTCGGCCGCGATGTTCGCCTTGAGGATCGCGGCAACGTCCGTCGCCTTAAGGCTGTCCACCACCATGGATTGCTTGCGGCCCGTGGTGCGGTCCACCAGGGACAGCACCTTGTGCTTATGACCGACGCCGCGAACCTTCTTGTCGCCATGCGGCTTGATGCTGCGATCCGTGCCGATGAACGTCTCGTCCACTTCAACGATGCCGCCGCCAGAACCGAACGGCGCGAGGTCGCCGGAGCGCATCGCCTCGCGAATGCGATGGCTCATGAACCAAGCGGTCCGGTACTGCACGTCCAGCACGCGCATGAGCTGGTGGCTGCTGATGCCCTTCTTGCTGGAGCACATCAGGAAAACTGCCTGGAGCCAAAGGTTCAGCGGCACGTGGCTCGCCTCGAAAACCGTACCCACCGTGACCGTGAATTGGCGCTTGCAGGGCCCGCAGCGATACAGGCCGGCACGACCACCCTTAACCGCCGTGATGCGCTCCTTGCCAGCGCAGCGCGGGCACACAGGACCAGCCGGCCAAAGGGTCCGCTCAAGCTCCACGCGGGCCGCGTCGGCATCGTGGAAGTAGGGGGCGGAAAGGACGGACATGGGGGCTTCTCCTTGCCCCATTCCTATGCGGTCATGGCGTGTTTGTCAAATGCATAATCGCCATTTGTAATCCCTGGTGGGGGAGCGCGAGGGGGCGAAGCCCTCTCGCATTCATCGCCTGGACAGACTGGCCACGCCCGACATCACCGCCAGCACCGAGCCGCAGAGAAAGGCCAGCCAAGGCCCCGCCAGGGTGAAGCAGGCGGCCGCCACGGTCGCGCCGAAGGCCTGGCCCAGCACCCGCGCCGTGGATTGCAGCCCGCCCGCGCCACCGGCCCGTGCGCGGGGCGCGTTCACGATGATCGCTCGGTTGTTCGGCGCCTGGAAGAAGCCGAAGCCGATGCCGGCCAGCAGCAGGGTCGGGCAGATCAGCTCCGGCCGCTCCGGCGGCAGCAAGGCCAGCAGCACCATCGCGCAGGCGAGCATCCCGCCCCCGATGGCGCAGGGAATGGCCGAGGGCAGCCGGTCCGACAGCCGCCCGGCGATGGGCGCCAGCAGCCCGATCGCGATCGGGTAGGGCGTGATGATCAGCCCGATCTGCACCGGGGTGAATCCCGCCGCGGACAGGTGGAAGGGCATGTTGATCGCGACCAGGATATGCACCGCGAACATGCAGCTGGACGCGACCACTGCGAGGCGGATCGGCCGGACGCGCAGGAGGTCGAGCGGCAGCAGCGGCGTCTGGCGCGACATCTCCCGCCAGACCAGCGCCGCGCCGCAGACGATGCCCGAGACCAGCAGCATCGCGCCGGCGGAAGGCCGGTGCAGCAGCAGGTCGAGCCCGAGGAAGGCGAGGCCGAAGGCGGCCAGGTTGAGGGCCGCGGAGAGGATATCGAAGGGACGCCGGTGCGGCGGGACGTCGGGCAGGTGCCGCACGCCGAAGACCAGCGCCGCGATGCCAATCGGCACATGCGCCGCGAAGACGAAGGGCCAGGGCGCCACGGCCAGCACCGCCGCGCCGATCGACGGCCCCGCGGCCGAGCAGAGCGCCACGACCATCGCATTGTTGCCGATGGCCCGGCCCAGATGCGACGCCGGGTGGCTGTGACGGATCAGCGCGGAGAGCAGGCTCATCACCGCCGCCGCCCCGAACCCCTGGACCACCCGCGTCGCCAGCAGCACGCCGAAGCTCGGCGCCAGCGCGGAGCCGATCGCGCCGACGAGGAAGAGCGACAGGCCGAAGCTCCAGACGCGCCTGAAGCCCAGGATCTCGCCCAGCGAGGAGAAGGGGATCAGCATCCCCACCACGGTGATCTGGAATGCGTTGACCACCCAGATCACCTCGGCCGGCGTCAGTTCCAGCGAGCGCGCGGCCGAAGGCAGCGCGATATTGACCATGCTCGCATCAAGCACCGCGATGGCGATGCCGGCGCCCATGCAGAGCGTGGCATAGGTCCGGCGCGGCTGCGGCAGACCATCGGCTTCGGCCCTGGCCGATTCGGACATTCTAAGCCTTGGCCCCGCTGCGAGAATTCATGACCCCGGATCACGACGGGTTCGGGTTCGCTCACGGGTCATGATCCGGTCTTCCGCCCTGGCGCGCGGGCCGCGTCGCCGCGCGCC
Source organism: Roseococcus sp. SYP-B2431 (assembly GCF_004336745.1). Classification (GTDB taxonomy): domain Bacteria; phylum Pseudomonadota; class Alphaproteobacteria; order Acetobacterales; family Acetobacteraceae; genus Roseococcus. The sequence goes on from NZ_SJXD01000022.1 coordinate 466,893, forward strand.
GAAGTCACCGCGAGACGCCTCCGGGGGAAACGGCCGCCGCCTCAGCCCGGCGGATCACGCGGCGCGCGAGGCCTTTCCGCCGGCATCCGGCAGCGAGACGCCCACGAGGTGGTCGCGCGTGACGAGCGCCGTGAGCTGGTCCTCGGTCCAGCCCTCGGTGCCCTCGGGGCGCATCGGCAGGACCATCCAGCGGAAGTCCGCCGTGCTGTCCACGACGCGCACCTGGATGCCGGCCGGCAGCACCGTGCCGAACTCGGCCAGCACGGCGCGCGGCTCGCGCACGGCGCGGCTGCGGTAGGCCGCCGATTTGTACCAGTGGGGCGGATAGCCGATGATCGCGCGCGGGTAGCAGCTGCACAGGGTGCAGACGACGAGGTGGTGCACCTTCGCCGTGTCCTCCAGCACGCCCAGCGGCGGATTGCCACGCATGGAGATCCCCATGGCTTCGGCGGCGGCGGTGCCGTCGCGGAGCAGCAGGGCGCGCCATTCCGGATCGGTCCAGGCGCGCGCGACCATGCGGGCGCCGGTCATCGGATTGGCGCGGTCGGCGGAGGCCTGCTTCTGGGCGATCTCCTCCTCGCTGACGATGCCGCGGCGCTTCAGCGCGGTCACCAGCTTGTCGAGCAGGGCGAGGCTTTCGGCACGGGGGGGTTGGGTGGCCATTACGCTTCCTCCAGCCAGTGTTCGAAGAGCTCGATGAGCAGGGTGTCGCCTTGCTGGCCCTCGCCCCAGACGGGCGGCTGGTCGAACAGCACGTGGTAGAGCACGCGCGGCTCGGCCGGCCGGTTGAAGGCGATGTCCTCGGGGTTCGGGAAGGTGCCCAGCACGCGCTCCACGCGGCCGATGCGGCCGCGCGCGTAATGCGGGGTCCGCAGGTGCAGGCGCGCCACCTGCTCCGGCTTCGAATCCTTCACGCGCACGGCCTGGCCCGCCGAGAAGCGCGCCGAGCCGACCTCTCTGGCGCCGAGGCTCACTGGAGATCCTCCCAGGACACGACGCCCTTGGCGATCATGACCGCAGCCACGGCGCGCAGCCATTTCTCGTAATAGGTGAGGTCGAAATACTCGGCCTCGGGCAGGCTTTCGATGTTGAAGCGCTGCTCGTCGGTGGTGATCAAGCCGCGGTCGCGCAGCACCGCGCGCAGCGCATCCACCCGCTTGCCGAAATCGTCCGGCGGAGCGTTCTCGTCGGTCTCGACGGGCGTGCAGCGGAAGCGGGGGTTTCCGCCGAGATCGTGCTGCGCCGGGAAGGGCGCGAGGTTGGGCGTGTCCATGCGGCGAGGCTACGCCGCATGGACAGGTCGGGGCAACCTCGGTCAGTTCGTGAAGACGCGCGCCGCCAGGGCCGCCTGGAACAGCACCTGCATGATGTCCGTCGCGAGCTGGAGGTAGCGCCCGTCCAGCCGCGGCAGGGCGATGACCTCGTCGCCGGGCCGCAGCGGCGCGCTCGGATCGAGCACCACCTCGCCCGAAGCCCGGCGGATCATGATGTTGCTCAGGCTGCCGCGCGCGGTCAGCCCGCCGGCCTCGCTCACGAGCCGCTCCACCGTCATCCCGGGGCGCCAGACGACGGCGCGCGGCGAGCCGATCTCGCCCGCCACCAGGATGGTGTCGCGCCGCTCGGGGATGACGACGGTGTCGCCGTCCAGGAGGCGGACGCCGGAGCACTGGCCGTTGCTGAAGACCACGACGCGGCCCTCGGGCTGGATGCGCCGGGCGCGCTGCAGGTAGGTCGAGACCATGCTGGCCTCGGCGGAGCGGATGGCGGCCACGCCCTGGGTCGGCGAGACGGTGAGGAAGAGGGCGCGCTCGAGCCGGTCGGCCGCCTCGTTCAGCGACCGCGTCTGCTGCGCCGCGACGCTCGGCCGCAGCAGGTAGATGCTGGAGGTGTCCGCGAGGACCGGATCGACCGCGATGTAGTCGAGCAGGTCGCAGAGCTGCACGTCCCGGTCGACGACCAGCACGGAGGGGCCGATGCGGCTGCCTTCCACCGACACCTGAACCGTCTGCGCGGGCCGGTCCGTGATGAAGGTCACGACGTCCTGGTCGCCGAGCGTGATGCCCGGCAGCTCGGCCAGGGTCGCGTAGCGCGAATAGGGCCGCCCGCCCCGGCTGCCCTGGATGACCGCGTTCGTGGCGCTCGGCAGCGGGCGCGCATATTCGATGATCTCCCGCCCGCTCATCACGCGGTTGGGCACTTCGAAGAGGAAGTTGTTGCGCACGGCGCCGCTGGCGCCCACGAGCGCGCGCTGCCGGCCGACGACCAGCGTGTCGCCCTCCTGCATGCGGATGGCCGGGAGGCGGCCGTCCAGCAGGAAGTTGTAGAGGTCGACATTCACCACCTGGCGGCCGCCGCGGAGGAGCCAGATCTCCCGGTAGCTGCCGCGCGAGGGATCCACGCCGCCCGCGCGCACCAGGAAGTCGAGCGCGCTGTCCGAAGCGCTCCCGGCGAAGCGGCCCGGCGTGCGCACGAATCCCGTCACGAAGACGCCGATCCGCTGGGTGGACAGCAGCACCGAATAGACCTGGACCTGCTGGTTGTAGACGCGGCCCACCTCGGCCTGCACGCGGGATTGCAGGTCGCCCGACCGGGTGCCGGCCAGGGCGATCGGGCCGAGATTGGGGATGAAGAAGTTGCCCGAGGGATCGACGACGCCGGTGGCCTCGGAATCCATCGCGCCCCAGACGCGGACGGAGAGCCGGTCGCCCGGCGCGATGATGTAGTTCGGGTTGACCGCTTCCGAGGTCGTGTCCGCGGCCCGCGTGAAGAGCGCCGCGCCGAAGACGGCCGTGGGCCTGCCGGCCGTGCGGATGCCGGCCTCGCCGAGGGGCGTCACGACGGTGGCGCCCGCCTCCGCCTCGGTGGTCGAGCCGAGGCGGTTCGTGCCGGGATCGCCCGGGGTCGATGCCGTCGCGCCGCCGCCCGAGGAGGCGGGAGGGACCGCCGGCGCCGTATTGCCGCCCAGCCCCATGGAGCGCAGGCCCAGGACGTTCTGCGCCTGCGCGCCCCTGGCGCCGATCAGGCCGGAGGCTGCCAGGACAGGGGCTGCCAGGACAAAGGCCGTCAGGGCGGCCCGAAGAAGCGTGTCAGCGCGCATGTTCCCTCATACCGGCCAGCATCAGCCAAGCCAGAGCATACAGCAGGCTCAGCGACAGGAATACGTAGAGCGTCGCCCAATAGGGCAGCGGGAAGAGGGACCGCTCGGCCAGGTTGGGCTCGACCACCCGCAGCAGGAAGATCTGCTGCCGCTGGGCGTCGCCGGCCGCGCGATCGGAGCTCACCCGCGCGGCGGAGAGCTGCTGCGTCGCCAGCTCCACCTCGGACTGCAGGCGCGTATAGGTCGCGAGCTGCTCGGTGATGCCCGTGCCGGCGGCCGCGAGCCGCCGCCGCTCCTCCACGGCCTGGGAGTCGAGCGCGGCGATCCGGTTGCGGAGGTTCTGGACCTGCGGGCTGTTGGACCGCGAGAAGGCCAGCAGAGTCTGCAGCTCGCTGCGCGCCCGGGCCGCATCCGCCTCGAGCTGGCCGATGGTGCTCACGGCGATGTTGCTCGATTGCCCCGGATCGAGGGACTGCGAGGTCTGCCGGAACAGGGTCACCGCCGTCTGCGCGTTCACCAGCCGCTCCTCGGCGCGCTGGAGCTCGTTGCGCGAGGCGCGCAACGCCTCCTCGCGGATGTTGAAGTTCATCTCGTTCACCAGCTCCTCGCCCAGCGACAGCAGCCGGCGCGAGATCTCCTGGCTGTCCGTCGGCCTGAAGCTCCAGACGCGAAGGTTGGTGATCATCGTGGAGGCATCGATGTCGGCCGTGACCTGCCAGCGGAAGTACATCCGGAGGCGTTCCGCGGTGGGCTGCGCCCACCAGAGCCGGAAGACGGGATCGGCGAAGGAGGGGCGGAAGACCTCCAGCAGGTCGATCTGCTCGCGCACGCGTCGGATGGAATCGTAGGAGAGCAGGAAATCCCTCACCGCGGCGATGTTCTCGGGCGAGGTGATGAAGCCGGCGGAACCGAGGATTTCGCCGCCGACGTTGTTGGAGGCCGCCCTGGGCATCTGCGAGCGGACCGTGAAGCGGGACTCGCTCAGGTATTGCGGGCTCGCGACCAGGAACAGGTAGAGCCCGGCCAGCAGGGTCGGGAACAGCACCCAGCAGGTATAGGGATGCTCCCGCAGCCAGTCGCCGAGCGTGCGGCGGCGGCGCATCCCGTCGCCGATCGAGCCCAGCAGCGGCCGCTCCGGCGAGCGCTCGCGCAGCGCCTTCTCCCGCACATGGGCGAGGGAGGAGGCGGGCGCGGCCGCGGGCGACGCGCCCGGCGCGGCGACGGTCCGGCTAGAGGAGCTTGTATTCGGCGAAAGCCTGGTCCAGATCTTCATGGAATTTCAGCCTTCCATCGCTCAGAATCGCCGCATGCGTGCAGAGCGCGCGCACCGTCTCGACCTGGTGGGACACCAGGATCAGCGCGCTCCGGCCGCGGCGCGAGAGCAGCGACTGCCGGCACCGCTCCGCGAAGCGGGCATCGCCGGCGGCGATCACCTCGTCGATCAGATAGCAGTCGAAGTCCACCGCCATGGAGAGCGCGAAGATGAGGCGCGCCCGCATGCCGGCCGAATAGGTCTTCACGGGCTGGCGGAACTGCTCGCCGATCTCGGAATATTCCTGGACGAAGCTTTCCACCCAGTCGATGCGCCGGTCGTAGAGCCGCGCGATGAAGCGGGCGTTGTCCGCGCCCGAGAGCGCGCTGTGCACCGCGCCGTCGTAGCCCATCGGCCAGGAGATGCTCATCCGCCGCCGGACGCTGCCGGAGGTGGGGTGCTCCACCCCGGCCATGATCCGGATGAGGGTGCTCTTGCCCGACCCGTTCCGCCCGAGGATGCCCACCGCGTCCCCCGGCCAGAAGGTCGCGTCGATCCCCTTCAGCACCTCGCGGGTGATGCCGTTCCGCTTGAAGCTCTTGCGGACGCCGCTCAGCTCCAGCATCGCGGATCATACCTCGAGATGCGGCTTGGCCGCCTTGAGGGCGCAGAGCCCCAGGAAGTTCACACAGAAGATCCAGGTCAGGATGTAGCCGATGTCGTAGTTGTAAGGCACGCCCAAGCCGAATTGCCCCTCGCGCATGAATTCCATGACGTGGACCAGCGGGATCCACAACAGCACTTCCTGATAAGCGCCCGGCATCCACCAGACCATATAGAACATGCCAGAGAATGGTAACATCAGATAGGTGAAGGGATGGACGAGCCGGTCCACCAGCTGCGATCCCATCGCCGTCGTCGAGAGGATGAGCAGGCTCAGGCCATGCGCCAGGCCGAGCATCATCAGGATGCCCGCGGCCATCTGCAGCGGATCCGATGGCCACTCGGTCTCGAAGAGGCCGATCAACACGCAAAAGACGGCCGCGCACACCATCACCGCGGCGGTGTCCAGCAGGCTGCGGGCCAGCATGACGGCCTCGATCGTGACCTTCGAGTGGTAGAAGAGCTGGAAGTTGGCCTCGATCCCGTGCGGCGAGCGGTTCACCAGCGTGCGGAAGAGATAGAAGACGATATAGCCCACGATGAAGAAGGAGAACTTGTTCATGCCCCCGGGCATGGATGAATCGCCCCCGGCCAGGCTCCGCCAGAGGGCCACGCCCAGGCCCAGCATCGCCGGCTCGACGAAGAGCCAGATGTAGCCGAGGTTCTCGCGCCCGAAGCGCGTGTGGATCTCGCGCAGGATGAGGGCGCCGATGACCCGGCAGCGCGCCCGGATGGCATGGAAGAAACCGACCTCATGCGGGATGTACCGCATGGAACTCATCTAGCGGAGGGATCCGCGCAGCAGCGGCCGCGACGCGGCGAAGGTGCCGTCGGGCCTGCGGCAGGCCACCGCCACCCGCTCGTTGCCGCCGTAGCCGAGCGTGATCTCCCGGCACTCCCGCCCGCTCGCGGCGTTGTAGGAGCGGGTGTAGCGCGCCGATTCGCCGTTCACCGTCCCGGTCTGGCCCGGGGCGGCCGAGGCCGCGAAATCGCCGAGCGCATCGGAGCCGCGCGGCAGGGACGCCATCTGCGCCGCCGGATCCGCGATGGGGCCGGAGCCGGCGGAGGCGCCCGGCACGAGGGAGGACATGCTCGGCATCTCCATTCCGCACCCGGCCAGAGCCAGGGGGAGGAGGATCAGAACCATCCGCGTCAGACGCATCAAAGGCGACATCCCTCTTCACTCTCCGGGCAGCGGTCCGAGCGGCGCCCACAGGCTGCCCTTCTATCGTGTCTGCCCCGCCTCAACAAACGATTGTCAAATCCGCCGAATGCCGGCTTTCGTGCCGGGGATCGCAGCCCGACCAGAACCTCACCGGACCGGCCATGAAGCACCGCTCGATCCTCGTCACCGGCGCCTCGCGCGGTCTCGGCGCCGCCCTGGCGCGGCGCTTCGCCGGCCCCGGGGTGCGCCTGCGCCTGGTGGCGCGCGACGCGGCGGCCCTGGCCGCCACGGCCGCCGCCTGCGCCGCCAGGGGCGCCCTCGCCGAGACCGCCGCGCTCGACGTGCGCGATGCCGCGCCCCTGGCCGCGCAGCTCCTCGCCTGGGACGATGCCGCGCCGTTCGACCTTGCCATCGCCAATGCCGGCGTGACCGGCGGCACGCCGTCCGGCGGCGGGCTGGAGGACTGGGCGGGCGCCGACCGCGTGCTGGGGGTGAACCTGCTGGGCGCCGTGAACACCATGGCGCCGCTGCTGCCGCGCTTCGTCGCCCGGCGCGGGGGGCGGCTGGCCTTCATCGCCTCGGTGGCCGGCTTCCGCGGCCTGCCGGACAGCCCGGCCTATTGCGCTTCCAAGGCCGGGCTCTGGGCCTATGGCGAGAGCCTGCGGGCCCGGCTCGCGCCGGAGGGCGTGGGCGTCACGGTCTGCGCCCCCGGCTTCTTCGCGAGCGACATGAGCCGGCGGTTCAGCGGCCGCCATCCCTTCGAGCTGAGCGCGGAGGCGATGGCGGAACGGCTGGTCCAGGCCATCGAGGCCGGTCGCGGGCGGGCCATCGTCCCGCGCCGGATGGGCTGGCCGCTCCGGCTGCTGGAGCTGCTGCCGGCGCGGTGGGCGGATGGCGCGACCCGCCGCTTCCGCTTCACGATCGCGGACTAGGGGCATTATGCAGAACCGCTACGTCGGCGACATCGGAGACTATATGAAGCTAGCGTTGCTCCGCACGCTCCTTCCCGACCGATCGCTGGGTGTGGCGTGGTGGCTGTATCCAGACGAGAATCACAACTCGGACGGCCGACACATCAGCTATCTCGATCAGCCCTTGCTCTGGCGCAGTTTGGACCCGCCTCTGTTCGATCATCTCAAGGCTGTCGTTGCATCCGGGATGCGCCAAGTAGCTGCGCTAGAACACGAAGCGCTACTGCCGGGCGCCAGATTCTTCAGCGAGCCGATGCCTACCGTGGGTTCGCGCGCCCAGCGGAGAGAAGCGCGCTTGGCGTGGTTCGAACGACTGCAGCATACCCTTGAGGATTGCGATCTTCTTTTTCTCGATCCAGACAATGGACTGGAAACGAAGAATTTCGATCTCGGCGCTCCCTTGTCGGGAAAAAGCGTTGCACTTTCTGAACTCCGGTCGTTGCGCCGACCTGGACGAACCCTCATCTCTTATCACCATCAAACCAGAAGGCCCGGCGGGCACGCGGTCGAGCTCGATCATTGGGGAGCGCGACTCCGGGCCGTCGGCTTCGCCGAGGTGGATGCGGTGCGTGCAGGAGCTTATTCCCCCCGCGCATTCTTCTTACTCGATGCCGACGTCGAACTCCGCGATCGTGCCTCCGGTCTGGTCGAGCGTGGGGGCAAGTCCCTTTCCTGGCACCCGAAGCTCAGCCCCCGTTCGAGCGGTAAAGAGCTCGAAGGCGCGATTCTGTTGGAAAAGCGGTCTCTCGACCAAGCGACGAGCACACGCCACACCATTAGTCTGTGTGCCAAGGCGGCGGCAACGCCTGACCTGCCAGAGCGCGGCCGATTCATTAAGGCAGCGCTTCTCTGGTACGAGAAAGCAGCGGCGTTTGCGCGGCGTGTTATGATAAGGAGCAGGGACTGAGTGCGAGCCTAACGGTACGCCCGCGCCGCCTTGGCATAGCCCACGCGCCGCTCGGGCGGCGTCGGCCAGCGGCCTGCCACGCGCTCCAGCAGCATCTGCGCGTCCGGGGCCATCCCGGCCTCGATCGCGCAGTCGAGGAAGAGCTGCTCCAGCACGTCCTGCTGGGCATGGCTGCCGCCGAGCTCGTAGAGCCCCCCGATGGCGGGGCGCATGGCCCGCACCGCCTCGGCAGGCTGGCCGCGGGCCCGGAGCAGCAGCGCCTCGCAGCAGGGCAGCGCCGCGTCGCGCACGATTCGGGCGTTCTCGCCGGCATTGGCGCGGCCGTAGTCGCGCATCGCCTCCAGCATGCGCTCGGCGGCGTCGAAGCGGCCGTCGGCGGTCAGCGCCATCATCCAGTGCGGCAGGGTGAAGGCGGAGAGGCAGTCGCCGATCCGCGCCTCGGCCTTCTCCGCCAGCTCCCGCCAGCGCTCGCCCACCTTCACGCCCTGGCGCTCCAGCCGGAACAGCATGGAGGCGGCGTTCTGGCAGTCGATGTAGAGGTCCGGCTGCATCTGCGTGATCGGGCTGTCCAGGTCGCGGAAGCCGGTGTCGTAGAGGCGCAGCACCTCGTCGAACTCGCCGCGCTCCATGTGGAACATGGCCTGGTGCCAGGAGAGGTGGTGCAGCAGGTTGTTGCCGCCGTCGAAATTCTGCGAGAGCCCGGTGATCCAGCCGATCCCCTCGGCGCGGCGGCCCTGCATCTCCAGCACATGCGCCACGGCATGCGCGGCCCAGAGATCGGCCGGGTCGCGGCGGATGGCCTCGCGGCCGGCGGCCTCGGCGACGACGAGGCTGCCGCATTCCTCATGCGCGAAGGCCCGGCAGGCGAGCAGCGAGCCGTAGCCCGGCACCTCGCCGTCCCAATGCGGCAGGGCGCGTTCGACCGAGGCCATCATCTCCGGCGCCTTGCCCATCCAGAAGGCGGCGAAGTGGTGCAGGCGGAAGGCGAGGATGTCGCGCGGATGCTCGGCGAGCAGATGCTCCCAGATGGCGATGGCGCGGTCCTGCCCGCCCTCGGCCCAGGCGCCGAGCGCGGCCATGTGCATCTGCTCGCGCGGATTCCCTCCGAAGCCTCGGGCCACGTCCAGCGCGGCCCTCGCGGCGGGCACATGGGCCGACTTGTAGGCCAGCATGGCGAAGGCCGCCTTCATGGCGTGCAGCATCGGCGCCTCGCCGTCGAGCTTCAGCGCGGCCTTGAGGCGCAGCGGCGTGTCGGCGCGGTACTTCAGGAAGCCCTCGATCGTGTGGTCGAAGGCGCGCGCGGCCTCCTCGGAGGCGAAGCTCGCGCGGTTGCCCTGGGCGTCATGGGCCATGGTCAGACTCCGAATTCGGCGAGGATGGCGGCGGTGTCCTGCCCGAGCGCGGGCGCCGGTGGCTCCCAGGCGCCGAGGCCCGGGATCGCGGGGAAGGGCAGCGGCCCGAGGCCCGGCTGGTCCAGCAGGGGCGCGGCGCGGATCGCCTGGACATGGGGCTCGGCCAGGTATTCGAGCGGGGTGTTCACCCGGTCGCAGAGCAGCCGCGCGGCCTGCATCAGCCCGAGCCATTCCGACGAGGTCTTGGTGAGGAACACCTCGCGCAGAATGGCGACCAGCGCCGGCTTGTTGGCGAAACGCGTGGGGAAATCGCTGAAGCGCGGGTCCTGCGGCAGGTCGGGCCGGCCGATCACGTCGCAGAGCGTCACCCATTCCTGCTCGCGCACCAGGGCGAACATGACCGAGACGCCGTCCTTCGCCGGATAGGCTCCGGCCGGGGTGTTCACCTCGTCCGGCATGCGGCCGAGCAGGCCGGATTCCGCGATGGGCAGCACCAGCATCGAGGCCGCGCCCTGCATCAGGGAGATGTCGAGGTGCCGCCGCCTGGGCGGCGCGCCGGAAGCGCGGTCGCGCGCCTGCTCGGCCAAGGCGGCCTGGCAGGCGGCGAAGGCGGAAAGGCCGGTGAAGACGTCCACGATCTGCGTGCCCACGCGATGCGGCAGCCCATCCATGCCCGGATTGATCGCGACTACGCCGCAATAGGCCTGCGCCACGCTGTCGGTGCAGGGACGCTCGCTGTGTGGGCCCTGCTGGCCGAAGCCGGAGACGGAGATGCAGACCGCGTCGGCCTTGGCGCTCTCGGGGCCCAGGCCGATGCGGCGCGCCACCCCGGGCCGGAACGCCTCGATCAGCACGTCGGCCTTGGCCGCCAGCCTCGCCGACTTCGCGCGATCGCCCTCGTCCGCCAGGTCCAGCACGATGGCGCGCTTGCCGCGGTTGAAGGCGGTGTGCATGACGCTGTGGCTCTCGGCCCGCGTGCTCAGCCCGCGCGACCAGTCGCCCTTGGGCGGCTCCAGCTTCACGACATCGGCGCCGCATTGCGCCAGCAGCATCCCGCAATAAGGGCCCGCGATGCCCTGCGCGGCGTCGAGAACGAACAGTCCCTCGTAGGGCTTCAGCATCGCTTCCTCCTGGTCGCCGGCATCATCGCGGAAAATCACGGCCGGGCGAAGGCCACCTGCTTTTCGTGGGCGCCGCATCCATGGACGGCTGCATCCTCGTCGGCAGCTGGCGCCGGCATGGGCGCCTTGATCGCCAATTCCGGCGAGACCTATGTGCGCTGCACGCGAAGCTCTCCGAGGCACGGATCCGGCACCCGCCGAAGCTGCTCTTCGACAGGGTCCGGCCGGGCCCCGGCCAGACCGAGACCCTCCCCGGCTGAGCCCAGATGGCCGGACCCGGCGGTTGCGCTATCATCGGCGCAACCACGAAGGAACGTCCATGACCGCCACCCGCCGCGCCCTGCTGGGCGCCGCCCTCGCCGCGCCCGCCATTGCCGCACCCGTCCGGGCGCAGGACTGGCCGGGACGCCCCGTGCGCGTGATCGTCCCCTATCCGCCGGGCGGGCCGACCGACATCGTGGGCCGCGTGACGGCGGCGGGCCTCCAGGCCGAGCTCGGCTCGCCCTTCGTGGTCGAGAACCGGGCGGGCGCCGGCGGCTCCATCGGCGCGGGCGAGGCCTCCCGGGCCGCGCCCGACGGCGCGACCGTCCTGGTGAACGCCTCGGCGCATGTCATCACGCCGCATCTCATGCGCGGCCTGCCCTTCGACGCGCTGGCCGATTTCACGCCCGTCACCGAGATCGTGAAGGTGCCGCTCATCCTCGTCGTCAACGATGCCGTGCCGGTGCGCAGCGTGCAGGACCTGATCGACCTGGCGAAGGCGCAGCCGGGGCGCATCTCCTACGCCTCCTCCTCCATCGGCGGCGCGCCGCACCTGGCGGGGGAGCTGTTCAAGCTCATGACGCGGACCGACCTGACCCACATTCCCTATCGCGGCTCGGGCCCGGCCCTGCAGGATCTGCTGGGCGGCACGGTGCAGGTCATGTTCGACAGCCTGGCCTCCTCGGCCGAGCATGTCCGCTCCGGCCGGCTGCGCGCCATCGCGGTGACGACGACGCAGCGGCTGCCGGGCCATCCGGATCTGCCGACCATCGCCGAGGCCGGCGTGCCGGGCTACGAGATGACCACCTGGTACGCCATGTGGGGGCCGAAGAACCTGCCGCCGGCCATCGCCGCGCGCATGCAGCAGGCGGTGGCGCGGGTCTGCCGACGCGAGGATGCGCGGGCCCGCTTCGCCTCGATGGGCGCCGATCCGATCGCCAGCACGCCGGCCGACTTTTCCCGGTTTTCGGCGAGCGAGTACGAGCGCTTCGGCCGGCTCGTCCGCGACGCCGAGATCAAGGGGGAATGATGCGCGCTCTGGTCTGCGAGTCCTGGCGGGGCTTCGACGAACTCGAGATCAAGGACATCCCACCGCCGCCGATGCGGCCCGGCGCGGTGCGCATCAAGGTCGAGGCCGTAGGCGTCTCCTTCGCCGTGCAGCTCGTCGTGGCCGGGAAGTACCAGCGCAAGCCGCCCCTGCCCTTCGTGCCCGGTACCGAGGTCGCGGGCACGGTGCTGGACGGGCCGCTGCCCAAGGGAACGCGCGTCTTCGCCGTGCTGGACTGGGGTGGCTTCGCGGAGGAGGCCGTGGCCGATGCGATCCATGTCACGCCCATTCCGGACGGGCTGCCGCTGGCGCCGGCGGTGGCCTTCCCGATCAGCTATCCGACCGCGGGCTCGGCGCTCCTGTGGCGCGGCCATGTCAAGGCGGGTGACTGGGTGCTGGTGCATGGCGCGGCGGGGGGCGTGGGCCTCGCGGGCGTCGAGATCGTGAAGGCGCTGGGCGGGCGCGTCATCGCCCGCGCGGGCGCCGCCAAGCATGCGATGCTGCATGCACGCGGCGCGGATGCGGTGCTCGACAGCGCCGCGCCCTTCCGCGAGCAGGTGCGCGAGATCACGGGCGGCGCGGGCGTGTCTTGCGTGCTCGACACGCTGGGCGGCGACATCTTTGACGATTCGCTGCGCTGCCTGGGCGACGGCGGCACGCTGGTGACGGTGGGCTATGCCGCCGGCGGCATCCCGACCGTGCCGGCGAATATCCTGCTGCTGAAGAACATCGCCGTCGCGGGGCTGAACTGGGGCACCTATGTCGGCTGGTCGCCGGGAGATAACCGCGAGGTCCATGCGCCCCGCGCCCGCGCTCTTTGGGACCAGCTCATGAGCTGGTGGGCCGCCGGCAAGCTGCGGCCCGAGGTGCATGCGAGCTATCCGCTGACGCAGTTCCGCGAAGCCATGGCCGAGGTGCGCGAGCGGCGCTCGGCCGGACGCGTCGTGCTGGTGCCCTGAGCGGGATCAGGCCAGCGGCTGCGTGCGGAACAGCGTCACGCGCAGCCCGCCATGCGGGACCGGCGGCTCGGTCGGCAGGAAGGGCAGCCGGGTCGCGCGCGCCAGGGACGGATCGCTGGCGATCAGGCCGACGCGCCAGCCGGTGAAGTGGCTCGTCAGCCTCTGGCCGAGGGCGTTGTACAGGGCGGCCAGCTTCTGCTTGTCCCCGATCCGCGAGCCATAGGGCGGATTGACGATCACCAGGCCCGGGGGCCCTTCCGGCGGGACGATCTCGCTGATCGTGGCCTGCCGGAACTCCGTGCAATCCGTCACGCCCGCGCGCTCCGCATTCGCGCGACACATCTCGATCGCCCCGGCATCGCGGTCGCTGCCATGGAACCGTGCCGCGGGGACGCGCCGGCTCTTCACCTCGCGCATGGTCTGCCAGGCCTCGGGATCGAAATTCGCGAGCTGCTCGAAGGCGAAATGGCGGAACCGGCCGGGATTGAGCCGGCTTGCGATCTCGGCCGCCTCGATGACGAACGTGCCGGACCCGCACATCGGGTCGAGCACGGGCTCCGTGCCGTCGAAGCCGCATTGCTGCAGGAAGAGCGCGGCCATGGTCTCGCGCATCGGCGCCCGGTTCACCGCCTCCTTGTAGCCGCGCTTGTGCAGCGGCTCGCCCGAGGTATCGAGGCTGATGGTGCAGACATCGTGGTCGATCCGGACCATGACCGTGACCTCGGCCTCCTCCACATGCGGCGCGCCGACGGTCTTCTTGATGGCGGTCACGATGCGCTCGGCCGCCGCGCCCGAATGATAGATGCGCGAGGCGGAGCAGCTGGCCTCGACCCGGAAGGGCACGTCCGGGCGCAGCACCTCCGCCCAGGGCACGTGGCGCGCGCGGGCATCGAGCTCCCGCAGATGCTGGACGCGGAAGCTGTCGATGCGCGCCAGCACCCGCCCGGCGCCCCGGATCCAGAGATTCGCCCGCCAGACCTCCGGCCAGCCGCCCCGGATGGTGACGCCGCCGGGCACCGCCTTGGCCAGCTTGAAGCCCTTGCCCCGCACCTCGGCGAAGAGGGCGGGCTCAAGGCCCGGAAGGGCGGCGAGGAAGATCTCGAAACTGGCGGTGGGGCGAAGCATCGCCCGTGCCTATCACCCCCGGAGAGGGCCGGCCATCGCCGCCCTATTTCTTCAGGAAGCTGGCGAAGATGGCTTGCGCCTCGGGGGTGCGGAGCTGCGCGGCGAAGGAGACGCGTTCCGCCGCCATGGCCTCCGCCACCATCGCCGCATGCGGCGCCTTGATGAGCCGCTTGGTCTCGGCCACGGCGCCGGGCGGCAGGGCGGCGAGGGTCCTGGCCATCTCCATCGCCACGGGCTCGACCTCGTCGTCGGGCACGGCGCGCGAGGCCAGGCCGGCGGCGGCGGCCTCGGCACCCGAGATGGGCGAGCCGGAGAGGAACCACCAATTCGCCCGCGCCGGGCCGACGCGCGCCGGCAGCAGCACCGAGGAGCCGGCCTCCGGCACCAGGGCGAGCTTGGTGAAGGGCATCTGCAGCCGCGCGGTCTCGCTGGCCACCACCACGTCGCAATGGAGCAGCATGGTCGTGCCGATGCCGACCGCATAGCCGCGCACCGCCGCCACCACCGGCTTGGGGAAGCCGACGATGTTCTCCAGGAAGTTGAAGGCGGCGCCGGGCTCCGTCGCCGGCCGGTCGCCCACCGCGGCGAAATCCTTGATGTCGTTGCCGGCGGTGAAATCCGTGCCGCCGGCGAGCATCACCACGCGCACGCTGTCGTCGACCGCGGCCAGGCTCAGCGCCTCGCCCATGGCATTGTACATGGCCCGCGTCAGCGCGTTCTTCTTGTCCGCCCGGTTGAGGCGGATGGTGAGCACGGCGTCGTGGCGTTCGGTCAGCACGTGTTCGGACATGGCTTTCTCCCCCGTTCCCCCCAAGTAGATCAGAAGTTTTCCGCGTGGCGTAGGGCTGCCTCGGCGATGGCCTCGGTGTCGTCGAGGGGCAGGGAGGGCGGCGCGCCCTCCAGCACCTTCCCATCCGAGGCGACGGCGCGGATCAGCGGATCCCCGGGATAGAGGTAAGGCTTGCCGTTGGCGGCGCGGAAGATCTCGATCTTCGGCACCGGCTCGCGCTTGAAGCCCTCGACCAGCACGAGATCCACCGGGTTCAGCCGCGCCAGCAGCTCCGCCAGCCCCGGCTCCGGCGCGCCGCGATGCTCGGTCATCAGCGCCCATCGATGGGCGGAGGCGACCAGCACCTGCGCGGCGCCCGCCTGGCGGTGCTCGTAACTGTCCTTGCCGGGCTGATCGACGTCGAAATGATGATGCGCGTGCTTCACCGTGGAGACCGAGACGCCGCGCGCGATCAGCGCGGGGATGAGGCGCATGACGAGCGTCGTCTTGCCTGCGCCGCTCCATCCCGCCAGTCCGATCACTTTCATGGGGCGAGCCTAGCGCCGGTCCAGCCGCCAGGACACCATCCAGATCGCGAGGCCGCCGAGAGCCAGGCCCGCGCCCACCCAGCCCGTCGAGGTCCAGCCATAGCCGGCCGAGATCGCCAGCCCGCCCAGCCAGGGCCCCAGCGCATTGGCAGTGTTGAAGGCCGAATGGTTCAGCGCCGCCGCCAGGGTCTGCGCGTCGCCGGCCACGTCCATCAGGCGCGTCTGCAGGATGGCGCCCAGACCGCCGCCCATGCCGATCAGCAGCAGCACCGGCAGCAGGGTCCAGAGGTTCTGCGCCGCCCAGCCGTAGAGCGCGAGCATCACGGCCGCGAAGAGGAGCGTGAGGGCCGCCGCCGGCATCTGCGCGCGATCGGCCGCCCAGGCGCAGGCCAGGTTCCCCAGCGTCAGCCCGATCCCCAGCACGGCCAGCGCCGGCGGCACCATGGCCGGCGAGACGCCCGTGACCTCGACCAAGGTCGTGGCGAGGTAGGTATAGACCGCGAAGAGGCCGCCGAAGCCGATCGCGCCCGTGCCCAGCGCCAGCCAGACCTGGGGGCGGCGCAGCGCGCCGAGCTCGCGCAGGGGGCTTGCATTCCGGTCGCCCGGTTCATGCGGCACGAAGGCGAGGAGCAGCGCCGCCGTCGCCGTCGCGAGGAGCGCCACCAGCCCGAAGCCCCAGCGCCACCCCAGGAGCTGGCCGATACCATTGGCCAGCGGCACGCCCACGACCGTCGCGAGGGTCAGCCCCAGCATCATGCGGGATACGGCCTGAGCGCGCCGCTCGCGCGGAACCAGCGAGGCGGCGACCAGCGCGCCCACGCCGAAGAAGGCGCCATGCGGCAGGCCGCTCAGGACGCGGAAGGCCAGCATCCAGCCATAATCCGGCGCCAGGGCGGAGAGGCCGTTGCCCAGGGCAAAGACCGCCATCAGGCCCACCAGCAGGGAGCGCCGCGGCAGCCGCGCGCCCAGCACCGCGATCAGCGGCGCGCCCACGACGACCCCCAGCGCATAGGCGCTGATGACATGGCCGGCCATCGGCTCGTCCACGCCGAGCGCCGGGGCGAATTGCGGCAGCAGGCTCATCGTCGCGAATTCGGTCGTGCCGATGGAGAAGCCGCCCATGGCAAGCGCCAGCAGGATGAGGCCCGGGCCGGCAATGGAACGCCCGACAGGCAGGGCGCTGGAAAGGGTGGCGGGCTGGTTCAAGGCGTTACGGACCTCGGCGGCGGCCGCAAGAGCGGCCGTCGATCAGACGGTTTCATGTCCTGGAGGTCGCATCCCCGGGCAGCTCTCGGCCCCCGGCGTTTCCCGTGGGCCATCTTCCTCCCTCCGGGGATCAGGTTCAACCGTGGAGCGGACCGCCTCGCGCCCTGGGCAGCCTGGGCCCGGCCGATTCCTGTGTATTTTCGAAGTGCGATCCCGAATAATGGCCGCCAATTCGGGCGGAGATCTCCAGTGATGCTCATGCGCCTATGGGCTGCGCCGGCCGGCGTGTTCGGCGCCGCCCTCCTCTTCGGGACCGCCACGGCCCAGAACCTGGACCCCCGTGTCGCGGGGCCGCTGATGCAGATGATCCAGGGGGCCGGCCTGCAGTGCCAGGCGGGCAATCCCCAGGCCTGCGGCGCCGTGCAGCAGTTCCAGAACATGGGCAGCCAGTTGATGCAGGCGCAGAATGCCTGCCAGCAGGGCCACATGCAGGCCTGCCAGGTGTTCAACGCCGGCGCGCAACAGGTGCTGGCGCTTTATCAGCAGCAGATGCCCCAGGCGCCGATGGCCCCCGCCCAAGGATATTCGACCAATCAGATGACCCAGGATCACAACCAGCGCATGCAGCAGCAGCGCATGCAGGCCCAGCAGTTCCAGAACCAGCAGGCGCAGCAGCGCGCGATCAACGACGCGGCCCATCAGCGCTTCATGGAACAGCTGCGGCGTTAGACGGCGATCCGTTCCGGCGGCATCGCCGAGCGGCGCCTCCCCAACCCGCCTGCCTCTTGCGGGCGAACGCGGGGCAGGATCAGGCGTCGCAATGCTCCATGAGCACCTGCATGTCCCGCTCGGCATGCAGGGCGACGTAGCGGCCAATCGCCCGGGGCTCGGGTAGGGTTTGCAGCCCCGTATCGGCATAGATGCGCAGATAGGCCGGCCCCACATCCACGAAGGCCGCACGCGCCCCGTTCCGCTCGCAAAGGTCGCGGAAGCGCCAGATGGCCGAGACGGCGTCGCGCATGTCGCCCGCCGGATCGCCATGGCCGATCCAGATGTCGCCGGCCTTGGTGAAGGGGAAGCCGGCGAGGCCGCCCTCGCCCCAAAGCACGCCATCGGCCGTCGCGGGAAGGGTGGCGCCCAGCGAGGTCAGCGAGGCGCGTTGCGTGTCGTCATACGGGAGCGGGCGGATGCGCGCCGGCCGCAGCAGACGGAACAGCCCCGCCAGCAGCAGCAGCGCCGTGACCCCGACGGCGAAGCGCAGCTGGATCGGGGCGCCCGGCGAAAGCACCACCTCCCACCAGTAGTCGTCCTGCAGGCGGCTCGCATTGGCGAAGAGGGCGAGGGCCATGCCGCTGATCGCGACGGCGGCGAACGGCAGCAGCATCTCCTGCGAGAGCGGCTCCGCCCGCAGGCGGCTGTTGCGGTAGAAGGACGGGCGCATGGTGGCCAGTACGGCGGTGACCAGCAGGAAGATGCCCCAGGTCCACCAGGCTTCGTTGCGCAGCCAGGTGATGAACGCGCCCGCGCCGAGCAGCACCAGCGCGGCGCCCCAGGCGATGTTGAGCCGCCGCGCCAGCCCGAAGGCCATCACCATCAGCAGCGAGCCCACCAGGGAGGCGGCGAATTGCGAGGCGATCGCGGCCTCGTAGCCGGCCCATTCCTTCAGCTCGTCCACCGGCAGGGAGCCCAGGAAGATCAGCAGCGCGCCGCCCAGCGCCACCAGGCCGGACAGCACCGGCACCTCCAGCGGCATGGCGCCGGAGCCGAGCGCGCTGAAGCGCGCCAGCGTCCCGCGCCGCTGGCTGATCTCGAAGCCCGCGAAGAGCAGGCCCGAGATGAAGAGCGGCACGATGTAGTAGTAGAGCCGGAAGACCAGCAGCGCCCCCACCACCTCGGCCGCGCCCATATAGGGTGCCAGGCCGATGACGATCGCCGCGTCGAAGACGCCGAGGCCGCCCGGCACGCTCGCCACGATTCCCGCCGCATAGGAGGCGAGGTAGATGCCGACGAAGCGGACGAAGGTCAGCCCCTCCACCGGCGGCAGCAGCACGTAGAAGATCGCCGCCGTCACCGCCACGTCCACCGTCGCGAGCAGGCTCTGCGCGATGGCCATGGACGTGCCCGGCAGCTCCACTACATGGCCGAAAAGGGTGACGGTGCGGCGGAAGCGGCTCAGCAGGATGTAGGAGAGCACCACGCCGAAGAGCGGGATCGCCAGCGACTGCAGCGCCCAGTGCGGCAGATGCGTGCCGAGCCAGGGCAGCACCTCCGGCTCCAGGATCAGCACCCAGCCGCCCAGCGCCATGCCGCCCAGGCCGAAGGTCAGCGAGGTGAAGCCGATCACCTTGCCGATCTCCAGCGTCGAATAGCCCCAGGCCGAATAGAGCCGGTAGCGCACCGCTGCGCCCGAGACCGCCGCGAAGCCGAGATTGTGGGCGAGCGCGTAGCCGCAGAAGGAGGCGACCAGCGCCCGCCCCCAGCTGGAGGGCCGCCCGGCGTAGCGCGCGCCCAGCCAGTCATAGGCCGCCAGCACCAGATAGGCCGCGACCGTCAGCCCCGCGCCCTGCCAGAGCGCGGCAACCGGGATCTCGCCCATCGCCCGCGTCACGTCGGCGAGGGAGAGATTGCGGAACTCGCGCTGCACGACCCAGATGGCCGCCACGAGAAGCATCAGCCCGAAGACGGTGGCGCCGTGGCGTTTCAGCAGCGGCAGCAGCGCTTTCACGCCGTGGCGCTTTCCCGTGCCAGGGCGTTCTCGATCAGCGCGCAGGCCTCGACGACGCCCATGACGGCGATGGTGCCGCCGAAGCGCGGCCCCTCCGACTTGCCGAGCAGCACCTCGTAGAGCGCGCTGAACCAGGCGCGTCCCACGCCGGGGCGGCCGCCATCCTTGGCGGGGGTCTGGAAGGCGGGGAACTCGCGGCCGGCATCGTAGACGGCCTCCTGCATCGCGGCCTCGCGCGGCGGGCCGGCGGGGAGCGCCTCGAATTCCGGCGCGCGGTCGCGCAGGATCTCGACGAGCCGGCGCATGGCCGCGGCCTCCTCCGCCGTCGCCTCGCGGAACCTCCGCTCCGGCGCGATGAAGTCCCGCCAGAAGGCGCAGGCGTTGCGGACCATGCGGTCGAGCACCGGCTCGGCCTCCGGCGCCAGCCCCGGATGGTACCTCCGCAGATAGGCCCAGAGCCGGTCGGGATCGTCGGTGTTGGCGATGCCGGCGAGGTTCAGCAGCGTCGCGTAGGAAACCGGCGGCGGGGCGAAGTTCGGCGCCTGGCCGCGATGGATGTGCCAGGCGGGGTTCGCCGGGTCGGGGTTGTCGCGCAGCTTCCCGAGGCCCGCCAGCCAGTCGTCCACGGCGCGCGGGATCACCTCCTTGTGCAGCCGCTTCGCGCTCCCCGGCGAGGCGAACATGAACCAGGCGAGGCTCTCGGGCGGGCCGTATTCCAGCCATTGCTCGATGGTGAGCCCGTTGCCCTTGCTCTTGCTGATCTTCTGGCCCTGGGCGTCGTTGAACAGCTCGTAGGTGAAGGAGACCGGCGGCTCGCTGCCCAGCACCTTGCAGATCTTCGAGGAGAGCTTGACGCTGTCGATCAGGTCCTTCCCCGACATCTCGTAATCGACACCCAGCGCGTGCCAGCGCAGCGCCCAGTCGGCCTTCCACTGCGCCTTGCAGGCGCCGCCGGTGACGGGAGTCTCGAAAACCTCGCCGCTGTCCGGGTCGCGCCAGACGATGGTGCCGGCCTCCGGGCGGGTCTCCTCCACCGGCACCTGCATCACGATGCCGGTCTTCGGGTGGATGGGCAGGAAGGGCGAATAGGTGGCCCGGCGGTCGGGGCCGAGCGTGGGCAGGATCACCTGCCGGACCTCCTCGTGCAGCGAGAGCATGCGCAGCAGCGCCGCGTCGAAGCGGCCGGAGGCGTAGTAGTCGGTGCTGGAGGCGAACTCGTAGGCGAAGCCGAATTCGTCGAGGAAGCTGCGCAGCCGCGCGTTGTTGTGCTGGCCGAAGCTGGGGTGGGTGCCGAAGGGATCGGGGATGCGCGTCAGCGGCTTGCCGAGATTCGCGGCCAGCAGCTCCTTGTTCGGCACATTGTCCGGCACCTTGCGCAGCCCGTCCATGTCGTCGCTGAAGGCCAGCAGGCGGGACGGCAGCCCGGTCAGCTCGGTGAAGGCCTTCCGCACCCAGCTGGTCCGCGCGACCTCGCCGAAGGTGCCGATATGCGGCAGGCCCGAGGGGCCGTAGCCCGTCTCGAAGAGCGCCTCTTTTTTCCCGGTCGCGGTCATGCGGTCGGCGAGCTTGGCGGCTTCCTCGAAGGGCCAGGCGCGGACGGTGCGGAGCGATGGATCGGCGGACATGGGCCTCGGGATGGCAGGGGGCGGACCCGTGGTCAATGCGCCACTGCCCATTGCGGCGGCAAGCCTGCCATCTCAAAGCGCAGGGGATGCCCGGTCGCGGCGCGGGGAGGGCCGATTGCACCTTCCTTCGCGGGCCGGCTTCGGGCCCCAATCGGGCTGGAGGGACCAGCCCATGTCCGATTTCGACCTCGCCACCTACGCGCCGCAGGTCGCCGCCGCCCTCGGGCTGCCGCTGCAAGAGGCGCATCTGCCCGGCGTGCTGATGAACCTGGCGCTGGCCAGGCGCATGGCCGCTCTCGTGGAGAGCGTCCCGCTCACGCCGCAGGACGAGCCGGCGCCGGTCTTCGTCGCGGGGCCGGCGAAGTGAGCGTCGCCGCCCTCGCCGCCGCGATCCGCTCGGGGAAGCGCAAAGCCATCGAGGTCACCGAGGAGCGGCTGGCCGACATCGCCGCGCGCGACCCGCTCCACAACTGCTTCACCGAGGTCACCGCCGCCCGCGCCCGGGCCGAGGCCGCGGCGGTGGACGCCCGGGTCGCGGCCGGCATCGACCCGGGCCCGCTGGCGGGGGTGCCGGTGGCGGTGAAGAACCTCTTCGACCTGGAGGGGACCGCCACCCTCGCGGGCTCCAAGATCGAGCGCGACAGCCCGCCCGCCGCCCGCGACGGCTTCCTGGTCCGGAAGCTGACGGAGGCCGGCGCCGTCATGCTCGGCGCGCTGAACATGGACGAATACGCCTATGGCTTCTCCACCGAGAACGCGCATGACGGCCCCACCCGCAACCCGCACGACACCACCCGCATCGCCGGCGGCTCCTCGGGCGGAAGCGCGGCGGCGGTGGCGGCGGGGCTGGTGCCGATCGCGCTGGGCAGCGACACCAACGGCTCCATCCGCGTGCCGGCCTCGCTCTGCGGCATCTGGGGGGTGAAGCCGACCTATGGCCGGCTCTCGCGGCACGGCAGCTTTCCCTTCGTCGGCGCCTTCGACCATCTCGGGCCCTTCGCGCGGGAGCTGTCCGACCTCGCTTTGGCCTACAACATCCTCCAGGGCGAGGATGCCGAGGATCCGGCCCAGGCCTTCCCCGGAATCCAGCCAGCAAGGCTCGACGCGGAGATCGGCGGGCTGCGGATCGCCGTCGCGGACGGGCATTTCGCCAGGGGCGGCCATCCCGAGGCCTTCGCGGCCGTCGCCGTCGTCGCACGCGCGCTCGGCGCCACCCGCACCGTCACCATTCCCCATGCGGCGGAGGGCCGGGCCGCCGCCTTCCTCATCACCATGGCGGAGGGCGCCAATCTGCACATGGCGAACCTGTGCGCCCGCCCGCAGGACTTCGACTTCGCCACGCGCGACCGCTTCCTGGCCGGCGCCCTGCTGCCAGCCCATTGGGTGCAGCAGGCGCAGCGGCTGCGCGCCCGCTACCGCGCCGAGGTGCTGAAGCTCTTCGCCGAGGTGGACGTGATCCTCGCCCCGGCCACCCCCTTCGTGGCGCCGAAGATCGGCCAGGCGCTGATCGAGGTCGATGGCGAGGACATCCCGGTTCGCCCCAATCTCGGCATCTACACCCAGCCCATCTCCTGCATCGGCCTGCCGGTGGTCGCGGCGCCCCTCGCCGATCCGGTGGCGCTGGGCACGCCGGGCGGCCTGCCCATCGGCGTGCAGCTCATCGGCGCGCCCTGGGCGGAGGCGACCCTCTTCCGCGTGGCCGCCGCGCTGGAGAAGATGGGGGTCTGCGCCGCGCCTCCCGTGAGGAAGAACTGATGCACGAGATCAACATCCCCGAGGTCCATGCGGAGGTCACAGCGGCCTTCAACCGCTACGAACAGGCGCTGGTGAGCAACGACGTGGCCGTGCTGGACGAGCTCTTCTGGAAGAACGAGCACACGCTGCGCTTCGGCGCGACCGAGAACCTGTTCTCCTACGCCGAGATCGCCGAATTCCGCGCCAGCCGCCCCTCGCAGGGGCTGGCGCGACGGCTGCTCCGCACCGTGATCACCACCTATGGGCGAGACTTCGGCACGGCCAATACCACTTTCGTCCGCGAGGGCTCCGACCGGGTCGGCCGGCAGAGCCACACCTGGCTGCGCAGGCCGGAGGGCTGGCGGATCGTCGCCGCCCATGTGTCGCTGCTGCCGCCGGGCCTTGGCTAGCCCGACGGAGGGCGCCCGATCCGGCCGCGAAATTTTGTAACCGCCGCTCCTGCGCCACGTTTGCCGATCTATATGCCCTCCGCTCAATTCGGCTGACGAGGACCGCCATGAAGAAAGCAATTCTCCTGGGATTTGCGGGCCTTGGCCTGGCGGCCTGCACCGTTGCGCCGCCATCCGGGCCGACCATCATGGCCCTGCCGCCCCAGGGCAAGGACTACGCGCAGTTCCAGCGCGAGGACGCGACCTGCCAGCAGAATGCCGCCGCCAGCATCGGCTACGCCAACCCCTCGGCCGCGGCGACGAATGCGGCGGTGGGCAGCGCGGCCGTGGGCACGGCGGTGGGCGCGGCCGCGGGCGCGCTGATCGGTGCGGCGGCGGGCAATCCGGGCGCGGGGGCCGCCATCGGCGCGGGCGCCGGCCTCGTCACCGGCGGGGCGGTCGGGGCCAATGCCGCGGCCGGCACGGGCTACGAGATGCAGGGCCGCTTCGACACGGTCTATGCCCAGTGCATGACGGCCTATGGCAACACGATCCAGGCCGCGCCGGCGACGCCGCCCTCGGTGCCCTACTACGCGGCGCCCTATTACCCCTACGCCTACCCGTACAGCCCCTACCCCTATTATTATGGCCCCCGCGTCGGCTTCTACGGCGGATACGGCTATTGGGGCTATCGCGGCGGATACTGGGGACGGCCTTACTATCGGCGCTGGTAGGTCAGCCCTTCACCAGGCGGACGGCGAAGAACCCGTCCATCCCGCCCCGGTCGGACCAGAGGTCGGGCCGGGTGCGCAGCGTGCCCCGCGGGGTCGCGCCGATCTCCGGGACCTCCTCGTCGCGGATGGGGTCGATCCGCAGCCCTTCCGGCAGCTGCGCCAGATGCGCCTCCCCCTCCTCGGCCTGCAGCGAGCAGGTCGCGAAGACCAGCCGGCCGCCCGGCCCCAGCAGCCTCGCCGCCGCTTCCAGCAATTGCCGCTGCTGACCGGCGAGCTTCGCGACGTCTTTGGACTGCTTGAGATAGGGCAGGTCCGGATGCCGGCGGATGGTCCCGGTGGCGGTGCAGGGCGCGTCCAGCAGGATCGCGTCGAAGGCGCCGTCCGGCCGCCATTTCAGCACATCGGCATTCACCAGCTCCGGCGCGAGCTTCAGGCGCACCATGTTCTCGCGCAGCCGGCCCATGCGGCCTGAATCGCGCTCCACCGCCACGACCTCGGCGCCCAGCGCCGCCAGCTGCGCCGTCTTGCCGCCTGGCGCGGCGCAGAGATCGGCCACGCGCTCGCCCGGCCGGACGTTCAGGAGCTTCGCCGGCAGGGCCGCCGCCGCGTCCTGCGCCCAGAAATCCCCCTCGGCGAAGCCCGGCAGCTCGGTGATCCGCGTCCCGGCCGGCAGCCGCGCCGTGCCGTTGGGGAGCATCACCGCCCCCTCGGGGGCCGCCGCGCCCGGCTTCAGCGAGAGATCCAGCGGCGCCTCGAGCCGGTGCGCCGCGGCGATTGCCCGCACCGCGGCGCCATGCGCCGCATGCCAGCTCGTCCAGAGCCAGGCCGGCGTGTCGAGCCGGGCGTCCAGCTCCTCCAGCGCCGCGGCACCGGCCTCGGCCACCCGCCGCAGCACCGCGTTCACCAGCCCGGCCAGGGGCTTGGGGGCCAGCGAGACGGCCGCGGACACGGCCGCATGCGGGGGCGTGCCGAGCAGCAGCAGCTCCGCCGCCCCGATCCGCAGCGCGCGCTGGGCCGGCTTGGGCGGCGCGCGGCGCAGCCAGGGCTCCATCACCGCGTCGAGGCTGCCCATCCGGCGCAGCACGGCCGCCGCGATGCGATGGCCCGCCGCCTTGTCCCGCCCCTCGATATTCGAGGGGATGGCGTCCAGCGCCTCCTCCATCGCGCGGTGCTGCTCCAGCACGGATTCCAGCAGCAGGGAGGCGACGCGACGGCCAGGGGACATGCCAATGGAGATGCTCATCCGGCGGTTTATGGCCGCGCGCCCTGCCACATGCTAGACGCGCCGCCATGCATATGCCGCCCTCATACGCCGGGTGCCCGCGCTGCGGGCTTGGCTCCGCCGCGCGGCTGATGCGCCGGCGGCGCTGTCTGTCGGGCGGCGCCGGCCGCTTTGCGGCCGGGTTCTCCGCGCGCAGTTCCCTCTGGATCACATGACCGCGACGCGGCTGGACTCCTGGCTCGACACGGCGAGCGGGGCGGCGCAGCGCTGGCCCCGGCTGGTGCTGGTGCTGCTCTGCCTGGCGCTGCACCTGCCCGGCTTCTTCACCATCCCCGCCACCGACCGCGACGAGAGCCGCTTCGCCCAGGCCACGCGGCAGATGGTCGAGACCGGCGACTACGTGCAGATCCGCGTCGGCGAGGAGGAGCGGAACAAGAAGCCCATCGGCATCCACTGGGCCCAGGCCGCCAGCGTCCATATGGCGGAGCTGACCGGCCTCGGCGACCGCCGCGGGATCTGGGCCTACCGCATCCCCTCGCTGCTGGGCGCCATCCTGGCGGTCCTCGCCACCTTCCAGTTCGGCCGCGGGCTGGTGGGCCGGCGCACCGCGATGCTCGCCGCCGCCATGCTGGCGGGCTGCATGGTGCTGATGGTCGAGGCGCATATCGCCAAGACGGATGCGGCCCTGCTCGCCACCATCACCGCTGCCATGGGCCTCTTCGGCTCGGCCTATCTCCGGCCGGACCATTTTACCGCGCTCAAGGCCGCGGCCTTCTGGGTGATCCTCGGCATCGGCGTCCTGCTGAAGGGCCCGATCGCGCCCATGGTGCCGCTGCTGACCGGGCTGACCCTGGCCTTCTGCGACCGCCGCGCCGGCGGCGGCTGGCTGCATGCCCCCTGGCTGCGCCCGCTGCGCCTCCCCTGGGGCATCCCGCTGATGCTGCTCCTCGTGCTGCCCTGGATGACCGCCATCGGCATCGCCACCGAGGGCCGCTTCTTCTCCCAGGCCATCGGCGGCGACATGCTGGGCAAGGTCGGCTCCGGCGACGAGAAGCACTGGGGCCCGCCCGGCTACTATCTCCTGACCTTCCTGATCTCCGCCTTCCCGGCCGGGTTCGTGGTGGTCCTGGCGCTGCGCCAGAGCTGGGCCGAGCGGCGCAAGCCCGCCACCCGCTTCCTGCTGGCCTGGATCGTGCCGACCTGGCTGGTCTTCGAGGCGGTGGCGACGAAGCTGCCGCACTACACCCTGCCCGCCTTCCCGGCCCTGATGCTGCTGGGCGCCGCCTGGGCCATGGACCCGCTGCGCCGCGAGCCGCCGCGCTGGCTGCGCTGGGCCGCGAAGCTCGCCGTGGCGGGCGTGGCGCTGGGCCTCGCGCTGGTGGCCGTGGCGCTGACCTGGGCCGTCACGGGGCATGAGCCCCTCGGCGCGCTGCTCGCCTTGCCGGCGGCGGCGCTGCTGATCTGGCTCGCCTGGCGGGAGATGAGCCGGGCGAGTTGGGCGCGCAGCGCGGCCCTCGCCGTCGTCGCCGCCATCCCCGTCTATGTGAGCGTGATGGAGCTGACCTTCCCACGCATCGAGGCGCTGTGGATCGCGCCGCGGATCGAGGCGCTGCTGGCCGAGCGCACGCCCGGCCTGCCCTCGCAAAAATTCGGCATCACCGGCCATGCCGAGCCCTCGACGCTGTTCCATGTCGGCGGCGGGCTGCAGCTGCTGCGCCGGGGCGAGGATGCGGCCATATTCCTGGCGGCCGATGCGGGCAGGGTGGTTGCGGTGGGTGATCGTGCCGAGGCGGATTTCCGCCGCGAGGCCGCGCGGCTGGGGCTGCGCCTGGAGGAGATGGGTTCCGTGGATGGTCTGAACTACACGCGCGGTCGCCGCGTGACGCTGCGCTTCTACCGGGTGGCCGCGCCATGATGGACCTCGTCACGAGCTGGGTCGCGGCCGCGGGCTATGTCGGCGTCTTCGGGCTGATGTTCCTGGAGAACCTGTTCCCGCCGATCCCCTCCGAGCTCATCATGCCCTTCGCCGGCTTCGCCGCCGCGCGCGGGCAGCTCTCGGTCACGCTGGTGATCCTGGCCGGAATCGCGGGCACGATCGTCGGCAACATGTTCTGGTACGAATTCGCGCGCGCCTTCGGCGTGACCCGCACCCGGGGCCTGTGCGAGAAGTACGGCCGCTGGATCGGCGTGAATGCGGCCGACCTCGACAAGGCGGAGGAGACGCTGCGCCGCTGGGGCCCGCTGGCGGTGTTCCTGGGCCGCATCATGCCCGGCATCCGCACGGTGATCTCGATCCCGGCCGGCCTCATCGAGATGCCGCGCAGAACCTTCTATGCCTGGACGACGGCGGGCACGGCCATCTGGGTCGGCGCGCTGACCATGGTCGGCTACATCCTGGAGGAGGGCTACAACCAGCTCGAGCCCTGGATCGACCCGATCGGCAAGGGACTGATCCTGCTGGTGGGCGTGCTGTTCCTCTGGCAGCTCTGGCGCATCTGGCGGCGGAAGAAGGAAGGCTGATTGACGCCGGCGCGGCCTTGGCGTTCATTGACCCCGTGACGAAGATCCTTCCCCTCTCCGGGCTGTATTACGCGCCGCTGTCCTAGCGGCGGGGTGATCCGTGTCATCCATCAACCGCTGCCTCGCCAGCGGTTGATCCCACGACATGCCGCTGGCCATGCAGCTTCTGCAGAGGGCCTGACGTGCTTCAGAACAACGATATCGGCATCATCGGCTTCGGCGCCTTCGGGCGGCTGACGGCCCGGCATCTCGCGCCGCATTTCTCCCTCTGCGCCTACGACCCCGCGCCGGGCTCTGAAATGGAGGGCGTGGCGCGGGTCGATCTTCCGGCCGCCGCCTCCTGCCCGATCGTGATCCTCGCCGCGCCCGTCGGCGCCGTCGCGGAGACGGTCCGCGCCGTCGGGCCGCATCTGCGGCAGGGCGCGCTGGTCCTGGACGTGGGCTCGGTGAAGGTGGTCCCGGCCGAGGCGATGCGTCTCGGCCTGCCCGACCATGCCGAGATCGTGGCGACCCACCCGCTCTTCGGGCCGCAAAGCGCCCGCGACGGAATCCGCGGCCTCAAGATCGCCGTCTGCCCGGTCCGGGGCCGGAACGGGCCGCGCGTGGCCGCCTTCCTGCGGAAGGTGCTGGGCCTCGACGTCATCCTGACCACGCCCGAGGCGCATGACCGGGAGGCCGCGATGGTCCAGGGCCTGACCCACCTCATCGCCAAGGTGCTCGTGCAGATGGAGCCCCTGCCGACGCGGATGACCACCCGCAGCTTCGAGCTGATCCGGCAGGCCGTGGCCATGGTGCGCGACGACGCGCCCGAGGTCTTCCAGGCCATCGAGCGCAGCAATCCGCACGCGCCCGAAGTCCGCCGGCGCTTCTTCGACCTCGCCTCCGCGCTGGACGCCGAGCTCGCCGGTGGTTGACGCCGCGCCGCTCCCGCGCGGAAGCTGCCCGCAACAAGGCCGAATGAAGCTGGGGAGGGACACATGGCTGGACGTCTGGCAGGCAAGCGGGCCTTCGTGACCGCGGCGGGGCAGGGGATCGGGCGCGCCAGCGCCATCGCCATGGCGGCCGAGGGCGCGACGGTGATCGCGACCGACCGGGATGGGGCCAAGCTCGCAGGCCTCGACGCCCATGGCATCGCCACGAAGGCGCTCGACGTGCTCGACGACAAGGCGGTCGAGGCCGCCATCACCGGCGCCGGCACGCTCGACATCCTCTTCAACTGCGCCGGCTTCGTGCACCAGAACACGGCGCTGACCTGCACCGAGGACGAGTGGGACTTCGCCTTCAACCTGAATGTGCGCGCCATGTGGCGCTGCCTGCGCGCGGCGCTGCCGGGCATGCTGGCGGCCGGGCATGGCAGCATCATCAACATGGCCTCGGCGGCCTCGAGCATCAAAGGCGCGCCCAACCGCTTCGTCTACGGCACGACCAAGGCCGCCGTGGTGGGCATGACACGCGCCGTCGCGGCCGATACGGTGACGCAGGGCGTGCGCTGCAACTGCCTGGCCCCCGGCACCGTGGACACGCCGAGCCTCGGCGACCGCATCGCGGCCAATGCCTCGGCGGCGGGCGGGCTGGAAGCGTCCCGCGCCGCCTTCATCGCGCGGCAGGCGATGGGGCGGCTGGCGACGGCCGAGGAGATGGCGGCGCTCGTCGTCTACCTCGCCAGCGACGAGAGCACCTTCGTCACGGGGCAGGCCATGGTGATCGACGGGGGATGGACCCTCTGACGCGGTGAAGGTCAGAGAAATGCAACCTTAAGTTGCGCAATATAACCTTGGGTTGCATTTCCAGGATCGAGGTGGTGCAGTGCTCCCACCATGCCGGGGCGACGCCATGTCTGATTCCATTCGCAATGATCTTGGCGACCTGAATAACGGCTGGGGCATATGCGGCTTCACCAGCACCTTCTACGCCATGAGCAGCCTGCAACACGGCACGCGGGGCGCACTCATCAACGCCTCCCGGCCTTTTAACGTCCTTGCCGAAATAAAGACCTTCCTGCGGATTTTGCAGGCGGGCGGCAAGCAGAAGGCCCTCTCGGACATCACCGCGTTCACGCGCTCCTTCGGCAAGCCCTATGACAAATTCACCATCGAAAATTACATCAGCCGCATCGACAATGCAGCGAGGGAGAATTTGAGCGACGACGAGATCAAAAAAAATCAGTTGTTCGGTGTTGCCGTTCCGCCTGATCAGGTGGTGGCTTACGTGGAGAATATCTGGGGCCTGAAATGCTCGATCTCCAAGGGCGAAAATCAGGAAAATGGCATTATTGGCGTGAAGTCCAAGGGCATCAGCAATTTGTGGAAGCCCTATAATGGCCTCGTTCACTATATGTACCGTCACAACCAGAAGATCTATAGCTGGGGGGAAGTCTATAATTCCATCAAGGACGCGCGCAAGAGCTTCGAGCTTGTCTTGACGATCCGGATTGATGGCGCCGGCAAGACCAACCCGAACTTCCGGTAATCGGCAGCGGACGCGGAAAGGCCCCTGATATCCTCGGGGGTGCCGGCTTTCCGCATCTGGACGATCCGCCCAAGCTTCTTTAGTGCGGAAGCCGCTGATGGGCGTCCGAGGGGAAGAGCGAGCGCCTGTTCCTCGCGCCGGGAGATGGCTCACCGCTTGCTCAGATCCCGCCTCTGGCTGCTCCTGCCATGGCTCGTCGGCGCTTGCGCGCTGCCGGTCAACACCGCGCTGCGCGACTGGTCGCGGCTGGCGGATACCGCCGTGGCTGGCCCGGCAGCCGCGCCCCCGGCCGAGGCCATGCAGCAGGCGCTCTCCCTCTATTTCCAGGCCCTCGGCGTGCTTTGGGACGGCGCGCCCCTCACCTTCGACGCGCCGGGTTTCGCGGCCCTGGCGCGGCAGCTGCCCGACCCCGCGCCCGCCGGGGCGATCCTGGCCTTGGGCGAGGTGCTGCGCGCGGCGAGCGAGGAGGTGCCGCCCCGCTGGCTCCCCCGCGACAATTCCGGCCCCACCCCGGCCTATGAGGACCGGCGGCTCACCGCCCTGCTCCGCGGGGCGGAGGCGCCGATGCGGGTCCTTCTCCTTGCCCTCGCCGCCCCAGGCCGGGCCGAGGCGCCCGCCCCGCCCGCGCCCGGCGAGGCGACGAGCGACCCAGCCCTGCGGCAGGCGCGCCTCGAGCAAGAGGCCGAGCGCCTGCGCCTCGCCGCCGAGGGACGGGCCGCGGGCGCGCAATATGTCGCGGTGCTGGACCATGTCCTGGAGGGACAGGCCGTGCTGGCGGCCCATGCCGGCCGGATCAGGCAGAGGTCCACGGAGCTCCGGCTTCGCCTCGCCGAGGATCGTCTCCGCCGCATCCTGGATGGCCGCGACGTGGCGACGGCGGGTCCATGATCGGCGGCCGGACAGCGGGGCACACCCATCGCATGCGCGTCACTCGTCTTCTCTGGACCCTCCTGGCGCTGAGCGGCTGCAATGCGCCGGACTACACCCCCGTGCGTGACTGGGCGGCGACGGCGAGCCTGGCGGTGGACCATCCGCGCATCGCCGGCAGCCCCCTCGCCGGCAGCCCCGTCGCCCCGCCGCCCGGCGCGGAACCCGCCCAGCCCCAGCCACGCCGGGACGACAGCATCCTGGCCATGCAGGAGGCCCTGGCCACCTATCTCCAGGCGGTGGCGACGCTCGCCTCGGACGGCGTGCTGCCCTATCGCGAAAGCCCTTTCGTGGATCTCGCGGCGCGCGTCACGCCGGCATCCCCGTCGGGCGGGCAGGCCATCGCAGCGCTCGGCCTGCTGCTGCGCCACGCCAATCGCACCAACGCGCAGGCGCCGATGCTGCGCGACAACATCCGCGCGGCCGATGCGCCGGTGCAGGCCCTGATCTCCGCCCTGCTCGACGCCGTCGCGCGTCAGGCCGGCGAAGAGACCCAGGCGCGCCAGGACGCGGCCGCCTTCTACGCCGGGATCGAGGCCCGGAGCGACGATGCGGCGGCGCGCCAGGCGCTGCGCGAATGGGCCGGCCGGCGCGACGGCGCATTCGCCGCCCAGGCCGCCGCGCGGGCGCAGTACGGCGAAATCCTGACGCGCGTGGCCGCCGGCCATGCCCTGCTCAAGGGCCGCGCCGGCCGCGTGACGCAGGAGGACGTCGTGCAGGAGGTCCGCATCGCCGAGGACCAGCTGCGGCGTGCCGCCCTCGCGCTGCGGCGCGGCGGCGCCGGATGACCCTGGCGCGGCGCCGATCGCCGGGCATCGCGCTCGCGGCCGGCCTGCTGGCCGCGGCCCCGTGCGGCCCATCGGGCGCGGCCGCGCAGACGCCGGACGGCAGCCAGGTCCAGGACCGCATCGCGCAGATGCACACGACCTTCCGGTCCCGGAACGGCGGCGTGCTCGGGCTGATGGGCTACAACATGACGCCCGACGGCTCGACGAATTCGCTGGTGATCAACCGCGGTTCCGGCAAGGCGGGCGGCGATGGCGCGACCTCACTGCAGCTCAGCCAGTTCGGCTTCGGCTTCACGGTGAGCGAGTCGCTGCCGGTCTTCCTGGAATCCTACCTCGGCGTCGCCCGCTACGACCCGCGGGCCTATCTCACGGGCGGCGCGGCGGAGCGCATCCTGCCGCTGCGCTGGAACAACATCACCGCGACATTGGGCATCGGCTACGACATCCGCCTCGCCGAGAACCTCTGGCTGCGGCCGATCCTGAACGGCTCGCTGGGCCTCGCGGCCTCCGATGCATCGCTGTTCGGCGCCTTCGTCGACTACCGCCGGGGCACCGATCTCTCGGCGCTCACCGACAAGCACATGAACGTCTATGGCATCGGCGCCTCGCTGATGCTGGCCTATTACGACTACACGCCGGCGCGGAACATCGACGTCGAGCTGCGCTACACGCAGCTGCGCCTGCAGAGCTTCGGCGACACGCCCGCCGGCATCGGCGGCACCTCCGTCCCGCGCACCCTCGGCCTCTGGGCGCGCCTGCGCTGGCCGACCGGCCGGGAGGCCTTCGGGCGGCCGGTGCGCTGGGTGATCGACGGCTCGGCCTCGGCCTATCTCGGGGACCAGAGGCAGGCGCTGGGCTATGCCTGGGGGGTGAAGATCGGCGGCGGCATCGAGTTCGACGTGGGCCGCTACGAGGTCGGCGCCATGGGCATCAACCTCAACCGCGTGCGGCTGATCGGGCGCTACTTCTTCGGCGACGGCGGGGTGACCGGCGCCTCCTTCGGCATCGGCATGAGCTTCTGAGGGCGCCTCTGGTTTGACAGCGCGCCCGGCGCCTTCCGATACTTCCGGAAAATCGTCCCGGGAGGACAAGATGACCACGTCGCGCCGCGCCCTGCTGGCCATGCCCGCCGCC
The DNA here is from genome assembly GCF_004336745.1 of Roseococcus sp. SYP-B2431. Lineage (GTDB taxonomy): Bacteria > Pseudomonadota > Alphaproteobacteria > Acetobacterales > Acetobacteraceae > Roseococcus. The sequence goes on from NZ_SJXD01000022.1 coordinate 499,604, forward strand.
CTGCTGGCCACCCCCGCGCTTTCGCAGCCCGCCTGGCCGACCCGGCCGGTGCGCATCTTCGTCGGCTTCCCCGCCGGTGGCACCACCGACATCCTCGGCCGCATCGCCGGGCAGATCCTGCAGGAAGAGCTGGGCCAGCCCTTCGTCGTCGAGAACCGCCCCGGCGCCGGCTCCAACATCGCCGCCCAGGCCGTCCTGCGCAGCCCGGCCGACGGCTATACGCTGCTGCTGGGCTCGCCGGGCACCAACGCCATCAATCCGCACCTCTACAGCAATTCCGGCTACGACCCGCGCACGGACTTCCTTCCGATCAGCCAGATCGCCGAGGTGCCCAACCTGATCGCCGCGCACCCCTCGCTCGGCGTGCGCGACGCGGCGGGGCTGATCGCGCTAGCGAAGCAGCGCCGGCTTTCCTATGGCGAGACCAGCATCGGCGGCTCCACCCATCTCTCGGCCGAGCTGTTCCGCCTGATGGGCGGCTTCGAGGCCACCCATGTGGGCTACCGCGGCAGCTCGCCGATGATGGTGGACCTGCTGCCCGGCCGCATCGATTTCGGCTGCGACAACCTGCCCTCCATCCTGCCGCATATCCGCTCGCGCGCGCTGGTGCCCATCGGCGTGACCTCGACCGGTCGCTGGGCCGGCGCCTCCGACATCGCCGCGATCGGCGAGACGCTTCCCGGCTACGAGGTCACCGCCTGGTTCGGCATCGTGGCGCCGAAGGGCACGCCGCCGGAGGTGATCCGGCGCGCCAACGCCGCCCTGCGCGCGGGTCTCGCCAAGCCCGAGACCGTGTCGCGGCTGCAGGAGCTGGGCGCGACGCCGCTTCCGGGCACGCCGGAGGAGTACCAGGCGCGCAACGTCGCGCAGTACGACCGGATGGGCGATCTGATCCGCCGCGCGGGCATCCGGGCGGAATAGGCCTTCCGATCCGCCAGGGGCCCCGGGCTTCGCGCGACACGCTTTCCCGTGCAGTCTTCGCCCGCTTCTACGGAGGAACATCCATGAAACTGCTTCGTTTCGGCCCCAAGGGCCAGGAAAAGCCCGGCCTGCTCGACGCGTCCGGCACCATCCGCGACCTCTCCGCGCTGGTCCCGGACATCAACGGCGAAACGCTCGCGCCCGGCGCGCTGAAGAAGCTTGCCGGCGTGGATCCCTCCACCCTGCCCGCCGTCACCGGCAATCCGCGCCTCGGCCCGGCCGTCACGGGCATGAAGAACCTGATCTGCATCGGCCTGAACTACGCCGACCATGCGGCCGAGACGGGTTCCCCCCTGCCGAAGGAGCCGATCGTCTTCATCAAGTCGCTCGGCGCGCTGAACGGCCCCTTCGACGACATCGTCATCCCGAAGAACTCGGTGAAGACGGACTGGGAATGCGAGCTCTGCGTCGTCATCGGCACCACGGCCCGCTACGTGACCGAGGAGCAGGCGATGGATCACGTGGCCGGCTACGCCGTCGGCAACGACGTCTCCGAGCGCGAATGGCAGGCCGAGCGCGGCCCGACCTGGGACAAGGGCAAGGGCTTCGAGACCTTCGGCCCGCTCGGCCCCTATGTCGTCACCAAGGACGAGGTGCCGGACCCGCAGAACCTCAGGATGTGGACCGACCTGGACGGCGTCCGCCAGCAGGACGGCAGCACCAGGACCATGATCTTCAACGTGAAGCAGCTGGTCAGCTATGTCAGCCAGTGCATCACGCTCTTCCCGGGCGACGTGATCTTCACCGGCACGCCGCCGGGCGTGGGCCTCGGCAAGAAGCCGACGCCGTGGTTCCTCAAGGCCGGGCAGCAGCTGAAGGTCGGCATCGAGGGGCTGGGCGAGCAGGTCTCGAACACGGTCGCCTACAAGGGCTGAGAGGATGGGCCAGCCGGCCGTGCCGCGCGTGATCCTGCGGATGGATTTCGCGGTGCCGCCCGGCACCCCTCCGCCGGGGCCGGAGCGGGATGCGCTGCTCCGGCCGCTGGCGCATTCCATCGCCGCCCACACGCCGGGCCTCGCCTGGAAGATCTGGACCGAGGACCATGCGGCCGGCCGCGCTGGCGGCCTCTATGCCTTCGCGACGCGCGAGGACGCGCTCGCCTATCGGGCCCTGCACGAGGCGCGCGTGGCCGCCCGCGGGGCGAGCGACATCCGGGTCGCGCTGTGGGACATCAATGCCGCGCTGTCCGCCGTCACCCGGGGCGTCGCCGGGTCATGACGCGATTGCCGTCCTCACGCCTTACATCGTGATGCGTTCGCATTCGCTCCCTTATCCCGATTTCGTTTTGTTTTATCGCGTGATTCAGATCTCCGGCGCATTCGCGCCTTCGATCATCACGCTTGGAGCATCATCCGACCAGACGGAATCGTCCGGTCGGATAAATCAAACGGCTGGAGACTTTGCAGTGAGCCCTTGCGAAGGAAGAAGGCTCTAGCTGATCCCCTCCATCTCGCCGACGAGCCGGCGATGGATGAAGACGGGATTGCAGCGCCGCGATACCGGCCGGCCGCCGCCCTTGAACTCGAAGGCTTCGCCGTAGATGCGGAACAGGTAGAAGCCGGCCTGGTCCAGCACTGTCTGGAAGTCGCGCAGGGGCACATGAGTCTCGTTGTACGGGTTCGTCGCGGCCTCGACCTGAACGAAGTCCACGATCTGCAGGAACGGGCCGAAGCCCCGCACCACTTCGAGGTCGTGCCCCTCCGTGTCGATCTTGAGGAAGGAGACGTGATCGATGCCCCGGTCGCGGCAGAAATCCGCGCCGGCGACGACCTCCACACCCTGCCGCCGCTCCCTGCGCGGCGCCTCCGGCTCGGGCGGCGGGCCTCCCGGCATCCGGCCCAGCGCCTGTGCCAGGCTGGGCCGCTGCGCAGGGGCCGGCAGGATGAGCCGGTTCGTGACCGAGGTTCCGCCGGCCGTCATGGCCGCGCTCTCCGTCCGGGCGCCGAGGGCGAGGTTCAGCGGCTCGACATTGGGGTGGACCGCGACGGCGGCCTGGAGCCTGGCGAAGCTGCGGGCCGCCGGCTCGAAGGCATAGATCCGTGCCCGCGGCAGCGCCTCGGCCAGAGGCAGGCAGGACTGGCCCAGATTGGCGCCGACATCCAGGATGGTCCGGACGTCGTAGCCGGGCACGCGCGCCGAGATGTCGCGGATCACGCGCGGCGCCCCGGCGAGGTCCGGCGCCGGATGCAGGACGGTCCGCTCCATCAGCTTGGCTCCCCGCTCATGCGGCGATCGCCCCGATGGTCCGCACCAGCTCCCCGACATCGACCTCGATGTCGGAGTTGCAGCGGTTGCCCTTGCGGTCCGGCTTCGCCTCCCGGGCGAAGAGCTGCGCATAGGGCAGGCCGAAGAGGTCCGCGAGGCTGCGGTAGGAGGTCACCCCCTGGTCGTAGCCCTCGGGCACCAGCTCCACCACCGGCGTCCCGGCGTCGCAATAGGCGATGTTGGACAGGCCCGCGCCATGCGGCGAGACGACCATCGCGGCGTCGCGGAAGGCGCGGATCTGCTCCCGCACCGAATGCTCGGCATTGTCGAAGACCTCGAAGCCCAGCTGGCCCAGCGCCTCCTCCACCGCCGCCTCGTTGACCACGCGCCGCATGCGGACGTTGCGGCGCGGGACATAGATCCGGCGCTTCGGGCGCCGCCAGAGTTCCTGCACGCGCGGGTGGCCGCGCAGCGTGTCGGCGATCTGCGGCGAGATCTCGTAGCGGCCGAAGGCCATGGGCGAGACCAGAACCAGCCGGTCGAAGATCATCGGCGCCTCGATGTGGATGACCTCGTGCTGCGGCACGCCGAGGAATTCCAGCGTCTGGGGGACGTAGCTGCGGCGCGGCATCGGCACCGCGAGCTGCACGACATCCGGCATGGCCTGGTACTGGGCCACGCGCGAGGCGTAGCGCAGCGTCCAGTTGAAGTAGTTGTCCGCGAGCCCGTAGCCGAGCAGGAAGCTCCGGCCCGGCACGCGATAGGCGGGCGGGACGGCGCCCCCCTCGACCGGCGTGGTCGAGGAGCCCATGGCCGCCCAGAACCGCTCCTCCTGCCCTTCGGGAAAGACCGACTTCAGCATCTTCGGGTTGCGGACCGTGTCCCGGACGATCCGGTCCCCCACGGCCACGATGCCGAAGGGCGGGAAGACGGTGGCCTGTTCCAGCTCGACGACCCAGAAGCGGGAGAGGCGCGCCTCGTTGCGGTATTGCGCGTCATAGCCCTGCCAGCGCTCGGCCAGCCCCGGCTCGGTGACGCTCGGCCCGATGGGCGGCACGAATTCCCGGCGGAGGTCCGGGACATCGAGCACGGAACGGCCGCCGAAGAAGGCCTGGTGCGGGTCGATGATCTGCCGGGAGAACCGGCTGGTCGGCACCGGGGCGCCCACCACGTCGCTGATGCCGGTGATCCGGTAGGTGCCGCTCATCCGGGCGGCGGTGTCGTCGCGGCGCATTGGCGGGATGGCAGCAAGAAGTCTCTCCGAATGGCTCTGCCGGCGAGATGCCGGCTTTGCCGGCGATGGCGGGCGCGGCATGATACGCGGCAAACCTGCCACGGGAAACTCCATGAAACGCCGCGCTATCCTGGCCCTCCCCGCGGCCGGCCATGCGTCTGCCGCGACGGCCGCCCTCCCGACGACCCCTGGGGGCGGGTGGTGCGGGCCGACGGAGCCAGGCCCGGCCAGGGAATGACGGCTTCGGGCGGATCGCCGGACTCCTTCATCATGCGCTCACATCCAGAGGCTCCAGTGGAGACACCCGAGGGGCTGCTCGCCCGGCTGGCCGCCGCCGGCATCGAGGTCCGCAACGTCGGGCACAAGGCGGTCTTCACCGTGGCGGAAGCCGAATCCGTGCGCGGCGGGATGCCGGGCGCGCATTCGAAGAACCTGTTCCTCGCGCCGGCGAAGGGCGACGGCCCCTATGCCCTTGCCGTGCTGGAGGCGGAACGCAAGGTCTCGGTCAACGCGCTCGCCCGCGCGGCCGGCTGGGGCAAGGTGACCATGGGCTCGGCGGAGGCGCTGGCGGCCACGCTGGGCGTCACGCCGGGCAGCGTCACGCCCTTCGGCCTGGTGAACGCCCCGCCGGGATCGGTCCGGGTCGCGCTCGACGCCGCCCTGGCCGAGGCGCCGGGCCTCGCCTGGTTCCATCCGCTGGTGAACACCGCTTCCACCGGGATCCGCCCGGCCGATCTCCTGCGCTTCCTCGAGGGCCTCGGCCATGAGGTGGCGATTCTGAAGCTGGAGCCCTGACGCCCGAGACAAGCCGCATGGGTTGTCTTATGCCCGCTCCCACAACATCTCTCTGCTTTCGCCAGGACCGAGCCCGATGGACGTGATCTTCGACCCCAACAAGCCCAATCCCTCGCCCCGGGCTGCCGCCGGCGCGGATCCCGTGATCGACGGCGACCAGAAGACCTTCATGCAGGACGTGGTCGAGGCCTCGCGAGAGGTTCCCGTCCTGGTGGACTTCTGGGCGACGTGGTGCGGCCCCTGCAAGACGCTGACGCCCGCGCTGGAGAAGGTCGTCCGCGCCTCGGGCGGCCGGGTGCGCCTCGTGAAGATCGACATCGACAAGAACCGCCAGCTCGTCCAGCAGCTGACGCAGATGGGCCTGCCGCTGCAGTCGGTGCCGACCGTCGCCGCCTTCTGGCAGGGCCAGATCGCCGACCTCTTCCAGGGCGCCCTGCCCGAGAGCGAGGTGAAGAAGTTCATCGAGAACCTGCTCAAGGTCGCCGGCGGCCAGATGCCCTCCGCCGACCTGATCGCCGAGGCCAAGGAGCTGTTCGAGGCGCAGGACTTCTCCGGCGCGCTGGAGATCTACGCGGCCCTCGCGCAGCAGGAGCCGGAGAATGCCGAGGCCCTCGCCGGCCTCGCGCGCTGCCTCGTCGCGCTGGACGAGGAGGGCCAGGCCAAGGAGATGCTCGACAACCTGGACGCCAAGCTGCAGGCCCATCCGGAGATCTCCGCCGTCCGCGCGCAGATCGAGCTGGCCGAGGCCGGCCGTGTCGCGCAGTCCAGCTTCGGCCTCTTCGAGGAGCGGCTGGCCCGCGACCCCGACGACCACGAGGCCCGCATCGAGCTCGCCGTCGCGCTCAACGCCGCCGAGAAGCGCGCCGAGGCCGCGCAGGCCCTGCTGGAGGCCATCAAGCGCGATCGCTCCTGGAACGACGAGGCGGCGCGCAAGCAGCTCCTCAAGTTCTTCGAGGCCTGGGGCTTCGACGATCCCGCGACGCTGAAGGCGCGGCGCGGGCTTTCGGCGCTGCTGTTCCGCTGAGGGCGATCGCGGGCGGCGCCTGCGGCCGCCCGTCCGCTTTCGACACGGTCGAGGACTTCGAAGTGAGCTCTCGCGAACCGAAAAGGCTCTGACGATGAACCCCTTTCAGCCTGCGCCTGAGCAGCTGCCGGCCGAGATCGCGGTGTTTCCGCTCTCGGGCGCACTGCTCCTGCCGGGCGGGAAGCTGCCGCTGAACATCTTCGAGCCCCGCTATCTGGCGATGGTGCTGGACAGCCTCGCCGAGGGCCGGATGTTCGGCATGGTCCAGGGCAATCCCCGGGGGCCGCGAACGGCGCAGGGCGACGGCCTCTATCACGTCGGCTGCCTCGGCCGCCTGACCTCCTTCGCCGAGACCGAGGACGGGCGCCTGCTGATCACGCTGACCGGCTTGCTGCGCTTCCGCATCGCGGAGGAGCTGGCCCCGCGCCGCGGCTACCGGCGCGTGCGGGCCGACTACACGCCCTATCTCGAGGATCTCGATCCGCCCGAGCCCGCCGAGCTGCCGCGCGAGGCCATCCTGGCCGCGCTGAAGCCCTATTTCGTGGCCAAGGGAATCGACGCCAACTGGTCCGCCATCGAGCAGATGAGCTGCCCGACGCTGGTCACCACCCTCTCCATGGTCTGCCCCTTCGCCGTGGCCGAGAAGCAGGCGTTGCTGGAGGCGGCCACCCCGGCCGAGCGCGCCAACGACCTCGTCGCCCTGCTGCGGATGGCCGCGCTCGGGGGTGGGGAGCTTCCGCCGGGCGGGCGGCCGAGCTAGGACTTCGTCATGACCGACACGCCCAAGCCCGCCGGCGCCGTGGACCCGCAGCTCCTGGAAATTCTCGTCTGCCCGGTGACCAAGCAGCCGCTTCGCTACGACCGCGAGGCCGGCGAGCTGGTGAGCGAGGCGGCCGGGCTCGCCTATCCCGTGCGCGACGGCATCCCCATCATGCTGCCGGACCAGGCCCGCAAGCTGGATTGACGGGCATGATCGTCGCAGGCGGAATCGCCGGAGACGTGAATCATGCCCGCAGATAGTCCGGTCACCGTCACCGAGCTGCGCTACCGCTCGGCCGAGAAGACCCTCGACGTTGCCTTCGACGACGGCAGCCGCTTTTCGCTGCCGGCCGAGTACCTGCGCGTGGAAAGCCCCTCGGCCGAGGTGCAGGGGCATGGGCCGGGGCAGCGGAAGCTCGTCACCGGGCGGCGGCATGTCGGCATCATGAAGATCGAGCCGGTGGGGAACTACGCCGTCCGGATCTTCTTCGACGACCTGCACGACACCGGGCTCTACACCTGGGAGACGCTCCACCGGCTGGGGCGGGAGCAGGCCCTGCGCTGGGCGGAATACGAGCGGGCGCTCGCCGAGAAGGGACTGACGCGATAGGCAGGCCCGGCGTCTGTCGCATCCGTCACGCCCGCCCGGTTTCGCGTTTCGCGGCGCCCCGGTCCTGTGGGAAGCCTCCGCCATCCCTGGACCGGCATCATGTCGGCCATGGACGAGGAAAAATCCCATGCCCCAGATCACCCGCCGCACCGCGGCCCTGGCCGCCCTCGCGGCCGGCTCGCTCGGCACGGCCGCCGCCCAGGCGCCGGCCGTGCGGCTCTTCAAGGTCATCGGCCCGCGCGACGAGGTCACGATCGGCCTGACCGAGGCCGAGCTGACCGCCCTCGGCTCCGGCCCGGAGGTCGAGCGCATCGCCCGCGCCTTGGTCGCCAACGGGCAGCTCACGGCCTGGCAGTACATCGTCGGCCGCGCGCCGGACGGATCGACGCGCCTGGCCGCGACGCGCCGCATCGCGGTGCTACGCAGCGAGAGCCTGCGGATCGAGCCCTACACGGCCGCGCTGCCCGTGGCCCCGCCGCCGGCGAACTGATCAGCTCAGCGCGCGCACCCCGAGGCGGCCCGCCATGTAGCTGAGCTGAAGCTCCGTCTCGGTCTCGGCGCAGATCATCAGCCCGCTCAGCAGCAGGGTCAGCGCCCGCTCATCTCCGGGTGGCCGCACCGCGCCCGAGGTGTCGATCTCGATCAGCAGGTCGCCCGCCTCGCAGGGCGGGATGGCCAGCCTCAGGTGCCGCGCCTCGCCGGCACCGAGCGCGGCGCTCATCCAGGGATCGGGCTCCGCGCCCGGACGGAGGGAGCGCAGGCGCGCCGTCGTGGCGAGTTCCGGCACGCCGGTCACCTCCAGCGTCAGCGCCAGCGCGCCGTGGGGCGGCGCCGTCAGCGGGATGCGCAGCCGGGCCGGGCCGGAGGTGGCCCAGATTCCCCAGCGCTCCTGCTCGCCCCAACCCTCGCCCTCGCAGAGCAGCTGGTGCAGCAGCGCGGAGGGATGGGGCAGGCCGGGCAGGTCGGGAACCTCCGGTCGGTCGAAGCCGATGCGTCCGCCGATCGGGAAAGGAAGCCGCGCCAGCGGGTCCGGTAGCGGATCGGCCGGCGCCAGCAGGGTGGCGACCAGCCCCTCGGCCACCTCGCGCCAGCTCCGCAGCGCGACACGGCGGGGAATCGCCGCCTCCAGCGCATGGCGGCGCGCGGGGTCGCGGATGAGGGACCAGGCGGCCTCGGCCAGTTCGGGCTCGCTCTGGGGCGTGAAGTAGATGGCGGCGGCGCCGCCGGCCTCGCGCAGGCTGGTGTGGTCGGGGGCGAGCGCCAGTCGGCCATGGGCCAGCGCCTCGGTGACCGGCAGGCCCCAGCCCTCGTAGAAGCTGTTGAAGACGGTGAAGAGGCAGCGCTCGTAGAGGCGGCCGAGCAGGGCGTCGCCGACATGGCTCAGATGCGTCACCCGCCGCCGCAGCTCCGGCGCGGCCGCCATGAGCTGCAGGACCGGCGCGGCGTTGAAGCCTGGGCGGCCCACCAGCACCAGGTCCGGGATCACGGCATCGCCATGCCGGCGCAGCAGGGTCAGCCAGGCATGCAGCAGCAGCAGGTGATTCTTCCGCGACTCCAGCGTCGCGACGCAGAGCACGAAGGGACGCCCCTCGCGCAGGATCGCGGGCAGTTCCTCCTCCCCGATCGGCGCGGGATCGGCCAGCGCCGGGAAGCGCGCGTCGAGCGGCATGACGCCGCAGGGAATGTCGAGCTGCGGCAGCAACCTGCGCTGCCACTCGCGGAAATCATGGGCGGACCGGGCGCTGATGGCCACCGCGCGGTCGATCTGCAGGCAGGTGGCCAGCAGATGCTCGGCGAAGCTGCGCGACAGCTTCGCCTCGCAATGCTCCGGCGCGGCGAGCGGGATGGCGTCGTAGAAGAGGGTGCAGATCACCGCGCCATGCGCGTGCCGCAGCTCGCGCAGCCGGCGGAGCTGCTGCGGGAAGGCGCCGGTGAGGCCGAGCGCGACCACGCGGTCGCCGGGTGCGAAGGCGAAGGGGGCGGCCGCCTCGCGAGCGGCGCGCATCTCCAGCCGGAGGGCCTTCCAGTCCTCCGCCTCCGGGGAGCCGCCCTGGCGCGCGCCGCGGATCAAGGCGGCCAGCACGGGCTGCGGGAAGGCGACGAAGGCACCCTGCTCGACCGAGAAGGTCGCAAGGCCGAAGAGCGCCGGCCCGCCGGGCTCGAAGCCGGCCTCCAGCAGCGCCATCTGCACCCGCGCGACACCCATGGGCGCGCGGTTGCCCTCGAAGAATTCGAGGAGGTCCGTCAGGTCGACGATGATGCGGGGCGATGCGGCGCCTTCAGCCATCGCATCCAGCCGGACCGCGTGCCCAGATCAGGGGCGGCCCCCCGGCCATCCGGCCGCAAAGCGGCCGGCGCCGCCCACCCGACCTCCCGGCCGGGCGCCCCCGTGGCGCGGCGAAGCCAAGGCCGCGGAGCGGCCGCCCGGCGTCTGAGGGCAAAAAAGAAGCTCCTTCAGCTTCTTCCATAGTTATCCTCGATGCGCACGATGTCGTCCTCGCCGAGATAGGAGCCCACCTGCACCTCGATGAGCGCCAGCGGGATCATGCCCGGATTCTCCAGCCGGTGCGTGCAGCCCAGCGGCAGGTAGACGCTCTGGTTCTCGGTCAGCAGGATGCTCTCCGCGTCGCGCCGCACCCGGGCCGTGCCGCTCACCACGACCCAGTGCTCGGCCCGGTGATGATGCTTCTGCAGCGAGAGCTGGCCGCCCGGGCGGACGACGATCTGCTTCACCTGGAAGCGGTCGCCCATGATCAGCCCCTCGTAATGGCCCCAGGGGCGGTACATCCGGCGATGCTCGGTGGCCAGCTTGTTGCCCTTGCCGCGCAGCCGCTCGACGATCTGCTTCACGTCCTGCGCGCGGTCCCGCGGGAGGGCGAGGACGGCGTCGTCCGTCACGACCAGCACCACGTCCTTCAGGCCGAGCACCGCGGTCATGATCCCCTCGGAGCGGATCAGGCAGCCCTCGGCGTCCAGGGCCTCCACCGGGCCGTGCAGCACGTTCCCCTTTCCGTCCTGGGGCGAGGCCTCCCACAGCGCGTCCCAGCTGCCCACGTCGCTCCAGCCCAGATCGGCCGGCACCACGGCGGCGTGGCGGGTGTGCTCCATCACCGCATAGTCGATCGAGACGGAGGGCGCGTGGCGGAATTCCTCCGCGCCGAGGCGAATGAAGTCCAGGTCGCGCGCGGAGGCCGCCAGCGCCGCCCGGGCCGCCGCCAGCACCGCCGGGGCGTGCTGCGCCAGCTCCTGCAGCAGGGTCGCGGCGGTGGCGACGAACATGCCGCTGTTCCAGACATGCTTCCCGTCGGTGGAGAGGCGCTTCGCGGTCTCCAGGTCCGGCTTCTCCTTGAAGCTGGCCACGACATGGACGCCGGCGACCTCCGCCAGGCCCTCGCCCATCTCGATGTAGCCGAAGCCGGTATGCGGCTGGTCGGGGCGCATGCCGAAGGTGACGATCCGACCGGTCCGCGCGGCCGCGGCCGCCTTCGCCAGGGCGGCATGCAGCGCCGGCACGTCGTTGATCGCGGCGTCGGCCGCCATGATCCAGAGCACCGAATCGGCGTTGTGCTCGGCCACCAGCAGGGCGGCGGTGGCGATGGCCGGGGCGGAGTTGCGCCCCTCCGGCTCCAGGATGATCTGCGGGTCGCGGATCCCGGCGTCGCGCAGCTGCTCGGCGACCAGGAAGCGGTGCCCCTCGCCCACCACGGCGATCGGCGGCGCGAAGCCCGGGCCGGAAGCCCGGAAGGCGGTGTCCTGCACCATCGTGCGCTCGGTGAGCAACGGCCAGAACTGCTTGGGGTTCGACTCGCGGGACAGCGGCCAGAGCCGGCTGCCCGTTCCGCCAGAAAGGATGACGGGAACGATGTCGGTGGGACTCATGGGGCGGAGCATTCCTGTGTCTCAGTGCGACGGGATGTGCCGGCAGATGCGGGTGATTTCATGGCAGCCTTGTCGCCTTGTCGCCGCGAAGGCAAGGTGGGTCCATGCCCGGTGACACTCCTCGTATCTGGATGGACGGCTTCTCGCTCACCCATTCCCATGGCACCGGCATCACCACCTATTCCCGTGGGCATGCGGCCACGCTGCGCGCGCTCGGCGCGAATCTCGGCATCCTCTACGGGCGGCCCATGCCGCGACTCAAGGACGCGACCGAGCGCGAGGTCCGCTTCTTCGACGCCCGTGCCCGGCCCAACCGCTCGTTGCGGCAACGGCTGATCGACATCGCCCTGGAACCGCGCGGCCCGCTGGCCCAGCCGGTGCAGATCTCGCGCATGGTGGACAGCACCGCGGTCTCCGCCATCACCCACAAAGGCTTCAGCACCGCGAGCCTGCCCCCCGTGGACGAGCTGTGGAACGCCAACGACGCCTTCGGCCGCGCGCTGGTGAACTTCACGGTCTCCAAGCGGCTGCTGCCCGTCCGCGTCCAGGGCCGGCCGCCGGAGCTCATGCACTGGACCTACAGCCATGCGATGCGGCTGGTGGGCGCGCGCAACATCTACACCATCCACGACCTGATCCCGCTACGGCTGCCCTGGGCGACGCTCGACATCAAGTCGCGCTGGCTGAACACGCTGCGGATCCTGGTGCGCGACGCCGAGCACATCGTCACGGTGTCGGAGCATGCGCGGCAGGACATCATCGACCAGTTCGGCATCGCCGGGGACCGCATCACCAACACCTACCAGCCCGTCTTCCCGCCGGAGCAGGAGATGGACGAGGCGATGTCGGTGGCCCGCCTGCGCGCCGCCCATGGGCTGGAGCCGCGCGGCTACTTCCTCTTCGTCTCCACCATCGAGCCGCGGAAGAACCTGGCGCGGATGCTGGACGCCTATCTCGCCTCGGGCATCACGACGCCCTTCATCATCGTCGGCAACGTGGCCGAGCACGGCAAGGACGAGATGCGGCTGCTGACGGAGGCGAACGGCACCCGCACCGCCGACGGGCGGATCCGCCATCTCGGCTATGTCCCCCGCCTGGACGTGGACATCCTGCTGCGCCACGCCCGGGCGCTGTGCTTCCCCTCCCTCTACGAGGGCTTCGGCCTGCCCGCCATCGAGGCCATGCAGCTCGGAACCGCGGTGCTGACCTCCAACACCTCCAGCCTGCCCGAAGTGGTGGGCGACGCCGCCCTGGCGGTGACGCCCACCGACACGCGCGAACTGGCCGAAGCCCTGCGCGCCCTGGACGGGGACGAGGGGCTGCGCGGAAGGCTGGAGGAGGCCGGCCCGCGCCGCGCCGCGGCATTCAGCCCGGAGCGCTATGCGGAACGGCTCGGCGCGCTGTACGGGCGGCTCGGCATCCACCTGCCGGGAGCGCGCGGATGATCACGGCCGGCGAGCTGCTGCATGGGTCCGACGCGGATTTCGTGGTGAATGCCTATCTCGCCGCCCTGGGCCGCTGGCCGGAGGAGGGCGGATTCGAGCACCACCTGGCCTCCATCGCCGGCCGGCCCGACCTCAGGCTCGAGACGCTCGGGCGGATCCTCCGCTCCGAGGAAGGCAAGCTGAAGGCGCTCCCCCTCTCGCTCGACGCCACGCCGGTGCCGCCGGATCAAGCCCTGGCCGCGCAGCTCCGCCTCCGCACGGAGGCGCTGCGGGCCGAGATGGCGGCGCTGCGCGAGACGGCGGGCACCACCTCGGCCGCGCCGGCGCTGGCGGGCGAGGTCGCGGCCCTGGGCGCGGACCTGGCGGCCCTCCGCTCCGAGATGCGCGAGCGCCTCGCGGCGCTGGAGGCGCTGATCGCCGGGCGCATCCCGCCGGCGCCGAGCCTCTCGCCCGCGATCTCGGTGGATTACGTGAACGATCTGATCGAGGCCGCGCAGGCGCAGCTCGGGCATCGGCTGCGCGCGATCGAGAAGAAGCTGCTGGATTAGAGCGCGATCCTGTTCGGCGGATCCCGCTTCAGGCGGCCCGCTTCCAGGTCAGGACCAGCACATCCCGGCTGGAGGGGAGCGCATTATTGGCCGGCTGCACCGGCGTCACGCCATGCATCACGCGGCGGTCGTCCAGGATGGTGAGGTCCAGCATCCCCTCCAGCGTGAAGCGCGCGAGCTCCCGGCCATCGTCGTCCGTCACGCGGGTCTCGCCGCCCTTCAGGTTGGTGCGCGCCAGCATGGCGATGAGGACCACGTCCACGCCGTCGTGATGCACGCCCTCGGGCGTCGGATGGCCCGGCGAATTGGGCTGCGCCTGGACGCGGAACTGGTGCATCTCGACGAACCAGCGCGTGGCCGGGTGCAGCCGGTCCGCCACGTCCCGGCCGAGGGCGAGCAGTCCCTGGCAAAAGGGATTGGCGACCGCCGCGTCCTCCACCGGCGCGAACCAGCGGTCCACGCCGCCGTTCAGGGTGTTGTGCACCGTCGCCTGGAAATGCGCGCGATGCAGGCCGCGGCGGTGGCCGGCCTCGCCGGGGATCGCCAGGAAGTTGGCCAGCCGGCGCAGGCGATAGCGACCGCCGTCGCGCATGAAGCCGTCCGTCTCCAGCCGCTGCCAGCTTCCGGCGAAGTCGCGCAGCTCCGCATCCGAGCCGCGGAGCGTCGCGCGGACCTCGGCGGGGCTGCGCCGGGCGTAGCCCCGCTCCGCGACCTCGTCGGCGATGCTGTCCAGGGTCAGGCTCCCCAGGGTCGAGCTCATGGCGCCTCTCCGATCGGCGGGGCCTCGCGCGTCATATCCGCCAGAACTTCGGCGACGTGGCGCACATGCACGTCGCTGCCCTCGCGCCGCAGCCGGCCCGCGAGATTCAGCAGGCAGCCCATATCGCCCGCGAGGAGCGTGCCGGCCCCCGTCGCGGCCACGTCCTTGACCTTGTCGGCGACCATGCGGGTGGAGATCTCGGGGTACTTCACGCAGAAGGTGCCGCCGAAGCCGCAGCAGATCTCGGGCTCCGCGAGCTCGGCGATGTCGAGCCCCTCGACCGTGCCGAGCAGCCGGCGCGGCTGCGCCTTGACGCCGAGCTCGCGCAGGCCGGCACAGCTGTCGTGATAGGTGACGGTGCCGTCGTATTGCGCCTTCACCCGGTCCATCTTCATCACGTCGGTGAGGAAGGAGACGAGCTCGTGGGTCCTGGCCGCCATGGCCTCGGCCTTGCCGCGATACTGCGGATCGGTGTCGCCGAAGAGGCCCGGATAGTGGTGCGCCATCATCCCGCCGCAGGAGCCTGAGGGCGCCACGACATAGTCGTAGGCCGAAAAATGATCGATCACCTGCCGGGCGATCGCCTGGGCCGACGCCCGGTCGCCGCCGTTGAAGGCGGGTTGGCCACAGCAGGTCTGTGCCTCGGGAACGATGACCTCGCAGCCGGCCTCCTCGAGAAGCCGGATCGCCGCGAAGCCGACCGTGGGCCGGTAGAGGTCCACGAGGCAGGTGACGAAGAGGGCAACGCGGGGCTTGGCCATGCGAGGGAGGCTATCGCCCTTTTGCCATCTCCCGAAAGGGAGGAGGCGTTGCATGGTGCGGTCCGCAGGGGTGCGGACGGCGCAGGGGACCGGACCAATTCGACGCCGCACCTCCGGGAGATTGGTCCGCCATGCGCTTCGGATCGTGACACCCACGCGACAAAATGGGGGATGGAATTCCAGGCATAGATCAAAGAGATTCCGCATCGAGAGCAATCACTCTGTCACGACCTGAATACTTCAAGTCGGCAGATCAGGGCATTCTCAATATCGATGGTTCTATCGACCTTATTCCATGCGGATAGGGCCGGTCGGTCCATGCACTCGTCGTGGGGGAGTTCATGTACGACATTTTGGGTATGGCCAAGATTGCCGACGACATTTATTCGGATGCCAGCAACTCTACGATGTTGAAGGATTGGTCCACCGGACAGATCCAGGACCTCTACGAGAACGACAACTTCCGCGCCCGCGTCTATTGGAGGACCGGCCGGGCCCGCATCGCCTGCGTCTGCTTCCGGGGGACCGCCAATTGGAAGGACACCGTCTACGCCGATATCGGCGGGATCGGCCTCGGGCTGAATGCCCTCGCCATGAAGATCAACGACGCCGTCACCTTCACCTCCATGATCGCCCGGAAGGCCGATATCGTCTGGTTGACGGGCCATTCGCTCGGGGGCGCCTTCGTCCAGATCGTGGGCGCCATCTGCCAGCTTCCGGGCGTGACCTGGAACGCGCCGGGCTGCCTCGCCCTGATGAACCAGATGTCGTCCAATCCCGTGCGTGCCTTGGTGGGCGGCGCCGGGTCAGCGGGGGTGAGCATGCTGTCCAGCCTGATCACGGCCGGGATCGGCGGCCAGGTCGTGACCCTGCTCAACAAGGCTGCGGCGGCAGGGGGCGATGACGCCTTCGCGCCCATCGTCAATTTCCGGGGGAACATGGACCCGGTGAGCCTGGTCGGCGCCCATGTCGGCCTGCCGCTCCAGACCATCCAGCTCGCCAGCCAGAGCCCGCACCCGCACAGCATGGTGCCGCTGATCCAGGCGCTGGAGAACCGGACGCGCTGAGTTCAGGCCCCCAGCTCCTCGCGCAGCAGCTCCAGCCTGAGCCACTCCTCCTCGGCCGCCTCCAGCGCGGCCTGGCGCTCGGCCAGGGCCGCGGTGCGCTGCTGGAAGCCCTTCGGATCGCGCGCATACAGGCCGGGATCGGCCAGCCAGTTCTGCAGCACGCCGATCTCCTTCTGCAGCTTCTCCATCGTCGCCGGCAGCGTCGTCAGCGCGTGCTGGTCCTTGAAGCTCAGCCGCTTCGCGGAAGCCGCGGGCTGCGCGCGCGGGACCGCGGCCTCGCGCGCCGGAGCCGCCTTGGCCACGCTCCGCGCCTGCACCCCTTCCCCGCGCTGGCCGAGCATATCGGAATAGCCGCCGGCATAATCCTGCCAGCGGCCGTTCCCCTCCGCCATGATGATCCCGGTGCAGACGCGGTCGAGGAAGTCGCGGTCATGGCTGACCAGCAGCACCGTGCCGGCATAGTCGGCCAGCATGTCCTCCAGCAGGTCGAGCGTCTCGAGGTCGAGGTCGTTGGTCGGCTCGTCGAGCACCAGCAGGTTGGAGGGGGCGGCCAGCGCCTTGGCCAGCAGCACCCGGCCCCGCTCGCCGCCGGAGAGCTTCCCGACGGGCGTCCGCGCCTGCTCGGGGCTGAACAGGAAGTCCTGCATATAGCCGATGACGTGGCGCGGCTTGCCGTCGACCCAGACCTGGTCGCCATTGCCGTCCGTCAGCGTGTCGGCCAGGCTCCGTGCGGGGTCGAGCGTGGCGCGCAGCTGGTCCAGCGCCCGCATGGCGATGTTGGTGCCGAGCTTCACCGTCCCCGCATCCGGCGGCAGCTTGCCGATGAGGATGTTGAGCAGCGTCGTCTTGCCCGCGCCATTGGCGCCGACGATGCCGATCCGGTCGCCCTTGATGATGCGGGTCGAGAAGTTCCGCAGGATCGGCGTCTCGCCCCAGGCCTTCTCCACGCCCTCGGCGGTGATGACCAGCTGGCCCGACGAGGACGCCTCGGCCGCCTGCATGTTCACCGTCCCGGTCGGCTTGATCCGCTCGCGCCGCGCCGCCCGCAGCGCCTGCAGCTCGCCCACGCGGCGCATGTTGCGCTTGCGGCGGCCGGAGACGCCGTGCCGCAGCCAATGCTCCTCGCGCAGGATCTGCCGGCCGAGCTTGTGGGCCGCCTGCTCCTCCAGCTCGAGCTGCTCCTCCCGCCAGGCCTCGAACTCGCCGAAGCCGCGGTCCAGCCGCCGCGTGACGCCGCGGTCAAGCCAGAGCGTGGCGCGCGAGAGGCGGGACAGGAAGCGCCGGTCGTGGCTGATCAGCACCAGCGCCCCGCGCAGCGAGGCCAGCTCGCTTTCCAGCCATTCGATGGCCGGAAGGTCGAGATGGTTGGTCGGCTCGTCCAGCAGCAGGATGTCGGGCTGCGGCGCCAGGGCGCGGGCCAGCGCCGCCCGCCGCGCCTCGCCGCCGGAGAGGCGCGAGGGGTCCTCCTCGCCGGTCAGGCCCAGCCCCTCGAACAGGGCCCGCGCGCGGTGCGGATCGTCCGAGGGGCCGAGCCCCGCCATCACGTAGTCCTCGACGGTGCGATGGCCGGACAGGTCGGGCTCCTGCGGCAGGTAGCGCAGCGTGGCGCCGGGCTGGAGGAAGCGCGTGCCGCCCTCGGGCTCCAGCTCGCCGGCGGCGATGCGCAGCAGGGTGGACTTGCCGCTGCCGTTGCGCCCCACCAGCGCCAGCCGCTCGCCGGGCGAGACGGACAGCCCCGCCCCATGCAGGAGCGGCGAATTGCCGAGGGTGAAGCGGATATTGTCGAGCAGCAGAAGGGGGGGTGCGGCCATGCCCGGGGCGATGGCCCGCCCGTCACGGCGCGTCAAGCTCTGGACAATCCTCACGGCGCCGACTTCCATGGCGCCGAAGGCGGCGGAGGCAAGCATGTCCGACAGCGGAGGCAGTGAGTCTGGCAGCCCCTGGACCAATCCCGGCGGCGCCCCCGGCGGGGCGGACACCTTCACCTCCACCAGCTCGCAATCCTGGTTCTCCCGCATCGGCTCGGCGCTGGTCGGCCTGCTCATTGGGCTGGTCCTGATCCCCGGCTCGGGGTTTCTCCTGTTCTGGAACGAGGGGCGGGCCGTGCAGACGGCGCGCTCGCTCACCGAAGGCGCCGGCCTCGTGCGCGACGTCCCCGCCGACCGGCCGGATGGGGCGAATGAAGGCCGGCTGGTGCATGTCTCCGGCCCGGTGCGGGTCGGCCAGGTGCCGCTCGACGCCGAGCTGGACGCGAGGCCGCCCGACGGCACGCTGCGGCTGGTGCGCAACGTCGAGATGTTCCAGTGGCTCGAGGAGAACCGCAGCGAGACCCGCACGCGGCTCGGTGGCGGGACCGAGACGGTCACCACCAGCACCTATCGCCGCGGCTGGCATGACGGGCGCGTGGATTCCAGCCGCTTCCGCCAGCCGGACGGACACCAGAATCCCGCGCTCCGGTATCAGCCGCGCAGCTTCAACGCCCAGGGCGTAACGCTGGGCGGCTTCCGCCTCTCCGACCAGCAGATCGGCGGCCTGCCGGCGGACCAGACGCTGAGCCTCCCTTCCGGCGACAGCACCCGCTACATCGGCGGGGACCCGAACAACCCGCGCGTCGGCGACCTTCGCATCACCTGGCGCTATGCCCAGCCCAGCGACGTTTCCGTCATCGCCGCGCAGGCCGGCGACGCCTTCGGCCCCTATGCGACCAATGCCGGCGACCGGCTGATGCTCATCCGCGCCGGCACCGTGCCGGCGCCGGCGATGTTCCAGCAGGCGCAGGACGACAATGCGCTGCTGACCTGGATCCTGCGCCTCGTGGGCGTGGTGCTGATGTTCGTCGGCTGGGCGCTGCTCTTCAATCCGCTGAAGGTGCTGGCCGACGTGATCCCGCCGCTGGGCGCCGTCGTCGGCTTCGGGACCGGCGCGCTGGCGGCCGTGCTCACGGCGCTGGTCGCGCCGGTCGTCATCGCGATCGCCTGGCTGTTCTACCGGCCGCTGGTCGGCATCGCGATCCTCGCCGCCGGTCTCGCCCTCGCCTATGGATTCACGCGGCTGCGCCGACGCAGGCCGCAACAGGAGAAATTGGCATGAGCTTCGACTTCACCGGCAAGCGCGTCATCGTCTGCGGCGGCAGCAAGGGCATCGGGCGCAGCGTGGCGCTGGGCTTCGCCAGGGCCGGCGCCGCCGTCTCGATCTGCGCGCGCGGCGCCGAGGCGCTGGCGGCCACCAAGGCGGAGATGGGCGCCAAGGCCCATGCCGCGAGCTGCGACCTGGGCGACAAGGATTCGGTGAACGGCTACATCGCCGGGGCGATCGGCGCGCTCGGCGGCCTCGACATCCTGGTGAACAACGCCAGCGGCTTCGGCATGGTCGACACCGAGGAGGGCTGGAACTCCGCGCTGAACGTGGACGTGCTCGCCACCTTCCGCGCCAGCCGCGCCGGGCTGGACGCGCTGAAGGCCAGCAAGGGCAGCATCGTCAACGTCTCGTCGATCTCCGGCTACCGCGCCTCGACGCGCAGCCCGGTCTACAACGCGGTGAAGGCGCTGCTCATCAACTACACCATGAGCCAGGCCTCGCTCTTCGCGGCGGACGGCATCCGGGTGAACGCGGTGGCGCCGGGCTCCATCGAGTTCCCGGGCGGCAGCTGGGAGAAGCGGAAGACCGAGGCGCCGGCCCTCTACAACGCCACGCTGGGCAGCATCCCCTTCGGCCGCATGGGCACGCCGGAGGAGGTGGCCAATGTGGTGCTGTTCCTGGCCTCGCCGCTGGCGAGCTGGGTCACCGGCCACACGGTGGTGGTGGATGGCGGCCAGCTGCTTTAAGAGCCTTCTTCGTTCGCAAGGGCTCACTGCAAAGTCTCTAGCCGTTTTTTTTCGAGCATCTTTATCCGACCGGACGATTCCGTCTGGTCGGATGATGCTCTAGCCGGCCATCCCGGCCCGAGCGGCGCCTCAGTCGCTGATCGGGCCGGAGCGCAGCTTCTTGGTGGCGCCGTGCTTCGTCTTGCTGTCCATCCGCCGCGTCTGCGAGCCCTTGGTGGGCCTGGTCTTGCGGCGGACGGGCGGCGGCGGGGCGGCCGCCTCGCGGAGGAGCTCGGCCAGCCGCTCCAGCGCATCCTCCCGGTTCCGCAACTGGGACCGGTGCTGCTGGGCGAAGATGACGATCTCGCCGCTGTCGGTCATCCGCTGGCCGGCGATGGCGCGCAGCCGCATCTTGATCCGGTCGGACAGGACGGGCGAGGCGAAGGCGTCGAAGCGCAGCTGAACGGCCGTGGACGCCTTCTGGACATGCTGCCCGCCCGCGCCGCTCGCGCGGACGAAGGTCTCCGAGATCTCCTCGTCCGGGATCGAGAGCTTGGGGGAGATGCGTAGGGGCATGGTCCGGCTTTTGGCGCGGAAAGCCGCGCCGGGGCCAGCCCTAAGATCGGACCGCAGCAGGGCGAAGGCCCCGAAGGCGCGAATCCGATCGCCGGACAATGCTATTGCCGGCTGATGCCCAGCTCCTGCAGCAGCGCCCGGTTGGCCACGCTCTCCGCCACGAAGCGCTCGCGGAAGGTGGCGCCCGGCTGGAAGCTCGGCACGGCGTTCAGGCGCTCGGCGATGGTCCTGAAGCCCTCGCTCGTCACCGCGGTCTGGCAGGCGCGCTCGATGGTCTGGGCCATGGCGTCCGGCAGGTCGGCCGGGGCGATGAGGCCGCCATAGGTGGTGCCGGCCATGGGGTAGCCGAGCTCGGCGGTGCTCGGTACGTTCGGCAGGGCCGCCATCCGCTGCGAGCCGAGCACGGCCAGCACGCCGAGGCCCGTGGAGGCCGGGATCGAGGCGGCCTCGACGAAGACATGCACCTGCCCCGCCAATGCCGCCTGCGAGAGCGGCCCGGCGCCGGTGAAGGGCACGTAGAGCCCGTCCACGCCGGCCGCGCGCAGCAGCTGCACGGTGAGGATGTGCTGCGTGCTGCCCACGCCGGGCGCCCCGTAGATCAGCGCCTCACGCCCGCTGCGCGCATGCGCGATCATGCCCCGGAAGTCGGAGAAGGGCGCGTTGCGGCCGAGGATCAGCACCTGCGGGTTGTCGTAGACCAGGCAGAGATAGCGAAAGCCCTCGGCCGTGTAGTTCACGTTCTGCAGGTAGGGCTGCGTGGTGATGGCGTTGTTGGGCGAGATGCCGATGGTGTAGCCGTCGCCGCGGGTCCGGTGGAGCTCGGCATTGCCGATGGCGCCGGCCGCGCCGCCGCGGTTCACGCCGACCACCGGCTGGCCCAGCGCCTTGGAGAGCTCGGCCTGCAGCGCGCGGGCCATGAGGTCCGTGTTGCCGCCGGGCGGGAAGGGGATGATCATCTGCACGGGGCGATTGGGATAGGCCTCCTGCGCCGCGGCGGGCAGGGACAGCAGCAGGGCGGCCAGGGTCAGGAACCAGCGCATCTTCTTGTGTCTCCTCGTTGGTCCGCAGGCTAGGCAAAGCCTCAGGGGAGCGCCAGCCCGGTTGAGGTCATGTCGTCCTTCAGCCGGACGCCCGTGGCGCCGATCGCCTTCGCGCCCCGCAGCAGCCAGCGGATCTTGGCGGCGGCCTCGGCCGCGCTCAGCCCGCCCGGGCGGATGTTGCTGATGCAGTTGCGCTCGGCATCCGTGCGGCCGCGGCGGGGCGCCCAGGTGAGGTAGGCGCCCATGCTGTCCTGCGCGGAAAGCCCGGGCCGCTCGCCGATGAGGACGACCACGGCCTCGGCGCCCATCGCCTCGCCCACCTCGTCGCCGATGGCGACGCGCCCCTGCTCGACGATGACGATGTGCCAGCGCGCCTCCGGCGCGACCGGGGGTTCGGCGCTCAAGGCGCGGATCAGCGGCACGGCCTGGCGCTGAACGCCGCTGGCGCAGAGGCCGTCGGCGACGACGATCACCGTGCCACCGGTCCGCGGCAGGCCCGCGCGGTCGGCGGCGCGCAGGCGGCGGCCGAGATCCGGGCGCAGGAGATAGGACCGGCGATCCTCCACCTCGCTGCGCAGCACGGGGACGGGTCCCAGCTCCGCGCGCAACGCCTCGACATCGAGCGCCGACCAGACGGCGTCGCGCGCCGCCGCATGCGCCTCCTGGAAGTCGAGATGCGCGGCGGTGGGAACCGCGTTGCCGGCCCGGCCGAGGCCGACGCGGGCCTCGGTGAAGCGGCGCAGGTCGTGCCAGAGGGTCGGCGAGTCGCCTCGTGCCGGATTCAGACCTCCGGTGCTCGGCGCCCGAGGCGCCTCCGCCCTGCGGTCATCCGCTTCGCCTCGCGCCGGATTCAGACCTCCGGTGCTCGGCGCCCGAGGCGCCTCCGCCCTGCGGTCATCCGGCGCGGTCATTCCAGCCCGATCAGCGCCGGCGACATCGCGGCCGGAATCGCCTCGCCTTTTCCGATGCCCATGCGTTCCAGCCACTCGGCAAATTCCGGCGCGGGCGTCTTGCCCAGCGCCGCGCGCGCGTAGAGCCCGTCATGGAAGGAGGTGGACTGATAGGCCAGCATCACGTCGTCCGCCCCGGGTACGCCCATGATGTAGGTAACCCCGGCGACCGCGAGGCAGGTCAGCAGCGTGTCCATGTCGTCCTGGTCCGCCTCGGCGTGGTTCGTGTAGCAGATGTCCACGCCCATCGGGAGGCCGAGCAGCTTGCCGCAGAAATGGTCCTCGAGGCCGGCGCGGAGGATCTGCTTGCCGTCGAAGAGATATTCCGGCCCGATGAAGCCCACCACGCTGTTCACCAGCAGCGGCGAATAGGCGCGCGCGACGCCATAGGCCCGCGCCTCGAGGGTCTGCTGGTCCACGCCGCGATGCGCCTCCGCGGAGAGCGCGCTGCCCTGGCCGGTCTCGAAATACATCACGTCCTGGCCGATCGTGCCGCGCTTCAGCGCCAAAGCGGCGTCCTCCGCCTCGCGCAGCAGCCCCAGCGTGACGCCGAAGCTGTCGTTCACGCCCTGCGTGCCGCCGATGGACTGGAAGACGAGATCCACCGGCGCCCCGCGCTCCATGGCCAGCATTGCGGTGGTGACGTGGCACAGCACGCAGCTCTGCGTCGGGATGTCGAAGCGCGTGCGGACCTCGTCGAGCATGCCGAGCAGGCGCAGCACCGCCTCGATATTGTCGGTGGCCGGGTTGATGCCGATCACCGCATCGCCCGCGCCCAGCAGCAGCCCGTCCAGCACCGAGGCCGCGACGCCGCGCGCATCGTCGGTCGGATGATTGGGCTGGAGGCGGATGGAGAGCGTGCCCGGCAGGCCGATCGTGTTGCGGAAGCGCGTGACCACGCGGCACTTCTGCGCCACCGCGATCAGGTCCGAGACGCGCATGATCTTGGAGACCGCGGCGGCCATCTCAGGTGTCAGGCCGCGCGCCAGTGGCGCGATCTCCTCCGGTGGGGCGGCCAGCAGCCAGTCGCGGAAGCCGCCGACGGTGAGGTGCGCGACCGGCGCGAAACCCGCGCCGTCGTGGCTGTCCAGGATCAGCCGCGTGACGTCGTCGTCCTCATAGGGAATCACGGCTTCGGCCAGAAAGTGCTTCAGCGGCAGGTCGGCCAGGGCCTTCTGGGCCGCCACGCGCTCGGCCGCGCTCGTCGCCGCCACGCCCGCCAGCGCGTCGCCGGAGCGGAAGGGCGTGGCCCGCGCCAGCAGCGCGCGCAGGTCTCCGAACACGTAGGAGGTGCCGCCGATCACATGCCGGAACGCCATGCCGTCCTGCCCCGCTTCAGGCCGGCAGGATCATCCGCGGCGCCGGAAATCGCAATCGGGTCCTGCGTCCGCCCGGCTTGTCAGATCGCTGGCCGGAGCGGAAACTCCGGCCCGACGGAGGGATATCCATGGATCGCAATATGATCGAGAGCGCGCCGAATGCGGCGGCCGACTGGCCGGATCGCATCTACGACCTGCTCAAGCAGTACAATGTCCGCCAGGTGGCCCTGGTGCCCGATGCGGGCCATTCGCGCCTCATCAAGCGCTGCCTCGCCGACAACACGCTCCGCGTCGTGACGCTGACCACCGAGGAGGAGGGCGTCGCCCTCATGCAGGGCGCCTGGCTGGGCGGCGATCGCTCGGTGCTGCTCATGCAGTCCTCCGGCGTGGGCAATTGCATCAACATGCTCTCGCTCTCGAGCATCCATCGCACGCCGATGCCGATGATCATCACGATGCGCGGCGATTTCGGCGAGTTCAACCCGGCGCAGGTGGCCATGGGCCAGGCGACGCAGAGCGTGCTGGAGGCCATGGGCACCCTCGTCCACCGCGCCGACCGCGCCGAGGACGTGGCCGAGACCGTCGAGGCCTCGCTCAAGCTCGCCTACAACACCTTCCGCCCCACCGCGACGCTGATCGGCCAACGGGTGCTGGGCGCCAAGACCTTCGGGAAGGACTGACGCCATGGTGAAGCTCGGAGCCTCCGGCAAGCTCGACCGGCGCGACCTGACGCGCGTCCTTCTCTCCGACCGCGGCGACCTGCTCGTCGTGGCCGGCCTCGGCGCGCCCGCCTGGGACATCTCGGCCGTGGATGACGGCCCGCAGAACCTGCCGCTCTGGGGTGGCATGGGCGGGGCGGCGATGATCGGCCTCGGCCTCGCGCTCGCGCAGCCGGACAAGGACGTGCTGGTGCTGACCGGCGACGGCGAGATGCTGATGGGCATCGGCAGCCTCGCCACCATCGCGCATCAGGCGCCGAAGAACCTCTCGATCGTGGTGCAGGACAACGAGCATTACGGCGAGACGGGCATGCAGGAGACGGCGACGCGCCACGGCACGGACCTCGTGAAGATGGCGGAGGGCGCGGGCATCAAGACCACGATGCTCGTCACGGAGCCGGGGCAGGTGCCGGCGCTGAAGGCGGCGCTCCACGCGAAGAAGGGGCCGTTCTTTGCCGTGGCGAAGATCGATCCGGCCTCGCTGCCGCTGGCCTTGCCGCCGCGCGAGGGCGCCATCCTGCAGGCCCGGATGCGCGAGCATCTGATGGGCCCCGCGGCGCATCTCGCCTAGCTCGGGCCGAGGCTTTCATTGAGGGGGCGAGGCCCCCTCAGGGCAATACAAGGAAGAATGATGCCTCACATCGTCCTGCTGCGCTCGGTCCATCCCGACACGATCGCCGCCATCGAGGCCGCGCCCGGCTTCACCCATGAGCTCGTCGAGGATACGAGCCGCGACAACCTCGCCCGCGCCATGGAGAAGGGCGAGGCCATCATCGTGCGCGGCACGCCGATCGATGCGGACTTCCTCTCCTTCTCGCCGAAGCTGCAGATCGTCGCCCGCCATGGCGTGGGCTACGACGCGGTGAACGTGCCGGAGCTGACCAGGCGCGGCATCCCGCTCACCGTCACGGCCGACGCCAATGCGCTCAGCGTGGCCGAGCATGCGCTGATGCTCATGCTCAACATCGCACGCGGCACCAAGGCCTATGACGCCAATACCCGCGCGCTGAAGTGGAGCACGACCGAGGCTCCCGTCACCTGGGATCTCTCGGGCATGACGGTGCTGGTGGTGGGCTTCGGCCGCATCGGCGGCCGCGTCGCGCGACTCTGCGACGCCTTCGGCATGGACGTGCTGGTCTGCGACCCGAACGTGCCGATGAACACGGTGAAGGGCGCGGGCTTCCGCTATGCCAAGACCCTGCAGGAAGGCCTGGCCCAGGCCGACTGGGTCACGGTGCATTGCCCTTCGAACGCCGAGAATCGTGGCATGGTGAATGCCGAGTTCCTCGCCGCCATGAAGCCGGGCGCGCGCTTCATCAACACGGCGCGCGGCACGCTGGTTCAGGAGGAGGCCCTGGCCGGCGCGCTCAAGAGCGGCCATGTCGCCGCCGCCGGCGTGGACGTCTTCTGGGACGAGCCGACGCGGCAGGACAACCCGCTGCTCTCGGCGCCCAACGTCATCATGACGCCGCACTCCGCCGCCGCGACGGAGCAGAGCATGCGTCGCATGGGCCTCTCCTGCGTCGATTCCATCGTCCGGCATTTCCGCGGTGACATCGACATGGACATGGTGATCAACAAGGAAGTGATCCGGAGCAACCGATGAACCCTCTCCTCGTCCTGGCGGAGCACGCCGCCTCCTGGCGCCATGCGCCGCTGACGGGGGAGGTGGAGCATCACGCCCGCCGCGCGCTGATCGACTGGTTCGCCTCGCTGCTGCCCGG
Organism: Roseococcus sp. SYP-B2431; assembly: GCF_004336745.1. Lineage (GTDB taxonomy): Bacteria > Pseudomonadota > Alphaproteobacteria > Acetobacterales > Acetobacteraceae > Roseococcus. Next base: position 525,803 of record NZ_SJXD01000022.1, read on the forward strand.
CTGCCATCTGCCGCCGGCGACCCTGATGGCCAGGGCGCTGGTGGAAGGACGCGGCGTGGGCCATGCCGTCTCCTATGTGGACGGCGCGCGGGTCGCGCTGCGGCATGCGGCGCTGATGAACGGCACGGCGAGCCACACGGTCGAGTTCGACGACATCTGGCGCTGGGGCGTCTACCACCCCGGCTGCCCGACCGTCGCCGCCGCGCTCGCGGCCGCGCAGGCGAAGCAGCTCGACATGGCCGCGCTGCTGCGCTCGATGATCGCGGGCTACGAGGTGTCGTGCCGGATCGCGCAGGCGGTGCAGCCCTCGCATTACGATTTCTGGCACACCACCGGCACGGTCGGCACCTTCGGCGCCGCCGCCGCCGTCGCGGTCCTCTACGACTGCGATGCGATGCAGACGGCGCATGCCATCGCGACCTCGGCCACCATGGCCGGCGGCCTCCAGCAGGCCTTCCGCGGGGACGGCATGAGCAAGCCGCTGCACCCCGGCCATGCCGCCGAGGCGGGCGCGCTCGCCGCGATGTCGGCCAGGGAGGGCATGACCGGCGCGCTCGACGTGCTGCACGGCCCGGCCGGCTTCGCGGCGGCGACCAGCGAGGACACGGGCAAGTGGGAGAAGGCCATCGCCGCCATCGGCCAGCCGCTCGCCATTACGCAGATGACGGTGAAGAACCACGGCTGCTGCGGGCATATCTTCGCCGCCCTGGACGCCACGCGCGAGCTCCAGCGCGAGCACGCCTTCGCGGCGGATGACGTGGCGTCGCTGCATGTCGCCGGCTATGCCGCGACCAAGAATGTCTGCGACCGCCCGAACGCCCAGACGGAGCAGGAGGCGCGCTTCTCCACGCAGTTCACCATCGCCTCGCTGATGGAGTATGGCGGCGTGCGCCTGGATGCCTTCGCCCCGGAACGGCTGGCCGACCCCAAGATCCGGGCCGTCATGCCGCGCATCCGCGTGAGCCTGGACGAGGAATGCGAGGCAGGCTTCCCCGGCCGCCGCAGCGCCAAGGTCTCCATCACGCTGAAGGACGGCCGCGAGCTCTTCCGCTACCAGCCGACCCGCAAGGGCGACCCCGACGCGCCGCTTACCGATACCGACCTCGACGAGAAGTTTCTCGAGCTCGTCGGGCCCGTGCTGGGCGCCCAGCCGGCCAGGGATTTTCTCCGCACCCTCTGGACCGGCAGCGCCCTTCCCGGCGAACTCGACCTGCTCACTCGACGGTGATGTTCGCCGTCCGGATCACATTGCCCCAGCGCTCGACCTCCTGACCGAGGAAGGCGCCGGTGGCCGCCGGCGTGAGCCCCTCGGCCACGAAGCCCAGATCCCGGAGCCGCGCCGCCATGGCCGGTTCCCGCACGATCTTGCCGACCTCCGCCGACACGCGGTCCACAATCGGCTGCGGCGTGCGCGCGGGGGCCAGCAGCATGCACCAGGTGCTGGCGGCGAAGGGCGCGATGCCGGCCGCCTCGCCCACCGTCGGCATCTCCGGCACGAAGGGAGAGCGCTGCGCCGAGGCGACGGCCAGCGGCCGGATGGTGCCCGCCTCGAACTGCGGTTTGAACGAGGACAGCGTGTCGAACATGATGCTGATGTTCCCCGCCATCAGGTCCTGCAGCGCGGGCTGCGTGCCGCGATAGGGGATGTGCGTCATGCGGACGCCGGTGAGGATGGCCAGCTGCTCCATCGCCAGATGCGCCGTCGCGCCGATGCCGCTCGATCCGAAATTGACCTGTCCCGGCCGCGCCTTCGCATGGTCCAGATATTCGCGCAGCGTCGTGGCCGGAAGGCGCTTCGTGCCGGCCGCGATCAGCGGCGAGGTCACGACCAGGGAGACCGGCGAGAAGCTGTTCATGACATCGAAGGGCAGCTTGCCGGCTTGCAGCGTGGCATTGGCGGCATGCGCCGGCAGCACCATGACCAGCGTGTAGCCATCGGCCGGGCTCGTGGCCGCGGCGCCCGCGCCGACGATGCTGTTGGCGCCCGGCCGGTTCTCGACGACGACGGGCTGGCCCAGCACCCGGCCCAGCGGCTCGGCGACCAGGCGGGTCGCGATGTCCGTCGTGCCGCCCGGCGTATAGGGCACGATGATGCGCATCGATTTCGACGGAAAATCCTGCGCGCGGGCAAGGGCCGGAGCCGCGAGGCCTGCCATGGCCAGCACGGATCGCCGCGCGAACGGCGCGTTGAAGACAGTCATTCTCGTTTCCCCAATTCTGGTTGACGCGAAGTCTAAGCGCGCCGGCCGCCTCCGCAAGGCGGCGGCCCGGGGATTCGACGCGAAAACCAGTCAGGCCGCGACGCGCAGCCCGGTCCCGCCGCGCGTCTCGCGATGCTCGGTAACGCGATGCACGCCCACCAACTGCCCGAGATTGCCGGCGACGAGATGCACCATCCCGGCCGGCATCTGCTCCATGCCGAGCTCGACGCGCATCCGGCCGCGATGCTGCTGGGACACCATATGGTCGGGCGTCAGGTCGCGCTTGGCGAAGGGCTGGAGCAATCGGGGGAGCAGGCAGGGCGAAGCCTCGGCCTCGACCGTGAAGAGCACGGAAACGGTATGGGACATGGTGGAAAATTCCTGGGAGCGGGTTGCGGCTGCGAGGCCCGGCGCGGTGGCGCGCCACGGCATCGCGGCGCGGGTCAACCGGCCGGGCGCGTAATTCGCAGCGTGGTGCTCTTCAGGAACATGGGCTTGATACTAGGCACGGAGGCTCAGCGAAGCAAGGCCGGCAACAGCGCGTCGAGCCGGACGCGGCCTTCCGCGGTCGCGACCAGGCGCGGGCCCTGCCATTCCAGGTAGCCCTCGTCCAGGCAGGCGCCGAGCATCGCGGGATCGATGGTTTCCAGGAATTTCAGGCCGCTGCGGGCCTCGATGCGCGCCGGTTCCACGCCCTCGGCCAGGCGCAGTCCCATGAGCAGCGCCTCGCGGCCGCGGTCGCGTGGCGAAAGGGTCTCCTCTTCCACGATGGCATGGCCGCTGGCCTGGACGCGCGAGAGCCATTCCTCGGGCGCGCGATGCCGGCGCGTCGCGATCATCGCCCCCCCGAGAAGCAGGCGCTGATGGGCGCCGGCGCCAATGCCGAGATAGTCGCCGTAGCGCCAATAGGCGAGGTTGTGGCGGCTCTCGGCGCCCGGCTTCGCATAGTTGCTGACCTCGTAGGGCGCGAGGCCGAAGCGCGCCGCCTCCTCCGCCGTGGCCTCGTACATCCGGGCCGCGTCCTCCTCCTCCGGGAGCGCGAAGGCGCCGCGCGCATGCTCGGTGAAGAAGCGCGTCCCGGGCTCGATGGTGAGCTGGTAGAGGCTGAGATGATCGGCCGCCAGCGCCAGGGCCTGGCGCAGCTCGGCGCGCCAGGACTCCTCCGATTGGCCGGGGCGCGCATAGATCAGGTCGAAGGACAGCCGCGGAAAGGTGCCGCGCGCCGCTTCCAGCGCGGCGATGGCCTGCCCCGCATCGTGCCGGCGGCCCAGGAAGCGCAGCGCCTCCGCGTCCAGCGACTGCACGCCGAGCGAGGCGCGGTTCACGCCGGCGGCGGCGAATTCGCGCAGCTTGCCGGTCTCCACGCTGGTGGGATTGGCCTCCAGCGTGATCTCGATGTCCTCCGCCGCGTCGAAGAGCTTGCGCGCATCGGCGATGAGGGCCGCGACGGTCTCGGGCTCCATCAGGCTCGGCGTGCCGCCGCCGAAGAAGATGCTGGCCAGCGGGCGCTTCGAGTTCCGGCCGGGCTCTTCCGCCGCGATCCGCTGCGCTTCATGGACGAGCTCCCGCCGCAGCGCCTCGCGGTGCCGCGCATGATCCACGCCGCCTTCGCGCACATGCGAGTTGAAGTCGCAATACGGGCACTTGGAGGCGCAGAAGGGCCAGTGGATGTAGAGGGCGAGGGGCTCGGGCACGGCGCTTATATAGGCGCTTTATCGCGCCCCGATCAGCCTCCGCCGCACCCGGCCCGAGATCCAGTCGATGGCCGCCACGGTGATCACCATCAGGATGATGATGAAGGCCACCTCGTCCCAGTAACGGACGCGGATGCGTTCGGCGATCTGCAGCCCGATGCCGCCCGCGCCCACGACGCCCAGGATGGTCGCGCTGCGCGTGTTGCTCTCGAAGAAGTAGAGCACATGGCCCAGCATGACCGGTGCCACCTGCGGCAGCAAGCCGAAGCGCATCACCATCAGCGAGGAGCCGCCCGAGGCCGCGATGCCCTCAGCCTGCTTCTTCTCGGCATTCTCGGTTGCCTCGGCGAAGAGCTTGGCCAGCACCGCGATATCCGCCGTGGCGATGGCCAGCACGCCGGCCAGCGGGCCGAGGCCCACCGCGCGCACATAGGCCAGCGCCCAGATCAGCGAATCCACGCCGCGCATGCCGTCGAAGAAGCGGCGCAGCGAGAAGCGGAACAGCGTGTTCGTCACCACGTTGCGCGCGCCGAGAAAGCCCAGCGGCAGGGCGATGACCGCGGCGATGCAGGTGCCGAGGAAGGCCATGGCGAGGCTCTCGCCGATGCCGCGCAGGATATCCAGCCAGAGCTCGCCGGGCGAGGGCGGGATCATCAGGCGGACGATCACCATCAGCCCGTTCAGCCCGTTCCAGATCCGCTGCGGCGTGACCTCGAACATCCAGAGCGTGCCGATGAGCCAGGCGAGGAAGGCGACGCCACCCAGCATGCGAAGCGCCTTGCCGCGCGGGCTCGGACCGAAAGCGCGCGGCATGCGCGCGCGCCAGGCGTCGATCTCGGCGGGAATCATATGCGGGCTCACGGCTGGAGCCTCCGATTCAGCTCTCCGCGGCTCGCGCCGCTGCGACCATCGGGGCTCACGTCACCACCTCGATCACGCGGCGCCGCAGCCGCTCGGAGGTCATGTCGATGAGCATCACCGCGAAGATGATCAGCAGGATGATCGCGCTGATCTCCTCGTAGTAGTTGAAGGAGATGACCTTGTAGAGCTCCTCGCCGATGCCGCCCGCGCCCACGAAGCCGATCACGCTGGCCGAGCGCAGGTTCACCTCGAAGCGCAGCATCGCATAGCTCAGCAGATCCGGCAGCGCGGCCGGCAGCACGGCAAAGCGACAGGCCTCGAACCAGGTGCCGCCGGAGGCGCGCACGCCATCCCAGGGGCGTAGCTCCACATTCTCCATCGCATCCGCGAAGAGCTTGCCGAGGGCGCCCGTCGTGTGCAGCGCGATGGCGAGAATGCCGGCCAGCGCCCCCACGCCGAAGGCCCAGACGAAGATGAGCGCGAAGACGATCTCGGGCACGGTGCGCGTGGCTTCGAGCAGGCGCCGCGTCAGTTGGAAGACCCAATTCGGCGCGCCGAGAGTCTTCGCCGCCGGGAAGGCCAGGAGCATCGCCACGGCCGCGCCCATGAGGGTCGCGATGGCGGCCATCTGCGCCGTCTCGAAGAGCAGCAGCAGCCAGGCGTCGAGCCGGTAGAACCAGAAGGCGAGGCTGCCCTCGGTCTCCGGGCCGGCGAGGAGGTTCGCCCATTCGAGCGAGGGCAGGACCTTCGACAGATATTCGCCGATGCGTGGGAAGCCGGCGACGACCGAGGCGGGATGGAACTCGCTCATCCAGGCCGCGGCGGCGAGGAGAACGGCAAGCACGGCGACGCCGACCAGCGTGGTCGCGCGGCGTTGCCGGCGCAGGTCGCGGAAGGCCGCCTCCTGCGCCGAAATGGCGGTCGAGCCGGGTGCATGCATCAGGAGATGGAACTCACAAATTCATCCGTGCTGAAGACGAGGGCACAGGATCAGCTTCTGCGGCGACGCGCGGCCGCTTCCTCGCGGCGAAGGTCGACGATGATCTGGAAGATGTCATGCGTCGCCTCGCGGTAGCCCTGGCCGCCGCCGCGCTCGATCTGCTCGTAGATCGCCGGATGGGTCTTCGGCAGCGCCAGATGGAACAGCTTCATGTCCTCCTGGAAGGAGGCGGGCAGCTCGCTGCGCGAGGCGAGCGGGCCGTTCGGGATCGGATCCGAGGTCCAGAGCACGCGGAGATCGGCCATGTTCACCATGCCCTTCTCGACCATGGCGCGGAGGTTGCCGCGGCTGTAGCCCTGCGCCGGATCGCCCTGGCCCGACACCCAGGTCACGGCGCCGTCGTACTGGCGCTGCAGCACGGCCACGACCGCCTGCTCATGGCCGCCGCCGAAGCCCGTGCGGGAGAAGTACTGGCCCGGCTCGACGCCGATGCCCTGACGGCGCAGCGCGAAGCGGGGGATCAGGTAGCCCGAGGTGGAGTTCGGATCGGCCCAGGCCAAGCTCTTGCCGCGCATCTGCTCGAGGTTCTGGATGCCGCTGTCGGAACGGACGATCAGCACGGAGTGGTAGGCGATGGAGCCGTCATTTTCCTCCGGCACCACCAGCGGCGTGATGCCGCCATGGGTGTCGAGCCAGGCGCCGGCATAGCCGGAGGAGCCGAGCATGGACATCTCGATCTGCTTCGCGCTGAAGGCCTGCAGCACGCCCGCATAGTCGCTGGCCGGGAAGAGCCGGACCGGAACCTTGAAGGTCTCCTGCAGCAGGTTCTGATAGGCGCCGAAGCGACCGAGGCGGTCCGCCTCGTTCTCGCCGCCCAGCAGGCCGATGCGCAGGGTGGGAACCTGGTCGGCCCAGGCCTTGCGGCCGGCGGCCGGCATGGCGACGCCGGCATCGGCCGTGCGGCGCATGACGGGGGCGGCGGCCTGGCCACGCGCGATCTGCGGGAGCAGCGCGGAGGCCCCGAGGGCCAGCGCGCCGAGGCGACGGCGGTTGATCATGTTCCTACTCCGTGCGGTGTTCAGGCCAGCGCCGTCTGGCGCGGCATGTCGAAAGCGGGGGAGGCCTTCACGGCGAGGGCAGCCTCGGCCTGGAACTCGGCCTCGGTGATGCCGTAGATCTGCGTGATGCGGGCCGGGCTGAGCTCGGACGGCGCGCCGTCGAAGACCACGCGGCCCTGCTGCATGGCGACGACGCGGCCGCAATATTCGCGCGCGGTGTCGAGGTGGTGGAGGTTCACCAGCACGGTGATTCCGTCGCGGTTCACCTGGGCCAGCGCGTCCATCACCGTGCGCGCGTTGCGCGGATCGAGGCTCGCGATCGGCTCGTCGGCGAGAATGAGACGCGGCTGCTGCATCAGCGCGCGGCAGATGGCAACGCGCTGCTGCTGCCCGCCCGAGAGCGTGTCGGAGCGCTGGAGCGCCGTCGGCAACAGGTCGAAACGGTCGAGCGCGGCCAGCGCCATCGCGCGCTCCTCGGGCGAGAACTGGCAGAGCAACGAGCCGAGCCTCGCCAGGAACCCGTGGCGGTGGTTCAGCCGGCCGATCAGCACGTTGGTCAGCACGTCGAGGCGCTGCACGAGGTTGAATTGCTGGAAGATCATGGCGCATTCCGTCCGCCAGTCGCGCAAAGCGCGCCCGCGCAGCGCGGTGACATCACGCCCCTCGAAGCGGATCTGGCCCTCGCTGGGCTCGGCCAGCCGGTTCACCAGACGCAGCAGCGTGGACTTGCCCGCGCCGGAACGGCCGATGACGCCCACCATCTGCCCCGCCGGAATCCGCAGGCTCACGCGGTCCACCGCGGCCTTCGCGCCGAAGCGCCGGCTCAGTCCTTCGATCTCGAGCATCACCACCCTCGTTCAACGAGGCGCGGCATAGGCGGCTTGCGTGACAGCCGCGTGACGGTTGCGCGGAGAGCTGATGACAGACAGGTTGTCCCCAAGAACACCTTCGGAGGACTGCCATGAATTCACGTCGCACGCTGCTGGCCGCACCCGCGGTGCTAGCCCTGCCAGCCTCAGCACAGGAGAACTATCCGAGCCGCGCCATCACCGGCGTCACGGGCTATGCGCCGGGCGGCGTCACTGATGTGAGCGGACGCGCGATCGCCGAGCGAATGTCGCGCGAGCTCGGCGTGCCGGTGGTGATCGAGAATCGCGTCGGCGCGGCCACCGCCGTCGCGAACACCCACGTCGCCCAGGCGCGGCCCGACGGCTACACGCTGCTGATGGGCACCTCGACGCTTGCCATCAATCCGGGCCTGCAGCCCAACCTTACCCCGCGCGATCCGATGCGCGAGCTGGTGCCCGTGGGCATGATGTACCGCACCGCCTTCGCGCTGCACGTCCATCCGAGCCTGCCGGTGCGCAGCACGGCCGAGTTCATCGCCTATTGCCGGGCCAATCCCGGCCGCGTGAATTTCGGCAGCTCGGGCACCGGCGCGGTGAACCATCTCGCCCAGGCGCTGCTCGCCCACCGGACCGGGATCGACGTGGTGCACGTTCCTTTCCGCGGCGGCGCACCGGCCCTGATGGAGCTGCGCACCGGCCGCATCCACGCGATGTTCCAGGCCCTGCTGGAGGCGATCCCGACCTTGCGCGAGGGCAGCACGCGCGGCCTGGGCATCTCCTCGGCCGAGCGCAACGCCCTGCTGCCCGACCTGCCGCCCGTGGCCGAGGCCGTGCCGGGCTTCGAGGCGGTGTTCTGGCAGGGCGTCTTCGCGCCCGCCGGGACGCCGGAGGCGGTGGTGCGCAAGCTCGGCGCGGCGCTCGCCGCCGCAACGTCGGACGCCGCGCTGCGTTCCAGGATGGCGGAGCAGGGTGTAGAGCTCATCACCGGCGACGCGGCCTATCTGCGCGACCTGCTCGCGCGCGAAACCGCGATGTGGGGCGAGCTGATTCGCGGCGCCCAGATCCGTGCGGAGTAGATGGCGATGATTCGTGTGCTTTCCCTCACGCTGGCCCTGGCGCTCGGCGCCTGCGGCCAGCTCGACACCTCGCCCGGCGCCTCCGGCGTGCCGGACACGCCCATCGGCCCGATGAACTTCACGCGTGGCCAGATCACCACCGGCGGCCAGGTGATCCTCGACCGCGAGCTGGTTCCGCGGCGCTAGAGCCTTCTCCGTTCGCAAGGGCTCACGGCAAAGCCTCTAGCCGCTTCTTTTTCGAGCATCTTTATCCGGCCAGACGATTCCGTCTGGTCGGATGATGCTCTGGCCTTTGGCCCCTCAGGCCGCCATGATGCTCCCAACAAAGGATTTTCCAGGGAGGTTCTCATGCGCGGCCTGATGCAGGAGTACCAGCTCCTCGTCTCGTCCATCCTGCGGCACGCGGCGAAGCACCACCGGGGTGCGAAGATCGTCTCGGTCGATCCGGAGGGCGTGGCCGGCCGGGCCGGCTGGCCGGAGGTGGCGCAAGGCGCCGCGAAGCTGGCGCAGGCGCTGGCGCGGCTCGGCGTGAAGCCCGGCGATCGGGTCGCGACGCTCGGCTGGAACTCGCGGCAGCACCTGGAGCTCTACTACGCGGTCTCGGGCATGGGCGCGGTGCTGCACACGGTGAACCCTCGCCTCTTCGCCGACCAGATCGCCTATATCCTCGAGGATGCGCAGGACGTCCTGATCTTCGTCGATCCCGTGGTGCTGCCGGCGCTGGCCGCGATCGCCGATCGCCTGCCGGCATCGGTCCGCGCGGTCGTGCTGATGCGTCCCGCGCCGCGACCCGACCTCGCCGTCGAGGTGCTGGAGCAGGGCGCGCTCTGCGCGGCGGAGTCGGACGACTACGCCTGGCCCGTCCTGGACGAGCGCTCCGCCTCCTCGCTCTGCTACACCTCGGGCACGACCGGCATGCCGAAGGGGGTGCTCTACTCGCACCGCTCGACGGTGCTGCACGCCATGGCCGCCATCCAGCCCGACGCCTTCGGGCTCGCCGCGGTGGATGTCGCGATGCCCGTCGTGCCGATGTTCCATGTGAACGCCTGGGGCATCCCCTATGCCGCGCCGATGTCCGGCGCTTCGCTGGTGCTGCCTGGGCCGAAGCTCGATCCCGCGAGCCTGTTCCACCTGTTCGAGACCGAAGGCGTCACCTTCTCGGCCGGCGTGCCGACGATCTGGACGCTGATGCTGCAATGGCTGCGTGAGGATCCGTCGCGCCGCTTCGCGAAGCCGCCGCGGCTGGTGGTGGGCGGCACGGCGCTGCCCGTCGCGATCACCGCGGGCTTCCTGAAGGAATACGGCGTGCCGATCCTGCATGCCTGGGGCATGTCGGAGATGAGTCCGCTGGGCAGCCTCAACGCGCCGAAGCCCGAGAATGCGGATTGGGATCAGGACCGGCTGCTCGACTACGGCCGCAAGCAGGGCCGCGCCCTCTTCGGCGTGGATTTCCGCGTGCTGGACGGCGACGGAAAGCCCATCGCCGAGGACGGCGTCGCCTTCGGCGAGCTGGAGGTGCAGGGCCCCTGGGTGGCCGGCGGCTATTTCAATCGCGAGAGCGATCCCGCCGTCACGCCGGACGGATGGTTCCGCACCGGCGATGTCGTGACGATCGACGCGCTGGGGCAGATCGAGATCGTCGATCGCGCGAAGGACGTCATCAAGTCGGGCGGCGAGTGGATCAGCTCCATCACGCTGGAGAACCTGGCCATGGCGCATCCCGACGTCGCGCTGGCGGCGGCGATCCCGGTGCACCATCCGAAATGGGATGAACGGCCGCTGCTGCTGGTCGTGCCGCGACAGGGCACGGAGCCGACGCCGGAGAGCATCCTCGCGGTGCTGGAGGGGAAGGTCGCGAAGTGGTGGATGCCCGACCGCGTGGAGTTCCTGGAGACGCTGCCGCTCACGGCGACGGGCAAGCTGTGGAAGGCGGAGCTGAAGCGGCGGTTCAAGGACTACTCGCTGCCCGGCTGACCTGGCCTGGGCTACGAGAGCGGATGGCTGACACGGATCAGCACCCGATCTGCGCGCACCGTGTGCTGGAGAGCACCTTCGGTCCGGTCTCGGTCTGGATGGAAGCTCCCGCCCCCGAGGGCGACGACGACGACGACTGCTGCCGCCACCACATCAAAGGCCCGCGCACGGACGCGTGAGCTGTGCCATTCGGTCGCTGGCGAAGGGACGTGATCCGTCCTCCTCTGCCCAGGCCCGAGGCGCGGCTGCGCGCGGATGAGGCAGAACGGTCGGCGCGACATCCGCGCGGGCCATTTGGCTGCTTGCGCGCGTCCTGGCCGGAGCCCTCCAATTCCCTGTCTCGTCAGGGAGAGGCCCACCCATGAAATCCATCCTCCGCCAGCTCGGCCTCGCCGCCGCGCTGCTGGCCGTTCCGCTCGCGGCGATGTCTCCCGCCGGGGCCCAGCAGCCGCGGACCTTGCGCATCGCCATGACCGCCGCGGACGTGCCGACCACCACCGGCATGCCCAACAACGGCTTCGAGGGCATGCGCTTCCTCGGCTATCCGATCTTCGAGGGGCTGGTGCTGTGGGATCTTTCGCGCACCGACCAGCTTGCCCCGCTGCGTCCCGGCCTGGCCGAATCCTGGCGGCAGGATCCCGCCGATCCGCAGACCTGGCTGTTCACCCTGCGCCAGGGCGTGAAGTTCCATGACGGCTCGGACTTCAACGCCGATGCGGTGATCTGGAACCTCGACCGCTACTTCAACAACCAGAGCCCGCAATACGATGCGGCGGGCGCCGGCATCACCCGGGCACGCGCTCCGCTCGTCGAAAGCTTCCGCAAGGTGGACGAGCGCACCGTCGCGATCCGCACCACGCGCGTGGCCAGCTACTTCCCCTATATGGCCGTCTACATGCTCTTCACCTCGCCCCGGAGCTTCGAGGCGGCCGGGCGCGACTGGGGCCGCGTCGCCACGCTCCCCGCCGCCGGCACCGGACCCTTCCGCATCACGCGCTTCGTGCCGCGCACCTCGGTCGAGCTCGGCAAGAACGAGAACTACTGGGACCGCGGCCGCATCCCGCGGCTCGACCGCGTGCTGCTGCTGCCCATGCCCGAGGCAACGACGCGCCTCGCCGCGCTCCGCTCGGGCCAGGTGGACTGGATCGAGGTGCCGCCGCCGGACGCCATCGCCTCGCTGCGCGGCGCCAACTTCGCCATCACCACCGGCTCCTATCCGCATGTCTGGCCCTATATGCTCCAGACGGGCGGCGACGGCCCGCTGCGCGACCCGCGCGTGCGCCAGGCGCTGAACTACTGCGTGGACCGCGCCGGCATGGTCGAGATGCTGAACGGCACGGCGGAGCCCAGCGTCGGCTGGCTCAAATCCTCCGACCCGAACTTCGGCACGCCGGAGAACCGCTACACCTTCGATCCCGCGCGCGGCCGGCGCCTGCTGGCCGAGGCCGGCTACAACGCGCAGCGCCCGCTCGCCTTCAAGGCCATGATCTCGACCTCCGGCTCGGGCCAGATGCTGCCCCTGCCGATGAACGAGTTCCTCCAGCAGAACCTGCGCGAGGCCTGCGGCGTGAACCTCTCCTTCGAGGTGACGGAGTGGAACACGCTGCTGACCGCGACGCGCGCCGCGCCCGGCTCGCCCCAGCTCGCGGGCTCGGTGGCGCTGAACGTCTCCTCGCCTTCGAGCGACCCCGCGGTGGCGGCGCGCTATTTCCTCCAGGCCTTCGTGCCGCCGAACGGCTTCAACTGGCCGCAATGGAACGACCCGGAGTTCGAGGCGGCCTTCGCGCGGCTGGAGCGCGCGACGAGCGAGGCCGAGTTCAACGCGGCCTATGCGGCGGCGCATGCCCGCCTCGTGGACAACCCGCCCTGGCTCTACATCGTGCACGACCTGAACCCGCGCGCGATGACGCGGCGCGTGCGGAACTTCGTCAGCCCGCAATCCTGGTTCGTGGATCTCGTGCCGATCGACCTCCAGTAGATTTACATGCGCGGCAGTCCGGCGATGATGGGGCATTCCACCAAGGGAAGCGCCCCATGATCGTCGACGTCCGCATCTACACCTGCCTGCCGAACCGCATGAACGAGTTCGTGAACCTCTACGAGGAGAAGGCCTGGCCGCTGCAGCTCAAATATCTGGAGAACTGCCTGGGCTGGTACACGACCGTGGAGGGCGAGCTGAACACCGTCGTCCATCTCTGGGCCTACAAGGACCAGGGCGACCGCGAGCAGCGCCGCGCGGCCATGGCCGCCGACCCCGCCTGGGGCGAGTTCCTGGCCGCCGTGGGCAAGGCCGGCTGCCTCGTGAAGATGGAGAACCGCATCACGAAGGAAGCGCCGCACTTCGCGAAGTGGAAGGCGAAGGCCTGATCCCGCCGCCCGGCCGGGGAAGCCCGGCCGGGCGATCGCGACCTCAGACCTTCAGCGTGCCGGCCATCGCCGCCTGGTAGCGCGTGCCGATCTTCGCCCAGTCCAGCACGTCCCACCACTTGCCGACATACTCGGCGCGGCGGTTCTGGTAGCGCAGGTAATAGGCGTGCTCCCACACGTCGTTGCCCATCAGCATGCGATGCCCGTCCATCAGGGGACTGTCCTGGTTGGGCTTGGTCACGATCGCCAGCCGCCCCTCGCGCGTCACCGTCACGAAAGCCCAGCCCGAGCCGAAGACGCTCATCGCCGCCGCGTTGAAGCGGTTCTTGAACTCGCCGAAGCCGCCGAGGTCGCGGTCGATCGCCGCCTTCACAGGGCCCGCGGCCTCGCCGCCCGCGCCGCCCATGATCTCCCAGAACATGGTGTGGTTGGCATGCCCGCCGCCGAAGTTGCGCAGCCGCGTGCGCAGCGCCTCGGGCGCCTGGTTCACCTGCATCACCAGCTCGTCCAGCGGCAGGCGCGCCAGCGCATCCTGCCCGGCCACGGCCGCGTTGAGCCCGGTCACATAGGCCTGGTGGTGGAAGCGCCAGTGGAGCTCCATGGTGCGCGCGTCGATCGCGGCCTCGTTCTTGTCGAAGCCGTAGCCGAGCTGGGGCAGGGTGAAGGGGCCGGTCGGGGCTGCCGCGGGCGCCTGGGCCGCGGCGGGACGCAAGAAGCCGGCGAGACCGAGGCCGGCGGCGCCGAGCACCAGGCCGCGGCGTTGGATGAAGGCCATATGTGGTTCCTCCCTGGGGGCCGTCCGGAGATGGGGCCCCGCCCGGGGAACGTCTATAGCCGCATCCCGGCCGGCCCCGCCCGGAAAATTCGGCGACCGGCCCGCCTGCTTGCCAGCCCCCTCCCCCCGCGCTACCGCCGGGGGAACACGTTCCGAGGACCCGAGATGAGCGAAGCCAGCCTGATCCTGAACCGCGAAGGCGCCGCCGGTACCCTGCTGATGAACCGGCCCAAGGCGCTGAACGCGCTCGACATCGGGATGATCCGGGATTTCGCCGCCGCCATCGCGCAGTGGAAGGACGACGCTTCGGTCAAGCTCGTGATCCTCGAGGGCGCCGGCGGCCGCGCCTTCTGCGCCGGCGGCGACGTGCGCGCCGTCCGCGAGGCGGCCGTCGCCGGCGACCGCGCGCCCGTCGCCGCCTTCTTCACCGAGGAATACGCGGTGAACGAGGGCATCGCGCTCTTCCCCAAGCCCTGGGTCTCGCTGATCGACGGCGTCTGCATGGGCGGCGGCATCGGGCTCGCCATCCACAACGGCCCGCGCGTCGTCAGCGAGCATGCGCTGCTGGCCATGCCCGAGACGGCCATCGCGCTCTTCCCCGATGTCGGCACCAGCTATGTGCTGCCGCGCCTGCCCAATTCGATCGGCACCTGGCTCGCGCTCACCGGCGCGCGGCTGAACGGCGCGGATGCCGTGCATGCCGGCCTCGCCACGCATTTCGTCCCGCGCGAGAAGTTTTCCGCAATGCGCGCCGCGCTGGTCGGAAGCGGCGACGCGCAGGTCGTCGGGGACTTCGCCGTCCCGCCGCCGGAAGCCAGCTTCGCCCCGCATATGGAGGCCATCGGTCGCTGCTTCTCGATGGACAGCATGCTCGGCATCCTCGATGCGCTGGAGGCCGAGGACACCGAATGGTCCGCCGCCCAGATCAAGACGCTGCGCCGGATGTCGCCGACCAGCCTCAGCGTCTCGCTGGAGCTGCTGCGCCGCGGCGCGAAGCTGGACCTGCGCGGCTGCCTGGACGAGGAGCTGAAGCTCACCCGCAGCGTCGTGCACGACCATCCGGATTTCCGCGAGGGCGTGCGCAGCGTGCTCGTGGACAAGGACGGCGCCCCGAACTGGACGCCGAAGACGCTGGAAGAGGTCGAGCCGGCGAAGATCCTGGCGCTGTTCCAGTAGTTCAGCGCAAGGCGCGCTGCCTCAGCGCAGCGCGCCGAGAAGCACGAGGACGACGCCCCCGACCAGCGTCAGCGCGCCCACCACGTCCTTGGTCTTCAGACGCTCGCCCAGGAAGAAGCGGCTGAAGAGCAGGGTGAAGACGATCTCCACCTGCCCCACCGCGCGCACCAGCGCGACCGGCGCCAGCGAGAAGCCGACGAACCAGCAGCTCGACCCGAAGGCCGAGAGCGCGCCCACCTGCATGGAGCTGCGCCAGCTGCGGAAGACGGCGACGAGCTGCTTCGGCTCGGCCAGCAACAGCCAGCCGCCTTGCAGGGCGGTCTGGATCATGTTGGTGACCACGACCGAGAAGAGCGCCTTCAGGATCGCATCCTCGCCCGGCAGTTCGAGATTCGCCTTGCGCACGAAGATCGAGGTGAAGGCGAAGAAGGCCCCGGCGCCGATGCCGCAGAGCGCCGCCGGCTGGAAGGTGGCGCGCCAGATGTCCCGCCCGCTCAGCCCGCGCCCCGCCAGCGTCAGGTACATCACGCCGAAGACGCTGATCGCGATGCCGAGCCAGGAGAGCGCCGGCAGCACCTCGCCGAGCAGGATGATCGACAGCAGGGAGGCCTGCACGGCCTCGGTCTTGGAATAGGCCGTGCCCACGGCGAAGCCGCGCGGCCCGAAGGAGGAGATGAGCAGGTTGGTGCCGAAGATCTGCCCGAGGCCTGCCATCGCGCAAAGCGCGATGAACCACCAGCTCACCGGCCCGAAGCTCCCCCCGAAGATCAGCCAGTAGACCAGCAGGATCATCGCGCCCACGGGCACGCCGTAGAGGTAGCGCACCACCGCGGCGGCATTGAGCGAGAGCTGTCCCCGGAGCCGCTGCTGGAGGGCGGTGCGCCAGCACTGGAACAGCGCGGCGGAGAGGGTGATGAAGACCCAGAGCGGCACTCGGAAAACCCCTTGATCGGGGCAGCTTACCTAACGCCTCGTGCGCCGCCAGCCGGGGTCCTCGACGGCCAGCCATGCCAGGCCGGACCGGCGCAGCATGGTCGCCGCCTCGGCCTCGGCGGCCGCCACGATCTCCGCCTCGTCCAGATGCGGGGTCCGGCGGTCCTCCATCAGCAGCTCGCCGCCGATGACCACGTCGCGCACATCGGCGCCGGTCGCGAAGCACACCACCCGCCAGACCGGCATATTGGCCGGGACCATGTGCGGCGCGGTGAGATCCACCGTGATGAGGTCGGCGCGCTTGCCCGCTTCCAGGCTGCCGATCTCGCGCTCCAGGCCGATGGCGCGCGCCGCGTCGATCGTGATCATCTCCAGCGCGCGGCCGGGCGGGATCAGCGAGGCGTCGCGCTCCGCGCGCTGGGCGTAGCGCATGGCCTCGAAGGCATGGCGGAAGAGGTCGCCGCTGCGGTCGGGCGCCGTGCCGTCGCTGCCCACGGCGACATTCACCCCGGCATCCAGCAGCTTCGCCACCGGGCAGAAGCCGGTGACGGCGGCGATGGCCGTCGGGTTGTGCACCACATGCGCCGCCGATTTCACCAGGGCCGCGATGTCGGCCTCCGTGAGGTCGGTGCAATGGGACAGGAAGGCGTCCGGCCCCAGCAGGCCGAACATGTCCTGCGCCATGGCGATGCTGCCGGCGCGGTGCCCGTCCTGGTGGAAGATCGTGTTGAAGGTCGCTCCCAGCTCGCGGACCTTGCGGCCCTGCGCCTTGATCTCGGCCACGAGGGCCGGGTCGTGCGCGCTCTCGCGGTAGACCGGCATCATGGTGCAGAGGCGCATCCGCCCCTTCCCGTGCAGCCGCTCGAAGAGCAGGCCCATGGTCTCCAACTGGTCCTCGAAGGAGATGGCGCGGGTGCCGCCGTCCTCCATCACGTAGTCGTGCGGGAAGGGCGGGCGCCGGGGGCCCACGGCCATGACCTCGCGGAGGCCAATCTCGGCGATCGCGCGGGCGCGGGCCTCGCCGGCGGCCGGCGTGTCCACCCGCATGATGCAGTCGCCCCCGCCCAGCACGGAGACGCCGGTGGTGACGCCCGCCTTCAGCCGCTCCAGCCCCGCAAGCCGGGCCTCGGCGTACCAGAAGGCGGCGGGCGAGGCGGAGGAGTAGATGACCCGGCAGGCGGCGCTCCACTGCTGGAAATCGCCGTTGCCCAGCGTTTTCACGAGCCCGTGGCCGGCATGGGCATGGGCGTCCACCAGCCCCGGCAGCACGGCCTTGCCGCGCGCGTCCAACACATGTTCCGGCGCGGGGAAGGCTTTCGCGACCTCGTCGCGCGTCCCCACCGCCAGGATCCGGCCGCCCCGCATCGCGATGGCGCCGTCCGGAATGACGCGGCGCTCCTCGTCGAGGGTGATGACGGTTCCGCCGGTGACGAGCAGCTCGCTCATGCGTGCCGCCACGCGAACTCCTGCGGCGGTCCGGCGGTCGGGTCCGCCTCGATCATCTCGCCATTCGTCACCGACTTGCCGGTGAAGGCCAGGATGAACCCCCAATGCGAGACCACGACCGTGTGCGCCCAGTCGTCCAGCGCCGCCATCTCCGCGCGGAACAGGGCCGCGCGGTCCATCACCTGGTCGTGCGGCTCCTCGATGGCGGGCCACCAGACCTCCTCCATCGCGTGGAAGCCCACCTCGGGGAAGCTGGCGCGCAGATGGCTGATGGGCGAGCCGACGTCGCAAACAAAGGCGTAACGTTCCCGCACCGTCGGCGTTACCGTGAGCGGCAGGCCGAGCGCCCGGGCCACCGGCGTCGCGGTCTCGATCGCGCGGGTATAGGGCGAGACGATGATCCGGCGGATGTCGCGCCGGGCCAGCACTCCGGCCGCCTTGGCCGCCTGCTCATGCCCCAGCGGGGTGAGCTTCGGATCGACGATCCCGGGATCGACCCGGGTGGCCGAGAAGTGGAGGTTGAACTCGCTCTGTCCGTGCCGGAGGAAGATCATGCCCGAGGCGTAGCCGGAGGTCTCCGGTGCGGCAAGCGGGCGATTCAGGAACAAGACATTGCGGCGAGGCCATGCCTTGCCTAAGTAGATGAGGCTTGGAGGTCCCAATGTCGGGCGGTTTTCCCATCGATCTGATTCTGTTCGCCATGGTTGCGGCCTTCCTGGTGCTGCGCCTGCGCAGCGTGCTGGGCAAGCGCCAGGGCTTCGAACGGCCGCCGGCCACGCCCGGCTTGCCCGAGGCCCGCACGGCCCGCGTCGAGGCCGTGACGGAGGACATCGCCGCCGCCCGCGCGGACGGTGCGCGGCGGACCCTGCCGCCTTCCTCCAGCGCGGCCGGCCAGGGCCTGGCCCGCATCGCGGCCGTGGACCCCAGCTTCGAGCCCAATGCCTTCCTGGACGGGGCGGAGGGCGCTTTCCGCATGATCGTCGCCGCCTTCGCCCAGGGCGACCGGCAGACGCTGCGCGGCCTGCTCTCCGACGACACCTATGCCGGCTTCGAGCAGGCGGTGACGGCGCGCGAGAATGCCGGCGAGAGCCAGCGTACCGAGATCCGCGCCATGCAGGAGATCGCGGTCGAGGGCGCCGCGCTGAACGGCAACCTGGCCGAGGTGACGGTGCGCTTCGTCTCCGACCAGGTGAACATCACCACGCGGAACCAGGAGATCGTCGCCGGCGCCGATGCGGTGACCGAGGTGGTCGACATCTGGACCTTCCAGCGCGACGTGTCGCAGAAGGACCCGACCTGGAAGCTGACGGCCACGCGCAGCGGCTGAAGGCGTTCCGTCGGAGGCGCGGCCTTAGTTAGCCAGGCGCCTCCTTTCCTGTCTCCGCCATCCGATGCTCCGCCAGATGCGCGGAGAGCTGCTCGATCACATGGATCATCTTGATGATCTCCTGCTCCCGCAGCGAGTCCAGCTTGGCGTGCAGCGCCTCGATCTCCAGCTCCGCCTTCACGTTCACGCGATAGTCGAACTCCGCGTGCCTCCGGTCGATCTCCGACTGCCGGTTCTGGCTCATCATGATGATGGGCGCCGTGTAGGCCGCCTGGAAGGAGAGCGCGAGGTTCAGCAGGATGAACGGGTAGGGGTCCCACCGCAGGACGTAGCCGGTGACGTTCAGCGCGATCCAGATCGCGAGCAGGGCGCTCTGGATGATGATGAAGCGCCAGGAGCCGACGGTCGCCGCCACGAAGTCTGCGACGCGCTGGCCGGTATCCGTGTGGAGCGGCCTCTTGCTGCGCGCCGGCTTCTCCGCCCGCAGACTGAGGAGCTGGGCCTTCTCCTCGGCGGTGAGATGGGTGTGGGGCATGCGGCCTGATCCCGTTCGTTCCGGGTCCAGGCTACGCCTTCGCGGTCTCGGCCGGCCAGGACGCTGGCTCAGGCCTGCTTGTGCTCGATCAGCTCCTTGCGGATCTTCCGGCCGCGCTGGATGCGGTCGACGATGAACTCCTCCTGGCCCCAGCGGATGGCCCGGCCGAAGGCCTGGGCGTCCTCGGTGAAGCGGGCCAGCATCTCCAGCACCGCGGGGCGGTTGTTCAGGAAGACGTCGCGCCACATGGCCACGTCGCTGCCGGCGATCCGCGTGAAGTCGCGGAAGCCGGAGGCGGCGAATTTCAGCACGCTCTCGCGCGTCTCTTCCGAGAGGTCGTCCGCCGTGCCGCAGATGGTGAAGGCGATGAGATGCGGCAGATGCGAGACGATCGCCACGACCTTGTCATGCGTCGCCGCGTCCATGCACTCGATCATGGCCCCGCAGCGCAGCCACATCTCCCGAAGCGCGGCGATGGCGGCCGGATCCGTCCCCTCGGGCGGGGTGAGGATGGTGTACCGGCCCTCGAAGAGGCTGGAAAATCCGGAATCGGGGCCGGAGAACTCCGTGCCCGCCATGGGATGCGCGGGGACCAGATGCACGCCGGCCGGCAGCAGCGGCTGAAGGTCGCGCAGCACGGAGCCCTTGGTGGAGCCCACGTCGCTGAGGATGGCGCCCGGCTTCAGATGGGGCGCGATCCGCGCCATCACCTCGGCATAGGCGCCGACGGGCACGCAGAGGATGACGCAGTCCGCGCCCTCGACGGCCCTGGCCGGATCCTCCTCCACACGATCCGCGAAGCCGAGCTCGCGCACGCGGTCCAGGGTCTTGCCGCTGCGGGCGCTGACCACGACCTCGCGCGCGATGCCGCCGGTCTCCCGGGCCCGGCGGGCGATGGAGCCGCCGATGAGCCCCGCGCCGATCAGGCAGAGCCGGCCGAAAAGCGGCTCAACCATCCTTCATGAAGGCCGCCAGCGCCTCCGCGACCAAGGTGCATTCCTCGCTTGTGCCGATGGTGATGCGCAGGCAGTGGCCGAGGCCATAGGCGCCCATGGCGCGCACGATCAGTCCGCGCGCGCGCAGATAAGCGTCGGCGGCCTTCGCCGTCTCGCCGGTCGCGAAGTCGGCGAGGATGAAGTTGCCGTGGCTCGGCCAGACCTTGATGCCCACGGCCTCCAGCGCCGCCGTCAGCTTGCCGCGCCATTCCGCGTTGTGGGCGATGGACTTCTCCACCCAGCCCGGCTCGGACAAAGCGGCGATGCCAGCCGCCTGGGCGCCCGCATTCACGTTGAAGGGCCCACGGATGCGGGCCAGGATGTCCATGACCTCGGCCGGCAGATAGGCCCAGCCCAGGCGCAGCCCGCCGAGGCCGAAGATCTTGCTGAAGGTGCGCGTCATCACCGTGTTGCCCGACGCGTCCACCAAGGCCTGGCCCGGATCGAAATCCGGGTCGGTGACGTATTCGGCATAGGCCGCGTCGATCACCAGCAGGATATCGCCCCGCAGCCCCGCGCGCAGGCGGCGCACCTCGGAGCTCGGCAGCAGCGTGCCGGTCGGGTTGTTCGGATTGGCCAGGCAGACGATGCGCGTGCGCGGGCCGACCGCGGCCAGGATCGCATCCACATCCGCCGTGAGGTTCTTCTCCGGCACCTTGATGACGTGGCAGCCGGCATAGCGCCCGGTCAGGTCGTACATCACGAAGCCGTGTGCCGACATGACGAGCTCGGTGCCCTCGCCGCCATAGGCAAGGATCAGATAGGCCAGCAGCTCGTCCGAGCCGTTGCCGCAGAGGATGCGCGCGGGATCCAGCCCGAAGCGCCCGCCGATCGCCTCGCGCAGCCCGCTCGAACTGGGGTCGGGATAGCGGTGCAGGTCCTTCGCGATGGCCGCATAGGCCTCCATCGCCGCCGGCGGCGGCCCGAAGGCGCCCTCGTTGCTGGAGAGCTTCACGATCCGGTTCACGCCGGGGATCTTCGACTCGCCGCCCACATAGGGCTCGATCGAGAGGATGGAGGGGCGGGGTGTCAGGACGCTCAAGGCTTCGCTCCGCGCTCGGGGATCGCATAACGGCCGAGGACGACCGCGTCGGCCGGCGGTTCGCCCAGGGTCTCGATCAGCGCGCGGGTGAAGCCCTCCTCGCGGCGCATGGCCACGACGCGGCCGGGGCCGGAGAGCGTGGCCAGCGCGGCGCGGCTCGGCTCGCCCGAGACCTCGAGCCGCAGCAGCGTCGCGTCCTTGCCCGAGGAATCGGCCGGGTGCAGACCGATGACCGCCGCTTCCAGCGGCGGCTCGCGGTCGCTGTAGAAGGGCAGCCGGGCGATCACGGAGAGGTGGTGCGGGTCGAAATGCGCCCACCATTCCTCGGCGTTCTTGTCGCTCTCGCGCGGCCAGGGGAGGATGGCGATGCTGGCGTCCCGCCCGCCGAGGGCGGCGAGCGCCGCGTGCAGCGAGGGATGCTGGCGCTGCGGCGTGCTCGCGCCGAAATGCTCGGCCGCCAGCCGCGCCAGGGCCGGGTCCGGCGGCAGGGCGATGGAGAAGTTGCCCTGCTGGGCGACGGAGCTGGCGAAGAGCTCCCGCCAAAGACGCACCAGGGCGACACGCGGCAGGGGACCGGCATGGCGTCCGAGCAGGCGGCGCAGGATGGCGGCCTCGCGTCCGGGGCGAAGCACCGTGCCGGCCGGCTTCGCGCCGCCGGCGGCCAGGCGCTGCACCACCTGGGCGCGGCGGACGAGAAGATCCTGCAGGGCGTCGTCGAGCGTGTCGATCTCGGCGCGCAGGGCGCCCAGGGTTTCGCTGTCGGTCTCGCTGGCGGTCGGGGCGTCGGGCATGGGTGGATGACGCATAGCCGCGCCATCGCGCCACGCCAAGGCGCCCCTTCGCAGCGAAGCCATGCGCGCCGGGGCCATGCGCCGGGGCGGGCGGCGGCCGGCGCCACGTTGCGGGGCATCCGGGCAGGCCTTATCTCTGGCGCGGCATGGACCAGATCGCCCCTTTTCCGGTGATGGAACACCAACGCGCCGTGCTGCCCGAGGGGCTGGTGCTCGACTGCGGCGCGGTGATCCGCCCCCTGGCCGTCGCCTACCGCACCTACGGGGCCCTGAACGCCGCGCGCAGCAACGCCGTCCTGGTCTGCCACGCCCTGACCGGCGACCAATACGTCGCCGAGCGCCAGCCCCTGACCGGCAAGGCCGGCTGGTGGGAGGCGATCATCGGCCCCGGCAAGGCGGTGGACACGAACCGCTTCTTCGTCGTCTGCGCCAATGTGCTGGGCGGCTGCATGGGCTCGACCGGCCCGCGCGAGGAGATGACGGACGAGAACGGCATCCCGCAGGGCCGCCCCTGGGGCACGGGCTTCCCGAGCGTCACCATCCGCGACATGGTCCGCGCGCAGAAGAAGCTGGTCGAGCATCTGGGCATCGAGCGGCTGCTGGCGGTGATCGGCGGCTCGATGGGCGGCATGCAGGTGCTGGAATGGGCCGCGACCTATCCCGAGGCCGTCTTCGCCGCGGCGCCGATCGCCGCGGCCACGCATCATTCGGCCCAGAACATCGCCTTTCACGAGGTCGGCCGCGCGGCCATCCATTCCGATCCGGACTGGCGGAACGGACGCTACTGGGAGGATGGGCGCATCCCCGCCCAGGGCCTCTCGGTCGCGCGCATGGTGGCCCACATCACCTATCTCTCGGAGGCCGCGCTCACCCGGAAATTCGGGCGGAAGCTGCAGGGCGCCTCGGCCGTGACCTTCCTCGAGGACGTGTTCCAGGTGCAGAGCTACCTGCGCCACCAGGGCAGCACCTTCGTGCGCCGCTTCGACGCGAACTCCTACCTCACCATCACCCGCGCCATGGACTATTTCGACCTTGCCACCGAGCACGGCAGCGTGGCCGCGGCCTTCGCCGGAACGCCGACGCGCTTCTTCGTGGCCAGCTTCTCCTCCGACTGGCTCTTCCCCACCAGCGAGAGCCGCGCCCTGGTGCGCGCGCTGAACGCGGCGGCGGCGCCGGTCAGCTTCATCGAGGTCCCGACCGACAAGGGCCATGACGCCTTCCTGCTCGACGAGCCGGAATTCCACCGG
Source organism: Roseococcus sp. SYP-B2431 (assembly GCF_004336745.1). Lineage (GTDB taxonomy): Bacteria > Pseudomonadota > Alphaproteobacteria > Acetobacterales > Acetobacteraceae > Roseococcus. The sequence continues at coordinate 549,089 of NZ_SJXD01000022.1, forward strand.
GCGCTCGGCGGCTTCCTGGCGGGCGCCGCTAGGACGCTGGACGCATGAGCGCGTATCCCGCCGCGCTCTACTTCGCCGCCCAGGCGCGCCACAACGCCTGGGCGAACCACCGCCTGCTCACGGCCTGCGCGCAGCTCTCCCAGGCGGAGTTCGAGGCCACGCGCATCAGCTTCTTCCCCTCGGTCAAGGCCACGCTGAACCACATCCTGATCATCGACCGGTTCTACGTGGACGCGATGGAGGGCGGCACGCTGGGCCACGCCGCCTTCGCCGATCATGAGCCCTGCGCCACCCTCGCCGAGCTGCGGCGCGAGCAGGCCGCCCTGGACAGCCGCCTCATCGCCTGGTGCGAGGCCCTGGACGACCTCGGCCATATCGTCGAGGTGCATCGCGGCCCCCGTATCCAGCGCGAGCGCGCCGACCGGCTGCTGCTGCATCTCTTCGGGCACGACATCCACCATCGCGGACAGGTCCACGCCATGCTCTCCGGAACCAGCGTCAAGCCGCCGCAGCTCGACGAGTTCTTCTCCGTCGGCGAGGCGCCGCTGCGCGCGGCGGAGTTCGCCGAGCTGGGCTGGACGGAACGCGACATCTGGCCGGACCAGGCGTGAGCCGCCTTCTCTTCACCCTCGGCGGCTATTCCGAGCTGCCGGACGGCGATTCCTCCTGGCGCGTGATCCGCCGGCGCCGGGACTTCTCCAGCGCGGAGAAGGTGCTGGAGATCTTCGACCGGGAGGCCGAAGGGCTGCGGCCGGGCCTGTGCCTGATCCTGGTCGACCCCGAGCGACGGCTGATCCTGCGCTGGGCCGGAACGGCCGATCCCGTCGGCGCGCTGCGGAGCCAGGCGGGGCTGGACGGGCTCGCGATGGCCGGACCGGAACCGCCCGCAAGCCCGCTCGTGCCGACCGCGCCAGAACCGGAGCCGGAGCCGGAACGGGAGCCGCGGCCTCCGGCCGCGCCGCCTCGGCCCGTCCTCGCGGCCACCGCCCCGCCGCCACCCGCCGCGACGAACACCTACAGGCCCCAGGATCCGCCCCTCCGCACCCGGGCCGCCGACGGCTCCGTCCAATACGTCGCGAAGAACATGCGGCTGGACCTCAGGCTCATCGCCGGGATGATCCCGCCCGATGTGCGCGTGCTCGACATCGGCTGCGGGGACGGCGCGCTGATGGCGGAGCTCGCCACCAGGGGCGTGGACGCCCGCGGCATCGAGATCGACATGCAGGCCGCGACCGAGGCCGTGTCCCAGGGCCTCGCCGTCATCCATGGCGATGCCGACAACGACCTCGCCTTCTACCCCGACGAGGCCTTCGACTATGTGGTGCTGAGCCGCACGCTGCAGGCGGTGGAGAAGCCGCGCGAGGTGCTGCGCCAGATGCTGCGCATCGGCCGCCACGCCATCGTGAGCTTTCCCAATTTCGGCCATTGGGAGATGCGGCTGAAGCTGCTCTTCGGCGGGCGCATGCCCGACACCGAGACCTGGACGCGCCCCTGGTACGAGACGCCCAACATCCACCCCTGCACCATCCTCGACTTCTTCGCGCTGGCGGAGATGGAGGGCTACGTCATCGAGCAGTGGCTGGCGGTGGACGAGAAGGGGCTGAAGGCGCCGTGGCGCCGCTCCGTGCGGCTCGCCAACATCTTCGGGCAGCAGGCGCTGTTCCAGCTCCGGCGCCGCTAGACCATGATGCGCTCGCATTCGCTCAGGCATCATGGTCCAGCTTATTGTCCGAGCGCGTGATTCAGACCTCCGGCGCCTTCGCGCCTTCGGTCATCGCGCTCTAACCGGCACCTCTGTGCACGGTCCCGGGCTTCGCTGCACCGCACGGGCGGCGTCTGGTTTCGGGCTTCGGCACTCGCTAGGTTTTGTCACCGATCTTCGGTGGCGCGGCCGCGGGCGAAAGTGGTTGGGCAGAACAGCTTCAGGGAGAGCCCGAAATGGCGCGTCTGGCATTGGTGACGGGTGGGCAGCGCGGAATCGGCGCGGCGATCAGCGAGGGGCTTCTGGCGGCGGGGCGCAAGGTCGTCGCGAACTACGCGGGCAACGATGCCGCGGCGAAGGAATTCACCGAGCGCACGGGCATTCCCTGCGTCAAGTTCGACGTCTCGGACTTCGAGCAATGCATCGAAGCGGTCAGGAAGATCGAGGCCGAGCACGGGCCCATCGAGATCCTGGTGAACAATGCCGGCATCACGCGCGACAGCGTGATGAAGCGCCTGGACCGCAAGATGTGGGACGAGGTGATCGATACCAACCTCGGCTCCTGCTACAACCTGTGCAAGGCGGTGTGGGACGGGATGAGCGCGCGGAAGTTCGGGCGCATCGTGAACATCGGCTCGATCAACGGGCAGGCGGGGCAGTACGGCCAGGTGAACTACGCCGCCGCGAAATCCGGCATCCATGGCTTCACCAAGGCGCTGGCCCAGGAGGGCGCGCGGGCGCAGATCACGGTGAACGCGATCGCACCGGGCTATGTGGACACCGAGATGGTGCGCGCGGTGCCGCCGGAGGTGCTGGAGAAGATCATCGCGCGGATTCCGCGCGGGCGGCTGGGCACGGCGCAGGATATCGCGCGGGGCGTGGTGTTCCTCACGGCCGACGATGCTGATTTCGTGACGGGGTCCACGCTGTCGATCAATGGCGGACAGCATATGTATTGAGGAATTGAGGGGGCTTTGCCCCCTCAAACTCCCCCACCAAGAAACTCAGTTTCTTGGATCTTCGATCTGTGGAGGGGCAGAGCCCCCCTTTCAGATGAACTTGCCCCTCAAAAACCCCAGCGCCGGCAAAGGCGTCCACTTCCTCGGCAGGTCCGACCTGCGGATCGGCGCCACCGAGTAATGCGGCACCGGTTGCTGAGAACGCACCAGGAAATCCGCGTAGGCCCGGACCTGCTGCGCCCGCCAGGCCCGGTCCTCCAGGGCGGCGGTGCGGCTGCGAAATATCTCCGCCACGCGGTTGGCGCGCCCCACGGTCGCCACCACGGCCCATAAGGTATCTTCGTCGCCCCTCGGGAGGGCCGCGATGTCCCGCATGGGACGAGATCAAAGGCGCCTGCCCGGGCCGGGTCAAGCACATATGAAAAGGGCGCCGGAGGTCTCCCCCCGGCGCCCGAACACGATCGTTGCGGGAGAACCTACCCCAGGCGCTCGCCGTGCTGCGTGACGTCGAGGCCCTCGCGCTCCTCCTCCTCGCTGACGCGCAGGCCGACGATGGCATCCACGATCTTCAGCAGGATGGCCGTGGCCACCGCCGTGAAGACGAAGACCGCCACGACCGCCTGAACCTGGATGATCAGCTGCGCCATGGAGCCCGAGATGCCCTCCGGCGCCGCCGTCGTGGCCGAGAGCGGGCCATAGGCCAGGATGCCCGTCAGCAGCGCGCCGACGATGCCGCAGATGCCGTGCACGCCGAAGGCGTCCAGGCTGTCGTCGTAGCCGAGCCAATGCTTGAGGGCCGTCGCGCCCCAGAAGCCGGCCAGGCCCGCCGCCACGCCGATGATGAGCGACGCGCCCGGCAGGACGAAGCCCGCCGCCGGGGTGATGGCGACGAGGCCCGCCACCGCGCCCGAGATCACGCCCAGCACCGAGGGCTTACCCTTGATCGCCCATTCGGCGACCATCCAGCTCAGCGCCGCGGCCGCGGCCGCCGTGTTGGTCACCAGGAAGGCCATGCCCGCGCGGCCGCTGGCCCCGCCGGCGGAGCCCGCGTTGAAGCCGAACCAGCCGACCCACAGCATCGAGGCGCCGATGACGGCGAAGGCCAGGTTGTAGGGGGACATGTTCTCGGTCCCGTAGCCGATGCGCTTGCCCAGGATCAGCGCGCCCACGAGGCCCGCGACACCGGCGTTGATGTGGACCACCGTGCCGCCTGCGAAGTCGAGCGCGCCGAGGCCGAAGATCCAGCCGTTCGGATGCCAGACCCAATGCGCGATGGGCGAATAGACCAGCAGCGTCCACAGCAGCACGAAGACCATCAGGCCGGAGAACTTGATTCGGTCGGCCAGCGCGCCCGTGATCAGCGCGGCGGTGATGACGGCGAAGGTGCACTGGAAGGCGACGAAGACGGTCTCCGGGATGGTGAAGGCCACCGCGGCGTCGCCCGTGCCCAGGGTGAAGGGCTTGTCCCAGTTCTCGGCGATGCCGCCGAGCATGAACTTGGACAGGTCGCCGATATAGGCGCCCCCTTCGCCGAAGGCGAGGCTGTAGCCGATCACGACCCAGGCCACCGAGACGAGCGCGGTGATCGCGAAGGACTGCGCGAGCGTGGAGAGCACGTTCTTCTTGCGGACCATGCCGCCGTAGAAGAGCGCAAGGCCGGGCACGGTCATCATCAGCACGATGGCGGTGGAGATGAGCATCCAGGCCGTGTCGCCCGTGTCCACCTTCGCGTCCTGCGCGAAGGCCGGCATCGAGAGGGCCAGCAGCGGGACCGCCCCCAGCATCCCGCCCAGAGGGCCGCGCAAGGGGCCGCGCAAGGGGCCGCCCAGGGGGCCACGCAGAGGGGCGCCGCGCATCCAGGATTTCATATGTGGTATTCTCCCATGGCTGGCGGCCGCCGGGGCACGCCGATGTTGTGCGAGGCGCTGGCTCACAGCGCCGATCCGTCCGTCTCGCCCGTGCGGATGCGCAGCGCGCGGTCCAGGTCCAGGACGAAGATCTTGCCGTCGCCGATCTTGCCGGTGCGGGCGGAGGCGGCGATGGCCTCGACCACCGCATCCGCCATCTCCGAGGCCACGGCGACCTCGATCTTGAGCTTGGGCAGGAAGCTCACCTGGTACTCGGCCCCCCGGTAGATTTCGGTCTGGCCCTTCTGGCGACCGAATCCCTTCACCTCCGTCACCGTCAGCCCCTGCACGCCGAGCGGGGTGAGCGCGTCGCGCACCTCGTCGAGCTTGAAGGGCTTGATGATCGCCATCACGAGCTTCATCCGCCTGCTCTCTCCCAATCTTCCCGCCAACGGGAACCCGCCGGCCAGTTCAGCGGCGATCCAAGAGTCGTGCCAGACGACAATCCAAGGCTTTGCGAGGCTTGCGCACCGATCTGCCTGGTTTTGAGGCAGCGTCGGGAGCGCCTGGGCAGCAAGAATGCCCTCGCAAGATGACCGGAGCGACAGACCGCCGGCGCAGCCTGAACGGCGAGGCTCTGCGCGACGCCGAAAATGGCGTAAGGCTGAGCGCATCATGCAGCCTCTTCCCTCTGCCGATCTCGAGGTCTCCGTCGCGGTCATCGGCGCCGGGCCGGTGGGTGCGACGCTAGCTGCCGCGCTGGCGGCGCGCGGCGTGCCGGTGGCGGTGATCGACGCCGCGCCGCTCCCCCCCATGGAGCTCGCGGGCTTCGACGGCCGCGCCTATGCGATCGCGCTGGCCTCGCGCCGGCTGCTGGACGCGGCCGGGGTCTGGGAGCGCCTGCCCACGACCCCCTGCCCCATCGAGGGCATCAAGGTCGCCGACGGGCGCGTGGGCGAGGCGCCCTCGCGGCTCGACCTCGACTTCGACTCGACCGAGGTCGGCGGCGAGCCCTTCGGCTGGATGGTCGAGGCGCGCGCGCTGCGCGTGGCGCTGAACGCGCGACTGCCCGGGATGCCGAACCTGCACGCCTTCGCCCCCATGACCGCGAAGGTCGCGCGCGACCCGGAGGGCGCCACCGTCACCTTGGCCGATGGCCGCATCCTCCGCGCGCGGCTGGTGGTCGGCGCCGAGGGCCGCAACAGCCCGCTGCGGCAGGCCGCCGGCATCGGCACGGCGCGGCATGACTACGGCCAGATCGGCATGGTCGGCGCCTTCGCGCATGAGCAGCCGCACCACAACCGCGCGCTGGAGCTCTTTCTGCCGGCCGGGCCCTTCGCGCAGTTGCCGCTCGCCGATCTCGGCAGCTTCGGGACAAGTGCGCTGCCGCACGCCTCCTCCTTCGTCTGGTCCGAGCGGCGCGCCACGGCCGAGCGGATGCTGGCCTTGCCCGACGAGGCCTTCGCCCGCGAGCTGCGCCGCCGGATCGGCGGGCATCTCGGCGCCATCGAGCCGATCGGCCGGCGCTGGCACTATCCGCTGAGCGCGATGCACGCGACGCGCTATGTGGCCGAGCGCCTGGCGCTGGTCGGCGACGCCGCCCATGGCATGCATCCGATCGCCGGGCAGGGGCTGAACATCGGCTTCCGCGACGTGACGGCGCTCGTCGAGCTGGTGGCCGAGGCGCATGCGGCCGGCGCGGATGTGGGCAGCGCGGCGCTCCTGGCCCGCTACCAGGCGCGGCGGCGGCCGGATGCGCTGATGATGATCGGCGCGACGCATGCGCTGGAGAAGCTCTTCGGCAACGATGTCGGGCCCTTGCGGCTGGCGCGGCGCCTCGGGATCGCGGCGGTCAACCGGATCCCGGCGCTGAAGCGGGGCTTCGCACGGCAGGCGATGGGGCTGCCGCTGCGGGGCTGAACGGGCCGATCCGATCTCCGGGACGCCTCGCGCCATAGTCGTGTCATGGCAGATCGATCGCCCGCACCTCCCAGCGCAGCCGCCAGGGATCCGTCAGCCCCAGGGTCAGTCGCGCGGAGCGCCGGGGGAATCGCGGCGCCGAAAGCTCGACCTCCCAGGCATCCAGGCCGACGATCCTCACCCGGCCCAGCATGTCGCGCGCCGATCCGGTCCCGCCATGCCCAAGCTGGGTCTTCAACAGCTCCGTCAGCGCATCCGCCCCCGACAGCTGCGCCGCCATGTCCCGCGCCATGCCGGCGATGAAGGCGGGCATGGGCCGCTCCTCCTGATCGCGGGCGCGGGCTGATAGCACCGCCGCCATGGCCGGGCGCAAGGACTCCCAGTCGACGTGGCCGGCCAGCGCCCCGGAGTCGCCGCGCTGGATCGCCGAGGCCACCTGCACCGCGGAGGCCACGGGCGAAATTATATAGACCGTGGCGAGCCCGACACCGATCAGGGCCAGAAGGCGGCGAAGGCCGGCGGCCGGGCGCCGCCTTCTCCTGGCCTCACCCTCGGGGGCGCGCGCCGGCGCGGCGCGATGCACCGGCTGCCGCGCGTCGAACTCCGCCCAGATCTCGTCCCAGGAGTTGGATGCCGTCGTCCCGCTCATCTGCCCCCCTCTGTCCCGGAGGACAGGGAAAAATCCGCCAGCCGAGACCGCGTCTCGGTTTTTGGATTATCAGGGCTGCTCTATGAGCGAGGGGTTAACGCCGTCGTATTTGTGGGACGCTTGAGACGAGCCAGGATTCCAGCTCAACGAAGAGCTTCCCCAGGGCCGCCTGCATGCCGGCCGCCTGCGCGGCCGGGGTGGCCTCGGGCGGCAGCGGCACGACGGCCTCGAGCCGCCGCTGGGCCAGGACGCGCGGATCGGCCAGGAGGTCGCCCGCCGAGGAGAGCAGCAGGGCGGTCATGACCGCCCGGGCCTGGCCCGGCTCGGCCTGCAGCGCGACCATCTCGGCCTCCAGGACGAAGGGCGTCGACAGTCGCGAGCCCGGCGCCGCCACGGCGGTAAAGACGCCCGAGGCGATCAGCCATTCGCGCAGCGCCGACTCCACGAGATCGGCCGGCGGCGCCAGCCACTCGTCGTAGAAGGCGACATCCAGCGTGCCGTCAGGCCGGACCAGGCGCAGCCCGCGCACCTCCATGCCCGGCCCCGCGCGCAGGGTCCGGAGCAGGATGGCGCCGCGCGGCGCCCGGGCGCGCGGCGCCGAGGCCGGCCGCCGGGGCTCCAGCGCATAGCGCCGGGTCTCGAGATAGGGCCGGCTCGGCAGGAGCGAGCAGCCCCCGGCCAGCAGCGGCAGCGTCAGAAGAAGGCGCCTGTTCATCGACGGGCTCCGCTCGGGACCGGAGGTGGGGCGCCCAGGATGGCTTGCGAGGGCGAACGCCGCAGCGCCTCCGTCGTTTCGCGCAGATTGGCGGTGGTGGCGCGCAGGTCGCGCAGCACCGGCGCGAGGTCGGCCTGCAGGTCGCCCGTGGTGCTGCGCACGCCGCGAACCCCGGCATCCAGCTGGGTGATCGTCCCCGGCAGGCGGGCGGCGGTCCGGCGCAGGTCCTGCGTGGCGGCGGCCAGCGAGGCCAGCGCATTGCGCACGTCCGGCGAATTCACCGTCTCCCGCAGCGTCACCGTGGTGTTGCGGACCTCGCCCAGCACGCCGGGAATATCGGCAGCGCCGAGCGTGCGCCGGAAGTCGGCCAGCAGCGCCGTCGCCTCCTGGACCGCGCCGCTCAGCTCCGCCGCCTTCACCTGGTCCCGCAGCTCCGTGGCGAGGCTGTTGATGGTCCCGAACAGCGTGGCGAAGTCGATGTCCTGCAGCTGCCGCATGACCATCTCGGCCGCCGACTGCACCTGCGCCACCGTGGAGGGCACGGCCGGAATCCAGGGGAAGCGCGGCTCCCAGGGCAGGGTGCGGAGCGCGTCGTCGCGCGCCGAATCGATGAAATCCAGCTCGATGTAGGACACGCCCGTGATGCCCTGACTCGAGAGCCGCGCCCGCAGGCCGAGCTTCACGGCATCGTCCAGGGACGGGATGTCGCCCACCAGGCCGAGATTGACCGCGAAGCGGACCACCACGAGCTGGAAGGAGGCGGCGAAGGGCTCGCCCTCGGGCCTCCGGTACTCGGCCGAGGCCAGGCCGATGGCCGTGACGCGCCCGACCGAGACGCCGCGATAGCGCACGGCCGAGCCCACCTCGAGCCCCTGCACGCTCTCGCGGATATAGGTCTCCATCACCACGTCCGACCCGCTCAGCCGGTTCTGGGTCAGGAAGAACACGAAGCCCAGCAGCAGGCCGACGCCCACCAGCACCATGATGCCGACCGAGACCTGGATTCTGCGTATGCTCGCCACCTACATCGCCTCCCGCCGGAAGAAGGCGCGCACCGTGGGATGCTCGCTCTCGTCGCGGAGTTTCTTCGGATCGCCCTCGGCGATCATGCCCTGGGCGTCCTTGTCCAGCATGATGCAGCGATCGCCAATGGCGAGGATCGACTGCAGCTCATGCGTCACGACCACGAAGGTCGTTCCCGTCTCCCGCGCCAGCGAGAGGATCAGCTGGTCGAGCCCGGCCGAGGTGATCGGGTCGAGGCCGGCCGAGGGCTCGTCCAGGAAGAGGATCTCGGGGTCCAGCGCCATGGCGCGGGCGATGCCGGCGCGCTTCAGCATGCCGCCGGAGATTTCGGCCGGCAGGCGGTCCAACGCGTCGCCCAGGCCGACCAGGCCGAGCTTGGCGCTGGCGACCAGGGCGCGCGCGGCCGCGGGTAAATGGCTGTGGGCCTCGATCGGCAGCTCCACATTCTCCGAAAGCGTAAGGGAGCCGAGCAGCGCGCCCGACTGCCACATGACGCCGATGCGCTGCAGCAGGTGACGCCGGGCCTCGCCCTCCAGCTTCGCCCATTCGTCGCCCAGGACGGAGATGTCGCCCTCGCTGGGGGGCATCAGGCCGATGAGCAGCTTCAGCAGGGTGGACTTGCCGCAGCCCGAGCCGCCGAGGATGACGAAGATCTCCCCTCGGCGGACCTCGAAGGTGACGTCCTTGAAGACCGTGCGGCGGCCGTAGCGCATGGCCACGTCGCGGGCCGTGATGACGGGCTCGGGACCGGCGGCCGCCTTCTCGGGCGCCGCCATCACCAGCCCAGCCGGAAGAAGAGGATCGCGAAGAGCCCGTCGAGCAGCACCAGCGCCACGATGCCGCCCACCACGGCGCCCGTGGCCGCATCGCCCACCGCGCGCGGCCCGCGCCCGGCGGACAGGCCGGCGCGGCAGCCGACATAGCCGATGGCCAGTCCGAAGGCCGCGCTCTTGGCCAGACCGCCGGCGAGGTCGCCGACCGACATCCACTGCTCCAGCTGGTTCAGCACGGCGACCGGCGGGAAGCCCAGGGTCGCCATGACGATCGACATGCCGATGAGGCCGGTGATGTTCATGACCATGCTCAACGCCGGCATGACCAGGGTGGAGGCGAGGATGCGCGGGACGACCAGCCAGGCCGTGGGATCGAGCCCCATGGTCTTGAGCGCGTCCACCTCCTCGTTCACCCGCATGGTGCCGAGTTCGGCGGCATAGGCCGAGCCGGTGCGCCCGGCGAGGATCACGCCGGCGAGCAGCGGGCCGAGCTCGCGGGTCAGCGAGATGCCGACGAGCTGCGGGATGAAGATGGTCGCGCCGAACTGGCGCATGGGTACCGAGGACTGAAAGGCCAGGATCACGCCGATCAGCGTCCCGAGCAGGATGCAGAGGGGAAAGGCCTGGGTGCCCGCCTCGTCGAGGTGGCGCAACACCTCGGCCCAGCGCAGTCGCCAGGGGCGCGGGAGGAGGCCGATCGTGGTGAGGATGGTGTCGCCCATGAAGGCGGCGCGCTCCAGGAACTTGTGGTAGCGGCCGAGCGTATAGGCGCCGAGGGCCGTCACGGGCCGGAACCTGAGGTGGCGCGGTCCCGATGGCCTTGCCGTTCCGAGGCCTTTGCGGAAGCGGTCCAGCGTGCCCTGGGCCGCCGGATCCCGGGGCTCCACCCATTCGGCCTCGTCGCCCGCGAGCGAGACCAGCAGCGCGGCGCCGCCCGAATCCAGAGCCGTGACCTCCCCGGCATCGAGCGTGACGGCACGGGCATCCCTGGCGGCGCGGTGAGCCTCGTCCCATCGGGCGGCGGCGGCGGCGCGATCCAGCGGGCCCGAGAAACGCAGGTGAAGCCGCCCGTCCCTGGTTTCGGCGCTGAACATATCGCTGGGCATGCGGGCCGGACCATGCACGCCGGGGGTGCCGGGCTTCAAGGGGCTTGGCGGCGTGGCGCGAGGAGCGCGTGCATCAGGACCGCGGCGGCGGCGGCGACGTTGAGGCTCTCCACGAGGCCTGAGCCCGGCAGCGTCACGCGCGCCTCGCAAGCGGCCAGGACATCAGGCGAAAGGCCGGCCTCCTCATGCCCCAGGACCAAGGCGATGGGCTTGCCGCGCGGCAGCGCCTCGGGCGGGACGCCTCCGCTGGCGGCGGCGCCCACGATCAGGAGCTGGCCCGAGAGGCGACGGAGGTTCTGCGCGAGATCATCGGCGCGGAAGACGGCGAGATGCTCCAGCGCCCCCTCCGAGGTCCGGAAGGCGGCATCGGAGAGGTCGGCCTGGCGGGCATCGCCGGAGAGGAGCAGCGCCTTCGCGCCGAAGAAGGCCGCGCCGCGCGCGATGGCGCCGAGATTATGCGGATTGCCGATGCCGTCCAGCACGGGAAGCACCGGGGCGGCGAAGAGGATGGGCGAGGGCGGATTGCCGATGGGCTGCGCGCGGCGCGGATCGGCGATGGCGACGATGCCGCCATGATGCTCCGTGCCGGCGATGCGGGCGAGTTCGTCGGTCAGGACCTCGCGATAGGCCTTGTGGTGGCGCGCCAGGTAGCGGCAGAGCGGGCCGGCAACAGGGCGGCGCTCGGCGAGGTAGTGAAGACGCTGCACGGCCTCCGGACGGCGGAGGAAGAGCGCGCGGACGGCGCTGACCCCGCAGATGCGCTGCGGGTCCGGCTGACGCGGGGCGAAGTCAGACATTGGCCATGGCCCGCAGCTGGTCCTGAAGTTGTTGCGAAACCGAAACACCAGACGTCGTTGCTGTTCCGATCAGATCGTCGCGCCGGCTTCCAGGCAGGCGGACACCCTCGTCGCCCAGCATGGCGGCGACCAGCGCCTCCATGCGGTCCAGGAAGGCCTCCTGGCCGGCCAGCGCGCCCGGGTCGATGGCGAGGATCGCATGGCCGAGCCGCGGTGCCCGGGGCGAGGGCGCGAAGAAGCTGTCGGCCTCGAAGCCGAAGGCGGCGCCGCCCAACGCCACGCAGAGGATCTCGACCACCAGCGCCAGCGCCGCGCCCTTGGCGCCGCCCATCGCCAGCATGGCGCCGTCCAGCGCGGCCCGCGGCTCGGTGGTCGGCCGCCCCTCGGAATCCAGCGCCCAGCCCTCCGGAATGGGACGGCCCTCCTTGGCGGCGATCATGATCTTGCCGCGAGCGACTTCCGAAAGCGCGAGGTCGACGACGATCGGAGCAGCGTTCCGGCGCGGGAAGGCGGCGGCGACCGGATTCGTGCCCAGCAAGGGCCGTCGGCCGCCGGGCACGGGCATGGCATAAGGCGAGTTGGTGAAGGCCAGCGCGACGAGGCCCTGCTGCGCGAGGCGGCGGACCGGTAAGGCCATGGCGCCCGCATGATGACTGTTGGTGACGGCGGCGAAGGCCACGCCCTGCACGCGCGCGCGGCGGGACGCCTCCGTCTCGGCGAGGTGCAGGGCAGGATAGGCGAGGCCGTTGCCGGCATCGATCAGAACGGCGCCGCCACGCTCGGCGGCGATGCGCGGGACCGCCGTGCCATCGGCCCGCCCTTCCTTCAGGAACCCGGCATACATGGCAACGCGCGACAGGCCGTGGCCGCCCTGTCCCTCGGCTTCCGCAGCCACCAGCGCCTCGGCGGTGAGGGTCGCCATCCGCGGTTCGGCGCCAGCGGCGCGAAGGGCCGCCACGGCGAGGGCTTTCGCCTCGGCGAGGCTCAGTCGGGGCAGGTCGCTCATGCGCCGGTTCAAGCCCGGATCACGAGCCGGGGCAACCGCCTCTATCGGCGTGGATGCCGGCTTCTCCGCGCCGGGGCGGCCCTGGCGTGACGGGCGGAACGGCCCATGCGTCTTTTCACCCACAGATGACGCCCATGCGATCCGCACCTCACGGAGGCCGGCCGGACGAAGACAAGGGCGCCCTGGATGAAGGTCCTCGGCCGCACATGCGCGGCGAGACACCCCGGCGCATCTTGGCGGCTGTGCTTCGCCATCCTGCCAATGCGCGTGGAGGCGACCTCCGCACGAGCACGCTGCCATTATTTTGTGAGCAGGCGGACGACCCCGTCGAGCTGGTCAAGATCCTTATAGGCCAGCACCACCTGTCCACCGCGGGTGCCGTGACGAATGGTCACCTTGAGGCCGAGATGCCCGCTGATCTGGCGCTCCAGGGCGCGCGTCTCGGCGTCCGTCTTCGGCTGGCGCGGGGCGGTACCAAGATTCTTCGACGCCGCCAGCGCCTCAGCCTGGCGCACGTTCAGCCCGCGATCCACCACCATCAGGGCGAGCGCGATCGGATCCTTGGCCGTGAGCAGGGCACGGGCATGGCCGGCGGTCAGCGCGCCCTCCCGCAAGAGGTCGCGCACGCGCTCGGGGAGGTTCAGGAGGCGCAGCGTGTTGGCGACGTGCGGCCGGCTCTTGCCCACGGCCCGGGCCAGCGCCTCCTGGGTCAGGCCGAACTGCTCGGTGAGACGGCCGTAGCCCTCCGCCTCCTCCAGCGCGTTGAGATCCTGCCGCTGGAGATTCTCCACAAGCCCAGCCGCCATCGCCTCGCGGTCGGAGAACTCACGGACGAGGGCGGGAACATCGTGCAGGCCGGCCGCCTGCGCGGCACGCCAGCGGCGCTCGCCGCCGATGATCTGGAAGCGGTCCGGCCGGCCCTTCATCGGGCGAACCAGGATGGGCTGGAGCACACCGTGCTCGCGGATCGAGGCGGCGAGTTCAGCCAGCGCCGCCTCGTCCATGGCTTCTCGCGGCTGGAACGGCCCCGGTTCCATCGCGCCGACGGGCAGGGTGCGCAGGCCAGGGGCCGATGGGCTGACCGCGGCAGCGTCGCCGAGCAGGGCGGAAAGGCCACGGCCCAGGGCAGGGGGCTTGCTCATGCGTCGCGGCCTTCGGACTTGGCAAGCTCGCGCCGGCGAGCGCGGTGGCGTCGGAGGAACTCGGCGGCCAGGCGGGCATAGGCCTCGGCACCGGGGGAGCGGGGATCGTAATACGTCACCGGCAGGCCGTGCGACGGCGCCTCCGAGACGCGGACGTTGCGGGGGATCACCGTGTCGTAGACCTGCGCCTTGAAGTAGGCTCGCACGTCGTTCTCCACCGCTTCGGAGAGATTGTTGCGGCGATCGAACATGGTCAGCACGATGCCGTCGAGACGCAGCGCGGCATTGTGGCCGGCACGGACGCGGTCGAGCGTCTGGATGATTTGGGAGACACCCTCGAGCGCGTAGAATTCGGCCTGGAGCGGGATCATCACGGCATCGGCGGCGATGAGTCCGTTCAGCGTCAGTAGGCTCAGCGACGGCGGGCAGTCGAGCAGGATCCAGTCGACCCCCTTCAACGCCGCCGCCCCACTGGCCAGGGCATCGCGCAGGCGGGATTCGCGGCGGGTGAGGTCGACCATCTCGAGTTCGCCACCCGCAAGATTCGGGTCCGCGGGGACGATGGAGAGATTAGGAACCGCGGTCGGACGCAGCACCTCGGCCAGGGATCGCCCCTCCACCAGCATGGCGTAGCTGCCGGCACCACGGGCCGCGCGCGCGATTCCGAGGCCGGTGGAGGCATTGCCCTGCGGGTCCAGGTCGATCAGCACGACGCGGTGCTTGGCGGCCAGCGCGGCGGCCAGGTTCACGGCCGTCGTGGTCTTCCCGACGCCGCCCTTCTGATTGGCCAGGGCGAGGACTTGGTAGGTGGCAGGGTCAGGCACCGGCAGGGCGGATCTCGCTGAGGCGGAGGATGGTCGATTGAGCGTCGGTTCGGCTCTGGAACCGCTCGACCCGCATAAACCAATGCGGAGCGGCCTCCGTCAACTCCGCATCGACCGAGCGGCCCTTGGGAAAGAGCGCCACGCCGTCCGGCCCGAGGATTCGGGCGGCTTGCGGAAGGAGACTCTTCAGTGGCGCGAGGGCGCGAGCGGTGACGACACGGACGGGTGGGAGCTTGGCATCGTCGATTCGCATTGGATGGACGCACACATGCGAGAGGTCGAGCGCACGGCTCGCCTCAATGAGAAAGGCGCACTTCCGGCGATCTGATTCGACCAGATGCGTTTCCTGCTGGCGCCCGATGGCGATGACGAGGCCGGGCAATCCGCCGCCGGAACCGAGGTCCGCCAGCGGACCGTCAGGCAGCAGGGGGAGGAGCTGCCAGGAATCCAGAACGTGCCTCTGCCAGAGCTGCTCCTCCGGCGCGTTGGCCACCAGATTGATCCTGGCGTTCCAGGTCCGGAGAAGGGACAAATAGTCCCGGAGCTTGACCTCGGCTTCACGTGAAACATCGAGCGTCGCTGGTTCAGCCTGTTTCACGTGAAACACCGCGACGGAGATGGACGGCCAAGGCAGCGAGGGCGGCTGGCGTGAGGCCGGGAAGGCGGCCGGCGCCGCCCAGGGTTGCCGGCCGGGCCCGACGCAGTCGGTCACGCATCTCGTTCGAAAGCCCGGCGATCCCGGCGAAGTCGATCTCGGCCGGGATGGCCAAGGCCTCTTCACGCCTGAGAAGGGCGCGCTCGGCGTCCTGCCGTACCAGATAGGGGCCGTAGAGCGCTTCGGCCTCCACATGCGCACGAACGCGGGGGGCGAGGTCGCGCAGCCAGGGGAACAGCGAGTCGGCCGCCTCGGCGGACATGGCTGGCAGGGCCAGCGCGTCCAGCACGTTGCGCCAGCGACCGTCCTGATTGACCGGCACGCCAGCTGCCGCATAGGCGGCCGGGGTTGCGCCGTCGGAACGGGCGCGTTCCATGGCCTCGCCGATCGACATACTGAAAGCACGATGAGCCCGGGCGCGCATGGCACCGACACATCCCCAGGCGATGCCCTTCTCGGTCAGCCTCATCCCCGCATTGTCGGCCCGCAGGCTGAGGCGGAATTCCGAGCGCGCGGTCAGCATGCGGTAGGGCTCCGTCACGCCCTGCAAGGTCAAGTCATCGACGAGGACACCAAGATAGGCTTCGGACCGGTCCAGCACGGCCGGAGCGGCGCCGCGCGAGGCCGTATGGGCGGCGTTCACGCCGGCGAGCAACCCTTGTGCGGCCGCCTCCTCATAGCCGGTCGTTCCGTTGATCTGGCCAGCCAGGAACAGCCCGGCGAGGGCGTGGCATTCCAGCGACGGCTTCAGCGCCCGTGGGTCCACATGGTCATACTCGATGGCATAGCCCGGCCGCAGGATCGTCGCGCGCTCGAGACCGGGAATGCTCTCCACCATCGCGCGCTGCACCTCTTCGGGCAGGCTCGTGGAAATCCCGTTGGGATAGATCGTGGGGTCGTCCAAACCCTCGGGCTCCAGGAAGATTTGGTGGCGCTGCCGGTCGGCGAAGCGGACCACCTTGTCCTCCACGGAGGGACAGTAGCGTGGCCCTACGCCCTCGATCCGCCCGCCATAGACGGCCGACAGGTGAAGGCTGGCCCGGATGAGGTCGTGGGTGCGGGATGTGGTGTGGGTCACGCCGCAGGACACCTGACGATTGGTGATCCGCTCGGTCATCCAGGACAGCGGCTCCGGCTCGGCATCGCCAGGCTGCATTTCCAGCCCGGCCCAATCGATCGTGCGCCCATCCAGCCGCGGCGGCGTGCCGGTCTTGAGTCTTGCCATCGGCAGCCCGAGCCGATCCAGCGTCAGGGCCAGGCCGATGGAGGGCGCCTCGCCCGCGCGCCCCGCCGGGATCCGCGCCTCGCCCATATGGATGACGCCACGCAGGAAGGTTCCGGTCGTGACGATCACCGCGCCGGAGGCGATGCGCCGCCCCGATGCCGTCACGACGCCCTGCAGACGGCCTGCCTCGACGACCAAATCCTCGGCCGCTTCGCCAAGGATGGCGAGTCCCGGCGTTTCCGCCAGTAGCCGCTGTACCGCCGCCCGATACAGACGTCGGTCGGCCTGGGCGCGGGGCCCACGCACCGCCGGCCCCTTGCTGCGATTCAGCAGCTTGAAGTGGATCCCGGCGGCATCCGCCGCCCGGCCCATGATCCCGTCCAGGGCATCCACCTCACGGACGAGATGCCCCTTGCCGATTCCACCAATCGCCGGATTGCAGGACATCTCGCCGAGCTTGGCCGGATCATGGGTCAGCAGCAGCGTCCGCGCGCCACAGCGCGCCGCGGCCGCCGCGGCCTCGCAACCGGCATGGCCGCCGCCCACCACCACAACGTCATAGGTCGCGTCCCACATGGGCGGGCATATAGCAGCTATTTGCCGATGCAGAACTCGCCGAAGACGAGGTCCAGCACTTGCTCGACATCCACGCGGCCCGTCAAACGCGACAAGGCCCGCAACGCATTCCGGAGCGCCTCGGCGCGGAGCTCCGGGAGGCCCGCCTCGGACAGCCGGTCCAGCCATTCCACGCATTCGCGCAAGGCCGCCCTGTGGCGCGGGCGCGTGAGCACGGCGGCATCGCTCAGCCCTGCCCTTGCCGTCGCCGCCGCCTCGAGCTTGAGGCGCAGTTCCGCCAGCCCCTGCCCGGTCCGCGCAGACACCGGGATGCCGTCCACCGGACTGCCGCATGCGATGTCGGCCTTGTTCACGATCACCAGCGCATCCTCGCCCCGAAGCGCCAGGGTGGCCGCATCCGGCTCGGCATCGGCGGCGAAGACGAGCAGCCGCAGGTCGGCGACCTCCGCCCGGGTCAGTGCCCGCCGGACGCCTTCGGCCTCGATCTCGTCGGCGCCCTCGCGCAGCCCGGCCGTATCGGCCAGCGTCACGGGTACGCCGGCCAGGGCCATCCGGACCTCCACCACATCCCGCGTCGTCCCGGCCCGGGTGGAGACGATCGCCGCATCTCGCCCGGACAAGGCATTGAGCAGCGAGGATTTCCCGGCGTTGGGCGCGCCCAGGATGGCGATCGCAAGGCCCTCCCGCAGCTTTTCGCCACGCGCGCCATCCGCCAGCAGGCTGGCCATGTCGTCGCGCAACTCGACTGCGGCCATGGCGACCTCTGTGTCCAGGTCTGGCGGCAGGTCCTCCTCCTCGAACTCGATGAAGGCCTCCTGCCGCGCCAGCAGCCGCGTCAGCCGCGCCGCCCATTCGGCATGTCGCCGCGCCAGCCCACCCTCGGCCTGGCGAAGCGCCTGCCGGCGCTGGGCCTCGGTCTCGGCCGCGATCAGGTCGGCGATCCCTTCGGCCTCGGTCAGATCCAGCTTGCCGTGGAGGAAGGCCCGCCGGGTGAACTCCCCCGGCTCCGCGGGCCGGGCGCCCAGGGTCACCAGCGCCTCCGCGACCGCGGCCACCACCGCCGGCCCGCCATGCAGTTGCAGCTCCGCGCTGTCCTCGCCCGTGTAGCTGCCCGGCGCCGGCAGCCAGAGCACCAGCGCCCGGTCCAGCACCACCTCGCCGTGCCGCAGCCGGCGCAGGCTGGCCCGGCGCGGCTCCGGCAGCGGGCCGCACAGCGCTTCGACGAGCGCGCCTGTCCCGGCACCGGAGAGGCGCATCACCGCCACCGCGGCGCGGCCGGCTCCGCTGGCCAGCGCGAAAATCGGGTTCCCCATGGGGTCTCCTGTTACGCCAACACCCCTTAGTCGCGCAGCTCGCCGCCCAAAAGGGGGGACGCTTGACGCCGGCCCCCCACGGGTGCTGCATCCCACCGCGTGTGCAACATAGGGAAACATGCCGCAGCTCTCGCTTCACTCGCCCCTGGGCGAGATCACGGTCTCCGAGGAGGACGGCGTCATCGTGGCGCTCGACTGGGGACGCGGCTCCGATCAGGAGGCCACGCCCCTGCTGCGCGAAGCGCGGGACCAGCTGCACGACTATTTCGACGCCAAGCGGCTGACCTTCCAGCTCCCGCTCGCGCCCCACGGCACCTCCTACCAGCGCCGCGTCTGGGCGGCGCTGACCCGGATTCCCGCGGGCGAGACCCGAAGCTACCTGGATATCGCCCGCGAGATCGCCTCCGTTCCCCGCGCCGTCGGTCAGGCCAACGGCGCCAATCCCATCCCCATCCTGATCCCGTGCCACCGGGTGATCGCCGCGAACGGCGCGCTTGGCGGCTTCTCGGGCGGTGATGGCCCCTCCACCAAGCGCTACCTGCTCGAGCACGAAGCACGCGCTCTCAACCGGCCCTTGGCCCAAGGATTCCTCCTATGAACCATGCCATCCGCATCCATGAATATGGCGGCCCCGAGAAGATGGTGTGGGAGGAGGTGCCCCTGCCGCACCCCAAGCCCGGCGAGGCGCTGGTCCGCCACAAGGCCGTCGGCCTGAACTACATCGACGTCTATTTCCGCAACGGCCTCTACAAGGCGCCGGCGCTGCCCACCTCCATCGGCATGGAGGGCGCCGGCATCGTCGAGGCGATCGGCGAGGATGTGACCGAAGTTGCGGTCGGTGATCGCGTCGCCTATGCGTCCGGCCCCATCGGCGCCTATGCCGAGGCCCGTGCCATGAAGGCCGATCGCCTGGTGAAGATCCCGGAGGGGGTGGACTTCGAGCAGGCCGCCTCGATGATGCTCCAGGGCATGACGGCCCAGTACCTGCTGCGCAGCACCTACCGGGTGAAGGCAGGCGAGACGATCCTGGTCCATGCGGCCGCGGGCGGTGTCGGCCTCATCATGGTGCAATGGGCCAAGGCGCTTGGCTGCACTGTCATCGGCACGGTCAGCACCGAGGCCAAGGCCCGGCTCGCCCGCGACCATGGCGCCGACCATGTCGTGCTCTCCGGCGAGGACCTGCCGGCGGCGGTCAAGAAGATCACCGGCGGCGCCATGCTGCCCGTGGTCTATGACAGCGTCGGCCGCGACACCTTCATCCCCTCGCTGGACTGCCTGGCGCCGCTCGGCATGATGGTCAGCTACGGCAATGCCTCGGGCCCGGTCGCGCCGATCGACATCGGCATCCTCGCCGCCAAGGGCTCCCTCTACCTGACGCGCCCGACCCTCGCCTCCTACACGACCAAGCGGTCCGACCTGGAAGCCGTGGCCGCCGACCTCTTCGAGATGGTGAAGAGCGGCAAGGTGAAGCTGAACGTGAACCAGCGCTACGCGCTCAAGGATGCCGTCCAGGCGCATACCGACCTGGAAGCCCGGAAAACGACCGGCAGCAGCATCTTTCTGCTGTAATTTTTCTGGCGCACTTACGTTGTGCCGGCTGGATCACTGGCGCGTGAAGTAACTGTAGCGATAGCGTTCCACCAGCCCGATTCCCGCCTGGAGCGCGATCGACGCCGTATTCGTCGCGGACACTTGCGCGAAGAACTGCTCCGCGCCCTGTGCCGCCGCCCAATGCGCGGCGGCGCCGATCGCCCGCCGGATCAGGCCGCGCCGGCGGAATTCGGGCCGCACGGCAAGGTCGAAGAGGCCGCAATAGACCCCGTCGCAGGTGGTGGAGAGCACCGCCGCCGGGACGCCGTCCAGCCGCAGCACCATCCAGGCGGCCGGCACGGCGAAGAGCGGCACGGCCTCCTGCTTCTCCGCGCGCCGTGCCGGCGACTGGTACTCGACCGTGCCGAGCACTTCGAACCAGGCCGCGTCGGGGGCATCCAGAACCGTCACCTCGGGATCCGGAGCGGCCAGCGCGGCCAATGGCCCGCTGGTCACGAGGGACTCGTCCTCCTCGACCCAGCCCGTGGCGCGCAGATGCCCGCCCAGCCCGGCCGGGTCGAGTGGCGAGGACCGGATGCGGGGCTTCAGCCCCAGCCGCCGGTAATGCGCCGCGATCCGCGTCGAGCGCGCGGCCACCTCCGGATCGGGCGCCGGATCTAGCGAGCAGGCGGCATTGGCCCGCCCGGTGCCGCCCAGGAAGGCGCGGACGACAAAGGGCCCGTCGAAGGCAATGCGTCGCGCGGGCACG
Source organism: Roseococcus sp. SYP-B2431 (assembly GCF_004336745.1). Taxonomy (GTDB): domain Bacteria; phylum Pseudomonadota; class Alphaproteobacteria; order Acetobacterales; family Acetobacteraceae; genus Roseococcus. Next base: position 569,620 of record NZ_SJXD01000022.1, read on the forward strand.
GCATTGAGCGTCGCGCGTTCCAGTGCATGGACCAGCCGCATCTGCGCGGGCGATGTCGCGCCTCGGCCCTTCCGCCCCGGCGGACCACGCTCCACCGGCTTCACGCGGCCTCGCGCGCGAGGGCTGCCATGGCCTCCCGATAGGTGGCGTCGAAGCGTGCCTCCAGCGCGGGATTGACGCCCCGCAGGCCGGCCGCGACGCGCCCGGCCCAGCCCACATACTCGACCTTCCGCGCGTGGTCCCAGGAGGCCGGCGGCGCCAGCATGATGGCGCGCAGGTTGGAGATCTTGTCGGCCAGCTTCACCAGCTTGGCACCGTCCGACTTCTTCGGTGCCATCTTCACCTGCAGCGCCTTGCGCATCTCCTTGGGCAGGCTCTTGTCGTCCGAGACCTCGGCGACGATCGACGCGACCTCGGCGCCGAAGCGCGCGGAGAGCGCCTCCAGCGTCACCGGCTCGGGGTCGTCCGAGCTGTCCTCGACCGTGTCGTGCAGCAGGGCGGCGAGGATCGCCGCTTCCGGCGCGTCGTGCTCGGCCAGGATCTGCGCCACCTCGAGCGGGTGGTTGATATAGGGCTCCTGCGCGGCACCCTTGCGCCGATGCGTGGCATGGACGGCGGCCGCGAAGCTTGCGGCCGCCAGGACTCTCGAAATCAAGCGAGGGCGGCGATCAACAGCGCCCCCGTCAACAGCGCCCCCATCAATAGCGGCCGGGCCGCTGCGGCGTCGTGACCACGCCAGTGGCCGCGCCGACCGCGCCGCCCGTGATCGCGCCGATCGCCGCGCCCTGGCCGCCGCCGAAGATGGCGCCGAGCGCCGCGCCCGAGCCCGCGCCGATCAGCGCGCCGCCGGCGGCCCGCTGGCCCTCGCTGTAGGGGTTCGTGCAGCCAGCCGTGCCGAGGGCGGCGACAAGGCCGAGGGGAAGAAGAAGCTTCCGCATGAGAGTATCTCCTTGAGTTCAGTTGCCCGGGTGGTTCGCAGGAGGGTCCCCGGTGTTCAGACCGGGGCCGCCAGACCCTCGGTTGGAGCCGCCCCCACCTCCGCCGCCCTGGACGTTCCAGCCGCCGCCGCGATTCCCCGGATGGCTGGGGGCGCTCCGGCTGCCGCGGTTGTTCTGCTGGTAGCCCCGGTTGGCGCGGCCGCGGTCGTCCCGATAGCGGTTGTCGTAGCCGCGATTGTAGCTGCCGCCATAGGCGGGGCGGTAGTTGTTGCCGTAGCCGTAGCCGCGACGGGTCTCGTTGCAGCCTGCCAATCCCAACAGGCCGACGATCCCGACCAGCACGCAGAGTCTGATCATGACGAACATTCCCTCACCGTCAGGCCATTGACCAGGGGATCGTGGCAGGAAGATGAAGGCATTGAGGAGCTGGAATTCATCCCGCCGATCCGTGGGCGGGGCTGGGCCTTCGTGGCCGTGCGAAGCCGGAGCCAAGGCCGTTCGCCAAGGACCCGCAACGCGGGGCGCGCGCAGGCGGGAGAGTCGACGGAAAAGGGGAAGGGAAAGCGAAGGCCGCGGCCTGCCCTGGACAGCGCGGCTTCGTGGCGGAGGCCCGAAGCGGCAGGAACATGGACCACGGGCCGCGAATCTCGCCGGAATGAGGCGCCCGCGGAGAAGCCGGCCGCACCGCCGCTGCCCATTCGGCCGCCGCGCGACCGCGCCAGCCGCGCGGCGAGGCCAAGCGCGTCGGTCGCGGCTGCCTGCCGCGACCGCCCGCGTCGAACTAGGTATTCATCGCGTCGAAGAAGTCCTGGTTCGTCTTGCTGTACTTTAGCTTGTCGGTCAGGAACTCCATCGCGTCCTGCGTGCCCATCGGGTTCAGGATGCGGCGCAGCACCCACATCTTGCTGAGCGTGCCGCGGTCCACCAGCAGCTCCTCCTTGCGGGTGCCGCTCTTGGTGATGTCGATCGCCGGGAAGACGCGCTTGTCCGAGAGCTTCCGGTCCAGGATGATTTCCGAGTTGCCGGTGCCCTTGAACTCCTCGAAGATCACCTCGTCCATGCGGCTGCCGGTGTCGATCAGCGCGGTGGCGATGATGGTGAGCGAGCCGCCCTCCTCGATGTTGCGCGCCGCGCCGAAGAAGCGCTTCGGCCGCTGCAGGGCGTTCGCATCGACACCACCCGTCAGCACCTTGCCCGAGGAGGGGACGACGCTGTTGTAGGCGCGGCCCAGCCGGGTGATGGAGTCCAGCAGGATCACCACGTCGCGCTTGTGCTCCACCAGGCGCTTGGCCTTCTCCAGCACCATCTCCGTGACCTGCACGTGGCGCGTCGCCGGCTCGTCGAAGGTGGAGGCCACGACCTCGCCCTTCACGGTGCGGGCCATGTCGGTGACCTCCTCGGGCCGCTCGTCGATGAGCAGCACCATCAGGAAGACCTCGGGATGGTTCGCGCTGATTGACTTGGCGATGTTCTGCAGCATCACCGTCTTGCCGGTGCGCGGCGGCGCCACGATCAGGGCGCGCTGCCCCATGCCGATCGGCGCGATCAGGTCGATCACGCGATGGGTGTTGTCCTTCTGCGGCCCCTTGCCGACGCTCTCGACCTCGGCGTTCTCCATCTTGAGGCGGCGGGTCGGGTAGAGCGGCGTCAGGTTGTCGAAGTTGATGCGGTGACGGAGCGCCTCGGGCGGCTCGAAGTTCACCGAATTGACCTTGAGCATGGCGAAGTAGCGCTCGCCATCCTTGGGGGCCCGGATCTGGCCTTCGACCGTGTCGCCGGTCCGCAGGCCGAAGCGCCGCACCTGGGCGGGGCTGACATAGATGTCGTCGGGCCCGGGGAGGAAGTTGGCCTGCGGGCTGCGCAGGTAGCCGAAGCCGTCGGAGAGGATCTCCAGCGTGCCTTCGCCGTAGATCGCCTGGTCATTGTCCGCGAGCGTCTTGAGGACGGCGAACATGATGTCCTGCTTGCGCAGGGTTGAGGCGTTCTCGACACCGAGCTCCTCCGCGAAGGCGAGGAGGTCGGGCGGCGACTTGGCCTTGAGTTCCGAGAGGTGCATGCAGCATCCAGAGTCAGAAGTGGAAACGCGAAGCTTGGGAAAACGCACGGGGCGGCTGTGGTGAGGCCCCGGGGTCGCACCATGCTCGAGGAGTCATGGCGGATCGGCGTTGGCAGGGGAGGGATCGGGCCCGCGAGGGAGCCGACGCGGGAAACCTAGGGAGCGGGCGGCCCCTCGTCAATGTCCCCGTTGTGGAAGCGCGGGAAGGAGGCGGCCAGCAGCGCCGCGGCCGCCAGCGGGGCCAACCACCCCGCTTCGGCGCCTGCGGCATGCTCCATCGCGAGGACGAGGGCGTTGAAGCCCATGTGCAGCGCCAGAGCGAGCCGGAGCCCGCCGCGCTCCGCCCAGCGCCCATAGGCCCAGTGCTGCAGCACGGAGGCCAGCGCGCCCCAGAGGCCGGCAACCTGCCACTCGGCCGCCTTGAGCACGCCCTCGATCACGCCGAAGGCCAGGCCGGTGGCCGCCCATCCGGCGGAAAGCGCGCCGAGGAAGAGCCGCTTCGCCAGCTCCTCGGCCACCGGCGCAACGACCACTGGCGCCACGACCACCGGCATCACCGGCCAGCGCCCCTCGCCGCCGATCGCCGCGAGCACGCCGGCCCCGACCGCCATGGAGGCGAGGAAGGCGGCGCCGGCCGCCGTCGCCGGGCGCCAGGCGGCCATCAGAAGGGCTTCACGATGACCATGATGACGATGACGATCATGAGCAGCGTCGGAACCTCGTTGGCGATGCGCCAGTGGCGCTGGCTCTTCGGCCGCTCGTCCGCGGCGAAGCGGCGCCGGCTGGCGGAGAGATACCCGTGGAAGCCGGACATCAGGAGCACGCAGAGGAGCTTGGTGTGCCACCAGCCCGCGGCCCAGTCGATCACGCCCGGGGTCAGCACCAGCGTGACGCCGAGCAGCCAGGTGGCGATCATGGCCGGGTTGATGATGGCCCTGAGCAGCCGCCGCTCCATGACCACGAAGCGCGCATGCTCCGGCCCGCCGCGCGGGACCTCGGAGTGATAGACGAAGAGCCGGGGCAGATAGAGCATCCCGGCCATCCAGGAGATCACGGCGATCAGATGAAGCGCCTTCACCCAGGAATAGGCGGGCGCCAGGGCGTCGATGGTCATGCGGTCACCAGGAGGCCTGAGACGAATGCGTCGATGTCGCCACCCGGGAAGAGGTGGCCCGGAATGCCCGCGGCCGCGGCGGCGGCCATGTCCGTCTCCCGGTCGCCGATGAGGAAGCTGCCCTCGCGCCGCAACGGGAAATGCGTCAGCCAGTCCTCGATCATCCCGACCCCCGGCTTCCGGCGTGCGCTGGCGCGGCCATAGCGCCCGCCCCCGGCTGCGGGATGGAAGGGGCAATAGGCGAAGCCGTCGATCCGCGCCCCGGCCGCGCGCGCCTGCTCCGCCATCCAGACATGCAGTCGCCCCACCATGGCCTCGTCATAGAGGGCGCGGGCCACGCCCGACTGGTTGGTCACGATGCAGACCGCCAGCCCCGCCGCGTTCAGCCGCCGGATCGCCGGCATGATCCCGGGAATCCAGAGAACCTCCTCGATGCGGTGCGGATGGCCCGTGTCCTCGATCAGGATGCCGTCCCGGTCCAGGAAGGCGCAGGAACGGGAAAGCGGCGTGGATTCCATGGCTTGCCCGCATAGCACGGATGCGGCCCCTCGCGAGCGCTGGCCTTCCGCGGCGGGAGGGATTAGAGGGGCGCGCATGGAGCCCGCCCCCCGCCGCGCCGAGATCGCCCGCACCACCGCCGAGACCGACATCCGCGCCGCCCTCACGCTGGACGGCACGGGCAAGGCCGCCATCGCGACGGGCATCGGCTTCCTCGACCACATGCTGCACGCCCTCACGCGCCACGCCCTGCTGGACCTGGAGCTGAAGGCGCAGGGCGACCTCCATATCGACTTCCACCACACGGCCGAGGATTGCGGCATCGTGCTTGGCCAGGCGCTGAAATCGGCGCTTGGCGAGAAGCGCGGCATCGCCCGCTTCGGCCATTGCCTCATGCCGATGGACGAGGCGCTTGCCGAATGCGCCATCGACATCTCGGGCCGCCCCTTCCTCGCCTGGAGCGTCGCCTTCCCGCGCGACAAGATCGGCGAGATGGACACGGAGCTCTTCGAGGAGTTCTTCCGGGCCCTCGTGACGAATGCCGGGCTGACCTGCCACATCACCTTGAAGGCCGGCATCAACGCGCACCACATCGCCGAGGCCTGCTTCAAGGGCTTCGCCCGGGCGCTGCGCATGGCGATCGAGCCCGATCCGCGCGCGGCCGGCGCCATCCCGTCCACCAAGGGCGTGCTGGAGGCCTGATGCGGAGCTGGACCATCCACCTTCCGCCGCCCGGCATCCAGCGCCGGCCGGCGGCGCTGATCCCGGAGGGCTTCAGCCTCTGGGCCTTCCTCTTCGGGCCGTTCTGGCTGCTGCGGCACCGCTGCTGGATCGCCGGCGGCATCGCGCTCGTGGCCTTCGCGCTGGCGAGCCTGGCGCCGGCCCCCTTCGACACCGCCCTGCCCCTCGGCCTGGCCCTGCTCCTCGGCTTCCACGGCCAGGACCTGCGCCGCTGGACGCTGGAGCGCCGCGGCATGCCGGCGAGCCATGTGGTGCTCGGCCGCGACGAGGATGCGGCCCTGCTGCGCGCCACCTCGCTCGACCCGGCGCTGCTGGGCATCTTCGCCGCAAGGGTGAGCGGGCGCTGATGCCGATGCTGGCGGAGCCGCGCGGATGCGCGTAGCGCTGATCGATCCGGGCTCGGGCAACCTCGCCTCCGTGCGCCGCGCGCTGGAGCGCGCCGCGGAGGGGCCCATCGCCGTGGAGATCGTCCGCGAGCCCGAGGCGCTGATCGAGGCGGACCGCATCGTCCTTCCCGGCCAGGGCGCCTTCGCCGCCTGCCGCGCCGGGCTGGATGCGCTGGAGGGCATGGTCGCGGCCCTCTACGAGCAGGTGCAGGTCCGCAGCAAGCCTTTCCTGGGCATCTGCGTCGGCCTGCAGCTCCTGGCGGAGCGCGGGCTGGAGCACCGCGTGACGCCCGGCCTCGCCTGGCTGCCCGGCGAGGTCGCGGCGATGGACCCGCGGGATGCGGGAGGCCGCGCCCTGCCCCTGCCGCAGATGGGCTGGAACGCGCTGGACTTCGTCCCGGGCTCGCACCCCATCCTCGAAGGGCTCGTCCCTGGCGACAGCGCCTATTTCGTCCATTCCTACGCCTGGCGCGGCGGCGAGCCGGCCGACCTGCTCGCCACCACGGATTACGGTGGCCCGGTCCCGGCCATCCTCGGCCGCGGGAACGTGGTCGGCACGCAGTTCCATGTCGAGAAGAGCGCCGAGGTCGGCCTGCGCATCCTCCGGAACTTCCTGAGCTGGACGCCGAAGGTGCGGCAGTGAGCGCCGATCCCTCCGTGGTGCATCAGCTCGCCATCGAGCGGGTGGACACGCTCGACCCCCACGACCTCGCTGGCCTCTGCGAGGCCACCAATGCCGCCATTGTGGAAGGCGGCGGCTTCGGCTGGGTGGAGGCGCAGAGCCGCTCCGCGCTGGAGCGCCATTTCCGCGGCGTCCTGCTGGTGCCCGAGCGGGAGCTTTTCGTCGCCAAGCTGGACGGCGAGGTGGTGGGCAGCGCCCAGATGGTGCGTCCGCCGCGCAACAACGAGGCGCAGGGCTTCTCCGCGACCCTCACCCATGCCTTCATCGCGCCCTATGCGCGCGGCTTCGGCCTGGCGCGGCTGCTGATCCGCAAGATCGAGGAGCGCGCGGCCGGCCTCGGCACCCGCGTGCTGAACCTCGACGTGCGCGCCACCCAGACCACCGCCATCGCGCTCTTCGAGGGGCTCGGCTACGTCCGCTGGGGGACGCACCCGGCCTATGCGCGGGTGAACGGCGAGACGGTCGCGGGCTACTACTACTACCGCGTCATCGAGATTCCGCATGGCCGCAGCTCGGCCGAGGCGCTCGGGGATATTTCCCTGGGCGAGATCAAGGGCAAGTGATGGCCGGATTCACCCTCTACCCCGCCATCGACCTGAAGCAGGGCCATGTCGTGCGCCTGAAGCGCGGCGACATGGCGCAGGCCACGGTCTATGCCGAGGATCCCGGCGAGCAGGCCCGCGCCTTCGCCGCCCAGGGCTTCCGCTGGCTGCACGTCGTGGACCTGGACGGCGCCTTCGCCGGCCAGCCGGCCAATGCCGAGGCGGTGGCGCGCATCCTCGCCGCCTCATCGCTGCCCGTGCAGCTCGGCGGCGGCATCCGCAACATGGCGACGGTCGAGGCCTGGCTGCAGGGCGGCGTCACGCGCGTCATCCTGGGCTCCGCCGCCGTGAAGGATCCGGCCTTCGTGCGCGAGGCCTGCCGCCGGCATCCGGGCCGCATCGTCGTCGGGATCGACGCGCGGGGCGGCATGGTGGCGACCGAGGGCTGGGCCGAGACCAGCACCCTTCCGGCGCGCGACCTCGCCTTGCGCTTCGAGGACGCCGGGGCCGCCGCCATCGTCTACACCGACATCGACCGCGACGGCATGCTGGGCGGCGTGAACGTCGAGGCGACCCGCGAGCTGGCGCGCGCGCTGGTGACGCCGGTCATCGCCTCGGGCGGCGTCGCCTCGCTGGACGACCTCGTGGCGCTGATGGCGGCACGGGAGGACGGCATCGAGGGCACGATCCTCGGCCGTGCCCTCTATGACGGCCGGATCGACCCCGCCGCCGCGCTGGAGCTGGCGGCCGGGCGCCTTCCCTAAGAGCGCAGGCAGGCGACTCGAAAGCTTCCCTTGACCCCGTGAGGAAAAATCCCCATTCGCCGCTCCCCGGGCGCATGGGCGCGCCCGGATGTTCCTCGGAATTCATCCACGATGCTGGCGCTGCGCATCATCCCCTGCCTGGACGTGAAGGACGGCCGCGTCGTCAAGGGCGTGAACTTCGTCGCCCTCCGCGATGCCGGCGATCCGGTCGAGCAGGCGCGCGCCTATGACAGGCAGGGCGCCGACGAGGTCACCTTCCTCGACATCGGCGCCACCCACGAGAATCGCGACACGATGTACGACGTCGTGTCCCGCACGGCGGCCGAGGTCTTCATCCCGCTGACCGTGGGCGGCGGCGTGCGCAGCGTGGAGGACATCCGCAAGCTGCTCCTGGCCGGTGCCGACAAGGTGAGCATCAACAGCGCCGCCATCACCGACCCCGACCTGGTGCGGCGCGGCGCCGAGGCCTTCGGCAGCCAGTGCATCGTGGTGGCGGTCGACGCCAAGCGCGTGGCCGAGGGCCGCTGGGAGGTCTTCACCCATGGCGGCCGGCGCGAGACCGGGATCGATGCGGTGGAATGGGCGGGCCGCATGGCCGCGCTGGGCGCCGGCGAGATCCTGCTCACCTCGATGGACCGCGACGGCACGAAGCAGGGCTTCGACCTCGATCTGCTGCGGCGCGTGACGGGATCGGTCCGCGTGCCGGTTGTCGCCTCGGGCGGCGTCGGCGCGCTGCAGCATTTCGTCGAGGGGGCGCGGGCCGGCGCGACCGGGCTCCTGGCCGCGAGCGTGTTTCATGACGGCGTCTTCCGCATCCAGCAGGCGAAGGACGCATTGGCTGCGGCGGGGTTGCCTGTCCGCCGCGTGCGGGAGATGGCGTGAATGGCGAAGGCGACGAAGAAGAAGTCGACGGTGAAGGTACCCAAGGCGAAGCCCCTCAAGGCAAAGCCCCTTAAGGCAAAGACGGTCAAGGCGAAGCCGGTCCATCTGCCCGTCCCCCCGGACATGCCGGTCGCGAAAGGCCGGGTCCGCAGGGCCGTGCTGCTGGCGGAAGCCAAGCACCTCAAGCCGCTGGAACTCCCGCAGGAAGGCGACGCAGCGGTGCTGGACCGGCTCTGGACCACCATCGAGGCCCGGCGGCTCTCCGGCGACGCCGCGACCTCGCATTCCGCGCGCCTCATCGCGCGCGGCACGCCGAAAGTCGCGCAGAAGCTGGGCGAGGAGGCGGTCGAGCTCGTCATCGAGGCGGTGGGGCGCAACCGCGAGGCCACGATCGCGGAGTCGGCCGACGTGCTCTACCACCTAATGGTCCTGCTGGTGGATGCCGGCATCTCCTCCAGCGAGGTCTGGGCCGAATTGCGCCGCCGCGAGGGCATCTCGGGCATCGTGGAGAAGGCCTCGCGGCCGCGTCCCAAGGCGCTGATGGCCATCGCCCAGACCAGCAAGCTGCCTTGATTGGCCGGGCGCTCCAAGCGCCCGGCCAATCAAGCTTTTTGTGCCGTCAGGCGCCGGGCGGCCGCGTCCGCGGCCTTGGCTCCGCCGCGCGCCTGGAGCGCCAGGCTGGCAGCTCATTTGGGCGGCGCCGGCCGCAGCCGCGGCCGGATTCACGGTGGGCCCGCGAGCTCCCGAACAGCGTGCCGGCTGACCTCAGGCTCTGCGCGTGGCATCCTGCGGTGAAAGCTCCCGGGATCACGACACCATGTCCACCAACGGCCTCCCGCCCTACGACCCGCAGAACATCTTCGCGCGCATCCTGCGCGGGGAGATTCCCTGCAAGCGCGTCCATGAGGATGCCTTCGCCCTCGCCTTCCACGACATCAACCCGCTCGCGCCGGTGCATGTGCTGGTGATCCCCAAGGGCGAATACGTCAGCGCGGCGGACTTCCACGCCACGGCCTCCGATGCGGCGATCGCCGGCTTCTGGCGGGCCGTGGCGAAGGTCGCGTCCGAGTTCGGGCTCGACGCCACGGGCCATCGGCTGCTCAGCAACATGGGCAACGATGCGGGGCAGGAGGTGCCGCATTTCCACGTCCACATCTTCGGCGGAAGGCGGCTGGGCCGGATGGTGCCGCCGGGTTAGGCTCGGCCCATGGCCGCCACCACCGCCCCCCAGGACGAAGCGCGCGCCGCCCTCGACGCCTCGGGGCAGCTCCCGGACGACGAGCTGGACATCGCCGCGATCGCCCTGCAATTCGCGCGCATCGACGCGCCGGAGGCCGATTGGCGCGCCACGGCCGCGCAGCTCTCCGGCATCGCGCGGCGCGCGGTGGACCTGGCGGCTGCGGACCAGGCGGCGGATCGCGGCGACCCGGAGCGGCGGCGCCTGGTGCTGGCGCGGCTGCTGCACGAGGAGTGCGGCCTGCTCGGCGATTCCGAGACCTATGACGACATGGCTAACGCCAATCTGATCCGCGTGCTGGAGCGACGCCGCGGGCTGCCGGTCGCGATGGGCGTGCTGTGGCTGCACGCGGCCGAGGCGGCGGGATGGGGCGCGCATGGCGTGAACGCGCCCGGGCACTTCCTGCTCGCGCTGGAGCATGCGCAGGGGCAGCTCATCCTGGACGTCTTCGACGGCGGCACGCATCTCCAGATGCGGGACCTGCGCCGGCTCCTGAAGCTCCGGGAGGGCGATCATGCGGAGCCGCGGCCGGCCGCGCTGGCGCCCATGACCAAGCGCGACGTGCTGCTTCGGCTACAGAACAACATCAAGCTGCGGCGCCTGCAGGCCCAGGAGTTCGAGGGCGCGCTGGCCTGCACGCGCGACATGCTGCGGCTGGCGCCGCGCCATGCGGGCCTGTGGCGCGAGGCGGGGCTGATCGAGCACCGCCTGGAACGGATCGGCGCGGCGTTGCAGAGCTTCGACAAGGCGCTGGAGATCGAGCCGCGCGGGGAAGAGGCGGCGCGCATCCGCGCACTGGCGGACAAGCTGCGCAACCGGTTGAACTGAGCCGATTCGGATAAGGGCGGCCTCCGTCCGCATGGACGGCGGCGACGCGAGAATGGCCGCCTCCTCGCCGGGGCCTGTCCGAACCGGCGCGACCGCCGGCCCGACCTCTACGGCGCCATGGCGCGCGGGACCGACGCGGACTGAAGCGGGATCGCCCGCAGCGCCACCAGCCGCGAGCCCAGCACCGCCGCCGTGGAGGCGAGGAAGAGCGCCCCCGCCAGCGCGATCCCCCAGGCCGGGCTCATCCCGGCGAGCGATCCGCCCAGCAGCGCGCCCAGCGGCCGCACGCCGTAGATGGCGACCTGGAGCGTCGCGCCCACGCGGCCCAGCATGGCGCGCGGGGTCACCGCCTGGCGGATGCTCACCTGGCAGACCAGCCACATCATCGGCCCGAAGCCCAGCAGGAACTGCGCCGCCACCGGCAGGGCCAGGCCCTGCGCCGGCGCGACCGACAGGAGCACCGGCGCCAGGACCGAAACCCCCGGCCCGATCACCAGCACCGCATTCGGCCCGAGCCGCCGGATGCACCAGGGCGCCAGCGCCGCGCCCGCCAGCAGACCCGCGCCGTAGCCGCCCTGCACCAGCCCGACGCGGCCCGGCTCCAGCGCCAGGCTGCTCAGGGCGAAGGGCACGAAGGCGGCCAGCAGCGCGAAAAAGCCCATGTTCCAGAAGATCGCGCAGAGGCCGATGCCGCGCAGCAAGGGCTGGTCCAGCACGAAGCGCGCGCCCTCGCGCAGTTGCGTCATGAGCGCCGGCCGGTCGGCCCGGGCCTCCGCCGCCCGGCGCGGCAACCGCGACAGGGCCGCCAGGCCGAGCGCGGCGAGGATCGTCGCCAGCCCATAGGCGGCGTGGAGCCAGCCGGCCGCGGCCAGCCCGCCCACCACGGGCGCGGCCAGCAAGGTCACCACGGCGCGGCAGAGCTCGAGCCGGGCATTGGCGCCCGGCATCTGCTCGCGCGGGACCAGGTCCGGCACGGCCGAGCCCGCCGCCAGCACGTAGAGCACGACGCCCGCCGAGGCGGCGAAGACGCCCAGGCCCAGCAGCGGCGGCAGGCCGGCGCGCGATCCGGCGAAGGCCAGGCCAAGCCCGGCGACGTTCAGCGCGCCGGCCAGCAGCAGCGCCGTGCGACGCGGCGCGCGGTCCACCAGCACGCCGGCCGGCATGGAGCAGAGCAGCCAGGCGGCCGCCTGCACCGCCAGCAGCAGGCCCACCATCTCGGCGCCGGCGCCCAGGCCGATCACCACGGTCAGCGGCAGGGCGGCCATGGCGACCTGATCCGCCGCATGGATGCCGGCGGCGCCGCCGAGCAGGGAGGGAAAGGGGGAGGGCATCACGGGGGTCTCCGAAAGAATGCCCCGTCTGTGGTGCCGGCCCGCCCCGTGCCGCGCTCCGGATGTTGCTCCCGTATCGAGGAAGCTGGACCGCGGGGGGCAGAAGCCCCATTTCGAATTGCGCAGCAAGCGGCGGAGCGTGGGCGGCGTCCCTCGGTGGCATCTCAGCCCGGGACGCGGCCTCCCTTGGCCGCCCAGCTGAAGGATCATCGTCATGCCCCTCGACACGGGAACGCCCTACGAGACCGAAGCGCAGCGCTGGCAGGCCGTGCAGGCCCGCGACGCCGGCGCCGACGGCCGCTTCTTCTACGCCGTGCTGACGACGGGCGTGTATTGCCGGCCCTCCTGCGCGGCGCGGCCGGCGCGGCGGGAGAACGTCTCCTTCCACCTCACCTGCGAGGCGGCCGAGCGCGCCGGCTACCGCGCCTGCAAGCGCTGCCGCCCCAACGGCCCCAGCCAGGCGGAGCGCCATGCGGCGGCCGTCGCCGAGGCCTGCCGGATCATCGAGGCCGCCGAGGAAATGCCCGCGCTGGATGCCCTCTCCTCCGCCGTCAGCATGAGCCGCTACCATTTCCATCGCATCTTCAAGGAGGCGACCGGCGTGACGCCGCGCGACTACGCCGCCGCCCGCCGCGTCGAGCGGCTGAAGGAGCGGCTCGACGGCGGCGACAGCGTCACCGAGGCCTTCCACGGCGCCGGCTTCGGCTCCAACGGCCGCTTCTACGAACAGGCCGGCGCCCTGCTCGGCATGAAGCCGGGCGAATGGAAGCAGGGCGGCCGCGACGCCGCGATCCGCTTCGCCCTCGGGCAGTGCTCGCTGGGCGCGGTGCTGGTGGCGGCGACGGAGAAGGGCATCTGCGCCATCCAGTTCGGCGACGATCCCCAGAAGCTGCTGGACGCGCTGCAAGACCGCTTTCCCCAGGCCCGGCTTATCGGCGGCGACCCGGAGTTCGAGGCGCTGGTGGCCCGCGTGGTGGGACTGGTGGAGCGGCCGGCGGAGGCGGTCGCCCTGCCGCTCGACGTGCGCGGCACGGCCTTCCAGCAGCGCGTCTGGAAGGCGCTGCGCGAGGTACCGGCCGGCACGACGCTGACCTATGGCGAGCTCGCCCAGCGCATCGGCAGCCCCGCCGCCGTGCGCGCGGTGGCGACGGCCTGCGCCAGCAACGAGATCGCGGTGGCGATTCCCTGCCATCGGGTGATCCGCAAGGGCGGCGCGATGGCCGGCTATCGCTGGGGCGTCGCGCGCAAGCAGGCGCTGCTGGCCCGCGAGGGCGTGGCGTGATCGCGGATCGGGTCGGGGCGCTCGACTGGGCGCGCATCGCGGCGGAGCTGGATGCGGAGGGCGCGGCCACCACCGGCCCTTTGCTCTCCGCCGCGGAATGCGCGGAGCTGACGGCGCTCTACGACGAGGAGCGTCGGTTCCGCAGCAAGGTGATCATGGCGCGCCACGGCTACGGCAGCGGCGAGTACCAGTATTTCTCCTACCCGCTTCCGCCTCTGGTCGCGGACCTTCGCGCGGCGTTCTACATGGCGCTCGCGCCCGTCGCGAATCGCTGGAACGAGATGATGGCGGTCGCCACGCGGTTTCCGGCGACTCCGGAAAAGTTCCTGGAGCGCTGCCACGCCGCCGGCCAGGCACGACCGACGCCGCTGCTGCTGCGCTACGTCGCGGGCGACTATAATTGCCTGCACCAGGACCTCTATGGCGAGCACGTCTTCCCGCTCCAGGCTGCCTTCCTGCTCTCCGACCCGGCGCACGACTTCACGGGCGGCGAGTTCGTGCTGACTGAGCAGCGGCCGCGCATGCAGTCGCGCGCCTCGGTGGTCCCGCTGCGCCAGGGCGAGGCGGTGATCTTCGCCGTGCATCACCGCCCGGTGCGCGGCTCACGCGGAACCTATCGGGTGAACATGCGCCATGGTGTCAGCAAGCTGCGCGAAGGGCGGCGCCACACCCTCGGCATCATCCTGCACGACGCGGCCTGACGCCCCCGGACCGCCGCCGATGCCGGTTGAATCGCCTGGTCCGGCCATGCCTCGCCGGCGGGAACGCGGCGCCGGGCCGAGCCGCAGTGTTCTCGAACGGACTCTCAGGCCTTCTGCCAGCGCAGGAACAGTCCGGAGGCGATCACCAGCGCCGCCGCGAAGGTCAGCAGCGCGGCCTCCACGCCCCCGATGCCCGCCGAGATGCCGCTGATCCCCTGCAAGACCGCCGCGCCGCCAAAGAAGAAAATGTTCTGGGCCGAGAGCGCCCGCCCCGCCTCCTCCGGCTTCACCAGGCTGCGCAGCAGCGCGAAGCACAGGATCTGGAAGGCGATCGCGAGGCCGAAGCCGGTCAGGATCAGCCCGTCCACCCAGGCGGGAAAGGCCAGCGGCCCGCCGGCCACCAGCAGCCCGATCAGCGCGGCCGCCAGCAGGTGCCCGCCGACCAGCAGGAACCGCAGATGCCCCACGCGGCTCACCACCCAGCCCGCGAAGGCCGGCCCGACCACCAGCGCGAAGGTCACGCCCAGCAGCAGGTTGCCCGCCGCCACGCGGCCCATGCCCTTGATGTCCATCAGCCAGGGCCCGCCCCAGAGCCCGCGCACGCCCAGCACCGCGCCGAAGGAGACGAAGGCCAGCGCCATCAGCCCGCGCAGCCGCGGCGAGACGGCGACGCGCATCACCTCCTTGGCATCGCCCCAGGCGCTGCGGCCGGGCACGGGGACCGGCCGGTCGTGCTTCACCGTCAGCGAGACCGCGACCGCGCCGATCGCCACGATGCCGAGGCAGGCGAGGAAGCCGGCGCGCCAGCCCTGCTCCTCGACCAGCCAGGCCAAGGGCGAGGCGGAAAGGATCATGCCCGAATTGCCGACGCTCTGGATCAGCCCGGCCCAGACGGAAAACCGCTCCTGCGGGACGGCACGCGCGGCATAGGTCATCGGGCACATCATCATCCCCGAGCAGCCGATGCCGAGGACGATCTGCGCGAACAGCATGGTCGGCGCGGAGGGCGCCCACGCCGCCAATACAGTGCCCACCGCCGCGATCGCCAGCAGCGCCAGCGCCACAGGCTTCACGCCCCAGCGGTCCAGCGCAACGCCGACAGGAATCATCGCGGCGGCGAAGGCCGCCGGGAAGGCGCCGGTGATGCCGGCCAGCGCCTCGGGCGTAATGGCGAGGTCGCGCGCCAGCACGTCGCTCGCAACGGCCGGCAGCGTGCGGACGGCATTCGAGAACATGTGCCCGAGTGTGAGCGCGAGCAGCGGCCATGCGACCGGATTCATTATGTTTCAACCGTGTGACTGGCCGGAATTAGTTCCGGAAGATCTTGCCCGGATTGAGGATGCCCTTCGGGTCCATCGCAACCTTCAGCGAGCGCATCACTGCCATGGCCTCGGCGCCGTGCTCGGCCTCGAGGAACTCGCGCTTGCCCAGGCCGATGCCATGCTCGCCCGAGCACGTCCCGCCGAGGTCCAGCGCGCGCTTCACGATCTTCCGGTCCAGCTCCCAGGCGCGTTCCAGCGCCTGCGGATTGCCGTCCTCGACGAGGATCACGGTGTGGAAGTTGCCGTCGCCCACATGGCCGACGATGGGCGCCATCAAACCGGATTCCTCGATGTCGCGCTTGCAGCCCAGCAGCGCCTCCGCCAGCCGCGAGATCGGCACGCAGACATCGGTGGCGATGCCGCGCGAGCCCGGCTGCGCCGCGATGCAGGCCCAATAGGCGTCGTGCCGCGCCTTCCACAGCCGGTTGCGGCTCTCGGCGTCGCGCGCCCATGAGAAGCCCTCGGCGCCGTATTCGGAGGTGATGCCCTCGACCAGCTCCGCCTGTTCCACCACGCCGGCCTCGGTGCCGTGGAACTCCAGGAAGAGCGTGGGCACGGGCCGGTAGCCCTCCAGCTTCGAATAGCTGATGCAGGCGGCCATCTGCACCTCGTCCAGCAGCTCGATACGGGCCACGGGCACGCCGGCCTGCATGGTGGTGATGACGCTGTTCACCGCGGCCGCCAGCGTCGGGAACTGGCAGACGGCCGAGGTCATCGCCTCGGGAATGCCATGCAGCCGCAGCCGCACCTTGGTGATGATGCCGAGCGTGCCCTCGCTGCCGATGAAGAGCCGCGTGAGGTCGTAGCCGTTCGCCGCCTTGCGCGTGCGCCCGCCGGTCTCGACCACGCGGCCATCGGCCAGCACGACCTCCAGCCCCAGCACGTTCTCGCGGATGGTGCCGTAGCGCACGGCATTGGTGCCACTCGCCCGCGTCGCGCACATGCCGCCGATGGTGCAGACGGATCCGGGATCGACGGGGAAGAACAGGCCCTGGTCGCGCAGGTGCTCGTTGAGCTGCTGGCGCGTGACGCCCGGCTCGATGAGGCAATCCATGTCCTCGGCGTTCACCTCCAGCACCGCCGTCATGCGGCTGAGGTCGAGCGAGATGCCGGCGCGCACGGGGTTCACATGGCCCTCCAGCGAGGTGCCGGCGCCGAAGGGGGTGATCGCCACGCCGTGCCGGTGGCAGAGCTTCACGATCTCGGCCACTTCCGCCGTCGTCTCCACGAAGGCCACGGCGTCGGGCAGGGTCGGCGTCGTCGTGTCCTCGCCGCGGCTGTGCTGCTGGCGGATCGTGTCGTTGGTCGTCAGGCGGTCGCCGAGCAGGACGCGCGCGGCAGCGATGACGGCGGCGGCCGGGTTGGGCGGGATCTCGTTCATGGGCGTGTCCTTACGCGCCAAGGCGTAACATGCGCGCCGCGGCGATCAAAGCGAGCGGAGCCGGGCCGCGGCGGCCATTCGCCGCCCGGGCGATTCCATGGGTGAATAGCGCTCTAAGCAAAGCTAAGTGCCGGATATTTTCGCCCCTGGCCGCGTTGACGCCTTCCCGGCCCGCTCCTAGCGTTCCCTCCCATTTCGCGACGGAGGAAAATGCGGTGGCCAATAAGGTTAAGGATGCGTGGAAGGCCGGTAAGGCCGTGGTCAACGGATGGCTCGCCATCCCCAATGCCTTCTCGGCGGAAATGTACAGCCGCGCGGGCTGGGACAGCGTCACGGTCGACATGCAGCACGGCGTGCAGGACTACATCTCCTGCGTGTCCTGCTTCCAGGGCATCCAGCCCTCGGGCGCGACGCCGATGGTGCGCGTGCCGTGGAACGAGCCCGGCATCGTGGGCAAGGTGCTCGACGCCGGCGCCATGGGCGTGATCTGCCCGATGGTGAACACGGCCGAGGAAGCCCGCGCCCTGGTGCAGTACTCCAAGTACCCGCCGGCCGGCACCCGCTCGAACGGCCCCATCCGCGCCGGCGCCTATGGCTCCTCGGGCGGCTACCAGAAGACGGCCAATGACGAGATCCTCGTCATCCCGATGATCGAGACCAAGACGGCCATCGAGAACATCAAGGCGATCCTGGACGTTCCCGGCATCGACGGCATCTATGTCGGCCCGTCGGATCTTTGCTTCTCCTACGGCAAGGAGCCGAAGCTCGACGTCGAGGATCCGGAGATCCTGGCAATCTACGACATGCTGCTGGCCGAGACGTCCAAGCGCGGCATCGCGGCCGGCCTGCACAACGGCACGGCCGAATACGCGAACAAGATGATCAAGAAGGGCTTCAAGCTCGTCACGATCGCCAACGAGGTCGGCCTGATGGTGCAGGCCGCGACGGCCGCCGTGAAGACGGCCCGCGGCTGACCGGATCGCCGGCCCGCGGGGAACCGCGGGCCGGCCTTCTCACCCGAACATCTTTTGCCGGCTGACCCCCAGGATGTCGTTCAGCAGGGCCAGCGCGATGCCCGACGCCACCAGCAGCACTCCCACCAGGAACACCCGCATCGCGCGCTCGTAGCGCGTGGCGAGGAGCGAGTCCCGGCGGAGCAGCTCGGCCAGGGCCTCCACCTGAAAGCCGATGCCCACTGCCAGCGGCGTGAGCGGCAGCAGATCGATGGTGCTCCAGTCCAAAGGGTTGGACGCCCAGTGGCTGAGGAAATTCAGCGAGAAGCCGAGGATGATGCCGACGGCCGTCAGCGAGCCGTTGCGGAAATTGGAGTCGATCGTTTCCGGCTCGGGCGTCGGTTCCATGCCCCATTGTAGCGACAAGGACGTGTAAAAGGGGCCAGAATGCGCCCCATGCGATGGGCTGCGATCCTGGTCTCGGCCGTGCCTGCGCTGCTGGGCGGCGCCTGGGCGCTCGACTGCGCCTTCCCGCCGCCCATGGCCCGCTTCGAGAACCTGGCCCGCGAGGTCGCCGCGCGCGACGGCCGCACCCTCTCCGTCCTGCCCGCAGCCGGCGGCGTCTGGCGCCTCCGCACGCGTCTCGAGGATGTCCCGCCGCATCTCCTCGCCATGCTGATCGCGGCCGAGGACCGGCGCTTCCGCCTCCATCCCGGTGTCGATCCCCTCGCCCTCGCCCGGGCCGCCGCGCAGTGGATCCGCGCGGGCCGCGTGGTCTCCGGCGGCTCCACCCTCTCCATGCAGGCCGCGCGCCTGCTGGAGCCGCGGCCGCGCAACCTGCGCAGCAAGGCCATCGAGATCGCGCGCGCATTGCAGCTCGAATGGCGCCACGGCAAGCGCGGCGTGCTGGAGATCTGGCTGACCCTCGCGCCGCAGGGCGGCAATCTGGAGGGGTTGCGCGCGGGCGCGCTGGCCTGGTTCGGCCGCCCGCCCTCCGCGCTGGACGCGGCGGAAAGCGCGCTGCTGGTGGCGCTGGCCCGGCGGCCCGAGGCGCTTCGCCCAGACCGGCATCCCGAGGCCGCGCGGCTGGCCCGCGACGCCGTGCTGCACGCCCGCGCGCCCGACGTGGCCAGCCGGGCGGAGATCGCCCTCGCCGGCGAGGTGCCACCGCGGCGCCGCAGCCTGCCCCGCCTCGCCCCGCATCTCGCGCGGCAGCTGCGCGAGGGCCCCACCACCATCGACCTCGAGCTGCAGCGCGCCGTCGAGACCGTGGCGCGGGAGGCGTTGCAGCGCCTTCCGGAGCGCGTCTCGCTCGCGATCATGGTGAGCGATCTGCGGTCCCGCGAGACGCGTGTCCTGGTCGGCGGCGACTGGATGAACCCGGCGCGGGCCGGCGCGCTCGACCTTTCGCGCGCCATACGCTCGCCGGGCTCCACGCTGAAGCCGCTGATCTACGCGCTCGCCTTCGAGAACGGCACCGTCACGCCCGACACGGTGCTGGCGGACCTGCCCCGCCGCTTCGGCGACTATGCGCCGGAGAATTTCGACCGCGCCTTCCAGGGCCGCCTGCGCATCGCCGACGCGCTGCGCCAGAGCCTCAACCAGCCTGCCGTCGCGCTGCTCAACGAGCTCGGGCCGCTGCGGCTGGCCGGCGCGATGAAGGCCGCGGGCGTGCTGCCGCGGCTCCCGCCGGGCACCGAGCCCTCGCTGCCGCTGGCGCTGGGCGGCGTCGGCGTGACGCTGCGCGAGATGGTCGGCCTCTACGCCATGCTGGGCGACGGCGGCCGGGCCGCGGGCGCCGGGGCATCCGTGGTCGAGCCGCGGGCGGCGGCGCTGGCGAGCTCGCTCCTGGTGCAGCCCTTCCCCGGCGGCGGCCCGGCCGGCATCGCCTGGAAGACCGGCACGAGCTGGGGCGGCCGCGACGCCTGGTCCTTCGGGATGGACCGCCGGCACGTCGTCGGCGTCTGGATCGGCCGGCCCGACGGCACGCCCATGCCGGGCGCGACCGGCGCGCGGCTGGCGCTGCCGCTGCTGGCGCAGGTCTTCGAGCGCCTGCCCGCCGCGCCGCGTCCTGCCGCGCCGCAGCGGGCGCTCGGCGTCGCCGCCGCCGCCCCGACGACCGACGCGTTGCGCCTGCTCTTCCCGCCGCCCCGCGCCGTGCTGCCGGAAGCCGGGCGCGTCGTGCTGCGTGCCGCCGGCGGCCAGCGCCCGCTGACCTTCCTCGTGGACGGCGCGCCCCTGCCGGCCGACCCGGCCCGGCGCGAAACCGCCTGGGTTCCCCCGGGGCCGGGCTTCTACCGGATCACCGTGCTGGATGCCGAGGGGGCCGCGGCGGGAACGGAGCTGCGCGTCCGCTGAGGCTGGCCCGGCGCGCCAGACCGTGAGGACGATTGACCGCTTCGGCGATTCCGCCTCAGTGGATCGTGCTCTAACGGCAGGCCCGCTCCTCGCTGAACTCGCGCGCGATCCGGGCGCGGAACTTCACCTGCGCGAAGACCGAGGTCAGCCGCGCCACGCTCGCTTCGGCCGGCGCGGCGACGGCGGCTGAGGCGGCCTCGGCAGTGAGCTGGGCCAGCCGGGCGCAGCCGCAGGCGCGGAAGGTGGCGGCGGCGGAATTCAGACCGGAGACCGCGCGCTCGCCGCGGGCGCGGCCCTCGCCGACGCCCGGCACGCGCTGCGCGGCCTCCCGCTCCACCGCGCGGAGCAGGCCGAGGCCCTCGCCGAAGCCGCAGCTCTGACGCGGGATGCCCTCCTCCGTCCTCGCGCCCGGGCCCAGGCTCTGGGCCATGAGCAACGGCGCGCAGGCCGCCAGGATCAGGACACGCCGCATCGCGCCAGGGCCTCCCGCATGTGGTCCGGAATGGGGGCGGTGGCGCGGCGCTCGGGCTCGAGCGGCAGGATCAGCGTCCGGGCCAGGAGCTGCAACCGGCCCTCCCCGCCGCCATAGAAGCCGTCCCCCCGGATCGGGCAGCCCAGATGCGACATGTGGAGGCGCAGCTGATGCGTGCGACCGGTGCGCGGGGTCAGCTCGACGGCGGTGGCCGCGCCGTCGCGGCCGATCACCCGCCACTCGGTCCGCGCCGGCAGGCCGGCGGGGTCGACGAACATCCGCCAGCCCGCCTCCTTCGAGCTGCGCTTGAGCAGCGCCGCCTCGCAGACGCCCTCCTCGGCGGGCGGCGGCGCGATGAGCACGGCCCAGTACGTCTTCCGCGTGCGCCCCTCGGCGAAGAGCCGGTTGAGCGCCGCGATCGCCGGCTTGGTGCGGCCCAGCGCGAGGCAGCCGGAGGTGTCCATGTCCAGCCGGTGGGCCGGCTGCGGGAGGTGCCGCCTTCCCTGCTGCAGGGCCGGCAGCCAGTCCGACAGGCTGGGGCCGCCCCGCGGCCCGGGATGGACCGCGAGCCCGGCCGGCTTGTCGAGAATGAGGATCTCCTGGTCCTGATGCAGGATGCGTGCAGCCATCCAATCGGGCAGCATGACCTTCTTGTCAGGTGATGGAGGATCCGCGTGGCGGAATTTCGTCTGCACTGCTTCCCCGAGTCCGGCGGCTGCTACAAGGTCGCCCTGATGCTGGCCCTTTCCGGCGTGGAATGGGAGGGCATCTGGGTGGACTACTTTCGCGGCGTCGGCGAGACCCGCACGCCCGAATGGCGCGAAAAGGTCAGCGTCATGGGCGAGGTTCCCGTCCTGGAGCACGAGGGGCGCAGCCGCTCGCAATCCGGCGTGATCCTGACCTACCTCTCGCAAAGGCTGGGCCGCTTCGCCGCCGAGGATCGCGAGGAGGAGCTGCGCTGGATCCTCTTCGACAACCACAAGTTCACCTCCTACCTCGCCACCTGGCGCTTCCTGCTCGGCTGGGCCGAGAAGCCGGACCCGGCGGTCGTCGCCTTCTTCCGGACCCGGGTGGAGAACGCCTTCCGGGTGGTCGAGGCGCAGCTCGAAGGGCGCGACTTCCTGACCGGCGGCGCGCCCTGCATCGCCGACGTCTCGCTGCAGGGCTACCTGCACTACCCGCAGACGGAATGGCCGCTGGAGATGGCGGGCTACCCGAACGTCTCGGCCTGGATCGGGCGTTTCCGCGCCATGCCGGGCTACAAGCCGCCCTACGATCTGTTGCCGGGGCCCCGCACGCCGCCGCGATGAAAGCTTGACTTCCGGCCTCCCGATGCCGTGCGATGACCGGACAAACCGGCGCAAAGCCGGCACTTCAGGGAGGCTTCACGATGGATCAGCAGGACCGGCCGGTCGGCCGGCTGTCGCGGCGTGCGCTGGGCCGGATGGCGATGGGCGCGGGCGCGCTCGGCGCCGGGCCGGCCATGGCGCAGACGGGCGCCTGGCCCACGGGCTCCGTCCGCTTCATCGGCGTCTTCCCGCCCGGCGGCGGCACCGACATCCTCTCGCGCATCTGGTGCCAGAAGATGTCGGAGCTGACGCAGCAGCAATTCGTCGTCGAGAACCGCTCCGGCTCGGCCGGCAATGTCGGGACGGAGGCGATCGCGCGCGCGGTGCCGGATGGGCGGACCATCGGCCTGGGCAGCGTGGCGCCGCTGGCCATCGCGCCGACGCTCTATGCGCGCCTGCCCTTCGACGTGACGAAGGACTTCACCTATATCGCCGGCCTCTGGCAGCTGCCCAACCTGCTGGTGGTGAACAACGACGTGCCGGCGCACACGGTGCCGGAGCTGATCGCGCTGCTGCGCGCCAATCCCGGCCGCTACACCTTCGCCTCCTCCGGCTCGGGCACCACGGTCCATCTCTCGGGCGAGATGTTCAAGACCATGGCGGGCGTGGACATGCTGCACGTCCCCTATCGCGGCGGCGCTCCGGCCCATATCGACCTGCTGGGCGGCCGCGTTCACATGATCTTCGACAACATCCCGCAGGGCCTCGCTTCCGCGCGCGAGGGCAAGGTGCGCGCGCTGGCTGTGACCGGCGCGCAGCGGAGCCCCCAGGCGCCGGAGATCCCGACGATGGCCGAATTCCTGCCGGGCTTCGAGATCACCTCCTGGGGGTCCGTCATCGGGCCGGCGGGGATGGCGCCCGCGGCGGTGGACCGCATCGCGCAGCTCGCCAAGCGCGCGCTGGAGGCGCCGGACACGGTGCGGCTCTTCGAGGAGAACGGGGCGACGCCCTGGTGGACCTCGCCCGAGGATCTCGCCTCCTTCCGGATGCAGAACGAGGCGGCCTTCGCGCCGCTGATCCGGGCCTCGGGCGCGCGGGTGGACTGAAGCGCTATCCCAGCTCGATGCGCGCCGACCGCACGATCCCGCCCCATTTCGCCATCTCGGCCGCAACGAAGCGCCGGAACTCCTCGCTGGTCGAGCCGTGCGGCACGCTGAAATCCTGGCGCAGGCGCTCGCGCATCTCCGGCGTCTCCAGCCCGCGCCGGATTTCCGTGTTCCAGCGCGCCACGATCGCCGGCGGCGTCAAAGCGGGCATGACGAGCCCGGTCCAGTTGACGGCCAGGAAGTTCTCGAAGCCGGCCTCGACCATGCTCGGCACCTGGGGCAGGGCCGGCGAGCGCTCGGCGGTGGTGACCGCCAGCGCCCGCAACTCGCCGGATTCGATCAGCCCGCGCACCGGCGGCGGGCTGGAGAAGTAGAAATCCACCCGGCCCGCCAGCAGATCGGCGGTCACGGCGCCGGCCCCGCGATAGGGCACCACCAGCACGTCGGCGCGGAGCCGCTGCCCCAGCAGCTCGCTCGACAGATGCGCCAGCGTGCCGTTGCCCGGATGGCCCGCCTTCATCGGCTCGCGCGCCGTGCGGATCGCCGCGGCCAGCTCCTGCACGGTCCGCCAGGGGGAGGTCCGCGCCACCACCAGCACCAGCGGCTGCATCGCCAGGAGCGAGACGAAGGCGAAGTCGCGCAGCACGTCGTAGGGCATGCTGCGATAGAGGGAGGGGTTCACCGCCAGGTTGGAGCATTGCCCCATGCCGATGGTGTAGCCGTCGGCCGTCGCCTTCGCGACGGCGTCGAGGCCGATATTGCCGCCCGCGCCGGGCCGGTTCTCCGGCACCACGGTCCAGCCGGCCACGGCCAGCATGCGCGCGGCCACCTCGCGGCTGATCGCGTCCGTGCCGCCGCCGGGCGGGAAGGGGACGACGAGCCGGATCGGGCGTTCCGGATAGGCGGGCTGCGCCCGTGCGATGGCGGGGGCCGCGAGCGCTGCGGCCATCAGGGCACGGCGAGGGGTCAATGGGGTCATGCCGCGGCCTCCCTGCCGCTCGATCTTCCCCGCCAGTCCTACACGGCCCGGCCCGCGGACGGGAGCCGGGCGTCGCGGTAAGACTGGCAAGGCCCGGCGCTACGGCGCCGGTACCCGGTCGAGGAAGCCGATCACCGAGCGGATCCGCCCGCCCTCGACGACAGGACGTCCGACCCCTGGATCGGATGGTCCGGCCCAAGGCCCCCAGGGGAAAGGCCCCAAGAGAAGCGCACGAAGTCGCCATGCCCGTCGGCGGGCCTGACCAGCCCGAAGCGGAAGCCGGGAAAGCGAGCCTGGACGGCGCCGACGAGGGCGTCGATCTCGGCATGGCCCTGGCCCTTCATGAGAGGGTCGATATAGGTCGCGCCCTCGGTCCAGCCCTGCGCGAGCAGCGCCTTGCGGCGCCCCGCATCGGTCTCGTTCCATAGCGCGATGTAGCTCTCGGCGATTCCGGCCGCGTCGGTCATGGCAAGCCTCCTTCTGCGATCGCCCGGCCATTCCGGGCGGCGCGGAAGATGCGGGGAGGCAAGCCGGCGCGCGATGACGTGGCAGGTCATCGCGCGGGCCGGCCGGGCCTCGCCATAAGCGCGGCGTCAACGACAGGAGACCGCCATGCCCGCCTATGCCATCGCCCAGTTGAACGACGTCCAGCTCGGACCCGACATCGCCGACTACCTGATGCGGATCGACGCCTCGCTGGAGCCCTTCCAGGGCCGCTTCCTGATCCACGGCGCCGAGCCGGAGGTCCTGGAGCCGGGCTGGACAGGCACCATCGTCGTCATCGCCTTCCCGGACATGGCCGCGGCCCGGGGCTGGTACGAGTCAGCGGCCTATCAGGCGATCCTGCCGCTGCGCACGAGGAACTCGACCTCGACGGCCTTCCTCATCGAGGGCACGAAGGACGGCTACCAGGCCAAGGATTTCCTGGCCCGAATCATGGCCTGAGCGCGTGGGCCGTCGCCTCGTCGGCCGGCAGGAAGGCCTCGATGGCCAGCTCCGCCAGGCCGATGTCGCGCGGCGCGCCGAAGACCATCGACGTGCTGATGAAGCTCAGGACGCCGTGCTGAGTCCTGAGTTGAAGCGGCACGGCCAGGGAAGCGAGGCCATCGTCAACGGCTTCGCCGCTCTCGTGCGGATAGGACTCCAGCTCCTGGCGCAGGGAAGCCAGCACGGGATCGCCGCTCTCCGCGATTTGCCGGTCGAGGCGCGCCAGCAGGTGCTCGCGCCATTGCGCGAGGTTGGCGATGCGCGGCGCCAGGCCGGACGGATGCAACGACAGGCGCAGCACGTTCACCGGCGGCGCGAGCAGCGAAGCCTCCGCCCCGGCCAGGAGCGGCGCCACGCCGGCGTTCATCGCGACGAGGTTCCAGTGCCGGTCCACCGCGACCGCCGGAAAGGGCTCGTGCCCCGTCAGGATCCGCTGGACCGCCGCGCGGATCGCGGCAAAATCCGGATCACCCAGCCCGCGCTCGCGATAGAAGGGCGCGAAGCCCGCGGCGAGCAGCAGCACGTTGCGCTCGCGCAGCGGAACCTCCAGCTGCCCGGCGAGAAGGACCACCATCTCGCGGCTGGGCTGGGACCGGCCCGTCTCGAGAAAGCTCAGGTGCCGGGCCGAGACGCCGGCATCCAGCGCGAGGTCGAGCTGGCTGAGGCGCCGCCGCTGCCGCCACTCGCGCAGGAGCTCTCCGACGGCGCGCATCTACCTGGCGGCTCCGCCGCGGGCTGGCGGCTCCGCCGCGGGCCATCTCACTCGGCGGCGGCTGGCGCCGCCTCGACGACCTTCGGCTGCGCCTGCATCCAGGCGAAATACAGCTCGCGCGCCTTCGTCGCGAAGGGCCCCGCCTGGAGGTCGCGGCCGTTGTAGCGATTGACCGGCTGAACCTTGGCGTAGTTGCCGGTGGAGAAGATCTCGTCCGCCGCCTCCAGCTCCTCGGGGCGCACCGTGCGCTCCTCGACCGTGACGCCGGCCTCGCGCAGCAGACCCATGATCCGGCGGCGCGTGATGCCGGCCAGGAAGGTGTGGTTCGGCGCCGGCGTCACCACCACGCCGTCCTTCGCGAACCAGATGTTGGAGGTGGCGAACTCCGCCACATTGCCCGCGATGTCGCAGAGCACCGCATTGTCCGCGCCATGTGCCCGTGCCCAGGCCGCCGCGCGCTGGCTGTTGGGGTAGAGGCAGGAGGCCTTGGCGTCGGTGGGCGCCATGTCCGGCGCGGGGCGGCGATAGGGCGCCATCATCGCCGAGAAGCCGCCGAAGCCCGGCAGGGGCGCGTCGTAGATGGCCAGCAGGAACTCCGTGCTGTCCGGGTCGGGCTGCGAGGAGCCGATGGAATTGCGCACGAAGAACATCGGCCGGACATAGACCGTGGCCTCCGGCCCCATGCGCCGGATGCCCTCGCGCGCCAGGGCCTCGATCTCCTCGGCGGTCACGGGGGGCTTCATGGCCATGACCCTGGCCGAGCGGATCGCCCGGGCGCAGTGCTGGTCGAGGTCGGGCGCCCAGCCGGTGATGGCGCGCGCGCCGTCGAAGATCACGGAGCCCTGCCAGAAGGCATTGTCCATTGGGCCGAGCAGCTTCGGCTCCTCGGTCGACCACTCGCCGTTGTAGTAATACACGCCCGCCATGGCGGCTTCTCCCAGGATCAGGCCGTTGTATTTGCCATGACGGGCACCGGCGCGGAACCCTCGGCCCCCGCCCGGGGCGCCCGCTCCTCCCGCAGCATGTAGTCGCGGGAGAGGGGCAGGGCCTCGACCGTCCGGGCGAGCTGGACCTGCCAGTTCATGTGGCCGCCATGGCGGAAGACGCTCTCCGCGCCCGCCAGGTAGAACTCGAACATCCGGCAGAAGCGCTCGCTGTGGCGGGCGCGGATCTCGTCGCGATGGGCGGCGAAGCGCCTGCTCCATTCGCGGAGCGTCAGGGCGTAGTGCAGCCGCAGGATCTCGATGTCGGTGGCCCAGAGCCCGGCCTTCTCGATCGCCGGCACCACCTCGGACAGAGCGGGGGAATAGCCGCCGGGGAAGATGTACTTGTTGATCCAGGGGTTGGTCGCCCCCGGCCCGCAGGATCGGCCGATGCCATGGACCAGCGCCACCCCGTCCTCGCGCAGGTTCCGCGCGATCGCGCCGAAATAGGTCGCGAAATGGTTGATGCCGACATGCTCGACCATGCCGACCGAGACGATGCGGTCCACCGGCCGGTCCCAGGCGCGGTAGTCCATCAGCTCGAAGCGCACCTGGCCGCCCAGGCCCGCGGCCTCGGCCCTGGCCTGGGCGACGGCCAGCTGCTCCTGCGAGAGGGTGATTCCGGTCACCCGCGCGCCGCATTCGCGCGCCAGCGTCAGGGCCATGCCGCCCCAGCCGCAGCCGATGTCCAGAACCTCGAGTCCCGGGCGATCGAGCCGCAGCTTGGCCGCGATGTGCCGCTTCTTGGCGAGCTGCGCCTGCTCCAGCGTTTCGGTCCCGGTCGGGAAATAGGCGCAGGAGTATTGCCGGTCCTCGTCCAGGAAGAGGCCATAGACGGCCTCGTCGATATCGTAGTGATGGGAGATGCGCCGCCGGGCGAGGCCCGCGGGGTTGAGCTGCCGGAAGCGGCGGATGGCCCGCCGGACCCAGTCCAGCATCCAGGAGAAGCCCGGATCGCCGCTGAGCGTCTGGTTGAGGGTCAGCACGTCCAGCATGTCGTGGAGATCGCCGGCGATGGGCTCGATCTCGCCGTCCATGTAGAGCTCGCCCAGCGCGAGGGACGGATTCATCGCCATGCGCCGCACCGCGCGGCTGGTCTTCAGGTGAAAGCCCCCTGCGGGGCTTCCGCCGGGGCCGAGGGTGGCCTCCTGGCCATCAGGAAAACGTACGACGAGCGCGCCCCGTTGGACGAAGCGGCGCAGCATCCAGTGCAGCACCTCTGTTTCTCCCCAACCTTCCCAGGAGAAGATGTTACGCCTAAGGCCGCCGCATTCCGCAAGCACTCCGTCGTTACGTCCGAGGCATGGCCCGGTTGTGAGCTTCCTGTTGAAGGATCGCGGGGCGCGACGGGGCGCGACGCTCTTGGCCGCACCGCAACGAGACGGCCCGTTGTAGGGGCCGGATGCGCGGACTAGCCTTCCCTCATAACAGGGGGGAGGAACCCGCAATGACCATCCATTTCGTCGTGCATGACGAGGGGGATTCCGTCGGCGTCGTCGTGGTCGAGGGCTTGAGCGCCAGCAACCGCATCAACGGCTGGGTCATGGACCAGGACAAGATGATCGAGTTCGACGCCAAGTCGGACATCCCGATCGGCCACAAGCTGGCGATCAGGCCGATCAAGGCCGGGGACACCATCATCAAATACGGGGTGGATATCGGCAAAGCGGTGGCCGACATCGCCGCGGGCGAGCACCTGCACGTCCACAACGTCAAGACGAAGCGCTGGTAAGGGGAAGCGGGATGGGCATGGACCTGAAAGGCTCCTCTTTCGAGGGCTGGCGGCGCGAGAACGGGCGGATGGGCGTGCGCAACCACGTCGTCGTCCTGCCGGTGGACGACCTCTCGAACGCGGCGGCAGAGGCCGTGGCGAACAACATCAAGGGCGCGATGGCGATCCCGCACGCCTATGGGCGCTTGCAGTTCGGCGCGGACCTCGACCTGCACTTCCGCACGCTGATCGGCACGGGGACGAACCCGAACGTCGCGGCGGTGATCGTCATCGGCATCGAGCCGGGCTGGACGGGGAAGATCGTCGAGGGCATCGCCGCCAGCGGCAAGCCGGTCGAGGGCTTCGCCATCGAGCAGAACGGAGACATCAATACTATCGCCAGCGCCTCGCGCGCCGCCTACCGCATGGTGAAGCACGCCTCGCGGCTGAAGAAGGTGAAGGCGCCGCTGGTGGAGCTCTGGGTTTCAACCAAATGCGGCGAGAGCGACACGACCTCGGGGCTGGCCTCCTGCCCCACGGTGGGCAATGCCTTCGACAAGCTCTGGGAGGCCGGGCACACGCTGGTCTTCGGCGAGACCACGGAGCTGACGGGCGGCGAGCATCTCGTGGCGGCGCGCTGCCGGACGCCGGAGATCCGCCAGCAGTTCCAGGCGATGTTCGACCGCTACCAGGGCGTGATCGAGGCCAACAAGACGAGCGATCTCAGCGACAGCCAGCCCACCAAGGGCAATATCGAGGGCGGGCTGACCACCATCGAGGAGAAGGCGCTCGGCAATATCCAGAAGATCGGGAAGAAGTGCCTGGTGGACGGCGTGCTGGACAAGGCGGAGGCACCCACCGGCTCCGGCCTCTGGTTCATGGACTCGTCCTCGGCGGCGGCGGAAATGGTCACGCTCTGCGCGGCCTCGGGCTATGCCGTGCATTTCTTCCCGACGGGGCAGGGCAACGTCATCGGCAACCCGATCCTGCCGGTGATCAAGCTGACCGCGAACCCGCGCACGCAGCGCACCATGTCCGAGCACATCGACGTGGATGTGACCGGCCTCCTGCAGAAGAGGATGAACATGGACGAGGCCGGCGAGGCGCTGCTCGACTGCATGCTGCGCACGGCGGATGGGGAGCTGACGGCGGCGGAACTGCTGGGCCACCGCGAGTTCTCGCTGACGCGGCTCTACGAGAGCGCGTAAGGGCTTGAGGGGGTTCTTCCCCCTCGTCGCCTCCTTCAGCCGGCGGGAATGCGGTTGAAGACCAGGGCGCCGAGGGCCGCGGCGCGGTCCTCGGTGCAGCCGTCGCGGCCGGTGCGGCCCGTCATGGCCATGATCGCCAGCGCGATCTCGGCCTGCGGGTCGTTGGCGCGCGGACCGGGGTCCGCGAGGCAGACCGGGCCCTCGACCGTCCATCCCGCGTCGAAGACGGCGTCCGGCGCCGGCGCCGGACGGATCCCGATCCGGTCATAGACCTCGATGCGCGCGGCCTTGTCCTCGGCCGACCTCAGCAGGTTCACGCAGGCGCGGTGATAGGGCGCCAGCGCCACGCCCTCGGCCGTGCTCGCCCAGGGGCGGTAGCCGAGGCGGATGCAGGTGCCGATCGCACCGGCCGAGCAGGTCAGGCGCACGGCGCCGGCCGGGCCGGGGAAGACCATGGCCTGCGCGCCCGCCTCGCAGGATTCGCTCCATTGCCCGTCGGTCCCGCGCACCGAGAGGCGGTACAGCCAGACGTCCCCCGCCCGCGCGCCATCGTCGGGACGCGCGGCATCCACGCGCAGCTCGGCACCCTGGAAGGGCAGGACCACGCCGACCAGCTCCGCCCCGCGCAGGACCCGTCCATCGGGGAGTTGCGCGCGCAGGTCGCCGCCCTCGGCCGTCACGGCGACGGGGCTGGAGGCCGCGAAGGCCGAGGCCGGCAGCAGCAGGATGGGCAGGATTCGCAGGAAGGTCCGGATCATGACGCCTCGACAGCTCGGAATGCCGCGGGCCGGCCGCGGCGGTGTCCATTGTCTGGCGTCCCCGATCGCGCGGTGCGGTGCGACCGGGACCATGCTAGCCGCGCGTCACGCGGTTGAAATACGCCGGGTTGCATCGCCTGGCAAATTATCCGGACCTGTTGCCTGAACGACCCGCATTTCCCGGATGGGAAGGTTCAGACGGGTTCGAGGCCCTTCTCCACATAGAGCAGCGCCACAGAGGGTCCGGCGATCGCCGCGACGAAGTCACGCGCCTCCCGCTCCTTGCCGGTTTCCGCGAAGAGGCCGGCCGAGAAAATCGTATCCGGCTGGAGCTCCTTGGGAATCCTGCCCAGGATGTCGATGCCCGGCACCGCCATCAGCTCGCTCACCTGCTGGACGGCCAGCTCCACCTTTCCGTCCAGCAGCAACTGGCCCGTGAAGCCGCTCGGAATGACGGTGGCCTTGGCGTTCACCTCCGCCGCCAGCCCCATCCGCTCCAGCAGGCCGGCGAAGAAGATGCCGCTGGCCCCGGCGCGCGAATAGCCGATGGTCCCCGCCGCCAGGAGCGTCTGCCGGAAGGCCTCTACGGTCGAGATGTCCGGCCGTGCCGCGCCCGGCGCCACCGCCATGCCGACATGGGAGCGCGCCAGGTCCACCCGGCTGCCGGAGGCCAGTACGCCGGCGGCGGTGAGCTCGTCGATCGCGTCCGAGGTCAGGATGGCGAGGTCCGCCCGCTCGCCGGCCTGGATGCGGTCCACCAGCCGCTTCGTCGGTTCGTAGACGGCGTCCACCTCCAGGCCGAGGCGCGGCAGGAGCTCGTCCAGCACGCTGACCACGCCGAGGGTCGAGAAGAGTTTGAGATCAGCCACATGCGCCTCCTGATGCGGGGCGATGTTCCTCCGGCGCCGCGGGACGGGCAAGGCGCGCGCGACGGACGCGACACGTTGGGGAATTCCCGCGGACACCTCGAGCGGCGAGGATCGGGCATTGGCCTGGGGGATGAGCTGCGATGTGGGATTTCTCGGTGGGCCGGGCGCTCGGCCTCATGGCCCGGACCGCGCCGTTCATCGTCTTCCGCATGATGGTCTATGCCGGCATCGCCGCCGCCTATGTGATCGCGACCGGCGTCGGCGCCGGGCTTGGCTGGCTGATCGGCGCGGCGGGGAGCGCGGATTTCCGCGCCGCGGCCACCGGGATCGGCGGCTTCGCGGGATTCGGGCTGGTGGGCGCCGTCCTCTACATGCTGCGCGAATACCTTCTCTACGTCGTGAAGGCCGGCCATATCGCCGTGCTGGTCGAGGTGATGGAGGGCCGCCCCATCCCCATGGGCCGCGCCCAGATCGACCATGCCAGCGCCATGGTGCGCCGCCGCTTCGCCGAGGCCAACACGCTCTTCGCCATGGACCTGCTCATCAAGGGCGTGCTGGGCGTGATCATGGGGCTGATCCAGGGCATCGCGAATCTCCTGCCCATCCCGGGGCTCGACGGCATCCTCGGCTTCATCCGCGCCGTGCTGCGCGTCTCGCTGGGCTTCATGGACGAGGTGATCCTCGCCCACATCTTCCGCACCAACCCGGCGAACAGCTGGGAGGGCGGGCGCCAGGGCCTGGTGCTCTACGCGCAGAACGGGACGGCGATCCTGCGCAACGCCGCCTTTCTGACCTTCATCATCTACGGGCTGACCTTCGTGATCTTCCTGCTCATGCTCGCCCCGGCGGCGGCCGTGGCTTACGCCCTCCCCGGCGGCTGGTCGGCTGGCGGCATCGTCTTCGCGCTGCTCTTCGCCTGGGCGGTCAAGGCGGCGCTGATCGAGCCCTTCGCCATCGCCTGCATGATGCAGGCCTTCTTCAAGGTCTCCGCGGGCCAGGGGCCGGACCCGGCCTGGGATGCGCGGCTGGCCTCCGCCTCGGGCAAGTTCCAGGAGCTGCGGACGAAGGCGATGGGCTGGGCGCCCCGCCCCGCGACCTGACGGAGTTGTCGCGGAGGCGCGCCCACCCTTATCTACGGCCATGGCCGCTCCCGCCCCCGCCGTCTTCGACAGCCCCGACCCCTCCTTCGGCGACCTGCTCGCCGCCCGCCCCGCTTTGGCCATGGATCCCCTGGCCGGGCTGATGATGGAGGAGGTGCCGCTGGCGCGCATCGCCGCCGCCGCCGGCACGCCGAGCTGGGTCTATTCCGCCGGCACGCTGCGCCGCCGGGCCCGCATGCTGAAACACGCCCTGGCCGAGGCCGGGCTCGACGCCTCCATCCACTACGCCACCAAGGCCAATCCATCGCTGGCCGTGGTGAACCTCCTCGCGCAAGAGGGCCTGGGCGCCGACGTGGTCAGCGAGGGCGAGCTGCGCGGCGCGCGGGCCGCCGGGGTGCCGGCCTCGGGCATCGTCTTCTCCGGCGTCGGCAAGACCGAGCGCGAGATGCGGCTGGCCATCGCCGAGGACATCCTGCAGCTCAACATCGAATCCGCCGAGGAGGCGGAGATGCTGAGCGCCGTCGCCGCCTCGCTCGGCCGCCGCGCGCGCGTGGCGCTGCGGGTGAACCCGGACGTGGACGCCAGGACCCACGCCAAGATCACGACGGGCCTGACGGAGAACAAGTTCGGCGTGCCCATCGCCACGGCGCCGGAGCTCTATGCCCGGATCTGCGCGCTGCCGGGCCTCGATCCGGTGGGGCTCACCGTGCATATCGGCAGCCAGATCGCCCAGGGCGTCGCCTCCTATCGGGCGGCCTACCAGCGCCTGGGCCAGCTGGTGCGCGAGCTGCGGGCGGCGGGCCATCCCGTCCAGCGCGTGGATTGCGGCGGCGGCCTCGGCATCCCCTACCGGGACGAGATCCCCGGCTCGCCGGCCGCCCTGGCCGGCGCCATCAAGGCGGGCCTGGGCGACCTCGGCGTGAAGATCATGCTGGAGCCGGGCCGCTGGATCGCCGGCCCGGCCGGCGTGCTGCTGGCCCGCGTGATCGTCGAGAAGCATGCCGCCACCCGGCGCTTCGTGATCGTGGACGCCGCCATGAACGACCTGCTGCGCCCGGCCATGTACGAGGCCTGGCACGGCATCCTCCCGGTCTCGCCGGCGGCCTTCCATGCGCCGCTTTCCCCGGCAGACGTGGTCGGACCTGTCTGCGAAAGCAGCGATACCTTCACCAAGGGCCGCGACCTGCCGGCCCTGCCGCCGGAATCCCTCGTGGCATTCCTGGACGCGGGAGCCTACGGTGCCTCCATGAGCAGCACCTACAATGCCCGGCCGCTGGCGGCCGAGGTCATGGTCGAGGGCGCCCGCTTCTCCGTGATCCGGGACCGCCAGTCCTACGACGCCCTGCTGGCCGGCCAGCGCCTCCCGGCCTGGGTTCAGGAGCCCACTCCGGGATGACCGAGCCGAGCCTTCGCCGCAAGCGCGCCCTCGCCCGGGCCGTCCTGTGGTGGGAGGCCGCCTGGCCGGCCGCCTGGCCCGCCCTGGGCGTGGTCGGCGTCTTCGCCGTGCTCGCGCTGCTGGGGCTTCCGGCGCTGGTGCCGGGCTGGCTGCATCTCGTCGCGCTCCTGGTCTGGCTCGGAGCGCTCGGCTGGGCCGGCTGGCGCGGCTGGACGAGCTTCCGCCTGCCCGATGCCGCCGCGACCGACCGCCGGCTGGAGCGCGCGACCGGCCTCTCGCACCGGCCGCTGGCGACCTTGCAGGACCGGCCCGCCACCGCCGACCCGGCGGGCCTCGCCCTCTGGTCCGCCCATCAGGCCCGGATGCGGCGGATGATCGGCCGGTTGCGCGTGGGATTCCCGCGCCCCGGCCTCGCGGCGCTGGATCCGCGGGCGCTGCGCGGCGGACTCCTGGTCGCCCTCGCCGCGACGCTGGTCATGGCCGGCGCCGATGCGCCCGCTTTGCTGGCCCGTGGCCTGACGCCCAGCTTCGCCGCCACCCCGCCCCCGGCCCCGCTGCGCTACGAGGCCTGGGTCACGCCGCCCAACTACACCGGCGCACCGCCCATCTTCCTGCCCGCCGGCGGCGGCACCGCGACCGTGCCGGCCGGCAGCCGGCTCCAGGTCGCCATCTCGGGCGGCGGCAGCTCCGCCGTGCCGGAGATCTCCGGCGCTCCCGGGCTCGCCTTCGAGGCGCTGGGCGGGGGCAGCCACACGGCCCAGGCCACGCTCTCGGCCGGAGCCCGCATCGCCATCCAGCGCGAGGGCCGCGAGCTGGTCGCCTGGAACCTCGCCGTCCAGGCCGACGCCCCGCCGATCGCGGCCTTCACCGAGGCGCCGGCCCGGGCGCAGCGCGGCCTCGCCATGCGCGTGCCCTGGCGCGCCGAGGACGACTGGGGCGTCGTCGCCCTTCGGGCCGAGTTCCGCCTCGCCGCCCGGCCGGACGCCGCGCCCGTCACGCTGGACATGACGCTGCCCTCCGCCGCGCCCCGGCAGGCGCGCGGACTGGCCCAGCCGGACCTGTCGGCGCATCCCTGGGCGGGGCTTGCCGTCGTGCTCCGGCTCGTCGCGCGCGACGGCGCCGGGCAGGAAGGCACCTCGGAGGAGGCGCAGATCGAGCTGCCGGAGCGCAGCTTCAACCACCCCGTCGCCCGCGCCATGATCGAGGTGCGCAAGGGCCTCTCGCTGGATCCGGAAGCACGCCGTCCCGCCATGCGCGAGCTGGAGCGGCTGACCAACGAGCCCCAGGCCTTCGAGCATGATTCCGGCACGCTGCTCGCGCTCCGCACCACGCGCGGCCAGCTTCAGCGCGACCGGCGGCCCGAGGCCGTCGCCGAGGTGCAGGAGCTGCTCTGGGAAGCCGCCCTCGCCCTCGAGGAAGGCCGCGACAGCCGCACCGCCCGCGCGCTGGCCGAGGCGCAGCGCCAGCTCCGGGAGGCCCTGGACGAGGCCGAGCGCAACCCGCAGGACGAGCAGCAGCGCAGCGAGGTGGAACGCCGGATCGAGGAGCTCCGAGAGGCCATCCGACGGCACCTGGAGGCGATGGCCGAGCGCCTGCAGCGCGAGAATGCCGAGGCGCTGCCCTATGATCCGCAGCAGCGCATGCTCGATCAGCGCGACATGGACCGCCGCACCCGCCGCATGGAGGAGGCCGCGCGGCAGAACCGCATGGAGGAGGCCCGCCGCGAGCTGGCCGAGCTGGAGGAGATGCTGCGCGCCCTCCAGGAGGGCCGCGTGGCGCGCGGGGAGAGTCCGGAGCGCCAGCGCCAGCGGGAGCGCGGCCAGCAGCAGATGGGCGCCGTGCAGGACATGGTGCGCCGCCAGGGCGAAATGGTGGACCAGGGCCAGCGCCGCGCCGAGCAGTCGGAGCAGCGCGCGCAGCAGCAGCGGCGCCAGCAGCAGCAATCGCCCTGGAACCGCCCGCAGGCCGATCCCGGGCAGCAGCAGGCCGAGCGCGAGGCGCAGCAGGGCGCCCGCGACGATGCGCGCCGCCAGCGCGCGCTGCGCCGGGCCCTGGGCGAGCTCATGCAGCAGCAGGGCGACCTGACCGGCGAGGTCCCGGAGGCCCTGGGCCGCGCCGATCAGGCGATGCGCGAGGCGCAGGAGGCCCTTGGCAACGGCACCGATGCCCGGCCGCACCAGCAGGAGGCCATGCGCCGGCTCCAGGAGGGCGGCCGCCAGATGGCGCAGCAGATGCAGCGCCAGTTCGGCCAGGGCCAGGGCGAAGGGGAAGGCGAGGGCGACGAGGACGGCCCCGGCGACATGGAGATGGGCGGCGAGGGGGACGGGCAGCAGCAGCTCGGCGAGGGGCGCGACCCGCTCGGCCGCCGCGGCCGCGAGAATACGGGCAATGCCGACAACGGCAGCGACACCCGCGTGCCGGAGGAGGCGGAGCTGCTCCGCACCCGCCGCCTCCAGGAGGAGCTGCGCCGCCGCGGCGCCGAGCGCGAGCGGCCGTCGGAGGAGCTGGACTACATCGACCGGCTGCTGCGCCGCTTCTGAAGGGCCGGGGGGAGCCGCCCCCTGGGGTCAGCTCGACGCCATCTCCTGCGGCCGGCCCTGCCGCATCAGGAGAAAGCCCATGATCACGAGCTGCACCAGGTTCAGCGCGATACCCGCCCACCAGGCCGCGGCGTAGAAGCCGACGCGGTCGTAGATCGCGCCGGCCAGCCAGGCGCCGAAGGCCATGCCGCCCAGGCTCGCGAAGAACATCACGGGCACGCGCCAGCTCGCCTCGGCCGCCGGGAACAAGGAGCGCACCGCCATCACATAGGCGGGCACGATCCCGCCGAAGCCGAGGCCGTAGGCGGCCGAGACGAAGAAGAGCCCGGCCTCGTCCTGCGTCGCGAGGAAGCCCAGCATCCCAGCCACCTGCGCGATCGAGCCGAGGAACACCGTCCACAGGCCGCCGATCTTGTCCGAGAGCCAGCCCCAGAACTGCCGCGCCAGGAAGGCACTCAGCAACAGCACCGACAGCATCGACGCCCCGCGCGCCGCGGAGATCCCGAGGTCGCCGCAGAAGGCCACCAGATGCGCCGCCGGCATGGCCATGGGCACGCAGCAGAGGAAGGAGCAGGCGGCGATCAGGAACATCGCCATGTTCGGCGCCATGCCGAGCACGCGGCCGCCGGCGAAGGCCCGGATCCCGCCCGGCCCGCCCTGCGCCAGGGGCGCCGGCTTCAGCACCAGCGCGGCGACGGTCAGGACGGCGCAGGCCGCCAGGAGGCCGTAGGCCTGCATGGTGCGCTGCCAGCCGATGGCCGCGATGGCGCGCTCGAAGAAGAAGGGCCAGATGAAGCCTGCGGCGTACTGGCCCGAGGAGACCAGCGCGAGCGCCGTGCCGCGCCGCCGGTCGAACCAGAGCGAGACATAGGCGAACATCGGCGGAAACAGGGCA
Source organism: Roseococcus sp. SYP-B2431 (assembly GCF_004336745.1). Classification (GTDB taxonomy): domain Bacteria; phylum Pseudomonadota; class Alphaproteobacteria; order Acetobacterales; family Acetobacteraceae; genus Roseococcus. The sequence goes on from NZ_SJXD01000022.1 coordinate 606,621, forward strand.
CCGTTGCCGAAGATCCCGACGCCCAGCCCGATCCCCGCCAGCAGCGACCAGGACTGCCCCAGCGAGGCCAGGAACAGCCCGGCGCAGATCGCGATCCCGCCCATCATGGCCACGCGCCGCTGGCCGATCCGCGCCGCGAGCAGCCCGCAGACCACGCCGCCGATCCCGCTGCCCATATAGGCCACCGAGGTCGCCAGCGACGGCAGCGACCGGCCCTCGCCCAGCGTCTCCGCGATGGGCACCAGCCCCACCACGACGATGAGCGGCGCCCCCGCGGCCATGGCGAGCATGGCCAGGGCAGCGATGGCGATGATCCAGGACTGGCGCGTCTCGACGCTGGCCGCGGCGGCGGCGTCCGGCATGTGATGGTTTCCCCCTGGATCAGTCTCGGCGGAAGGCGGTCAGCCGTCCAGGCCCGCCAGGTGGGCGGCGAAGCGCGGCATGCCCTCGATATGCGGCACGCCGAGTCCGGGCACGATCCCCAGCACCCGGCAGCCCGCCGCCATGCCGGCCGCGGCGCCGGGGGCGCTGTCCTCCACCACCAGGCAGTCCTCGGGCCGGACGCCGCAGGCACGGGCCGCGGCGAGGTAGAGGTCCGGCGCCGGCTTGGGCAGCTCGACATCCTCGAAGCTGAAGATGCGGCCCTCGAAGTAGTGCGCGAAGCCGAGCACGCGCATCTTCACGGCCAGCTCGCCGCGCGAGGAGTTGGAACAGAGCGCCATGGGAAGGCCGGCCGCCCGCACGGCCTCCAACGCCGCCCCGGCGCCCGGGATCGGGCGAAGGCCGGTGGAAAGCGCCGCCTCGATGCGGCGGCCAAGCGCCCGGGACCAGCCGGCCGGCAGCCTTCCGATGCGGGCCTCGATCTTCGGCTCCATGTCGGGCAGCGCCAGACCGAGGAACTCGTGCTGCGCCTCATGCGGGGTCATGGGCCAGCCGAGGGCGGTCAGCTCCTCGGCGACGATGCCGTTGGCCACGCCCTCGCTATCGGCCAGCACGCCGTCGCAGTCGAAGAGGACGGCCCCGATGGCGGCGGTCCTCATGCCGCCTTGGCGAGCAGGGCATTGGCCTTGGCATGGGGGCAGTCGCTGTGCTCGCGCGGGCATTGGCGGGCGCCGGCGAAGCTGCAGAGCGTGCGCGCCGAGTGCTGCGTCCGCCGCGTGAGATCGGCCAGCGCGGCGATGAAGCCGGCATCGGCATTCTGGGCCGGCACGCGGAAATAGCCGGGAATCCCGTGCTGTTCGGCGACATGCCGATATTCCACATCCAGCTCCACCAGCGTCTCGGAATGCTCGGAGACGAAGGCGATGGGGCAGATCAGCACCGCCACCTTCTCCCCCGCGGCCCGCACGATCTCGGCCTCCGTCGAAGGTCCGATCCACTTCTGCGGCGTCACGCGCGACTGGTAGCAGACCACGTGGTCCAGCCCCGGCAAGTCCATGGCCGCGACCACGGCCGCCATGGTCCGCTCGACCTGCCATTGATAGGGATCGCCCGCCTTGACGATCCGCTCCGGCAGGCCGTGCGCCGAGAAGAGCACGCGCAGCTTCACCTCCGCCGGCAGTTCCGCCCGCGCCTTCGCATGGGCCTCCTCCACCAGCCGGGCCGTCGCCTGGGCGAAGCCGGCATCCGAATGGAAGCAGCAGAGGGTGGAGGTCGGCAGCGCGAGCCCGATGGCGGCGCTGGCCTCGTTCCAGGCGGTGACGGAGCTTCCCGTCGTGGTCGAGGAATATTGCGGATAGAGCGGGATCAGCAGGACTTCGTCCGCGCGCCAGTCCTTCACCGCGCGGGCGGCCTCGTCCGAGAAGGGGTGCCAGTACCGCATGGCGACGAAGCAGCGGTACTCCGTGCCGGGTTCCCTCGCATTCAGCGCGGTTTCCAGGGCCCGGGCCTGCTCCTCCGTCAGCTCGCGCAGCGGCGACCTGCCGCCGATGATGGCGTAGTTCTCCTGCGCCGCCTTGACCCGCTTCCAGGCGATCAGCCGCCCGAGCCAGGGCCGCACGAAATCCGGCACCCGCAGGATCGCCGGATCGGTGAAGAGGTTGACCAGGAAGGGCCGCACCGCCTCGGGGGCATCGGGCCCGCCGAGGTTGAACAGCACCACCGCCACGCGCCGTGTCATCTGCAATTCCTGGTCATCCAGAGCATCATCCGATCAGACGGAATCGTTTGGTCGGATCAAGATGCTCGCAAAAACAAATCGCTGGAGGCTTCGCAGTGAGCCCTTGCGAACGAAGAAGGCTCCAGCGGGACATACCCCCTCTCGCCTCGGTTTCAACCCACCCCTGACCGGCCCATCGCTCAGGCGGCCCGCAGAAGCTTCATCAGCGCGGAAACGTGTTCGGGCGGCGTCGGCTGCTCCACGCCGTGGCCGAGATTGAAGATGAAGGGCCGCCCCTTCATGGCCTGCAGGATGCCCTGGGCCTGGCGCTGGAGGGCCTCGCCGCCGGCCAGCAGGGCCTCCGGGTCCAGATTGCCCTGGAGGGCCGTGGCGGCCGGGATATGCGCCGCCGCCCAGGCCGGGTCCATCGCCGTGTCCATGGCCACCGCCTGCACGCCCGTCGCGGCCGCGTATTCGACCAGCATGGGCCCGGCCAGCCGGGGGAAGCCGATCACCGGGATATCCGGCCGCGCCGCCTTCAGCGCCGCCCGCAGCCGCTTCGTGGGGGCGATCACCCATTCGCGGAAGGCGCTCGGCGGCAACTGGCCGGCCCAGCTGTCGAAGATCATCAGCACCTCGGCGCCCGCCTCGGCCTGGGCCAGGAGATAGGCCAGGGTGGCCGCCTCGAGCTTCGCCATAAGCTCGCAGAAGAAGGCAGGGTCCTCGTGGACCAGCCGGCGGGCTTGCTTGAACTCGCCGCCGCCCTTGCCCTCGACCATGTAGCAGGCGACCGTCCACAGCCCGCCCGCGAAGCCGATGAGCGTGGTCCCGGGGTGCTCGGCCGCCAGCGCCGCGCGGACCCGCCGCACCGTCCCCATGATCGGTGCCGCCCTGGCCACGGCGCCCTCGACGTCCAGCGCCGCCAGCCCCGCGCGATCGCGGATCGGCGGCAGGCGCGGGCCTTCCCCTTCCGCGAAGGTCAGGCCCTGTCCCATCGCCCAGGGCACGATCAGGATGTCCGAGAAGAGGATCGCCGCATCCACGCCGTAGCGCCGGACCGGCTGCAGCGTGACCTCGGCCGCCAGCTCCGGGTTGAGGCAGAGCTGCATGAAGCTTCCGGCCTGGGCCCGCGTCGCGCGGTACTCGGGCAGATGCCGCCCTGCCTGGCGCATGAGCCAGGCGGGTGGCGGCCAGACGCTCTCCCCGGAGAGCACCTGCAGAACGGGTTTGGCTGACATGGCCGGGACCAAACCAGAGAAATAAGAAAAGAAGAAGAGTCTGTGGTGGTAGATAGGGCCTGTGGATAACGGGTAGGCAATTCGCCCCGGAACCATCCACAGGCTTGTCCCTGGGATTGACTCGACGGGAATCCCCCTGGCCGCCAGCCCGTCCCGCCGATGTCCCGAATCCCGGCCCTGGCCTTCCGGGATCATACAGGCCGGGGAAAGATGTTCCGGTTATCCCCGCTGACCCGGCCGGCATTGCGGCGGGCCCCGATCCATCCCCATGATCCCCGGAACACAGGCAATTCATCCACAGGCCCCCATGGCGATCCGCCAAACCAACCTTCACCTGGTCTCCGACAGCACCGGCGAGACGCTGAACAGCATCTCGCGCGCCGTCATCGCCCGTTTCGACAGTCCGGGCATCGTGCAGCACCGCTGGTTCCTGGTCCGCTCCCGGATGAACCTCGACCGCGTGATCGAGGGCATCGAGCAGGAGCCGGGGCCCGTCATCTTCACCCTGGTCGACCGCAGCCTGCGCCACACGCTGGAGGAGACCTGCTCGCGCCTCGGCATCTCCTGCCTTTCGGTGCTCGACGGCGTCACCGAGCTGCTCCAGGCCGAGATCGGCGCCCGGGCCATGGAGAAGCGCGCGGCCCAGCACGTCATGGACGCGGATTATTTCCGGCGGATCGACGCCATGCACTACGTGCTCAGCCACGACGACGGCCAGGGCACGGCCGGCATCGCCAATGCGGACGTCGTCCTCGTCGGCGTCTCGCGCAGCAGCAAGACGCCCACCTGCTTCTATCTCGCCAACCGCGGCGTGAAGGCGGCCAATATCCCGCTCGTCCCGGGCGCGGCCCTGCCGCCCGAGCTCGAGAACCCGCCCTGCCCCGTGGTGGGCCTGACCATCGACGCCGTCGCCCTGCTCGACATCCGCCGCCATCGCCTCCGCATCATCGGCGCCGACGGCATGCGCATGGGCGAGAGCGAATATGTGGACCCCGAGGCGGTGAAGAAGGAGATCCTTGCGGCCCGCCGCCTCTGCGCCGCCCGCGGCTGGCCCGTCATCGACGTCACGCGCCGCTCCATCGAGGAGACGGCGGCCACAGTGATGCAGCAGGTCGATCTCTGGCACGCCAAGCACGCCCGGCGGGCCGCGGCCCCGGAGGACCCGGCCGCCTCGATCCTGGGCACCAGGGCGTGAGGCTCATCCTCGCCTCGCAGAGCCTTGCCCGCCGCGCCCTGCTCGAGGGCGCGGGGCTGGAATTCGACTCCCTGCCCGCGTCGGTGGACGAGGCCACCATCAAGGAGAGCGCCAGGGCCGAGGGCCTGCCGCCGGCCGAGGCGGCGGCGCTGCTGGCCGATGCGAAGGCCTCGCGCATCGCCAGGCGCCATCCCGACGCGGTCGTCATCGGTGCCGACCAGCTCCTGGTCTGCGAAGGGGAATGGTTCGACAAGCCGGTCGATGTCGAGGCCGCGCGCGCGCATCTGCACCGGCTGCGCAACCGCGCGCACGAGCTCGTCACGGCGACCGTCGTCTGGCGGAACGGCGGGCGCGCCTGGCATCACGTCGCCACGCCGCGGCTCGCAATGCGCGATTTTTCGGAGGCCTTCCTCGACGAATACCTCGCCAGGGAAGGCGCCTATGTGACCTCCAGCGTCGGGGCCTATCGGTTGGAGGGGCTGGGGATCCAGCTCATGCGGGAGATTCGCGGCGACCACTCCGCGATCCTGGGGCTGCCGCTGCTGCCGCTGCTCGCCTATCTGAGGGAGTCGGGCGTCATCCCAAGGTAGCATCCGAGGGGGCTTTGCCCCGGGCAAGCCTGCGGGAAGCTTGCCTTCCTGCAGCACCGATCGGTTGCCGGCGGGCGAGCGCCGCGCTACCAAAAATCAAAACCAGGAACTGTCCCAGATGAACATCACCCGCCGCGCCGCATTCGGCACCGCCCTTGCCATGCCCGTTCTCGCCACGCCCGCCCTCGCTCAGGCTTGGCAGCCCACGCGACCTCTGCGCCTGATCGTCACCTATCCGCCCGGCGGCGTGAACGACATCGTCGGCCGCATCATCGCCGACAGTCTCGGCCGCGAGCTCGGCCAGCCCGTCATCATCGAGAACCGCGCGGGCGCCGGCGGCAATATCGGCACCGTCGCGGCAGCCCAGGCCGAGCCCGACGGCTATACGATCCTCTTCGGCACCACGGCCATGTTCGGCGTGAACCCCATCCTCTACGCCAGTTCCGGCGTGGACGCCGCCCGCGACTTCGTCAGCCTCGGCACCGTCGGCGAGGTCGCGAACGTCCTCTCCGTGGTGCCCGAGCGCGTGCGGGCCACCAATCTCCAGGACTTCATCCGGGAGGCGAAGAGCCGGCCACTCGTCTACGGCTCGGTCGGCAACGGCTCCTCCTCGCATCTCTCGGCGACGGTCTTCCTGCGCATGGCCGGCATCGAGGCGACCCACGTGCCCTATCGCGGCTCCTCGCCCCTCGTGGCCGCCATGCTGGCGAAGGAGGTGGATTTCGGCTTCGACACCACCGCCACCTCCACCGCGCAGATCCGCTCGGGGTCCTTGCGTCCGCTGGCGGTGACCACGACGCGCCGCGCCAGCGCCCTGCCCGACGTGCCGACCATGATCGAGGGCGGGTTGGCCGGCTATGATCTCGGCATCTGGTTCAACCTCGGCGTGGTGAAGCGCACGCCGGAGCCGATCGTCGCCCGCCTGACCGAGGCGCTGTCCAAGGCCCGCGACGAGCAGACCGCCCAGCGTCTGCGGACCGCCTTCGTCGAGCCCTTCATCGTGCCGGCCGCGGAGAACCAGAGCTTCGTGGCGCAGAGCGCGGCCCGTTGGCAGGACATTGCCCGCCAGGCCCGGATCGCAATCGACTGATCCTGCCGGATTTGGCATGATCCGGCCCGCGCGGGCGTGCCGGAATGGTAGACGGAAGGGACTAAAATTCTCGGGACTTTAGCCCCACCCCGGTCCTATCTCCGCAGCTAGGAAGCGTCCTTCCGCAAATCCTGTGCAATACAGCCGCATCTATATTAGATCGGGAAGCGTCCTATGTGACAGGCTTTAGATTGCGCATCAAAATTCGCTGAAATCACCTTCTTTGGCCCGCAAGAATCCGGCCTGAGGCGGGCCAATAACTGGCTTACTAGTTCCCGCTAGGCAGCGCTTCGGTGCAGCTTGCTGCACCATTCACTCACCATGTTTCCGCCGGGCCTCTTCCTCCTCCTCCGCTCGTCGTTCGTACTCTTCCTCAGCCCGTCGTTCGTTGAGCGCATCTCTTTCTAAATCAACATCGTACTCGGGAGGTGGTTCCTCTGAACGATTCGGGGGAGTCGGGGGAGGAGGGATGCTAGTGTTCTCCGGCTGTTCCATGTGCCTAAGAGGGCCAGCTACGGTGTCGCCCCATTCGGACAGACCCCATCCATAAGATCGGCTTGCAACAAAACGACCGTTCCCATAGCGAGCAAGTTGGTTTCCCAGATCGGTTGTAGCAGCCCCTGGCCTTCCTCTCCCGAGGTCAAAGCTTCCTTCGATATTGAGCATTTCCGCCAAATCGATGGGACGGATACGACGTTGCTCACGAGAAAGAATCTCAGCGGCCTTTTCGGCAATCATTGCTCCTCTGGGAGGCATTTTTGCAACCGATGGCCCCGGTACTCTGGTAGGATAAGCCGCTGAATCCAAGGTGAATGCTGTAATGCGCCTAGGCTTTTCAGGCTCCCCCGCCAATTTACGGAGGACCGCGAGGGAAGTCCTAAGGTCGTTGACCCAACGCTCTGCTTCTTCCGCGTCAATCCGCAGTTGAGCAGCTCTCTCCTCCGCCTCACTCAGCTCGGCTTCGAGTCTGTCAATATCCATCTTTCGATTCCCCGGCTCAAAACGACTATAGATGCCATCACTCGAACCACAAAGGGTGAATGAGTGAGGGGATGCTAGATAGGCCTTGACCGGCGCGATCGAACAACCGCACTGTCCTGAGCATGACGGTGGCTGCGGAATCGGCGGAACAGCCCGGGGTGGTCAATACCCCGGGCCGCCGTGAAGTGGATCATCATGCCGATTTCCCGGCGTGCGTCTCCCCGGAAGGGAGCCGGATCAACCCCGAGCGGTTGGATTCTGGCCCGCCCGAATGCGGAGGTCAAGGGAATAGCAACCGCATAAAGGCATATGCATATGCACACTATCCCCCTACCCTCTCCCCTCCCTCTCGTGCAAGTCCGCGCATATGAGCGCACGCGCCTCGGGCATCTTGAATACGTCATCAAACACGTGCGCAGCTGGCCCGGGAGCGGTCGCCGCTATCGCGGGGTGCCGCTCACGGCCGGTGATCCGACTCTGTTCTGACTGGAGTGGTTGGGCGGCGGCAAGACCGTCGCCCATCTGTTCGGCGTTTCAGGTGCAGCTATAACTACACCGCATCCCCCAGCGATCGCTTGGTTCGACAATACCCCGTCACAGGGTGTTGGCCGTCACAACGAGGGGGGTTGTGGCATCCGCCCGGATGGCGAAATGGTAGACGCAAGGGTCTTAAAAACCCTGACCTTTCAAGGGTATGCGGGTTCGAGTCCCGCTCCGGGCACCATGTATTGTGACGATGAAAAGGGACTTAAAATCCCTCGGCCGCAAGGCCGTGCGGGTTCGAGCCCCGCCGCCCGTACCAGATTTCGCCGCCCGATCGGCGTAGAAGGCGTCATGACCCTCTCCTTCTCCGAGGAGGAGCAGGCCGGCTGGCTGGCGGGCCGGCTCTCCGCCCGGCCGGCGCCGCCGGTCGCGCCGCCGCTGCCGCCCGGGCCGGGGCGCCCGCTCGGCGCGGGCGAGGACCGGCCCGTGCTGCACGTGCCGGCGGATCTGCCCGGGGGCGGCATCCCGCTGATCGTGATGCTGCACGGCGCCACCTCGAATCCCACCCGCGCGCTGGGGCGTCTCGGCGAGGAGCCGGACCGCCGGAAATGCCTCGTCCTCGCCACCAAGTCCCGCGGTTCCAGCTGGGACATCCTCGAGGGCGGCTATGGCTTCGACGTCGCGATGCTGGATTATGCGCTGACGGCGACCTTCCGCCGCTTCCCCATCGATCCCCGCCGCATCGCCATCGCCGGCTTTTCGGACGGGGCCTCCTATGCGCTGTCGCTCGGCGTGGCGAATGGCGACCTCTTCACCCATGCCATGGGCTTCTCGCCTGGCTTCGTGGTGCCCGGCCCGCGCCGCGGCCGGCCTTCCCTCTTCGTCTCGCACGGGCGCGAGGATGCGATCCTGCCCATCGACCGCTGCGGCCGCCCCGTCGCCGCCCGTCTGCGCGAGGAGGGCTATGCGGTGCGCTACCTGGAATTCGAGGGCGGCCACGTCCTGCCGCCGGAGATGGTCGCCGCGGCAATGGACGATTTCGAGGCAAACGCCCAGGACTCCGGCGGCGCCTGACCTCATCCCCGGCGAATTGCCGGTCTTCCGGCCGCATTTCGCTTGCATGCGGGACTTCCGGACGGACAGGCTCGCGCGGACAGGGAAAGGACCTCCGCATGCGCCTTGCCGCCATGGCCGTCTTTGCCGCCGCCCTCGCCCTTCCTGCCGCCCCTGGTCCCGCCGGCCTTCGCGCCGCCCGGGCCGCCGATCTGAACCTCGCCGTCGGCGGCGCCTTCTCGGCGATGGACCCGCATTACCACGACCTCTCGCCCAACCACGCGCTGACCCAGCACATCTTCGAGCAGCTGGTGATGACGGATTCGCGGATGCGGCCGATCCCCGGCCTCGCCCTTTCCTGGGAGGCGCTGAACGACAATCTCTGGGAAGTGAGGCTGCGCCGGGGCGTCATCTGGCACGACGGATCGCCCTTCACGGCCGATGACGTGGTCTTCACCTATTCGCGCATTCCCCACGTGATCAACAGCCCGACCTCGCTGGCGCGCTACACCCAGGTGGTGAGCCGCATCGAGGTGATCGACGACCACACGATCCGCCTTCACACCCCGACGCCCGTGCCGCTGATGCCGATGATGCTGGGCGCCTTCACCATCATCTCGCGCAGGCACGGCACCGGCGCGCTGACCAGCGACTACAATTCCGGCCGCGCCGCGATCGGCACCGGCCCCTACCGCTTCGTCAGCTACGCGCCGGGGGACCGTGCCGTCTTCGCGCGCCATCCCGGCTGGTGGGGCCCGACCCAGGCCTGGGACCGCGTGACCTACCGGATGATCCCGAATGACAGCGCCCGCGTGGCCGCGCTGCGCGCCGGCGACGTGGACGCGATCGACGCCGTGCCCACGCGCGACGTCGCCGCGCTGCGCCGCAGCGGCAACCTGCGCATCGTCGAGAAGCCGGGCCTGCGCCTCATCTACCTCTATGTCGACGTGAACCGGCCGGTCACGCCCTTCGTCACCGATCATAACGGCCGCGCGATGACGGTGAACCCGCTGGCCGACGTGCGGGTGCGCCGGGCGCTCTCCATCGCGATCAACCGGCCGGGCATGGCGCGCCAGCTCATGGAGGGCTTCGCCGTGCCCACCGGCCAGCTCATGCCCGAGGGCGCGCTGGGCTACGATCCCACCATTCCCGTTCCCGCCCATGACGTGGAGGGCGCGCGCCGCCTGTTGGCCGAGGCCGGCTATCCGCAGGGCTTCCGCATCACGCTGAACGGCCCGAACGACCGCTACGTGAACGACGCCGAGATCGTGCAGGCCATCGCGCAGTTCTGGACGCGCATCGGCGTGCGCACCGAGGTCGCCACCATGCCGGCCAGCATGTTCTTCAGCCGCGGCCTGCGCGACGAGTATTCGGTGAGCCTGACCGGCTGGTCCTCCTCAACCGGCGAGGCCGACACCTCGCTGACGGCGATGTCCGCCACGCCCGATCCGCCGCGCGGCCGCGGCTCGGCGCTGCGGCCCTCGCACTACACCAACCCGGCGGTGGATGCGCTCATCGACCGGGCGCTCGCCACCATCGACACGCGCCAGCGCGAGGCGCTCTACCAGCAGGCCATCCGGGATTCCATCCAGCGCGACATCGCGGTGATCCCGCTGCACCACCAGGTGAACATCTGGGCGACCAAACCGGCCCTCACCTATTCGCCGCGCATGCAGGAGCTCACGCGGGCGATGGAGTTCTCGCCCGTGACCGGTGCGGTCGCCGGTGCCGGCGGCCCCGCGCGGAACTGACACGGGAAGGGCGTCAGCCCTTCACGTCCATCGCCTGGCGCAGCCCGTCGCTGACGAGGTTGAAGCAGATCGAGGTGACGAAGATGCAGACGCCGGGCAGCACCGCCACCCAGGGCTGCACATAGATCGCGGTCCGCAGCGTGTTCAGCATCAGCCCCCATTCCGGCTCCGGCGGCCGGGTGCCGAGGCCGAGGAAGGAGAGGCCCGAGGCCAGGATCATGCAGACGCTGATGAGCGAGGTCGAATAGACGAAGATCGGCCCGAGCACGTTCCCCAGCACATGCACCCGCACGATGGTGAAGGCCGAGGCGCCGGAGGCGCGCGCCGCATCCACGAAGTCGAGGTTGCGGACGCCGGTCGTCACGGATTCGGCGACCCGGATGATCGGCGGCACGAAGACCAGCGTGAGCGCCAGGATGGCGTTCATGATGCCCGCCCCCAGCGCCCCCGAGATCGCCACCGCCAGCAGCACGGAGGGAAAGGCGTAGAAGACGTCGGTCACGCGCATGATCAGCATGTTCAGCCGTCCGCCCGCGAAGCCCGCCAGCACGCCCAGCGTGGTGCCGGCCAAGAAGGCCAGCGCCACGGGAACGATCCCCATGAACCAGGAGAGACGCCCGCCATAGATCAGCCGCGTCAGCATGTCCCGCCCCAGCTCGTCCGTGCCGAGCGGGTAGTTGGGCGTGCCCATCGGCCGCAGCCGGCGCATCATGCTGCCCTGATAGGGATCATGCGGCACGATCCAGGGCGCGGCGAGGATGACGAAGAGCATCGCCAGCAGCACGCAGGCGCAGGCGATCGCGACCGGGTCGCGCCGCAGCCGCTTCCACACCCCGGCCCAATAGCCCTGCGACTTCGCGACGGCCTGCCTGGCCTGGACGGCGAGTTCCGCGCTCGCGGCGGTGGTGGTGGTGCTCATGCGCGTTTGATCCGTCGCGCCGGAGGCGCGCTGAGGTGGGCGCGGATCATGCCCTTTTGATCCGCGGATCCAGTGTCGTCTGGATGAGGTCCACGACGAGGTTCAGCCCCACGAAGAACATCGCCAGCACCAGGATGGTTCCCTGGAGCACCGGCAGGTCGCGCTGGAAGATCGCGCTGTTCAGCAGCAGCCCCGTCCCCGGCCAGGAGAACACCGTCTCCACCAGGATCGAGCCGCCCATCAGATAGCCCAGCTGCAGGCCGATCACCGCCAGCGCGTTGGGCGCGGCGTTCTTCACGACATGGAGGAAGATGTTCCACGAGGTCAGCCCCTTGCCACGCAGCGCCGTCACGAACTCCTGGTTCATGATCTCGGCCACGATGCCGCGCACCGTCCGCGTCACGATGCCCATGGGGATCACCGAGAGCGTCACCGCCGGCAGGACCAGGTGCTGGATGTGCTCCCAGTTCCAGACCCAGTCGGAGCTTCCGCCCGGCCCCGCGCCCATGGCCGGCAGCCAGTTCAGCTGCACCGAGAAGATGACGACCAGCACCATGCCGAGCCAGTAATGCGGCACCGAGACGCCGGCGACGGCCACCGTCACCGCCGCGCGGTCCAGCAGGCTTCCCCGGAAGGTTCCCGCCAGCCCGCCCAGGATGCAGCCCAGGACGAAGCCGAGCATCGAGGCCGCGGCCGCCAGCATCAGCGTGTTGCCGATGGCCGAATGCAGGTCGCTCCACACCGGCCGGCCCGTCGCCAGCGAGCGCCCGAGGTCGCCCTGCACCACCTTCCACAGCCAGATGCCGAACTGTACGGGCAGCGGCTTGTCCAGCCCGTAATCCTTGCGGACCTGCTCCACCACATCCTGCGGCGCGTCGGGCGGGACGATCGCGTTGATCGGATCGCCCGGCGCGATCTGGACGAGCATGAAGCACACGAAGCCCACCGCCAGGGCGATCGGCACCGCATAGAGCAGGCGACGCAACAGGTAGAAGAACATCGCCTAGCCCCCCGTGCGCGGGGCTCTCGCGCCCCGGCCCATCGTTTCGCGATGTCCTTTCATGCCTCGGTTCCTTACTGAATGCTCGGCAGGCGCAGGTCCACGAACCAGCTCTGCGGCTGGACATGGCCGCGCACCCGGGGGCTCATGGCGCGCGGTCCGACGTCATGCGCGATCCAGATGAACAGCGCCTCGTCCACGCCGGCCGCATGCAGCCGCGCGAGCGCCGCGTCGCGCTCCGCCGGCGCGAAGGAGTTGCGCGCGGCGGCCACCAGCTCGTCGAAGCGCGGGCTGTTGAACATGCCCCAATTGTTGCTCGTGGGTGCGGCCATCTTGCTGTCCCAGAAGCGGACCATGGCGAAGAAGGGATCCATCGCCGCGAAGGAGACGTTGATGGCATGCGCGCCGCGCGCCGAGGCATGGCCGCAGCCATTGCGCCAATTGGTGAAGAGCGCGTTCCACTCGATCACGTCGAACTCGATGTTGATGCCGACTTCGCGCAGATCCTGCTGCAGGAACTCGTTCATCGAGAGCGGCTGCATCTGGCCCGAGCCCGAGGCGCTGATCTGCACCCGCAGGGTCAACGGCCGCTGCGGCCCATAGCCGGCTTCGGCCAGCAGGCGCCGCGCCTCGGCCTTGTCGGTGCGGATGTTGAAGGAGGGATTGCCCCACCAGGGATGTCCCGGCGGCACCGTGCCCACGGCCGGCTGCATCATGCCGCCCAGCAGCGTGCGCAGCCCGTCACGGTCGATCGCGAGGTTCACCGCGCGGCGGACCCGCACGTCGCTGAGCGGCGAGGAGGGCAGGAAGCAAGGCTGCCAGGGCCAGACATGCGGCTGCGGGTTCGAGGCGATCTGCATGCCGCGCTGGCGCAGCTGCGGCACCGCGTCCGGCGAGGGCGCCTCGATCCAGTCCACCTGGCCCGAGAGCAGCGCGGCCGTGCGCGCATTGGCCTCGGGGATCGGCAGCAGCACCACCCGCTCCAGCTTCGCCTTGGTGCCCCAGTAGTTGTCGTTGCGCGTCATCTCCGCCCGCTCACGCGGGACGAAGCGCGTGAGCCGGAAGGGCCCGGTGCCGCTGGGCTGCGCGGCGAAGGCGTTCCATGTCGCCTCGGCCGTCGGGTGGCGTGCGCGCAGCGCCTCCCAATGCGTGGGGCTCGCCATGAAGAGGTTGGTGAGATTGATGGGCAGCAGGCTGTCCGGCTCGCTCGTGATGAGCGCGACGGTCATGTCGTCCACCTTCTCGGCGCGGCGTAGCGTGGGCATGCGGCTCGCGGTCAGGCCCACCTGGCGCGGGTCGAAGTGCGGCGCCTCGCGGTCCAGCACCTTGCGCACGTTCCAGACCACGGCATCGGCGTTGAAGGGGCTGCCGTCATGGAAGGTGACGCCGGGGCGCAGGCGGAACACCCAGCGCGTGCGGTCGTTCGCGTCCACCGCCCATTCGGTGGCGAGCCCCGCGATGACGACCGAGGCGCGCTCGGCGCTCGAGAGGTCCCAGGCGGTCAGGCCGTCATAGAGCGGGATGCCGGTGAAGCGGTTGCCCTCGAAGCCCTGGTCGGGCTGGCCGTGGGTCAGCGGGATGTCGGCCGCCGTCATGCCGATCCGCAGCGTGCCCTGCGCCTGGGCGGGCGCGGCAAGCGCGAGGCCTGCTGGCAGCAGCGCTGCGAGAAGAAGGTGGCGCAGACGCATGTTGTCTCCCATCGCGTTTCTTGCAGGGATCTATCTAGCGCCCTGGGGACCTGGCGGGGCAAGCAGCATGAAGGCCGGTTTAGCGGACAGCCCTCTTGCCTTTGCCCAAGCCTGGGGCAGAACTGCCTGCCGATGAAGCTCCTCCTCCTCAACGGCAACACCGACCCCGCGATCACCGAAAGGCTCGCGGCCGCGGCGCGTGGGATGTGCGGCCACGAGATCGTCCCGGCCACCGCCCGCTTCGGCGCGCGCTACATCGCCACGCGCGCGGCCTCGGCCATCGCGGCGCATGCGGTGCTGGACCTGCTGGCCGAGCGCGTCGGCGCCGACAACCCGGAGGGCTTCGGCGCCGCCATCATCGCCTGCTTCGGCGACCCTGGGCTCGACGCCGCGCGCGAGATGCTGCCCATCCCCGTCCTCGGCCTGGCCGACGCCTCCATCCCCGCGGCCCTGCGCCTCGGCGCGCGCGTGGCGCTGCTGACGGGCGGGACGGCCTGGGTGCCCATGCTCCGGGAATTCGCGTTGCTGCGCGGGTATGCGGCCGACCAGGTGCGCGTCGCCGCCGTCGCGCCCACCGGCGACATGATCGCCCGAGAGCCCGACCGCGCGCTGGACCTGCTGGCCGAGGCGGCGGAGGAGCAGGCCGCGGCCGGGGCGGATGCGGTGGTGCTCGGCGGGGCGGGGCTGGTGGGCCTTGCGGACCGGCTGCGATCGCGCGTGAGCGTGCCGGTGCTGGACTGCCTGCGGGTGACCCTCGAATCCGCCCAGGACGCACGGCCCGGCACCACGCCGATGCAGCCGGCGCCGAGCGTGGGACTGAGCGACGCGCTCGCGCGCGCCCTGGAGGGCTGAGACGGGTCACGGATCACGGCCAGCAGGCCTTCAGCGCCCGCGGGATGTATCGGCGCCCGGCGACGACGCCGATGCAGCGCCGCATGGCGCGGAGCCAGGCGATGGCGCGCGCCTTCGGCTGGTCCCGCAGGGTGGGAAGGCGCCTCCACTGCAGGTCGAAGAGGATTTCGGACAAATCCGGATCGGGGCACATCCAGGGCGGGGCCGGCAGGGCGCGCTTGAGGTTCAGGCGGCGGGCGAGAAGGATGATGCGCAGGCCGCGGAGGCGGATGGCGCGGCGGGCGGCGCGGCAGATGGGGCCGAGGAGGCGGCGGAGCGGGTGCGATTCCGGCACCGCGGCGAGGGCGAGCAGGATGCGCTCCCAGAAGCCCTCATGGGCGAGGCGGCGGAAGTAGCGGGAGATGGTGTCGGGCTTGCCGTAGGTCTCGGGGAGGTCGCGCCAGGGGCCGTCGGTGGCGGCGAGGCGGAAGATGGCGTCGAAGCGGGCGCGGTGGTCGCAGGGGCGGCCGCGGTGGCAGCGGAGGACGAAGGGGCCCAGGGCCTCCCATTCGGCATCGGAGAGGGGGGCGTGGGGGATGCGGAGGGGAGAGGCCATCTCCTGAGAATAGGAAAAAAGTCTGGAACAAAGCAAGAAAATTCAGGGAAGAGCGGGGCCTCGCCCCGCACCCCGCCCGGGGCCGAAAGGCCCCGGACCCCAAGACTTCAGTCGCTCTCGGGGGGGATGACGTTGGTCTGGAGGCCGCGGACCAGCACGTCGCGCATCGTCTCGGCGGACTTCAGGCGGATGTCGTCCCAGGCCTCGGGGCTGTGGAAGGCGACATGCGGCATGATCACGAGGCGGCCCATCAGCCACTCCTCCTTCGCGCGATAGGCGCGCAGCAGGTTGGGGATGGGCTCGACCGGGGGCTCCACCGGCAGCACGTCCAGGCCCGCCGCCGCGACGTGGCCGGAGCGCAGGGCGGCCTCCAGCGCGTCGATGTCCAGGATCGGGCCGCGCGCCGTGTTGATCACCACCGCGTTCTTCGGCAGCAGCGCCAGCTCCTTCGCGCCGACCAGGCCGCGCGTGCTGCGCGTGAGCGGGCAGTGGATGGAGAGCACGTCGGAGACGGCCATCAGCGCCTCCAGGCTCTCCATCCGCTGCACGCCGATCGCGCGGTCGGCGCCGTTGGGCAAAGCCGGGTCGTAGAAGGCGACCTTGAAGCCGAGCGCCTTGGCCCGCAGCGCCGCCGCCGTGCCGATGCGCCCCAGGCCGAGCACGCCGAAGGTCTGCACCTCGAAGCGGCGGACGATGGGGTTTGGGATGACGGCCCAGGGTGCCGGCGGGTCCTGCCGCTGGGCGTCGTGATGCAGCACCAGCCCGCGCCGAAGTGCCACGGTGAGGGCGATGGCGGTGTCCGCGACCTCCTGCGTGCCGTAGTCGGGCACGTTGCAGACCTTGATGCCGCGGCGCGCGCATTCGGCGCGGTCCACGCGGTCGTAGCCCACGCCCATGCGGATCACGACTTTGAGCCTGGGGAATTTGGCGAGCGCCTCCGCGGGGACGGCGAGGCGGAGGGTCATGAGGCCGTCAACCTCGGCGCAGAGCGCGTCGGGGAGTTCCATGAGGGATTTTTTGGCGGTGCCGGTGACGATGCGGACGCCGTCGCCCATGATGCGCTGTTCCAGCGCGGTGTCGGGGTAGAGGGATTCAGGTTCTAGGACGAGAATAGACAATGCTTTACTTCCCTGATCTATGTTTTTTGCGTAATATGCGTTAGGAAGGCAGTAACTTCCTCGTCTATTTCATCTGATGGAATAATACTCGCAATTCTCGGTCCATCCACAACTTTATCGTATCTAAGATTATACACAGAAAAAATCCCCTCCAAAATCAATGATCCGGGGCTTAGATCTGTTTGGTGTGTTTCCCATTGAGTTTCGATTTGATCAGTTATTCTTTGTATTTCAGTTGCTGCGGTTTCTATTAAACTATCCAGATTTTGTTTGGCCTTTTCTAATTTATCCAAAACAGAACCATCTAAGCGTTGAGGATATAAAGGCTTTAATAAGAGATTTCCTAAATGTAAATCTTGCACCCGTGACTTTAATCCGGCAACAATCTTCTCTATATGTCCAGAAATAATTTCTACAGATAAGTCAGATTTTGGTTTTTTTAACTTTTCAAGTCTGTCAGAAATTACTTGGAAAATAGCTCCCGTATTTATCAAATAATTTTCGATCTCTCTTTTCTGAAAAACTTTCAACTGCGCTCGCGCACCCAGTCGAGCAAGCATTTTTTCTACATCTCGATCATTTTTTTCGTCCCTATCTATTATAAACCACATCTTAATTTGACGCCGCGAAAGTAGATTTATTGTTGCTTCCGCAGAAAAGCTGGAAAAACCAGCAGATCCTCCTGTGTGTATGAAATTAATTCCCGCTGAAGCAACATCTATTTGCAAGTTATTAGCAAAAGCCCGGAATACACCTTCATCTGTAGGGCCCTCAACAAATATAAGACGATCAAACATTAAAACGGAACTTGGCCGAAGACCGATATTTTCCGGTATCTGGAGCATATTTTCTTCAGATTCAATTTGATTGACTATAGAAGTTTTGTCAGATTTTCGATCTAATAAATATATTGTTTGATTCGATGATATGTCAACAAAACTAGTCGAATGGGTTGCAATAAAAATTTGCCGCTCCTTCGATTTATCTACCAAATAATTGTGCATAATTTTTTCTAATCCTGGATGTAAATGTACTTCCGGCTCCTCAATTAAGACTATGCCTGGATCTCCTAGTTCCACATCTAAAACGATACGTAACGCTTCTCGGATACCAGCTCCATTTATTTCTACTAAAAAATCATCTACGTCGATTTCAGCAGCTCGCAGCGGTTCGCCACGAGAATTCCGTGTGTTTGTACGGCGTGTTGGACGAACAACACGTCGATCATCTTGTTGCGCTGCTTCGAATGCATCCAAGCGCACCCCCAAAAGACCTTGAATTGTCTGCTGGAGTTTCGTTAAACGAGGCATACCGCCGCGTTGATTTTTCATAGATAGAAGCTGAGAAGCCTCCTCTATTCCTACAGCTGATCTATCTTCTGTAAGATGTAATAATTCGCAATTCATGATATTTCGGCATATTTCAGAAACATATTGAGGTACTATATAAACGACACCTGAAAAGGCTTGTATAGGATTTGTTGTTTGGGTTGCAGTATAACCTTCAATTTTATTTTCAGTTTCACGGGTCAACCAATCTACAAATTGCATAAAAATATCTCGCGATGAAATCTTTGTAAAAGAAGTATCATACTCAATTATAGAACTTTCAATGCGTGTTATTCTTTGGGTATTATTAGAATAATTTCGTAACACAGAGGATATACCAGCTCTAGGACCTCCAGGATAATCACGGAAATAGTACTCAAGATTAGGATGTTCCCTCAAATTTTCAAGAGCTGTAATGTCGCCTCGAAGTCCGGTAATTTCGTTGCTAATTTTCAGAAGTTCCTCTGCTGTTGTAGCGGACAAACCAAAAAACGGCCTTTCTTTAACCCTTAGTACATTATCACTTCGATCAATATCTCCTCGTGCAAGTGATTCTATGTAAATTGTCGGTTGAGAATTTAATATTCCTGCGCTAACTATGGCGGAAAATGTCGCGCAGGGTCTTAGATCTCTAAGTATCGCATCCGAACCAGGACTCTCTTTCGCGACAAGACTACGAATTTCTTCGTCTTGAGCAGGCGTGACCATAAAGGTCATTTCAATTTGTATGGGATTATCGAGGTTTTTGTGAGAAAACTCGCTCTCTGGCTGACTGCGTGTTCTCCAGTTGTGTGCAACTCTGGCGGACTTCAAATGGTTTAAAGCCATATCTATGGCTGCTAAGACAGTCGACTTTCCTGCGTTATTTTTCCCGATGAAGACATTAAAATTGGAGATGTCATCGATATTCGCATCAAAGAGACTACGAAAACGACGCAGGTAAAGAGATTTTATGAACAACTCAATTCCCCCGCACTATCTTCGATAATTTTACCAAAATTGCCATTTTATCGCAATGGTGAGACTTACATTGTCGCTCCCAAAACCCAAGGCGCAAACTTCGCATCGCCAAACCCCAGCACCTCGCTCTTCGCCACCTGGTTGGCCTCGCCCACCACCTCGCCGAAGAGGGTCGATCCCGGCCTCGGCGGTTGGACCACGCCGCTCGCGGCAGGCGCATCCGCGATCCTGTCCATGGCTCGTCCCCCCTCGCCGCCGGATCGGGCTTCTCCGCCCCGCTTCCTCGGTCTCCGGGCGCCATCCGGCCGCGCGTTTCCTTGTTGCGGAAGGCCGGTCCTTGGCGGCAGCATCGCGGCCACAGACGAAAGATCCCGGGAGACAGGTCCATGATCCGTCGTCGCTCGCTGGGATTGGGCCTCGGCGCCGCCGCCCTCCCCGCCCCTTTCCTCGGGAACCCGGCCGTCGCGCAGGGCACGCGGCTGCGCTGGGCGCATGGCTACGAGGTCGAGGAGCCCTATCACGCCGAGGCGCAATGGGCGGCGGGCGAGATCGCGCGGCGCACCGGCGGCCGCTGGAACATCCAGGTCTTCGCCGCCTCGGCGCTCGGCAACGAGCCGCAGATCAACCAGGGGCTGACGCTGGGCAGCGTGGACATGATCTACACGGGCGTGGCCTTCGCGGCCGCGAGCCACCGGCCCATCTCCATCTCCCACGCGCCCTACATGCTGCGCGACTACGACCACTTCCAGAAGTACCGCGCCTCGGAGCTGCATCGCGAGCTGGTGGCCGGCTACGACCGGCAGACCGGCCATCACGCCCTGGCGCTCACCTATTACGGCGAACGGCACGTGACGGCGAACCGCAGCATCCTGCAGCCCGGCGACATGCGCGGGCTGAAGCTGCGCGTGCCGCAGGCGCCCTCCTTCCTGATGTTCACGCGCGCGGTCGGCGCCCATGCCACGCCGATGCCCTTCGCCGAGGTGTACCAGGCGCTGTAGGCCGGCACGGTGGACGCGCAGGAGAACCCGCTGCCGACGATCCAGGCGAAGAAGTTCCACGAGGTGCAGAGCCATATCAGCCTGACGGGCCACATCACCGAAAGCCTGCTGACCATCGTCGGCAACCGGACCTGGCGGCGGCTTTCGCCGGCGGACCGGCAGGTGTTCCAGGCGGTGCTGAAGCAGGCCTCCGACCGCGCCGGCGAGAACATCCGCGGTCAGGAGCAGGCGCTGGCCGGCTGGTTCCGCGCCCAGGGCAAGACGGTGCAGGAGCCGGATCGCGCGGCCTTCCGCGCCGCCTGCACGCCGCGGCACAACGAGGGCGTGGGCTGGACGCGGGCGCTCTACGACCGGCTGCAGGCCCTCTGACGCGCGGGCTCCGGCGCGTCGTGGCGCCCGAGCTTGAGCTGCTCCGTCTCGATCACGTCTTCCAGCCGTTCCAGCAGCTCCTCGCGCGGGACCACCAGCGGCGGCAGCACGCGAACCTCCAGCACGCCGGGGCGCTTGATGAAGTTGCGACGGCCCCAGAACTCGCCCGAATTGGTCGCGACGGGGATCACCGGGAGCTTCAGCGTGGAGGCCAGCGCGACGACGCCGGGCTGGTAGGGCACGCGCTGCCCGGGCGAGGTCCGGGTGCCTTCCGGGAAGATCACGATCTGGCGGCCCTGGCGCGTCAGCTCCTGCGCCTCGCGGATCATCTGCCGCATGGCCCTGCCGCCGGCGGCGCGGTCCACGCCGATCATCGGCGCGCGGCGCGCGAACCAGCCGTAGAAGGGGATGAGGAAGAGCTCCTTCTTCATCACATAGGCGACGTCCGGCACCAGGGTGAACCAGATCACCGTGTCGAAGGCCGACTGGTGCTTGGCGGCGATGAGCGCGCCGCCCTCGACGGGCAGGTGCTCGCGCCCGGTGACGCGGATCTTGACGCCGACCGACCAGCCCATGATCCAGACCAGCGCCTGGGCCATCCACCGCATCGCCCGGCGCTGCAGCCGTCGCGGGCCGAGCAGCAGCGGCACGCCGAGGATCAGGTAGCCTCCCCCGAAGCCGAAGAAGGCCAGGTTGAACAACAGCGAGCGCAGCACAAGCATCGGCATCAGATCGCGACGCGGGCGCCCAGCTCGACCACGCGGTCGGAGGGGATCTTGAAGAACTCCGTGGCCGGCACGGAATTGCGGCTCAGCAGCGTGAAGAGCCATTGCTGCCAGCGGGCCATCTTCGGCACGGTGGCCGCGACGATGGTCTCGCGGCCGAGGAAGTAGCTGGCCTGCATCGTCTCGAAGGTGATGAGGCCCTCGGCCGCCAGCCGCTCCAGCTCGCGCGGGATGTTGGGGCTCTCCTGGAAGCCGTAGCAGAGGATGATGCGGTGGATGTCGCCGCCGAAATCCGTCACCTCGGCGCGCTTCTCGATCGCGACCGTCGGGATGTCCTCGTTGCGGACGGTCACGAAGAGCACGCGCTCATGCAGCACCTTGTTGTGCTTGAGGTTGTGCAGCAGCGCGCCGGGCAGGTAGTCGGCCTGGCCAGTCATGAAGACGGCGATGCCGGGCACCCGCGTCGTGCGCGACTGCGGCAGGCGGGCGAGGAAGGATTTCAGCGGCAGGCTGTCCTGCCGGAAGCGGGCGAAGAGCAGCTGCCGGCCGCGGTACCAGGTGAGCATCATGGTGAAGGTGACGAGGCCGATGATCACCGGCACGTAGCCGCCCTCGGGAATCTTCAGCGCCGTCGCGATGAAATAGGAGACGTCGAGCATCAGCAGCGGCACGAAGACGATCAGCACCAGCGACCAGTGCCAGCCGAACTGGCGGCGGAAGACCAGCAGGGCCAGGATCGTGGTGCAGAGGAAGGTGCCCGTGACCGCGAGGCCGTAGGCGGCGGCGAGGCTGTCGCTGTTCTTGAACTCCAGCACCAGGATCATGACGCCGACGAGCAGCGCGAAGTTCACCTGGGGCATGTAGATCTGCCCCTCCTCGGTGTTGCTGGTGTGGACGACCTCGAGGCGCGGCGCGAAGCCGAGCTGCACGCATTGCCGCGCGATGGAGAAGGCGCCCGAGATCATCGCCTGGCTGGCGATGATGGTCGCCGCCGTGGCCAGGATGACGAGGGGGAGCCGGAACCACTCCGGGGCCAGAAGGAAGAAGGGGTTGGAGATGGCGCCCGGCTCCTGCAGCAGCAGCGCGCCCTGGCCGAAGTAGTTCAGCGCCAGCGCCGGCAGGACGAAGAAGAGCCAGGCCATCTGGATCGGCCTGCGGCCGAAATGCCCCATGTCGGCATAGAGGGCCTCGGCGCCGGTCACGGCCAGCACCACGGCGCCCATCGCGATGAAGGCGGCCAGGTGGTAGTGGATGCAGAACTCGATGGCGGGCCAGGGCGAGAGCGCGGCGAAGACGGCCGGGTTCTGCACGCATTCGATCAGGCCGAGCAGTCCGATCGTGCCGAACCACAGCGCGCAGACCGGGCCGAAGACCTTCCCCACGCTGCCGGTGCCCCGGTACTGGATCAGGAAGAGCGCCAGCAGGACCCCGAGCGTCAGCGGGATCACGACGTTCTCGAAGACCGGGTTGATGACCTTGAGGCCCTCGACCGCCGAGAGGACGGAGATGGCCGGGGTGATCATCCCGTCGCCGAGGAAGAGGGCGGCGCCCGAGATGCCGATCAGCGAGATGACGAACTTGCCGCGATCCGTCGTGGCGGAGCGCTGGGCCAGCGCCATGAGGGCCATGATGCCGCCCTCGCCCTTGTTGTCGGCGCGCATGACGAAGGCCACGTATTTCAGCGTGACCGTCAGCATCAGCGACCAGAAGATCAGGGAGAGGACGCCCAGGATCTCCCAGTGCTCGATCCCGCCCTCGTCGAAATGCAGCAGGGCGGCCTTGAGCGCGTAGAGGGGCGAGGTGCCGATATCGCCATAGACGACACCCAGGACGCCGAGCAGCGAGGCGGCGGTCAGCTTCTCGGAAGCATGCGATGGGGCGGTCAATGACGGGCCTTGAAAGGAGGGGGCGCGGTGTCGGTCCGCCCCCTCTCTACCAGAGCCCGGCGGCGGATGGCAGCCCGGGGTGCGGGGCCGCAAGGGAAGCCTCGCGCGCCCCGGTCAGCCTGCCGCCTGGGGGGATCAGTGTCCCCGAAGGATCTGGCTGAGGAAGGTCTTCAGCCGGTCCGTCCTGGGATTGGCGAAGAGTTCCTCCGGCACGCCCTGCTCGACGATCTCGCCGCGGTCCATGAAGACCACCCGGTCGGCCACGGTGCGGGCGAAGCCCATCTCGTGGGTCACGCAGATCATGGTCATGCCGGTCTCGGCGAGCATGACCATGGTGTCGAGCACCTCCTTGATCATCTCGGGGTCGAGCGCCGAGGTCGGCTCGTCGAAGAGCATGATCTTGGGCTTCATGCAGAGCGCCCGGGCGATCGCCACCCGCTGCTGCTGCCCGCCCGAGAGCTGGCCGGGGTACTTGGCCGCCTGCTCGGGGATGCGGACGCGCTCCAGATACTCCATCGCCAGCGCCTCGGCCTCCTTCTTCGGCATCTTGCGGACCCAGATGGGGGCGAGGGTGCAGTTCTCCAGGATGGTCAGGTGCGGGAAGAGGTTGAAGGACTGGAACACCATGCCGACCTCGCGGCGGATGGCGTCCAGGCTGCGCAGGTCGTTGGACAGCTCGATGCCGTCCACGACGATCTGGCCCTCCTGGTGCTCCTCCAGCCGGTTGATGCAGCGGATGAGCGTGGACTTGCCGGAGCCCGAGGGGCCGCAGACCACCACGCGCTCACCCATGGCGACGTCGAGGTTGATGTCGCGCAGCACGTGAAGCGCGCCGAACCACTTGTTCACGCCGGCGAGGGTGATGGCAGGCGCGCCCTTGCGGACGGAAGAGGCGAGGGTTTCAGCAGCCGACATGGAATGCGGGTCTCCGGAAGGTCGGGAAAGGGGCGGAGGAAGCGGTCACCGGCGGCGATGGCGGTTGAACTCCGCCTCCAGCCCCGAGCTGTACTTCGACATGGCGAAGCAGAAGCAGAAGTAGATGAGACCGAGCGTGATGTAGACCTCGACGCCGAAGCCCTGCCAGGCCGGCTCGATGATCGCCGTCTTGCCCGCGGTCAGCAGGTCGAAGATGCCGATGATCAGCACCAGCGAGGTGTCCTTGAAGAAGCCGATGAAGGTGTTCACCAGCGGCGGGATCACCAGGCGCAGCGCCTGCGGCAGGATGATGAAGCCGGTCTTCTTCCAGTAGCTGAGGCCCAGCGCCTCGGCCGCCTCGTACTGGCCGCGCGGCAGGGCCTGCAGGCCGGCGCGCACGACCTCGGCGAGATAGGCGCCCGCGAAGAGGATGATGGCGATCTGCGCGCGCAGCAGCTTGTCGATGTTCAGCCCCTCGGGGAGGAAGAGCGGGAACATCACGCTCGCCATGAAGAGCAGGGAGATCAACGGCACGCCGCGGATCAGCTCGACATAGAGCACGCAGAGCGCCTTGATCGCCGGCAGCCTCGACCGCCGGCCGAGGGCCACCAGGATCGAGAGCGGGAAGGCGAAGGCCAGCCCGAAGGTGGCGAGGATCAGGGTGATCGGCAGGCCGCCCCAGCGCTCCTGCGGGACATAGGGCATGCCCAGGATGCCGCCCCACATCAGGACGCCGATCAGGGTCAGCACGCCGATCCAGACCAGCGCCAGCTCCCAGCGCCAGAAGCGCCGCATGGCCGAGACGATGTAGAGGCCGATGAAGAGCAGGCAGACGATCAGCGGCCGCCAGTGCTGCTCATAGGGATAGGTGCCGAAGAGGATGAAGCGGTGCTTCTCGGTGATCACGGCCCAGCAGGCGCCGACCCCCTTGAGAGCCCGGCAGGCCTCGGTGTTCGCGATGCCCTGCGGGCTCACCGGCACGACCCAGACCGCGTTCAGGAAGGCCCAGCTGACGAAGCTGACCGCGAACTTCACGATGAGGTAGATCATCGCCAGGGTGATCGCGGTGGACCACCAATTGGCGAAGAGGTTTTCGCGCGCCCAGGCGACGGGGCCGATCATGGTGATCGGCGCGCGGCGGGGCTCGGGGGGGGCGACGAGGGGCGTGCCGTCGGCGGCGATTTCGCTCATGTGGCGCTCCTCAACGTTCCACCGGCGAAGCGAACGGTCGACAACAAGCGCATGGTTCGGCCTCCCCTCATCGTTCGACCAGCGCAATGCGCTTGTTGTACCAGTTCATGAACAGGCTGATCGACAGGCTGATGGTCAGGTAAACCAGCATGATGATGGCGATGCCCTCGATCGCCTGCCCCGTCTGGTTCAGCGTCGTATTGGCGATCGACACGATGTCCTGGTAGCCGATGGCCACGGCGAGCGACGAGTTCTTCGTGATATTCAGGAACTGGCTGGTCATCGGCGGGATGATCACGCGCATGGCCTGGGGCAGCACGATCAGGTTCATCACCCGGCCGCGGGGCAGGCCCAGCGCCTGGGCCGCCTCCCACTGCCCCTGGCTCACGGCCAGGATGCCGGCGCGCACGATCTCGGCGATGAAGCCCGCCGTGTAGAGGGTGAGGCCGAGCAGCAGGGCGAAGAATTCGGGGCTGACGTCGAGGCCGCCGCGGAAGTTGAAGCCGCGCAACTCCGGCACGTCGGGCGTGAAGGGCGCGCCCAGCGCGGCCCAGACCAGGAGGGGCAGGCCCAGGATCGCCGCGAGCGCGAAGGGCCAGATGGGCCGGATCTGGCCATCCCGCATCTGCTTCGCGCGCGCCGCCCGACGATAGAAGTAGGTGATCACGACGCCCACGACGAAGGCCAGCAGCGCCCAGCTATGGGCCGCCTCCCACTGGATATAGGGGAGCTTCAGGCCGCGATTCGAGAGGAACACGCCCGTCACGGGGTTGAAGGCCTGGCGCGGCCCGGGCAGGCCCTGGAGCAGCGAGTACCAGAAGAGCAGCTGCAGCAGCAGCGGCAGGTCGCGCACGATCTCGACATAGGCGCCGGCGAACTTCGCCAGCATCCAGTTCCGGGAGAGCCGCGCCACGCCGAGCAGCGTGCCCAGGACGGTCGCCAGCACGATGCCGATGATCGCCACCTTCAGCGTGTTCAGGACGCCGACCAGCAGCGCCCGGAAATAGGACATGGAGGGATCGTAGTCGATCAGGTGCTCGCCGATGGGCAGCCCGGCCTCCCGCGAGAGGAAGCCCCAGCCGGTGGCGATGCGCCGGACCTCGAGGTTGTAGCGCGTGTTCGACCAGAGCCAGCCGAAGAGCGTCAGGACGGCAGCGACGACGAGGACCTGGTAGACGATGTTGCGGAATCGCTCATCCGACCAGGAGATCCGGAGCGGTCGCGGCGGCGCCTTGCGCAGCAGGCGCGGGTCGGTGGAGGCCCCTGACATGTAATCTGTCCCTGTCTCAGTTAGGCCCAGGGCGGTCTTCCGCCTTCTGGGAGAGGGGCCGGCGCGGCTGGCGCCCCGGCCCCGAAGTCATTCAACAGCCCTGGACTGAGCGCCTCACCGGAAGGGCGGAGCGTATTGCAGGCCGCCTTGCGCCGTCCACAAGCCATTCCGGCCCCTTTGCAGGCCGATCGGCGTCAGGTTCCGCTCGAAGACCTCGCTATAGTTGCCGACCGTGCGGATGACGTTGACCATCCAGGCATTGTCCAGCCCGAGCATCCGGCCGAGATCGCCCGTCTTGCCGAGCAGGCGCTGCGCCTCGGGCCGGGTCTCGGTGCCGACGGCCGCCTGGACATTGGTGGAGTTCAAGCCGAGCTCCTCGGCGGCGAGCATGCCGAAATGCGTCCAGCGCACGATGTCGGCGAAGCGCTGGTCGCCATGGCGCACCGCCGGGCCGAGCGGCTCCTTGCTGATCACGTCCGGCAGGATGACGTGGTCATTGGGAGTCGTCTGCGCCGAGCGGACGGCGGCAAGACCCGAGACGTCGGTCGTATAAGCGTCGCAGCGGCCGGCGATATAGGCGGAGACGTTGTCCTCGACGCGCTCGATCACCACGGGGCGGATCGAGACGCGGGCCGCACGGGACCAGTCGGCGAGGTTCTGCTCGGTGGTGGTGCCGGGCTGGACGCAGACGGTGGCGCCCTCCAGCTGGGCGGCGCTCGTCACGTTCAGGCTGCGCTTCACCATGAAGCCCTGGCCGTCATAGAAGGTGGTCGTCGGGAAATCGAGGCCGAGCGACGTGTCCCGCGAGAGCGTCCAGGTCGTGTTGCGGCTCAGGATGTCGACCTCGCCGGACTGCAGCGCCGTGAAGCGGACCTGCGCGGTCGTCGGCACGAAGCGGACCTTGCTGGGGTCGCCGAAGATGGCGGCCGCGAGGGCGCGGCAGAAGTCGACGTCGAAGCCGCGCCACGCGCCCTGGCTGTCGGGCATCGAGAAGCCGGCCAGGCCCGTGCTGACGCCGCAGATCAGGTTGCCGCGGGCGCGGATGGCATCGAGGGTATTGGCATTCGCGGCGGGGGCGGCAGCCGGCGCCGCGGGAGCGGGGGCCGGGGCCGGCGCCTGGGCCAGGGCGGGCAGGGCCGCCGCGGTCAGGAGGGCCGCGAACGCCCCCATCATCGTTTTCGTCATGGATTTCATGTCCTTGAAGTCTCCCGCAGTCTCGTCAGGGCACGGAGGTGGCCCATATCGCCGATCCGCCGATGCTGCGCTAGGAAGCGCCGAGGATCAATCGCACAATGATCCGTCGCCCCAGGCCCGGAACCCCATGCTGCAACTCGATAAGGCAGAAATCGCCGCCCGCCTGCCCTGGCCCGCCCTGGTCGAGGCATTGCGCGCCGTGTTCGTCGAGGGATGTCACGCGCCCCTGCGCCACCGGCACCCGCTCCCGGCCGATGGAACCCTGCTGCTGATGCCGGCCGTCAGCGCGACGCATTCGGGGGTGAAGATCGTCCATGTGGCGCCCGGCAACACGGCAAGGGGGCAGGCCTCGGTCCAGGCCGCCTATCTGCTGTCGGACGCGGTGACGGGCATGCCGATCGCGCTGCTGGACGGCGGGGAGCTGACCGACCGGCGGACGGCGGCGGCCTCGGTCCTCGCGGCGCGCTACCTGGCGCGGCCGGAGGCCCGGCGCCTGCTGGTGCTGGGCTCCGGCAAGGTCGCCGCGGCGCTGGCCGAGGCCTATGCCGCCAGCTTCCCGCTGGAGGAGGTCGCCATCTGGTCGCGCCGGGAGGAGAAGGCCCGGGCGCTGGCGGAGCGGCTCGCGGCGCATGGCGTGCCGGCCCGGGCCACGGCCCATGCCGACCCGGCCGGCTTCGACATCGTGAGCGCCGCGACCCTCGCGCGCGAGCCGCTGATCCATGGGGCGGCGCTCTCGCCCGGGACGCATCTGGACCTGGTGGGCGCCTTCCGGGCCGACATGCGCGAGGCGGACGGCGCGGCCCTGGCCCGGGCGCTCTGCGTGGTGGACACGCGCGCGGGCGGCCTCGCCGAGGCGGGGGACGTGGTGCAGGCCATCGCCGAGGGGCACATCACGGAGGCCGATATCGCGGCCGAGCTGTCGGAGCTCTGCAGGGGCCGCCACCCGGGCCGGACCAGCGCGGAGCAGATCACCCTGTTCAAGTCGGTGGGCTGGGCCGGCGAGGATCTCGCCGCGGCGGTGCTGGCCACCCAGGCCTGAGCAGCCGGCGGCAGCGCCTGCGCCGCCGCCCATGGCCGAAGCCGGCACCGGCCATTCCGTGATTCAAGGCTCCTGATCCGGCCCGTTGGGATCGCCGGCCGTCGTCTCCCACCCGAGGCCCACCAGCGCGATCGAGCGCTTGCCGCCGCGCTCGCTCCGCAGGACCACCGCCTTCTGCTCCTCCATCCAGGTCAGCAGCCGCCGCGCCCGCCCGGCCGAACGGGTGCCATAGGCGCGGGCGATGGTCGCGTCCGAGGGACAGGGCAGGCCGTCCCGCGCCGCCCGGGCCAGCAGGAGGTAGACGCCTTGCGCATCCTCCGGCAGCGCCTCGGCCCGGGCCACGGCGGCCTGCCACTCCTCGCCCTCGGCGACCCCGGGGGCGACGCCGGCGCGCGCGGTGGCCAGCATCCGGCGGAAGGCGGCGAGATCCGGCGGCCCCTCGATCTCCTGGATCCGCAGGCGGACCAGGAAATCCTGGTAGAGCACGCCGGCCGGCCGGAAGGCGGCCTCCTCGTCGGCGAGCACATGATGGAGGGTCGCGTCGATCCGTGCCTTCCGAAGCTCCATTTCCTCGGCGGTCAGGGGCGCGGGCGCCTCGGCCTGATGCACCGGCGGCGGCCGGAACTGGGCGAGCTGCAGGAGGATGTCCGGCGCCGGCGGGCGCGGCGCGCGGCGCGGCGCGGGGAGGCGAGCCTCGGGCTCCGGCCCTTCCAGGATCAGCTCCCGCGCCTCCTCCGCCGTCGCCGGCATGGGCGGCGCCATCAGCTGCGGTCCGGCGCTGCGGGATGCCGTCTCCACGCCGCCGATCCGGATGGCGACCGGGCGGCGGGAAAGGGCGGGCCCGAGCCCGACGAAATGCCCCCGCTCGAGGTCGCGGAAGGATTCCGCCTGGCGCCGCTCCATGCCCAGGAGGTCGGCCGCGCGGGCCATGTCGATGTCGAGGAAGGTGCGGCCCATCATGAAGTTGGAGGCCTCGGCGGCCACGTTCTTCGCCAGCTTGGCGAGCCGCTGCGTGGCGATCACCCCGGCCAGCCCGCGCTTCCGCCCCCGGCACATCAGGTTCGTCATGGCGGCGAGCGAGGCGCGGCGCGCCTCGTCCGAGGCCTCGCCGGCCATGGCGGGGGCGAAGAGCTGCGCCTCGTCCACCACCACCATCACGGGGCTCCAGGCGTCGCGCTCGACGTCGAAGAGCCCGCCCAGGAAGGCGGCGGCGCAGCGCAGCTGCTGCTCGACCTCGACGCTGTCGAGGTTCAGCACGACCGAGACGCGGTGCCGCCGGGCACGGTCGGCCGCGCGGGCCAGGGTGGCCTCGGAATGATCGGCGGCGTCGATGACCAGATGGCCGAAGCGGTCGGCCAGGGTGACGAAGTCGCCCTCCGGATCGATCACCACCTGTTGGACCCAGAGGGCGCTCTGCTCCAGCAGCCGCCGCAGCAGATGCGACTTGCCCGAGCCGGAATTGCCCTGCACCAGCAGCCTTGTGGAGATCAGCTCCTCCAGGTCGAGCGTCGCTGCCGCGCCCTGGCGCGTCTGGCCCATCTCGATCCCGATCGTCATGGGCACCTCCTACAGCCTCGCGGCCGGAAGGGGCAGGGGCGGGTCGCGGATTCCCGCCCCGCGCGCGAATCGAGGCGACTCACCCGCACGAAGCGCGAACGGCCTTGGGATGCGATAGGCGGACGACCACAATACGTTGTGTTCCAGTGGAATCTGAGGAGCGTCAGCGATTCGTTCCTGCGAATCGGGTCACGGCCCTGATTCGACGAGATTCCGGATCGACGACTCGCGGGGGCGATTCACGAAGCGTTCCCGGCCTGGCACGGTATATTCCTGGGACATAATCCCTGCCGTGGCTGCCGGGAATCCTGCGGCATGAGGAAGCCTGGGCCATCTCGCCGCCGGCCCGCGCTATGTCCCGAGCCTGTCCGTGGCCTATGATCCCGGCATGGCCCGAAGCGTGATCTTCCTCTCGACGCCGACCAGCGCCTCGGAGTCCATGTTCCGCTGGCTCGCGGCGATCGCCGCCCAGAGCTACAGGACCGATCGCTGGGTCGACCGCCTCCTTCGCGAGGGCCGGCTCCGGGACGTGGCGACCGAGTTTCCGCCGGCGCAGGACCGGCTCGTGCTGCACCGGGCGCCGCAGCTCTTCAACCCACGGACGTCGCTCTCGGACTACCGGTTCGTCCTGAATGCGCGGGATCCGCGGGACCTGGTCTGCAACCAGTATCACTGGCAGTTCGAGCATCCGGTGCCGAGCGAGACGTCGGAGCAGACCGAGGCGCGCCGGGCCCGGGTGGCGGCCGCCGGCATCGATCATTTCGCCCTGGCGCAGGGCAACGAGGCCTATCTCCGCCGGTTCTTCGAGGTCACGCGGAAGATCGCCCCGCCGGACCGGCTCTTCGTCGGCTATGCGATGTTCTGCCTCGGCTTCGATACGGTGGTCGAGCGGGCCTGCGCCTTTTTCGGCCTTCGGCCGGAGGAGATGACGGAGGACCAGCGTCGGCGGATCGAGCTGGAGAGGGTCTCGAACCTGGCGGCGAACGAGGAGTGGATCGGCCATCGATGGGCCGGGACCGATACCGCGCCGGGGCGGCACCGGCGCGAGCTCCAGCCCGAGACGATCCGGATCCTGACGGAACGGCACCGCTGGTTCCTCGACTTCCTCCGCCGGATGGACGATCCGCGCGTCGCGGAGACGTATTCCTAGCCCTCAGGCGGCGCCAGCCGCTTTGCGGCTGGATGCTCCCGTGTCCCTCCGACGCCTGGCGCTGGATCCTCCGTGTTCAGAATTCGTAGAGCCGCGCCGGGTTCTCCACGAGGATAGCCTGGCGCGTGGCCTCGTCCGGCGCCCAGTCGCCGAGCAGGTCCAGCAGCGCCGCCTCGTCCGGCTTGTTCTCGAGGACGTTGGGATGCGGCCAGTTGGACCCCCAGACCACCCGCTCCGGCGCCGCCGCGACGAGCGCGCGCGCGACGGCGGACACGTCGGCATAGCCGGGCGGGCCGGAGCGCGACACGCCATAGGGCGAGGAGGCCTTCATCCAGACATGCCCCGCCTGCAGCAGCCGCTTCAGCGCCTGGACCGGCGGCGCTTCAGCCGTCACGGGATCGTGGAAGCGCCCGATGTGGTCGATCACGACCGGGCAGGGCAGCGCGCGGATCAGCGCCTCGCGCTCCGGCATCTCGCCGCCGTCGAACTGGAGCTGCAGGTGCCAGCCGAGCGGGCCGACCTTCGCGCCCATCTCGTGCAGCTTCTCCCAGGGGATCAGCCCGCCCTTCAGCAGGAAGCAGCGCGCGCCGCGGGCGCCGGCCGCGTGCAGCCGCGCGAGCTCGGCCTCCGGCGTGTCGAGGGTGACGACCACCACGGCGCGCGCGGCGTCGAGACCGAGCGCCGCCACGGCATCCATGGTGCAGGCATTGTCGGCGCCATAGGCGGTGGGCTGCACGATCACGGTGCGCGAGAGGCCGAGCGCCGCTTTCATCTTCCGGTAAGCCTCCAGGTCGTAAGCGAAGGGCACCGGCGACGGATTGCTGGGCGCGACGGGATAGCGCCCGGCCGGGCCGTAGATGTGCATGTGGCAGTCCGTCGCGCCCTCGGGCACGGAAAGGCGGGGCATGGTCGGCATGGAGACTCCTCGGGAGCGGAGCGAAGCCCGGCGCAGACCCGTTGTCCATCCACGCGGGGCGGTCCATCTTCCCGCGCAAATCCTTGGGAGGATCTGATGTTCGGTCGCAGAAGCCTGCTGGCAGGCGGCGCCACTCTCGCCACCATGAGCGCGGCAAGCACGGCAAGCTCAAGCGCGGCCTGGGCGCCGGCACGGCCGGTCCAGCTCATCGTCGGCTTCGCGCCCGGCGGCGGCGCCGACCTCGCGGCGCGTGCCGCGGGCGAGGCGGCGACGCCCTTCTTCCAGACGCCGCTCGTCGTGGTGAACCGGCCGGGCGCGGGCGGCGCCATCGCGGCGCAGGCCGTGGCGGGCATGGCGCCGGACGGGCTCAACCTGCTGGTCGGCGGCGGCAGCGAGAGCATCTCCCTGCCCGCCTTCCGCGACCTGCCCTATGACCCGAAGCGCTCCTTCCGCGCGATCATCCGCCTGACGCGCCAGCCGC
This sequence comes from Roseococcus sp. SYP-B2431, assembly GCF_004336745.1. GTDB lineage: Bacteria > Pseudomonadota > Alphaproteobacteria > Acetobacterales > Acetobacteraceae > Roseococcus. Next base: position 639,251 of record NZ_SJXD01000022.1, read on the forward strand.
TGATGATCGTCGCCAAGCGCGGCGGGCGGTTCGGCGATATCCGACAGGCCGTGGAGGCCGCGAAGGCGCAGCCGGGCACGATCCCGCACGCCTCCTCGGGCATCGGCTCGATCTACCACGCGGTCTTCGTGCTGCTGCAGCAGGCGGCGGGCGTGGACTTCCTGCACATTCCCTTCACCGGCGGCGCGCCCTCGCTGGCGGCGCTGATGTCCAACACCGTCGAGCTCGCGGTGCTGGCGCCGGAGGAAATGGCCGGCCTCTCCAATGCGGGCGAGGTCGTGCCGCTCGCCGTCGCGTCGGAGGAGCGGCTGCCCGCCTTCCGCAACGTGCCGACGCTGAAGGAGAACGGCTGGAACGTCATCATCGAGAACATGAAGGGCCTCTCCGCCCCTGCCGGCCTGCCCGACGAGATCTACGCCTCGCTGCATGACCGCTTCCGCCGCGGCATGCAGGCGCCGGCCTGGAACACCTTCCTCGAGCGCACCGGCGCGCTGGACGGCTATCTCGATGGCCCCGGCTTCCAGCGGGCGATGGATGAGGTGCTGGACGCCTTGAGGGTCGCGGTCCGGCGATAGACCCGTATAACCTTCTCTCGCACCGATTCGAGGGAGGGCGAGCTTGGAAGCCGCACGCAGACCGATCGCCAGCCGGTCTTCGGGCTGGGCCATCGCGCTGGCCGGACGACTGGCGCGGGCCGGCGTCACGCCCAACAGCATCTCCGTGGCCTCGGTGGGCTTCGCCGCCATCGGCGGCGCGCTGATGCTGGTGCCGCATCCGCTGGCCTGGGTCGTCGCGGCGCTCTGCGTGCAGGCGCGGCTGGTGTGCAACCTGCTGGACGGCATGGTCGCCATCGAGGGGGGCATGAAGACGGCGACGGGCGCGCTCTACAACGAGTTCCCGGACCGCATCGCCGACACGCTCTTCCTCGTGCCGCTCGGCTATGCGGCGGGGATGCCCTGGCTCGGCTGGGCCTGCGCGCTGCTGGCGGCGCTGACGGCCTATGTGCGCGTCTTCGGCGGATCGGTCGGCCTGGCGCAGGATTTTTCCGGAATCATGGCGAAGCAGCGCCGCATGGCCGCGCTCACGGCCGCGCTGGTGCTGGCGGCGATCGAACTGCCGCTCTTCGGCACGCGCTGGGCGCTGCTGGTCTGCGGCGGGGCGATCGCGCTCGGCAGCCTGGTGACCTGCGTGACCCGCAGCCAGGGCATCGCGCGCGGATTGCGCGCATGACCGCGCTGATCCGCCGGGTGCTGATCCTCCTGGTGCGCTTCCTCGTCGGCGCCCGGGCCGACTGGCGCGGCTGCGCGCCCTCCACCGCCCAGCGCATCTACTTCGCCAATCATGGCAGCCATCTCGACACGGTCGCGGTCATGGCGGCCCTGCCCTGGCCGGTGCGGCGCCTCACCCATCCCGTCGCGGCGCGCGACTACTGGGGCCGCAACGCCGTGCTGCGCTGGATCGCCGAGACGGGGCTGCGCGCCGTGCTCATCGACCGCAAGCCGGTGCGCGGCGAGGACCCGCTCGGCCCTGCCGCCGCGGTGCTGGAGCGCGGCCGCTCCATCCTGATCTTCCCCGAGGGCACGCGCGGCTCGGGCGAGGAGATGGGGCCCTTCCGCGGCGGGCTGCACCGCATCGCCGCGCGGTTTCCGGAGGTGGAGCTGATCCCGGTGCATCTCGACAACCTCCAGCGCATCCTGCCGAAGGGGAGCCTGCTGATCGTGCCGATCACCTGCACCGCGCGCTTCGGCGCGCCGATCCGGCTGGAGGAGGGTGAGGACAGGGGCGCCTTCCTGCGCCGCGCCCGCCAATCCGTGCTGGACCTCGTCGCATGAACGGCCCGCTGCTGCATGTCGTCGCGACGATCCTGACGATCCTAGTCGTCGCCTCCGTCGCCGGCTTCGTGCTGGCCCGTCGCGCGGGGGACGAGAAGGCCCGGGCCACGATCCACAACCTGAATGCGCGCACGCGCTCCTGGTGGGTGATGGTGGCCGTGCTGGGCGGCGCGATCTGGGCAGGCGCGACGACGACCATCCTGCTCTTCGCGCTGCTCTCCTTCACCGCGCTGCGCGAGTTCTGGACGCTGACGCCCGCACGGCGCGGCGACCAGCTCGCGCTCTTCCTCTCCTTCTTCGTGGTCCTGCCGATCCACTTCGCGCTGCTGCTCGACGGCTGGTACGGCCTGGCCTCGATCTTCATCCCCGTCTACGCCTTCCTGATCCTGCCCGCGCTCACCACGCTCTCCGGCGACGCGAAGGATTTTCTCGCGCGCAGCGCGAAGGTGCAGTGGGGGCTGATGCTCTGCGTCTATTCGGTGAGCCACGCGCCCGCGCTGCTGCTGCTCGACACCGGCACGCCGTCCTCCCTGCTGCTGGTCTACCTCATCGTCGTCGTGCAGCTCAGCGACGTGTTCCAGTACGTCTGGGGCAAGCTGATCGGCAAACGCCGCTTCGCGCCGGGAATCAGCCCGTCCAAGACGCTGGAAGGGCTGATCGGCGGCGGGCTGACGGCGATCGCGATCGGCGTGCTGCTGCATGGGCTGACGCCCTTTTCGCCGCTGGAGGCCGCTGGCGTCTCTGCCGTGATCGTCACCGCCGGCTTCTTCGGCGGCTTCGTGCTCTCGGCCATCAAGCGCGACCTCGGCGCGAAGGACTGGGGCTACGTCATCGAGGGCCACGGCGGCGTGCTGGACCGTGTCGATTCGCTGACCTTCGCGGCCCCGCTCTTCTTCCACATCACGCGCTACTTCTGGACCGTTTAGAGCACGATCCGCTGAGGCGGAATCGCCCTCTCAGCCAAGGCCTGGACCGTGACCCACCCAAGTGGATCACGGTCTAGAGGAGCGCGATGGTCCTCTCGTCCTCGGCGCCGCCGGAGCAACGGTCCAGCGCCTCGCGGAAGATCGCCTCGCCCGAGGCGTGCAGGAAGAGCGTCATGCTCGAACGGAATTTTTGGGCATCCACGCTGCCCAGGATCTCGACGAGAGGCCTGCCCTTCACGTCCAGGACCGCCTGCGTGCATTCCCGCAGGCGCTGCCCCAGCACGTCATGCGCCAGATAGGCTTTCGCCTCGTCCAGCGAGGCGATGCCGTAGAGCTGCGCGTGGGACGAAGACCCCAACCCGCGCATCTGCGGGAAGACGAACCACATCCAATGCGTGCGCTTGTGGCCGGCCTTCAGCTCCGCGAGCGCGGTGGCGTAGATGGCGTCCTGCGCGTCGACGAAGCGTTGCAGGCCGCTCATCCCAGCCGGCGGCGATACAGCGCGATCAGCCGCTCCCAATGCCGCTCGGCGGCGGGCTTGTCGTAGCACCAGCGCTGCGGGAAGGCGAAGCCGTGATGGACGCCGGGGCTGATCTCCAGCTCGCCGTCCACGTCCGAGGCGTCGAGCAGCTTCTGAAGCTCCGCCACCATGGGCAGCGGCGCGAGCTCGTCATGCTCGGCGCAGGAGATGTAGAGCTCGGCCCTGCCCTTGCCGAGCGTCAGATGCGGGCTCTCCTCCGCATCGCTGACCAGCCAGGTTCCATAGAAGGACGCGGCCGCGGCGATGCGGCCCGGGTAGCGGGCGGCGGCGGCGAGCGCATAGGGCCCGCTCATGCAATAGCCGTGCACGCCCACCGGGCCGGGCTCGACCTCGGCCTGGGTGTCGAGGAAGGCGAGCATGTTGGCCACGTCGCGCATCACCGGCGGGATGGTCATCTTCGTGCGGATGGCGCGCATGCGGTCGCGCTCGGGATCGTCCTTCACGAGCACGCCGGGGCCGAACTTCGCCCCGCGCCCGGCGCGGTAATACAGATTCGGCAGGACCACGTAGTAGCCCACGCTCGCGAGCCGCCGCGCCATGTCGTGCAGCTCCTCGCGGATGCCGGGCGCGTCCATGAGCATGAGCACGGCGGGATGCGGCCCGTTGCGCTCCGGCCTCACGAGGAAGGTCTCCATCGCGCCGTCGCGCGTGGGGATGTCGAGCGTGGTTTCGAGCATGGCGTCTCTCCTTATGGGGAAAGCTTAGGCGCCATGCCGCCCTTCGGAAATGCCTAGGCCGCCGCCTGCTCCAGCGTCGGCGCGACGTCCGAAAGCGTCACGCGCCGCATGTCGCGCTTGTAGGTCTTGTCGTCATAGGCGCGGCCGCGATGCATCGTGCTGCGGTTGTCCCACATCACGAGGTCGCCGACCTTCCAGCCGTGCGAATAGACGAAGCGCGGCTGGGTCGCGAACTCCATCAGGTCGCGGATCAGCATCATCGCCTCGGGCTTGGGCAGCCCATGGATGCGGCCGATATGCGCCGAGAGGTAGATCGAGGTGCGGCCCGAGCCCAGGTGCCGGCGCACCAGGCGCTGCGGCACCGGCGCCCACATCTTCTTCTCCTCCTCCTTGTAGTCGTCGAAGCCGAGCTGCGCGCGCGAGTAGATCAGCGAGTGGTCGCAGACATAGTTGCGCACCTCGGCCCTCGTCTTCTCCGGCAGCGCGTCCCAGGCGGCGCGCATATCGGCGAACTCGGTCTCGCCGCCCTCGGGCGGGATGCTGCGGGCATGCAGCATGGAGTATTTCGCCGGCGTCGCCTTGAAGCTGGAATCCGAATGCCACAGCCGGTTGCCGAGCGAGAAGAAGCGGCGCCGGTCGTCGGCGGCGAGGATCTCGCCCTTCTCGTCCAGGTTGGAGATGTCGTTGATCGACGAATTGGCGAGGCGCTGCTTGTGCACGTCCACCGTCGCGCGCGTGCCCTCGATGGGACCGAAATTCTCGCCGAAGGCGGCCTGCTGCTCGTCGGTGATGTCCTGCGCGGGGAAGAGCAGCACGGCGTAACGGTCCATCGCATCCTCGACCTCGCGCGCCTGCTCGGGCGTGAGCGGCCGGCGGAGGTCGGCCCCCTCGACGCGGGCACCGAAGACGGGGGTGAGCGGCGTATAGGCGAACATCTCGATCCTCCTCTGAAGGGCTATTGCGCCCGAAGGTTGGCGGCCCGGATCACCTCGAGCCACTTGGCCCGGTCGGCGGCGAGGCGCGTGGCCAGAACGTCCGGCCCCTCGTAATGCGGCGTGAAGCCGGACTCCGTGAGGCGTTGGCGGAAGGCCGGATCCTGCATGGCCTTGCGGATCGCCTCGTCCCAGCGGGCGACGACGGCGGCCGGCGTGGCGCGCGGCAGGCAGAAGCCGAACCAGCCCGTCACCTCGAAGCCGGGCAGCGTGTCGGCGATGCGCGGCAGGTCGGGGAAGACGGGGAAGCGCGAGGGATCGCCCTGGGCCAGCAGCCGCACGGCGCCGGACTGCACCTGGCGGGTCATGTCGCCGAGATTGGTCATCATGAAGTCGATGCGGCCCGCGATCAGGTCGACCAGGGCCGGGGCGGCGCCGCGATAGGGGACGTGCTGCATGGTCACATCCGCCATGCGGTTCATGAGCTCGCCCGAAAGGTGCTGGGCCGAGCCGGGGCCCGGGCTGCCGAAGCTCACGGCGCCGGGCCGCGCCCGCGCGGCGGCGAGGATGTCGGCGATGCTGTGGTAGGGGCTGCCGGGCGAGACCACGAGTCCGTAGGAGGAAAGGACGACGTTGGAGATGGGCACCAGCTCCACGCCCGCATCGACCAGGCCGGAGCCGGGCAGCTGGGCCGTGATGGACATGGTGCTCATGGGGCACTGGAAGGCGGTGTAGCCGTCGGGCGCGCTGCGCGCGACGAACTCGGCGCCGATCGCGCCGTTCACCCCCGGCCGGTTCTCGATGACGACGCGCTGGCCCAGATCGGCCGAGACCGCGTCGGCGACCATGCGCGCGATCGTGTCCGACGAGCCGCCGGCGGCCTGCCCCACGACGATGCGCGGCGAGCGGTCCGGGAATTGCGCGAAGGCGGGCACGGCCGAGAGGGCGATCGCCAGCAGCGACAGCACCAATCGTGAAGGGGCGGGACGCTTCACTCCGTTTCTCCTCCCAGGAGGATGCGAAGCGTCCCGGTTGCTGCGCTGCGATGTCAAGCCCGCAGTGCCGCTCGCCGCTCCGCGATCAGGATGAGAAGCATCCAGGTCAGGCCCGTTCCCCCCATCACCAGAATGGCCAGCCGCGGGCCGAAGGCATCGGAGAGCGCGCCGATGGTCAGCACCCCGACGGGGCTCATGCCGATGCAGGTGGTGACGAGGCCCAGCACGCGGGAGCGGATCTCCACGGGCGCGGTCGTCATCACCACCGAGGTCTGCATGGCGCCGAAGCGCGCCGTGCCCAGCCCGCCCAGCGCCAGCAGCGCCCAGGCCAGGAGATAGGACGGGCTGAAGGCCACCCCCATCATCAGCACCAGGAACAGCAGCGATCCCGCCACCAGCGGGCCCGTCCCGGGCCGGGTCCGCGGCCCGAGCGCGAGCCAGAGCCCGCCGACCAGCGCCCCCAGGGGCTCCGCCGCGGCCAGCAGCCCGACCGCCGCGCCCGAGACCCCGAAGGCGATGGCGCCGAAGGCCGGGAGGATGGCGCCGTAGGCGAAGGCGAAGACGTTCATCACCAGCGTCACCAGGATCACCATGCGCAGCGCGGGCGTCGCCGCGACCAGCCGCGCGGCCTCGGCGATGCCGGCCAGCGCGCCGCGTCCGCCCGCCCGGGCCGGCCTCGGCGGCGGCGTCACCCGCAGGACCAGAAGCAGGGCCGCCAGGTGGAAGGCGCAGGCGATCCCGGCCGCGACGGGCAGCCCCACCCATTGGAACAGCGCGCCGCCCAGCAGCGGGCCGATGGCGCGGGTGGTGCTGCCGGTCATGGTGTCGAGCGCGACGGCGGAGACGAGGTCCTCGGGCGGCGCGGCGTCGGCCACCATGCGGCGGCGCGTGGCCATCTCGCCGGCCCAGGCGAGGCCGGCCAGCAGCCCCTGCCCCATCAGGTGCCAGGGCGCGAGCCAGCCCAGGGCCGCGAGGATCGCCACGGCGCCGGCGCCCGCGGCCGAGGTCGATTGCAGGAAGACCAGCAGGCGGCGCCGGTCGAAGCGCTCGGCCAGCACGCCCGCCACCGCGCCCAGCAGCAGCATGGGCAAGGCCCGCATCATGGTGACGGCGGCGACCGCCAGCGCGGATTGCGTGACCTCGAAGGTCCAGAGCGAGGCGGCCAGCATCTCCAGCCAGCGCATGGCATTGGCGATGCCGCCGAGCAGCCAGAGCCGCCGGAAATCGGGCGTGCGCAGCAGCCGCAGGATGGCGCCCCGAGGCTGGCCGGCGGCCGGCCGCGCCCCCGCGCTGGCGGCGGCGCCCGCCGGGCTCATCTGGTCGTTTCCACCCATGGTCGAGCGAAGGGTAATGCCGGATCGGAAGGTGCCGCCAGATCGGGCCCGGGCTAAATCTCCGCAGCCGGCGAAAGGTTTCGTCAACGGATGGGGTGCTACGCCTGCGCCGTTCAGACGCGGGATCGACATGGACGGCTTTCACCAGCATGCCGGGGTGCAGCAGGACGGCGAGGCGACGCCCGCGCGCGTCCTGGCGCTGGCCGACCGCGCGGCGGCGGTGGCGGCCGCCAAGGTCCGCGGCATCCACGACATCACCAGGCAGACACGGATCCTGGCGCTCAACGCCACCATCGAGGCCGCCCGCGCCGGCGAGGCGGGCCGCGGCTTCGCAGTCGTCGCCGGCGAGGTGAAGACCGTCGCCGCCGAGGTCGCGCGGCTCTCCGCCGAGATGGACAGCGAGCTGCGCGACGCCTTCGCGGCGCTCCGGGCCGTGGGCCAGCGCATGGGCGAGGAACTGCGCGGCCAGCGGCTCGTGGACCTCGCGCTCAACGCCATCGAGATCATCGACCGCAACCTCTACGAGCGTACCTGCGACGTGCGCTGGTGGGCGACCGACGCCGCCCTGGTCGAGGCCGTGGCCGAGCCGGCGCCGGAACGGCTGGCGCATGCGACGCGGCGGCTCGGCATCATCCTGGGCGCCTATACGGTCTATCTCGACCTCTGGCTCTGCGACCTCTCGGGCCGCGTGATCGCGCATGGAAGGCCGGACCGCTACCCCGGCGTGGCGGGCATGGACGTCTCGCGCGAGAGCTGGTTCCGCGGCGCCATGACCTCGGCGAGCGGCGACGAGTTTTCGGCCGCGGACGTGGCCCGCTGCGCGGGCCTGTCCCACGCGCCCGTCGCCACCTATGCCGCCGCGGTGCGGGAAGGCGGCGAGGCGAAGGGCCGGGCCATCGGCGTGCTCGGCATCCATTTCGACTGGGAGCCGCAGGCGCGGGCCGTGCTGCGCGGCGTGCGCCTCACGCCGGGCGAGGCGGCGCGCACGCGCGTGCTGCTGGCGGACGGCGCGGGGCGCGTGCTGGCCGCCTCGGACGGCGCCGGCGCACTGGAGGAAGTGCTGCCGGTGGCATGGCGCGCGCGTGATTCGGGCTGCGACCGGGACGAGAAGGGCCGCACCATCGCCTTCCACCGCACGCCGGGCTACGAGACCTATCGGGGTCTCGGCTGGTACGGCGTGCTGGTGCAGAGCTAGGCTAGAGAACGCGGATCGGCCGGCCCGCCAGGAAGGCCAGCACGTCCTCCAGGGCGTCGTGATAGCGCGCCAGGACATTCTCGCGCGTGCGGCCGCCGATATGCGCGGTGAGCAGCGTATTGGGCAGCTTGCGCAACGGGTGGTCGGCCGGCAGGGGCTCGCGGTCGAAGACGTCCAGGCCCGCGCCGGCGATCTTGCCGCGCCGGAGCGCCTGGATCAGCGCTTCCTCGTCCAGGATGGGGCCGCGCGAGGTGTTGACGAGGATGGCGTCCGGCTTCATCGCGCCGATCTCGTCGCGCCCCACCAGCCCGCGCGTGCGCGCGCTCAGCCGCGTGTGGATGCTCACGACGTCGGACCGCGCGAAGAGCTCGCCCTTCGTCACCAGCCGCGCCCCGGCCTCGGCGCAGCGCGCGGCGGTGAGGTTCTCGCTCCAGGCGATCACCTCCATGCCGAAGGCCAGCCCCACCCGAGCCAGGCCGGCGCCCAGGAGCCCCAGCCCGAGCACGCCGAGCGTCCGCCCCGTCAGGCCGCGCCCGAGCCCCGCGCCCCAGCCGCCGTGCCGGATCGCCCGGTCCTCGGCGGGAATATGCTTCACCAGGCCGAGGATGAGTCCCCAGGCCAGCTCCACCGTCGCCATCTCGAGGCCCAGCGTCGTGCCGCAGACCGTCACGCCCCGCGCGGCCAGCGCCGGCAGGTCGAGCGCGGCGTTGCTGGAACCGTGCGTCACCAGCAGCTTCAATCGCGGCAGCTGCGCGAGCAGGGCCGCATCGAAGCGCGTCTCCTCGCGCGAGGTCACGACCATGTCGCAATCGGCGAGCAGCGCGGGCGCCTCGGCATCGCTCACGCGGCCATGCAGGCTGAGCGTCACGCCCGGCGGCAGCCGCGACCAGTCCGCGGCCTCGCGCGCCAGGCCGTGATAGTCGTTGATGATGGCGAGCCGCATCAGGACGGCCGCAGCCCCGCCAGCTGCGCCGCGCGCCGTGCCTTCGCCAGCTCCTCGCGCAGGAAGCTGGCGAAGCCGGCCGGCGTCCGCTGCGCCGCGCTGCCCGGGATGGCGCCGACCTCGGACACGCGCGAGATCACCGCGGGTTCCGCCATCGTCGCGGCGAAGGCCGATTGCAGCGCGCCGAAGATCTCCGCCGGCGTGTTCGCGGGCGCGAGCAGCCCGCCGTAGCTTCCGGCGGTGAAGCCGGGGAAGCCGGCCTGGTCGAAGGTCTGCACGCCCCGCAGCAGCGGGAAGGGCTCCGGCGTCGCGATGGCGATGATGGGGGCCTGCCGGTCGCGGTGCAGCGGCAGGGCCGAGGGCAGCTCGACGAAGGCCGCATCCACCGTGCCGCTGATGAGGTCCGGGATCATCGCGCTGCCGCCGCGATAGGGCACGTGCTGGGCGCGCAGCTGCGCCGCCGCGAGGATCAGCTCCAGCGCGAGGTGCCCCGCGCTGCCCTGGCCCGGCGTCGCCACGGTGATCTCGCCCGGCCGCGCGCGCATCAGCGCCACGAATTCCGTCATGTCGCGCACCGGCACCTTGGTGCTGACCTGGCAGACCATCGGCAGGATGCCGACCATGCCGACGGGCATGAAGTCGCGCTCGACGTCGTAGGGGATGCGCGCCATCAGCACGGGATTCGCCGTCAGCGGCCCGCCCGCGCCGAAGAGCAGCGTGTAGCCGTCCGGCGCGGCGCGCGCGACCAGCTCGGCGCCCACGCTGCCGCCGGCGCCGGTGCGGTTCTCGACCACCATGGCCTGGCCCAGCCGCTCGGACATGCGCTGCGTGAGGATGCGGCCGAGGATGTCGGTATTGCCGCCGGCGGCGAAGGGCACGATCACGCGGATCGGCCGGTCCGGATAGGCGGCGCGCGCGGGGCGGGGCAGCAGGGCCAGAGCGGGTGCGGCGAGGCTGGCCTGCATCAGCAGTCGGCGTGAGGTCATCGGCGGTTCTCCCTGCCCGGCGTCTCCGGCCGGTGCGCGCCGATGATGACGCCCGGATCGCGGCGGAGACAAGCCGGTGCTGATACAGGCCGGCTTGCCGCGAGGGAGGGCATGGACCAGCATTCGCCGGATCGGGGAGAGACCAGGATGGAACAGCGGCGACTGGGTCGGACGGGCATTTCCGTCTCGGTGCTCGGCTATGGATGCGGCGCCATCGGCGGCCTGATGGTGAAGGGCAGCGAGGCCGAGCAGGACCGCGCCATCGGTCGCGCGCTCGATCACGGCATCACCTATTTCGACACCGCCTTCGCCTACGGCGAGGGCGGCTCCGAACGCAATCTCGGCCGCGCGCTGAGGAAGCTGGGCGCGAGGCCTGTGGTGGGCACGAAGGTGCGCGTCTACGACCCGCAGCGCGGCGACATCGCGGGCACCATCGCGGCCTCGCTGGAGGGGAGCCTGCAGCGCCTCGGCACGGAGTGCGTGGACCTCTTCCAGCTGCACAACCCTATCACCGCGTCGGGCGGGAAGCCCGCCTTCACCCCGGAGCAGATCCTGGGCGAGGCGGTGCCGGTGCTGCAGAAGCTGCACGCGCAGGGCAAGCTCAAGTTCTACGGCATCACCGGCCTCGGCGACGCGCCGGCGCTGCGGAAGGTGCTGGATCAGGGCGGCTTCTCCACCGCGCAGATGCCCTACAACCTGCTCCAGCCGAGCGGCCTCGTCGCGGGCTCCGCGACGCCCGATCTCGACGGCGTGATCGCGCATGCGGCGGCGCAGGATGTGGGCGTCATCGCGATCCGCATCCTGGCCGGCGGCGCGCTGAGCGGCACGGAGGCGCGGCACGCCTATGGGGCGCAAAAGGTGGAGCCCATCGCCTCCGGCGAGAGCTACGCGGCCGACGTGCAGGCGGCGCTGAAGCTGAGGCCGCTGGTGGAGGCGGGATGCGCCGGAGACCTCGTGGAGCTGGCGCTGCGCTACGCCATCGGGCCGCGCGAGATCTCGACCGTGCTGGTCGGCACCTCGAGCCTGGAGGAGCTCGACCACGCCGTGGCTTCGGTGAACAAGGGCCCGCTGCCGGAGAGGGCACTGGCGATGCTGCTAAAGTCACGATGAGCCTGGGGATTGAGCGGTCGGCATTGATCACTGCGCCGATTCGGGCCCGCTATTTCGGAATTCAAAGGAATTCGCGCACACTAAATCTTGTGTAGGGATCGAGGTTCTCCCTGGGTTTCCCAGAGATCAGATACTACCCCTGGGAATCTCGTTGACTCGCGGGGCTGACTTGTGCGGAGTCGATCGGTGCGGATTTGGATGAGCCGTCGGGTCTCGAACACCCGACGGCCCTGATGAATCCGATCCCGCGTGGCAGGCGCCGGGTGCGGGGCAGGAACTCACACAAGCGGATGGTGAATCCAACCGCCGTTCCAGGTCAAGCCCGGCGTCGTTGGCACGGCTCGCTTCAGGCCTGCCGTAGTCTGATGAGGTGCGACCATGGCCGTTCGGCCCTATCCTTCCTACTGGCTTTACAAAGACAATCGCGGCGAGTTCCGTTGGACTTACGATGCGTCCAACGGCCGAACGATCGCAGTGTCGAGCGAAGGCTATATGCGCAAAGCGGATTGCCTTCGCAGTATCGACATCATGAAAGCGTCCAGCGGCAGTCCTGTGTGGATGCCGTCCGACATCGCGAACGCCGCGTAGCCTATCAAGTAGCCCCGCCGCGTACGTCGTGGCGGGGCGTTTGAGTGCTGGCCTTCCTACCATGGCAACCACACATTCGTGGGTGCGTTGCCTGCGTCATGAAGCGCTATGCCAAGCAGGACTTCCCGGTCGGGAACACCCGGCGCCATCTGGAGCCGGGGCCCATCGTGCTGGTCAGCTCCGCCTGGAAGGGCGAGACCAACATCATGACCATGGGCTGGCACATGATGCTGGGTTTCTCGCCCGCGCTCTTCGGCTGCTACATCTGGGACGCGAACCACAGCTACGAGCTGCTGCGGCGCTCGAAGGAATGCGTGATCAACGTGCCGGAGGTCCATCTGCTGGACAGGGTGATCGGCATCGGCAACAGCAGGGGCGGCGATCTCGACAAGTTCGCGGAGTTCGGCCTGACGGCCGAGCCGGCGGAGAAGGTCTCCGCGCCGCTGATCCGCGAGTGCTACGCGAATTTCGAATGCCGCCTCCATGACGCGAAGCTCATCCGCACCTACGGCATCTTCGTCTGGGAGGTGGTGAAGGCGCATGTCGCGAAGTCGCCGAGGAAGCCGAGGACGGTGCACTACCGCGGCGAGGCGGAGTTCATGGTGGCCGGCGAGGCCGTGAAGCGGCCGAAGCTGTTCAAGCCGGCAAATCTGTAGCGGCGGGCCGCCGCCCGGGGCCGGAACTCATCTCACTTCACGAAATCGACGATCAGCGAGATCGGCAGCCCGCCCGCCCGCCGGTCGTGCGGCGGGGCCCGCATCACGAACATCTCGTCCTCCGGATAGTCGAGCATCACGTACTCGGCCGTGTTCACGAAGTAGTGGTGGAACCGGATCTCCGCGCAATGCTCCAGCTTCGAGCGGCGGATGAGGCCCCAGACCAGCTGCCAGGTGGGGAACCAGAGGTGCGCGTTGCCGTTGGGCTGGAACTCCACCTTCCGGCGCTTGCCTTTCCGGTCCCAGGCGACGCTGCCTCCCATCCGCAGATCGGCGAGAATCTGGCCCTCCTCGTCGAAGACGCAGCGCTTCAGCAGGAGGGGCGAGCCATAGTCCGGCAGGCTCAGCCGGAAGATGCCGCCCGGCTTCAGGGCGCGATGGATGTCGTCCAGCACGGGCGGCAGCTCGTCGTAGGGCAGGTGCTCGAAGACGTCCTGCGACTGGATCTTCTCCACGGAGCCGTCGGCGACCGGCAGGCTTTCCCGCGCGTCGTGCCGGATCTCCCGGCTGTGCTGCGGGAAGAGCGCGAGGCCCATGAAGCGGCCGGAGGCATATTGCCGCTCGCCGGTGGTGAGGTTGCCGAAATACAGGTGCTTTCCGGCAAGCGCCGGGTGGATGGCTTGGCTCACGCGGTCGTCTCCCTGGTCGCGGCCCGGGCAGGCTAGGCGGAAAGGCGGCGCAGCCCCAGCCCTCCGGCGCCGGCCCTGCCCCCGGTTCATTCATGAACGAGAATGTTGACGGATCGCCCGGCTTCGGGCTTCGCTGCGCGGCCCTCCGACGGCGAGACGCGACGGCGCGGGCCAAGGATCGGAAGCCTCATGTCCTGGCACATCAGCCTCACCCGCTTCGCGAGCGCGCATATCGTGAAGAAGCAGGACGCCGTGAATTCCTGCGGGATCGCGTGCATCCTCATGGTCAACTTCAAGATCAAGAAGGGCCTGATGTTCGCCGGGCTCTCGGCCGGCAACGCCGTCTCGGCCGTGCCGGTGCCGGGCGCCTCCTATGTGGGCGCCACGCTCTCCCGGGCGGCCATCCAGATGGCGGTGAAGTCGGAGCCGCAGGTCTACAAGATCTATGGCCAGGTCGTGGGCACGATCTATGACGGCACCTCCTACACCGACGCGAAGAAGCATCCGGAGGTGCTGAACCGCCTGGGCCTGGGCAACTGGGAATGCTTCTGGGCCGGGCCGGACGGCGTCGCCGCGGCCATCCAGGCGCAGGCGAAGGCCGGCGTGCCCTGCATCGTGCATGTGAAGTGGAAGGCCGGCGGCGCGCATTTCGTCTGCATCGACGAAGTCCACAGCCCGTTCGGCACGGCCTATGCCTGCGTGAACGATCCCGCGGATGGCGAGGTGGTGGTCACCGCCCTGACTCCCAACCCGATCGCCTATCTCGACAATGCCGGCAGCTTCTCGGGCTGGATCGTGCGGCGCGTGTCGTCGCCGTGACAAACCGGGCCGGGCTCCCCACCTTGGCCCGATGTCGAAACATGATCGCCCCTGCATCAAGGTCTGCCGCTACGACGACGAAAGCGGCTGGTGCCTGGGCTGCGGGATGAGCCTGCGCGAGAAGAAGAGCTGGAAGCGGGTGGCGGCCTATCGTCCGGCCATCCGGGATTCGCTGCCGGCGCGGCTGGAGGCGCTGGCCTCGGAGGGCTTCGTCACCGGGCCGGAGGCGGACGGGAAGCGCCGCAAGGCTTGACGCCCCCGGCCGCTAAAGCCCCCGCAGGAAGTCGCTCAGCGGGCGGATGCCCTGTGCGTCCCACCCCGGCGGCTCGGCCCTGGCGCGGGCCCGCACCTCGCGCGGGGTCGCGCCGAAGGCCTGCCGGAAGGCCCGGCTGAACCGCGAGGCATCCTCGAAGCCGAGCTGCGCGGCGATCTCCGCGATCGTGCCGGGGTGGGAGGGGTCGCTCAGCCTCGCGAGGCCCACCTCCAGCCGCAGCTTCCGGATGTAGTGCGCCACGCCGCCCTCGCCCTGCAGCAGGCGGTAGAGCTGGGTGCGCGAGACGCCGAGCGCGCCGCAGAGCATCCCCGCATCCAGCTGCGGCGATTCGATGTTCCGCCGCACGATGCGGCGGAGCCTGTCTCGCCGCGTTGCGTCGATCTGCCCGGCGGCGAGGCGGATGCGCTCCGGCGTCGGGATCACGCAGGCGCCGATCATGGCCCGCGCCGCGGCGTTCACCTGCGGCAGGTCGGCCGGCGCCAGCTCCGGCAGGCTGCGGACCAGGTTGCGGAGGAAGTGGCCGAGCAGCCGGCCGAGGCCGGTTTCCAGGAGGAGTCCGCGGGCCGCGTCGAGCTGGGTGGCGATCTCGGCGAAGCTGTCGCGCGGCAGGTAGATGTGCAGCCGCTCGTCCGCCGCCCGCTCGCTCGCCAGGTCCACGCCCAGTGAGACGAGGAAGGGGATCCCGGCGGGCACGGCGACGGAATCCTCCGGCGTGCGGATGCCGGTGTCGTGCTGGCCGAGCGTGAGGCACCAGTGGTCCACCGGATTGCGCCGCACCAGCTCGCGGCTCCGCACCGCCCGCAGGCCGGGCGCGGAGACCTGGCCGATGCCGAAGCCGTCCAGCGCCCAGTAGCGGCTCTCGGCGAGGAAGCCCTGGCGCGCCTCGTCCGGCTTCTCCACCTCGAAGACCGAGGAGAACCAGCCGCGCCAGGCGTCGAGCTGATGCGCGCGCGGCAGGCCATGGGTGGACATGATCTCGGGCGTCATGGTGCTCCTGTCGGGATCGGACCGGGTCAGGCAAGTTCGCGAGCTTCCTATAGAGGCAGGCCGGCATCTCCGGCACGCAACGATCGCGGGACGGCCATGGGAAGGGATCAGGGCTGGCTTTCACGGCGCCGGCCCGCCATCCTACGATGGCGGGCGGCCCCTGGATCGGGAGCGCCAGGGGAGTGTTGTCGCGCCCGCCCTCCGGCCGCCGACGACCCGGCCTGGCCCCGCCCCGACCTGGCCATGGGAGCCGACATGACTGCACCCGCGAAACCCGTCCTGCTCACGGGCGCCTCCGGCAATCTCGGCCGCCACCTGGCGCGGAGCCTCGGCGCGCTCGGCTGGAACCTGCGCCTCACCGACATCGCGCCCTTCCCGGACCCGCTGCCGGAGGGCGCGGTCTTCGTGAAGGCGGATCTCAACGAAGGCCTCGCCATCCTGCGGCAGGCGGAGGGCTGCGGGGCCATCCTGCATTTCGGCGGCGTCTCCGTGGAGCGCCCCTTCGAGGAGATCCTCGGCCCCAACCTGCGCGGCGCCTACCACATCTACGAGGCGGCGCGGCGCGAGGGCGCCCGGGTGGTCTTCGCCAGCTCCAACCACGCCATCGGCTTCCACGAGCGGCCGCAAGGCAATCAGCCCAGGCTGGACTTCGACGACGACTTCCGTCCCGACGGCCATTACGGGCTGTCAAAGGCCTATACCGAGCTGATGGGCCGCATGTACTGGGACAAGCACGGCGTCGAGAACGTGAACCTGCGCATCGGCTCCTGCTTCCCCAAGCCGGTCGACCGCCGGATGCTCTCCACCTGGCTGTCCTACGCGGACCTGACGCGGCTGGTCGAGCGCTGCGTCGGCGCCGAGCGGTCCGGGCACGCGGTGATCTGGGCCTGCTCCGACAATCCGGCCTCCTATTGGGGGGCGGACCATCGCGAGCGGATCGGCTGGGCGCCGCAGGACAGTTCGGAGCCCTTCCGGGCGGAGGTGGAGCACATCACCGCCGATGCGGTGGCGGAGCGCTACCAGGGCGGGGGCTATACGGCGATCGAGTATTCGCGGAAGGCGCCCTCGCCACGCGACGCCTTCTCGCTGGAGGGGCCGGAATAGCGCCGGTCACGCCAGCTCGGCGTCGACCATCTCCGCCGTGCCGTAGACGAGCCTTCGCTCGCGCGGGCGGTCGTGGAGGCCGAGCAGGGCCTTCGCGCGCTCGACGGCCTGGGGCGCGCCCTCGAAGGCGATCGGCCGGGCTGCCTCCTCGGCGAGGCCGATATAGCCCATCCAGGCGCGGGTGAAGGTCTCGAGGGAGGCCGCTATGGTCACGTCCACCTCGTAGCCCGGGTTCTTCATGCAGAGCTCGATCTCGGGATGGGCGATGACGAACCACCAGCGCCGCGAGGCCACCCGCGCGCCCGGAATGCCGCGGAACTCGAAGCAGATGACGAAGCGCCCGGCGGGATGGGCCGAGCGCGGGATCTGGCCGCGGACCGACATCAGCAAGAAGGCCGGGTCGAGATCCTCCGGCTGCAGGATGTTCTTCGTGTAGCGCTGCCCCCAGAGGCTGAGCGCCTGGATGATCGGCCGGAAATCCTCGCCGGCCGGCGTCAGCGCGTAGATGTTCCCGGGCCCCGCCGGCTTCTCCCGGATGGAGACGACGCCGTGCTGCTCCAGGTCGCGGAGGCGCTGGGCCAGCAGCGTCTTCGACATCAGCGGCAGCCGGCGCCGCAGGTCGTTGAACTGCGCCGGGCCGCAGCAGAGCTCCCGCAGGACGAGCGGCGTCCATCGCTCCGCGAAGAGCTCGCAGGTCTTCGCCACGGGGCAGAACTGTCCATAGCCGGGCATGCCGCTAGATCATCCAGTCGGGGACATGAAAGCAAGTCCATTTTCTGTCCTTGAAGCCCGGCGCCCTGACGAGCGAGGGTCCGGCCATTCAAAATACTGGGATGGAGAAGAAATATGCCTGACACGATCATGTCAAAAGCGCCGACAACGGACTGGATCGGCCTCGCCGATCGCATCGGCCAGGTCATCTCGGAAGCGGCATCACGCCATGACCGGGAGGAGAGCTTCGTCCGCGAGGGCTTCGAGGCGCTGCGCGCCGCCGGCTTCTTCCGGGCGCTGGTGCCCGCCGAGCTCGGCGGCGGCGGTGCCGACTACCGCGAGATGTGCGGCGCGATCCAGCGGCTGGGCCATCACTGCGGCGCGACGGCGCTGGCCTTCTCGATGCATTGCCATCTCGTGGCCGTGCCGGCCTGGCGCTGGCGGCACGAGAAGGCGCCGGTCGAGGGCCTGCTGAAGCGCGTGGCGCAGGAGGACCTGATCCTCATCTCCAGCGGCGGCTCCGACTGGCTGCCCGGCTCGGGCAAGGCCGTGAAGGTGGAGGGCGGCTACCGCATCCACGGACGCAAGATCTTCGCGAGCGGCTGCCCGATGGGCGACCTGCTGATGACCAGCGCCATCCACGACGACCCGGAAAAGGGACCGGAGGTGCTGCACTTCCCCGTCTCCTTCAAGGCGGAAGGCGTGCGGCTGCTCGACACCTGGCACGTGATGGGCATGCGCGGCACCGGCTCGCAGGATGTGGAGCTGGACGGCGTCTTCGTGCCCGATGCGGCGATCGCGGCGCGGCGTGAGCCGGGCAAGTGGCACATGCTGTTCCACCACATCTTCGCGATGGCCTTTCCGCTGGTCTATGCGGCCTATGTCGGCGTGGCCGAGGGCGCGCGGGCGAAGGCGCTCACGATCGCCCGGCTGAAGGGCGAGCCGGCGAAGCTGGCCGCCGCGGCCGGCAAGCTGGAGAACGCCTTCGCCAAGGCGGAGATGGCGCTGGACCGGATGATCACCATCGCGGAGACGGAAGCGCCCGGCCCGGCGCGGACCGGCCGCGCGGCCACGGCGCGCACGCTGACCGGCCAAGCCGCGATCGAGACGGTGGAGCGCGCGATGGAGCTGGTGGGCGGCGCCTCCTTCTATCGCGACCTGGGGCTGGAGCGGGCCTTCCGGGACGTGCAGGGGGCGCGGTTCCATCCGCTGCAGGAGATGCCGCAGCTGGAGATGACGGGGCGGCTCGCGCTGGGGCTGCCCATCGACGGCTGAGCGGGCGCCGGCAAAGGGCCCTTGCGGCGCGGCCAGGCCTGGCCGCGCCGCATTCCTCGGCCGCTCAGCGGGGGCGGGGGGCGAAGGAGCAGGTGAAGCGGATCTGCGCGCCGACCTCGTTCGCCTGCGGGGCGCCCTGGCCGCCGGCGTTGTGCCGGCGCAGGACCATCAGGACGACGTCCTTCTGCTCGTTGGGCGCCACGGTGAAGCGCGAGAGCGGGCGGGTGATCTCCCAGTTGCCGAACCGCGCGACGACGATCGACATGGTGGCCGTGATCGTGCGCTGGTGCTGATAGTCCTGGTTCTGGAACTGGCCGTGATACTCCACCTCGGAGGTCTGCCCGTTCGACAGCACGTTGCTGTAGAAGGAGTTCGTGGCGAGGACGTTGGGATTGCAGAACCGCGGCAGTCCCTGGGCGGCGACGGGGTTGGCGAAGGCGCCGAGACTCGCGACCGTGGCGAGGGCGGCGGCCGTCCTGGTGAAATTCAGCATGATTTTTCTCCTCTCCTGATTCCTGCCCGGGTTGGGCTTAGCGAGAGGATATTGCGCGGCATGCGTGATCTCGGCCATGTCGCTTCGCCTATCGCGGAAATAGGCGGCGGCCTATCGCCCGATCGGGCTCCGCCCGGCAGGGAAGCGAAGGTCAGGCCGGCTCCCAGCCGGCGAAACGCATGCAGCGCAGGATATGGGCGCGGCGGCCCTCGTCGATGGCCGCCATCATCGCGGGCGCGTAGCCGGACATCTGGGCCGCGGGCGTCATGGTCCGCTCGGCGCGGTCGCCGGCCCAGCGGTCGCCTTCCAGGATGCAGGCGTCCCGCGCCTGGGCCATCTGCGCGTCGCCGCGCCGGGTGCCGGTGAAATCCTTCCAGGCGAGGGGCAGGCCCGGCTCGAGGCCGGGCGGCGGCTCGGGATAGATCGGGGCGCAGGCGGCCAGGGCGGCGGTCAGGGCCGCTGCCAGGATAGGGCCGCGTATCGGGCCGCGTATCGGGCCGATCGAAATCCTCATGGTCTTCTCCCTCTCCTCGAAGCGGGCCGGGCTCGGCCGAGGATACCAGAGCTTTCATGCTTCGCCCCAGGGCGCTCCCCTTGTCCGCGTGGCGCGGGCCGGCCATGCTCGGGGCGGAAGCACGCCAATCGCATCACGCAGGAAGAGCACCCACGCCTGAGGAGGGCGAGTGATGCATCGTCGTAGGGTTCTGGCCGCGCCCGCGCTGCTCGTGACGTCGGGCGTGGGGGCGTCGCGCGCGGGAGCGCAATCCCTCTCGGGACGGACGCTGCAGCTCATCGTCCCCTACCCGCCCGGCGGTGGGAACGACATCGGCGCGCGGGCGCTCGCGCCGCTGCTGGAGCGGGAGCTCGGCCTTACCGTCGTCGTCCAGAACCGGGCCGGCGCGGCCAGCCAGCTCGGCATGGCGCAGGTGGCGCGCGCCGCGCCGGACGGGCTGACCATCGGCTACGGGCTCTGGCCGCAGACCACGACCCTCTACCTCGATCCCGGCCGGCAGACGCCCTTCACGCGCGAGAGCTTCACCCCGCTCTGCATCCATGTGACCGATCCGGGCGCCATCACGGTGAAGGCCGAGAGCCCGCTCCGCAGCCTGGCCGACCTGATCGCCGCCGCGCGGGCCCGGCCGGACGACTTCCGGATGACCGACAACGGCAGGTTCGGCCATGAGCATCTGGCCTCGGTCCAGCTCCAGCGGCTGGCGGGAGTGCGGTTCAACCAGGTGCACTTCCAGGGCGCGGGGCCGGCCGCGGTCGCGCTGGTCGGCGGGCAGACGGAGGCGGGAATCTTCGCCGTCGGCACCGCGAGCTCCAATGTGCGGCAGGGGGTGATGCGCGCGCTGGCGGTGTTGTCGCGGCGGGAGAGCCCCTTCCTGCCGGGCGTCCCGACGGCAGCGGCGCAGGGCTTCGACATCGTGGCGGGCTCCACCCGGGCCTTCGTGGCGCCGGCCGGACTGCCGGCAGGGCTGCGGCAGGCGCTGGCCGCCGGGCTGGAGCGGGCCATCCTCTCGCCGGAGCATGCCGAGAAGATGCAGCAGCTGTCCATTCCCATCACCCATCAGGGACCGGAGGCGTTTTCCCGCTATTGGCAGCAGGAGGAGGCGGCGCTCCGGCCGCTGATGGAGGAGCTGCTGAAGGCCGGCGGGAATTGAGGGCGGCCGGTCCGGCCTCCCGGCGGGGCGCCATGGCTCCGTCTTCCGTCCGCCAGGCGCCCTCGGGCCGCAAGGGCCAGCCCGTCGCATCCCGGATATTCAACCGGCCCACCTGCCGCGGGCAGTCCACGGGCCGCAGGAGAAAAGCATGAGAGTCGGCGTCTTCCTGTTTCACGAATCGCGCGACCCCTCGGCCGATTCCCAGGTCATCGACGAGGCGGTGCGCGAAGCCCAGCTCGCCGAGGCGGAGGGCATGGATGCCGTGTTCCTGGCCGAGCACCATTTCGACGGCAACTGCGCCTATGTCGATCCGCCGACCTTCGCCGCCGCGCTGGCCATGGCGACCCAGCGCATCAAGATCGGCTTCGCCGTCCTGCAGACCTCGCTCTACCACCCGATCCGCGTGGCCGAGCAGATCTCGCTGCTCGACAATCTGAGCAAGGGCCGCCTGATCGTCGGCCTCGGGCGCGGCAGCATGGTCAATCTGCACGAGTACAGCGGCTACGAGATCGATCCCGACAGCGCGCAGGAGCGGTTCGAGGAGATCGAGAAGATCCTGCTGCAATGCTGGACGAGCGAGTCGCTCCAGCATGCGGGGAAGTACTGGAACTTCGACGTCCCGCTGATGCTGCGGCCGCGGCCCTATACCAAGCCCCACCCGCAGCTCCTGCGCGCGGTCGCCTCCGAGGCCTCGCTCGCGGCCCAGGCCCGCCAGGGGCGCCCCGTGCTGATGGCGGCGGCGACCGCCCCGGGCGCCGCGCGCAACATCGACATCTACCGCAAGGCCGCGCGGGAGGCCGGCGTCGGCACGGACCGGATCGACTGGGCCATCTCGGAGAGCTGGGTGTCCCGCACCGCCATCCTGGCGCCGACCGACGAGGAGGCGCGGGAGGTCGGCCTGCCTTATTTCCGGCAGATGCAGACCTATCGCGCGGCCCAGAGCTCGGCCTTCGAGGCGATGGTCGCCAAGGCCAACGCGCAGCCCAACCTGCCGGTCCTCTGCGGCGCGCCCGACAGCATGATGGAGGATTTCGTCACCCTCGCGAGAACGGGCATCGGCGGGGTGAGCATCCGCTTCCGGACCGGCCCGATGCCCGCGGAGTTTTCCGCCCGCGCGCTGAAGCTGTTCATGAAGGAGATCGCGCCGCGGATCCGGGACACCGCCCTGGCGCCCGCCGCCTCCTGATCCCGTCCTGGCCGGCCTATTCCGCCCGGATGTTGTGGGACTGGATAAGCCGGGTATAGGCCGCGGTCTGCTGTGCCAGCCAGCTTGCGAAGGGCTCCGGCCCATCGGCCCGCGGCGTGGCGCCCAGCTCGGCGATCCGCGTCGCGATCATGGGCGTCGCCAGGGCGTCGCGCACCGCCGTGTGCAGCCGGTCGATCCTGGCGGCCGGCGCGCCGGCGGCCACCAGCATGCCCTGCCAGGTCCCGGCATCGGTGCCCGGCCAGCCGAGCTCGCCGAAGGTGGGCACCTGCGGCAGGCTGGCGAAGCGGGCGGGGCCGGTCACGGCCACCGGCCGCATCTGGCCATTCGTGGCGAAGGGCAGGGATTGCGTCGCGCCGGCCAGGGTCAGGCTCGCCTCGCCCGTGCTGACGGCGAGCAGCGCGGGGGCGCCGCCGCGATAGGGCACGTGCTCCATCGGGCTGCCCCAGGCGTCCGCCAGCATGACGGCGGTGAGGTGCGAGGCGGTCCCGGTGCCCGAATTCGCCGCGTTCAGCCGGTTCGGATTGGCCTTGGCATAGGCGACGAGCTCGGCCGCGTTCCGGATCGGCAGGTTGTTGGCCACGCCCAGGATATAGGGCGCGTAGATCACCATGCTGACGGGCGCGAGGTCCGACGGCTTGTAGGACAGGCGCGGGAAGAGGGCCGGGTTGGTCGCGATCGTCGTCACGTCCATCAGCACGATGGTGTGGCCGTCCGGCGGGCTCTTGGCCACGAGATCGGCGCCGATATTGCCGCCGGCGCCGGCACGGTTCTCGACCACGACGTTCTGCCCGAGGGTGCGCGTCAGCTCCGGCGCCATGAGGCGCGCCAGGATGTCGCTGGTGCCCCCCGGCGCATTGGGGATGATGAAGCGGATCGTGTGGTCGAAGGCCTGGGCCCGCAGGGCCGGGGCGGCGAGCGGCGCCGATGCGGCGCCGAGCGCCAGGCGCATGATGGAGCGACGGTTCATTCTTGTTTCCTCCCGAAGCCCGATCCTATCCCGCCCTTCAGGTCGCTGTCGCGCTTTCTCCTGCATCGCCCGCCAAGGTCGGTCCTCATTCGGAGGAAGGGCCGGCCATGCCTTTCGTCCGCAGGATCCGGTTCACGCGCTGGCCGAGCTCATCGACGGCGAAGGGCTTGGTGATGATCTCCATCCCGGCGTCGAGGAACTGCGCCTGGTCGGCCGCCTCCCTGGCGTAGCCGGTCATGAAGAGCACGGGCAGGCCGGGCCGGCTCGCCCGCGCGATCTCGGCGAGCCGGCGCCCGCTCATGCCGGGCAGCCCCACGTCGCTGATCAGGAGGTCCAGGTGACGCGCGGATTGCAGGATGGGGACGGCATCCCGCTCGTCGGCCGTCTCGATCGCACGGTATCCCAGCTCCTGCAGCACCTGCAGGACCAGCAGGCGGACGGCGGGATCGTCCTCGATCACCAGGACCGTCTCCCCCGTCCCGGGCAGCGCCGCCGCCCGCGGCTTGGCGGGGGTTTCGTCCGGCGCGCCATGATGCCGCGGCAGGAAGAGCCGGATGGTCGTGCCCGACCCCTCGCGGCTCTCGATCATCACATCGCCCCGCGACTGCTGGATGAAGCCATAGACCATCGACAGGCCCAGCCCGGTGCCCTGCCCCTGCGGCTTGGTGGTGTAGAAGGGGTCGAAGGCCTTGGCGAGCACGTCGGCCGGCATGCCCAGGCCGGTATCGGCCACGCGGATCTCGACATAGTCCCCGGCCTCGCCGCGATCGCTGTGCGCGAGATCCGTCGCGGACAGATGCACGTTGCGCCCGCCGATGGTCAGGCGGCCGCCATCGGGCATCGCGTCGCGGGAATTGATCGCCAGGTTGAGGATCGCGCTTTCGAGCTGGTTGTCGTCGGCCACCGCGGACCAGAGGTCGGGGCCCATGTCGATGACCAGCTCGATCTGCTCGCCGAGCGTGCGCCGCAGCAGGTCCTCGATCGACCGCACGAGGACCGCGACGTCCAGCGGACGGCTGTCCAGCGTCTGGCGGCGGGAGAAGGCCAGCAGGCGGTGCGTCAGCGCCGCCGCCCGCTGGCCCGATTGCATCGCGGCCTCCAGGAAGCGGTCCACGTCGTCCAGCCGGCCCTGGCTCACCCGGCGCCGCACCATGTCGATGCCGCCCAGGATGCCGGTCAGCATATTGTTGAAGTCGTGCGCGATGCCGCCCGTGAGCTGGCCGACCGCTTCCATCTTCTGGCTCTGGCGAAGCTGGTCCTCCAGCAGCTTGCGCTGCGTGACGTCGCGGCCGATCCCGTAGATCGCCCCGCCTTCCGGCACGACGGTCCAGCTCACCCAGCGAGGGTCGCCGCCCTTCGTCCGCATGCGGATGTCGAATTCCGCGATCGCCTCGCCGTGCAGCAGATGCGCGAGATGCGACCTGGCGGTCGCCGCATCCTCCGGATGCGTCAGCGCCTCGATCGAGGTGCCGATGAGCTCCGCCTCGTCATGGCCCAGCAGCCGCGTCCAGGCCGGGTTGACGGCCCGCAGCCGCCCGTCGGGGCCGATGACGTTGAGCAGGTCGCGCGAGAGGTTCCACAGCCGGTCGCGCTCCTGCGTGCGCTCCTCGACGCGCTCCTCCAGCTTCTCCGTCAGCAGGCGCAGCGCGGCCTCGGAGCGCTTCGTCGTGGTGATGTCGTAGATGACGCCCGTGAAGATCGTTCCTCCCGCCAGGCCCGCGCGATACTCGCCGCGCGAGGCCAGCCAACGTTCCTCGCCCGTATCGGCGCGGGTGATGCGGAACTCGTGGGAGGCCGTGCCGGAGCTGATGCGGCCGTCGCGGTTCTGGATGAGCGCCGGATCCTCGGGATGCACCAGCGCGTTGATGGTGCGGACCGGCAGGCTCTGGGCCGGCCGGAGGCCGAGCAGGCGGCAGAATTGCTCCGACACCTCCGCCGTGCCGTAGCCCGCGACGTATTCGAAGGAGCCGACCTCGCCCGCGGTCTGGGCGATGTGCAGCCGCTCCTCGACCTTCCTCTGATCGGTGATGTCGGTCAGCACCCCGGCGAAGCGCAGCGGCCGCTCCGCCGCGTCCAGGTAGGTCCGGCCCCGGGCGGCGACCCAGCGGATCTCGCCGTCCACGACCACGCGGTAGTCGCGCGCGAAGACCTCGGCGCCGTGCAGCGCGCCCGCCACGGCGATCCGCAGCCGCATCCGGTCCTCCTCATGGACCGCGGCGAAGAAGGCGGCGGTCGGCAGGCCCGAGGCGGCCGTCGCCGCATCCAGCCCGTAGATGCTGGCGAAGCGGGCGTCGGCGACAAGCCGCTTGCTCGCGATGTCCCATTCCCAGGCGCCGGCCGCCCCGGCGACCGATTGGACGACCCGCAACCGCTCCTGCACCTCGGCCAGGCTGCGGCGGCTGGCGCGCAGCTCCCGCGCCGCCGGGTCGTCGGCGTATTCGGAGCTGACATCGGCCTGCGTCGCCAGGCGGAAGGCCGGCGCCCCGTGCCCGTCCCGGATGGTGGCGATGCTGATGCGGTTCCAGAATCGCTCGCCGTCCCGCCGCCGGTTGAGCAGGTCGGCGGTGACGGGGGCGTCCGTCGCCAGCGCCTCGCGGATGCGCGCCCGCGCCTCGGTCTCCGCCGGCTCGGGCTGCAGGAAGCGGCAGTTGCGGCCGAGCGCCTCGGCGGCCGGATAGCCGGTCAGCGCCTCGAAGGCGGGGTTCACATGGAGGATGGGGTCGTCCGGCAGGAGCGCGTCCGTCAGCACGATCGCCACGGCCGAGGCCGTCAGCGCCTCCAGCCAGGGCCCGCCGAGCGCGGCCAGTTCCTGGCGCCGCCGGGACGGGATGTCCGGATGCCGCTCCGGCGTCGGGATGTCGCTCACGGCGCCCGGACGCCCTGGCCTGCCCGGGCTTCCCCCATGCTCAAACCTCGTCGCCGATCACGCGCCGGATGAACTCGGTGATCAGCAGGCGCAGGGCCTGCAGCGAGGGCAGGTCCATGAGCATGGCGATGTAGCCGCGGATGTCGCGGTCGTTGATCGCGAAGTTGATGTAGAGGAACAGCACCACGCCGCCCTCCTCGGTGCTCACCTGCATGAGCTCGAAGAGCCCGACGCCGTTCCCGCGCACGACCTGGGGCAGCGACATCGTCAGCGGCCGCTGGAGCATGTTGGCCATGGTGGCGAGGCAGCTGTTGAGGACCACATTGCCCGTCTCGGTGAGCGCCTCGTCCTCCATCTCCGCGGCCTCGGCATCGGAAAGCGCGCTGCCGGCGACGGCGCGCACCAGTGCCATGCTGTTGGATTCGGGGAAGATGAGCAGGGCGCGGCCGGAGAAGACGCCCTCGAAATCCTGCCGCACCGCCACGAGATCGCCGCTTTCGCGCTCGCGGATCAGGGTGGCGGCCCCGCCGCGCGTCACCACCTCGAGCGAGGGGACGGAGAGCAGCACCTGCTGGCCGGCCATCTTGCGCAGGCTGGCGGCTGCGCGGCTCACGCCGATATTGACCAGCTCCGTCAGCGCATCCCGCTCCATCTCCTCCAGCGGAACGACGTGGTCGCTCATGGGCGGGGGGCGCGCAGCCGCAACGCCGCGCCGGAAATGAAGCCCCTTGCGCCCTCCTCGGTGACGGGCTTGGCGATGAAGGTGGCGTTCGCGGCGCGGGCCCGGTCGACGATCTCGTCCTGGATATTGGCGGTGGCGACGGCGATCGGCATGGCGGGAAAGCGCCCGCGCAGCTCCTCCGCGAGATCCAGCCCGTCGCGGCCGGGCATGTTGAAGTCGATGATCACCACATCCACCGGCTTGGCGGCGATGACGGCGACGGCCTCGTCGGCATTGCCGGCCTCCAGGCGCTGCCAGTCGGGCTGCAAGGCCGCAACGACCTTCCCGACCACGATGCGGGCCAGCTTGCTGTCGTCGACGATCAGCACCGTCGTCTCCATGAAGTTCCTACTCCTGATACGGCCGGATACTGGCCTGTGTGATGACTATATCCGCGGCGGGAGGCGCTGTCTCTCGCCCGCCAGGGCCGGGAGCAGCAGTTCCCGCAGGAAGGGGTCGGCGGGAACCCCGGTCAGCGGAGGGGCAAGGGCGAGGATCGCCTGAGCCACGGCGGCATGCAGCCCCTCGCATCGGGTCAGATCAACCGCCGAGCCCGGCAGTCGTTGCAGCAGCGCCGCCAGGACTTCGGCATCCTCCACGCGGCACAGGCCCTCGAGGCGGATGACCGGGCCCTCCTGCGTCACGCTCATGGCAGGAGCTCCGTGGGGTCCAGGATCATCAGCACGGCGCCGTCGGCCAGGAGGGTGGTGCCCATCACGCCCGGCGCGCCGGCCAGCAGGCCCGTCATGGGGCGCACCACCGCGTCCATGCGGTCCAGTACGGCATCGACCGCGAGGCCCACCAGCTCACCTCCGGCCCGGGCGACGACGACGCGCTGCGCGCCCGGCGCCGGCTCGGGCGCGCCCACCAGGGCGCCCAGGGCGACGAGCGGCACGGGCCGGTCCCGCAGCAGGAAGGCCCTGCCGGCGCGGACCTCGCGGATGCGGTCGGGCGTGACGCGCGCGGTCTCGACCACGCCTTCGAGCGCGAGGCCGTAGCGGTCCGGTCCGCAGGCGACGATCATCACCTTGGTCAGCAGCGTCGCGACGGGCAGGACGAAGCGCACCATCGTGCCGCGCCCCGATGTGCCGGCGACCTCGACCCGCCCCCCCAGCGCCAGGGCCGCGGCGCGCACCACGTCCATCCCGACGCCCCGGCCCGAGACCTCGCTGACGGCGGCGGCGGTGGAGAAGCCGGGCGTGAAGACGAGGTCCGCCGCCGCAGCATCCCCCAGCGCATCGGCGGCGTCCCGCCGCAACAGGCCGCGCTCGACGGCGAGGTCGCGGATGCGGGCGGGGTCGATGCCCGCGCCGTCATCCGTCACCTCGATGACCACGCGGTCCCCATCCGGCCGGGCGGCGAGGCGGATCGTCCCCGTCTCGGCCTTGCCCGCCTTCCGCCGCTCGGGCGGCGCCTCGACGCCGTGATCCACCGCGTTGCGCAGGACGTGCAGGAGGGGATCGAAGAGCGCATCCACGACGGCCTTGTCCACCTCGACCTCGCCGCCCTCGGTCTCCACGCTGACGGACTTGCCCAGGGCGCGCGCGATGTCGCGGGCGAGGCGCGGAAAGCGGCCGAAGAGCGGCGCGAGCGGCACCAGCCGCACCTGGCCCACGGTGGCGTGCAGGTCGCTGACCAGCCGGTCGAGCTGCGCCTGGCGCGCCCGCAGCGACTGGCCGAGCCCATGGCCGCCCGCGAGCCGCTCCGCCTCGGCCGCCAGCTCCGCCAGGGCGCTCTTCGCGACCACCAGGTCGTCCACCAGCCCCGCCAGCCGGTCCACCCGCGCCGCATCGACGCGCAGCGTCCGCCGGGCGGCGGGCCCCGTGGCTGCGGCGCCCGTCGCGGCCGCACCCGGCCCGGCCGGCAGGAGCTCGGCCAGCTGCACCTGGTCGGCGACCAGGCGCAGGGCGGCCTGGACGGCCGGCCGCCCGGCCGCCGAGACGGCCTCGATCACGAGATTGCAGGCAAAGGGATCGTAGGATTCGAGCGGCCCCCAGCCCTCGCGCGGCAGGATGCGCAGCGCGGTCAGCGCCGGCACGGCCGCGATGATGGCGACGGGGTCGTCGCCGGAGAAATAGGCGTCCGCGCGCGGAACGTAGCGGATGGCGATGCCCGCGAGGCCGGCGAATTCCGGCGGCGCGCGCCAGGCCTGGGGCTCCGGCGCCGCCTGGGCCGGCACGCCCTCCGCCCCGCCGAGGCGCGCGACGGCGATCCGCGCCGCCTCCGCGGCGCCGGCCGGTAAGGCCCCGTCGCCCTCGATGGCGTCCAGCCAGCGGTCCACCTCGTCCACCGCCGCCAGCAGCGCGGCGAAATCCGCCGGGCCGGCGGGCCGGCCGGCGCGGATCGCGGCCAGAACGTCCTCCGCGGCGTGGAGCAGCAGCCCCATCGGCGCCAGGTCGAAGAGGCCAGTGGAGCCCTTCAGCGTGTGGACGGCGCGGAAGCAGCCGTCCAGCGCCGCCTCGTCCGAGGGCGCGCGGGCCAGCACGGCGAGATCGCGCGCCGCCGCGGCGACCAGCTCGCGCCCCTCGACCAGGAACTGGGCCATCAGCTCGTCGTTCAACAGGCCTCCTTCGGCCGCTGGAAGACCACGGCGTCCTCGAAGCGGCGCAGGGTGAAGAGGTCGCTGATGCGGCTCATGGATTCCGTGTGGCCCAGGCAGAGGTAGCCGCCCGGCGACAGCCGATCATAGAGGTTCCCGGCCGCGATCAGGCGGGATTCGTCGTCGAAGTAGATCAGCACGTTGCGGCAGAAGATGACGTCGAAGGTGCCGTGCGCCGCGAGGCTGGGCCCGTCCACCAGATTGGCCTGCGTGAAGGCGACGGATTCCTTCAGGTCCTGGATGATCTCGCGCCGGTGGCGCCGGACCGGGCCGAAATAGGCCTCGACGAGGCGCGGGGGCAGGCGCGACAGGGCCCGCTCGCCGAAGAGCCCCTCGCGCGCGGCCTCCAGCACCCGCGTGTCGATGTCCGACCCGACGATCTCGATGTTGTAGGCGTCCACCAGCGGCCAGTTCTCCAGCAGCCAGATCGCGATGGAATAGGCCTCCTCGCCCGTCGAGCAGGGGGCCGACCAGATGCGGATCCTGTCGCCCGGCCGCCGGGTCGTGACGAGGTCCGGCAGCAGCGACCGGCTGAGGCAGGCGAGCTGATGCTCCTCGCGATAGAAGTAGGTCTCGTTCACCGTGACGGCGTTGATGAGCGCCTCGCGCTCCTCCGCATCCGATCGCAGCCGGCCGAAATAGGTCGCGAAGTCCGCCGCGCGCGTGGCCGCGAACCGGTCGGCGAGGCGGCGCTCGATGTAGTAGCGCTTGCTCTCGCCGAAGAGCATGCCCGTCTCGCGGTAGAGGAAGGCGCAGATGCGCCGCAGCTCCGCCGCGCTCAGGAGGGGGGCCTCGTTCACGCCGCGTCCACGAGCTGGACGAGCCGCGCCGCGATCGCCTCCAGCGGCAGGACCGCATCCGCGCCGCCGGCGCGGACGAGTTCCCCCGGCATGCCCCAGATCACCGCCGTCTCGGCCGATTCCGCGATGGTGCGGCCGCCGGCCCCGCGCAGCGCCGCCATGGTCGCCGCGCCGTCATGGCCCATTCCGGTCATCAGGACGCCGATCAGGCGCTCGGGCGCGAGATGCGCCAGCGCGCTCGCCACCAGCCGGTCGACGCTGGGATGCCAACGGTATTTCCCGCTCGCCGGCGTCGGCAGCACGACCGGCCCCGCGGCGCGGAGACTGACCGTCATGTCGGCGTCGCCGCGGGCGACGTAGATGGCGCCCGCGGCGATGGGGGTCGGTCGCACGACCTCGAGGACGCGCAGCGCGCAGAGCCCGTCCAGCCGGCCCGCCAGCGAGGCGGTGAAGGCGGCCGGCATGTGCTGCGCCACCAGGACCGGCCAGGGGAAGTCCGCCGGCAGCGCGGTCAGCACGGTCTCCAGCGCGGGCGGCCCGCCCGTGGAGGTGCCGATGATCACCACGCCCGGCGGATGCCCGGCCGAGGCTGGCTGCCAGGGGGAGGGGCGGGGGGCGGGACGGGGCGCGGCCGGCCGCGCGGCCGGCGCGGCCGCCTGGCGCGCGCGCAGCCGCTCGGCC
>NZ_SJXD01000012.1 GCF_004336745.1 Roseococcus sp. SYP-B2431
AACGCGCCACCCTGGGCTTCACCGAGCGCGGCATCGAATGCCTCAAGGAACTCATCGCCGATCAGAAGCGGTGACCCCCGGCCCGATCCCGGCACTCAGCACCCGCGGCCTTGGCCGGATGGATACGCACGGCATGCGCCCTATCCCAGAGCTCTCGCGGCACGATGGCCTGGTGCTCGCCGGGGTAGACTTGGCCCTTATGGGCGGCCTCGCCGACATAGGTCCGGTTGTTCAGCAGCTTGTAGACGTCGCCCTTGTCCAGCGGCCGGCCCACCTTGCTGGTGGCGCTCTCCGCCCGGAGGCGGGCCACAGTCTCTATGCCCGATCCCGTCTCCGCGAAGATCTCGAACACGCGGCGGACCCTGGGGGCCTCCTCCTCATTCACGATAAGCTTCCGCGCAACGACGTCGTAGCCGAGCGGCACCTTGCCGCCCATCCACATGCCGCGGGCGCGGGAGGCGGCGAACTTGTCGCGGATTCGCTCGCCGATGACCTCGCGCTCGAACTGCGCGAAGCTGAGCAGGATGTTCAGCGTCAGCCGGCCCATGCTGGTCGTCGTGTTGAAGCTCTGCGTCACGGACACGAACGTCACGCCGTGCGCATCCATCACCTCCACCAGCTTGGCGAAATCCATCAGCGAGCGGCTTAGCCGATCGATTTTGTAGACCACGATGACATCAACCAGGTCGGCCTGGATGTCGCGCAGCAGGCGTTGCAACGCCGGCCGCTCCAGCGTGCCGCCGGAGAACCCGCCATCGTCGTAGCGGTCGCGCACCAGCACCCACCCCTCGGCACGCTGGCTGGCGATATACGCTTCGCAGGCGTCGCGCTGCGCGTCGAGGGTGTTGAACTCCTTCTCCAGGCCCTCGTCCGTGGATTTCCGCGTGTAGACCGCGCAGCGGAGCTTCTTCGTCGTCGCCGGCATGGCCGGCTCGATGCGGGCGCGGCGGGTCATGCGTCACCCCGCGCGCGCAGCCCAAAGAACGTCCAGCCATTCCACCGCGTCCCGGTGATGTGCCGGGCGATGGCAGACAGCGAGCGGTAGGGCCGTCCCTCGAACTCGAAGTCGTCGGCCCGGACCGTGACCACATGCTGGATGCCCGCATGCTCGCGGATCAGCCGGGTGCCGGGCAATGGCCGATGGTCCGCTCGGATCCGACGGAGGACGACGTTGCCGCCGTCGAGCTGCTCGCCCAACGCCTCGAGCCGTGCCCGGGTCTCGGGCCTCAGTCCGCCATAGGCCAGCTCTTGGACACGGTAGGCCAGGCGACTGGTGATGTAGCTGCGGCTGAATGGCGGCGGCTCCTTGCCATACAGCTGGCGCCACTGGTCCTTCAGCTGGGCGATCGGCGCGGTCTGGATCCAGGCCAGCCGGCCGAGCACGTCGGTCTCCGGGATGGTGGGAATGGTCGGCACCGGTGCTCCGACCGGCTGGGCAACTCGGGTGGTCATGGGGTCTCCCTCTGTTCGGGAGCGACACCACCGCTCTGTAGGCGGTCGAAGTGTAGCGAAGTCTCTCCCAGGACCCCGAGGTCGCGGTGGAAGTCTTCGGCAGTGCGGCGGTGAAGTCGCACCAAGCCCAGCGCCAGAATGGAGCAGACCTCGCGAAGGTGCGGCGGGAGGTGGAGATTGGGGGTCGTGGTCGCCATTTCGCGAACCGGTTTGCACCGCCCGGCGATGAGAATACAGCAAAATCAATCGGCTATCGCAGCAGAGCGCAATCATATGAGATCGCGCGATCCCGTGGCGGCTGGCTCGAAATTCCTGCTTGCCTTCGCGGCCAAGTCCTGAGAGACATACGGAACAAAGAGAGAACTAGGAGCCCTCCCCCCATGGGCCACCAACGCCTCGGGACACTGCCCGCCAGCCGCGCCTGGCAATCCATTATCGCTCTCATCACCGGAGGAGCCGACGCCAAGCAAGTCGCCGCTGCGGTGAGTGACGTCGCTGAGCCAGCCCTAGCGGTCGCGGCCAATGATCGCGCTCTCCAGCACGGATTTTGGTTGCTGACCCAAATTCCCCTCGCCGCTCGAGACGCCGCCTTCGGAGAGGCCCTCCAGCGCATCGGCCTGGAGGTCGTCGCAGAGCCCACGATCACCGAGATCGGCGCCGCGGTCATGAGCATGCTGGATGACACGATCCTTGCGGACCGCCGATCCAATGACTTCAGCGATCTCGCCGCGACCACAGTGGTGGAAAGCCTGGTGAGTGTGGCCGCACGTGATGAGGGCAGCCTGTTTGGCTCGACCTACCAAGCCGACGAGGCCTGGGCATCGCTGCGCAAACTCGCCTCGCCCGCCCGGTTCGCCGTGCTGGTCCGAGATTTCGTAGCTCGTCTCACACGGGAGCACCTGGGCTATTATCTCAGCCGCACCTTGCCGGCGCAGGTGGGGCAGTCCCATCGGTTCCAGAGCCTGCGCGACCATCACTTGTTCGAGACGGCGCTCACCCTTCATTGCCGGGAAGCCTCCCTCATCGTGGAGCAATTTGCCGCCGACTGGTACGGCAAGCACAGCTTCGAGGGAACGCTGACGCCCAAGACCGCAGCCGGCTTTGTCCAGGCGGCGTTCAAGAAGGTGCGGGAAGAACTGCGGGCGCGAGGCGGCGTCGTCCATGCGTGAGCTTCGCCTCCTTTGCGGCGGTGCCAGGTCGTCGGGGCGCAAGGGCCCGGAGATGGCGCTCGATATCGGCATCCGCGGTGCGGGCCGCGGCGCATTCGCGATGACGCTGCATCAGGTCAGCCGTCAAATGCTGGCGAACCTCCCGGACCGGCTGTGGGACCTGCTCTCTATCGCCTCTTATATCCACCTCGCTGACCGCATGGTGCCGAGAGACGGCCCGTCCATGCCCAACTTGGGCGAGAACTGGCGTCGCACTCTCTCCTTTGTCATTGCTGTCCGCGACCCGGACTTCTGGAATCTTCCCGACGTCCGGGAGAGCCTGCGCAAGACGATCGGCTTTCTGTCGGGAGACCGATACCAGTTCGAATTCGTAGAGCTAGCCGGCGCACCGGCCTGGCAGCCGTTCTTGGACATCGCCGGATCGGGTGCCGCGCCTGCCTTCCAGCCGGCGGAGGTCATCCTCTTCTCGGGCGGCCTCGACTCGCTTGCAGGTGCTGTCGATGCGTTGCTGGTGAAACGCCGCAAGGCCGCCCTGGTCTCGTACCAGTCAGCTCCCATGGTTCAGGCGATCCAGAGCAGGCTTGTCGAAGCACTGCGATCGCGCGCGGGACCCGACCGGTTAGTTCACATCGGGCTCGGTCTGACGAACGCAGGGGAAATGGTGGAGCCGACCCAGCGGACTCGATCTTTCCTATTCGCCGTCCTCGGCCTGCTCGTGGCGCGGCTCCACGGATTGCGCGAGGTCTGCTTCTACGAGAACGGCGTCGTCAGCACGAACCTGCCGCTGGCCAGCCATGTGCTCGGGACCCGCGCGACCCGGACCACGCATCCTAAGGTGCTTGAGCTCTACGGCCGGCTCTTTTCTCGGGTCGCCGAGGCAGACATCCGGATCCGCAACCCCTTCTTCTGGGACACCAAGGCCGACGTTGTCCGCCGCATTGCTGAGGGTGGTTGTGGCGAACTGATCCAACCGAGCTTCAGCTGTGGTTCCACGCGGGGCGCGGCCATGACGAAGGGTCGGCACTGTGGCGTCTGCACGCAATGCCTGGATCGCCGCTTCGGGATCCTTGCCGCGGATTGCGGGCATCTCGAGCCGGCATCGAATTATGCCGTCGACCTGATGCGAGGCCCACGCAAGCCGGGGATCGAGGCCGTGACTGCTGAAGCCTATGTGTTGGCCGCCCATACCTGGCGCCAATCGACTCAGGAGCATTTCCTGGGCGCGCATGGTGAGGCTTTCCGCCTCCTTCCCCATCTCGGCCTCCGCACAGACGAGGCGGCGGCCCGGCTACATCGACTGCACGTCCGACACGGTCAGAACGTCATGCGGATCGTCACCGAGACCGCACGAACTGATGATGTCTTGGGTGAGCGGCTTGATCTGCCGGACCATTCACTGCTTGCGATGATTCAGGGCCCCCTCGCTCAGGATGTGCAGATCCGCGATCCAGCAGAGAACGAGGCCACGCCTGAACGTCAGGCGGCGGATCGCAAGATCAAGGAACTTCCTCGGCCGATCACACTTTGGCTGGACATGCACCGACGTGAGGCCCGCATCGGCAACGTGGCGGTCCTGCAGAGGAAGCACTTCGAGCTCGTCAGGAAATTGCTGCCGAAGTTCCAGGACGGCATCCGTGCCCAGCGCGGCTCGCCGGGCTTTTCCTTCATGGGGACAAAGCAGTTGGCCGACGCCATGGGCGTAACGGAGGCTACGACCCGTCAGTTGGTCCGCGCACTGCGCCTTAAGATTGCGGAGCAGTTCCATCAGCAGCTCGGTATCGCACCTGCGCCTGACGACGTCATCGAGAGCGTTTCATGGGCCGGTTACCGATTGAATCCCGCCCTCGCCCTGGTCGGCTCACACGAGTCCGACCAGTGCAGATCGTCGGACCTTACGACTCCCTCCCGCGCCTCACGACTTTCTCATCCAGCGCCGTGAAATCAACGACTTAGTAGGGCCAAACCTCACGACTTTCGTGTCGCCATCTATATCTCGACCCGGTCGAAATCACGATTTTCCTCGCAGTCATTCACCCCATTGCGAGGATCATCGACATGACTATTCGGCATCTTCATCAACACGATCTCGCTGACCGCTGGCGCATCTCGGAGCGCACGCTCGAGCGCTGGCGCTGGCTTGGCCTCGGGCCCGCGTACATCAAGGTCGGCGGGCGCGTGGTCTATACGCTCGAGGACGTCGAGGCATTCGAGGCGCGGCGGCGCAAGGAGGGCAGCTGACCGTGCGCGGGGTCCAGCACACGGCATTGCGCCGCGTGGAGGTGGATCATGCCTGATGGCGCTGATCGCCCGCCAATCACTCTCGCTGGCATTGCCACGTTGCCGAGGTGGGTCGCGTGGCAGACAGTGATGCGTCCGGGAGAGAAGAGCCCGACAAAGCTCCCGTATGACCCTAAAGGGGGCATGGCGGCGACCGATGACTGGTTGACCTGGGGAACTCGCCACGAGGCCGAAGGCCGGGCAGTCCGTCTGCCCAAGCCTTACAAGACCGGCGGCGTCGGGCTCATTCTGGGCCAGCACGACGGGCTCGCAATCGCGGGCATCGATCTCGACAGCTGCATCGCTGAGAACGGTGACATCGCGCCGTGGGCACAAGAGGTCGTCGACCGGTTCGGCTCCTATACGGAGATCTCACCGTCAGGCACGGGTGTGAAGGTCTTCTTCCTACTCGATGCGGCGCAGGTGTTCGCAATTCAGGCGGCCATGGGGCCGGGCGACAAAGGTGAGCCAAAGCGCGGGCGGCAGTGGAAGCGGACCTCCGATGCAGATCATCCACCCGCGATCGAATTCTACACGTCGCACCGCTTCTTCGCCGTCACAGATCAGCCCCTGGAGGGCAGCACACCAGAGCTGCGCCCCGTGTCTCAGGAGACGGCGCTCTGGTTGATCCAGGAGGCCGGCCCAGCGTTTGCAAGGGCCAGCGAGGATCCGAGGCAGCACTTCGATTGGGGGCGCTCGGCAGCCGGCGGTGATCAGTCCCGCAGCGCCCGAGCCTTTCGCACTGCGTGCGGGCTTCATCGCAACGGTGGCACCTACCAGGATTTCCTGACCGCGCTCGACAAGGACCCGCAAACCGCCGCATGGAAACGGGAAAAGGGTGGCGAGCGGCAGCTGAAGCGCTGCTGGCAGAACGCCGAGAAAGCCGTCAGCAAGGATGGCCCGGCCTGGCTGAGGGACTGCCAGAAGAACCGGGAAGGAGAGCCTCGAGGCAATCTGTTCAACGCCATGGTAGCGCTCCGCCAGGAAGCAGAGATCAGCGGCGCATTCCGGCTTGACCAGATGTTGCGGGCGCCAGTCATCCTGACGACTGACGGCTTGCGACCGGTGACCGACGCGGACGTGTCGCACCTCCAGGTCCACCTCCAGAAGTGCGGCCTGGAGACGCTTGGCAAGGACACGGCGCATCAGGCGGTGGATCTGCGAGCCTCTGAACTGGCCTTTCACCCGGTGCGCGACTACCTGGGCGCATTGCGATGGGATGGGCAACAGCGAGTGGCAGGCTGGCTCCCGAACTATGTCCGCGCCGCTAACACATCCTACTCTCGCGGCATCGGCACCATGTTCCTCGTCGCCATGGTCGCGCGCGTGATGCAGCCGGGCTGCAAGGCCGACTACATGATGATCTTGGAGGGCCCGCAAGGCGCGAGGAAGAGCACCGCCTGTTCCGTTCTCGGCGGACAGTGGTTCTCTGACGCGATGCCAGATATCGACGGAGGGAAGGACGCTGCACAGCATCTGAATGGCAAGTGGCTGATCGAGATCGCCGAGATGGCGGCCATGGGCAAGGCTGAGAACAACCGGCTGAAGCACTTCATCACGAGGGACACAGAGCGCTATCGTCCGAGCTACGGCCGCAAGGAAGTGATCGAGCCGCGCCAGTGCGTGTTCATCGGCACGACCAACCAGTCTGTGTACTTGCGTGACGAGACAGGCGGCAGGCGGTTCTGGCCCGTGAAGGTCGGGCTGATTGATACAGACGCTCTCCAGCGCGACCGGGATCAGTTGTTTGCTGAGGCCCTGCATCTCTATCGCCACAAGGCGGCATGGTGGCCGGACGGCGCCTTCGAAGAAGCACACATCCGCCCTCAGCAGGAGGCACGGTTCGAATCAGACGCGTGGGAAGGCGCAATTGCTGCCTGGGTTGCGGGCAAGCGGCAGGTGACTGTCGCGGAGGTCGCGAAGGAGGCGGTGTTCGTAGAGACGCCGAAGTTGGGAACTCAAGAGCAGCGGCGTATCACCGGGATCCTGAATCTCCTTGGCTGGGTGCGCGGCGCCTATGACAGGCGGGGTCTCGGCCGGGCGAATGCCCGCGGGCCGGGCGGCGAGCGGTTCTTCATTCTTGAGAAGTATGTCGTCCCTGAGGAGCCCTCTGACGCATAATCAATGTGCGTCAGATTAAGCCCTTGTTTTCGTTACATCTGATTCGAATCTGACGCACTCTGACGCATATTGCTTGAAACCCCTGAGAAGTTGTTTCCGCCCGGGAAGACGCTCTGCGCACCCGGGCGCGCGTATAGGAAAATGCGTCAGAGTGCGTCGGTGCGTCAGAAACGCCCGGCTCGCGCCGGCCCGGTCTGGGAAGGGTCTCAATCAGGTCTCGAAAATGAAGGAACTTCCTCGCAATCCTGTCGCGATGCGCTCGCGCTGCTGACGCACTAGATTCAGAGCAGGCGCGAGAGAGGTCCAACATGCCGCGACGTTGCTTCCCGACCTACAAACCCGGCGTGCTCCACTGATGGGCGCGCCTGCCTTCGCCCCCACGGCCGAGCAGCGGCGCATGGTCCACGCCATGGCCGGGTACGGCGTGCCGCAGGACGACATCGCGCTGGTGATCGGCATCACGTCGCGCACGCTGCGCAAGCACTTCCGCCACGAGCTGGATGTCGCCGTGATCGAGGCCAACACGCGTGTCGCGCAGTGCCTGTTCAAGCAGGCCACCACGCCCGGCAACATCGGCGCCAGCATCTTCTGGCTCAAGGCCCGGGCGGGCTGGCGGGAGAAGCATCCCGAGCCTCCGGCGCCGCCCGTGCTCATGGAGGAGAGCCGGCCGATCGAGATCGTCATCGTCGATCCGGCCAATGGCACCCGCGAGACAGTCTCCTGGAACCGACCTGCTCTGGAGGACCGCACGCATGACGCGTGACGCCGCTGCTACCCCGCCGATCTTTCCGGCCTACAACCGGGCCCGCGTCGACGACCTGATCCCCTATGCGCGGAACGCCCGCACGCATTCCCCCGCCCAGGTCGCGCAGATCGCCGCGTCGATCAAGGAATTCGGCTTCACGAATCCGGTCCTGGTCGACGGCGAGCGTGGTATCATTGCCGGACACGGGCGCGTGATGGCCGCGCGACAGCTCGGGCTGATCGAGGTGCCGACCATCGAGCTCAGCCACCTCACGCCCACGCAGCGCCGGGCCTACGTGCTGGCCGACAACCGCCTGGCACTCTCCGCCGGCTGGGATGACGAGATGCTGCGACTGGAGCTGGGCGAGCTGCACAGCGAGGGCTTCGACCTGGCGCTCACCGGCTTCGGCGAGGACGAGCTGGCCAGGTTCCTCCTGGAGCCCACGGCTGGCCTGACCGACCCCGACGAGGTGCCCGCGCCACCCGAGATCCCGGTGTCCCGCGCGGGCGACGTCTGGGTTCTCGGCCGGCACCGGATCATCTGCGGTGACGCCACCGATCCCGTGGTGGTCGAGGCGGTGCTCGCCGGCGTGCGGCCGCACCTGATGGTCACCGACCCGCCCTACGGCGTGAACTACGACCCGGCCTGGCGGAACCGCGCCGGCCTGTCCGACACCCAGCGCACGGGGATCGTGGAGAACGATCACCGGGCCGACTGGCGCGAGGCCTGGGCCCTGTTCCCTGGCGACGTGGCCTATGTCTGGCACGGCGCGCTGCACGCCACGACGGTGGCGGACAGCCTGACCAGCTGCGGCTTCGACATCCGGGCCCAGATCGTCTGGGCCAAGGAGCGGCTGGTCATGGGCCGTGGCCACTATCACTGGCAGCACGAGCCGTGCTGGTACGCGGTCGGCGGCGGCGCCACCGGCCATTGGGCCGGCGATCGCAAGCAGACGACCCTGTGGAGCATCCCTTCCCGCGACCAAGACACCGTCACGACCCACGGCACCCAGAAGCCGGTCGAATGCATGCGCCGGCCGATCGAGAACAACTCCTCGCCCGGCCAGGCGGTCTATGAACCCTTCAGCGGCTCCGGCACCACGATCATCGCGGCCGAGATGTCGG
>NZ_SJXD01000013.1 GCF_004336745.1 Roseococcus sp. SYP-B2431
CTCCGCCGGCTCGGCGGCGGGGGCGGGCGCCGGCCGCGGCGGGGCCGGGCGGCGGCCGCCGGCGGTGCGCGGCAGGGCGTCGGTCTGGGTGTCCGTGTAGTCGGGCACGATGCGGGCCTGGGCGCCGGTGATCACCAGCACGCGGGTGCCCAGCGGGATCGGCTCCGCGTCGCGCTGGGTGACCGAGATCAGCTCGTCATTGGTCTTGCGGACGATGTATTCGATGGCGTTGGTATTGGCCGAGCCCCGCTCGGCCGTGGTGCCGACCAGCCCGCCGACCAGCGCCCCGCCGACCGCGCCCAGCGCGGTGCTCACCGAATTGCCGGCCACCGCCGCGCCGCCGATGGCCCCGCCCGCCGCCGCGCCCGCGGCCGCGCCGGTCGTGCCGTCGGCCGCGACGGCCACCCGCCGCGAGCCGGCGATGACGCCCTGCTGCACGGGATTGGCCTGCTGCACCGCGCGGGCGGCATATTCGTCGGCGGAATAGGTCGGCGCGCAGCCCGCGAGGGCGGCGACCAGGAAGAGGGGAGCTACTCGTCTCATGCGCGGGAGGTAGGTCGGTTGGCCCGCCGCGCCAACCCTGCCTCTGCGCCGGGCGCGATTCGGTCCCTATCGGCGGACGGATTTAACCGGACGGCTACGTTTCCGCTTCGGCGGATCGTGCCCTATATGCGCTGCATGAGGCTTCCGTTCCGCAAGATGCACGGGTTGGGCAACGATTTCGTCGTGCTGGACGCGCGCGCGGCGCCGATCGCCCTCGATCCCGACGCCATCCGCCTGGTGGGCGACCGCCATCGCGGGGTGGGCTTCGACCAGCTGGTGACGCTGGAGCCGGCGGCGGATGCCGACCTCTTCATCCGCTTCCACAATTCGGACGGCTCCGAGGCCGGCGCCTGCGGCAACGGCACGCGCTGCGCGGCCTCGCTGGTGCTGGCCGAGACGGGGCGGACGCATGTCGCCATCCGGACCGCGGCGGGGATGCTGGCGGCCGACCGCCTGCCCGACGGCACCGTCCGCGTCGACATGGGGCCGCCGAAGCTGGGCTGGCGGGACGTCCCGCTGGCCCGCGAGATGGACACGCTGCATGTGCCGCTTTCGGCCGAGGGCGTGTCGGACGCGGCCTGCTGCTCGATGGGCAATCCGCACGCGACCTTCTTCGTCGAGAACCTGGACGCGCTGGATATCCGGCGCATCGGGCCGGGACTGGAGCACGATCCGCTGCTGCCCGAGCGCGGCAATATCGGCTTCGCGCAGGTGCTCTCGCGGACGCAGCTGCGGCTGGTGGTCTGGGAGCGGGGCGCGGGGCTGACCCTGGCCTGCGGCTCGGGCGCCTGCGCCGCCGTGGTGAACGCCCGCCGGCGCGGGCTGGTCGAGGCCCGCTGCGCCGTGACGGTGCCGGGCGGCGGCGACCTCGTCATCGAGCAGCGTGAGGACGGGCATGTCTTGATGAGCGGGCCCGTGGCGACGTCCTTCACGGGCGAGCTGGAACTCCCGTCCGATCGCCCAGCCCTTGTTGCGTGGGGCGCCATGGGCGCGGCGGCGTGAATCGGCCGGGCGAAACATCTGCTGAGACGGTGACCTTCGGCTGCCGGCTCAATATCGCCGAGAGCGAGACCATGCGCGCGCTTGCCGCGCGGGCCGGCTTCGCCGATGCGCTGATCGTCAACACCTGCGCCGTGACGGGCGAGGCCGAGGCCCAGGCGCGCCAGGCCATCCGCCGCACCGCGCGCGAGCAGCCGGGGCGGCCCATCCTGGTCACCGGCTGCGCCGCGCAGATCGCGCCCGGGAG
Organism: Roseococcus sp. SYP-B2431; assembly: GCF_004336745.1. Classification (GTDB taxonomy): domain Bacteria; phylum Pseudomonadota; class Alphaproteobacteria; order Acetobacterales; family Acetobacteraceae; genus Roseococcus. The sequence continues at coordinate 1,790 of NZ_SJXD01000013.1, forward strand.
CTGGGCCGCGCTGCCGGGCGTGGTCCGCGTCATCGGCAATGGGCAGAAGCTGGACCCGGCCGCCTGGTCCGCGCCCGTCGCGCCGATCCTGCGCGAGACGCCGCTGGGCCTTGCGGCCGGGGGCGAGACGCGCGCCTTCCTCGCGGTCCAGCAGGGCTGCGACCATGCCTGCACCTTCTGCATCATCCCGCAGGGGCGGGGGCCGGCGCGGGCGATGCCCATCCCCGAGGCCGTCGCCGCCGTGCGCGACCTCGCCACCCGCCATGCCGAGGTGGTGCTGACCGGGGTTGACCTCGCCAGCCATCCAGAGCTGGCGGCACTCATCCGGGCGATCCTGCGCGAGGTGCCCGAATTGCCGCGGCTTCGCCTGTCATCCCTCGATCCGGCCGCACTCGACGAAAAATTCTGGGCCGTCTTCGCGGAGGAGGCGCGGCTGATGCCCCATCTCCATCTCTCGGCCCAGCATGGCCATGACCTGATCCTCAAGCGCATGCGCCGGCGCCACTCCCGCGCCGACCTGCTGCAACTTTCCGCCCGTGCTCGCGCGTTACGTCCGGATGTGGCGCTGGGGGCCGACCTCATCGCCGGTTTCCCGACCGAGACGGAGGAGCAGCTATGCGCGATGATCGATCTGGTGGGGGAGGCGCAACTCGGCTTCCTGCACGTCTTTCCCTATTCCGCCCGGGCCGGCACGCCCGCCGCCCGCATGCCGCAGCTGCCCATGCCGCTCCGCCGCGAGCGGGCCGCGCGGCTGCGCCGGGCCGGCGACATGGAGCGCGCGCGCTTCCTCTCCTCCCGCATCGGGCAGGTCGAGGAGGTGCTGATGGAGGCCGACGGCATGGGCCACACGCGGCATTTCGCGCCGGTACGCCTCGGCTCCGCGCCGCGCGGAGCCTTGCTGCGCGCCCGGATCACGGCCTCCGACGGCCGCATGCTGATGGCCGAGGAGGCCGCCTGATGGCGCTGCGCGATCTCTGGGGAAAGCTCACCGGCAAGTCGGGGGAGGGCAAGACCGCCGAAACGCAGGCGAGCGACATCCCGCCGCCCTCCACGCCGGAGATCGTTCCGCCCGTCCAGGAGCCGCCGGCCGAGCCGGTGCCCCCGCCCGAGCTGCCGCCCCGCGAGCCGGAGCCGCAGCGCGAACCGCCGACACCCGAGATCCCGCCCGAGCCGATCCGCGAGCCCGAGATTCCCGACCCCGCGAGGTCGGAAATCCAGGAAGCGGCCCCCGAGGAAGCCCCCAAACAGGGCTTCTTCGCCCGGCTGAAGCAGGGGCTCTCGCGCTCCACGGCCAAGCTCACCGACGCCATCGGAACCGTGTTCCTCAAGCGCAAGCTGGACGACGCCGCGTTGGAGGAGCTGGAGGAGATGCTGATCGGCGCGGATCTCGGCGTCGCCGCCTCCGGGCGGGTCGTCGAATCGTTCCGGCGCACGAAGTTCGGCCGCGAGGTCACGGACGAGGAGGTGAAGACGGCGCTGGCGGAAGAGATCGCCGCCATCCTCGCCCCCGTCGCCCGGCCTTTGGCCATCGAGCCGCGCCATGCGCCGCATGTCGTGCTGGTCGTGGGCGTGAACGGCACCGGCAAGACCACCACCATCGCCAAGCTGGCCGAGCAGTACCGGGCCCGGGGCCTCAAGGTCTGGATGGTCGCCGGCGACACCTTCCGCGCCGCCGCCGTGGAACAGCTTCAGATCTGGGGCGAGCGCACGGGCGCGCATGTGGTCGCGCCGGCCAAGATGGGCGCCGACGCCGCCGGCCTCGCCTTCGACGGGCTGCGCGATGCGAAGGCGGCGGGCATCGACGTCCTCCTCGTCGACACCGCCGGGCGCCTGCACAACAAGACCGCGCTGATGGAGGAGCTGCGCAAGGTCGTGCGCGTGCTCAAGCGCGGGGACGAGGCCGTGCCGCATTCCACCCTTCTCGTGCTGGATGCGACCACCGGCCAGAATGCCGTCAGCCAGGTGAAGGTCTTCAAGGAGATGGTGGACATCACCGGCCTCGTCGTCACCAAGCTGGACGGCTCCGCCAAGGGCGGCGTGGTGGTGGCGCTGGCGCAGGAGTTCGGCCTGCCGGTCCATGCCGTGGGCGTGGGCGAGAAGGCGGCCGACCTGCGACCTTTCGAGGCCAAGGATTTCGCGCGGAGCCTGGTCGGGCTCGATTGAGGCCGGATGTCGGCCGCCCTCCTCCTCTTCGCCGCCGCGATCGCGCTGCCGGCGCTGCTGATCCTGTCCACGCCGCGCGGTTGGCGCGTGGCCGTCATCGCGATCTGGACGATCGGCGGCCCCGTGGTGGTCGCCACCGGCCTGGCCTGGGAGAAGTCGGGCGATCCCGACCGTATGGGCCGCGACGTCCTGCGGCTGCTCATGATCTTCGGCCTGCCCTGGCTGATCGCCTGCACCCTCGGCTTCTCCGCCGGCTTGCGGATGCGCGGGCTGCTCGGCCGGATCATGCCGGCCGCCGCGCCGCCGGAGGAAGAGGAGGAAGCCCCCTCCGCGGCGCTGGTCCCTGTCGTCCGGGAGAGCACGATCCTCGGCATTCTCCGCCATGATCGCGGCCCCGAGGGCGTGCGCCTCCTCGACGACACGACCGGCGCGCTCCTCGCCGATCTGAGCGGCTGGCTGCGCAGCCGATTGCTGCCGCAGCCGGATGGCGGCGTCTTCCTGCATCTTTCCGTCAATGCGACCGACTCGCTCTATCGCCTCGATCTCGAAGACCGGACCTTCCGCGACCTGGGCGAGGACGGCCCGGACCGGCCCTGGGAGGAACTGGCCGCTGCGATCGAGGAAGACCGCGCCCTGGCGCTCGGTCCCTGGCCGCGCATGCGGCGCCTCTCCCCCGACGGCACGATCCGCGTCGAATTCGAGGCGGTCGAGATGGGGAACACGCTCTGGGCCTATTCGCCCCGCGTGATCGACCTCGTGTCCGGCCGCGTCGTGCTCGATCTCCGGGGCACGGATTGGGACGCCACGGCGGATTTTCCCGGCGAGCATCGCGTCGCGCTTGGCCTCCGCCGCTTCCGGGGCGGAAGGTCCTTCGCGGCCGAGCTGGACCTGCGGCAAGGCACCTGGAGGATCCTATCCGGTGACGGCTATGTCGGGCCGCAGCCCGAGCAGCCGTTGGCGAAGATCACGCGCGGGCTGGAACTGGCATCGCGCCAAGCCTGACGGGGCTGGTCCTTCGGACGGGCGCGCGGCAAGCTTGCTCGAAGCAATGGGCCCGAAGCCATAGGAAAGAACGACATGCTCGAAATCGAGAAGCCCGCCGACATGGCCGACTGGGTCGGCAAGAAGCTCGGCACCAGCGAATGGTTCACCGTGGACCAGAAGACCATCGACCTCTTCGCCGAGGCGACGGGCGATCACCAGTGGATCCATATCGACGTGGAGAGGGCGAAGAAGGAGATGCCGGGCGGCAAGACCATCGCCCATGGCTTCCTCACGCTCTCGCTGCTGCCGCGGCTGGGGCCGATGATCTACACCGTCAAGAACAAGTCGCGCGGCATCAACTACGGCACGAACAAGGTGCGCTTCACGGCGATGGTGCCGGCGGGCTCGCGCGTGCGGCTGCACTCCACGCTGAAGGCCTGCGACCCGTTTCCGGGCGGGGTGCGCCTGACGGTGGAGAACGAGATGGAGCTGGAGGGCAGCCCGCGCCCCTGCCTCGTCGCCGAGACGCTCAGCCAGGTCTACGACTGAGCGTTCCCACCTGCGCGGCTACCGGCCCGGACTGGTGAAGAAGCCCGTCGGCGGCGTGTTCAGAGAGGCGGCCGGGGCGGCGCTCGGCATCGGGCGGAGCGGGCTGGCGATCGGCGTCAGCGCGGAACTGGCGGCCGGCAGCGCGTGCGGGCTGGGCACCGAGGCGCCATGGGACGGCGGGGGCGCCGCGAGGACGGCGCCGGAGGGCGAGGCCGCCGCGGCCGGCGGGAGCTGGATCGGCGGCAGGCCGTCGCCGGCGGCCGCCCGCGGCGCGGCCGCCAGATCGGAA
>NZ_SJXD01000014.1 GCF_004336745.1 Roseococcus sp. SYP-B2431
CCATGTTTGGTGATTGATGATGGCCGGATTTCTTGGGCATGGATGCGTGGTTGGCGCTGCCTTGGGCGACTGGGGTTGGTGTTGGCTGTGTGTTTGGCTTGGGTGGATTTGGGCATTGTTGGTGCTGGGTGTGGTTTGTGGGGTTAAGGATGGCAGGTTGGCCTGAGATTGGCGTGAGCTGATTGATGGTGATGAACCTGAGAGTTTGATCCTGGCTCAGAGCGAACGCTGGCGGAATGCTTAACACATGCAAGTCTCACGGGCAGCAATGTCAGTGGCGGACGGGTGAGTAACGCGTAGGAATGTGTCCTGGGATGGGGGATAACGTCGGGAAACTGGCGCTAATACCGCATATGAGCTGAGGCTCAAAGCCGCAAGGCGTCTTGGGAGCAGCCTGCGTCCGATTAGCTTGTTGGTGGGGTAAAGGCTTACCAAGGCGACGATCGGTAGCTGGTCTGAGAGGATGATCAGCCACACTGGAACTGAGACACGGTCCAGACTCCTACGGGAGGCAGCAGTGGGGAATATTGGACAATGGGCGCAAGCCTGATCCAGCAATTCCGCGTGGGTGAAGAAGGTCTTCGGATTGTAAAGCCCTTTCGACGGGGACGATGATGACGGTACCCGTAGAAGAAGCCCCGGCTAACTTCGTGCCAGCAGCCGCGGTAATACGAAGGGGGCTAGCGTTGCTCGGAATGACTGGGCGTAAAGGGCGCGTAGGCGGCACACATAGTCAGGCGTGAAATTCCTGGGCTTAACCTGGGGGCTGCGTTTGATACATGTGAGCTAGAGGATGGAAGAGGCTCGTGGAATTCCCAGTGTAGAGGTGAAATTCGTAGATATTGGGAAGAACACCGGTGGCGAAGGCGGCGAGCTGGTCCATTACTGACGCTGAGGCGCGAAAGCGTGGGGAGCAAACAGGATTAGATACCCTGGTAGTCCACGCTGTAAACGATGTGCGCTGGATGTTGGGTGACTTAGTCACTCAGTGTCGTAGCTAACGCGATAAGCGCACCGCCTGGGGAGTACGGCCGCAAGGTTGAAACTCAAAGGAATTGACGGGGGCCCGCACAAGCGGTGGAGCATGTGGTTTAATTCGAAGCAACGCGCAGAACCTTACCAGCTCTTGACATCTGTCGGACTTCGCAGAGATGCGTTGGTGCCCGCAAGGGAACGGCAAGACAGGTGCTGCATGGCTGTCGTCAGCTCGTGTCGTGAGATGTTGGGTTAAGTCCCGCAACGAGCGCAACCCTCGCCTCTAGTTGCCAGCATGTTTGGGTGGGCACTCTAGAGGAACTGCCGGTGACAAGCCGGAGGAAGGTGGGGATGACGTCAAGTCCTCATGGCCCTTATGAGCTGGGCTACACACGTGCTACAATGGCGGTGACAATGGGAAGCCAGGTCGCGAGGCCGAGCGGATCCCAAAAAGCCGTCTCAGTTCAGATTGCACTCTGCAACTCGGGTGCATGAAGGTGGAATCGCTAGTAATCGCGGATCAGCACGCCGCGGTGAATACGTTCCCGGGCCTTGTACACACCGCCCGTCACACCATGGGAGTTGGTTTTACCTTAAGTGTCTAGGCTAACCGCAAGGAGGCCGGTCACCACGGTAGGGTCAGCGACTGGGGTGAAGTCGTAACAAGGTAGCCGTAGGGGAACCTGCGGCTGGATCACCTCCTTTCAAGGATGCCTGACGATCGTGGATGGTTCGCTGTCCTGGCATTGTCGGGCTCCGACAAGACTAAATGCTTGTTCATGCCTGCCGGCCTGAGCCTGGCTGTTCCGGATGGGGTGGCCGTGGCGAGGGCGAACGAACCCTACGAACGCGCTTTGACTGATGATGCCGGTTGATCCGGGTCAGGACTGCGGAAGATGCCGGGGAGGGCGCAAGCCTTTCGGGCGCTGACCGCGTATCCTGGTTCGGGGATCTGGTTTATGGCTGGCTGGGTTGGTCCTGGCCTGGGGGCTCCGGCCTGGCTGGAGAGGTCCTGGTTCTGGGTCTCTTGGGTCGGGTCTCGGGCTTTGGGCCAGTAGCTCAGTTGGTTAGAGCACACGCTTGATAAGCGTGGGGTCGGAGGTTCAAGTCCTCCTTGGCCCACCAAAGCCCCAGGGGTTCTTGCGGGGTCACTCGCGAGGTTTCGGGGGCGTAGCTCAGTGGTAGAGCACCTGCTTTGCAAGCAGGGGGCCGTCGGTTCGATACCGACCGTCTCCAAAGTGAGTGAGGTTGGTGTTCGAAGTTTGCCTCGAGGGGTCGAGCGGCGTGAGCCGTTCCCTGGAGGGGCGCGCACGTGCCTCTGCACGACAGGTTTCGCCATCCGGCGAAGGGCCCCAGAAGGGTCCGAGCCGGAGGGCGGTGATGTTTGACAGGTGAATCGGAATGGTTGGTCACGACGCGTCGTGGCGGGCTGGCTGCGCGAGCGGCTGGGTTGCTGGGATGCGACGTGAACAAAGTGATTGGTAGTAGTAGCTGGGCATTTAAGTTTGGGCTGCACAGAGATGTGCGTGGGGCTTGGTCCTGCGTGCGGGCATGTGTGGTTCGTGATGAGCGCGATAAGAGCGTTCGGTGGATGCCTTGGCGCCAAGAGGCGATGAAGGACGTGGCACGCTGCGATAAGCTGCGGGGAGATGCGAGCAATCGTTGATCCGCGGATTTCCGAATGGGGAAACCCACCCGCAAGGGTATCTGCACCTGAATTCATAGGGTGTGGAGGCGAACCCGGGGAACTGAAACATCTCAGTACCTGGAGGAAAAGACATCAACAGAGATTCCCCTAGTAGTGGCGAGCGAACGGGGACCAGGCCAGTGACCTTTGACCAATAAGCCGAGCAGTCTGGAAAGGCTGACCGTAGAGGGTGATAGTCCCGTAGGCGTGATGTGGTTGAGGGTACTCGAGTAGGGCGGGGCACGTGAAACCCTGTCTGAACGTGGGGGGACCACCCTCCAAGCCTAAATACTCCTTGGCGACCGATAGTGCACAAGTACCGTGAGGGAAAGGTGAAAAGCACCCCGACGAGGGGAGTGAAAGAGACCTGAAACCGGACGCTTACAAGCAGTCGGAGCTCCCTTGAGGAGTGACGGCGTACCTTTTGTATAATGGGTCCGCGAGTTCGTGTTGGCAGCAAGCTTAAGCCGTTAGGCGTAGGCGAAGCGAAAGCGAGTCTGAACAGGGCGTTCAGTTGCCGGCATGAGACCCGAAACCGAGTGATCTAGCCATGGCCAGGCTGAAGGTGCGGTAACACGCACTGGAGGGCCGAACCCACGCCTGTTGAAAAAGTCGGGGATGAGCTGTGGCTAGGGGTGAAAGGCCAATCAAACTCGGAAATAGCTGGTTCTCCGCGAAATCTATTGAGGTAGATCGTCCGTCGATGACCATCGGAGGTAGAGCACCGGAAGGGCTAGGGGGGCCCAAAGCCCTACCAAACCCTACCGAACTCCGAATGCCGATGAGTTTAGGCGGGCAGACAGACAGTGGGTGCTAAGGTCCATTGTCGAGAGGGAAACAGCCCAGACCACCAGCTAAGGCCCCCAAATGATGGCTAAGTGGGAAAGCATGTGAGACGGCCAAAACAACCAGGAGGTTGGCTTAGAAGCAGCCATCCTTTAAAGAAAGCGTAATAGCTCACTGGTCTAATAGCTGTCTTGCGGCGAAAATGTAACGGGGCTCAAGCCATCTGCCGAAGCTGTGGATGCGTCAGCAATGACGCGTGGTAGCGGAGCGTTCCCTAGGCCTGTGAAGGTGAACCGCGAGGTTTGCTGGAGGTATGGGAAGTGCGAATGCGGACATGAGTAGCGACAAAGAGGGTGAGAAACCCTCTCGCCGAAAGTCCAAGGGTTCCTGCGCAAGGCTAATCCGCGCAGGGTGAGCCGGCCCCTAAGGCGAGGGCGACAGCCGTAGCCGATGGGAATCAGGTGAATATTCCTGAGCTCGTCAGAAGTGACGGCCTTGAAGTTCTGTCATCCCTTATTGGATTGGGGTGGCAGCTGGAGAGGTCCGGGAAATAGCTCTGACATCGAACCGTACCCGAAACCGACACAGGTGGACTGGTAGAGCATACCAAGGCGCTTGAGAGAACTATGCTGAAGGAACTAGGCAAATTGCTCGCGTAACTTCGGGATAAGCGAGACCCATGCTTGCGCAAGCAGGTGTGGGTGGCACAAAGCAGGGGGTGGCGACTGTTTAGTAAAAACACAGGGCTCTGCGAAATCGAGAGATGACGTATAGGGTCTGACGCCTGCCCGGTGCCGGAAGGTTAAAAGGAGGTGTGCAAGCACCGAATTGAAGCCCCGGTAAACGGCGGCCGTAACTATAACGGTCCTAAGGTAGCGAAATTCCTTGTCGGGTAAGTTCCGACCTGCACGAATGGCGTAACGACCTCCCCACTGTCTCCAGCATAGGCTCAGCGAAATTGAATTCCCCGTGAAGATGCGGGGTACCCGCAGTTAGACGGAAAGACCCTATGAACCTTTACTGCAACTTCGCAGTGGCGCCAGGAAGGGACTGTGTAGGATAGGTGGGAGGCTATGAAGCCGGGGCGCTAGCTCAGGTGGAGCCAACCTTGAAATACCACCCTGTGCCTTTTTGGCGTCTAACCGAGCCTGGTTATCCCGGGCCGGGACCCTGCGTGGTGGGCAGTTTGACTGGGGCGGTCGCCTCCTAAAGTGTAACGGAGGCGCGCGATGGTGGGCTCAAGCCGGTCGGACATCGGCTGTTGAGTGCAAAGGCATAAGCCCGCCTGACTGTGAGCGTGACAGCGCGAACAGAGACGAAAGTCGGCCTTAGTGATCCGGTGGTCCCTCGTGGACGGGCCATCGCTCAACGGATAAAAGGTACTCTAGGGATAACAGGCTGATCTCCCCCAAGAGTCCACATCGACGGGGAGGTTTGGCACCTCGATGTCGGCTCATCGCATCCCGGGGCTGGAGCAGGTCCCAAGGGTTCGGCTGTTCGCCGATTAAAGCGGTACGTGAGCTGGGTTTAGAACGTCGTGAGACAGTTCGGTCCCTATCTGCTGTGGGTGTTGGAGACTTGAGAGGATCTGTCCCTAGTACGAGAGGACCGGGATGGACATACCTCTGGTGCACCAGTTGTCACGCCAGTGGCACCGCTGGGTAGCTAAGTGTGGACGGGATAACCGCTGAAAGCATCTAAGCGGGAAACCCACCTCAAAACCAGGTCTCCCTGAGGGCCGTGATAGACCATCACGTTGATAGGCCGTCTGTGGAAGTGCAGTAATGCACGCAGCTAAGCGGTCCTAATCGCCCGATAGGCTCATCATTCTACACGTGCAGTCCTCGCAAGAGGACACCGCACGCAGCACCAAACCCCATCTGCTACCTTACCACTCACCCAAACCAACCATTCCCCTCACCACCAAACCTTTTCGGTTCGGTGGCCTGGTGCCTATCGCGGAGTTGAAACACCCGATCCCATCCCGAACTCGGCCGTGAAACACTCCAGCGCCCATGGTACTGCCGCTCAAGCGGCGGGAGAGTCGGTCAGCGCCAGGCCACCCAACCGAAAACACACTCACCACCGCGGGGTGGAGCAGCCCGGTAGCTCGTCAGGCTCATAACCTGAAGGTCACAGGTTCAAATCCTGTCCCCGCATCC
>NZ_SJXD01000015.1 GCF_004336745.1 Roseococcus sp. SYP-B2431
TTTCACGTCGCCTCCAGGCCGGCCGGCGCCGCCGCTTTGCAGGCGAAAGCGTCATCAGCCCATGCGGGTTGCATCAGGAACGGCGCGGCTTCGCAACCGTACTCGGCTCGACTAGGCTTGCATGCTCCCCTCGACAAGCCGGACCTTCTCCTGAGAAGTGTAGCGCAGAGGGCGACGGTGCCGCCGATGACTTGGAATGCGATCGTCGCTCTTGGACATAGGCGTCCACCTAGGCCCTCGGTTGCGCAACCCGACCGGTCGAAATGGCTGCAGCTCTATGCGAGCGGACGGAGGAGGTGCACCTGGATGCGAACAGCCTCTCGCAGGTTTTCGTTCGGCTTCGAGCGCTGGGCGAAACGCATGCGGGCTCCTCAAGGAGAGATGGTGCGCAGCGCTGGGCGCGCCTATAGTAGCAGTATCGAGGTGCCGGAGAGGAGGATGCCGACGCTGAAGGAGATAAGAGCGGCGAGGAACATGGCGTCGCCATGACGCTGCCCGCGCTTAGCTTCGGCAAACTTGAAATCTGCGCCGCTCTGATCACCGTGGGCCTGGGAATGCCAAGCTTCCATGTAGCTGAATGTCGTCCGCGTCAGCACGCGGATGTTTAGGGCGCCCACGACGACGCCGATTGCAAAGCTCGCGATCCCGAAGAGGAGCACTACATTCGGGCCCGCCTCCGGCCGGTTGGCGAAGGCGAGAAGGGCGGTCGCCGCGCCGCCGTTGATTACGACCATCAAGTTCACGGCGGCGCGGGCATGCTCGTTTACCGCCACGGCGTCGTTGTGACTGCGTTCGGCGGCGAAGCTCCGCCGGATGTCGTCGGGGTCGGGGACCGGGGATTTATCCATCATGACCTCTACTCTGCTACTGTTGCGTGGTAGGCACTTAAGCAGCCAGCGTAGTTCCTAAAGATTACTGCTCAGCTTCCGCAGGATCAACAAGCTCGTGGCGTTACGGTTCGGTGGATGGAGCACCCATGCTTCCAGGAGCGGCACGGGTTCGGTAGAGTCCGGGTTGCCTCCGTCGGGGAAGGCACGCCGAGGCATCCATTCGATGGAGAGGCGAGCAGGCATTGAGCCATCTTATCCAGACGAGTTACCGCAACCCGATCATCCTGGAAGCTTGGCCTGATCCGGCGGTGGCCGGCCCGGACCGCGACGGGCTCTACTGGTGCTACGCAACTGACGACGAAAAGGATCCACCGCCTCGGCGGCGCTTTAAGGTCGCGCGCTCTCGCGACCTCGTGCATTGGGAGACGCATCCAGAGGGTGCACGGCACGGCGCTTTCCCGCGGCCCATCCCGAACTACAGCTGCCATCGCGGCTGCTGGGCGCCGGATGTGCGGCAGCTCCAGCCGGATGCCTGGAACTTCTACGGGGCGCTCGAATTTGACGACCATGAGGACGAGGGGCCAAACGGCCATGGTATTATCGCGGCGCGCTCCTCCGGTCCGATCGGCTTCGCCGACCCGGTCGTGCTTCGGCGTGGCACTGGCTTCACCGTGATCGACCCCTGTTTCTTCCACTCAACAACGCTCGAGCAGAACTTCCTCTACTGGGGGTCGGGCCATGCGCCGATCTGGGGGCAGGAGCTGGCGGCCGACGGCCTTTCGCTCGTGCCTGGGACGGAGCCGCGCGCGGTGCTTGCGCCCACCCCGGGCGACACGGAGGACCGGCTTTGGGAAGGACTTTTTGTTTTCGAGCATCCGGAGGACCGGCACGTAATCCTGCTGGCGTCCAAGGTGGATACGTGGGTCGGGCCCTATCGGACCTACGCGTTCCGCGGCGGCGCGCATCCGCTCGACCGTGTCGCCGGATCGGAAGCACGGCTATTGCTCGGAGAGAACGCGGTGTGGAACCGCTGCGGCAATGTATTCGTGCTGCCGGATGCGGTCGGTCAGTTGTGGCTGTTTTACCACGCGGTCCGCGGCGACGCGGTTATTCCTGGCACGGAAGGGATCGAGATGATGGGACGACGTGGCGTGCCGCTTCGTCAGGCCTGCATGGATCGACTGCTGTTCGACACCTCAGGTCTGCCTTATGTCGAGCACGGCGTGCCGTCCTCAGATGTACGGCCCGGGCCTATTGTTTGGGCGCCTTGACGATTAGGCGGCCCGCTTGCGGCCGACCGGCAGCCGTGGGCACGACCTCGGTTTGTGCGCAAAGGTCCAGGAACCATTCGGTCTGCCGATAGACGACAGGCTCGCGGCCGAGATTTGACGGGGCCCTGTGCGAGTTGGATCCCGTGCACACGAAGTGCACCGCCCAGTCCAGCGGTTTCGAGCACTTCCTTCACAACGGGCCACTGACGCTGGAAGGCCGCGGTGCGGACGGCAGCCAAGCTTCTAATCCCGACGTGATCAGTGGCTGGCCAAGCGCTGCCCTCGACGTGGCGGGCCGTGGGCGACAGCCGGAGCCATCAGTCTTGATCGTCGGCCGATGTTCCAATTACGTTCTTTTCCGCAGAACGGAGAGCATACAATGCCGGCGCATGCGAAGTCCCGCGCCCGTCCCCTTGATGCGGCGGTACAGCGAATAATCACCCTCGCCGGTCGCGCTGCGTCGCCCAGCCGCATGGCCCGGGAGGTCGAGATCATCATCGGAGAGTGGGAGCGCGAGCTGGGCGGTGAGGTCGAGCCGATCCAGGAGCGTGTGCAAGAGCTGCACGAGGCGCTGGTAGAAGGAGCGTCGGATGCGGAAAAGCAGGTCTGGGATGTGGATCGCAGCGACGTAGCGGCGGCCAGACAGGCTGAGGCGACTCTGGTCGCTTTAACGACGTGCCGGGATGCTGCGGCACAACGGCTGCGCCCATGAGACCATGCGTCCCCTGGCGCCGGGCGCGTCCTCCTGCTGCCTTTGAGCCCGCTTAGATGCGCACCGGAAGCCGCCGCTACATCCTTCGCTGCGGGAGCGTGCGCAGACGGCTTGCCTCCTTTGGCCGCTGGCGTGAGCCGGGAGCCGCATAGGCGCGATCGCTAGGGCGCAAGGGCCGAGAAGATTGTTGCGGCTGGCCGCGTGGGCAACCGTAGTGCCGCCCGGGAATTCCTTGAGGCAGCGCCAGGGGACAACTCGTCTGAAAATAGCTACCTACAACATCAACAACGTGGTTCGGCGGCTGCCAAATCTCTTGTCGTGGCTTGCGGAAAGCCAGCCGGACGTTGTGTGCGTGCAGGAGCTAAAGGCGGCTCAGGCCGCGTTTCCGGTGAGTGCCATCAATGACGCGGGCTATCACGCTGCCTGGCAGGGGCAGTCGACCTGGAATGGGGTCGCGATCCTCGCGCGCGGGACGGAGCCGATTGTCACACGTCGAGCGTTGCCTGGTGACCCGGACGACTCACAAGCGCGCTACATCGAGGCCGCCGTGCGCGGCGTGTTGGTGGGATGCATCTACGCGCCCAATGGCAATCCTCACCCTGGGCCCAAGTTTGACTACAAGCTCGAGTGGATGGCCCGGTTAGCGGCCCACGCCGGGACGCTCATAGCTGCTCAAGCCCCAGTCGTGCTGGCGGGGGATTTCAACGTGGTGCCCACCGATGCCGACATCTATGCCGTCCGATCTTGGGCCCGTGACGCGCTCCTACAGCCAGCGCCGCGTAAATTTTATCATGAGCTCCTTGCTCAAGGCTGGACCGATGCTCTCCGGGAAATGTACCCGCAGAATGCGCCGTACACCTTCTGGGACTATAAGCGGGAGGCTTGGCCGCGCGATGCCGGCCTTCGTATCGATCACCTGCTGGTGAGCCCGGCCCTGCGCGCCCGCCTTGCCAATGGTGGCGTGGATCGAGGGGTCCGCGGTCAGGACGGCGCGAGCGACCACGCCCCGGCCTGGATAACCCTGCGGGAGAAGGCAGCCGTCCCGAAAAACTCAAAGAGCCGGCGGCGCGCTGGCTAGCCGTTCTTAGGCCGGAACGGGCCAGCACAAGCACGACGCTCACCTGTCGGGTAAAGCCTGATTGCCTCGCCCCCAGCCCTTCAGCGCCTTCGAGGCGGCGCGTCTTGTGAGTTCCGCGGCGTCCCCGATGTGCCAGTGGTCGGCACGGTCAAGCGACCGCAGCTCGTCCCAGGTGATCGGAACGGCAACCGGAGCGCCCGGACGAGC
>NZ_SJXD01000016.1 GCF_004336745.1 Roseococcus sp. SYP-B2431
CGGAAGCGTTCCTCCGGCACAGGGGTATGCTACCTAAGATTGCCGCGGGTGCGACCCGCACCGGCACGGACGAGCAGTTCGCCTACTTCCAGCACGGCCCCTGCCCCAAGTTCCGGATCGCCCTGCCCCTCGCCAGGTCCTGGATGGCCACGAACTATGCAGACCAGAAGCGGGCCAACGCCGCCTGGAGAGAGCGCATCGAGGCTCTGGCCGCGGCACTGCATCTCCATCACGATCAATCCTGCACCGATACCTCCAGGCTCTTCTATCTTCCGCGGCGCCCGGCCGACGGCCCGGCACCAGAGACACGGATTCTCGAAGGGCAGCTCTGCGATATCTTTGCATTGCCCGAGGCGCCCCAGTCCGAAACTGCGGCCCGAAGGCGGGGCAAGCGAGAGAAGCCCAGCACCGGCCCGTTCGATTTCGGCCTTCCACCGCGAATCGAGTTCGCGGACCCCCATACGGGCGAGTGCTTCGATCTGACCTCCTGGGCCGCGGCTTCGGCCAGACACTTCCGGATCGTAGACGCCCTACGCTCCCGGATGCCCAGCATCTTCGTTGGGAAGGTGGCCGGCGGTGTGCGCCACCACATCATCTGCCCCAACGCAGACGCGCACTCGAAACCCGATCCGGACCTCGCAACCTTTGTCTGTAATCCCGGCGACGGCGGCGAGGCGGAAGGTTTCGTCATCCATTGTCGCCATGACCACTGCACCGACCGGGACAGGTTGCTTTTCCTCAAGCAGATGCTGGAGCAGCGCGCTCTTCTGCCGGACGACCTCGAGAATCCCGCCTTCCAGCCAACGGCGCCTCCGCCGAAGCCAGTCATCCGCGTTCACGGCGGCGATCTGCCTGAGGTGGTGCGCCAGGCCGAGGAAGCGCTCATTCGCCGACCCCATCGCGTTTATCAGCGCGGGTCCTTCCTGGTTCGCCCGGGCCTCATCCGGCTCAGCGTTGATGACGCCGACGCAGGCAGCAGCTTGCAGATCGTCCAGTTGGAAGATCACGCGCTTGCGGAGGCAATGACCGCCTGTGCTCGCTGGCAGCGCTACGATGCTCGTTCCAGGAAGTGGGTCGATATCGACGCACCGGCCCGGATTGCCGCAGTGTTGCAGCAGCGCCGGGGGCTTTGGCGGCTTCCGGTCCTGTCAGGCACGCTCTCGGCACCTACTCTCCGGCCCGACGGCTCGATCTTGGATCAGCGAGGCTATGACGCAGCCACTGGCCTCCTGCTGGCCCCACGCAAGACGGCCTTTCCCTCCGTCCCATCTCGACCCACCAAGGACGAGGCGAGGGCAGCCCTGGCGCGCATCGAGCAGCTTGTCTCCACCTTCCCCTTCGTGGACAAAGCCAGCCGGAGCGTCGCGCTCTCGGGCGTTCTGACGGCAAGCGTCCGCCGGTCGCTCCGGACCGCGCCACTTCATGGCTACACCGCCCCCGTGGCGGGATCCGGCAAGTCCATGCTGGTCGACCTATGCAGCATCATCTCAACGGGCCGTGCTGCCAGCGTCATCTCGCAGGGCCGGACCGAGGAGGAGTTGGAGAAGCGCCTCGGCGCGTTGCTGCTCGGCGGCGAGCACGTCATCGCGATCGACAACTGCGAGGCGGCTCTCGGTGGCGAATTCCTGTGCTCCCTGATCACCCAGGAGTTCGTGCGCTGCCGCATCCTCGGCAAATCCGAAGCCCCGGAGCTGCCCAGCAACAGCTTCGTCACCGCGACCGGCAACAACCTCACGCTGCTCGGCGACATGACCCGCCGCGCCATCCTCTGCCAGCTTGACCCTCAGGTGGAGCGGCCCGAGCTGCGTACCTTCGAGATCGACCCGCTCAAAGAGGCGCACCAACATCGGCCGGAGTTCCTGGTCGCGGCGCTCACCGTCCTCCGGGCCTATCACGTCGCCGGATACCCGGATGCTCCGGATCCGCTGGGCTCGTTCGAACGCTGGTCCACCTGGGTGCGAGGGGCGCTGCTCTGGCTCGAGCAGGCTGATCCCATCGACACGATGGAGACGGTTCGGGCACTTGATCCCAAGCTGGAATCCATCGCCGCCGTCCTCAGTGAATGGCGGACCCATCTAGGTGATCGCGAGGTAACGGTCCGGGAAATAATCGACTTCGCGTGCATGCCCCGAACGGCGCTCGGCGGATCGATCTACACACCGAAAATCGAGTTCGCCCATCCGGATTTCCGCGAGGCCCTCCTCGTCGTGGCCGGGGACAAGGGCGCCGTCAACGGCAAGCGGCTGGGTCGCTGGATTGGGCAACACGAAAAGAAGCGTGTCGAAGGCCTGCGCATCGCGCGCGCCAGGATCCTGAATGGGACGCAATTGTGGAAGCTTGAGGAGGGGTGAGAGGATGACAGAAATTCGGGAATCAAGTGCCTTAAGTGCCTTTAGTGGCTCACTCCCCAACCTCGCGTGGAAAGTGTCAGAAACATTCTTCAGGTCGGCGTGTGACACTATATGGAGGAGGGCTGGGGCAAAGGCACCTAAGGCACTTAAGGCACTTGAGGGCCGCGCGCGCGCCTCGCGGTGGACGGCGGCCTTCCCGCACTACAAAGGGCTCAGCACGGGAGGCCAAGCCCATGGGCGCGCCTAGCTTCGCTCCCACGGCCGAGCAGCGCCGCATGGCCCACGCCATGGCCGGCTATGGCGTGCCGCAGGACGACATCGCGCTGGTGATCGGCATCACGTCGCGCACGCTGCGCAAGCACTTCCGCCACGAGCTGGATGTCGCCGTGATCGAGGCCAACACGCGTGTCGCGCAGTGCCTGTTCAAGCAGGCCACCACGCCCGGCAACATCGGCGCCAGCATCTTCTGGCTTAAGGCGCGCGCCGGCTGGCGTGAGAAGCATCCCGAGCCTCCGGCGCCGCCCGTGCTCATGGAGGAGAGCCGGCCGATCGAGATCGTCATCGTCGATCCGGCCAATGGCACCCGCGAGACAGTTTCCTGGAACCGACCTGCTCTGGAGGACCGCACGCATGACGCCTGACACCGCTGCGACCCCGCCGATCTTTCCGGCTTACAACCGGGCGCGCGTCGACGACCTGATCCCCTATGCGCAGAACGCCCGCACCCACTCGCCGGCCCAGGTCGCCCAGATCGCCGCGTCCATCCGCGAGTTCGGCTTCACCAACCCCGTGCTGGTCGACGGGGACCGCGGCATCATCGCCGGCCACGGGCGGGTCATGGCCGCGCGACAGCTCGGGCTGGTCGAGGTGCCGACCATCGAGCTCAGCCACCTCACGCCCACGCAGCGCCGGGCCTACATCCTCGCCGACAACCGCCTGGCACTCTCCGCCGGCTGGGACGACGAGATGCTGCGACTGGAGCTGGGCGAGCTGCACAGCGAGGGCTTCGACCTGGCGCTCACCGGCTTCGGCGAGGACGAGCTGGCCAGGTTCCTCCTGGAGCCCACGGCTGGCCTGACCGACCCGGACGAGGTGCCCGCGCCGCCCGAGATCCCGGTGTCGCGCGCGGGTGATGTCTGGGTCCTCGGCCGGCACCGGATCATCTGCGGTGACGCCACCGATCCCGTGGTGGTCGAGGCGGTGCTCGCGGGCGTGCGGCCGCACCTGATGGTGACCGACCCGCCCTACGGCGTGAACTACGACCCGGCCTGGCGGAACCGCGCCGGCCTGTCCGACACCCATCGCACGGGGATCGTGGAGAACGATCACCGGGCCGACTGGCGCGAGGCCTGGGCCCTGTTCCCTGGCGACGTGGCCTATGTCTGGCACGGCGCGCTGCACGCCACCACGGTGGCGGACAGCCTGACCAGCTGCGGCTTCGACATCCGGGCCCAGATCGTCTGGGCCAAGGAGCGGCTGGTCATGG
>NZ_SJXD01000017.1 GCF_004336745.1 Roseococcus sp. SYP-B2431
GATCGGTGGCGTCACCGCAGATGATCCGGTGCCGGCCGAGAACCCAGACGTCGCCCGCGCGGGACACCGGGATCTCGGGTGGCGCGGGCACCTCGTCGGGGTCGGTCAGGCCAGCCGTGGGCTCCAGCAGAAAGCTCGCCAGCTCGTCCTGGCTGAAGCCGGTGAGCGCCAGGTCGAAGCCCTCGCTGTGCAGCTCGCCCAGCTCCAGTCGCAGCATCTCGTCGTCCCAGCCGGCGGAGAGTGCCAGGCGGTTGTCGGCGAGGATGTAGGCCCGGCGCTGCGTGGGCGTGAGGTGGCTGAGCTCGATGGTCGGCACCTCGACCAGCCCGAGCTGTCGCGCGGCCATCACCCGGCCGTGGCCGGCGATGATGCCGCGCTCACCGTCCACCAGGACCGGATTGGTGAAGCCGAACTCGCGGATGGACGCGGCGATCTGCGCGACCTGGGCGGGGGAATGCGTGCGGGCGTTCCGCGCATAGGGGATCAGGTCGTCGACGCGGGCCCGGTTGTAGGCCGGAAAGTTGGGCGACGAGCCGATGGTGTCAGGGGTCATGCGTGCGGTCCTCCAGAGCAGGTCGGTTCCAGGAGACTGTCTCGCGGGTGCCATTGGCCGGATCGACGATGACGATCTCGATTGGCCGGCTCTCCTCGGTGAGCGGGGGCGGCGCCGGGGACTCGGGATGCTTCTCCCGCCAGCCCGCCCGGGCCTTGAGCCAGAAGATGCTGGCGCCGATGTTGCCGGGCGTGGTGGCCTGCTTGAACAGGCACTGCGCGACACGCGTGTTGGCCTCGATCACGGCGACATCCAGCTCGTGGCGGAAGTGCTTGCGCAGCGTTCGCGACGTGATGCCGATCACCAGCGCGATGTCGTCCTGCGGCACGCCATAGCCGGCCATCGCGTGGACCATGCGACGCTGCTCGGCCGTGGGGACGAAGCTAGCGCGCCCATGGGCTTGGCCTCCCGTGCTGAGCCCTTTGTAGTGCGGGAAGGCTGCACCCACGTCACGGAAGCGCGCGCGCGGTTCAGGTGGATTAAGTGGATTAGGTGGGTTTCCCCCGGCCTTCGCTCTATAACTGTCATACATGCGTCTTGTGTCTCTCAGTGACAGTTTCCGTGTGGGGTTCCGACCAAATCCACCAAACCCACCTAATCCACCTCGATCAGGTCGCCGCAGCATGACTGCCCTCCGTTTCAAGTTTCCAGCGTTGATTGCCGCCGAGCATGGTGGCGCGCGCGATGCGCAGGCCGCTGACGACACGCCCCTGATGTGCTCCGATCCAACGGCCCAGGCGCTTGCTGTTTATCGCGCCGTTTTCACCCGCAACGACCAACAGGGCTTCGCGGAAATCGGGCCGGATGAAGACGAGACGGGATTTGCTCGGAGAGACGAGCGGGCCGGTTCGCTGTTCGGACGCGCATTCAATGATCTCTCGTACTGTGACGAACGTGCTTCCAAGGTGCACTTGCCACTGGGCAATCAGCGTGGTCAGAGCCTCCAATCGAGGATCCTGATCACGGACTGACTCCATGGTGACCACCGGATCAGCCTGGTCGAGCCAGAGCAGCGCCCCTCGCACCCAGGTGGACCAGCTTTCGAACGAGCCCAGCGGATCCGGAGCGTCTGGGTATCCGGCGACGTGATAGGCCCGGAGGACGGTGAGCGCCGCGACCAGGAACTCCGGCCGATGTTGGTGCGCCTCTTTGAGCGGGTCGATCTCGAAGGTACGCAGCTCGGGCCGCTCCACCTGAGGGTCAAGCTGGCAAAGGATGGCGCGGCGGGTCATGTCGCCGAGCAGCGTGAGGTTGTTACCGGTCGCGGTGACGAAGCTGTTGCTGGGCAGCTCCGGGGCTTCGGATTTACCGAGGATGCGGCAGCGCACGAACTCCTGGGTGATCAGGGAGCACAGGAACTCGCCACCGAGAGCCGCCTCGCAGTTGTCGATTGCGATGACGTGCTCGCCGCCGAGCAGCAATGCGCCGAGGCGCTTCTCCAACTCCTCCTCGGTCCGGCCCTGCGAGATGACGCTGGCAGCACGGCCCGTTGAGATGATGCTGCATAGGTCGACCAGCATGGACTTGCCGGATCCCGCCACGGGGGCGGTGTAGCCATGGAGTGGCGCGGTCCGGAGCGACCGGCGGACGCTTGCCGTCAGAATGCCCGACAGCGCGACGCTCCGGCTGGCTTTGTCCACGAAGGGGAAGGTGGAGACAAGCTGCTCGATGCGCGCCAGGGCGGCCCTCGCCTCGTCCTTGGTGGGTCGAGATGGGACGGAGGGAAAGGCCGTCTTTCGCGGGGCCAGCAGGAGGCCAGTGGCTGCGTCATAGCCTCGCTGATCCAAGATCGAGCCGTCGGGCCGGAGCGTAGGTGCCGAGAGCGTGCCTGACAGGACCGGAAGCCGCCAAAGCCCCCGGCGCTGCTGCAACACTGCGGCAATCCGGGCCGGTGCGTCGATATCGACCCACTTCCTGGAACGAGCATCGTAGCGCTGCCAGCGAGCACAGGCGGTCATTGCCTCTGCAAGCGCGTGATCTTCCAACTGGACGATCTGCAAGCTGCTGCCGGCGTCAGCGTCATCAACGCTGAGCCGGATCAGGCCCGGGCGAACCAGGAAGGAGCCGCGCTGATAAACGCGATGGGGTCGGCGAATGAGCGCTTCCTCGGCCTGGCGCACCACCTCTGGCAGATCGCCGCCATGAACGCGGATGACTGGCTTCGGCGGAGGCGCCGTTGGCTGGAAGGCGGGGTTCTCGAGGTCCTCCGGCAGAAGTGTGCGCTGCTCCAGCATCTGCTTGAGGAAAAGCAGCCTGTCCCGGTCGGTGCAGTGGTCATGGCGACAATGGATGACGAAACCTTCCGCCTCGCCGCCGTCGCCGGGATTACAGACGTATCCATCCGGCCAAGGCCGCGGGTGCTGAGTGCCGGGATCGGGCCGGGGGTCACCGCTTCTGATCGGCGATGAGTTCCTTGAGGCATTCGATGCCGCGCTCGGTGAAGCCCAGGGTGGCGCGTT
>NZ_SJXD01000018.1 GCF_004336745.1 Roseococcus sp. SYP-B2431
GTACCCATCCGGCGACGGCCGCCTACCACAATGATGTTGAACCTGCCTTGTGTTTGTACGGGCGTTCTTTGGAGCGCCGGTAAGGACGGAGGCGGGAGGCGTAGTGGAAATCATCACCGGGGTGGAGCGGCGTCGGAATTGGCGGCCGGAGGATAAGCTGCGGATCCTGGCCGAGTTGGACGAACCGGGCGTGAAGTTTGTCGACGTGGCGCGACGGAACGAGGTGAGCCGGGGCCTGCTGTGGCAATGGCGGGATGCACGGCGACGCGGGACCTTGGTGGCCGAGGAGGCGACCTTCATGGCCGTGCGCGTCGTGCCGGAATTGCCGGTGGCAGCATCACCGGCCGAACCGACAGCCTCCTCGTTTGCCGCAGATGCGCCGGTCGAACGCGACGAGCGTATCGAGATCGTGCTGCCGGATGGCACGGCGGTGCGGGTCCTGGAGACGGTCGGCACCGCGGCGCTGCGTCGAGTGCTGTCGACGCTGCGCGGATGATCCCGGTCCCCTCCGGCGTCCGCGTCTGGCTGGCGATGGGCCACACGGACATGCGGCGCGGGATGCAGTCCCTGGCGCTGCAGGTGCAGCAGGCGCTCGGTCGCGATCCCCATGCCGGCGATCTCTACGTCTTCAGGGGCCGCAAGGCCGACCTGGTCAAGATCATTTGGCACGACGGCATCGGCATGTCGCTCTACATGAAACGGTTGGAGCGCGGCCGCTTCATATGGCCCTCGCCGACGGATGGCTGCGTCGCGATTTCCGGCTCGCAACTGGCCTACATGCTCGACGGAATCGATTGGCGAAACCCTCAACGAACCTGGCGACCCGAGGTCGCAGGATAGGCTGTCAGGGCGGCGATTTTAGGCTTCCCGCCAATGGCTGGGTGTGATTCGATCCCCGTTGTGATGCCCACGCCGGACAGCACCGCCGACGATATCGCCGCCCTGCGCGCCGCGCTCGCCACCGCGGAGTTGGCGCGTCAGGAGGCGGAGGCGCGGGCGTCCGGTGCCGAGGCCATGGTGGCGCATCTCAAGCTGCTCATCGCCAAGCTCAAGCATGACAAGTTCGGCGCCTCGTCCGAGCGCAGCCGCAAGCTGATCGATCAGCTCGAGCTGGAACTCGGCGAACTCGTCGCCGCCGCCAGCGAGGACGCCACCAAGGCGGAGACCGCCGCGGGCAAGGGCAAGTCGACCAACGGCGGCACATCGCCGCGCCGCCAGCCCGCGAGGACGCCGCTGCCGGAGCACCTGCCGCGCGAGCGCGTGGTGATTGCCGCCCCCTCCGCCTGCCCCTGCTGCGGCGGCAGGCTCTCCAAGCTGGGCGAGGACATTACCGAGACGCTGGAGGTCGTGCCACGACAGTGGAAGGTCATCCAGACCGTCCGCGAGCGGTTCTCATGCCGGTCCTGCGAGACCATCACCCAGCCGCCCGCGCCCTTCCATCCCATCGCCCGCGGCCGCGCCGGCCCACAGCTGCTGGCGATGATCCTCGAGGCGAAGTTCGGCCAGCACCTGCCGCTGAACCGCCTGAGCGAGACCTACGCCCGCGAGGGGATCGAGCTCAGCGTCTCGACGATCGCCGACTGGGTCGGCGCCTGCACCGCCAGCCTGACGCCGATGATGGCGCTGATCGACGCCCATGTCCTCGCCGCTGCCCGGCTCCACGGCGACGACACCACGGTGCCGGTGCTGGCCAAGGGCCGCACCATCACCGGCCGGGTCTGGACCTATGTGCGCGACGACCGGCCCTTCGCCGGGCCAGCACCGCCGGCGGCGATGTTCCGCTACTCCCGCGACCGCACCGGCGAGCATCCGCAGCGGCACCTGGTCGGCTACGGGGGCATCCTGCAGGCCGACGCCTATGCCGGGTTCAACGAGCTCTACGCGCCAGGCCGCAAGCCCGGCCCGATCACCGAGGCTGCCTGCTGGGCGCATGGCCGGCGCAAGCTGTTCAAGCTCGCCGAGGTCGCGCGGGCCCCGCTTGCCGCCGAGACGGTGCGGCGCATCGACGCGATCTTCGCGGCCGAGCGCGCCATCAACGGCCTGCCCGCCGACCAGCGCCTCGCTGTTCGCCAGGAGCAGATCGCGCCCCTCGTCGCCGACCTCGAGACCTGGATGCGCGAGCAGCGCGCCCGGATGTCTCGTCATGCCGAGGTGGCCAAGGCCATGGACTACATGCTGACCCGCTGGGACGCCTTCAGTCGCTTCCTGAACAACGGGAGGATTTGTCTCACGAATAACGCGGCCGAGCGGCAGCTGCGCGGCGTGGCTCTCGGCAGAAAGGCCTGGATGTTCGCCGGCAGCGACCGTGGCGGCGAGCGCGCCGCGGCGATGTATTCGCTCATCGCCACCGCCAAGTTGAACAACGTCGATCCCCGCGCCTGGCTCGCCGACGTGCTGGCCCGCATCGCTGACCACCCGGCCTCCCGCCTGCACGAGTTGCTGCCCTGGCACTGGAAGGCAGCCCAGGCCCGCCCCGCCGCCGAGGCCGCCTGACCGTGGCCGCGCCAGGCGTCGTGTTCACCATCGCCCGCGCCGCAGAGATGATCGGCGAGACCATCGACCTCCTCGACGAGATCGCCGACCAGCTCGAGCCCGAGGACGGCTGTCTCTGGATCTACGACACCGACGAACGCGCCACCCTGGGCTTCACCGAGCGCGGCATCGAATGCCTCAAGGAACTCATCGCCGATCAGAAGCGGTGACCCCCGGCCCGATCCCGGCACTCAGCACCCGCGGCCTTGGCCGGATGGATACG
>NZ_SJXD01000019.1 GCF_004336745.1 Roseococcus sp. SYP-B2431
CGAGCTTGGATATGTGAGCCGTCACGCAGGGGTCCAGACGAATTCGGCCCAATCCGCTTCGCAGCGTTGGTGTTCCTGGAAGGAAGGGGCAATGCAGGCTGGGGTGAACGGCTGCGCGGCCCAAGCCTTACGATATCATCTGCAAAACGGCGGCGGGAGCCGTACTGCTTCACCGCAGGCCCACACCACCAAATGCCAGGGCTAAACACCTAGCGTCCCGAGCCCCTGCCGACTGGAGGCGCGGGAACAGGATCAGTCACGATTAAGACGTTCAGTTCGGCGGCGCGAAGCTGCGCCGCTTCATGTTGGTTGACATCCAGTCGTCCGCAGTCCCGTCTTTCATCTAGTTCGTCGTCGTGCGTTGCCTGCGCATGGTCGGCATTGATGATGACCCACCTCCAAGCGCACGCTTCCACGGGATTGAACATGACCCCTCCCGTCCTCCCGATACCGTTCTGCTGGGCGAAAGCGGATGCAACACTCCGCTGCCCCAGATAATCCCCCCCACGTGCGCGCAAGTAGTCCAGCACAAACTCGGAACGATGCCGTTGGCACTCATGCAGCTCCGCTATGAGGGTGGACGTGCAGCGGCGAGTATAGCTTTCTGCCTCGCGCAGGACGCGTTCCGTTGGATTCGATAGTGCAGGGATGGGGGAGGCGCTTAGGAGAAATAGAAAGAAGCTTGATTTCACGTCGCCTCCAGGCCGGCCGGCGCCGCCGCTTTGCAGGCGAAAGCGTCATCAGCCCATGCGGGTTGCATCAGGAACGGCGCGGCTTCGCAACCGTACTCGGCTCGACTAGGCTTGCATGCTC
>NZ_SJXD01000020.1 GCF_004336745.1 Roseococcus sp. SYP-B2431
GGCAGGGCGATCCGGAACTTGGGGCAGGGGCCGTGCTGGAAGTAGGCGAACTGCTCGTCCGTGCCGGTGCGGGTCGCACCCGCGGCAATCTTAGGTAGCATACCCCTGTGCCGGAGGAACGCTTCCGCCGCCGAAGAGTCCGTATCACTCCGCCCGGTCTCACTCAGCCACTTGTCGAAGACCTTGCGGGACATCTTGGCCTTGAAGGTGAGATGCGACCAAGTCGAGCTGACCACGGCCGCCCAGCCCAGACCGCGGAGAGCAGTGCTGATTTCGTCCATCGTGGCACCGCTGTCACTGTCCAGCATGACGAGGTCGATGCGCTCCGCGTCCTCCTTCTTGCGCTCCGTCCCTTTGAACAGGGCAGGGACGATACACGAGCCCTCCTTCCTGCCGATCGCGTGTGCGGTAAGTTGTATTGCGAGTTCCGTCCACGGCAGCTCACGCCGATCGATCCATGGTGTGGTCTGATCGAACACGCCAAAGGTGGCGTTGATGATGTGGCCATGAGCGGAGCTTGGGTGTCCCGACATGAAGTCTGCATGCCAGAGGTCGGAGGGCGCCGCCTCTACACTATAATCACCAAAGCCTTTCCGTGATTATAGCGTAGCAGCGCGAGCCGCGGCGGCCGAGTAAATCTCCGTCACATGAACCGCGATCGTTCGCAGAGCCGGCGCAGGCCGCCCGGGATGCCTAGCAGCGAAGAGCCTCCGAAGCTCGAACGCCTCCATCTCTTGGCCTTTGTGCCG
>NZ_SJXD01000021.1 GCF_004336745.1 Roseococcus sp. SYP-B2431
GGGCATTATTCATCTCCAAGGGGCATAATTATCATCACCGCAATATGAAAAGATCTGCGTAAACTGCGCTTAGCGTGAACGTCGAAAGCACCATGAGCCCGAGCTTCATCCATCTGGTCGTGCTGCCGGCGGCCTGCCTGATCATCGGAATGGCGGCCATTACGCGAGCCCTCGATTTCATGCCGCCACCTGGGCGGGACGGAATTGCGCTTACTCTGGCCAGCGCAGGCACCTCAAAGGCGGCTTCTCGCCCTCACCGCCAGCTTGTTCAGGCGCCTGAAAGCGACTTAGCAAGCGGCGGAGAGAGCTTACCCTGAGGGTAATTCCAAAGGACAAGGCGGGAGCTCGCCCACTATTGCCATCCCCTGGCGCGAGCCGCCTCCTCGGCGGTGCTCGGGCACATTGTCCCAGCCCCACCGCAATCGGGTTCACTTTGCTTTGCTGATCCAATCACGCCGTCAGGGTCGGAAGGGGGGGCAGGAAAGCGCGGCAAGGCGAACTGGATCGCGGCGACAGTCAATGCGAACGTTTGCGCTCTGCGCTAGGCTGAGAACCTGTACGCCGAGGAGCCGACGAACTTTGAGAATGCCCCAGAGAACGTTGTCGTCTCGGTTCCTACCGCTGCTCCAGTC